>JAGYJA010000001.1 GCA_018402385.1 Flavobacteriaceae bacterium
TCGCCTTTGGAGCTTTTTCCCTTGTGGTGCCATGTGCCGTCTTTGACTTCATACTGAAACTGAAGACTGGCACCCACGCGGCTGTCATCACGGGAAAAGAAAGTGATGTTTTCGGTATATAAGTTGTTAGTTGCCACATAAGTCCCACCGCCGGTACCGTGAAATTCTTTGGTGGCCGAGTTAAAAGCAATCCATTGAAAGCGTCCGCCGCTGAGGATTTTTATTGTTCTGCGATCGCCGGGAGTCATGGTATTCATCGTGCCGTCACGCTCGCGGCCGGTGATGACCCAGTTGCGGGTGAGGGCATCGGTTTTGTCTGAGAGTCGTCGCCATATTTGTGACTGTGCGCCGCTGCTTAGTTCCAGTTGCTCGTCTTTAACGGTTGCCTTGAATTCCATTGTGCCGCCAATGCGCTGTGCACTGCGGGTGTTGAAGTCCTGGGTTTCGGTGTAGGTTTTGCCTTTGAGGCTGTATTCCCCGCCATAGGCATATAAAAATTTGTTGGTACGGGCTTCCTTGGCGCCCACAGCAAAATAGCCATCCTGGTAGATAGCAATGACTTCGTTTTTGGTGAGCATTTCACCGTTTTCGTGCGTAAGCTGCCAGGAGCCGTTTAAGCTTTGCGCGAAAAGCGTTGCGGTTATCAATAGGCTGAAGAGGGTGCAAAATGCTTTCATAACGAAGTGATTTTTTGAGTTTTCACTAAAATACAAAAGATTTTTGAGACCAAATACTTCTAACCTCTAACTTCGTACTTCTAACTTAATCCTTCACTCCAAACTTCTTCAAAATATCTTCCATCAAACACCATTTGGTAATCGAGAATACAAAAGATTTTTGAGACCAAATACTTCTAACCTCTAACTTCGTACTTCTAACTTAATCCTTCACTCCAAATTTCTTCAAAATATCTTCCATCAAACACCATTTGGTAATCGAGGATTGCAAAAGGTTCACACCCACAAAAGCGGTAAACCACAGCCAGTTGATATTGACATAGATTGCCAGCAACAAGCTGATAAGAATAAACGTGCCGGCAACGGCTCTAATGATTCTGTTTAACATAGTTAGTTGTTTTTAAGTTATTTATTTTTTAATGTTCAGGTCTGCTAAAAGTTATACCACAAAGTCACGCAAAGATTCCACAAAGGTTCACAGAGAAATTTGTCCTAAGTCATGCAGTCCTAACTCAAACTTCAAATTAACATAGTTAATTGTTTTTAAGTTATTTATTTTTATAATGTTCAGAATTGCTAAAAGTTATACCACAAAGTCACGCAAAGATTCCACAAAGGTTCACAGAGAAATTTGTCCTAAGTCTTAAGTCTTGCAGTCCTAACTCAAACTTCAAACTTTGTACTTCAAACTTCTAACTTTGTACTTCTACCTTCTAACTTCAGATCGCTCTTTCAATCGGCACCACAACCACCCGCACCGGGTTATTCGTTTCCAAATTGTTGTTGTACTGTATGACCAATTCAAAAAACGGGTCGATTTTTTCTTCTTCAGCAAACGAAAACACCATGAGTGATTCGCTACCGCCTTTCTCTCCCGGAAACCAGCTCTGCGTAGCGACTACCGAGTTGTTTCCATTTTTGTAGCCGTCAATTTCTGAGGTACTAAAGGCCTCGATACCGGCTTTTTTAAACAGCTTGAGAATGTCTTTTTGGAATTCCTCTACTGCGGTTACAATTAATAGTTTCATCTGTTCTTTTTTATATCATTAATGTCTATATCCACTTTCCTTGGCGTCTTGGCGTCTTTGCGAGAGTTTAGTGTGTTGCTCGCAAAGCCGCAGAGTCGCAAAGTTCTTTCTTAATCTCTATTCTCTATTCTATTTTCTCTTCTCTCTTTTCTTCTTCAACAACTTCCTCCTCAACTTCAGGATACTGCTTCCGCATAATCAGGTAATACACCAGCGGTACGACCAACAGCGTTAAGAAAGTTGAACCAATCGTTCCACCCATCAACGAGATGGCCAGTCCCTGAAATATGGGGTCAAACAAAATCACAAAAGCACCAATGACCACCGTTCCTGCGGTGAGCAGAATGGGGGTGGTACGCACTGCCCCGGCTTCCAGAATGGCTTGCTTCAACGGAATCCCATCTTCCAGGCGCAGGTTGACAAAGTCAATGAGCAGGACCGAGTTCCGCACCATAATTCCCGCCAGGGCTATCATCCCGATAAACGAAGTAGCGGTAAAGAAGGCGCCGAGCAACCAGTGTCCTATTACAATCCCTATCATCGATAAAGGAATGGCCACCATCATCACAATGGGTGCTTTAAAGTTCTGGAACCATCCTACAATGAGCATATAGATAATCACAATCACGCCCAAAAATGCAATCCCCAAATCACGGAATACCTCAAGGGTAATTTGCCATTCGCCGTCCCATTTGACAGTATAGTCATCCTCATGTTCCGGCTGGCTGGCATAGAGTTCGTTCATCTTATAGCCTTCCGGTAACGGAATTTCTTTTAACTTTTCTTCCATTCCCAAAATGGCATACACGGGACTTTCCAATGTACCCGCCATATCGGCCATGACATAGACCACGCGCTTTTGGTTTTTGCGGTAAATGCTTTTCGGTACCGTACTTTCGTTAATGGTTACCAAATCACCCACAGAAACCATATTTCCTTGTTGGGAAGCGATTTCTATTTGTGCAATGGCTTCCGGGCTGGCTTTTTCTTGTTCGTCCAGCGCCAGTAGGATGCCCACGCGCTCGGTGGCATTTTCGTCATACAAATGGGTGACGGCACGGTCGCCCAATGCCATGTTCAGCGTATGCACAATTTGCTGAGGTGCAATTCCATACCGCATCGCTTTTTCACGGTCGATGTCATAGATAAATTCGGTTTGGTCGGCTTCCACCATCCAGTCGATATCCACCACATCGGTAGTGTTGCGCAGGATGCTTTGCACGGAGTCAGCCACACGTATTTGCTCTTCGTAATCGGGCCCGTAAATCTCGGCGACAATGGTACTCAACACCGGAGGTCCGGGGGTACTTCTACCAGCTTGACGTTGGCGTCATATTTGGAAGCGATTCTCTGAATATCAGGACGCAACAATTTGGCGATGTCGTGACTTTGTAGTTTCCGGTCGCCTTTGTCTTTGATGTTCACCTGAATATCAGCCGTATTGGAAGCACCTCTTAAATCGTAATGACGCACGAGTCCGTTAAACGTAATGGGAGCCGAAGTGCCCACATAGGTCTGATAGTTCACCACTTCCGGACGACCGGAGAGGTATTGGGCAATTTCCTGAGTGACTACGTTGGTGCGCTCCAGCGTGGTGCCTTCGGGCATATCAATCACCACCTGAAACTCGTTTTTGTTGTCAAACGGCAGCATTTTTACCAGTACGGTTTCCGTAAAAAACATGGCTACAGAGCCTAACAACAGTAAGGTCGTAATCCCCAATGCCATCCAGCGCTTAAACGGGTTGTCCAGTAAGGGTCGTTCAAACCTGCTGTAGATTTTATAGATGCGGGTATCTTCAATTTCGATGGGTTTTTCGATCTCGCCGGAAGCGTTCTTTTTATCTTTTTCGCGTAAGAAGATATACCCCAGATAAGGCGTAATGGTCAGGGCGATAATCAATGAAAGAATCATCGCGATTGACGCACCAATGGGCATCGGGCTCATATAAGGTCCCATCAATCCGCTAACGAAAGCCATCGGTAATACCGAGGCAATAACCGTAAAGGTCGCTAAGATTGTTGGATTCCCCACTTCGTTGATGGCATAGAGGGCGGCCTGTTTAAACGGCAGGCGTTTCATCTTAAAGTGGCGGTGCATATTTTCAGCGATGATGATGGAGTCATCCACCACAATACCGGTCACAAATACCAAGGCAAACAAGGTGATGCGATTGAGTGTGTAGTCGAGTAAATAGTAACTAAGCATCGTCAAAGCAAAGGTCACGGGAACGGAAAGGAAAACAACAAGTCCGCCACGCCAGCCCATCGCCAGCATCACTACCAGGGTTACGGCTATGATCGCACCCAGAAGGTGCAACAAGAGTTCGCCCACTTTTTGGGAAGCGGTTTCTCCATAGTTTCGGGTGACAGAAACCTGTACATCATCAGGAATAATAGTAGTTCGCAGATGTTCAATTTTATCCAGAATAACATCTGAAAGTTTCATAGCATCAGCCCCTTTGCGTTTGGCAACAGAAATGGTAACAGCGGGATATTCCGATGGATATTTTGAAGTCACTTCTTCAAAAGCAGCACCATACCCAAAAGTCACATATTCATTGGGCAATTCGGGCCCATCAAGTACTTGTGCAATTTGTTTTAAATAGACCGGCTGGTTTTGTGAAGTTCCTACAATCAGGTTTTCCACATCGTCCACGGTTTGTAAAAAACTACCGGTATTGACTTTGAATTCGGTATCGTTGCGGTTAAATGCCCCGGAGGTCATCTGGGTGTTGTTGGCTTTTATTTTTTCAGCGACCCCCAGCATATCCACACCGGCAGAAGCCATTTTGTTTTTGTCGAGCACCACGCGAATTTCACGGCTGCGTCCGCCAATTTTATGAGTGGTGGCCACGTCGGTCACTTTTCTGATTTCGTGGTTCACCTCATTGGCAATTTGCAGCAGCTGGTGGTCGTCATAGGTTTCGCTCCAAAGCGTGAGTCCCAGCATAGGCACATCGTCTATAGAGCGGGTTTTAACCAATGGCGGTGTGACTCCGGCAGGCATTTGATCCATATGCTTCATCAACTCATTGTAGAGTTTCACATAAGACCGCTCGATGTCTTCACCCACATAAAACTGCACGATAATCATTCCCTGTTCCTGCATCGAAGTGGAATAGACATACTCCACCCCTTTGATGTTGGACACCATTTTTTCGATGGGCTTGATGACCCGTGACTCCACTTCCAGCGGACTCGCACCGGGATAGCCTATAAAGATATCGGCCATGGGCACGTCAATCTGTGGTTCTTCTTCCCTTGGGATTAAAAAGGAGCTATATACCCCAATGACCATAAACACAACCATCAACAAGATGGTGAGCTTGGAGTCTATAAATAATTTGGCAATTTTGCCGGCTAAACCTTCTTTCATTTTAACTATTTTATTTTGTTTGTTGTCATCCTTCTTTGTGGCTCTTTGCGCTTCTTTGAGCAACTTTGCGGTACAGCTATAGCACAGAGTTACACAGAGGTTCCACAGAGAGATTAGTCTTACGTCCTTTAACCCTAAGTCAATTTATACTTCATACTTCTAACTTCGCACCTCTAACCTCGTACTTCTAACCTCGTACTTCTAACTTCGCACTTCCAACTTCGCACATCTAACCTCGTACTTCTAACTTCTAATTTTGCACCTCCACTTTCGCTCCATTGTAGAGCTTTCCTTCCGCCTCCACGATAATTGCTTCTTCAGCATTGAGTCCGGAAAGAACTTCCACTTCGTTGCCAAAAGATCTTCCCAGGCGCAACCAGCGTAGCATCGCTGTGTTTTGCTGGCTTACGGTATAAACCCCGCGCAAATCACCTTGGGTCACAATGGCTTCCTGTGGTACAGTTACCAATTGTGGGGTGTCATCGGTTTGTACTACCGGAAACTGCACCGTGGCATACATCCCTGATTTTATAGCTTCATTTTTTTCCAAAACCACTTTTACGGGATATTGACCGCCGGTCATGGAAGAGGAGCTACTCACTTCTGTTACTTTCCCCGAAATGCTTTTGTCGATGGAGCGAATGTGTACTTCCACAGTTTCCCCGGTTTTAATCTGCCCGATGGCCATTTCAGGAATTGTTGCGCGCACTTCAAAGTTGCCGGGCGCTTCAATAGCCAGCAGGGGCATACCGGGGTTGGCCATCGCACCTGCTTCTACAAAACGATTAGTCACCACCCCGCTAAAAGGGGCTGTTATGTTAGAGTAGGCAAACTGGGCATCCACTTCTGCTTTCATCGCTTTGGCAGATTCCAGACGGGCTTTGGCCATTTCATAGCTGGCGGTCATATCGTCCAGTTCTTTTTGGGAGGCACTGTTTTGTGCAAACAAGGCGGTAAAACGTTCGTAATCTCTTTTAGCATTATTGAACGCTACCTGTGCTTCGTTAATACCTGCGTTGACCTGTGCGCGTTTGGCTTGCAGGTCGCTGTTGTTGATGGAAACCAGCAATTGTCCTTGAGTGACCTTGTCGCCAATATTCACGTGAACACGGTTTAAATGTCCCATCATTCGGGTGCTGAGGGTGGCGTTATTGACGGCGACTATTTCTCCGCTAACCGTCAGGTTGTTGCCTGAGCTTGTTGCAGGAGCCTTAGTGGTGACCTGTATCGTCGTTTGGCTATTTGTTGCAGTATCTGTTTCTGAGTTGCCACAGCTGCCTAATAGAAGGGTACTGAGAGTGATAATTGATAGTATTTTGATTTTCATGATTCTGAGTAATTACTAAATTAAAACTGATTGATTATTTTTTTATTAATTGTCTGGTTACAAAAAACTTATTTTCAAAAACTACTGTCACAGATAATACTTGAGAAGAAAGTTGCTCGTCGATTGAAATGACAGCTGTGTTGTTGCCGGGTTGCAGGTCTTTTAAAGTGTCTCTTTTAAGGATTTGACCTGAAACATTTGAAATATAATAATATGCTTCTCCTGCAATTTGAGACTCAAATTCCACCGTAAAAGAGGTGGTTGCAGGATTGGGGTATAGCTTAAAGGAGTAAGGATTGTTCCCGTTAATTTCCTGTATGCTCATGGGTTGATTTCTGATTAATTTGATAGCATAGATTCCTGCGTCTGCACTTGTAGTGCTTGTTTGGTTGTTTGTAAACGGATTTAAGCTGGAACTAAAAATACCTCCATACACATGCCCGATGATAAATTCGTCAGTCGTGATATCATTGAGTTTGATAATTTCTGAATTGTAGTTGGGCAAGGTTTTATTCGGAAAAAATTCAGAACCGGCACCTCGTAAGCCGGGCATTTCAATGGGTAATACAAATTCCTGTAAACTTCCGTCGGCAAAACGGGTCACACGGCTGATGGTTTTTACAAACGGCACGTTATTGTCTTGAATTAAATTTCCATTTTGATAGTAATACTGACTGATGCCCCCAAAGAATATACTGTGCATTTCGTTGAGGTCACTGTCAAACAATGCAGCAGTGGCACTGTGATAATTACTTAAATATTGGTTAAAACCGGTAACCGGAGTGTACCCCAGCTCTGTAATTTCAACAGGATAAAGAAAAGGCAGGTTAACATTTTCCTGAAAAACCCCTGATGAAATCATATATCCTTGTGCTCCATCAGGAAAAATCTGAGGCACCAGATTGTAATCTCTTCTCCTTAAGTGCACCTGGTCTGTAATGGCTGTATAATTGTCAAAACTCAGTTGATTACCGCTGTTATCGATAGTGAATTTTTGAATCGCAGTCGCATAGGTTTGCACAAAAGTGGGGTTGTTCATTGGGTTGTAGCGTCCGTCAAAACGTTGACCACCCACCAGATAAAATGTATTGCCTATTTTACCCAACTGTCCGCCGGTATTTGCAAAAATATCATCTGTTATTTGTTTAAAATATGGAGTGATACTGTTGTTGTTTACCACAGCATTTACCAATCCGGCTACATCTACAGAAGTGAGGTATGGAAAGGTGATGTGGTCATCGGCAGTTGGTGAATAGGCATATCCACCAATGATAAACAAGTCGTCACCATCTTGGTGAAAGTTCATATTGGTCGATTGCAGTTGTTCACTGATTGAGGTGGGTAACACATTCAATGATGATGTCCAGAATTGTTGTGTATTTACATCAATCACTATGACCTCTGAATTGTTTTGTGAAGCCGGAAACGCATTAAAGGGCTGACGTGCATGTATGCCGTCTTTTCTTCCGCCAATAATAAGCCATTTACCTTCATGTTGTGCAAAGGCATAGGAGTGTAATCCAGGAACCCCCGAAATGTTTACCTGCTCAAGCTCAACAGTAAAATCAAATGATTCCTGGGCTTGCTGAGATACTGACATTCCAAAAAGTAAAATCAAGGTATAAATAAGTTTTTTCATAGGGTGAGTTGGTTAATTATTCTCCTTTGGTTAAAAATTCCAGATGCGCTTTCGCGAAATTGTATTCAAATACGGTTTGTAAATATTCCAATTGCTTTTGGGCATACTGGGTTTCGCTTTGTAATAATTCAGTGGTTTTTTCCAGCCCTTGTTCAAAACGGTTGGTGCGAATGCGCAGCGCTTCTTCTGATTGCTCAACGGCAAGTTTGCTGCGTTTTAACTGCTCTTGTAAATCATTGAGTTGTCGTTGTGATTTATTGATTTCCAGTTGGCTTTGTGCCTTGTACTGATCGAGTTCGATGCGGGATTGCTCGAGTTCGGCTTTGCTTTTTTGGGCTTTACCAAAACGTTTTCCGCCTTGAAATAAGTCCCAGCTGAGTTGTGCGCCTACCATATAACCATTGGCGTTGCCCTGAAACATTTCGTTGTCATACAGTTCATAGCTTCCAAAGGCATTCAGTCGTGGGAGGAAGGCCATTTGGTCGGCTTTGTTCATTTTCGCATACCCTTCAGTAGCCAAAGTCATCGCTTGTATGTCGGAGCGGTTTTCGTTTAAAGAAGTAGTTTCCAGCGTAACTAATTCTTCAGACTCTAAGGTGTCAGTAGGATTCCAAATGGAATAGGTTTTTTCGCCCATCAAAAACGACAGATAATCTGAGGCGTTTTGTACATTGCTTTTGGCTTGTTGCAGTTGGTTTTGTACTTCGCTCACGCGCACTTCAACAGCCAAAACATCTGACCGTTGCAGGTAGCCCTGGTCAAAACTATTGTCGGCCAGTTTCTTATTTTCCTCAGCCGCTTCAAGTGCTTGTTCCAAAACGTCAACAGCTTTGTGTGCCAGTTGGAGTTGCATATAGGCTTTTTCTACTTCAAGTAGTATATAGTCTTGTGTGCGTTGCCCCTGCAATTGCGTGGCTTGCATCTTGCTTTTGGCCGCCTGACGTTGGAAGATGCCGTCTATATTGATAAGGGG
Organism: Flavobacteriaceae bacterium; assembly: GCA_018402385.1. GTDB lineage: Bacteria > Bacteroidota > Bacteroidia > Flavobacteriales > Flavobacteriaceae > Planktosalinus. The sequence continues at coordinate 9,023 of JAGYJA010000001.1, forward strand.
TTGTTGGATTTCAAATCGGGTAGCAAAGTTATCGGTGCGCTCGGGGTTGTTTAACAGCGCCGGATTGAAATCGTTTTGCGTCAGGATTTCCTGATTGAGTTTCGACCCAAACGCCATCAAGGGGTTGGTAGTGGTCATCCCGGTGTGGGATGCGGTGATATTAGGAAGGAATACCGCGTTGGTTTGCCGGTAGTCGGCACGCGCCTGCAGGAATTCCTGTTCGGTGATTTTTAAATGGCGGTTGTTCTCCAGCACATTATTTATGGCTTGTTCTTTAGAGAGCGGTTTTTGCTCTTGTGCAAAAAGCAATCCGGTGCTTACTATGGATAAAAGTACTACTAGTGTTTTCTTCATTGTGTTTCTCAATTTGACAAGGCAAAAGTACACCATCAAATCAGGCCGGTCAGTAACCTTTGTTACCGAGGGGAGACACCTGTAAATCGGGTATGAAAAATAGTTGAATTGATATCATTCACTGAAAACAGTACTGCACAGATACTAGCATGCTAACACTACAGTAATGTTATTCCAATGAAGTAGAAGGTATTCTGCATTAGAGCTTTTTGCCAAATTGAAAAGTAAGTTAAACTCATGAAGCTTGATGGGAGGATGGAGTCTATTTTAGAAAAGTAAAAACCACCACAAGCTATTAGAATATAAATTCTCGTGGTGGGTACTGTTGAATATTTAAGCCTTTATCAATATTTCACTATCCAAGTGGACTTTGGTTTTAATTGAATTAGTGATCAAACAGGCTGCTTCTGATTTTTTCAAAATACGTTCGGCACGTTCTTTTTTTGATTCGTCATCTAATAGTAAACGAGCCTTTAAGTGCACTTCTGTCATTAAGAACTTACCCTCTGCTTTATCCAAAATCCCTTCTGCATCGCAGTCAAAACCTTTAAAATCTAATTTAGAGTATTCTGCAATGGCTAAAAAAGTAGTCATAAAGCAACTTAACACCGAAGCGGTATATAAATGTTCAGGCGACCAAATTCCGGGAACGCCTTTATCAAATTCGGGGGGTGTTGCTACTTCAATTTTGGTTGGCAATTCGGGAGATTCCATAATTCCTTTTCTGCCTTCGTTCCATTTTAAGGAAATGTTATAACTGTGTTTGTCCATTATAAGGTTAATACAGATTTAAATGTTTGCTAAAACGTGCTCTAATTTGTCATTTACTTCTTTGGCATGTACTTCAAGTGCAGGATTACCAACTACGCCCATAGCGGCGAGTGAGTCTATGATTGCTACTTCTATTTCGCCTGACTCCAACTGACGAAGTGTAACATTACAGGGCAACATGTTGCTGATGGTGGGTTCTACACTCAGCACTTTATCGGCGTAAACCGGATTGCAAGCCCCCAGAATGACATGAGGCAAATAGGTTTTATTGAGCTTTTTTTTCATAGTTGCCTGGATATCAATTTCAGTTAAGATTCCAAAGCCTTCTTTTTTCAGTTCTTCTTCAACCTTTGGGCGCAACGCATCAAGTGTAACGTTTTTAAATCTTTTTGATAGGTAATACTTCATAGCTTTATGGTTTTATTATTTTCCGAAATATACTAAACAAAATCAACGGCTTCAGTGATGTTTGTTACACAAGGGAACATGTTCCCCGGATTGAAACTAAATAAAATACCGTCTTTCGTGCTTTATGCATAACCTTTAAGAGTGCTTTTGTTTATTCAATAGGATTTTTGATATTCTTTTGACCGTGTACTACCGTGTCCGCCGGCCACAATAAGCATCACTTTTAAACTCAGCCAGACGTATTTAAAAAATTGCCAGATTGGGTTCATCATCCAGAATCGTTTTGTTTTTGATATTCTTTGTGTCATAATTTTAATTGTTTATTCCGGCAGCAGCCACCAGAAGGGTTTCATTTTAGCTTTGTACATAAACACATAATGAAGAGTTAACTTAAGCCAGTGACCTGCCAGGCCGATTTCCCCGAAGGTTTTCCCCAACTTGCGCCCGTGGGTGTCGGGATATTTTTTATAATCAGGTACGATGGGATAGGTGGTGATACTAATTCCGCTTCCGGAGAAAGTGCCATATCCGGCCGATGCGATACAGGCTGCACCCATATTAGCCATAGAGCCTTTGTGGTCTTGCGAGTCTTTTCCTTTTTTGATACTGTCAATAATGTTATCGGCCACCAGTTTTGCGGTAATTCCTGAGGGCATACCGGTTCGTGGCGGAGAGGGGAAAATCTCGGTGCCATTCTTGCTTTTTCGTGGTTTTGAAATACTATGCGGCGGTGCAAAAGCAATACCGGGTGCAAAGATGTTTTTGTAAGTGGGGTTTTGATAGGTTTCCGGCCAGTCTTGTACAGTCCATTCTTCATAGGGTTTGGGTGTATAATCAGCATCGACTATCATAAAACCCTTAAAAAGTTTATCGGTAATCTCGTTGTTATTTTTATCGAAAGCCTTAAATCCATGTCCAGAAAAGGAGGGAATGAGCATCGCAAAGTCAAAGGTTTCGGTTTTTTGCTCGCCTTCCAGGTTTTCGTAATGTGCCTTGCCATCTTCAATTTTGTTGACGCCGGCACCGAGAATCCAGTTGATGTCCCGGTCTTCAAAAACCATCTCCACCATTTCGCCGGATTTCATAATATTACTGCCATAAGTGAGGAGCATACCGTCCATCCCAAAATCACCCAGGTGGTATTCATTGGAAATCCAGGTAATTTCAGCCTTGTCCCGCACCTTATGACGGCGGAGTTCTTGTTCCACATTTAAAATATACTCAAAAGCAGCCCCCTGGCAGGTGGCTTTTGCGTGTCCTGTACCGATGAGTATTTTGGTTTTTTTGCCTTGCTTCATTTCCTGAATCAATTGTTCCAGCGCCTTCCAGGTGGGTTCAGCGTGGGTATAAGTACAAACAGAATGTGTTTTGTTTTTTCCCGGCAGCAGACCTTCTGTGGCTTCAAAGTTGAGTTTGGGACCGGTGGCATTGATTAGGTAGTCATAAGTCACTTTTTCTGTTTTACCTTTAGATTCAGTACTCACATGTTCAACAAGAACATATGGCATTTGTTGCTCTTCATCACCTTCCGGATAGAAGGCAACTGCTTTTGCTTGTAGAAAGTCGATGCCTTTTCGCTTGTATAATGGTGCTAGCGGAAAAAGGATTTCTTTAGATTTCATTCTTCCAATACCCACCCAGATGTTAGATGGAATCCACTGATAATTACTGTTGGGGGACACGACCACCACCTGATGGTCTTTGGACAATTTTCTGCGGAGATGGGAAGCGGCCACGTGACCTGCAATACCGGCTCCCAGAACGAGTATTTTTGCCATAATATATCATTTTAAATGAACGACATTGGCACTTTACCAATTTTATATCTAACCAAAATTAGCTGGTTATAAGTAGATTAAATATGATAATTATCAACAATCATATATAATCATAAAAGTTTTAGTATGTTTTGTTTGTTGTAATTTAATTGCCTCGATATGACTTCAGCATCCAAAGCAGTTTTTCTTGCCCTCCAATCAACTCACTTATTAAGGCAACAGTACCTTCATCATTATTATCGGCTGCCGTGTTGATAAGCGAACGTTCTTTTTTTAACAGCTTCGCGTAAGTATCAATTAGATGATCAATAGCAGTATCACCATCAGAAACGCCCGTAACAGCCATTACATCCGATTGTGATATATATTCTGTATAGGAATGAAGAGGCTGTGCATCGAGAGTTAGTATCCGCTCGGCAAGTTCATCAATATTTTCACTTGTATCTTTGTAAAGTTCTTCAAACTTCTGGTGAAGCATAAAGAAGCGATTTCCTTTAATGTTCCAATGAAACCCCCTGAGGTTCATATAGAGCATTTGAAAGTCTGATAACAGTTCGTTTAAAAGTTTTGTGACTTCTTTCGCACCTTCCGCGTTGAGTCCTGTTGTTTCTAGTGGTTTCATTTTGGATTTTGTTTATGAGCCCTTAAGTTTTTATAAATTCATAAAAGGCGGAGTTATTTTATAATGCAATGTTAGATGAAAAACATCACTTTGTCAGTCACTTTTGTTACACAAAAAACCTTTAAAACATTGTTTGTTAATTGCTAAAAACCCATCAAAAGTGAGGGTGATTTACAACGCTTAATTATGACCCCAGTCATACATCAAATCTGAAAAGCTTTGTATATTTGCAAGAGAATGAACAAAACCCACTCCATAATCGTCCATCTTTTTGTGCTGTTAATTTCATTTAACAGTATCAAGAGTGGTGTGATGCTTGGGTTTTACCTGGCAGACACAAAAAGTTTTGTGGAATTGTTTTGTGTAAATCAGGACAAACCAGAGATGGAATGTAACGGGAAGTGTGAGCTCTCCAAACTTGCCCAGCAGAATCCATCCAAAGAAAAACCCACCTACCTCGATTTTCTACAAAAGGAAGTGGTGGTGTATTTTTCGGCTCCATCAAAACATTATTTTAAACCCAAATCTTTTCAACCACTGATTTCCGGAGTGTATCAAAACAACTATCAGTTTTTGTTTGCTCCGGAAATCACCCACCCGCCGGCTGTGTAATTCCATATATTGTTATTTATTGAATTGGTTCCAAAGAGAAAAACTTTTTGGCAACCCTACTATTACACATCATTAAAAATTTAAAAAATGAAACTATTAAAATATTTCAGCCTGCTGGCTATTGCCTTATTTTTCTCTTGCTCGTCTGATGATGATAACATTCTTCCCATAAATGAAACCGAAGATTTAATTCTGGTTAAAAACTTTGAAAACAACCAACACACGATTTCGGTTTACAACCAAACAGGAATGTTTGAACTGGGTTATAACAAAATTTATTTTCAAATAAAGGAAGGTGACACCTTTATCGATAATGCTCAGGTTTCCTGGAAGCCAATGATGCACATGATGAATATGTCTCACAGTTGTCCTTATTCTTCCATAACTCGTAAACCCAATACTGAAACCCTTTATGAGGGCTACATTGTCTTCCAGATGCCCGGCAATGAAACGGAACATTGGGAGCTTACATTTGATTATACCATTAACGGCGAAGAGTTTACAGTATCTGAAACCATAACTGTTCCTCCATCAGACAAAAAACGAGTCAACGTATTTATGGGAAGTGATGATGTACGCTATATCGTGGTCCTAATTGAACCTTCTGACCCCAAAGTGGCTCTAAATGACATGACTGCCGGTGTTTTTAAAATGGATAATATGATGCACTTTCCGGTTGTTGATAACTACACCTTAAAAATCGACCCCAGAATGCCCGGTATGGGCAATCACAGTTCTCCAAACAACCAGCATTTAACACAATCAAATAGTGACCAATTGTACCATGGGAAGCTAAGCTTAACCATGACCGGCTATTGGAAAATCAATTTGCAACTGCTAAATGCACAGGATGAGGTGCTGAAAGGTGAGGAAGTTACCGAAACCAATGAGTCCAGCAGCATTTATTTTGAAATAGAATTTTAAAAACCCTATTGCCTGATGGTGCTTGAGGTGCCTTCAGGCAATTTAAAAAAATTGGAATTATGAAAAAAATTCAAATTCTTGGGATATTGCTGTTAAGCATCAACGTTTTAAACGCACAAGAGGTTGCACAAGACAGTATTGTCCACAAACTCAGTGAAGTGGTTTTGGTGGGTAACGCCACCAACAAGCACCATAACGAAAACAAATCACTGGCAACCATTGAAGATTACCTGAGCGCCTCTCCATCGGTTGACTTTATCAAACGTGGTGCTTATGCATGGGAGCCAATGGTTCAAGGTATGGCTACAGAGCGCAGTGTCGTGACTATAGACGGCATGCGAATCTACGGCGCTTGTACCGACAAAATGGATCCCATTACCTCCTATGTAGAAATCTCAAACCTGTCTAAAGCCACCATCAACATTGGGCAACAGGGTGCTGAAAACGGTGCAACCATTGCCGGGGGCATAGATCTAGAACGTCGAAAAACAGGTTTTAGAAACAACGGCTGGAAAGGCAGTGTACAAACCGGACTCGAAAGCGTCAACGAACAGAAAATAGCCGGTGCGGCTTTGCAATATTCGTCTAATACGTTTTTTTCTGATGTGGATGTAATGTACAGAAATGCTGAAAACTACAGTGCCGGAGGTGGTGGAGAAGTGTTATACTCACAGTTTACTAAATACAACCTCTCAGCCATTACCGGTTATAAATGGAATGACCGCCAATGGTTGGAAGCTTCGGTTATTTATGATGAAGCCCGTGATGTGGGTTACCCAGCCCTACCGATGGATGTGTTATTAGCACAGGCGTTTATTGGTTCGATGGAGTATTTTGCTTTGCCTGAAAGCGAAAAACTCACCCAATGGAAAACCAAGCTATATTACAACACCATTACCCATATTATGGACGATACCCAACGCCCCGATGTACCCATCAGAATGGATATGCCGGGCTGGAGTAAAACAATAGGGATGTATTCCAAACTTAACGGCACACACAACAAACACCGTTGGAATCTTTCTGTAAATACACATTACAACAACTCACTGGCTGAAATGACCATGTTCCCGGAAAACCCGGATGAAAATGAAATGTTTATGCTCACCTGGCCTGATGTGGGAACACTATATGCCGGTGTTTTTGCCGAAGACAGTTTTAAACTTTCAGAAAAATTTACAGTCGGTTTTACGGTTGGGTTAGGAGTGCATCACAACAGTATTAATGATATTTTTGGCTTGCAAAGTCTTCAGATTTTCTATCCGGAAATGGATGACTCCAAAACCCGGTTTTTATTAAATACCGGAGGTAGAGTGGTCTTTCAAAATAATTTTTGGACACACAGTATAGGCTTGGGTTATGGTGAACGCGCGCCTTCGGTTTCTGAAGGTTATGGGTTTTATCTGTTCAACAGTTTTGATGCGTTTGACTATATTGGTAATCCGGAAATGATGAATGAAAAATCTTTGGAATTCAATGCTTCCACCGGGTTTCATAACAAAGCATTTTCGGTTAAGTTCAACACGGCATTTTATCACATTTCTGATTATATCATTGGCAAGCCCGACCCGGATTTGTCGCCCATGAACATCGGCATCAACGGCGTGAAAGTGTATGAACAATTGCCTTATGCACAATTGTGGAGTAATGATATAAGTGTTTCCTATGAGTTTTTAAATGGGTTTACCGCTAAAGCAAAAGCTATTTACCGTCTGGGAAGAGACCACAATAATGAGAACCTGCCGCTCATTCAACCCTTGACCGTTGAAACTGTTTTGCGTTATCGAAAGAATTTGTTTTATGCAGAGGCCTTAGTAGAAACGGCTACCAAACAGTATGATTTTAGCCCTGAATTTGGTGAAAACCAAACTCCGGCTTATACTATTTTTAACCTGGCTTTGTCACAAACCTTTTATATTAATCAACAAAAAATGGTACTCAAAGCCGGAGCGGAAAACCTGCTAGACGAAAACTATTCCACCTATGCAGACTGGAACAATATACCACGGCCGGGCAGGAATGTGTATGCTAATGTGGTATATGCGTTTTAAAGTTACTCTACAATAAGATTGTAAGCACCTTTTACTAAAAATTGTGCCGATGCAGGAAAGGTGTTGGCATTTTTTATTTCAACAAAACCATTGTGTTCTTTTCCGGGTGTTATCGTTACTTTTCTAAACTGCAGTCCTTCGGTATCTAATTTAAGCAACGCATAAAAATTGCCCTCCACTTCCACCACAGCTTCTTTAGGTAATGCTGCTGTTGAGGTGCTTTCGGCTTCAATTTGTGCTTCCACAAACATCCCAACGGCAAAACGATTGGCAATACTATCAGGAATGTGACCGTGAACTTGAGTGGTGCGGGTTTGACTGTTTACTGTTGTGCCGATTAAATGAACGGTTCCTTCATAACTTTCAGAAGAAGTTTCTGAGGTTTTAAAGACAATGACCTGGTCTTTTTTCAGTTTGGGAATGTCGCGTTCAAACACTTGCATTTCCAGGTGCATATGATCGTTGTTGACAATTTCCATCAAGGGCTCATTTTCTGAAACATAAGAGCCTGAACTGATATAAATGGCAGACACAAAACCCGAAATGGGAGCACGCAACTGCACTTGAGAACGGATGTTTCCAGGCTGTAAATTATCAGGATTGATGCCCACCATCTGCAATTGTTTTTTGAGTGACTCCACTCGGGCAACAGCCGTTTTGTAATCGCTTTCTGCTTTAAGAAAGTTTTTTTGAGATGTGATTTTTTCGTCATAAAGAGTGGCTTGTCGTTCATATTCCGATTTTAAAAAGGACAATTGCTCTTTGGTTTCTAAAAAGTCTTGTTGCAACTGTACAAATTGCGGATTTTCCAGCGTAAGTATCACCTGCCCTTTTTTTACTTGATCGCCCACGAGTAAGGAGATGTTTTTTACAAACCCACCCATCATAGCATGAATGGCCGCTTTGTTTTGCGGCGGCACATCAATCACCCCTTGTGTGCGAATGTAAGTGGGAAATGGCTCTTCTGTTAAACGATTCACTTCAAAAGCATTGGACTGATATTGAGCTTTGGTAAGTGTAATCAAGCTTGCATCTTCTTCGGTTTCAGGAGCAGAGCTTTCTGAGTTTTTACAAGCAGTAAAAACGAATGTGAGGAGGATAAAAAAGGATATATAACGGATCATGATTTTGTATTTTAATTGTTAATATCTAAAAGATAGTGTTGTTTTAAAGATTCTCGATTGTATAAAAAGAGGGTTTCCAGATAATTCAACTGAATTTCCATGGCATTCTCTAAACTTTGGATGTATTGAAAAAAGTCTATTTCGCCATTCTGATAACTTTTCCCGGCGGTGTTTTCAATGGCTTTGGCAAGATCAAGCCCTTCATTTTCAAAATACACAAGCATTTCGGTATGTTTCTTAACCTCATCTCCAAATTGTTGCAACCGGTTTTTGAGTTCAAGACTGTTTTGGCGACGCGCTTCATTGGCAATGGATTCCTGTATTTTTCCGGCCTGTATTCGCGCTTTGTCTGCACCAAACCACAGCGGAATATGCACGCCCACCTGATAGCCTATTAGTTGTCTGTTGAGACCGGCATTGGTGCCCTGAAAATATTCCAGGCTTAAATCGGGCAGCAGTTGTTGCTTTTCTACCTTGGTGGCTGCTTTGGCAACTTCCAGATTTTGGGCATGCCATTGATTCATTGGATGTGCGTTTGCTGAATTTTCCAGAAACACTTTTTTCTCCAGCGGAACGATATGCGGAACCAAGGTCGTTTCTGACTGAACAAGCTGTTCTAAAGCCGTTTTGGTAATCTCGATATCATATAACGATTGTTGTAGCAGTGTAGCGATATTTTTCTGCTTAGCCTGGGCTGTGATTTTTTCGAGGTAATTACTTTCACCTAGTTCAAATCGTCTGTTGGCAGCGTTGGAAAAATTAGAAAACAAACTGTCTAAATAGTGATATACTGCTGCTTTTTCGTGAGCATAAAGAAATCGATTGTAAGTTTGCTCCAATTCAAAAAACAACTGGTGTTTATGCACTTCAAAGCGGGTTTGTTGCAATTGCTCCATGGCTTTAAACTGTTTATTTCTTGAGGTATATACCGTGGGAAATGCCAGGTTTTGTCTGACGCCAAAAATTTGAAGCGGCTCCTCATTGACCGCCAGATTGTTTTCGTCATAGCTGTAAAACACTTCCGTTTTGTCGAGATTCCAGGAAGTAGCCTTTTGTTTGCCGGCTTTTTCAATTTCAAATTGCGCTGACCGCAGCATAGCGTTGTTTTCCAATGCCATGCTTTTAAGTTCCTCCAGACTTTGTGAGGGTTGTTGGGCAAACGCTGGTAAAGCTAATAATAACAGAATAAGTGGAATGGTTTTGTTTGGGATCATGGTGTTCTTTTTTTCAGATTGTTTCGAATTTCCAAATAGGGAGTACAGCACCGGTAAAACAATTAGTGTAAGCAACGTTGCTGAAATCAATCCCCCTATGACAACAGTGGCGAGTGGACGTTGTACTTCGGCACCGGCACCTGTAGATATGGCCATAGGAAGAAATCCCAGTGCTGCTGCAGAAGCGGTTAAAAGCACAGCCCGAAGTCTATCTGTAGCGCCTTTCGCCATAAGGTCATCACTGTGCGCGTGGCCTTCTTTTTTAAGGTCTTTGTAGTGTTCAATCAACACAATCCCATTCAACACTGCGATACCAAAAAGGGCAATAAACCCTACGCCGGCAGAAATACTAAAAGGCATATCGCGCAACCAAAGCACAAAAACACCACCAACGGCAGCAAGTGGAATGGCTGTAAAAACCAACAATGCTTCCCTGACCGAATGAAAAGCAAAATACAGCAATATAAAAATAAGGAGCAATGCCACTGGTACGGCTATAAATAATCGGTCTTTTGCACTTTGAAGGTTTTCAAATTGTCCGCCATACTGAATGCTGTATCCGGGAGGCAAGTTCATATTTTCATTAATCAACGCTTGTATATCATCAACAACCGATTGCAAGTCGCGGTTACGAACATTAACACCCACAACCACCCGTCTTCTGGTATCGTCTCTTGAAATTTTGGCAGCACCTTTTTCATAAGTGATGGCCGCCAGTTCACGTAAAGGAATTTTTTGTCCAAGTGGGGTATCTACCATCAGGTTTTCCAGGTTTTGTATGTCCTTCCTTACTGATTGGTCGAGTCGCAGCACCAAATCAAAGCGTTTTTCGCCTTCAAATACAACTCCCATTGTGCTACCTGCAAAACCCATACTTATGATTTGGTTGAGGTCTGCAATATTAAGCCCGTACCGCGCAATTTTTGTACGGTCATATTTAACCAGCATTTGTGGCAGACCCACAGTTTTTTCAACTACTATGTCAGCTGCACCATCTACATTGCGAATGAGACTTTCAATTTCGCGTGCCTTTTGGTCCAGGAGAGCAAGGTCTTCTCCAAAAACTTTAATGGCGATGTCGGCACGCACCCCGGTAATGAGTTCGTTGAAACGCATTTCAATGGGTTGGGTAAACTCTACTTCCATTCCTGGAATGACGCTGAGGGCTTCTTTAAAGGCATCTGCCAGCCCGTCTTTGCTCGATGCCGAGGTCCATTCCTTTTTGGGTTTTAAGGTAATGATGACATCGGTTTCTTCCATAGACATCGGATCAGTAGGTACTTCAGCAGCACCAATACGCGTGACGATTTGATCGACTTCGGGAAAGTTTTCAATTAAAATAGTTTCAATTTGTGTAGTGGTTTCTATGGTTTTGCTTAACGAAGTTCCTGTTTTTAACACCGGCTGAATCACAAAATCTCCTTCGTCCAAGGTAGGAATAAACTCACCGCCCATAGTTGAAAATGTATAAATGGCTAATGCCAAAAGAATCCCTGCGGCTCCTAAAATGAGCTTTTTGGATTGCAGTGCAAAATTGATGGAAGGTTTGTATAGTTTGTGTAAAAAATTAATGAGTTTTACTGAAAAATTCTTGTCGGCATTCTTTACAGGTTTGATAAACAGTGATGCCATCACAGGTACATAGGTAAAACACATGATCATAGCACCAATTAAGGCAAAACTAAAGGTAAGTGCCATGGGTCGGAACATTTTGCCTTCCACACCACTCAGCGAAAGTATAGGAATGAAGACGATTAGAATAATCAATTGTCCAAATACAGCAGAGTTCATCATTTTGGAGGCGCCGTTGAAGGTAATGGTGTCTTTCAGTTGGCGGCGTTCATGAACAGCAACGGCTTCCAGTTGTTTCTGATTTTTAGTAATTTGAAAGGCGATAAACTCGACGATAATTACAGCACCGTCAATAATAATCCCAAAATCAATTGCTCCCAGACTCATCAAGTTAGCATCAACTCCAAACAAATACATAAATGATAGTGCCACCAAAAGACAGAGTGGTATCACGGAAGCAACGACCAGGCCAGAGCGTAAATTACCCAGTAGTAAAACCACCACAAAAATAACAATCAAGCAGCCCAGCACCAGGTTTTCTGTGATGGTAAATGTTGTTTTTCCAACCAAGACACTTCGGTCTAAAAAGCCATTGATATAGACGCCTTCAGGTAGGGTAGCACTGATTTCTTCAACACGTTCTTTGACGGCATCAATTACTTTTTTGGAGTTGGCATCTTTGAGCATCATCACTTGACCAAGGACTTTTTCGCCTTCCCCGTTTCCGGTGATGGCACCAAAACGGTTGGCAAATCCAAAACCCACTTTAGCAATATCTTTGATATAAACCGGAAGATTCTCCCGATTGACTACAACAATATTTTCAATATCTTCAATGGTTGTTACAAGCCCTTCTCCACGAATAAAATAGGCTTGATTTTCTTTTTCGATATAGGCACCTCCGGCCACGCTGTTGTTTTTTTCAAGCGCCTCCATCACTTCGCTAATGCTAATGTTCATGGCCGATAATTTTTCAGTGGTGATGGCTACTTCATACTGTTTGAGTTTACCACCCCAACTGTTGACTTCAACTACTCCCGGGATTCCGGCAAGTTGTCGTTTTACAATCCAGTCCTGTATGGTGCGTAACTCGGTTTCGTCATATTGGTCTTCATAACCGGGTTTTACATCCAGAATGTATTGGTAGATTTCGCCCAGACCGGTAGTGATGGGACCCATTTCAGGAGTTCCAAAGCCTTCCGGAATACTGCTTTTAGCTGCTTCAATTTTTTCGGCAATCAACTGCCGCGGTAAATAGGCTCCCATTTTGTCTTCAAAGACAATAGTAACTACTGAAAGACCAAACTTTGAAACTGAACGGATTTCTATGACGCCGGGAAGATTGGCCATTTCAAGCTCAACGGGATAGGTGATAAATTGTTCGATATCCTGCGTAGAGAGATTTTGCGAAGTAGTAATGACCTGCACCTGATTGTTAGTGATATCAGGTACGGCACCGATGGGGATTTGTGTTAAGGAATAAATTCCAAACCCGGCCACAAAGGCTGTAAAAAGTAAAATAATCAGTTTATTTTGTAAACTGAATTGAATGATTTTTGATAACATAACACACAATTAGAAATTCTAAAATGGACTGCTTTTAACAATCGTTAAAAATTAGGGATGTGTTATGTGTGTTTGGGTGGTTGAAAAATATCGAAAGTTGATAGGGAAGAATAGCTCCATTGGTAGCAAAAGTTATCTTGTTTTTCATAATTATCAAACCGATCGAGGTCTGGAATAAAAAACTGTCCTAACAAAGCCACGGGAGTATGCACTATAGAACAACTCGAAAACGGGAGTTTTTCGTGGTCATGCTTATCGTCATGATGATGTTGCTCCTTATCCTGACCATAGTGCATAGAGATAAAAGAAGGAAGATTGTCTCCATAATTTTCTTTGTGGAATTGTGCGTGTTCAATGAAATCTTTTATGCGTAAAACATCTCCCAAGTTAATATGCATGCTTTGCAGCAGTATCGTGGTTGTTAAGAGATATGTTACTAGAATTTTCATTTTATCATTGAAAATGACGCTACACAAATTTAAGATATAAGAAACAATAAGTTACTTCATTACAGCAATTTAGAATCATTAAAAACTAGCCCAAAATAAAATCTACCGCCAATTGGGCGTGAAGTTTCGTTGTGTCCAAAAGCGGCAAATGAAAATCCTCCTGTGAAAGTAGCATGGGCAACTCGGTGCATCCTAAGATAATTCCATCGGCACTTTTTTCTTCCAGTTTTTTCATCTGATTTATGAAATAAGTTTTGGCTTGGGGGGTGAATTTGCCTTGTGTCAAATCTTCAGAAATATACCGATGGATTTCTCCAAAGTCCTTCCGGTCTGGATGCACTGTTTGAATGTCAAAATTTTTATCCAGATAACCGGGAATAAAATCCATCGTCATTGTGGGTTTGGTGCCCAGGAGTCCCAAATTTTTCAATCCTTGTTTTTGAGCCTCCTTACCAATGGCTTCGGCAATATGAATGATGGGGATGTTAATTTTAGGCTGAACATATTCATAAATCATATGGGGGGTGTTGGCGCAAATGATAATGGCTTTAGCTCCTGCAGTTTCCAGTTTTTTACTGATTTCCAGATAGGCCGCCTGAATTTTTTCTATGTTTTGTTCGCGCATCAACTGAATGTTCAAACTGTAAAGCAATAAGGGCGGATTCTGACTGCCGCCTAATTTGTTGCCGGCCAGTTCATTAATCAATCTATAATATTCAACGGTGGAATGCCAGGAGGTGCCACCAATCATGCCGAGTAGTTTCATAGAATATGGTTTTTAAATATTCACTTTCCACCACCACCCTCTTACCAAGTGTTTTTGGGATTTGGTGCTTGTTATTTGGTGCTATTTACTGCTCACCGCTACTGAATACCGGTCACTTAACTTACTTCCCCATTCTCCCCACAGCACAACTCACAAATGATTTCGCTTTAGCGGTCAATGGATTGGCTTCTCCAACTGCGGGATAGCCCAGCGCGAGCAGTTTTTTCTTTACGTTTTCCAAATCAGATTCTGAAGCAAAATCAAATGTCACTGCATCGTTTTCAACATCAACCTGTACATTTTCTATATTTTCAATTGCTGAAATTTTGGTGGTTACGGTATGTGCACAGCCACCGCATTTTAAGTTTTGTATTTGGAGTGTTGTTTTCATGTTTCAATTATTAATTCCAGGTTAAATAACCTCCTTTGAGGTCATAGACTTTTTTAAATCCCATTTGGCAAAGTAATTTTGCGGCACTTTTACTTCGGTTCCCTGACCGGCAATAAATAAAAATGGCTTGCTCTTTATCAAAGGACTTTAATTTTTCTTGAAAAGCGTTTTTTTGATAAATATCTGCAAGAATAGCGTTCTCTATGTGACCTTGTTGAAATTCGTTTGCTGTGCGAACATCAACGAGTTGTACATTTTTTTGTATCACTTCTTTTTTGAATTCACCGGTGTTGAGTAAAATAGCTTCTGTACATTGCTGTGCAGAAATTGAGAAAGGTGCCAGTACAAAAAATAATTGTAAAAAGATTTTCATTGTATAAATTTTAACCTGAAAGGGAGCTAAATGATTACACTCGCTCCCTTTCTAAACCAACCAATAATCAATTAATCTCTAAAATAAGCTTATTTGATAAGCAAAGATGAGGCTATTTTGTGTTTTTTAAAGTAACATAAGTTACAGTAGTCCTCATTATTTTAAAGTTGAAGGACAAACTTCTGCAGTTACCGGTATTCCGGCTTTTTTGATTCCTGCAAAACCGCCCGCCACATCAATAATATTGTGAATGCCTCGGCTTTTTAAAATGGAAGCTGCGATCACGCTGCGATATCCCCCTGCACAATGCACATAAAAATCTTTGTTTGAAGGGAATTCAGCCAGATGGTCATTGAGAAAATCCAAAGGGGTCAATTTTGCTTCTTTAATATGAGAAGAAACATACTCTCCTTCTTTTCTAACGTCAAAGACAGGGACTTCTTTAGTTTCCAAATCTTTTTTGAACTCCTCTGCTGAAATGGATGTGATTTGATCAACTTCTTTTCCGCTATCAATCCAGCTTTTAATTCCGCCTTTAAGATATCCGATGGTTTTGTCAAAGCCCACACGTGAAAGACGGGTAACCGCTTCTTCTTCACGTCCCGGGTCTGTTATGAGTAAAAGTGGCTGTTCTGTATCAGCAATCAAAGCGCCTACCCAAGGGGCAAAACCGCCATCCAATCCAATGAAAATAGAACGCGGAATATGTGCTTTTACAAAGTCATTTTGATGGCGCACATCAAGAACGATCGCTCCGGTTTCGTTTGCCGCAATTTCAAAGGCTTCCGCTGAAAGGGCTTGAGTTCCTCTTTCCAGCACTTCATCAATGTCATCATAGCCTTCCTTGTTCATTTTAACGTTCAAAGGGAAATACAATGGTGGAGGAGCAAGACCATCAGTGACTTCTTTTACAAACTCATCTTTGGTCATATCTGCACGCAGGGCATAGTTCATTTTTTTCTGATTGCCCAGGGTGTCCACCGTTTCTTTCATCATATTCTTTCCACAAGCAGAGCCAGCACCGTGCGCGGGATAAACGATTACATCGTCTGCCAGTGGCATAATTTTGGTACGTAAACTGTCATACAGCATCCCGGCCAATTCCTCCTGGGTCATAGAAGCTGCTTTTTGGGCTAAGTCAGGACGGCCCACATCACCTAAAAACAGGGTATCGCCACTAAAAATGGCGATGTCTTTTCCGTTTTTGTCTTTAAGGAGGTAGGTAGTGCTTTCCATGGTATGACCGGGCGTGTGGAGTGCCACAATGGTCAAGTCACCCACTTTAAATTCCTGACCGTCTTCAGCGATAATTGCGTCAAAGCTTGGGTTTGCTGTTGGGCCATACACGATTGGCGCCCCGGTTTTCTTCGAAAGGGTTACGTGACCACTCACAAAGTCTGCGTGAAAATGGGTTTCAAAAATGTATTTGATTTTAGCATTGTCTTTAGCGGCTCTTTCTATGTATGGCTGAACTTCGCGCAAAGGGTCAATAATGGCTACTTCGCCGTTATTTGAAATGTAATAAGCACCTTGTGCCAAACAACCGGTATAAATCTGCTCAATTCCAGCGAAGGCGGGAATCTCGTTATTTTGATTTTCTACTGTATTCATAATTCAAATATTTTTAAGGGAAACCTCCCTTGTTACTTTTACTGATGCAAAATTATAGTCTTGGTTTGGAGTTAAAAGTTACTTTGGTTACAGAAAGTTTATTTCTTTAAACAAGATATATATTGCCATTAGAAAAACAAACCATCCAAAGGCTTTCTTTAATTTTTTACCGTCAATTAACTGATTGAGTTTGACTCCTGCAAAGATACCAATTATAGACAACAAACTAAACACCATCAAAAAGTTCCAGTCTAATTCCATAGTTTCAATATCTCCTATGAACCCGATGAGTGATTTCACGGCTATGATGAGTAGCGAGGTGGCTACGGCTGTCTTCATAGGTAATTTAGCAAGCAGGACCAATGCAGGGATGATTAAAAACCCCCCGCCGGCTCCCACGATTCCCGTGAGTATGCCAATAACAAAACCTTCAATTATAATGAGAGGAAAATTGTAAACGATGATTGCACCTGCTTCGGGTTCGGGACGTTTATTGCGAATCATCGACCAGGAAGCCAGTAGCATGATGAGCGCAAAAAACACCATAATGGCGATGTTTTTAGTCAAGATAAAATCACCATAAGTAAACAAGTTTTCAGGTATGGAAGGCATCAAAAATCTTCTGGTGAGATAGACGGCGATAAATGACGGGATGGCAAAAACAAGGGCTGTTTTAAAATCAACAAGTCCTTTTCTAATGTTTTGAAATGCACCCACCAAGGCAGTAAGACCCACTACAAAAAGGGAATAGGCAGTTGCTGTCACCGGGTTGACGGCAAAAAGATAAACAAAGACAGGAACGGTGAGTATAGAGCCACCTCCTCCAATCAAGCCCAATACAATCCCTATTACTAGCGCACTTAAATATCCTAAAATTTCAATAAGTTCCATATTTCAGGTGAATAAAGAGCAAAATTAGTTAGTTAAAAGCGTTTTTAATGTGCCTAAAGTTGCTTGATTTAGGTTGAAAAAACTTCAATAGCATTCCGTTGAAGTTTGATTTTTCCTCTGTTTTCCAGGGTTTTTAACAATCTTGAAATCACCACTCTGGAGGTGTGTAAATCATAAGCTATTTCCTGATGTGTATTAGAAATGGTTGTAGTTTTTGAGATTCTCACCTTTTCTTGCAAGTACTTCCAAAGCCGTTCGTCCATTTTCATAAAAGCAATGCTGTCAATGGTTTCCAACATTTCGTTAAGACGGTCGTGATAGCTGTTAAAAACAAAATTACGCCAGGATTTGAAATTGGAGGTCCATTCTTCCATTTTTTGAATGGGAATCATCATTAACCGGGTGTCGGTTTCGGCGACAGCCCTTATTTCACTTTTTTTCTGACCCAAACAACAACTCAAGGTCATCGCACAGGTGTGTCCTCTTTCTAGAAAATACAACAATAATTCATCGCCGTCTTCATCTTCGCGCATTACTTTTATAACTCCCGAGATCAGCAAAGGCATAGAGGTCACATAAGAGCCAATGTCCATAAGTAATTCTCCTTCAGGAATTTCTTTATAAACACCAGCTTTGCTAATTTCCCTGAGTAGTTCCTCTTCAAAGAGGTGGCTAAAATTTTCATGTAGGAGTTCAATCATTACTATTTGTATCTTTTTATAGAAGTGTAAAAATACATAAAAAACAAAAACTTCTCTTCCAAAGTAACGGTCTAAATAAATCAATTTTTTGAAAAGAGAGTTAGTATCTACTAAACAATCAATTTTCAACAAATTCATATCAGATTTATTAAATTTATCAACCGAAAACGTTAGAGTTTGTCTAACTTTTTGCAGGACTCAGTTTATTGATTTAATTTTACATTCATGACAAAAAATCTTAAAAAAATCGCGGTACTTACCAGTGGAGGTGATGCCCCGGGAATGAATGCCGCCATAAGAGCTGTTGTACGTTCTTGTGCCTATCACAATTTAGAATCTGTTGGAGTTTTTAGGGGTTTTCAGGGCTTGGTAGAAGGAGACTTTAAGGCTCTTGATGCACGAAGTGTAAAAAACATTATCAACCGCGGCGGAACCGTTTTAAAAACAGCGCGATCAAAAGATTTTTTTCTAAAAGAAGGACGGCAAAAAGCATTTGACCACTTAAAAGAACAGCAAATTGATGCGCTTGTGGTTATTGGTGGTGATGGCTCATTTACTGGAGCTTCCATTTTTATCAATGAATTTGATTTTCCCATTGTGGGGCTTCCCGGCACCATTGATAACGATATTTCCGGAACTGATTTCACTATTGGCTATGACACTGCGCTCAACACCGTTGTGGAAGCCATTGATAAAATAAGAGATACGGCAAACTCACACAATCGTTTATTTCTTGTGGAAGTTATGGGTAGAGATGCCGGGCATATTGCGCTTAACTCCGGAATTGGTGCAGGAGCTGAAGAAATTCTCATCCCGGAAGAGGATATGGGTAAAGACCGACTTATTGAATCTTTACAACGAAGTAAAAAATCTGGTAAAACCTCAAGCATCATTGTTGTTTCTGAAGGAGATCAAATTGGTAAAAACATCTTTGAATTGGCCGAATTCATCAAAAATAATCTTGAAGGTTATGATGTGCGCGTAACCGTTTTAGGACACATTCAAAGAGGTGGCTCCCCCAGTTGTTATGACCGCGTTTTGGCCAGTAGAATGGGCGTTGCTGCTGTAGATGCACTTTTGGAGGGAAAACGCGACATTATGATTGGTGTGCAACACAATAAAATGGTTCAAGTGCCTTTTGAAGAAGCCATCAAGCATCAACCAAAAATAGACCTAGAGCTGCTAAGAGTAGCAGACATTACATCAATATAAATACAAACTATGATTAGAATTGGAATTAACGGCTTTGGCCGCATTGGAAGATTGGTATTAAGAATTGCAGAACAAAGGAATGATATAGAGGTAGTGGCAGTAAACGATTTACTTGATGTTGAGCACCTTGCTTATTTATTAAAATATGATTCTGTCCATGGAAAATTTAAAGGGGAGGTTTCTACCAAAAATGGGCACCTTATAGTTAATGGTAAAACAATTAGAGTCACCGCTGAGCGCAACCCTGAAAACTTAAAATGGAATGAGCCCGGAGCAGATGTTATAGTAGAATGTACCGGGTTTTTCACTTTAAAAGCCGATGCTCAAAAACACATCCAAGCCGGTGCCAAAAAAGTGGTTATTTCTGCCCCTTCAAAAGATGCCCCTATGTTTGTAATGGGCGTTAACCATACAGATGCAAAAGCAACAGATACCGTTGTCTCAAATGCATCTTGTACCACAAATTGTCTTGCGCCAATTGCAAAAATCATTAATGATGCCTTTGTCATTGAGGAAGGCCTTATGACTACTGTTCATGCAACTACTGCAACGCAACTCACAGTTGACGGACCCTCGCGAAAAGATTTTAGAGGAGGTAGAAGTGCATTACTCAATATCATACCTGCATCAACAGGTGCAGCAAAAGCAGTAACAAAAGTGATTCCGGCTTTAGAAGGAAAACTTACAGGCATGGCATTTAGAGTTCCAACAGCAAACGTTTCTGTGGTTGATTTGACAGTTCGCACCCAAAAAGGCGCTTCATTTGACGAAGTAAAAAAAGTAATCAAAAATGCCGCAGAAGGCGCTTTCAAAGGATTGGTAGCTTATACTGAAGAAGCAGTAGTTTCACAAGATTTTGTTTCAGATGAGCACATTTGTACTTTTGATGCAGAGGCAAGCATTGCTCTTAATGATAATTTCTTTAAGTTAGTGGCGTGGTATGACAACGAGTATGGCTATTCAGCAAAACTGGTTGACCTTGCTGAACACGTTGCTAAATTGTAATTTATGACCTTAATCGCAGACGGCGGCTCTACAAAATGTGACTGGGTGTTGCTTGACATTTCCGGCAATCAACTTTTTAATACCCGCACTTTAGGGCTCAATCCATCCGTTGTACCTGAAGAAGAACTTTTAAGCCGCATTAAACAAAATTCTGATTTACAGGAAGTTTTTAATCAAGTAGCGGTAGTGGATTTCTATGGTGCAGGTTGTGGCACTGAAACCCCAAGAGAAATTTTACATACGATACTTCAAAGCCTTTTTTCCAAAGCTAAAGTCACTGTTCAAGAAGATATGGTCGCTGCAGCACTTGCTGTGACAGACAAACCCGGAATCGTTTGTATCTTTGGAACCGGCTCTAACAGTTGTTATTTTGACGGAAAAACTACTAGAACAAGTGTTGATTCTCTGGGGTATATTTTAATGGATGAAGCCAGTGGAAATTATTTTGGAAAGCGACTCATCAGAGATTATTTTTATAAAAAAATGCCCGCTCAAATCGCAGCCGATTTTGAAAAAAGATTTGACCTCACCCCAGATGTAATTAAAACCAATTTGTATAAAAAACCCAATCCTAATACTTATTTGGCCTCTTTTGCCGAGTTTATTTTTACCAGAGAAGAAGTAAATGGTTATTTTTACAATTTAATAAGTGAAGGCGTGCTCAAGTTTATTGAATACAAAATACTCTGCTATAAAGAAGCTCAACAGGTTCCCATTCACTTTATTGGGTCAATAGCTCACTTTTCCAAAGATATTATAAAGGACTGTCTTAACAGATACAATTTGGAATTGGGCAATGTCGTTCAAAGACCCATAACTGGTTTGATAGATTATTACAAAAAAAATAAACTAAACAACTCATGAGCTTTCCTTCAATAAATCCTGTTAACACAAAAGCCTGGGGACAACTTCAAAAACATTTTGATGAGCTGAAAAACCAGCATATCTCTCAGTTATTTTCTGATGATGATTCTCGTGCAGCACGTTTTTCATTAGAATGGGAAAATTTTTACCTTGATTATTCAAAAAACAGGGTGAATTCTCAAACGATGGATTTATTACTTCAACTTGCCGATGAAGTTAAGCTAAAAGATGCCATTGCTGCACAATTTTCAGGAGAGCATATCAATCAAACTGAAGATAGAGCGGTGCGACATACTGCACTTAGAGATTTTGAAAACATGCCCAAAGAGGTCAAGAAAACGCTTAAAAAAATGCGTGTTTTCTCAAAAAAAGTGATTGATAAAAGCTGGAAAGGATTTACAAGTAAAGCCATTACAGACGTTGTCAATATTGGGATAGGAGGGAGCGATTTGGGACCGGATATGGTTACAGAAGCGCTCAGTTTTTACAAAAATCACTTAAGAGTGCATTACATTTCAAATGTAGATGGCGACCACGTTCAGGAAACATTAAAAAAGCTTAACAGAGAGACCACCCTTTTTATTATAGTTTCCAAAACATTCACAACTCAAGAAACTCTTACCAATGCTTCCACTGTTAGAAATTGGTTTTTAAAAGAAGCAACCATCTTAGATATCGAATCTCATTTTGTAGCTGTTTCAACCAATCTAAAAGAAGTACAAAACTTTGGAATTGCACCAGAAAATATTTTCCCAATGTGGGATTGGGTTGGCGGACGGTTTTCGCTTTGGAGTGCAGTGGGACTTTCCATCTGTTGTGCAGTTGGCTACTCCAATTTTGAAAAACTTTTGAGAGGTGCTCATCAAATGGATTGCCACTTTAAAAACACCTCTTTTAAGCACAATTTACCTGTGGTAATGGCCTTGCTTTCTGTATGGTATAATAATTTTTTTAAAACCGAAACGGAAGCAATTGTACCCTATTCTCAATACCTTTCAAAGTTTGTTCCCTATTTACAGCAAGCTATTATGGAAAGTAACGGAAAGCAAATTGACAGAAATCAAATGTCTGTTAACTATCAAACAGGCACTGTTATTTGGGGCAGTACTGGTACCAACGCACAGCATGCTTTTTTTCAACTTTTGCACCAGGGAACAAAACTCATTCCGGTTGATTTTATCACTTTCGCGAAAGCATTGTACAAGCAAGACCACCATCAGGAAATTCTTTTAGCAAATTGCTTTGCCCAATCTGAAGCGTTATTAAACGGAACAAAAGGAGAAGTAGTTGAAAATTCATATAAGCAATTTGAGGGAAACAGGCCTTCAAATACATTGCTCATTAAACAACTTACACCTGAAAATTTTGGAGCACTCATTGCCTTGTATGAACACAAGCTTTTTGTACAGGGTGTCATATGGAATATTTTCAGCTATGATCAATGGGGAGTTGAGTTGGGAAAAAAACTGGCGAAGGGAACACTCAATGCTCTGCAAAATAAGTCATCAGGAAATATGCATCCTGCGACTGAAAAATTGCTTTTAAAATCAAAGAGGTAAGTTAATTTTACTCAAAAAAGATGACTTTTGCATCTATTTTTACATCGACAAATGGAAGGTTCTTAGTCTCGCTTTCGAGTCTTTTTATGAGTAATTCTGCTGCTTTTTCGCCAATTAATCCCGCATTTTGATCTATGTAGTTCATTTTTGGAAAAGTCAAAAGCGCATTCTTATCATTTGAAAAACCGATGACCATTACTTTTTTCGCTTTTCTTGAGTTTTGTGTTAGCAAACAGTTTTGAAACATAATTCCTGAACTATTATCTGCTGCTATTACAGCATCTATACGGTTTTTTTGAACCCAATCATTTAAATATTTATGCATTGTTGCACGGCTTTCCAAACTGAGTTCCAGGGTATTTTCATTTGGAATTGAAAACTCATTTAAGGCTTTCAAATATCCTTTTCTTCGCTGTTTACCTAAACTTAAATGGTGTATTGAACTTATAAAAGCAATTTTTTTATAACCCTTTTCAATGAGCTGTTTTGTCACTTGATAGGTAATTTTTTGATCATCAACACCCACTTTATCACAGTTAATTTGGTCTGATAAACGGTCAAATAAAACTAATTTTTGTGGGTCAATATTACTTTTAATATGTGTGATATCCCCTTTTTTTAAGGTTTGAGCAGCTAGTGAAATTAAAAATCCATCCACACTGCCACTTTTTAAAAGTCTCACTTTTTCAGCTTCATTTTTTGATAATTCATTACTAATACACACCAAAGTGTCATACCCCTTTTGCGAGCACTTTTTTTCAATACCAAATAGCACCTCAGCAAAAAATGAATTTAAAATATCAGGGATGATTACTCCAATAGTTTTGGATTTTTTATTTCTTAAACCAGCACCCATTTTGTTGGGTTGATAATTCATAGCTTCTGCAAGTTCCCGAACTCTAATCTTAGTGTTTTCAGAAATATCTTTGGCGTCATTCAGTGCTTTTGACACAGTTGAAATAGATACACCCAGTAATTTCGATAATTCTTTTAATGAACTCATTTCTATATGTTTTAAGTTTAATGACAAAAAAAAGCCTCAATAGTAAACCATTGAGGCTTAAAAATATAAACCAAATAAAAAAAAATTACTTTATTTTTTAATTACCTGATAAGAGGCTGTTTGGCCTTCTGCAGTCACTTTCATAATGTAAGTGCCTGTTGCCAGGTTTGA
This sequence comes from Flavobacteriaceae bacterium, assembly GCA_018402385.1. Lineage (GTDB taxonomy): Bacteria > Bacteroidota > Bacteroidia > Flavobacteriales > Flavobacteriaceae > Planktosalinus. The sequence goes on from JAGYJA010000001.1 coordinate 33,015, forward strand.
AACATCCACTTGAGAAGCTGTAGCGCCTATCTCCAGTGAAATCACTCTTTGACCTAACATATTGTACAATTCAACAGAATCAATTGAAGTACTTGAACTTAAGTTAAGCACATCCATCGATGGGTTTGGATAAAAAGTAAACCCTTCTATGGTATTGTCAATTGTACTCAACAATGAGCCACTGATATCAATCACAACATCACTAGGACCACCGTTGTTCAATACAAAGATGTAGTAGCTTTGACCGGCCACTGTGGTAATGTTTGATGCGGTACTGGGTCCACACTGGTTGTCTGGCTCTGGTGAGAAACTCAAATCGGTCTCATCGCCCACATCCTCGCTAGGAGCTTCATAGAAAATTACAAAGCTCGTTCCGGAAGGATCGGTGATTGAAGCCTCAGCTGTTCCATCTATTTCTGCTGTAAAGCTATACCATACACCAGGTGTACCGGCAATAGCACATCCATCAGGATTCAATAGCTCATTGGTTGCAAACTGCAATCTCACTTCTGGATCTGTATAAGGCTGCGTCTCATCTGTTACACTAATGGCATTTTCTATCAAATCGTTTGGTGGTGGTACTGGTGCACAAACCACATCTGCAACCCATCCCGGACGCGTCACTGAACCATCACTCAAAAACTGAAAAGTCAAGGCTCCACTTGGGTGGGTGGAAGCAAAAGGGCCGGGTATGTTTGTTCCATACCAACCTCCTGCTGGGAAACCACTGTTTGTTGGTGGGTTTCCACTACTGATTAATGGTGAACTGGTATCCGGACCGTCAAATACATAAAGGGCATCCCAGTTTGATTCTACATCAAATTCAGAGAAAATCACGGTTACAAAATCATCTACGTTATCGGGCTCAATGGTCCAGACTACGTCTTCATTGTTGCTGTAATCTCCATCAACGCCTCCTGTGTCTGTAAAAACACCGCCACAAGCCGGTGGTGGTGGTAGCAACTCACAAGTGATTGCTAAGCTAAATTCACCTTCGCTAGCACCAAAACCTTCAACCATAATAATATAAGTAGAAACACCATCAGATTCAAAAGTTAACTCAGACTGTAAACCACAGAAATCATCATTAACTGCGATTTCAGCACCAACTGATAAGTCATCACAACTTTCAAAGACTCTCAATATAGAATCATAAGTAGTACCGCCATCACAAAGTGAAATAGTAACGATTTCTCCATCGCCATTTCCGGTATAAGAGAAGAACACATCTGGTGAGGCATTTCCTCCTGAGTTTGAAGCTCCTGTACTTGTGCCTGCTACAATATCACCACATATAAGTGGGGTGGCGTCTGCACATTCCCAATTGTTTGAAGGTGTCTCTGTACAGAAGGTGATGGAGAAAGTGTCTAAAGTTCCTGTATCTCCACCTGCGGTATCGCAAATTTTTAATTGCCATTCGCCATTGATGTCTTCTCCGTTAAAGGTCGCAGCAAAAGCGCCGCCAACTGGCACATAAATGGCTGTGTGAGGGGCGGTACTTCCGGCAGAAGGAATCCCTCCATCCTGAAATTGGGTGTTAGTAAAGTTTTCTCCGGAACCTCCAACATTATCCCACATCAATAATTCTGTGCCTGAGGGAGATATTAAGGAGATTTCCAGATCACCAGAAAAAGTATGAGTAATATTAATTGTCACATCCTCTAACTCTGCGCCGTCACCTATAATTCCTGAATCTGAGACAGATACAGTATATAAGTTAGGTTCAGTAATACAATCAGGTGTTGAGGTGTTGCCCGGATCTATATCAGCAGGTAAGCCTGTTGCGTCAAAAACCGAACTTGTACAGCCGCCGCCAGCTTGGCTAAAATACACATTGTCCAGATAAGCAGTTACTGCGCCAACTGGTAATCCTGATATTATAAGTTGCTGAATAGAATTTCTAACAGTTAATAGATTATTTGGATTAGTTACTAAAGCTGGGTTTGCAAAATCATCCAATGGTATTTCAAGACTTACCCATTCTCCTTGTGCAATATTGAATGCTATTTCACCTTCTGTGGGAGCACCACCAAGATCAACTAATTTTACTCTAAATGTAGTGGCGTTAGGAGACCATACGTCAATATGGAAGAAATCCATCCCTGAAGCATCAATTGGACTAGTTACGGTTTCTATTCCTGCAAAATCTAAATTGGTGTAAAGCTTTGTATCATTACCTTGTATTTGAATATCTGCCAACTGAGCAGAAGACCAGGGAGTTAACCAAGTATCAACAGGCACATTGGTATAAACATTACTGTACATGCTAATAACATCAGCAGGATCTTCGGTTGGGTCTGGAGCTGCGGTAAGAGGTTCATTTCCGCCGCCAGCTTGGCTAAAATACACATTGTCCAGATAAGCAGTTACTGCGCCAACTGGTAATCCTGATATTATAAGTTGCTGAATAGAATTTCTAACAGTTAATAGATTATTTGGATTAGTTACTAAAGCTGGGTTTGCAAAATCATCCAATGGTATTTCAAGACTTACCCATTCTCCTTGTGCAATATTGAATGCTATTTCACCTTCTGTGGGAGCACCACCAAGATCAACTAATTTTACTCTAAATGTAGTGGCGTTAGGAGACCATACGTCAATATGGAAGAAATCCATCCCCGAAGCATCAATTGGACTAGTTACGGTTTCTATTCCTGCAAAATCTAAATTGGTGTAAAGCTTTGTATCATTACCTTGTATTTGAATATCTGCCAACTGAGCAGAAGACCAGGGAGTTAACCAAGTATCAACAGGCACATTGGTATAAACATTACTGTACATGCTAATAACATCAGCAGGATCTTCGGTTGGGTCTGGTGCTGCTGTTAGTGGTTCATTTCCACCTCCTCCTCCGGCTCCAGATACTTGTGTAGCTACTGCTGCACCATCTGAAAAAAGATCAAGGAGTGTGTCATATTGGTACAGCCAAAAGGTATATTCAACCCCCGGATCAAGACCTGAAATGACAAATCCGAAAGGGCCAAAACCACCTCCATCACCACCGGTACTTCCAAAAACATATTCATTGGCCTCAGTGATTGGGTCTGTAACACCTGCTGAGCTTAATTCAAAGAATAACCTGTACACAATATCGCCTCCCACATTATTGGGTCCACAAGCTAAAAATACTTCTCCGGGTCCCACCGGGGTTCCCCCAATATTGTCTGAAGCCACAAAGCCAACTGGAACAGGGGGTTCAGTACCTCCGCCACTATTTTGACTAAAATAAATGTTATCTAAATAGACATCATATGGAGTGGTATTTGCTGAACCGTCTGCATTGAATTGTCCGTCAAATTTTAATTGGAACACAGAGTTCCACGTCATACCTGTAAAGGCTGATTTAGGCAGAGCGACACTGTTCCATGAGCCGGGTGTTAAAGGCACTTCTACAAGAACTTCTCCTGCTCCTGTTCCGTTGTTAATGGGCGAGACTTTAACCATACGGTTTGTACCGGCTGCTACCCAAATATCAATATGGAGAAAGTCCATACCGGATAAGTCTAAGTTACTACCAATTTCTGTTCCTTGGTAGTTAAAGTTTGGATAGGCCAGAGCAAAGTTAGTCCCGGTTCCTGTTGGGTCAAAGGTCGTGTTTACTTGAGTGTGACCGCTTTGTCCCCAGTTTGGGTCAAAATTGGCTACAGGCACATTGGTATAGGAATCAGAAAAAATGGAAACGACATCTGCCGGATTCTCTGTGGGGTCTGGGGCGTTTGTAACTGGAGCTGTTGTGGCTGCTGCTTGACTAAAATAAATGTTATCTAAATAGACATCATATGGAGTGGTATTTGCTGAACCGTCTGCATTGAATTGTCCGTCAAATTTTAATTGGAACACAGAGTTCCACGTCATACCTGTAAAGGCTGATTTAGGCAGGGCGACACTGTTCCATGAGCCGGGTGTTAAAGGCACTTCTACAAGAACTTCTCCTGCTCCTGTTCCGTTGTTAATGGGCGAGACTTTAACCATACGGTTTGTACCGGCTGCTACCCAAATATCAATATGGAGAAAGTCCATACCGGATAAGTCTAAGTTACTACCAATTTCTGTTCCTTGGTAGTTAAAGTTTGGATAGGCCAGAGCAAAGTTAGTCCCGGTTCCTGTTGGGTCAAAGGTTGTGTTTACTTGAGTGTGACCGCTTTGTCCCCAATTTGGGTCAAAATTGGCTACAGGCACATTGGTATAGGAATCAGAAAAAATGGAAACGACATCTGCCGGATTCTCTGTGGGGTCTGGGGAATTGGTAGTTGGGCTTTGAGCTTGTGCAGAATAGCCTAGAAAGAAAGCAAAAAGCAAGGTAATTGCAATATTTTGAAGGGGAATACTGAGGTTGCCATTTCTTGAGTTGCTCAAGAAATTAATTTTTTTTTGATTGTATAATTCTTTTCTCATAGTCTAAATATTAGAAATTTAGTTAAAAGCGTGCTTTAAGTTTTAAAGACTTCATTAATGTGATAAGTGAAATTTTGTAAACGCTACTATTTAAAAAAAGATTTAAAAACAGGTTTACTTATATTGTTTAAACCAATACTAAAAAAAGGCTGCCAATATTATTTGACAGCCTTAGTTAATCAATTATCTTTTAACTAATTTAATAGTCGTTGATGCATTGCCTGAAGTAATTTTAGCAAAATAAATTCCTGCCTGAAAGATTGAAGCATCAATGGAAAGGTTTTGCTGTGAGTTGTTGTTTAAATTAGCTAACAACTGGCCCTTAACATCATAAATTTGAGCTGTAAAACCTGCGTTTGTCTTGTCTGAAATAATCCATTTATCTGATGTTGGATTGGGATATACAGCATAGTTTTTTGAGAATTCATTTGTCTCGGTTGAAAGTGTGCCATCTGTAAATCGAATGTCATCAAAATAGATGATATTGTCTTGAGTTCTGGCATCAAAATCAGGAAAAATGACGATTTGACTTAACACACCATTCCCTGCAGGAGGATTTATATAAGCTGAAAAGTCAAACGTTAACTCCTCCCATTGGTTAACAACGGTATTGGGAACTTTAAGCTCGCCCTCAGACCAGAAGGTTGAAGAGACAAGTTTGATTCCTACATCACTAATTACGGGCTTCCAAACCTTTATAGTTATAATATTGTTTGTAGCATCCAGTACAAATTCACCAAGATCAGCCCCTTGAGCAGATTCTACTCCGGCAAATGGTTGTCCCGTTTGCAGTGCAGTAAATTGAGCAACGGTTGCTGAAGTATTCGGTTCAGAAGAATCTGGATTGGCAATTATTTCCAATTCAGGGTTGGTGTCGTTTTCAAAAACGGTCCAGGTCCAGTCGGCACCATTTCCATCTGTTTCAAAGTTAATTGGGGCATTTTGGCTAAATCCATAAAATAGAGATAGCACACATAAAAGGGTTGTTAATTTTTTCATTTTTTTCATTTTTAAATTAGAAGAATTCTAATGCTGCCCCAATTAACTTTTGAACTTTTAAATAAAACTCGATGCTAACGAAGGAAACCTTAGGTTTACTTTTTGATAAGTTTTATCGTATTTGATTTGTTTTCTGAAATAACAGTTGCGAAATACACACCTGTTTTTAGATTTGATGCGTCAATTGAAAAGTTTTGGGTAGTAATGTTTTCATAAACAGAAATCAATTTACCACTTACATCATAAAGATTTAGTGAATAACTAGATAAGTTTTTGTTGTCAAGAGTCCAGTTTTGAGTTGTTGGATTAGGGTAAACTACAACAGCATTCACATCAAAATCTGAAGTTGAAAGGTTAAATGGTCCCATGACAACATTTCCAAGAGTGGCTTCATCATCTGGGTTTGCATTTATTCCAGTCACTGAAAATCCATATTGAATTGTGGTGTCTTCAGGTTCAACGTTTGTATATGTGATTGAGAAGTTACCTGTTTCGGTTAACACAACACTTTCTTCTTTTAATACTGAGAAGTCTGCATTAAATACTTTTATGAATGCTTTTACTTCATAATCTGGGTCTAATGTAAATGATTGAACTTCTGCTTGAAATGTCAATTCTTCACCAACAAGGTCAGTGTTGTTTTCATTAAACGTGTTTCCCTCAAATACCTTATTCCCTATTCCTGTTACTTGGTCAACCCAGAAAGGATCAGTTGGGTTTTCATCATATGTGTTGAAGTTTGGAAAAAGTGTGACAGTATTTCCACTCACATCAATTACAGATTTGATGTCTTCAACGGCCCAGGGAGACCCAAAAACAAATGCGCCACCATTAGCCGGTGTTTCAAGAACATTTGCAAAACCTAAAAACTCTGCGCTACCATCAACAGTAACAGTGTTTTGAGCTACCATAAACGAGGATGTGAATAGTAAACTTAAAAGTGTAATTTTTTTCATGATTTAAAATATTAGTTTTTAATTTAATTAGCTAACTGAGGTTTTAATTGATTGTGATAATGAATTTTATGTTTTAAACTTTAGAAATTGGTATTTTAGAAAATGGTTTGAAAAATTCAATTATAACTCAAGTCTTTTACCAAATATAATTGCTGTTTCTAAAACTTTTGACCTAGATTTTACTACAAATTAACTACAACGTTATTTTTTTTTTATTAATTTGTTAAATCAATGGTTGTATAGTATAAACAGTGACTTCTTTACTATGTTAAAGTTTTAAACCATTGGTGTTTTCAGTCTTTGAGAGAAGCTTGTGTAGGGGTAATGTATAGTCAAAATAGATAAGTGTATTGGAGCTATATTTCTAAAATATAATTTGTTAAGTTTGTTTCGTTGGGTAAGTTCATTTTTTTTCGCAAACGATATCGTTTTACCTCAACACTTTTAGGCGAAATATTGAATAAAGGAGCTATCTCTTTTGAGGAAAGATTTAGTCTTAAATAGGCACACAAACGAAGATCATCTGGAGTTAGAGAGGTGTGGTTGGTTTTTATTTTCTTAAAAAAGTCTTGATCAGCGTTATTGAATGCTTCTTCAAAGAACTTCCAATCGTCATTACTGTTTAGGTTCTTGTCAATAATTTTAATAACCTTTTTGACGTCTTTATTTTCTTTAGTATAATGATTGAGTTCTGATTTGATACTGTTTAAAAATTCATTTTTCTTTATAAGACTCATAGTTGAAATAGCAAGTTCTCTGTTTTTACTACCTATGTCTTGTTGCAATTTTTCATTTTTGAGTCTCATCAAAGCTCTTTTATTTTCAGATTCTCTTAATGCCAATTCGCGTTTGTTTTTTAATTCAATTTTTTTGCGTTGTTTTTTGTAATAGGATTTATAAATATTATGAATGATGAATATAGATATGAGTATCAAAAAACCATATAAGACAAGCATCGGATTTGATAATACAAACGGTCTATTGATTCCAAAAGGATAAGTGACTATTTCAGAATAATTATGTTCTCCAATTCTTCCCCTCACTTGAAATTCATAATCGCCATAGGGGAGGTTATTAAAAGAAACTTCACTTTGGGTTTGCCATGTACTCCATTCTTCCATAAGACCTATTAGTTTATACTGATATTCTGAAGTGTAAAATTTTTCATATTCAGTAATACTAAAGTTAAAATGAATATTGTTTTTTTTGTTTTCTAATTGAGGAGTATCATTAATGGCTAAATGAAAATGAGGTTTATTGATTTGGTTTGCAGTCACTTTATTTATAGCAAGTGAGGGGCTGTGTTTTCTATTTTGAAACCGTTTCAAATCCAATAAAAAATAACCCTGCGCATTCCCAAAAAGATAGGTATTGTCTTTATATTCGATTACATTTTCATATCCCAACATAGCATTTCTTGTGCTGTTTGGAATGGGTATTGACAAAGTTTCAAGTGAATTACTCACTTTACTTTGCGAGATATGATTGATAAATCGTTCAGTGAAATTCCAGATAACTTCTCCATTATTGGTAACTACCAGTTTTCCGGAAGTATAATTTGCAGGACTGTAAAGCTTACTGTAAAATGTGTCCTTTTCAAAAGTTCTTAATGCTGGATTGTATTTCCAAACCCCTTTTTCATACCCGTAATAAATCCCGTCTATATTTTTAACAAGACTTGAATAAAGACCTTTTTCAACAGAATTGTCTTGGACAATATTTATAATATTATTAAAATTTTCATCAACCGTTAGAGTATAAATTCCTTTGTATTCGTGAGCTACTAAAAAAGTGTCTGAACTAACAAATTCAATAAACTTTGAGGACATATTAAATCCCGTCAAGGTATTTCTATATTGCCATTCACCGTTGTTTTTTTCCAGAAGACTTACCCCTTCATAATTTCCTTGTAAAAGTAAATATTTATTGGTATCGATTGTTTTAAAGCACCATGTGCCGGGAATGTCTGAAATTTTCTTTAAGCTTGTATTTTCAACTATAAAAGTACCTTCATTATGACCACAAAAAAGTGTATTATCATAAACAAACAATGACCACACTTGACCCACTGAGGCCTCAATTAAACTAAATTTACTTGAACTGTTATTGTCTAATGAGCGGTAAAACAAACCTTGATTTGTACCGAGATAAAGTTTTCCGTCAAATACAGCAGAGGCATAAACTGTTCCCAATTTTCCACTATCATCATTGAAGATTCTTATGGATGACTTTAAGTTAATACAGTCAATTCCATTATCAAGTCCAAGCCATATGTTGCCCGAGTCATCTTCAAATATTGACAGCACCGTGTTGTTACTCAAACTTTGATTTTTAGTAATTTGAAAGTCTATAGCTCCTTTGCTATTAACGTAAACAACTCCCCGTGATATGGTGCCCAGTATAATATCTCCCGACTTCGTTTGCAAACTGTTGTAAACATTTAGAGTTTTGAAAAAGTCAGCATTTTCTGACCCCCACAATTCCGGGTTTTCTTCTAAAGTATAAATGCCTCTACCACTAGTTTGCACTAAAATAGTGTCGTTAATTTTATACACATTAACAATTAAATTTTCTCTAAAAATGATGTGGTCTGATACAAGTTCTGTTTGACCATTTGAGAGTTTATAAATTCCTGTTTTTGGTTTACTTAGATAGATATCGTTTTCAATCTGAAACATTTTTGTAATGCCTTCTTCTGATGCAATTTTTTGGATTACACCATTTTGAAGATTATAAATGTAGATGGAGTTTAATGATTGAAATAATAAGAAGTTTGAATAATTTAATATGGTCCAGAATTGTTCATCTTCCAGCATTTCATTTTCCAAATCCTTGCTTAAAGAAGTATATTTTAGTGTTCCTGTTTCATGACGTTCCCAAAATCCAAACTCTCTATAACAGCCGGTGTAAATTTTTTCTTCATAGACAAATACAGATCGAATAATACTTTCGTTTGGTGACGGATATAAACTCCAGGAATCACCATTAAACTCCAGTAAACCCTTGTTATTTGCAACATAAATATGCTTATTATCTCCCTGACTTATCGCCCAGTTTTGATTGTCAGCTTGATAGTCTTTTGAAGAAAATGAAATTACAGGCGGAAGCTCTTGCGAAGTGCAAATCAACCCAAAGAGCAGAAATACAAAAAAGGGGAAGACTAATCTAACTTTCAAAATGTGGTTAATTTGAGGTTAAAGATACTTAATTTTAAGATAATCAATAACCTTCAAATTATTTAATATTCAAGTTGCAAAGAAAATTTAAGGAACTTATTCTTTATTAATATTAGCCTCAGAATTCATCGTTTTATAGTATGTTTCTAGTTTGTTCTTTAACCTTCTATATCTAAAAACACCAATAAAAATCAAAACCAAACTCAATCCAAATACCACATAACTTAGCCAGTTAAAGGTTGCAAAACCATCATATTCCAATATGGCGACTCCACCAATAGCCATATACAAAGAAGCCCTGATGTATGAAAATAAAGTGCGTTCATTTGCCAGAGATGTGCGTTCCATAGCCAGAAAATCACGCAGTATTATTTTTTCTTTGTTTTCAAATTTTTTAGGACTGGGAATAAACTTAAATTTCATGAGAATCATTTTTAGTTAAACAGGCCAGAAATAAAGTATTAAAGGTACACCAATAAATATAATTGCCAAAGTGAGTGGGAGTCCCATTTTCCAATAATCACTAAATTTATAACCACCGGGCCCCATAACTAATGTATTGGACTGATGTCCAATGGGGGTTAGAAAAGCACAGGATGCGCCAACAGCAATTGTCATTAGAAATGGATCTGTGGATACATCAAAGTTATCAGCTATTTTAATTGCTATGGGCGCCATTAAAACAACCGTAGCGGCATTGTTGATAATGTTTGACAATAGAAGTGTAACCGTCATTAAAATTCCCATAAAGAGCCAAATAGGATAGGTGTTGTCGATGCTAAGAATAAGTTTTGTTACCGTTTCTGCACCCCCACTCGATTCAAAAGCCTCTCCAACAGGAATCATTGCAGCAAGTAAAATAATCACCGGCCAGTCAATGCTCAAATAAACCTCTTTTATAGGAAGAATTTTTGTAAGAACGAGAATTACAGCAGCGAGTGAAAAGGCAATTTCTACTCTTAAGAGTCCTAAAACCAAACAGATAATTGCTGCTAAAAAAATCCCTAATGCACCAATCACTCTTCTGGGTTTACCAATGTTGAGTTCTCTTTTTGCCAAAGGCAAAAATTGAAGTGTTTTAATCGCTTCTTTAAGGTTTTCTGACTCCCCTTGAAGCAGTAAAACATCACCTGCTTTAATTTTTATTTTGGATAGTCTTTTATTGATTTTTTTATTTTGGCGCGCAATAGCAAGCACGTTCACTTTGTATTGGGTTCTAATTTTAGAATCTATTGCACTGTTGCCTATTATACTTGAATTAGCCATCACAATGGCTTCCTGTGTTTGAATATCTGATGAACCCTTTGCAGAATCACGTAAACGCTCTCCTTCAGCAATTAAGGCTTTATTAGCGTCTGAAAATTTCTTGAAGTCTTCCGTATGTCCTTCTGTTATGAGGATGTCTCCTTTTTGAAACTCTTCCCAGGCTGAAGGTGCGTGAATGCGCATCCCGTTTCTAATAATCCCAAGTATTGTAATTTCTGTTTCGCCTACTTCATTAAATTTGGAAACCGGGACACCAATCAATTCAGAGTCTTCAGAAATGACCATTTCTGTGATGTAATTATCAATTTCAAACATATCTAAAATAGCCTCTTTAGATTGTCTTTTAGGTAAAAATCTCCATCCAATTAAAGTGATAAATAAAAGCCCAATAATTGTTAAAGATGCCCCCACTGGAGCAAAATCAAACATATTAAATCGTTCACCCAGTTGTTGATCTCTAAATGTGGAAATTATAATATTGGGGGGTGTACCAATGAGCGTAGTCATTCCTCCAAGAATAGAGGCAAAAGCTAAGGGCATCAACAAAAGTGAAGGTGAAAAATTGTTTATTCGTGAAAGGTGAAGAGCAACAGGCATGATAATTGCTAGAGCCCCAATGTTGTTTATAAACCCTGAAGCCAAGGCTACAATTGTTGAAAGAAGTATCACCTGCACCCATAGTTTTTTTGAAATTTTACTAATCCAATCCACAATAACATCAACTAAACCGGAGTGCTGTAAGGCTTTACTAATAACCAAAACTGCAGCAACTGTAATTACTGCAGGATGACTTAACCCTGAAAAGGCCCTTTCTGAAGGAATTATATTTGTGACAACCAAAACAAATAAAGCCAGAAATGCCACGATATCATACCGTATTTTTCCCCAAACAAAAAAAATAAGTGCAAGAAATAAAGTAGTAAATACGATGATTTGGTCCATGGACAATTAGCAGTTTGAATCCACAACAAGATATTAATTTTTCTAATAAAAAAGCCTCCTTGAGGAGGCTTTAATAAGAAAATATTAATAGTCTCTTATTGCAATCTTGATTGAAGCTTTTCTTGTAGTTCAGTATCTGTTTGTAATTGAGCAACAACTTGTTGATAGCGCTCAACAGATAAATTATTATCAATAATCACTTCTTCCATTTGTTTTTGGAAAACAGGTTGCATTTTCTCGATTTCCATAACTACTTTCTCATACTTTTCAGAATCTGTCTCTGAGACCTCTGCGGGCATAGGTGCATTGGGATTTTGAGCAGCCTGGTACATCATATTAAAAGTTTGAATTTCCATTCCTGATTTTTCAATGACTTCTACCATTTGGTTTTGTGCCTTTTCATTTACTCCCTGAATTTCAGTATAAGCATTTGCAAAATTAGTGAGTTCTGTGTCTGATACCTTTTCCTGACTGAATGCTGTTGTTGCCATAAATAGCGTAGCTAACATAAAAGGTAAAGGTTTTCTGATAAATTTCATACGAATTGTTTTTAAGATTAATTTTTTCAAAGTTATAAATAGTGAGGGCAATACAAAAAGAACCAATGTTTTTAGCATTGATTTAACCTCATTTAGGAAAACCTTAAGAAAATAGTAGACACAAAAAAACCCGATTTGTAGTAATCGGGTTTTGATTTATAAACTGATATTTATTTTATTGCTGCATCATATTTTGTAATCGCAATTGAAGCGCAGTATCTGTTTCCATCAACTCTGCGATGGCATCAAAGCGCTCCAGAGTGATATTTTGTTTTACGACAGCTTCTTCCATTTGCTTTTGAAAAACAGCTTGCATGGCATCAAAGCGAGCTAATACACCGTCAAATTTCTTAGATTCATCCTCAGAGAGTGTATTTAAAGTCTCGGTGTCTTCTGTCATTGCTGCTTGATATATTTCGTTAAAACGATCCAATTCAAATCCAGATTGATCAACAACTTCCATCATTGTTGACTGAGCTTCTGCGTTAATACTTTGGATACTTGTTACTGCCTTAGCAAAATTACCCAACTCAGCATCAGAAACTTCTTCTTGAGCTATCAAACCTCCAGTTACAAACAAAAAGGCTAAAACTATTTTTTTACTTTGTTTTACTAATGTGTTCATTTTTAAAAATTTAAAATCAAGCTGTGAAACTACAATATTATTGCAAACTTGCCAATTTATGATTCTTTTTTATGTTCTATTTAACCAAATAACCAGCGATACACATCATTTCCATTTGCAAAAAGAACGAGTGCAATCAATATGAAAAATCCTACAACTTGAGCATATTCCATAACTTTCTCATTGGGTTTTCTGCCGGTAACCATTTCATAAAGCAAAAATACCACATGACCGCCATCCAATGCCGGTATGGGGAGTATGTTCATAAATGCTAGAATGATTGAAATGAGTGCTGTTGTTTGCCAAAAATTCAACCAGTCCCAGGTATCGGGAAATAAATTTCCAATAGCACCAAAGCCACCTACCTGTGTAGCACCTTCTTTAGTAAATACATATTTAAATTGAGAGGCATAGTCTGTTAAAATACCATACCCAAAGCTGGTTCCGTGAGTAATGCTTTCCCAAAGTGAGTATTCGCGGTGTACAGCATCAAAGTTTAATTGTGGATACACACCAATAATTCCTTTCTCGTCTGGAGTGATATTTAGATTAATGATCTCGTCATTTCTTTCAACCACTAAGGCAATTGATGTATCTGGATTGTTTTTAATTTTTTGTGTAAACTCGTGCCAATACCTTGTTTCTTCTCCGTTCGTAAATGCAATTCGGTCTCCTTTTTGAAGACCAATCTTTTCTGCCGGACTTTCAGGTTCCACACGGTCTATAACAGGGTTTACCAGTGGAATAAATGGCTCCATGATTCCGGCTTTGAAATTGGTCATGCCAATGTCTTCAGGAAGAGATATAGTTTCTGTGCTTCCGTTTTGGCGTAGCACTTCAACAGTTGTTACATCTCTCAACATAATGTATTTGTTGATATCCAATACATTTTCAAAGTGCTCTCCATTTACTTTTAATATTTGGTCACCATCTTCAAAACCTAAAGCTTTAAATGATTCATGAACCGCAAAACCATCGGGCATGGTTTCAGGAGTGACAAAATCTCTTCCAAAATAAAAGAGAATAAGTGAGTAAATCAGAAAACCAACAATAATATTAACTGTAACACCACCAAGCATAATGATGAGTCGCTGCCAGGTGGGTTTTGATCTGAACTCCCAGGGCTCCGGCGGTTTTGACATTTGCTCTTTGTCCATGCTCTCGTCTATCATCCCTGAAATTTTCACATAGCCACCAAGTGGTAACCAACCAATACCATAAGTGGTTTCACCAATTTTCTTTTTGAAAAGTGAAAACTTTATATCAAAAAAGAGATAAAATTTTTCCACACGGGTTTTGAAGATTTTGGCAGGGATAAAGTGCCCCAACTCGTGAAGGACAATCAATATTGATAAGCTCAAGATAAGCTGTATCGCTTTAACAAAAAACGGATCCATAATTTCTTTTACATTGAACGTGCAAAAGTACGTTTTTAGAACAAGTTATTAAAACTAATTTTTTCCTAATATTTTTTAACGATTTTCAAGGGAAAAAGACCTTACAAATTCACTATTTTTGTACTTTCTTAAATTTAGATTGCTGTGCTTCAATTTTTCTCCAAATACAAGTTTTTTGCTGTGGTAATGTTAGTGCTCTCTGTCATAATCATAACGGCTATTTATTCCATCTTAACACCCATACCAAAATTACCCGTTTACCAACCCAATATGGTCAACGCAGAGCTGGTGGACAGCACCAAACAATACATAAAAAAATACCACACCATAGCCGATTTTGCTTTGGTCAACCAAAACGGTGATACCATCTCACAAAAGCATTATGAAAATAAAATCTATATAGCCGATTTCTTTTTCACCACCTGTCCCACCATTTGTCCTATTATGACAGACAATATGGTAAAACTTCAGGAAATTTTAAAAGATCAGAATGATGTATTGCTGCTTTCACACAGTGTCACTCCAGAAATTGACAGTGTTTCCGTCTTAAAAGCTTATGCCGAAAAAAAAGGTGTTAATGATGCTAAGTGGAACATGCTTACCGGTGACAAAAAACAAATCTATGACCTTGCCCGAAAGTCATATCTGGTCGCAAAAGATGAGCCTTATGGGGGTGAATATGATATGATTCATACTGAAAATTTTGTATTGGTTGATACCAAAAGACGCATTCGTGGTTTCTATGACGGCACCAACTGGGAAGAAATGGAGACGCTTTTAAAAGACCTTGAAATCTTGAAAATGGAGACCAATTAGAATTTAAATTTTAATCTGAAAGCCCGGCAAAAATTTCATGTTGTCTCATTACAAGTTTTGGTGTTCTGTCAACAAAAAACAATCCCCAGTGTTTTTCGGGTTCTAAAGCATCATTTGAGCCTTTCCAGGGTTCATCAAAAGCTTCAAAAACAAAAGTCAAGATATTTTCTTCCTTACTCCAGCGATTTAAATCATTGATATAAATTCCCTGTAATTCTTCACTCACATTGTGTGGGTCAATACCTCTGCCATTTGAGTTTGTTGCCCATCCGGCCTCAGTAATCGCAACGGGTTTGTTTGGATATTTAGAAGCTATTGAAGCATAATTTTCCTGAGTAACGTGCAAGGCTTCATGGATGTTTTTATATTCCCAAACAGGATAAGAATGAATGGAAATAAAGTCGATTTCAGCAACCAGAGGTTCTAGTTTATTCAGCCAAGGCACATAATTTTCACAAAAAGTGACGGGTTGACGGGTTCCTTTTTTTACACATCTCACATAGTTGATCACACTTTCAACAGGAACAAAATGGTCTGTCCAATCCACACACGCTTCATTGCCAACAGAAAGGGCAAAGATGGTCTCAGGGTATTGGTTTGCCAAATCGATTAATTTGTTAATCTGTGTAATGTTCTGAATTTTGTTTTGCTCCAGTACTTCTTGTGTGTAAATACCACCCCAAGGACATCCAAAATTATTTAATTCAGCAACAATATAGGCGCCTAAAAGTACTTTGAAATCCATTTTCTCATTTTGAATGACTTCAAGAACCAATTCAGCATGGCGGTCACAATCATAAAGTCTTAAGTAAGGCCAATGATTTTGAAGTAAAAGCAAATCTTCTTTTATTTCGTCATAAGAGGGATAGATTCCTCCGGGCTGTTGTCCTTCTCTAAAACCCGAATAGCAAATTGCTTTTCCGGGTTGAAGATTTAAAGCTTGATAGATATTCATTAAAATTTTATTTTTTCATTTTTATCCCAAATCCCCCAATAGGCACCCACATCGCCCTCGGCACCCACTTTCCATGATTCGTCAAAAGAGGAAAAGTAGAATACTTCAATTTGATTGGCTTGTGCCCAAAGCTGCGTTCTGATGAAATAATTTAGTGCGTTTTCATAGGATGGATGAGCACCTTTAAATGCATTTCCTTGGCTGGGCCATCCTGTTTCAGTAATGATAACTTTTTTACCATTACCGGCTGCTTTGGCTTGATGGTACATTTGATTCATATGGTGCAAAGAGTATTCGTGAGGGCAGCCTTCCCAATATGGATAACAATTTGTAAGTATCACATCACAGGCATCGGTAATGCGGGGTCGAGCAGAAAACTCATAATATGCATCTACATAACCCACAGGAATTTTTGGCAATGCTTCTTTAACCCGATTGATATATTCAATTAATTGTTCTTCAGATAAATCACCGCGATACATGACTTCATTTCCAACTGCGGCAATATCGACAACACCTTCTTTGGCTAAAGCTATAAGATTTTCAATTTCCTTTTCGTTTAATTCTAAATCATTACCAAGCCAAGCACCCACTAAAGTTTTTAAGCCATTTTGATGAGCGATACGCGGTATGTGCTCATTTCCTTCTATACAGGAAAAGGAGCGCACCCATTTAGTATAGGGTTTTATGATTTGAATTCTTCTATTTACTTGTTCAGGAGAAATAATATCTCCGGGCATTTGTCCATCTTCGTAAAGACTAAAGCATAAGCCGTGCATTCCTTTATTTAGGGTTTGACGCCCCATTTTAGCAAGCTCTTTAGGGGTGGATTCATTAAACTGAATTCCTTCTTTAAAGTTTGCACTTTCATTAAAACTTTTATTTTCATCGAATGAAAAATAATGACCTTCTCTAAATGACATAACTTATTTTTTCATTTTTTTTAAATTTCGCCTCTTCGCGCAAATAATTCTTCTTTAATTTCTTTGGCCCGTTCTTCATTTAAGCTGTATTTCCACATTACAATAATTGCTATTCCTGCCGTAAGAGATGGAATGATAATGTCTGCCAGGCGTAAATTATACATGGTTTCTACGGTTTGTGTGGCTGCACCGCCATCAAAACCTACTAATTTTAGCACCAAACCACTAATAACCAAAGCAAGTCCTTGCCCTAGTTTTACCATCCACCAGTAAATTGCTCCAAAAGTTCCTTCTTTTCGCGGCATGCCGTTTTCTAATTCATCTAAATCACAAACATCTGCTGTCATACTCATCATCAAGGTAAATAAACTTCCCAATCCAAAGGCTAATAAAGGAATTGGAAGAAAAATCAACCATGGTACTCCTTGTGTGGTATCTATGGTGAACCAAGACATATTCAATTGTTCTAAAGTTGGACCAATGGCATTAAAAAAAGTTTGAATCCCATTTGTCAATGTTTGTGAAAAGGCTGTTTGATTAAAAGATTCGTTTAGACTGGTGTCAAACCCCCACCATTTTAATATATAACCCACAATCGATATAAATGAAGCGACGATAAATGCAATTTTTTTCCCCCATTTATTTGCTATTTTGGTTATAATTGGAATTACCATAAATGCGGTAAGCACTGCACTAATGGTAGCAAACCAAGCTGGCCAGGTCCCCGCACCTTCATAGCTCCCGTTGTACATATAAAATACAATAATAAAAACACTGAAGGATGCTACAATTTGAAAGCCGTTGAACACTAAAAACGTTGCGGCACAAAGCTTCATAAATGGTTTGTTTTTTGACACTTGTTTGACACCGGCTATCAATTCCTTAAAACTGGAACCTATTGTTTTAAAAGAAATCTTCTTTCTATTTTTCATATGTGAGGCATCAATGCCTTTGCAAAATATGGCGGGCAAAACACCCAGCACCATACAAATTACCCCAACATAAATAGCCAGTTGATTCACACCTTCAACCTGAGTTTCATACATATTTGGGTTGGCAATAATCACCCAAAACCAAGGCACAATCATCCATGCAAATTGACCAATCGTGTTTGCAAATCCCATCAGCCTTGTTCGCTCGTTGTAATCGCTGGTCATTTCATAGCCTAAACCCACTAAAGGTGTTGCAAAAATGGTATTGCCCGTTAAAAAGATTAATGAGAAAATTAAAAAATACCAAAAATTATACATTTGGGAATTTTCTGGACTCATTTGCCACAGTAAAATGTAGAAAATACCACTCAATATAGCTCCAACAAAAATATAGGGTCTTCGTCTGCCCCATCTGGATTTAGTGTTGTCTGACACAAAACCCATAATGGGGTCTGAGATTGCATCATAAAGCCTGGGTAACCCTCCCAAAATACCGGCTAACAAGGGATCCATCCCAAAAGCTGTTAGAAGGAAAAAGCTAAAAACGCCCAAAGCACCGGGTAATAAATTGAGTGCTAAATGTCCTGCTCCAAAAGCTGACTTTTGTATAAATGGTACTGTATTTCGATTGGCTGTTTTTCCCATTTGATTTTAGTTTGATTTTAGTACAATTGTTTGAAGAGCTTCACCATCTATGGGGATAGTTTTTGAGAAATTTTCAAGGTGCAGGTTGAAATTTTTAGTTTGTTTTTTTTGATTCAGAATGACTAATACAATACTTCCATCTGGATTTTGGGCTGCTGTGAGTAGAAGGTCACTATCACTACTTTCCCAGCCAATTCGCTTGGCACCGGGTCTTATGAATTTACTGAAATGAGCCATGGTATAAAACAAAGGGGTAAAATAGACTTCATCATTTTCAGGGTCAACAATTACAGGTGCAGTGCACCAGTTTTTAAACCAGTTGGGGCCGCCTTGCTTGTCAAGCACCATATTCCAGTCAATCCATCCGTGTACCCAATTGTTTAAACAACCAATTATGTCTCTGGCATACCGATAGACTGGAACATATTTTGGGTGGAGGTGTTTTTGATCTTCTGAAGCCCAAGTCCAGCCCCAGTCTGTTGCTTCTTTTTTCCAATACCAGGCATCGTCTTTCCACACGGGTACTTGGGCATCTATACAGGCTTCGGTTTGGATTAAATAATCATTGGGTGCTTTTTGATGAGCATATTGCAGGGCCTCAGGAAATACTTCAAAGGTACTTGCATACCAGTGAATGGCTGTTCCGTCAAAATATTTTGAAGCAGCTTCATCTGCATACATCACATCTACCCATTCTTTGAGGTGGTCACGATTTTGATCATAGCCCAAAATTTTTACATTTTGGAGACCTTCATTTTCAAGAGTGGGTCCCAGATATGTTTTTACAAAATCGGTCATTTCTTGTGCAGTGTAATGCATACTTTCCCAATTATTTGAGTTGCCTAAAGGCTCATTTTCAACAGTAACTCCCCAGATGTCGATACCTTCTTTTTCATAAGCTTGAATGTATTTTGCAAAATACAAGGCCCAGGAATCATAATATTTAGGAAGAAGTTTTCCGCCCACCCAATCGTTGTTGTCTTTCATATAAGGAGGAGCTGTCCAGGGAGAAGAAATGATATTGAAGCCTTCTTTAGAAATTGCTTTCGCATCTAAAATCATGGGTATGATATCATCTCTGTCTGGTTCAATGGAGAATTTTTCCAATTTTAAATCTTCAGGATCATCGGTATAGGCATACTGGCTTAATGAAAAATCACAAGAGTTAATGTGTGTGCGTGTGAGGGAGTAGTTTGCTCCACTTTCACTGAAATAAGCTTCCAAAATTTTGGTTCTGTTTTCTTGACTCAGGCGATTGAGTAAATATCCTGAAGCTTCTGTAAAGGAGCCTCCAAACCCCAGTATTTCTTGAAATGTTTTTTCGGGCTGAAGCGTTATTTTAATATCTGAATTTTCATCAGGAAAATCTAAAATAGGCACTAAATGTTTGCCGGCAGCTGATGTTTCATAGACCTCAATTTTCATTGTATTAGTTTGTTTACAACTCAACATGAATAGTATTATTAGAGATATCCAAAGCAGTTTTGGAATCCTTTTTAAAATGAAATGTGTATCGTTTACTCTATAAATCATTTTAATTTTTAGTTTTCAATTTTTGAGGTGGTGCTAGGGTTGCTTCTAAAATTTTATTTTCATCACCATTTTGGGTCTTCCTGATGGGGTTGCCATCTCTGGTGAGTCCATTAAAGAGGCCTTGATCAACCAAATCCCATAGGGCATATTTTGCTTGACCCTCAACAGTAAATAAACCAAAATGATTTTCAGAACCAGCGGGGTTTGTTGCATCTTTCCAAGGCTCATCAAAAGCTTCAAAATAAAAACAACTAATGCTGTCTTTTTGTGTCCATTCCCGCATATGACGGTAATAAACGGCTTCTTTGTACTCGTCACAGGCTTTAGAACCATCAGGACCATAGAATCCATCTGAAGCACTTGCCCAGCCGGTTTCACCAATATGAACTGGTTTATCAACACCCAGTGATTTCATATAATCAATGACAGATTGATACTGCGTTTGTGCATAGGCTTTTGCCCTTAGCATCGCTTTATCAATTTTTTCTATTTCACTAAGGTTGACTTCTTCAACAGGAGTATTCCAAAATCCCGGGTTGTAGTGGGTATCGTGCATGGGATAGGTATGCATCATTATGAAATCTACAGCTTGAATGAGTTTTTCCAAATCAGGGACGTGATAGGATGCAGCACCACCTCCCCAGGAAGCAAAATTGTCTGAACTGGTTATCCACAAATCTTCAGTTAGTTTTCCTTCTTTCTTTAGGTCTTGTAGATAGTTGACCCATTTGAGAATCACTCCCGGCTGCACATAGTAGCTTTCTGCCCATTTTACCATAGCTTCATTCCCCACAGCTATTACTTTTACAATATCTGGGTATTGATTGGCTAGCTCAACAGCGCGGTTTATCTCCCACTCATTGTTTTCATCTTCTTCATTGTGATTTGGATTGTCTGTAAAAGCGTTTTTACAATTTATCCAGGCACCTAAAACCACATACATTTCAAAACCTGGATTTTCTGTTTTTAATTGGTGAATGGCTTCCAAAACATTTGAAGCGTGGGGTTTATGGAGTTTGTAGGTGCGTAAAAGATGAATTCCCATAGCTTCCAATATTTTCATGTCCTCTTTTAATTGCTCCACTGTGGGTTCTATATCGTGATTGGCATCGCGATAGCCGCCAAAGGATATGGCTTGATATTTAGGATTGCCGAGAATTTCTGAAGCGTTTAATTGAGATTGTTCATTCATTTGAGGAGTGGCTTTTTTACAAGAAACAATTAGGAGCATTAATAACAAATAGCCCGAAAGTTTGTAAATTATGAGGTTCATTGGTCTCATTTTAAACAATTTGAGGTTAAAAACACTTCAATTTTTATAATAGTACCAGTTCTTTTGAATACGTTATTACTGTTTTCTTCATCAAGTTGCAGCGATGTAAATTTTGAGGTATTTCCATCAGCAAAAGTGACGGTAATGGTTTCTTCATTACTTAAAATATAAATGATGGGAATTTGGCAATAAGTAAATGCTAACGAACCGGCTTCCAAATGTATTTGCTGTTTGTTTTGATGAATATCAATAAAAGAAAACACGGCAGATTCTTTAAGAAACTCTTCATTTTTGCGCAACAAACAAGGATGAAAATAAAGCTTTCCATCTTTTACAAAAATACCCAATTCCCCAAAACGGCTGAGCATATCTTCCTTTACTTGCCCGGTCATTCCGGGTTGTTGAGCTCCTTTTCCTGATGGGGTATGAGAATAAGGGTCTGTTGGAAAAGCACCATACAGTTTTGGAGATTTATGCACTCCAATGCCTTCGTTGATTTCATAATAGTGTTCCAAAAGCTTGCCAACAACTTCGGCACTTTCGTTTTCACGAATTGCTTTTAAACAACATTCTTGAACTGCAAGTTGTAATTTTGAAACCATGTGCCAGTAAATGGAGCCTAAGCCTTCATAACCGTAAAAGGTTCCAGACCTTCCTGTAAACTCTTTATGGTTAAAAACAGTTTCAAATAGTTGTAATACTTGAGAGCGTTCTTTTTCAATCAGACGGGCATATTTTGTATTATTTAGGGATTCAAGTGTTTTATTTAAAACTTGGGCATTGTTGAAATTTCCATTAAAGTGATAGTTGCCATTGATATCTTTTTCTACAATTTGTGTGTTAGAGTCCTTTATCATTTGAAGTAACAACTCTGAGCTTTCAACTTTTTCCTTTGGGAGTATATTTTTTTCTAAAAAGGAGGGCAATTCTTTGTTTGGATATAAAATGTAACTGTACTGGTCGGGTCTGAAGAGTTTACTGTTTTTAAGAGCATTGAGCACATCAAGGCTTTCTTTTGAGGATAAATACCCCGAACTCAAAACGGCCACTTGACCTTCCAGCATTTCGTTTAAATAAGAAACTTTAATTTCATTGTTTTCGGTTATCGTCATTAAATTATATGCGTGGTAAAGGTTGTCTGTTCTTTTGTTTGCTAAAATTGTGTGGTCAATAAATTTGAGTGTCGTTTCAATAAAAGCACTTAGGTTACTAAGCTCCAAAGCACCTTTTCTTCCAGAGAATGCATTTTTGTATATCGATGTCCTGTAAGAAGAAGCAGCCTGACCCAGACCGTCAAGAAATAATTTTCTTTCGGAGTCATTTAATTTTTTTTCAATAAATGCTTCATTGGTTTTAAGGGTTTGATGCGCTTTTTCAAAGTATGTGAGTAGCTCCTGAGAAATAGCTACTTGGCTGTGATTTGTATTAGTAATGATTCTATGGAAAAATTTTAAAAAACGTCTCAAATAATAAAGTGTAACCATCGAAACACCATTTCCAACCAAGGCATTGTTAGCATCGTTCCATTCAGGTCTTTGCGTGTTGAGCCAAATGCCTGCTTCGGGAATAAAATTTGAAACTTTTGCAAGAATAGTGGCTAGCATTTTTTCAATAAAATTGACTTTGCAGATAAACATATTCTCATCTCTGAGTAAAAAACCATCGGCTCCTAATTCTTGCTTTTTGATGTTGAGTTTTTCATCAAGCTCATAGTCAAATTCTATGGTGTCCTTTGGGTTTTTTAGAAGGTCTTCATAAGATTTTATTTTATAAGGTACATTGGCATAAACAAAAAGGTCTTTAGAAATAAAACCTTGTAATGTTCCGGGTTTATGATTTTCCTGTAATTCTAAGAATTTTAATAAATAGATGATTTGATGGTCACCCCAGTAGCCAATATAAGACCAGGGGTCGTTTTCTTCAATGACCTCCCAGTCAAAGCCATCTTTGGTTACCCTGTAAGGATTGTATCCGTCAAAAGTGGTGGCATTGAGAAATTTGTGAATCATACTCTCAATAAATTCAGGATAAGAAATTGCAAGAGCTTCCCAGTTTTGAAAAATATCTCTCCAGTTGCCTTCATAATCTAAAATTTTTGAGCCATCAACTTCATTGCGTGTATTGATAGAAAATTTATTCCAAGGTCTGCTTGGGTCACCATGTCTGCGACTAAATTTAAGAGGCATATACTCCAGACAAAGTCTTCTAAAGTTTTTATCCTCACTCTCATAACCCATTTTTTTGAGTGTTGAAAGATTGAAGGTGTTGGGGAGTTTTTGTAAAGTTTTTTCAGTAGTACGGGATACTTTTTTATTGGCATTAGCGAGGTATTGTTCAAAGTCCCATTTTTCTATTTGATAATTGTTATCAAAAATACCGCCTCTCATTATATTGAATAGGGTATTTGCAAGGTGTCTGGTATCTCTTGCAGTATCTGAAGTGATTTGTAATGCATCTGAAGACGCTACCAGTTTTATGAGCTTTTGAGTGCCCAATTCAATATCTTCAAGGACTTGTTGATGCAATTTTGAATTATTTTTGATTTGATGAACAAGTGAAGCAATGGCACTGTGGTTTTGATTCACATCAGCAATAAGCATCCAGTCAGTTTGAGATTTTGCTTCAATTTTAATTTTTTTATGAATAAAATAGGCACCTTTTTCTGCCTTTATATCGTTTTCAGAAATGAGGTTTTTACCTTTTCTAAAATCTTCCAGTTGTAAATTTGATAGTAAATAAGTGGGGTTTTCTAGTCCAACAGACCATACTACATTAGCTTTTAAGGCTTCACTAGGCTCAGCTTTGTCAACAATAATGGCGCTTAATGCGAAAATGCCTAAACCACTGCTTTGCTCCAGTTCACTTCTTTTGTAAGCATCTACGAGATTACTGCTTTGATTTTGCAGATCTGCACTCACGCCATAAGGCATTATATTTTGAATGCCATCTAAGAGTGTGATATTTTGCTCATATTCATAATGATTGAGTAGTGTCGATTTTCTAACAAAACCAAATTTATCTGAAGAATTCCAATGATACCTGAAGGTGAGACCTAAATCGTGATTGACTTCTTCAAAAATAATTTTGTTCCCATATCGATTTTTGTACAGGTTTCTGGCAATTTGAAATTTTGATTTGGTCCTTTTGGAAAAGGGCTCCCACAAGGAAACTCCACCATCGTTTCGTACTAAAAAAAGTGTCTTACTTCCAGTAGTTCCAGCAGACTCAGTGACTTTATCATCTGTATAATAAGGAAATAAAGCATTGTCACTATTTTTTCTGCCAGCTGTGATACCCCCGTTACTTGAAATAAACATCCAGTGATTTGAGTCACTTACGATACTCATAAAAAAAGGACGCATTACATCACTATTACTTATTTTGTAATAATATTCATTGTTGATTTCTACAAAATTGAGTTCACTTTTACTATTTAAGTTTGAGAAGTTTTGTTCTTTTATATCTATAGATGGGTTGCTCATTCTTATGTTTTTTAAAAAATCTAAATCGGTTTTCTAATAGTTATCTAAAAACCTTTAAAACAATACTATTTCTATTAAAAAGGCCGGGGAAATATGTCTCCGACCTTTTCTCTGGATATCAAATTAAATTTGAGGTTAAAAATTTTGGATGAGGACTTATAAAAGACCTATTCATAAACTCTAATGTAGTCCACAAGCATGGTTTGTGGAAATTGAGTTTCTGCATTTGGTGGTCCCACAAAGGATCCCCCAACTGCCACATTCATAATAATATAAAAGGGATGATCAAAAACCCATTCCCCGGGAACATCTTCAGGAGTTATTCTGTTATATAAAGCGTCATCTACATAAAAGTTAACAAAATCTGGACCCCATTCAATTCCAAAAACATGGAAACCGGTGTCAAATCTATCGTTCTCTAAAATATAGCTTTTAGTGACTGCCTCCCCGGCAGAATAACCCGGGCCGTGTAAGCTTCCAAGAACTTTTGTGGGTTCTTGTCCTCTGTATTCCATAATGTCAATTTCACCGCAAAGTGGCCATGTGTTTTCTTCACAATCATTTCCTAAAAGCCAAAACGCAGGCCAAATTCCTTGACCCCAAGGCAATTGAATCCTAGCCTCAAAACGGCCATATTGCTTTTCAAATAAACCTTGAGTTTTAATTCTTGCAGATGTGAAATTTGCTCCCTCAAAAGATTCCTCACGTGCTGTGATGTGAAGCAAGCCATTTTCAATCTTTACATTTTCTGGTCGGTCTGTGTAATACTGTAGCTCATTATTTCCCCAACCATTATCGCCTCTGCCAATATCAAAAGTCCAAAGAGCACTATTTAAAGCGCCATCTGTATCAAACTCATCGGAGACAACAATATTTTTAAAGTTGTTAACCACCTCTTGAGACTCGTCTGTTGAGCAACTTATGAGCACAGTAATACAAAGTGCAATCAAAGCAAAGGCGTTTAGAAATCTATTTTTCATAGTCAAAATTTTATAATTATATTATTCAATTATTTGTATGTCGTCATAATAGTATGAACTTCCATCGCCCGGTAAATCAGGAACAAATTCAAAGAATACTACTATTCTCACAAAGTCTGCATTTGTATTTGAGTTACTAAAGTCCCATTCCAGTTCTTCCCATTCATTGATAGTTGTTGTATTTGCATCCAACTCAATTCCTACTGAATTATCTGCGTTTTCCAAGCGCACTCTCACGGGAATACCACTTTTTGGTGACCAGACTTTCATCCTGAGTTTTTGTGAACTTGAAAAGTCTATGGGTGCATCCAGATTGAGTAGTGTCCCGGCAAAAAATTGAGCACCCGCTGTTTTGGTGGTTCTCATAACTTTGGAGGTGGGATTGATACCACTAGGGTCTGGATTGTCTATGATTGCAGAATCGGCTCCTTCAAAACCTAAAAAGTCATAAGTGAGAGTTGTTGATTCAAAGCCTATAGGCAGTGCTACCTGAGAAGCTCCTGAATCATCAACGTTTGGTGATGGTTCTATTACGTCATTGTAAAAATAAATATTGTCTAAATAAAAACTTTCTAAAGTCGAGGCGTTAACATTTTCTAAGATAATTAAGCCTAAATGGTTTTTATTTGTTAGAGTGAGTGGAATTTCAAGTGTGCTCCAGGTATTTGATTCAAAATGTGATGAATTGAAGAAAACTTGTTGAAAGGTATCATCGCCACCGCCATCTTGTTGATCTGCTCCAAAATCACGTATAGTTATTAATAAATCAAGGTTGGAAGGGACTTCTCCCGGTATGTACATATTAAGGTGTAAGTTAGGATAAGTTGTTGCGTCTACTGTTGGATTTGAAAATTGAATTCCAACAAAATTAAAATTGTAGTAATTTAAAATATCATCACCGTTAACATTAAAGTCAGCTGAAAGTGTTGTTTGGAATGGCTCCCAGTATCCATTAAAAAAATCAACAGGCACATTATTGTATTGGTTGCTAAAAATAGAAATCACATTTTCCGGATTTCTTGTTGGTATGGGTGCAAGTTCAAATTCTCCAAGCGATTCTAAAGTTAGTGAACCTGTAGCGGGCACATCTCCTAGGGTTGCAGTAATGACAGTTGTTCCTGCTCCAATGATGTTTATTTCGCCGGTTTCACTTACGGTGGCTACACCAAGATTTGATGAAGTAAATTCAAAATAAGCCGGAGCAGCAGCTACTGTTTGATTTATTCCATTTCCGAGATTGAAGGTTTGTGTTAATCCACTCACTGTTGTTGAAGCGCCGTTAAACGATTGTTGAAACTGGTCTTCACCATTAAAAATTTTGGGCTGTGGTTGAGCGATTGTTCCCAGTTTTTCATATTTTATTTCATCAATCCAAAAGGTATAACCATTTCCATCCTCAGGTCCCTCTGCATACCAAAAAAGTCCTTTTTCCTGAGTTAATTTTGAAGGGTCTGGAAGGGGAATGGTATATTTTTGCCAATTGGTTGTTAATTGTAAATTTTGGAGTGATGTCAAAAACTTATTTTCTCCAAAATCTTGACCAAAACCAATTTCATTGATAGTTCCTGCTGTCGTGGCTTTTGCCCAAAAAGTTAATGCATCATATTCTGTTAAATCTCTACCTCCAAAATCAGGAAAAATAGCTCCGGCAAAGGCGCCCAATGGGTCACCCACATTGGGAACATCAAAGCGCATGGAAGCGGTGCCTTCAAATTTCTCATTTGTGTCAACAGAAAATGCATCTGGTCTTGAACCGGCAAAAGGCAGGTATTCAAGACCGGCACTGAAGCCATCAATAAATACTAAGGGATTGTTTGAAAACGTGGCTTCTAATGCTTCGTCTGTAAGGTCTCTTTCACAACTCAGTGTTAGGATAGCAAGAAATCCTAATGCTAGCGTGATTTTGAAATTATTTTTTAATCTATTTTCCATTTGTTTATAGTATTTTTTTGCAGTACTTCTAGTTAGTAATTCAGGCAGTACTGAAAAGATTATCATTATTATTTTCCGATATTGATGTGTAAATAAGTTCTTATTTCCCATTCCTGACCATTATCAAAGCCAACAGGGCTTAAGGGTGGTAAACCAAATTCAGGGCCTTGATTTGGCAAATATCTGGGAGAGAATTCATCAAGTGATCTCCAGGTTCCCCTGATACCAACTCTTGTATTTGGCAAAATAAACCAATTGGGCTTTCC
This sequence comes from Flavobacteriaceae bacterium, assembly GCA_018402385.1. Lineage (GTDB taxonomy): Bacteria > Bacteroidota > Bacteroidia > Flavobacteriales > Flavobacteriaceae > Planktosalinus. The sequence goes on from JAGYJA010000001.1 coordinate 61,047, forward strand.
TAAACTCGTTGAGATATCAAGCATTAGTTGAAGGGGGTATGTCAAATTAAAATCTCTGTGGTAGTCAAAAGGCCCCCAGTCATTAATTTTTACGGCATTAATAACTTTGATGTTTTTGTAGATGAGTCTTATATCTGAACCGAAGCGATATATTGTTCTGTCATCGCTACCATTGGCTTGACCATTTCCATAATACATATTAGCGATAAAGCCCAATTCAGGATTTAGTTTTGAGACAATTCTTGTTTTAGCTTCCCATAGATCTTCGGCAGGAGCAGAATTTGGAAAAGCAAATGAGGTGCGATTACTTAAAAATCCTATGGCGGCGTCTTGTGTGGTTGGTAAGTGGCGATAAACAAAGCCGGCACTTATAGCAAAAGGTGCATCTTCAGCCATATCATTGTCCCATTCATACATCCAGGTTGCTGGCGTGGGGTCATAGGTAAGTAATAGTTCACCAGCGACGGTTTCTCTGTTAGCTCTTACAGCAAAAGGGTCATCTTGAATGTTTCTTAGTCTTCCGGGACCTTCAACATCATTGGGCATTGCATCAACAATGGGTTTTTGCCATAAAAAATTAGGTGCAACCTGAAGATTGCCAAAGGAATAAGTAAAACCTGTTAAGAGGTTTGTTTGGTTTCCACTACCGGTATCTTTTAGTGACCAACCGGTATAGGTTTGTGTATAATCTCCACCGCCGTTAGCAACTAATCCCATTGCGGCGCCTTGTGCATACCAATTTAGACGTCCAGATGAGTAAGTTATTTTTGCTTTTCCACCCCAGTTATCTTTTCCGGTTACTTTGTCTTCAAATATGGTATAGTTCCCGGGTTCGCCTTCGGCAACTTGGAATGTTCTTCCATTCAATGGTTGTCCACCCCATATTCCTCCAAATTCTACACCCACTTTTCCAAGTTTTGTTTTGAAGTGGAGCGTAGCTCTTCTTGTTTGAGGTAAAGGAATTGCAATTGAAGTTACAATTGATGATGCATCATCGATATCTTCATGGTAAACACCTGTGATGTCAAAGATACCCACTTTTCGGGTGTATTTCAGAAGTGCAGCCGGGTTTGCTCCCCACCAAAGTTGAGGGCCAAAAGCAGCTTTCAATCCATTGAATGTATTTTTTCCGTCAATTTCAAATCCTGAAATTTCACCGTTGTAAATATCTAAGTTTGGACCATAGTTAGCTTCAGGATACAACCCAAAAAAATCACCTTCATAACCCCAGTGGTAATGGCCGGTTCTATAGAATCCTCTAACATCAAATTCTTTTCCCACCCATTCAAAGTCTGCATTGTAAACCTGAACGCGGTTTACATCGGTGAGTTCGACTGTACCGTCTTCAGAATTAACTTTAACACCGCGACCCCGGTTTTCGTAAAAAATTTCATCTATGGGGTTTTGAGCAACATTTCCTAACACACTTATATTAACATTTGCTCTTACGTTTGATGCAGGCTTCCCCTGTACACCAAAAAAGTAAGATTGCATATGATCAAAACCCAGTTCATTTGGAAAATTTGTTGCATTTGGGTCTGCAGAATCAGGTGTGGTGATTAAACTGCCACCGGTGTTGAAGGTAGTAAACTCTGCTCTTAAGTTACTAATGCTTAGTTTTTCATTTCCACTTAAAGCCGCTTTATCTCCACGTGCTCTTAAAACAGCGTCCATTAGTTGGATTGAGGTGAAATAGTTGTCTATAAATTTTAAATCAACGCCTTCATCATAAGGATTTAATTGATGGGCTTCTTTTAAAGCATAATAGGCGGCTCTTGGATACAGGTCATATAGACCTCTTGCATTTGTGGGACCTTTGGCAGCTATACCAAACCATTCTTCATTCATATTATTTTGACCTTCAATGAAATCTCTTTGATATCCTCCATTTGACCAGGAAGCGTTTGTGTCATGAACGTCTAAATTTTTAGTTTGACCAAACTTCCACCATCCATCACTAAATTGAAAAGTAAACCCGCCAAGAGAGTTATTTGCTTTGCCAAGCCCGGCAGCATTTTCATAAATTTCTTTCCAGTTACTTGTCATATAATATGCTTGAGAATATTGGTCCTCTTGATTCTCAATGGCATTGAATGCATCTGCTCCAAACTCCATAAAAAGAATGGGTTTGTTGTATTCGTCTTTAACTCTTTGAAAAGCGTCGCCAAATGAAACACCTCTATACATATTTGTTCCAAAAATGTCAACATCAGGACATTTTTCTACGATAATATCCATAAAAAGCAGGTCTCCATTACAAATGGCAACCGGATGATTTGTGCTTATCGCTTTCATAGCCAGTGTTGCTTCATTGAACAATTGATACATTGCCCTGGCTCTTATAGTTGATTCACGGTCTTCAACCGGCACATCTTCTGTTTCTGCACCTCCCCAGAATAATCCATAATTATTTTCATTTCCAAGAAGGTATAGTAAGAGACCGGGTGTGTTTTGATATTCTTCAACCATCGCTGTGACTTCAGATAGAAGTAAGTCTTTTACACGAGGATCAGAATATTCAGTATTTGGCACCCAAGTTCCATCAAGTGTGAGTCCATAACGCCCAAATGAATGATTGAGCATCGTATAAATCCCATAGGTCTCATAAATATATTGAATCCACTTTGGTGGAATACCTGTATAAACTCTAATTGAATTAACGCCCATATTTTTCAACAGCCCCATTTCTGAATCAAGAGCTGCCATAATGAAGTCATCTGATTGATTCCAAATACTATAATTATAGTTTGTACCAATGGGGAAATAATCCCAATTCATACCATTTACTATGAAGGACTCACCACTTACCTTAAGCCTAAAGCCATCGTCAGCTGAGTCAACTAAAACAGCTGGAGTTTGTGAAAAAGCCTGAAGCCCTATCAATAAAAAGAGTGTTTTTAAATATATTTTTCTCATAATGGATGTGTTAAAAGGAATTAGAATTTTACGGTTATATTAATTCAAAGTTACTTCTTTGTAAACTTAATGATGCTATTTGTGAATTTCACAAAAATCACCTTAACAAAAAACATACATAATAATTAGAATTCAATTTTTTGTTTAAATAACAACTAAGTAAAGGTTTGGAAGATAGATTGAAAATATAAAATAGTTAGATTTTACAGGTAATCATAAAATCAAAGTTGTGGTAATGTATGGGTAAAATTTGCAATTGTTTGGTTGGAAGTTTGAAAATAGTTTATGAAAAACAACAATTTTTCACATTTTATCCTAAAACGATATAGTAATCAACATCTTGAAAATTAAGTTTTATACATTTTAGTTTAAAATTAAAATATCAAGATAATATTCCCTCTGAGTATGTGGTAGTGAAGTTTTGGGATAAGGCGACAAGCGGTACGCAATGTATTTTTTAGAATCTGAAACTAACAGGGTATTTTCACTTTCACTTCCAAAAGCAATGCCGTGAAAAATGAGTTGTTTTTCAATGGTTTCGGTTTCAGTTTTAATTGTTGTAATTACTTTTGCTTCTCCTGCCCATATACAGGTCACATCACTGGGGCAACGTGAATCTTCAAGAACTTTTAAAAAAGTGACTGAAACATCCTCAAAAATAACGGTTTCGCCCAATGGAATTTTAGCCACAATCACAGGTGGTGATGCTTGAGGATTTTTTTGTGCCATTACCATTATTGAGCAAAAAAAGAGAAGAAGTGAAAAAAGGTGTCTCATTTTGATGTTTCTTTTTACAAATGTACAGAATTTATAATGGGCTTTTCAAATTTCAGATTCTTTGGTTCGTTTTAAATTTTGTAATCATTTTTAAATAGTTTATTTTTCCAAACCCTTACATAATTTATTTAGATATGAAACACATTTACATACTGGCGCTTTTATTTATAGCAACTTCATTTTTGCCAAACGATATTTTAGCGCAATGTGAAGATGTGACGGTTGAGAGTTTAACAAACCCGGGCCCTTTTGAAGTGGCTACTCTTACTGAGGCTGATGGAATTAGAAATGGTCCGGATTATCTGGGAGCTACGATTTATTATCCCACAAATGCAGAGCCTCCTTTTGCAAGTATTGCTATAGTACCCGGATTTACGGCATTACCATCAAGTGTTGAAGCATGGGGGCCATTTTATGCCTCTCATGGAATAGTTACAATTATTATTGGAACCAATTCAGTTTTTGATTTTCCCGAAGCAAGAGCATTGGCACTTTTAGACGCTCTTGAAACTATGCGTCAAGAAAATTTCCGAAATACATCACCACTGGAAGACAAACTCGATATTAATAAATTTGCTGTAAGCGGTTGGTCTATGGGCGGTGGTGGAGCACAACGGGCAGCTGTATTAGACAACACTATTAAAGGGGTGGTTGCGCTGTGCCCTTGGTTGCCAAACCCTTCCCTAAACCACGAGAGTCCGGTTGTGATATTTAGTGGTCAAAATGACCCAACCGCACCGCCTGCTCAACATGCAGACCTTCACTATAACGCTACTCCAACCACAACTGACAAACTTCTATTTGAAGTTGCAAATGGAAATCATTCAGTTGCCAATACCCCCAATGGCGGCAATGGCGCAGTCGGAAAAATTGCCCTTTCATGGCTTAAATTGTATGTAGATGAAGATGATTGTTATTGTCCTTTGTTAACAGATTCGCTTTTAGTTGACCCTCCCGCTGCTTCAAAAGTACTCTCCAGCTTTGAGTGTGAATTGCTTGGACTTCCTGAAAATAGCATTGCGACCATTGTTTATCCAAACCCCACAAAAAACATTGTGAATGTAAACATTCAAAACCCAACCCAATTTGACGTTTACAATGCACAAGGGCAAAAATTAATGTCTGGCGAACTCACTCAAAATGAAAAGCAAATTGACTTTTCAAATTTAGTAAAAGGGGTTTATTATGTTAGGATGGAGAGTGAAACTCTAAAAATCATTCGTAATTAATTATTTGAAGGCGAAATAGATATAGAGAAAAATGACAAATGATAAAAAATATTTTGCTTTAATTCAAGCAATAGATTTTCATTTTTTCTACTGAAAAAGGTAAAGCCATCATATAAGGGCGTTAAACTTTTACAAACTTCTTTACATTTTTATATTTTTACAAAATACAGTTCTACTAAAAATAATCCATTATGCAAATACGCCCTTATCTAACATTTCTAATGGGAATGTTATTTTTCCCGATTATTGCACAAAACAACTATTCAACAATTCAGCAAATCAATCAACGCCTTCAAACGTTGAACAGCGATAAACTAGCTTCACTCACTTCACTTGTTAAAACTGAAGGAGGCCAGGACATCTGGGCATTAAGAATTGGGAATGGTGATTTTGAAAACAAACCTGCAATTGCCATTGTTGGAGGAGTAGAAGGATATCATGTTTTGAGCGTTGAATTGGCATTACAGTTTGCTGAACGCCTTGTGAGCAACCACAAAGAAGTACTGGAAACCACAACATTTTACATCTTCCCTAATATGTCGCCCGATGCGTATGCTCAATACCACAGCAATCTAAAATATGAACGACGCGGGAATGCTGCTAAAGTGGACCACGACCGCGATGGAAGCGTAAGTGAAGATCCTTATGAAGACCTTAATAATGACGGATTCATCACTCAAATGAGAGTAGAAAGTCCAATGGGCAATCACAAACTTCACCCTCAAGATGCACGCATACTCATCAAATCTGACCGCAGTAAAGGAGAAGATGGCAATTATTTAGTTTACTCAGAAGGGTTTGACAATGATAAAGATGGAAGCTTCAATGAAGATCCAATTGAAGGTATCGCTTTCAATAAAAGCTTAACCTATAAATTTCCGGTTTTTGAACCATTTGCAGGTGATTACCCAGTATCACAACAGGAGAGCCGCGCATTGCTCGACTACCTTTTTGACCAATGGAATATTTTTGCCTTTGTAACTTTCAGTCCGGCAAACAATCTTTCAGAACCTTTAAAATACAATGCTCAGGAAGCTAAAAAACGTATTGTTTCCTCCATCCAGGAAAAAGATGTGACTATCAATAAAATGGTTTCTGATCTTTACAACAAAACCATTTCACAAAAAGCATTTCAACAAGACAATCAAGGAACAGACGGCGATTTTTTTCAATGGGCTTATTTTCATTTTGGTCGGTTAAGTTTCAGCACCCCGGGCTGGTGGGTTCCTGAAGTAAAGGTTGAAAATCCTGAAGAAGCAGATGAAAAATCAGATAAATTAACTGAAAAACCCACGGTCACCAAGAAGTCAAACTTTATGGCCTGGGCAGATAGTGAAGGACTTACAGATGTCTTTATCCCTTGGTCAACCGTGAATCACCCCGATTTTCCAAATCAAAAAGTGGAAGTGGGTGGTATCAAACCGTTTGCGTTGCACAATCCACCATATAAGATGGTGGATAGTATCGCTTTAGAACATACAAACTTCATTTTGGAGCTTGCTAAAATGCAACCCAAACTGGAGTTTCACAATGTGAAAGTGGAAAATTTGGGCAGTGGGCTAAACCGAATCACAGCCGATTTATATAATAACGCACCATTACCCACTCATTCTGAATTAGGGGAAAGGTCTCGCTGGCTGCGAAAAATTAGAATTGATATTACCAAAGACAAGGAAGAAGTCCTTGCCGGAAACACTATCAATCTGATTGAAAAAATGGATGCTTTTGAAAGCAAAACAATGTCTTGGATCATTAAAGGTTCCGGTAATGTTGAAATCAAGGCAGGAGCAGCTCACGCCGGTTTTGCTGTGTTAAATGTAAAATTATAAGACAATGAGAAGTAGATTATATACCCCTTTACTTAGTTTCGCCTTAGCGATATTATCGACCTTTGAAATGGCAGCGCAAGAGAAATTCTTTAGAGCCATTGGAACTCCACACGAGCCCAAAGTAGAAGTGAGTTGGAATCGCTATTATACTTATGACGGTGTAGTAGATATCATGCAAAAAATAGCCAAGGCACACCCCAACCTGGCACGTCTTGAAAGCATTGGGAAATCTGTGGAAGGAAGAGACATCTGGTTGTTGACAATTTCAGATTTTAAAACCGGTGATCCTGATAGAAAACCTGCCATGTATATTGATGGTAACATTCACTCAAATGAAATACAGGGAACCGAATTTTCACTTTACACTGCCTGGTACCTCACCGAAATGTTTGACGACCTCGAGTTTATAACGGAACTTTTAAAAGACAAAACCTTTTACATCGTTCCCACCATCAACCCAGATGCACGTGATCATTATATGAAAGAACCCAACACGCCACACTCCCCTCGTTCAGGTATGATTGTTCTCGATAACGATGGTGATGGTGAGGCCGGTGAAGATATGTTTGATGACCTCAACGGCGATAACCATATCACAATGATGATTAGAAAATCACCCACAGGACAATTCATTAAAGACCCCCAAGACCCTCGCAGACTTATTAGAGTAGAACCCGAGCAACAAGGAGACTATGAAATGCTTGGTTTTGAAGGAATAGATCGCGACGGTGATGGTCGTGTCAATGAAGATGGTATTGGCTATTATGACCCCAACCGTGATTGGGGATGGAAATGGCAACCTGATTATGTACAACGAGGAGCTTATAAATACCCGTTTAGCCTGCCTGAAACCAGAGCTGTAGCAGATTTTGTAATGAAACATCCTAACATTGCCGGAGCACAAAGTTATCACAACTATGGCGGTATGATTTTAAGAGGCCCCGGTGCAGAAGAAGATATTGATACTTACAATCGTGATGATATTAGAATCTACGATGCTATCGCGAAAAAGGGTGAAGAAATGATACCCGGTTACCGGTATTTGGTAGTTTATAAAGATTTATATTCAGTATTTGGCGGAGAGCTAGATTGGTTTTATGGCGGTAGAGGTATTTATACTTACACCAATGAGTTAATGGTGTCTTATCTTTATTTCCATAAAAATGAAGGTCGAGCCAATCAGGAAGAAGAGCTGAAAGTGGATAAATATCTCACTTTTGGCGATGCTTTTGTGGATTGGGCAGAATACAGCCATCCCCAATTTGGAACCATTGAAGTGGGAGGTTTTAAAAAGAATTTTAGTAGGGCACACCCTGGATTTCTTCTGGAGCAAGATGCTCACAGAAATATGGCATTTACCATCTACCACGGATATCATACACCAAAGCTAAGCGTTTTAGAGGTTGAAGAAAAAACGATTGGAAATGGCTTGCGCGAAATTACAGCGACAATTTACAACGAACGCTTGATGCCCACCCACAGCAGTCAGGATTTGAAATTCAAAATTGAACGCCCTGATTATGTAACAATAAATGGAGCAAAAGTAATCGCCGGTATGGTGGTTGAAAATGCCGATTTTAATATTGTAAAAGAGCAAGTTCACAATCCTCAAAAAATGGAGGTTGCTAATATCCCCGGAATGGGCACCGTCAAAGTAAGATGGATTGTCTCCGGTGGAGGAAACTACAGTATCAAAGTAGATTCTGCTAAAGGGGGTTTGGTTGAATGGAAGAAATAGTGATTATTTTTTAACATAAAAGCGCAGTTTGTCTGCAAAATAGATGAGTTTTAATTTTCTTAAAGTATTTGAAATGGTTCCTTTCTTCATTGTAATTCTCTTTTTTTGAGCTCCTTATTAATAGTTTTGATTTGTAAAAGGGCCGGCATGCCACCTGCAAACACCATTAAAGGGACGATGATTGACTCAACCCCATATCTCCAAACATTAAAAACCAGGCTGTATATAACAAAACAGACATAAATTAGTAATAGCGTAGCAAGAATATAAATCACGGTTTTATGTGTTTTTTTGGCCTTTAATAGTTCTTCAGTAGTTTGCTCCTCTATTTTTTTAGTTGCCATGTTTTTATTTTTAAAATTATTAAAAATGCACTTTGTTTATTTCTTTTTTAAGTGATTAAATTTAAATAAATAAAAGTTGATTTTCTACAGGTTTGAATTAGAAAATACTATGCATTGAAAAGCAATAAGATGAGTTTTAATTCTAAAAAATTATCATAAACATACAACTTTTTCAAAGAATAACTACTTTTGACAAATGAGCAAAATCACAACATCAGCATCCTTCCAAGAAGGCCAAATTCTCTTAATCGACAAACCCTTGGGATGGACTTCCTTTCAAGTAGTCAATAAAGTGAGATGGCTCATCAGAAAACAATATAACTTGAAGAAAATAAAAGTAGGTCACGCCGGGACATTAGACCCTTTGGCCACAGGACTTTTAATCATTTGCACCGGAAAATTCACCAAACAAATTGACACTTACCAGGGTCAGGAAAAGGAATACACCGGCACCATCACCCTTGGAGCCACCACTCCCAGCTTTGACCTGGAAACCGAGATAGTTCAAACCTTTGACATTTCAAACCTTAAAGAAGAAGAAATAGTTGCAGCTGCCAAAATGTTTATCGGCGAAATTCAGCAACAACCACCCGTTTATTCTGCTTTAAAAAAAGATGGAAAACGACTTTATGAATTCGCCCGAAGTGGTGAAGATGTTGAAGTTGCCTTTAGAAAAGTTCATATTTCAGCATTTGAAATTACTCGCATTGCATTGCCGGAAGTTGATTTTAGAGTACAATGCAGCAAAGGAACCTACATCAGGTCATTGGCACATGATTTTGGAAAAGCATTGGAAAATGGCGCACATCTTTCCTCCTTAAGGCGAACTAAGATTGGCGAATTTTCAGTCAGAGATGCAATGAGTTTGGAAGAATTTGAAAACCAATTGAAGCCTTCAAATCCTTCTTAAAAGTAAATGATGCCATTATTTTTCTTGCTTATTGAGCAACAGCAGCTGGTCTTGAATGACTCCCTGACCTTTGTTCTTATTATACCAAATTTGTAAATCTTGTTTGAATTGGGTAGTAAGACTTCCATTTTTGATTTTGAAATCATTGACCATTTTTGTTGCCTCAGCGGGTCTGGGCCCCCAGGTGTATAAAATGTTTTGGTTCCTATCGAGTGCGATGAGTTTTGGGATGGAACGGGCACCGTTTGTCAAAAACAAGTCCATTAATTGGGGATGCTCATCGCGGTAAGCTAATTTGATTTTAATAGTTTTAGTAGCTTCAGCTATTTTATTTAAAACAGGGATTACCTGTGCGGCATCTCCACACCAAGCTTCTGTGATGATAAGCCAGTTGATTTCTTTATTTAGTTTTTGAAATTCCTTGATTTGAGTATCATCTACTTTTATTGTTTTATCAAGGCGTTTCATTCGTTGATAATTAAGAGCGGTATATTCAATTAGCCCCTCAGACTGATCAGCACCCGAGGTGCTTTTACTTTCAAAAAAATGAGTCATTTGCTCAGAATAGACCTTGTAATTGATTGCTGAATTGAGCGCATTTTCTATCTGCTGCTGTTTATTTGAAATGAGTTCTGCTTCCATAAGTTTTTAATAGTATAGGTCGAAAATATCCAGAAAACTTTCACAATCACCTTTCTTGATTTATCTTCGTTTGAATCGCCAAAGTTACTTTTTTTAAAATATTGAGAATATGACTAAAATCACAAATCGCTGCCCCTGGTGTGGATCTGACCCACTTTATGTTGAATACCATGACACGGAGTGGGGCGTTCCGGTTTATGATGATAAAATATTGTTTGAATTTTTAATTTTGGAAAGTTTTCAGGCGGGTTTGAGTTGGATTACTATTTTACGCAAGCGCGAAAATTTTCGCAAGGCGTTTGACGATTTCAATTATGAAAAAATTGCAACCTATCCCGAAAGCAAAATTCAGGAATTGCTTCAGAATCAAGGTATCATTCGCAATAAACTGAAAGTGAGAGCGGCAGTGACGAATGCACAAGCTTTTATAGAAGTACAAAAGCAGTTTGGAAGTTTCAGTAATTATATCTTGGGTTTTGTGGGTGGAAAGCCCATCAAAAACAAGTTAAAAAGCATGAGTGAGGCTCCGGCAACAACTCCTTTGTCTGATCAATTAAGCAAAGACTTGAAAAAACGTGGATTCAAATTTATGGGAAGTACTGTGGTGTATGCTCATATGCAAGCAACAGGTATGGTAAACGACCATCTGGTAGATTGTTTTAGGTATAAGGAGGTGTAGTTATTTTTTGGATTTCTTTTCGTAAAGACTTAAATAATGTTTTGCTTTTTCAGGTTCATTTAATGCTTCCAAAGTTTTGGAATACTTTAAATAGGCAATGGTTTTTGGATTCTTATCTTTATTGAACCATTTTTCAAACCACTTTTTAGCTTCTGTGTAATTTCCTCTTTCATAGTTTGAGTTGGCTAATTTTTCAAAGATTTGAGCAGATTCATAGCCATCTTCAACTACTTTTTCATATACCTTTACAACATCGATATATTGTTCTTGTTGACTGCTTGCAATTGTGGTCTCTTGCGCATAAAAGGTTGAGACAAAGAAAAAACAAAAAATGGGGGTTATTATATAAATTTTCATAAACCGGGGATAAAAAGGGAGGTGAATTTGCAATAAAAATTGGTGTAAACCAACTTTTTTCGATAAACGGTAAAATATTGTATTTATTTTGTAAGAATAGAAATGAATGAATCCCTGCTAATTTCCTGAGCACCAAGAGATTCTAAGTGTTTGTTATAAACCTGACAATCGATAAGTGAATACTTTTTAGACCTTAACATCTCTACTAAATGATAAAAAGCAATTTTAGAAGCATCAGTTACTTTGTGAAACATGCTTTCGCCACAGAATATTTTTTGTTCGGGCAAGTCTATACCATAGAGTCCGCCAACTAGTTCAGACTCTTTCCAAACCTCAACTGAGACAGCATGCCCCAATTGATGGAGTTCAATATAAGCCTCTTGCATCCCCGGGGTAATCCAAGTGCCGGTTTCATTATTTCGTTTAATTTCTGCACAAGCTTTAATCACTTTCGCGAAAGCGACATTAAAAGTGACAGAAAAATGATTGTTTTTTATTTTTTGTTTGAGACTTTTTGAAGCCTTGAATTTTTCCGGGTATAGCACCATTCTTGGGTCTGGACTCCACCACAAAACGGGTTGATTTTCATTGAACCAAGGGAAGATTCCTGAACGGTATGCTGTCATTAGCCGTTCTGAAGTGAGTGATCCACCCAATGCAAGCAAGCCGTCTTCATCGGCAAGTTTTACAGGAGGAAAGGGTGAATTTTCTTTGAGATAAATCATAGTTTCTTAAAATATCAACAAACCCAACAGAAAGACTCCACTTCCCACTAGCATTAAAATGACTGTATATGGCAGAATTTCACGGGCTTTCAATTTTGTGATGGCAAGCAAGGGGAGCGCCCAGAAAGGTTGTAGCATATTTGTGATTTGATCACCATAAGAAAGCGCCATAATAATTTTTGGCAATGGGACACCCAGTTTCAAAGCAGCATCAATGATGATGGGACCTTGTAATGCCCATTGACCACCTCCGCTGGGCACAAATATATTGACCAAGCCGGCACTAAAAAATGTAAAAAGTGGAAGTGTAACCTCATTTGAAATACTGATAAATGCCTGGCTAATCATCGTGACCATACCGGTGTCTTTCATAATGCCCATAATACCAAAATACAAAGGAAATTGAATCAGAATACCTGATGCCCCTGAAATCGATTCACCCAGAGCATTCCCAAAACTTTTAAAGCTTCCATGCAAAACAATTCCCAGACCCAGCATAAAAAAATTGAGCATATTTGGAGTAATAATTAAAGCGACCAGCTCATCAAAATACTGAATAAAAAAAGCGGCGAGTAAAAGAACTCCAAAACCAATTCCCGCAAATTTTGAATTTTCAATTTTGTTTGTTGAGGAGCTTACTTCATCATCTTCAGAGGACAAGGATTTACTAGAAAAAGATAATTTTTTTGTAGGTGATTTTTTTGCAAGGTAATAGAGCGTCAATGGAATTACAATGAGCAATACCAAAAAAAGGATAAGGTTCCACCAGCTTAAAACAGTTTCGCCGGTGGAGATTAAATTGGGTAGTTGCCCGGCGGTTTCTATAGAAACGATGCCTTCCATTAATGCCGGTAAATGCCCGGATTCTGCAACTTTTAAAGGTGCAGAACCACTTATGCCACCGTGCCAAATCATTAACCCCACATAACCGGCAGCACCCACAAGGGGATAGTTGATTTCAAACCCTCTTTTTAGTGAAGCTTCAGCAACTTTTCTGGCCATAATGGCACCAAAAATGAGCCCCAAACCCCAGTTAAAAAAGGCGACCAGCATGGTGGTGACACTTACAAGTACAACGGCACTTGCTGTTGAGTGAACAAAACCGGTAACATAGTCTGTCAAAGCACTCATGGGTTTGCTTAAAACCAGTATATGACCCAACACCAGAATAAGCATCATTTGGTAACCAAAAACCAACAAATCGTTGTTCCAGATGCCTTTTTCCCAAAACTTTAAAATAGAGATAGTATGGCTTTCGCCGGAAGTATTTTCAGTAAAAAGCAAAGCCAAAACAATTGTTAAAACCGTAAGAAAAACTGCAATCACAAAGGGTGACGGCACAAATTTTTCAAAAACTTTTTCGAGGGTTTTGGTAAATGCCATTTTGTTGATACATAAAAAAAGCGCAGTGTAAATGCGCTTGTAAAGGGGTGATTTTTAAAAAGGCAAATCGTCGTGGTCTTCCTCATTCAAATCATTGACGGGCTCAAAAGCTTCAGCAGGAGGCATAGGCGGCATATCATTTGAAGGAGCAGATTGTTCCACATTTTCAATGCGCCATCCTTGAATGGAGTTAAAGTATTTAGTTTCTCCTTGTGGATTTACCCACTCGCGCCCCCTTAAATTGATACTTATTTTTACATTTTGACCCACAGCATAGTTGTTCAATAAATCAGTTTTATCCTGAACAAATTCAACCATAATGTGTTGTGGATATTGTTCTTCTGTGGTTACTACAATTTCTCTTTTTCTGAAACCATTGGTGCCAAAGGTTTGAGTTTCACCTATCATTTTAATTTTTCCTTGTACTTCCATTTTTTAAATTTTTATGAGCAATACCTTCCAGGCAGAAGGGATGTCTCCTTGTTGTAAATATGATTGTGCTAATTTATGAATTTCAACGGTATCTGAAGAACTTAAAATGGTTCTAACTTTAATATTTTTTGAAACAAAATCCATAATTTCTTCTTCTGATGGCAATTCCTCAATATTACCAAGCATCCCCAAATCGTTTCCCGTTAAAACGGTACTTGATTTAATTTCATTTGGGATTTTATCGACGCCAATACCAAGTGTTGATAACGGCTTTGGAACTTCAAACATACCCATATTGGATCGGCTGTACCAGTTTCCGCCCATTCTGGCAACGGTATCAATTTTGTGTTGGTCAATGATTTGATTTTCGTCAAGTATGGATTCGTCAATATGAATTTTAAGGACTTCACAGATGACCAGATTTCCTGCCCCCCCTTCTTTTCCCAGTTGGATAACTTCGTTCACTTTACATTCAAACTGTACAGGACTTTCTGCTACACGCGGAGGCTTCACCTTTTCTGATGGAACGGCAGTCAAACCTGATTTGATGAATTCATTAGTGCCTTTGGGATATTCTGTTGATGATAGTGACATTTGTTGCACCATATCATAATTGACTATGTTGATGACCACTTCTTTTACTTCGAGTACATTTTCATATGTATGTTTGGTGGTGTTGTCTCTTCCACGCCTTGCCGGCGAAAAAATCAAAATGGGAGGGTTTGCACTAAACACATTAAAAAAACTAAAAGGCGATAAATTGATATTTCCATTTTTATCAATGGTGCTCGCAAAAGCAATGGGTCTGGGGGTTACAGCTCCCAAAAGGTAGCCATGCAATCTTCCAACAGAAAGGTCTTTGGGTTCAAATGAAATCATAAAAGCAAAGGTAACGAAAGTGTCAAAAACCAACAGAAATTGTGGGGATATTTTATGAACACAATTTCTTACATAGAATTCTGTTATATTTAGCAGTAAATTCTAGAGTTTATGCAAAATGAAAAAAATTATTTCAGGGTTGTATTTGTGTTGTTGTCATTGATAACGGTCACAATAATTCTTTGGAATACCTATATTTTCTTCAATGAATTGAAAGAAAATGAAAGCAATAAAATGGAGTTGTTTGCTAAAGCGTATGCAGAATTGTTGCGTGATGATTTAGATACAAATGTACCCGAGTTAACGTTACAAATCATCACAAGCAATAAAAACACCCCTCGCATCTTGTATAATTATGAGGCTGATGATTATGATTTGTCTGAAGATCTCAAAAGATTTCAAAACGACCGAGCTAAAATTGAGGATCTTATTGAGAAATTCCAAACACAATACCAGCCCATTGATGTAACCTATGAAGATGAAGTTTATGCAACTATATATTACGGAAACTCGAAAATTATAAACAAACTCAAATACTATCCCGCTGCCATTCTCATTATGATATTGCTCTTTGTGGGAGTGGTTTATTTCTTTTTCAGAACCCGAAAAGCGGCAGAGCAAAACAGATTATGGGCGGGGATGGCAAAGGAAACAGCACATCAAATAGGGACACCACTTTCTTCATTAATCGGTTGGACGGAAATACTAAAATCTGAACAGACCAATCCTGAATACATCAACGAGATGGAAAAGGATATCTTTAGATTGCAAACCATCACAGACCGTTTTTCAAAAGTGGGATCCTTGCCTGTCTTAAACAGAAAGGATGTGGTTTCAGAAACCATTAAGTCGTTTGATTACCTGAAGGCACGCAGCTCAAAACTTATCGAGTTTGAGTTAGAAATTCCTGATGAACCCATTTATGTGAAGTTAAACAAACAGTTATACAGTTGGGCCATTGAAAACCTGGTAAAAAATGCCATTGATGCTATGAAGGGTAAAGGAAAAGTGACCATCACGATTCAAAAGAATACAAAAACGGTATCTATTTTAATTACTGATACTGGTAAAGGTATTCCTAAGAAAAGTTTCAAAACCATATTCAAACCCGGATATACCACCAAAAAAAGGGGGTGGGGATTGGGACTATCACTTACAAAAAGAATTATTGAAGATTATCACAACGGAAAAATAAAAGTGAAACAATCAGAAAAAGGAGTGGGTTCCACGTTTCAAATCTTGCTAGGACTTGAGGAATAAGATTCAAATAGGGTTCTCAGATTGTCGGGTATTTTATATGTTTTTTCAGTATTAAAATCAAAACAAACAGCGACGTCGCGGGCTTCTATGCAGATTTCGCCTTGAGCGTTTATGATACGATGCTCCAAAGAAAAGCTACTATTTTTAATATATCCCACACGCGATTTTATAGTAATTGTCCCCGGATAAAAAAGAGACTTTTTAAAATCCACTTTTGAAGATACCAGCATTGGGCCGCGATTGGTTTCCTTATAGCTTTTATATAACCCCGATTTTTCCCAAATATTCACTCGCGCCGATTGCAAATACCTTATGATGTTTACATTATTCACGTGTTCATAGACATCCAAATCACTCCAATCGATGCGCAATTCTATTTCTAAGGGTAAATCATTTGCATCCATTATAAAGCGTCATTTATCTCAATAGCTAATGTTTGAAATTCATCAGGGCTAAGGGTCACTTTTTTACCAAAATCCATATCACTCATTTGATTTAAAGGGATGAGGTGCACATGAACATGAGGTACTTCAAGACCAATAATGGCAACTCCCACTCGTTTGCACGAAACTGTTTTTTCAAGGGCTTTGGCCACTTTTCTTGAGAATTTCATTAGGTTTAGGTAGGTGTCTTCATCCAAATCAAATACTTTATTGACTTCAATTTTTGGGACACACAATGTATGTCCTTTAGCATTGGGATTGATATCGAGGAAAGCGATAAAATGATCATCTTCGGCTACTTTGTAACAAGGGATTTCACCTTGAATGATTTTTGTGAAAATTGTTGGCATATAAAGGTTTTTCAAGTTAAAGATACTTAAAATTTAAGACACAAAAAATCCCCAACATAGTTGAGGAATTTGAATATTTTCTACTTGCTATAATTAGTCTCTGGAAATCTCAAGAATTTCAAACTTTACAGTACCATTAGGCACTTGAATTTCAGCTACTTCACCCACTTTTTTTCCTAGCAATCCTTTTCCGATTGGAGAATCTACAGAAATTTTTCCGGCTTTTAAGTCGGCTTCACTTTGAGCTACCAGTTTGTAGGTCATTTGAGCACCATTAGCCGGGTTTTTAATTTTTACATTTGAGTGTACCAAAACTTTAGAAGTATCCAATTGCGACTCATCAATTAAGCGGGCGTTGGAGACTACTTCTTCCAGTTTTGAAATGCGAAGCTCCAGCATACCTTGTGCTTCTTTGGCGGCATCATATTCTGCATTTTCAGACAGATCGCCTTTATCTCTGGCATCTGCAATTGCTTGCGAAGCTTTAGGGCGCTCAACATCACGCAATTGATCGAGTTCAGCTTTTAATTTCTTTAAACCCTCTTCAGTATAATAAGATACTTTACTCATAACTTCATCGTTTTATATAATACAAAGAATCCCGCTACACTGAATCATTCAGTCAACTGCGGGAACTAAAAAATCCCATTCGCGACGGGATTTCAATGCAAATATACGAAAAATTTAATTGTCCTTGATTTTATTGTAAATTGCGCAACTATTTAAATATTATGAAGAAACTCGGTGCCCTTTTGATTTGCTTTCTCTTACTTTCCTGTGACAGCGATGATGATGTAAACAGAAACAATCCTTTTTTGATTGACCCGCTGGTGAATCTGCAACTGGATTTGAGCTTGCCACAATACAATCCACTCAATTTTCCGGGAAACAATATTATTATTAATTCCCAGGGGATCAAAGGTATTGTGGTATATAATATTGATAATAACCAGTATGTAGCCCTTGATCTTACAGACCCTAACCATGCTCCAAACGATTGCTCACGAATGACCATTGAAGGCATAGAAGCTACCTGTCCGTGTCCCGATGAGGATAACAAATACAACATCATTACCGGTCAGCATTTGGTGGAGCCCAACCTATACCCTATGCAGCGTTATAATGCCGTGAGGAGTGGAAATGTGATTAATATTACTAATTGATTAGTTTGGAATAATTCTAAAAAAGCCAAGGGTTGCTTTTGCCTTGCCTTTGCTATGGAGTAAGGTAGGAGTAGCTATACATG
>JAGYJA010000002.1:0-345000 GCA_018402385.1 Flavobacteriaceae bacterium
CGCATACCTACGTATTCAGCTAAAATAGACCTTTTTGCGTATTTTATCCCACTTTTTTTATCCTTCTCTTTGGGTCATACAAATGTTGGCGGCTGCCAGCGGATACCAAGATGATACAGGAAACCCAGAAAAACAGAACCCACAAAATCACCTTCCGGCTTAACGATCGGGAGGTGAAATTCCTGGATGAGTTCTCCCAAAGCACAGGCATTTCCCGCAGCGATACGCTTAGAAAACTTATCCGAAAAATCCAGGGGGATGTCACCATTATCAAGACGGATAAGCTTCTCAAAACGCTGAACTTCCTGGCAGCCGAACAGGGGCGGGTCAACAATAACATCAACCAATTGGCCAAGCATGCCAACCAGTATTCCAAAGTTGAAGATTTGGACCCCAAGATCTTTGCGCAGTTCAACAGCCTCCTTGCCCGGCACCTGGACTATCAGGAGGAAATCAACCGGACCTTCCGGAAAATCTACAAAACCATCAGCCAATGACCGTCAAGATACTTTCCTCGACCAGTACCTTTAATGGGGTGTCCTACAACACCAACAAGACACAGTCCGCCAAGGGAGAGCTGATGACGTTTAAGAATTTCGGCTATCTGCAGACCGCCCAAAAGTAACCCCGGACGAAATGAAAACTTTTCTCAAAGTCCACTCCAATCGGAATACACGGGTAAAACAGCAGCAGTTCCATGCCATGATTTCCTGCAAGGGCAGGGAATACGACAAGAAGGAGCTGACCGAAATCGCCGAAAAATGGCTTCGCAGCATGGGCTATGGGGACAATCCCTATCTGGTGGTCTTCCACGGGGACACCAAAAACAACCACGTCCACATGGTCTCCTCCCGGATTGACAACAACGGCAAAAAGATCAACGATAGCATGGAACGTATCCGGGCCCAGAAACACATGCTCGAAATCATGGACCGGAATCCGGAAAACGAATGTACCAAGTTGCTAAATGAGCTGAATAGGTTTTCCTTTTCCACCCTCAACCAAGCCAAGCTATTTCTTGAAACACGTGGCTACAGCCTAAAAGAAAAAGACGGCAATCTTTCCCTGTACAAATTCGGTTTGCTACAGGGAGAACTATCCATCAAGAAACTAACCGCTATCACCGAATCCTATAGCCCCGACAAGGCAAGAATAAAACAGCTACATGCCCTTTTCGACAAATACAGAAAGGTGTACAGCAGTGCCCCCGTCCCGACCTTCGAACCGCTAAAGGGCAACCGCCTCGGAAAACCAACCGGATACCGCTCGGAAATGGCTGACTTTTAAGGGAAAAATTCGGGGTGGAGCTGGTGTTTCACGGAAAGGACGGAAAGAGTCCCTACGGCTATACCGTCATTGACCATAGCAAAAAAGCCATTTTTAAAGGCGGCGAAATCTTCCCACTTAGGGACCTAATGCATGAGGAAACCGCCGACAAAGTCAAAGTGGTCAATTTCGCATCCCAGGCCGATAAGGAAGCTTATGCCCAAATCACCGGGACCTCGGATACGGTATTCCGCTTTAAGCGTTTTCCAAAGCAAGCCGCCTATCGGCCAAAATTGCTTGCAGTGTTGTCCGACTTTTCCAACTACCAAAAGGGATTGGATGAATTCCGGCTACACCTGCTGGTAAACGACAAACGACTGTACCTGCTGGACAGCCGGGAACGGTTTTTTATCAGTTTGGAGGCAATTCTCCGGGCCGAGGAATACAACCGCTTTGCCGGGCTAATGGATGTTCCGACCATTGATGTAAAGGAGCCTGTCACAAGGGGAATTTCCGGTTCTGGGTATCCCTTTCGAAATCAGCAGGACAGCAACATCAATTCTCCCAATTCCCTTGAACAATCAAATCACGAATCCGAAAGGGAAACGGCATTGCCTCTTAGTCTGGAAATCCATCAGGATGTGGATGATGAGGCCATGCACGGAAGAAGGCGAAACAAAGAGAAAGGCAACAAACGCAAAAGCATCAGATAAAACCACTGCATATGATAATCCTATTCGCAAACCAAAAAGGAGGAGTCGGGAAAAGCACCCTTTCGGTCCTGTTTTCCAACTACCTCACACTAGCCAAAAACAAGCCCGTCAAGGTCTATGACATGGACTTTCAGCGGTCGCTCTACAACAAGGCACAGGCCGCCGAGGTGATAGAAAACAGCCCGCTGTATCCAGTGGAAGCCGCCGAACTCTCCCAGTTTGGCGCCATCCGGAAAAAGGCGGACAAGGAGGAAAACCGGGTAAGCATCATCGACCTAGCGGGGAAAATGGACGATGACGAGCTGGTTCCGGTATTTCGAAATTCTGACCTGATCCTCTGTCCCTTCAGCTATGACGAATACTCGGTATCATCTACCATCGAATTCTCCTTTGTGATCCTAAAGATCAACCCCAAGGCAAAGATCATTTTTATACCCAACCGGGTGCGCAGTAGCGTCAAATACGAAACCATGAAATCCGTGCAGGAAGCATTGAAGAATTTCGGTGTGGTGACCAACAGCATCACAGAACGGATAGACTTCCAGCGGATCACAACCCACGATATCCCAGACAGCATCATCGGGGTGATCGAGCCTGTTTTTGAATCCATTTACAACGAATATATCGACCCGGCATGGCACAAGATGACTACATAAAGACGCTGATGAGCAGCTTTCGGCCAGAGGAAAATCTGACAAAGCGTGGAAAGGAAAGAAAACTTCCCAGTACCAAAACAGCGAAGACTGTGAACCAAAACGGAAACATTCTCCCAGTATTGGATCAGGTAAGGGACCTGAACATAGAGGGTGACAAAAAGCGGTTGATTAAAATCGACCGAAGAAACGAGGAAATATTGAAGGTGATGTACCCGGTATTTGCGGTCGATGTGACCCGTTTTGTCAATTTTCTCCTGACCAATTTCTTTCAGGAGCATCCGGAACTGATTGAGGAAATACGCAAATCATTTAAAAACTCTGACATGGGATGGACTGAATTTATCAAATTTCTGGCATCAGGTTACCTGCTCTATTAAGTGGGTTCCTGATCACTGATGGACCTGCTAAAACCGGAACACGATGACCTTATTTCCGGAGAGGAAGACTTGGTGGAATTTCCGGAGGAAACCCTAGAATCTATTAATGACGCAGCGGACTCACCTGCCGGATACTCCCCACCACCCCCGACCAAAAGCCGGGTGAAGAGGAGATGGAATCCCATACACTCTTAACGGAAAACATCAACGAATCCACCGGAGGGATAAGTAGCATGGTGGATTTGTTCCGGCTGGCACAAAATGAGACAATCGAAGTCAAAAAGCATCTGGTTTACTAATATGACACGCCTTCCCTTTCTACTAACGGTATTCTGCCTCGTCCTATTTACGGGTTCTGATACCCTAGCCCAAATCCCTCCGGGCATACCGGAAATCAATGAAGGCAAAGAACATATGGCCCGGAACTTCAGGGCACTTTCCAGTGCGGTATTGGTCCTAGGCTCACTATTCGGCCTGATGGGCGGACTCCGGGTGTACCAGAACTGGCAGATGGGAAAACGGAATATTGACGTGGAAGTAGCCGGGTGGTTTGGAGCCTGCATTTTCCTTTCCCTATTGGGGCTTTTCCTTAGTGCGCTGTATCAGGTTCCGGCCTAAACAATATAAAATCTCATTATCAATCCTACAAACTATCCATTTAAACCACTTTAATCATGTACAAAAACAGCAAAAAAACAATCGGAAGCCTGGGTCTGGCAATGCTTGCCATCATTCAGGCAAAAGCCCAAGGGGTGCAAGGAATCACGGCTGCGGAATCCTCCCTAATCGGCTACGTGGATCCCGTGGCGTCTCTCTGTCTGGTAATCGGTGCCGTGGTCGGTATCATCGGCGGGGTAAGGGTCTATATCAAATGGAACAGCGGGAGACCAGGACATCAACAAGGAGCTGATGGGCTGGGGAGGTTCCTGTCTCTTTATGGTCCTAGTCAGCGTGGTCATCAAGGCGTTCTTTGGCGTCTAATGGATTTTCCCATCTACAAGGGGCTTCAAAAACCCCTTATCTACAAAGGCTTTAAGGGCAAGTTCATCGGCTGGGGAATCGCTTCCCTAGTCTTGGGCTTGGTCCTCGGAGGCGTAGTGGGCAGCCTGACCGATATGGCCTTTGGAGCTTTGCTTACCGTCGGCACCATTGCCGGAGGCCTCTATTTTACCAGCCGCCAGCAGAAAAAAGGCCTGCACAACAAAACTAGAGCACCGGGAGTATTCCTCCCCCAACCAACCTAACACAGAATCACCATGCCAAAACGGAGAAAGACACCCTTTAAACTACCCTATCTCGGAACGGATACCTGTAACGGGTATGATATCCTTTACAATGAGAAAGGGGATTTTGGCGTCGTACTGGAAGTCAATAACCCGGTCCCGCAGTATGCTGCCGATCCGGGCAACTATGACAGTTTCCACCAACTCTATGTCAATGCCATCAAAATCCTAGGCGAAGGCTTTCTGATCCAAAAACAGGATATCCTGAGCCGAAGACCCTTTGACCCTGAACCCTCCGGCGTTTACCTGCAACAAAAGTATGACGAACACTTCCGGGGCAGGATCTACACCTCCCACCAAACCTTTTTGGTCATTACCAAACGGGCAAAATCCGGGGTGTACACCTACAGCCAAAAACAGCTTGGGGAATTTACACAGTCTGTCGACAAGATCGCCGCCTTGTTTACCCGAAGCCATCTTCCCGCCATGGCATTAAACAAAAACCAGATCAACCGCTATATCCGGCGTATCCTGTCCATGAATTTCCATGATGACCGGCTTTGCCTCAACAATCTGCTTGCAGGGGATGAACAGGTGGAAATGGGCAATACGGCGGTCCGCTCCATTAGCCTAATCAACACGGATATTATTGACCTTCCCCAGACGATGGGCACCCACCGGGAACGGACTGACAAGGATACCCTCCGGGGTTTCCCGGTGGACAATATGGGATTTCTCTTTTCTGTCCCCCACTTCCAAACGATGGTGTACAACCAGGTGATTGAAATTGTCCCCCAGACCTCAACCCAACGGAAGCTGGAACTGAAACGCAAACGTCATTCGGGCATTCCCGATCCGGCCAACAACATGTGCGTGGAAGATATCGACCAACTTCTGGAAGACATCACCAGAAACAACCAGCTACTCGTAAGTTCCCATTTCAACATCCTGGTATCCGCTCCTAAAGATTTGATCCAGGGAACGGCAAACTTTATCGAATCCTCACTTTTCCAACAGGGCATAATTCCTTCGAGAAATGCTTATAATCAGTTGGAACTGTTTCGTACTGCGTTGCCCTGCAATACGGCGGAACTGAAATCCTATGATTATTTTCTGACCACCTCCGATGCGGCCCTGTGTTTCTTTTTCAAGGAAACCCTGAGCCGGGATGAAGTCAGCAGTTTTCAGATCAGGCTGACCGACAGACAGGGCATTCCGGTAAAGATTGACCCCGCAGACCTGCCCATGCAGACCAACCGGATCAACAACCGGAACAAGTTTGTTTTGGGCCCCTCGGGTTCAGGCAAGTCGTTCTTTATGAACGCACTGATCGAACAGTACTGCATGTACAACAAAAGCGAAGCACCCAGATGGCTGATGGATGTGGTGATTGTGGATACAGGTCATTCCTACTATGGACTCTGCGCCTACTATGGCGGAAAGTACATTACCTATTCCGAACAAAACCCCATCACCACCAACCCCTTTGCCATAGTACCGGAAGAATACAACATCGAAAAAAAGGATGCCCTGCTTACCCTGATCAGCGTGCTGTGGAAATCCGCAGACGGTAAAATCTCCCAGGTAGAATCGGACGTGATATCCAACACAATTTCAGCCTATTATCAGGCCTGCTTCAAAGAGAAGTCCAGAAATCAAGCGGCTCTGCTTCGACAGCTTTTATGAGTTTGCGCTGGAATTTATCCCCAAGATGATCCGGGAAGAAAACATTCGCTTCAATATAGACGAGTTCCGGTTTCGTCTTGAAAAAGTTTTACAGGGATGGCGAGTACGGCAGTCTTCTAAACGAAGAGGTGGACCAGTCCCTGTTTGGGAGGCGTTTATCGTCTTTGAAATTGATTCCATCAAAGAGCACAAGGTGTTATTTCCCATTGTCACGCTGATCATTATGGATGTGTTTATCCAAAAGATGCGGTTTCGGAGCAGGCAGCGGAAAGCCCTGATCATCGAAGAGGCTTGGAAAGCCATCGCCTCCCCGCTGATGGCCAACTATATCCTGTACCTGTATAAGACCGTCCGGAAATTCTGGGGAGAGGCCATTGTGGTGACCCAAGAACTGGGTGATATCATCGGAAACACGGTGGTCAAGGACAGTATCGTGAACAACTCCGACACCGTCATTTTGCTGACCAGACAAAATTCAAAGACCACTACAACGAAATCGCCTCCCTGCTTTCCATCAACGAACACGAACGGAAAAAGATCTTTACCATCAACCAGTTTGACAACACGGAAGGCAGGGGCAGATTCAAGGAAGTCTATATCCGCCGCGGTGCCACCGGGGAGGTGTATGGTGTGGAAGTTTCACTGCACCAGTACCTGACCTACACCACGGAAAAGCCCGAAAAAGCTGCGGTGGAGATCTATGTCGATTGCTACGGCAATTATGAGAAGGGTCTGGACCGCTTTGTGGCGGATTTTCGGGAATCGGGAATGGAATTGAACCGCTTTTTCACAACCGTCAACGGGCTCGGAATTCCATGACGGCGAAAAAACTACCCATTGGCTTAACTACGAATTTTATGAAACCAACTAACAACGCTTTTGATCCTGTTTTCCTGCGGCATTGCACAGGCGCAGGTTTATTTCGACCCCGCCGTTTCGGCCGCACAGGCAACCCATGCGGCGGTGATCAACACCCAGCTGGATAACACCAACGAACAGCTGACCCTGATCGAGCGGGGACAGCTGGCACGTGACCGGCAACCTGACCGCTGTCAACAACATGCAGGAAAAGCTGTATGCAGGGCTGACGGAGGTAAGTGCCATTCTTACCAACCTTGCCAACGTGAAGGAAATCGCCCGGATCGCAACAGGCATTACGGGGGATATCAATGATATCATGGAGTTGGCCAAGGAAAATCCCGCCTTTCTGGTCTTTGCGGAGCAGAATGCTACGCTGTTTCGCCAACGGGCTACCGCACTGTCCTCCTTGAAGTGCAGCAGTTTGCACTAAAGGAGGAAAGGGACAACCTGATGGATGCCGGGGAAAGGGCAAAAATCCTCAACACCATTTTAAACGAAATGCTGATTCTGCGCTCCTATACCTATGGGATGTACCGCTCCATGCAGTTTGCGACCATGAGGGGACTTTTCAAATCCCTAAACCCTTTTCAGGGATATGTGGAAATGGACCTGGCCATTATGGACGACATCATCCGAAAACGCAAAACCCTTTCACGATAAAGCCATGAAGATTTTGCTGTTTATCCTACCCCTTGTTTTCTCCTCGCCGCTATACGGTCAGATCAACGTTGGACTGCTCCACCAACTGGTGGAAGACTCCAAAAATGAGCATGAAAGGCAACTGGATGCAAAAACAACCATACTTCAGAAATGCCGCAAACGAAGAGATTAACCGGAATTTGATGTCCAGTGTCAAGGAGAAATACCGGGCCGTGCAGGAGCGGTTTGCCAAACTCAACCTGCTGGCGGAGGCGGTTGGACTAGCGGCTAGCGGCAGATCCGCTTGTCAGGTCCATTCTTGATCATCAGGAACAGATTATTTTCTATTGCCAAATGACCTGACCCTGATCCCTCAAGACTGGAAACGGAAAAGCTCTTTGTAAAGCAATCCCGGTCCCTGCTGAATTATCTGCTGGGATTGATAGCAACTGCGGAGACCTCAATCAAATGAAAGTATCCGAAAGGCGGCTGTTGCTCCAGCATGTGCTTCACGAGCTCCGCTCCATTAACCAGCTATCGCAGGCTACATCACAAAGCCTTGACTCATATCCGAAGACTTTCCGAGTTGAGTCCCTTCTCTTTATCAGTCGGAAGCATCCAAAACGGTGGACGAGATTCTGGCCAACATCGAACAGTTAAAAAAATGAAGAAGCTACTTATATTCTTATTTCTGGCAAATTGTCCCCTACTCTTTGCCCAAACCATTGTGTATGACCGGGACCATTTGCGGGTTGTCAACGAAAATGCGGCTATGCGGAATATTTCCGAGATGTGGTTATCAGGAAAGCCTCAGACGGCATTCGCCAAAATACCAATGACATTGGACTAAACACATCGACCCTTGCCATGGTGGAGACGCTGATTCTTAGATCGCTTAACCAAATCAATGAAGGATTGAAAAACGCCATTCAGGTAAAACAGATCGGAAGAACGCTGCAGCGTATTTATGTCCTAAGTGATGAAACCCTGGGGATGGCTTCCCAAAATCCAGTGCTGCTTCTTTTTGCCGAAACCTATATCAGGCAGGCAAAGGAAAGAAGCGTTACCCTGGTTGCCGAAGTTTCCACTTTCGTACTTTCAGAAGGGGAAAACCTCCTGATCAACGCCAATGTGCGGGATGAACTGTTGGGGAAAATTCGACAGGAAATAGAACTTATTGCGGCCTACCTTCTGACGGTGCGCAATGCCATGTATTGGGCCAATATCAACGGGGTGCTGAAACAGCTAAATCCCTACCAGATCCTACATCAACCAAAACCTCAATCTGGCTGACCAGATTTTACGCCAAAAAAGAATACTCCAATGAGCTGCTAACATCGAAAATATATGCTGATGGTTCCGGTGGGTTTGCTGCTGCTTCTGACAGATGCCAAAGCTCAAATGCCTATCCGTGACCGGGCCAGTGATCGCCCAGCAGGAACGGACGGTATTCCGGCAATGGGACAACAACCGCTTCTACCCCCGGCCAAACCGGTTTCTCGGTATTCCCACCAACCCCAACTGGTACCTGACCTGAGCACATGCATCCGAGACTATCCCAACCTGGACCGAAGGCCCCTCTCCCCTGCTGGCGAACAAACCCAACGGTTGGAGCTGGCAGCAGCCATGAAGATTTCATCAGACTACTACAAACAACAGGCGGATACCGTCAGAAACATGGCCATGCGAGAAATGACCCGCATATCCGGCAGCCCTTAGCGGAGCCGATCCCCTGTATTTGCTTTATTACCGAAAAGGAGCTTGAACCATCTGGAAAACATAGAGGCAACTGCCTTCGAAAACACTACGATCCGAAGTCAGGAGACTATATACAGGAAAATGGAGCCTACGCCTGGTACCTGGAACATATGCAAAGCCTGGCGGAGCGGTATGAAATGGCAAAAACGGCAGATATGGAGCGAGGGCAGCGCATGCTGATGTACCACCGTATTCTGCTGGAGATGAGAAAACTTCAAAGCAACTGGGAATACAAACTGTCCCTATCCCAGAAAATGCTGGCCTTCCGGGAACGTATGGAGAACGTGCAAACCCGACAGATCCGATTATCCGGGCAACCCGCCCAACAAGATGATATCCTTTCGGGAATCCTACAACGAAGAACCGAACTAAGATGAAAAAGAAGACACTAACTTATCTGTTTGCTGATTATACTGACGGTCCCGTTGGCCCAAGCCCAAGTGCCTGTTCCCCCAGAGGAGTATAAGGAGGCCATCTCTTTTCTTCAGGGAAACGGCGTGTATGACCGGGGAATCATGCGTTTCTTTGAGGGGATGCGGGATTATGCGTACAGCCATTTTGGTCCCTTTATCCGGGATGCCCAGGCGTTGGCCTGCATCTTTATGCTGATATTCTTTTCCATCAAGTCCTACGAGATGATGGTGGGAGACAAAAAAATGGAAATCATGCCGCTTCTCAGGCCCTTTGGACTTGCTGATGCTTACCATGTGGTGGGGCATGTTCTGCCGGGTGATTGCCTATCCCACCGATCTGATTTCCGCAAAAACGGAGGCCATGTTTTCCACCCAAAACGACCGGATCAATGCCTTGAGGCTGGACCGGGCTGTATATATCATTGAGGTGGCCGATAAGATGGTGGAGTTTCAGGCCACCACCGAACTTGCCTCCCAACAGGCCCAAGAAGCGGACAAGGGGTTGGGAACCGTTATGGTGGACGGCATAAAGGGCTTCTTTACCGACAACGTGTACGGTCCGCTGGTTCAGATGAAAATACGTATGCAGACCAATATGCAGCTTCTGTTTACCCAGTTGCTGGAACTCCTGGCTATCTGGATACTGCGGATCTGTGTCTATTTTGTCTTTTTATACAGATTATCTATTCCACCATCCTCGTGATTTTGGGACCCTTCTCTTTGGCGGTAAGCGTATTGCCGGCCTTTCGGGATGCATTCACCACATGGATTGCCCGTTTTGTGGCCGTCAACCTGTATGTAGGCATTGCCTACCTGGTCTTATATGTCTGCGGGCTAATGCAGGAATATGCCTTTTTGCAGGAAATCCAAAAATACGAAGCCCTTCTCGACACCTCGGGAGGCGAAGAAGTGCTGTCCAAACTGGCCTGGATGGCGGGCAACGGCATCCTTTCCTTCGGGTTGGTCATCGTCAGTTTTCTGGTAGGAGCAGTCGCCATTACCACGGTTCCATCGATCTCTACCTGGATTATCAGCACATCCGGAATCACCGCTGCGGCAGCCACTGCCGGAAGGACCGGGACAATGGTGGGAAGAAGCGGTTCCCGCATGTCAGCGGGAGCCATTATGGGAAAATAAAACTACTACAGCCATGATCATACAAAATATCGAATCAAAAATAAAACTGGCCACCGTCATCTCCCTGGGGAGTTTGATCGCTGCCATCGCTATCAGCGTTACCGTCTCCTTCTTTGCGTACAAGCAGGTCTCCAACGCCAGGCAGTCCATTTATATCCTTGACAACGATATTCCCATTCTGGCCAAACAGACCAACATGCAGATGAACCGCCCTGCGGAATACCGGGCGGCGGTGGACCTTTTCCACAGCCTCTTTTTTTCCCTAACCCCGGACGACAGGCACATTGAGTACCAGATGAAAAAGGCCATGTACCTGGCAGACGAGTCCGGTGTGCTGCAATACAACAACCTAAAGGAGAAGGGCTATTTCAATTCAATCCTCAGTTCGAGTTCTGTATTGACCCTACAAACCGACTCCATTGTGCTGGAGTCGAACAACAAGTTTGTCTATTTCGGAAAGCAGCGAATAGAACGCAGAAGTGCCACGATCACCCGCTCCCTGATTACGGAGGGTTATCTGATGGATATTCCCCGGTCGGAAAACAACAGCCACGGGGTATTGATCACCAACTGGAAAACCTTGGAAAACAAAGACCTAAGCCATGTTTCAAAAAACACCTTCTAACGAAGTGCTCCGAAATTAAAAAGGACATTGGTGCCCTGAATGAAAAAGCTAAAAAAAGTCTGGGTCTTTTGATGGTCCGCTATCCAAGGCAAAGCTTTGGGGTTATGGTCGTCACATTGATCCTATCTGCTTTGCTCGCTTTATATATTCCACCTTTTACCCAACCAAAATCACAGGACCGGAAATTCAGCTCTTAGACAGAAGTCAACCACCTCGGATCGGGGATGGCGGATGAGGTTTCCGCTCTTTTAAGAATCGGCAATGGGGCAAAAAAGATGGGACAGCTAAAGGAGGAAGTTGAACGCATCATCGCACAAGAAAAAATCAGTTTGGAGGACAGCATCTTTCTTGAAAATGCCATCCGCCAACTTCAACAGTATCACGAATCAAATCCCGGAAACCATGAAGATTGAATTCAAACAGCCAAAGTATATCTTTCCCATCATCCTGCTGCCTTTTATGCTACTGCTAAATTATGGCATGCAGTCCTTTGCCGACAGCGAAGAAGTGTCAGATGGGCAGGGAACCGAAGACCTGCAGGAATCGGTCGGCGATGTATCAGACCAGATACAGAAACAGCGGCATTGACGGCAAACTGGATGCCTTTCGCTCCAGATACAAACGGGCGGATGGCTATACAGCCATCAAAAACCTTACGGATCGAAGTGGATGCCGATGATGAAGTACTTTCCCGGTATAACGAGGCCGAAAAGAGAATGCTGGATTCCATTGATTTGGCACTGAGAAATTCCATAAACAATCCGCAATCGGTAACATCACCTGAAAGGTATTCTTTCAGTGGAACAAGTCCCCCGGTTGAACCCGGTTATGCGCCGGGATTCCAAACCGACGAGGATGCGCTTGTATTGGACGCACTAAGGCAATTGGAATCCCCCGGAAATACCCGGAAGCAAACCCGATATGAAGACCCCATGGATCTTTTCCGTGCCCAGATGGCACTGGTGGACTCCATCTCCAAAGCCAACGATCCGGCCTATCAGATTCCGCAGGCGGACTGGAACCCGCAGCAAGAAATCCCTAGCCCAACTCCTCTGAAGGTTTCCAAAAACAGGCAGACTGACCAACATTTCAACACCGTGGTAAATGCGGAGGAGCCTTCCTTTATCCAAGCCATCGTGGATCAGGAAATCCGAAAGGGCACGATGGGAGAACGGATCAGGGTAAGGTTGTTGGATGATATTTGGGTGGGAAACTCCATGTTGAAAAAAGGAACCTACCTATATGCCTGGATCAGCGGATACGAAGCACAGCGGGTAAAACTGACCGTCAGCAGCGTAATGTCCGGGGACAAAATCCTACCTATCGACTTGAACATTTATGATTTGGACGGAATGGAAGGACTGTATGTTCCCGCCAGTTCCTTCCGGGAATTTTCCAAAGACCTTGGCGGCAATGTGACCGGGGGAATGAACCTCCAAATGCAACAGGATCCCTCTTCCATGAACCGGATGTATTTGTCCGCACTGCAACGGGTTTTTACCTCCAGTTCCCAGGCAATGTCCCGAAGAATCCGACAAAACAAAGCCAACCTGAAATACGGGACTATTATTTATCTGGTCGATTCAGATGACCTGAAACCCGGAAAACTTTACGAACACTAAACCCCTAACTGACATGAAAACTACCGTAGTTATTATATGCCTCCTTTCCCTTTTTGTTTTCCAAGCAAACGCACAGGAAGCTGCTGCTAACAATCCAGTTTCCGAAAGGCAAAAGCTTTACATCCGGGAAGACATTACCCTGCATTTTACCTCCCCGGAGCCCATCCAATATGTGGATATTTCCGGCAAAAATCTGGTGGGAGATCTTCCGCTCGACAATGTATTTCGGATAAAAGTTCTTGGAGACAGCACATTAACACGCCATTCCGCTTCGCAAGATCTGGGTGTGGTTACGATAATCGGGCAAAAATTTATCGCCCAATATGACCTGCATTATGCGTCACAAAACCAGAAAGTGCCCACACTGTTGGAAATTTTGCCATCCGCCATGCGACCGCTGGATATCGGCACCACTCCGCTGACGCAAAACGAGCTAAGGGAATTTTCACTGGAAGTCTACAAGCAAAAGTATAAAATCAAAAACCTGCACAATTCCCAATATGGGATTACCGGCTATGTCAACAATATCCACACGCTGGACGATTACATTTTCCTGGATATCACCTTCGCCAACGAAACCAACCTCAAGTTTGATGTGGATCAGGTGAGGTTCAGGGTGGAAGACAGAAAGATTGTTAAGGCCACAAATATGCAAGCCATCGAACTGGAACCCGTTTACACCCTTTTTGAAAAGGAAACCTTCAAACGGAAATACCGGAATATTTATGTGTTGAAGAAATTCTCCTTTCCCAACAACAAGATACTGGTCATCGAATTGACCGAAACACAACTTTCCGGAAGAAGTCTGACGCTTGAAATTGACTATTCCGATTTGCTTCAGGCGGACACGCTTTAAAAAGAAAATTGTAACCGCTAAGGAAGATGGAACAGAAAAGGCATTTGGAAAAGCTACACGGGATGATCCAGTTTCTGGTGTATGCCATGGTGTTCCTGGAGATATTTCTTTTTATCTACAGCCATAAAATACTGGATAATCCCGCTGTGGGCAGCAGGCTGCTTCCAATTTTGGACAAGCTGATAAATCTGCCAATCTATCAAAACCTGGTTTACAGCAAGCTGTCCATTCTGTTGGCCATCTGTCTGGCATCCATAGGAACGCTTTCCAAAAAAGAGTTGAACCTGAACCCCAAAACGAAGATCATGATTCCCTTGATGATGGGGTTTGGGCTGTTCTTCGGTTCGCTTTTTTTCTATTCCATGGAGGACAGTTCCATTGTCCTTCCCTACACCAGTTGGGCGGATCTGGCATTTTGCATTTGCTCCCTTGTCGGCGCGGTGTTGATCCATACCTCATTGGACAATGTTTCCAAACTGATCCGCAGCGGGTTGGGGAAAGATGAATGGAATATTGAGGGGGAATCCTTTATGCAGGAAGAAAACCGGATGGACACCCCCTATTCGGTCAATATTCCCATGCGTTTTTATTATAAAAAGCGGATCCACAAAGGCTGGATCAACATTGTCAACCCGTTTCGGGGAACCCTGCTGATAGGAACGCCCGGAAGTGGTAAGTCCTACAGCGTGGTAAATCCCTTTATCCGGCAGATGATCGCCAAGGGGTACACCATGTGCCTGTATGATTTTAAGTTTCCGGATTTGGGACAGATTGCCTATTATCATTTCCTGTTGGGAAAACAAAAAGGAAAGATCCCCAATCACCGCTTTTTGGTGGTCAATATGGATCAGGTGGAATATTCCAAACGGATCAACCCCCTTAAAACGGGATTACATTCAGACCCTTGCCGATGCATCCGAAACCGCCGAAGCCATCGTCGAATCGCTTCAAAAATCAGAATCTTCCGGCGGATCGGACAAATTCTTTACCCAATCAGCCGTAAATTTTTGGCTTCGGCCATCTACTTTGTGTCCCGGCATCAGAACGGGAAGTATTCCACCTTTGCTCATTTGCTTGCCCTGTTAAACCGGACCTATGAGGAGATTTTTGCCTGCCTTTCCGCATTTCCGGAACTGGAATCGCTCCTTAGTCCTTTTCGAAGTGCCCTTGAAAAAAGGGCTTTTGAACAGTTGGAAGGACAGGTGGGCACGCTCAAAATCTTTATTTCCCGGCTGAACACCAAGGAGACGGCTTGGATATTTTCCGGGGATGACTTCGATCTCCGCATCTCCGATCCCAACTCCCCGGCCATTCTGGTATTGGCAAACAGCCCCGCCACCCAAAATATCAATTCCACCTGCTATTCGGTAATTGTCGAACCGTCTTACCCGCCTGATCAATACCAAGGGGAATTTGCCCGTAGCCATTGTGGCGGACGAAGCCCCTACGCTGTACATACACCGGGTGGAAAATCTGATTTCCACCGCCCGGAGCAACAAGGTGGCGGTACTGTTGGGTTTGCAGGAATTGCCCCAGCTTAAACAGTTGCAGGGCAAGGATACTGCTACCACCATGACTGCTGTGATCGGAAACGTACTAAGCGGTTCGGTACGGAACAAGGAAACCCTGGAATGGCTGGAACGGATGTTCGGCAAAAAGAAGCAACTGGGGGAAAGCGTGTCCATCG
Organism: Flavobacteriaceae bacterium; assembly: GCA_018402385.1. Taxonomy (GTDB): domain Bacteria; phylum Bacteroidota; class Bacteroidia; order Flavobacteriales; family Flavobacteriaceae; genus Planktosalinus. The sequence continues at coordinate 15,520 of JAGYJA010000002.1, forward strand.
ACCGCGCCAAAACCTCCATCTCCCTGAACGAAAAATACGATCCGCTGATTCCCGCGGGAAAGATCGCCGGAATGCAAACCGGGGAGTTGGTGGGCCTGTTGGCGGTGGATGCGGATAAATTCAACGCCGCCTACAAGACTGCCAATATCCATTGCCGGGTCGACCTTAATCCACGGGAGATCAGAAAGGAGGAACAAAACTACAGGCCCATTCCCAAGTGCTACGACTTCAAGGGCAACAAGGAGCAGGTGCTTACCCGGAACTTTATGCGGATCCGGGAGGAGGTGGAAAACATAGTTGGATACTATACCGCCGCTGAATGAATGTAACGATACAACAACAAAAACCAAAACCCATGCAAACAAACCAAGAAAAAACCATGAAGTCCCTGATGGGAAAGTTGCACAGGCTGCAGACCGAAAACCGGGTGCAACTGACTCCCGAAGAAGCGGAATTGTTCCAGATTTCAACCTTGGACGAAATTCCGCCAGAAGACGATGTTGAACCCGAAAACCCCATCGATCATGGCAGTTGAAACCCCAAAATGTGTGAAGCGGTAGCCGCCAAGATCATAGAGCAACTCAAGGAAGGATACCGCTCCCTGGCAGCTGCCTTGGGAAAAATCAAGCTCCGCTTTTGAAAAGCCCTACAACGCCGTCACGAACAAAGCCTACAGGGGACTGAATTCCCTTTATCTACAGCTATTTACACCCTATGAAGACCCCCGGTGGGCAACCTTCAAACAGGCGCAGGCGGAAGGATGGCAGGTGCAAAAAGGCGCAGAGGGCATGGCAATCAACTTTGTCAAAACCCATCAGGTGTATCCGAAAAGGGATGAACAGGGAAGACCCGTGTTGGACCAAAAAGGTGAACCCGTAAAGGTTAGAGAAAGAACTGGACTCCCCATTGTGACCAAGGCTTGGGTGTTTAACGCCGAGCAGATCAAGGGGTACCCCCGTTGGGGAAAAGGGAGGAGATCAGCCAGTGGGAAAAGCTGAACAGGGTGGAAAACCTGGTGAAGAATACCAAAGCCAATATCGAACATGTCCACGGAAACAAGGCCTATTATTCTCCCTTGGGGGATAGCATCCGGATGCCGGAGCGGACCCAGTTTTTATCCTCCGACAGGTATTATGCCACGCTGCTTCATGAACTGGGTCATTGGACGGGCCATAAGGACCGATTGGACCGGAGCATTATGAACACCTTCGGCACCCAGGATTATGCCAGGGAGGAGCTGCGTGCGGAAATAGCCAGCATGATGCTGGGATCGGAACTGCAGATCGGACATGACCCAAAGCAACACGTGGCTTATGTGGACAGTTGGATAAAGATCCTTACCGAAAAGCCTTTTGAGATCCATCAGGCGGCCGCTGATTCCCAAAAAATCATGGATTACCTGATGGTCTTTGACCGGAAAGGAGAACAGAAGCAGCAGGAATCCATTGCAGACTGGAGCAGCAATTTCAGCGCAACCGGAAAGTAAAGAACCAAAACAGGAATTTGAAACCACTTTAAAATTAGGACGATGATAAAGGAAAAACTATTACCCATGCAGGAATTGAAGATGTTCGGGGTCTACCGGGACGGCAAGTTTACCATACCCGAGGAACAGGTAAGGGCGTTACGGGAAGGCAGGATGACCGATGTGGTGGAGCTGAAAAACCTGAAAGGCAAGGATGTGCAGATCGACAGTCTTCCGGCCAGGCTTTCGATAGTCCGGGGAGCAGACGGAAACCCCTCCCCTGCGGGTAGATCCGGTATACCGGTCTCCCAACTCCCATCCCCGGCTTTCCAGAGGAGGAAAAGAAGCAGTTGATTGACGGCTGAGGTGGCCAATGTACGGAAAAACTATGTGGACCGGAACGGAAACGCAAAAACAGAAATCATTGCGTACGACAGGGACACCAAACAGTTTCTGAGCTATGATCCCAGGGAGTTCAGGCACCCGAAACCGTCAACGGCGAAAAGCTCACCTCAGACCAAAAGCGGAAATTCAAGGAAGGGGAAGCTGTGGAGCTTTCAGACGGTACCCAGTTCCAGTTCTCCACATCCGACCGAACAGGAATCCGCTCCAACCGAAACGGGCTGGTATTGTCCGTGTTGTTGGATGGTGGAATTTCCTATTTGCTGATTACCGGGGTAAGGCAGATGCTGGGCGCAAAAAGCAGCGAGGAACAATCCTATTCCAAAGGCTATCATGACGGATTGAAGAAAATGAAGCAGCAAACAGAAAGAAGGATTGCCGAGAATCCCAATGACAAAGATGCGGTCAGGGATTTGAATCTGGTAAAGGAAGAGCTGTCAAAGGTTTCACTTGGCTCCCCTGACAATTTTCAAAGCCGATCCGGGGAAGATGCAAAACGGTATAACACAAATGATGCCTCTGAAAGCCGAAACACATCTGAAGATCATGACAGCCGTCAGAGGAGAATTTGAGTTGCTGGACAGTCTTGGAATAAGCCCGGAGGTACAACATTTGTTTTCGGGGGTTTACTTGAAGATCAGGGAGGCAGGTTGGTTGCGGATTATCGGGATAAATGCGGAAACGCCGTGGATTGTGAAATCCATGGCGTTTTGACACACAAACTTGCATCCCAGGGCATCCTTTGTTTTTCCCCTGGACCTTCGGAAAATGTACGGATGCTTTTTATTTCCGATGCGGTTTTGCATCTAATTTCGATGGTTCAGTGTAAGATTGGCCGGATCGATTTTACCTATGCTGCTTATTTGGCAACTGGAGCCAAGATGGATAAAGAGCTATTACTAGCTGGAATTTTCCGGTATCCCGCTGGAATAAAGATTTATACCGTCTTTGGACATTCCCTTATCGGAAGGGTCAGGGATTGCAAGGTGCAGCATTGGGTAAAGGGGATGGATTGTTTGTTTGAAGTTGAAATGGGAACAGTGTAATCGCAAATTCATAAGAAGATGTATATCAAATGGATGCTTCAGAAATTTTCGCTTAGAAACCATCTAAGACAAGTTGGTGTCAGGCAATCCAGTTAGCACTTGTTAAACCTTATGATAAAAATATTGACAATTTTAATTGTGTTTAATTATTTTTAAATCCAATTAACAATTTTATAGACAAGATTTAAAATCAAAGATTAAATAAATATCAAACCCAACTTACTCCTGCCATGATAAACGCATTAAAATTTTCACTGACTATTTCCCTTATTTTTCTCCTCATAAGCTGTTCCGAGGAATCGGACGAGCAGCCATTGGTAGAAAAATCACTACGAATTGAAGTTGAAATGGAGGGCAGTGTGGATCAATACCTAGTCCAATTTGGAATTAATTCACTCTATAAGGGGCAGAGTGGATTTGTCCGTCCGGTGATTGTCCAGCCAAACGATTTGGAATGGACCCAAAACATCGAACAGGCCAACACCTTTAACCTATCCACAACGGGTACATTCGCCCAACTTATCGTAGAATCAGAAGAGCCCGTGCACACCGTCAACTTTGTTTTTAACGTGGTCCATGCAGGTGACATCCCAGATAACAACTTTGAGGATCTAACCGCTACTATCACCGTCTATGGAGACAACGCCGAGGTGCATACTTACCAATATACCGCAAGGCCTGTAGGTGAGGTCTCGATACCGTTAAGTGAGACAATACGATTTTAGAAAATACAATAGGAAGTATTAAGTTGTATCACCTTTTTTGTTGGAGTGAGAATTTATCACCGATCAAAACTCCCTTAGTCAACGACTGGGGAGTTTTTTTTGCTCGGGGTTCTCAACCTATACCCCGTAACCCCAACCAGAAAAAAGTGGAGCCAAATAAGCTAAATTAGCTAATCAATGACTCACCAAAGTTATGGGCTATTTTTTCACATGCATCCGAATTGAATACCAGTAGTGTACCAAGGAACTACGGCATAATAGGATGTGACCGACTGGACGTGATTTATTCCGTTCCTCCTTGTGCTTAGTGAAAAACTCCCCATGGGATGGGCTTATCATTCATTTAGCCCTCCAGCGCCAGGAGATTTAAAGTCGGTAAGTACATCATGAAACGTTTTAATCAATTATCCGAACCCACAGGGATGCTCTACAACTAGGGAAAGTCCGCCATGACGGATTACCAGATTATCGCCAGCCATAGCAAACATACCCGGTGGACAAAGCCAGGGAAATACTGGCACTCATGAGACTTCACGGACTTTCAGAACTGGCCAGATGGGATATGGAAAGATGGCTGAAAATTGAAGGCATAGGATATGCGAAGGCAACCGCACTGGTAACTTCCTTTGAACTGGGAAGAAGACGGATGTTTGAACAACCCGAAAACAAAATCAAAATCAACTGTTCTCCAGGATGCGTACAGCTGCGTAAACACCCTTACCTCTATGACGAACCCGTGGAGCACTTTTACATCCTACTGCTTGACAGAAACCACCAAGTTCTGAAGATCCACAAAATCAGTTCAGGAGGAACCAACGCCACCCTGGCAGATCCAAAGCTAATCTTCAAAAAAGCTCTCGACCACCTAGCCTCAGGAATCATCCTAGTCCACAACCACCCCTCTGGAAACTTAAAACCTTCCGAACAGGACCGAACGCTGACAAGAGGACTGGCAGAGGCGGGAAAATACCTAGAGGTTTCGGTTCTAGACCATGTGATATTTGCAAACGTGGGGTATTTTAGTTTTGCGGATGAGGGCCTTTTATAGGCCTTTTTTTGCCAAATCAATTAAGGATTCTTAAAAAAATGGAGGCTAGATAATTTCTAAACTATTGTGGGTACCGGAAAAATGCTTTACCAATATAATTTTGAATGAAATCTGTAATCACAGTAGAAAAATACCCTGATTAGGGTATTTTTTACTTTGGATTAAAAGCATATCTTTAAACGCGAGATATTCTACTTCATCACCCAACTTTCCAAGGAAATAAATGGGGCTTGCGGTGGCGGAGGCGTGGTGGAAATCAAGGAGTCGATTGACAAATTAATTTGAATATCTTTTAGTGCTTTTGGGATAACAGGAGTATATCCGATTGTGGACAACATCAGAAGGTTAAATTTAACAGCTTCATTGCTGTCATTACCCACAAAAACTCACGATACCTCTAGTTTTGGAAAACAATGTCGTTAAAGTGTATTTGAAACTCCTGTGGACAATGAAAATATAGACGCAATAGAGTAGTGGTAGTTGCGTAAATTCAAGTGTTGGAGGTAATTACGATCAGATGAAAACTAAGAAGCTAATTTTATATTGAAACATTATGGAAACTGAAAATATAAGCCCTGAAATTGAATTTCAAAATGATGAAGTCGAAGAGGTAGATGAGTCCTCTACTGAAGAACTTAGTAAGATTGTTTCTTATATACTGTAGCTAATACGGTTGAAGTTTTAAAATTCAAAATTGAAAATGAAGAAATAGACTTAAAGCCTGAATTTCAAAGAGATTTTGTATGGGACATAAATAGGGCAAGTCTTTTTATTGACTCTCTTTTGATAGGTCTTCCTATACCCAGTATTTTCCTGGAAAAAGCAAAGAAGATGAAACATATAAGGTAAATTGATGGCCAACAACGTCTAAAATCAGCCTACTATTATATCATATGGTAAATTTAAGACTAATGGAAAGGAGCAGACATTTACATTAAAAAAAATTAGAAGGTCGTGATTGGAATGAGAAAACATACTTGGAACTAGATGAAAATATAAACGAAGGATTAGAAATGCAGTAATTAACACAACGGTGATTGAGGATATTGATTCAAATCCTAGAGTTGTGCATGATATCTTTCATCGACTTAATACTGGTGGCATGTCCTTAACCGGACCAAGAAATCAGAAATTGTGTTTATAATGGCACATTGAATAATTTATTAATTGATCTAAATTTAGATTCATCTTGGAGGAATTTGCTGGGTAAAAATTATCCTGATCGGCGATTAAGAGATGTCGAACTCATACTAAGATTTTACGCTTTACTTAATAATTTATCTACCTATGAGCCATCCATGAGAGAGTTCCTAAGTAATTATCAAAAAGGAAATAAAGCTAGCTCCGTCAATGGCGAAATATTTAAGAATACCACAAAAATAATAAATAAGGAAGTGGGCGTCAATGCTTTTAAAGTCACTAGGACAGTTAATAAACCGGTTTGTGATGCACTAATGGTTTCAGTTGCTCAAATTCTATTAGAAAAAAAAAGTATCTCAGATTTTGATGAGAAGCATTCCATACTAATTCAAGATGAAGAATTTTTAAAATATGTTTCTTCAGGTACATCTTCAGAAACTAGTGTGAAGGGTAGAATTGCAGTTGCCCGAAATTATCTATTAGGGCTTAAAATAAGCAGCTATGCCTTTTGATTCACCTGATATAGAAACCTTTAAGCAAAATTTAGAGACGAGTATAAAAGCTGTTAAGAAAAAATAAAACAGAATCCCATGCAGCAATAAAAATCCAAAGCCTATTAAATGTAACAATTTACGTAATGGCAACAAGATTCCTTGAAGGGTCTGTTAAGCACATTGTTTACAATTGCCAATGCAATGCTGGTGATTCAACTGGCGATCTTCAGAATTTGGAAGAAGAACTAAGAGGATTCAACAATCCTGAATATAAAAATATAAGAGAGTTGTTCCAGACTAAATTGAATTTTGATATTCTTTCTGGAAAAAAATAATGGGAAATATTCCGAACGTGACATTACTTTCCTTAATGAAATAGTCAGAAATCGCCATAAGAATGTTCATGCAAGTTCCGATTGTACAGAATGGTATAATCAGAACAAAAAGATCTAAACAATTTCGAGCAAGAGTTTGAAGGTTTGATAAATATTTTGGAATATTTAGATTGTATAAGGTTTCACTCATACAGGACAAATTATTTAGAGACTAATTATTTCTGCCGATGGAGTGGATTGGCGGACGCCATAAGCCCAAGCTGATCACGCCCTCATACATATGTCGCTCTGGCTAACCATTGAACCTTCCATAACTACAAACCTCTAGGTCCCATCAATTGGATACATGCATTTATGGCAACGCGAGTGTACGGAGCTATCCAGACAATATAGCCCGTAAAGGGATTCTGTGAAGAATGTCGATTGCACAACAACGTCAGATATGGGGGGCATTGATATGGTCAACATATGTAAACTACCAATATATGTCGTGACGTGTAGACAGCGGAAGAGGTTGACAAGCTGTTACCAAAGTTCAGTATAGATTGCGTATTTCCATAGAGCAGAAAGACTGCTTACTTTAAATTTCTTTGCGTAATTGATGGGAAGTCGATTTCAATGTTGACATATTAACCTCTACGCCAACCCATCCCTTACTTTGTTCATCAAAAGGGGAATATCCTTGGTAAAGCAAGTGGGGCCCGTCTAGAAATCAAAATTTGGGTCTCAATTCTTATGCAGACACCGAAAAGATTATCATAAAGGACTTTTTAGATGTTATCGTTCCTAGATTTCAAAAAATTTATTAACAAATAAAATCCATGGTTTGAAGGAGCTTGTTGAATTATAGCAAAGCAATATTAAAGGACTGAATATGAATTGGCTTTATCTTTAGACATCCGAAATTTACAGTAATAATATAAATAAGATGGAAGCATTATCGTCATTTGCAATTAGTATAGCTGCTGGAATAGCTCTTGAAATATTCAATAAATCTCAAGAAACTGTTGAGAAGGAAATAAAAGAAGCTTTTAAGAAGGCTTTAAAAAATGGAGCCCCAATTCTTCTATCAGAAAAATTTTCGTGAAAGTTTAAAGTCCAAGCTTAAACAAAGTCTTACAAACCCAAAAGCGATAAATCGATCTTCCGTCTTCTGCGAAAAAGACAAGTTTGAGATGGATTTTACCGAATTTGATAAAGCTATAGCGGAGTTTCAAAGTGCGTTCAACTATCTCAAAGAAATTAAAGACCTTTGAAAGATTTAAGGAAGAGCTTACTTTCCTTTCCAATATTGAAAAGAAAGTGATTGATATAGATCAGAAGGTAGATAAATTGTTAGAAATCAGTTTACCTCAATCAAATTATATATTAGAAGCTGAGTGGAAAAGGCAAATAGCATTATATAAGGAAGATATCGAACATCTTAAACCTAAGTCTTCTATAAAGCATCTCACAGCGTTAGAAGAAAGTTTCAAAGAGCACAAAATCCAACCATCCAAATCACTAAGATCCTACTTGGAGTTTCTGAAAGCTCAATGTTATGAACTAACAGGTAAAACCAAAGAAGCCTATCAATGCTTCATCAAAGCAAAAACCTTAATCCTACTCCTTTAGAAATAAGAGAAAAAGCGTGCATTTCCTACAACAAACTAAATCAACCAAAAGAATCGCTTGAATTAGCAAATGAAATACTTCAAGAAGATGAGTATAATCCCATGGCATCAGCTGTCAAAGTAATTCTTTCCAGATGAACCAGATTTGGAAAAGAGATTTGAAAATGCGCCCAGTATTGTAAAAAAGACCCAACATTTCAAAGAATTGTTTATTTTACAACGATTACCGATGCCAAGGTTCAAAATAAGGTACCCGTCTATCAAAAATGAATTTTTCAAAGACCTATCTGGATACTCCAAATCACCTCTTACAAATGGCAATTACAAGGACAGGCTATTTTTATAGAAACCACTGTCCACCAATGGCTGCAGCCACCATTACTTTGATTTTTATATCAGGATCGATACGAGACCCTTCTAAACTTGAAAAAATTAATCAGATATTAGGCGATTTTTTAGATCAGCTATCCGAATCTGAAATAAAAGCTAACAGAAATGTTCTCCAATTCTATCATTGCTATTTAGATCACACACTCTATAGCAACTAATTGAAGCACTAAAAACAATGAGGCGTTTGTTTCAAAATTGGGATGTCAAAAGATTTATTAGGGGTAATGCTGGCAAATTGTCTACAACTTTCCGGAGAAACCGATGAGGCTTTGGAGGTGATAAATTCCTTTGAGAGTAAATCGTTTGAATTGGTTCTTTGGAACTATTTTGTTTAGCGAAAAAAGAGATGTCGACAGCTATATTAGAACCGCATCGGATTTCTTAGGAGGATTGAATATAATAGACGATTTAAATTGTAATATTGTAATTACAATTATAGATTTATTATCTGAATTCGGTAAATTAGATGCTTTTGATTTTGAACGGTTTTTCAGAAAAATTGAATCCGATCCTCCTAGCTTCAAAATTTTGACATTGAATTTCATAGGATTCTGAAAGGGGAGAGTTTAGATGATACTTTAACTCAATTAAACAGTATTGAGATCTGAAATAATTAGTAAAGAAACAAACATCCGGTTTTTCCTCCCATACTGTTACATTTTAATAGAAAAATACGAATCTGCGATAAATTGCTTTGAGCGATTACATACATTATGATTTCGAATCTAGAGATTTTCAGTACTATATATTAACATTAAAAGAATCGGAAGACCAATCACAAAAAGCTTCCTTTAGCCCTAGAGAATTGGAGAAAAGAATTGCTCATTCAACGAAGTGTTCCTAAAAATTGAAATTGAACTCAATCAGAGACTTCAAAATTGGGAAAAGTGCTCTATGAAATAGCAGAATTTTCATTAAAAGTAAAACCTAATGATGAATGGTTCTTAACTTCAAAAGTCCTTTCCATAAGTATACTTGATTTAACTGATAAAGCGAGTCAACTTAAGGAAAGCATCAGCAAGCTCTTAGAGATCGGTATCAATGACTTAAACCATGTCAGAATAATAACTAACGTCTTGATTGAAAATGGAGGTTATAAAGAAGCTCTTGATCTCCCTTTTATGAAAAAGCCAAAGACCCTGGAAAACATTCCTGCCCGAATAGATTATTTTCTATCCACAACCAAAATCCCAAATGATTTTTTAAAATCCCGGAAAAAGTAGGTATTAGCCACTATGTTAAATATTCCCGCAAAGGAAAAGTGGAGGAAGTCAAGATTGTGGAAGGGAACGCTTTGTCATCAAAACTAACTTGGAACAAAGGAAGGAGACAGAGTTTCGGTACAGGACCAAATTACGGAAGGAATTGGATACCATCGAAATCCTTCGAATAATGGACAAATACCATTATTTATTTTGGCAAATAAAGCTAGCAAGTTGAGAAAAGTCCGTATTCCGGATTACCCTTCCACTCATTTGAACTTCCCAGCAATGATCCCGATGCATTAAAGGAAAATTTAATATTGCTTTTCGGAGCCGATGGATCAGAGGATTCAAATTTAATCAATGCGGCAATTTCAGAATATTATCTTCACAAAATTTCATTGACAGAAGTAATAATCAGAGGCTATAGGTCAAATTATTTCGGAGGTTACTTTGATCTTGTTTATAAAAAAATGGAATATTACAAACTCCCTTAAAACATTATAGTAATATTGTCTTACCTGAAAGGCCGCAATTTGTTTTAGACTTTTCTTCTTTGATAATTCTGCATCAGATAACTAACAACACTGGCAAAAAGTATGGGGAAAAGTTTGTAATCGCCAATGGTTTGGTTCAATACATAAAATCAGCCATAAAAGAGGAATCGGACTGGCCTAATGAAACTATATCCGCCAACATCACTCGCAGGTATAAAAGCAGAAAAAAGATCCGAAGCGTGCCTTGCGTAATATTTCGTACTATCAAAGTGTACTGATTGATTGACAGGCACTGTGAAGTTGAAATAAATGCCGGTAAATTCAGGACTATCAAAATGAACTTCGGCTAGAATTGAAGGAAGACAATGTTTTGTTTCTTCTGTTCGTCGAAAATATTGCGTTAATAAATGAAAACGCAAGCAGGGTTTTATTGTCTGAAGATCGCCTATACTATAAGCTTTTCCCAATATCCAGTGGGCAGGTAATTAGCACTGAGCTCTATGTAAAGCTCAAATTGAGTAATAGTGATGAGTATTTCTACGAGCTTGTAAAAAACAGATATATCGGCATGTCTATCAGCAACGAGCTCTTGCTAAGTGAATATCGTAAGAAAAGAAGGAAAGAGCCAAATTTCTTTGAAGACTGTCTTAACAATTGCTCGTTACAGGTTTCCGGAACTCTGCGCTCGGCCAAAACGGTTGTGGAATTTCTACAAGGAATGGCTTTGGATCCATTAATGGATAATGATGCCTTTTACCTATTAAGTAACGGTGCTTTCAACGTTTTGCTGAATGGCCAAAAACATCTGGAAGTGGTTACCTTTACCAAAGCATGCATCGAAGGGAACTTTCGGCCATTAGGTGAGAAATACGATATCATCAATCAATCATTTGCAGATGCTGTAGCAATTATGATGGAATGAAGGAAATTATTGATGTAATGCTTCTAGATGAAAATACTCTACCGGCCTTTTTGATACCTGCATATCACGTATTGGATGTACGCGAAGTTTTCCGGAAGATATTGCCCGAAAAGAGATTCTCTGACGAATGCCTGATACGTACTAACATAAGGTGAGGGGTGATCATTGGTTTTGACTACGAACTTTTAGAGCTTAAACGCAACTAAAGCCCTCGCTAGCCCATATTATATTTTGTATATTTCATTAAAAAATCTCGCTTCTTTACAAGCTGTAAATAAGTCAGTGGAATTCCTACCTGCTTCCTTTTCTTTATCCAGTATAAGTCCTCACTACTGAAATCCAAAAAGACGGGTGCATTTGAATCAAGCCATGACAGCTTTTTATACTTCCAGTCAAAAGATAGTATATTTTCTCGGCTTCATTATACTCGTCAAAAACCTCTTTAAGTTCCTCATCCTTTAGACTAAACTTTTTAACGACTGGGCCATGTATTTTTAATTCATCCTTTAGCTGGAAAAGAATCTCACTGGTTAACCCATTGCTATCAACTACAAAATTATAATTTATTAGTAACTGAGAATTGGGGTTCGGTATAGCTGTTAGAATTGAGAAGTTTTCTTTGAACCGCTTGGCGTTTACTATCCAAATCAATTTATGATAAAAAGCATTTCTTTTTCTAGTTCTTCTATAGCCAATGGGGAATGTTGAAACTCAATCGTCAATCCATCAGGCGTATGTATATCAGCTCGATGGAATTTATCTGATCCTTCATGCCGAACGATCACTTCACGCCAATCCCAGGGGAAGTTATTTTGCCATTCTATATGCCATTGAGTTATTGGCTCCCACCACATATCGCAATCTACACTCCGTTGATGGGCCCAATGATGGATTTTGATAGAGCCGCACTTAGCGATAAGTTTACCTTTGCAGCCGGGACATATACCTTTGGTACCTGCTTCAGGTTCTTTTATTCTTCCATCCACGAAAGCCTAGCGTATCATACCAATAAAGATAAAATTAAACTAGCAAATAGTGAATTTTCATAAGAGTGGGGATTAAACTAGATAAGCAATTATCATTGCCCTTTAAACCAATCGGGAGCATCTTTTAGGTTGGCTAAGTCAAAGAGAGAATCGTCTTTCCCATATCAGCAATTGCTACTAGGGTAAAGGCCCCTTCTGAATAAAATCCTATTTCAGCTTTTTTGTTTCTAACAGGAACCTTTACAACACGCTCTTTATAGGTGGGATGAAATAGAAAGCTAATCATGCCAATTAATGGCTGCTCGCCTCCAACATCAACAACTCTCTGCTGATATAATTAGGCCAGAATCGGCGTCGTACTTAGGGCGTGAGATAATTGTCACAATTAACTTTCTTCCGTTCATTTCCGGTTTAGCATCTGGAAATAATTCAGAGCTGGATCACTGTCCCATTTTTCCTCCATTAACCTTAAATTCTCCACCTTCTGTCTGAGTTCAGCAGTCCATTCACTCTCAGCGATCTGTATCTCTGCAGAATCCTTTACGGTCATCTCATTTGTTGAAGTTAAATTTTGTGCCTTGACAAAATCTCCTTTTGACAATAAATCTGTTATCTTTTGGTACTCCTCAATTTCTGACTTTTGATTTGCAATCTTTTGATCTTGGTGTTGTATAGACCTATTCATTCTCATTAGAGAATCATTTATCCCCTATCTGCATTCATCTGAATTCCACCATAATATATCCTTGTCCACAGATAACTTGAAATAAATCCTAAAACCAAAAAAATCAATATCACACTAATAGTAAGAACCTCAACATTAGGTATAGACTGATTCATATTGGAATCTACCATTTCACCAATACTCAAAAGCAAATCTAAAATTTTACGGAAATTCAACTAAGCCAATACCAATAATGATTTTTGTTAACCAATCCGAAATTTGCTCAAGGTTTGTACTAGGCTGATACCTTAGGCTAGAATTTTCTATCGAATTATCACTTTGATTCGAATTTGGAGAGAATGGTGGAGAATCATTCTGATTGAATATAGAAGATTTAGGTATACCAAAAATAAATCCCAATAGAATACCCACTACAAAAGAACTTAAACCTAGAATTACTTCAATGACGACCAAGTTTATTGAGGAAGTTGACAAATACAATATGAATAGAAAAAAAATTGAAAGACCTAAAATCAGAGACAAAATCCACCAAGGTATAATTTCATTGGAATTCTGAGGATTTTCGATAACCAAATTATCCTTTCCATTCAAACCTTCTTTGCGCCCATAAAAACCGACCATAATTTCGGACCAAATATATCATTTCTAATTAAATTTCAAATATCCTTTTATCTTTTTCCTATAAAACATGCCAAAAACAAAATATACAGAGGCCATTTTGAATTCCTTAACAATAGTATCTGGAGTCCAACAGCACTTTTCTTATTCCCTACGCAAAGAAACTTTCTGCAAAAGCGCTATTTAGAAGAGTAGCCTTACCACTGAATCAACAAATTTAGGGCTATTTTTTCACATACATCCGAATGGAGCGCTTCATGTGTTCCGAGCAACCACGGCATAATAGGATGTGACCGACTGACGTGGTTTATTCCGTTCCTCCTTTTGCTTAGCGAAAAACTCCCAAAGGGATGGGCTTATCATTCATTTAGCCCTCCAGTGCCCCTCGGTAAGCACATTATGAAACGTTTTAATCAATTATCAGAACCCACCGAGATGCTCTACAACCAGGGAAAGTCCGCCATGACGGATTATCAGATTATCGCAGCCATCGCAAACATACCCGCAGATAAAGCCAGGGAAATACTGGCACTCGCAGACTTTCGGCTCTCAGAACTAGCCAGATGGGACATGGAAAGATGGTTCAAAATAGCGGGCATAGGATACGCAAAAGCCACGGCACTAGTCACCTCATTCGAACTGGGCAGAAGACGGATGTTTGAGCAACCCGACCGGAAAATCAAGATCCACTGTTCCCAGGATGCGTACAACTGCATGAAACCGTTCCTGTACGATGAACTGGTAGAACACTTTTACATTATGCTGCTGGATAGAAACAACCAAGTTCTGAAATTCCAGAAAATCAGTTCAGGAGGAACCAACGCAACGCTGGCAGATCCAAAGCTAATCTTCAAAAAGGCACTGGACCACCTAGCATCAGGAATCATCCTAGTACACAACCACCCCTCGGGAAACCTAAAACCCTCTGAACAGGATAGAACACTGACACGAAGACTGGCAGAAGCTGGAAAGTACCTGGAAGTTTCGGTTTTGGACCATGTGATATTTGCAAACGTGGGGTATTTTAGCTTTGCGGATGAGGGCCTTTTATAGGCCTTCTTTTTTTGCCAAGTCAATTAAGAAGTCATTGAAAAATTGAAGGCCAAATAATTTTTAAACTGTTGTGGGTGCCAGAAAAGTGCTTTTGCCAATATTATATTGAATAAATCCTTTAATTACCTATTAAAAATACCCCCTTTAGGGTATTTTTACATTGAAAGAAAACCATATTTTTAATGGCGAGAGATTCTACTGCATTGCCCAAGTTTTTAAGTAATTGAATGGGGCTTGCAGCGCATATGGAGTAGGGGATTGAGAAGTCTGTGGTATATTTATTGGTAATGTATCCAATAACAAAACACAAAGAAAATGGTTATATATTTAGGGAATAATCACTCCTTTTTCCGATAAAATTGAGAAGTCACTAGCATCGAAGAGTAAAATCGTTAGTTTAGTAGCGGGAATCATTAGAACTCTTTGGACAAAGTCAATATAGACTTTAGAGACAAACCGTAGTTGCATCTATAACGAGTGTTAGCGAGAATTTATAATAAGAATAAAAATGAGTCAGAAATTACCAAAAGAAATTGAGCTTGCAATTGAAAAGGCAATAGACGAATTTGTTGAAGATGAAGAAGTTATTTTGAGAGATGAGAATGAGACAAGGAAATATAAATATAAAGGTATCTTTTCTTTAAAAAATTGGAATAAGACTCAAATCTGTATTATTAAAGGATGTAAAAATAAAAGCATTGCCAAATCTCATACCATTCAGAAATCAGCTTCGATTATGGCAATATCAGAAAATGGACATCTTTTAACACCGTCATTTGATGATAAAATAGGAAAAATAATACTAAAGCCAATTGGAGTAAATGAGGCTTCAACATTCCCGAGTTATTGCGACCAGCATGAAAAACATCTTCAAAGGTTTTGAAAGTATAAAAGACATTCAAACCATGAAACATTTGAGACTTGCAATTATATCGAACCATATGTCGGGAAATTGTTGCAGCACAATATGAAATTAAATTAGAAACCAATCATATTGAAAATTATAAAGCGTTAAGAAGTATAAAAATTTCTGCGTATAATTGAACAAAAACTAAAAGGAAAATATACCGATATAGATAAGATTAATTTTAAATCTTTTGTGTTTTAAAGGACAAGATAAAAGACTTACAAACTCAAATAAGCAATTACTAGAGCGAAAGGCACATTTAAATGATTGTTTATTAAAACTTCATGATGCAATCCTTAACGACATTAAAAAGAATAAATTTCAAAAATTAGCCTATGAATTTATCGAGTTCCCTGAAGTTATACCTGTGGCGCTTGCTGGGAAGGGTAGCTTTACTATGAAATTAGAAAATAAAGCAAAAAAAGTAGATATAATATTTAATGTTCTTCCATTTTCAAATAGAACCTACGTTTTTGTTGCATCAGTCAAGAAATACAAGAAAGAACTTGAAGCATATATGAGTAATTGTAATAGTGGTTTACAGCTTATCAATAAAGTTGAGAGTTGGATGATATTCAACTCTACTCATTGGTTTATAAAACCATCTGTTTGGGAAAATATTTCGGAATCTGATAAGCTAGAAATTCTTGAGTCAATTGGTGGTGGTGGAAATCAGGACAAATATGGAAAATTTAATAAGACGATCTTCAATGAAATTAAACTTAAGATAATCAAGATCATTGAGGCTAAATCTAGTAAACTTGAGCTTTCTCATCAAGAATTTATATTAAAAGAAAAGAACAAAATAACTTTCGCTAACAATAAGTATATGTAATGCGGGAGTTTTGATAAATTTGAACATTAGAGCATTTAATAAACAAAGTAGCGGTTTGACATTGAAGTGCCTTGAAATCCCGCAATACGCATATTCGAACCGTTGGATAGCAATATGAAAATAAAAGCGAAACTGAATGAGTAAAATATTAGAAACCTTTTTTTCAGAAATACAACAGAATAAAAAACCTGTTACGACAACTCCAAGGATAATTTTAATAAAATATGGAGTTGGGAGAAGGGGATGGAGAGTAACTCTTGCAATAAACAACTTGTTAAAAAATACGAGTTGACTGCAAACCCAGAATTTGGAAGTGCTTATTTTATGGTAACATTGAGGTAAGTCCTAAACCAAAATTATCAGCAGCAAAAGTGCCAGACGATAGTGATTTTGACCCTATTCCTCGATTAAGTTTGCTCAAAGCGGCTAACATTAACAACATTAAGGACAATGAATTAGAGATTGGTCTGATTACGGTAAATAGAGATACAAGCGTGGTTGAAGCAACAACTTTAATGATAAAGCATAGTTTTTCACAATTGCCAATAATGTCAGGGAAAAAGATGTGGAAGGAATAATAAGTTGGAAGTCAATTGGAATAGCAATTTCCTTAGGAAAAAATTGCCAAAAAGTAACTGATTGTAAAGAAGATGTAACAGTCTTAAGCCTTTCCGAACCATTATTTAAAGCCGTTAAAGTTGTTTTAGAAGAAAAGTAGTTTTGGTTCAACAAAGGGACAAAACAATATGTGGCATTGTGACAGTAACTGATATTGGGGAACAATTTATTACTTTATCAGAACCATTTCTTCTTTTAGAACAAATAGAAAACCACATTAGAAAGCTTCTAGATGGAAAACTTTCATTGGAGGAAATTAATGTTGTATTAGATTCAAGCAAGTTAGACAAACCAATTTCTGATCTACACGATTTATCATTTGGTCATTATGTAAGAATTATTGAGAATGAGAATATTTTCAAAAAGTTAGATTTAAAAATTGACAGGAAAATATTCATTGAAATGCTAGAAAGTACAAGACAAATTAGAAATGAAATTATGCACTTTAACCCTGACACAATAAAGGAAAAGGATTTGGAAACTCTTAGACAGACACTGAATTTTTGCACATTTTAGCGACAACAATGAGTTAGAAATAAAAAAATGCTATCAATATGAGTAGACCGACCTGAGCTTAATAGCTTAAGTTGAGGCTTTCACACGACCAAGGTGCGACTACAAGTTGCTTTGACAACTGTATGACGTTCCATGAACGATCTAATCTTGTGTTCCGTCATTTGAATACATGCATTTCTGGTAACGGGATTGTGCGAAGGTATCCGGAACATATAGCAGGGAACAGGAAATCTCCCCATGTGATGGGCTTATCCCTCATTTAGCCCTCCAGCACCCTTGGTAAGTACATCATGAAAAATCGGAACCCACCGAGATGCTCTACAATAAGGAAAGTCCGCCATGACAGATTATCAGATTATCGCAGCCATAGCAAATATACCCTTGGACAAAGCCATGGAAATACTAGCCCTCGCAGACTTCCGGCTCTCAGAAATGGCCAGATGGGATATGGAACGATGGCTTAAAATAGCAGGGATTGGGTACGCCAAAGCCACTGCACTAGTCACCTCATTCGAACTTGGAAGAAGACGGATGTTTGAGCAGCCCGACCGGAAAATCAGGATTCACTGTTCCGGGATGCGTACAACTTCATGAAACCTTTCCTCTATGACGAACTGGTAGAACACTTTTACATCATGCTTTTGGATAGAAACAACCAGGTTCTGAAATTCCACAAAATCAGTTCAGGCGGAACCCACGCAACCTTGGCAGATCCAAAGTTAATCTTTAAAAAGGCACTTGACCACCTAGCCTGCGGAATCATCCTCGTTCACAACCACCCGTCAGGAAATCTAAAACCTTCCGAACAGGATAGAACGCTGACACGAAGACTGGCAGAGGCCGGAAAGTACCTTGAAGTTTCGGTTTTGGACCACGTGATATTTGCGAACGTGGGATATTTCAGTTTTGTGGATGAAGGCCTTTTATAGGCCTTTATTTTTTGCCAAGTCAATTGAGAAGTCACTAAAAAATTGAAGGCCTAGTAATTTTTAAACTGCTGCGGCTAACCAAAAGTGCTTATCCCAATATTATTTTATATAAAAGCAATAATCACTATTAAAAAATACCCCCATTAGGGTATTTTTTACATTGGAAGAAAACCATATCTTTAAAGGCGAGAGATTCTACTGCATGACCCAACTTTTCTAAAAAAATAAATGGGGCTTGCGGTGGCGATGGCGTAGGGGGTAATTGAGAAGCCGATTGGTAAATTGAATTGGAAACCCAATTGGGTAAGTAGCCTAAAAGGGCTATTTCTGTTTACAACCGACTACAAACGGTTTTATATTTATAGACTCATTGACTTGTTACCTACAAAAAATCACGGCATCTCTGACTACTATAGACAAAATCGCTATATTGGTATTAGAAACCCCAAAGAATCTGATGGACAAAGAAGATATAGACGCAATATTTTAAAAGGAGAGTTGCGTATATACAAGTGTTATGCACAATTTTGAACAGAGACAATGACTAGAATAGAAAAATCACAAATCAATCTGAGTGCTTTCATTATACTAAGTTCGATATTGAAAAACGTTCAATCGGACAGGATTGTTGAAATTGTTAATGACGGTAGAGCCGTTGTCTTAAGAAACAAAGAAAGAACACGAAAAGGAAAATCTATCTATAGATTTAAATTTTCTTGAAGAACTATTTAAAGCAATGGTCACAGGTGACCCGGGGCCTGTAATTGTATCAGGAGAAGCTGAACAATATTTGAGAAATTGCTCATTTGCATGTTATTATTATCGAGAATGGAAAATGAACGAAAGGGGTTATTCGACCACTTTGATTTGTTTCACAACATACATTTCAGTAGTGTTGAATTAGCCGATTTAGACAAGGATATTATACTTCAGTTCTGTGGACTGTTTCGGGTTGATCCTGACAAAATGGCCCCATTCAACAATTGCAAGGTAAATACCAATTCGACTACAAAGCTTCCTGAAAAAAGTATTTAATCAGATATTTGAAAATTTACAAATTAATTGTGACACAAAGCAATGTAAATTAATATTTGAAAGCTATCCTCTAAAAATGAACGAATCCTTAGACTCACTTTTTGCAATAAAGGACTTGCTTTCATGCAGAGGAGGTGACACTAAGATAATTCCTGAATATAATTGGTTCTCATGATTCAGCAAGACCAAGAAGTTGAATATTCATCTAAGACCGACAAAGAGCTGGAAAATCAAGATTGCATTCAGATATGATAAAATTAAAGTAGAAATGATGAAAAACTGTGCGCAATAGCACATAAGAAAACATGGGGCGGTCAGTGGTTTACGAATGATTCGTTCTCCGTGGCGTCTTTCCTTTCAGTGGACAGGTAATCGCTCCGAAGAGCCCCGTTTCTTAACTGCGGACCGTGTGTGACTTGAATCAGCCCCTTGGGGCTGAATGCTTTGAAATGGATGGAGGACTATTGGGCAACCAATAGATAGGCCCTCCGATGGCGGCTTGCCGGAGCAGCCATCAAACCGCCTTACGCTGCATCTGGCGGAAACTCTGGTGTGGTGAACGGTTAAGGAAAAACGGGGACAATGATCCCTGTAGGTATGTACATTGGAGCTGAATGAAAATGAACCAACGATGAAGTCTCGAGAAAGCAAATCATGATGTGAAAAACAGGTAGTTACGGTTGTATCTGTGATAAGTGTGGCGGGCGTCCGGAAGATACTGGCCACACCGCATCCGGGGTAAAGTTGGCAGAGCCTGTCCCGTGCACGGGAAACGCTGTACAGGCCATTTCAAGGAACAAGTGAACTCTACAACGCTCTGTAAAATCGAAAGAGGAAGCAGACTTTCAGGGAATGTGGAAGAGGTGTAGGGGGCAGACTTATTCGTAGTAGTGCTGAAGCTTCTGTAATGGGAGGAGCACGGCAAATGTCCGGGAGGACATTTGAGCGAGGTATGCGGGTAGGGAGCATACCATGTTTCGCCTTCATTTACAACCTTGTTCATTCAGGGAGGATTTATGGAAAAGAAGCAAGACCACCGCTAATTGATCAAATTAGTGCATTACCTTTAAGTGGTTGTTGGTATGAAGAGCCCCCGATGAATCGGGGCAGGCAGTGTGAGGTGAGAGTCTCACGCACTGCCTGTCCCACGTTTTTCGGGAGTTCTGTGGGCTGTAGGGGTGAAATTCCCCCCACCTGACGCTTCGATCTAGACGACCTGGAAAACATTTTCTAAAACAATCCGTGAATAGAGAAAATAGATCGAAACCAAAAAACTTCAACTGAACACTACATAAAAGTCTTTAGCCCCATGAAAAATAGGTAAAGAACTTATTTTTAATAGAAAAGACTGAACCAGACCAAAAAAACCAATAATATGTCAAAAAATAGAGTCAAGGCTTTTTGGCGATGGCTAGTTATCATAACTTTTCTGCATGCTTGGCCCTTTGGCAATATACTTCTTTAACTGCACCAGGTAAAAAAGCCGCCGCCAGTACTCAATATTGAACTGTTACTCACCAAGTATCAGTGCCACTTCCAACTGAAATACAAACAGATGATAATTTGCAACACAAAGGTAACTTTAGATACTGCTCTTCTGAAGGATTCAGCGTTGAACATTTAAATATAATTTTTCAGAAGGTGCATCTGACATTCACATCATCTTAATAGAGACAAGCAACTTTATTTGCAAGATAGCTTAAGTATTTATCTTTTTAAGAAATACGAGCAGGTCCAGTTCAGTTCAATATTGATAGAGATAATTTTTACACCTTACTACTTCAATTATCAAAGGATGATCCATTCAATGCTCAACTAGTATTCAAGCTTTCAAATGCAATCATAAATCATAGTTTTCGAGTAGAGTCACTTATTTTATTTTACCTGCCAGCAGGCAGTGGGACGCAGCCAAGCAAAGAAGAGAGGTCAAAGTCGGTTTGAAAACTCCTGTAAATTTTATACTTAATTCTTCAGTTCCAGGTTGTCGAAAGGATCCTTCCCTTTACCGATCATATTTATTATGATTTCGAAACTGCCAGCTTCTGAAATAGCGGATTGTTGTTCAGTTTTAATGACACGTCTAAATCACTTTTTGAAGACACTTAGCAATGTTTTTAATATCAACTGTTTTTGGATTCTTTTCCGGACTTTTATTAAGAAAAGTATTATTCAAAAAATCTTACCCAAAGAGATAGAATGAAGGCTAATTTCCTTTTGTTATGTAACTTTTTAAAATAACTTCAGCGATGTCCCAAGCAGTCTAAATAGGAAATAAAAGGCGTCTTACAACAATCGTATTTGTGCAAGTGTGGCTGAATGTCAATGACATCTTCGTCTGCATTTCAATATTCTGCTTCGGCTAGGCTGAGTGTTTACTATTAAGCATTTGTATGTTATCATCAGCAGCAGTGTCTTTCGCTGAGCTTTATTCAGCCACTCATCGATCTTTTGAACTACCGGAAAGAAAATCAAAACAACTGCCCCAAGATGTGTACAGATGCATGACCTCTATGAGAACCCGTTGAGCACTTTTACATCCCTACTGCTGCTGAAACCAATAAGATCCCGTTCCGGGAGGAACCAACGTCACCTGGTAGATCCAAGCTAATCTTCAAAAAGCATTTGACCCCTAGCCTCCGGTATCTTGGTTAACAACCACCTCAGGAAAATCGAACAGGATAGAACCTGACCCGAAAACTGTCAGGAAGCCGGGAAATATCTTGAGGATATCGGTATTGGATCACGTAATATTTTGCAAACGTGGGGCTATTTTAGCTTATGCGGATGAGGGCCTTTATGGCCCCTTCATTTTTAAGCTAATTTAGTTAAGAATTCAAAAAAAGAACTACAAAGCATGGGCTACACATTCAATCGGTCAATGTTTAAAATTCGTTATATTTACCTGAATATAGCAATTTTGGAGCTCTTAACTAAGTAATTTTAACTCCGTAAAGTAGTACTAAAACAACTAGATTGAATATGGGGTGAAGTATATGAATGTCTAATTTGAAACCACAAACTTCTATAACTCATTAAGAAAAAAAATCAGGAGCCTCTTTTATTAACACCAAAATTAGATTAAAATATTCCTAACAAATGACATATTTTTATCAATGGCAAACGCTGCTATTGCAATCACAAAAATAAGCCATTATAATGATTGGGATCAGCTACTACTTTTTGCAGATTCTTCTTAAAACTCCGTCTTTTTCTGAAGATTAGCAAAACTAGAAATAAAAGTAACAAT
Source organism: Flavobacteriaceae bacterium (assembly GCA_018402385.1). Taxonomy (GTDB): domain Bacteria; phylum Bacteroidota; class Bacteroidia; order Flavobacteriales; family Flavobacteriaceae; genus Planktosalinus. The sequence goes on from JAGYJA010000002.1 coordinate 38,228, forward strand.
TCCAAGAGAAATTATCATAAAAAAACATGCTCAAAATTCTAAATACGGATGTGAATCAGCAAATGATATTAAAAAAAAAACAAAAATAAGAACGCTAATAGAAAAATTCTTCCCCAAAGTCCAAGCTCTAAAAACCACTAACAACTTCCTTGAGTTGATTTTAACCATTCACTTCAAAGACCCACCATTATTTGCTTCTCTGCCTCTTTTGTCCATTTTCCTTCTATCTTTAGTTACCATAAAAATGTGTCCTTTTTGTCAATCAAAAAATATTTTCATTCATTACAAATAAGATGCAATTAAGGTACTAATTTTATCTACAGCTCTATACACACCCTCGCTGGATGTAGAATCCTCTACACCCTTTTATTCCTAAACTACTTTATATTCATAACCCTTTATATGCCATTTGGCAATGGCTTACTAAAAACCTCTTGTAATAAAGAGTCCAAAGTTTCGAACAGTGTCTGGCAGAGGTTTGAAAAGTATCAAAACCTAAGCCATTCCTTAGAATCATTAATCAGGCAGTATTCTGCTAGAATGAACCATTTTGCCTATAGGAGAGGCCCTAGCAAATAAGAGTTCAGGAAATGCCGTACTTTTTCACATTCCAAGTGGTTGGATGGGCAGATGTGTTTTCAAGAAAGCTGTATAGGGACTGTATCTTGGAAAATCTGACTTATTGTAGAAATCGAGCATTAATAGATTCTCACACACCGAGATGATTTTCTTGGCGAGATTCTATACAAGCCACTATGGAAAATCGAACAGGATAGAACGCTGAAACGAAGACTGGCAGAAGCCGGAAAATACCACGAGGTTCCGATGTTGGACCATTTGATTTTTGCTAATGTGGGGTATTTTAGTTTTGCGGATGAGGGCTCTTTTTTATCGATTCCAAGAATAAGTGGGTGTGATAAGGTTGATGCTAAATTTTTGGTACGCAAAATCTAATTTAATTCTTTATTTTATTTTTGCAATCCCTATGAATTCGTCACCTTCTTTATCTTTAACTCCAATTCTTACAATTCCTGCTTTAAGAGCTTCTCTTAATTCTTGACTATTATCAATGCAAATCAAATCTTTTTACCTTTTGTATCCGGTTTAAGTTCAAAGTCGACAAACCCATGATTCCGAATTAATTTTTAAAAGAATTTGATTAACGTTTCCAATAATTGTAAATTCAATCACATCGACAATAATTACCCTTTTACATTTGTTGATTAGTTCAATGGATAAACAATAACTTGAGCCCGGATGAGAATTTTCATGCTTCGTTTGATCAAAATTTATATCTATTTTTTTAAATTTTCCTGTGTTTCTTTTTGGAGTATCTTCTATTGTCGATTATTGTCGATCAGAAATTTGTAAATTCCAGAACCAATATTCCACAATAACGATAGAACTCCTGTAACTGCTCCCAAAAGGGCAAGCTCTTTTGTCTCCATATTCTTGTTAATAATATCCTACTTCTTCACCAACCTTTGCACCCATTTTTCCCTGCCATTTTCCAGATAAACTAAATATATGCCGGCAGCAACATAGCTGATGTCAACGGTTAACTCACTGCTGTGCACCTTACCTAAATCGATGGTTTTAATGGTTTTTGCCTTGGGGGTCTACGATGGTTATCATACCATTTGGGCAGTGAGTCCTGTAGTTGTTGTCATGGAAAACAATCCCTGTAGTAGGATTGGGAAAGAGACTGATGATTTTTTCCATGGGTTTGACAATGATCCCCGTGATTTCATCATAAACAAAATCAGTGGCACTTGTAACCGTCCCATCCAAGTTCGTGATGAGAATCGGTCCAGTTCCCAAATCTTTTGGGATTGTAACTTTGATTGTCTCGTCATCCACTACGTCGAATTCCACTGGCTTACCATTTATGGTAACACTGGTAACGCCGGTATAATATTTACCAGTCAGCGTGACTATAGCACCCTCTCCACCCTTAACAGGTGTAAATTCCGATAAAATAGGCGGCGTCTTTTCAGGTGCTGGTATCTCGAATACAAAATCCGTGGCACTGATGACTGTGCCGTCCACATTGGTGATCCGTGATCGGACCTGTTCCGGCGTCATTCGGTACCGTTACGGTAATCGCTTCGTCATTGACAATCGTATAGACTGCTGATTTTCCATTGATTGTCACCTCTGTTACTCCCGTGAAATACTTTCCGCTTAGCGTAACTGTTGTGCCTGCAATGCCTTGGTTCGGTGCAAAACTGTTTAGTACAGGTGGTGTTTTTTCGGGAATTGGATCTATAAAAACAAAGTCCGTCGTACTGCTCACCGTACCGTCCGGATTGGTGATGCGTATTGGCCCGGTACCCGCTTCGGCAGGAACAGTGGCTGTGATGACATTATTATCTACAATGGTAAATGTTGCAGGCTTTCCGTTAAAGGAGACGGCAGTAACTCCTGCAAAGTGGTTTCCAGTAAGGGTTACCACCACACCGGGACCGCCCTGACCTTGAGGTAAATCCAATCAACACGGGTGGTGTTTTTTCTGGAACAGGAACCTCCACCGTAAAGTCCGTTGCACTACTTACTTCACCATCTCGGATTCACGATCTTAATCGGACCATCTTCCGCGTCTTCGGGCACAATGGCGGTAATCGTCACGTCATCGACAATGGTAAATGAAGCTGCTGTTCCGCCAAAGCTAATATTGGTTACCCCGGTAAAATACTTTCCAGTAAGTGTAACCTCTGTGCCCGGTATTCCCTTACTAGGAGCAAATTCAGTGAGGGATGGTGGATTTTTCTCCGGTGATGGAATTTCAAAAACAAATTCCACCTCTGAGCTTCCGGTGCCGTCTACATTGGTCACCTCGATAAGGCCGGAACCTGCATCAACTGGAATTATCAGTGTAATGGTTTCGTCATTGACGATAACAAATTCAGCTGGCTTGCCATTGACCGATACTGCTGTGGACCCGGTGAAATGCTTTCCGGTAACGGTCACTTCGGTTCCTGCTTTACCGCTTTCGGGAATAAAACTTGCCAGAATCGGTAGATTTAGAACAGGAACTGAAACCTCATACACAAAATCCACCCCGCTAATCGCTGTTCCGTTTTCTTTGACAACTTTTATGGGGCCATCCCCGGCTTCTGCTGGAACGGTAGCATGAATGGTTTCGGAATCAATTACGGTAAACTCCGCTTCTTTATCGTTAAATAGTACCGAAGTAGTTCCGGAAAGTATTTGCCAGAGAGTGTCACCTCCGTACCCGCAGGTCCTTTGGGTGGAGAGAAAGAGATAATTTCCGGCAAAGGCGAATCGGAGAGATTGATACAATGTTCCCCCAAAGGTTTAAACGATTCCAGATTACCCGCAAAATCCCCGGCCAAGGTCGCAAAGCAATAGGTACTATCTTTGATTCCCGTATCAAAGACATACAGGGACTGATCCCGAAGATCAGTGGCTAGCGGTAGTAAGGGACCGCCGTTTAAACTGTAGTAAAGGTCATAGGTTTCCAGACCTGATCCCTCATCTTCGGACTCGGTATGGATATGGTAGATTTGATTCCCCGTATCTTCCAAAGAAGTAATCCGGGATACTGGAGGGATGGGATCCAAATGGTTTACCCAGATATTCGTAGCAAGCGGGGCATTAATATCGAAAATGATAAACGCCTGTGCGGATATGCTGTCCAACCGATCCAAGCCCTTGTTGGCTTGAACGGTGAAATTAACAAACCCCTCTCCCTTGCCGATTTTCCCGGATGCAACATCCACGGCTGTCGTGTCATTGACAGGTAAAAACCCGACCAGGGCGTCTTCCGGAGGAAGCCCCGTTGCCGGATCCAATGATTCAAAAATCCAAAAAGCCTCCCGGCGGTTGACATCTATGCCTGCCGTGACATTTACAAGCACACCCAGCGAGTCTGTCACATCCAGCGTACCCTGATAGAAGGAGGAATTTGATGGAACCTTAAACGTAAAATCCCCAAAACCGAAATCAGCAAGACGCAGGGAGTTAATATTGATATTGCTGTCCAGTGGATGGTTGATTTTCACAACCTGAGCTGGGGCAGTGGCAAAGTCGGGGTCATTTTCAAAGCGTATAGTATAATCCAATAGCTGCCCCGGTGAAATCCATTGGAGCTCACCATAGCCTTTGGGGCCAATGATATCGTTGGGGTCAATGGCTACCAGGATGGGGATTTCATAGTCGGGATCATCATCGCCTCCTTCAGGCGGTTCTTCCTCCCCTCCACAGGCATAGCAGGGCTCCTGTGGGCCAGCTCCATCTGGACAGTCTTGGCTTAAACCTCGAAAGCACAAAATGAAAAGAAAGCAAAATAATAATATACTTAGTTCGATTCTCATATTGGCACAAGATTAATACTGAGCTTATTGTACGATATGTAAAACTCTCTAAAACAATAAATTTGTAAACTGAATCAGGTAAATCTATTTAAAATGTCTTTGAATGAAGTAGCCTTCTTTACAACTTCTTCAAGTCTTATATTTTGCGTCTCTCTTGCCCTTTTTAAAAGCAGATCTTTAAATTCATCAATTGAATAATCTTCATCTATTTTTCAAATTCAAACTCTATTTTACTCAAAAATGGAAGCAACTTAGCTAGACCTTTTTGGGAAGAACTCTAAATGCTACTACTTTGTAAATTATACCGCTAGAATCAACAAACTGAAAATTTCTAATTCGATCTATAAATTTATTTCGATTAATTGGAGTAAGAGCGGTATATGGATTTTCGTATAAAATATTGTGTTCTTTAATCCTATATTTATTCCAGCTAAATGGTGATATGTCATAAACAGGGAAATTCATTGATTTTGGTTTAATATAATCCTCTATAAATGTGATAAGTTCCACCTGTTACTGAATCAATTCTATCTCCTATTCCTCTTCCAGTAGTAAGAGTTAATCCAAAATCCGTAACAAAATAAAGTCCTGCAACAATAGAACCTACTCCTGGAACGCCAATTGCGAAAGCTGTTACTGCAATATTTATCCCTTGAGAAGCTCTGACCTCTCCGCTTAATATTGCATCTCCTGTAGTTACAGCTATACCAGCATATCCTAACTTAGTTCCTATTTGCCTCCATGCACCCCCTCTTTTTTCAATTGCAGCCCTAGATTTATCTAAAGTAATGTTATTTTCCCAATATCTACCACCTTTGAAATGTAATCTTCCGGAACTTCTCGTATAATGGTACATATCATTTGAAAGGTGATAGCCTCCCTTTATTGTTGCCTCAATAGATGCTAAACCGATTCCTGCGTTTATATAAAACATCGGATCGTTAAAATATGCATATTCTTCGGTTGGAGCTCTTAAAGGTTGACACATTCCTCCAGTTGGAAAATTGGGTTTATTTTGTAAACTAGGTCCTTCACATTGCCGAATAGGCATACACATTCCCCCAGTCGGAAAACGCATTGCGGCATTTCCAAAAGGATCCAAATAACCCACCGGATTCCCCATCACATACTCATACAACCCCATCCCATCCACATAACCCAATGGATCTCTTTGTAGAAATCGGCCATTTACCGGGTCATAGTGCCTGTTTCTGTAGTAATACAGACCAATCTCCTCGTCCCACCTTCTTCCAGTAAAAAGATAAGGATTGTCCACCGTTGACTCTGCAATTTCCCCAAAGGCAGCATCCAAAAGGTTACGTCCCCAAAGGGATCGTATTCGTAGTACTCCACAACCTTACCCACTCGGTTGGAAAGTGCCGTTACGGAACCCAAGGCATTTTTATGGTAGTAGTACACCTCCCCGGACTTATCCATCCGAAGCACATCATCTATCCAGGTGCCATAGACATAGCTGCTAATCATACCGGAGTTATGTTCCTCGATGACCCTTTGCCCATCGTAATAAAACTCGGTTACCTCCTGTCCTACCTGCTTTCTAATTCTTCGGCCCAGGGGATCATATTGGTAACTTGCCAGATCTTCTCCGCCGTCGACGGATTCAAGCTTGTTCCGGTCATCATAAGCAAAGGAAAATGTGCCATTATTCGTTAAGTTGCCGTCGCCGTCGTATTGCCAAGGGGTACTCCCGGCTTGGGTATAGGCATTGAGATTATTAGTTTGGTAGCTTGTTGAAGTGCCGTTTAGCTCCCGTGATCTTCGATTACCCACTGCATCCAGGTCAAAGTTTTCGCTTCGAGTAGGGCTGGGGATGCTCTGATTGGCCAATTGTCCTGTCTTGGATTGAACCAGGCGATAAATCGCATCGTAGTTATAGGCTTGGGACAATAAGGTATTTTGCCGCTTCTCCTCGGTCAGGCGGTTCCCGACCTCATCATAGGTGTACCTATAGTCTAAGAACCCGTTGGGTTGCTGGGTGATGGCGGTTACCTGATTGTTGTTGTCGTATTGAAAGGCCGCCAAGGTGCCGTTGCCATAACGCTGGGCTGTTTTTCGGTTGGCAAGGTCATACTCCATCTGCGCGATGGAGCTGTTGCCCTCACTGATACCTTGAATACGCTCCCGAATATCCCGCTGCTCGGTGATTTGCCTGCCTGAAGGATAAATAATTTGCCGAATGCGGTTTTGGGTATCGTATCGGTAAGCAGTGGTTTTTCCGTTCAGTTCCTCACTAATTAGTCGGTTGGCACGGTCGTAGGAAAATGCCAGTTGTGCATGGGCATTGCTGGCCCTGACCATCCGGCCCCCGGGATCGTAGGCAAATTCATCATCGGCAGAGTTGGGGTAATCCCGTTTGGTCAGGTCGGTTGAGTTTATCATAGGCGTAGGCAGTGACCTGCCCCCTGCCGTCTTTTTTGGACACCATGTTTCCGACGGCATCATACTCCATTTCAACCGTGCTGTTGTCGGCAAATTTCTCGCTGATCAGTCTTCCAAGTGCATCATACCGATACTCCGTTGTATTGTTCTTGGCGTCTGTAAGCTTGGTCAGATTTCCGTTTTTATCGTATTCGGAAGCCGTGACATTGCCCAGCGCGTCCGTAGTTTTGGTCAGTCGATCCAGCCTATCGTATTCAAAAGCGGTGGTATTGTCCATCGCATCCCTGATACTGACTTGGTTATCGTTTTCGTCATACTCATAGGCAGTTACATTGCCCATGGGATCGGTTACCGATTTTAGGCGGTAGATAGCGTCGTAGGTGTATTTGGTTTTATTTCCGTTGGCATCTGTTTCACTGAGTAAATTGCCCACCCTGTCATATTCGAAAAAAGCGATACTGCCAAGGGCATCGTCGGTGGACAGCAGTCGATTAATTGCGTCATAGGTATGTAGAAGAACATTCCCGCCCGGCAACCCCGTGCTTAACAGGTTCCCGTTACCGTCATACTCAAAAGTGGTTACCTCTCCCGCAGCATTGGTTACAGAACTTACCCGGTTTAGGTTGTCGTAAAGCATGGAGGTGGTAGTTGCCATTGGGATCGGTCTCCGCAACCCGGTTATTTTGACCGTCATATCCGTAGGTGATTTTCCCACCTGGGCATCTGTAATGCTGACCAATCGGTTGATCACATCATAGGCAAAAGCGGTTCGGTTGCCGTTTCCATCTACCGTCCATTCCAAATTGCCATTGGCATCATACCCAAATTGCTGCTCATGGCCTTTGGGGTCTTTGCGGGAAAGAATCCTTCCCATCTTGTCATAGGTAAACGTGGTGGTATGCCCCTCTGGATCCCTAGAGGAAACCAGTTTGGCTTCTGGCATTGTATATCCACGTAGAAACGCCCCCTTCCTGATCGGTGGTTTCCGTCAAATTGCCATGGGCATCGTAGGCAAAGCGGGCCAAATTGCCTCTTCCGTCCGTGTAGGAAGCGGGGAAACCAAATTCAGTGTACGTAAATGATTCAGCTATTTGATTGGCATTGGTAATACTACTTACATTTCCTTTATCGTCGTATTCGTAACTGGTCCTGTTACCGTTTTTATCGGTAATGGATGTGACTTGATTATACGTTTCCTCGTACGTAACCCGTCTCGTATTACCCAAGGGATCGGTTTCGCTCAGTTGGTTTCCCCTGATTGTCATAGGTATAGGTATATTCATTGCCATTGGCATCGGTCATCCTAGGCAATGTTATTGTCTTCATCGTAGGTGTATGTCAGGTTATAACCGCAGCAATTCCCGGTCTTTTTCACCACCCTGCCCTTGTCGTCAAACTGATATGCCGTGGTTTGCTTTCCGGAAATCCCTTCCTCCATAAGGTAGGTCGTTAACCTGTCCGTGTTATAGACTAAAGTTTGGGTGGCTACCGGAGAACAGAGTTTTTCCACTGCCCTGTTTTTGTTATAGATGACGTTATAAATATTTCCTTTGGGATCTATGACATCTATTAAGATTGCCCGGTGCATCGTACCTGTACCGGGTGGCATTGCCCTCAAAATCCGTAACCTGCACTAGGTTCCCATCATTGTCGTAGGAATAGGATACGATTCTGGAAGGCGATTCATTGGCCTCAGTCAATTCCGTCAGATGCCCGTTGGTCCATTTTAAGGAGACTGTTCTTCCAGAGGCATCGCTAATACCGGTCGGGAAAGAATCGGTATAGCTAATCTGTATAGCGTTGCCGTAGCGGTCTTTGATTGCAGTCAGCTTTTTATGGGATGGCTCTGCAAATTCATAGGTAGTTCCCTCTTTGGTTACCAGTCGGAGTTTGTCGGACTCGTATTTCTCTAGCCTGTCAAAGTACCCGGTCGGCGGGGTATAGGTTTGGCCGTCTACGGAGAGGTATTTATCCTTACGCCCATCGGCCCTCACGACCACGGTAAAAATGCTGTCCTGATAATAATGCAGGTTATAGGGCATGGTAAAACCCAACCCAAATCCGAAGTCTGATCTTCGGTAATTGTTGCTGTAAGAAAACGTGAAATCCAGCGATAACCCCTACCCGGCATAAACAGATCGGTCCGTGTGTAAAACAGGCTTCCGCTATAGCTGTTTACCTCCAGCCCCATGGGCCCAATGATATTGGGTTTGGTGATATTTTGCCCCATGGATGGAAGTCCCAAGGTCATCAGGCAAAGGAAAATATCAATATATGTTTCAGTTTCGGCATAGCATGCAATTATTCAATCATTTTGAAACGTAGGGGTAATACAGCCCGGCTGTATACCGTAATTTCGCTTCTGGCGCCAGGCCTTAGGATATGTTCCGGTCCATCAGTCTCCCGAAATTCAAGGAACAGCTCCTGCTTGTTTTCCTCCAACTCAGCAACGGTGTTCGCCAAGGGGGCACCATCCATACTTACCAAGTACCTTTGAAGTACCGGGATATCCACATTGCTGTTGTTTTCAATATAGAAGGTCATGGATACGACGCGGTTGGGACGGGTATTGGCTGGCAAATAATCGCCAATAGCCGTCACGCCGTCAAAATCCAGCTCCCGGTCGCAGCAGACAAAGGCTTTGGTGACTGATTGACCTCCGGAACCATTATCCAGTCCGGCCCTTACGGTCAAGCCTTTGATAATGCCCGGCACCACTTCGAAACCGTTTTCGCTTGTGGCGGTGTTTCCATCCGTCTTTGTAAGCTTGACATCATAAATGCCTACCGGCACCCCATTCAAGATCAAAGGTCGCATAGGCAAGTATCGAGTTTTTCCACTCCAAACGGGCTGCTTTGACAGGATCTACACCGCTTCGTTCGAGGCTAACAACCATATCCCGGGTAAGTTTCGCTCCCTCCAGCTTTACAGTGACCATACCCGAATTACCTCCGATTGATGAATCCACTGTTCTCAGCTCAAAGGGAACAATACTTGCCTTGATACTGATCGTTTGGCTTGGTGCCACTTTATTTTGTCCGGTTACCAGTATATAATAGTCACCCGGCATCATTTCTTCCACTATAATTTCCTGATTTCCGGATAATGGATTCCCAAACTTCAGGTCGTAGTTTACCGGGCTGGGCACATCCCCAAACTTCAAATACATGTTATTAATTGCTTCATCTGATCCCATTAATTCCACTAAAAGGGTTTCCTTTTCCAATGAATCAGGTACGTGTACCCTGTAATACTTTCTCAGTCCATTGACAAGGGAATCGACCCTTTCTTCTCCAAAAACTAATTGGGGAACAACTACTTCGACCGTGCCTAGCCGTTGGCCTACATTGTTTTCTTTGTCGGTTTCGTTAATGTTATTTTTGATATCCGCCTGTACCAGCAAATAGTAAGAGCCTTGGGGTGAGGTTGTTGGCAAATCCGGTAAGGCTTCTAGGCGCCTCAGCCATAGGCCCAAGCTGTATATTTCCCTCCACAACCCCAAGCCGGATATCCGTGACGTCCAAAGACTGTCCGTTGAAAAATAAACCGCTTCACTGGTAAATCCAGCCGCTATATTTTCCCCGATATTCTGGATTTTATAGGAAACGGTTACAGGGTCTCCGGCCACAAGGGTATCTGGGCTATTTATGGCACTGATAATCAAATCCGATGGATCTGCCTTACTGACTAGGATCTGCCGGAACACCACATTGTTGCTTTTACCATTATGCTCATACATGGTATTGCTATCATCCGTTCTTACGAGTATGACGTAGTTTCCTTCCGCATCGGATGGTATTGTCAACTGGAGACTATCCTGATAAATCTCTCCTATGCCCAAAACTCTTTGCTGTACTTTAGAACCAATAACCCGGTCACCTCCGTCAATAATAAAGTTGGTGGAAAGGTAAAACCGATCGGACCATGAATTAGCGGTCGTAACAGTGTCCCCCTGATTGGACACCTCCCAATGGACCGTGATAGGTTGTCCTGAAACAGCCAGTATCGGTGTTTCGAACTTCTCGACCACCAAATCCGGAGAGGCGGATAGGTCAATGGAAATTGGAAGCTGCCTGACCGGCTCGCCCTGTTCGTTCAGTACCGGTAGATAGCGGAAATTGTCAGCAAGGTTTGCGTCATTGTTAAGGTTACGGAAATCCGCAACGACCAATAAATAAAATTCCCCAAATACCCCATTTGGCAATCGGAAACTAAGGCTACTTTCATAGCTGCCTCCCTCCAAGATCGGCCCATTGATCAGTTGTTGGGCAACATAAATATCCTGTGAATCCCATATAGAATCTGTGGAAAGAAAAATACCATCATACCAAGGGCCGGAATTCCATATATTGGTAGCATTGCCCGTATTGCTTACCGACCAACTTACCCTTAAAGATTCTCCGGATTTTAGACTGCGTTTGTTTGAGCTCACCTGGTCCATCCTTAGATTCACGGGTGGAGGGTTGGTGAGGTAAATGGCGTTACTTTTACCTACGTTATTATCTTTATCGGTAAATTCATAAACCGCATTCTGGGCATCCGTAAACACATAGACATATCCGTTTGCATCGTGAATATCTTGGACCCAAATCTGGAAAGAAGGGGAAGCGTTACTTGAGTTTGGACGGTGTACTCTCCATCCACTGCGAGGCCTTGAGACCTGTTTATTTCTCCCAGAAAATGAACGGTACTCTGATTCCAAACCGAATCCAGGGAAATGTAAATACGGTCGGTCCACACTGTTCCCTCAGCATCTTTACTGCCTTGGTTTTGGACGGTGTAATTAACGGCGATGGGCAGTCCGGCAAGTGAAAATCCAGGAACTTCTACACTTTTCACAACCAGATCAACCCAAGGGGCAAGTTCAATCTCAACAGGCTGAACGCTAGCCGACGTATTGTTGCTTTCCCTGCCATCCTCAAAGATTTGGTTAGGAGGGTCAACAACAACAATTACATAATACATACCCTCCATTCCATCAGGCAATCTGGATTCCAAGGTGCGGGTTATAGAAGATCCCGGAAGCATTGAATTCTGCACATCCAATGTTCCCAGCGGTATCGCATCAAAGGTCAATTCCGGAGTGGTAGAAAGGTAGATCGCCTCCCGCCATCTTCGATTGACTAAGGAGCCTTCACCGATATTTGCGACAGTCCAGTTAACTGACAATAACTGGCCTGACATACCTTTCGCCGGTGGATTGATTTCCGTGATGGTAAGGTCTGGCACTAATACTTGAAGTGGATTTGTGCTTAATTCTGAATTATTATCCTCATAGAGATACTCGTAAATGTTATTATATATGTCGGTATATACCATAAGGTAATAGGGACCTTTGATAGAAGCCGGAATTACCACACTTGCCTGCTGTTGGTAGTTGGCACCCGGTTCCAACGTTCCCGTATATGGGAAATTCCCCAATGAAATCAAGCCGGAAGTTCCATCTGGAGAGGCGGACAAATACAACCTATCCGACCATGTACTTTCTCCTATGGCTCCAGGACCTTGGTTTTCCACCTCCCAGAACACGGATATGGATTCATTGTTGGACGCAGTTTCACGGATCTCAATTTTACTTACTATCAAATCAGGCGGGGGCAGCAGCCTCACATCCAGACTGTCACTTCTGGAAATATTGTTGAACTGGGGTTCAAAAACATGTTCACGGCTGTTGGTCTGTACATACAAGAAGTACCTACCGTCAATTCCTCTGGGAAGGGTAATGGAATCGGCTTTGGCGTAGCTTTGACCCGGTTCCAATGTTTCCCGGACAATAATCCTTTTTAGCATTTGAGCCTGGTTTGGATTGAATTCTTCTTCTTGGGATAAATAAATATCATCAAACCAAGGTGTTGATTCAGTTTTTGCAGTGCCTATATTTTCCACCCTCCACTGCAGAGCGATTTTTTGCTCTGAAAGGAAGTACGGGGGGAAACCACAATGGGCCCTATTGCCAAATCCGGGGTTGGCCGCATGGTTACCTGAAGAGGCGACACGTTAAAACCCCTGTTATTGTTCACGTCCGACTCCAACAACCTGTTTCCCCGGTCAGCGGCGATAAACACATAGAATTCGCCGGCAATTCCCTAGGCAGTTGAATGGTGGTAGATTGACTATAAGCCTCACCGGAATCCAGCGCCTTTACCCGTACCACTCCCTTTACAAAGTCTGCCGTCAATATATCAAAGATAGGTTCTTGAGATAAGTAAACGCCATCAAACCAGGTAGTATTCCCGGTATTTCCTTCGCCGATATTCTCAATTTCCCATTTGACTTCAATGAAATCCTCTGAAAGGGCGGTGGTTGGCAACGTGACGCTTTTAACACGCAGATCGGGTAATTTTCTGAAAGTGATTTGTTGAATTTCACTTGGGAGACTTGTACAAGCATCTTTGCTGATTACCTGCCAGGAATAAGCTTTTCCATATTGTATATTTCGGTTGTTGAAAATATACACCATTTCCCTCAAATTGGCTGCCGTTGGGTTGGCTGGTTTTGAGGAATCGCTTGGCCATAGGAAAAAATCATAGCTTACTGCCTCGGGAGAACCCATCCAGGTAAACCGAATGGGAATATCTAAGTCTATCACCCCATTTAATGGGGTCAAATTAGTTGCAGGAGCTTGCTAACAGAGGCTCATCCAGCTTAATGATGCTGCTAACTGGCGTGGTACTACTGACCTGATAGTCATCTTTTGCCTCTATGTAATATTCTGTTCCCGCTTCTGTGATGAAAAGGGCAGGAATTACAGCTCTATAGGTATTCCCAGTTGTTCGTTGGAAGTTAGTCTGCGTCCAATCTTCAGAACCTATCTCTCGATAAAAAGGATGGCCTGTTGCACCCTATTAGTCTGGTCAAAAATTTCCGCCGTGACTACCACATCCACTCCCAAACAGGAAATAACCACTGGCGATGCGGTGATTTGAGGCGGCCTGTTGGATGCAGGGGCAGCCACTGTATAGCTTACCGGATGCTCGGCGGCAATATTGGATACGAAGTTACATTTAGCTCCAAAAGGCCGCCAATTCCATCAGGAACCTTAAACTGCAGGCTTTGGCCACTTGTTCCCGACAATTTCCGCCTGTTTACATCGCCAAGCGATAACCCTGATATCGCGCTGGGTCGAGTCCAAAATGGTCCCCATTGATGGTGACAATATCTCCGGCCACCGCCGTTGCTGGTTCTATGGAGGTAATAATGGGTTTCTGACGAACAATCTGAAATTTTTCAGATGCGGTTACCGAGATATCATTTACCGTTACGGAAACATCCACCGTACCAAAGAAGCCTGTCGGTACTTCTACTTCCAATTTGGTCGTTGCTGCGGAGGAAACTTGAACAGGTACGTTGTTGAATTTGACGAGATTTTCCGTCAGGAACCGGACTGAAATTAAATCCATTAATGGTAACCGTATCGCCGGGAACGCCAGATGTCGGGTTAAAGCCGGAGATTTCAGGGAGATTTCATATCAAAGGTTGATAAATAGACTCAAGCCCCATGCTCCGGAGGCATCCTTTGCCCGAATATAAATCGTATGCGAGCCGGAATCCAGCGAACTTAGATCCGCGTTGAAATCAATATCCAAACTGGTTCCTTGAGTAAAAGGAACATTGGTACCATTCCCGTAGCCCGGATCCTGATTTAAAAAGTATTCTAGTGGAAATGATATCAGGAGCCACACCTTGTAGCGTACTTAAATAAAAGGATTTGTAAAACGTAGTACTCCATCGACCTTCTTTGTCTTTAGACCGAACGTGTAACTGATGGAATCCCGCGTCCAAATCACTTAAGTCGGCGGTAAAATTTAGAACTATTTTACTTGATGAAGTAATTGGCACGCTCACACCGTTCCCAAAACCCGGATCCTCGTTGAAAAAGTATTCCAATCCATCAACATCGGCCACAGCCAACGGAATATCTTGGACTAAAAATCTACGAGAATAGGTCGTACTCCAATTTCCTCCTTCATCGAGGGCACGGATATGCAGGTTCTTGAATCCGGGGTGCTGATCGTCCAAAGGAATTGTAAAAGATATGCCATTATCCAAATTGTCATTTAATGGGATGGAGGTTGCCATTCCGTATCCGGGATCATCATTGATAAAGTACTCTACCCATACCACTTTTTAATTTGGTCAACTCCAATCCGGTCTATCAGGAAGCTCTTGGAATAGGTCGTACTCCAATTTCCTCCTTCATCGAGGGCGCGGGATATGCAGGTTCTTGAATCCGGGAGTGCTGACCTCCCAATGGAATCGTAAAAGATAATCCATATGTTCAAATCTTCGCCTAAAGGGATCGAAGTTGCCATTCCGTATCCGGGATCATCATTGATAAAGTACTCCAGGCGCACCAATTTTTTAATTTGGTCGACTCCAATCCGGTCTATTAGGAAGCTTTTGGAATAGGTCGTACTCCAGCTACCATTGCTGTTTAATGCCCGCATATATAGCGTATGAAAACCAGCGGATAGGCTCTCCGTAGTGACAACAAAATTATTTTCCGAAGCCCCTTCGTTAAGGTTTAACGGGTTGCCATTTCCAAAACCCGGGTCATCATTAACAAAATATTCGATTCGTTGGATTTCAATTTGCGAATCCATTTGCATTCTGTCTATCAAAAAACTCTTCACATAGGTGGTACTCCAAATGCCATTAACATTTTGCGTGCGGATAAACAGATTATGAAATCCCGGAGAAAGATCCGATAGATTAGCCACAAAGGAAATGGGGAGTTCCTTTCAGTAGCATTGGGAATTGCTAACTCCGAGACCATACCCCGGATCATTATCAAAAAAATATTCTGCTTTTTGAATGGGGACGGTATCGCGGAAATTAAACTCCTCAACCAGCACTTTACGGTTTATCGTGTTGCTCCACCTCCCTGAATCACCCAATGTACGAATGTATAGGGTATGAAAGCCAGGTTCAAGATTTTCAACAGTCGCGGTAAATTCAAGGCTCCCATTTTCCAAATTACTTACGGGAATGGATACTGCATTTCCGTAGCCTGGATCGGTATCAAAAATATTCTGCCCTTTGCAGCTCTTGTGCAAGGGAAAGAAGAGGTAAAATAAACCAATGTAAAAGATCCAAGTAAACCTCATAAGTTAAAAGTCCTGACCGGTTCTTCCCTTATAGATGGGAATGGATCTTGATGTTTACAGGGAAGACCTTCTGTTTTAGATGCGGTAGCTAGGCGCACTTACCTCATAAATACTCGGGCCTGGGAGGAATTCCGGAAAGCACGTAAGGCATCGGACCTCCAAAAGGGCCGCAGTCTATCCCATTAAGTCCAGCGCCTTTTGCGGGAGAATTTTCTGCCAGTTTATAGGATCCATCTGTGCTTCCCCCCTCCACAAAAATGGAGGCAATGGCTACATTGAATTTATTGCCATCGGCTTCCGTACCGTTCTGACGGAATATATTGTTGGTAATTGTGTTGTTTCTGAAGTAAGGAACAAGCCATTTGTAGTATAACTGTAAATAATGTTGTTCCTGATCTCAGAGTTGGAAATATCGATAGAAGTAGAAAAATTACTAGAAAAGTTTAAGATATTATTAAAAAATGACACAAAACTATTGGTGTCAAAGCTTGCATAGTAGCGAATTATATTATTCGAAACCAATCCTTTACAATTACGGCCATCAATATTATTGGTGATAATGTTTTGGGCAACAATGAAATTCTGAGAATTTAAATTCAGTGAACTTATATTGTTCCTTCTCACTGTAATATCCATTACATTGACATCGATTCTGTTAACCACTAGTCCCATTATCGAGCTTCCGCTCAGATCCTTCCACAAAAATAATATAATTGAAATTTGCTGTCATCTTGTTGGCTTGGGTAAAAGGGTTTTCTCCCAGAAAATACCGGGACCAATCAAAACAAGTTGTTTATTGATATTAATGGCATTATTATTATCGTAAACAGCCAAGGAACCCTCAACATAAATGGTATCCCCCTCATTTGCGGCATCATGTGCCTCTTTTAGAGTGGGAAAATCGGCATTTATACCCGGAGAGTTATTTACCCACCACTTAGCGGCCTCCGGAAAACTACAAATAAAGAGTAGGAAAATTGGTAGTAGAATTTTTTTCATAACAGTAATTAATTTAAAATTAGCCCTACAAATAAAATTGTTTTACAAAGTAATTATTTATACTATTATTTGCAATTCGAAGAATAAAATTAAATTTTATTTTGACTACAGCCAAAGAAACAAATTCTAGAAAATTTTATATATCGATTTATTTTTACTCTAATTTTTCATTCATACTACAAATAGGTCAAGTAGATAAATGTCTTTCCATAAAAATCACAATATAAATTCTATTATCTGAAAGGGTTAATTTATAGGGAGCCAGATCCATATGTTTAATTTCGGGTAATTTTAAGAGAATGAAAATGCATTGTTTTTAGTATGCATGCAGCTGCATGAGGCCCTTCATGAAGAAGATGTATGAGATAGGAAGGATATTCGCTGATGAGAATGAAGAAAACATCCAGGAATTGATTGAAGGTAATTACAGAATCATCTTTGATCTCAAAAATGAGGACGGAATAAAAGTGCTAATGGTGCATCATCCTTCCAGATAGATGGAAAGTGTTTAGAAAATCACTATATAAACTCTAAATTCCACCTCCCCACCACCACTAGTACCGTAGGCACACAAGCCACCGCCACCGCCTTTCCATACCCCATCCCAAACTCATGCCGGGTGAACAGGGCAAAAAGAAGGTAAAACCCAAACCAAAAAATATAACTTACCTCCTCCATATCCGACAATGTCAGTCCGATAAACGATTGCTGATTGAGCATTTCAGTGGCAGACTGGCCGGCATGGATTCCATGTAAAACAATCAGATAAACCAGGCAATTGATCAGGACGGGGATAAAGGATATGGCTATCGTCCGAATCATTTTTTGGGAATCAAATTTTTCGTCCAGCAGGCTAAACATTAGTGCGGACGTCAACATATAAAAAACAAACAGCACCACCGGAACAAAAAACGCAATCAGATTGCTGATGCCCCGGAACAGTCTAAACAACTGCATCGTTTCCAGGTCGCTGCCTTGGAGGGCATAGGAACGATGGGAAATCCAGTAAAACAGGATACAGGCGGTCAAAAGAATAATATAGGGAATGTTTTTCTTCATCCGGACAGACTCACATATGCTTCCAAAAAAGCTGCTACCAACAGAATGGTTAAGGTGACTCCGATCCGTATCATAAATCCCTTATAGTTAAATCCGGCCCTTTTATGCAGAAAAACAGCTCTGATCAGATAAAGGCCCAGGTACAACCCCAGCGAACAGGAAAGAATTATCCACACAATTTCAATGGCATGCGGAAGCAGATGCCGGAGGATTACCGTAACCGGAAGATCGTTGCCTGCCACGGAAAATGCATAACCCAATACTACTCCGTTATAAAAGGTGTTCAAAAGGGAAACAATTCCCAGCGAAAACCCACCCGCAATATTGATCAGTGCTACCGATAGATTGTTCCCGGCAATGGACCAGAACAGTGCAGGTTTGGGTTGGTCAAATGGCTGGATTAATGCGGTGCGTTCCATGCTTCCAATATCGAAATCAGGATCAATAAAAAACCCTACCAGCACCCCCGTCAAATAGACGGCGGTAGCTGATAGGGTAAAGGAATTAAGCGACATTTAGCAACAAAAGTATTGGCTGTCTAAATTGGTATACCAAAAAACGATACTTACATGACAGCATTGGGCTTGTATTTAGCCAAAAGGACGGTAAACAAGGCAGAGGTTTCCCGGCGCACGGGCATCAGCAAATCCCGCCTACCCAGCTCACCGCCAACGACTCCGCCAAACTCCGGGCCGACGAACTTTACCTCATTGCCCTGGCCATCAATGCGGATCCGGGGGAGATGTTTAAGGAGTTGTTTGCGGGGTTGGGGTTGAGGGAGAAGGGGTGATATCAAAATTCTTTCCCTCTAAAAATTCGAGCACCATCTCTTCCCTATCTCCAAATCAAACAAATTGCCATCATGCAGATTTGGAATGGGTGTTGAGTCTACCTAAAATAAATTTGGACTGATGCTTGCGATGAAAACTTTAAGCAAAACAGAAAGGGAAAAAACTAAACAAAATAATTTTTAAGCTTATTTCTTTGTTAAGTTTGTATAGTCAGTTTAAAATCATGAATCAAGCCCTACTTGCCCGTTTATTCAAAACCTTTGAAGGAAATAGAGAAACTCCTTTGATTAAGGTTGCATTCAGCATTGTAGAAGGTGAAAGAAAAAAAGGCAACATCCATCTTGCAGACAAATTGGAGTCCATATTGAAAGAAAGCGTTGGCGCGTCCACTGACCAGGTTCTTCGGCCCATTAAAGATAAGGAATTTAAACTGCCAGTTGATCGGAGATACCGATTGCCACTTGCCAATCATATCCCACATGAGCAGTTAAGGCATCATATGGTTTTGTCACCTGAGGTTGAGGGGAAGATTCTTAGAATCGAAAAGGAATTTCTCGCTAGGGAGAGGCTTGCGCATCACGGGCTAAAACCAAGAAAAAGATACTTCTTTATGGCTCCTCAGGTTGTGGAAAAAGCATGTCCGCCGAGCGAATTGCCTGGGATTTGGGACTGCCATTTTATAAGGTAAGATTTGATACCATTATCTCTTCCTATTTAGGTGAATCGGCTGCTAACCTGCAAAAGCTTTTTGAAAGTATTGAAGATTATCCCTGTGTACTATTGCTGGATGAATTTGATATCATTTGGAAACAACGGGATTCCAAATCAAATGATGTGGGGAGAAATCCACAGAATCGTTAACATACCTTTTAGGATTATTGGAGGAATACAACGGTAAAGGAGCCTCTTGATCACAACGACAAACATTTGGAAGGAAGTCTGGACAAAGCACTCTTTAGAAGGTTTGATGACTTCAGAATTCCCCAAGCCAGCCGAATCCGAAATAAAGAAGTTCTTGAAAACTCGTTCTCCTCTCTACATCTTAGTAAGGAAGTGAATCTGTCGGAATTTTCAAAAAAGATGAACGGTCATGTTCGTATGCGATAGTAGAAAAAATCGCTCATGATGCTGCCAAGAAGCCATAATCCAACTGCATAAAGAAATAAGTGCCGAAGATATAGCGCAAGCATTAGAAGAAAATCGGTTTTTAAACGTATAAGCCTATGGAGCAATTCCTCATTTAAAATTTTTCCATGTCGTTGAGGGTAAGGCAAGAGGTTTCGGTGGAGGCGGTGAAAGTGAAAAACGAAGAATAATAAAGAAAATCGTACAACTCACGCTGATTTATTAACTAGTAGCATCGAGTATAAAACCGCGAAATGGCTTGAAGATTATACCCAAAGAGAAAATCTAGCCAACTTAGATCCAAAAATTCAACCTGTTTTATTGGAAATCAATCCTGACAAACTAAGAATAGCAGGGTTTGATCTCCAGGACTTCCAATATAGAAATAGTATCTGAAGGAGATGATGGGATTATCGTTGCGGCATCTTTGGATAATTTGTATGCCTTGGAAAGCAAAATCCAAGGCTTTTCAGATAAATCTCACGGTACAGGAAATGTTGCGGAATTATGGAACGCATTGTTGATGGAGACCGTACAAGTTGGAAACCTCAGCATATTTTATCAGAATTTCTTTTGGAATCCTGGCCCAATATCCAGGATGATCAAACGTATCATGTTGAAGTTGGGATTGCATTTGACCGATTATCACCTAAGGAGCCTGATGCCTCGAAACAAGGGGGTCTGAACAGACACCAAAAGTATGAGAAGTCGCTTGAAGAAAGAGATCAATTGTTACTGAAAAGACAAGATGACTTTGAGGATTTCACTAAAGTATTATGGGATAATTTCAGCTCTTTTATTGAACTGGAAGATAGCTTCAGTTGTGAAGTCAAAATTTCCGGAAAAGGCCTAAAGACTCTCGTTATCAATTATCGCTTTCGTCTTTGAGGTTAATGAAAAGATGAGATTGAGATATATTCCAATAAGCTTTCCTCCCCATCTGAAATAGAATTCGGAAGCACTTTCTCCAGAAGCTGATTCTCGATAATAGGCGTCATTGACAGTGGCATACAAGAAAATCACAGGTACTTGTAGAAAATGCGATACATGGTTCCTATTTCATACGTTCCTGCAGACTCCTCGACATATGATTCTGGTAAGCCAAACGGACATGGAACACACGGGTTGCTGGAGCTGATACTTTATCCCAATGGCATTTCTCATTTAGCTTCTCCTATATACATTACCAGCTTTCATCCGGAATATCCGTGTTCTCGATAGTAAGAGCTCACTTCTTTGCACAGCTATCCTGCTAATTTGATAAAAACTATGGCGGAACGTAATGCCCGGTTGTGAATTGTTCAATCTTTCTATCTCATCAAAGGCAGGATTTAGGAAAAACACATGTCTTCATGGGCATCAGCGATCGACGAAGAAATTCATTACAGGGATGTACTCTTTGTTTTGGTTACCGGAAATTTATATAGGGACGATATACGCTTCTATCTAAAAAAGGTAAAAGAAAGCTATCCTGAGTTATTTGCTAGAAAGCATCTTGCAGGATTGCAAATCCTGAATCAAAGTGCATTTGGTATAACTGTGAGGAAGCGTCAATCCAAATGAATTTGAAGACAATGATTGGAAGTGCATTGGGAGGGAAAAACGAGGTTTCACCCTTTTTCACGAACCGGTTTAGGGATTTGGGAAACGACTAAACCGGATGTGGTAGAATATGGCGG
This sequence comes from Flavobacteriaceae bacterium, assembly GCA_018402385.1. Taxonomy (GTDB): domain Bacteria; phylum Bacteroidota; class Bacteroidia; order Flavobacteriales; family Flavobacteriaceae; genus Planktosalinus. Next base: position 59,725 of record JAGYJA010000002.1, read on the forward strand.
TGGCTTAGTTGTTTCTAAGAATTCAATAATGTCGGTGTCCCAGAAAGAGGAGCTATCACCAGAACTAGTAAGATCCACCCTACTTGGAGGACCCGCGATTTCAAAGGATGAAGCTGGCACTTCATTCCTTGCTCGCACCAAAAGTGATGCATATTTTAGCCCAATTGAAGAAAATATACCATGGTGAGAACAACAATGTTCTTAGGTCACTTTTAATTCAGGGAGCTAGACTTCATGGATCCCATTTTTAAAACCAACTATATATAGCATTCGGCATTTTGGATACGGTGTTCCTTCGCTTGATCGAGTTACCGGGAATTCTGATCACAGAGTAACTTTTTACAATAGCGGCGAAATCCACGCTGAACAGGCACATGTTTATAAAATTGACATTCCGGAAAGACTGAGACGACCGGAAGATGAATTTGAAATCTTGATTGAAATTACACTGGCCTTTACTTCAAGAGTCAGAAGGACGGACAGCGGTTGAAGTCCTATTTGTACCTGGCTTGATTGGGAGACATCGAAACTTGGCGAGTCGCATAGTCAGTACAAGACCTTTGTCTTAAAAGAGATAGAAGGAAAGGAAACAAGTTACGACCAACCAAAACGCAAAATATATTCCAACATAAGTTGGAAAATTGGTGGTCAATCAAACCACGGAGAAACCCGGAGCTTAGTAGAACCAACTCAACCTTACAAAAGGATTGGGCCATTATCAAGTCTTATGGATTGCCGAAAGAATTGAGCATCGCCGTCAAAGGTCATAAAGGTTGGGATAAAAACCAAGAAAAGGTTCCATATGCCCTCGCCGTCACATTTGAAATTTTAGGAGCTAATATCCCCATTTATGAGCTAATCAAAGTGGAAAATGAAGCAGTTATAGAAACTTAGATGAGGTCGAATATAGGGAATCAGTTGGTGAAAAGGCGATTCAAAGGGGAGACCAACAACAAATCCTTAATTAAGAATCGAAGTTATAGGTCTTCAAAAGGGCTTTTGTTTAAATTGATGGAAATTCAAAACCAAAGCTGATCATTGCATTTACCGAAAGGACCCTTGATTACCTTCTCTTTATACAAGGGCTTTGAAAGGAGTAGGAGTCAACTTGAGGTTATCCAAATAGATGCCGATTAGATTTTTGTTTTAGGTAGCTATTTAGGCACATGAAATCGAGCATGACGAAAATCGTCACACACTGGGATGATTATAATTACGAGATTTAATGTGACGTTAAAAAACAAATATAAACACATGAAAACCGTATAAAAACGATAAGTTAGCTCATATTCCTCAAAACAGCAATGTAGTTGCTACGAATTTGGCATTATTGGACTATGAACGAGCAATTCTTGTTAATTTTTCACCTCACTTTGAATAAAGTACGGCAACAAACTGTTTTCGTAGCAACTACAATGGCCCCATCTGCTCAATAGAGCACGTTTTGCGGAACTTGAGTTAGCAGGCTCATAAATTCAGTGATTCGAATCACTCTGCAACTGATTATAAAATATTTATTTTCATTAAATATTAAATTCTTATAAAATATAATTAGCTAATTTTATATATTGCATTTTACCTATTTGAGGTTTTTAAGACATATCAATTAGGAATAGCCACAGTATAACCACCAATTATTTCTAAAAATGAAATTTTTCCCAAAAGCTGACCAAAGGCACTTACACAATATTATGTTGCCAAGTATCGCCATAATATTTATTGCTTCGAATTATGTCATATTTATAGATGTAGGACCAATCCTAAAATGGAACATTTCCTTCTATAGGTTATATGTTCTGATACTTTTGGGTTTCAGTATTTCGTGGGTCTATGCAGGAGCAATCAATAAAGAATACAAAAAATCAGAAGCAGTCGTCACCGAAACCGATGCAGCCCAAACTGTCCTACAGGCCAAACTCACATCTTTATCCCGAAAAGAGCGGGAAGTACTACAGCATATCCTTCAAAGCAAAAGCAATCAGCAGATCTGCGATGAACTCCATATTTCTCTAAGCACCCTCAAAACCCATATTACCAATATCTATCGCAAGATGCAAGTCAGTAGAAGGCAGGAGATTATGGTACTTTTTGGTTGATTTGTAGGGATTGAGAGAAAATCAACCTTTGGGACCCGCTGGGCTTGATTATTTTTTGTAGATGTTTACATTGGAGAAGAATTTTATCATTATGATTAAGTCTGTTAAAAACTCTGATAATCAATTCTATATTTCTTGTTTTCTTTTAATCCATTCAATAATTTTGTTTATTCTCAATCAGTTTACGATGATGTCGTTTTTATCAGAATAATATTTCAGGAAGTATAGATTCAACTGATTACAATCAATCACTTAATCTTCTAATTAAATATTTGAACGTTGAGAAAAATCAACCTTTCTTTGAAATTGATTTATTAAAGGAAAATTTATCCAAAAATCCTTATTTAAAAGAACTAAGCAATTTAATCATTAAGAATCGGGAAAAAGAAATAGAACGATTCCACTTTTCCCAAATTGAAAATGACAGAGCTAATATTAAAAGGTTGAATGAGGAGTATAATTCATTGTTTAAAAACAAGCTATTTTAGAATCTATATTACTTGATTCTTCGACTACAAACCAAGAAAAATTGATTCAATTAATAATCACTCTATTTTTGAAGATATTAGTTTTGATAGAGATGAATGAATTTGATCCATCAAATTTTAAATATTTAAAAGAATTAACGGATTTTAATCAATAGTAAAAAATGAAATAGAATCTATTCAACAACGAATAAAAATACAATTAGAAAGTGGCCTTGAATCTAATTCGCCGGCTTACATTAGCTGAGAAAAACATTATCGCAGATAGGGTAACTAATTTAACAAGTTATTATTTACCTAATCAAAAATTTCTCCAATCCTCAGCCCCTCCCTCCTATGGAAACTTCAATTTTTAATAAATGGATTTAATCAAAATAACATAATTGATGGAACTTCAATTTTTATAGCAAAACAGTATCAAAGAAGAATTGATTTTAGAATATTATTCTACATTTAAAAAGTTTTTTCTGATGAAAAGGAAAATGGATGTAAAATTGTTATTTCCAGAAACATTTAAACTTGTTGAATTTGATAAGGACAATATCAATAATATAAATTTGATTAATTATTCAAATTTATTTAAGTCAGCATTTAAAGATGACCTCAATAAAGTAATTTTTAGGATACCAAAGATTATAGGAGATCATACTGTTATTTCTAATTCAGAAATCAATTTTCTAATTCAATTTATACTTAGTCTTGAGAAAATCTCTAAAGGTGACAGCCCGGCAAAAATAATCTCAGATTTATCTAAATTTCAAATAGATGAAAATGCAACAGAAACTGTGAGGAAATTTAATAAACTTGCTCAATACCTTAATATGTTCTATCTGAAAGCTTTTATGATATTTCAAAATTTAGTAATGTTTGGCTTGAAGAAGGTAAATATTTAAATCTATTTTCAGATCCAATTAAATTAAAATTCTTTTTGGGAATAGTGTATCAAAAAATAGAGGCTATTGACCCGAACAATTTAACTTTATTGAACTACCTAAAAAACAGTGAAAATTTTGTCAATATCATCAATAAATTTTATGAAATCGCACATAAGGCGGAAGAAACAAATAAATTATTAAGAAATAAAAGAGAACAGGGAATTCCTATTGAAATTAGAGACTTTATACTTTTGCATTATATTGTTAATGATTTTGTTTTTTTTTTCATTACAAGACTTTGATGTCCAACAAATAAATTACAGTAAAGAAGAAATCAAAGAATTTCAATCAATTTCCAACTTGAGATATATGAGCTTTATTTCTTTGGAATAGAAAATAATTATAGCCAAATACTGATACATCTCTATCAAATAATGTATAAATATCTTAAAATCATGCTACGGTTCCACCTTATTTCAGATGATACTAAGACTGAATTTTAAAACATTTAAACTTTATGGCTGAAGTTGCAGGTACATCAATTCCGAAGAACTTAGTAAGGTTTTTGAATCAGTTGCTTTACCTCATAAGTTATTCAATAAAGAGAAGATATAATAGATCAACTTCAATTAATGCCTACCCTGGTTTACTCGTTGGAGTTGAATTTCCAAATGGCCAATTAGATCCTAAACCCATAACTTAGGATTTACAGCTCCAATCGGTGTGTCCTTTAATTGGGCTACCAAGTGCTTTCATTCAAATTCGATTTTGTTTCGATTTTTGATTTAGGTGCACCTGTTCTTTTTAGAATGAGTAATTCAGCCGATAGTGGAGGGCTTCCTCAAAATTTTACAATATCACAATTCGCTGCTCCTAAGCATAACTTGGGTTCATGGTTTTAGAAATACTCCTTTTAGTGTAATTTTAGGGACACAATTTACTCCTCAAATTAGAACTTTTGATCAATCGCAACAAGCGGAAAGTGTTTTTAAGAATTAATTTAGGAGTTGCATTGGATCTACATTTATTTAATATTTTTTACTTCCAAGGATTTTAAGGATTATGAATGAAGAATAAAACTTCGCAATTTTAAAATTTTGCTTCAAAAGAAAAACTTAGTTTATATTCAGTTATTTCCGCCATAATGACCTAGCCTACACCGCATTTTTGGAAACTCCCCAAATAAACAAATGGGGATTTAAACATTTAATAAAATGAGTTGAACTAACCTTTCCCCACCCATTCCCGCCACCAACCCTCCCCTTTTCCCATAATTTACTATCTTGCTTGATAAACGGTTTTTTGCGTAACTGTTTTGAATAATTTGTTTTTAAATGGGATGGGACAAACCAAACTTATACCCTAAATTTCAGCTTGTTGTTGCTTTGATGCTTCCCTGTAGAAAAGTGCCGGAATTTGTGAGAGACACCCAATGAAGAAAAAAGATAAAAAAAAGACCGTACACGTCAGTAGAACCATCATGTTTCAGGAACTGGAAAAGGTAATGGACTTTGCCCTTGAGACGGATGAATATACCAAAGCAATGGAGTCCAATGTATTTGGTAAGAAATCAGCAGATGGTATCAAGAAAACTTCAAACTATTTGAAAACCATTTACCTTTTTAATCCTGAGATATCCATTTTCAAACCCTTCAAACACTTCTGAAAATAACCACTCCATCAGAAAAACCACTTCTGGCATTTCTTTTTGCCTTTACACAGGACCACCTACTTTCTGAAAGTGCTGAGGTGGTTTGTCAAACACCGGTTGGTGAAAAGGTCCAAGTTGAAGCCTTTAAAGAAAATCTGGGAAAATATTACCCTGAAAAATATTCCGAGGCTACCTCCCACTCCATCGGACAAAATCTCGCAAGCTCTTGGAAACAAGCCGGTTTTATAAAAGGAAAGGTAAAGAACATCCGGGTTCAACCTAACATCTCTTACAAAGTGGCAGCTTTCGCTTTTCTGCTGGCATTCCTACAAGGTGACCGGGGGAATATATTATGAACAATCCTATTGTCAAATCGCTGTGTCTGGGAGAAAGCAGTCTCAGAGAACTGGCCATAGAAGCTGCCAAGCAGGACTTGCATGCAATATCAATATGGGGGGAGTGTGACTTCATTTGCTTTTCCACAACTATTGTCCAAATTGAATATCAAAGAATAGATCATGATAGCCAAAATAGATCAACTGATACAGGAATTCGATAAGGTGGTCAATGAACCTTTTAACGCTACGCTTTCGGGACAGGAAAGAATCTGGTTTCTGGTGTATGACCCTGCCGAGCAGCGGAAAGTAAGTGCTTCGGATGGGGGAATTTGAAACATCCACGCTAAGAGCAGGTAAAAAGTGGCAGGCCATTTCCTTGAAAGATTGCTTTCCGGAATGGATGAGCAATCATGACTACAGGGATGAGTACTTTACCAACCCGGAATATATCGTGGATCAGTTGGAGGCGGAGTTCATTCCTTTTGCCATCCAATTTTTGAAAAAGAAACTGGAATCTCTTGAGCAGAGTTCTGATACGCTGATAGCCATATTGGATGTTTCATCCCTATTCGATTTGTTAGGCTATCTGAAATCCTGAAAAACTGTGATAGGGATTTCAATGGTAGGCTGTTGATTTTCTTTCCATGGTGAATTTGAAAACAACCAATATCGATTACTTGATGCCAGAGACGGATGGGATTATCTGGCAAGGCCCATAACTATATAACCATTATTTTAGATGAAGAATAAAGACCTTTTTAATTTAAACCCCACTGAGATCAACATCAAAAACGATGGGGTGGCTAAAATCAAAACATTGCTGGAATCTGATGATCTGGCAATAGCTGAATATGAGTTGAAAACCTTTGTTTGCGAAGGGGAATACCATGATGGCTTAAAAAGATTTTGAAACGTACCTATCGAATTTCGAAAAGAAAGATATAAATATTCCGGCGTTTTGGGTATCGGGATTCTTTGGTTCAGGTAAGTCGCATTTGGTCAAAATGGCAAGTTACCTATGGGATGACTTTGAATTTCCAAACGGAGCTACAGCCAGAACCATCAAGCCACTTCCTACCGAAATCAAAGATCTCCTTACGGAGATTGACAGAAAGCAGAAAATCTATGGCAAGCTTTCAATTTCAGGTACTTTGAGGGATTTTCCTTCCAAAGATCTCAGCTATTCCTTTTTGCAGATCATGCTCAGTGCATTGGAATTGCCTCAGCAGTACCATCATTTCAAGTTTGTTCATTGGACGATTGAGGAAGGTATCCATGACGAACTCAAACATAAAATCGAATCACAGGGCAAGGTTTTTAGAAAAGAAGTTGAAAACCTTTTTGTATCTACACCATTAGCCAAAGCCATTTTAGAAATCAAACCGGATTTTGCATCATCAGAAGCACAGGTGAGGGAAATATTCAGAGCTCAGTATCCAAGAGTAGAATCGATCTCAAGAGAGAATTTTATAAGAACCATAAGAGAAGAAATCCTTCCACTGAAATACGGTGACAAAATCCCATGTACATTGATTGTATTGGATGAGGTCCAGCAGTTCATTGGAACCGATGGTGATTTGGCCAATGCTGTACAGTTTTTGGCAGAAGATTTATGTTCAAGATTTGATAATAAGTTCCTGTTTGTCGGGACAGGACAGAATGCCCTGCAAGATACGCCTACCCTTCAAAAACTGATGGCCAGATTTAGGGTGCCAATTCAACTGACAGATACTGATATTCAAAAAGTAATCCGCAAAACCATTCTGGAGAAAAAGCCTTCCGCTGTTTCGGAAATCAAAAAGAAGCTGGAAGAATCTTTGGGTGAGGTATCCAGAAACCTCTCAGGTACAGATTTTGGCTACGACAATGATGACAAGGATGTTTTGGTAGCAGATTACCCCATACTTCCTTCAACCCGGAAGTTTTGGAACAGGTTATTGAAGGTGATTGATACGGCAGGGACTACCGGTATGCTGAGGAATCAGCTCCGGATTATTGATGAAAGCTTAAAGCATGTTGCCAATGAAGAGGTGGGCAACATTGTACCTGCTGACTTTATATTCAACCAAAATCAGACCCAACTGATCCAGTCAGGGCTTCTCCTTTCGGATACCAACAACCTGATCCAAAGCAAAAATCACAAGACGGAGATGGACTCTTGGAAGGTCGAATTCTCAGTGCCGTTTTCCTTATAGAGAAGCTGACCAATGAAATCAAGGGCACAGGTTTGAAAGCCAATGACTCTCATATTACTGAGCTCTTGATTGATGATCTGAATTCCAATTCTGATGGATTCCGAAACAAAGTCAAGGAACTGATCCAGAAGTTGGTGGATGAAAAGTTCCTGATGCCCATCGAAGATGAGTACAGACTTCAGACCAAGGCCGGTGCCAATTGGGAACAGGAGTTTAGAAAGCATCATATTAAGATTTCAAATTCTGGGAAGACCAAATCCATAACCTAAGAAAGGAAAAATACTGCCTATTTTAAAGATAAAACCAAAGGCATCAGCATTTTCCATGGTGTTTCCAAGGCAGTACGGGCCTTTGAACTTTGGGATAAGGAAACGGTGCCGCATCGGGAAGAGAAGCTTCCACCTATGGATTAAAGACGGTTGGTACACCAACGAGTCTACGCTTATGTCTGAAATTAGGGCACAGGGAAATGACACTCCCTCGCCTATGCCTATGTGGCTAAGCAAAGGGACCCCGAACTCAGGGCAGCCATTATCAACTTCCTTGCAGCTAAACAAACCTTGGACTCTATGGGCATTCCCAATACCATTGAAGGCCAACAAGTGATGCGGAGCATGGAAACCAGGTAAAGGAATTGCATTGAACAACACGCAGGAATTGATGGAAAAATCTGTAGGGAATCCACCATCCTTTTGGCCGGTGGCAGCAAAGCTGACGTCGGGGCTATAAGAGAAAATATAGAAAGTGCACTAGATGCCATAGCTGACAGACAGTTTCCAGAATTCAAAAGTAAAGCAGATCATACCAATTGGGGCAGGGCTTTGACAAAAGCCATTGCGGGAAGTCCTGATGCCTTGGAAGCCATTGGGTACAAAGGAGAACCTGTGAACCATCCCGTTGCTTTGGGAATCCCTGAACTTTGTCGGAAATCAATCCAAGACGGGTAGGGAAATCCGCAATCATTTTAGCATTTCTCCTTATGGATGGAGTCAGGATGCTATAGATACCATGTTGATTAGCTTAAAGCGGACGGAGCATTTATCGTCGAGCGAAGGTGATCTTAAAACAGGTACAATTAATCAAGCGACCTTTAAAAAAGAAATCCATACCCTTACGGCAACACAAAAAATCTCTGTAAGGAAACTCTTGCAGGAAGCGGGTATCAATTGCCCTCCCAACCAGGGATATTTTCCCTTATTCCAACGAATTTTTAGATAGGCTGAAAGTTCTTGCTGAGAACATCTCTGGAGAAGCACCAAAGCCGGAAAGAATTAATACCAATTTTATCAAAGATATTTCCAATAAAGAAGGCAATGAGCGCCTGTTGGATATGCTAAACCATAAAGATGAACTGAGTGAAAAATTCAAAGAGTGGACCAAAAAGGAACAGATCTTAAGAGATAGAGAACCGGATTGGGATAACTTAAGCGATCTGAAAAAGCTTTGCCCGGATAGCCCTGACTTCGGATAATTGTCACTGAAATCGATGCGATCAGAGATAATCGGTTACTATTTCAGGAACCGGACCCAATACAGCCCATATTAACACAATTGACAGAAAAGCTTGGTAACAAATTAAACGAGATCGTAGAAAAATACATGCATCAGCGTCAGGAAAGAATGAAAACTCTTCAGGAAAATGAATACTTCAACAAACTTTCACCTGAACAAAAACATAGTATTCTTACCAAAAATCAGCTCTTGACCAAATATGAAATCAAGATTCACGATGCGTATCACTTAGCCTCCCAACTACAGAGAACTTCGCTGGAAACTTGGAAAACTAAAATCTCAGCCTTTACAGGGACAGTTTGATGCGGCTTTGAATGAGGCCATTGAATTGTCGGCTCCTAAGGCTACAAGTTTTCACCTACCGAAACGCACTAATAAACAATCAGGCTGACCTTGACCAGTATATCACTGGCCTAAAATCAGAACTTGAAAATCTTTTAGCAAATTCTTCGTCCATCATCTTGAAATAATGTCCGTACCTCCTCCTCCCAAAGAAGCACCTTAGAAAAAGCAGTCAAAGAAGCCATGGGAAAAGTGCCCAAAAGGGTGCTGATAATGCCCTGAGAAGCTTGGCTTTGATCAGACAGAACCCTTTGGCCATATGAGTCCTGAGCAGCGAAACCTCAGAAACCGACTGTGTCAAAAAGGAAGATTGTTGGGAGATATACAGGGCCAGTCGGGCGGACAAACGATCCATAAGCTTTCTTATGAACTGGCCTACGAGACCCGGCATAAGATGCTCTTTGCGAAGTTTCTGAAGTCAACAACCTGCTGATGCATCCCGATGGTGTAGCGGTGACCTTGATGGACTGTGAGGAATTGGCAGCAGAAGAAGGCCATGCCAATAAATGGGAAACAGCCATGCACTATGCCTCACTGATGCTACTGGCTATTTCAGACCTCTGACCCAGTCATGCAGGTACACTTCGCCAGCAATGACAGGATAGAATTGGAAGAGATTATATCAGCTTTAGAAGACAACACTTTTCAAGCTGACGATGCTCTTGGGTTGGGTCTATCAGTATTGGCAAAGTGAAGAGAAGGAAAAATCAATAAATCGGGAGATAAAATCGATGGGGAAAAACTCCTGCTCGTGACCCAGCTCTTTACAGAGCAGTATATGGTAGACTTTCTGATCGGACAATACCCTAGTGCCTACAGGTGGGTCAGCAGAAACTATGAGTAGCACCACCTGTAAAGTTTGAATACCTGAGATATTTGGAAGATGGTACGCCTGCCGCCGGCAAGCTTGAGGGCTGGCCGGATAAGACAGCAGCAATCACTTCCCTTGATCCCTGTATGGGGTCGGGGCACTTTGTAGTTTCCCTATTTTCCATCTTCGCCAAGCTAAGAATTCTGGAAGAAGGTTTGAGTAAAGAAGAGGCTACCGATCGGGTGATCAAAGAAAACCTTCATGGATTGGAGATCGATCCTCGCTGTACGCAGATTGCAGCCTTTAACCTTGCATTGACTGCTTGGAAGTTTTGTGGTCATTATAAAGAACTTCCTGAAATGAATTTGGCCTGTAGTGGCGATTGTCTAAAGGGCAAAGAAGAAGACTGGGTCAAGTTAGTAGAAAAGTCCGTAGAGATGATCAAGTCAGAATGGAAAATGGCATGCGTCAATTGTACAGGCATTTTCAACTTGCCCCTGAATTAGGTTCGCTTTTAGATCCTACTACCATCCGAGCTGATATTGAAACTGCCGGATTTGACCTTCTTCAACCAGTCTTGGAAAAGGCTTTAGAATCAGAGATGAATGGAGAGCAATTGGAGCGTGGAGTAATGGCAGCGGGTATTGCAAAGGCCGGAAAACTTTTATCAAAAAAAATATGCCCTCCAAATTACAAATGTCCCCTACTTGGTTAGAGAGGGAAGCAAGATGAAATTATGACTAAGTTTTGTGAGGTAAATTATTCGTCTTCAAAAAATGATTTAGCTACTGTATTTATTGAAAGAATGCTTAATAATGCATTTTATCAGGGTACAATCTGTACTGTTATGCCTCAAAACTGGCTATTTTTATCAACATATAAATCTTTGAGAATTAACATTCTCAATAATCAATCAATAAATTTTATTATTTGGTTAGGGGAAAAGTCATTTTCAACACCCCTTGGCGTTTCACCAATTTTAATTTCTATTAATAAAATTAAGAACAAAGAAAGTCGTGATTTTTTCCAAATAGATTCATCCAGTAATCCCACTATAAATGAATTGAAAACTAAAATTAAGAACGGAGAACTTACTATAGTAAATCAAAAAACGCAATTAAATAACCCCGATTCAAGAATAGTAAACTGATATTGCCGATAATGAGAGTCTACTTTCTACTTACGCCTTTTCCTCTCACGGGCAAGGAAGTTTTGATACAAAAAGATTTAATTACTTTTTTGGGAATTAGCAAAAATATCAGATATGTGGGAATACCAACAATCTTCCCCATCAAATACGACCTTTTACAGCGGATGTAATTTTGTGTTCAGATGGGAGAAAGGAAATGGTGGCCTGAAAAAATTAATGGACGATAAAGCGAAAAGAAGGATATACCTCAGGGAAATGGAAAGCTGGTTTAGGCCTTTGGGGTAAAGGAGTTACTGCTGGACAAATGGAACCTTACCAACCTCAATCTATTTGGGGTATGCATTTGATGATGATGCAGGAGTTCTAATGCCAAAAATGGAGAAGATTTAAAAACGTTATGGAGTTTTTGTTCTTACCTGAGTTTAATAAAGAAGTAAGGAAAATTGATAAAAAGAAATGTCACTTGTTCAACTCCTAGTAAAAGTTCCTTTTAACCAAGATCACTGGGAAAAAATATCAGTTGAAAAATACCCTAACGGCTTGCCCTTCCCTATTCTAGATAGATCCAACCCAATGGTTGTTCCATGGAAATCCAAAAGTTTGCAAGACAGCACTTCAAATTGCTTTAGCTAGACTTGTAGGCTACCGTTGGCCGGCAGAATCAGATACCGAGATGGAATTGGATCTCAAGGCAAGAGAGTTGATTCAGGAGATTCACGCATTTGACCACCTAAGTGATGCCGATGATATTGGCTGTATTCCCTCGGTTAATGGGGAAGCAGCTGGGGCAGATAGATTGGTGAGAGTATATCCTAACGGTGTGGGAGAACAGTATGATATCAATACCCTTACCCAACTACTGGAACAAGAAGGGAGCTGCTTCCAAGAACTTGGAAAACTGGCTTCTGGGATGAGTTTTGTACAGCATTGTAATGTGTTTAATAACCGACCTTTGTCTGGCATATCTGGGACGGTAGAAAGGACTGGCTTTTCGGCTTCGGTGAATTACCATAAGCTGACCAAAAACAACCTTTCCAAACTGATCTATACCTATCTCGGTGATTGATCCGCATGTGCGAGTCCAAGAAGAAAACGGGAGAAAGCGGTGCAGATGGTTTACTTAGTGCTGCCCTAAAGCTTAAGGAAGCCTTGGAACTGATCCTTGAGGGAGAAAAGCCTTATGACATCTTTGTCCGCTGGAAGCCTCTCTCAGAACAGCCCATAGGTTGGGAACCTGACCTGAACGATGGCGTAAGACTGAATATCCGTCCGTTTATGGAAGCCAATATCCTCCGCAAAAACCAGCAAACATCAAATGGGGTGTTGATCGTGGAAAAACCCTCCCGGAGCACCTTGGGGAGAAGAAAGGAACAATGATTTGCATTTGAGTTTGGAGGAGAAGAGGAGAGCGAGAGTGTAATATAAATTTTATAATAAAGTAAAATGGATCAACGAACTTCTAACCATGTAACAATTATGAAACCTTTTAATACTTATGCCAAAATAAAAATATAATACAATAAAATATTCTGTTCTATGGATATTGATAACTCTAATGATTTAGTGGAAATTGATTTAAAAGGGAAAAATCTATTCAAAATTTCGCATGGTAAGATTGCAAATGATAAAATCTTTAAAAGATCAATTTCATACAGTTGCTAGAACAAAATGCATGGATTTGTATGGGAAAGAATACGGGTAGTGGACAAGGTAATCATTTTATGAACACAGCTAAAGTTGGAGATTTTGTCTACGTCTGCTATGGCGGAAAAAAATAAAGTTTATAGGAAAGATTATCGACGATTACCACCAGTTCTGAAGTTTATGATGTTCAATTTAACGGACAGGGGCGTTTGGGTATACTGACCAATTGAGATATTATACAATGCAATTGATGAAGATATCTCCGGACTGAAATCTGAAACAAAAAATTTTATGCCATCTGGAAACTCAACGTTTTACCGGATGTCTCGATAAAATAAATTTCGTTAATGATAAAATATTCATACTGAAATTCGGAGTAAAATTTAACAATCGTCAAATAGGAAGATATCCAACCATCCAATTACTATGAAATGGACATTAATAAGTCAGATAAGAATACGATTCTTTATGGCCCTCCAGTGGACCGGAAAAACATTTAGCACTATCAATATGGCATTGATATTGTAGGGAAAGTTTTGATGTGCATGAAGATGAACTCAGATTAGTTCAAAAGAGAAGGTTTGCAGAACTTCAAAGACAAAGAAGAATTTATTTCTCAACCTTCCACCAAAACATCCTATGAGGACTTTATCGAAGGCATTAAGCCTATCAAGGCAGATGATGAGGACTCCTTTTTGAAATATGAGATTCAAGACGGATTATTTATGCAAGCTTGCATTGAAGCAGCCTACAACTACCACGTTAAGAATAATCAAGCAGATCAAGTGGTGAGCAGTTGATAGACTTTAATTCCTTTATGATTTTTATTTGATGAAGTGTCAACCGAACATTAAGAAATCAAAACTGTCTCAAGTTCTGATCTGAATCAATGTGTAGCCTGCCCAGAAATTTTGTAATTGTACATAAAGGAAGAAGAACCTATATAGTATCAAAAGATCGGCTATCATAAAATTTACGAGGTATATCCTGACCCGAAGACAATGACAAATATTCACGACACATTAGAAGTGTCATTGGAGGAAGCAATTCTACTGCATATTGGTCAGTATTGAATAAAATAGCGAGTTATCGGGAAAAGAAGAACACGAAACCAACAGAGGGTACTTCAAAAGAACTATCATATGATGACAAAAAGAAGGTGGTACATACCGTGTGGGAAAACGATCGATGGAAATTGTGGTGACGATCAACTCCATCCATTTGTGTTTATTATTGATGAGACTCAATAGAGGGAATGTTTCCCAGAATTTTGGAGAGCTGATTACACTAATAGAACCTGACAAAAGAATGGGGAAAGACGAGGTATTGTATGTAGATCTTCCATATTCTAAGAACGCTTTCGCTGTACCTGGGGCCTCTATATCATCGGTACAATGAATACCACTGACAGAAGGTGGAGGCTTTGGACACTGCCCTAAGGAGAAGATTTAGCTTCAAACCAAAAATGCCAGAACCTGAACTTTTAAAAATAACCAACGATGGAATTGATCTCCCTCTGATGTCTTAGAAAGATCAATGAAAGGTTAAAAATTTTAAAAGATGCTGACCTCTAAGGATTGGCCATGCCTTAGTTTCGGAATGCACACATGAAATAGAAGGACTGAGAAATGCTCTATGCCGATAAAATTCTTACCCTTGCTGCAGGAATTTTTTTACAATGATCACGAAAAATTGGGATTGGTTTTTAGGCGATGCCTTTTGAAGGGATTTCCCAAGTTTCCTCGAGCATCTTTGCGAAATTTTCAAGTGATAGTAACCTAGCAGGCCAGTACGAGAATGTTTGGCAATATCAATTAAAGGATCAAAGATCTCAAATTCACAGGATTTTAAATCTCTTTATACAGATAAGTAATAAGCTGATGGCATTCTGCAAGCAACCCAAACAGGTATTTGAATACACCACGTTAGTAGTGAAGAAGATTCCTGTTTCCAAAAGAAGGCATTGGCAGCTATTGGGTTGGTACAATGAAGCCCATGGCGGGAGGTACTTTGACCTGACTCCAAACGGTGTACGATTTAAACAGTTTGTAAGAGTTGTAATTCAGGCCGGAGGTGGTCATTGAGGAGTCCTCCCTAAGAGTGGGAAAACAAGCAACAGCTGGTCAGGAAGCTGATATGGAGAGATGTTCTGTTGGATATGTTGGCAGAGTGTCATTGGATGCAGGTACACATGCCAATGAAAGGCAACCTAGCAAAACATAGGCCCAGTAGCATCTTGGGAAGCCTCTGCGGAACTCTTTGTACAGGAATGTGAACCAACTGGTCAGAGCAGGATTGGTCAAAAGTACCGCAGTTCAATGATGGCAATTGTAAAGCTTTGAAAGGCAATACTGCTATTTGGCAAAAACATTCTATACAACTTGGTGCATCAGGAGAATTTCTATACCCGCCATCAGGTTTTCGATCAGAACCACCTGCTGAATCAAATTTTACTGAAGGCCCTCAAATTGGTATCCCTTGATCAGCTTAAAGCCCTTTGATTAGAGATCGGGTAAATACACTTTTGTTAAATTTCCCTGACGCAAATAGAGGTGCATATAAATGCTACCACGTTTAAGAAAAAAGCTGGCTTTTAGCCGAAAGACGGAATCATACAGAGAAGCCATTGAAATTTTGGCTATGCTTTTCTTCTCAACTACAGACTCGGATGTTAGCTTGGTGGCAGCTTAGCCATGTTTGGCACATCCTTTTTGATATGAGACCAGCTTTGGGAAGATATATCTTGCAGGCTTGCAGGTGTAAAGAAAGGGTGGAGCATTCAGGCTAAGAATCAAAAACGTTTCTGGTTTGCTGATACAGGTAGGTCCTTTAAGTTGGTTAAGCCGGATATTGTGGTGAAAACAAAGGTGACAGTGCGATCATCATTGATACGAAATGGAAATTCTTAGATTATAACCATCCTGCTGACAATGAGTCTCAAACAGATGTTTGTGTACAATGAGTTTTGGGACAGTAGGTCAGCTATTCTGCTTTATCCGTCTGCTTGCTTTTTAGAAATACTCCCATATGAGTCAGGCATTATAAAAAGAAGGAACGGCCCCTTCATCACTGTGGAATGCCCAGAGTTTCTGTTTTGGATGAAACTAGTAAAACATGACTGCCAACAGGGAAAGATTAGTTAATTTTGTTGAAGAAGAAATTGAAAGATGCGAGAAAGTATATTCGATAAAATCATAAAGGCATTAAAGCTGAGCACTCACCATAACAGCAGTGTGATGGATAGGCCAGAAGTAATACTGCTGGCCAGATCCGGAAGGAGCAATGGAAAACCGTAATTCCTCCCCTTGCAGCGAGAGCTTCCGAGACTATTGACCTATGGGCAATTTGATCCTGTCAAAAAGACAGGTCCAGCTATCTGGATTAAGTGTATGGTTTCGAAAATGCTTCCGGAGGCAAATTGGAGTGAAGGAGCCATTCCTATCATCTATTTACAGGGATTTCAAAAGCAGATTTAAGAAAGGTTGAGACGGCCGTGTTTAACCTACAGCCATTACTTAGTATCAGTATACGGGAAATCTCTTTCTTCAGGAAAATGGCAAGGAATGGACCGTGTTGGCCTTTGTTGAAAATGTGCAGCATGGATTAGGGATCAAAGTTCAGAAAGACAACAGTACAAAGCAGGCACTTAAGAAGGCTTTATCTTCCATATTCATGGAAAAGAGATCTTTTACAACAAAAGTCAAATAGATGCCGGCTTTCTTAACAATGCCAGTCTCTCCGAAATCAACAAGCATCCTACAATGGATGAATCTGGGAGAATCATTCCTTAACACCTTAGATCTTTCAAAAAAGGCCGTGTTTGTTGAGTTATGTAAAGGACAGTATGATTTTACCCCTGATTTCAAAAACATAAAAGAAATTGCATACAAACTCGGATGCCAATCCAGGAAATTGGAAAAATGTATGGCAGCTATATACCAATAACCCAAGAAAATACGCTCGGATTGAAGAGTATCTGAGGATGGCAATGCCAAGTGATTTAGGGATAGGCATGTATAGCCTACCCCGTGAGAGTTGGCCTGAGGTAAATGAAGGCGAAGAGACCAAACTAGCCGAAGCACTTCAATCAATCACTAAGTTTGACATTCCTAAAGCATATAGTAAACTATCTGATTTAGAAAACCAACATAAGGAAAGAAGAAGCTGGGTATGGGCAGACCTGGACAAATCCCCCCTTTCATTTTCTATATCCCACCTGTTTAAATTGGCTACCAAAAGCCAGTGTTCTTTTGGGAATTTATCTTTGGAAGGACTAAAAGAATATTATACTAATGAGGGTTCTATAGGTGGATTACCACATGCGAAAAGCACTTCAACTCGTAAAGTCTACTAAAGACAAAGAGGTTGTAACTGGCGTAATCAAATTATTTTACACACCTTGGTTGTCATCGATTACGGAAAGGTTTCAGGCATTGATAGCGGAAAATGACAGTATATTTTACCGAACAGAATGCCAAAGTCGAAACCTTCGATTTCGTATTGTTTGTAGATGCGTTTAGATACGAGCTTGCCAAAGAATTTATTCAAAGCCAGAAGAAAATTCACCTGATATTAAGCACTTTCTATCCCATACTTGGTCAGCGATTCCGTCACTGACACCTACGGCGAAAGCGAGCGTCTCGCCAATTTCTTCCATAGTTAGTGTCAATAGTGATTGTAGGGAGTTTCGGCCTCAATTAAAAAACACCAAAGATCTCTTGACAGCGGCTTTTCGGGATGCCTTAAAGGGACAGAGTTTTGAATATCTTCCAAAAATATCGGACATAGAGAGCGGAAAAAGATATTGGATGGAGATTGGTGATATTGATACCAAAGGCCACCAAGATCAGTCCGGTTTGGTCAGAAGAGTGGATGAGCTGTTTGATCAGATCCCAAACCTTGGATGGAATATTCGATCAGGGCTATCAAAAAGTTAAAATTGTCACGGACCACGGATGGCTTCTTCTTCCGGGAGGACTGCCCAAAACGCAGCTTTATGCAGATTTGGCTGAGACGAGATGGGGTCGTTGTGCGTTGATCAAAGAAGGAGCAGTCACTCCCTTGCTCCACCTTCCCCGAGATGGAATCCCTCCATATTTATAGCATACGCACCGGGAATCAGCTTCCTTCAAGGCAAATGAAGAATATGCCCATGGAGGCATTTCCATTCATGAATGCCTGATTCCAGAAATTATTCTTGAACGCAAATCAAGACCTAAAGACAATGCGTTTATCAAAACTATCAAATGGGTAAATTTGAAATGCAATGTGGATACCGAGCATGCCCTGACGGCTATCAATTGGATGTCAGAACCAAAGCATCGGACGAACATAGCTCGATTGTAATTTCAAAAAACAATATCGTTGCAGGCAACAAAGGAAGAGTGATGGTCAGTGAAGATGCTGAAGGCAATTCGGTTACCATTCTTTTGCTTGACGCTAATGGCGTAATTATAGACAAGAAGCTAACCACCAGGTGGATAAAAATATTTGTTATGGAATTGGACAACATAGACCGTGTAGCGGCATCAGCTTTGAGGGGTATATCGTAAGAAAAGATCTGTTGGAGCAGTTTAGAAAACATATCCGGTGCCTACCTATGTGATTGAATTTATTGGGAGATACTGTGCCACCACAGATGAAGAGGAAGTCAGGAAGGCTTGGAGATTGTGCAAAGGCAACTCTCAGATTGGGACAGTTCGTCCGGAGAGGAAGAATATTTTAAATCCAAGGCAAGAGAAAACGGTTCTATCAAACTGATGAGACATCATTACCGCCCGGTTGGACACCGCCACTGACAGCTATATGGCTACCCCGTGCCAAGCCTTCAGTTGAACAAAGTGAGAATACCGGAGCAGTTGGTCAATGAAAATGATAGGATTCTTACAGGAGGCTTCTATGCAGAGATAGAGTTGGAGTATGATGCTGCCATCGCTCAGGAAAATGGTGGAAGACCTTTTGGCGTCCGATCTCTAAGACCCATACAGCTCTCCCAAAGAAATGTATTGGATGTCCTCTAAGGAAGGAACAGTTCACCTTAGAGGAGTGGAAAACTTCCTGATCCGAAGTGTGGGTATGGAGCCATCAGCATTGACCGAAAAAGCCAAAAATGTACTTTTTGTAAGGATGATCCCTACAGTGGAAAGAAACTGCTAATATGGTAGAGTTGGGGCCGAGAGGAACAGGTAAGTCGCATTTGTATCAGCAGATTTCACCCTACTCCCATTTGGTTTCGGAGGCAAAGCCACCGTTGCCAAGATGTTTGTCAGTCTGGGCAGTGGAAGAGGTTTGGTCTGCAAGTATGATGTAGTCTGTTTCGATGAGGTTTCTGGGATATCTTTTGATCAAAGGATGGGATCAATATCATGAAGGGTTATATGGAAGCAGCGAATTTAGCCGTGGCAAGGAACCTATCTCGGGCAGACGGCAGGGTGGTGATGGTTGAGAATTTTGATGTGGATGTAGAACATCAGCAAAGGGTCTCCCACCTTTTGGACTCATGCCCAAAGAGTGCGGGATGACACGGCTTTCATGGACAAAATCACGCTTTCGTTCCCGGATGGGATTTCCCTAAATTGAACAAAACACTTCTTTACTGAACACTTTGGTTTGGTGGTGATTTCCTGTCCAGATGTTGGACCCGAATGAGGAGCACCAGCCGGTTGACACAGGTACTTCCCAGAATTGACTACGGAGAGCCTTGAGTGGTCGGGATACCACAGCAGTAAATAAAACACTGAACGGATTGATTGAAACTGATGCAGCCCAATCCCGATGTCCCAGTTTCAGATGAACTACTGGAATGGGCTGTCAAAATAGCCTTGGAATATAGAGAAGGGTAAAGAGAACAGCAAAGAGAGTTGGTTCGGCAGAGTTTCGCAATACCCATTTCAGCTATCGCATTGGAGATGATGGCGTGGAAACATTCGTAACCACACCCGGAAATCTATAGCGAAAATACAATCAGCGAAGATCCACTTCCTCCCGGACAGATTTGGGCAATCAATGCCGGTGGTCAGGAAGAGTCCATAGGTCTCTACAAGGTAGAGATCAATATGAGACCAGGCTCAGGCGTTAAAATTCACAAACAGGCCTGTTTCCACCTGCATTTCAGGAAAGCGTGCACTATGCGGAGCAAAACCTCTACAGCAAAAGTAAGATGCTGGTTGGAGATAGAGATCCAAGATCCCATGACTTCTCTGTTCAGTTAAGGGCCTTTGACTCATCAAAAGCAGCAATGGCATGGGCATGGCAGTCCTGATGGCGCTATGCAGTGCGATGTTGGAAAAGAATACAAGGAGGATTGGTAGTGGTAGGTTCCTGAATTTGGGAGGATCTTTGGATATGATCCACAATGCCATCAACATCCTCAAATTGGCCGTTGAGAAAGGAGCCTCCACCTTACTAATCCCACTAAATGCCCGTAAGCAACTAAACGACGCTATCCGACGATATGATCACCAAGATCAATATTCAGTACTATACGGATCTGAGGGATTGTTTGGTGAAGACGTTGATGGAGGGTATTGAACCAAAAGCAAAATGGAAGAACTTTGGTCTTCAAAATGGTTTTTCCACTGTTTTGAAAGCACTTAAAGTACTTACCATCTGTTTAAAAACGGTTAAAATTTCTACAATGCTATAAACGGAGTATTTAAGACATAAAATATAGAATAAATATCAGTCTCATTAGCAACAATAATCACTCAAAATGGTAGATCGATCATCAGTCTTCTTCAATTCTTCTTCAATCCTCTTAAAGTTCTTCTGATACAATTCACCGTTTGGCTGCATTTCCAAAGCCTTTCGAAAATCTTCTATTGCACCTTTCAAATCTCTTTTTACGTTCCTTCACAATACCTCTATTATTGTACCAAGTAGGCAAGGTATACACCAAGAGAATCAACACCTCTGTCAGAAGCAAAATTCAAGTTTTGTTAATTCAATGTCTATAAGTAATTTATAATCATTAATAGCCCTTATATAATCTCCTTTTTTGCATATTTGAAAAGCTCTACTCTCTAAAGAGGAAATATATATTGGATCAATGTCGATGGCTTTAGTAAAATCATCTACAGCTTCATTATAAGCTTTTTTTTCATTTTAGCCCATCCTCTGAAAAAATAAAGCTTATGTTTTTCACCGGAATGTACCAATTCCTTTGTAGTTAGTTCAATCACATGATCAAAATCTTTGTTGGCCTCATTACGTCTATTGAGATACAAAGCGTTCTACCACGATTATTATATGCTCTTATATTTCTCGGATCAATAGCAATTGATTTATTATAATCAGCTATTGATTCATTTTCTCGACCTCTTATTTGGAATAAACTATTTGCTCTTTCATGATATAATTCAGTATCATTTGGGTCGATTTCTATTGCCCGATCATAATCATTTACTGCTTTTGAAAACTCTCTAATCTCACCATAAAGTTTAGCCCTATTTTTTAAAGATTTTAATTGATTTCCATCCAATTCTAGTATCCGACTGTAAACTGTTATAGCTTCTTTTTCTATTTTTACCCGACAATTCTCCTGCCGAAAGATACATTTCAATGAGATCTGTACAGGTGCCATAATTCCTGACAACCTGAGACTTGTCATTTTTAGGATTCATATTTTTCCTTGACAAGACTCTCTTCATCCCCAACAAGAATAATTTCTTTAAGTGGTCATTTTCAGGTCATTTCTCAGCTCCATACCGTTCTTAAACTCATCAAACGCCAAACCAAAGTCTCCCTTTTTGAAAGCCTTTATTGCATTAGAATAATGTCTATCAGCTCGACCATTATTTAATTCCTGTAATATAGTTTCACTAGGGGTTATAGATTGGCTAAACTTATCTATATAACTATTACTCTTTATGGCAAATGGAGTGATCTTAGTCTTCAAAATAATGCCATCTAGAGACGTACACCTGCTCATCGCAACATATACTTGTCCAGACAAAAAAGAATCGCCCACATCCAAAACCACTTTGTCAAACGCTAATCCCTGACTTTTGTGCACTGTGATTGCCCATGCTAATTTTATCGGAAATTGCTTAAAGGAACCTTCTAACACTTCTTCCATTCGCTTTGTCTACTCTGTTGTAAGTGTAAGAGATATTTTCCCAGCTCGCTTGTTCCACTTCTATTTCCTAGCCATTATCATCTTCCACAATAATAGTTTCGTCTTCTAGCTTTTTGATCTTCCCTGATTTTTCCATTATAGTAAACTTTACGTTCACTGGAATCATTTTTCACAAACATCACCTGAGCACCTCTTTTAAATGTAACTCATCATCCGTAGGCCTATTACCTATAGGAAAGTTTCCTTTCAACTCGGCTTTGAAAGTGTAAAGTTTCCCGATAAGATGATCAAGGTGCTCTTGATTAATCCGAGAAACTCTATCTCTTTTAGTTGAGAGAGTAATATATCCCTATTGTACCCATTGAACTGTGGATCATACTTTGCATTGATTAAATGTAGATCACCTGCTGATAGCCGATTCTCTCTTACCTTATTAAGTAGATCAATAAACTGCTGATCTTTCTGCCTGTAAATCTTTTTGAGTACAATATGTACAAGATTAAGCTCAGCAAAAGCATGGGAAGAAAGAAGAATGGAGATTCATAAAATTGAGATAGTATTTCATGTTCATCCCTCTTTACTACTGGTGGCAGCTGATGAGCATCACCAATTAATACCATTTGAACACCTCCAAATGGTAAATAGGGCTTTTGCCTGAATACTTTAAAACTTCATCAATTACATCAATGTATCACATCTCACCATCGAAACTTCGTCAATTATGATCAACTCAAGCTGTCTGATCAGTTCTCTTTTCTCCTCATTATATTTGAAGGTATTATAAATTGCTTCATCAGGGGTTTCGATTTGAAGCTTTTGTACTCAATCTCTGAATCTCCAGGCACAAATGGACTAAAGGGTAATTGAAAAACGAATGTATTGTCATCCCTCCTGCATTAATCGCAGCTACCCAGGTTGGAGCCAGCACAACCACTTTGTTTATGCGTACTTGCTTTAATATACCTGAGGAAATGTAGTTTTACCTGCCCCGGCTTTCCCCAGTTAGATAGAGTGATTTATTGGTGTTTTTGACGAATTCTACTGCATTAAAAATTCCTCATTGAATTGATCCAGATTCATGTTTTGAATTATTTTTGTAAAAGTCAGTAAAGTGAATGTTAATTAGAATCTCAAAGTAAAGAAATAAACCCTTCAATATTCTTCATGAGAAGCCCAAAAACGATAATGACTTAGGGAACTGGATATCCCAGGTGATGCTGACCCCCCAATCCGGCGATACTGACCCCCCCAGGATTTGAGGTTTTTGGAACTTAGTAGCCTGACAAAGTTACATATTTTTTCTTCTTCTGCTTTCTCCCCTCAATTCTATCCGGTGGGAGGTGTGAATCAACCTGTCAAGGATGGCATCGGCAATGGTTTCTTCCCCGATGACTTCATACCAACTGGCCACGGGAAGTTGGCTGGCGATCACCGTTGATTTCCTCCCATGGCGGTCTTCTATCAGCTCCAGCAGATCCAATCTGTGTTGTTGTTCCATGTGTGTTAATCCAAAGTCATCCAGGATCAACAGATCTGTTTTGCCTAATTTGTCCAACAGTTTGATAATGGAACCGTCGGCCCGGCCCATTTTCGTTTTTAGCAGCAGCTTTTGGAGGTTGTAATAGGCTATGGGCCTGTTAAATACCGCTGCCCTTCGAATACCATTCTGAATATTTGACGATAAATTCTACATAATAATCGTTAATGTTGTACATGCATATGAGAAAAACTACTTTTATTTACCCATTATAAGTTCATTTGAGAATTTTAAAGAAAAAGTAACTATTTCTGCCAATCATAAGTCATTCGACCTGAAACTTTTCAGTAACAAGCTAAAAGCGCTGCCGTAATAATCCTTCAGCTTACGGTCAGTGAAGTGACTGCAAGAATTGGTCTCAGTGAAGACCAATTTATCGGACTAGAAGCAGGTATCGTGGTGCCGTCCGAGATGAGATCCTGATATTGGCTGACTTTTTATAAACTGGATTACCAGTATTTAATCAGCAACCAGCTCGAAGCAGTTTGAAAAGGTTCAAATTCTCTACCGAAAATTTGGTAACCAATTCTCAAGAGGAAGACCGATGGACAACTTCAAGAGTTTATTTGCCTGTGTGAATGTGAACAGTTGGTTGATCTAAATGAATTCAAAGGATTTGAATTTGTTTTTACACCTTCCGGTAAATATTCAGGGTCATGGTCTGGCAGCTGCAGTCAAGTTGAGGGCTGAAATGTCGCTGAAACCGGATCAACTGATCGCCGATATTTACCACGAATTTCGAGGTTGGGTATTCATATCTTTCGTCGTAAATTAATTAACTCGGAAATTTCCGGCTTGTTTGTTCTGCATCCCTGGCAGGTAAGTGTATACTAGTCAATTATGATGAGGACATTTACCGTCAAAATTTCACTATCGCTCATGAAGTTGGTCATGCTATTTTGATCTCAGGCGAAGAAGTAAAATGTGTCGCATTTTTCAGATCTAAAAGGGGATAACCTAGTCGAGATCAGAGCCAATATCCTTGCTTCCAATTTTTTAATTCCGAAACAGGCCACTACAAAATTGCTGCAGTTGAATTCACAGCAGAGCACGTCATAAGTTTAGCCTGTCAATTGAAGGTCAATGTAACGCCGTTGCTGATTGCTTCGGAAACAAGTTGTTAAATGCCGTTCAGCTTGGAGAATTCAAAAGGCTTCGCATTCCAAAAGAACAGAAAGTGGATCCGGAACTGAAGGTGTGTCGAGAAGACCTGCAACTTCAAGATAGCGCTGCTTGAACGGGGATTATCTTCTTTTACGTAAAACTGTGCATAGGTCATGCAAAATAGATTAGTTCTGGTAGACTTGCTGAAATGCTGCTAGTGTCAGAAAAGGAACTAGTTCTTATTCTTAAATTATACAACTTAGAACTAGATTATGAGTATTGATATCGAAATTTGCTCTAAGCAAAATGCCATTGACACGTGTTCTGTATGGAATATATTGTCATCCATGACACTATACACTGTTTCTCAAGAAAATGATTTTGATTTCTACATGACCAACTTGGTAGAATATGAATGTTTGCACAAAGAACGCAAACTCCCACAACAAGTGAATTAGAACTTAAAAAGCGATTGAGGACCAAATAAGTAAGAAAACTCTCCTATAGCCTTTCAATGGAAGACCTCCAAGATGAAGATATTTTAAAGATTAAAGGCAGATTTGGAAAAAGGTGAACTTTCTTCGATTGCATTTGCAAAGAAAACAGGCATTGGCGCAACCATGATAAAGGAGCCCGGAAAATGGTGTAGAAGTGCTGGGTAAACATAAGTAGAGACATGTCCGTTGATTTTGAAGTGGTTATTGGTAAATGGATTATTAACTGATGGAGATGTAAGCGTTCGATAATCGATCATCATAAAAGTGTAGAACGCCCGCTTGAAAACATTTCAGAACCGCTCATGAGGAGGCATTGGGAATTAGATATGTCAAAAATTCGGTGGAAATAAATAGAGGTGTTTGTTTCCGGTCGCTTCCATAAAGAAACTTTTCAGTTAATCTGTTTGCTGGATTAGTCAATGTTGCCATAGCAGCGAATTAATTTTCTAATATCGGTCTGTAATATAGTGCTTCCAATTCAAGGGGCGAAAATTCGAGTACTTTAGTCGCATTGGATATCCTTCCAAAATAAATTAAAGAAGCCCTTCTGGTTAGGTGGTTCGGCAAAAGTTCCAGTGAAAAAATATACTCAATGTTCTTAAACCTGAAAGAAGCGCTTTTTAAATTTGATCTACCCAGAAACTCTGCACAAAGATATCAAGTAGCAAATTCTACACTTTGCAATTAGGTAGAAGAAAACCACCAAATTTCTCAGCAACAGTCCCTATTGAAATAAATTTATTGAATTAGGAACTTGATAAATAAGTGCCTTTACAAACAAATTATCAAGTTATTGGGAGCTTCGTTTATTATAAAAGTCAGCAATTTCTGCTCCTTGCGTATTATTCCCGAAATAAAACTACTTTTCTGACTAATAGACTAAGATTGAATTATCTGTTAGGTGCCTAATTTAATAAATTTAAATATTTTTCCATTATCAGCACCTCCCAGATTGCCCTAATGGAAGGAAATTACATCACAGAAACCACTAAAGAGTAAACAGGGGTTGAGGACCCCGATCAAACCCCAAAAGGTCTGCTTAAATTGTTGAACGTTTATCCGCGAGATGTTTGAAGACATACGAAACTATCAACTGAGATTTAATCCTGCCAATACCAATTACCGAAATACTGGCTCTAGTATCTGAATAGATAGCGATTTAACCCTTAATAAACTGCGTGGGTATTTCGGTTATAAATTGCCTATGAATATGCATTTACTTTTTTCCAGAAGCTTCTCCAATCTAGCCATCATATCGTCCTTCTCTTTAAGCATTCGTTCATATAACTCAATCTTTTCTTCGTGGAGTTTGGATGAGTTGATCAATTGGGTTATTCTGGAAAGTAGGATATAAATTTAAACCATTTGACTGGTCGTTGATTGTTAAACGTGTTAGCAATTATATTCACCGCCTGCTCTTCGTCAAATTTCTGAAAAAGCTTCTACCGGAATTTTAAGAATTTCGGACACTGCAGTGAGGATACTTTTCTTCCACAGTTTCTTGCTCAAGAATGGAGATTTTCTTTTAGCCCACTCTTTCTCAAGTTCATGCGCCAAGGCTTTTGCTTTACTCCCAGCATTTCACGGAAACGCTTGATATTGCGTCCATGGTGTATTTTTCCTTACATGTCGTTGCGCTCTGTCATAGATCAAAATTAACCATTTCTTCAAGTTCGCTTGTAAGGTATTTAGGTAAATTTAATTAAAATATTCTTTGTAAGGATAATTTATGCCTCAGACGGTAACACAATTTATTTTAAGAATTTGAATAGGTTGTCAAAATTTTTGCATCAAAAGCTGAAATTCCATTAGGAATGGGAGGATTCTGGTTTTTCATTTACCTTCAATAAATGGTTGTCTGTTAGTAAATTATTCCAAACTAGCATAGTGTAGTCGTCTGGAATGTTTGAATTTTTGTAGGGGTTGCAGCGGCAAAGCGCAGTAAGTTTAGGATCTATCAATTGACCCCATTGGCTATGACAAACATGACATTGGATGAATTGATTATCGAATTAATCCTTCAGGATCTGAAACACAATCAATTGGTTGTTGGTCTGGAAAGGTTAAACTTAGATGCCTGGCTTTTGCCATTACTCTGGGTATTTTGGATTTGATTCAAAAGTTGATGGGCGTTTCGGGATGGGTTGATTGATGATTTTTCGGCTACCTATATGGGCTATATGCAGCGGTGTATGGAATATCCTATTTCCCGCTCAGGGAGAAGAACTCCGGGAGTTGGCCCCAATGTTATGAGAGTTTGAGAGAAAAGGAGCAGAAGTGACGTCCTGATGGCTTGGAAGTGTAGCAGAGCTAAGTGATAGTAAGAATTGGATGAAGTGGTCTATCTGTTAGAGAGTTTAATAAAATTGAATTATGGGAGAAGTTATTTGGGGTCCCTTTGGGTCGGGCTACCACTTCGTTTCCATTCCAATCTTTTTCCTCCCGCTTCCCTCACGAAAAAAGGATTTCCATTTCTATCCCTTAAGCCGATAATTATACTTAAACGACGTCAAAACGATTTTTAAACAATAGATTTGAGTCCTCTGTAATCTCAAAAACCCATCGTCCCCGAACAATTTCCCAGTCATACTCAAATGCGTAGTAATCGTTGCTGACTAGGTTGGTATAATTGAGCTTGGTTTCTTCAATATAGCTCTGTATTTTGTTCTGTTTTCGGATTAGTCTATCGGAGGGTGCGCATTTTGCAGGTGAATTCCACACTTTCCTCTCGATCACTTTTTCCTATAATAAAATACTCTATTCCAAACCTGACACCTTTTTTCCAATAATTCTGGTTGTAGTTTCAAGAAAATTGATTTTCCCCGGACGTAAAAAGTATCCAGTTGGACTGGCTGTTGATGATTCTTCCTCTTCATCGTATACCAATAATAAACCAAAATCTCTCAGTTCAGTAGATTGAATTTTCCCATAGCTAAATATATGTATTATTTGAAATTGATTTTTATCTAATTAATGGCATTATAACCCCGCAGTATTTAAATGTCCTCCATCTAGTTTTTTCTAGCACAATTCTGGCATGCTTATATTCCTATTATCTTATCAATAAAAAAAATTAGTGGGGTTAAAAGGAGGAGAGACGAGAAAAAGTCAGGCCCTTCTTACGAATTTCTACCCTGTACCAAAACTAGAGAAACCTATGTGTGGCAGATACTCCCAAAAATAGATCTTCAGAAAGTTGAAGACCAACTGAAATTGACATTGTCAGACACAAGCCATAAAATGGAAGCCTTCCTTCAATATTGCTCCTTCACGAATTGGCTCCCGTGGTTGCCTGATCAGCCCGATCTGATAGATATCTATCATTTCGGTTTGGTGCCGCATTGGGCAAAAGATAAAAAGTCGGGTACAAAATGATCAATGCACGTTCCGAGACGCTGCTCGAAAAACCCTCTTTAAACCCCTGTTGATAAACAACAAAAGATGTCTGGTACTTGCTGACAGTTTTTTTGAATGGAAGAAGGATGGTAAGGAAAAGCAGCCGTTTAGGATTTACCTTCCAGAAAGGGAGGTCTTCTTTTTGCAGGGCTTTGGTCGAGTTGGAAAAAATCAAAACTCATCTAATTCCTTTGCCCCATTGCTCACCTACCACCTTCAGTAAACACTTAAGAAAAAAATCAAAAGCAATGGATGCAGTAGTTCACATTTTGAAGGCAGGTCTGTGGTTGGATCTGATCAAAAATTTTGAGATTACCAATATAGCACATATCCATGTGCATACTATGAGAAAGCCACCACGGAAATCTCTACTAAGGGTAAACAGAAAGCACCATGAAGCAACCTTAAATCTTTGGGATCAATTTAATAATAGTTTAGTTGAATCAAAACTAATGATACTAATTGCCCTAAAACAGATGTTTGCGAAGGCTTCCAGTCAGCTTCCACTAATTATTCCAATCCCACCACTCCAATTCATAATCCAGAATTTCTCTACTCTCTAAGTATCAAAAATTAAGTCAGATCATTATAATTATCTCAATTCAAAATAGACAAATCATTGAACAGATTCTAGTCTTTCTTCTCATTTGGAACACTAGGCATTATGTTAGAATGAGCGTCTTATGTGATGCGAGGAGCATGACATATTCTTAAACAGACTATCTTTGGACACACACTGAAACTAAAGAAAAAACCTAGTAAACTTCGTCTCGGATGGTTATTGGACTTTGTACTGTCATCTATAAATCTCTTGTAGCCATGGCTGCCTTTAAAACACTAACTATTCTCTCAATAAACCTTCTGTTCTTTACTATTCATTGCTAAGCTCAAATAGTGATTTATCTCCTCTTAAAGACGATTGACATTGTTGAGCAGTTCGGCTGATTAAAGAAGATTCTTCAAATCAGGACTTGTGCACATGTATATTACTGGGTTGTGATTGATTGTTATGTGAGCTAAGCTTTATATATCTTTGGGTCGGATCTGGTAAGAAGACTGGGTTTTCTTGCTGTTGGACTTAGGTCTGTTTGGGAAGTCTTTAGCGGTTTGTGCAAAGGCCGTCGGAACTGTAACAGGCGACTGGACTGGGCGTGGGTTCTGGCTCTCCAATCTCACTCCTCACCTCATTAATTCCACCACTGCTCTGCCTCTGTTGCCATAAATTTAACTTTCTATTCAAAGTATCGCCTGGTCATCTTCTCTGTCTCTTCCTCCCCTATTATCATGAAATCTGGTGCACTGACCCAGGGTTCTTTATATATGCCCAGAACTGATCATAGTTTGTCATTGCGTCTGACTGTATCAATCCACGGCCTCCAGCAATATTCCTTCAGCTTTACACCTACACTGTGTTCAGTCAAATATAATGTCAACTTCTAATCCCCCACTTCGGTAATGTTCTGTACATTATGCCAGATTCACACTCTGTGATAACTCCATAACCACTCTCAGTGATTTTCCTAGCGATGCGCTCAGCTGAGTTGGTAATATTTATTATCAGGTTTTTGTGGGCCGGACCAAATATGGAAACACAGGCCCAATTCTACTCACTCTTTATATAGCCATTCACAAACTCGCCCATAATTTTAAAGATGGCCCAAAGTCATTTGTTTTTACTATTCCACTCTCTGCTGTGTTTTTTCTTTTCTCATAGATTTCTATTACTATAACAAGTTAAGCTGAATTTATCCTAATGCTGTTTTGCTAAAATAACTCTTTTTAAGAATCTTGCGGTATGACTTGATTTGTGACCAGCTACTTCTTCAAGTGTACCGGAAGCAATAATTTACCGCCACCTTTTCCGCCCTCAAGGCCAATATCTATAATTTGGTCAACTGTTTTTATCACATCCATATTGTGTTCTATAGTAACCACAGTGTTGCCTTTTTCGACCAGTTTGTTTAAAACGATGAGCAACACCCTATGTCTTCAAAATGAAGCCCCGTTGTGCGGTTCATCCGAGAATGTACAAAGGTGTTTCAGGTGTCTCTCTTAGATAGTTCTGTGGCAAGTTTGATGCGTGTGCACCTCCCCACCGGACAGGGTTGTTGATTGTTATTCAGCGTGATATGTCCAACCCCACATCTGTATGGTTTATTTTTCTGAAATATTTTGGGATGTGTTCAAAAAGAGACAGCTTCATTGATGGTCATTTCAGCACATCATAGAATTGATTTTCCTTTGTATCTTATTTCTAAGGTTTCTCTATTGTAAACGTTATACCTTGACAGCTTTCACATTCCACATAGACATCGGGTAGGAAATTCATTCTGTGACTTTCAGACACCCGCCTTGACAAGTTTCTAGCAGCGGCCCCTTTGACGTTAAAACTAAATCTTCCCGGTTTATAACCACGGATCATGGCTTCGGGCATTTTGGCAAATAAATTTCTAATTTCCGAAAACACCCAGTATAAGTTGCCGGATTCGACGTGGTGTTCTGCCATTGGGCGCCTGATTCACATCGATTACTTTATCGGTATGCTCAAGTCTGAAATCTTTATAGGCTAAGAACTTTTTAACCCCATTGAAACATAGTAAGCATTTAAAATAGGGTAGGGTTTCATTGATGAGTGTTGATTTTCACTTCCGAAACACCTGTTACTCCTACCATTTTTCCCAGTGGAATTTCAAGAGTAACATTTTTTAAATTATTGCCTGTAGCACCTGTAAGTTTGATAGACTTACCATTTCCTTTTCGTCGCTCTTTTGGAACTTCAATTTGCTTTTCATTGTTGAGGTATTGAGCTGTAAGCGTATGGTGTTTTTTAACTTCAGCAGGAGTGCCTTCAGAAATTATTTCTCCACCATACTTCCCGGCTGCCGGACCAATATCGATGATGTGGTCTGCGTGTTCAATCATGTCTTTATCGTGCTCCACAACAATCACTGAATTCCCCAAATCTCTCAACTGCATCAGCGCTTTAATGAGTCGTTCATTGTCTCTTTGGTGTAAACCAATGCTGGGTTCATCCAGAATATAAAGCACCCCAACAAGCTGTGAACCAATTTGAGTAGCAAGCCTGATGCGTTGTGCTTCACCACCTGATAGTGATTTTGAACTGCGGCCCAAGGATAAATAATTCAATCCCACATCGGATAAAAACTGTATGCGGGTGTTGACTTCTTTCAGGATTTCCTCAGCGATTTGAAATTGTTTTACTGATAACTGTTTGGGCAATGACAAGAACCATTTTTGCAATTCGTCAATGTCCATCGCGGCGAGTTCGGCTATATTTTTATTATTGATTTTGAAGAACAGGGAGTCTTTTTTCAATCGGCTTCCATCACACTCAGGGCAGGAAATATGGTTCATAAATTCTTTTGCCCATCTTTTTAAAGACGTGGACTCATTGTTGTTGAAGGTATTTTGAATAAAAGTGGCAATGCCTTCAAAATCAATTTTATAACTTCGGGTGATGCCCAGGGTTTTGCTTTCAATATCAAATTTTTCTTTTCCGCCAAACAAAATCATTTCCACAGCTTCCTCAGGAATTTTTTCAAAAGGGTCACTCAGTTTAAATTGAAAGCGTTCTGCAATGAGTTCCAGTTGCTTAAATATCCAGTTGTTTTTTTGAGGACCTTGTGGAGCTAATGCACCCTGCTTGATGGAGAGCTTTTTATCAGGAACGATTTTATCAACGTTCACTTCATATAAATGCCCCAGTCCATTGCAATGGGGGCACATTCCTTTTGGTGAATTGAATGAAAAGTTATTGGGTTCCGGTAAGGGATAAGAAATTCCGGTTTTTGGACACATCAAGGCTCTGCTGAAATACCGCACTTCCTGCGTTTCCTGCTCAATGAGCATCATTACGTCATTGCCGTGATACATGCTTGTTTTAATGGCTTCCTGAAGTCGATTTTGGTATTCGTTGCCTTTTGAAAGCTGAAGTCTATCAATTACTATTTCAATGTCGTGGTTTTTGTATCGATCCACTTTCATCCCTTTTGTAATGTCCAAGAGCTCACCATCCACTCTCACTTTTAAAAAACCTTGTTTAGCAATTTGTTCAAAGAGTTCTCTGTAATGACCTTTTCTTGAACGCACCACGGGAGCGAGTATGGTTAATTTCTTTTCCAAATAATCTTCTTCAATCAATGTTTTTATTTGCTCATCAGAATAGCTCACCATTTTTTCACCGGTATTGTAACTGTAAGCATCTGCCGCCCGGGCAAAGAGAAGTCTTAAAAAATCATAGATTTCTGTGATGGTACCCACAGTTGAACGGGGGCTTTTACTCGTGGTTTTTTGTTCGATGGCGATGACAGGCGAAAGTCCGTCAATCTTATCTACATCAGGGCGTTCCAGTCCGCCTAAAAATTGCCTGGCATAGGCCGAGAAAGTTTCGATATAGCGACGTTGACCCTCAGCATAGATGGTATCAAAAGCCAGTGATGATTTTCCACTGCCCGAAAGCCCGGTGATAACTACCAGATTTTCGCGGGGAATTTGCACATCAATATTTTTCAAGTTATGAACTCTTGCGCCCAAAACAGTGATAAAATCCTCATTTTTTGCCATAGCTGCAAAGATACTTATTTCAAAGCAGAATTTACTATGACAGTTGCAATGAGATTGTTAAAAATAAGCTTAAATAACTGTGTAATTAAACTTCAATTTCTTTGGTAAGGAATTGATAAAATGAGGTTATAATATAGAAGAGAACACCTATGGTCATTGCAACACTTATGATTGCAAAAGTTGGATCAAGATTTAATAGTAAGTAAAGAAGCGGAAGTAACACACCAAAACTCACTAGCACAACAAACAAACTAAAAATTGAATTTACCATTTTAGGTAATTTTTGAGCGGCAAATGTTTGAAATTGGTGCAGCTTTGGAATCACTTCCTTATTCATATATTCCCCCAGTTTTGACAGAAATACTTCATTAAACGAGGAGTCTTCAAAGGTTGCACTGTCTATGGATTGCGCCAAGGTCATTATTTTATCTTGATGCCGCTCAAATACTGCATCAAGATCAAGAGCACTTTTATAAGTTGCAAATTTATAACCGAAATAATACCACAATCCGGATCCACATTTATGTTCCAGCCATTTTTCAACAATGGCGTTATCATAATGTCTGGGATATCTTATATTTTCTGAAACCACTTTTTCCTTGGGTGAAGTGATTAGCATGGCTTTGAATTCCAAATACAGATTTTCAGTATCCTGATAAGGATGGTTCTCTTGTAAAAATTCAATAGCTAGTTTTGAATACCCTTTGTAAAACTCTTTGACTTCAAAAAAGTTAAGGTTTGCATACTCTTCATCAAGATATTGCTTCAAGCCGGGCAACCACATTTTAGAACGGTACAGTAAATCAATAATATTTCTGAAACTGTGCATTTTTTGGGTCACCTTGTCCAAATCTGATACAATGCTGTTTCTTTTGTTTCTAAGGTTAATAACGATGGTGGCAAGATAAAACATGATTGCTGTAGCTAAAACACCACTTATAATCATAGACATATTCAAAACGTTGTGGATTGCACTTATAAATTCAGGGCTTGATTGCAAATTACTCCACAAATAAATACTGAGTAATAGCACAATCAGACCACTTAAAATAAGTGGAAGGAGAGATAGAATATCTTTAAAAAAAGATTTATTTCCCATTTAAAGCATTGCAGTAAAAGAAGGGGAAAAATTGATTTATCTTCAAAAATGAAAATAAAAAAGTTATTATATGTGCGTTTTTATTCTGATATTCTTACAAAAATGAAAATTTATAAAATAAAAAAAGTATAAAATAATTTTTGCAAAAAGCTCAGTAAAAACAATCCCCAATAGTCTTACTGTTTGATTTTTAATTCGTTATTTACTAGTTAACAAGCCTGCTAATTTACACAAAATTCTTACAAATGGTAGTAAAACCCCTACATTTTATTTAATAACAGCTTGTTGTATTAGAATACAAGTCCTTTATTCTCAGTTCTTTTCTCAGCTCCGGCTTCTAATTTTCCGACTTCCAGAACTAAAATTGCGGTGATACTGCCAAGTATTTGGGCTTCCTATTGAGAGGTCGTGTAGCCTTTTAATTTTAAATTAAGAAGAAGGTCATTTGAAAAGCCTTCTTCAAATGTGATTTCATTTGGAAGCCATTGATGGTGAAAGCGCGGGGTATTTGCAGCTTCTTGCATAGTGATATCAAATTCATTGCCACCCAGTTTTAAAATGGAGAGTCCTATTTCTAAAGATTCCTCACGGGCAGAAACAACCATGGCATTCTCAGAAATAAGTCCGGGTTTTTGATCGGAGTTTGTTCCGTTTTGCATGAAATAAGAATTACGAGAATTAATAAGGGTATTAAGCGCATATTTCTTTTAATTTTTGATTGGAAAATCTGGTTAATTCCTCAAAAAAAGTTGTGAATTCTGTTTCAAATTCCTCATAATATTGTTCAAGCTCTGCCACAGCAAGATTCATTTTGGATCTGTTTTGGGTTCGGTAATTCATTTGGTATAAAATTTTGCTAATTCCGTCTACGGTAGCATAACTCAATAACCAGTTGTCTGCAATCATATAAGGCATCATTTTTTGAATGCGGGTGGGAAGTGTGTCAAAGGAATCCCTGAGTAATTGATAAAAATTTTCAACATAATATTTCCAATGGAACATCACTGTATCTTGACCAGTTTTTCGCTAAAAAATGATCATACAAAATATCAACAATAATCCCGCTGTAATGCCCATAATTTTTGTGCAGCCTTTTTGTACTTTGCCTCACAATGGGATGCGCATCTGTAAAAGTATCAATTTCCCGATGCAGTAAAATGCCTTTTTGAATGCCGGGCGAGAATTTTTTGTATTTTTTTCCTTTGATACCATCAGCTATAAAGTTACCGATAATCAAATCGGTATCATTTCCGGAGAGATAAATATGGGCTAAGAAATTCATTAAGCCAATTTACAAATTCACTTTAAGTATTCCCGTTTTTGAATTGTATATTTGCGAAATAGATTTTGAGTGGATTACTTTAGATTAGCTCATAAATTTTATTTCTATTATCTCATTTCTAAAATCTAATAGCTATAAATGACTTTAATAAAATCAATTTCAGGAATAAGAGGCACCATTGGCGGTGCTGTGGGTAGCAACTTAACACCCATTGACACTGTAAAATTTGCTGCAGCTTATGGCAGCTGGATCAAACAACAACGCAATAAGGAAAACTACCGCGTGGTTGTGGGGAGGGATGCACGCATTTCAGGTGAAATGATTCAAGAGCTTGTGATGCAAACGCTGGCAGGCATGGGTATCAATGTTATCGATGTTGGTTTATCAACGACACCCACCGTTGAAATTGCTGTTACTGAAGAACATGCCGATGGCGGCATCATTCTCACAGCCAGTCACAATCCAAAACAATGGAACGCATTGAAATTACTTGATGCCCGGGGCGAATTTTTAAATGATAAGGAGGGTAAAAAAATCCTTGAATTTGCAGCGGCCGAAGATTTTAATTTTGCTGAAGTTGATCATTTGGGTAGCATTACAAAAAACGATGCTTATATTGACATTCATATTGATATGGTTTTGGATTTGCCTTTGGTCAATGAAAAAGCCATTCAGGAGGCCAACTTTAAAGTGGTGGTCGATGCCGTAAATTCTACCGGTGGAATTGCGATTCCGTTACTTTTAGAGCGTTTGGGAGTGCATACCGTGAAGTTGTATTGTACACCCAATGGTGAGTTTCCACACAATCCGGAGCCTTTGAAGGAACACTTAGGCGAAATTTCCCAACTGGTCGTTAAAGAACAAGCAGATCTGGGTATTGTGGTCGATCCTGATGTGGACAGACTGGCTTTGATTTCTGAAAACGGCGAAATGTTTGGTGAAGAATACACGCTGGTTGCTTGTGCAGATTATGTGTTGAGCAAAACCCCCGGAAATACCGTTAGCAATATGTCTTCATCACGAGCCTTGCGGGATGTTACCGAAAAACATGGCGGTACTTACCAAGCGAGTGCTGTGGGAGAGGTTAATGTGGTGCAAATGATGAAAGATACTCAAGCCGTTATTGGTGGTGAAGGAAACGGAGGAATTATTTATCCTGAATCGCATTATGGCAGGGATGCTTTGGTGGGAATTGCTTTGTTTTTAAGCCTTTTGGCCGAAAAGAAACAAAAAGTGAGTGAATTACGCGCTTCTTACCCGAGTTACTTTATGAGCAAAAAGAAAATTCAATTAACTGAAGGACTTGATGTGGATGGGTTGCTTCAAAAAATGGAAGAAAAGTATGCAGCCGAAAATATCACAACGATTGACGGTGTAAAGATTGATTTTCCTGAAAACTGGGTACACTTAAGAAAATCAAATACTGAACCCATTATAAGAATTTACACCGAAGCCAAATCTCAGAAAATTGCAGATGATCTCGCCGACCAATTTATTGATGAAATCAATGGATTGGTTAATCATTATTAGTTAATGGTGAATGGTTTTTTTGGATTCAATAGCCGGTAAAGCGCTAAAACGGTTCATCAAACGCCTTTTGCGTGCTTGAAACGTTTGTGGGTCCAGAAGTAAAACTCCGGTGCTTCCAAAATTTGTTGTTCTACTTTTTGGATAAAGACATCAGTAATTTGATAATCAGGGACGGTTTTTACATTTTCTGAAAGCACTTCAAATGAAGCTTCATAAAAACCTCTTTTTACGCGCTTTACTTTTAAGTAAATAACATTCATATCAAATCGTTTTGCCAGCATTTCTGCGCCGGTATGAATGGGTACTTCTACCCCCATAAAAGTTCCCCAATGTTTTGCTTTGCCCAGTTTTGGAGATTGGTCACCTGCAAAACCATAAACACATAAATCACCTTTAAGGTGGTTTTCTTCAATTTTATCAATGGTCTCTTTGGTGGTGATTAAATAGGCTTTGTGTTTTGAACGAATATTTTTCAGTAAGGTGTCAAAATAAGGGTTGGCTATTTTCTTATAAATCGCAAAGCCTTTAAAATCGATGTACTTGTTCATAGATATCACCCATTCATAACTGGCGTAATGAGCACAAACCAACGCAATGCTTTTTCCTTTTTTTTCAAGGTCTTTATAGACTTCTAGATTGGAAAACTGAAAACGCTTATCCATTTCACTTTGAGTGATAGACATTGTTTTTACAACTTCCAAAAACATATCACACAGGTGTTTGAATGATTTTTTTTCAATAACAAGCCGTTCTTGATCACTTAAATGGGGGAGTGCTAATTTTAAATTATAACGCACTGTTTTTTTTCGGTATCCAATGATGTAATACAATAAAAGATAAACCCCATCAGACAGTATATAAAACAACCGAAAGGGTAAAATTGAAATCAACCATAAGAGGGGATAAGTAAACAAAAAGAATACTAACTTCATCCAATGTAATTTTATGCAAATATACAGGTTATTTAATGACGGCTTTTTAAAAAAATCTATATTTAGTTTTTAATAAACAGGAAGCACTATTTTTATTGTGTAACTTCGTATTTCTAAAATTTTATAACATTTATGGGTTCCTTAAGCATTATCACAATTGTCATTATTGCGGCTAATATTATTATTTCTCTAAAAGGTTTTAATGATTATTCTTTTTTTGAAAAATACAAATTCAATATTGCTTCCATTAAAAGGGGGGAGTATTTTAGATACTTTTCTTCTGCTTTTTTACATGTTGACATGATGCATTTATTGTTTAATATGATTACACTTTATTTTTTTGCAGAGGTGGTCATATTGAGCTTAGGGCAAGCATCCTTTTTAATCATATACGTGTTAAGTTTTCTTGCCGGGAACCTTTTGTCTTATTATTTTCACAAGGATGAAGCACATTATACTGCTGTGGGCGCCAGTGGTGGCGTGGTGGGTATTTTATATTCGGCCATACTTTTTTATCCGGAAATGCCTTTGTATTTATTTTTTATCCCTATTGCCATACCGGCATGGGTGATTGGGATTGGGTATTTATTGTATTCTATTTATGGGATGAAAAAGCGCTTGGGTAACATTGGTCATGATGCGCATTTTGGTGGTGCCATTGCCGGTTATGTATTGACTCTTTTATTTGCACCCTCTTTATTCTCCACTCAAATGTGGATTATCGTCTTGTTGGCTGTCCCCATCATTTTACTTTTTTTAATGCAAAAAATGGGAAAATTATAATTTTGGTATAACTGTTGTAAAACACTCATTTAAAGAAACTACATTATGAAAAATTTAATCACTGTACTTTTAGTACTCTTATCACTTCAAATTATGGCTCAAGAAAAACTACAAGCTGTCGTTAATGTTACCGGAGAGGGAATCGTAACTGTTGTTCCAGATCAGGTTACCATTAGTGTATCAGTTGAAAACAGTGGGGATGATGTCATTGCTCTCAAATCACTTAATGATAAAACAGTTGACGCCGTTTTAAAACACATCAAACAAAGTGGAGTCGAAGCTAAGGACATTCAAACCCACTATGTGTCTTTAAACAAAAGGTATGATTACAATACAAAAACATATAGTTTTCACGCAAAGCAAACAATTACAGTATTATTGAGGGATTTAAAAAAATATGATTCCTTAGTATCAGGTTTGGTTCAAAGAGGGATCAACAGTATTGACGGAATTACTTTTGGTTCTTCAAAGGCTGAGGAATTGAAATCACAAGCGCGCAAAAATGCGGTAACCAATGCCCGAATGAAAGCACAGGAATATGCAGGGGTTTTAAATCAAAAAATTGGGAAAGCCATTCAAATAAGTGAACAAGGGAATTACAATCCTCCCACACCTATGTATCGTTCTGAGTCTTTATTGATGAGCGATAGTGGTGGTGGTGAAACTTTGGCCGTGGGTGAAATGGAAATGAAAGTCAAAATTCAGGTGGTATTTGAGCTTCAATAAAAAAGCTATTATTTAAAAAAACCTCGTTGATTTTCAACGAGGTTTTTTTTTAAAGATCACCCAGGAGCTCACCTACTTTTCGTCCCAATGCTGGTCCCCGAAGGTTTTTAGCGACTATTTTTCCGGTTTCGTCAACAATGAAAGTTGCCGGAATAGAGCGTACGCCATATTCTCTGGCAATGGGGTCATTCCAGAACTGTAAATTTGAGACGTGGTACCAATCCATTTTATCGTCTTCTATGGCTTTTAACCATTGCGCTCTTTGGTCTGGTCTGTCTAATGATACACTTATGATGTTGAAACCTTTGTCTTTGTATTGGTTGTGTACTCTCACCACATTTGGGTTTTCGACGCGACAAGGTCTGCACCAGGAAGCCCAGAAGTCAATGAGTGTTACTTTACCTAAAGCATCATCAAGTGCTATGATATTTCCATCGGGATCCGGACCGGAAAATGGAGGCGCCATATTTCCCACATTGGCACCCTTGAGAGATTCCATATTGACTTTAACGAGTCTAAAAAATACATTTTCTTGGATCTTGGGGTCTCGTTTTTTTATGTAAGATTCCACTTCAGCAAGCGTGACTTCTTTTTTGGAAATCATTTCGTTAAGCATCATCATAGCGATAATTGAGTTGGTGTTTTTTTCAATAAACTCTTTTTTAAATACCTGTTCTTCATTGCTTAGAATGGCAGCTTCTGTTTGAAGTTTCACAATGTCCTGATTGGACATATTCCTGCGAGCTTCATTCATTGCTTGTTGATTTTCTGTTTTTCGATTATCAAACTCCAGCACCCGTTCTTTGAAAGTTGTGGAAAGTTTATTTTCCTTTCCGCCTGTAAAGTTGGTTCCATACAAGTTGTTAAGGTCAAATTGAGCTTCAATATTTTTATTTTCTATAAAGAAAACCAGAGTAACATTGAGATTTCTGAAGTTGAGCAGGCCAACTTCAGCTTCTTTTGCTTTATCGAGTTCAAATGAAAAAGAGCCATTTATAATTTCGAGGGTATCGATATCATAGGGTTGGTTATCATCATTGACTTTCTGAAAATACACTTTTGATTTGTCTTCTGCGCCCGGGATGGAGCCGGTAAAACTGATGGTTTTTGAGTTGTCTTGACAGGACTGCAAAATGAGCACCAGGGAAATAAAGCTTAAAAATCTCATAGTTTTATTGTTTTTGCAAATGTATTGTACTCTGAATAATTTTTTCTTAAAATACCAAAAAATCTAATAAATGGTGATTAAAAATAAGAACGGATTCTTTTTATTCTTCACTGTTTTTGAGGGTGATTGTTTCAGATCTAAATTTATTTTTTCCAAAATCCAATGTTCTGATAGGGAAAGGAATATTAATGTTATTTGAATTATAGGCTTTCTTAATGGCAAGAATTCCTTCGCTTTGAGCCGTTAGAATGTCTTTTCTGTTTTTTACATTTGCCCAATATCTCACTACATAGTTAATGGAGCTGTCTCCAAACTGGGTATAAAAGAATTCAATTTCTTCATTCCCATTTTGCGTAAAATGTTCGGCTATGGCATCCACGGTTATTTTTTTAACAAATTCAAGATCACTTTCATAACCCACACCACATTCTACAAAGATTCTGGACCTGCTTGAACCACTGAAGTTTTTAAAAGGGGAATCAATGATTTTGGAATTTGGTATCACTACCGCATTGTTGTCTGCTTCAACAATCGTAACACTCCTCAGGTTGATATCCACTACTTTTCCCTCGTGACTGTTAGAGATAATCCAATCGCCAATTTGGATATTGGGTAAAAAGGATAAAATAAAACCTGAAAAGGTATTGTGAAGCGTTCCCTGTAGAGCCAGACCAATTGCCAGACCCACAACACCGGCACCTGCCAAAACAGAGGTTAAAACTTTGTCAAGATCAAGGATAGCGAGCGCTGTAAAAAATCCAATCACTACAATCACAATAAAAGCAGTTCTTGCTAAAATTGCTTTGATAGACTCTTGTCCCACTCTTTTCAGCAGTAATTTTTTTATAAAATGACTGGTGTATTTCGCAACATACCAAAATGCTACAAAAATGAGTATTGCGAGTATAAAATTAGGCGTTTTAAGTATAATAGATTCTCCCCATCCTGAGAGTTTATCTACTACTTTTTCTAATGCTGAAGTGATGTCAAAATAGTTGGTCATACTAGAATGCTTGGTATTTTAGTTTAGGCTTTTGGGTGATTTTCTGTTGTTTTCATTCTCCAAGCGTCAAGCATCCAGGTTGTTTTCTCAAGTTCTCTGATGTAAGCACCAATTAAATCGATGGTTCCTTCATCTTTTGCATTGTCTGCTGCAGCAATAACTTTTCGCATTTGATTTAAAAGAAGTGCGTGGTCATCAATTAAAGTATCAATCATTTGTACATCACTTAGGGATGCTTTGGACTCCTTAATATTTGATGCGTTTAAATATTCACTCAAATTGCTTGTGGGTTGGTATCTGAGGGTTAGAATGCGTTCTGCAATTTCATCTACTTTTAATTTGGTATCATCATACATTTCTTCAAATTTCATGTGTAAATCAAAAAAACTTTTTCCCACGATATTCCAGTGAAAATTACGTAATTTTTGATAGTAGAGATGAAAATCTGCCAAAAGAATATTTAATTCATTCACAGTGAGGTTGGTTTTTTCTTTATCTAAATTTAGAAAGTTCATATTAAATTGGATTTTAAGTTATTAAAAACATAAAATTACATTCAATTTTAACATTTTGCAAGCCATTTTCACGGGTTTAGTAGAACATTAACTTATCTAAGTATGCTTAATAATAATGGAATTGGATTTGACTTTTGGACTGAATGGGGTGTTCACTATGGTATTCCCTATGAGGGTTTAGGTGCACTTTTTAATTGACTTAGGCGATCGCCTTGGAGCCTTTTTTATTTTCTCCGAACGCTCAAACTTTGTTTGGGTTCTCCGTAAATAAAAAATGCTCCACAACTTTGTTGTGAAGCATTTAAATGTTGCGGAGAAAGAGGGATTAAATTTCCCATTTACTCGCGCTCTTTATAATAAAGCTAAATACTGCGCTAGCAGTATTTGGTCTTTTGTTTTTTATCCATTTTTGAAAACTGCGTTTCCAACATTCCTAAAAAACAAAAGCCCACTATCTTTTCAGATATTGAGCTTTGCTCTAAGCGGAGAAAGAGGGATTAAATTTCCCATATCACGCGCACCTTACAATAAAGCTAAATACCGCTTACGCAGTATTTGGTCTTTTGTCCGCGCTTACCTTTATTTTGTTCAACTTCGGTAGAAGAGACGGTAAAATAGCCTTCGTCCATTTCAATCATGCCTTCCAAGGTGTAACGAGAATCTCTGTTCCCCATTGCCTTACGAATTTTATGAACCATAGCCCATACCGGTTCATATCGCTTTAGACCTAACTGTCTTTGCATTTCTTTGGCTGAAAACCCCTTTTTTGTAGTGCTTATCAAAAACATTGCTCTATACCAAACAAGAAATGGAAGGTTTGAATTTTCCATAATGGTTCCACTGCGTAATGAGGTACGAAAACCACAGGACTTACATTCGTAACACTCCTTATCACGCTTCCAGTAATGTGTTGTATTTGAACATTTCTTGCAAATAACTCCATGTTTATCACGTTCTTCCTTAAAATGCTTTCGGCATGCTTGCTCATCTCCAAACTCAGCAGTAAATGTAAATAGGTTCATAGCGATAATGTTTTAATTCCTAAACAAATATAATAAATTAGGTGCAATTACGGACATTCAAATTTGTTTTTTATCCATTTTTGAAAACTGCGTTTTCAACATTCCTAAAAAACAAAAGCCCAATATCTTTTCAGATATTGAGCTTTGCTCTAAGCGGAGAAAGAGGGATTCGAACCCCCGGAGGTGTGACCCTCAACAGTTTTCAAGACTGCCGCATTCGACCGCTCTGCCATTTCTCCTTAGCGGACGCAAATATAAAATCCTTTTTTTGTTTACTAAAGCTTTTTTGATGAAATTTTAAAAAACAATTCCAGCAACTTAAAAACAGCACTTTAGCCTAAGTGATTTCTTTTTTATTTTATAATAATAGTTCAGAAATATAGGGTGTATAGATAATTACTGCAATACTAACAGCAATCATAGCAGCAAAAAAGACTGCCCCGGCTGAGATATCTTTGATCAAACCAATTTTATTGTGAAAATCTGGGTGTACAAAGTTGGCAATTTCTTCAATGGCTGTGTTGACTCCTTCAATACTCAGCACTAGACCAATCGCAAAAAGT
Source organism: Flavobacteriaceae bacterium (assembly GCA_018402385.1). Taxonomy (GTDB): domain Bacteria; phylum Bacteroidota; class Bacteroidia; order Flavobacteriales; family Flavobacteriaceae; genus Planktosalinus. The sequence goes on from JAGYJA010000002.1 coordinate 103,641, forward strand.
TGGAACATCCACTCGGTTGGGGTGATATCAAAATAAAAACCGGCAATACAAACCACCACTGCCACAAAAGTTTGTGCCTGAATACTCTGTTCTCGTTTAAGCAGTATCCAAGCACCTTTAATTGCATATTTAAAACCATACAAGCGGCTTTTAATAAAGTTTTTATGATTCATTAAATTTAAACGTGTTTAAGCGCTTCAGTATAATTGGGTTCTTCTCCCACTTCGGTTACAAGTTCGTTATAAATCACGGTGCCTTTTTCATCTAACACTACAACCGCTCTCGCGTGCAAACCTTGAAAGGGTCCATCCTGAATTTCAACACCAAAGGCTTTTCCGAAATTACCATCGTTAAAATCTGATAAGCACTCCACATTGTTCAATCCTTCTGCCCCACAGAATCGTGCTTGTGCAAATGGTAAATCCCTTGAAATACAAAGCACTTTAGTGTTTTCAAGTTTTGCAGCCTCCTCATTAAATTTTCTCACTGAAGCAGCACAAACCCCTGTATCTACACTTGGGAAGATGTTTAAAACAAGTTTTTGACCTTCATAATCTTTTAAAGATACTTCTGAAAGATCTGTTTTTGATAGCGTCACTTTAGGAGTTGAAGATCCGGTTTGAGGTAAGTTGCCGTTTGTGTTTGCGGGAGTTCCTCCCAATGTAATTGTTGCCATAATTTTTTTCGGTAAAAATAAAACTTTAGCCGGGCTTAATTGTTAATAATGAAATAAATTTATAATTACGATTCATTGAGAATGTCAAGTGATAAACTTGTTATCTTTAAACCGTTTTACCGGCAAGCATTTTTATTTTAATACTGAAAGCCGCAAAAAATAAAGTAGTAAACGGACTCAACCAGTTAAAAATAGCATACATAAAGTATTCGCCCACACCCACGCCTAAAACTCCACTGTGATAGGCACCACAAGTATTCCATGGAATGAGAACAGAAGTAACAGTTCCTGAATCTTCTAAAGTTCTACTTAAATTTTCAGGAGCCAGGCCTTTGTCTTCATAGGCTTTAGCAAACATTTTTCCGGGAACGACAATAGCCAAATATTGGTCTGAAGCTGTTACATTCAAAGCCAAACAACTCGCCACGGTACTTGCAAATAGACCAAATGTTGTATGAAACATTTTAAGGAGTGCATTGGTAATTACTTTCAGTGCGCCAATGGCATCCATAATTCCGCCAAAAACCATCGCACAAATAATCAACCAAATGGTTCCCAACATACCACTCATCCCACCCGCAGAAAACAAGTCGGCTAGAATTTCATTATCAGTTGCTACAGCGGTATCAACCGTTATGGCATTCATTACTCCTTTATAGGCACTTTCAAAATTTAAAGTTTCTGAACCTCCAATCGTTGCCACAATTTGGGGTTGAAAAATAAGAGCCGCCAAGCCCGCTAATAAAGTTCCAATTAACAATGCAACAAGAGGAGAAGTCTTTTTGACAATGAGGATAATTACTATAAGTGGGACTACAAAAAGGATGGGGTTGATATTGAAAGCGGCATCAATAGAGGTCAAAATCGCTTCAGAATTAACAGCTCCGGTCGTATTTATATTTAGCCCAATGATTATAAAAATAATAAATGTAAGCACTATTGTGGGCACAGTGGTAAGGGTCATGTACCTGATATGAGTAAACAAATCGGTTCCTGCCATCGCCGGTGCCAGATTGGTTGTATCGCTCAAAGGCGAAAGCTTATCTCCAAAATAAGCCCCTGAAAGTATCGCCCCGGCAGTCATTCCTAAAGAAATATCCAGTGCGCTTGCGATTCCAATTAATGCAATTCCCACGGTAGCTGAAGTCGTCCAGCTACTTCCCGTAGCAATCGAAATCACACAACAAATCACAACACAAGAGGCTAAAAATATCGCCGGACTCAACACTTGCATCCCATAATAAATCATCGTTGGAATAATCCCACTCACCATCCAGGTGCCGGCTAAAGCGCCCACCATTAATAAAATAAGTATGGCCGTTGAGGTGGACTTTACGTTATCAGCAACAGCATCCAGCATGCTTTCAATGGACGTTTTGTTGAAATAGCCCACAATAGCAGCAATGGCACCTCCAAGCAATAAAATAAATTGATTACTACCGGCCAGGGCATCGTCTCCAAAAGCATAAAAGACATTGTAAAAAAGCATGCCAATCAAGGCAACAACAGGAATCAAGGCTTCCCAAATGTTTAATTCTTTGTTTGAATGGACTTCTTTTTCTGAATCTACGTGACTTTTGTCTTTCATAAGGGTTGGTTTTGAAATGTAATTTTACAACATTATAGAAAACCAACCAAATGATTCATTTTAAAAGGTAATAAATTTTGTATAATTTGAAGTTTATAGAAAATAAAGGGTAAATTTAAAAGCTCAGCATTATATGAAGTTGATAATATTATATTTAAAAATAAAAGCCACAAATGCACGGATAACTGTTGGTGCATTAGTGGCTTAAAATTATTAACTAGATTATTTTAAAATATTCACTTGTTGCATACACTTTTTCATTTCCTGATAGGTGCGTTCAATATCATTGTCCAAACCTATAGAAAAACGAATCAGTCCATCAGTCAAGCCCATTTCCGCTTGTTCGTCTTCAGGAATTTCAGAAGAGGTCGAACTGCCCGGTGCGCTAAATAAGGTTTTGTAAAACCCTAAACTCACCGCCAAATAGCCAATGTTTTCTTTTTGCATCAATTCCATCAATTCATTGGCTTTATCCAGTGAGCCCACATCAATGGTAAGCATCCCTCCATAGCCATATTCGGCGTGCATCATTGAAGTGAACAAGTCGTGGCTGGGGTGTGACTTCAAACCGGGATAGACGGTTTTGATGCCGTCTTTTTCAAAACGGGCTGCGAGGTACATCGCGTTATGGCTGTGTTGTTTCATCCGGATGTGGAGGGTGCGCATATTTTTGAGAATGGAAGCGGCTCGCAGGCTGTCCATAGAAGCACCCAACAGCATACTCGCGCCATCGTTAACACTTCGCAAGTTGTCAATGAGTTCCTGAGTGCCGCAAACAACACCACCCATAGTGTCGCTGCTTCCGTTGATGAACTTGGTCAAACTGTGGATGACGATATCTGCGCCCAGTTGTTTCGGGGAAACCGAAAGGGGAGAGAAGGTATTGTCAACCACCAACTGTATGTTGTGTTTTTTGGCTATTGCTGCCAGTCCGGGGATGTCAGCCACTTCCAGTAGTGGATTGCTCACGGTCTCGCAGAAGAGTATTTTAGTGTTGGCTGTGATGGCGGCTTCCACTTCGTCAAGCTTGGTGATGTTGACAAAGGTTGTATTCACCTGAAAGCGGGGCGCAAAATTTTTAAGAAACGCATAGGTTCCGCCATAGATGGTCCTGCTGGAAACCACGTGGTCACCGGCTCCGCACAGTTGCATAATCACCGGGGTGATGGCTCCCATACCGGTTGCTGATACGTTTGCTGCTTCGGTGCCTTCCATTGCGGCGAGTGCCTCACCCAGATAGAGGTTGGAAGGGGAGGAGTGACGCGAATATAAATAACAGCCATCTGCATTGCCTTCAAAGGTATCAAACATGGTTTTGGCCGAAAGAAAGGTATAAGTAGAAGAATCTGAAATGGAAGGGTTTACACCTCCAAATTCGCCAAAGTACTGTAAATCCTGAATGTTGTTTGCGGGTTTAAATTCCATAGTAAAGGTTCCGTGTAAACGGAAGTATATTTTAAATGATTATTACTTGTTTTAATCCACCAAACATACAGAACAGCTGTACCAAAGTCAATGATTCTTGTCATATATAGTTTATTAATCTGTTAAAAGGCTAGATGATAGTTTTTATTTTGTTAGTTTTGTTTTTGAACACCCTATCCATAGAAAATATATCCGTATGGCTGCCATCGACTCCCTTGACAAAAAGCTCCTGAAACTGCTTCAGGAAAACAGCAAGCAAACCACCAAAGAACTCTCCCTGCACCTCAACCTCTCAGTCACCGCAGTCTATGAGCGCATCAAGAAGCTCGAGAAAGCGGGTATCATCAAGGGCTATGTGGCGGTGATTGACAAGGAGAAAGTGGACAAGGCCTTTCTGGTGTTCTGTCAGATCAAACTTGTGCAGCATACCAAGGAATACCTCACCAAATTTGAAAGCGAAGTGATGGCACTCAGCGAGGTGATGGAGTGCTACCACATCAGTGGGGAGTATGATTACCTGCTCAAGATACTGGTGAAGGACATGCCGTCATTCCGGGAGTTTATGGTGACCAAGCTCACCACCTTGCAGCACATTGGAAGCACCCAGAGTTCGTTTAGTATCAACGAGGTGAAGTGTGAGACAGTTTTAAAAGTATAATTTCAGACAAATTATCATCCGGTTTTTATCTCATCTATTTTCATAAATGTATTTTGTAATTTGTACTTTTGTATTCCAATTTTAAAATTACTTTCATGAATTCATATGACGTTGCCATTATAGGATCAGGACCCGGAGGATATGTAGCCGCAATTCGCTGTGCACAACTGGGCATGAAAACCGCAATCATTGAAAAATACCCAACACTTGGTGGCACCTGCCTCAATGTGGGTTGTATTCCTTCTAAAGCGCTGCTTGATTCTTCACACCATTATGAAGATGCTCTCAAGCACTTTGAAGACCACGGTATTGACATTCCCGGCGACATCAAGTTGAACTTTAAGCGTATGATTGAGCGCAAGCAGGATGTTGTGGATCAGAATACCAAAGGCATTGTCTATCTGATGGACAAAAACAAGGTGGACGTGTATGAAGGCTTGGGTTCGTTTAAAGACGCTACTCATATCAATATCAAGAAGAACGACGGCAAGACCGAAACCATCGAGGCCAAGAACATCATCATTGCAACGGGGTCAAAACCGGCATCGCTTCCGTTTATCAAAATTGATAAAAAACGTATTATTACTTCTACTGAGGCGCTTTCGCTGAAAGAAGTCCCCAAACATATGATTGTGATAGGCGGTGGAGTCATTGGATTGGAATTGGGTCAGGTGTATCGCCGTCTGGGAGCTGAGGTGACCGTGGTGGAGTATATGGACCGCATTATTCCCACAATGGATAGCTCGCAAAGCAAGGAGCTTACCAAAGTCATGAAAAAGCAAGGAGTGAAATTTCTATTATCTCATAAAGTAAATGGTGTTTCTGTGAAAGGAAAAGAAGTGACCGTTACAGCTAAAGATAAAAATGATAAAGATGTTACATTAACCGGAGATTACTGTTTAGTTTCTGTTGGGCGAAGACCGTTCACAGACGGACTCGCAGCCGATAAAGCCGGTATAAAAATATCAGAACGCGGTATGGTAGAGGTCAATGACCATTTACAAACCAACATTAAAAACATCTATGCCATTGGTGATGTGGTGCGTGGTGCCATGCTAGCGCACAAAGCCGAGGAAGAAGGCGTGTTTGTCGCCGAAACCATCGCCGGTCAAAAGCCGCATATTGACTACAACCTCATACCCGGTGTGGTTTATACCTGGCCTGAAGTAGCCTCCGTAGGTAAAACCGAAGAAGCACTTAAAGATTCCAAAGTGGAATACAAAGTGGGACAATTCTCCATGCGTGCCCTTGGTAGATCACGAGCAAGTGGTGATATGGACGGATTTGTAAAAATACTTGCCGATAAAAAAACTGATGAGGTGCTGGGCGTACATATGGTGGGAGCACGTGTGGCCGACCTGATTGCAGAAGCCGTTGTTGCGATGGAATTTCGTGCAAGTGCAGAAGACATTGCCCGAATGAGCCATGCACATCCCACGTATGCTGAAGCCGTTAAAGAAGCAGCACTCGCTGCAACTGCAGACAGAGCATTGCATAGCTAAGTTTCATTTCAATTTAAACACATTAATGCCCGAGAGAATTTTCCAATTCTTTCGGGTGTTTTTTTACTTACATTTATGTTTACCTTTTTTTAATTTTAGCTTAAAAAAGAGGGCGGAGTTCTTTTGTATTTTGTGAGGGTATTTTGAGTCATTTTAAGATTTTAGAATAATAGCGACCTAATTATATATTGGACATAAGATTTCAAGACTTAAGACGTAAGACTAAAAAATAAAAATATTGAATATTAATAAATTAAAAAAAAAATGCAAGTCCTAAGTCATATGTCTTGAAGTCCTAAGTCAACGTCCTAAAGTTCAATCCTAAAATAATCAATGCTTCTAAATGAGCTAATAAAACCAATAGATTGCCCAGACTTTACACTAATGTTTAGGACGCTAATGATTTCAGAATTTTAATTTCAAAAAATAATAACCAATGTACAAATACTTCTTCATTATGTTTAGCACTTTTATTTTAACAGCACAAGACAAACCCGATATAAAAACAATGCCGGTTCAAAAAGACAAATATGAATTTGATTTGCAAGGGCATCGCGGCGCCAGGGGGTTGGCGCCTGAAAATAGCTTACAAGGTTTTGTGAAGGCGTTTAATCTGGGTGTAAACACATTGGAAATGGATGTTGTGATTACCAAAGATAAACAAGTGGTGGTCTCCCATGAGCCCTGGATGCACTCCAATATATGCAAACAACCTGATGGATCATTGATTTCCAAAGAAGCTGAAAGGTCATTCAATATTTATGAAATGACCTATCAAGAGGTGAAGCAATTTGATTGCGGAACACTTTATTTTGATCAATTTCCGGAACAAGAATTGACTTTTGCTCAAAAACCTTTGCTAAAGGATGTTTTGCAAATGATGGATAGTTTAGCAAAAAACCACGGCAGAAAAATCTATTACAATATCGAACTCAAAAGCCTGCCTGAAGGAGATGGTGTTTTTCATCCCACACCCGAAGAATTTTCAGAACTGGTCGTCAACTTGATTGCGTCTGAAAGTAATTTGGAACGAGTGAGTTTACAGAGTTTTGATTTTAGAATCCTCAACTACCTTCATCAAAATTATCCGGAAATCGCTCTCGCTGCTTTGGTGTATGAGGAAACATTTGAAGATGCATTTGCCAGATTGGGTTTTACGCCTGCTATATACAGTCCTTATTTTAAGCAAGTAGATAAAAAGCTGGTGAAAAAAGTGCACGCAGAAGGAATGAAGCTAATTCCCTGGACAGTCAATGAAGTTGCTGATATGAAACGCTTACTCAAACAAGGTGTTGACGGACTCATTACCGATTATCCAGATCGGGCTGTTTTATTGAGAAAGTAAAATCTTTGATAAAAATAGCCATTTTAAAAAGCCACGAATGCACTAATGTTTATTCAAATAAAACACTGATTGTTGTTCGGTAAAAAAAAATATAGAATTATCTGGAAGTGTTTAATTACAAGACTTTAATAATATAACGCCCCGTTGGGGTTTACTTTTTTTTACCGGTATTTTTTCATTTTTTTTGCCCGTTAATTGTGAGCGACATATGTTATGTATCCAATGTTAATCGGAAGAAGGTTTAAAACAATATATTCGTGCATTCGTGGCGTTTCATTTCAAACTTAACAAAAAAACAAAAACCCCTTCAGTAAAAACCAAAGGGGTTGAGGCAACATAAATTAACTAACACTAAAATGAGTACCCAATTCCGGCATTGATCATAAACGGAGCTCCCGGTCTCATACCTGCGGGAAGCCTTGCTACGTCATAAGTCGTGTCAAACAGGTTGTTGATATTTGTAAACACGGTGATGCGCGGAGAATAAAAATATTTTGCTGAAAGATCAACGATAAAATGGCTGCCCACTTCAAACTCCTGTGGGATACTACCGGTGCCCGCTTCTGTTCTGAAGGCATCAGTATATCTACCACTTAGGCTAACATTAAAGATCGAATTTTCTAAAGCTGCCGTGATGTTAAACTGGTTTTTTGCAATGTAAGGGATTTGATCTCCATCTTCCACCTCGCCAAAAATTCCTGCTGTGCTGGCAAAATCTGTTTGAAAACGCGCATCAGTCAAGGTATAAGAAAGTGTAATGGGAAGTTTTAATTTGCTTTGGCTACTGCTTAAAACATCATAGTTTATTAAAAGTTCAATTCCTTTAACAATAGCTTGACCGGCGTTGAATTGATCCAAACTCCCTGTTCCGCCAGATGCGGCCAGATCACTCCCCAATAGATTGTCATAATCGTTGTAGAAGCCCACAAGTTCACCTTTCAATCCTTTATAATCAAAACGCGTTCCCAGTTCGAGATTCACACTTTGTTCCGGTTCGCTGCCTTCGGTAGTTCCCGGAGGTGCAAAGCCCTTATGCACACCACCAAAAATTGAAAAGTCATTTGAAAAGCGATAGTTTGCACCAATTCCGGGAATCCAGACATCCACTTTATTTTGGGCTGTGGAAAGTTCAAAACCGTTTCTATTGGGGTCGTTTTTGCCGTAATCATTTCGTGTAAACGTCATATTTTCATAACGCAATCCGGGAGTAAGCGTAAGTTTGTTGACCGTGATTTTATATAAAAGGTGTGCAGCAATGGCTTCTGCGCTGGTGATTCGGTTAGCGTCACTTCCTTTTAGAGCAACCGTTGTGCGAATCATTTCGCGATTTTGAATGGCATACTTGTCTTTCCACTGAAAGCGGTCTTCAGAATCTTCGTGATAACGCAAACCAATTTCAAGGTCTTGCAGCACGGTATTACCAAAATTGATATTAGCCACAGTTTGAATCCCTTTAGCTTCATAAGCTCTGTTGTTTGCTTTAACGCCAAAAACATCATCTGCTGTGTTTGAATTTCCTAAGAGCGCATTGTACTCGTTCACAAATTCATCGGGTCTTGCTAGTACATTTGAGATGCTTACACGTCCTGAAAGGTCAACATCATCAAGCTTATACCAGTTGCGGCTGAAGTTGTTTTTATAAGCTGTAGTTCTAATGTTTACATTTCTAAGAGGCTTGATTAAATGGTCCAGTTGGATTTGCCAGTGTTCTGTATCCATTCTGTCTGCTCCAGAAGCGATGTATCGGCGGAAAGGATTGTCATTATAATCTTCCTGTGTTAGGCCAAGATAGGTTTCGTTTGAAATTTCTTCAGAATATTGAAGTTTGAACTGTAAAGATTGATAGACTTTGGCATCGCTGTTTGTGTTTACACGAAATTTCCCCAGATAATCACTTTTATCAAAACCGGTATTGCCTCCGCCGTCAAGACTCTTGAAACCGTCTGAATTATAATTGTAGTATTGTGTCACAAAACCAAAATTTTCTCGTGAATCCCCAAAAGTGGCTTCAGTATTTCGGGAGTTGTAGTTTCCATAAGAAAACTGTGCATTACCTGACAATGTCTTTGGAATTGATTTTGAGACTAGATTGATTGCACCACCCGTAGTATAAGGGCCATATTGAATTTGGCTACTTCCTTTTAATACTTCGATGGCTTCAATGCGACCCACTGTTGGGAAATAATAAGCTGCTGGTGCGCTATATGGGGCAGGGGCAATCAAAACACCGTCTTCCATTAAGGTGATTTTTGAACTTCTTTCCGGCGAGGTTCCTCTTAAGCTGATATTGGGGCGAAGACCAAAACCATCCTCTTCAAATAGATTTACTCCGGGGACCGCTCGCAGTACTTTATTAACATCTGTATATCCAAATTGCTGTAAATCCTGTGGAGATAAATAGTATGCTGAACCAGTGCGGTTTCTAATTTCAAATTTACTTCCCAAGATATTACTGGAGAGAAATATTTCATTAAGAATTTCAGGTTCATCAGCTTTTTTGATGGAATCGTTTTGGGTTTCAACTTGTGTATATCCCAGAAATGGAATCAGTGCAGCACAAGTAATGGTTAGTAGTTTACGCATTATTATTATTTAGACTTATTATAAATAGTTGTTAATTTCAGGCGCAAAAATAAAACCAATGGTTTGATTGAACAAGTTTATTTAGATTAAATTTAAATAATAATAGTGTTAAAGTTTCTAAGAATTTCATTTTCAAATAGCTCCAATAAAAAAGCCTGCTTCTAAACAGGCTTTTCAATTAAAATATTCTATTGTGATGGTTGATTTTTAATTTTATTCCAGAATAAAAACATCATTAGTACTGTCAATATCTGCTGTGATTTTATCCGGGTCTATTTGTACTTGTTTTAATTTTTTATCTGTTTTCAATAAAAAGATCCAGCGATTTCCTCTTTGCCATACTTCTACGGGAAGTTCTTTTTGTTCTTTGCTACCATCTTCATAAGTAGCTTCAAATTTTAAAGGAAATGGAAATCCTTTATTGACAAAGGTTAGTAAATAATCGCTTCCCACAGCATCGATGGCTTCAATTCCAAGGTCAATGTTGTCATTGCTGTAAAACCAATGTTTCCAGAACCAGTTTAAATCTTCACCGGCTACATTTTCCATATGATTAAAAAAGTCATTGGGTTGGGGGTGTTTGTATGCCCAGGCGTGGGTATAGGATTTGAAGGCATTGTCAAATCGTTCCGGGCCTAAGATGTACTCTCTTAACATGAACAGTCCATAAGCCGGTTTGTAATAAGCGGTCATCCCTAGGTTTGCACTTTGAACGACATCAGGGTGGGTAGATATGGGTTCTCTGTTGGGGTTTTTATTATAGGCTACTATTGCTTCTCTGCCCAGTCTTGCAGGGTATTCTCCATTATTGAAGGCTTTGGTACTGTAGTAATTAATAAACGAGTTAAAACCTTCATCCATCCAAACATGTTTTTTCTCATTGGAACCCACAATCATGGGATACCACATATGGCCCCATTCGTGATCTGTTACTCCCCAGAGCCGAGCGCCTTTTCGGTTGTAACCGCAAAAAGAGACACCGGGATATTCCATACCACCCACATTGGATGCTACATTTACGGCTGCTGGATAAGGATAAGGGTACCATTTGTTTGAGTAAAATTCAATGGAAGCTTTTGTGTATTCTGTTGAGCGTTCCCAGCCGTTATCACCATTACTTTCAGGAGGATAAGCTGACTGGGCAATGGCTTTTTTCCATCGGGAAGGTTCATGCGAGCTGCATCCCAGATAAATGCTTTTGAGGAAGCAAAAGCGATATCCCGTGTATTTTCCATTATGAAATGCCAAGTGAGTTTACCACTTTGTTTGGGTCTGGTGATTTGGGTGTTTCCCACTTCTTCCGGCTTAATTATGTGAACTGTTTTATCACTTTTTTCAGCTTGACGCATTCTGTTTTGAAGTGCAACAGGCAAAACTTCTTTTTCATTTTGCAATGCTCCAGAGCCCACAACGATGTGGTCATAGGGCACTGTAACTTTGTAGTCAAAATCACCATAACCTAAATAAAACTCACCTGCTCCAAGATACGGTTCCGTATTCCAACCCAGCACGTTGTCAAAAACTGCTACTCTGGGGTACCATTGTGCCATAGAATAGACAGTTCCTTTTGCTACATCAAGACGACCCATTCTGTCAAGTCCTTTTCCCGGAATTTTATAATCAAAATTCATACTTACGGTAGCTTTGCCCCCTTTTGGAGCAATGGGTTCGTCAAAAAACACCTGCATTCTAGTGTCTGTAATAAGGTGTTTTGTGGATTCTGACCGGCCTGACTTTGCTTTTACATTGCTAATGGTATAGCCTCCATCGAGGTCACCATCAAAACGGTAGCCTTGAATGGGTGTTGTTAATGCTCCTCTGGAATCATTTTTATATCTGTTTTGTTCGAGATGTATCCAAACAAAATCGAGCGGCTCGGGGCTGTTGTTATGATAAGTAATTGTCACCGTTCCTGAGATGGTGTTTTTAACATCATCAAGTTCCACAGCTAAAACATAATCAGCCCCATTTTGCCAGTAATCAGGTCCCGGATTCCCGGAGGCGGTGCGTTGGTTATTTCCCTGACGGTAGGTGAAATCATCAAATTTATCTTGATTATTTTGAAAGGGAGTTTGCGCTTGGGAAATGGAAGCCAAGCAAAGAAATAGAATGGATATTTTTTTAAACATAAGTTAGTTTTTTAGAAGAGCTAAAATAAACAAACCCACCTCACTTGCAAAAACATTAACTTTTTTTTGAACTGTAAAAAGTTACAGGATTTTCATCAATAATTACGTATAATCCTACAAATAAATACATTATATCGAAAAAAGAGGTAAATAAACCAGATTATAAAAATAATTTGCATTAATTTGTTAAAAGTTTTTTTGAGATTGTATTGTATCAGATTATAAAATAGCTTTTTAAACCCAAATAACCCAAATCACTAAATGTGCAACCGCAAAAACCTACAGTTTATGAAACCTTTCTTTAAAAATATGAAAAGCAGGCAATAGCCAGACTTCATTTTACATTACCATTCATCTTTGTTGTAATTACCCTATAAGTTATAACCCGCATTTTCGGGAAGATGATTTGCAAAACATTTTATGCTTTCAAATCTTAACAATAAACTTATGAAACGACATTATACAAATAAACAGTTCAAAAAATCCAATTTAAAAATAGTTGCTCTATTTTTAATATTCCTTTTTCAATATGCACTTGTTGCTCAAAGTGAAGGGAAAATCTGGTATTTTGGAACTCATGCCGGCTTGGATTTTAGCACAAGCCCGCCTTCAGTGATTTTAGATGGTCAAATAAATACACTTGAAGGCACGGCGACAATTTCAGATGAAAATGGTGAGCTACTTTTTTATACAGACGGGATAGAGGTTTTTACAAGGGAACATACCGTAATGCCAAATAGCATGGACGGTCTTGGTGGTGACCCATCAAGTGCTCAATCAGCCATTGTAGTTCCCCATCCTTCAAACAGTGATTTGTATTATCTCTTTACTGTTTCGGCATACATACATTCTGAAGTATTCTATTCCATAATCGATATGAATCTCAACGGAGGCTTGGGTGATGTTATCGCTGATGCGAAAGCCATTTCGGTTTTAGAAGAAACAGGTGAGTACATCCAGGCTGTCCCTTCTGCTGATAAAACTTTTTGGTGGGTACTTCTTCATAAAAGTGGTACTTCAGATTACTATGCATATAAATTAACAAGCGAGGGATTGGATCTAGAAAATCCGGTGATCTCTTCCACCGGAACTGCTTCAGGAACAAATGGAGACATTGGTTTTATAAAATTCAATAACTTAGGAAATAAACTTGTTAGAACTTCTTACATTCACAATCATTTTAATATAAGTGATTTTGACAATGCTACCGGGGTTGTATCAAACTCATTACATTTTCCGGTTTATGCAGCTTATGGAGCTGAATTTTCACCAAACAATCGGTTTTTATATATTTCGGCTTTTAGCTCGATGGGTTTAAAGCAATATGATTTGGATGCCGGTACATACTGTGAGCGAAATACAATCGAGTGCATTTACATACAATCACACTGCTACAGGGGCATTACAGATAGCTCCTGATGGAAAAATTTATTCCAGCAGGTATGGAGCACAAGCTTTGGATGTGATTCATTCACCCAATCAACAAGGTAGTGCTGCCACTTTTGAATTAAATGGACAAACTTTAGGAGGAGCTTCTGCTCAGTTGGGTTTGCCAAATTTTATTACCAATTTGGTTTCACAAACACCTCCTGTTCTCAATCAACTTCTTGTTTCAGAAATTACTTCAGATTCTGCAATTATTCAAGCAACTGTAAGTTCAGATGGAGGCGCAACTATTACTGAAAGAGGTTTTTATTATGGCACCACACCCAATCCCGATTCTAATTTAAGTTTGATAACAGGTTCAACGGGAGTGATGTCACTCTCACTTGAGGATTTAGAACCCAATTCGACTTACTATTTTAGGGCGTTTGCAACAAATGAACATGGTACAACATTTTTGGAAGAAGGGATTTTTTCTACCTTAGAAGAAGCAGATACTGAACCCCCGGTAGCGATTTGCATTGAAGAAATCACTGTATTCCTTGATGAAAATGGTACAGCATCAATAACAACTTCGATGATTGACAATGGCTCCTTTGATAATGTAGCTATTGAAAGTTTTGTATTGGATACGTATGATTTTAGTTGTGCTGATTTAGGTGAAAACACAGTGACTATGACAGTAACTGATACTTCCGGAAATAGCAGTAGTTGTCAAACACTTGTTTTCGTTGAAGATGTTTTAGCACCGGAATTGGTGTGTTTTGAAATTACAATAGCTCTCAACGAAGAAGGCTTTGCATTCTTGAATCCGGAATCCTTTGGTTTTGGATTAGATGATAACTGCTCTATAACACAATCATATCTTGATATTGATATTTTTGACTGCTCAAATATTGACGAGCCAACATTAGTAAATCTTACAACCATAGATAGTTCTGGTAATAGTGCATCTTGTAGTTTTTATGTATCTGTGATTGATAATCAAGGTCCTGAAATTTTAGGAATTGATGACCAATTTGTGGACTTGCCTCCAAGTCCGCCAAACTTTGTTTTGCCTGATTTTTTTGATGAAGGAATTATTTCAGCCACAGACAATTGTACCTATCCGGTAAGTGATTTTTTTCAATCCCCACCACCAGGTACTATTTTAGGTGAAGGAATCCATATTATTTCTGTAATTGCGAGAGATGACAGGGGTAATTCAACATTAAACACCTTTAAAATATTCATAGATTCCACATTGCGTGTAGAGGGTGAAGGAAGCCTTGAAAATCTGGTGCTTTATCCAAATCCGGCATCCAATGTAGTCCACATTTCAAACCCCAATATTCAAGAAATTGAAAATGTAAGTATTTATGATATGTTGGGTCGATTGGTTCAATCCTTTGATTACAATGTACCATCAGAAACTATTGATATCGACGTAAGCAACCTGGCAGCAGCTGGTTATATGGTATTGATTAAGGGAGTAAACACACAATCGATCAAACAACTCATTGTTAAATAATGCAATAACATATTTAAAGAGCAGGCTAATAACCCAATTAATTATAGTATATTTGCACGCAATTAAAATCTAATTGCGATGACTGCACATCTTGACAAAATACTTGGAGAAGGTCTCACTTATGATGACGTTCTTTTGGTTCCGGCTTATTCTGAAGTATTACCCCGCGAAGTTTCCATAACAACAAAATTCACAAAAAACATTACCATTAATGTGCCCATTATTTCGGCGGCAATGGATACTGTAACTGAAAGTGCCATGGCCATTGCAATTGCCCGTGAAGGGGGCATTGGTGTGCTTCACAAAAATATGTCGATTGAACAACAAGCTGGAAAAGTGAGAAAGGTGAAGCGTGCTGAAAGCGGTATGATTCTCGATCCGGTAACACTACCCATTACTGCTGTTGTTGCTGACGCAAAAAATGTTATGAGAGAATATAGCATTGGAGGAATTCCCATTACAGATAAAGATAATAAACTCATTGGTATCGTAACCAATCGCGATTTGCGATTTGAAAAAAACAATCAACGTGCCATAAGCGAAGTGATGACTTCTGAAAGACTTATAACTGTTTCTGAAGGCACCTCACTGGAGCAAGCAGAAATCATATTACAAAAGCATAAAATAGAAAAGCTTCCTGTTGTTAAGGAAGACAATACCCTTGCGGGGCTCATTACCTTTAGGGACATAACAAAACTTTCTCAAAAGCCCATTGCAAACAAAGACCAGTTTGGAAGACTGAGAGTTGCTGCGGCTCTGGGTGTTACAGCAGATGTGATGGAACGCACGGCAGCACTTGTCAATGCCGGTGTAGATGCAGTAATCATTGACACTGCTCACGGGCATACCAAAGGTGTGGTAGCTGTTTTGAAAATGGTAAAAGCAACTTACCCACAGCTTGACGTAGTTGTTGGAAACATTGCAACTGCCGAAGCAGCAAAATACTTAGTGAAAGCAGGAGCAGATGCTGTTAAGGTGGGAATTGGTCCGGGTTCAATTTGTACAACCCGAGTGGTAGCCGGTGTGGGTGCACCTCAATTTTCGGCCGTGCTTGAAGTCGCTGCTGCGATCAAAGGAAGTGGTGTGCCGGTCATAGCAGATGGTGGAATTAGATACACCGGTGATATTCCCAAAGGCCATAGCTGCCGGAGCCGATACAGTGATGCTTGGGCTCTTTACTTGCCGGAACAAAAGAAAGCCCGGGTGAAACCATTATTTATGAAGGAAGAAAGTTTAAATCCTATCGCGGGATGGGGTCTGTTGAAGCGATGCAACACGGTTCAAAAGACCGGTATTTTCAAGATGTGGAAGACGATATCAAAAAACTGGTTCCCGAAGGAATTGTGGGAAGAGTGCCTTATAAAGGCGAACTGTCTGAGAGTATGACACAATTTATTGGTGGGCTTAGAGCCGGAATGGGTTACTGTGGTGCCAAGGATATTGAAACACTTCAAAACACCGGTAAATTCATTAGAATCACTGCTTCCGGTATTAATGAAAGTCACCCTCATGATGTTTATATTACCAAAGAATCCCCAAACTATTCAAGATAGTATTTTTTTGCAATAATCCTACCGGTAATGGCAGGTGCACTTTTACATGGGTGAGTGTTGTGTTAATTTTACTTTTGGAATTTGGCACTTAAATTTTTGGGATTTTAACTTCAACTTCTGGGGTGATATTTCATCAAAACTTCACTTAAGTGTTTTCTGTTCACGTGCATGTAAATTTCGGTTGTTGTAATGCTTTCGTGTCCGAGCATTTGTTGGATGGCTCTTAAGTCGGCACCGTTTTCAAGAAGATGGGTAGCAAATGAATGTCTGAAGGTATGCGGACTAATGGTTTTTCTAACCCCTGCTTTATCTGCAAGTTGCTTTATGAGCGTGAAAATCATGGCTCTGGAGAGTTTTTTTCCTCTTCGGTTCAGAAATAGCACATCTTGATGCTCTTTAACAGGGTTTTCATGAATTCTAATTTCATTTTTGTAAATATTTATGTATTTCATTGTGACATTTGCAATGGGTACAAACCGTTGTTTGTTGCCTTTACCAATGACTTGAATAAAGCCCTCATCAAAAAACAAATCTGAAATTTTTAAATTGATTAATTCTGAAACACGCAAGCCACAACTATAAAGGGTCTCCAGCATCGCACGGTTTCTTTCGCCCTGAGTGCTGCTTAAGTCAATGGTTTTAATGATAACGTCAATTTCAAGTTGCGAAAGAGTATCAGGTAATTTACGACCTGTCTTTGGAGATTCAATGAGTTCTAAGGGGTTGGTTTTACGGTAATCTTCAAAAATGAGGTAGTTAAAAAAACCTTTTAAGCCGGAAATCATTCTGCTCTGTGAACGCGGATTCACTTTTTTTGCTAATTGATAGATGAATTCCTGCACTTGGTTTTCATCAATTTTTATGGGTGAAACCTGAATTTGATTTGTATCAAGCCAGTTAATTAACTTCTGAATATCAAAGGAATAATTAACTACGGTATTTTCTGACAGACCGCGTTCAATACGAAGGTAATTTTGGTAATCTTTTAAGGCCTGTTCCCATTTCATAGTGTAAAAATAACGGAAGTATCTCATTATTTTATAGAACTTTTAATAAAATATCAAAAGAGAGAATACTATATTTGTTTTATAAACACAAACAATATTAACTATGAAACGATTATCATTTATCTTATTTTCATTACTTTTTTCTGTCACGACCTATTCTCAGGGAGTTGATTTAGGAATTAAGTTTGGGGCAAATTTTGCAACTATTTCGGATGCTGCTGGACTGGATAATAAAACCGGTTTTCACGCAGGTGCATTTGCGGCTTTAAAATTCAATGACAAAGTTGCATTGCAAGGGGAGCTTCTGTATTCACAACAAGGAAGCGAGGTTAATTTAGGTGATTTCAATCTTGACTATGTGAATGTACCTGTTATTGTTAAATATTACCTGGTACAGGGCTTAAACATTCAATTGGGACCTCAATTTGGTTTTTTGGTCAATGATGAATTGCCAAGTGAATCTGATTTTAATAATCCTGAAAGTATGGATTTTTCTGCTGTGATGGGTCTGGGATATGACCTTCCCTTTGGATTGCGCATTGATGGAAGGTATAACCTAGGTTTGACTGATATATCCAAGAATGTTGATGGCAAAAACCAGGTTATTACGATTTCATTAGGCTATTCATTTTTATAAAAAAATACCAATTAAAATTCTAAAAGAGAGTGTTCTATAATGTTTTTACTTTTATAAACATAAATAATTTACTATTAATTGAGAGTTTATTTTGTTTCTAAATAAAAAAATCACCTCTAAAAGAGGTGATTAAAAATTATTAAAGTATATGTTATATTACAACAATGCCTATTTATTTTCTGTTTTAATTATCGCCCCCATCACATTTGCTCTGATCTTCGCACGTTGGTTAAATATCCCTTGATTATATTCTACCTCATATTTTGGGTTTAAAAAGACATCCACATCTGGGTTTTCATCCACCAATCTACTGTTTAAATTCCAAGAAGCATTTTTTAGGGCAGAACCGCTCCAAGTTGCATTATTAATTATTCCGGCTATTGGAATAGCAATGGCAAACGAAGGGAGTAGTCCTAAATTATCCTTTTCTTCAAAATCTTGAATTTTCGATCCAGCAATTTCATTAACCGCAAAGCCAGTTACAGCCGTATAGGCCAACATAGTTAAAATTGGACCTATTTGGTTAGACTTTCCTATATTTATACCGTTTAATCTAAATATTGTACCCTGTTTCTTATCTGCTTTCATTGGAATCCCAAAAAAAGCTGTCCCTTCAGCTTGTATTTCCTTTAGGCGTTTTAACTCATACTCATTTGAGTCTTTATTTAAAGACAAATCACTATATCCACCATTACTAATCGATGAAAGTGATGAGCAACTTGTAACTAAAATGGCTAGCGAAACCAAAAATGTAATTTTTAATTTTCTCATAATAACTTATTTTTTTTCTACTCTTAAGGATTTTCAAATAACTCCCCGTTTTTTTTAAGTAGTTTCTGGACTCTACTTTTTTATTTAAATATGAATCTAATTTAATTTAATAGTGTTATTTTAATAAACAATAATATTTATGGTGGGTTCTAAAAATTAGTTTTTTCAGCTTTCTTAAAAAGACTAGAACCCTTTTTTATCTTTTTAATAAAAATTATAGTGCAATTTTAAGAAAAAAAATGAGTTATTAAAAAAAAAACTACAATTCTATATATATCAGTAAGTTATATTTAATCGTTTAATTTGTTCATGCATAAATAAATTGTAGGTTAATTTGATTAATCCAATAATTCAAGTTGCTTTGATAAACCCTATTAATTTTAAGGCTAAACCGTGCATAATTTGCTTCATAAATCCAAAAACGTCTTCTACTCTTTCTCTAATTTTTGATTTTTTGGTGTTGTTAGCTTTTTGCTTTTCGGTTAATGGTTTATTGTGATATCCCTTTTGGTGAACGTTGTTTTTCATTTCATATTTGGCAATAGTTTTATCTTTTTCTTCTCCTGTGTAGGCAGTGACTGCTTGTAATTCTTTATCTTTTTCTTTTAATAAATCATTTAAGACTTGAAAGTCGTGTACTTATTCATCTGTGTATGTCTTCAAACTAAAGTGGACTTTTCCTAAGAGAGTATTTAGTTAATAATTTAAAGATAAATATTTTTTATTTGTTTTTAATTTTTGATACTCATTTCTGCCGTTAATAATTGTAATTTTCTTTAATTTTTGTCTTTATTTTATATCATTTCATTTCTTACAAAATAAACATCTGCGGGTGTTAAGTTGTTTAATGATTCATGATATCGCACATTATTTTAATGGTCAACAAACTTTTGTAAAGTAGGTTCTAATTCTTCTCGAGCGATGTAATTATAAAGTTTCACAACATTTTTCATGGTTCTGTGATAGCGTTCAATCTTTCCCTTTGGATTGCACATTGATGGAAGGTATAACCTAGGTTTGACTGATATTTCCAAGAATGTTGATGGCAAAAACCAGGTATTTTCTCTGGCACTGGGGTATTCCTTTTTGTAAAGATATTCACAATAAAAAACTTTAAAGGCGGCATTAAATGTGGCCTTTTTTATTTATGAACATAGGTCATTTGACTTATTTTTGTAATGAAATGTTAATAAAAATATTTTTTTTGTACATTTGACACATTAACTAACAAACTTTATATTATGAAAAAAGTATTATTTTTAAGCTTTTTAGCTGTAACTTTCGCGTCTTGTTCTGTAACTCTTCCCGTTAATGCAACAGCAAATGAAGTTGGATCAAAAACTGGTTCATCTTCTACCACATCAATTTTTGGACTTTTCTTTGACGGAGGGGATGCATCAATTAGAACAGCCGCTAAAAATGGTGGAATCAAGAAAATTTCTACTGTAGATTTTAAATCTACAAATTATTTGTTTATAGTTGGTCAATATGAGACAATTGTAACAGGAAACTAACGAAATTATTATTTAAAAAAGCAGAGAGAATAATACTCTGCTTTTTTTTTATTATGAAAAATATTTATTATATATTCTTTTTAACTTTTTATTTTAACATATTCTTGTAAAACAGCAGAGGATAATACAAAAAAAGTTAATTATGGATTTGATGAATCCTACAAATTAGTTCAAGGTGAAAGTGAATATTCTCTTAATGAAGCAATTGTTGCTGAATATGAAGATTTTATATATTTTGATGATTTTAATCTACCATTAAATAAATACATAATAGGAAATAATTACAAAATTTACATTTCAGCCGCGATTGAAAATAATGAAAAAGAGCTATTGCATAAATTACTCAATAACACAAAAGTATTCAATTTAATAGATCAAAAAAAAAATGATTTATTCACTAGTCTTTTTTTAAGTAAAAAGGATTTTTTTGTCATTCAAGTTATGTATAGTGAGAGAAAACAAAAAATACCATTTATATTATCAATGGTAAGTAAGGACTCTACTCTTTTAAAAGAAAATTATGATAAAAATATATTGCTCTCAAAAATCAATTAAACTTTTATTTGCTTTTTTTACGACTTCAATTTTAATTTCTTGTGTTCCATTAAAACAATCTCCAAAGAGTTTTGTTTCTGAACAAACAAATGGTATAATAGATTTTTTTGTTAATGATACTGTAACCCAATATTATATTAAGCCCATTGAATTTTTAAGCAAAGAACCTGGTATTGTTTTAATAGCAGATTTCACCTTACGCTCTGGTAACTTTAGTGAGGATGTTGATGTCAAATTTACTTTAATAGGTAGAGAAAATTTTAATTTTCACGAGTTTGGATCATTTTTTTTTGGCAATATTGAGCTGCTTAATTCACAAGTGATGTTCAAAGAAAGTAATAAAAAAATTCATAAATTAAGAATTTCAGGTACTTTATCTAAAGATAAATTATCCAAATTAGATTTTGAATCATCATGGTTAACTCTTTATAAAAATAATGAGATTAAATTTATACCAAAAAGGAAAACTAAAAAGGTTTTAAGTAATATAAATTCAGCTTGGATATATTAAATAATTTAAAATAAATGTAATTCAAAGCTTAAATTTGAATTTTTAGATAAATTTTATATTTAATGTATTAATATCAATAAACAAAATTTACAGCTTTTCCAATCCTCATTAACTAATAAATTTTTTACGAATCATAAGCTAATACCACCAATTAATAATCTATGGAAGTTAGTTTATGTACTTTCTTTATCTTTTTTCAAAAGTAGTATTTTTGGCTACTTTTTTTCTATATTCGAAGCTTAATATAATAAATGAAAATCATCATCATTAACGGCCCCAACTTAAACCTTCTTGGAAAAAGGGAAACAGGCATCTATGGCTCAAAGAGTTTTGATGATTTTTTTGTCGAAATGCAATTCAAATACAGGGAAATTGAACTCACTTATTTCCAGTCTAATATCGAAGGCGAACTTATTGATAAGATTCAGGAGGTGGGATATTCCTTTGATGGTATTGTATTAAATGCTGCTGCTTATACCCATACCTCAGTTGGTATTGGAGACGCCGTTAAAGCCATTGAGACTCCGGTTGTGGAGGTACATATCTCAAACACATTTTCCAGAGAAGATTACAGACATATTTCATACATCGCTCCAAATGCTATAGGAGTTATTGCTGGTTTTGGTCTCCAAAGTTATGAGTTGGCAATTCAAAGTTTTGTATCGGGAAAATAAAAGCTTGAAATCACAAACTTACACCTTCCACTTAATATTACATCCCATACTGGGTTTTTGATCCTTGCGTTGTGGGCTATTGCTGAGTAAATTATCAAGCGCTTCTCTTAAATCTCTGCCAGTTACTTGTATGCTGTTGCCGGGGCGTGAGTTGTCAAGTTGCCCGCGATAGACTAGTTTTTGTTCATCATCAAACACATAAAAGTCAGGGGTACAGGCAGCATCATAAGCTTTGGCTACTTCCTGGGTTTCATCATAAAGGTATGGAAAAGGGTAGTGGTCTTTTTCAGCAAGAATGGCCATTTCTTTTGGGCTGTCTTGCGGATAGTTTTTTGCATCATTACTGCTAATGGCTACAAACCCAAAACCTTGAACGTGATAATCATTTGCTGTGCGAATCACTTCATCAATAACGTGTTTAACAAAGGGACAATGGTTGCAAATAAACATCACAACAAGCCCGTGTTTTCCATACACATCACTCATTGAAACAAATTGATTTGTGACGACATCAATGAGTTTAAAATCAGGTGATTTTGTTCCTAAAGGTAACATCTTGGATTCTGTGCGAGCCATAATCTTTTTTATTCTCCTAAAATACGACTTTTTAGGTTTTAATAGGAGTCGCTTTTTATAAAACTTTGTAAAAATTTTGGTGAGCTATTATATTGATTGTAAATTTAGAAAACTAAAATTCAAACAAATGAAAGCATCATACCAAACTCTGTCAGAAGCGATTGCAGATTATCAGGAAAAGGGATACACAGCAGATTTTAATTTGACTGAAAATCACCTGGAATCCAAATCAATGAAGCAAATGTGGAAAGCTGAGGAACTCACTGTTGTTAAGTTTTATCGATTTGAAGGGGAGTCTAACCCGTCAGACAACTCGATCTTATATGTCATTGAAACCAATGATGGTAAAAAGGGATTGCTGGTTGATAGCTATGGAGCTCAACGGGGTGCAATTTCTTCAGAATTGATTCAAAAGTTAAAAATGGATACTCAAAAATGACAACAATCAACTGGGACCAATTCTCAGCTATTGAGATGCGTGTGGGTACCATTATAAATGTCGAGCTGTTTCCGGAAGCATTCAAACCGGCATACAAACTTACTATTGATTTTGGTGAAAAAATTGGTGTAAAAAAAACATCGGCACAACTCACAAAACGTTATACTCCTGAGACTTTGCTTAATATGCAAATTGTTGCAGTTACCAATTTTCCGCCAAAACAAATTGCAAATTTTATCAGTGAATGTCTTGTGCTTGGAGCTGTTGATGATCAAGGAGATGTTGTATTATTGCAGCCTGAGAGTCACTCAAAAAACGGTTTACGGATTGCTTAAAAGAATAACAACAGCCTTCCAATTATAGCACTGCCCAGTATAATCCATACGACATTAATTCTTTTGAACTTGAATGTCATCACAAAGCTAAGAATTGCAATTAAAATTGATTGCCAGCTAAATAGAACCTCAAAAGACATTTTAAGCAATACAGAAAGCATAACTGCCACTGCTGCAATATTTACGCAATCTAGAAAATAACCCAACAATTTTGAACGCCTCATTTTTTGAACAAAGGGGTTGAGAATTAATACAAACAAAAAAGAAGGTAAAAATATGCCTAGTGTAGCTAAAAATGCTCCTGAAAACCCACCCAATTGATATCCAATAAAAGTTGCTGTAGTTAATACCGGACCGGGAGTAAACTGTCCTACAGCGATAGCATCCATTAAGGATTCTCTATTCATTATTCCAGTCGCAACAAGTTCAGCATCTAGATATGCAAAAAGTACATAACCACTACCATATAAAATTGCTCCCACTTTTAGAAATGTCCAGAAAATTTTCGCTGATGAAATACTGAAAAACAAATGAAGCAGATTTGAAGTCAGAAATGCCGGGATTATTAAAGAAATGCTTTTGAATTCTCTCTTATTTTTAAAATATAATAAAAAAGTACCCAATATGCCTGCAGCCAGCAGCGCAATAACCTCACTCAAACCAATAAGGGAAACAAGTAGAACCAAAGCACCCAGCATACCCAAAGTAATAGATTTCAATGCTTTTTGCCCTAACTTGATTATAGCTAATGCTATGATAGATAAAACGGCAGGCTTTATTCCAAACAAAAACGGCTCCACTTCCGGAAGTTTACCATATTCAATATAGAAATATGCCAATAGTAAAGTAAAAAGTACTGCCGGAAGAATAAAGCAGCTTCCGGCAACAAACAATCCCTTCCAACCCGCTCTTTCATATCCGCAATGCATGGTCATTTCGGTGGAGTTGGGTCCGGGAATTAAATTAGTAGCCCCCACAAGGTCTAGAAAGTGTTGGCGTGTCATCCATTTTTTTTTAGAAACAACCTCAGTTTCCATCATGGCAATATGAGCAGCAGGACCACCAAATGATATAAACCCCAATTTTAAAAAAACAAGTGCAAGTTCTTTAAGTCTTTTTCTTTGCTCTTTTTTATCTGACATTACATAAGGTCTCCAAAAAATATAGCATTCATTAATAATTTATTAGTTCCAAACCAAAATGCTCTAAAATTTGTGTTTTCAGTGAATAAAATCACTTTTCCTCTACCAAAACCGGATGCTCTAAAAGCAGAGGTGCTACCAAGCTCTTTAAGTGTCTTTTCATGAATGTAACCACTTAAAAGAGGTGCAGCGGTAAATAGAATGGGGTTGTTGAAGCTTTGTTCATCTGGCTCAAGTATCAATGTAGAGTTTTTAAATAATGGCAATGTGTTGTTTTTATATCCAAAATTGACAGGATGTGAGCGGTCAATCTTAGTTTCAAATATGGCACCACCAATGCGTTTGGCACCAAAATAATCCCTTCTTTCTTCAAAGGAGACCTGAGTGGCAGTATCCTGAGTGCTCTTAAACTTCAACTTCAGTATCTCATTACTGTTTAGCCATTGTGCAGCATTTTTATATCCAATCAATATGCCGCCTGCTCTAATCCAGTCTTTCACTTTTTCTGTATCTCCATTATCAAATGCAGAGCCCCAACTGTTTGGTAAAATAAGATGTGTATAACGGCTTAAATCGACTCTGCTAAAACTTCGGGTATCGAGTTTTGTGATGGGCATGTCATAGCGCTGGTCAAACAAATGCCAAATTTCACCGGCATCAGATGGAGTGATTCCATCGCCCACCATAAGTGCTACTTTGGGAACTGTAATTGTTCTAAAATTATTACTTCCCAAATTAATACCTTCAGTCAAACCTGTACTTACCGGAGTGATGTTGATATGTGTTTTTTTGGCAATTTCGTTTAATTCTTTTGCTAATTCTGTTTTGTTGAGTTTTTGGTTTTGCACCGGAATAAGTATCGTGCCATAATCATATTCTTTTCCGTCAAGCGAAAAGGTTTTTAAGCCCACTTTGGCTCTTATTCCCTTGTCTAATATTAAATACAAGGCTTTTGGAGAATAGTATTCATGCCATTCCATAAGGTATGCATAATCTGAAGTTGTTATGTTTTGTATTTGGGGTAAACTCACTTCTTTGATTTCTTCACCCATTTGGTTGAGGGGTGCATTTTCACTATAATCAAGATTGAAAGCCAGTGGATATGTCCAGGCAGAAACATCATAAAACAAGCTGTCTTCAAAGCTTGTGCGTTTTTCAAAAATGGCATTAATTAGACGAGATTGTCGTTGATTTTTTGGAACTATATAACTGTGCGTTTTTTTATAATTTTTACCGTTTAGGGTAAAGTCATTTTTAATTTGGTGTACTTTGATTTTATGTTGTTGTAGGATTTCTGCAAGATGATATCCTTTGGCAGCATCTTTTTCATCACCAAAAACGATAGCTCCTGCATTTGCCTCCTTGCGTGCATCTTGATAAAATTGACGCTGGTAATTGAGTAAGTTTTCGCGTAAAGCGACTCCGGCATCAATGGTTGAAAGTGAAGTGACAAATTGATTTTTAATGGTAAATGGAAAAGTAAGCAAGCCATTATCACTTTCCTGAGCGTGTCCTCTGGAGGAGGCTTGCTCAAAGAGGATTCCAACACTGCCATTGATATCTGGAAAAGTGGAACCTTTGCCATAATAGAAATCGTCAAAATCTTCTTTGGCATAATACAGGCTTCCAATTTTATCGAGTGCTTCAGCGTGAAATTGAGCAATATCTCCTGTCAAATCTTGATTTTTTTTAGGAGTCAATGGATGTGTTCTAGATGGAATACCCGGCTGAAAGAAAAAGGTACTGTTTGTTCCCATTTCGTGATGATCTGTAAGAATGTTTGGATACCATTTGTGGAAGGTTTCTATGCGAGCCCGGCTATCTGGCATTTGAGCTGGCAACCAGTCACGGTTCATATCAAACCAATAATGGTTTGTGCGACCACCTGGCCAGGTTTCACTGTATTCCCGGTCGTTTGGATCTGGGTTGATGTTTTTGCTTTTGTGAATATTCACCCAGGAGGCAAATCGTTGTAAACCATCAGGATTAAAAGATGGGTCAAATAGAATCACAGCATTTTTAAGGATATTGTCAATTTTTGGGCCTTGGGCTGCAGCCAAATAATAAGCCACTGCAAGTGCAGCGTTTGTGCCACTTGGCTCATTTCCGTGGATGGAATAGCCCTGATTGATAACAACAGGCATCGTTGAAATGTCTATTGAACCGGCATTGGGACCTGATAATTGCAGATGATTTTGACGAATGGTTTCTAGCCGGTTGTGATTTTCAGGAGATGTAATTGTGAGTAATATAAGAGGTCTTCCTTCAAAAGTATTTCCTCTGTTTTCAATTGTGATGCGGTCACTTGCATTGGCAAGTGCGGTCATGTATTGAACCAGTTTATCGTGAGTAATATGCCATTCACCCACTTCGTGTCCTATGATACTTTTTGGCGTTGGGATAGAGCTGTCGTAAGTAAAATCATTCGGGAGGTAGTAGTTTAAGTCTATTGGTTTTTCTTGTGAAAAAAGGGGCATGCTCACAAAGATTGTGAGGAGTAAAAATCGAATCATAATAAATTATTAAAGTGTGGGCTATAAAGATAAAAAAAACCGCCCTAAAAAGTAGAACGGTTTTGTAATGAATCGTAAAAAAATGATGTTAAATGTCTTCAAAATTAATGTCAGTAAAGCTTTCTGAGCTTTTTTTCTTTTCATCATCATCTTCAGATTGAATTACATCAGTTTCAGTTTCTTTTTTGAAGTCTTTTTGATGACGTTCACTAATAACCTCTTCACCTTTTTCATTAATGATGTAATCTATCATCTCATCTACATTTTCTTTGAAGCTTGCAAAGTCTTCTTTGTAGAGATAAATTTTATGTTTTTTGTAATGGAAAGATCCATCATCATTAGTGAATTTTTTACTCTCGGTAATGGTTAAATAATAATCACCGGCTCTGGTTGCTCTTACATCAAAAAAATAGGTTCTTCTTCCGGCGCGCAATACTTTTGAATAGATTTCTTCTTGCTCCATCATATCGTTTTCACTCATAGTCTAAATAGTTTAAATTATTTCAAGTCAAAAATCTAAAAAAAAATAGTATTGAGCAACAAATTTTAGTTTTCTTTTTCTAAAAGTTGTTTGGCATACAATTCTTTGTAATAGCCATCTTTTTCCAGTAGTTGATTGTGAGTGCCTTTTTGGATTATTTGTCCGTCTTTAAGCACTATAATTTTATCGGCATTTTTAGCGGCAGCTATTCTGTGGCTTACGATAATTGCTGTTTTATTTTTTGAAAGATTTTGAAGGTTGTTTAAAATCTTTTCTTCGGTTTCTGTGTCAACCGCAGAGAGACAATCGTCAAACAAATAAATATTTGGGTCTTTAATCAAGGCTCTTGCGATGGAGACTCGTTGTTTTTGTCCACCACTCAAAGTGATGCCTCTCTCTCCAAGTACGGTATCATACTTTTTAGTGAAACCCATAATATTTTTGTGAACAGAAGCCAGCTTTGCAGCATTGAAGACCTCTTCATCTGTGGCATCTTCTTTACCAAATCTAATGTTGTTTTTTATGCTTTCGCTAAATAGAAAAGCATCCTGTGGAACATAGCCAATGGCTCGCCTAAGGTCTGTTAAGTTAACAGATTGAAGGGGTTTATCGTCAATCAATATCTCACCTTGAGTTACATCATAGAGCCTTCCAATCAATTCGAGAATGGTGGATTTTCCAGAGCCTGTATGACCTAAAATTACAAGTGTTTCACCCGAGTTGACGGTAAATGAAAAGTCTTTTAAAGCTGTTATATGTGTGTCAGGATATGTAAATGTCACATTTTTAAATTCTATTTTTCCTTTTATTGGTGTATGGTTTAGGGTGTTGTTTTTAACTTGTGGTTTTTCATTTAAAAATTCATTAATACGTTTTTGAGAAGCAGCGGCTTGTTGAACCATGGAAGTTACCCAACCCACTACTGCAACCGGCCAGGTAAGCATGTTAACAAAAATTATAAACTCAACGATTGTTCCCAATTCAGCAATTTCACCGTTTAAATATTGGTTTCCACCAATAAAAATGACGAGTAAATTACTGGCTCCAATTAGTAAAATCATCAATGGAAAAAAGAGCGCTTGTACTTTTACCAAATCAACGTTTTTATCTTTACTTTCATTGGCAAGCGTAACAAACTCAGTATTGATTTGTGGTTCAATGGCATACGCTTTTATGACTGAAACCCCACTAAACGTTTCTTGTGTGAATGTAGTTAGTTTTGAAAGGTATTGTTGAACAATGGTGCTTCTATGGTTTATTGCCACACTCAAACGATAAATGGCTATAGACAATATGGGAAAGGGAATGATAGTGTATAATGTCAAAGAAGGAGCTTGACTGTACATATAGCTTATAACAACTATAAATAAAGTGATTGTTTGAACACTATACATCAGGGCTGGCCCGGCATACATTCTCACTTTTGAAACATCTTCACTAATGCGATTCATTAAATCTCCCGTTCTGTTTTGTTTGTAAAAAGCATAGGGACAGAACTTGATAGTGTTTATAAATTTCATTTTTTAAATCAAATTCAATGCGTCTGGAAACTACAATAAAGGTTTGGCGCATCAAGAAAGTGAAAAGAGCTGCAAACAGTGTTGCGCCAACCAGGAGTCCAATATTAATCAACAATTGTTTTTCAACAGCTGCTCGGTCACCCATACCGTTATTGATTGCATTTTCAACGAGCGTTACAGAATCTCCGATAAGTTTAGGGGTAATCAATGCAAAAAGTCGTGCGCAAATGGTAATGACCAATCCCAGGAGGAGCATTCCTTTATATTTGATAAAGTATTTGTTGAGATGCTTTAGTTCTTTCATATATTATTTCATTTCAGAAATTTCAACTCATTTTTATATGGACTCTTTTTTTGGTTAAATTTTTGGTTTCAAGACCTATTGACTAAAAAATTGATTTGAATAATTATAATCTAAAGAAGCCATTTTTCAATCCTGCTTAAAATATTTGATTTAACACATTTTTTATTGAAACACATTAAATAAACTACTACTTTTGCACCGCTTTATAGCACGAAAGCACATTAATAATTTACGCTAAATAAATATGATCACAGAAGTAATAAAAGCGAATGATATTCATAAAGTAGATCCGGTTTTTGGGCAACTTTCATTTGATAATCATGAGCAAATCGTTTTTTGCAACGACAAAGATACTGGTTTAAAAGCAATAATTGGAATTCATAATACAGTTTTAGGACCTGCCCTTGGTGGGACCAGAATGTGGCAATATAGTAGCGAATGGGACGCTTTGAATGACGTTTTAAGATTATCAAGAGGGATGACTTTTAAGTCTGCCATTACCGGATTAAACTTAGGAGGAGGTAAAGCCGTAATTATTGGAGATGCAAAAACTCAAAAAACGCCTGAGTTGATGAAAAAGTTTGGAGAGTTTGTACATTCTCTTAGTGGCCGCTATATCACCGCTGAAGATGTTGGGATGGCCACCAGCGATATGGACTTAGTGCGCACAGTCACACCTTATGTAACAGGAATTTCTGAATCTTTAGGAGGTGCGGGCAATCCATCTCCCATCACTGCCTATGGTGTGTTTATGGGAATGAAAGCCGCAGCAAAGTATAAATTTGGAAGCGATGTACTTGAGGATAAAATTATATTTGTAGAAGGGATTGGCAATGTTGGTGAAGCATTGGTTGAACACCTCACCAATGAAGGTGCAAAAGTATTTATAGCAGACATAAGTCAAGAGCGATTGGAAGAGGTGCGAGATAAATATGGTGCTGTGATTTATGGAGGAAACAACCTGTACCTGGAAGAAATGGATATTTATGCACCCTGTGCGCTTGGTGCAACGATCAATGATTCAACGATTAATCAAATAAAAGCAAAAATAATTGCCGGTGCTGCAAACAACCAGCTTGCTGATGAGCAAAAACACGGCTTGATGCTTAAAGAAAGAGGAATTGTTTATGCTCCAGACTTTTTAATTAATGCAGGTGGAATCATTAATGTATATGCGGAATTAGAAAATTATGGTAAACAGGAAATAATTAGAAAAACTGAAAATATATTCAATACCACCTTAGAGATATTGCAATATGCAGAAAAAAATCAAATTACAACCCATCAAGCGGCTTTCAATGTAGCTCAAACTCGCATTGACGCAAAAAAAAAGGAAATTAATTCTTAATATTCTGAAACACTAAGCTCAGACAAACAACTCAGCTTAGTGTTTCTCTTTAAAGTTCTTAAAAAATTATGCTTACAAGAAGACATATTCGTGTAAAAGTACTTCAAGCCCTCTATGCTTACAACAATCAAAATCAGGCGAACCTCAAAGAGCAAGATAAATTTTTGATTAAAAGCATGGAGAAAATGCTCGATTTGTATTTATTAATGCTCTCATGCATGTTATCAGTTCGCGATCAAGCCGAAAACTTCCTGGAGATATCAAAAAACAAACACCTCGCCACAGAAGAAGACAAGAAACCCAGTAGAAATTTTATCGACAATCAGGTATTGCTTCTTTTAGAAAATAATAGACATTTTGAAGAACTACTCAAGAAGCATAAATTGAACAACTGGCAAAAAGACCATGAGTACTCTCAAATACTCTTTAGAGAATTGCGACAAAATGCAACTTATCAAAACTACTTAACACTTCAAAACCCTACATTTAAACAAGATCAAGAATTTATAGTTTATCTCTACAGTGAAATTATTGCGCCCAATGATCAAGTTTATGAATATCTTGAAGATACTCAAATCACCTGGACAGATGATTTTCCTATTGTCAACACAGCTATTGTTAAGGTTTTAAAAGCCCTCAAGCCCGCCTCACACTCTGAAAAATGGGTTCCAAATCTTTACAAAAATGAAGATGATAAGCAATTTGCAAGCCAGTTATTACAAAAAACAATCACAGAGGATGATATGCTAATGAATGAAATTGAGGGAAAAACCCCAAACTGGGATCGGGAGCGCATTGCAGAACTGGACTTGATTTTGATAAAAATGGCGATCACAGAGTTCTTACACTTCCCATCCATACCTGTAAAAGTGACTATCAATGAATATTTAGAAA
Organism: Flavobacteriaceae bacterium; assembly: GCA_018402385.1. Classification (GTDB taxonomy): domain Bacteria; phylum Bacteroidota; class Bacteroidia; order Flavobacteriales; family Flavobacteriaceae; genus Planktosalinus. The sequence continues at coordinate 135,214 of JAGYJA010000002.1, forward strand.
TAGCAAAAGAATACTCAACCCCCAAAAGCAGCCTGTTTATCAATGGTCTTCTTGATAAAATGTCTAAAGAATACAGCTCAGAAAACAAAATAAACAAAACTGGAAGAGGCTTAAAGTAAACCATTTTTTTTTATTAATTTAGCCACGTTTAAAATCAAAAAATTAGTATTATGAAAAATTCAATCTTTATAGTGGCTTTACTCGCCGCTTTTACTTTTACATCTTGTAAAGAAAACGCTGCCGACAAGGTACAAGAAGAAAACATTGAGGCAGCTGCTCAAGAAGCAAGTGCTCAAAATGAAACCAACTCTCAAGCCGTTCCCGGGAAATACCCTGTTATGACATTTGACAAAACTGAGCATGATTTTGGTAGAATTGCACAAGGTACAAATGTAGAACACCTATTCACATTTACAAACACTGGTGAAGCACCTTTAGTTCTTTCTGATGCAAAAGCAAGCTGTGGATGTACAGTTCCAACATTTACCAAAGATCCCATTGCTCCCGGTGAAAAAGGTGAAATGCTTGTGAAGTTTAACGGAAGCGGACAAAACCAAAGAACAATTCCTGTTAATGTTACAGCAAACACTCAAAAGGGTAGTGAAACAGTAACTGTAAAAGTTTTTGTTGAGCCAAAAGCTTCATAACTTTTACAATAAAATAAATAACAGATTATGGATGGAATCTTAGGAGGTCAATTACCTTTTTTTATATTGATGTTTGTTGTGGTTTATTTCTTTATGATACGCCCTCAAATGCAGCGTACAAAAAAGGAAAAACGATTTGCAGAAGCATTGAAAAAAGGTGATAAAGTCATTACTAAAAGTGGCTTACACGCAAAAATATTAGATATCAATGAAGACGGTACCGTCATTCTTGAATCTGGTGCCGGAAAAATGAAGTTTGAAAAATCTGCGTTATCTATGGAAATGAGTGCCAAACTCGTTGAGCCGACTTCCGCAAAGTAAAACATCAATAAATCATCATATCAAATCGTCTAAAAAGCAATTTTTAGACGATTTTTTTTATTGTGTCCAACCTCTTTAAAACACATTCAAAAGTTCTTAGAAAAATTAACATCTAAAAATATTGGAATATATCCAAGTTTTGTAAATTTGGTTTATGGAAATAAAACAAACAGCAAAATTAAAAAAGGTAAAACAACGCCACACCGCTGAGGTGTCAAAGCAAACAGGTTTTCCAAGCGCTGCAACACACTATGCTGAGGCGAGCATTGATTTGCACAATGAATTGGTCACCAATCAGGATGCTACTTTTTTTATGCGTGTTTCAGGTAAAGACTTGGAATATTTCCAAATATTTGATAAGGATGTACTTATTGTTGATCGCTCTCTTTCGCCAAAAAACAACAACCTCGCTATTGTCGTACAGGAAGGGGAGTTTGTAATAAAAGAGGTACAGATCCAAAAGCTCGATACTGAATATGTACTCTGGGGAATCATTACTTATATCATTCACAAGACCCAATGATTGCTTTGATTGACTGCAATAGCTTTTATGCCTCCTGTGAGCAGGTGTTTCGGCCTGACCTGTGGGGAAAACCTGTGGTTGTGCTCAGTAACAATGACGGTTGTGTGATCGCGGCCAATCGCGAAGCCAAAGCACTTACAGATATTCCTATGTTTGAGCCGGTATTTAAAATCAAAGAGCAACTCAAAAAAAACAATGTAATAGCTTTTTCTTCAAACTATACGTTTTATGGCGAAATGTCCCAACGCGTAATGAATATACTTCATCAATTTTCCCCCCATGTCGAGGTATATAGTATTGATGAATCCTTTATCGACCTTACCGGAATCATTGCTGCAGAACCCACAGCTTATGCCGCCGAAATAAGAGATCGGGTCTATCGCTACACAGGTCTTCCCGTGGGCGTGGGAATTGCGAAGACCAAAGTGCTGGCGAAAGTTGCCAATCGCATCGCTAAAAAGTTTCACAAAGAACTCAATACCGTTTATGTCATTGATACAGAAGAAAAAAGACTCAAAGCACTCAAGTGGTTGAAGATAAACGATGTGTGGGGCATTGGCCGGCAACATGCCAAACGGCTTCAAAAAATAGGGGTACATACCGCTTATGATTTTACCCAACTCTCCCCGGGATGGGTGCGCCGGCATATGACCGTGGTGGGTTTGCGTATTTGGGACGAATTGCAGGGAAGGCCCCGTCTTGGTATTCAGGAGATGCCCAAGCCTAAAAAGGGGATAGGCACTGCAAAATCTTTCGGGAAACCGCTGGAAGACCTGGGGCTCATTGAAGAAGCCTGTGCCTACTATATTTCTGAAGTAGCAGAAGTATTGCGTGCTCAACAATCCTGTGCCAACCACATCAATGTGTTTTTGCATACCAATCGTTTTAGCATTAAAGATGCTCAGTATGCTAACAGCATTACGATTACACTTCCCGTTGCGACCAATGACACCCTGGCGCTTATCGCTGCTGCAAAAAAGGCCTTGTATCAAATCTACAAACCCGGTTATCGATATAAAAAAGTGGGGGTATGCCTGCTCGGGATTATTCCACAGGAATATGTGCAAGGCAATTTGTTTTATCCTGAGAAAAAAAACCTACAAGCGCTCATGGAAGTTTTTGACCGGCTCAACTACAAGTATGGCAAAGCCAAAGTCTATTCTGCTTTATGCGGGAGCCGAAAAAAAGAATGGCAACTCATACAGGAAGAGCGGGGCCCGCGTTATACCACCCGCTGGGACGAACTCGCAGTGGTTCGTACAAAAAAACAAAGCCCCGAAAAGGACTTTGTTTCAGAATAATAAATGCTGCTTTTATTGATTCGGAAAACCTTCAGAAGCGATGATTTCATCGATTTGCTTGCGGTGTCTTTCGGCGTGACCTGCAATAAATAAAATATACTGGTAGCCGTCAATTTTTCCGAAAGGGGCATCTGCTACACGGTTGCGCATATCCTCGAGCGAATTGTTTTCTATCATTTGAAAGATTTGATTGCGGTTGTTGATGATTTCAACAATTCCTTCTTCAGCACTGGTGTACTTGCCGGCCGGCTGAAGTACTTCAGGAGCTTTAAATTTGGTACTTCGGTCAACAACGCCGTTGATCACCTCCTCATCAGAAGCGCCCAGCAATTCCCTGTCTTCAGGATTGGCCGGTTGGTCCATCACGGTTTGAACCATAGCGACAAGTGACTTTTCAGTAAGGGCGATGTGCTCCAGACATTGGCCTACAGACCAGCTTTCAGGTGTGGGTTTGTACTGCAGTTGTTCTGTAGTTAAGTTGGTGGTTTGAGCTCTCAGGTTATTGATGTTTTCCTGATAGAAATTCAATAAAAAGGCTTTGTCATGCTGCTCAACAGCGTCTTGTGCTGATACAACTGTAAGTTGAAATGAAAACAGCAGCAATGTGAATAAAAATAAAGATGTTTTTTTCATTGGTCTGGATTTTTGAGTGGTTGTTTTTCTATGTTTAAAAGTAAGAATTTAAATTTTCAGAGCAAAAACAAATATGTACCTTTGCGCCATCAAAAAACATAAATTATGAAAGACGGAATTTACGCAAAAATGATCACATCAAAAGGTGAAATCACAATCAATTTAACCTATGAATTAACCCCGGGAACCGTGGGTAATTTTGTGGCTTTAGCCGAAGGAAATATGGAAAATGATGTTAAACCACAGGGCACACCCTATTATGATGGCATTGTATTTCATCGCGTAATACCGGACTTTATGGTGCAAGGGGGTGACCCCACAGGGACAGGCGCCGGCGGACCCGGTTATCAGTTTGATGATGAGTTTCACCCTGATTTGCGTCACGATGCACCCGGTGTATTGTCCATGGCCAATTCCGGAAAAGCGACAAACGGAAGTCAGTTTTTTATCACTCACGTTGCAACACCTTGGCTGGATGACAACCACACCGTTTTTGGAAAGGTGATTGAAGGACAGGAGGTAGTTGATGCCATAGCACAAGGCGATAAAATTGAAAAATTGGAAATCATAAGAGTGGGTGATGCTGCTGAAAAATGGAATGCTGTGGAGACTTTCAGACAGTTTGAAGGTGCCAAAGCAAAACGGGAAGCTGCCGCGAAAAAGGCCCAGGAAGAACTACTAGGAAAACTTTCTGAAGGTTTTGAAGAAACCAAAAGTGGTTTGCGCTATAAAATCAACGAACAAGGCGACGGCAAGCAACCTAAAAAAGGAGATGTGGTTGTGGTACACTACACAGGTATGTTTACCGATGGAAAAGTCTTTGACTCGTCAGTGGAACGAAACAACCCCATCGATTTCCCTGTGGGAATGGGTCGTGTGATTCCGGGATGGGATGAAGGTATTTTGCTTTTGAAAGAAGGCGATCAAGCCCGTTTTGTACTTCCATCAAATCTCGCTTATGGTGCCGCTGGTGCGGGTGGTGTGATTCCGCCAAATGCTACATTGGTGTTTGATGTGGAGCTGGTGAAAGTGAAATAAAGTTATAAGTATTAAGTTAGAAGGTAGAAGAACAAAGTTTTAAGATAAAAAAACGGTAGATGAAGAATTTCAGGCTACCGTTTTTCAGTTCTTGGGAACGATAAAATCTTATAAGTGAATCACCTCGCCATAAGCATCGGCGACGGCTTCCATCACCGCCTCACTCATTGTGGGGTGGGGGTGGATGGCTTTTAGAACTTCGTGTCCTGTGGTTTCCAGTTTTCTTCCTAAGACTGCTTCTGCAATCATATCGGTGACTCCGGCGCCAATCATATGGCAGCCCAGCCATTCGCCATATTTGGCATCAAAAATCACTTTTACAAAACCTTCGGGCGTACCGGAGGCTTTGGCTTTTCCTGAGGCGCTAAACGGGAATTTCCCTACTTTTAATTCATAACCGGCTTCTTTGGCTTGCTTTTCGGTCATGCCTACGCTGGCGATTTCGGGAGTGGCATAGGTACATCCCGGGATGTTGCCATAATCGATGGATTCAACGTGCATGCCTTTGATTTTTTCGACGCAAGTAATTCCTTCCGCGGAAGCGACGTGTGCCAGAGCAGGACCGGGAACCACATCACCTATCGCATAGTAGCCGGGGATGTTTGTCTGGTACCAGTCATTGACCATAATCTTGTCCTTGTCAACCACGATGCCCACATCTTCAAGTCCGATGTCTTCAATATTTGATTTGATGCCCACGGCAGACAAAACGATATCGGCTTCAATGGTTTCTTCGCCTTTTTGTGTTTTTACTTTGGCTTTCACCCCTTTTCCGGAAACATCAACTGACTCCACAGAGGAGCTTGTCATTACTTTGATACCGGCTTTTTTGAATGAACGTTCAAATTGTTTGGATACGTCTTCATCTTCCAGGGGAACCAGGTTTGGTAAATATTCAACGATGGTCACTTCAGTACCCATTGCATTGTAAAAATGAGCAAATTCAACACCAATGGCGCCACTTCCCACAACAATCATCGATTTGGGTTGTTTGTCAAGTGACATGGCATCTCGGTAACCAATTACTTTTTTGCCATCTTGTTTTAAACTTGGCAATTCGCGAGAGCGTGCACCGGTAGCAATGATGATATGATCTGCGCTGTATTCTTTTCCGTCAACATCTACTTTTTTTCCGGGTTTTATTTTTCCGAAACCGTTAATGACGTCAATCTTGTTTTTCTTCATCAAAAACTGCACACCTTTGCTCATATCTCCGGCAACGTTGCGGCTTCTTTTGATGACTTTGGAAAAGTCTTTGTCGGCATCTTTTAGGGTAAGACCATAGTCTTCTGCATGTTTCAGGTAATCAAAAACCTGTGCGCTTTTTAAAAGGGCTTTGGTGGGAATACACCCCCAGTTGAGACAAACGCCTCCCAGGCTTTCTTTTTCAATGACTGCGGTTTTAAACCCTAATTGTGAGGCACGAATGGCGGTTACATAACCACCCGGACCACTTCCAAGAACGATAATATCATATTTGCTCATTATGCTGTGTTTTAATCGATTTGTTATAAGCTACGAAATTACGGAATTTTGATTATGTAACAAGGTGAGTGACTAATTTTAATAAAGTAAATAATTTGAAAGACACTTGTTGTATGGTTTTTTAAAAATAAGTTTGCACTTAAATTTGGAAAGGGTGTGACCTTTTTGATTTTTTGTATCTAAACAGTTAACGACCTATTTTTTATACAATTGAATGTTATACCAAAGGGATATTAATCTCATTGATGATGAGGAACTTGTTTTTAAGATTGTAGCTTCAAATGATACTCATTTGTTTGCTGTGTTATATGACAGATATGCAGAAAAAGTGTATGCTAAATGCTTGAGTTTTGTTAAATCACAAGCCGAAGCACAAGACTTGACTCATGATATTTTTATTCAGTTATTTTTAAAACTTAAGACTTTTAAAGGCCAGTCCAAATTTTCAACGTGGCTTTACTCTTTAACTTATAACTTTTGTTTGAATTATGTGCAGCGAGACCAAAAGAAAAAGAGGGAAACGTTTAAAGATTTAACACATGATAATTTATCAATTGAAGATGAAATACCTGATACAGAAATTTATCAAATGAAATCAAATAAACTAAAGGAATCACTCGATATCATTGATCCCAATGACAAAATGATTTTGTTAATGAAATACCAGGATGATTTTAGTATTCAAGACATTCAAGCAAGTTTACAAATTGGAGAAAGTGCTGTTAAAATGAGAATTAAGAGAGCTAAAGAGAAGTTAATCCAAGTGTATAATAAGGTTTAAACTAGGGCTATGGAAAATCCATTTAAAAAAATTATCAGAAACGAAAAATTACCTGAGTCGCTTAAAGAAAAAGTGCTTTCAGATGTAACAGCCATTAAATTGGTACTAGATTTTGCTGATTTAGCGATGATTAAATACCCTGCCTCTTTAGACAATCTTTATAGAATAACTAAACCAAATAAAAAAAATAATTAATAATTATGAATACAGATTTTAAAATTTTAGAAGATTTAAAGAACTCCATTTTAGAGTTATTACCCACAGTATTGGGAGTGCTTATTTTTATTCTGGTAAGTTGGATTTTACTAAAAATTATACTGTTTTTATTAAAGCGGTTTTTAAAATTTTCACAGCTTCATTTGTTAAATGAAAAAATAAATGGAAATGAGTTTTTACATACGCTTAATTTTAAAATAAATCTTCCTGTTGTTATACATAAAGTTGTCAAATGGATGTTGGTTCTCATAATTATTTTACTTGGTTCTGAGCTCTTTGGTCTGGATAGAATTTCTGATGCTGTACTTTCATTTTTGGGTTATCTACCCACACTGATTTCTGCCGTTGTGATTTTAACAGCAGGATTATATTTAGCGGGTTATTTGAAAGAAACAGTGAAAAATTTACTTAAATCTTTTGATTTAAATGGTTCAAATTCAATAAGTACGATTGTATTTTTTGTAGTCTTAATTATATCAGTAATCATTTCACTAAATCAACTGGGTGTAAACACAGAAATTATTACTAGTAATCTTTCTATTATTCTTGGGTGCTGTATTATTAGCCTTTACAATTGCTATGGGATTGGGGTCAAAAGATGTTATACTCAGATTGATTTTTGGGTTTTACACCCGAAAAAATTTAGAAATCGGAAAAAAAATAAAAATAGATACCACTGTGGGCTCAATTATCTCTATTGATAACATTTGTCTTGTACTTCAAACAGATACATCAAGAATTGTGTACCCTATAAAGACAATTGTAAATAAGAAAATTGAAATACTTGAAGATTAATATTTTTTTGGTGACATTTTAATTGTTTTAGTTTCTAAAAAAGAGAATTAAATTTAGAACAGTTCAATACTTGTTTAGCCCAAATGCATATCGTTTCATATTTATTAATTCTTGCAGAGCTAATTTTTCTCATTATAGTAATCTATATATTGATAAAATTATTTCGTGAAAATAAGCATCTTAAAAGGGATTTTAAAAAGAAGGAATAAAACATAACAATTAACACTTAAAGCAGATTTTTAAAATTAGTTAATTTAGTTTTGGTTAGTAAGTTTGCTTCAAAAGCCCGGTAATTTTATCGGGCTTTTTTAATTGTTCATGTACTATATAATGAACCATTTTATTTGACATAGATAGTTTCTGATAGCTAAAATAATTTTTCATTACTCCCTCATTTATTAAAATACACCTAACTTTGACCCTTTTAATGCCCTTTAATTATTAATGGTCCTAGCAACTTACACCAAAGAGTTTCAATACAATTTAAAACTAGCTTTTCCTATAATGTTGGGTCAGCTGGGCCATGTAATGGTAGGTTTAGTTGATAACCTTATGGTGGGTCAACTTGGAGCTGCAGAGTTGGCAGCAATCTCTTTGGGTAACAGTTTGATATTTATTGCCTTGTCCATTGGTATTGGCTTTTCATTTGCCATTACGCCCCTCATCGCTGAAGCAGATGGAGAATGCAATATTGAAAACGGTCGTAGTTTTTTTCATCACGGTATGATTCTTTGTGGTATCAATGGACTGCTTTTATTTATACTCTTACTTTTTGCAAAACCCATCCTTTATCATCTCGATCAACCACCTGAAGTGGTGGATCTCGCGATTCCCTACCTAGAGATTGTAGCTTTTTCTATGATTCCTTTAATGTTGTTTCAGGGATTTAAACAATTTGCAGATGGCCTCTCTCAAACAAAGTATGCTATGTATGCCACGTTGGTTGCCAATTTGGTAAACATTGTTTTTAATTACCTGCTAATTTATGGGATCTGGATTTTTCCGCGTCTTGAACTGGAAGGTGCAGCACTCGGTACTTTGATTTCACGTTTCTTTATGTTAGCGTTTCTTTATTATATTTTAAAAAACAAGAAGAAATTTAAAGCTTATTTTATTTGGTCTAAACGAAAGCAACTAAATCTATCCATTTTCAAAAGATTGTTTGCACTTGGTTTTCCAACGGCATTGCAAATGTTTTTTGAAGTAGCTTTGTTTACAGCCTCTATTTTTCTTGCCGGAATTCTTGGGACTAACTCACAAGCGGCAAACCAGATTGCACTTAACCTGGCGTCAATGACATTTATGATTGCTGTTGGTTTTAGTGTGACAGCCACCATTAGAGTGGGAAATCAAAAGGGTAAAAAGAATTTTACCGAACTAAGGCGCATCGCTTTTTCGATTTTTCTGATGGTTTTTATAATTATGGGAATATTTGCACTTATGTTTATTCTAACTAAAGGAATATTACCTACATTTTATATCGACAATGCTGAAGTGATTTCAATAGCATCAAGTCTTTTAATAGTTGCTGCAATTTTTCAATTAAGTGATGGTTTACAAGCTGTATTTTTAGGGGCATTGAGAGGCCTTCAAGATGTCAAAATCCCTTCCATAATTTGTTTTGTGGCTTATTGGATAATTGGCTTTCCAATTGGGTATTATTTCGGAAAAGAAGAGGTTCTTGGAGCTATGGGTATTTGGTTGGGCTTGTTTGCGGGTTTGACAGTTTCAGCTTTGATGTTGTATCTCAGGTTTGATCATTTGACAAAAAAACTCATTAAAGGACGGGCGGTTTAATTTTGTTCCTCTATTTTTGCAGAAAGACAAGGCGATTTTCTTTGCTTTTGAAATACTAATTAACTCCTGCAGCTGACTGGGGCAGAGATAGAAAGTAAATTTTTTTGCAGATTTTTATCAACTTATGGAACTACCAAAATACATCTTAGGTGACAACACAGATTTTCCAAACGCGATTTATGTTATCCATACTGAATTTCCAAGGTTTATCATCAATCTTGAAAATGATGAAGTGGAATGGATGGAAGAGTTTGATGATGAAGACCAAAAAGAACTGGAGGCAGAAACAGAAAACCTCATTCAACAAGCCACTGAATTTTATGATCGTGAAGTGGCCAGATATGAAGAAGAATAAGAACTTATGGAGCAACTACTTCATTTTGACGAGCAGCTTTTTGTATTTCTAAATGCGCTGGGTTCAGAGCGTTGGGACTCGATTTGGTTGTTGATTACAAATAAATTCACGTGGATTCCTTTTTATGCCATTTTATTGTATTTGGTATTTCGTCATTTTGGCTTAAAAAATATGCTTATTGTTATGGTTTTGGTTGCCTTAATGATTACGGTGACAGACCAATTGGCAAACCTCTTTAAACACGGGTTTGAACGCCCCAGGCCTTGTCGGGAAGATCATTTAAAAGAAATAATACGTTACATAGCTCCGCGTTGTGGCCGGTTTGGTTATTTCTCAGCTCATGCTGCAAGTACTATGGCATTAGCAGTTTTTCTTGGGTTATTATTTAGAAAATCCTATAAATATTTAGTGTTTATACTCTTATTCTGGGCGGCAATTGTGGGTTATAGTCGTATTTATGTGGGTGTACATTATCCACTCGATACATTGACGGGTATGGCTATTGGTGCCTTGGTAGGTTTTGGTTTTTATAAGATCACGTTACGATTCAAAGTTAGAGGTTAGATGTTTTTGAAACCTCAAACCCTATGTCTGTATCACCCCAAGGTTAAAAGGTTTTTCAATAGGTGCGTGATTAGCAGCTTCTATTCCCATACTAATCCAGGTGCGAGTATCAAGCGGGTCTATGATGGCATCTGTCCATAGTCTTGCAGCAGCATAATAAGGTGATATCTGCTCATCATAACGTGCTTTAATGCGGTCATAGAGTTCTTTTTCCACTTCAGGTGTGATTTCTTTTCCTTTCTTTTTGAGGGATGCTGTTTCAATTTGTAGTAATACTTTAGCAGCGCTATTTCCACTCATTACTGCGAGTTCAGCGCTAGGCCATGCCACAATTAGTCTGGGGTCATAGGCTTTTCCGCACATGGCATAATTACCGGCCCCATAAGAATTTCCAATTACAACTGTAAACTTTGGTACGACCGAGTTGCTCACCGCGCTCACCATTTTTGCACCGTCTTTTATGATGCCACCGTGCTCACTCTTACTGCCCACCATAAAACCGGTTACGTCTTGTATGAACACTAAAGGTATTTTTTTCTGATTGCAATTGGCAATAAATCGGGTGGCTTTATCAGCACTATCACTGTAAATGACACCACCAAATTGCATTTCACCTTTTTTAGTTTTCACCAGCTTACGCTGATTGGCTACGATACCCACAGCCCAACCGTCAATGCGAGCATAACCGGTAAGAATTGTTTTTCCATAGCCTTCTTTATACGCTTCAAATTCTGAGTTATCAACCAGTCTTTTGATGATTTCCAACATATCATACTGGTCTGCACGCGATCGGGGAAGAATACCGAACATATCATCTGGCTTCTCTTTGGGTTTTACTGCTTTGACACGATTGAAACCTGCTTTGTCATAATCTCCAATTTTGTCCATTATTTTTTTGATGGTATCGAGCGCATCATGATCATCTTTGGCTTTGTAGTCTGTTACACCACTAATTTCGCAATGGGTAGTGGCACCACCGAGGGTTTCATTGTCTATAGTTTCGCCAATAGCGGCTTTGACAAGATAACTTCCGGCAAGGAAAATACTACCAGTTTTATCGACTATTAACGCTTCATCACTCATAATGGGCAGGTAAGCACCACCGGCAACACAACTGCCCATTACAGCAGAAATTTGTGTAATTCCCATACTGCTCATCACGGCATTGTTTCTAAAAATGCGACCAAAGTGCTCTTTATCGGGAAAAATTTCATCCTGCATGGGTAAATAAACGCCAGCACTGTCAACAAGGTATATGATGGGAAGTTTATTTTCTATGGCAATTTCCTGGGCCCTGAGATTCTTTTTGCCGGTAATTGGAAACCAGGCACCGGCTTTTACTGTGGCATCATTTGCAACAACTAGACATTGTTTGCCACTCACATAGCCCATTTTTATAACCACGCCACCTCCCGGACATCCTCCGTGTTCTTCATACATACCCTCTCCTGCAAAAGCACCAATTTCTATACTTGGCTTTTTATCATCCAGTAAATATTTGATGCGCTCACGAGCAGTCAATTTGCCTTTTGCTTTGTGTTTCTCAATGCTCTTTTCACCGCCACCCAGTTTGACTTTTGTAAGTCGTTGACGCAAATCTGAATTCAGCATTTTATTGTGATCTTCGTTTTTATTGAAGTTAATGTCCATAGTATTTTTTTCTTAGGGCTAAAATACAAAAACTTGATAAAGGAAATTAGAATTCATATTTTAGATTTTTGAATAGTTGTTAAGTGGTATTTCAAATCGAAAGTTCAACAAATTTCACGATATTTGTAATCCGAAAAAAATCTTTTACAATTTTGATTTCCTCAATACCAAAATTGTGATTAAAATCAAATAATAATGAATAAAAAGACAAATAAAAATACCATACTTGGATGGGCAACTTTAATAATGATTGTGATGGGGCTGGTTTTAATTGCCTTGGGTGTTTTTCGCTATAGCGAAATATCAGGCTGGGGTTTTGGAGCCACCGGTGTTGGCTTTCTCTCCATTGCCTGGGTGTTTAACGAACTAAAAGGGCGGGTTTAGGATTTGTGGTTCGTAGTTTATTGTTCATAGTTAAAAGTTGATTTATTTATGGCTGCGATAAAACGATTTGAGGACTTGGAGATTTGGCAACTGGCTCGTGAAATATGCCAAATTGTTGAAGAATTGATTCAAACAACGGAGTTAAAAATTAACTTTACACTTCGGAATCAGATGGAAGCCAGTTCAGGTTCCATTATGGACAATATCGCTGAAGGATTTGGGAGAGATGGAAATAAAGAGTTTCAGCATTTCTTAAGTATCGCTAAGGGTTCTTCAGAAGAACTAAAATCCCAATCCTATAGAGCATTTGACAAAAAAATCATTACTATAGAGCAACACTATAAACTCAATGAAGCTTGTGAATTGGAAAAAAACAAGATAGGTGCATTTATGCACTATCTGCGAAATTCAAATTTTAAAGGACAAAAATTCAACAATAACAACAAACAATAAACAACAAACAATAAAACATCATATGTCTGACGATAAAAAAGTAATATTTTCAATGTCCGGGGTTTCAAAAACCTATCCCGGTATGCAATCTCCTGTGCTAAAAAAAATCTATTTAAGTTTTTTCTACGGTGCTAAAATCGGTATTTTAGGTCTTAATGGTTCCGGAAAATCTTCTTTGTTAAAAATCATTGCCGGGGTGGATAAAAACTACCAAGGTGATGTGGTTTTCTCTCCGGGTTATTCTGTAGGTTATTTAGAACAGGAACCCCAATTGGATCCAGAAAAAACGGTTCTTGAGATTGTAAAAGAGGGTGCTTCTGAAACGGTTGCTATTCTTGATGAGTACAACAAAATCAATGATATGTTTGGTCTGGAAGAGGTCTATTCTGATGCAGATAAAATGGAAAAGTTAATGAACCGTCAGGCGGAATTACAAGATAAAATCGACGCTTCCAATGCCTGGGAACTGGATACCAAACTTGAAATCGCCATGGATGCCCTGCGCACTCCTGAAGGTGATAAAAAAATCAGTGTACTTTCCGGTGGTGAAAAGCGACGTGTGGCATTGTGTCGTCTTTTATTGCAGGAACCAGATGTGTTGTTACTCGATGAGCCCACCAACCACCTTGACGCTGAAAGTGTACATTGGTTGGAACACCACTTAGCACAATATGCCGGAACAGTAATTGCAGTGACTCACGACCGGTATTTCCTCGATAATGTAGCCGGTTGGATTTTAGAACTTGACAGAGGAGAAGGCATCCCTTGGAAAGGAAATTACTCATCTTGGTTAGACCAAAAAGCAAAACGCCTTGCTCAGGAAAGCAAAACCGCTTCCAAACGTCAAAAAACACTGGAACGTGAGCTTGAGTGGGTGCGAATGGCGCCCAAAGGGAGGCAAACCAAACAAAAAGCACGACTTCAGAACTATGACAAATTAATGAGTCAAGACCAAAAACAGCTCGATGAAAAACTGGAAATTTATATCCCCAACGGTCCGCGTTTGGGTACCAATGTAATTGAAGCTGTTGGAGTGAGTAAAGGGTATGATGACAAGCTTCTCTATGACAATTTAAACTTTAATCTGCCTCAAGCCGGAATTGTGGGCGTTATTGGACCAAACGGTGCCGGTAAAACCACGATTTTTAGGATGATAATGGGCGAAGAACAACCCGATAAAGGCGAATTCAAAGTGGGGGAGACCGTGAAGATTGCATATGTAGATCAAAATCATTCCAATATAGACGCCAACAAATCCATCTGGGAAAACTTTTGCGACAGTCAGGAGTTGATTATGATGGGAGGTCGTCAAGTAAATTCAAGAGCGTATCTGAGCCGTTTCAACTTTGGTGGTAGTGAGCAGAACAAAAAAGTATCCACTCTCTCCGGTGGTGAGCGCAACAGGTTGCACCTTGCAATGACACTAAAAGAAGAAGGCAATGTGCTGTTACTCGATGAGCCCACAAACGACCTGGATGTAAATACCCTGCGAGCACTGGAAGAAGGACTGGAAAATTTTGCCGGTTGTGCTGTGGTAATTTCTCACGACCGCTGGTTTTTAGACAGGATTTGTACGCATATCCTCGCTTTTGAAGGAAATAGTGAGGTATATTTCTTTGAAGGCAGCTTTAGTGATTATGAAGAAAACAAAAAGAAACGTCTTGGTGGAGATTTAATGCCTAAAAGGATTAAGTATAGAAAATTGATTAGATAGGGTTATTAAGATATTTTTTAACTTTTAAAGGTTAAGGTTTTTACAAAGTAAGAATCTTAACCTTTTTTTATTGATTTTTAGATCTACTACTTGCGAACAGTTTTATAATAAAATGATATGACATTGCATTTTTTTATCAAAAACAAACTGAGTATGACAAAAGTCATTTTTTAGACTATACCATAAAACTACTTTTGAAATCAAACTTCAATTCATGAATGTTATTTATTTAACACTGATTATCAGTACTCTAGTAGCAATTGTCTTTTTCGTAATTTTTATTTTGAGTTTGAAAAGTGGGCAATATGATGATACTTACACACCTTCTGTGCGTATGCTCTTTGATGATGAACTAGTAAAGGAGAAAACTTCTAAGACTTCTATAAAAATAAAACTTCAAAAAATAAAATCACATCAACTAATTCAAAAACCAATAAATCTGAAACTTAATTATGGAAGTACAGCAATTTTATTACGATAATAAAATCGTAAAGAAGTTTATTTATGCAACGCTCTTCTGGGGCATCATCGGGATGTCTGTGGGGCTGCTGCTTGCATTAATGTTTTTGTTCCCAAACATCACAGACGGGGTTTCCTGGCTAAGTTTTGGAAGACTAAGGCCCCTGCATACCAATGCGGTAATATTTGCCTTTGTGGGCAACGCCATGTTTGCAGGTATTTACTACTCACTCCAAAGGCTTCTCAAAGCCAGGATGTTTAGTGATTGGCTGAGTAAGATTAACTTTTGGGGATGGCAATTCATCATTGTTGCAGCTGCAATCACACTACCGATGGGGTTGACCTCTTCCAAGGAATATGCCGAACTCGAGTGGCCCATTGATATTGCGATTGCTGTAGTTTGGGTGGCTTTTGGTATCAATATGATTGGAACCATCCTGCGAAGAAGACAGCGTCACCTTTATGTGGCTATCTGGTTTTACCTGGCGACTTTTGTCACAGTTGCTGTACTTCATATCTTTAACAGCCTTGCTTTACCCGTAGATTTCTTAAAAAGCTACTCGGTGTATGCAGGGGTTCAGGATGCTTTGGTACAATGGTGGTATGGACATAATGCTGTGGCATTTTTCCTCACCACACCGTTTCTAGGGTTGATGTATTATTATGTACCTAAAATTGCAAACAGACCCGTGTATTCTTATCGTTTATCGATTATACACTTTTGGTCGCTGATTTTTATCTATATCTGGGCGGGGCCTCACCATTTACTTTACACGGCTTTACCTGCTTGGGCACAAAGTCTTGGGGTGGCCTTTTCAGTAATGCTTATTATGCCCTCCTGGGGTGGTATGATCAACGGTCTGCTCACCTTGCGAGGTGCCTGGGATAAAGTGCGCACAGACCCAACACTTAAATTTATGGTAGTTGCCATTACAGGTTATGGTATGGCAACCTTTGAAGGTCCTATGCTTTCGTTGAAAAACGTAAACGCAATTGCTCACTTCACAGACTGGATTATTGCTCACGTTCACGTGGGAGCACTTGCTTGGAATGGCTTCTTAACTTTTGGTATGATTTATTGGTTAATCCCAAAAATTTTCAAGACCAAACTATTTTCAGTTGGATTGGCAAACTTTCACTTTTGGATTGGAACCTTAGGTATTATCATTTATACTTTACCAATGTATGTCGCCGGATTTGTACAGGCGTCTATGTGGAAGCAATTCAACCCAGACGGAACGCTTGTCTATGGTAACTTTATGGAAACAGTCGTGGAGATTATGCCGATGTATTGGATGAGAGCCATTGGAGGTAGTATGTATATATTGGGAGCTTTTGTGATGCTCTATAATATTGTCAAAACTGTAAGACAAGGTTCTGCCGTAACTGATGAACTTGCTGAAGCTGCAGCACTTGAACGCGTTTCAAAAAGACGTGTTAAGGGAGAGGGCTATCACACCTGGTTAGAGAGAAGACCGGTTCAGTTAACTCTTCTTGCTACAGTTGCCATCTTAATTGGTGGAATCGTTCAAATAGTACCAACACTTGTTGTTAAATCCAATATTCCAACCATCACAAGCGTACATCCATACACACCTCTTGAATTGGAAGGACGTGATTTATACATCCGTGAAGGTTGTGTGGGATGTCACTCACAAATGGTGCGTCCTTTCCGAAGTGAAACAGAACGTTACAATGGAGAGTATGCCAAAGCCGGTGAGTTTGTTTATGATCACCCATTCCTCTGGGGAAGTAAACGCACGGGCCCAGATTTATTACGTGTAGGCGGAAAGTATTCAGATAGCTGGCATTTCAATCACTTTTATGACCCTCAAAGTACTTCGCCTGGTTCTATTATGCCTCGTTACCCATGGCTGATTAACAGTGAACTTGACAAGTCCAAAACCGAAAGAAAAATGGAAGTGATGGTGCAGCTCGGAGTGCCTTATACTGAAGAAGAAATTGCACGAGCACAGGAATGGATGCTAGAGCAGGGTGAAGAGATTGAGAAAAACCTTTATTCAGACCCAGATTTTGTGAGTGTTTATGAAGCTGAAAAACAATATGCACTCGACAATGGTCTTGAATTTACCGAAATGAAACATCGGGAGGTGGTTGCAATGATTGCTTATCTGCAACGTCTGGGAACAGATATAAGGATAAAAGGAGGTGATGAGGAATTGTCTAACATCGAAAATCAATAAGCTATGTTAAAGTATATAAAAGGTCATATGGACTCAATACAGGGTATAGAAGTTTACCCCATCATATCACTAATTATCTTTTTCTCTTTTTTTACCATCTTATTTATTTGGGTGGTGACTTCAAAGAAGAAATATATTGAAGAAGTAAGTAACATTCCTCTGGAACTGGACGAGGAAACAAATAACCAAGACCAATGAAAACAGTTAGTATTTTAAGAATTTTACTCGTAGCAGCCTTATCATTATTTTTGATAGAAGCTTTAGCAAGAACTTCAGAGCAATGGGCTATAGTTGAAACACCCATACTTTTAGCCGTTTGGTTTGTCATCATACTCTTTATGGTTGCCATAGAGGTGAGTGTAGCATCCATCCAGCGATTGTTGTTTGAAACTCTTAATGAAGAAGCAAAAGCACGCTATTTAGCAAAAGAAGCTGAAAGTAAAAACGCTGGTCAAATTTGGTTGAATAAAACTTACCGTTTACTTGTTGGTGAGAGAAAGGCTCGTTCTGATGAAGAAATCATTATAGATCATGATTATGATGGCATCAGAGAGTTGGATAACAATTTGCCAACCTGGTGGGTCTATGGGTTTTATGCGACTATTATATTTGCAGTTGTTTATATGGTGCGGTACCACGTTTTTGAAGGAGCTACACAAGATGAGGAATACCGTCGAGAGGTTGCTGCAGCACAAGTCGAAATTGAAGAATACCGTAAAACAGCTAAGGGTCTTGTTGATGCAAGTACTGTGGTCATGCTAACAGATGAAGCAGACCTCAGTGACGGAAAGAATGTTTTTGATACCAATTGTGCTGTGTGTCACCGTGCCGATGGTGGTGGAGGTATTGGGCCAAATTTAACAGACAACTACTGGATTATTGGAGGAAGTCTTAGCAACATTTATGAAATCATATCAGAAGGAGGACGACCCGGTAAAGGGATGATTCCCTGGAAAAATGATTTAAAACCGCTTCAAATCGCTCAGGTTTCCAGTTATATTATGACACTGCAAGGAACAAATCCACCAGATGCTAAAGAACCTGAAGGGGAATTGTATGAGCAGGAAAAAATTGAAGAAGAAATCGAAGATGCTCAAGAAAAAATAGATCAGCCGGAACTTTCAGAAGAGGAATTAGAAAGTGATTTGGTAATAGAATAAATAATTAGACAATCCAAAATCCTATGGAAAAACAAGAAAACTTTCGGGACTCTATCAATACCATTGATGATGAAGGTAAAAGAAAGTGGGTCTTTCCAAAAAAACCAAGCGGTAAACTCTACAAATACAGAAAATATGTAAGCTATGGTTTATTGGTGTTTTTCCTCGCTTCCCCATTTTTAAAAATAGACGGTAACCAATTCCTTCTTTTTAATGTGTTGGAACGAAAGTTCAACATCTTTGGCTTTCCATTTTGGCCACAGGATTTTTATTTATTTGTTTTGTCAATGATTATCGGGGTTGTTTTCTTAACCCTTTTTACTGTTGCTTTTGGAAGGATATTTTGTGGATGGATTTGCCCGCAGACTATCTTTATGGAAATGGTTTTTAGAAGAATTGAATATGCTATAGAAGGAGATCGTGGAAAGCAAATACGTCTTGCAAAAATGCCATGGAATGGGGAGAAAATTAGAAAGCGCTTGTTAAAGTGGACAGTCTTTTTCATTATTTCCTTTATCATAGCAAATGTTTTTCTGGCCTATCTTATTGGTAGTGATCGTTTGTTGCTTTATATCATCGAGGGCCCTTTAAATCATATGAGCACTTTTATTGGCTTACTTATATTCACAGGTGTTTTCTATTTTGTTTTTGTCTGGTTCAGAGAGCAGGTGTGTATCATAGCCTGTCCTTATGGGCGTTTACAAGGTGTTCTTCTTGACACAAAATCAATTGTGGTTGCTTATGATCACAAAAGAGGCGAAAGAGAAGAAGGCAGAAAGAAATTTAGAAAGAATGAAGACCGGAAAGCCCTTGGTTATGGAGATTGTATTGATTGTTTTCAGTGTGTTCACGTTTGCCCCACAGGCATCGATATTAGAAACGGTACACAACTAGAGTGTGTTAATTGCACAGCTTGTATTGACGAGTGTGACAGTATTATGGAATCGGTCAACTTGCCTAAAGGCCTTATAAGGTATGCTAGTGAAGAAAACATCGTTGCTAAAAAACAATTTGAACTCACCGCTCGAATGAAGGGCTATATCGTGGTACTCACTATTTTAACAGGTTTGTTAATTGGAATGCTCTTTTTGCGTAGTGATGTAGAAGCGGTCGTTTTGCGATTGCCGGGTCAGTTGTATGAGTTAAAAGAAGATAATATAGTGAGTAATGTCTATACCTTTAAACTCATCAATAAAACAAACAGGGAGTATGATAATATCGAATTGAAACTACTGTCTCATTCCGGTGAAATCCGGTTTGTAACTCAAAATGAAGTTGTAGTTCCACCACAAGGACTGGTAGAAGGCACCTTGTTTATAGAACTCCACAATGCAGCTTTGGATGGGCACAAAAACAAAGTGGAAATTGGTATTTATAGTAATGAAATTCTAATCGAGACCACGAGTACTAACTTTTTGGGACCTAGAAGTTTTAATTAAATGAATAATGAATAGCCATTAATGAATTATGAAGTGGTATGTTGAAGTCAATTTTCCAAAAAACAAACACCAAGCACCAAGCACCAAGCTCCAAATACCAAATACCAAATACCAAATACCAATACCAATTAACCATTAATAAACCAACCAATAACTATTTTCAACTTTAAACTTTAAACTTTAAATCCAAAATAAAAATCTAATTTCTCAAATCTAACACCTAATATCTAACATCTATAAAAATGAAAATAAACTGGGGAACAGGAATCGTGATTGCAATTGGGCTTTTTATGAGCTTTATACTTTACTTTGTTATAAAAATGTCTACAGATAGCACTTATGACTATGAAATGGTGGTTGATGATTATTATAAGCAGGAAATTGGTTTTCAAGCTGAACTCGATGGACGCAATAATGCTGCTAACCTAACTAATAAGCTAAGAGTTGAACAAAGTTTAAAGGGAATTCTGCTTGTTTTTCCTGAGGAAATTGCTTCTCAAATGGAAAATGGGTCGGTTACGTTTTACAGGGTCAACAAAAAAGAACTTGATTTTGAAAAGTCGATACAACTTTCAGAAAATAAAATGCTCATCCCGGCAGAAAGTCTGCTTCCCGGAAGGTGGGATGTGAGCGTGCGCTGGGAAATGAATGGTAAAACCTATATCACCCAAGACCAAATTACTTTTTAAATGTTACTTTCTGCCCTCATATTTGGACTTTTGGGAAGCCTGCACTGCGTGGGTATGTGTGGCCCCATTGCCTTTATGCTGCCGGTAGAACACAAGAAACCTTTAAAGAAGTTTTTTCAAATCACAAGCTACCACACCGGAAGGCTTTTTGCTTATGCTATTATTGGCCTTGTGTTTGGGATACTGGGAAAAAGTTTTTCGCTTTTTGGGCTGCAACAGCAACTATCCATCGCTGTGGGAGTCCTTATGATTCTTGCGGTTGTCTTGCCGAATAAGCGATTTCAAAACACCAAAGTATCTACATTTTTCTATAAATTCATTGGAAAAATCAAACAAAACCTGGGTGCTTCCCTAAAGAAAAAAACAGCCGACACCTTTTTGACCATTGGTTTTTTAAATGGCTTTCTACCTTGCGGACTCGTTTATATTGCTGTATTTGCAGCCCTGGCTGCCGGTTCGTTGATGCAAAGCAGTCTGTATATGGTTTTTTTTGGATTGGGAACCATCCCTTTGATGACGGTAGCCATTTATGCAGGCTCATTCTTGAAGGGCGTCAACAGACAAAAAATTCAAAAAGCCATTCCTGTTTTTGTGGTTATTATCGGAGTTTTCTTTATCTTACGAGGAATGGGTCTTGGCATTCCTTACATTTCCCCGGCACCGGTTACTGAAATGGTAAATGCTAAGATTGAGTGTCACTAAAATTAAAAATTCCAAAATGCCAAGTACTAAATAAAATCACAAGTACCAAGCACGAAATACCAAATACCATTAACCCTTAACAATATACCAATGAATTACATCCCTGCTGAAGAAGCCATATCCCTTATAAAATCAAATAACAGAATCTTTTTTCAAGGTGCAGCAATGACACCAAAATTCCTAATCAACACTTTATGTCAGAACTACCAAAACCTGAATGATGTTGAAATAGTTCAGATGCATACCGAAGGAGATGCCTTGTATGCGCAAGAGCCTTATTGCAATGCTTTTAATACTAACAGTTGTTTTGTGGCGGGCAATGTGAGGAAAGCTATTAACACGCGTCGCGGGGATTATACGCCCATATTTTTAAGCGAACTCCACCTGTTATTTAAACGAAATATCCTTCCGCTTGATGTGGCACTCATACAAGTGTCTCCTCCTGACAAGCATGGATATTGCTCATTGGGAACTTCCATTGATGTGACCATTACTGCTATTCAGGTAGCAAAAATTGTCATCGCCCAGGTCAACCCCAATGTGCCCAGAACGCACGGTGATGGAATCATACACAAAGACAATATCAATGCTGCCGTTTGGGTAGATGAACCCATTCACAGTGTCATTACTCCTGAGCCCACTGAAATAGAAAAACTAATTGGCTACCACGTGGCCCAGTTAGTTGAAGACGGTGCAACACTGCAAATGGGGATCGGTGGAATACCCAATGTGGTTTTGGCCAACTTAATGAACCACAAACGACTTGGAATCCACACCGAAATGTTTTCAGACGGGATACTTCCACTTATTGAAAAAGGAATTATTACCGGAGAAGACAAAGTGGTCAAAAGAGGTAAATTAGTTACCTGTTTTGCCATTGGTTCTCAAAAGCTGTATGACTTTCTGGATGACAATCCCATTGTTCATTTCAAGGAAGCTTCTTATACTAATGATACTGCGATTATTCGCAGAAATCCTAAAGTCACTGCAATTAACAGCGCCATAGAAATTGATATCACCGGTCAGGTTTGTGCAGATACCATTGGGAAAATGCAATACAGCGGAGTAGGGGGGCAAATGGATTTTATAAGAGGAGCGTCCCTCTCTGAAGGCGGAAAACCCATATTGGCCATGCCATCTATCACTAATAAAGGAGTTTCAAAGATTGTCCCCTTCTTAAAGGAAGGCGCGGGAGTCACCACTACGCGTGCCCACGTGCATTACATCGCCACCGAAAACGGGGTCGTGGACTTGTATGGAAAAACCCTGAAACAACGTGCACAAGCACTTATTTCCATCGCCCATCCCGATCATCAGGATGCCCTTGACAGAGCTGCTTATGAGCGGTTTAGTTTTTAAATGGAGTTGTGAAAATAAAGCCTTTTTACTAAAATGGGGTAGCTGATGTAAACGTCATTTCTTCTTTGGAAACGGGATGCACAAATGTTAGGCGTTCGGCATGAAGGTGTAGTCTCTTAGCTTTTTTACCATACAAATCATCGCCCAATATGGGGGTTTGCAAACCGGAGGTATGTGCCGCGTGCACCCGCAATTGATGGGTGCGACCCGTGATGGGGTAGAAGTACACCCGGGTTTGCCTGTTTCTAATGGCAATTACTTCCCAACGCGTTTGGGCGGGTTTTCCATGTTCATAGCAAACCAATTGGCGGGGCCTGTCATCAAGATCAACCCGCAAGGGCAAGTCGATGACGCCTTCTTTTTGTTTGATGATGCCATTGAGCAAAGCCACATACCTTTTTTTGACGGTGCGTTGTATAAATTGTCTTTGAAGTAATACATAAGTTTCTTCATTTTTAGCCAAAACAATAAGTCCCGAAGTGGACATATCCAGACGATGCACAATCAAAGGGCCTGTTGCTTCCGGGTATAGTTCTTTTACGCGTGAATAAACAGAATCATTGATGATTTTTCCGGGAACAGATAAAAATTCGGTGGGCTTGTTGACGACTAAAAGTACTTCGTCCTCATACACAATCTCAATCTCTTTTCCCTGGGCCGGGTTTTCCTGAAATGGATTGGCTTCCAACTCAAGTCCATCAAGCATATGGGCCATTAAAAGGGGTTCGCATTTGCTCTTACATGCCGGATAAAAATGCTTGTGTTTCCTTACTTCTGATTTTGGGGATTGTCCCCACCAGAATTCAGCCATAGCAATAGGCTTTAATCCATTTTTAAAAGCAAAGTGCAATAATTTTGGAGCTGCACATTCCCCGGCCCCTGCTGGCGGGTTGTTATCAAAAATCTCTCCGATGCTTTTAAGTTTGCCTTTTTGATTTAAAAAGGAATAATTATCAAAAAGCTGTTGTTGAAGCACAGCCGATTTTTGCTTGCGTTCCTCTTTCAGGGTATTAATTTCAGCTTGTAGGTTTTGAATGACTTTTGAGGCCGCCGCTTTTTGATGGTTCCAGTATTTGGTCATCTTTTTCAGGAGGATGCTTTCCTGTTTGCTTTCTTCGCTGAGGTTTTTCTGAAGGGTTTTGTAGTCGTCAAATGGTAAAGTCGCTTCGGCTTCATTACGCTTTGCATCCCGTGCTATTTTGAGTTCTTTAATGCGCTTCTTTTGTTTTTGAATATCTTTTTCGGCGTCAAGCCTAATATCTTGAAACGTTTGTAATGCCTTTTTATAAACATCAGAAGTTTCCAGTTCTTCAATTTTTCTGTTCAGCGCATTGAGCACCTTTTCTTCCTGTTTAAAAAAACTATTGTGTATAAGCATATCAAATACCGGCGGTACAAAACGGCAGTGGTGATTGGAATCTGCCAATTTGCCTGAGAAGGCCCAAAGAAAGCCTAGTTCGCCGGCTTGGTTTTCACAGACAAGGACCCCAAACATCTTACCGATAACGAGCCCTTTTTGATCAGGGTGGATTCCAAAGTTGTGTTCAAAGTCTGTTTGATGCTCCAGATATTCCTGCAATTCGCATGCTGCAATCTCGCTTAATGGGTGGGGCTCATAGTAAAAAGGGAAGGTAAATTTTTCAGGAAGAGCGATTCCTGAAACTTGTGATTTAAATTTTTGAAAGGGATTTGCGAGCATGCGACAAAGATAGCTTTTTTACGGATTTTTAGTCTGTGCTCTTTTAATCAATTGAGGAGTTGTATCTTTGTGTTAAACTAAGAAAAGTTACTTCAGATGAAACTCTAATGTAAAATTATTTTATAAATACATAAGCTTGATTATGGGAGTTCAATCTGACCGATAAAAACCTATAAATAGATTAAGATGAAATCAAAATTCAGTGAAATTATCAATGATAACAAGCCGGTATTGGTTGACTTTTTTGCTGCCTGGTGTGGTCCCTGTAAAACACTTTCGCCCATATTAGATTCTGTAAAAGCCGAGTTGGGTGACGCTGTTAAAATCATAAAAATTGATGTGGATAAAAATCAGCCGCTCGCTGCAGAGTATCAGGTAAGGGGCGTTCCCACGATGATCCTGTTTAAAAACGGAAAGCAGCTTTGGCGCCAATCCGGGGTGTTGCAAAAGCACGAGTTGGTTTCGATTATTAAATCCCATTAAACTGAAAGGTTTCTGAATGAACGACATTAAAAACAGGGAAGATATTCATTTACTGGTCACTACTTTTTATTCAGAAGTAAAGGAGAGCAAGGAGATTGGGCATTTCTTTAATGAAACCATTACCCATTGGGAAGAACACCTTGAAAAGCTAACTGATTTCTGGGAAAGCAATCTTTTTTTTAAAGCCAAATTCAAAGGCAACCCGGCAAAAGCTCACATAAAACTGGATCACACTTATCACAAAGGAATACAGATGGAGCACTTTGGTTTTTGGATCAATCTATGGTTTGAAACCATTGATTCCTTATTTGAAGGTGAAAATGCCAATCGCGCCAAACACAACGCTCGAAAAATGGCTTCCCATTTGTATTTGACAATTTTTGATGCTAGAGGTTAAATGATTAGAAGACCTGTGAGGTTCATAAAACCTGACAGGTCTGTACATCGTTATTTTTTGGCTTTTATAATTAATACACAAATCCCTATCTTTACGGTCACAATTATTTTTAAGTTACACCACATATGGAGACCAAATACCGCCTGATGGTAAATGAGCAGTTTGACTTTTCAGTTACTGAAAACGAAATCAAAGAGCTGGACGCTCAACAAAAAAATAAAAACACCCTTCACCTCATACATCAAAATAAATCGGTCAATGCCGAAATTGTCCATACAGATTTTATTAATAGAATCTATACCATTAAAATCAATTCAAATCTTTACAACGTAAAAATAGGCACTCCGCTTGACGAACTCATCGATGCGATGGGACTGTCATTGGGCAATACAGTTGCAGTAAATGATATAAAAGCACCTATGCCAGGTCTTATTCTTGATGTGCCTGTAAAAGCCGGTGATGTTGTGAAAGAAGGAGATTACTTGCTGGTTTTGGAAGCCATGAAAATGGAAAATGCCCTCACAGCACCCCGCGATGGTGTGGTCAAAGCAGTAGCTATTGCAAAAGGGGATGCCGTAGATAAAGGGCAGTTATTGATTGAAATGGAGTAATTAGTGATGAGAGGTGAGTTTTTGAGTGATGAGATCTGAGTTGATATATATCATTAAGAGGTAAGGACTTGAGATGTAAAGAAATTCCATAATCTAAGCACCAAATTTCAAAAAATATGGGAATTTGAAAATTGAAAAAAAAATTAGAGTTAATAATAACGAGATGCCCGCTCCTGCCTGCCGGTAGGCAGGTTCGCGAGCATTTAGATACCCGCCAACGTGGGCATTTATATGAAAAAAATACTAATAGCAAATCGGGGAGAAATTGCATTACGCGTAATGAAAACCGCCCGAAAGATGGGTATCAAAACCGTAGCCATTTTCTCTGAACCAGACAGGAACGCACCCCATGTACAATTTGCCGATGAGGCCATCTGTGTGGGGGAAGCCGCTTCCAACAAGTCTTATTTAAGAGGTGATCACATCATCCAACTCGCTAAGGAACTTCACGTCGATGGGATTCATCCTGGTTATGGGTTCCTGAGTGAGAATGCCGCTTTCGCAGAGGCAGTTGAACAAAATGGTTTGACGTTTATCGGTCCGCGACCACATGCCATTCGCATAATGGGAAGCAAGCTGGCAGCCAAGGACGCCGTAAAAAGTTATGACATCCCAATGGTGCCTGGAATCGACGAAGCCATTACCGATGTTACCGAAGCAAAAAGCATTGCAGCAGAAATAGGCTTTCCCATTTTAATCAAAGCCTCTGCAGGCGGTGGCGGCAAAGGGATGCGTATTGTGGAAAAGGAAAGCGAACTGGAGGAACAGATGAAACGTGCCATCAGTGAGGCCGAATCGGCTTTTGGAGATGGGTCTGTTTTTATTGAAAAATATGTGGGTTCGCCCCGCCATATCGAAATACAAGTATTGGCAGATTCCCATGGGAATGTGCTTCACCTTTTTGAACGCGATTGCAGCATTCAGCGCCGCCATCAGAAAGTGGTGGAAGAAGCACCCTCTGTAGTCTTGACTGATGTATTGCGTAAGCAAATGGGCGAGGCCGCCGTGCTGGTTGCCAAAGCCTGTGACTATGTAGGCGCGGGAACTGTAGAATTTCTTTTGGATGAACAATTGAATTTCTATTTCCTTGAAATGAACACCCGGCTTCAGGTAGAACATCCCGTTACCGAACTCATCACCGGACTCGATCTCGTGGAGCAACAAATCAAAATCGCTCGTGGTGAACCCCTAGGATTTAAGCAAGAGCAATTACAAATTCTAGGTCACGCTATGGAACTGCGTGTTTATGCAGAAGATCCACTTGCAGACTTTATGCCCAGTGTGGGAACCCTAACTCGATATCGTCCGCCGATGGGACCTGGCATTCGTGTGGATGATGGTTTTGAAGAAGGTATGGAAGTACCCATTTATTATGACCCGATGCTGTCCAAATTGATTACTTATGGACAAACACGTGAGGAAGCCATCCAATTGATGATTGAAGCGATAGCCGCATATGAATTAGAAGGCGTTTCCACCACCTTATCTTTTGGTAAATTTGTGATGGAACACGAAGCCTTCCGCAGTGGAGATTTTGATACACACTTTGTCAAGAAATACTATTCTGCTGATAAACTCTTGGAGCAAAATAAAATGGAGGCTAAACTTGCTGCGATAGTTGCGTTAAAAGCGTATTTAAAGGATAAGGAAGTTCTGAGAATCCCCTAATTATCCTTAATGTCTTATTACCTTTTCTGAAAAGATAGGAAAACTATTATAATTTCCGAAACAAAATGAATTTTTAAATAAAACTCAATTAAACCAAAAAAGAATCAATATCCATTCAATTATTTTTAATATCTGAAATCATTTAAATGAAAAGCCATTTAAAAATTGCCATCAAAGCCGCTCTCCTCGGAGGAAAGGAAATTTTAAAAGTGTATGCACGTGATTTTGATGTTACCATCAAAGAAGACCATTCTCCCATCACCGAAGCAGACCAGGCTGCAAATAAGGTGATCGTTTCTTTACTTCAACAAACTCCCATTCCCATTATAAGTGAGGAGAGCAAACAGTTGTCTTTCGATATAAGAAAAAACTGGAATCAATGTTGGATTGTAGACCCACTTGATGGAACTAAAGAATTTATCAAAAAGAATGATGAATTTACTGTAAATATTGCACTAGTAGAGCAAGGTAAACCTATACTTGGGGTTATTCTGGTTCCAGCTACAAAAGAATTGTATTATGCTATTGTTTCTGAAAGCAAAGCTTACAAAGTGAGAATTGATGATTTTGATCAGGAGGTTGGATCCATTTTTGCGAAAGCAATATCCATTTCTCCACATAAGGATTCCTCACAATTAAGAGTGGTGGGAAGCCGCTCTCATATGAATGATGAAACCCTAAATTATTTGGAGCACTTAAAAAAAGAAACACTCAAAGAACTGAAAATAGTTTCTAAAGGAAGTTCGCTAAAACTCTGTTTGGTCGCTGAAGGAGCTGCTGATGTTTATCCGCGTTTTGCTCCCACAATGGAGTGGGATATTGCAGCAGGACATGCGATTTGTAGTGCTGCAGGTGTTCAAGTTATCGATCAAGTTACCGGAAAGGAGATGAGGTATAATAAAGAAAATCTGTTGAACAATTACTTTATCGTTTCAAATGAGTGATACCTCGCATAAAAGGCACGTTTTTAAAGCCATTACCTGGCGCATTGTTGGGACACTCGACACGATGCTTTTGGCCTGGATTATTTCAGGGAATCCTTTAACCGGATTGAAAATTGGTCTTGCTGAAGTACTCACAAAATTAGTTTTGTATTATTTTCACGAGCGTTTATGGTATTCCATAAATCTTTCAAAACAAGGTGTTTTAAGAGAAAGTCGCAAACGTCATCTTGCTAAAACTTTCACTTGGCGCATTGTGGGTACACTTGACACGATGGCTATATCATGGTTTATTACAGGAGATCCTTTAATTGGTGTTAAAATTGGAATTGCAGAATTATTAACTAAAATGGTTTTATATTACCTGCATGAAAGGGTATGGTATCGCTTTAATTTTGGATTGAAAAATAGAAAAGAAAATATCTAGGATGACTAAAAATATCATTAAACACGATTTTGTGATTTCGAAAGTTCACAGAAATAAAGCTAATAAACACGATTCGTTTGTCCTTTGGTTTACGGGACTTTCAGGATCCGGAAAATCTACTATCGCCAGTGCAGTAGAGGAACAATTATTTGCTATGGGAATGCAGACCTATTCTCTTGACGGAGACAACATCCGTCATGGTATAAGTAAAGATTTAGGATTTTCAGAAGAAGATCGTCACGAAAACCTTAGACGCATTGCTGAGGTTTCTAAACTATTTGTTGATGCCGGGCTCATTACCTTGGCTAGTTTTATCTCTCCCACAATAAAGGATAGAGCAATGGTAAAAGAAATTGTGGGTGCTGCTCATTTTTTTGAAGTTTTTGTAGATACACCACTCCGCGTTTGTGAAACAAGGGACCCTAAAGGCCTCTATAAAAAAGCACGAGCAGGAGAAATTAAAAATTTTACAGGAATTGATGCACCTTATGAACCACCACTTCAACCGGATATTCACCTTTTAACTGAAGAAGAAGCTTTGGATACATGTGTAAAAAAAGTAATTACCTTTGTAAATCAAATTAGAATTCAATAGTACCATGCAAAAATTTTATCTCAATTATCTTGATGAACTTGAGTCTGAAGCGATTTTTATTTTGCGGGAAGTAGCTGCTCAATTTCAAAATCCTGTATTGTTATTTTCAGGAGGTAAAGATTCAATTGTTTTGACCCATTTGGCAAAAAAAGCATTTTATCCTGCAAAAATGCCTTTTGCTTTGATGCATGTGGATACCGGACATAATTTTCCGGAAACAATAAATTTCAGAGACCAGTTAGTGAGTGCATTTGGTGTTAATTTAATTGTTGCTTCTGTACAACAATCCATTGATACAGGTCGTGTCACTGAAGAAAGAGGTAAAAACGCTACCCGTAACGCCCTTCAAACCACCACTTTGCTTGACGCAATTGAAGCCAATAAAGTAGATTGTGCTATTGGAGGTGGAAGACGCGATGAAGAAAAGGCACGAGCCAAAGAACGATTCTTTTCTCATCGGGATGATTTTGGACAATGGAATCCCAAAAATCAGCGCCCTGAATTATGGAACCTTCTCAATGGAAAGTGTTTTGATGGAGAACATTTTAGAGCTTTTCCCATTAGTAACTGGACAGAGATGGATGTGTGGAATTATATTTTACGTGAGAACATTCAAATACCCTCACTTTATTTTGCACATGAGCGTGAAGTAGTATGGCGAAATGACTCCTGGATTCCAATTTCTGATTATTTAAAATTAGAGCCCGATGAAACTATTCAAAAGAAAAAAATACGATTCAGAACCTTAGGTGATATCACCATTACCGGCGGAATCGAATCTGATGCCGATACATTAGAAAAAATTGTTGATGAAGTAGCAACAATGAGACAAACAGAAAGGGGAAACAGAGCTGATGACAAAAGAGGTGATACCGCGATGGAGGATAGAAAAAAACAAGGGTATTTTTAATTAAAAAGAACATGCTAGAAAGTAATCAATTATTAAGATTTACCACTGCCGGAAGTGTTGACGATGGAAAAAGTACTCTCATTGGCCGTTTATTATATGACTCAAAATCAATTTTTGAGGATCAACTGGCCTCTGTCGAAGCCACAAGTAAACGAAGAGGGCATGAAGGGATCGATCTTGCACTTTTTACTGATGGATTAAAAGATGAACGTGAGCAAGGCATCACAATTGATGTGGCTTATCGATATTTTACAACACCCAAACGAAAGTTTATAATAGCAGATACTCCCGGGCATATTCAATACACCCGCAATATGGTAACGGGAGCTTCTACAGCCAATGCTGCTCTTATACTTATAGATTCGCGTCACGGTGTCATTGAGCAAACGAAGCGACACGCTTTTATTGCATCCTTGCTTCAAATCCCACACATGATTGTCTGTATCAATAAAATGGATTTGGTAGATTATTCAGAGGACACATACAACAAAATAGTCGCTCACTTTGAGGAGTTTTCGTCTAAACTTGACATTAAGGATGTTCGTTTTATTCCCATTAGTGCTTTGAATGGAGATAACGTAGTCAATCGTTCCAAAAATATGGATTGGTATCAAGGATCACCACTATTGCATACACTTGAAACCCTACACATAAGTAGTGATATCAATAAAATTGATGCCCGATTTTCGGTGCAAACCGTTTTGCGACCGCAAAGTGAAGGTTTTTTAGATTACAGAGGCTATGCAGGTCGCATTTCCAGTGGTATTTATAGAGTGGGTGATGAAGTGACAGTTTTACCCTCAGGTTTTAGTTCAAAAATCACTTCTATCAACGCAGGAGAAATTGAAATTCAAGAAGCTTTTGCACCGATGTCTGTATCAATGACTTTGAATGATGATATTGATATAAGCCGAGGTGATATGATTGTAAAGCCTAACAATCAACCTGTAATGATTCAGGAATTTGACGTCATGTTGTGCTGGCTTCACGATCAATCTGCAAAACCACGTGCTAAATATACAATTAGGCATACTTCAAACGAAAAAAAGGCACTTATCAAAGAAGTAGTTTATCAAATTGATATTGACACCTATGCACGAAATACAGAAAATAAAGAACTTACAATGAATGCAATAGCAAGAGTCACTTTAAAAACAACTCGACCACTAATGCTTGACTCTTACCGTGATAACCGAATGACAGGAAGCATTATATTAATTGACGAAAACACCCTTGAAACCGTTGCTGCCGGAATGGTGGTGTAAGTTTAAATTTTGTTAAATTATTGGAGAGTATCACTCTCAATCATACCATCCCTTAATCGAATAACTCTTTTTGCACGTTGTGCAATGTCTTCCTCGTGTGTGACTAGGATCACGGTATTCCCTTTTTGATGAATGGCATCAATGAGGTTCATGATTTCTTCAGAGGTTTTAGAGTCGAGATTTCCGGTGGGCTCATCTGCGAGGATGATGGAAGGATTATTGACCAATGCTCTACCCACAGCGACTCGTTGTCGTTGACCACCAGAAAGTTCATTGGGACGGTGATCCATCCGGTCTGCGAGTCCCACATCGTGAAGAACTTCTTCAGCGCGTTTGGTGCGTTCTGCTTTTGAAGCTCCTGCATAAATCATCGGTAAAGCGACGTTTTCAAGGGCGGTAGTTCTGGGTAATAAATTAAAAGTTTGGAAAATGAAACCAATTTCCTTGTTTCTTATTTCGGCAAGTTCATCATCTGTCATAGTGCTAACATTCACTCCATTGAGTTCATAGCTTCCTGACGTGGCTGTATCCAAACACCCTAAAATATTCATCAACGTAGATTTCCCGGAACCCGAAGGTCCCATTAAGGCTACATATTCACCTTTTTCAATGTCGAGATCAATTCCTTTTAAAACATTCAGGATTTCCTGACCCATTTTAAAATCGCGGGTAATTTTTCTTATTTTTATGACTAAACTCATAGGGTAAATCAACTTTTTATGATGCTATTCATATGTCTTTTATAATGTCTGAATGTTACACCCAGATTGTAAAACTTTGCTTTTCCTGTTCTTTTCTAAAGAAAATCAATCCCCAGTAAAATGTATCAATAGAGACAGTCACCTTTGGATGGTCTGCTATTTCTTTCCAGGCTTTGGTCATATCTTTTGACCAGTAAATATCGTCAAAAATGAGCACAGTATCGTTATGAACCTGAGGTAAAAGTTTGTGAAAATATTTCAAAGTGTCCTCTTTGTTGTGGTTTCCATCAATATAGATGCAATCGGGTTTAAAAATTAAGGGCTCATCTAATACCTTCTCAAAGGAATCATTCAAGATGGTCACATCAGGACAACCTATTTCCTTTAAAGTACTTTTAGCAACAGCTGCAGTGTTTTGACAACCTTCAACAGTTCTAACCTTATTTTGTTTATTGATAGCTAAAGCCACGGTAGCCTTACCTAATGAAGTACCGAGTTCAAGTGTGTTTTTAAATTGTAAATAATTCGCCATACGAAAAAGCAAGCGTTGTCTTTTTTTTGAAATCCCGGCGTGTTTGGCGATATCGGCTATTTTTCGGGTGTTGTTTTTAAATATGCGGGACCCTTGACCAAAATCTGTTACCGTGATGGTTTTTTTGTTTTCTGAAAGTATGTTGTTGTAAGTTTCCAGTTGTTTATACTCCGGATAGTTGGTTTTGTCCTTAAAGCACTTGGTTTCTAATTGAAAGACAAAAGGCGAGTGCACTCCGTGAAGCTTTATAGAACGAAAAAAGAATTTTATAAAAGAGACTATTTGGTACATTTTTTTAGACTTTAGACCTGAGACATAAGATTTGAGACAAACGAAAATTGAGAAGAGAAATGAGCCTAAAAATCTAATATCTCATGTCCCACATCTAATATCTCATATTTACTCCAACCCCACTTCCCCGCGTCTCTTTGTATAAGCGATTAATAGCACACCAATTAGTATAAACAGAGCAATACGATAGATAAAATCGCCATACTTTACATAAAAGGTGATTTCTTCGTTTAAATAAATGATTCCTGCCAACGCACCTTTCGTGTTGTAAGCAAGCGTTTCTAAAACATCACCACGCTGGTTGATATATCCTGAAATTCCTGTATTGGCACTTCGGGCGATGCTGCGGCGGGTTTCCACGGCACGCAGTTTTGCCAGGCTGAGGTGTTGTTTGTGACCTTGAGTTTCACCCCACCATGCATCATTGGTAATGATTGCAAGAAAATTGGCTTCGTTGCGAACATAACCCGTTACAAACTCGCCATAAACAGATTCGTAACAAATGATGGGACCGGCAGCCAACTGATTGTCTTTACTTTTAAAGACTCCCCTGAAATCCTGAGTTGTTTTCATGGCTACAGTTCCGCCTAAATCAAGCATAATATCACCCAGCAGGGGTTTAATAATGCCCACATAAGGGGTGCTTTCCACACCCACAACGAGTTTAGATTTATGATAGAGGTCCATTTCAGGTTTTGGACCCAGCATAAATGCAGAGTTATAGGTATTATAAAATAAGCCGTTTTCAAAAGTATTGGTTTGAGGAGTCACTTGTTTGGTGTCGTCAAAAACTTTTAATAGGGAAACGCCAGAAAGGAAATTTAGCTTTGGATATTTAGTTAGGTAATTCCTTATTTTTTGACTTGTTGCGGCTGTTTCAAAAACTTCAATTCGTTCAAGGTCTGCAAAAACGGTTTCGGGTGAGATGACAAAATCTGTTTTTTGGGTGACTTCAGTGTCTGCTAGTTCAAATAGGAGGGATGCTATTTCGTCATTTGACACATTGTATTTTTCGGAATAAGGGTCAATATTGGGTTGTAAAACCACCACATTTGCTTTTTCCCCACTTTCCTCATAAGAATAATAAATTGCTAATGAAATAAGTAATGGGACTAAAATGTAAATCCCCGTTTTTATGCTTCCGCGAAAGATGATTGTTTTGTCATTGAATTCCTTATATAAAATGTAACTTTTAAACACACCGAGATTGACAATCCATACCCAAAGTGTTCCACCAAAGGTTCCTGTGAATTCATACCACTGTACCCAACTGATAAATTCTGAAAAGCCATTCCCCAGATTGAGCCACGGCCAGGAAAAATCCCAGTTGAGGTGCATTTTTTCAAAGCATATCCAAAGTGCTGCAAGAAAAACGGTGGCTATAAAAAAGGTGGTGCGTTTGGCAAAGTGGTGGTATAAAACAAATACCAACGCCATTAATAAGGAGTTGACCGTGATGGCAAATAGGGCTCCAAACTCTGATGAAAACCAGAGCCAGTTTGTTTTAATGATATTCCATGTTAAAAAGGTGATGTAAGCAAATAAAAGAACTCTCCATCCTTTTCGCTTTAGCGTTGAAAGTCTTATTTCCCTTTCAAGAATGAGTAAGGGAACAAATCCAAAAAACAACAATAAAGGAAACCCCCATGTGGGCCAGCCAAAAGATAATATCAAACCGGATGCAATCGCAAGAACCAGATGTCTCATAAATTGAGGTAGTTTTTAAAAGGTGTAAAGATACTTAGATATTTCAAACCCTTAATTAGCAACCTCACTAATAAATTTTATGCGGTATAAACGCAGTTCTTCCTCCTCATAATCCCCATCAAATTCTTTCATGGCTTCATCAATTTTATCTGTTTCTGCTTCAAGGAAATAATCGTGAATTTCTTCTTGTTGATCT
Organism: Flavobacteriaceae bacterium; assembly: GCA_018402385.1. Lineage (GTDB taxonomy): Bacteria > Bacteroidota > Bacteroidia > Flavobacteriales > Flavobacteriaceae > Planktosalinus. The sequence goes on from JAGYJA010000002.1 coordinate 170,306, forward strand.
TCATCAAGGATTTCATCGAGCCAGTAATTGATGTTTAATTTGGTACCACTAAAGACAATAGCTTCCATTTCTTTGATGAATTCGTCCATCGAGAGTCCTTTTGCTTTTGCGATGTCAGAAAGAGGAAGCTTTCTGTCAACATTCTGTATGATGTACAATTTCAAAGCACTGTTTGTCCCTGTTGTTTTAACCACCAGGTCATCAGGTCTCATAATGTCGTTGTCTTCCACATACCTGTTAATCAGGTCAATAAAAGTTTTTCCATATTTTTTTGCTTTCCCTTCGCCCACACCGTGCACATTGGAGAGTTCATCAATGGAACCGGGATATTTGAGTGCCATATCTTCCAGAGACGGATCTTGGAAAATTACAAAAGGGGGTAATTCCAGTTTATGTGCCAGTTTTTTACGTTCTTCTTTGAGAAGTCTAAAGAGGTTTTCATCAGCAACCCCACCGCCTTTTTGCTGCGACACTATAACATCATCATTGGCTTCTTTAAAGGAGTGGTCTTCGGTCATCATAAATGACTGAGGATTTTTTAGAAATTTTTCACCTTCTTCAGTTAACTTAATGACCCCATAGGTTTCAATATCTTTTGATAGCATTCCGGCGACTAAAACCTGTCTTAACAGGGCCATCCAGTATTCTGGTTCTTTATCTTTACCAATTCCAAAATACTGCTGAGTATCTAACCGATGCGAACTTATAAGTGCACTTATTTTTCCTATTAAAACCTGAACGACTGCTTTTGACTTGTATTGTTGATTGCTTTCTTTAATGACTTTGAGGAGTTTTACAACATCATCTTTAGCTTCATGTTGTTTTTTGGGATTCCGCATATTGTCATCCATATCGCCTCCTTCTCCTGTTTCATTATCAAATTCTTCACCAAAGTAGTGTAGAATAAATTTTCTACGTGACATAGAGGTTTCAGCATAAGCGACCACTTCCTGCAAGAGTGCATGACCTATTTCCTGTTCAGCGACCGGTTTACCGCTCATAAATTTTTCCAGTTTTTCAATGTCTTTATAGGAATAAAAAGCGAGGCAATGACCCTCGCCGCCATCTCTTCCGGCGCGACCGGTTTCTTGGTAGTAACTTTCGATACTTTTAGGGATGTCGTGGTGAATAACAAATCGCACATCGGGTTTGTCGATTCCCATTCCAAATGCGATGGTAGCAACGACCACATCTGTATCCTCCATAAGGAACATGTCTTGATGTCTCACGCGTGTTTTAGGGTCAAGGCCTGCATGATAAGGAATTGCTTTGACTCCATTTACCTGAAGAGTTTGAGAAAGTTCTTCAACACGTTTACGGCTAAGACAATAAACGATGCCGCTTTTACCTTCATTTTGCTTTATAAATCGAATGATATCTGCATCCACATTTTTTGTTTTGGGACGCACCTCATAATATAGATTGGGCCTATTGAAGGAAGCTTTATAAACCTTAGCATCTTGTATGTTAAGATTTTTTATAATATCCTCCTGTACTTTGGGTGTTGCAGTTGCTGTAAGTGCTACAATGGAAATATCATCACCAATTCTTTCAATGATAGATTTTAGGTTTCTGTATTCAGGTCTGAAATCGTGTCCCCATTCACTAATACAATGCGCCTCATCAATGGCGAGAAAGGAGATGGGTACACTTCGCAGAAAAGCCACATTCTCTTCTTTTGTGAGTGACTCGGGTGCTACATAGAGCAATTTTGTAACTCCATCAACAATGTCCTTTTTAACTTGTTTGATTTCAGTCTTGTTTAAGGAAGAATTTAAAACGTGTGCGATTCCGGTTTCAGAGGAATTTGCTCTGAGGAAATCAACCTGATTCTTCATCAATGCAATTAGGGGAGAAACAACGATAGCCGTACCTTCTGCAATGAGTGCCGGAAGCTGGTAGCACAATGATTTACCACCGCCTGTGGGCATGATGACAAAAGTGTTTTCATTGTTGACAACACTCTTGACAACCTCTTCTTGCAAGCCTTTAAAATTGGAAAATCCAAAATACCTTTTTAAGGCTGCGTGTATGTCAATTTCATTCACTTACTATAATTATTTTATCTACATTTGTACTCTAAATATACTAATTCTTTTAGAAGCCACAAACCAAAAAAACTGTTAAGTTTTGCAAAGTCATCAAAAAATTATTTCCATAGCCCGACAAACGATTCAAACTGAAAGTAGAGCCATTGCTTATCTTGCTAATCTAGTGGATGATGAGTTTGCTCAAGCAGTAGAATATGTATTCAATTCGGGGGGTAGGGTAATTATTACAGGAATCGGAAAAAGTGCAAATATTGCCACAAAAATTGTAGCTACTTTAAATTCGACAGGAACTCCGTCTGCCTTTATGCATGCTGCTGATGCCATTCACGGCGATTTGGGAACGATTCAGCCTGAGGATAGTGTGATATGTATCTCCAAAAGCGGAAATACTCCTGAAATTAAAGTACTGGTACCACTCATTAAATCTTTAGGAAATAAACTCATAGCGATTACCTCAAATAAAGATTCATTTCTTGGAAAAAAAGCAGACTATGTTCTGAATGCTTTTGTTGAAAAAGAAGCTTGTCCCAATAATTTAGCGCCTACAACCAGCACCACAGCACAACTTGTTATTGGTGATGCATTTGCTATGTGTTTACTGGATTTAAGAGGTTTTTCCAGTAAGGACTTTGCACGTTTTCATCCCGGTGGTTCACTTGGAAAAAAACTGTACTTAAGAGTGTCAGATTTGTGCGAAAGCAATGAGAAACCCCAAGTAAAATTAGATTCCAGTATAAAGGAAGTTATTGTTGAAATTTCAGAAAAAATGCTGGGTGTTACAGCTGTTGTTGAAAATGAACAAATCGTAGGAATTATTACTGATGGTGACCTACGAAGGATGCTCACCAAAACCGATGATATTAGTAGTTTAAAAGCTCAGGATATCATGACTCAAAATCCAAAAAGTATTGATGCTCAATCAATGGCTGTTAAAGCTATGGAATTGATGGATACACACGGTATTTCTCAGCTTCTTGTTGAAGATAACGGGAAATATAAAGGTGTCTTACATATTCACAACCTCATTAAAGAAGGAATCATTTAATGGCAGCCCGAAAAAAGAAAAACCCCAATGCAGAGATGTCGTTTCTAGATCATCTGGAAGACCTGCGTTGGCATCTTATAAGAGCCACAATGAGTATTGTCATTATTGGTATGGCAGCTTTTCTTGCGAAAGACTTTATTTTTGACGTTATTATTTTTGGACCAAAAAGTGCTGACTTTGTAACATACAGGGTCTTGTGTGATATTGCTCAATATGTAGGACTTCAGGATAGCTTTTGTTTTGATGAGTTACCATTTAGAATTCAGAGCAGGACCATGGCGGGGCAGTTTTCTGCACACATTTGGACTTCAATTACAGCCGGTTTTGTGATTGCATTTCCTTATGTAATCTATGAATTCTGGAAATTTGTTAGTCCGGGCTTATTGCAAAATGAAAGAAGTACTGCTCGAGGTTTTATTTTTGTTTCATCTTTGTTGTTTTTTATAGGAGTTCTTTTTGGTTATTATGTAATTACCCCTTTATCAATCAATTTTCTGGGGAGTTATCAAGTGAGTGGCGAAGTTTTCAACGATTTTGATTTAAGTAGTTACATTGGATTGGTGCGTTCTTCTGTGATTGCATCCGGTTTGATTTTTGAACTGCCCATCATTATTTACTTCCTTACTAAAATTGGTTTGGTAACACCCGATGTACTAAAAAAATATCGAAAAATTGGTCTTGTTGTAGTTCTTATTATTTCTGCTATCATAACACCTCCGGATATTGTAAGTCAAATTATTGTAGCGATTCCTATTTTAGTTTTATACGAAATAAGCATTGTTATTTCTAAAATTGTTGTTAGAAATCAATCCCGAGCCTCTGCTCGGGATGACAAGAAAAGCAAAAAATGATAAAATTTAATAAATATCAGTCTCCAAATTCTAAACACCAAATTTTATTAAATTAGTTAAAGTACAGCCCTAATATTTTACGGCTTAATCAAAAAAAAACACTTGAAATCGATGTCAAATAATAAGGTAGATGAATTCAATAGCTATCGCGAACGGATGAATGAAAAACTCTTAAGCGATAACAATAAACTGATAAAACGTATCTTTAACCTCGATACCAATGCTTATATGGAAGGTGCATTGGATGTAAAAACCAAGGAATTATTGGGTCTGGTTGCTTCAGCTGTCTTGCGATGTGATGACTGTATTGCTTACCATTTGCAATCTGCACACAAACTAAACGTTACTAAAGAAGAGGTGATGGAGACTATGGGTATAGCTACACTAGTGGGAGGAACCATTGTGATTCCCCATTTAAGGAGGGCTTATGAGTTTTGGGAGGCTTTGGAAGATAAAGGAAGTAAATAATCCCTTAAAAGCAATCACTCTGAAATTAAATTTGAACAAATGAAGCTAAGAGCAGAAAATTTAGTCAAAACATATAAAGGACGCGATGTTGTAAAAGGCATTGATGTTGAAGTCAATCAAGGAGAAATTGTGGGACTTCTCGGACCAAACGGTGCCGGTAAAACTACCTCTTTTTATATGATTGTGGGTCTGATCAAGCCCAATAAAGGTAAAATATTCCTCAATGAGACTGAAATCACAAAATATGCCATGTACAAAAGAGCTCAAAATGGGATTGGTTATTTGGCTCAAGAAGCATCTGTATTCAGAAAATTGAGTATCGAGGAGAATATATTAAGTGTTTTGCAACTCACAAACCTTTCTAAAGATGAACAACATCAAAGAATGGAATCTCTAATAGAGGAATTTGGTTTGGGACACATCAGAAAAAATCGCGGTGATTTACTTTCAGGTGGTGAGCGCAGACGGACAGAAATTGCCAGAGCACTTGCCACAAATCCTTCATTCATACTTCTTGATGAACCTTTTGCCGGTGTTGACCCGGTGGCGGTAGAAGATATTCAACGCATTGTGGCGCAACTCAAGGATAAAAATATTGGAATTCTTATCACAGACCACAACGTACAGGAAACCCTCGCTATTACAGACCGCACTTATTTAATGTTTGAAGGAAGCATCCTCAAACATGGAATTCCGGAAGAACTTGCGACAGACGAGATGGTTAGAAAAGTGTATTTAGGCCAAAATTTTGAACTTCGCAAAAAGAAACTGGATTTTAAATCACTTTAAACAACTTCTTTTTTCGCTAAAAGCGAAAGGAGCACATATAAAGAGATAATCAAAGGTATTGCCACAAACCAAAATACAATCAGCAAAGCTATACTTAGGATTAGGAAAATGTAGCGCAAGGAATTTGCTTTGAAACCTCTTGTTTTAAACTTCAGCGAAAATAATTTTATGTTGGCATTCAAAAGATAACAACTCAACAGTGTCAAAAAAATCAATACCCACTTATTAAGCAAGATTTCTGAGGCCAATTCTGAAGACTGATAAATCAAAATCAAAGGTAAACTGATTATCCACAAAGCATTTGCTGGGGTGGGTAATCCAATAAAAGATGTAGTTTGTCTTTCATCAACATTAAATTTTGCCAATCGATATGCAGAAGCAAGAGTGATGAGTAAACCCAGCAACGGTAAAAAAACTCCAGAGTCCAAATCCAAGGAGGCTTCTTCCCAAAGATTTAAAGGAACCGTTTCAAGTGATGACATATAGAGAAGTTGCATCATAATAATTCCAGGAGCCAAACCGCTTGTTACCACATCGGCGAGAGAGTCCAATTCTTTGCCCACCGGGCTCTCAACTTTAAAAGCTCGAGCAGCCAGACCATCAAAAAAGTCAAAGAAAATTCCCAATATCACAAACCCTGCCGCAAGCGGAATATTACCTTGAATAGCAAACACGACAGCGATACTTCCAAATAGTAAATTACAAAGGGTGATAAAATTGGGTATAAATTTTAACATAGAATCTATTTTATGTGTTGTAAAAATAGCAAACAATTTTCGTCTAAGCTGTAAAAATTAAACAATAACTCTAACTTTTTGTAGTTAGTAGAATTATATAATCTGATATTTGCATCAAATTAAGCCCTTGAAAAAGAAATTTCTAATTCTATTATTTTTTTCGGTTCTTTTCGCTTCAGCACAGACAGCCAGAAAGTATTCTAATGAGTTTATGAATATTGGTGTAGATGCTGCAGCCTTGGGAATGGCAAACGCTGTGACGGCTATTACTTCAGATGTGAATGCAGGTTACTGGAACCCGGCCGGTTTGGTTCAACTGGAGGACAATCAACTTTCCCTGATGCATGCTTCTTATTTTGCGAATATTGCAACATATAATTATGCCGGCTTTGCAATGCCTCTTGATGATAGGAGTGCGGTGGGTTTTTCAGCCATAAGGTTTGGCGTAGATGATATTTTAAATACCACACAGCTAATCGACCAACAAGGTAATATAGACTACAACCGCATTAGTCTGTTTTCGACGGCAGATTATGGTTTCACCTTTTCCTATGCCCGAAAATTACCGCTTGATGGATTAAATTATGGCGTAAATGCCAAAGTAATAAGAAGGGTCATTGGCAAGTTTGCATCTTCCTGGGGTTTTGGACTTGATGTGGGAATTCAGTTTGAGAAAAAGGACTGGCGATTTGGAATCATGGCCAGAGATATAACAACAACGTATAACATCTGGACTATTGATGAAGATGAATTTGCAACCATTCAAGGAGCGGTAGAAGGACAAAATCAAGAAGAGCCTGAATCTACCGAAATTACCATCCCAAAATTACAAATTGGTGCAGGAAGACTCTTTGAATTTAGAGGTGACTATTCACTTTTGGCTTCTGTGAATTTGAATGTTCGTTTTGCTGAAACAAACGACATTATCTCCACGAGTGGTTTTAGTGTTGATCCTGCATTGGGTTTTCAATTTGGATTTATAGATATGGTTTTTTTGAGAGCAGGTGTGGGTAATTTTCAAAATGTACTTCAACTCGATGGAAGTGAAAGTGTAAATTTTCAACCCAATATGGGTGTGGGGTTCAAATACAAAGGAATTCAGGTGGATTATGCTCTAACAGACATTGGCGATCAAAGTGTGGCTTTGTATTCCAATGTGTTTTCAGTGAAAGTTGACTGGGATGTATTTCGGTAAATACTATTGATTGTAAACCACACCTCGATGTGGTTTTAAGGCATCTCTCACTTCGATCATCTTTTTTTTATCAACGACTAAAAAGGCGATTGCGTGCATGTCAGTAAGCGTTTCAATACCCGATAAGGGGTTGACTAATTCTTTACTTTCAGCAAATTGATTTAGGTGAATTTGATGGTGAGTTGCGATTTTTTCAGCATCAGGCCCGTGAAAATCCCAGATGAGTTTGATGTGTTCTGACATATGATTTCAGGTTTCAGGTATTGCGTTAAAAGAATCTACATACTTCTAACCTCTAACTTCAATTTTTATTCCTCTACTTCAATTCCCAATTTTGTGAGTACTGCAATAGTGATGTCAAGATTTGGATCCAGATATATGATACTGGAATCTGAGCTTGTATTGAAAATTTGTGTAAAGTTCTGCTCTTTAACAATCACATCAACTAATTCTGCAATCTTCATGTATAAAGGTCGCTTGAGTTCGTCTTCTTTAATGCGCATCAACTGTACCCCATTTTGTCTGAATTTTGTGATATCCTCTTCAAGTTTGAAAATAGCGGTTTGTTTTTCAGTTCTTTGTTGATCAGAGAGACTTTCCACATTTTTATTATACTCATCAAGTTTTGATTGGTATGTAGTCATTTTTTCTTGAAGTTGAGACTCGAGTGTTTGCCCATAAGCCTGAAGGTCTTTTTGGACAGTTTCAATCTCTGGCATTTTTGATAGTATAAAATCAATATCGATTGTACCTAGCTTTGATTGAGCTTGAATCGCGAAAGTGGCCAATAAGAAAATAATAGTAAGCTTTAAATTTTTCATCTTCATTGTTTTATTTGATTGCAAAAATAAGTGAAAAATAGTTGAACCGCAATTATGATCACTATTAAAGAAAGGTTTTTTGAAAATAATTTGATTCAAAAAGCACTTTAAAACCGCAAATAAATCAAAAGCAATTTCCTCATAGAGTTTCAAATGAACTGTAAGGTAAACTACTCGTTTTAAGAGACTCAATATTTTAGTAATATGTTAAGATTTGAGGCTTGTTTAACACCTCAATTTTGTTATTTTTGCAGTTACTAAAAAATAATAATATTATGAAGTTAAGCACATTTTTTGTTACTTTTTTTGTGTCATTCACAACGTTAACATTTTCGCAAAAAGCCGAGAAGAAAATACTTTTGACTATTGATGACGAACCTGTTTATTTTGATGAATTTACAAGAGTTTATGAGAAAAACTTAGACATGGTTCAAGATGAAAATCAAAAATCAAAAGAAGCTTATCTTGATTTATTTGTCAATTACAAACTTAAAATAAAGGAGGCTCACACTCAAGAACTTCATAAAAATCCCACTTTTATAAAAGAGTTTTCAAGTTATAGAAATCAACTTGCTCAAAACTACCTTTATGACCAGGAAATTACTGAAGATCTCATTGTGGAGGGATATGAACGATTGCAGGAAGAATTAAATGCAAATCACATACTATTAAGAGTTGCTCCAGATGCGCATCCAAAAGACACTTTGGAGGCATACAATAAATTGAAAGCAATACTAGACCGTGCTAGAAATGGTGAAGATTTCGTAGAACTTGCAAAAAATTACTCTGAAGAGCCAAATGCTTCAGAGCGCGGCGGTGCTTTGGGATATTTTAAAGGCTTTGGTATGGTCTATCCTTTTGAAACTGTTGCTTACAATACTCCTGTTGGAGAAATTTCTGAGATTGTTAGAACACAATATGGCTATCATATAATAAAAATTAATGACAGAAGAGAAGTGCCTGAGGAGGTTACAGTAGCTCATATAATGATTGCTCTTAATGAGAATGTAAATGACCCGGAAGCAAAAAACAGAATTAATGACATTTTAAAAAGAGTTAAACAAGGAGAGGATTTTGGCGATTTAGCCAGACAATTTTCTGAAGATACGGGGACTGCCAAAAATGGAGGGCAACTCAATCGTTTTGGTTCCGGCAGGCTCAATGCTCCCAATTTTGAGGAAGCAGCCTTTAGTTTAAAAAATCCGGGTGATATCTCAGATCCTGTAAAAACAAGCTTTGGATGGCATATTATCAAACTCATTGAGAGACATCCCAAAACAACTCTGGATGAGTCAAGAGAAGAATTACTTAAAAAAATCAAATCAACAGATAGATCAAAAGTAATTATCGCATCGGTAAATGATCGCATTAAGGAAAAATACAATTTTGAAAAAATAGAGGATCCCTTACCCTTTTTTAATACCTATGTGACAGATAGCCTTTTAAAACGTAAATGGAAAAACCCCTCAGTACACCCAAAATTAAAACAAACCATATTCAAAATTGGACAAGAACAATATACTTTTGGGGATTTTGCAAACTTTATTGAGTCCTATCAAAAACAATCACGAGCGTTTCAAGATTTAGATTTACTATTGAAGGAATATTATAAAGAATTTGAAAAAGAAAAACTTGATGAGTTTTATAAAATAAGCCTAGAATTAGAAAATGAGGAGTATTCAAACTTAATCTCTGAATACAGAGACGGTTTGCTCATTTATGATTTAATGCAAAAAAATATTTGGGAGCCCTCAAAAACAGACACTATTGGCATGACCACTTTTTTTGAAAATAACCGAGACTCATACGCCTGGAAAACAAGAGTGGAAGGTTTGATAGCATCTACTGCAAGTAAAAAAATTGCAAATCAGATCAAAAAAATGCTTAAAAACAAGGCTACTGCAGAAGAAATTAAAAGCAATTTTAATACAGAAGAAGTAGTCAACGTTATTATAACAGAAGGGGTTTATGAAATAGAAAACTCGATACTGCCTTCAAATTTTAAAACTTCAAAAGGAGTTTCAAAAGTGTATGATGTTTCAACAGAGAAAAGTACTAACTCTTCACAATTCATCGTTGTAGATGTTGAAGACATCATTCCCCAAACAGTTAAAGACCTTGATGAAGTGAGAGGTCGTGTAATGAGTGATTATCAAGCTCATCTTGAAAAAGAATGGATGAAAGAACTTCTTAAAAAATACAATGTTGTCATAGACAAAAGTGTAATGAACTAATTTAATGAAGCCATTTCTAACAGTTTTAATCCTTGTTTTTTTTACTTCCTGTCAACTTTTTGACAAAGAAATAGATGAAGAAGTTATTGCAAAGGTAGGTAGCCACCTCTTGTACCTCAATGATATTGAAAATATTGTGGGACCCGGAACCTCAAAAGAAGACAGCATCGTTTTGGTTAAAACATTCATTGATAAATGGGCCACTCAAAAATTACTTTTAGACAAAGCAAAAGTCAATCTCTCTCAGGAAAAGCTGGACGCTTATGACGAACTAGTAGCCAACTATAAAACAGACCTTTATACAAAAGGATATGTCGATATCATAGCCACTCAATCGCTCAATAAAGAAATTAGTGAAATCGAACTTGAAACCTTTTATGAGCAAAATAAAGAAAACTTTCTTTTAAACGAAGACTTGCTTCAGTTACGCTACATTCACGTAGGAAAAGAAAATAGAAGTGTCAATGAATTAAAACAACAACTTTTTAATTTTGACGAAAAAGATAAAAAAGCAATTGAAGAAAAATCAATACAATTCAAAACCATTTCTCTCAACGATTCCATTTGGGTTGAAGCACAAACAGTAAGAGATAAAATTGCTGTAATAACAACAGAAAACTATACAGAATTGTTAAAAAAATCAAATAGATTAGAGTTACAAGATTCTTTAGGAGTATATTTGATTTATGTGAAAGATGTGCTTTCGCGAAATGATTTAGCACCACTTTCCTACGTGAAACCCACTATTGAACAAATCATACTAAACCAACGAAAGTTAGAAATTATTAAAAATTTAGAAAAAGATATATTACAAGATGCAATTAGAACCAAAAATTTTGAAGTATTTAAATAAAAAAGTCAACTTAATCCTGCTTCTTATACTGAGTTTTACACTTAGCAGCCCGGCACAAGATGAAACCCTCATTATTGATGATAAGAGCAATATTGAAATTCAATCAACTCAATCCAATATAAAGGACACCCTCAAAACTCAAGAAAGATATAAAATTGACGGTGTAATTGGCGTTGTGGGTAATTATATAGTTTTAGAAAGCGATATTGATAGAACATACCTAGAGCTTCAACAGCAAAGCATTTCAACATCAGACATTACAAGATGTGAACTTTTTGGAAAGCTTTTAGAAGACAAACTTTATACTCACCACGCCATTCAAGACAGTATAGTTGTAACTGATGCCGAAATCAATGGCCGCTTAGACCAACAAATAGAATATATGGTGAGCCAATTAGGTTCTGAAGAAAAAGTATATCAATTCTATAGAAAAAACTCTATGGCAGAAATGCGCAGAGAACTTTTTGAAATTATAAAGTCCAATCAGCTCGCTTCAATGATGCAGGAAAAAATCTATGAAGATTTAGAGGTTACCCCGGAAGAAGTGAGACAGTTTTTTCAATCCATACCTGAAGAAGACAGACCCATTTTTGGAGCAGAATTGGAAGTGGCTCAAATTGTTATCGAACCCGAAATCACCCCCGAAGCCAAACAAAGAGTCATTGAAGAACTCAATGAACACCGTAGTGATGTGGTAGAAAACGGAGCCAGCTTCACAACAAAAGTGGTTCTTTACTCAGACGAACCTCGGGCATCAACTCACGGAGGATTAATAAGTCTTACCAGAAAAAGTTCCTTTGTTAAAGAATTTAAAGATGTTGCTTTTTCAATTCAAGAGGGTGAAGTCAGTGAGCCCTTTGAAACAGAATTTGGCTACCACATTATTTACGTAGAAAAAGTGAGAGGGCAGGAACGGGATGTGAGACACGTCCTCAAAATTCCAAAAGTAGATGAAGCTACTATTCAACAAGCAAGAACAAAAATTGATAACATCAGAGAAAAAATCATCAATGGCGAAATAACCTTTGCGGAAGCAGCACGTTCAGAATCTGATGAAAAAGAAACCAAAAATAACGGTGGTCAGTTAATCAATCCGGTTACCGGTGACACCCGCTTTGAATTGACAAAAATGGACCCAAATCTCAGTAATCAAGTATATAATCTCGGAGATGGTGAAATTTCACCGGTATATATTGACGAGGACAAAACCGGAAGAAAACGATTTAAAATCCTCACTGTTACAAATCGCTTTGAAGAACATGTTGCAGATTACGCTGTTGATTATGAGAAAATAAGAGAATTGGCACTAACTCAAAAACGAATCAAAGCCATAGAAAAATGGCAAGATGATAAAATCAGTGAAACATACATCAACATCAACAGCGATTATGCTGACTGTGAGTATGCTAATAACTGGTTGCAACAATAACCCATACCCAATCTGTCTGAAGAAAACATAAAAAATAGTTTGAAAATATGTCTGATGTAGCCGCTGTAGAACAATTAGTAAAAAAACACAAAGCCCTAAAAGCAGAAATATCAAAAGTCATCATCGGGCAGGATGAGGTTGTGAAGCAGGTATTACTCGCCATTTTTTCAGGGGGACACGCCCTGTTGATTGGTGTTCCCGGATTGGCAAAAACCTTGCTGGTGAATACACTGGCTCAAGCACTGGGACTCGACTTTAAACGCATACAGTTCACGCCAGATTTGATGCCCAGTGATATTTTGGGTTCAGAAATTCTTGATGAAAACCGCCAGTTTAAATTCATAAAAGGGCCGCTTTTCGCTAATATCATCCTTGCTGATGAGATTAACAGAACACCTCCTAAAACACAGGCAGCTCTTTTGGAAGCGATGCAGGAACGCGCTGTGACCATTGCAGGAAATCACTACAATTTAAGCTTGCCATACTTTGTTTTAGCTACTCAAAACCCCATTGAGCAGGAAGGAACCTATCCACTTCCTGAAGCACAATTGGACCGTTTTATGTTTGCAATCAATCTGGAATACCCCTCTTTTTCTGAAGAAGTTGATATTGTAAAAGCTACAACTACAGATGTTTCGGCAACAGTGAATCCTTTATTTAGTGCGCAGGAAATCATTGATTTTCAGCAATTAATACGTAGAATTCCTGTGGCTGATAACGTCATTGAATATGCTGTTCAACTTGTGACTAAAACCAGGCCAAAATCCCCACAAGCTACAGAGCTTGTTAATAATTATATCGATTGGGGAGCCGGCCCGCGTGCTTCACAAAACTTAATACTAGCTGCCAAAACAAACGCGGCCCTCAATGGTAAATTCTCACCAGATATTGCCGATGTACAGTCTGTCGCGAAAGGCATTTTGAGACACAGAATGATTAAAAACTACAAAGCAGAGGCAGAAGGATTGACAATCGAAACAATAATTGAGAGTTTGTTTTAAGTCCAAAACATTTCTTATCTCATTTTCCGTATATTCGTTTTCAGTTAATAATTAACCCTTGAAAATAGAATACCAAGATCGCATTTTTGGATTGGACGTTATGCGAGCAACAGCAATTTTGTTTGTTGTTTTTTCTCATGTCTTGTGGATTTTTCCAGAAGCTTCCGGGGTATTTGTGGATTTACTCAGATTGATGGGGGTGATGGGAGTGGAAATATTTTTTGTACTCAGCGGATTTCTCATTGGAAGGATTCTATTTCGCATCTTTACAAAAGAGACCTTTAAACCAAAGGATTTGAACTATTTTTTAATCCGAAGATGGTTTCGCACCTTGCCCAACTATTACTTGGCTCTACTAATAAACATTGGTATTGTCTATTATTTCGGAAGGGAACAAGCAGATTCACTTTGGAGATACTTTTTCTTTCTTCAAAACGCAGTGGACGGTATGGACATTTTCTTTACAGAGTCCTGGAGTTATGATAATACACTTATAAACCACTTGAGTAAATTAAGTGAAGCTCATCCTCGTGAGGGTTTTTGGAAGAGCTATTACAGGCTTCGCAATACCGGGGAAATAGTAAACCACAAACGCTTACATCGCGTTTACAAGCAAATGGGATTGCCACTACGCAGAAAAGCCAAGAAAAGGCTTCCTGCGAGGGTAAAAGAGCCTATCACTGTTCCATCAACCTTTACTGATACCTGGAGCATTGATTTTATGAGTGATGCCTTGAGTAATGGCTCAAAGTTCAGATCGTTTAATGTTATAGATGATTATAACCGTGAAATACTTCATATAGAGACCGATTACAGCTTAAAGAGCAGCAGGGTAATCTGGATTTTAAACCGTTTGTGCCCATTGAAGAATTTGCCTATATCATTTGCCCCTTTTTATTTTATTTGGCTTTATTTTTTCGTTTTGACATAGCCAAAGAAAAACTGTTTTTAATAATCACTTTATGCATCATCAGTTTTTTTATAATGACAAAAATTGTTTATAATTACAATACACCCATAAGTGATATGACTTATTGGAACATTAACCTAAAGGCAGTGGTTTTGTATCGTATAGATGCTATTTACTATGGTGTTTTAGCGGCATATATTTCGTTGACAAAACCAAAACTTTGGTTGGCAAATCCCAAAATAATTCTATTCGCCGGTTTTACCCTTTTTGTACTTCTTCACTATTTCCTTGGTACCTACCGGTTGGAAATTGAACAGTACCCATTTTTGTGGAATGTAATTTATTTACCCTTTTGTTCCATTTGTATAGCCTTTTCATTACCCTTCTTATCTCAGTGGAAAAAGGCACCACTGGCCATTCTAAAACCCGTTACGTGGATTAGTTTGATTTCTTATGGGATGTATTTACTCCATTATTCAATCATACTCCAATTAATGCGATATTTCAAACCCATCGAAAACTTAGGTTTTAACGAAAAGCTACTTTTTTCAGCGATTTACATTATTCTGACACTTGTTTTGGCCTTTATTCTTTATCGTGTTTATGAAAAACCAATGATGGATTTAAGAGATAAACCCTTCTTTAGAAAGCGTTTCTCAAAAATATAAATTAGCAACTTGTTAATTTAACGCATTAATATTTAGTAATTACACAAAATTAAGTATTAAAAATTGACTTATAATAAATATAATTCATTAAAAATCCAATTTCTTTAATGATTTTTAAATTTACTTTGTTTTTTGTAAATTTGCAAACATTCCAATTAAAAGGATTCTAAGAACTTAGAACCTTAATTTTTAACTCTAAAACTTCAAAAACTATGGCCTTTGATATTGACATGATTAAAAAAGTTTATGCTACTATGGACGAGCGCATCGCTAAAGCCCGTGAAATAGTGGGAAAACCTCTTACGCTTACAGAAAAAATACTCTACTCACATCTGTGGGATGGTACCCCTTCAAAGGCATTTACGAGAGGTAAAGATTATGTTGATTTTGCACCGGATAGAATTGCATGTCAGGATGCTACAGCCCAAATGGCTTTGCTTCAATTTATGCAAGCGGGGAAAGACAAAGTAGCAGTACCCACCACAGTGCATTGTGATCACTTGATACAGGCAAAATCAGGCGCATTTGAAGATTTAAAAAGAGCCAATGACAGCAGCAAAGAAGTATTTGACTTCCTGGAATCTGTTTCCAATAAATATGGCATTGGTTTCTGGAAACCGGGAGCAGGAATTATTCATCAGGTAGTTTTAGAAAACTATGCCTTTCCCGGCGGAATGATGATTGGAACAGATTCACACACTGTAAATGCCGGCGGACTCGGTATGGTAGCCGTGGGAGTGGGAGGAGCAGATGCTGTTGACGTGATGGCCGGTATGGCCTGGGAATTAAAATTCCCTAAATTAATCGGTGTTAAATTAACCGGAAACCTCAGTGGATGGACCGCCTCAAAAGATGTCATTCTTAAAGTGGCAGGCATCCTTACCGTAAAAGGAGGAACCGGTGCCATTTTAGAATACTTTGGTGAGGGTGCTTTAAACCTTTCGTGCACCGGAAAAGGAACCATCTGTAATATGGGTGCCGAAATTGGAGCCACCACATCCACCTTTGGATATGATGACGCGATGGAACGCTTCCTGAGAGCAACAGATAGAAACGATATTGCTGACGAAGCAAATAAAATAAGACCACACCTCACCGGTGACCCGGAAGTGTATGCAAACCCGGAGCAGTATTTTGACCAGGTGATTGAAATCAATCTTGACGAATTGCGCCCCCATCTCAATGGACCTTTTACTCCTGATTTGGCAACACCCGTTGGGCAATTGGGACAAAAAGCAAAAGAAAACGACTGGCCCATCAAAGTAGAATGGGGACTTATCGGTTCGTGTACAAACAGTTCTTATGAAGATTTAACCCGCGCCGCTTCCATTGCTAAACAAGCTGTGGATAAAAAACTTAAAGCGAAATCAGATTTTGGAATCAATCCCGGTTCTGAACAAATCAGATACACCGCAGAGCGCGACGGAATTTTAAAAATATTTGAAGACCTTGACGCCACAATTTTCACCAACGCCTGCGGACCTTGTATTGGTCAATGGGACCGAAGCGATATGAAAGGCGATGAGAAAAATACCATCGTGCACTCCTTCAACCGAAATTTTTCAAAAAGAGCCGATGGAAATCCCAACACCCACGCGTTTGTAGGTTCACCCGAAATGGTTGCCGCAATCGCCATTTCAGGACGATTAGACTTTGACCCTATGAATGATACACTCATCAATGAAGATGGTGAAGAAGTGATGCTTGAAATGCCACAAGGAATCGAGTTACCTCCTTTGGGCTTTGATGTAAAAGAAAACGGATACCTCGCTCCAACTGAGGATGGCAGCAGCGTTCAGGTGAAAGTTAGCAGCACTTCAGAAAGACTGCAGTTATTGGATCCTTTTTCGCCTTGGGATGGTAAAAATATTGAAGGAGCCAAGCTATTGATAAAAGCTTTTGGTAAATGTACCACAGACCATATCTCTATGGCAGGGCCTTGGTTGCGTTACAGAGGACATTTGGATAACATCGCAAACAACACCTTGATTGGAGCCGTTAATGCTTTTAACCAAAAGACAAATTTCGTAAAAAGCCAATTAACAGGTGAATATGCAGGCGTACCCGATGTACAACGCGAGTACAAAAAAGCAGGAATCCCCACGGTAGTTGTTGGCGATCACAATTATGGAGAAGGCTCTTCAAGAGAACACGCTGCGATGCAGCCTCGTCATCTTGGAGTGCGAGTCGTGCTGGTAAAATCATTTGCCCGCATTCACGAGACCAACTTAAAGAAACAAGGAATGCTTGGATTGACATTTGCCAATGAAGCAGACTATGATTTAATCCAGGAAGATGATATCTTAAACTTTATTGATTTAAAGGACTTTGCACCTGACAAGCAAATCACCATTGAACTTGTCCATAAAGACGGAAGCAAAGACACCATAAAAACAAACCATACCTATAACCACGCACAAATAGAGTGGTTTAAAGAAGGCTCTGCTTTGAATTTGATTAAGAAGGAGAATAAGGGTTAAACCCGTTCCATTTTATACATAGTAAGACCACCCGCCAAAGACGGGTGGTTTTTTATTTTAGGAAAGAGCCGCCAACACAAAACATCCAAACCACAAATTTGTTTGGTGAATTAATTTAAAAAAAACTTATATTTGATTTCTCCCCTTGAACTCAGTAGCACTAGCGAAGGTGTTAAAATTTGAAAAATCATGTTGTATATACAACCAATGGGGTGTATATGCGCAATAAATAAAGTAAAACAGTGTAGCAGAAACGAAATATATACGCAATAGCTTTGTATTTATGTCTTATATACTAATGTTAGCAAACATGTTGACACGGCTGAAATATGGAAACAATAAATATATGTACAAATTAATAAGCTTAGAAAAAAAGATTTGAAAAAAAAACAGCACCTAATATCTATTTTAACATTTAATGTAAATACTTCGTTTATAGTTATTTTTGCATCTTTACTAATAGTACCTTTTTTATCAGTTGCACAAAATAAGACTGATTTTCTTGATGAATTACCTTTTAAAGAAAAAATAAATTTTAATTCTTACACCAAAATATATGAAACCGACGTCACATATACGGTAAGACAAATAGATAGTCTTATTAAAAAGGAAGCACTCCCCTTAAGACAACAAGAAGTAAGCCAAGGTTTTTCACAAAATTTTTATTGGCTATACTTTAAGATTCCTTGGACAAAGCATCCTAAAAAACAGTTGCTACTCGAACTTAATAATCCGTTTATAGACCTAGTTGAACTTTATGAAAAAACAGATACTAGTTTTACTAAAATAGGCTTTGGTGGTGATCGTAATCGGGCTTTTAGTGATCGTAATTACATAAATAGACGTTTTATATTTCCTTTAAATAATAACCTAAATGTCAGAGGTTATTATTTAATGATAGACAAAAGAAATGCCTCTGTTAGTTTTCCA
Source organism: Flavobacteriaceae bacterium (assembly GCA_018402385.1). Classification (GTDB taxonomy): domain Bacteria; phylum Bacteroidota; class Bacteroidia; order Flavobacteriales; family Flavobacteriaceae; genus Planktosalinus. Next base: position 188,768 of record JAGYJA010000002.1, read on the forward strand.
ATATACCTCTGGAATAAAAATACATTTGAAAACTATGAAAATAAACAAAATCTCTATTATGGAATCTTTTTTGGCGTTTTATGTTTTATTAGCTTTTTAGCAATAATTGCTGGTGTTATTGCGCGTAGGTCTTTATTTCTTTATTATGGAGCTTACACCTTCCTCGTTATTTTATATTTATTAACATCACTAGGTTTTTCATATCAGTATTTATATCCGCAATCACACCACTTTAATAATTACTCGCGGGTTATTCTAATTGTATTAATTATTGCTTCTAGCACCCTCTTTTTAAATAAATTTTTACATATCGCAACAAGTACACCGAACATCTTTAAAGCTTTTAAAATTATAAATATACTTTTAATCATAAATATACTTTTATGGATTGGCTTTACTGACTTGTATCAATCATATACAGTTTGGTTGTTGAATATAATATACATATTAATTTTTTGTGTTTTTATTTTGGCTTTTATAGCTGCATTCCAAACTTATAAATCCAACAGAACAAACGCTATTATATTTTTTATTGCCTTTAGTTTTCCTGTTTTAGGCTCTTTAGCATATATTGGATTAGAATATGGTATAATAGAAGAATCTTTTTTTCCTTTGAATCCTATTTTTATGGGTGTAGGACTAGAGGTTGTCATTCTTTCCGTTGCTATAATTATCCAATTTGTTAAAATGTATGATCAAAAAGTACACTTTGAAAACGAAAACTCACTTTTATCCTCAAGAAATAAGACCCTAAAAGAATTGTCTTATAACCTTACAAAAAAAATAAATACCAAATCAAACTTTACTATTTTACTTAAAAGTAAGGCGATTTTAAAAATAGAGGATATTCAATACATTAAATCTGATGGGCACTATGTTGAATATTTTATTGACAATAAAGATAAGCCAGAAATCGACAGAAATTCATTAACTGAAGTTTTACGCATATTACCGAATACATCTTTTATTAGAATACATAAATCATACATCGTAAATATTTACCGCATTAAAATTGTCAAATCCACCAAAGTAATGCTAGATAATGGTGTATGGATAAACCTCTCTAGAGCCTATAAACAACAACTTAAATATATATTACACAAGGACAATTAGATTGTTTCTATGCGCTTTTGTAATGTCAGTTATGTACAGCTTAGTGTCATTCACGACAAAAATTATACTTAACTCTTTTTGATTTCATTAATTTGTTAAATACTAACTTTAAGCGGCATTAAAACGACCGCTTATACTTGACCGTTAGCAAACACTGAAAGATAATAGTAAAAAATAGTAAAAAAATGAAACACTTAATTACATTCATCCTTTTTATTGGATTCACACAGTTCGGATTATCTCAAACCATAGATCCAGGATTAAAAGATTGTATTGAGGGCAACTATACATGGACAGATAACCGTGGAAATAAGCACCATATCCAATTGCTCACATCCCTAGTAATGGAATATACCGGTTACATTTATGAGGGTGATAGTAAAACATATATAGGTGACGCCTTCGTTATGGTAGGTAAGTGGGGAGTTGACGAAAACACAATAAATATATTTACAGGAAAATTCAAAAAGGGGAAAGAAAAGTACTCAAAAGAAGAATCAGAGTATTACGCTTATCACTATCAAAACTCTGCCTACAAAGGAGCGTACAATCTAGACCAGGGCACAATTGTTTTTATGGGAGCCACTTATTCGAAAGACTCAGGCCCATGTTCTCAAACGAGACTAAAAGAGCATGAAGCCAACAGAGAGGGACAATCAGAAGGCATTAGTAAGACCGTTAACTATGATAATGGGAGAATAGTTAAAGACGAGTACCTCGACTTACTGAATACGCTAGCAGAAGATTCAAAAAGCCTACATTTTAAGAACATGGTTAATGAGATGAATGCTAACCAGGATGATTTTGCTCAGGGAAGAAATATAGCCATGCAATTTGGGACGATTAGTCAACAAGATATGGATGCCTATAACATGTTCGAAAACATTTCGCAAGGTATTGCAATTGGCAAATTCATCTATAATGAGTTATCGAATGCTCTTACGCCAGAACAAGAAGCTGCAAGAAAGTACATCCAAGGATTATACACAGAACTAAATGCTGTATATAAAGAAGTGAGTTTTGTTCCCTATTTTAAAGCATATGACGAAGGTGTACTAGATTACTTGTCCAAAAAAGAAGAGATGATCAATCAATATGAAACAGCTACTGCAACTAAACGATTACTTTATTTGGCATATTGGTACCAAAGTGAACCATACATGACAATTGAGCAGTTACAGAACAAAGCCAACGAGATAGAATCGCTTAAAAATTCAAATGGAACAGAATACATAGTGGGTTTGATTGAACAAAAAGCAAAATCCTTTGAAAAGAAAGAGTTTATGGCCATTACCAATAAGGAGTACGGTTTCAAGCCGGCTTATGCTAGGCTCAAAATGAATGAAGCCAACTACTACGCAGCGAACGGCAATAAGTCGAAGGCGGATGAAATTAGAAAAACAATTGATTATGATGTTAATAATTTTGATGCGTTCAAATTGTTGGATGAATCATTCAGCTCAAAAGATTATCACGGAAGCATAGCGTATTATGAGCAAGTAAAAGAAATCATTCGAATTAACGAGAATGGAAACAACTTTTTCATGTTTTACAAAAATATACCTAATATCACCTTCAATCATGACGGTGTTTGGCGGCATGAAGCAACTTACTTATTAGCTCTAGGCGTATTGTCTAATTTAAGGGTTGGAAATATTAGTCAAGCTGAAGAAGAATTACTCTTTCTGAAGGAGTATAATGAAAATCACAGAAAAAGTAATGAAGAATTTGCTGCCCGTTCAGCTCGCAAAAAGTCAGGGAAGTTTACAGATGTCGAACGTCAAACAAGTTATGGTCAGTGTCTAGCTATTGAGAAAGCAGTAGAGTCTATCCTCTTTTCAAAAAAGGGCAAATACGAAGAAGCAAACAAAAGTATTACTGAATCTATTAAGCTCTTAAATGATAATCCGCTCATGAATAAATATTACAACGCCTGGATTGAACTATTGAAGTTTGAAGCTGAAATTATAGCAGGAAATTTTTCAGTAGCGAAGAGAACCGCAATAGGACTTAAAAGTAGAACATATACAGCAAACCAAGAGTGGGTAAAACTTTTCACCAATGAGGATTACCAATACCAAATGGCCTATATGAAGTTCAAACAAAAACAATATCAGAGCTGCATAAATCAATTAAAAATTCTCGAGGCTGCTAACCCAAAAAGTAAAAGAGTATTACTTTTAAAGCTTGACACATACAAAGCACTTGGAGATATCGAAAATTCCATCAAAACAGAAAACCAATTAATTAAAAATTAAAACCTATGAAAACAATATTATCCTTATTGTTTATTTCATTTATTTCAACCTCCTCTTATTCTCAGAAGGAAATGGATAAACCATTTATCCTCTGGAATATGCAAACGCCTGTTATTTCAATTTTAGATTTGAGATCTGGCGAGTTAAAATTCACTGTGTCTTTGAAAGAAAACCCATATAACGTACCATTTTATAATGAAGAGAAAGATGTCATTTACGCCGTTACAAGACATTATGCGTACAAGATAAACGCAAACAATGGCGACATCTTAATTGAGTATCAATTCACTGATGTTTTGCAACAAAAAGCAAGTGACCCGATAGATCCCAACATGATGTTAATACCCGCTTACTTTGACAAAAATGGTAATGCACTATTTTATAACATGAACGAACAAGTACAAAACCAGTTAGATAAAAAAGGCAACATTGTAACAGTTAAAAAAGTTTCAACTGAAAAACAAACAACCACTGATTTTATGACACTTGATTATAGCGTGTATTCCTCCATAAAGGGATCAGAAGGTATGTTATTTTTCAGCCGAATATTTAATCCGGGCGATAGTAAAATTGTTGTTGACAAAAGCTATATTGATAAATTTCAAATAATTGAAACATTCACCATACCAATAGACTTGAGTAATAATGATTTGGGACTTACCAATGAAATGGTAAATTCTGCAGGCTTTCAAAGCTCAAAAGGTGACTTGTTGCAATTTTTCCTTTCAGAACCCTATGATACTAAAACAAACACAGTAAACTCTTACACCTATGTTTATGATATAACGAATAACAAACGAGCTTCTTTAAAAAAATTTGATGTTTCTAATTACTCAGATGATATTGAATGGACGTTTGACTGTCAGAAAGATTTTGATTACAGCTTAATTGTACCTGAAAAACCACCAATGCCAAAAGCACCAGAAGTATTTATACCAACGAAGTACAATAAAAAAGCCAGAGCTGAAGCAGAGCAAATTAATGCAGAGCGCCTTCAAGAATTTCAAAAAGAATTAGATGAATGGCAAATTCAGCAAGCTGATAATTCGGGTTACATTGTAAAGCTATACGAACGCAAAAATGAGGAGAATGTACTAATCAAAGAATTTCAAGGCACCATGGGAGTTGCAGTATATGAAGACCAATTTGTATTTTATGCTGATGATTTAGAATTTGTAATGTATGATATGTTAAACGATCAAGTTCTTTGGACAATATCTCGATAATTTGAATCGAACTTCAAAATTAAATCAGAATTAAGTCTGACATTTTCCTAAACAATCTAAAACTACATTATGAAATAATTAATTCCAAACAAAAAATGAAAAAAATGAAAAAAATCAAATTAACAACTATTGTATTCCTCTTGACATTCGCTTCTTCTAAGTCAAACATCTGCCAAGGTGTATCAGAGGGTGAAAGTGAAATAGAGAACTTAGAAGCTCAAAAATCTTCTTTGACAGCAACTCATGATGACTATATCAATGGAAAAAAATTAATTGGTGAGTATTATGTCTTAGTAAATAAAGCTATTGAAGAAGACAAACCCGAACTTTTTGATATGGCTATTGCTAAAGCTAAACAGGCTACGACTTTACTAGGCAATGCATATACAAAAGAAAAGGCGTATCAAGGTGTATATCCTGAAAATGACCATCCACTGACATTAAAAGATTACAAACACTGGGTTTCCATGTGTGAAGGACTTGCCTCTGGCAGTGATATTGAATATGCAAAAGCCATTCAAAAGGCAGAAACCATAAATGAAACCAATTCTTCGGATGTAAATTCTCCACGAAACAAAAGTGAGTTTTGGGTTCATGGTAAAACGGAAGAATGTGGCTCTTTTTATGACATGAAAGATTGTGGGGCGAACCCTGTCTGCTTAAAAATAAAATTTTGTCTTATCTCGGAAACAACAACTACAGTAACGGTAACAGCTGAAATACAACCAAAACTCTTAGATATTTGTTTTGGCAGTTCCAACAACGATCCAATCAAAATATATTATGATGGAAATGAGGTGATTATCCCTCGTTCTGAGTTCAAAGCTAATGGTTTTAAAACGAATGAGTTTACCGTAAATAAATCCATTCCATTTGGCGACGACGGATTTATTATTTGGAATCGCGAAGATTTAATGTTCGAATTACAAAATGACTATCCTACAAACGGTTGGAAGACAACAGCTGGTGTAGTAATAGATGTTGACTGTTAAAAAATAAGCCATGAAATATATTGTTTTATTATCACTCCTACTTATTGTCCAGTCATCTTATAGCCAAATTGGCAAGCCTTAATATCTGACTGCAAAAAGCTATTATGACGCAGGTGATTACACAAATAGTCTAGCACAACTGACAAAAGTAGAATCATTACTCGGCGAGTCTAATGGCGTAATAGAACACTTGCGTGTTAAATGTTATTTTAATCTGGGAAAAACGACTGAAAGTAAAAATGCGCTAATCGATTTTTGTAAATATCCTTCTTCTGATGTAATTATCAGTGAAATGAAACAATATGAAATGAAATTAAAATTAGCTGAACTCGCTGAACCTCTTCAGAGACTTAAAAAGCAACAATTAGAAATTGAAAAACTCATCAATTCAAGAATTTCTTATGTCAGTCAAAAGATTTCAGAAAAAGATATAGAAATTAAGCAATTCATTAAATATGGACCCGGAGAATATCGGTTAGCTATGAAGGATGGTTCAATAGAATTACTTGAAAAATTCCTCGTAGACTTTCCTAATTCAATTCATGTTGACTCAGTGAGAAACAGATTAATACCATTATTGAAAGAACAGATAGAAAATGAAGCTGATACTACATTGCTTATTGAGGGAACACAAGCATACTATCCCGGTGGATCTCAAGCTTACAGAGCTTTTTTAGTTAGCAACTTCGTGTATCCAGAGGCAGCGATATCTAAAAACATTCAAGGTAAAGTATTCATTGAGTTTGTCATTAATACTGACGGAACCATCGCAGATCCAAAAGTTCTCAGAGGTGTATTGGAGGAGGATGCGACGAAGCGGCCTTAAATCTTGTCAAGAAAATGCCAGCTTGGATTCCTGGAACACAAAGAGGGGTGAGAATAAAAACCAAACTGGTTTTACCTATTTCTTTTGTGCTGAATTAAGAAGGTCACTGTTAATACCTATGTATTATACTAAACGAAATATAAAATGAATAACATAATTAACACGCTCTTATTAATCCTAATTTCGCTCACCGCAGTAGCGCAAGAAGATGACTGGAATGATCAACTTTTGGAAAAAATAAAAGGAACGAAAGTTATTCGCTGGGAAAAGTTTGAAAACCAAAGCACTCCCTGGCCTGCAATCGTTAAATTCAAGAAGAAAGTTGGCATTTATAGCGTTTCCATTAGTGAAGATCAAGATGAAGATGGTAACCCAATCTCCTATGTGGATTATGCGTATGCCAATGTCGAACCTCAATACGATCAAATTAATCCATTCAAAAAAATTGATGAAGAGGATAGTGATGTCGTCGATTATTTACAAGGGCAAAATGTTGAGGTAGCTGAAGCTCGCTTGAAAAAGAAAACGGGGATCATTGTGCGTTATGGTGATGATTACGACAAGTACTATCTCGATGCACAGGATTTCTTTGAGTCCATCAACTGGGAAAACAAAAAAGGAACTTATGTGCCTGTCAAGAATAACGACATGTGGGGGATCTACGATTGGTTTAAGCAGGTATTTCTTTTCGAATGTAAGTATGCAACAATTGATGACCTCCCAAAAACAACCGACCCATATGGGTTCAATAATTATTCAGTAGAAATCTTTCGTGCTTTCAATAAAGCGAAAGACAATGAAAAGATTGATTTCATTGATATGGATGGTAATAACGGTGATGGCCTATTCAAAGCTCGTAGTGAAGCCACTCAAAAATGGGGATTGTACCAGTACCTTGGTGATGAAATTGTTGAGGCTATTCCGATGAAATACGATTCGCTTTACCACTTCCCTTGGAATGGAAACTATACGGCTGTTTTTAATGATGGTAAAGTTGGTTTCTATTTGTCTTATTGGTCGTACGGTTCTGATGCAAAGCAATCTGTTCCTTGCATCTACGAAGACTACAAACGTTACATCACGGACGATCAAATACCAAAGCTCGCTGTTCAGAAAGATGGTAAATGGGGCTGGGTAGACTGGTTAACAGGCGAAGAGAAATCTGAATTTATATCCGACACTCCAGACGATCTGCCTTATCCGCATTATAAGCAGGAAATGTGGTTGGAGAATAATTAATAATACGTTTGCTAACATTATATAAGCGGCATTAACACGACCGCTTATACTAGACCGTTACCTGCAAGCAAAAAAAAATGAGAATGATAAAAAACATCCTACTTCTAAGTTTAGTATCTATTATCTCAAGTTGTTCTGCCCAACAAAATTTCAAAGAATATTACTATCCTATCGGTACAAATGAAGATGTCAAAGTTTATAAATACGTTGACAAAAACAACCCAGAGGATATTGAATATTGGAAAGTAACTACAAATCCTAAAACGAATAGAATCCTAACTGAATCTTTCACAACTGACTTTAGACTTTACAACATTTTTGAGGAAGAGTTAAAAACTGACGGAGCGGAAATAATTCGTTACGCGGATTTTGAAAAAATGAAGAAGGAGAAAATATACGTATTGATGGAACAATAATCGACAAAGATGTATATAAATGGAGTGACAAAAATAAATACAAATACTCAGTAAAATATAAAAGTCCTAATTATGGAAATGAACAATTCATAAAAGAGCGGACTAAAAATAGTTTTGAAAGAATAAATGTTAACGGAACTGATTACTCAACAATAAAGTATAAGGATGAGTATGAAATTAGATCACTCGAAAATAACGAGTATTATAAATTTTATCAATTCACATATTATGCAAAAGGAGTTGGAATGGTAAAATATCAGAGGTATTATCCAAATGGAAGAACAATTGAATTAGAATTAACGGACACGCTAACTGTAATGGAATTTGACAAACTAATAAAAAAAACCAGCAGGTAACACCGGCTACAAGCTATGGCTTTAGCAGGCTCACTCGGAAAATCCTATCGGATTTTCCTCAGGCCTGGGTTTTGATTACTAAACCTACCCACCGGCAAGCAGGACAGGTGCTTATATTTTAGTCCTACGTCATAAGTCTTACAGTCCTAAGTCAAATCGAACACAAAGACTACCTTCCTAATTTCAAAAAAATATTTACCTTTAAACAGCAAATCTAAATCCAATCACTATGACCCTTGTCATTATATCGCTTGTCATCCTCACCATTGTTTATTTTGTATATATCTACAACACCCTTATCCGATTGCGAAATATGGTCAATGAGGCCTGGAGTGGTATCGATGTACAACTGCAAAAACGCCACGACCTCATACCCAATATTGTAAAAGTGGTGCAAGGCTATGCCACTCACGAGAAGAACCTGTTTGAAAGCATCACACAACTGCGTGCTCAGGGAATTGAAGCAAACAACGTCAAAGACCAGGAAGCTGCAGAAGTGGGGCTCTCAAAAGCTTTGGGAAGTTTGTTTATGGTCGTAGAAAATTATCCTGAATTAAAAGCAAATCAAAATTTTCTGGAGTTACAACGCGATCTTTCTGCTGTGGAAAATGACCTGCAACGCGCCAGGAGGTATTACAACGGCAGCGTGAGAAACTATAACATTCTTATCGAGCAATTCCCTTCTATGTTTGTTGCCAAAGCTTCAAATCATACCCAAAGAGACTTTTTTGACATTAAAAATGAAACCGAAAGAGAAGCACCACAAGTTAATTTCTAAATTCTTATGAAGTATTTAATAGCTTTTTTTGTCACACTTTTTTACGTAACAATCACTTTTTCACAAGAGCGCATAATTTCTTATGATACTCATATCAAAGTGGAAGAATCAGGTGATTTGTTAGTGCGTGAAGACATCACGGTACAAGCAGAAGGCCAGCAAATTAAACGAGGTATTTTCCGAACCTTTCCCACTAAGTACAAAGACAAAATGGGAACCCGCTTCCAAGTTGATTTTGAAGTTGTTGAAGTTTTAAAAGATGGCAGCAATGAACCCTTTTTTACAGAAAAACAAAACAATGGGGTTGTAGTATATATTGGGGATAAAAACAAGTTTTTGACCTCGGGAACTTACACTTACTCGTTGATTTATAAAACAACGAGGCAAATTGGTTTTTTTGAAGACTATGATGAGTTGTACTTTAACGCCATTGGAGGTGATTGGGCATTTACTATTGAAAAGGCAACCGTTTTAGTGGAATTACCTGAAGGGGCTGAGATATTACAACTCGATGCATTTTCAGGGTTTGAGGGAACCACTACTTGCGACTGTGAACTCGTTTCCGGTGACAACCGCTTAAAAATAGAAACCACCCGTGCTTTAAACCCCAGAGAGCAACTTACCTTTGCTGTTGCCTGGCCCAAAGGCATCGTAAAAGAACCCACCACTGCAGAAAAATGGATGTACTTTTTCAAAAGTAATTTTCACGTGTTGTTTTCATTAGGGGGATTGTTGTTTGTTTTCTTAGTGTATTACCGTGCCTGGAAAAAAGTGGGAGTCGATCCGCCAAAAGGAACCATATTTCCCCAGTTTGACCCACCCGAAGGCTTTAGCCCTGCCGATTGTGCTGTTTTACACAGACTTCAATTTTCGCAAAGGGCTGTTTCTTCAGCAATTGTAAATATGGCGGTTAAAGGGCATATAAAAATCACTTACAATAAGAAAAAATACACACTTAAAAGAATCACTGATGATTATTCCATGCTTACCGATGAGGAAAAGGCGTTGTCACAAGCCTTGTTTGTGAATCATAAAATCATTGATCTCGATAATAAATACCATAAAGTGTTTTCAAAAGGACGTACCAACACCTACAATAGCATCAAGAAAAAATTAAAACCCACTTACTTTAGTTTCAATTACAATCATTTGGGTAAAGGAATTTTAGCATCGGTTATTTTGGTGGTTATTGCATTTATTTTATCGCCTTCAGCGGCAATTCCCATTTTGTTAATCATACTACTTGTTGCTTTGGTTATTGTTTTCACATATTTAATTAAAGCACCCACAGTGCTGGGAAGAAAGATTATGGATGATATAGAAGGGTTTAAAATGTATCTTTCTGTCGCCGAACAAAAACAGTTGGACAGTCTTCATGAGCCCGAATTAACGGTAGAGCGATTTGAAGCTTTGTTGCCTTATGCGATAGCTTTGGGCGTTGAAAACCAATGGGGAAAGAAATTTGAAAATTCGTTGACAAAATCCCTTCAGGAAACAAAAAGCTACAACCCCTCCTGGTATTCAGGTGCTGCCGCCGGAATGGCTTTTTCGCCGGCGCGTTTTAGCAGTGATATGGGAAGAAGCTTTTCCTCTGCCATTTCCTCTGCATCCTCACCTCCCGGAAGTTCATCGGGTAGTGGAGGAGGAGGTTCATCCGGTGGCGGCGGCGGCGGCGGTGGCGGCGGCGGCTGGTAAAAAGGTGTTAATGGAGTTTTGATTTTTTTAAAAATTCTTAATGTAATTTCCTTGTAACATTCCGCTTTAAATCCCTATTTTTGCACAAAATTTAAAAAAAGAAAAATGGCAACAAACAGAACATTTACTATGCTTAAGCCCGATAGTGTTGAAAAAGGACACATTGGGGCAATACTTCAAATGATTAACAAAGCCGGTTTCCGCATTGTGGCAATGAAATTAATTCAAATGACCACTGCTGATGCAAAGGCATTTTATGCAGTACACAGCGAGCGTCCCTTTTATGGCGAACTTGTGGAATATATGACAAGAGGACCCATTGTTGCCGCTATCCTTGAAAAAGACAATGCCGTTGAAGATTTCAGAACATTGATTGGTGCTACAAACCCGGCAGATGCTGCAGAAGGAACCATCAGAAAATTATATGCTGCTTCCATTGGTGAAAACGCAGTACACGGAAGCGACAGTGATGAAAATGCTGCTATTGAAGGCGCTTTCCACTTTTCAGGAAGAGAGATGTTTTAATCTTTTAGTGTTTATATATAGTAAAAACGCCACAATTTTGTGGCGTTTTTACTTTTTTATCTCAAAACGATTTCTTTGATGATTTCTTCTCCCAATTCTTCATTCATCAGTTTGATGATTTTTTGCTTGCCATAACTGAGTTCCTCCCGAAGCACACTGGAGCTGAGTTCTACATAAAGTTTCTCGCGGCTCAGTTTGACATTTGTAGTATATTTTTCAATAGCAGGGCCCATTAACCCATTCCAGGCATCAACCACTTGAACTTGCTTGAGTCCTTTGTCAAGTTTGTTGGATTGTACAAACTCTTTGAGTACATCACCAATGGAAAGTTCTTCTGCTTGGCGTTTTTTCATTGGGTAAGGTTTAATTGTTCAAAACGTTTGTAAGTATAAACTGTACCTGTTTCATTTTTAAGAATCAATTGATTTTCATTAACTTTAACAACTGTTTCTGTCCATTCATCAAAAGGGGTAGAGTATTGTAAAAGCACTTGGTTATTTTCAGTTTTTACTTCAATTTTTTCAGCGTCATCAGTGATTTTAAATGTTCCGTCGAGTTGTGGGGCTACTTTTTTTCTAAAACCTTCATTGTTGTTAATTTCAATATAATCTACCAGCATATTCACCGTAAATGCTTTGTTTTCACCTTCAGCAGTGGTCACTTCTTCAATTTCCCAATAACCGGAAATATGTGAAATAATATCATCAGGATTTTCTTGTCTGCACGAAAATGCAACTAACAACAAACAACTGAAAAGGAGTGGGTAAACGATTTTATTTCGCGTAAGCATAGGGTGATAAATTTTAATCAAAGTTAAACAATCCCGAAAGCAAGACCTAGTCCAACCGAAACATTTTATAAGTCTGATGCACTTTTTTTACTATGGTTTCTGTGCGATCAGGGTGGGTGTCGCTGATGAACAACTGTCCAAAGTTTTCCCGCTCTACAAGCGTAATGATTTGCTCAACGCGACTTTCATCTAACTTGTCAAAAATATCGTCGAGCAGAAGTATTGGATTGACTTTACTCTGTGCCTTTAAAAAGTCAAACTGTGCTAGTTTTAAAGCGATGAGATATGATTTTTGTTGTCCCTGCGAACCAAATTTTTTAATGGGATGCCCGTCAATTTCAAAATTTAAATCGTCTTTATGAATACCCACTGAAGTGTATTGCAAGGCTTTGTCTTTGGGGTAGTTAGATTGTAATAATTGCAACAAGTCTTCCTCTTCAAGTTGACTTTTATAAACAAGGTGAACGGTTTCTTTTCCGTGCGTAATGGATTGATGTCTTTTGTTGAAAATGGGGATAAAGGTTTCTATAAATTCTTTGCGTTTTTTATAAATGGAAGTGCCCAATTCATCTAGTTGGGAATTATAAATATCAAGTGTGTCTTTACTACTGGTATTGTTGGCAGCAAAATATTTTAGTAATGCATTGCGCTGTGAAAGCACTTTGTTGTAGGCAATCAAGGTGGTAAGGTATTTTTGGTCCCCTTGCGATATGACTCCATCCATAAATTTTCTTCGTGTATCGCTGCCTTCTGTAATCAAATCACGGTCTGCAGGCGAGATAATAACCAAAGGTAAAAAGCCCACGTGGTCTGCAAATTTTTCATATTCTTTACCGTTGCGTTTAATGATCTTTTTTTGTCCGCGTTTGGCACTTACAATCACACGTTCGGTTTTGGATTCTTTGGAATAGCTTCCGTCAATCACAAAAAAGTCGGCATTGTGGTTGATGTTTTGTGTGGTTATTGGATTAAAATAACTTTTTCCGAAAGAAAGGTGATAAATGGCATCAAGAACATTGGTTTTTCCAACACCATTGTTGCCCACAAAACAGTTTATTTTGTGATCCAATTCAAAATTTATGGCTTCAAAATTTTTATAATTGAGTAGTGACAGCGTGGTTAAATGCATAAGTAATTGAAAACGAGATTCTTGAATTCTTATATTTTAGGCGTTAAGCCTATCAAAAGAATCTGCAAATTATTGAAAAATAACAAATATTTTAGCTTTTAAATTATAATAAAAATTTTATTTTTGCCCTTCACTAAAGAATTATTATGGCAACATATAAAAAGAGAGGGCATAAGCCAAAAACCAAAGAAGAGAAGAAAGCAGCTATTGAGCAGGAAAGCACAACTGCAGAGGTATTTAACACCCTGGATGAAAGGGCGTCAAAAACTGAAGAATGGGTTTCAAAAAATCAAAAGTATATTTTTATACTCATTGGCGTGGTCGCTGTTGTTGTTTTAGGGTATCTGGCTTACAATCAATACATCGTTAAGCCAAAAGAACTGGAAGCTTCCAACGAGATGTATCAAGCTCAGGTTTACTGGGAGCAAGCTTTGAATGCACCACAGAAAGACTCTTTATTTAACCTCGCTTTAAATGGCGGAGAGGGGAAATATGGTTTTCTCGATATCATCGATAACTACAGCAGTACTGATGCAGCAAATATTTCCAGATATTATGCAGGAATCGCTTATATGAATACCAGAAATTACAAAGAAGCGATTAATCATTTGGACAAGTTTAAGCCCAAAGATGAAATGTTAGGGCCCATCGCAAAAGGAAACATTGGGGATGCATTTGTTCAACTGGGACAAAATGAAGATGCTTTAAAATACTATAAGCAAGCTGCTACTATTAATGAAAATGAGTTCACTTCGCCCAAGTATTTATTAAAAGCAGCAATCGTAGCATTAGACCTAAATAATGCCAAAGAAGCTTTAACACATTTGAACAAAATCAAAACAGATTACCCGGAATCACCTGAAGCCAATCAAGTTGATGTTTACATTGGCCAGGCAGAGGCACTGGAATAAAAGTTAAGTAACTTTGATTTTGTCATTTCAATCAAAAACTAATGGCAACAATACATAAAAATTTATCAGATTATGATAAGCAAACAATCCCAAACGCGAAGGACTTTCGGTTTGGGATTGTTGTTTCTGAATGGAATCCCACAATCACTGAAAACTTGTTTCAAGGTGCTTTTGACACCTTAAAGGAACACGGTGCAATCAATGACAACATTGTGCGCTGGAATGTACCGGGAAGTTTTGAGCTGGTTTATGGTTGCAAAAGAATGACCACTTGTTATGATATGCTGGATGCCATCATAGCAATTGGGGTTGTTATTCAGGGTGAAACCAAACATTTTGATTTTGTTTGTGAAGGGGTAACTCAAGGAATCAAAGACCTGAATATTCAAGGAGATATCCCGGTACTATTTTGTGTTTTGACTGATGATAATCTACAGCAATCCATAGACAGAAGTGGAGGAAAACATGGCAACAAAGGTACCGAAGCAGCTATTGCAGCCATCAAAATGGCTCAATTACGCAAGGAATCAAAGTTTTAGCGTTCCAGTTCATTGTTGGTTTTAAGTGTAAAACTTTTTGACTATTTCCGGATTTTTTGCTTGTACTAATTCATTTTTTACTTGTATATTTGTAGTTGTTATATTTTATCTCAGAAACTATGTTTGAATTTGATCAATACCTCGGTTTTTTAGCCTTTATGACCATAGTAACCATTGGATTTTGGTTGATGATTTTTTTAATGCTTTTTGTGCCTTACTGGATTGGTGGTGCCATTATGGAAATGCTTAAAGAAAAACGCGCCGCAAAAAATAAAGACATTCAATAGATAGTATAAATTTCTATATAAAAAAAGGGAACTCATAATGAGTTCCCTTTTTTATTTGAGTTGTTTTGTTGTTTAAAAGTCGCCGCCTTCAAAATCATCACCATTCCCATTTTGTTGTCTGTCTCTGCGATCTCTTTGGTTTTTTTGCTGGTTAAATCGATAGGTGAAAGAAGCTGTGATTTGTCTTTCTCTCCATTGAAACTCGCTGTCTGATGTAAATCCAACACCTTGTGTAAATGAACTTCGCTTCCTTGAGTTTAATAAATCACTTACGTTTATAGAAAGGGAAGCATTGTCATTGAATAATTCTTTACTTAATGCCAGATTGATTGAAAAAATACCATCTGATTTTGTTTGTGAATTTTCTGAAGGGCCACGGTAAAACATATTGGTTTGAAAGTCTATTTTTGCAGGTAAGCTCACTTTAGAACTGAATCTTGTAAACCAACTGGTATTTGTAGCACCATAGTCTATTCCTTCAAATGTTCCATCAGTTTCAAAACGAAAGAAATTAAAACTGCCGTTCATTCTTAACCATTTTGTGGGGTTGTAAAGAAAACCTGCTTCTGCTCCAATGCGTTGATTTGTAGAAAGGTTGATGGGAATAGTTCTGACTACTTCAATGCCATTTACTGTTTGGCCGGTTCTAATTTGAACACGTTCAAAAGCATCTGTTTCATACTGAAAATAGATAGATGAAGTCAATGTAAACTTCCCGAAACGTTTTAAATATCCCAAATCAAAAGCACTGGCATAAGCCGGGTCCAAATCTGGATTTCCTTGAAATACATTGGTGACACTGGAGCGCGAGGGAAATGGGTTGATAAACCAACCTCTGGGGCGATTAATTCTTCGGTTGTAACCTAAGGTAACATTTTCATTTTCTGCCAGTTCATATATTAAGTTAACAGTGGGAAAGAGGCCTAAATAATTTTTATCAAAATCAGTATCGATGTTTACACCAAAAACTTCAGACAATTCTTCTTCAGTTAACTCAGAGGATAGTTTTCCTTTCAATTGGGTGTTTTCCATTCGTAAACCTAAAAGAAAAGAAAATTTACCAAATTTATTTCCATATTGCGTGTAAAGTGCATTTACATTTTCTGAATAATCAAAAATATTTGTAAGTAGCTCGTTTAATTCAAAATCACCAATTTCAAGGTTTTCTTCAAAAAGTGAATAATCTGTTATTTCATTTTCAAAATCACCGCGATAACCTGCTTCAAATTGAGCATTTTCGCCAATGGGTAATACATAATCTACTTGCACCAAATATTCATTTTGGTCTTCCTTAGTGATGATGTCTTCAGAAGGAAAAGCCATAGTGTTAGGAAAAGTGTTTTGTTCAGTTATAAAAGAATTTTCAGTTTCTGAACTGTTTTCATATTGCAGGTCTGCTGTTAATTGGTGTCCCTGATCATTGAACTTATTGATATAATTTAATGAGAATTGATAGCGGGTGTCTTCTTCGGTTTCCCTTTCTTTTCTAAGTGATTGTTCAGCGAGGTCACTTCCGGTAAACTTTCTTGTATCTGTGCGGGTTTCATCATCACCATCGCTTATTCTTAAAAAACCACTTGCTGTGATTGATGAGCTTTCCGTTAAAAAATACTCTACACCCAGATTGGTGTTAAACCCGGTTCGTTTTCTGTCAAATTCTCTGTCTTCTAGGGTTCTTGAGAAGTCTCCATCTTCAAATGTATTTTCAAAGTTGGCATTCCCGGGAAATTTTCTGTAGCTATAGCCGGATGTATTGAAAATATTAAACTTATTGGTTCTTAAATTCAAATTTGTGCTAATTCCATTATTTGCCGGAACTCCACCACTTAGAGTTACTGAGCCATTAAAACCTAGAGTTTTCTCTTTTTTTAATATAATATTTAAAATACCGGCAGTACCCTCAGCGTCATATCGTGCAGAAGGGCTTGTGATTACTTCTACGCGATCAATAGCGTCTGCAGGCAATTGAGTCAATGCATCTGTATCTCCAAAACCGGCAATAGCAGAGGGTTTTCCATTGATTAAAATTCTTACATTTTCATTTCCTCTTAAGCTAATTGCGCCCTCAATATCAACTGAAACTGAAGGGACATTGCTCAAAGCGTCACCCACAGTAGCTCCACGAGTAGTTAAATCTTTACCAATATTATATATCTTTTTGTCAAGCCGAACCTGTACTTCTGTTGTTTCTGCTCTAATCACTACTTCATCCAGGCTGGCGGCATCCATTTCAAGGGTAACTGAAGGTATTTGTGTGTTACGGGTAAAAGCCTGATTACTTAGAGTAACAGATTTAAATGAAATGAATTCAAACTTAATATCATAAGTTCCCGGAGGGACTCTAAGCTCAAAGTTCCCATCAAAATCTGTGATTCCCCCATTAACTAATTGTGAAGTCTCAGCGTCTGATAAAGAAACAGTGGCAAACTCCAGTGGAGCTCCGTTTGATTTATCAATGACTTTTCCGGTAATTGTTATTGTTTCTGATTGAGAAAATAAAATGGTAAAAGATAATAAAGCGGTTAAAAGAAATATAGTTTTTTTCATAAAGAGCTTTCCTAAGTTTGAATGGAATACATTAATTCCACAGTATGACTGCGAAAATAAGACTTGGTTTAAGGCTCAATACCTAAATTCATGTTAAATAAAACCCAATAATTTATAAATAGAAAGGGCTTATTTTACTATCATTGAAAATGATTTACTGTTTTATATAAAATTAAATTTGTAAAGAAACAGGGAAAGCACCCCTAAAAGCATAATAATTTTGAGAAGAACGGAAAGGTTTCTAAAGGTTTCTCTTTTTTCTGCTGAAAATAATTGAATACAAAAATAGAGTAGAGGACCAATTATGAATACTAAAAAATAGAGCATGGCAATTGTTTGCCTGTAAAGGGAATCATACAAATAAACCAGAATGAGAACCACTGTGAAAATTGCTAAAATAAAAGCAAACATAGTTGTTCTCTTTCGGCCAATCATAATGGGTAATGTTTTAAGACCTCCATTTTGATCACCATTAATGTCTTCTATGTCTTTAACTATTTCGCGTAACAGCGTCAACATAAAAGCAAAAAGTGAGTATTTTAAAAGTATAGTAAACACTACTTGATACACGAGTATATTTTGTGAGGAGATATTTGGGAATAGCTCAAACAAGCCCACAATGAGAATAGAAGTTGCTACAAGTAATGATATTGTGAGATTTCCTATAATCATTACCGACTTTAAATAAGTAGCATAGACATATAATAAAGCGCCAATTAAAATAAACAGTGCGGAAAATCCTGGAACACCAATATGATTAGATAAGTAAAAGCCAAGGCAAACACCGGTTGCAGTAAAAAGGAGGTAATAATTATAAGCCATTTTTTCAGAAATGTGCCTGCTCACAATTTGTTTGTCGGCCTTATTGATAGCATCAATGCGAATATCAAAAACATCATTGATGATATATCCTCCGGCAGCAATACAAACCGTTGCTACAACCAGTAAAATAAAATGAAAGTCTGAAAGTGATGTTTCTAATCGAAATGCCTCAAAAAGCACATATTTTATCAGAGTCTGAATGAGAACAAGAAACAGTAAGTTTTTATATCTGATTAATTTTAAGAAGTGCATTTTTACCTTTTTAATCCACTCTGGCATCCAGATTATTATTCCATTTTGCTTGAACACGCAGTACTTGTTCAATGACATCTCTCACACAACCTTTTCCTCCTTTTCTGTGAGAAATGTATTTTGAAATTGCTTTGATTTCGGGAGCAGCATCTTGTGGGCAGGTGGGAAGACCCACTTGTTGCATGACATATAAATCTGGAATGTCATCGCCCATGTACAAAACGTTTTCGGGCTTTATTTGATAAATATCAAAATATTCCTCCAGCGTATCTGTTTTGTGTTGCACCCCCAGGTGAATGTCTGTAATGCCAAGTCCACGCAGACGTTTTCGCACGCCTTCATTGCTTCCTCCAGATATAATACAAACATTGTAACCTTTATCAACAGCAGTTTTTAAAGCAAAACCGTCTTTTATGTTCATTTTCCGAAGTAGATCACCGTTTGTTGTAACAGTCACTGTACCATCAGTCAAAACGCCATCCACATCAAATACAAATGTGGTAATGTGCTGAAGAAATTCTTTATAACTTTTCTCTTCCATAAGATTCTGAAATTGCTTGTGATAAAAGTTTGTATAATTCTTTTTGTATTGGAATATCCAGTAAATCGAGATGCTTTTTCATAGTTGAAGTATCATTTCTTTTTGCAGGTCCTGTTTGCATAGCCATGGGTGCATCTCTTTCAATTTTTGAAGCTGTTTCTTTTATCAAAGGTATTAAAATTGAAAAAGGAAGCTGGTGGTTTTCAGTAATCTCATGCCCAATGTGGTAGAGGTGATTCACAAAATTACAAACAAAGACTGCCGCAAGGTGCAAGTGCTTTCTTTTTTCGGAATCAATTTCAAAAACAGCACTTGAGATGGTTCGCGCCATTGTTTTTAAGAGCTCCAGATCTTTTTGATTTGTGGCTTCAAGGCACAAGGGAATATCATTGAAATACACCTTTCTGTTTTTGGAAAATGTTTGTAAAGGATAAAAAACACCCTTTCTGTTTTTTGAATTGAGTTCATTTAAAGAAACACTTCCTGAAGTGTGAACCACAAATCGGTTTTCAAAAGGCAAGTTATCAGAAATTTGAGCTACCACATCGTCTGGCACTGCTATAATGTAACAATCTGCATCAGCAAGTTGGTCGAGTTGTGTGGTTTTGCTTCCGCGAAAGCGCAATTCTTTTAATCCCGCTTCACTTCGGTTGTAAACCTGAACGACTTCAATGGCCGAAACATTTTCAAAAGCTGCGACCAAGTGTGAGCCAATATTTCCGGTACCTAAAATAACTATGCGAATCATTTGGCTAAAATAAGGAAGAAATCTGATTTAAAAGCTTGAGAAAGGGGATGATTTAGATCAGATTGGGCAATACATAATTTTTTCATTTTATTATTTTCACTAAGATTGAGAAAAACTTTCGGAATTAATTAATATTTAACTATTTTGAGAGGTCATTTAAACATATTTAATCGACAAAAATCAGTAAATTTGCGCCAATTTGTTGATCCCTCAATTTGTAATCATGCTCAAAAAGATTGCTTCTATTTTATTCTCCACAAGGCTTACAGGAATTTTATTTATCGTTTTTGCAGTTGCAATGGCCATTGGTACTTTTCTCGATATGCAACAAACAACCTCTCCAACGCCATATTCTAGGACATTGGTTTATAACGCCTGGTGGTTTGAAGCAATAATGGGCTTATTTGTTGTCAATTTTATTGGAAATATATTCAGATATCGCTTACTGCGAAAAGAAAAATGGGCGACACTTTTAATTCACCTGTCGTTTATCTTTATAATCGTAGGTGCATTTATAACCCGATATATTGGGTATGAAGGAGTATTACCTATTAGAGAAGGTGAAACAGAAAATATAATGCTTTCTGAAAAAGTGTACTTAACTACGATTGATTGATGGTGACTTTGAAATCAATGGCGTACCACAACGCCGCATTTTGGAAGAGCAATTGATGTTGTCTGAACGACTTAAATCAAATTTTAAAATAAAAAGCGATTATAACAAGCAGCCTGTTACCATTGAATTTGTCGATTACATCAATAATGCAAAAGAAACCTTGATACCTGATGAAGCAGGGGAGCCTTATTTAGAACTCGTGGAAGCTGAGGGAGGAAACAGACATTCTCATTGGTTAAAAGAAGGTCAAGTTTCAAGCATACACGGTGTTCTTTTTGCTGTCAATAACTTTACTGAAGGAGCGATAAACATAGTGGTTGATGAAGAAAATGGATATCAAATACAATCTCCTTTTATTGGTGATTTTATGAGAATGGCAGATCAATTCCAAGGGGAGGTAGTTCAAGATAGTTTGCAACCATTGCAATTAAGATCACTCTACCAGCTGGCCGGATTGTCATTTGTAATTCCACAACCCATTACAAAAGGTACATTTGATTTGGTAAAAGCCACAGAGGATCAACCATCACAAATGAATGCATTGGTGGTTAAAGTGACTGCAAATGAGGAAGCTAAAATTGTTAAAATGCTGGGTGGTCAAGGCTTTGTTCCAAAGCCTACAACAGTTGATGTGGGTGGTCTTGATTTTCATTTTAGATATGGTTCAAAAGAAATTGAACTTCCCTTCAGCATTACACTCAACGACTTTATAGCTGAAAAATATCCCGGTACAGAAAAAGCCTATTCTTCTTTTATGAGCAAAGTGACTGTCAATAACCCTGATGAAACCTCATTTGATTATGATATCTATATGAATCACGTTCTTGACCACCAAGGGTATCGTTTTTTTCAGGCGAGTTTTGACCCCGATGAGCTAGGAACGATACTTTCTGTAAATCATGATTTTTGGGGAACCTGGATTACTTATATAGGATATATACTTACTTTACATTAGTTTAATGGCGATTTGGTTTGACCCTAACTCCCGCTTTGGTGCTTTGAAAAAAATGCTTGAAAAAGTGAAAACCAAAAAAGCAAAACTTGCAAGCGTTGCAATGCTTTTGATGGGAAGTATAGGGATAGCTCAAGATGCACATCAACATCAAGATGTTAATTATGAGCAATTAGACTCCATAGTATTTGCCAATCAGGTGGATAAAGAACACGCGGCAAAATTTGGGCAACTTCTCATACAAGATGAAGCCGGAAGAATGAAACCTGTCAATACATTTGCCTCAGAGTTGCTCAGAAAAGTGAGCCGAAGTGACCACTACAAGGGGTTGGATGCCAATCAGGCATTTTTATCAATGAGCGAATTTCCAAGAATTTGGGTTGAGATTCCTTTGATTAATTTAAAAAGGGGAAATGACAGTCTTCGTAAAATTATTGATGTGCCTTTAGATACAAAAAAGGTCTCTTTGATAAAAATGTTTGATGAGCAAGGAAATAGTAAAATTGGTCCTTATCTGGAAGAAGCTTCAAGTAAATCGACACCCAACCAATATGAGAAAGACCTTTTAAAAACTTATGAAAGCCTTTATTTGCTCAATCAGGGTTTGAGTGGCAGTATTTTGAGAATATTTCCCATCCCAAGTGATGAAAATAAAACCTGGGTGTCTTTTCCCGAACTGGAATTTGCAGGAATTCAAGGCGCTGATTCCCTTTTTACGCGAAATATTCTACCCCTTTATTTTCAATCTTTAAGAGAAGCAAGGCTAAGCGGGGATTACTCAAAACCCAGTGAGTATATTGAGAATATTACCAGCTATCAAAAGCGCTATGGAAGTGACATTATGCCCAGTGAAAGAAGGGTAAATGCTGAAATTCTCTACAATAAAATTGATATTTTCAATAGATTGTATAAATATTTTCTTTTGATTGGCGTGGTGATGTTTATTTTTTTAGTGATTCAAATTTTAAAAGACAAAAACAAAACCCTCGACCGCTTGGTTACTATTTGTAAATACATTATTTGGTTATTCTTTGTATTGATGACCTTTGGTCTCATACTCAGGTGGTATATAAGTGGACATGCACCTTGGAGTGATGCTTATGAGTCAGTAATATATGTAGCCTGGGCAACCGTGTTTTTTGGGCTTGCTTTTGGAAGAAAATCAAATCTTACAGTTGCATCAACTGCCTTTGTAGCAGCCATCGTGTTGTGGGTAGCTCATCAAAATTGGATGGACCCTGCCATTACTCCACTTGTACCGGTGTTGGATTCTTATTGGTTAATGATTCATGTTTCTGTGATTGTGGGTAGTTATGGACCGTTTACCTTAGGAATGATTTTAGGTATCGTTTCCTTGTTGTTAATGATTCTCACCAATGAAAAGAACAAGCATAAAATGGATCTTAACATTAAGGAATTAACAATTATTAGTGAACTGGCCTTGATTCTAGGGATTGGTTTATTAACCATCGGAAACTTTTTGGGAGGTATGTGGGCCAATGAGAGTTGGGGACGGTACTGGGGATGGGATCCAAAAGAAACCTGGGCACTCATAAGTATTATGGTCTATGCTTTTGTGGTTCATATGAGATTGATACCCGGATTGCGAAGTCGCTGGTTGTATAATGTTATGGCCGTGCTGGCATTTGCATCGATTATGATGACCTATTTTGGTGTAAACTTTTACTTGGTGGGGCTGCATTCCTATGCAAGTGGTGACAAACCCATCACTCCCGGTTTTGTTTACTACACACTTCTATTTGTAGCAGTTTTATCAACCTGGGCTTATTTTAGGCACAAAAAATATTTCAGCAAAAAATAGTAATTAACGGCGGCCTTTTTTTCTGTTCACTCTCACAAGGAGCACTTCAACCTTAGGGTCTTTAAGTGCTTTTCTTGTTTGAAAAAAGTTTTTGAACATCCTCGTGGTAAATGTTTTATCAATTGACCAGAGGTATTTGGTTTGTTCAGGAAAATGCTTAGCAATGATATCATAATCAACACTATTAGTTGAAATCGCTGTGGGGGAATAGTTTTTGATTATTAAGTTTATTTCATCAATTATCTCTGACAGGTCTTTCGACGAAAGTTTGTGAAGGAAAGTGGGCAAATAATAACTTGTTTTAAATCCTGCTTCTTTATAAATGGGTAAGAACTGCGCATTTTGGGATTCAACAATGATAGTGTTTTTATTGATCTGGTATTTTTTACACAAATGTTCTAAGTGATTTAAGGCATTCCCGGCATTTTTCTCGTTGAGATTTTTAAAATCAAGCCAGATTTCCAACTCTTTATTAAGATCAATATGTGAAAGATATTTTTCCAGCTTCAATTCGATAGATGCTGCCGGAGGATGGTTTACGTCAAATGTTTTTGTGTCATCAAAAAAAACAACATCCAGTTCAATTCCGGCATAATTTTTTTGAGTGTGTTCCAGCTTTTCGATACTGTTTACTCTATGAGCCCAAATTTTGCTTGAATAACCAATATGGTCTATTTTAAATGTAGCTTTGTGATAGAAAAAGACTGCTATAAATAGTAGTATTATAATGATAACACCCTTTGTAAAACTACCTATTGTCATAATCAACTTTTTTTTTAATGATTCTTTTTCGGTCTTTAAAATACTTGTTGAAGATGCTTCTTTCCGGTTGAAACTGGTTGAAATTAATTTTGGATATATCTGAAAAACTATGAATGAAATCATCAAGCATATATCTTCTGTTTTGATACCTTTTTAAGGTGTCAAAATTTGGAAAAGAGTTTTTAAACTTCTCTGAAGTCCAAACAATAAAAGGGATTTCAAACATTGGTTTAGTAGCGTGGTATTCATTATGTCCCACAAAATCTATATCCTGAAAAACCTCATCGCCATGGTCTGAAAAATAGATAACATAGGCGTTTTCTTCCCGCTTCTTTACCTGGTCGATAATTGATCTAACGATAAAATCATTATATAAAATGGCATTGTCATAATGATTTATTTGCTCAGTGCTTTTAGCTGATGGGAATTTTGTGATGGGGGTATCAGTGAATTTTTGAAATCTTGGGGGGTAAGAAAATTTGTAGGCAATATGTGCTCCATAAAGATGCACAAAAATAATTTTCTTAAGTTCTTTTTTATTCAAAACTTGCTCAATAAATGGCAAAAGCATTTCATCATGTTCTAATTGTTTATTAGTTAGTGCATTGGTAAAAAACTGTTCTTTGGTGGCTTTACTAATGGCTGTAACCAATGTTTCATGAATTCCAATGGGCTGTTGATTTGAAATCCAATATGTAGAAAAACCGGCTGCATTTGCGAGTTGAACCACACTCCCGCAGTGAATAACATCAGGATTTTCATAATTGGAAAGTGATAACACTTTGTTGAGTGAGGGTATGGTATGTGTATGAGGAGATATCACATCGTTAAATATCAATAACTCATCTTTGATTTCTGAGAGCAAGGGATTGGTGTCGCGATAATATCCATAAAGCCCCATATTTCTTGAGGAGGTAGATTCACCAATAATCACCACATAGGTCTGGGACTCATCAAGTGCTGAAATATTTTTCAACTCTTCATTTGTTTGTTTGACAAGACTAGATTGAAAAAGGGTTTGAGCTTCTTGATAAGTTACATAAGCATCTTTTGCAAGATAGATGATGTTATTGTGTTTTAATTTCCAGTTTATGAGATAGATGGAACTTAATATGCCAATAAGTAGAACCAGATAAACACCTATCCCCAAAAGATTAAATTTTGGAAGGTAAAAAAGTGATTTTTCTTTCTTGTACAAATAATTTAATTGTTTAAAAGTAAGTAATAAAAAAAGTATGAATACAATGGAAATAATTAACAATTTTAAATCAAAAAATGTAGTCAGAAATTGTGAAGATTCAGAACCCGTTGTTTCAAAAAGAATGTAGAATGCAGATATGGTGAGCTTTGATTGATATAAGTAATAAAAAGCGGTTTTTAGAAACGAAATCAAAAAAAGAAAACTAATAGAAAAGTAGCACCACGATATCCTTAAAACTCTTCTAAAGAGGACAATTCCAATAGCATATAGTACAGTTGAAAAAAGAAAAAACTCTACAAATTCCTTAATTAAATACTTGGTTTGAGTTGTATAAAAGAACCCAATGCTCAAGAAAATTAAAACCGGCATATAAGCCAGTATAACAAGTGAAATGAACGATTTTTTAAAAATGGGCATATGACAAGGATTTCCGGTTTGTAAATATAGACAAAACAGGAAACCCTTAAAATAGCTTAGCAATCTTTAATTGTAAACATAATCAGGTTGTTCATCAATCATTCGCTGATCTTCCTGAATTTGTTCACTAATGTCAAGTTTTTTATAGAGTTGTTTGGTTATTTTTTCTACTTCCTTTTCACTGATGTTTAGTTTTATAGCAATTTTAGCATTGTCTTTTCCCTTAGAAATATGTGTTAAAATTTTTGTTTCCAGATTACTTAAATCGTGAAGATTGACTAGGTTCTCAAGATATAAATCATCAACCATTTGTATGTTATCTGGACTTCTCAAGAGTTCAATACGTTTTAGGTAAAGCCTCATTTCAATTTGCATCATTTCATTTTCTTCTTTTAAAGCTCTCATTCTGTACATAATAGCATAAGTTAAAACCAGCATTTCAATAATGCCTGCAGTCTTTATATGAACAGGTGAAACTCCTAAAAAGGTAATCCCAAATCCTGTCAAAACATAATAATCTACCATTAAGATGAAAAGTAAACTATATGCAATAACATAAAATCTGGCATAGACTTTTTCTTTAAACAAGAAAGCACCTGCTATTAAGTAATTCAACAAAACAGCCCAAATAAAGGCATTACCAATTGCAGCAAAAACCCATTCATTTGTTACCCAATAACTACTAAATGATAGTATTGCTATTCCAATTAAAATCGCTGTAAACCATTTCAATTTTGGCATTAAATCATCGAGTTTTAAAAATTTAGTTGCAAAGTGTGAAGCAAATAAAGCTACAGAAAGATGCAGTAAAGGTTCCAGATATTTGATTGTAAAAACAGAATCATAGCCCATTAGTCTGAAAAGCCCATCACTATAAAAGAAGGATAATGTGATTGTTGTTAAAACGGCACTGTAATACAAAAACACCTTTTCATCAAATAAGAAAAAGCACATGAGATTAATGATGATTACCATAACTGCAAAACCATAGTATGAGCCCAACTTAAACAAAGACTGCTGATTTGCTTTTGCATAATTTTCTTCTGAAGTTATTTGTATTGGAAAATGCGCTTCTTTTTCAAAATTTATGTATAAATAAATTGGATATTCCTCAAACTCATCCAAACGAAAAGAGGGATATCTCGTGTAAGAAATTTCTTCAATTTGTTTTTTTGAAGCAGAAAACAATTTTAAATCGTTTATGTGTGCAGTTGGTATATGTAGCACACTTCCGGAGTTTGCTTTATTGGTTATTCTAAACCAATATGCACCATTTTCTAAACCAAAGTTATTCTTGCTAAAAGGTTTAAAGTCAGCATTTTTTATATCCTCAATTTGGAAATTAGGCTGTGTTTCCTTTAAAAATTGAACCGATTTTTGAGCATATAAATTGGCACAAAAAAGCAGTAAAACACTAAAGTAAATAGTTCTCATAGGTTAAATTTTAATACGATTTGGGATTACTAATATAGATAAAAAATCACTTTAACCTAAAAAAATAACACTTTATCGATAATATTTTAAATTTAACATATTTGTGATAGTGACTTGAATTGAAAAATATGGAAAGAAATAACGATATATATCAAGTCATAAAATACATTATAACAGTTATTTATGAAATATTAAAAGAAGTAATTACAGATTAAATGATAAAAATAAAAATGTTAAAAAAATTAACATTTAGTGTGTCATATTTTCGGGTTTTACCCATTCATCAAACTCTTTCTCAGAAAGATAGCCTAAATTGACAGCTTCCTCTTTCAGAGTAGTCCCATTTTTATGGGCTGTATTGGCGATTTCTGCAGCTTTGTAATAACCAATTTTTGGATTCAATGCGGTTACCAGCATTAGGGAATTGTTTAATTGTGTTTTTATGACCTTGTGATTTGCTCCAATTCCCTTTGCACAGTGCTCATCAAATGAGATACAAGCATCACCGATTAATTGTGCAGATTGCAAAATATTTGCAGCCATAACAGGCTTGAAAACATTTAGTTCATAATGGCCTTGCATACCGCCAACAGTAATTGCCATATCATTACCAATAACTTGAGCACATACCATAGTGAGGGCTTCACATTGCGTTGGGTTTACTTTTCCGGGCATAATAGAAGATCCCGGTTCGTTAGCCGGAATGATTAATTCACCAATTCCACTTCGAGGTCCACTTGCCAGCATTCTAATATCATTAGCTATTTTGTTCAAAGATACAGCAAGTTGTTTTAATGCACCGTGTGTTTCAACAATGGCATCATGTGCAGCAAGAGCTTCAAATTTATTATCTGCTGTTTTAAAGGGCAAACCGGTAAACATTGCAATATATTCAGCAACTCGTTTTGAGTAACCTTTTGGGGTATTGATTCCTGTTCCTACAGCAGTACCTCCCAAAGCAATTTCTGAAAGATGGTCAAGTGTGTTGTTCAATGCCTTTAAGCCATGGTCGAGTTGGGATACATATCCGCTAAATTCCTGTCCTAAAGTTAGGGGAGTGGCATCCATCAAATGAGTACGACCAATTTTTACGACATCTTTAAAAGCTTCAGATTTCGCTTTAAGCGTATTTCTTAATTGAGTTACTCCCGGTATGGTTACTTCAATTATTTTTTTATAAGCTGCAATATGCATTGCTGTTGGGAAAGTATCGTTTGAAGATTGGGATTTATTTACATCATCGTTGGGTTGCAATGTTTTTTCTCCTTCTCCAATTATTTTTCCTGCCAATTGATGCGCACGATTTGCTATGACTTCATTGACATTCATATTGCTTTGGGTACCGCTTCCGGTTTGCCAAATCACTAGTGGAAATTGGTCATCGTGGATACCTTCAAGAATTTCGTCACATACATTTGATATATAATCACGTTTTTCTGAAGTTAAATCACCCAATTCTCTGTTTGTATATGCAGCAGCCTTTTTTAAATAGGCAAAACCATAAATGATTTCAAGAGGCATAGATGCTTGGGTGCCAATTTTAAAATTATTTTTTGATCGTTCTGTTTGTGCTCCCCATAATTTATCAGCAGGCACTTTTACTTCGCCCATCGTATCTTTTTCAATTCTGTATTCCATAGTTGCAATAAGATTTTTTAGTACTACAAATTTACGAATTGCCTTATTCATTTTTGATAAAAATCCAATAAAAAAAGACAACCTTTTGAGTTGTCTTTTTGAGCTTTTCTAATCTTTTTTTAAGAAAACATAGCAGCTACTTTTTCTGCTTTTGGCGTGTCCTTGTAATCATAAAAGCCTTCTTTACTCTTTATACCCAGCTTTCCGGCCATCACCATATTAACTAGCAAGGGACAAGGCGCATATTTTGGGTTTTTAAATCCGTCATACATAACATTAAGGATGGACAAGCAAACATCAAGGCCAATGAAATCAGCAAGCTGAAGAGGTCCCATTGGGTGAGCCATTCCCAGTTTCATAACAGTGTCAATTTCTTCCACGCCGGCAACTCCGTTGTAGAGTGTTTCTATAGCTTCATTGATCATAGGCATCAAGATACGGTTTGCAACAAAGCCGGGATAATCGTTTACTTCAACGGGTAGTTTTCCGAGTTTTTTTGAAAGTTCGGCAACTGTTTGATAAACCTCAGGTGATGTGTTGTACCCTTTGATAATTTCAACGAGTTTCATAATGGGCACCGGGTTCATAAAATGCATCCCAATAACTTGTTGGGGTCTGGAAGTAGCGGCTGCTATTTTTGTTATAGAAATTGAAGAGGTATTGGTGGCTAAAATGGTATCCTCCGGACAAAAAGTATCAAGGTCTTTGAAAATTTTGAGTTTTAAATCCACATTTTCAGTCGCGGCTTCAACGACAAGGCTTGCATATTCAACACCTTCTTCCAAATTGGTAAAGGTTGTAATGTTTCCTAAAGTTTCAGCTTTTTGAGCATCTGTGATTTTTTCTTTTGCCAGCATACGATCCAGGTTTTTGGTGATAGTAGCTAGGCCTCGTTTAAGTGATTCTTCAGATAAATCAATGAGTTGAACTTTGTATCCGCTTTGCGCGAAAGTGTGTGCGATGCCGTTTCCCATAGTACCGGCTCCAATAACTGCAACATTTTTCATAATAATGGCCCGCATAAGAAGCGGGAACGATTTTTTAATTATACTTCAATTATATTTTTTTTAAAATTTTCTAATATCATCATTGCCACTCTCAAAGCGTCTGTTCCTTGTTCTAAGGGGACAACCGGTGTGGTGTTATTGTTGATAGCATCTGCAAAGGTATTGAGCTCATCAAGGATGGCATTGTTTGGAGCCACTTTTGGATTGTCAAAATAAATCTGCTTTTTAATACCCTCGGCATTTTGGAGTATCATATCAAAATCTCCCGGGGTTTCAGGTGCATCTTTCATTTTGACTACTTCACATTTCTTTTCGAGAAAATCGACAGAAATATAGGCATCACGTTGAAAGAAGCGAGATTTTCTCATGTTTTTCAACGAAATGCGGCTTGCCGTAAGATTGGCTACACAACCGTTTTCAAACTCGATGCGGGCATTGGCAATATCAGGGGTTTCACTAATGACTGATACCCCACTGGCGTGAATGTCTTTCACTTTTGAACGCACCACGCTTAAAATGGCATCAATATCATGAATCATCAAATCTAAAACTACTGAAACATCTGTTCCCCGCGGATTGAATTCTGCCAGGCGATGCGTTTCAATAAACATGGGATTATCTATCATATGATTGACAGCCATAAATGCCGGATTAAATCGTTCCACATGACCCACTTGGCCTTTTACACCGTGCTTAATTGCTAGTTGGATTAATTCCTCAGCTTCAGCTAGGGTGGTTGTTATAGGTTTTTCTATAAACAAATGTTTGCCGGCTTTCAATACTTTTTTAGCGGTTTCAAAGTGATATAAAGTGGGTGTAACCACATCAATCATATCACAAGCTTCAATTAGAGCTTCAGGAGTTTCAAAGGGTTTATATCCAAATTCTTCAGCTATTTTTTTTCTAATAGTATCATCTGCATCATAAAATCCAAGCAACTCATATTTTTCTGATTGCTGTAGCAGTTTTAAATGAATTTTTCCAAGGTGTCCGGCACCTATAACTCCGGCTTTAAGCATAGTCATTAATTTTTTACAAAAATAAGGTTTTTTTAGCAGAAAGCTGTAGGATGAAAATTCCAAATTTCTAACATTAAGTAAACTTTAGTTGAACAGTAATTTACATCATACAAAACTTAAACACGAAACATTTTCCTATATTAGCAACATCAATAAAACCCAGATGGTCCCCTTGGAAACACGCATTTACCAAAAGGAAAATAATCTACATATTGGAAAGCTTTTACGAGAAAGCTTAAAGGATATTGTCAACTCAAGATTTTTAGCGCGTCAACTGGCCGTGCGTGATATAAAAGCACAATACAGACAGTCTTATTTTGGTATTTTATGGGCTTTTATCACTCCGCTAGCGACGGCTATGGTGTGGATTGTTTTGAACGGCACCGGCACTGTGCGTCTTTCAGATACCGGTATTCCTTATCCTCTTTATGTTTTTTGTGGTACGCTTCTATGGTCTATTATTACCGAAGCAATTAATTCTCCAATGGCCAGCACTAACAGTGCCAGGGGAATACTTTCGAAAATTAATTTTCCAAAAGAAGCTTTGATTATTTCGGGGATTTATAAATTGCTTT
The DNA here is from genome assembly GCA_018402385.1 of Flavobacteriaceae bacterium. GTDB lineage: Bacteria > Bacteroidota > Bacteroidia > Flavobacteriales > Flavobacteriaceae > Planktosalinus. The sequence goes on from JAGYJA010000002.1 coordinate 220,201, forward strand.
TCAATACCTCTATAAAGGTGATTTTGTTACTGGTTTTTGTATTTGTTTTTGGGGTGGGAATACATTGGAGTTTATTGTTGTTTCCGTTTGCAATTTTAGGGGGTCTCCTTATAGGGACTACCATTGGTTTATTTATTACTCCTTTGGGAATGTTGTACAAAGATATCGGAAAAATAATTTCCTTTGGGATGCAATTTTTGATGTATGCAACACCTGTTGTTTATGCGATACCAAAAGAGGGATTGATGAAAACCCTAATGGAATGGAATCCTTTAACACCCATCATCTTAACCGGAAGGGATCTTGCAGTGGGTACAACACCTGAGTATCTCACTTATTTTTTAATCGTGATAGCTTGTTGTATTCCTTTGTTTTTTGTGGCTTTGATTCTTTACCGGGTTTCTATCCCGGTGCTCGTTGAGCGATTGAGTGGGTAGAGGCAATTCAATAAAAGTTAATTGAAGAATTTATAAAACAGCTTTAAAAAATTTAAAAGGTTTATGGCTACTTTTCAAATATTTCAATTTCAAAGAGTGAATCCCAGTTTTTTCCTGTGACTATCAAGCGGTTTTTATCACCTTTATAAGCGATACCGTTTAAAACATCTAAAAATTGATGTTGTTTTACCTTGGATTGTAAATCGCTCAAATCTATAACTCCTTCAACAGCTCCATTTTTTGGATTGATAATAGCAATGGCGTTTTGTTGAAAAATGTTAGCATATATTTTTCCATCTACCCACTCGAGTTCGTTAACACTTTTAATTCTACTTGTGTTTGTGTAAATCTCAATGTAGCTTTCTTCTGTTAGGTTGTCTTTATTTAATGTCCAAATTTTTTCAGTACCATCGCTTTTATAAATTGTCTCACCATCATTGCACAACCCCCAGCCTTCATTGCTTTTTGAATAAACAAAACTGCCTGTTTTTTCAAGGGTTTCCAGGTTGTATATGAATCCGGTGTTTTCTCTCCATGTAAGTTGATAAATTTTGTTATTGAGTATGGTGATTCCTTCACCAAAATAAGCTTTATCAAGGTCTATTTGTTTGATTATTTCACCTGTTTTAAAATCTGTTTTTCGAAGTGAAGATTTTCCATATTGTCCTGTACTTTCATATAAATAGTCACCTTGAAATTCCAGTCCCTGGGTGTATGCTTCTATGTCGTGAGGATAGGTATTGATAATTTTATAACCATAAAGTTTGGGTCTTTCTGATGCAAGTATATAGAGGTCTTTTGAGGGTGTTTCAGTTTTCTTGTCGAGATACACTTTTGCGTGCAAAATCCTGTTTCCCAGTTTTTGATTTTCTAATGAAAAGCTAAAGGGTTTATCAATAGAAGCTGAACCCAAACGGTTTTCATCAATATAAAACACAACAGAGTCTGCCTTTTTATTTTGAGTATTTTCAAGGCTTACAGATAAATTTTCACTGCTTTTATAGGATTTTTTTGGATCTTTTATCTTTATGTGAAATGTAACTTCGTCTTTGGAAGTGTTGTTACAGGAGAATAACAGTAGTGTTATAATGGAAATGAGGAGAGGCATTAACTTCATTGTTTTCTACTTTTAGATGTTTGTTTTTAAAATGCTTACAAAGGTAGTCTTTGCAACTAAAATTTAAAGTTTTAATTATTAAAAAATTTCTTGCAAAAGGTTAAAAAGGTAGTATCTTTGCAATGGCAAGTCCTACACAACCAGCTCCTGTTGAATCCTCCAGGGCGGGAACGCAGCAAAGGTAAATGGTCGTAGCGGTGTGATGTAGGTAGCTTGCCATTTTTTATTTCCTTTTTTTTTGAAAAAACAATACCAGTTGTTTTTTGAATAATCATAAGCCATGGTTTCAAAAAATAAATCTCCTTTCAATTTCAATTTAAATCCTCACACCAAAATCGCCAAAATTATCAGATATTTGCAGAAATAAATCTTTTATGTCAAAAGTGATTTGTATTACAGGAGCTTCATCAGGAATTGGAAAATCAATTGGTGAGTTTTTTGTAAAAAGGGGTATCGTGTTTTTGGTTCCAGTCGCAACCCGGAGAAGTATCCAAACTCAAACTTTCCTTTGTTTCAGCTAGATGTTAGAGATAATACTTCTGTAATTCAGTTTATTGAAAAGCTTATAAACGAGGCAGGGCAAATTGACGTATTGATAAACAATGCCGGTGTGGGTATCACAGGCCCCATTGAAGAAACGCCTGAAGAAGAGATTAAAGCCGCATTTGAAACCAATTTTTATGGTCCTTTAAGAGTCATCAAGGCAGTGCTTCCGCTTATGCGAAAGCAAAAATCGGGTTTGGTAATTAACATCACATCCATCGCTGCTTACATGGGATTGCCTTACAGGGGATTCTACTCAGCCAGTAAATCTGCTCTTGATATTACTACTGAAGCACTGCGCATGGAAACCAAACAATTTGGTATTGAATTTACCAATGTTGCTCCGGGAGATTTTGCTACAAACATAGCCTCTGGTCGCTACCACGCTCCTTTGATTGAACAATCGCCCTATAAAAAGGATTATGGTAACACCCTTAGTTTGATGAATTCACATGTTGATACCGGAAAAGATCCCTTGGAAATGGCAAAAGCAATTTATAAAATTGTGGAGTTAAATAACCCTGGAGTTCGGTATAAAGTGGGCGATTTTATGCAAAAATTCTCGGTTTTTTTAAAAAATATTCTTCCCGGAAAAACCTATGAAAAAATGTTGATGAAACATTATAAATTGAAGTAGTTATCAACAAAAGTGTTTGATAATTATTTTGTAAATTATATCATTCACCAATTATCTTAATTAATTTTACAACACATTCTAAAACTAAAGTGCATTATGAAATTTTTTATCGATACAGCAAATTTAGACCAAATAAAAGAAGCACAAGATCTGGGTATTCTTGATGGTGTCACCACAAACCCTTCTTTAATGGCAAAAGAGGGAATCACCGGAAGAGATAATATATTAAAGCATTATGTTGCAATTTGCAATATTGTTGATGGTGATGTTTCTGCAGAGGTCATAGCAACCGATTTTGAAGGAATGGTTAAAGAAGGTGAAGAACTGGCGGGCTTGCATGAACAAATTGTCGTAAAAGTGCCCATGATTAAAGAAGGAATAAAGGCCATCAAATATTTTACAGATCAAGGAATCAGAACAAATTGTACGCTTGTTTTTTCTTCAGGTCAAGCGCTTCTAGCTGCTAAAGCGGGAGCCACTTATGTTTCCCCTTTTATTGGTCGTCTTGATGACATTTCAACAGACGGTTTAAACCTCATTGCAGAAATAAGAATGATCTATGACAATTATGGTTTTGATACAGAAATTCTAGCGGCATCTGTGAGGCACACGATGCACGTGATTGATTGTGCAAAACTGGGAGCAGATGTTATGACCGGACCGCTGTCATCAATTTTAGGATTGTTAAAACATCCTTTAACAGATATAGGTTTAGAACAGTTTCTTGCTGATTATAAAAAGGGTAATTAATTAAATAGAATAGAATCAACTATATGAAAAAGCTTTCTGAAATTGGAAAGCTTTTTTTATTGGTTAAGAATTCCTAATAGTTGCTCTTCAAATATAACGCTAAAAAGATTTGTAAAATTGTCAATGATGATTCCATCTGAGTCAACAATCATTGCTTTATTTATACTATTTATTACTAATTGTTCCATTGCTTTATCAGGCTGGTCAAATCTAAATTCAGAATTCTTATCAAAGCCGTGTCTATTAATTGTTTGCTTCCAAATTTTAATATCATCATTTGTATTAAAGCCAATAAAATCAAACTCAGGGTATTTTTGCTTTAATTCATCTACTTTTGAGTGCACCTCTTTTAGATGGTTTAATGAGTGAATGGACCAGAAAAATATAATTGTTGGCTTTTTGATAAGAGATGTAAACGTGTGCTTATTGTCATTAAGGTCAAGAAAACTTAGTTGAGGTAACTCATTGCCGGGCATTAATTTTAATGAAGCTTCAGATATTTTTTTAATTTCTTCTTTATGGCTTTCGTCAGAGCTTAATTTATAATAAAGTTCAAGTGCTGCTTTTTCTTCATCAGGATTTTTACAATTGATGATAAATCGTCTTATGGAGGTTTTTAGCAAACTGTTTTTGAATTCAGTTAAATTGACAAGCGAGTCAATTGCATTGAGCTTGTTTGAAATATGAATAAATGAATCGCTGTTATATGGGTATTGATTTTTATAAGCTTCATAGGACAAAAAATCAAAATGACGTTGCTTAAAACGATAATAGGTGTAGTATGACTGGAGTTCTTTACTGTTGTAATCTATATTTTCTCTAAAATCATAGTAATCATTGGGAAGTTGCGCTTTTGAAACTTGATTTCTACCATAATGGGCATAGGGATATATTTCTTTCTTGTCAAAATAATCATAAGTGATATTTCCCATTGTAATTTTGTGAAATGCTTCACAAGGCTTAACTCTTTGGATAAACCTCTCGAGGTTTTCCAACCTTAAATTCTTCATAGAGTCCAGTTTTGTGAGAAACTCCTCAACTGGAAGTTGATAAAATGGTCTCATCCTTTGGTTTTCTAGTTCATTGTGAATGAACATGTTGATGAGAAAATTATTGCGTTCAGCACCCTTGCCTGTAAATGCTAAAGACTCATCAAACTCGATGGTGTTTAATCGTAACATAAGACTGTCACCGGGTTCTAGATAGACCATTTGGTATTCATTGTGGATGAAATTATACAAACCCTTTTCTACATTATCTATGTAATATAAAAAGCGATTGTTTTGATCCAGACTTATCGTGTCTATTATTTTTTCATTTTTGGAGAGGATGACATGTTTTGAGTTAGGGTTGATTATTTCTCCACCTATCCAAGCACCTTTTTCATCCTGAGACTTATCAAAGTCACAAGAGTAAAAGACTAAAAAGGTGAGGCTTAAAAATAAAAATCTACTCATACGCGGCCAAGTTGTAAATATACTTAACAAACAAATGTATAATTTGAGGTTGTATTTGGATGTTAATTGTGAGTTAAAACGATAAATAAAACGTTAATCTTTCGCTTTAAGCGAGTAAATACTTAATTTTGCGCCCTATTTAAAAAAAAGAATATGTTATCAGTTTCAAATTTATCTGTTCAATTTGGTAAAAGAGTCTTGTTTGATGAGGTGAGCAGCACCTTTACTCAGGGGAATTGTTATGGAATCATTGGAGCAAATGGTTCCGGTAAATCCACTTTTTTAAGAATAATTTCAGGCAAAGAGGATCCCACTTCGGGACAGGTTCATTTAGAACCCGGAAAAAGAATGTCTGTTCTTGAACAAAATCACAATGCCTATGATGATTTTCAGGTTTTGGAAACTGTTGTTATGGGTAATAAAGAATTGTTTGAAATCAAAAAAGAAATAGACAAACTTTATGAGGACTATTCTGATGAAAACGCAGATAGAATTGGAGAACTTCAAGTAAAGTTTGAAGAAATGAATGGATGGAATGCAGATAGTGAAGCAGCCGCTTTATTATCCAATCTTGGGATTTCTGAAAGTGTGCATTATTCACTGATGAAAGATCTAGATGGAAAGCAAAAAGTAAGAGTATTACTAGCTCAAGCGCTTTTTGGAAATCCTGATGTTTTGATTATGGATGAACCCACAAACGATTTGGATTATGAAACCATCAATTGGCTTGAAAATTTTATAGCCAATTATGAAAACTGTGTGATTGTAGTCTCTCACGACCGTCACTTTCTTGATTCGGTTTGTACTCATATTAGCGATATAGATTTTGGTAAAATAAATCATTATAGCGGAAATTATACTTTTTGGTATGAGTCCAGTCAACTTGCTGCCAGACAGCGTTCTCAACAAAATAAAAAAGCTGAAGAAAAGAAAAAAGAACTGCAAGAATTTATTATGCGATTTAGTGCAAATGTTGCCAAGTCTAAACAGGCTACCTCGCGAAAGAAAATGATTGAGAAACTCAATATTGAAGAAATTAAACCTTCAAGCAGGCGTTATCCGGCAATTATTTTTGAAAGAGAGCGTGAGGCCGGAGATCAAATTTTAAATATTGAAAATCTGAGTTCCACATTGGATGGTGAGCTTTTATTTAAAGATGTAAATCTCAATCTTTCAAAAGGAGATAAAGTTGTGGTTTACTCTAAAGATTCTAGAGCAACAACAGCCTTTTATGAAATATTAAATAACAACCTCAAACAGGATAGTGGTAAATTTAATTGGGGTATTACTACAACGCAGAGTTACTTGCCGCTTGATAATTCAAAATTTTTTGAAAATAAACTCTCTCTAGTTGATTGGTTACGACAGTGGGCCAAAACCGAAGAAGAGCGTGAAGAAGTTTATTTAAGGGGCTTTTTAGGAAAAATGATTTTTAGCGGGGAAGAAGCTTTAAAAACTTCAAATGTATTGTCTGGAGGAGAGAAGGTACGTTGCATGTTAAGCAGAATGATGATGATGCGAGCAAATGTTTTAATGCTTGATGAGCCAACAAATCACCTCGATCTTGAATCTATAACAGCGTTTAACAACTCATTGAAAAACTTTAAAGGAACAGTGCTATTGACCACTCACGATCACGAATTTGCACAATCTGTGGGGAATAGAGTGATAGAGTTAACTCCCGGCGGAATTATTGATCGTCATACCACTTTTGATGAGTACATGGAAGACTCAAAAATAAAAGAGTTACGTAAAAAAATGTATGGAAACCAATAATGTTTTTTATAAAAAAAAACTACTAGTGGGTTAAAACTAAATAAAGATATAAATTAGCGTTTTATAATTAAATGATGAAGTTTAAGAGACTTTAAGTCTGCTGCCTATTAATGCTCCAACAACTCCTCCTGAGGCTCCACCAATGATTGCATTATTATCACTCAAGTTAATTAACCTCAAGAGTAAAAAGGTTAAAATAGCTATTGTAATAGCAACAATTACAATAATAAATAAGTTTTTTTTATTCATATCTTATTGATATTCAGTAAATACTACCGACAAAAATAAAAAATAAAGGATTAAAATTACATTTTGAGTAAGAAAAAATGCTATTTGAATGAAAATGATTAATTAATCTTTATCCAAATCTTCAAGGGCGCTATCAACAACTGCTTTTGCTTTGTCATATTCATCACGGTGTACAAAAAGCTGAATCATCCCCGGAACACCACCAAATCCACCCCAAGTGCCACTTGATAAATCGTCTTTCACAATGGGAAATACATCAATTTCTTCAAGTTTGCTTTGAAGCATTTTGATAAAAACAGTAGATCCTGTATAGATTCTAGTATAGTCATCAATTTCTTCATCCATATCACTAAGCATTAAAATATTTACTATTCCACATTTGGTTATTAAAATTTTTGCCAAGTGCCACACCATAAAACAAAACAATAGCAGCAACCCACTTAAACATAAATAAAAATACAATAAATGTTTGATTTATAGATTGTTCTTTTGAAAATAATCCATCAGGAATAAGAAGTGTTAGAAAAATACTGATTAAGAAAATAGTAAAGACCAAATTTTCAAAATTTTTGTAAGGCCACATAAAAAGTTTTCTTAATGGATGTAAATCATTTCCCCACTTGTGAACAAGGTAATACAGGTCGTTGCCCATTGATACAAAAAGCAAAGGATCGTCTGCATTTTTTAATCGAAACATTTTAGAGGGAGCCACAATTTTTAAATTTTGAATCTCTGTTTGATGTACTTTTTCTAAATTCTTAATCTTGTCAATTGCCTCAGAGGGAATGCTTCCTTTAAAAAGAGTGTAGTCCAAAAACCGAAGTCTGTATGTAATACATAGTGATTTTATGTCTTCTAACTGAAAAATGCGATTTGATTCGAGCTTTTCAATGTTAAATAAGTTAACGTTATTTATCACGTTTTTTTGTTCAACTAATTTGATTTTAGACTTTTTCTGAGAGAAAACTCTTTGCTTTCTTATCTTAAACAAAGAGGATTCAAGATTTGTAGAAGGTATCATAGCATTTTTAGAATAAAAATAAATCCAACTCTTTAAACAAACAAATTTTTAACACTATACTAAGTTATACCATATCATTTAATCTGTCGTTATGTTACCTAAAGTGATATTTGTATATTTACAGTCTAAACCTAATGCAATGCAACAATTGAATAAATCAAAACTACTTGTGTCAGTTCTATTTATAATAACCGTAAGCACTTGTTTTTCCCAAAGTAAATACAAAACGACTGACTCTCGTGAGATAATTAAAAAAATGGGTGAGTTCTCAATAAACTCAAATTTAAGTTTGTCTGAGAACCTTTTTGAAATTCCATCCTTTTCACATATCACAAGCCTTTTTAAAATTATCAACTTTGATGAATTAATACAAAATGAAGAAATGGTGACCGTTTTCCTTTCAGATAACAGGGCTTTTGATCAATTCAATGATAAAGAGCGTAAAGCCTTGCTTTCTTCTTCAAATAAAGAACTATTAACAGAAACTGTTTCTTTTTATGTGATTCCCGGACGAGTAGATGATCATTCCATTAGAAAAGCAATAACTGATGGCTTTGGCACTGCAAGCTTTAGAACATTAAATGATAAAACGGTGCGATTTATGTTGGAAGATAACCAGATTATTATTTATGCAGATAATGGAGTAAAAAATAAATTAATAGACACAAATTTCAGGCATAATAAGGGTTTTTTTCATATCACAGATGGCCTGGCAATTCCGCATAAAAAATAATTTATAGTTCTTCTTCTCAACAAGTTAACATCTAGTTAAAAGATTGCTAATTGATTCCTAATAGTATTTTTGTTTAAAGGTTTATACGTATCTTTAAACATTATTTACAATTACTTGTTTTTTGAAAAACCAAAAGAACATTTATTTCGTATATAAATTTAGAAACCATTAATTAATCATTTAAAAAAAATGTTATGAAAAAGAAAAATTTATTTAGTTCTGTTGTGCTTGTTCTTTCCTTGATAATTGGAACTACTGGATTTGCACAAAACCAAATGAACAAAAAAGCAGATGTTAAAACTGTAGGGGGTGCACCAATGTATCCCACAAAAAACATTGTAGAAAATGCTGTAAACTCAAAAGATCACACCACACTTGTTGCAGCTGTAACTGCAGCAGGATTAGTTGAGACCTTACAGTCTGAAGGACCTTTTACTGTATTTGCTCCGGTTAACCAAGCCTTTGAAGCGCTGCCTGATGGAACAGTTGAAACACTTTTAAAGCCAGAAAATAAAAAAGCGTTACAAGGTGTATTGACTTATCATGTGCTTTCAGGAAAATTTGATGCTGCTGCAGTTGTAGCTGCTATTAAAAAAGGAAACGGAACGGCTACTTTTAAAACAGTAGCAGGCGGCCAATTAATGGCAAAAATTAAAGATGGAAATGTCCAACTTACTGATGAAAATGGAAGGACTGCTTTAGTAACAATAGCTGATGTACACCAATCAAATGGAGTTATACACGTTATTGATACAGTAGTTTTACCAAAGTCTTAAAGGGAAATTAACTTGCTATTTAAAACGCTTTCTTAAAAGAAAGCGTTTTTTTATCTCAATTCTGCTCCAAGTTGTGATTCAAATTGTTGCCGTAATTTATTCATCACCTTATCAATTTGTTTATCTGTCAAAGTTTTTTTCTCATCTCTTAAGGTAAAACTAACAGCATAAGACTTTTTTCCTTTTGGTAAATTTTTTCCAACATAGACATCAAATAGTTGAATGTCTTTCAAAAGGTTTTTTTCAGTGTTTATAGCAATTTCATAAATGCTTTGAAAAGTGACTTTATTTTCTATTAATAAAGCAAAATCTCGGTTTGCATCCGGAAATTTGGGTATTGTTTTTAGAGATAAGGTTTTATTTTGAATTTGCCTTAAAAGCTCATCCCAATTAAAGTCTGCAAACAATATTTCGCTATCTATTTCAAAGTGATTGCTTATATTCTTTTTGACAACACCGAAGGATACAATTAATTTTCCATTATTTTCATAAGATAATCCTTCGCTAAAAATAGGGCTATCGAGAGTTGGATTTGTTTTGAAGTTCACTCCTAAACGATCTAATACAGCATCTACAGTTCCTTTCATTAAAAAGAAATCACTTTTCTTATTAGCACTGTTCCAATGCGGTTTGTTTCTGTTTCCACATATGGTTATTGATAAGTGTTTTTGTTCAGTTCTAATGTTTTCTACTTGATGATATGTTTTGCCAAATTCAAACAATTTAAGGTCATTTCTTTTTCGATTTCTATTAAAAGCCACGGCTTCCAAAGCAGAAATTAAAATATTTTGACGCATCACAGATAAATCAAGACTCAGTGGATTAAGCATTTTAACGGTTGTTTCTTCATCCACAACATCAACTAGTTTATTGTGCTTTGTTGAGGTTAAAGAATTGGCCATCATTTCATAAAATCCTTGGCCGTTTAATTGAGCGGCAATTTTGTTTTGAATTTGATAGTCTTCATTTTGTGATGTTTTTGAGATTGAAGCGTTTAATTTTTCTTTAAAATCAATATTGTTGTAGCCATAAACCCGTAAAATTTCTTCAACTACATCTGCCTCGCGGGTTACATCATTTCGATAAGCCGGTATGGTTAGACCCAGTCCAGACTCAGTAATATTATTGATTTTAATTTCTAGTGAAGTTAAGATATTTTTAATCGTCTCTTTTGGGATTTCTTGACCAATGAGTTTGTTTGTTTTTTCAAAATTTAGAAAAACCTGAAAATCTTTTTGCTTTTTTGGATAGATATCAATGACATCACTTGTAATCATTCCGCCTGCAATTTCTTTAATGAGTATAGCTGCTCTCATCAGGGCATATTCTGCAATATTTGGGTCAATTCCTCTTTCAAATCTAAATGAGGCATCTGTATTTAAACCATGTCTTTTAGCTGTTTTTCTAATGCTCACAGCGTTGAAATAAGCACTTTCAAGAAAGATGCTGGTTGTATCTTTAGTGACACCACTATCCAAACCACCTAAAATTCCTGCAATACATAAAGGTTTTTCAGCATCACATATCATGAGGTCCTCTTTATGAAGCTCTCTTTCTACTTCATCTAGGGTCACAAATTTTGTTCCTGCTGCGAGAGTTTTGACGATTATTTTTTCGCCACTAATTTTACTGCTATCAAAGGCATGAAGGGGCTGTCCAAGGTCGTGCAACACATAGTTTGTAATATCTACAATATTGTTTTTTGGTTTCAAACCAATGGCTTTTAAACGATTTTGAATCCAGGCAGGAGATTCCTCTACTTTAATACCTGAAATCGTTACACCACAATATCTTGGCGCCAAATCTTTATTTATTACTTCAACATTAATTTTATGAGTTCTGTTATCTACTCTAAAATTAACATTTGAAGGAGTTATAAATTCCAAAGCCATTCCTTTTTGAAGTAGTCCGGCTCTTAAGTCTCTGGCAGTACCCCAGTGGCTCATGGCATCAGCGCGGTTTGGTGTTAAGCCAATTTCAAAAACCTGATCTGTTTCAACTTTAAAAAGTTCTGACAAAGGCGTTCCCACTATTGATTTTTTATCTAAAACCAGAATTCCTTCATGACTTGTACCAAGGCCCATTTCGTCTTCAGCACAAATCATACCTTCACTAATCTGACCTCTTATTTTTCCTTTTTTAATTTCCAGAGATTCCCCGTTGTCACTATACAATATAGTTCCAATTGTAGCTACAGGCACTTTTTGACCTGCAGCAACATTGGGTGCGCCACAGACAATATGTAAGGGGTTTTTATCACCAATGTTAACAGTTGTGACTTTTAAACGATCTGCATCAGGATGTTTTACACAAGTTAAAACTTCACCAACAACAATACCAGAAAGGCTTCCTTTTATGGATTCAAAAAGAGTGATACCTTCCACCTCCAGCCCAAGGTCTGTTAAAAGATTGCCGGTTTGTTCTGCATTCCAGTCTAAATTAATAAATTGCTTTAGCCAGTTGTATGAAATCTTCATGGTTAATTTGTAAAATAAGAAGCGCAAAGATAGCAAACCCCTTGGGTTTACTAAAGCATTACAAGTGTAAAAATTTGTTGTTTATTCAAAATTCAATTGCTGAAATAATTTCTAAAACAATTTTTTGATTGATTTTTTTTTCAATTATGGTTTTTATCTCTTTAAGCTTTTCATCGGGGATAGAGTTTGGGGACACAATTTTAATTGAAATAACAGGTATTTCCCCAGAGCGCACTCTTACATCTTTTAATCGAATATCTTCAATTTCAAAACCTTCAAGAGTTCTGGTAATTTCTGCTTCTTGTTTGATTGTGTAAAATGAAAAAGTGAGTGGAACACAAACAAGTAAAATGATGAGCAATGAATAAACAAGACCTTTTTTTGCCGTTTTGAAGGGTGCAAACCCAAGTATTAAAAAGGTGAGACCACCAAACATAATAATGCCGGCAAGGTTAGTCAAATACAGTAAAAAGGCTCCTGAAAAAACATCCCAGTCCATCCATCCAATTCCAACTCCTGCTACCACAAGTGGAGGAACAAGTGCAACTGCAATGGCAACTCCTGCAAGGCTTTTTGCAATGCCTTCTTTAGCATGAGCAAAAGCAGCTGCAACTCCTGATGCAACGGCAATTCCTAAATCCAACAGAGTGGGAGTGAGGCGAGCGCTTATTTCTGATGTGACTACTTTTAAGGGAATTATGATACTCACAAATGAGGCAAAAAGCAAAGAAGCAAACGTTCCAATAAGAATGGTTTTAAAACTAACCTTTAATAAATTTGAATCATATCTTATGAGACCCATTGAAAATGATACTATGGGCGAAATAAGCGGAGCAAGTATCATAGCTCCAATAATAACCGGTGCAGAATCTGCATATAAACCAAATGCTGTAATGAGCGTGGATAATATCATCATCACTATGTATGCATTTGATGAACGGGCATTTTCATTTAAAACAGTGAATAACTCTTTGAACTCCTCAAAAGTTGCTTTTCTTAACCATGGTAGCTTACGCTTAATGAGTTCATTTCTCTTTTCGTCCTGTGGTAAGGTTTTTATAAAGAGTGATTTTTTTTGTGATGTATTTTTATCTATTTGATTTTCTTCTATTGGATTCACAACAATCAAACATTGAAAATCAACTTTTAAATGAAGTGTGTCTGATTGAAATTTTTCACCATCAATAGTGAAATCAATTGAATTTGTTGATTTGATGGTTACTTCAGATGATTTTATTAAACCTATAAAATTTGGTCTTTCCTTAGAAACCAAAAAATCTGGCAGCAGACTTTTAAAGAAGAACCAAACCAGTTCCCAAATATATTGTGGAGCTAAAACCAAAAGGTGAAGTAAACCATCATTACTAATGTCAGATTTTATAGTTTTTTTTGAAACGATTGATCCCCCAGAATGTTCAACAGCGATAAGACCAAGCGCAGAGGTGTCGATTATTTTTTCATCTTTTATGAAAATGCTAAACGGTTTGTGTTTTAATGACCTCAGTCTTTTAATTTGTTTTAAAAATCGAAACAATTGTCCATAAAATCCTTTTCGTTTACCTTCATCTACCAGTTCAAAAACTTCGCCCAAATTAACCGATTGAAAAACAATTTGATCGTTACAATACATTAAGTCAATTGGATGATTTGTTTGAGACTTCAAGATATTTTTTACAACCTCCTCAAGTTTATTTGAAACTCCTAACCCCAGAGTTGCATAATTCATTTTTGGATGTGGAAGAATTCCTAATTTTAAATTTCCTTTTGCGGCTTCAGGTAAAAAAAGTCTTAAGTTATTATCATTTAAGTATGTAAGTATGATGTCATTTTTATCAAAATCAATTTGAGACCTATCTTCAAAAAGGATTTTTTTGAATAAAATATCTTTTAATTGAACCGCTATATTTTCTTCAATAAAATCTATTTCATTTTTTTGATAGAGTAAATAATACATAGAGGTTCTATTAGAAATTAGTGATTCAAGGTAAAAGCAATAACATGGAAAGTTAAAAATATTTCGTTAAAAAACTTTTATTTAGCTGGAATAATCTTAGTATCGTAGAATTTAAGAACCTACTATGTGATCATATCTTATTTAAATGAACAAAAAAGGAGAAGTGTTGTTATTTAAAAATTCCCTATTCTTTATTTATAATTGGTACTTTTCTGCCGTAAGGTTGGCAATTTTGACAATTACCTCTGTGGCTTTTTGCATACTTTCTACAGGTATGTATTCATAACGCCCGTGAAAGTTGTGACCGCCTGCAAAAATATTAGGGCAGGGCAATCCCATATAACTGAGTTGTGAGCCGTCTGTGCCACCTCTAATTGGTTTTATAATTGGAGTGACACCAGCAGCTATCATTGCTTCTTCAGCGATATCGACAATGTGCATGACCGGTTCAATTTTTTCACGCATATTAAAGTATTGATCAGTTAGTTTGACAGTAACGAGGTTGTTTTCTAATTGTGAATTTATTTCGGTTGCCAGTTTTGTAAACATTTCCTTTCGGGCTTCAAATATGTTTTTATCGAGGTCTCTAATAATGTAATCAAGTACCGTTTTGTCAACCCCACCCTGAACAGAACTTAAATGAAAAAAACCTTCCCTGCCTTCTGTATGCTCTGGTTTTTCAAGTCGTGGCAGAGAATTAATGAAATCTGTCGCGATGTGCTGACTGTTAATCATTTTTCCTTTGGCATAACCGGGATGCACTATTTTTCCCTGAATGGTAACAACAGCTTTCGCAGCATTGAAATTTTCATACTCGAGTTCGCCTACCTGGCTTCCGTCCATGGTGTATGCCCAATCGGCTCCAAATTTTTCAACATCAAAATGATGAGCACCACGTCCTATTTCTTCATCAGGGGTGAAGCAAACACGTATTTTTCCATGGTTAATTTCAGGATGCTGGATGAGATATTCCATAGCAGAAACAATTTCGCAGATACCGGCTTTATCATCAGCACCCAGAAGTGTGGTACCATCTGTTGTGATAAGGGTTTGCCCTTTGTATTGCAATAAATCATCAAAGTAAGAAGGGGAGAGTATGATGTTCTCTCTTTCGTTTAAAACGATGTCTTTGCCGTCGTAATTTTCAATGATTTGTGGTTTAACATTTCTTGCAGTAAAGTCAGGTGATGTATCCATATGTGAAACAAACCCAATGACCGGTACTTCAAAATCTACATTTGAAGGTAAAGCAGCCATTACATAACAGTTATCATCGAGCGTGACCTCTTCCATACCAATGGATTTGAGTTCGTCAACCAGTTTGTGAGCCAACTCCCATTGATTTTTTGAACTGGGCGTGGTAATACTGTTGGGATTGCTTTCTGTGTCAATGGTGACATAGGAGATAAAACGGTTGATGAGTTGTTGTTTGTGAATCATAATTTAAGTTTAATTGATTTTTTACTTTCCGATACAGAAATTAGCAAAAATATTTCCAAGCAGCTCATCATTAGTAACTTGACCGGTAATTTCGCCAAAATAAAAGAGTGCCTGGCGTATGTCAATTGCCAGTAGATCACCACTTAAATTTTCTTGCAAACCAAGTTGTACTTTTTTGATTTCTTCAAGGGCCTTATTAAGGCTATCATAGTGCCTTGCATTGGTCACAATGGTATCACCGGATGTTAATACACCGGTATTAACGAGTGAAAGTAATTTCTCTTTGAGTTGCTCGATTCCATCTTGTTTTAAAGCACTGATTAGAATAGCATCAGGAAATTTTTCTGTGAGTATCTGTGAGCTTTCACTAGAGAGCAAATCGGTTTTATTGGCGATTAGTAAGACTTTCTTTTGTGGGTATTTGTTTTTGATTTTGTTGATTTCAACTTCCAGTGCTTTAAAGTTATTTGCATATCCATTGGCATCAAACAAAAACAACACCAGTCGCGCCTGATTTATCTTTTCATAGGTTTTTGAAATCCCAATTGATTCGATGGTGTCGATGGTATCCCTTATTCCTGCGGTATCGATAAATCGAAACCCGATGCCTTTAATAGTGAGTTCATCCTCAATGGCATCGCGTGTTGTACCAGCAATGTCTGATACAATGGCACGCTCTTCATTAAGCAGTGCATTAAGTAGTGTTGATTTTCCGGCATTGGGTGCACCGGCTATTGCTACAGGGATTCCGTTTTTGATAACATTTCCCGTGGCAAAAGAGTCGATGAGTTTTTTGAGAACATTTTCAATTTTGACAAGCAAGGCTTCAAATTGTTTACGGTCTGCAAACTCCACATCTTCCTCAGCAAAATCGAGTTCGAGTTCGATGAGTGAGGCAAAATTGAGTAGTTCTTCCCTGAGGTTTGCAATTTCGTTGCTAAAACCACCTCGCATTTGCTGTATAGCGACTTGGTGTGCTGCCTCATTTTCACTTGCTATTAAATCTGCTACGGCTTCGGCTTGGCTCAGGTCCATTTTTCCGTTAAGGAAAGCTCTCAATGTGAACTCCCCGGCTTGCGCACTGCGGCATCCTTTTCGCAATAATAATTGTATGATTTCTTGTTGAATATATGAGCTTCCATGGCATGAAAATTCAACAGTATCTTCTCCAGTGTAAGATTTCGGATTTTTGAAAACGGATGCCAGCACTTCGTCAATTACTTTTTTTCCATCAATGATATGACCCAGAAGTATGGTGTGTGTAGGTTGATTTTTTAAATCTTTCCCATGAATGGATTTAAAAACTGATGCTCCAATAATAATTGCATCTGGTCCCGAAAGCCTTATAACTGCTATTGCACCGGCTCCGGAAGGTGTGGCCAGGGCAACAATGGTATCTTGATTATACATATTTGTCAAAGGTACAAAGAAGTTGGTTTGTATGGTGAAAATATGCGCTACTATCAATTAAACAAGGAAAAATCATATAATTTTTTACCTTTAACAAATAAATAAAATAATGTATCCAAAAAAAGGCTTTGCATTTTTATATAGGAATCCAGTTGCTTTTAGTGCAGCTGTGTTTGTAATTATTTTTATAATTACCCAATCACTAGTTTTACAGCGTTATATCCTAAACCTTTCAAAACTGGAAAAGGAAAATACAGAGGAGCTGAATAGGGTAGTAGATCAATTGCAATTTAATTTAAACTACGCACTTTCAACGACTACAACCCTGGCTTTTATCATAGAAAATTATGGCGTTCCGGAAGAATTTGACCTTATTGCAGAAAAACTTCTTGAAACAAATGAGTTGGTTGATGGCGTTCAACTATTAGAAAATGGTGTAATAACAAAGATGTATCCACTGGAGGGTAATGAAATGATTATTGGCTATAATGTCGTTGAAGATCCTTCCAGAGGGAAGGAAGTCTTGATGGCAGCAGAAAAGGGGACGTTGTATTTTGGAGGACCTTTTGAACTCAAACAAGGAGGAATGGGGGTTGTGGGTAGACTCCCTTTGGAAGTAGAAGAGGATAGTCTGGCATTTGCAGCAGTTGTTATTCAGCTTGATAGGCTTTTAGAGTTAAGTGGGATTTCAAATAGCAATGACCGTTTTAACTATCAACTTTCAAAGCAAAACCCTGAGACAAATAAAATGGAATACTTTATTGAATCTGGAGCAGATTTTACTCAAAGTCAAACTGCAGCAGTTAAAGTTCCAATGGGTGAATGGCAAATTTTTGTAAAAGAAAGGAATGGTAATTATTTGGAAGGCGTTTTTGCACTATCCATACTGGGATTATTTTTAAGTTTATTTGGTGGATATATTACAAGAAGTCTTTTAAGGAAACCTGCAGAACTTGAAGAACAAGTAAAACATCAATCTAAAATCATTTTGGATAACAAAAGACGTTTCCAGGCATTGGTAGAAAACAGTTTAGATTCAGTAGCAATTCTTGGTCCCGATGGATCAAATATTTATGTTTCACCCTCAGTTACTTCGGTTTTAGGGTATAGTGAAGAGGAGATAATGAAAATTAACCTTTTTGAAATACTTCACGATGATGACAAACCTTTTGTTGCTGATGAAATGCTATATGTTCTCCTAAACCCGGGGATATCAATTAAGGGACATATTAGCAGAATAAAACATAAAGACGGGACCTGGAGGTGGGTTGAATCTTCAATTACCAATTTATTGGATGACCCTGCAGTCAATGGCATTGTGGATAATTTTAGAGATATAACAGATAAAAAAGAAGCTGAGGATATTATTTTAGAGGAAAAAGAATTGTCTGAAGCTATTATCAATAGTCTCCCGGGAATATTTTATTTATTCAATCAAAACGGTGAATTCCTATTATGGAATGACAACTTTGAAAAAATATCTGAATACAATGCAGAGGAAATCAAAAAAATGCATCCTTTAGAATTTTTTCAAGAAGATGACATTTCACACATTGAAAGCCGAATCAAAGAAACTTTTGAAAAAGGGGAAAGTTTTGCTGAAGCCTATTTCACATCAAAAAGCGGTAATAAGATTTATCACTATTTCACGGGCAGCTTAATTGAATACAAAGGAGAAATTTGTCTTTTAGGTACCGGTGTAGATGCCTCTCAAAGAAGAGAGGCAGAATTAGAACTAAAGAAAAGTGAAGAGCAAATGCTTTCTATTTTTAATAATTCGATAAGTGCTGTGATTATGATGGATGAAGAGGGCTTGATCACAAACTGGAACCCCAAGGCAGAGGAAATTTTTGGCTGGAAAAAAGAAGAGGTACTAGGTAAACAAATGCATCAATTTATCGTTCCAGAGGAACACAAAGAACGCCACTTACAGGGCATGCAAGCTTATAAAAAAACCGGAAAAGGAACCATCATAAATACTAACTTTGAAATTGATGCCATTACAAAATCAAAGAAAAAAATAGATATTTCCTTAGGGATAACCACCGTGAGAATTAAAGGAAAGGAATTCTTTATTAGTTTTATAAGTGACATCACTGAACTAAAACAAAAGGAAAGAATTAAAAACTTTGAACAAGGCAATAGAGATGCTCTTATTAATTCATCAACAGATTTGATATGGAGCGTTAGTAGAGACTTGAAATTTCTTACTGCAAATGATGCATTTAAAACGTCATTTAAAAACTATACAAATGAGATTTTAAAAGAAGGAGCAGATGTGCTTCCTACTCATCTTGATAAAGAGTACACAAATTTTTGGAAAAGCCTTTATGAAAGGGCTTTGAATGGAGAAACTTTTACATTTAACAATAAAATTCCTGCCAATAAAAACCAAGAAGAAAAAGTTATAGAAACTAACTTCAGTCCAATTGTTGTTGAAGAAAAAATTGTTGGAGTTGCTTGCTCTGCCCGGGATATTACTGAAAGAATTAGAGTTCAAGAGGAAATTGAAGAATACAATGAAAAGTTAAGTACAGCTCAGGAAATTGCAAAACTGGGGTATTGGGAACATACTTTAGGCGAGAAAGAATTATACTGGACGAGTCAGATTTTTACTATATGGGATGAAGACCCCAATGACTTTCAACCCACAATTGAGAAGTTTTTTAAGTCAGTGCATCCTGAAGATAGAGAAAAATTCTATTTATATACAAACAAATCGTTGGATGGTGTTGAAAGTCAGGATGTCAAATATCGAATTATTACAAGAAAAGGAAATTTAAAATGGGTCCATCAACTTGGAAAAATGCTAAAGGACGGTGAGAATGATCAAGTAGTTTTTAAAGGAACTATGCGAGATATTACTGCTTTAAAAGAACAAGAACAGGCAATTTTAGATTACAATTTAAAACTGGAAGCAGCTCAAAAAATTGCAAAACTAGGTTATTGGGAATATGAATATAACAAAGATGAATTAACCTGGTCTGATCAGGTCTATGAAATATGGGAAAAATCAAAAAATACCTTTAAGGTTACTCAAGATGCTTTTTTTAAATCCATACACCCAGACGATATTGATGACTATTTAGTGGATCAAAAAAAAGCTTTAAAAGGGGGGCAAGCACTTGTAAAAGAACATCGAATCGTTTTGGATAATGGAAAAATTAAATGGGTTTTGGAACGTGGAGAACTATTTTATAATGAAGCAAAGGAATCTCGGGTCTTTAAAGGCACAGTTCAGGATATCACCAGTCAAAAAGAAATTGAAATTGAATTGAGAGAGCAAAATTATTTTATAAAAACAGCATTTGACAATCTACCTGTAGGTATTGCTGTGAGAATCATTAACACGGGTAAGTTTACCCTAATGAATAAAAACTTCACTGAAATTTATGGTTGGTCAAAAAGTGAGTTTAAAGATGTGGATAGCTTTTTTGATAAGGTATATCCAGACGCTGATTATAGAAAAAAAGTCAAAGACCAAATTTTTAGTGATCTCGCCAGTAATGATTTAAAGCGTATGCATTGGGAGGGTATTGAGGTTACTACAAAAAAAGGGGATAAACGCATTGTTAATACCAGGAACATTCCATTGCTTGATCAAAATTTAATAATATCAACTGTTCTGGATGTTACTGAAAAAGCAATCGCAGAACAACAACTGGCTATAAGTAATGAACGTTATGAATATGTTACCAAAGCAACTTTTGATGCTATTTGGGATTGGGATTTTAATAAGAATACAATATACTGGGGAGAAGGTTTTAAAACTATTTTTGGTCATAATACCAAAAACAACCATAGTAATTATTGGTTTGCAAACATCCATCCGGATGATGTAGAACGAATTAAGAAAAGTATTGAGAGATTAAAAAAAAGCAAAAGGTTAAATTGGGAAGTTGAGTACCGTTTTTTACATAAAAACGGAGACTATCGTTATGTAAAAGATCGCGGTATTGTTTTAAGAAATGTTGAGAGAAAAGCATTGAGGATGATTGGCGCTATGCAAGATGTCACTTCTCAAAAGGAATATGAACAAAAACTTCTTGATCTTAATCAAAAACTTAGAAATTTTTCTGCCCACCTTCAAGAAGCAAGAGAAGAAGAACGCATCTCAATTGCACGTGAAATTCACGATGAATTAGGACAGCAGCTGACAGGGATAAAACTGGATGCATCCTGGTTAAAAAATATAATTGCCAAACGAGCTCCAGAAGATTTTGAAAGAACAGAAAGATTGATTGAAAATATCAATAAAGCCATTAATGATGTTAGAAGAGTAGCATCCAATTTAAGACCTGGTGTTCTTGATGACCTTGGACTTGAAGCAGCCATAGAATGGCAAAGTCAAAAATTTGAGGAACACTTCTCCATTAAATGTAATTTATTTTCTAAAAACCTTACAGGAAACTATAAAAAGGAAATCAATACAGCTGTTTACAGAGTTTATCAAGAAGCATTAACAAATGTGATGAGACACGCTAAAGCTACTGAAATAAATACTCTTCTTTATGAAAATGAAAAAAAATTAATTCTTGAAGTAATTGATAATGGAATTGGAATTAAAGAAAGCGATAAGGACAATAATTCTTCACTGGGATTAACAGGAATGAGAGAACGGGCTCATATGATTAATGGTACATTATTGATAGAAAACCATGAAAAGGGTGGGACTAAGGTAAAACTTATTGTACCTTTAAGTACAAATAATCAATGATATGAGAGTTTTAATAGCAGACGATCACGCAATTTTAAGAAAAGGACTGATAGAAATACTAAATAGTTCTTACCCAACTCTTGAGTATTTTGAAGCTGCAAATGGGCTTGAAGCACTTCAGATTAGTAGAAAACAAGACTTAGACTTGATACTATTAGACATTTCTATGCCTGGCAGAAATGGCCTTGATACTTTAAAACAAATGAGAAGTGATGGGAATACTGCTAAAATTTTGATTTTAAGTGTTCAACCTGAAGATCAATATGCAATTCGTGTTTTAAAAGCAGGAGCGAGTGGTTTTCTCAATAAAGACAGTGCACCAGAGGAATTACTTAGCGCTGTAAGAACTGTGATGAACGGTAAAAAATATATCTCGTCTGCCATTGCAGAAAAACTGGCACAATCCATAGGTACACCTTTTGATAAACCACTTTATGAAAATCTATCTGACAGAGAATTGCAAGTGCTTCAATACATCGCTTCCGGCAAAACAGTTTCAGAAATCGCAAAAGAAATATCTCTTACTGTAAATACAATAAGCACCTATAGAGCCAGAATCCTGGATAAACTTCAGCTAAAGAGTAATGCTGCAATTACGCGCTATGCTTTAGATAATAATCTTGTATAATTGCTTAAATGCTTATTATTTAGCACAGTATAACTTCTTTTTTTTTCTTCTTCTTCTTTACAATCTGCGTTTGTAGTATAAATAACTACAAGTCATTCATTGCTTATACTATTTGTCAAAATGCAAAAAGGTATGAATTTTACACCATCAAATTAATTCATATTTATTGTGTTAATAAAGTTCATGAACAGGCTTCTTTTTAGATAATATTTCATCCCCAATGAATCTTAAAGGAGTCTGTTTAGCTAATTTAAATTTTAATTTAAACCGGTTTGCATATATAAAGTATTGATTTTTTAAAAAATTTGAGAACACTAAGGTAGTTTTTGATTTTTTTTGATATAGGGAAAAATTGATATTTGTGCAGCCGGTTTTTTTATAAAATATTTTTTTCAAAATGAAATCTTCAAAAGTCACAGCTAAAATCACTGTTTTTTTATTGGTGCTAGTTTATGCAATGCTTATTCTCTTCGTTATTTAAATTACTTGTAGTACTCTTGCCTACACCATTAACACACTTACTACTATTTCAGGGACTTATGTTCTGCTCTATATTTGAAATAAATATTTGAAACTCCAGGAATGACATTAAAGGTGGTATCTATTGATGATTCAACAACAATAACAACCCATTTAAATTATCTCTTCAAAAAGCATGATGAGATTGAGTGGGTGGGTCATGCTTATGATTTAATTGAGGGTAAAAAAATAATTAAATCTCTTAAACCTGATGTTGTTTTATTAGATATTATGGTTAATGAAGAAAGTGGTTTTGAACTGCTCTATTTTGTAAAACAGCATTTTCCTTATATAAAAGTTTATATGTTGAGCAATTTAAATGATGAAATTTATATTAAAAAAAGCAAACAACTGGGAGCTAGTCAATTTATAGATAAATCCTATGAGTTTGAATCCATTTCTGATTTTTTATTGAATGATCACAAAGAAAAGAATATTTTAAAGAATTGATTTATAACAAGCTTAAGTAAAATTTATAATGAAAGAAACTAATTTTTCAACAACAAATAGACATATCATTGAACACAAACCTTTTTTTAATAGTGTGATAAAGACCTTTAATAATTCTTATAAAGGAGAAAGTATCTATACTAGAGCTTTAGCTAAAAATAAAAGAGTTCTGTTTATTTGTGATTTTGAAGGAAAAATTCTTTCAATTGGTTCACCATTTTCAGATATTGATTGTGAGTTTAAAAATGTACTTGAAAAATCAATACTTGATTATATTCATCAGGAAGATATTTATTTTGTGATTGAGCATTTAGTACAATTGCTTCTAGAAAAAACAGACAGTGTTGTTTTTGAAGCTCGATTTCTTTGTAAAAAAAATCAATTTCTCTATATAAAATGGCATGTTGGATACCTTTGTGGAATGTTCTTTTTCTATCCTGTTAATATGCCTAAAAACGGATTGGCTTTAAATGAAAATAGCAAACTCAATGCTGCTCCAATACCTTCAATACAAATAGATTTAAATGAATTCTTTTGGAAGTTGGAAGTTGAAAAAACCTTATTTGAATGGGATCAACTATTTGATAAACATTTAGAATATTGTTTCAATGTTTAAGACTATTTGTAGTGGTTTTGACTACAAATTATTTATATTCTTAACTATTTTATTGAATGTCCGTAATTGCACCTAATTTATTATATTTGTTTAGGAATTAAAACATTATCGCTATGAACCTATTTACATTTACTGCTGAGTTTGGAGATGAGCAAGCATGCCGAAAGCATTTTAAGGAAGAACGTGATAAACATGGAGTTATTTGCAAGAAATGTTCAAATACAACACATTACTGGAAGCGTGATAAGGAGTGTTACGAATGTAAGTCCTGTGGTTTTCGTACCTCATTACGCAGTGGAACCATTATGGAAAATTCAAACCTTCCATTTCTTGTTTGGTATAGAGCAATGTTTTTGATAAGCACTACAAAAAAGGGGTTTTCAGCCAAAGAAATGCAAAGACAGTTAGGTCTAAAGCGATATGAACCGGTATGGGCTATGGTTCATAAAATTCGTAAGGCAATGGGGAACAGAGATTCTCGTTACACCTTGGAAGGCATGATTGAAATGGACGAAGGCTATTTTACCGTCTCTTCTACCGAAGTTGAACAAAATAAAGGTAAGCGCGGACGTGGAGCTGCGGGTAAGCAAAATGTAATGATAAGTGCAGAAAGTACACCATTAGAGGATCTGGAAACTGGTAAAAAGTCTAAGCATGTGCGATACTTTAAGGCTAAAGTGCTTGACAATCATAAAGCTGAACAAGTCAACAATCATATAAACGAATCAATTGACGAAAAATCTATTGTATTTACAGATAAAAGTACCTCATACGTTGATATATCCAACTATGTGGAAATGTATGTGACTGAAAAATCAAGCAAAGAATCAACAGAAGAAACACTACGCTGGGTTCACATATTTATCAGTAATGCAAAACGAAATTTATTAGGTAATTACCATAAAATCAAAGGGAAATATCTTCAACTTTATCTCAATGAATTTGTGTATAAACTAAACAGAAGGTATTTTGGTGAGCGATTGTTTGATAGAGTAGTCGTAGCGGCTATAACTGGCGTTTAGGTATGAAAACGGACAATCAACTATTTTATAATAATTGTAAATGACTGAATTTTAAATTCTGTTTAATAGTTAGAACAAATAACAAATGAAAATAATAACTGTAGATGATTCAGAGTCTATATCCGCTCACTTTAAGGAGTTGTTAAAGTACACAGATGGTTTTACTTTTTTAGGTCAGGTGTTTACCATTAAAGAAGCATTGGACTTAATTCAAACTGTTAAACCGGAAATTGTTTTTTTAGATATTTTTTTAAAGGACGAAAATGGATTGGGATTGCTCGCTCATTTAAAAGAAAATTACCCTGAAGTTATAGTCATAATGCTAACAAACAATAATGATTTGATATACAGAAATAAAGCCAAACAGCTGGGAGCTTATGATTTTCTGGATAAATCTTACGAATTTGATAAAATACCACAATTACTAAAGTCACTTACCAAGAGTTAAATTAGCAACACTTTTTTTTAACAATCCCCAAAATAAAAATAATGTTTCATCAAAAAAATCAAGTTTTAAAAGAGAACATTGAGATAAATAATGATGCCTTAAATAAGCAAATTAACATTTTAGTTTTTGATAAGCAAAGTGTTTTACCTCAAATTGAAACAGCTTTAAACGAATTATTACATTACCACTTTACTTTTTTTAATTCCATTGATGGAGAGGAATTTAAAAAGATGATTAAAACTCACAAACCAAACATAATTATTTCAGAATTGCATCTCAATGCTGTTGATGGTAGTGAATTGCTTAATTATTGTAAAATGGTCTATCCAGATATTCCATACATCATATTTAGTTCAAATACATGCAATAAATCTGCTTTGAATTTCTTAGAAATGGGCGCTGCAGATTTTCTTACTAAGGAAAATATATCGGCTTTGCCGGCTTCAATCTACAGAGCCCTAAGACAAAGTATGGAAAAATCTCAAATCAAAGAAGCAAAAAAACAACGATGGGAAGATGCTCAACGTTTTAAGGGTTTAATAGAACATTCCTTAGACCCCGTTATTACTTATAATGCTTATGGCGAAGTCACTTATGCCAGTCCTGCAATTGAACAGATATTGGGTTATAAAGTAGAAGAATTTATAGGAACAAATGTGTTAGAGCACATTCACCCTGCAGACATCAGTAGAAGAGAAAGTAAATTCAATCACTTCATTCAATCTTCAGAAAATTATGTTACGATTGATGAAGAAAGGTTGCTTCATAAAAAAGGGCATTACATATGGGTAAAAGCCATTATTAGCGATGGAAGATATATACCGGGAATTGAGGGGTTTATGACAAATTTTAGGGATGTCACTGAAACTGTAAAAAGTAAAAATGCTCTTGAAAATACACTTAAAAATCTTACAGATTATAGAATAGCACTTGATGAAAGTTCTATTGTTGGAATTACAAATCTTAGCGGCAAAATTATCTATGCTAATGCGGAGCTTGTTTCCATATCAAAATTCTCCCAAGATGAACTTCTGGGCAGTGATTATAAATTGTTTAATTCCAATAAGCACTCAACCTTTTTTTATTTAAAAATCTGGAAAACCATTTGCTCCGGTAAAATATGGAAAGGCGAAATTAAAATAAAAGCCAAGGACGATACATTTTTCTGGATGAATATGACGGTTGTTCCTTTTTTGAATAGCAAAAGTGAACCTTACCAGTACATTATAGTTATGCGAGACATAACATTAAGAAAACTGAGAACTCTTGAATTACACAATACAATAGATTTACTTTCAAGTCAAAATAAAAGACTATTAAATTTCTCATACATTGTATCTCACAACTTGCGGTCACATACCAGCAATATGCAAAACCTTATAAATTACATAGAAGAAACAGATGATGAAGCAGAAAAATTAGAGATGATTGAACATTTAAAAAATGTCACAAATGCACTCGATGAAACGATGAATAATCTCAATGAAGTTGTTTCCATACAATCAGGGTCAAAAATGAAAATTGAATCAATTCAAATTCAATTATTTGCAAAACAAATTTTAAAAGCACTTGAAACCCAAATTGAACAATCCAAAGCACAGATTGAAATTGAAATAAAGGAAGATGTATCTGTAAACTATAATAAGAGTTACCTCGAAAGCATTGTTCATAATTTAGTACTCAACTCAATAAAATATAAACACCCCAACCGAAATCCAATAATAAAGATTTCATCCAGAAAGGAGGGAATTTATACCATTTTGAGTTTTACAGATAATGGTTTAGGAATTGACACTAATAAATACAAAGACAAACTGTTTGGAATGTATAAAACATTTCATAACAATAGTGATTCGAGAGGTTTGGGTTTGTTTATGTGTAAAAATCAAATAGAATCTATGGGTGGTAAAATTGAAGTTTTTAGCAAAGTTGGTCAAGGGTCAACTTTCGAGATTTATATAAAATAAAAAAATCAAAGCAGTTTAAAATAATAAATTATGACATCAAAAAAACTTTGTATAATTGACGATGATAATTTGTATAAATTGCTTTTAAAAAAGACCATCTGTAAATTAGAAATTGATACTCAGGTTATCTCTTTTTCTAACGGAGAGGAAGCCTTGAAAGGTCTTTTCGATTTCAATTCAAATTCTGAAAGTCTTCCAGATATTATTCTCCTGGATATTAATATGCCTGTAATGGATGGATGGGAATTTATGGAGCATTATCTTACTCAAAAAAATAAATTTGCTAAGGATATCACCATTTATATTGCAAGCTCCTCCATTGCAAGCCAGGATATCGAAAAGTCAAAAACCTTCAAAGAAATATCGGGTTATCTGGTCAAACCTATTTACAAAGACACAATCAAAAGTTTGCTTGAACAAAATGTTTTTTTGTAACAAAACAGGATTGATTGAGACACATAGTTAGCATCAATTAAAAACTTAAACTATGGAAGTCATCAATCCAAATGGCAGTATTTCTTTACGAAAAGACAATCAATTACTGGTTATTACTCATTTATCTCAGTTACTTACTTATTTAACAGGCTTTGGAGGTCTCATTGTACCTCTCATTATCTGGGCTGTGAACAAAGAAAAAATTGAAGGTTTGGATCAACACGGAAAAGAAATTATTAACTTTCAATTTAGCATGATTCTCTATGCTTTTATTTGTATTCCCCTAATTTTAGCACTTGGATTAGGGGTTTTAGGACTATTAATCATTGGGGTTTTATCATTTATTATGCCTATTATAAATGCTATAAATGCATCAAACGGTATTTTTAAAATTTATCCACTTACCATTCGATTTTTATCATAAAAAAACCGCAATCTCAAAAGAGATTGCGGTTTAATCATTGTGAGGTTAAAAGTACTAACAATTAAAATTTAAAACATTTACAGTTAGTAATATTTTTAAATTTAATTAATTATTTAACATTACTGGCATCACAAGCATAATGATGTGCTCACCTTCATCCAGGCCATCAGCAGGAGTTAGAATTCCTGCACGATTGGGTAATGACATTTCTAAAGACACTTCATCGCTGGTTAAATTTGCCAGCATTTCAGTTAAAAAACGGGAATTGAACCCAATTTGCATATCGTCTCCCTGATAACTACAAGTGAGTCTTTCTTCGGCTTTGTTTGAGTAATCAATGTCTTCCGCTGAAACATTCAATTCAGCACCTGCAATCTTTAAACGTATCTGGTGTGTGGATTTGTTTGAAAAAATAGATACTCTTCGCACAGAGCTTAGGAACTGACTTCTTTCAATATTTAATTTATTGGGATTCTCTTTTGGAATGACTGCTTCATAATTGGGGTACTTCCCATCTATCAATCGGCAAACCAACTCGATGTTGTCAAATACAAATTTTGCATTGGATTCATTGTACTCTATCAATACATCTTCCTCACTACCCGCGAGAATTGATTTCATCAAATTCAAGGGTTTTTTGGGCATTATGAACTCAGCGGTTTGAGAAGCTTTTACATCTTCACGAGTATATTTTACTAGTTTGTGAGCATCAGTAGCTACAAAGTTTAAACTCTCAGTTGAAAACTGAAAGAACACACCACTCATTACAGGTCTTAGGTCATCATTTCCACTGGCAAAAATAGTTTTACTAATAGCGGTGGCAAGTATATCTGCTTGTATGACAGTACTACTGGGGCTGCTTATTTCGATTGCTTTTGGAAACTCAGCTCCATCTGCATAGGCAAGTGCATATTTACCGTGATTAGAGCTAATTTCAATCGTGTTGTTATCTTCAACTACAAAAGTCAATGGTTGTTCTGGAAAGGTTTTTAAAATATCTAGTAACAATCTGGCAGAAACGGCAATGCTTCCTTTGCTGTCAGATTCAACCTCAAGTTTACCCGAGATGGTAGTTTCTAGGTCTGAAGCAGATACTTTTAATGAGTCCTTGTCCAATTCAAACAGAAAATTTTCAAGAATGGCAAGGGTATTACTCGTGTTAATGATTCCACCTAAAACCTGAAGCTGTTTTAGTAAATAAGAACTGGATACAATAAATTTCATGAGTCTTTAATATTTGTTTAATTTGGTCAGATGTAACATCAAAACAAAGTCATTTTTTTTTGTGTAAAGCTTTGTCAAGGATGTTTTATTAGTAATAATATATTTTGAGCTGTTAAAATTTCACCTAACTACAAATATATTGCAATATGCTTTAAAGCCGAAACAAACTTATTAACAAAAATCAAGTGTATTTTTTCTTGCGATACCACCAAAACAGGCCGCCAAAAAGCGAGAGTATTACCAGTGGTAACAATAGATTAAAGGCTTGCCATTTACTGCGTTGGTGAATTGCTTTTTGCTGGTCAAAAAAAGGAATGGTAATTTCTTTACTTCTTATGTTTATAAGTCCGTTTTCATCGAGAAGGTAATTTACTGTGTTTAGAAGAAAATCCTTATTTCCATAGCGCGTATTGGTCCATTTGTCAAACCCAAGTTCAAGAGGTCTGTTGTCTTGAAATTGATTTTTAATAACATTTCCATCACTTATAACGACCATTTTTGTTTCAACACCTTCTTCTTTGTAATTTTTATATTCAAAAGGTTTGATACGGTTTTTATATACAGAGGTAAATGCTCCCTCAAGAAGAACTGCTAGTGGCACTTCACCGGCTGAAAACACGTTCATATCAGGTTTGTTTTGAATGACATCTAGATTGCCCATGATTTCGTTATCGAGGCTAATTTTGGCTGGCATTCCAACAATTCGGGTAATGGGGGAGGTGGCAAGTAAAACGGTTTTATTTATATCGTTTTCAAGAATGTCAATAGAGCTGGCAAAATCAAACTTTACAGCCTCAATATTATTCACGATGGGATGATTTTTAGTACTGCTTGACAAAGGACTGTAAAACCAAGGATAGGTGTTAAATTGACTGTCAGACTCTGTGCCTGTTGCCAGAACAAGAGGAGCTGCATACAGGTCATTGACCAATTCAGGATTAACTCGAATGCCATAGCGAAAGAAAAAATCTGTCAAATTTAAAGTGCTGCCAAAAGCAAATGTACTACCTGTATTGAATAAACTATCCATTTCCACAGTGACTTTATCAACTAGCCAAAGACTTTTACCTCCCTGCATTGTATATTGATCCAACACATATTTTTCGGCATCTGTAAAGGCCTCTGTGGGCTGAGCAGAAATGATAAGGTCATAATTCTGTATCTCTTGAAGGGCTTTCAATGGATTGACAGCAACAGAGTCTAAGGTGAATTTTGCCGTAAAATAATATTCTTTCAAAGTGGTAATAAAATCTGCAATGTGACGGTCTTGCAATTGGCCATTTCCACTAAGAACAGCTACTTTCTTTGATTTTGGTGTGATTAATTTATTAAAACCATCTGCAAAAGCATACTCTAGATTTTGGATGGAATTTGTGATGCGCTCTTCCGATGTTGCACCTAATTGATTTTTGAGAAGCGGTACCTGAACCATTCGCTCCTCATAACTTAAAATTGCCCAAGGATAAACCAACTCTTGAGTGAATCGACCCCCGTCCTGCACACTCACTTGTGCAGGCTGAAGGGATTCTTTCAATTCGGTAATCATTCGTCCAAAGTAGTTGTAGTAATTAACTTCTTTAATCCATTCTTCTTCTGAGAGTGATTTATTTTCAAATTGAGTTCTTTTAGCTTTAAAATTACGTTCTAAACTCGCTAAATTATCATCTAAACTTGCTATGTATTCTGCCCCATTAATGAACTCAAATTTGATATTGGAATTTTTTGAGGCAAATTCCTCCAGCAGCTGCCGGGTTTCACTTTGTAATCGTCTAAATTCTGCAGGAAAAGTTCCTTCCAATAAAACTTCAACAACCACCGGTTTATCTGCTGGCTCAAGTGTTTGCAGGGCAGCTTCAGAAAGGGTGTACCGGTTGTCCTGGGTTAAGTCAAAACGATGATAGAATTGGTTACCAATAAAATTGAGTCCAACAACAAGTAGCAACAGCCCCAGTATTTTTTTTGTATTGGAAGTTTTTTTAGGCATTGTCTTTATCAAGTTTTATAAAGGTTAAACCTAAAAAGAAGAGTGCAACACTTACAAAATAAATCACATCACGAGTGTCTAAAACACCGCGAGCAACACTGTCAAAATGAGATTGCATACCAAGATTTGAAACAAAATAATCATAAGAACCAAATAGATTATAGTTGGCAAGACCTTCAAACCCATAATACATAAAGAAGCATAGAAAAACAGCAACTATAAATGCTACAATTTGATTTTCAGAAAGGGTGGATGCAAAAATACCCATAGCTGAATAAGCTAATACCAGAAAGAAAAGTCCAATATATGAACCAGCTGTACTTCCAAAATCCCAGTTTCCCTGAGGGTTGCCCAGTTCTGAAATGGTATAAACATATAAAAGCGTTGGCAATAAGGCAAGCAAAATTAAAATCACAGCTCCCAGATATTTGCCTAAAACAATTTCTTTGATAGAAATCGGCTTTGTGAATAATAATTCCAATGTGCCCATTCTCTTTTCATCACTAAAACTGCGCATGGTCACCGCCGGTATTAAAAACAGTAATACCCAGGGTGCAAGTTGAAAGAAGGATGTCAATTCTGCAAAACCCGCATTTAAAATATTAAAAGGCCCTTCAAAAAACCATAAGAACAAACCATTAATTACTAAAAAAACAGCAATCACCAGATAGCCAATCAGGGATCCAAAAAAGGAATGTATTTCTCTTTTAATTAGTGCAATCATAAGTTAGTCTATAAACTTTTTGAAGTCAGCAATATTGTGTGAAGTTTTAAAAAACCCAGACATAAAGCAAAAATAGAAATATCTTTGGATATATTGATTTTAATAAGGAGTTCCTTATTTATTATTTGAGATTAAAAAAAATTATATTTGCAGGCAACACATTTCTATGGAATACCTCAAAACAGCATTTAAAGACCTGATTATTTGTAAACCCAAACTCCTTGGTGATCCCAGAGGTTATTTTTATGAAACCTTCAATGAAGCCCATTTTGAGCAAAATACAGGTTTGAAAGTGCATTTTGTGCAAGACAATCAGTCAATGTCACAGTATGGAGTGGTGCGAGGATTGCATATGCAAGGGGGTGCTTTTGCGCAAGCAAAATTGGTGAGATGTATCAAAGGAAAAGTACTCGATGTTGTGGTAGATATGCGAGAAGAGGAGTCCACATTTGGAAAGTCATTTTCTATTGAACTCTCTGAAGAAAATCACTCACAACTATTTATACCCAGAGGTTTTGCTCACGGTTTTTCGGTATTGAGTGAAACTGCAATTTTCATCTATAAATGTGACAACTTTTACAAACGTGATTTTGAAATTGGTGTGGCTTATAATGACCCTCATTTTAAGATAGACTGGCAACTTACTGATAGTGATATGAAGCTATCTGAAAAGGACAAAAACAATCCCGCTTTCGCGAAAGCGTTTCAATTACTCAAAGCTTTGTAATTATGGATTCAAAATCGGTCATTCTGGTAACCGGGGCAAATGGACAATTGGGACAAGCTTTGAAGAAAAATTCACACACCCAGAATCCTATTATTTACACAGACACTATTTCGTTTGATATCACTGACAAAGCACAGATGATTGGTGTTTTTGAAGAAGTAAGACCTACTGTTCTTATTAATACAGCTGCATACACCCAGGTGGATCAAGCTGAAACTGAAACTGAACTTGCTTTTAAACTCAATGAGGATGGTGTCAAAAATCTTTCAGAGTTGTGTGTAAAATTCAATTGTGCATTGATTCACATCTCAACAGATTATGTTTTTGATGGAAAACAATCATCGCCCTACAAAGAAACTGATACACCAAACCCTGTAACGGTTTATGGAAAAAGTAAAAGAGCCGGCGAACAATCTATTTTTGATAGCGGATTAAAAAACTTTGCAATTATTCGCACCTCTTGGTTGTACAGTGAATTTGGGCATAACTTTTATAAAACCATACTTCGGCTAGCTGAAACCAAAACTGAACTCAAAGTAGTAAATGATCAACGGGGTTGTCCCACCAATGCCAATGAACTGGCAAAAGCTTTATTGGTAGTGGCTTCAAAAATAAGTGCTGAAAATTCAGGGATTTATCATTACTGTAATGAAGGTGAAACTACCTGGTATGGATTTGCCAAAGCCATTTTTGAAAATCATAGGCATTCAGTAAAAGTGGAAGCGGTTTCTTCATCAGAATTTCCAACAGCGGCCAGACGACCTGCTTATAGTGTGCTTGACACTACAAAAATTAAAAAAGTTTTTGATATTGAGATTCCATCCTGGAAAGTGGCTTTGGAAAAGATGTAAATTCATTTTATAGTGTATAAAAAAAATACCTGAAACAGCATGACTTCAGGTATTTATAATTACTAAATGAACTGGGGATTAATCATCTAGTAAGTCGATAGCATCTTTCATTATTTCTTTAATTTGATTTGCTAGCGCATTATTACCATCTTGATCTGTGGGGCTAATTTCGATAATCCCATCGCCGTTATTATCTGTAGCACCGCTTAAATTAATCACATTTGTATTAAATAAGAAAGTGAGGTCAAAGTTTATGATGAGATTTTCTCCATCATTTTCAATATTGATAGGTAGATTTGTGTCTTCAAACTCAATTTCTACATCTTCTTCAAAATTGTGCCAAAATACAAAAGGTGTTCCGTTAATTGTTCCTTCAATTAAAATGGAACGTTGAAAGAGTTCATTGTTTGGCTCTTTGTTTCGGGTGATATCAAATTCCAATTCTTCATATTGTCCCACCGGAACGTCAATTGTTGCAATAGGAAAAACCAAATTTGGTTCAGAAAGGTCTAAAACAAAAGGCCCTTCAAGTTCAATATCACTAAAATAGTTGCCTCCAATGCCGCCGTCATCATCATCACCAAAATCATCATCATTATCAAATTCCAGTTCAAAATCTTCAACATTTACTAAAAATTTAGTTACTTCAATGTCACTAAAAGCTCTGCCGGAAACAAAAGTAGCTTTAGCTCCCACGAGTGTTGATGCAGTTTCATCAGTTGAATTTGAACTATCATCTTTACTACAGGAAACCAAAACAAAAGTTGAAAGGGCTAAAATAAATAAGGGTTTAAAAATGATTTTTTTCATAGTAAAAAGTTTTTGTTTACAAGTAGAACAGTTCAAAAACAATTTACCCTACCCTTTTTTATTCATGAAGTACTAAAAAAGGTATTTTTTTTTGATAGTTAATTTGACTTTTTTCGGGGTTAAAAAAGAGTTGTTGAAAAAAATGTATGTTTTTTGCAACCATCGCAAGGAGTTTAATTTGATGCTTTTCAACACATTTTTGTATGGCTTCATTCATATTTTGATGTGTTATCGAGTGAAATTGATGCTTTGAATCAGAAAAATAATCAGAAAGTAGTTCTTTATTTTGCTGCATCTCGTCAAGTACTTTTTCATTGGATTTGGTTACATGGACAATATGTAATTTTGCATTGAATAATCCTAAAATTGTGGAAATTGGGTTGAGTAATTTAGGACCAAAAAAGATGCTGTAATCTGTGGGTAAAGCCACTTGATCAACTAAGGTGAATTCAGCATTTTCGGGAATAACAAGTAGGTTGCATTTTACCTTGTTGAGAACATCAGTTGTGTTTGAGCCCACATTCTTTTTTTTAAGCATATTTGCGCCTTGAGTGCCCATCACAATCAAATCAAGATGTTTGTCTTGAGCTTCATTTCTTATCGCATCTACAATAACACCATTTGCTACAATAGCATAAAAACGGTGATTTTGTTTTAAATCTTGTTCTTCAATTTTTTGAATAAGTTGATTGAGTTTGTTTTTGTACTCTTTGTCTTGTTTTGATTGCAGTTGTCTTCTAGGAGTGTTAACTCCTTTAATTTCAGTAAGTTCATACACATGAAGTAAATAAAAGGTACAACTACAGTTTTTAAAAAACTGAAGTGCATACTTAATAGCATTCCATGAATTTTCAGAAAAATCTGTTGGAATTAAAATGTTTGTCATTTTCTACCCGATGTTTAAGGGCAAAAATAACTTGAAAGAAGTGTGCAAGAAATGACAAATATCATAAACACAAAACAGGCTTCTTTGTTAACAATTTTTAGGCTTTGGATTTCTGCTTTCTTTTTGTTTTTAAGTACCTTTGGAAATTGATTGATAAAGGGAAACTTAAGACACATTAAAACTAGAATTTGTGAATCTGTCTCGTTTTGAATAGCTAGTAAATAAACTAATCTGTTATAAATCTTAGTGCAAATATCATTAATAGTTTCGACTTAAAAATCCTAAAATAAATGTACGATAAGTATCTATGGTAAAGTTTACACTCATAAAAAAATTAAAAACGAACAACCGTTTTAATTATACCCCTCGTTATTACAAAGGAAAAGACGAAGCAAACCCCAGCGATTTTCCAACCAAATTAGACATGTACTCTGAAACCTATAACAAGAATGACTATGGTGGAAACTGGAAACAAGCGCGAATTGCAAACCGTAAAACCCATAATATTGAAATTAATAAAACCATTCTTATAATAGTGATCATCCTACTATTAATTTTCTTGTTCATCATCGATTTTGACCTTTCTATTTTTAAGAAGCCTTTATAAATGGCAGATAAAATTCACTTATTACCAGATCACGTAGCCAATCAAATCGCAGCCGGAGAAGTTGTACAAAGACCCGCTTCTGTTGTAAAAGAATTGTTAGAGAATGCCATTGATGCCGGTTCTTCTCATATCAAACTACTTATAAAAGACGCCGGTAAAACACTTATTCAAGTGATTGATGATGGAGAGGGAATGAGCACAACAGATGCCCGTTTGAGTTTTGAACGACACGCCACTTCCAAAATAAAATCGGCCGAAGATTTATTTCTATTGCATACCAAAGGTTTTCGCGGTGAGGCACTCGCTTCTATCGCAGCGGTGGCTCACGTTGAATTGAAAACTAAAACTGAAATGAGTGAAGTGGGTTCAATTATAAAAATTGAAGGTAGTGAGGTTGTAGAACAAGAAATGACTGTAACACCCAAAGGAACCTCAGTAGCCGTAAAAAATCTGTTTTTCAATATCCCTGCACGTCGCAATTTTCTTAAATCAAATCCTGTAGAGACAAGACATATTATTGATGAATTTCACAGAGTTGCATTGGCACATCCCAATGTGGGCTTTTCTATGTTTAATAATGGTGCTGAAGTGTTTCAGTTGCCGGCGTCCAATTTAAGGCAGCGCATCGTGGGTATCTTTGGCTCAAAAACCAATGAAAAACTAGTACCCGTTAAAGAAGAAACCCCCATAGTAAAAATTGACGGATTTGTATTAAAACCCGAGTTTGCTAAAAAAAGCAGGGGAGACCAGTTCTTTTTTGTAAATGACAGATTTATAAAAAGTGGCTATCTCCATCATGCCGTGCTGGCTGCGTTTGAAGGCTTACTTAAAGACGGAATGCAACCGGGCTATTTTCTATTTCTGGAAGTGGACCCAAAAACGATTGATATCAATATCCATCCCACAAAAACTGAGGTAAAGTTTGAGGATGAACACTCGCTTTATGCCATGCTTAGGGCAGCAGTAAAGCATAGTCTGGGACAGTTTAGTGTGGCACCGGTGCTTGATTTTGATCGTGATAAAAACTTAGATACGCCTTATGAATATAAAAACAAACCGGTTGGAATTCCTCAGGTTGAGGTAGATAAAGATTTTAACCCTTTTAAAGAAAACTCAGGAGCGGGTCAAAAAAACATTTCTTTTCCGTTTAAACGGGAAAAAGGGGCCTCCTGGGAAGGACTTTATGCCGGACTGGAAGATCAAAACAAAATCATCTCTAAGGAGTTTAATCTAGAAGACATCGAGTTTGAAAGTGAAGAGGTGACCGGTTCCTTATTTACTGAGTCTGATACTTTTTCGTCACAAAACACTTTTCAGTTACACAATAAATATGTGCTTATTTCAGTTAAAAGCGGCTTTTTGGTTATTCATCAGCAACGTGCGCACGAGCGTGTTTTGTATGAAGAGCTTTTGAGAAATATCACGGTACAGGAAGCCATCAGTCAGCAATTGTTGTTTCCTTTGGTTTTTACTTTTTCAAAAAAGGATGTAAAAATGCTGGAAAGCTTTAAAGAACAACTGGAGTTTACCGGTTTTGCTTTTGAAGCTTTTGAAGACGATTCCATCACGATAAAGGGCATACCTTCCGGTATAAAGGATTCAGATATAAAGCATATACTTGATCACCTGCTGGATGACTTGAATAACGATTTACCTGACAATGGCTATAGCCAAAATGATGTGCTGGCAAAATCTATGGCAAAATCACTGGCAACAAAAACGGGCGTTGCTTTAGGGAAAGAACAACAAGAACATCTCGTTAATAGTTTATTTGCTTGTAAAGAGCCCTCATTTTCACCGGGTAACCGGCCGGTATTTATTACAATACCCATTGGCGATATTGATAAAAAGTTTTACTAAATTTATATTATGGGAAGAATTTCAGAGACTGTAAAGGTTTTATTAATCATTAATATCTTGTTTTTTGTAGGCACCATCTCACTAGGAGAACAAGCCTATGATTTGTTTGCTTTGCATTATCCCGCCAATGAGAAATTTCAGTTTTGGCAGTTGGTCACACATATGTTTATGCACGGGGGGACGACACATATATTTTTGAATATGTTTATGTTGTATATGTTTGGAAGCCATTTGGAGTTTAGTTTGGGGCAGAATAAGTTTCTTTTTATATACTTCTCAGCAGGATTTGGTGCAGCAGGCTTGCAATTACTTTTTTTATATGTGGGTTATCAAGACGCCATTCAAACCCTTCAAAGTGCCGGTATATCTTTACAACAAATTCAGGAAAGCCAAAAATTGTTTTTAGAAAGCGGAAGATATTATATTTTCAATGACGTTCCACCTGAGGTGTCAGAAAAATTAATCTCTAACTATGGTTCAAAAATGGTGGGAGCATCTGGAGCGGTGTTTGGAATTATGGCTGCTTTTGCTGTTCTTTATCCAAACTTACCTTTGTATTTAATGTTTATACCCATTCCAATCAAAGCTAAATATTTAATTGGAGCTTATTTTATATTTGATTTATATAGTGCAGCAACAGGAAATACGATTATTGGTCCCACTAATATTGCCCACTGGGCTCACGTGGGTGGAGCTATCATTGGGTTTTTAGTAATGTGGTACTGGAAGAAAAATAGCTTTAATCAAAACAGATGGAACTAATTTAAATTTCAATTATCAAGCACCAAAATCCAAATAACCATTAACGTTTAATAAAAAAAATGAACACAATAGAACAGGCAAAATACAAATTCAGAATGGCCACTGTGGTTGAAAAACTCATTGTTGTCAACGTGTTGGTTTTTGTGTTGATGTACCTTTTTCAGGTGATTTTTTTCTTGTTTGAAATGCCTTTAAATACTATTTCAGACTGGCTGGTGTTTTCAAAAGACCCTGAAGATTTGCTTTACAAACCGTGGAGCATTATTACTTATGCTTTTTTACATCAAGGAATCTTTCATATTTTCTTTAATATGTTGATTCTCTATTATTTTGGAAACTACTTCCTCAATTTTTTTACACCCAAGCGCTTGTTGAATTTTTATTTTTTGGGTGCCATTGCCGGCGCCTTGGTGTATTTATTGAGTTATAACTTTTTCCCTGTTTTTTCAGGAGTGGGCAGGTCTTATATGCTGGGGGCATCAGCTTCTGTAATGGCTGTTTTGGTGGGTATTGCCACCAAAGTGCCCAATCTGGGTGTGCGCCTCATTCTTATTGGTACTGTCAAACTTTGGCACATAGCTACTGTTTTTATTGTACTGGATTTGGTGCGAATGCCCATGGGAAATGCAGGTGGTCATCTTGCTCATCTTGGCGGGGCATTATTGGGTTATGTGTATGTAAAACAATTGGACAAAGGCAATGATATTGGTGCCTGGTGGGAGTCCCTTTCAGATTGGTTTGTAGGGCTTTTTTCTTCTTCAAAGAAGAAACCTTTCAGGACGGTACACCGCAATAAAACGAATCAAAAAACACCTCCCAAATCCCGAAATACATCGGGAAAAGACAAAGATGAAAAGCAGAAAAAAATAGACGGCATACTCGATAAAATAAGTAAAAGTGGATATGACAGTTTGAGTAAAGAAGAAAAAGATTTTCTGTTTAAATCGGGCAACGAATAACGGCAATGAAGAAACTGGGGCTCATAGATAAACTCATATTTTTTATCAACTCTGTTTTTGCACTTTGCTTGCTTCTTTCTTTATTGGTTCCCTACATACCTCCTCAAGAATTTCCTTTGCTGGCTTTGTTGAGTCTTGTTGTTTCTCCATTGTTTTTCATCAATATATTGTTTTTTCTTTTTTGGCTATTGCGTGTAAAACGACAGTTGCTTTTATCGCTTATTATTTTGATAATTTGTGCAGTTCAATTCAATTCCTTTTATCGATTTGATTTTGGTGAAGCACCGGCTTTAAAGGAAAATCAATTGAAAGTGATGAACTATAATGTGCGATTATTCAATCTATATAAATGGGTTAATGACGAAGGTATTCCAACACAAATATCACAACTCATTGCAGATTCTTCTCCGGATGTGATTAGTTTTCAGGAATATTCAGGGAATAAAGATGTGAATTTTTCAGCATATCCACATTCATATATCCATTTAGTAAAACAAAAGCCGGAATTCGGTCAGGCCATTTACTCAAAATATCCCATACTAAATAAAGGCAGCCTTGGCTTTAAAGACACATCAAACAATGCGATTTTTATTGATATTAAAAAGGGAAATGACACCATTCGCATTTATAATATCCATCTGGAATCAATGCAGGTTCACGAAAGCGATGTCGATTTTGATCAGGAAACCTCAAAACGATTGATGAGGCGTATGGCACAATCGTTTCAAAAACAGCAAATTCAAGCAGAATCAATTTTGAAGCATTCAATGGAAGCAAATTATAAAACCATTATGATGGCTGATATGAATAATACGGCTTTTTCCTATGCGTATCGAAAAATAAAAGGCAATAAAAAAGATGCTTTCGCCGAAAGGGGAAAAGGCCTTGGTTCCACCTTTGTATTTAAGAAAATACCGCTGCGCATCGACTTTATTCTTGCTGATCGTGGTTTTATCATTAATGAATTTGAAACCCATACCGAAAAACTTTCAGATCATTTTCCTATTAGTGCTGTATTGAGTTGGGAATAGGTGGGTGGGTGTTATAATTCTGGCAACTTTACACCACCTACAACCACAAACAATCCACAGCATCTGTGATTATATGCCACAAAAGAGCAAAGCCGACAATGCGAGTTTTCTTAAAAAATAATAGAAAAATATAAAACCCGATGGCTATGTACCTATGTAAAATATGAAAACCAATACTGCACCTGCCAGGCTCAAAAATGGGGTCTGCCAACAAATGGTCCAGATCAATAAGCATGGCTAAAAGGAATATCAAATAGACCCGCCACAGTTGACTTTTATAAAATAAATAAGCGATTCCAAGGGGTGCTATAAAATGCATTCCATAATGAAGGATGAATTGCAAACTCATAGTTTTTGATTTTCCAAATAATTCAAGGCATTGGTTCCTTCATTAAACAACAAATCAATCACTGAAAGGTTGGGTAAAAAGTCATGGTGTTTTTGGAGCACTTGGGTATAAGGTTCGTTTTTAAAGTCCAAATTATTTTTAGCGAAAGCCAAATATCTATAATCAACTTTATCTTTAACTAAAGGTTCATAACTTTCAGTAAAACAGATATCTATGTCAATACCCAAAGCCTCTTTGACAACTTCAAAAGCGTCAAGATTAAAATCCATTAAATGAGAATATTTTTTTTCATAAAGCGGAGCAAAGTCATCTTCAAAGAACTCAAAAAACGGCGAAGAACGATAAGCGATTTGTATGGATTTCCAATGCTCCCGTTGCCACGGAAAATCATTTTCAATGCGCACCTCTTTGTATTTTTGATGTACCCGTTCACGCTCCCCGCGCTTCCCTTTTGAAGTGTGTTTTATTGGGATATTGAGCAACAAAGGACCTTCGGGCGTAGCGATAAAGGTTCGGTTTCTGTAGGTTTGTTTTTGAAAGTTGTCGTGCATTTCAAAAGTGATTTCAGTCGCTTTCGCAATAGCTATAAATTGGGCAATGGAACCATAATAAACTGGATGGATAAGTATATGCATAGGGTTTAAATAGTATTAGTTGAGCCGTAATATATTACGGCTTTACTTTTGATGATTTTATTTATGATTAATTTCTATATAATTTAACGCCTTTTTAAATCATAAATCGTTAGTCGTAAATCATCAATCCTCAATCAACAACGGTTCTAGTACTTGCCATACATTTTGAGC
The DNA here is from genome assembly GCA_018402385.1 of Flavobacteriaceae bacterium. GTDB lineage: Bacteria > Bacteroidota > Bacteroidia > Flavobacteriales > Flavobacteriaceae > Planktosalinus. Next base: position 261,784 of record JAGYJA010000002.1, read on the forward strand.
CATTATTTTTTGTCCTTCAGCGGTGGGATGAATACCATCTTGCTGATTGAGTTCCGGGATACCTCCCACATTTTCAAGTAAAAAGGGAAGGAGAACCAACTCGTTTTTAGCTGCAAGTTCGGGAAACAAATTTCTAAACTCTGTGGTATAATCCGGTCCCATATTGGGTGGAATTTCCATTCCGAGAAGCACAATTTTTGTTTTTGAATTTTTGTTTTTTACGCTATCAATAATAGATTGCAAATTGTTTTTGGTTTCCGTCAGATTCACACCTCTCAAACCATCATTTGCTCCAAGTTCAAGGACAAAAATATCCACCTGCTGTTTGAGCACCCAGTCCAGTCTGCTTTTGCCACTTGCAGTGGTTTCTCCGCTTAGTCCGGCATTGATGACTTCATAGGGCAATTGCAATGAGTCCATTTTTTCTTGTATCAATGCAGGGTATGCCTCCTCAAGATCAACGCCCAATCCTGCAGTGAGACTGGTTCCAAAAAAGAGGACAACCTTGCGGTCTCCTTCATTTTTATTCTCACTTTGGGAAGATACTGTTTCAATTTTCTGGGATTCCTCATTTTCCTTATTCTTATCACCACAAGAAACCAGTAAAATGTTCAATAAAATATAACAAAAGATTAACAGGATGCGCATAGACAAAGGGATTAAAAATTCAAATGATTTCTTTAATTTGCTGGTTTTCAAAAATGACCCCACAAAAGTAATACAATGACAAAGATATTAAACATTGAGCAGCTAGGAAAGACATATAAGAGTGGAACAAAAGAAATTTCAGTTCTTGAGGATATTTCTTTTTCAATTGAAGAAGGTGAAACATTTTCCATTGTAGGACCCTCAGGAAGCGGAAAGACCACTTTACTCGGTTTGTGTGCGGGCCTGGATCAACCAAATTCCGGCACTGTCAATTTGTGTGGGTCTGAATTGAGCACAATGAATGAAGACAGTCGTGCCTTGTTGCGCAATCAAAATGTGGGTTTTGTTTTTCAGGATTTTCAATTGTTGCCCACTTTAACAGCTCTGGAAAATGTAGTTGTACCACTGGAACTTCAGGGCGTAAAAAAAGCAGCTGAGACCGGAATGGAATTACTCGATAAAGTGGGGCTTGCAGATCGTTTTCATCATTATCCCTCCCAACTTTCAGGGGGGGAGCAGCAGCGCGTGGCTGTTGCGAGAGCATTTTCAAACAACCCATTAATACTATTTGCCGATGAACCCACCGGAAACCTCGATGCCACCACCGGTGAAAAAATAGTGGAACTCCTTTTTAATCTCAACAAAGAGCGGGGAACCACATTGGTGATTGTCACACACGATTTGGAACTGGCTCAAAAAACGCAAACCATTCTCAAGCTTAAAGGTGGAAAAATAGTAGCAAAGGAAAAAGGCATCGCATGATAGCAAAGAAAACGAAATCAAAAGCGAGATTTAGCTGGTTGTTTAATATGGCTTGGCGTGATGGTAAAGCCAGTGGAAAAAAACTGGGCTTGTTTATGGCGTCCATTGTTTTGGGAATCGCCGCGGTGGTTTCTATTCAGTCTTTTGGTGTCAACCTAAAAGAAAATATTGCCTTGCAGTCCAAATCATTGATGGGAACTGATTTTAAACTCGACAGTGACGATGCCCCTAATGAACGAATCCTTACTGTTTTAGACTCTCTGGGAGGAGCAGACGGCCGCGAAATAAGTTTCCCATCCATGGTTTCTTTTAAAGAAAAGGAAGGAACAAAATTGGTTCAGGTACGGGGAATTGAAGGAGATTTTCCATTTTATGGAACGCTCGAAACAAACCCACCGGATGCTGCTAGCCGTTATGTAGAAGAGGGTGGTGCATTGCTGGATGCTACTGTGATGCTTCAGCTCAATTTGAAACCCGGTGACAGTATCAATATTGGAAAAATAACACTACCCATTACCGGTGCTTTGGTTTCCATTCCCGGTAGTACGGCTATTTTTAGCGCTGTGGCACCTCCGGTTGTACTTTCTTATGATTTTATTGATGAAACCGAACTGGTGCAAATGGGAAGTCGCGTCAAATATGATTTCTATTTTGTTGCAGATGAAACACTGGACCTGAGAAAACTCAGAACCGATTTACGTCCCATTCTTCAACAAGAAAACTATGGGATTGACACACATGTTTCCAGTAGTGAACGACTGGGAAGACGATTTGACAATTTCGGAAAGTTTTTGAATCTGGTTGCATTTATTGCCTTGCTGCTGGGTTGTGTGGGGATTGCAAGCGCGATTCATATTTACATCAAAGAAAAACTAAAAGCGGTAGCCATTCTTAAATGTTTGGGTGCGACAAAAAGACAAACGTTCTTTATTTACTTGCTGCAAATTGCCGGTATTGGGCTTTTGGGAGGAATTATAGGTACAGGACTGGGCTTACTGCTTCAGCAATTGTTTCCTCTCTTTTTAGGCGATTTGCTACCTGTTGATGTGGAAATCACTTTTTCGACGCAAGTCATTTTTATGGGCATCTTACTCGGTGTTTTTATGTCTGTGTTGTTTGCATTGTATCCGTTAATGAACACGCTTTATGTATCTCCCTTGCAGGCATTGAGAGTGCAAGAAGGAATTTCTGAAAAGTCAAGAATTGCCGGAACGTTGGTTTTACTGGGTATTTTTGGATTTATATTTTTGTTTTCTTACTGGCTATTAGGAGAAGTGAGGTATTCACTTGCCTTTGTTGCAGGTATTCTTGTCACCTTTGCAATACTGGCGGGGATTGCCCATTTGTTTATGCGGGCAATCAAACGATTTTTCCCCACCCATTGGGGTTTTATTGCTCGTCAAAGTCTATTAAATTTATTCAGGCCTCAAAACCAGACGTTGATTCTTATTTTGGCGATTGGTGTGGGGACATTTTTAATAAGCACCCTGTATTTTACCAAAGATGTTTTGCTTGCGCAGGCGTCAATTGAAAATCAGGCAAACACCCCAAATATGATCTTGCTGGATGTTCAAAGTGATCAGCAAAAAGCTGTAGAGGCATTAATTTCAGATAGCGATTTGAAAGTGATTGAAAATATGCCCATCGTCACGATGCGCTTGCATGCCATCAATGATAAAACAATCAATGAAATGCGGAAGGATAGTGTTCAAACGATTGACAGGTGGATGTTAAATCACGAGTTTAGGGTGTCTTACAGAAATGCATTGAGCGTCTCTGAAACACTGGTAAAAGGAGAGTGGGACACTGCCTATAATGAGGGTCAAGCGATACCAATTTCGATAAGTGATAACATGGTAAGAGATGCCGGTCTTGATGTGGGTGACGATGTCTATTTTAATGTGCAAGGAGTTATTATGCACACTCGGGTGACTAGCGTGAGGGAAGTGGACTGGAGCCAAATGCAAATGAATTTTATGGTTGTTTTTCCTGAAGGCGTTCTGGAAAACGCACCTCAATTTAGAGTGATCACGGCGCAAACAACAGATGCAGCTGCTTCTGCACAGATACAACAAGCAATTGTGAAAGCGTTTCCCAACATTACTATCATTGACATCAGGCAGGTGCTTGCTGTTGTTGAAGGGCTTTTAGAAAAGATTTCCTGGCTCATCAATTTTATGGCGTTTTTCAGCATATTCACCGGAATCATTGTTTTACTGGGTGCTGTGAGAACAAGCAAATACCAGCGCATTAGAGAAAGTGTACTGTTGCGAACACTGGGTGCACAAAGCCGCCAAATATTGAAAATAACGGCGTTGGAATACCTTTATTTGGGTGTTTTGGGATCCTTATCAGGAATTTTACTGTCCCTTGCCGGAAGTCAGTTATTGGCTTGGTTGGTGTTTGAAACACCGTTTGTTCCTTCCTGGGTTCCCTTTTTATTGTTATTGCCGGGAATTACACTTTTAGTTCTAGGCATCGGACTCAGTAATAGTGTGAGCGTGATTAAAAGTCCGCCTTTGGAGGTATTGAGGAAGGAGGGGAGTTAGGTGCTTAAAAGGACAAATATCCGGTACTTCTGGTAGGATTTATAATTTGACTAAAAGGACTTGTCTTTTAACTCAGATCTTGTTGTAGCATGCTTTTTTTAAAAGTATGTTCTAACTGCAAATTCAAATTGTTCAATAAAAATGTTCTTGAAATTAGAAATATTGTTCTGTTCGTAAAATAACAACATTGCCTTTTTGTAATCTATAGAATTTACTGTTCTAAATGATAAAGGACAATAATTATAGTTAATTAAGATGGCATTGCTTACAATTCTCGCCGTTCTTTTGTTTCCATCCATAAAAGGTTGGATATAGGAAATTAAAACCAGAGCAAGCAATGCTTTTTCAAAAACACTTTTCTTGCTGTTAATTACGTCACAAGCTCCTTTTAAGGCTTCCTTTATCTGAAATTCATTGTCAAGAGGCTTGTAATTTGTGCCTGAAATACCGACACGTCTTTTTCTTAAATTCTTTTCAACTCCAAGCTCTTTTGTCAGTATATTATGAATGTCCTCTATTTTTGATACAGTCAATGGATTTAAATAATCCTTATTCTCAATGATAAAGTCAAGTGCATCCTTATGGTTTAGAAGCATTATGGCTTCTTCTTTAGTTTTTCCCGAAGCAGTTTGTTTATCCTTTAATAATCGTTCGGTTTCCAGTAATGAATACGTATTGCCCTCAATTTGAGAAGATTTCCAACTCAAGTCAATAGCAAGCCTATCCAGTTCTTTTTGATATTCGGTTGGGTTCAGGTCTTTGATGTTAGCTTTATATTCCTTTTGGAGTAGGTTTAGTTTGTTCAGTTCGTTGTCTGTAAATACACTATTCTCATTCAAAATTTTATTGACCAGTTCAAAATTGAAAGTTTCCTTAATTTGTCTCTCATCTATTTCATTTTCATAATATTTATCAATGTCTATGGGTTGGATAAGTTCAAACGAAGGAGAAAGAAAGTATTTTGTTCCTTTTCCTTGACCTTCAGAAACTATATATTTGTCCGAAATTAATTTTGTCAAAGTTCGCTTTAATGTAGCGTAACTAACAGAAATAGCTGAGTTTTCAAAAATACTCTTTGAAGAACTTCCTCCGTTATCCCTAATAAAATCAATAATTTGTTGGTCTCTTTTATTAATCATCTTATAATATTAAGCTCTCAAATATACTATTTTAAGCTCAAATTAGATTGAATTTGACCAGTATTTTTGTTTTAAATGAGCTACAACGGTTCTCGGCTCGTATGTTTACAGAGTTTAATTTATTTCTTTTGGCCAAAAAACGGCATCTATCGGTTAAACCAAGGATGAAGATCGATCCCCGTATGCTCATTCGCGAGGGAAATTAGTGCTTCCGTGTTCAACCTGCCATCAGCCTGCCATACAGCCCGAAACCAGGAACGCATCTTCTCATGCCCTGCTGCTGCCTCCAACATTTCAAATAAGGCCAGCGAACCGCCGTAGCGTGCAAGAGTGTTCGACTCATCGCTGATAAAATCATCAGGACTAAAATTGAAAGGTCCCGGGGGTGAGTAGGTCGAATCTACCTCAATTCTTGCACGTTGCTCTGAGGTAACCTGCCGTAGGAACGCTTCTCGCTTTACTGTTACGCCTCCCCAGGCGGATAGGTCGAGAGGTCCGTTGATCGACTCGTACGCATGCCTGAGATCCGCCCGCCTCCGCTCAGCCAAATCCGGTTGTCTCCTTTGCGTTACTTGTAATCCCGCCCACTCAGCCATGCCTTCGCTGAACCAGCGTGGAAGTCCGGGTTTGAAGGTGCCTTGGACTGCATGCACTTGTTCATGGGGAAGAATCTGGTAAAAGTCCGTAATTCCTGCGGAACCGAGTTGCCCAGAATTATCAATAAGAATACTCCAGCGCACTTCTCTGCCGTGTCTTGGTGGAACATACGCCGAATCTTTGATGAAAGCAACGGCAGCCCATTCTACCAAACCAGGATCGGCGGCTACCAAATGAGCTAGTTCGCGATACATTGCGGCCATATCAGAAATAAACGTGTGAGTAACCTCCTCCACGGCGGCATCGTAATAGGTGCGGTACACCATACCAGTCATCAGGTCCACTGTTCGAAGAACAGGAAGATCATCTGTTTGTGTACGAAGCTGCGCGATTTTCAGCGTTGCATTTGGTTGCTCCTGCACAAAAGAGACACCCTTAGTAGCACAACTTGATACGAGACTTATTACGAGCAATATGAATATGCCACTGAACACGGTGATAGGTCTTCTACATCTGGTATTTTTGGCTGAAATGGCTATTGTTTTGTTGACAAACGATAGGTTACCTATACTAATAAAAAAAGGCTGCTTTCGGTAACTACCGATACTATGTTGCTCTTTTAATATTAAGTTTTTCATATTATTTAATTTACAATAATTAATTTTTTTATCCTGTTTTTTCTTACAAATATTATGATTCCATATGTTCCAATTTGCTTTTAGATTTCTTTTAGGTTATATTGCTTACGTTTGTCGGCTCGTATGTTTACAGAGTTTAATTTATTTACGTATTTATTCAAATTCGGTTGTAAAATCCAAACCCCAACAATATAGAACCAAAACATAAAAAATACCCCTACAGGGTTGTAGGTTTTGAACCCCTTGTTTTTTTCATATTTTCCATAGCTATTTGCTCCAATTATCATTAATATAAATCCACAAAGCATAGCAGCAATATGAAATGGTAATATATAATCAAAAAAATCAAATCTATTTCCACCAAATAGATTAAAGAAAGATCCAAAAAAGAAGATAAAGTATATAATTGGATAGACTGTAATTAATGCAACTATTATATTTTTTAAATAACTTTTAGACTCATTCCTTTTCTTATCCAATTGGTAAATAATGGAAAATAACCAAATGTATAACGGAATTCCTAGGAAACTCAGCAGAAAAATGTTTAATGCTTTTAGTTTAAGAAACCATTCTGATATTCTATTCATATTTATCAAATTACTGGCAACATTAGTATATAAGCCTTGTCCTAGTTAGTTATTGTTGAAATATCACATTTCTACAACATGACCCTAACATGTTTTATCTAAAATACCACTTTCCTAAAAAATGATTGTTTATTTCATTTTCTGTTTTTTTCTTTTTCTAAAAAAGTCAAAGACAAACCAGGCTGCCAGTAGGAATAAGAAATACTTGAAATAAGAAACCGGCTCCCCGTCACCACCCACTGTGGTAAACATTCTGTCCCATCTTATTTTGTTAAAACCAGACTGATTGCTGTCCCAACTCATCCAGATAAACACAGGTTTCCCCACCACGTGGTTGTGAGGCACATAGCCCCAGTTGCGGGCGTCTTCAGAGTTGTTTCTGTTGTCACCCATCATCCAGTAGTAATCTTGTTTAAAGGTATAAGAGGTGAGGGGACTGCCATTCAATAAAATTTGGGTGCCTGCTTGTGTGATTTCATTATGGATACCCAGTTCGCTTCCCTCATACACTTCAATGATGCGCTTGTAAAGCGGAAGGCTTTCAGGAGTAATTGCAACTGTTGCTCCTGCTTTTGGAATGTAAATGGGCCCAAAATGAGTTGAATTCCAAGGGTGTTGCGTGCTGTGAGGAAAAACCCGGGGGTCATAATTGCCAACTTCATCTTTTCTTTGAACAACCTGAATCACATTGGGATTTTTTTGTAATTTTTCAAGAGCATCATCAGTTAAAAAAGCCTGAAATTGTCTGTAATCATTTGACGCCGGAAAAATTTCATTAATCCCATACCGATCTCTTAAAAACTGAATGTTTCTAACCGGGTCTTGTGTTTCAAATCGGTATAAAAACTGTAGTTTTCCTCTGTCAGGGAGTTCATTTATTTGTCCGTTGATATAGACTCTGCCATTTCTTACTTCAAGGGAATCACCCGGAACACCAACGGCGCGTTTCACATAATTGGACTTTTTATCGATGGGTTTGATATAAGTATCAGGGCCTTGGTATCTAAAATAAGGAACCGTGTCTGTAGGCCAGTTAAACACCACAATATCATTGCGTTTAATTTCCTGAAACGCCGGAAATCTAAAGTAAGGTATCTGTGGTTTGTTTGTATAAGATTTTACTTTAGCCACCGGGATGGTGTCGTGAACCATAGGGAAAGAAACCGCTGTCATAGGCGTTCTGGCGCCATAGTGCATCTTGCTCACAAATAGAAAATCACCCACCAGTAAGGTGCGTTCCAATGAAGAGGTTGGAATAGTAAAGGGTTGAATAAAGTAAGTGTGCACAATGGTAGCCACCACTACAGCAAATAAAATGGAACTCACCCATTCACCGGAAGCGCTTTTGGTTTTTAAATCCCGTTCCGGGATGTGTTTAACGTCTTGGGTATAATTCACATAATAGATATAAAACCCTAAAGTAATCACACCAAGGATTGTATCTGCTGTTTTATTTTTTCCAAAACTACGCAGCGTCTCCACCCAAATCACCGGAAACATAATGAGATTGATAATGGGTATAAATAGCAAAATGGTGTACCACCAGGGGCGGTTGATGATTTTCATCAAGACAATGGCATTGTAAACGGGAATGGCTGCTTCCCAGGCTTTTCTGCCTGCTTTTAGATACAATTTCCAGGTGCCCAAAAAATGAATGAGTTGTACTGCTATGAAAAATAAAAACCATTGGGATAGTGTCATAATGGTGTTGTTATTTGTTATTAGTTAAATGTTATCCTCCCCCAAAATCCCCCTCCAAAAGAGGGGGACTTCAGAGATTTATATTAATTTTAATTCAGAATCAAATATTCAAAATTTGATATTCAATATTTTTTTTTCCTTTCGGCGAAAGCCTGTAAACCTATAATTTTTTAATTACAAATTTAATACATCTTTCATTGTATAAATTCCTTTTTTGTCTTTCAACCAAGCTGCAGCAAGCAGGGCACCTAAAGCAAACCCTTCCCGGCTGTGTGCTTCATGTTTGATACTGATGCTGTCAACCTCAGAGGTGAAAGAAACGGTATGTGTTCCTTTGACGTCTTCCTCACGAAGGGCTTTGATCGCAATTTCGTCTGCAGAAGCGGTGTCGAGTTTCCAGTTTTTATAATCGGTTTTTTCAATGATGTCTTTTGCAAGCGAAATAGCAGTACCACTGGGGGCATCCAGTTTTTGAGTGTGGTGAATTTCTTCAATCTCAATTTTGTAGCTTTTGTGTTTTGCCATCATTTCAGCTAGTTTTTTATTGAGTTCAAAAAACAGATTGACCCCAATACTAAAGTTAGAGGCATAAATAAAGCTTCCGTTACGGGATTGACATAAGTTTAACACCTTTTCATAGTCATCAAGCCAGCCTGTAGTCCCACTCACCACCGGAATTCCAAGGTCAAAACATGTTGTGATATTTGTTACTGCTGCTTCAGGGATACTAAAGTCAATCGCTACATCGGCATTTTGTAAATCACTTAACTCTTTTGAAGAACTTACTTTTGCCACGATTTTATGTCCTTTTTCCAAAGCTAGTTTTTCAATGGTTTTTCCCATTTTTCCATAACCCAGTAATGCAATGTTCATCTTACTTGATTTTATAAGTTAAGGAGAGACCATAATTTGTTGAGGCCTGATAAGGATCGAAATCCAAATTGGGCGACAAAGACAGGTCTTCAGAGATATTGTATTGTTTTAAATGGGCATCCACATTGGCATCCACAATATTAAGTAAATAAAATCCAACAGCCACGGCAATACTCACATCCATATTGCGTCTGGAGGAGCGCTGGGCCCTTATGAGGGTTTCATCGGCTATGCCTTGAAATTCATCATCGTCAAAACCGGCGAGTCTTCTTTTGTATGCATCTCTAAAGCGGTTGTACTCTTTTCTACTGGTAGTGTAGAAATAGATGCTTGTTCCAATTCCGGCATAAACGATGGGGATTTTCCAATATTTTTCATTGTAAGCCTGGCCTAATCCCGGTATCACAGCCGAGTAAAAAGCGGCTCTCGATGCTGCCAAGGGGTCATAAGCTTCCTTAACAACCTGAGAAGTAATTAGGCTACCATCTTGAGTGGCAAGTGAAAGTGTGTCTTGTTCTTGTGCCTGAAACTGCATCACAAAAAAAAGAAAAAACAAGATGAGTTGGGCATTAACTTTCACCGCGAATTAATTTAGAAATACGTTCAAATTCGGCTTTGCTTTTAAATGGGATAATTAGTTTTCCTTTTCCGGCGCTGTTTGCTTTCACTTCCGTTTTTACATCAAAATAATCTGAAAGTTCTTTACTTGCTTTTTGGCGAAAGCCGGTATTTGCGCTTTTAAAGTTGAAGGTGTTTGCCCGGTATTTTGAAGTTTTCTAACCAGGGCTTCTGTTTCTCTGACTGAAAGGGAATCTGCGATAATTTTTTCGTACACCTCCAATTGATCTGAAGTGTCTTCCAGCGTGATTAATGCCCTTCCATGACCCATAGAAATAAAACCGTCACGCATACCCGTTTGGATGATGGGGTCGAGTTTTAAAAGGCGAAGGTAATTGGCAATTGTAGAACGGTTTTTTCCCACGCGGTTACTCATTTCTTCCTGCGTAAGCTGAATTTCTTCTATCAAGCGGCGGTAAGAAAGCGCAATTTCAATGGGGTCAAGATCTTGGCGCTGAATGTTTTCAACGAGCGCCATTTCAAGAGATTCCTGGTCATTGGCAATGCGAATGTATGCGGGAATGGTTTTGAGTCCCACCAGTTTTGAAGCGCGGTAACGTCGTTCACCGGAAACCAGTTGAAATTTATTGAATTCAATTTTTCTAACGGTAATGGGTTGAATCACCCCCAGTTCCTTGATAGATGAAGCCAACTCTTGTAAAGTGTCTTCATTAAAACTGGTGCGCGGTTGGTGTGGATTGACTTCAATAGCTTCCAGTTCCAGTTCTACTATATTACCCACAACTTTGTCTGCTCCTTTGTCACCGGCAGATTTGATATCATTATCGGGGTCTTTTAATAAAGCGGAGAGTCCTCTACCTAAAGCTTGTTTTTTTGTTGCTTTAGCCATGTTTATTTGTTTTTTAGTATGATTTCTTCAGCCAAACTCAAATAATTGTTGGCTCCTTTGCTTCCGGCATCATAAGTGATGATGCTTTCTCCATAACTGGGTGCTTCACTTAAACGCACATTGCGCTGAATGATTGTTTTAAAGACCATTTCGTTAAAGTGCTTTTTAACCTCATCAACCACTTGATTTGAAAGTCGTAAACGAGAATCAAACATCGTGAGTAACAAGCCTTCGATGTCCAGTTTGTCGTTGTGTATTTTTTGAACACTTTTCACTGTGTTTAAAAGTTTTCCCAATCCTTCCAAAGCAAAATATTCACATTGAATGGGAATCAAAACCGAATCTGCTGCAGTGAGTGCATTAAGCGTCAATAGACCTAAAGAAGGTGCACAATCTATTAAGATAAAATCATACTCTTTTTTTAAATCTTGAATGGCTTCTTTAAGCATATACTCCCGGTTTTCCTTATCGACTAATTCTATTTCAATTGCGACAAGGTCAATATGAGCCGGAATGATATCCAGGTTAGGAGAATCTGTTTTAACAATGGCTTCTTTTGCAGTTGCACTGTGCTCAAGTAATTGATAAGTACCCACTTCCACATTTTCAACATCCATACCAAGTCCGGAGGTGGCATTGGCTTGAGGGTCTGCATCTATAAGGAGCACTTTTTTTTCTAAAACACCTAAACAGGCAGCCAGATTCACTGAAGTTGTTGTTTTTCCAACACCTCCTTTTTGGTTTGCAATTGCGATAATTTTTCCCATTAATGTATTCAAAAATTAAGCGATAAAAATACAATTATTTAATTCGATAAAAAATGAATTTTGTTAACAGTTGTTAAATTTGAGAGGATCGTTTTATAGTTCAGATTTAGGGAATTAGATTTTGCTTTAAGAAATTGCTTGAACAGGTTGCATTGAACAACAAAACAACTTTAGAAATTACATAGGACATTCCACAATAAAATCTTAATTTTGATTTCTATAATTAAATAAACTTCTTTTGAAAAATACATCTTTAAAAGTTATTGCGATGATTCCTGCCCGTTATGCTGCATCGCGTTTTCCTGGAAAATTAATGCAGGATTTAGGAGGAAAAAGTGTCATTTTAACAACTTATCAAGCCACTGTAGCAACAAATCTTTTTGACGATGTTTATGTGGTGACAGACAGTGATATCATTTATAATGAAATCATTTCAAATGGAGGAAAGGTTATAAAAAGTATCAAAGAACACGATTGCGGTACAGATCGTATTGCCGAAGCTGTGGAAAATCTGGATGTTGATATTGTAGTGAATGTTCAGGGAGATGAGCCCTTTACAAATAAAGAAGGTCTTTCAAAGGTTTTAAAAGTTTTTGAAGGGGAAGATGCAGAAAAAATAGATTTGGCTTCTTTGATGAGTGAAATTTCAGATTGGAAAGAGATTAGTGATCCAAATACTGTGAAAGTTTTGGTAGATAAAAATAATTTTGCGCTTTATTTTTCCCGATCTCCAATTCCATATCCACGAGATAAGAACATTAGAATAAAATATTTTAAGCACAAAGGAATTTATGCCTTCCGAAAACAAGCTATTCTTGATTTTTACAGATTGCCTATGGGCGAATTGGAAGCTACAGAAAAAGTTGAATGCATCCGGTTTTTAGAATATGGAAAGAACATAAAAATGGCGATTTCAAATTCGCGTAGTGTTGAAATTGATACACCGGAAGATTTAAAACGAGCCAATTTACTCATACAAAAAAGCAAACAAAGCATCAATAACAAACATCGCAATTTTCCAATGGTTCCCAAAGTTGTTTTTGGAAACGGTTGTTTTGACCAGCTTTCAAACATACTTGAAGATAAAAGAAAAGAAAATGCGCCCTTTATCTATTTAATTGATGATGTTTTTAAAGGTACTACTGATTTGATAAAACGAATTCCGCTTTCTCAAAAAGATAAAATTGTTTTTATTTCGACAGACGAGGAACCAAAAACGTCACAAGTTGATGACATCGTTAGCGAACTTAAAAGATCTCATGATGAATTGCCCTCAGGAATAATTGGCATAGGAGGGGGAAGTGTTCTTGATTTGGCAAAAGCGGTTTCCATATTACTTACAAATCCGGGGAGTGCTGCTGACTATCAAGGTTGGGATCTTGTCGAAAACAAGGCGATTTACCATGTGGGAATCCCCACTATTTCAGGAACGGGTGCAGAAGTTTCCAGGACATGTGTTTTGAGTGGTCCCGAAAGGAAATTAGGCATTAACAGTGATTATACCCCTTTTGATCAAGTAGTTCTTGATCCTGATTTAACCATTGGAGTGCCCAGGAATCAATGGTTTTACACAGGTATGGATTGTTATATTCATTGCATTGAATCCTTAACCGGTACATTTTTAAATGCCTTTAGCCAAAGTTATGGAGAAAAAGCTCTTGATTTGTGTAAAGAAATATTTTTGAGTGATTCAATAACAGAAGATGATACAAGAGGAAAATTAATGATGGCATCCTGGCACGGTGGTATGAGTATTGCTTATTCTCAAGTGGGAGTAGCCCACGCGATGAGTTACGGACTTTCATTTGTATTGGGCACCAAGCACGGTATTGGTAATTGTATTGTTTTTAATCATTTGGAAGAATTTTATCCTGAAGGAGTCGCCCTTTTTAAAGAAATGGTTGATAAACATAAGATTCATATTCCAACAGGGATTTGTAACAACTTAACAGAGGAACAATTAGATACAATGATTCGCGTTGCAATGAGTTTGGAACCTCTATGGGAAAATGCACTGGGAGCTGACTGGAAAAAAGTCATCACACATCAAAAGTTAAAATCACTTTACAAAAAATTGTAAAATGCGTGTTCTAGCTACATTCATTTTCACAAAACTCATGGGATGGAAAGTTGAAGGGGATATGTCCCCCGAAATAAAAAAAGCCATTGTCATTGTGTTTCCTCATACAAGTTGGCACGATTTCTATATTGGTGCGTTTGCACGAAAAATTTTAAACCTTCAAATCAATTTTATCGCTAAAAAGGAGCTGTTTAAATTTCCCTTTGGGTCGTATTTTAAATGGATGGGGGGTGCTCCTGTTGATCGTAAGTCAAATCAAAACACGGTACAGCAAGTTGTTGAAATGTTTAAAAATCATGAAGAATTCAGGCTCGCCATAGCACCTGAAGGAACCCGTAAAAAAGTGGACAAGTGGAAAACGGGCTTTTATTATATGGCATTGGAAGCAAAAGTACCCATCATTTGTGTTGCTTTTGATTATGGTATAAAAACGGTTAAGATCCATGCTCCTTTTTACCCAACAAATAATTTTTCAGATGACCTGAATACTCTCAAGTCCTTTTATAAGGGGGTTGAAGGGAAAATTAAGTCACATACTTAATTTTTTATTACATTAAGTTTTCATTAATAAAAATCATTAATTTAATAGTTTTTATTTTTCAATCATATTCTTTTTATATTTTTACAAAAAATATAAATGACCCCCTTTCCTAGAATTGATTTTGTAGCTTTGTTGTGCCTCAAATTTAAAGAAAACCGATAATGGAAAAATCGAAAATCTATTTGTCTTCCCCCCATATGGGAGGTAATGAGATTTCATTTGTCAATGAAGCTTTTGAAACTAACTGGATAGCTCCACTTGGGCCCAATGTTTCCGGCTTTGAAAGTGATTTGTCAACTTATTTATCTCCAAAAAATGAAACATATCATGTAGCAGCTCTGAGTTCAGGAACTGCTGCGTTGCATCTTGCATTGATTCTTTTAGGTGTTAAACAGGGAGACGAAGTGATTTGCCAAAGTATGACTTTTTCTGCATCAGCAAATCCCATTGTTTATCAAGGTGCACTTCCTGTGTTTGTTGATAGTGAGCCAGTTACATGGAATATTTGTCCCATTGCTTTAGAAACAGCTATAAAAGACCGTATTGAGAAGGGAACTAAACCTAAAGCTATCATTGCTGTTCATTTATATGGTATGCCCTATCTGGTTGATGAGGTAACTCGCATTGCAAATCACTATGAAATTCCTGTAATTGAAGATAGTGCAGAAGCATTAGGAAGCACTTATCGTGGCAAAAAGTGTGGTACTTTTGGTGATATTTCAATTTTATCATTTAATGGAAACAAAATAATTACGACTTCCGGAGGAGGTGCTCTGGTTTCAAAGAATAAAATTCTCACAGAAAAGGCTGTTTTTCTGGCGACACAAGCCAGAGATCAAGCACCCCATTATCAACATAGCGAAATTGGCTACAATTATAGAATGAGTAATGTTTGTGCAGGAATAGGCCGTGGTCAAATGCAAGTGCTTGATGCTCATGTTGAAAGTAGGAGAAATAATCATAAGTTTTATACTGATTTGTTTGAAAAAGTAAATGGTGTGTGTATCTTTAGTGAACCTAGTGAGCATTTTATTTCTAATCACTGGCTAAGTTGCGTACTTATTGATAAGAAAAAAACAAATGGGATTTCTAGAGAAACATTACGATTAGCTCTTGATAAAGAACATATTGAGTCAAGACCATTGTGGAAACCCATGCATTTGCAACCGGTTTTTGAAAAATCTCCTTTTTATGGAAAAGCTATAGCAGAAGGCCTTTTTGAAAATGGATTGTGTTTGCCATCAGCTTCAAACCTCACAGTGGAGGATTTGAACAGAATACAGCTTGTGATTCATTCAGTATTTAATTAATAAGATTATTTTCGCTTAATATATGTTAAGAATTTTTAATTGATAGTAAGCTTGTTTTTTTATGATACAGGGAATAAAAAATAAATTAATAAAATCCATTTATGCCGGTGATAATCATATTGGCGTTACTAATATTAGATATTTACCACGATGGATAGTCATTGGTATTGATGTACTAATAATTGGATTTTCATTATTGATGACGCATCTTATATTGCAAAATTTAAGTATTCGGTATTATGATACGCTTAGTCTTCCTCAACAATTTTTAATAATTCTCTTTACAAATATTGTTTTCTTTTTTGTTTTCAGAACATACTCAGGTCTTGTTAGACACTCTACATTTACAGATATTGCAAAATTATTATTGGCTTCAATTGCAACGTTGTTTTTTGTTTCTCTTTTAAATTATTCATTTTACTATTTTGCCGGAAATAAATTGTTTTTAATGCCTTTTCTGGTACTTTATGCTTTCTTTTCTTTTTCTTTTCTCTTGTTTTTCAGACTTCTTGTAAAGCAAGTTTATCGGGCCTATAAAGGAAAAAGCCAAAAGGGATACCTCAAAAAGCGAATATTTATTTATGGCACTGATGATCAGGCCATTTCCATAGCAGAGGCATTGCATACAGAGTCGCTAAACCCTTTTGAAGTGGTGGGGTTTTTAGCACATAAAAAAGCATATAAAAGTTTAAGAATTTTAGATAAACCGGTAATTCCTTTAAAGAATAATCTTTCAGAGCAATTGCAACATTATTCCATTAATGGTTTAATGATTATTGAAGATTCTCTGTCAATTAAGGAAAAGAATAAACTGGTTGATTTGTGCCTAAAAGTTAATGTTCAAATTTACAATGTGCCTCGCATTGAAAAATTACAGCAAAAGAAAGATATCAACTCCCAAATTCGCGCAATCGAAATAGAAGATTTGTTAAACAGAGAAGTTATCAATCTTGATAATGAAAACATAAGAAGTACCTTAGAGGGACAAACCATATTAATAACTGGTGGAGCCGGCTCGATTGGTAGTGAAATTGTTAGACAAGTTATAAAATACAACCCAAAACAAATTGTAATTCTTGATCAAGCAGAAACCCCCTTATATGACCTAGAACTTCAGTTAAGAGAGAGCTTTCCAAACATAAATCTTGTTACTGAATTAGCCAATATTACTAATATGTATCGGCTTGCATTGGTTTTTGACCAATTTGATTTTGATGTGATATATCATGCAGCTGCATATAAACATGTTCCTATTGTCGAAAGAAATCCTCACGAAGCGATTTATGTTAATATACTTGGAACAATAAACCTTGTGAAACTTGCTATTTCCGGAGGGGTTAAACGTTTTGTTATGGTTTCGACAGACAAAGCTGTAAATCCCACAAATGTCATGGGTGCTTCAAAGCGAGCTGCTGAAATGTATGTGCAATCCATTCAAGAGGAAAGCGGAGTACAAACAAAATTTATAACCACCCGTTTTGGAAACGTTCTTGGTTCAAACGGTTCTGTAATCCCTCATTTTAAAAGACAAATAGCCAAAGGCGGCCCCGTCACCGTTACACATCCTGATATTATTAGGTATTTTATGACAATTAATGAGGCTAGTCAACTTGTTTTACAAGCCGGATCTATGGGGAACGGAGGTGAGGTTTTTGTGTTTGATATGGGAAAACCTGTTCGTATTATGGACTTGGCTACCAGAATGATAAAACTTTCAGGGTTAAAACCTGAGGAGGATATTAAAATAAAAGTTACCGGATTGAGACCAGGTGAAAAGTTATTTGAGGAATTGCTTGCAGATACCTCCAAAAGTTTACCAACTCATCATGAAAAAATCCTGATAGCTATAGATGAACCCAAGCAATTTAAAGATTTAAAATCAAAATATGACCATCTTGTAAAAGCATCCTTAAGAGAAGATGAAGAAAAAATTGTAAAACTATTAAAAGAAATCGTAGTCGAATTTAAAAGTGAAAATTCTGTCTTTGAATCTCTGGATTCTTAAAAATTGACTTTTAATAAAAATTCATAAATCATTTAAGCGTTAATTAAAAACGGATTAACTTTGCAAAATCTAAAATTATAAAATGTTTATATTAAATACGACAATTAAAAAATCAATAAAAAAATTGCTGTCAATACTTTTATTGGTTTTTCTTCTAGCGTCTTGTGTTTCCAAGAAACAAATACTTTATTTTCAAGATATCGAAAAGATAGCATCAAACCAAGAAGCTTTATACAGTTTGCCAGTGATTCAACCCAATGACATACTTTCGATAAATGTAACAGCGTTTGATATGGAAGCCGCTGCTCCTTTTAATCTTATTATGCCTGCAAGAACTTCTCAGGAATCAACAAATGCTGCATCAAGAGAGCTTCAGGGATATTTAGTAAGTCTGGAAGGCACAATTGAATTTCCTGTATTAGGTACTATAGCGGTTGGTGGTTTGAATCGAAAAGAACTTATGGAAAAAATGAAAAATGAAATTAGTGTTTATATAAACAACCCCATTGTAAACATTACAATTTCAAATTATAAAGTTACAGTTCTTGGAGAAGTTGCACGACCGGGAACTTTCAATATTTCTGATGAAAGAATAACCTTACTCGAGGCCATTGGAAGAGCCGGTGACTTGACAATTTATGGAAAACGGGATAATATTATAATTTTAAGAGAACAAAATGGTGTTAAGACTCATAGTATCCTTGATATTACCAAATCAGATTTTTTAAATTCACCTTATTATTTCTTGCATCAAAATGACGTAGTATATGTGCAGCCCAACTCTGCTCAAATTAGTGGAGCTGCATACAATAGGAACTCATCAGTGTATATTTCAATTGCATCAGTATTGATTTCCCTAATTGTTCTAATCTCTAGATAATTTATTATGGACAACCCCCAAAATAATAGCACTTTACAAACTAATAATGAACCTACATTAAGAGATCAAATAGAAATCTACCTAAGACACTGGCCCTGGTTTGCGATTGCTGTCTTATTAACCCTAAGCATTGCCTACATCTATTTGAGGTATACCACACCCTTTTTTCAATCTACCACCAGCATTATTATAAAAGATAGTCAGGGTAGAGGAGCCGCTTCAGAACTGGCTGCTTTTGAAAGTATTGGCCTAATAAGCGGGATGAATTCAAATAGTATCGAAAATGAAATTGAAATACTTAGATCAAGACGTTTACTCAGAAATGTTGTTAACGAACTCAATCTTAACATCAGATATTTTAGAGAAGGAAAAATAAGAACCAGCGAACTCTTTCTTAATAAGCCTTTTGAAGTAAAGATTCTCGATAAAAACAATGAGGAAAGTTTTCCCAATTATCAATTACAAATTAAAATAATATCCTCAGAGACTTTTCAGTTTATTGATGAAGGAAATAACATTACTATCAATGGTGGTTTTGGAGATAAAATTGAATTGCCTTATGGTGATATCACAGTTATTCCAAATCCAATAGTTCTTGAATCAGTAATTAAAGAAGCTAACTATACTATTCAAGTACTCTTGTCTGACCCTGAAAGAGTAGTAAGTTATTACAGGGGAGCTATACAGGTTGTTCCGGTCGTTAAAAACAGCAGCGTGATTCAGCTTACACTCAATGACCCTTTAAAAGACAAAGCAGAATCTATACTTAATGAGTTAATAAATCAATACAATAAAGACGCTATCGAAGACAGAAACACGGTGGCGACAAACACGGCTAAGTTTATTGAAGACCGACTTGAAATTATTACAAAGGAACTCGATTCAGTTGAAACTGATAAAGTCATTTTTAAGCAAGAAAATAAACTCACAGATATCGAGTCTGAAGCGCAGCTTTTTCTTGAAAGCGCCAGTGAATTAAACAAGCGTCAGTTAGATTTAAACACCCAAATGTCTTTAGTTGAAAATATAATCAATTACTTAACTGAGGATGATTTAACAGCCTTATTGCCTTCAAATCTCGGAATTTCTCAGGATGGATTACAAGGGCTGATTCAGAATTACAATCAATTGGTTCTTGAACGCAATAAACTTTTGAGAAATGCAACTGAACAAAACCCGGTAGTGATTAATCTGGCAAACCAAATTAACCAGCTCAAGGGCAATGTATTAAGAAGTTTAAATAATGTGAAATCGTCGCTTGATACCTCACTTCGTGATTTAAGAAGACAAGAAGGTGTTTTTGGTTCTAAAATTACACAGGTACCTGATAATGAAAAAGAATTCAGAAATATTATAAGACAACAAAACATAAAAGAAACTCTTTATCTGTTTCTTTTACAAAAGAGAGAGGAAACCGCTCTTTCTCTTGCTGTTACAGCACCCAAAGCTAAAATTGTAGACCTCGCTAATAGTTCCAATAGTCCGGTATCACCAAAACCCAATATTATTCTGCTTGCTGCATTATTGCTTGGGTTGTTGATTCCATTTTTGATTATCTATCTCAATCAGTTATTAAACAACAAAGTGAGTAACAGAAAAGATCTTGAAAGACTGGCGCCAAATATTACTCTCATTGGAGAAGTTCCAACACTACCAAAACGTGAAGAATATCTTATTCAGAAAAATGACACCTCTATGTTGGCCGAATCTTTTAGAATTTTAAGAACAAATCTTCAATATATTTTTGCAAATAAACAGTTAACAGATAAATCAAAAACTATTTTTGTAACCTCAACAGTAAAAGGAGAGGGTAAAACGATCACATCAGTTAACTTAGCCTTGACCTTATCCAATGTTGGTAAGAAAGTTATCTTGGTGGGAACAGATTTAAGAAATCCTCAACTTCATAGATTAATTCAGAATTTAAACTCAAAGAGAGGAGTAACAGATTATCTGGTGCAACCCGAGACAATGCTCAGCGAATTAATCCAAACATCTCCATCCCACAAAAATCTGGATATTATATTTTCAGGACATATTCCTCCCAATCCGGCAGAATTACTCCTAAATGATCGCGTATCAGTACTCTTTGAAAAATTAAAACAGCAATATGACTATGTAATTGTAGACACAGCACCTTCTATGATGGTTACAGACACTCTTTTAATCAATAAGTATGCAGACATCACGCTTTATATCATTAGATCAAATTATACAGAAAAGCGGCTAATTGAGTTCCCGGTTGATTGTGTGGAGGATGGTAAACTTCACGGAGTATATTTTATTCTCAATGATGTAAATATGTCAAACTTTGGCTATTATGGAAATAAGTATGGATATGCTTATGGAGTAGAGAAAAAAGGATTCCTTAAAAGAATATTCAAATTTTGATTGAATCAAAAATAGATTAAAACAAAGGCAACTTGAGTTAACAAGTTGCCTTTTTATTATTCTTCCATCGTGTGATAGACATTTTGCACATCATCATCCTCTTCAATTTTTTCAAGTAATTTCTCCACATCAGCCACCTGCTCTTCAGTAAGTTTTTTTGTCACTTGCGGAATTCTTTCAAAGCCTGAAGATAAAATCTCCAGATTGTTTTCTTCCAAATACTTCTGTATGGCTCCAAAACTCTCAAAGGGTGCATAAATTAAAATCCCATCTTCATCCTCAAAAACTTCCTCCACTCCAAAATCGATCAATTCAAGCTCGAGTTCTTCAATGTCAAGGTCAGATTTTTGAATTCTAAAATTACACGTGTGGTCAAACATAAAGACCACAGAGCCACTCGTGCCAAGACTGCCGTCACATTTGTTGAAATAGGAACGAATGTTTGCTACTGTGCGGGTGTTGTTATCTGTTGCAGTTTCAACTAAAATAGCAATACCGTGAGGAGCATATCCTTCAAAAAGCACCTCTTTAAAATCTCCTAAACTCTTATCTGAAGCACGTTTTATCGCTCGCTCGATATTGTCTTTGGGCATGTTTACAGACTTTGCATTCTGGATAACAGCTCGCAATCTTGAGTTTGAATCGGGATCTGGTCCTCCTTCTTTCACAGCCATTACAATGTCTTTGCCAATGCGAGTAAACGCTTTGGACATTGCAGACCAACGTTTCATTTTTCTTGCTTTCCTGAATTCAAATGCTCTTCCCATTTTCTGAAAATAGTTTTATTTTAGGCTCAAAAATAATAATTCTAAAAAAATATTAGCTAACAATACTGTCGATTATTTGAGCTAACTGAAAATCTTTTTCGGTCAAGCCTCCTTCTTCGTGTGAAGATAGCGATATACTTAATTTGTTATAAACATTGCTCCAGTCCGGGTGATGATTTAGTTTTTCAGCTTCAAAGGCGATGCGGGTCATCACTGTAAAGCAATCTTTAAAATCTGAAAACTCAATGGTGGTATGTATGGCATCATCACCATAATCCCAGCCTTCAATGTTTTGCATTTGTTTTTTAATTTGTGCCTCTGTTAACATGCTCATATCAATGTGGATTTTAATGTTAGTATTCCTTCGTTCAATGTAATTTCATCAATAACCTCATTTACAGTAAATTGATGTTCTTTTAAAGCGACTTCCTTTTTTGGTAAAACAGCTAGAAATCGGTCTTTATTTGATTCAAAAATGTGTTTAAATATTGGTTTTTTTGAACCCAATTTTTCAGTAATTTCCTCAAATAAATCGCTGTGATGAATCAAATCAGTACTGCCAATGTGAAAAGTGCCTTGTTGTTTTTGATTTATCAAATAATGAACTAGTTGCGAAAACTTTGATTCTGAAGTGACGTTGATAACCAAATCTGAATAGACATCAAAGGTAGCTCTATTTTTAATAGCTTCTTTCAATTGTTTGATAATCGGAGCATTCACGCCCAAAATCATTGCTGTGCGCAAGATTACATATTTTTTTTCAGGCAATTCTCTTATTAGTTTTTCAACTGTTATTACATATTTTCCTTCTTCAGAAAGCGAGAGAGGTTTGTCTGTTTCTTTTCCCGGAAAATTCATTAAACCATCAAAAACCAGCGCATTGGATATGAAAAACAATCGACAATGTGGCGTGACCATTGTAAAAGTCATAAGTTGCTTATGCACCTTTATCAAGTCTGAAAGGTTTCCTTTTAGGCAGGAAATAATCACATTTGGTTTTATAGTATTCAAAAGGGATTCTACATCATCATTGGAGGCATCAAACCTAAAAAAAACCTCATTTTGATCATAAAATGTATTGGGACTAAAGTAAGTGCCATACACATCAAAATAAGACAAAAGTTCTTTATACAGCACATTGCCAACAAATCCACTTGCCCCAAGAATTAAAATTCTTTTTCCCATTAACTTTTATAAAATGGGAGTTTAACTACTGAAGCCGGGATTTGATTTTTTCTTATTTGAATATAAATGCGACTTCCCACTTCTGAGAAAGAAACAGGTACATACCCCAATCCAATACCTTTATTTAAAGAAGGAGCCATTGTTCCACTGGTTACAATCCCAATTTTGTTCCCACTTTCATCTACAATTTCATAATCGTGTCTTGGAATGCCTCTTTCATCAAGTTCAAAGGCAACTAATTTTCTTGAAACACCTTCATCTTTTTGTTTTTTTAAGTCTTCAGAATTGATAAAGTCTTTTGTGAATTTTGTAATCCAACCCAGTCCTGCTTCCAGTGGAGAGGTCTCATCATTGATGTCATTCCCGTAAAGACAATATCCCATTTCAAGCCTCAAGGTATCACGTGCAGCCAAACCAATAGGCTTTATGCCAAAAGAGGTACCTGCTTCCATCACTTTGTTCCAAACTTGTTCTGCTTCACTATTTTTGCAGTAAATTTCAAATCCGCCACTGCCGGTGTAACCGGTTGCAGAGATAATCACGTGTTCAATTCCGGCAAAATCGGCGACCACAAAACTATAAAAGGGAATGCTGCTCAAATCAACAGATGTCAAGGACTGCATCGCTTCAACAGCTTTAGGGCCCTGAATGGCAAGCAACGAATAATCATCTGAAAGGTTACGCAAATCAGCACCCATTGTATTGTGTTTATTAACCCACGCCCAGTCTTTCTCAATATTTGAGGCATTAACAACCATCATAAATTTTTCTGCACTAAAACGATACACAATCAAATCGTCAACGATACCTCCGGTTTCGTTTGGAAAACAACTGTATTGCGCCTTTCCATCAACTAGTTTTGAAGCATCGTTTGAACACACTTTTTGAATAAGTTCCAATGCTTTAGAACCCGAAACTAAAAACTCACCCATATGAGAGACATCAAAGACGCCAACTCCACTTCTGACAGTTTCATGTTCCACGTTCACGCCTTCATATTGTACCGGCATATTGTAGCCCGCAAAAGGAACCATTTTTGCTCCAAGTGCCTCGTGTATGTGAGATAAAGCAGTATTTTTCATCTGTATTTGCTATTTTATTTTTAAAATGAAACACTAAGTTTTAGTGCAACGCAAATTTATTTAAAATATAAGAGTTTATCCCTAATTTGTTTGAATCTTATGAACAGACTTAGTAATTTGCAGCAAGAATAGTATGAGAAATTTAGTTTTTACTTTTTAAATCCAAAATAGAGAAGCCGCATAAAGCGAAAATAATTATTTTAAATACTACTTAAAATTACAAACAAGTGAAACACCCATTATTAATTTAAATCACGCTTCGGAATGATAATTTGAGTGTTCCACCTGCCTGCCGGCATGGGCAGGTCTGACATATAAAAAATAATAAATAGTAACAGATGAAAATATTTACAGCAAAACAAATGTATGAAGCTGACAAGGCCACTGAAGCTAAGGAGGGGATCACTTCCATTGATTTAATGGAACGCGCTGCATTGCAAGTTTTTACTTGGATAGATCAACAATTAAAGGGCTCGCAAGTGACCATCCATATTTTTTGTGGTATTGGAAACAATGGGGGGGATGGCTTGGCTTTAGGAAGAATGTTACTTGAAAAAAGATACACTGTCCATTGTTTTGTGGTGAATTACAGTGATAATCGATCAAAATGTTTTTTAATTAATTATGACCGGTATAAAAATACCACTAAAAATTGGCCAACACTTTTAAAAAAAGAAGCTGATTTTCCTCAACTAACAAACGAGGGAATTGTTGTTGACGCTATTTTTGGTATTGGACTTAACAGGCCCCTGGAAGGTTGGGTAAAAAAACTGGTTCAATATATCAATGCAGCCGGGGCTTATACCCTTTCAATTGATGTTCCCAGCGGATTGTTTGTTGATGCTCCCACGCCCGATTTTGATGCGGTTATTCAAGCCAATTTGACCTTGACTTTTCAGGCACCAAAATTGGCATTTTTTCTTCCTGAAACGGCTGGGTTTTCTGAGTCGTTTCAAATTTTAGACATAGGTTTAGAACCGGAATATCTTCATAAAACACCCACTGAGGCTAAGTTGATTTTAAAAAATGATGCTCAGAAAATGTATCTTCCCAGAAAAAAGTTTGATCACAAAGGCACTTTTGGTCATGCTTTGATTGTGGGAGGAAGTTTTGGGAAAATGGGTGCTGTAACGCTTGCAACAAAAGCCTGTTTGCGGTCTGGCGCCGGAAAAGTAAGTGCTTTTATTCCGCTGTGTGGAGAAACAATTATTCAAACTTCAGTTCCTGAAGCCATGGTCATAACTGATGCTAGTAATAACCAAATCACACATTGGAATATTCCTGAAAGTTTTCAGGCCATCGGAATCGGCATTGGTTTGGGTACTCATAGTGATACACTTAAAGGCTTTACAACCTTTCTTAAAAAACAAAAAAATCCTTTAGTTCTAGATGCAGATGCCCTCAATTTGCTCAGCGAAAATAACAAACTGCTGAAAGAAGTTCCACCAAAATCAATTTTAACGCCTCATCCCGGCGAGTTACAGCGCCTCATTGGTGATTGGTCAGATGATTTTGAAAAGCTAACCAAAACCAAAGCCCTCTCTAAAAGTCTTGATAGCATAATTGTTATTAAAGGTGCACATACCCTTACTGTGTATCTTGATAATATTTACATAAACACCACAGGCAATCCCGGGATGGCAACTGCAGGGAGCGGGGATGTTTTAACGGGAATCATTACCGGGCTTATGGCTCAAGGGTATGACTCTTTGATTTCAGCTGTTTTTGCTGTTTATTTACATGGCAGTGCCGGCGACATCGTTTCACAATATCAGGGGTTTAATTCAATGATAGCCGGTGACTTGATTGACTATTTGGGTGAAGCTTTTTTGGAATTGTTTAGAAGGGAAGAAGAAGTAAGTAATAAAACTCAAAGTTGATGTGCTTTATTTGAGATAGTTTTATACTAAAAAACAATCAAATTTTATCCGCTAGATACCTCCCTGTAAACGAATTTTTATTTTTTACTACCTCTTCCGGAGTTCCGGCAACAAGGAGTTCTCCGCCTTTTTCTCCGCCTTCAGGACCTAAATCTATCACATAATCGGCACATTTAATAAGATCAATATTATGCTCTACCACGATTACTGAATGTCCCTTCTCAATCAATGCCTCAAAAGATTTGAGTAGTTTTTTTATATCATGAAAATGGAGTCCTGTGGTGGGTTCATCAAAAATAAAAAGCACTTTGTCTTTGGTTTCCCCTTTTACGAGAAACGAAGCCAGCTTAATCCGCTGCGCTTCACCACCCGAAAGGGTAGAAGAGCTCTGTCCCAACTGAACATAGCCCAAGCCAACATCTTGCAGTGGTTGTAGTTTTGTAAATACTTTCTTTTCCTCATGCAACTGAAAAAAAGCAATGGCTTCATCAATGGTCATTGTTAAAATGTCATCAATGTTTTTACCTTGAAACTGCACTTCGAGTACTTCCTTTTTAAAACGCTTTCCATGACAAGCTTCACATTCCAGGTGGACATCAGCCATGAATTGCATTTCTATGGTCACTTCGCCTTCACCTTTACAAACTTCACAACGGCCTCCATCCACATTGAAAGAAAAGTGTTTGGGTTGAAAATTGCGCAGTTTAGAGAGTTTTTGGGATGCAAAAAGATTCCTGATATCATCATAGGCCTTAATATATGTCACCGGATTGGAACGGCTGGAGCGACCAATAGGATTCTGGTCAATAAATTCCACATTTTTGAGGTTACCAAAATTGCCTTCCATTTTTGAAAACTGACCGGGTTTCTCACCTGCGCCGGTTAATTGTCTTTGCAGAGCCGGATACAGAATTTTTTTAACCAAGGTGCTTTTTCCGCTCCCGGAAACACCAGTTACAGCTACAAAACTTGCCAAAGGAAATGTCACATCTATATGCTTAAGGTTGTTATGTCTTGCCCCGCTTATGGTAATTTGGTATTTGGTAGTTCTTCTTTTTTGAGGGACTTCAATTTGCATTTTTCCATTTAAGTAGTGAGCGGTGAGTGAATCGCTTTTAAGAATTTTTTTATAGTTACCGGATGCGACTACTTCTCCTCCAAAACTACCTGCTTCAGGGCCAATATCTATGATTTCATCGGCAGCTTTCATGATGTCTTCATCGTGTTCAACTACGATTACAGTATTGCCTAAATCTCGAAGTGATTTCAGAACCTCGATGAGTCTTTCGGTATCTTTTGGATGGAGCCCAATACTGGGTTCGTCGAGAATGTACATTGAACCCACCAGGCTGCTTCCCAGTGAGGTGGCCAAATTGATGCGTTGGGATTCCCCTCCGGAGAGGGTGTTTGATTTTCGATTAAGAGTTAGGTAGGAGAGCCCCACATTGTTTAGAAACCCCAATCGGTTATTGATTTCTGTAAGCAGGCGTTTTGCAACTTGAGTATCGTGATCATTAAGTTCCAATTGCTTGAAAAAGTGCTGTAATTTTTCAATAGAAATTTCTACCAAATCAGTGATGGATTTCCCTTGAATTTTTACATAAGCAGCTTCAGGGCGTAGTCGTTTTCCTTTACAGGTGCTGCATTTTGTTTTTCCGCGGTAACGCGACAACATCACACGGTTTTGAATTTTATAGCTTTTTTCTTCAAGGAATTTAAAAAAAGAATGCAGACCTTCAAAATATTGATTGCCATCCCAGACGAGTTGTTTTTCTTCATCAGTAAGTTCAAACCAGGGACGGTGGATGGGAAAGTCAAATTTATAAGCATTATTAACTAATTGATCTCGATACCAACTCATACTTTCGCCGCGCCAGGCAAAAATAGCATTTTCATATATTGAGAGGGCTGTGTTGGGTATGACCAATTCTTCATCAATACCAATGACATCTCCATAACCTTCGCAAGTGGGACAAGCGCCATACGGATTATTAAAGCTAAAAAGGTGAATGTTTGGTTCGAGAAAAGTGATACCGTCAAGTTCAAAACGGTTGTTGAATTCGGTTACAGTACTGGTATCCAAATCTTCAATAAATAAAGTGCCTTTTCCTTCAAAAAAGGCCATTTCGACTGCATCTGCCAGCCGGTTATAAAAATCATCTTCGTTTTTTGTTATGATGCGATCGATAACAATATAGACAGTGCCTTTGGTTTTTGAAGCGTCAAAATCGTCAATTCGGGTAACTGTATCCTTGTATTTGACCCGGGCATATCCTTGTTGAGTGAGAGCTTTTATTTTATTTTCAAGTGTTCGTCCTTCTTCTAGGGTGATGGGCGCAAGGAGTAATAATTTTTTTCCTTCCTTGAATTTTTTAATCTGTTTGATGACATCAGAAACAGTATCTTTTTTCACTTCTTTTCCAGATACAGGTGAATAGGTCTTGCCAATTCTGGCAAACAATAATTTTAAGTAGTCGTATATTTCAGTTGAGGTGCCCACGGTTGATCGCGGATTTGTGGTATTTACTTTTTGTTCAATCGCAATTGCCGGGGCTATTCCTTTGATAGAATCTACTTTGGGTTTGTTAAGTCTTCCAAGAAATTGTCTAGCATAAGAAGAAAGACTTTCTACATAACGTCTTTGTCCTTCTGCATATAGTGTGTCAAAAGCCAAACTTGATTTTCCTGAACCAGAGAGGCCTGTGATAACAACAAGGTGGTTTCTGGGTATGACAACATCAATATTTTTAAGGTTGTGGAGTCTAGCCCCTTTAATTATTATATTTTGCTTTTGATCAACTGCTTCTATATTCAACTTGAAAGAGTTTTTAATCCCCAAAGATACAGATTTAAAGGCAGATTTTTAGGGAAGGAGAGGATGATAATTTTTAAAAAAAGCAACCATATATAACAGCAAATACCGGTGTTTAGTATGTGAAACTAAAATTTTTTGTGTTAAAAAAATTAACTTGATTTGGATTTCAAAAATATTTGTTGTTATATTTACGACACATTTACAAACTAAATAAACCGCTTGCCTATAGCATAATATTACTTTTAAAACAAATTAACAATGATTTCGAGAGGAATCATGCCCTATTTTAAATTGTAATATTATGAAAACTACTTCATCAGATGCATTCTTGGTTAGTGCATATATAGACGGCAATGAAAATGCACTTTCAGAATTAATTGAACGACATAAACAACGGGTTTATAGTTTTATCTATTCTAAAGTTTCAGACAGAGATATAACTGAAGACATTTTTCAAGACACTTTTATAAAAGTTATTAAAACACTCAAAAGAGGAGCCTACAATGAAGAAGGCAAATTTTTGCCTTGGGTGATGCGCATTTCTCACAATTTAATTATTGACCATTTTAGAAAAAGCAATCGCATGCCAAAATTTGCTAATAATGGTGATTTTAATATTTTCTCTGTTTTGAGTGATGATGATTTAAATGCAGAACGAAAAATCATCAAAGGACAAGTTGAAGATGACTTGAGAAGATTGATTCAGGAATTGCCTGAAGATCAAAAAGAAGTGCTGGTCATGCGTCTTTATAAGGATATGAGTTTTAAAGAAATATCAGAACAAACAGGAGTAAGTATCAATACTGCATTGGGGAGAATGCGGTATGCACTAATCAATTTACGTAAAGTAATTGATAAACACAATATTGTTTTAGTGAACTGATACAATAAAAGCTTTTTTGTCTCGTTAGAGTTTAGACACTAACAACAAAATGGTTTTTATATGGAAAAAACTTACTCAAAAACCTCATCTGATACGATGAGTAAAATGTCCCCGAAGGAAGATACTGTTAGGTTTCTTCTTGATTATTCTAAGGCTTTAAGTGTTATAGATTGTAATAAATGGAAGTTTGAAGCACTTCTAAACTAAACTTTGGAAAAGTCCCGCTAGCTACGGGACTTTTTTATTTGATATTCTTTTAGTACAGACTTTCTTCCTATTCTTTTAGTAATAATATCTTTTTCCAAATCCCACCCTCTGGCCGGGGAATATTGTCTGCCATACCAAATTATCTGAAGGTGTAATTTATTCCATAAATCTTTTGGGAATAATCGCTTGGCATCTTTTTCAGTTTGAATCACGTTCTTTCCATTTGAAAAGCCCCAGCGATACATTAGTCTGTGAATATGAGTATCCACAGGAAACGCCGGAACATTAAATGCTTGAGCCATCACAACACTTGCTGTTTTATGCCCCACTGCAGGGAGTTCTTCCAGAGCTTCAAAACTTGCAGGAACCTGTCCGTTGTGTTTGTTGATGAGTATATGTGAAAGGTTATAGATTCCTTTTGCCTTCATAGGTGAAAGTCCCACAGGTTTAATGATTTCTCTTATTTCTTCTTCTGAAAGTTTAATCATATCATAAGGGTTGTCTGCCAGCTTAAAAAGCAATGGAGTGATTTGATTTACTCTAACATCTGTACTTTGTGCCGAAAGTAAAACGGCAATTAAAAGGGTATAAGGGTCTTTATGATCTAATGGAATTGGAATTTCAGGATAAATGCTATTTAACGTTTCAATAACAAATTGTACCTTTTCTTGCTTGTTCATTTTATGTAACTTTATAGTTGTAAATTTAATGGAAACCAATGTTTGAAACAATCTAAAACTATTGGTTTTTCTGATATTAACATAAAAATTGCATAGAAAATGAAAACATTACAAGTAGGGGACACTGTTCCCAATTTTAAATCGACAGATCAAGATGGAAACACTATTTCTTTAAACGACTACAGAGGAAAAAAGTTGGTTGTTTTTTTCTATCCCAAAGCAAGTACACCGGGCTGTACAGCAGAGGCTTGTGACTTGAGGGATCATTACAGCGAACTTCAAAAAAATGGTTATGAACTTTTGGGAGTGAGTGCAGATAGTGAGAAAAAACAAAAAAACTTTAAAGAGAAATATGAGTTTCCATTTCCTTTATTGGCAGATGAGTCAAAGGAGGTCATTAACACGTTTGGTGTATGGGGTCCCAAAAAATTTATGGGGAAAGAATATGATGGGATTCACAGAATGACATTCATTCTCGATGAAAAGGGGCAAGTTTCAAGGGTAATAGACAAGGTTAAAACCAAAGAACACGCAGCTCAGATTTTAAAAAAAAAAAAAAAGCCTCATTAATTTGAGGCTTTTTCTGTTTGCTTATAACCAAACAATTTTTTATCCTTAATTATATTTGAAACACCATCAGGAAGTGTTTCCTCCCATCCATCTTCATCCTCAGAAATTTTTTGCAGAACTTCTCTAGAGAAAATTTGAAGAATTTCAGGATTGTAATCAGTAATATCAACAACTTTACCATTGTATTTAAAAAACTTATAAAGTTCCTTCATTCGGGGATGTACCTTAAGGTTGTCGCTGTTTGTTAATTCACCGGTCTCTTGATTTTGCATGGGGTAGAGATAAACCTTCAAATCTTTAAAGAAAAGTTTCCCAAAGGCTTCTAAAATCCCACCACTCAAGTGACGATAATATTTTTCATCAAAAATATCAACCAGGTTATTAACGCCCATCGTGAGACCCATTCTTGATTTGGTATATTTTGAATAAAATTCAACGAGTTTATAGTATTCCTGGAAGTTTGAAATTAAAACAGTATGCCCTAAATTACAAAGTAATCTTGCCCTGTCCATAAAGTCCTCTTCATCAATTTCACCTTCGGCCCTTAGGTTTGAAAGGGTAATTTCAAAAATGGTAATAGCATTATCTTTTTCAACCTTGTTTTCATTTAAAAATATCTCGTGAGAGCGTTCATACATATCAATATTAACCTTTGTAACCGGTCTAAAACTTCCTCTAAGCGTGAGAATATTTTTTTTGTAAAGTATCGCGGCAGGTAAAATATTATTTCCATCAGGACCAAACATTACAGCTTCAGTCATTCCATTTTTAATCAATTGAAGACTCATCAAGCGGTTGTCAACATCTTCAAATTGAGGCCCTGAAAAATTAATCATATCAATTTCAATCTGGTCTTTATCAATATGGTCATAAAGATAGCGAAGTAATTTTCTGGGTTGATCATACTTATAAAAGGCTCCATAAACAAGGTTTACACCTAAAACCCCAAGGGTAAGTTGTTGAAGTTTTGCATCATTTTCTTTAAAACGAACGTGTAAAATTATTTCGTTATAAGCTTCTTTAGGATCCACCTGAAAGCGAATTCCCACCCAACCGTGACCTTTGAATTTTTTTGCAAAATCAATGGTAGCTACAGTATTTGCGTAAGTAAAGAAAATCTTGTTAGGATGTTTTTCTCTGGAAATACGATCTTCCATTAATTTAGTTTCGTGTCGCAGCATTTTTTTGAGTCTGGACTCTGTGACATAGCGGCCATCTTCTTCAATTCCATAAATCGAGTCACTGAAATCTTTATCGTATGCAGACATCGCTTTAGCGATAGTACCAGATGCCCCACCTGCTCTAAAAAAGTTTCTTACTGTTTCTTGACCGGCACCTATTTCAGCGAAAGTCCCGTAGATATTTTCATTGAGATTGATGCGAAGCGATTTGTCTTTGATGGAGGGAATTTGTTCAAATTCTTTATCTCCTTTCAGGAATTCTGGCATTGTGATTATTGTATTATAATAATTTATACAAAGGTAGTAAATAGCTAATAAATACAAGAGTTAAACAAAAAAATATCTTTAATTTTGTGACTATGTTAAAAGCACTTTCTGTGACATTTTTGGGAACTGGAACTTCACAAGGAATTCCTGTGATTGGAAGTGAACACCCGGTATGTAAAAGTAAAGAATCAAAAGATAAGCGGTTGCGAGTTTCGGCTTTAATATCTTGGGGTGAATTTAATTATGTGATTGATACCGGTCCGGACTTTAGGATGCAAATGCTTGAATGTGGATGCACAAAACTCGATGGGGTCTTGTTTACACATGAACACAATGATCACATCGCCGGTTTAGACGATATAAGACCTTATTTTTTTAGACAAGGGGACATTGCTGCTTTTGCTCATAAACGCGTGTTTGATGCCTTAAAAAAACGGTTTGACTATATTTTTGTAAGCGAAAATAAATATCCCGGAGCTCCCACACTTAAAGAAATTGAAATTGATAAAACCACCCCTTTCAAGATAAGTGACAAACTGGTAATTCCCATTGAAGTGATGCACAACCGATTGCCTGTACTTGGTTTTAGAATAGATGACTTTACTTATATAACCGATGCCAAAACCATTGCTCCTGAAGAAATCAATAAAATTAAAGGAACCAAAGTGCTTGTCTTAAATGCATTGCGGCAAGAAGCTCATTATTCTCATTTTAATCTTGAGGAAGCACTTGAATTTATTGCAATGATAAAACCTGAAAGAGCATATTTAACCCACATTAGTCATATGTTGGGGTTTCACGAGGAAGTTCAAAAAACACTGCCAAATAATGTATTTCTTGCTTATGACGGCTTGAAAATTAAAATATAAACTACACTATGAAATTAGCCATAAGACTTAAGTTAATACCAATCGAAATTTTCAATGGCGAATTCCATTTGACCTTTAAAAAACAATAAATTAGAAAAAATGAAAAATAAAATCATCCTTTATCTATTTATATTTTCTGTCTTAATGCTGCTTTTTATGTATATGAACCAAAAGCGCATTTATGAAGATCAGGAATCAAAAATCAATGATTTAAAAGAAAATGTTGCTTTTTATAAAGGGCTCAATGAATCCTTAACAAATGAAACTTTTGACCTGAACTATTTTACTTTAATGGGCAATGACAACGCGATGACTTATTTTGAAAATTATGGACTAGAAGCAGACTTTATGCAACAAATGGTTTCAGAACAAATCTATGCTCAAAATAGGGTAGAAGGAGACAACCCATTGATCCCCTATGTGGGAATGGAGGGTAAAATGAAAATCAATAAGATAAGATTTTTAAACCATCGCTGGGTCATAGCCGATTTTACAGATGGCCGCTACTGGGGCGAGATGATTCTAGAGTACAATCTGGATGAAAATGAAGACCTCACATTAAAAACGATTGCTTCTTTGTTGTATTCGGGGGATTGATTTTTCAAACAATCTTGTTTAAATCCGTTTCTCTAACCACTTTTTCAACTCAAAAAAGTTTTGTGGTGCCACCCCGTGACCCACAGGAAATTCACTGTAGTGATTTTTTATGCTTAATTTATCAAGAAAAGGTTTGGCTTTTCTAGCCCATTCCACAGGGATTACTTGGTCCACGCTTCCGTGGGAGCAGTAAAAATCCAATGAGGAGTAGTCTTTTTTATTGAGGTCTTCAGGCAATATATCCTCATTGATGTATCCGCTTAGAGCGATTACATTCTTTACTTTTTCAGGATAATTTAAGGCGACAGCATAACTCAGGATCGTTCCCTGGCTAAAGCCCAGCAGCGTGACATTGTCTTTATCCACATCATAAGCAGTAACAGCTTCCTCAATAAATTGAGCGATTAAATCCCGAGAAACCTTAGCTTGCTCGGTATCACTAAATTTTCCAGAGGTATTGTCAAAATAAATAGCATACCAGGCATTTCCATAAGGTTGCATCGCTTGGGGCGCCCTGACTGAAATGACAAATAATTCCTCGGGCAATTCTGAGGCAAATGAAAACAAATCGTTTTCATCACTTCCATAGCCATGAAGCATAATGAGAAGAGGTGCTTTTGAGGTATTTCCTTTTGGGGGTCTTGTGATGTGAAAAAGGGATAGGTTTTGTGAATTCATTCTAAAATATTAATCTAAAAATTTAAACCATTCATCAAATTTTTCAGTAAAAAAAGGAAAAATAATTACCTTACCTCTGAAAGCATTGAAAACGGATAGGAGCCATAATGCAATCGAAAAAAGAAATAAAAACTCCCCGATTATTATGTGGATGTAAGCGTTGACACTAATGGCAATAAGCCATAGGATTACAAGCCCAAACATATTTTTTATGTGTGCTGTCACAAATTTTGATTTATTGTCTTTGTTTAAAAAGAAAGCGATAATCAGGCCTATAAACCATAAATAGGAGGTGATTGCTAAAACTTTTTCGTGCTGAGAGTGCTTCATTTTAATTATTTATTATCAATTTCTTATTCGCAAAAATCCCCAGTGCTTTACCTTTTAAAACCTGCCCCAATAATGCAGCATTTTTTGAGGTGGAAAGGATGTCACTTTCTTCAAAAGTCCATTGGGTTTCAGGGTCAAACAGGGTGATATTTACTTCTGAACCTTCCTCAATCGTTTTTTCGTCAATTCCAAATCTTGATTTTAATCGTGTTAAGAAAATAATAGTGTCTTCTATTTGAAACAAGGTGTTTAAAGCTCCAAAACAACTTTCCAAACCGATGCTTCCAAACAAGGCATTATCAAACTCTACATTTTTGTGCTCAATATCAATGGGGTTGTGTTCTGATGTGACTCCATCAATAATCCCTTCTTTCAATCCTTTGATGAGGGCTCTTTTATCATCTTCAGCTCGCAAAGGTGGCATAAGTTTTAAGTTGCTGTTGAATTCTTGTAAGGCATCATCAGTGAGCATCAAATTATTAATCGAGACACTACAACTTATATCGAGTCCCTTTTGTTTTGCATCTTTAACTAAAGCAATACTTTTTTTTGTGGAAAGGGTGGGGAGGTGAAGTTTTCCATTGGTGTACTCCAATAAGAATAGATTTCGATTTAAGTGCAATTCTTCTGCGAGAGCAGGAATTCCTTTTAAACCCAACCTTGTGCTGCTTTCTTCTTCATTGACAACTCCGTTTTTTGAAACATCATTTTCGTTGCAATAAGCAATTATGAGACCATCGAAATTTTGGGTGTATTGAAGAGCAATTTTTAATAGGTTTGGATTTTTAATAGGTTTTTGGTAGTCATAGAAAGCAATTGCACCGGCATTTTTCATATCATAAAGTTCTGCAAGGTCCTCACCGTTGCCTTGATGCGTGAGTGCCCCAATGGGAAAAAGTGCTACCGGTTGGTTTATTGCTTTTGATTTGAGAAACAGGATGTCAGATTTACTGTCTGTCACGGGATTTGTATTTGCATTCACTGCAACTGCTGTATAACCAGATAGTGCAGCAGTTTTAAGTCCGTTTTCAAGGGTTTCTCTTTCCTCATAGCCGGGTTCACCAAAGCTCACACTGCTGTCAAACCAGCCTTGCGATATGTGTAAATTTTTAATTTTTAATTCCTTTCTGCCGTCAGGGTTTTCAATTTTTGCAGCAATTTTTTCAAATTGACCATTGGTGATGAGAACATCACGTTTTTTCATATGATGTTTGCTGGAGGCATCAACTACTGTAACCGATTTTAAGAGGATGTTCATTTTAAAAGTTTTAGTAAAAACATTTCAATAGCGAGAAAAAACAAAGCAAAAATAACAAACCATTTCCAAAAATCACGCACATTGCTATCTTCTGCAAGTTTTTCAAAAACACTATCAAGGCTATTAAAGTTTGTGGTTCCGGTCCAGTTTGCGGCATTCATATAATTTAAGATGCTTTCAGATCTTAAGTAATTATAGCTCACACTTTGTAATTTTTTGTCTTTATCATAAACACCATAGATACCTGCTTTTTCAGGTTGATCTGTGGTTGTAATCATAACCTTGTTACTACTATTTCGCTGTAGCGGAATAAAATTAACTGTTTCACTTTTCAAATTCAAAATATGGTCTTGAGGCAATGAAACCGAAACTGCAAATTCATTTTGACCTCCAATGTTGTAATACAAGTCAGGAAGGGGTAAACTCTGCTTGGCGATGCGATAAAAGGTGGGGACAACTAAAGGCGAATTTGTAAAATTTGAATTTTCTGTACTCAATGAACCTGTGAAAATAAAGAGACGCTCATTTTGAATCAAAAAGTCTGTATTATCCTGAAATGAAAGAATGGGTGTGTGCTTTCGCGAAAGCGAAAAATGACTCCCCACTGTGGGGTATTGAAAATTTGTAACCTGGTCCTCAAAAACATTTTGATAGATGGGGTGGGAAAAATGAATGGTGGTTATTTGCTTTTCGGAAGTTGATGAACTTGAGATTGTACCTAAATTCAATTGAGAGAAAAAGGTGTTATAACTCGATGTGTTACTTTGAATTGATGGAATGACCACAAGAGTTCCACCGTTTTCAACAAATGAGTTTAATGCGTTTTTCAAAACCGTGTTGATTTCTTCAAGTTGATTAAGTACAATGGTATTTTGTTCCTGCAGGATGTTGAAGTCCAGTTGGTTTAACTGTTGTGAGGTAAAATCAAACTCATCTGAAGTATAGATTTTTCTTAGGAAACCATCGTTACCCTGATGAATTGCTAAAACCTTAATTTTATCTTTTTCATTGATATTGAAGAAAAATTCATTATCAAAAAGAAGTGACTGGTCTGTAATTGAAACAGTCCCTTCAAAGTTTGTGTCTTCAATTTCAAAAGTTGCTGTTGCCGAAGTATTTTTTTGGATTGCATTAGAGGTTCTTGCGATGAGTTCGCCTTGTTTGTACAATGCAATTGGAACATTTTCCTCTGCTTCGCCATAGTTTGACAATAAAACACTCAATTCAAGACTGGATGAATTTACACTTGAGATATAAACACTATCTATCGAAAGATTATTTGTATTTGAAGGCTTTAGCTGCACTGTAGAGATATTGAGGTTGCTTTTGCTCAAGTCTGGAAAGTTTTCTTGCCCTTGAAAGTCTGAGATCCATACGAGATTTTTGAGGGTTGTTTGATCATTAGAAAAAAAGCTTTCGGCTTTGAGCAGCGTTTCCTGGAGAGATAATGAATTTGAGCTGTATGAAAGATCCAGAATGTCATTTTTAAAATCTGCAATTGCCGTTTGTTGTGTTTCTGTACTGTTTGTAAACCAGCTGAGTTCTTCAGGAATATTTGTGTTTTTAAAAAGCTGTTGAGTGGCTGTTTTTAGCATTTCGCCTTGAGCGCCTTTTGCTTGTAAACTCAATGAATTGTCAATATAAACAACGGTTTCACTTTGAGCTGTTGCATCTGTTTTTGAGGTGCTGTAAGGTTGTGCAAAAGCCAAAATAATACAAGCCAGCGCAAACAGTCTCGATAAAAGGACGAGCCACTTTTTGAGTTGAGAGCTTTTTCGGGTTTGAAGGGTAACTTCTTTTAAAAACTTGAGATTAGTAAAGGGTGTTTTTTGAAATTTTCTAAGTTGGAATAAATGAACAATAATAGGAATTACAAGTAAAAGAAGGGCAAAGAGTAATTCAGGGTTTTTAAATTGCATTTAAAAAAAGATTTTTCAAAGATAAAAATTGATATGTAAATAGTACTTAATTAAATCAATTATTTTTTTGGAATTTTATTGTCATCAAAAGCACTTGGGAGCAATTGGGGAATAAATTTAATCAACAAGGGAAGGAGCAAAGTGCCTCCCGGAAGTAAAAAAATGGTGAGTGACGGAACGGTTTTAAAAATGTCATATAATTGTTCTTTTACCACATTCTTCTCTTCCTTGCTAAGTTCGGTAAACGTTGACTTTCCTAATAATCGCATTAATTCCTTACTTTGAGAAAGCTCTTTGGACAATCTGTTTTTATTCCTTAATATAAGCAACTTCACAAGTTTTGAAGATTGTTTGTAAAACTGTTTTACAGGATGTGTGTATTGAAACAAATTGATTGTAGATTCATTTTCTTCAACAAAACTTTTGAGATTTTTAAAACTAGTAGTTGCAAAGGTTTCATCAAGTTCTAATTCCTTGCAGAGATTGTTAAGGAATTCTTTTTCAGAAAATTCTAGTTGTAAATCACTCCAGACGGCCAGTGAAGCCAAATCAAGAATATAAAATTTTTCTAAAATGTCTGTAAACAGGCTAAAGTCAATTTGCTCGAGTGCAGCTTTTGAGTTTTTAAAATATTTTGAATAGTGTGTTGATGCCTCAAACATATCAATGAGAAGCAGATCATATTTTGTTTTTTCAGTTTTTGTGAGTAATCCAAAAAAACAAGTTTGTAAAAGTGTTTCTTCAAGTAGCTGGGGATAATTGTTAAGCTGTTGGTTTGTTTTTATAAATTTTTGATAAGCGAGTACATCAAGAAATAAAAGGGCGTTTGTCATTATATGGTCAAAATTTTGTTTTTCGACACTTTTGTTTTTTTCTATACGTTTTGCAAGGGTAAGTTCTAGTTTTCTAGATTCGCTTGATTTAAAATTTAATTTCGGAAGTAAGGAGCGTTTTTGCTCGTTTAATTTTGAGTAAAAAAGGTTCAAATGTATGATACATTCATTATAATTTGAATTTGGGAAGTGTTTAAAATAGACAAAAAAGAAAGCCTGCAACAGGTTAACTTTGGCAATTTCTTCTTCGGTTAATTCAACAGATACAGTTTCAATTTCAATTAGTGTATTTACAGAAAAACCATAGATAAATCCATTTTTTCTGAGGTTATCATAAAAATCTATTTCGGTATTAAAGGGAAAGTTTGCCTTGGACTTTCCTAAAATAAAAATATATTTGTCAATCCAACCGGAAGATGAAGGGTTCATAAAATAGTTTGTAGTGCTTTTTTGCAAATTTACATCTAAAGTTTATGAAATAGTCTTCAAATATTGTCTATTTTTGGGCGTTATTAAGAGAACAGGTTAATTTTAATAAAATTTCTTTTCAATTATAAATTTAATTATATGAACAAAAAAAGTATCGTTTCAATAGCAGCAGTTGTTTGTTTGTTTGTTGTAACACCTTTCCTTATTTCAGGTGATCATCTGGATGCACCCGGTGTTACCGGAACAAGCTCAGATATTACCGGCTTTTATGCTTTTGAAGGCGAAAATCCAAATAATATTGTTTTGATTGCAAATTTGCAAGGTTTTTTACCTCCGGGAACAGCAACAGTCAATGCGGCTTTTGATGAAGATGTTTTGATTGAATTCAATATCGATACAAATGGAAATCTTTCTGAAGATTTGGTCATTCAAGCTATTAAAAGAGGGGATACCATGTATTTCTTTGGACCTATTGTTCCTAATTCAACAGGTCTTCAAAGTGAAATTGCCACTTTTGCACCAGAGGATAGAAAAGGAAAAGTAGCCATTTCAGAAGGAATAACAGATGCTGAAGCAATTGTTTCTGAAACCAATGGAATGAAGTTTTTTGCAGGACCACGTGACGACCCTTTCTTTTTTGATTTAAATCGTTTCAATTCCATTGTACTTGAAGAAGTTTCCGGCTTTAATGCAGAAGGAGAAGATACTTTTGCAGGTAGTAATGTTTTGACAATAGCTGTTGAACTTCCCAAGTCAATGTTGGGTGCAGGTGCTGTTGGGGCAAATCCATTTGAACCCACAACGCCCGTTTATTCAATGTGGGTAGAATCAAAAAGAAAACAATAAAAATTGAAAAATAATAGAATACCAATGAAGAAATTACTTTATATAAGTTTTATAGTTTTAACTACAGTGCTCTTTGTACAATGTAGTGAAGATGATAACGATAATATTATCGATCCCGAAGCAACTTGTGAAGACGGAATTCAAAATGGCGACGAAACCGGAATTGATTGTGGTGGCAGTTGTGACAACTCATGTGAAGATGATCCTGAAGGTATTGATTTCTCCGGAGTTTTCATACAGGAGGATCAAGTGGGGAGACCTGCCATATCAAGAGTTTTTGTAACTGAAGGCTTGAGAGATGATTATAATACAACTATTCCTTCAGAAATGACAGCTGCTTTTCAAGCAGATATGTTAAATAACCTGATGCTTTTAAACCCTGATTTTGATGGAACTGTTGAGGAACCACTAGGTAATGGTCTTGGACAGAATTCAGTAGAATTTACAACATTTTTATCAAGAGATGTCCTGTGGGTTGCTCAATCTGGTCCAGCTACTTTTTATGATGGAAATCAAATTTTAACCGGAAGAAAACTGGGTGATGATGTTATGGACTTTCACTTGTTACTCCTTTTTGGAGGACCTGATTTTGAAAACCCATTATTCAATGGAACAGGTGAAGACCCTTTACTTATAAGTGATGGAGTGGATGCAAATGACAAGCCGTTTTTAACGAGCTTCCCTTATGTAGCTCCACCGTTCTAAAGAACTAATAATAATTTTTTTGAAACTGCTTAAATTTCTCAATATAAGCAGTTTTTTTGCATAAAAACCAAAGCTTATTATTCTTCGTATATAAAGTAGTTAGTTAGTTTATGTAAAGGGGTTGTTTCCTTTACATGATTATTGTTAGAACCGGTAATGGTTAACTGGTTTTTTCAGAGTTTTTTTGTTAGTGGAAACGCCCGTGATATTTTACGGGCGTTTTTTTTTGTCTCAACATTAATAAAATTTTCTTCGATTTTTTCTTCATCCCTCTATATTTATAGAAGACTCACGACATGATAAGTTTTTAATACCTGTCAGGACTATTTAGTTATAATTTGAATAATTATGAATTTAATAATTTATCATTCTACGATAGGTATAACAAAAAACGCCAATGAATTTTCAAAGGCGTTTTATTAAAATTGTTCAGATTGAGGTTCTTTTTAGTCTATTTTGACAAGGTTTTCTAAATCACTCCCAGCGTGTATAATTGTTCTAATGTGGGTGTAGTGCTTCCACCGGCCGGTTCAAGTGTGATTCCAAAACCTTCACTTTCAGGGATGTCCTGTAATACAAATACTTTATTCTCAATAGTAACAAAGTCGTCGAGAAGACCAATACTGGTGGGTGTAAGCGGATCCATTTTAAGGGACCAAACTTGATAAACCATTCCTTCAGGAGGTTCAGGTAGGCCTCTTGCGTCCAAATGCACTGTTTGAGTGTTTTGGTTATAAAATACTTTTGCAAAGGCTTCAGGAGCTACAGGTGCATGCCCCGGAAGGTTTATTGCTTTAATGTCTTTATCTCTTAGGATATTGAGAAGCGATTCTGTTTCAGCGAGACTTTCTTCAGTTGAAATGATTTTTTCCAGTAATTCCTGATTTTCTTTTTGGTTTTCAACCAGTTCATTTTGTAATGAAGCGTTTTGGTTAAACATCCAAAATAAACCAATCAATAATAAGACAGATGCTGCCCATCCAATAATTGCGGACCAGTTTGTGGTTTTATCTGTTTCTAAACGTTTTACTTTACTACTAAATATTTTAGTGTTTATTGAATCCCAAACATTTGTTGAAACAGGTGGAGCAACTTCTTCAGCAAGCAATTTTAATGTTGCTTCAATTTTTTCAACCTCTTCTTTTACTTCCGGATATTTTTCCATAGCAGCAATAATCTCTTTATTTTCGGCTTCTGATAGCGTGCCGTAAACAAAAAGTTCTAAGTTTCCTGATGCTATGTAATCTTGTGCGTTCATACTATTCTCCCATTGAATTACGAAGGGATTTTAAACAATTCCTATTTCTTGTTTTGATAGTTCCCAAGGGAATATCGAGTTTTTCTGAGGCTTCAACCTGGGTAAATCCTTTAAAATAAAGTAAGTCTATTACTTTTCTACATAAGGGTTCAAGTG
This sequence comes from Flavobacteriaceae bacterium, assembly GCA_018402385.1. Lineage (GTDB taxonomy): Bacteria > Bacteroidota > Bacteroidia > Flavobacteriales > Flavobacteriaceae > Planktosalinus. The sequence continues at coordinate 304,115 of JAGYJA010000002.1, forward strand.
CTTTCACAAATGTTCTTAAACCAATTGTATCTGTTGTTTGATTTAAATTTGTTTGATCCTCAAGTATATGTACGAAATTATCTGCGTCTAAGTTTTTCTTTGAGTTTTTAAAAGATTTAGACCTTAATTTATCAATTGCAGCATTACGCGCTATGTTTAAAATCCAGGTAAAGAACCTGCCTTTACTTGAGGAGTAAGTGGATGATTTTTCCCAAATTTTGATAAAAACATCTTGTAAAACTTCTTCGGCTAGATCAGTATCCAGTAAAATATTATAGATAATACCGTAGGTGCTTTCAGAGTACATTTCATATAATTTTGAAAAGGCTCTTTGATCACGATTTTGAAGTAAAACTATTAATTCGTCTGGCTGCATTGATATTTAAAAACTTTGAAGGGCTAATCTAACAAAAATTATTTGATTTTAATGTTAATATATAGTTGGTGAATTAAAACCAAAACTTTTAAAAAATAGCATTTTATCGAAAAAACGAGCAACATGTCGATAAAATAATGATTATTTTAGTATTATTGGCGCTCAAACATTTATTGAAAAATAATTCAAACCTTTTATTGCTTCAAAACATACTTTATATTTGGACAATTATCTGTAATGATGACATTTCAAAAAAATACCGATGTATGTGTATATTCTTAACACCAACTTTAAATCTTAACTCATGAGACAAAAACTTACCTTCTTATTGCTATTGGCAATAGTATCTACTAATTTATCTTTTGGACAAAGCTTTAATCAACTTATTGATAAAGAGCTTCAAAGACTTACTCACGAAAAAAAAATAACTGAAAGCGATGCTTCCTGGTTTGTGACAAGTGAACATGTGAGCAGAACAAGTGGAACGCATCACGTTTATTTTAGACAATTATTAAATGGTCTTGAAGTAAACGGTACTGAATCAAGTATTCATATTAATTCAGACGGAAGTATTCTGACTAAGCACTTAAATTTTATTGATAACGCTAATCAAAGACAGCAAAGTGGAATTGCGCCTGGATTATCAGCAATTCAAGCTGTGGAGGCTGCTGCTTCCAAATTGGGCTACACTTTTGAAGAGAATCTTTTCGTCATTGAAAAAAAGGCCGGAGTAAATCAGGAGACACTTCTTAGCAAAGGAGGCATCTCTATTAGTGAAATACCTGCAAAACTTTCTTATCACAAGCAAGAAGATGGAACCATCAAACTTGTTTGGGATTTATCAATAGAACATACTTCAAAACTAGAATGGTACAGTTTAAAAGTGGATGCAAATTCCGGTGAAATTTTAGATAAAATCAACTGGACAGTTTCTTGTAATCTAACTCATAATCACAATGAACATGAGCATACAGCCCACAATTCATATAACGAAAGCCCAATGGGCACTTATAATGAATCAAATGCACTTTTAACGGGTAGTTATCGCGTTTTTGCAATGCCTGTGGAAAGTCCCTATTTTGGCAGTAGAACCCTTGAAACAACGGCTGTAAATACAGTAGCTTCCCCCTTCGGATGGCATGATACAGATGGTGTCGTTGGTCCGGAATATACCGTTACAAGAGGAAATAATGCGAATGCTTATGAAGATGGGGATAACCCCGGTTTTCAACCAGATGGTGGCGCTTCATTAATTTTTGACTATCCATTTAACCCAGTATATTCTGGAGGAGACCAGTCTGAAGCTGCAGCAATTACCAATTTATTTTACTGGAGTAATGTGATTCACGATATGATTTATTTATATGGATTTGATGAAGCAAGTGGTAATTTTCAAGCGAATAATTATGGCAATGGAGGTATAGGTAATGATTGGGTGAGATCAGAAGCACAAGATGGAAGCGGTACCTGTAATGCAAACTTTAGCACGCCGCCAGATGGTAGTCTTCCAAGAATGCAAATGTATGTTTGTGGTAGCCAAGATGGTGATTTTGACAACCTTGTTATCGTTCATGAATATGGACATGGAATTACCAACAGGTTAACCGGTGGCGCGGCCGCCGCAGGTTGTCTAGGAAACCAAGAACAAATGGGTGAAGGCTGGAGCGACTGGTATGGACTTTTGATGACCATGCAACCAGGTGATACCTCTACCGATGCCAGAGCAGTGGGAACATACCTTTTTGGACAAGGACCCGGAGGAAGCGGAATCAGACCTTTTCCTTATAGTACAGACTTGGGTGTAAATCCTCAAACTTATGATGATATTAAAACAGCAGCTGTTCCTCACGGTGTTGGCTCTGTTTGGTCTACAATGTTGTGGGAAATGACTTGGGGACTAATTGATGCCTATGGATTTGATGCAGATATTTATAATGGTACTGGAGGAAATAATGTTGCACTTGCTCTTGTAACTGAAGCACTTAAACTACAACCTTGTAGTCCAGGTTTTGTTGACGGAAGAGATGCTATTTTAGCAGCAGATGTTTCGCTTTATGCTGGAGCAAACCAATGTATTATTTGGGATGCTTTTGCTAAAAGAGGATTGGGAGTGAGCGCAGATCAGGGGTCTTCAGGTAGTAGATCTGATGGCACAGAAGCTTTCGATACTCCTTCAGGAGTTGCAGATTTTTCTGCACCGGCTGATGTTTGTGAAGCTGTGGGTGTTTTAACTAATCTTGGAGGCGGTACTCCAACTGGAGGTGTTTACAGTGGTCCAGGAGTTACAGACGATGGAAATGGAACCACATTTACATTTGATCCTGTCGCTGCAGGAGTGGGTGTTCATACTATTACTTATGATGTACCGGCATCTTCTTGCGCCACCGCATCTTCTGCAAGTGATGATATCGAAGTCTTTGAAGCATTGATTGTTAGTTGTCAATCAAATATTATAGTTGACACAGATTCCGGAAGCTGTGGAGCTGTTGTAAATTATACACTACCATCTGGTGTTTCAGGATGTAGTTCAGAATTCTTAGAAAACTTTGATAGTGTAAGTACACCATTATTACCCACAGAATGGACCTTTACTCAGGATTCAGGATCAGAGATTACTTGGGCAACCACAAATTCAAGCTCAAGTTCATCACCCAATGCTGTTTTTGCAAATGATCCTGCCGGCGTCAATCTTTCTTCTTTGATTTCACCCGAAATTGAAATTGCAAGTACAGATGCACAACTTATTTTTAAAAATCAGTACCAGACTGAAAACACCTATGACGGGATGGTTTTAGAATATACACTTAATGGTGGTGCCACCTGGCAAGACATTCTTAATGGTGGAGGAAGTTTTGCAAGTGGTGGTTACAATGGTACTTTGAGTACTTGTTGTGGAAACCCCTTACCGGGAAGACAAGCCTGGACAGGAAATTCTGGTGGTTTTATCGATACAGTAGTAGATTTAAGTGCTTCTTTTGATGGTGAAACAGTCCAGTTTAGATGGAGAATGGGATCAGATAATATTGTATCGTCAACCGGTGTATGGCTTGATGATATACAAGTAGTGGGCATCTTCTCACCGGAACCAATAACAACTCAAATAGCCGGTCTAGCTTCGGGTGATGTTTTCCCTGTTGGAACAACAACTAATACATTTGAAATTGAGGACGGTGCCGGAAATATGATTACTTGTTCTTTTGATGTAACGGTTAACGATAATGAAAACCCTGTCGTTTTAGTTCAAAATATAACAGTTCAATTAGATGAAAACGGAGAAGCTTCTATTACAGTTTCAGATATAGATAATGGTTCTTCAGACAACTGTAGTATCGATTCTTTATCGTTGGATATAACTGAATTTAATTGTGGGGATTTAGGTGAAAATACTGTGAACCTCACGGTTGAAGACACTTCAGGTAACATTAGTTCTGTAGCAGCTACTGTAACTGTTGTTGATGAATTAGCTCCGGAAGTTACTTGTCCGGCTGATTTGACAGTTCAAATTGATGAGGGTACAACATTTACATTACCAGATTATTTTGCTGATGGTGAGGTAATTACAACAGATAACTGTACAGATCCCATTACACTAACTACACAAATACCGGCTCCGGGTACTGAACTTGGTAATGGAACTTATACTATAGACATTACAGCAACAGATGAATCAGGAAATTTGTCAAGTTGTAGTTTTGAGTTAATTGTAGAAGAATTATTAAGCACAAATGAGGTGTCGCTTTCTGAAAATATTGTGATTTACCCCAATCCAACAAACGGAGGTGTTACTTTATTGAATAATTCAAATGCGGTTATTCAAACAATAAACATCACAGATGTTAATGGTAGATTAATACAATCATTGAATGCATTTGAAAACCAACAACAGATTTTATTTACACTTCAGGATTATGCTACAGGTATTTATTTTGTGAATATTGCCACAGAACAAGCCAATATCATAAAGCGAATTGTAAAAAAATAAAACAATCATCAAAAATTATAAAAGGTCTTCTGGAAATCAATCAGAAGGCCTTTTTTATTTTTTACATTTGTGATCTATGAAAAACATTGATTTTATAAAATTTCTGAAAGAAAGTACAAAAAACTTTACGCCGGTTATCGATAAGTCGTTTAGTGAAACTGATTTTTTTCCAATTGATTTATCTTCCGCAAATAATAGCTTAAAAAGTATTGATTTTAGCTCGTCTAGTACTGTTGAGCAGTATATTACCGAATACCTCAAACGAAACAAAGCTAAAGTGGCTTATGGAGGGTATCTTGAACAAAGAGCCATCTACCAACGCAGCTCTCACTTTAATCAACAGAACCCGGAAACTGAACGCAATATCCATTTGGGAATTGATCTTTGGGTAGAAGCAGGCACAGATGTATTGGCTGTATTAGACGGCGAGATTCACAGTTTTAAGGATAATACAAATTTTGGTGACTATGGACCCACAATTATTCTAAAACATCAAATATCAAACACATTTTTTTATACACTTTACGGTCATTTGAGTAGGGAATCGCTTAAACACATTCAACCGGGTCAAATCTTTAAACAAGGTGAAGTAATTGCTCAATTGGGTTCGGCTGAAGTAAACGGCGATTATGCGCCTCATTTGCATTTTCAGATTATCAAAGAAATTGGGAACTTTATAGGTGATTACCTTGGAGTCTGTTCAAAAAAGGATTTGATGTATTTTTCAGAAAACTGTCCCGATCCTAATTTGATTTTGAAACTAAATTATTAGCAAGCATAGTTTTGTTCAATATTATTTTTTAATGTTAAAATAAATCAATTCTTCTCATTTATTTTACTACCCTTTTTTCAAAATAATTATCCTTATTTTTGAATTTATCAAAACTTGCATTTCTTTTAAAGTGAAAATTAGAACAAAAGCAACTTAAACAATTGAAACCTAAAAATATACATTAGGTATTTAAAATCAAGGGACAAACACTATGAGTGAAAACAAAAAAAATTACAAGAAAAAATAGCATTGGCTCATCTTGGTGGTGGAAAAAACCGCATTGAGAAACAGCACCAAAAAATGAAACTCACTGCCCGGGAACGTGTTGAATATTTGTTAGATGAAGGTTCGTTTGAGGAAATAGGGATTTTGGTAACTCACCGAACAACCGACTTTGGTATGGATAAAGAAATTTATTATGGGGATGGTGTTGTAACAGGCTATGGAACTATTAATGGTCGCCCTGTATGTTTATTTGCTCAGGATTTTACTGTTTTTGGAGGAGCTCTCTCAGAAACTCACGCAGAAAAAATCTGTAAAACAATGGATCTGGCACTTAAACTGGGTGTTCCCTTAATTGGTTTGAACGACTCGGGCGGGGCTCGCATTCAGGAGGGAGTTCGCTCACTGGGTGGATATGCTGACATCTTTTACCGAAATGTTCAGGCTTCTGGTGTAATTCCTCAATTGTCTGCTATTATGGGCCCATGTGCAGGAGGAGCGGTTTATTCTCCAGCAATGACAGACTTTACATTGATGGTTCAAGACACAAGCTATATGTTTGTTACCGGACCCAATGTAGTTAAAACTGTAACTAATGAAAATGTTACTTCAGAAGAATTGGGTGGGGCGAGTACTCACGCTACTAAATCTGGCGTTACTCATAGAACTTCAGTGAGTGATATAGCCTGTTTGGAAGATTTGAAATCGCTCTTAAGTTATTTGCCACAAAATAATAAAGAAACAACTCCAAAATTTGATTTTACTCCCCAGGAAGAGTATCGGGATGAATTGGAATCCATTGTTCCATCAAGTTCAAACAAGCCTTATGATATGAAAGGGGTCATTGAAGGTGTTATTGATACAAATAGCTTTTTTGAAATTCATCCAAATTATGCAGAAAATATCATCGTGGGGTTTGCCCGCTTGGGCGGAAGAAGTATAGGTGTGGTAGCAAATCAGCCAATGAGCCTGGCAGGTGTTCTCGATGTTGATGCCTCAAAAAAAGCATCTCGATTTACACGTTTCTGTGATTGTTTCAATATCCCCTTATTGGTACTGGTAGATGTTCCCGGTTTTCTTCCAGGAACAGACCAAGAATGGAACGGAATTATTTTGCACGGTGCAAAACTACTTTACGCTTTTAGTGAGGCTACCGTGCCCCGGGTCACTTTAATAACCAGAAAAGCTTATGGGGGCGCTTATGATGTGATGAATTCAAAACACATTGGTGCCGACTTCAATTTTGCCTGGCCCACTGCTGAAATTGCTGTGATGGGAGCAAAAGGAGCAAGTGAAATCATTTTTAGGAAAGAAATACAAAATGCCGAAAACCCCGAAGCAAAACTCATTGAAAAAGAAAAAGAATATGCTGAGAAGTTTGCAACGCCATTTGAAGCCGCTCAACGCGGTTTTATTGATGAAGTCATTATGCCAAGAGATACCCGAAGAAAACTCTTAAAAGCCTTTAGTTTGCTGGAATCCAAATCAGTCAATCGTCCAAATAGAAAACACGGGAATATTCCGCTTTAAATTTTTAAAATAAAACTATGTTCATAGCACAAGCATTCAAATCTTATCACGACTGGTGGCGGTATGCCGTTGGAATCGTTATTGTTTTTATCGCGGCCCAAATGGGGTCCATACCATTTCTTATGGCTGCTACCTTCAAGATCATGCAAGAAGGTGGTTCAATAAATGACCTTGATGATATTTCAAAGTTGATGACCATACTGGATTCAAACTTAACACTGTTTTTAATGCTACTCTCCTTTGCAGTGGGCTTAGCAGCACTTTTATTTGTAATTAAATATCTACATAAACAACCATTAATTGAGGCAACAACCACTCGAAAAAAAATAGATTGGAGCCGATTTTTTGTAGGTTTTGGACTGGTGGCCATCACGACAATTGTTTTAACAGCTATTGATTATAATTTGAATCCGCAGGACTATGAAGTGCAATTTCAATTGTGGCCTTTCTTAATTTTAGCTTTGATTGTAATCATTTTTATTCCTTTACAAACCAGTATGGAAGAATATCTTTTTAGAGGGTATTTGATGCAGGGGATAGGGGTTTTAGTAAAAAACAGGTGGTTACCTTTAATTATTACTTCAGTTTCATTTGGACTGCTCCATCTCGCCAATCCTGAGGTTGAAAAATTGGGTAACATCATCATGGTGTATTACATTGGAACAGGTTTTCTTTTCGGCATTATGACTTTAATGGACGAGGGTCTTGAACTGGCTCTTGGTTTTCACGCCGGTAACAATATGATCGCTGCACTACTGGTCACTGCAGACTGGACGGTCTTTTCTACCAACTCCATATTAAAAGATATATCAGAACCTGCAATGGGATTTGATATTATTATTCCGGTATTGGTGCTTTACCCCATTTATTTGTTAATTTTAGCAAAGAAATATAAATGGACAAACTGGAGGGAAAAATTGTTTGGAAGCATTCAAAAACCAGTTCACTTGGAAGAAATAGAAAAAGAATACTCCAAAAATAATTTATAAAATGAATGAACCCTGGCTGCATATTCACCCTGATTTTAAATTAAACGGCAAGAGCTATACGCTTTCAAATCTTATCAATGTAGCAGAAGCTATGCAGTTTCAAGGAGATGAGGAGGAAAAAATTCTGGCAGATTTTTTATTAAACTGGTTGTACCCAAAAGACACTATTTTGGTTAACACCTCAGGAACCACCGGAAGTCCAAAAACCATTACGTTAGATAAAACAAAAATGATTGCCAGTGCTCAGGCAACCGGTGCCTACTTTGACCTTAAAGAAGGTACAAAAGCCTTGCATTGTCTTTCAGCAAACTATATCGCCGGTAAAATGATGATGGTGAGAGCTTTGTATTTAGGTTGGGATATTGATGTTGTCAATCCCAATAAATTTCCGCTTCTACAAACCAATGCAAATTATGACTTTGCGGCTATGGTGCCTTTACAGCTTCAAAACTCATTAAAAGAATTACACCGAGTTAAAAAACTCATCGTGGGAGGAGCTGCTGTATCACCGTCTTTACAAAAAGAAATACAAGAACTGCCAACAGAAATTTTTGCAACTTATGCGATGACAGAAACCATCACTCACGTTGCTATAAAAAAACTAAACCACAGGTCTGAAAAAGAAATCCTTGACGACGCTTTTGAAGCACTTTCTAACGTTCACTTTGAACAAGATCACAGAAACTGCCTAATTATTGACGCTCCTAATGTAGCTTCCCATAAAGTAATCACTAATGATGTGGTCAATTTGATTTCACCAACTTTATTTAACTGGCTTGGAAGAGCAGATTTTGTAATTAATAGCGGAGGGTATAAGGTGCATCCGGAACAAGTAGAACAAATTTTAGAATTAGTCATTAAAGCACCCTTTTTTGTCACTTCACTTCCCGATGAATCACTTGGCGAAAAAGTAATTTTAATCATTGAAGGCAAGGAAGAATCCTTTCCGGAAATTGATTATGTAGATTTACATCCTTACGAAATTCCCAAAGAGGTCTTTTTTATAGACAAAATGGTCTATACCACCACAGGGAAAATTCAACGGGATCAATCTAAAGAGAAAATCTTTAGTTAATTTTATTGTCTTTCTAAACAATTCAAATTCATTATGAAAGCTTTCTATATAATAACCTTACTTTTTTTATTTCAATATTCAGGAGCTCAAATACTCTCAGAAAGAGAACGTGCTAAAATACAGGATGCAATCCTTGCAGATCGATTTGAAAACCTTTTACCATCACTGATGGACAGAGCTGAAATTGATATGTGGATTGTTATTTCGAGGGAGTATAATGAAGACCCTGTGATGCGCACAATGCTTCCGGCTACCTGGCTCAATGCGAGAAGACGCACCATTCTTGTTTTTTATCGAGATAAAGAAAAGGACTCCATTGAAAAACTGGCTGTAGCACGTTATGATGTGGGAACAAATATTGTTTCTGCCTGGAACCCCGAAACGCAACCCAATCAATGGCAACGCCTTGTAGAAATTATTTCAGAACGGAATCCGGGAAAAATTGGGCTTAATTTTTCAACCCATGAAGGCATTGCAGATGGTATTGTTAAAACAGATTATGAAGAGTTTCTTGAAGTGCTTCCGGAAAATGAAAAAAGTAAAATAGTATCAGCAGAAAATTTGGCTATTTCTTGGATAGAAACGCGCACTGAAAAAGAGATGATACACTATGAAACACTAGTTAAAATAACACACGATATTATTGACGAAGCCTTTTCTTTAAATGTAATCACCCCGGGAAAAACCACTACAGAAGATGTGGTGTGGTGGATGCGTGAAAAAATTACAAACCTGGGACTGGACACCTGGTTCCATCCAAGTGTTAATTTTCAACGGCGTGACGAACCTCTTCAGAATCACATAGAAGCTTTTTCTTCCGGTTATGAAGATCAGGTAATACAAGCCGGGGATTTATTGCATTGTGATGTGGGTATAAACTATTTGGGATTAAAAACAGACTGTCAGCAACACTCTTATGTTCCTTTAGAGGGAGAAACAGAAGTGCCGGAGTTTTTAAAAGAAGCTTTTGCAAAAGGAAATCTGGTGCAGGATATTTTTACGGCAAATTTTGAAGCAGGCACCACCGGAAATCAAATTTTATTAAAATCACTTTCTGAAGCGAAGGAAGCAGGTTTGCGCCTTTCAATTTATACACATCCCCTTGGAACTTATGGACATTCTGCAGGGCCTACTATTGGCATGTGGGATGCTCAGGAGGGTGTACCAGGTTCAGGAGATTATCCTTTATACAGAAATACCGTTTATGCCATTGAGCTCAATACAACCGTTTTTATAAAGGAATGGGATAAAGACATAAGAATCATGCTTGAGGAAGCAGGCTTTTATGGAGATCAAGGTTTTAGGTATGTAAATGGCAGACAGGAAAGTATAAGATTGGTAAAATAAAATAAGTTTAAATACCCAAACATAAAATTTCCATTTCTTTTAAAATACGCTTTTGTCTGTTTTCAGATATACCCAAGTGGTCCAGATAAAACTTATCATTAATAAGTTCTTTACATAAGACAATATCACGACTTAATAGAAATTGTTTTTCGCGTGAGCTTAGTAATGTAGATACAGTAATGGGGTATAAGCCTGTATGATCAATGCGATCTCTCAATGCATTTTGCTTTGGTAAATTCCAGCTTAATAAGTGCAAACCAACACAATTTGCATAGGTAACAGCATCTTCAGTAAAAACTGTATTTGTGACCACCCATCCCTCATCAAATTTAAAACCGGGGTTTAAATTTTTAATGTCCCTAAATCGTGAATGAATGTATAGTGGCACCTTGACGTCTGTTTTTTTTCCTTCAGAACTGTGAAATTTACATTCTATGAGAAGTGTTTTTTTATCTTTAGATGCTACAACATCCACTTCATGTGTAATACACTTTCCCGGAATCATATTACCAACTTCAGTTTCAAAACCAGAATGTTTAAAAATTGCCGCGATAAACCTTTCAAAAGGAAATCCAGTGGGACCCAATTCATAAATCGCCTTTTTTAATTTGTATCGGGATGCCTGATAAGAATTTTTCTTTTTTAGTAATTGAAAAGCCCGGTTGTAGATTTCTTTTGTAGAAATTCCTTCATACAATTCTCTTTTTAAGGTCTTAACAATTTCCTGAATAGTTGTTTGGTCTGCTCCGGCTCTTTTTAAGGATTCTTTTACCTTTTCTGATGAAAAAAGAACTGATTCCCCACTTTTTTTTATTACAGAGAATTCTTTTTTTGAATTTGAATTTTTCATAGCCGTATGTGGGTGTATTGAATTTACTTCTTATTCTTTTTCTGTGCGGTGTAAAACCAAAACAGGTATTTTGGCATAATTGCCCAAGTTTTTATAAAGTGGTTTGAAAAGCAGCTTTTGAACAAATGTATATTGTTTATTTACAAATGAAATCATATCGCTGTTTCTGCTTTCGCTAAAACAATAAATTCCAACAGGGACTGAGACATGTTCCAGCATGTGAAATGAATGTTCCACATCTTGAAAATAAGACTTGAGTGTTACTCTATTCACTTCCTGAGACTCTGAAAAGCCTCCTGTTTCTGAAATATTTAGAACTCTGATGGGGGCGTTGTGTTTAATAGAAAGGGATGTGAGATAATCAAAATCCTTTTTTTCATTCTTTAGTTTGTATCCATTGGCATGAACGATTTCGTTTAAACCTGTAAACCGTTCATTTCTTGGAACGGCCAAGATGGGGCAGTTTTTAATATTTTCCATAAGAGCTATGGTATTACTGCCATAGTCAAGTTCATACCTTGTTGTGTTGCCTTGTGTCCCAATAATAATAACTTCTATGCTTCTTTTGTCTATTAGTTCATTAACTGCATCAATTAAATTGTAATTTTTTGAAATGATTTCAAATGAATGTTGTGCATTATCGCTTTGTACCTCCAGACTGTTTTTGAGCTCTTTGAGTTTGTTTTCAGATTGTGTTTTAGCATCTTCTAATTTAGATTCAATGGGCTTAGCTTCAAAAGCACTTCCTTCAACATAATTATTTACATCATAAGCATTGAGTAAAATAAATTGACAAGGTTCATTTTTATAAAGTTCTATTCCATACTTTACGGCATTTAATGCATTGTCTGAAAAATCGGTTGGAAAAAGAATCGTCTTCATTTCATTTTAATTTTATTGATTTTACAAACTTCCACCGCCACTAAATTTACCTGACGGAACAACCAGGAAAGGAACTTTTACGTGAAAACCTATTTTATGTACAACAGGCTTAAAAAACAAGTTTTCAAAAAAGGAATGTTTGTTATTAATCATCGTCAACAGATCAATATCATTTTTCTTTTGAAAATCAATGATGCCTTCCAGTATATCAGTATCTCCAACAAAATGAAATTTAATTGAGTTGTCTTTAAAATAGTTTGTCAAAGTGGCTTTACCTTCATTTTGAATTTTACTTAACTCGGCATCCTGCATCACATGGAGTATATGTATTTGGGTTTTGTTTTGAGTTGCCAAGCTTTTTAAAATTGCCAATTGATTTTCCTTAAAACCAATACTTAAATCTGATGGTAACAATACATTTTTTAAGGATTTGAAGTCATAATCTGAAGGAATAGCAAGCACCGGGCATTTTGATTTTTTTATAGTGTGAATGGTTTGTGTGCCAAATAGGATTTCCTGAGCTCCGCTGGCTCCCTTGGTTCCCATTACTACCAGATCGATGTTTTTTTCTTCAATTTGTTCATTGATTTCGTCAACAAGGAAATTGAATACAGACAGTTTTTCAAACGTGTGTTTTGGATTGTTAAATTCTTTAATGATTCGCTTTTCCAGTCTTTTTAACCCTTTTTTAGAATTTGAACTATAAATTTCATCCAAGGATACTGTTGGATTGTGATAAAGATATTCACTATCATACAAGACGGGTGTATATGTATTCAACAAATAGAAATTACATTCCTCATTTTTAAACAGTTGAACTGCATAAGAAATGGCGTTGTATGCGTTTTCTGAAAAGTCTGTGGGTAAGATTATTTTTTTCATTTGTTTAAATTTATTTGTTTTTAATAGGTCAAATGGAATGCCTTAATAATCAAATTTGGTTAGTTAACTATTTTGTTTATTGGCATTTCATGACTTTTTAATTTAAGTTTTAAGTTCTTGGTAAGTTCTGTAATACTAAAAAGGGTATTTTTGGTTTTAAACCTATTTTATCAATGGTTGATTTTGTAAATAAATGTTCTAAATAAGATCGTCTTGAATTTACCATAACCAACAGGTCAATATCCATTTCATCAATGGTTTCGTTAAATATATTGGTTTTACTGGATTCTTCTATCTGGTGAAAAGTTATGGAATCGGTATCGAGCTGTTTCTGTAAAAACTCCTGATTTGTTTTTTGTCTCTTTGAAAGCTGTCCAAAATTTGAAACATAAAGCAAGTGTACTTCTGCATTGTAATAACTGCAAATTTCATCCACCAGTTTGAGTTCGCGTTTTTGATAAGGAATCATATAATTTGTGGGGAATAATATTTTTTCTGGTGTTTTGTATGTATAGTTTTCAGGAACACACAACACCGGGCATTGTACCTGCTTTAAAACCTGTAAAGTATTACTGCCAAAAGTGATATTTCGGTCATTTGTTTTTCCACGTGTTCCCATGACTAAAACATCAATATTTTCAGCATTGACCAATTGATTTACTTCGTTCAATAAGTATCCACAATTAGTAATAACCCTGAACTGGTGATTTGATTCCGGATACTTTTCTCTCATTTCTTCAATGAGATTGTTTATTTGAGTTTTACAATTTTCAGCGACTTCCTTTTTTTTAATTTCAATTTTTTCATTTGGTAAATTGAGGGTTTCCGGTAAAAAAACAGCTTCCGCGTATGCGTGAATAATATAAAAAATGGAAGACTCATTAAATAAAGCCATTGCATATTCAAATGCATTTTTGCATTCTCTGAAAGGTCTGTTGGAATTGCTATTTTTCTCATTCTTATGGATTGTTTCCTCAAATTTAAAACTTAAAATTTATTTTAAGTATGATTATTATCACCTCCTTTAATAACTTAAAAAGGTGTTATGATATTTATCATAAAATACTGTTTTTTATTTAATTACCTTTAACACATCTGTTAATTTTAGTAACCAAAAACATAAAGTTATGAAAACAATTTTTAATACACTCATTTTGCTATTTCTGCCACTTATGTCTTTTGGTCAAACGGCTAAAAACGCCGATTTTATTTCACCAATGGAAGATGGCTATGCGGCCGTTAAAATTCATAATCAATGGAGCTTTATCGATGAAAACGGCAAACTGATTTTTGATTTAAGAAACGATTTGATTACAAATGAAACGCGAACCAATGCTGTTGATCTTGGAGTAGCTTCTATGACATATCCACTTATGATTGAAGAAAGAGCCATTGTAAAAGCTTTAAAAGATGGAATTCCTTATTTTGGATTCATTGACCCTAAAGGAAAAATTGTTATTAAACAAGAATTTCTAAATGTTTCAAACTTTAAAGATGGTTCTGCATTAGCTCTTAAACTAAGTGAAGAAGTACTGGGAGAAAGCAAACCATTGGGTAAGCGTGTTGTTAGCTATTTTTATGATTTGGTTTTAATTGATAAAGAAGGACAAATCACAAAATATTTATGTGGCCCATTTCCAATTAAACTATCAAAAGAACACTTGAAAAAAGCACCTCCCATACTGGCAAAGGATTTATCCCCTAATCTCATTGCTGTTCAAACCCCCGAAGGCAAATGGGAAGTAATGAGTATTGATTGATATTTATAAATTAAATTTAAGTGCTTTTAAAAACTTAATCTTATGTATGACGAATTATTTTGTAATAATCTTGCAAAACTTTTCTATGCAATTGCTTCTATAGACAAAGTTGTAAAAGAGGAGGAAGAGGTATTTTTTAAAACAAATTTGGAAAAGCAAATGAAATCCTTTGATTATTTTAAAAATGATAATATGAATATGATTTTCAGTGAATTTAATTCCTTATTAAACTCTAAAGCTGAGCCAAATGAATGCTTTAAAGACTTTAGATCTTATTACAAAAAAAACTCAAATCTCTTCTCACAAACTATTAAAGATAGTATTTGGAAAATAGCAGATGGAATTGCAGCATCATCAGCAGGAAAAAACAAATCTGAAGTCATCTTACTGGCAAAATTAAAGCAAGATTTATTGGGATAAATCATTATAAATTAATGAGTTTAGATAGCCAAATTCGAAAAATTAGTTCAATAGCTTAATTAATTTTTATCCTTGCTAAACCCCATTTTTTTACTCAAGGTTGGAACTTCCCTTTTAATGATTTCTTCGAGGAAAATATCGAGTTTTTCAACAATGAGTTTCTCATTAATATCCTCTGGAGTATAAGTTCCCATATCTTCGCTTTCACTTTCCAAATGCATTGAATTTTCAGCAACCGGGAATAAAATTATCACATTGATGTCTCCATTGTGCAGTTGTGAAAAAACCAAAGAACCGCCTTGTAAAAATTGATAGGTTGGGAGTTGGTTGGTTAGTTCAATCATATCAGGCGGAAAGGAATCAAAAGTAATATTAACTGCTTCACTGCTGTGAATCCAGTTCAATTCCTGTACCTGCCACCCAATCGCATATAAATCTTCTGCCTTTTTTAATACGGAAACAATTAAATCTTTGATGGAAGTTTTCCATAGAATGCGCTTCTGTACAACTATTCTTATAGAGTTTTTGTAGTCGAGAATGCGTTCCTCAAGATGCTCTAATTTCATAAATATAAAGTTTAGTTTTTCTGTCTTCGTTCTTCACGGGCTTCCTGCCGTTCCAGTTTTCTAAAATACCCTCTAAATAGAAAGTTGTGTTTGAGCGCCTCCATATTTTCATTCAATTTAGCACTGGATTCTTCTACATTTTTTAAAGTAGCATCCAGACTTCTCACCACTGTTGTATCATGGATGGCATAGTTTAATAAGCCGTCATTTGTTTTTAAAGTTTCTGAAAATGCATTTAGGTTTTTGGTCAACTCTTCAATTTCTTTTGATGAGGTCTCAATATTGTCAAATACCGCAGCCAGTTTTCGTGCAGAAAGGGTATCGTTTAAAAGCAATCCGGCAACATTGTCTTCAAAATTGATTTCATTCACAATTCTATTTAAATTGATCATTGTAGTTTTTGCAGTTTGTGTTGTTTGTTGAAGATTTGAAACACTTTTTTTTATATCATCCAGCAGGGCTTCATCTTTTATTAATGCCCCCAGAACACCTTCTCCTTTATTAATAGAGTTAGTAATTCTTAGTAAATCCTGTGTGAGTAAAGCTGCATTTTCATTGGTGGTGTTGAGAGTAGTAAGCATATCTGCTGTTGCAATTTTACTGATAGAAGCGATGGTGTCCCCGGTTTCAATTCGCACAGCTACAGGGGTGTCATTAGGAATGATGTTAACAATCATACTTCCCACAAGTCCGTCTGAACTAATAGTTGCCAGTGCATTTTTCCGTATAAGTTGTGCGGTACTTTCATTGATGAACATATCCACACAAATCGCAGTATCATTCAGGATGGTAATTCCTCTGACAGTACCCACATTGACCCCTGAAAATCTGACGTTGTTTCCCATTTGAAGTCCGTTGACATTTTTAAAAACCGAACTGATTTTCACATTGTCGCCAAACAAGTTTTGTCTGTTGCCTAAAAGATAAACAGCTAAAATAAAAATAAATACCCCGGCAAAAACAAAAATGCCCAATCTGATGTTCTGTGATGTGTTACTCATAACTTTTTATTTAAAAAATGCTTTAATCTTTTCATCTTTTGAGGTGGACAGTTCTTCAAATGTCCCTTCGGCATAATTGACTCCGTCTAATAATAGTATAATCCTGTTTGAAACCACTCGGGCACAATCGACATCATGAGTGATAATCAAAGATGAGGTCTCATATTGCTCTTGAATGTTGTTCATCAGTTCAATAATTTCCTTTGAAGTGATGGGATCCAGCCCGGTGGTGGGTTCGTCATAAATGATGATTTTTGGTTTTAAAATCAAAGCTCTTGCAAGTGCAATGCGTCGTTGCATTCCACCTGATAGTTCTGCAGGCATCAAATCAACGGTATGTTTTAAACCCACACTCTCCAAAGCTTCAAATACCAATGTTTCAATCTCATTTTGCGACAGTTTTTTTGTATGCCTACGTAAAGGAAATTCCAGATTTTCCCTCACCGTCATGGAATCATATAAGGCGCTTCCCTGAAATAAAAACCCGATGGTGGTCCTTAACTCATCCATTTCTTTTTGCTCCAATTCTGCAATATTATTCCCGGAAATCTCAATGGTGCCACTATCGGGTTTAATCAACCCCACAAGGCATTTAATCAAAACCGATTTGCCCGAACCTGAGCGCCCCATTAATACCAGGTTTTCTCCCTTTTTTAAGTGCAGGCTAAAGCCATTCAAAACCTTGTTGTCGCCAAAGGCCTTGTACAAAGTATCGATGCTGAGCACAATCTCATCAGAAGCAAAAGTGGGTTTTGGATTACTATCTTTCATCTATTATGAATAAAATATATCAGAAACAAAAACGGCTATAAAATCAATTATAAATAGCAACATTGAGGTATAAACCACAGCTGAGTTGGATGCCTTCCCCACACCTGCAGTGCCTTTTTTACTATTATATCCTTTATAACAGCCCACCAGCCCTATTGCAAAACCAAAGAAAAAGGTTTTTACGGTAGCAGGCATCAAATCACTGAACTTTAAAGAATTAAAGACCTGATTGAAATACAATTGAAAAGAAACATCCCCTTTCATATTTTCAATAATGGCCGAACCAATCAAAGCAATAAAATCACCTAGTATCACCAATAAAGGAATCATCAAAGTGTGTAGCGGCAATGCGTGTAACCACCAAAAACTTAAAGGGGTTAGTGCCTGAAACCTCCATGGCGTCAATTTGCTCTGTTACTTTCATGGAACCCAGCTCGGCTCCGATACTGGACCCTATTCTTCCGGCACAAATGAGCGCAATAATTACCGGCCCAATTTCTCTTACAATCGAAATGCTAATCATCGAGGGAATATAAGCTTCAGCTCCAAATTCTTCGAGTGTGGGACGTGTTTGTAAAGTGAATACAACACCCAGTATAAAACCGGTGACGGCCACCAGAAAGAACGATTTGTTGCCCATATAATAACTCTGTTTCAGCAACTCCCTGAATTCAAATGGAGGTGTGACAGCTTCCCTGAAAAACCGCCCGGCAAAACGCGATAAATCACCAAGCTCTTCAAAAAAAGATTTGATGTTTCCAAAAAATGATTTTTTATCAGCCATAGAATCAGATTATTGTATCCAAAGTTAATGAAAATACAAGGAGTTACTATGATTTCTGTCACTCTTCAAATTAATTGAACAAATCTTCACATTCTAAATTAATTCAATGTCATTCCTATTAAGTTTCTTTGATTTCACTATTTTTACCCCATATTTGAACTTTATGTACAAGCTCCTCATTCGCCCCATACTTTTTCTTTTCGACCCTGAAAGCGTGCATCATTTTACGTTTAAATTAATTCGTTTTATAAGCGCTATTGGGTTTACAGGCTTATTCAGAAGTATGTATGAAGTGAAAGATAAAAAACTGGAGCGAACCGTTTTCGGTCTAAGCTTTAATAACCCCGTTGGACTGGCAGCAGGTTTTGATAAGGATGCGAAACTTTATAAGGAATTATCCAATTTTGGTTTTGGTTTTATCGAAATTGGTACCCTCACCCCAAAACCTCAGGAAGGAAATCCTAAAAAGAGACTCTTTCGCCTCAAGGAAGACAATGCCATCATCAACCGGATGGGTTTCAATAACGGCGGTGTAGTGGATGCTGTTCAAAGGTTAAAAGAAAATAAAAATGTTCTCATTGGTGGAAACATAGGAAAAAACAAAATTACTCCTAATGAGAATGCGGTGGATGATTACCTTATTTGTTTTCATGCACTCTATGAGCACGTTGATTACTTTGTAGTCAATGTTTCTTCACCTAATACACCTAACCTGCGTGAACTCCAGGATAAAGAACCTCTTACAAAATTGTTGCAACGCCTTCAGGATGAAAACAAAGTGAAACCCAAACAAAAGCCCATCCTCCTCAAAATTGCGCCCGATTTAACCAAAAGCCAATTGCTTGATATTATTGCAATTGTCAATGACACCAAAATTGCCGGTGTAATCGCGACCAATACTACCATTTCGCGTGAAGGCTTGCAATCAGAAAACAAAGCCGAAATGGGAGGCTTGAGCGGAAAACCCCTTACATCGAGATCTACTGAGGTGATTCGGTTTTTGCATTCACAAAGTGGTGGGGCTTTTCCAATCATTGGTGTGGGAGGTATTCACTCTGCTGAAGATGCTCTTGAAAAACTCCAAGCCGGAGCCAGTCTGGTGCAACTTTATACAGGGTTTATTTATGAAGGGCCGCGGTTGATCAAAAAAATCAACAAAGCCCTTCTGAAATTAAATAAATCATAGCTCAAAATCTATGCTCGAACTCCTCATTTCCTTCTGTATTGCCTCTGCGGGAATGGCTATTTCACCGGGACCTGATAATGTCTATGTCCTTACCCAAAGCATCACAAATGGTACTTCCTATGGCATTGCCACCACTGCCGGACTCATAGCTGGTTGCATCGTTCATACAACTTTGGTGGCTTTTGGTATTTCAGCTATATTGATAGCTTCTGAAATGGCTTTTTTTGTTATTAAAATTGCAGGTGCTCTCTATTTACTCTTCCTCGCATACAAAGTTAATAAAGCCGGAAATACCTTGATGATTACTTCCAAGGGTGCAGTAAAAAGGTCTCACTTTCAATTGTTTAAGCAAGGTGTGATTATGAATATCCTAAACCCGAAAGTCACCATTTTCTTTATGGCATTCTTTCCCGCTTTTCTGTGGGACACTTCGGGGAATACCGTGTTGCAGTTTTATATTTTGGGCGGATTGTTTATGCTGATTTCGTTTGTCATATTTTCTGCGATTGCATTGCTTTCAGGACGTATTTCTGTTTTTTTGCAAAAGAAAAAAGGCGCCGGAATGTTCTTCAAATGGTTACAAATCATTGTTTTTGTAGGTATCGCGGTTTTTCTGTTTCTTCCGTAAAGAAATTGTATTTTTACACAACCAAACGACCGTAGTTTTTTCTGTCTATGAGCCAAAAAATAAAAATTATTGAATGCCCACGGGATGCCATGCAAGGCATCAAAGACTTTATTCCCACAGAAAAAAAAGTACAGTACATTCAGTCGTTATTGCGTTGTGGCTTTGATACCATTGATTTTGGCAGTTTTGTTTCGCCGCGGGCGATACCACAAATGGTCGATACCGCTGAGGTACTATCAAAACTGGACCTTTCTAAAACTGAAAGCAAACTCCTCGCTATTGTCGCCAATCTGCGTGGTGCTGAAGAGGCCGTAAAACACTCTGAAATTAAATACCTGGGCTATCCATTCTCCATTTCTGAAAATTTTCAAATGCGTAATACCCATAAAACCATAGCCGAGTCAATGGTCATCCTTCAGGAAATCCTTGACCTGGCGCATCAAAACAACAAAGAAGTGGTTGCTTATTTGTCAATGGGATTTGGAAATCCTTATGGTGACCCGTGGGATGTGGACATCGTGGGGGAGTGGACTCAAAAACTGGCAGCCATGGGAGTGACCATACTTTCCCTATCAGATACCGTAGGGACTTCAACCCCTAAGGTGATTACCTATTTGTTTGAAAACCTGATTCCCAAATTTCCTCAAATTGAATTTGGTGCACACCTGCATACCACACCCACCAGTTGGCATGAGAAAGTGGACGCGGCATACAAATCCGGGTGCCATCGGTTTGACGGTGCTATTCAGGGTTTTGGTGGTTGCCCAATGGCGAAAGACGAACTTACAGGCAATATGCCCACAGAAAAGTTATTGTCTTATTTTACTGCAGCGAAAGCCGATACCAATGTTTCCTGGATGCCCTTTGAAAGCGCTCATAATGAGGCTACTAAAATATTTACCAAATACCATTAAAAATGAGAAAATCACTTCTGTTTGCCATGCTCTTTCTATTAATACTTGCGGGATGTAAGTCTGTTAAAACAATTGAAAAGAAAGGTGATGACGGTATTATTACTTTTAAATTCATTCAGTTGAATGATGTGTATGAGATTGCACCACTTAGCGGTGGTCTTTATGGCGGCATGGCGCGAGTAGCCCATATTTCAGATTCCATAAAAAAAGTAGAACCCAATAGCTTTATGGTTATGGCAGGTGATTTTTTGAGTCCGTCTTTGCTGGGTACAATGCGTCATGAAGGTACCCGAATTATGGGAAAACAAATGATAGAAGTGATGAATGCGATGCAATTTGATCTGGTTACAGTTGGAAATCATGAATTTGACCTTAAAGAAGATGAGTTTCAAAAACGATTGAATGAATCCAATTTTCAATGGATTGCAACCAATTCCAAGCAAGTCACTGCGAACGGGGAAGCTCCTTTTTCGATTGATCGAAATGGTCACAAACAACCCATTCAAGAAACATATCGATTACTCATTTCAGATGCTGATGGTACTGAAATTATTTTAGGGTTTTTTGGAGTGACTTTGGATTCAAATCCGCAGCCTTATGTGGCTTATGAAAACTATCTTGAAGCTGTTGAAAGAGTATATCCTGAATTGAAATCCTCTTCAGATATACTCATAGGATTGACACACCTTAGCCTTTCGCAAGATAAAAAATTAGCAGAGACCCTACCCGGAATTTCACTATTAATGGGAGGTCATGAACATCACAGTATGTTACATGATGCCGGAAATGCCAAAATAGCTAAAGCTGATGCCAATGCTAAAACTATTTATGTTCATACCCTTACTTATAATAAAAACCAAAACCGTTTGGTGATTGACTCCCAATTAATTCCCATTGATGAAAAGGTGCCTTCACAACCTATGGTTCAGGAAATTGTAGAGGACTGGAATCAAATTTTGGAAACTGAAATTAAGAAAGTGGTTGATAACCCCTATGGGCAAATCTATTTTGCAAATGTACCTTTGGATGGTACAGATAGTGCCAGTCGGGGAATTCAAACCAATCTTGGAGGCTTTATTGCTGAAGCGATGGCCGCTTCATTAAATTATGATGTTGACGGAGCGCTTGTGAATGGCGGCTCCATAAGAATTGATGATATGCTTGAAAATGAAATAACACCGGTAGATATTTTTAGAGTATTACCATTTGGCGATGGGGTTTTAAAAGTAGATATCAAGGGGAGTTTATTAACTGAAGTGCTTAATTATGGAAAAAAAGCCCGAGGAACAGGAGCATATTTACAGCGATATAACTTTTCACAAAATGAAAAAGGGGAGTGGCTTCTCGCCGAAAATCAAATTGACCCCAATAAGACATATTCAATCGCTTTTAGTGATTACCTATTGAAAGGTTTTGACATCCCCTTTCTTACTCCTGAAAATGAAGGAGTTTTAAATGTCTATACCCCTTCAGAAAATGAAACTGCATATGATATAAGAAAAGTGGTGATTGAATTTATGAAGCAGTTGAAATAGTAATTCTAGCAGTTTGTAAAATGTGTAAAGATAGAATCTA
Source organism: Flavobacteriaceae bacterium (assembly GCA_018402385.1). Taxonomy (GTDB): domain Bacteria; phylum Bacteroidota; class Bacteroidia; order Flavobacteriales; family Flavobacteriaceae; genus Planktosalinus. The sequence goes on from JAGYJA010000002.1 coordinate 326,627, forward strand.
ATTTACAACAAATCCATAATCCGTTCAGGAGGGCGGCCTATTACAGCTTTATCTCCAGAAATGACGATGGGGCGTTCAATGAGTTTGGGATAAGCGACCATTGCTTTGATGATTTCGTCGTCAGACAATTCAAATCCTTTGAAGTTTTCTTTCCAATCTGCCTCACCTTTTCTTACCAGTTCAATGGGTGTCAACCCCAATTTTAAAATAATCAACTTCAGCTCTTTTTCTGAAGGCGGGTTTTCAAGGTATAAAACCACTTCAAAATCCTCTTTGGAATCCTCTAATATCTGTAAGCCTTCACGTGACTTTCTACAGCGCGGGTTATGAAATATTTTCATTGTTTGTATTTTTAATTGTTATCAATTAGTTATCAGGATTTAGCATTTTATACTTTGACTTCTAACTTTTAACTTCGTATTTCAAACTTTAAAATCCCTCTTCCTCTTCTTTTTGTCCCATCATCATCAAATAAGCCTTCAAAAAGCTACTGATATCACCGTTTAAGATGGCATCTGTGTTGCCGCTTTCGTGCCCTGACCGAACATCTTTTACAAGTTTGTAGGGGTGAAGTACGTAATTGCGTATTTGTGAACCCCATTCTATTTTCATCTTGGCAGCTTCAATATCTTCCCGTTGTGCGAGTTGTTTTTGCAACTCGATTTCATACAACTGTGATTTAAGCATTTGCATCGCGCGGTCCCTATTGTCGTGCTGTGATCGGGTTTCAGAACAGCTTATTTGTATGCCAGAGGGTTTATGAGTCAGCTGAACTTTGGTTTCTACTTTGTTTACGTTTTGTCCGCCGGCGCCGCTGGAACGGGCTGTAATGATTTCAATATCTGCCGGATTAATCTCGATTTCGATGGTGTCATCAACTAATGGATACACATACACCGAAGCAAACGAGGTATGTCTCTTTGCATTACTATCAAAAGGGGAAATGCGCACCAGGCGATGCACGCCGTTTTCGCCTTTAAGCCAGCCAAAAGCAAAATCACCTTCAATCTCCAGTGTGACTGTTTTTATTCCTGCGACATCTCCTTCCTGATAGTTAAGTTCTTTGACTTTGAAACTATTCTTTTCAGCCCACATCATATACATACGCATCAGCATAGCGGCCCAGTCACAACTTTCGGTACCTCCGGCCCCGGCAGTGATTTGAAGGACAGCACTCAGGGAGTCGCCTTCTTCAGAAAGCATATTCCTAAATTCCAGGTCTTCAATGGACTCCAGAGCACGGTCATAAGCTTTTTGGGCTTCGACTTCTGTGGCTTCATTTTCTTTGAAAAACTCATAGAGAACAGCGGCTTCTTCAGCGAGAGTTGCAGCTTTGGTATAGTCTGAAACCCATTTCTTCTTAACTCGCAATACCTTCATAAAAGCTTCGGCTTCACGTGCATTGTTCCAGAAGTTGGGGTCAAAAGTTTTCTCTTCTTCGTTGGTAATTTCTATTTGCTTGGCATCTATGTCAAAGATATCTCCTCAACGCGCTTATGCGTTTTTGGAGCTCTTTGATTTGTTCCATCTGAACCATAATCAATAATTTTTAACAAAAATAGATTTTTTAACAGGGCTGATGCAAGGATTTTCTTTTATTTTTTAAGATGTACGATAAAAGGTATAGGAGGCCACGAACCTGCCTGCGGTAGGCAGGTGCACGAATAATTTATGGCATCATAAAAGCAAAAGACAGGTCATCACTGCCCAATGGCAGTCCTTCAGCAGTAATATTTACGAATACACTACTATATACATTTGTGCATCCGTGACAAACCAGAAGTTTTGTTGAAAAAATCTATAGATTAATCACCTAAATAGATATTCTATTTCAGAAACCCTCTATTAATACATTAGTGCATTCGTGGCATTTTTCAGGACAATATTGTAATTTTATACAAAATTTGAATGTATGCATATTGATTTACGCAGTGACACCGTCACCAAACCCACTCTGGGAATGCTGGAGGCCATTATGAACGCCCAAGTGGGTGACGATGTTTATAAAGAGGACCCCACAGTAAATGCTCTTGAAGAACGGCTTGCAGCTATGTTTGGTAAAGAATCGGCCTTGTTTTTTCCTTCGGGGAGTATGGCCAATCAAGCGGCTATTAAGTTACATACCCAACCTGGTGACCAACTCATTTGTGATAAATGGGCTCATGTTTATAACTATGAAGGTGGTGGAGTTTCCTTTAACAGTGGGGTTTCTTGTAAATTGATAGATGGTACACGAGGTATGATTACTGCGCAGCAAGTAGAAGAAAATATCAATCCGCCGGACTTTTACCATAGTCCCTTGACCACACTGGTTTGTTTAGAAAATACCACCAATAAAGGTGGCGGTGCCTGTTATGACTTTGAAAAAATTAAAGAAATTAAGTCGGTATGTGACAAACACAATCTCGGTTTACACCTGGATGGCGCCCGTTTATTCAATGCGCTTATCGCGAAAGGGGAAACTGCAAAACAGTATGGCGACGTGTTTGATACTATTTCGATTTGTTTGTCCAAAGGGCTGGGAACACCACTCGGTTCTGTCCTGATTGGTGATGCCGCCATTATGGAAAATGCAATGCGCGTTAGAAAAGTACTGGGAGGCGGTATGCGACAAATAGGTTTTATGGCTGCTGCGGGACTCTATGCGCTTGACCAACACATCGACCGGCTTGCAGAAGACCACCGACGTGCCAAAGAGTTAGGCGATGTTCTTAAACAACAATCGTATATTAAAGAAGTAGAACTTGTGGAAACAAATATTGTGATTTTCTACTTAACACCCGACAGAAATGAAAACCAATTTCTGGATTCTCTTGGGTCCAAAGGTGTTCGTATAAGTGCAATGGGACAAGGAAAATTGCGCATTGTGACTCATTTAGATTATACAGAAGCCATGCATCAGAAGTTTATCAAAATACTCAATCAATTATAAATCAAATAATTATTCATAACTTTATTGCAAAACTAACAATTCAACACAAAATTCCTTTCATATGAAAAAACAAGCGATCCTGTTTACTTTACCATTGGTTTTTGTTTCATTACTTTTTGTTAGCTGCAAAACTTCAAACGAAGAAAATGAAGAAAATCTTGACCAAACAAAAGAATTAAATGCCTGGTTTGATACCAAGTATGAAGAAAGACTTCAAAAAAGCCCACTTCAACTCACTATGTTGGGAAGAAAAGATTTATATGATCAATTGGATGATATGAGCCTCAACGCAGAGGAAGAACAATATGAATGGTATGAGGCATCTGTCAGAGAGCTTGAAAAAACTTTTGATTATGAGTTTTTAAGCCCCGAGGATAAAATTTCTTATGACCTTTGGATGTATGAATTTAATCAAATGAAAGAAGGGTTGGAATTTAGAAACATGGATTATGTTTTTCATCAAATGATGGGTATGCACACGCAGTTTCCAAGTTTTATGATTAATTTTCATAAAGTAGATAGTATTTCTGATATGAATGCTTATATATCAAGAATAAGAGCTTCCAAAAGTACTATTGATCAGTTACTGGAACGTGCCACCCTTCAAGCAGAAAAAGGTATCATTCCGCCAAAATTTACTTTTGAGAGAGTTCTTATGCAATGCAAAGAGCTCTTAAACGGAAAGCCATTTACTGAAGCTGAAAACGACGCAGCGCTATGGTCTGATATGATTATGAAGATTGATGGACTACTTAAAAATGGAGACATCGATGAAACGGAAGCTGAAAACTTGAAATTAAATACAGAAAAGGCGCTAACTGAATATTTTAAACCAGCATATGAATCCATTATTAGTTGGCTTGAAAAAGAAATGCCCAATGCTGAGGAAGCTCCCACAGGAGTGAGCAGACATCCCAATGGAGAGGCTTATTATAATTTTCGTTTAAAAACTTCAACTACAACAAATCTCACTGCAGATGAAGTTCATAAAATTGGATTGGATGAGGTTGCTCGCATACAGGAAGAAATGCTGGCCATCAAAAACAAGGTGGGCTTTGAAGGCAGCTTACAGGAGTTTTTTGAATTTGTTAATACCGACGAACAATTTTTCTTTCCAAATACAGATGATGGCAGACAAGGTTATCTCGATGAGTCAAAAAAGTACCTTGACGAACTCACAAAAAAGTTACCTGACTATTTTGGAATACTACCCAAAGCAGATTTAATAGTAAAAAGAGTAGAGTCCTTCAGAGAACAAGACGGAGCGCCCCAACACTATTTCCCCGGAACACCAGATGGTTCCAGATCAGGAATTTATTATGCCCATTTATCTGATATGAAAGCCATGCCCAAAACCACTATGGAAGGGGTGGCCTATCACGAAGGAAATCCCGGTCACCACATGCAAATATCCATAGCGCAAGAGTTGGAATCTGTTCCTGAATTTAGGAAACAAGGGGGTTATACATCTTATGTTGAGGGCTGGGCGTTGTATTCAGAATTACTGGCTAAAGAAATGGGCGGGTACGAAAATCCTTATTATGATTTTGGTCGTTTAGTGAATGAAATATGGAGAGCGATTCGTCTTGTTGTAGATACCGGGTTGCATTCAAAAGGCTGGACGGAAGCTGATGCTATTGCTTATTTTTCAGAAAACTCTTCTATAGCCCCAGGTGCCATTAAAGCAGAGGTACAACGTTATATGGTAATGCCTGGACAAGCCACAGCTTATAAAATTGGGATGATAAAAATTCAGGAATTACGTCAAAAAGCAGAAACCGAATTGGGTACCGATTTTGATATCAAAGGTTTTCACGATACAGTTTTAGGAGGTGGGGCAATGCCACTTGAAATATTGGAAAGAAGAGTAAATCAATGGATTGAGTCACAAAAGAGTAAGAGTTAGCATTTGAAATAAGCTTTTTACTCTGCCAGTTGTTTAAGTAACTGCAAAGCCTTAGGAATGGTTGAATTCATATAATCAAGGTGGATGGAATCGGTATCAATCAGAATAGTAAGAGTTGTTCCCGATTTCGTTTTTAGTAACGAATAGCTTTCTTTGAATCCTGTCCAGTTTTGATTTGAGGCAAAGGGTATTTCTTTAAAAGATGCGATGGCACTTACATATTCAAAAACAACTAAATTGGGTTGATTCAATGCTGCTATTTTGCAGTGAACTCCTTCTCCTTCGGGAGTAAGAAAATGTATTTTTGAATCCTTTTCAAAACTATCAGCTTTGTAATGACTTCCTTCGCCAAAAGGGCTAATCCAGCTTTTATAATTTTCGGGTTCCCATAGAAAAAACCATACTTTTTGAGGTGAAGCTTTGATGTCAATTATAAATTTAAGTGTTTTCATAAGAGGGATTCTATTGTCTTTGATGAGTGGTTTCAAGATAAGTGATCGTTTGTTTCATTACTTTAACGAGTGTCTCTTCATCAATATCCTCCAGCTTTTTAATATAAATACAAGCTTTGCCCATCGTATATTTTCCTAAATGGTCGAGCAAGTGTTTGTGTTCGTCCAGGCCGGTAAATGCATATAGTGATATGGCAGCTTTACGGGGTGAAAAACCAATAAGTGGAGCATCTCCCTCATGTCCACTGTTGTATTTGTAATGGTAACTACCAAACCCCACTATTGAAGACCCAAACATATAAGGTTCCTCGCCGGAGATTTCTTTCATTATTTGAACTAGCTTAAAAGAGTCCTTACGTTTTTGCTCATTTTCAACCCCGTTGATAAAGTCTTTGACACTAGCTTTGGTGGGTTTTGTTTTAATATTAGCCATAATTGATATTTATTTATCCATTTGATTTTAAGGCGAATCGGCCTGCAAGCCAAGCCATAGGGATGTATGCCAGCACTAAATCTGTTATATTAAACCAAAGAGGCGCCGGAATCATAACCACAGCACCAATTCCACCAAGAAGAAATACACAGCCAATGGCCATGGCAAATTTCATTTTATGAGTGGCTGCGATGCGTGCAGCAAGATAAGCTCCAAAGAAAGTGCCCAGTGCATGCGCCAGAAAAGGCATCAAATAATGTTTGGGTTCAAACAGGTGTATTCCTTCTTTGAGACCTTCTGCGGTTGTCGTGTCCACTCCTTCGGGTGGAGCAATAAGTAAACCGCTGTAATTGATAATAAGCATATTGACCGTTCCGCCGATAATAATGCCTAAAATCACCGCAAGGATATTTTTTAGAATTAGATTCATAGATTGAATTTTTTGGTTAGATTGTTATAAAATTACAATTTTCATATAATACCTAAATCAAATGAGCTCTTTTTTAAAGCAACGACTGCTTAAAACTTCTTCATATTGGCCATACCTGGGAATGGGTGTATAGCCATTTTTTTGATAGAGCGCAATGGCTTCTGGGTACTTAATTCCAGTCTCAAGAACTGTGGTTGTGTAATTTAGTTCTTGTGCCCAATTTTCAAGTTCGATAAGGACTTTTGTGGCAATTCCTTCGCCTCTGTATTTCGGCGATACAAACATACGTTTTACTTCTGCTGTTTGGTCGTCAAAATGCTTGAAAGCACCACAACCCACTGCATCCTGATTTTTGTAGGCTATCACCACATGATTTATCGTATCAATTTTGTTGTATTGAGCATGGAAGAGATGTTCATCGCCATCCCTTATTTTAATATCACTGTCAAGTAATTTTACCAAAGTGATAAAGGCGCTGTTTGCTGAGGTGGTTCTTTTGATAGTAAACATTATTTATGGGGTATTTAAAAGCCTGTAAAAAAGAATCAATACGGCAATAATAACGATAGTGGTATAGATTGGCTTATTGTATTTTGCCAACCAGTTAGGTAAAAAAATATCAAAGTTCTCCTTTTTTGAATCTGAATATTCTCTTGCTATCAGTGTTATTGGACAAACAGCTTTAAATATTAGTAAAATAAAACCTTCAAGGATAATAAGGCCTAAACAAATCCAAACCCATTCATCAATTTTATTAATGATGACTGCATAAAGCAAATAAAAAATAACAATATTGAAAAATACCCAGATAAGGGTATGCAAAACTTTAATTAGTGAAAGTTTTAAAGAATTTTCCATTTGACTGACACATAATCTTAAGATAAATTTTTAAAAATTGATGTAACTAGAATTTTCTGTTCACTATATACAAAAATAGCAACTTTTATTTAATGAATTGAAATTCGAGTATTATTCTTCATAAAAGGTAACTTGATTCCTTTCAAGAAAATCTTTAATAATATCTACCCTTATGCATTGCCCCAAATGAAGAAAAGCATAATCGTTGACTTTTTTCTTTTCCCCTTTAATTAACAGCTCTTTGTCTTCAATATCAAAGCCAAGGTGAAGGTGTTTTGTACTTTGCTGCATCCCATAAACAATGCCATTTTCATCAAAAAGGGGGCCTCCACTTTGTCCTCTTAAACCGGGAGTGCTCATTTCTATTCCCATCAATTCGTTGTTTTCAGCAATGCTTCTGGTAATGATTCCATCTATAGGAAATATGGGTACCATTGCTCTTTTTGTTTGGTCAAATTGAATATCATCCTGTACTTCCTCATATTTGAAGTTAGTAAACTCAGGAAACGGAAATCCCAAACGGCACAAGTATTTTCCTTGTTCTATTTTGGAAGTGTCTTTTAAAAATCGGGCATGACCTTCATACTTTATTTCGTTAAAGCCTTTTAACTGAACAATGGCAAGGTCATAGAGGGGGTGTTGTTTTACAGTGATTTGATCAAAGCGATCCACGGCACCCATAAAACTGTTTTTAATCTGAACGGTAGTGTCTTTTTTATAGTTGAATTTTAATTCAAGTCCCTTCAGGTTTCTTTTAAAGGAATGATCTCTGGGCAGATTGGCTACTTCAGATTTAAAATCTGAATATCGTTTATTATGTTGGTCTGATGCGATGATGAGTTGGGATACATGTTTACAGGTGACCGCAGTTCCCAATTCATTGACAAAAAACAGTGTTGATAAGCCCGGGGTAATGTGTTTATTCCCATACGCCCGTGAAATGGTTTGTAGTGGGCGTGTGAATTTTGTTACTTCTTTAATTGCATTGACAAACATAGCGTTTATTTTTTCTTGTTTCGCTTATTGTAATTTTTATCTCCCCGGGTTTTTGGTTTTTTATATTTTTTGACAATTTCCCGTCGGTATGAGCCCCCCAGATTTTCTTTTTTATTTTTATCTTTTTTTTCGTGAAAAGCTGGTCCGGGTGCATCTTCGTCATTTTTATTGCGTTTGTTTGGATTGTTTATTTCCTTGACAACCGGGCGTTCTTCATAAGTGAGCTTGTCAGATACAGCAACAGCTGAAGGCATTTCCAGACGAGTGATTTTCAATTGCATCAAGTTTTCAATGGCTTCCAGGTTGTGTTCTTCAGAGGGGGTTGTTAAAACAATGGCTTTTCCTTTTCGTTCTGCTCTTCCTGTTCTACCAATTCGGTGAATGTAATTTTCCGGATAATCAGGAGTATCTACATTAATTACATGGGAAATATTATCAAAATCGAGTCCGCGTGCCATCACATCTGTAGCAACAAGAATTCGATTTTCTCCGGCCTCAAACTGTCTGATGCTTCTTATTCTGTAGTTTTGAGTTTTGTTTGAGTGAATCACACAAAGTTCTTCTTTGAATTTTTCATCCAATAATTCAAAAAGCAGGTCAGCTACTTTTTTATTTTTCACAAAGAGCAATACTTTGGAATAGGTTTCCACGTCGGCGAGTAATTCCAGAAGCAGGTTTACTTTGGTGTAGAAATTGGGAGCTTGATAGACAGTTTGCTCAATATTTTTAAGGGGTTCGCCACTCAAGGCGACTGAAACTTTTTCGGGACTTTTAAAGAATACAGAAAGTAATTCCTCCACATCTTCTGTCATTGTAGCAGAAAAAAGGATGTTTTGACGTTGTTTTGGTAAAATGTCAAAAATATTGACCAACTGATGTCTAAAACCCAAATCAAGCATTACATCTACCTCGTCAACAACCAGTTTTTGAATGGATTTTAACTGCAACACCCTGCTTACGGCAAGGTCATAGAGACGACCGGGTGTAGCTACTATAACATCAAGCCCTTCAGCGACGGCTTTTTTTTGGGTGTTGATATTGGTGCCTCCATAGACGCCCAGTACTCGCAAATTTGAATATTTAGCCAATTTTTCAGTCTCATCTACAACTTGTAAAACGAGTTCGCGCGTGGGAACCAGAACTAATACCCTTGGGTTTTCCTGACGTGAAAAAGGGAGCATTCTTAAAATAGGAAGCATGTAAGCAAAGGTTTTACCGGTTCCGGTTTGTGCAATGCCCACCATGTCCCTTCCAGACATTACCACAGAAAAAGATTGTTCCTGTATGGGAGTGGGCGTGTCAATTCCCAGGTCTTGGAGGGCATTGAGAAGGGGCGAAGTAATATTTAAATCTTCAAAAGTCAAAATGGATAGTTTTTATCTGGCAAAGGTACGCTTATTTTAGATTTAGGAATCTGCTAACAGCTTTTCAATAGATTTTGGGTATTTTTGTAGTCCAATTTAAATACAAACAATAAGAATACCGCTTTTGCGGAATTGATATTATGAAGAAAATTTTAGCTTTTGCCGGATCAAACAGCAGTAAATCCATCAACCATAAATTTGTTCAATTTGCAGCTTCACAGATTACCTCACACGAGGTCAAATTAATCAAGTTAACAGACTTTCCTCTGGAAATATTTAGTGAAGACCTTGAAAAGGAGAAAGGTTTTCCAGTGAATTTAAAACTTTTACTCCAGGAAATCGAAAAAGCAGATGCATTGATTGTATCAGTCAATGAACACAATAGTGCAACATCAGCCTTTTTTAAAAATGTTTTAGACTGGTTATCGCGCATTAAGTATAAATTTTTGGAAGACAAAAAAATATTATTAATGAGCACCTCTCCCGGAAAAGGAGGAGCAGCTAAATCACTGGAATATGTGAAAGAAGCAATGACAGGGCGTTATAAGGGCACCATTGTTGAAAGCTTTAGTTTTCCTTCTTTCAATGAAAATTTTTCCGAAACAGAAAATAAAATCACCAATGAAACCTTGGCTTTAGGCTTTACAGACATTCTTCAAAATTTTGAACATCAAATAAATAGTTAGTTGCGTCATATTAAAGAAATAGTTTTAGAGAGTCCAGAGGATTTCAAAAGGAAATTACTTTCTTGGTCCCAACAGTTTGACGAACTGGTTTGTTTGGACTCCAACCCAGTGTTTAACAAGGCAAATCTAAAATATACAAGCTTTGATTTTATTTTGGCAACAGATGCGCTCACCGCTCTTAAAACAGATTATATTGAGGCTTTTGATAAGCTTGAAGAATACAGAATAGCTACTAACGACTGGATTTTTGGTTACCTCACTTATGATTTAAAAAACGATGTGGAAGAATTAACATCATCAAACCCTGATTTTGTCTTGTTTCCCGACTTGTATTTTTTCCAACCCAAGAGATTGTTTTTTATCAATGGGAATATCTTAGAAATGAATTACCTTAATTTCATATCAGACGAGATGGAATCAGATTTTAATACTATACTGAATTTTTCAGCTCAAGGCGAAAAAACAGAAGCTATACTCCCTAACATTCAGACCCGAATATCCAAAGAAAGCTATCTTGAAAAGGTGGGTCAAATGCTTCATCACATTCAAGTAGGAAATATCTATGAAGCTAATTTTTGCCAGGAGTTTTATGCGGAAGAAGCAACCATCAACCCATTAAAGACTTTTGAAAAACTCAATTCCATATCATCTCCACCATTTGCCGCCTTTTTAAAACTGGAAGAACATTACTTACTTTCGGCCTCACCGGAACGCTATCTTAAAAAGGAAGGTGTAAAAATTGTTTCTCAACCCATTAAGGGAACTGCAAGAAGAGAAAAGGAAGAACATGAAGATGAAAAACTTGCCAAAACGCTTCAGTCTGATGAAAAAGAACGCTCGGAAAACATTATGATTACTGACTTGGTTCGCAATGATCTTTCGCGCACAGCAACGCGAGGTAGTGTACAGGTTGAAGAGCTTTGTGGGTTATATTCATTTAAACAAGTGCATCAGTTAATCACCACGGTAGTTTCAGAAGTTACAGAAAATACTTCCGTTGTCGATGTTTTAAAGACCACTTTTCCTATGGGAAGTATGACAGGTGCACCAAAGGTGAGCGCAATGAAGATTATCGATGAACTTGAGGAAACAAAAAGGGGATTGTACAGCGGATCTTTAGGGTATATTTCGCCAAAAGGCAATGCCGATTTTAATGTAGTTATTCGAAGTATATTATATAATCAAGAAACCAAGTATCTCAGTTTTTCGGTGGGAAGTGCCATTACAATTAAATCTATCCCTGAAAGTGAATATGAAGAATGCCTGCTCAAGGCAAAAGCGATGTTGGAGGTGGTAAATAAATAAAATCTCCTAACAACTAGCACCAAAATTCCAAGACTCAAAAAATCAAAGACTCACAAACTCATCCACACTCCAGGCTTCGGCTTTATTTAAAAACATTGGTTTTGTAACACTCCATACACTTTTAAAGAGGTCACTTTTTCTATAATTTTCCAGATTGGCTTCTTCTTCCCATTTGCTGTATGTGAAAAAAATGTGAGGATGTTTTTTGTCTCTTAATAGTTTTAGATGTGTGCAACCTTTAAAATGCCTTATTTGTTCCTTAACCGCTTCAAAGTTTTGAAGAAAAGCATCAATTTTCGCAGGCTGAAATTCCATTTTTACGATTCTCACAAACATAGTCTATATCTTATGGTTCAAAATCTATTTTGACAGTATCTCTAAAATAAAGACCAAATAACGTAGAAGCACTGCCCACAGTTTGAGGATTACTTTTGTAAATAGCCAGTTCTAGAAAACCTGATGCATTCCATATAGCGAGTTTTTTTCCGTCTTCTTCTCTTTTATCTGAAGGCGTATCAAAGTCAATGGCATCGCTGTATTTAGCATAAACCGTTTTAAATTTTACAGTGCGTGCTGTGATAGTAAATGGGTTTCCTAAACCAACTTTTTCAAAAAGTTTTTTAGGAATGTTTGTTACAACATTTCCATAATTATCTATATAAAGGACGCTACCCACAATTTGATTTTGATACACAGCAGGAGTAAAGTCTTTCAACTCTTTAATTCCTGAAATTTCTTTTCCAATCACGTCCAAAGTTCCGCCTCTGGCAATATGACAAGCAACCTTCACAAACACATCCAGCACCGGGAAGTCAGATAGAACCCGGTCGTGAATATTTATTTCTACAATTTTCTTTGGACGTAAATCCTGAGTTATAAGAGACATAATCCCGTTATCTGCACATAAAAAATAGTGCCCGTCAAGCAAAACAGCAATGTGTTTGTTTTCAGGAGTCAGTTCAGAGTCAATACCAATAATGTGAATGGATCCTTTTGGAAAACTTTTATAGGCGTTTTGAATAATGTATGCCGCTTCAGCAATATGAAAAGGTGAGACACAGTGAGAGATATCAACAATTTTAATATCCTCTAATTCGCTGTAAATAGCCCCTTTAACCGCTCCTGCAAAATGATCTTTCTCTCCAAAATCGGTCGTAAGTGTTATAATTGGCATAGGAAAATTGTTGATATTTTTTTAACCTCAAACCCTTGAGGTAACCACAAAAATACATTAGATTTGTAGTACAAACTTAATCAATAAATAAGACAATTCATTAATTAAACAACTGCTTTTGAACGAACTTATTCTAGAAATTACAGAGATAAGTCCCAGTGAATTATTTGGGCAACAAAACGCCAATATCAATCTATTAAAAAAATACTATCCTAAATTAAAAATTGTCGCTCGTGGAAACCGTTTAACGGTTTTTGGCGATGAAGAAATGCTGGAGGAGTTTGACAAAAAATTTACCATGTTGATGGAACATTTTGTCAAATACAACAAACTTGATGAGAACGTCATTGAACGCATCATCACCAGTGAAAGTAAAGCAGACTATGAAACACCTGAAAGTAGTGGAGAAATTTTAGTTCACGGAGTAGGTGGAAAAAAAGTCAAAGCCATTACCGTCAATCAGCGCAAACTGGTAGATTTAATGAAAAAAAATGATATGGTGTTTGCTGTTGGTCCCGCCGGGACAGGTAAAACCTATACAGGAGTAGCCCTAGCCGTAAAAGCTCTCAAAGAAAAACAAGTAAAACGAATCATACTCACACGTCCTGCTGTGGAAGCCGGGGAAAATCTTGGATTTCTACCCGGAGATTTAAAAGAAAAACTCGATCCTTATATGCAGCCTTTATATGATGCTCTTCGTGATATGATCCCTCATGAAACGCTAGCATCCTACATTGAAAAGGGAGTTGTGCAAATCGCTCCACTTGCTTTTATGCGTGGCCGAACGCTAGATAATGCTTTTGTTATCTTGGATGAAGCACAAAATACTACTCACGCACAAATGAAAATGTTTTTAACCCGAATGGGAAAAAATGCTAAGTTTATGATCACCGGTGACCCCGGGCAAATTGACTTGCCCAGAAGAGTTATCTCCGGGTTGAAAGAAGCTTTACTTGTTTTAAAAGATGTGAAAGGCGTAGGAATCATTTTTCTTGATGATAAAGATGTCATAAGACACAGACTTGTGAAAGAAGTGATAGCAGCTTATAAAGCAATCGAAAATGTTGAATAAAATGAACAATACAATCATAAGCGCTCCATTTCAGTTTCCGGGACAAAAAAAAGTGTATCACGGTAAAGTGAGAGATGTTTATACACTTGAAAATGATATTTTGTTGATGGTCGCTTCAGACCGTATTAGTGCATTTGATGTGGTTTTGCCTAAAGGAATTCCATACAAAGGACAAATACTAAATCAAATTGCTACAAAAATGATGGATGCTACTTCAGACTTGGTGCCTAACTGGCTCATTGCTACACCAGACCCGAATGTGGCCATTGGTCATGCTTGTGAACCATTTAAGGTTGAGATGGTAATAAGAGGCTATTTAAGCGGTCACGCCGCAAGAGAATACAAAGCCGGTAAAAGAAATCTTTGTGGTGTCTCCATGCCCGAAGGTATGATTGAAAATGATAAATTTCCTAACCCCATTATCACACCCGCCACAAAAGCAGACAAAGGAGAACACGACGAGGATATTTCTAAAGAAGATATTTTAAAAAAGGGCATTGTCTCACCAGAGGACTATGCAATACTTGAGGACTACACTCACAAACTCTTTAAGCGAGGTACAGAAATAGCTGCTGAAAGAGGTCTTATCCTAGTTGATACAAAATATGAGTTTGGTAAAACCAAAGACGGCAAAATCGTATTAATCGACGAAATTCATACGCCGGATTCTTCACGCTATTTTTATACAGAAGGGTACCAAGAAAGACAAAGCAAGGGAGAGACCCAGAAACAACTTTCTAAAGAATTTGTAAGACAGTGGTTGATTCAAAATGGCTTTCAAGGTAAAGAAGGACAGCAAGTACCTCAAATGACCGATGAATATGTTGAAAGTGTATCAGAGCGATATATTGAATTGTATGAAAACATCACGGGCGAGCCCTTTAAAAAAGCCGATGTAACCAATATTGTGGAGCGTATTGAAAAAAATGTGATGCGTTATTTTTCCAATTCATAATCTTTTTCTTTAAAATTAAAGCTATACACATATCCAAAGCTTAACTCATTGAAATCTGCTTGACCAAGGTTTGCATTGATGTGTGCGCCAACATAAATATTGTGTTTTGGGTTTTTATCAGTTCCCACCAGATAATACTTTATTCCCAGCCGGCTGGAAACAGATCGTTTAATCTCATAATACCAGTCCAATTCTCCATAAACCACAGCTATATAAGGATTTTGCTCTTCATCAGTTGCTATAAAAACATACCCTTGATTTAAAATCCAATCCACCTGATAAAAAGGCTTGTATATGTTGAGGCCCAATTGAAACTCGACACCAAAGTGATTCATCATTAACTCACCGGTTCCAAAAACACCAAAATTTGTAGCATAACCATAAGGGTTTTCAATAAATTGTGGATAGCGCTCTGCGATTAATTCTTCTTCATTTTTTATATAATCATAATAATGTCCATAAAATCGGTAATAGGCACCTATACCAAATTTATAGGTTTTATTTATCACTTTTCCATAACTAAAGGCTGCTGAATAAATTTGCTTTTTTTCATTAAAAATTTCAGAAAGAACATTTTGCCCTAAACCAACTCTCAAGGAATAGAAATTATGTGATGATCTCACAGTTGGAACTTTTTTTAGATAGGTTTTTGGAAAACCATCTCCATTAGAATATTCAATTTCATAAGATACACCAAGAAGAAAAGAATTATAACCCTGGTTTGGAAGTCTAACATGACCGTTTGAATGGTGTAAGTAATTTAACCCTAGTTTTAAAGTAGCACTTTCAAACTTCCAAAACTCATACAAAAGAGAACCTCTAAATGCCCAGGCAAGATTGGTTGAAATACCTTTGTTTAAAGGATTTGACCTAATGTTATATTGAACATTATGATAAGAAAGTCCAAGTCCAAAAAGAAGTTTAAATCTATTACTTTTTAAAAAGTTAAATTCAGTATTGGGAATGATTGAATAGGATTTTCCAACAAACTCAGCATTACTATAGTCTGAAACACCAAAAATCAGCCCTGTTTTTGGGTAGTTTAAACGGTATGCCCATTCTTGATTTTTCGCATTGTGAAAACTCCCAAAATTTAGAAAAAAGGATTTCTGTAAGCCCATCTCAGGAAAATCTGTATTGGGTTCAGAGAGTTGTCCAATCATAATCTCAGGAGTTATAAAGCTTGAATGTTTCAAGGTGTCAATAGTAACCTGTCCGGAAATTGTCCAACAAAAAAACACACTTAAATATGTGAACTTAACTTTCAATCTTTTAAATAGTATAGAGCGAATTAATCAAAATAATTAAAACTCTGACCATTTTTGATATTTAAAACAGACTCATAAATCAATTTGATCACGTTTTCTACATCATCACGATGCACCATTTCTACTGTGGTATGCATGTATCGCAAGGGGAGTGATATAAGGGCAGAGGGAACACCACCATTACTATATGCAAACGCGTCTGTATCTGTGCCTGTTGATCGGGAAGAAGCCATTCTTTGAAAGGGAATTTTATTTTTTTCAGCTGTTTCAATCAGAAGCTCACGTAATTTATTTTGAACAGCCGGTGCATATGAAATCACCGGGCCATCACCAATTTTGGTTTCACCCTCTGTTTTCTTTTCAATCATTGGAGTCGTTGTGTCATGACACACATCAGTTACAATCGCAACATTGGGTTTTATGGTTTGAGTAATCATTTCTGCTCCCCTTAAACCAATTTCCTCTTGCACAGAATTTGTGATATATAAACCAAATGGCAATTTCTTTTTATTTTCTTTTAAAAGACGCGCCACTTCAGCAATCATAAAACCGCCCATTCTATTATCCAATGCACGACATACAAACTTGTTTTCGTTTAAAACGAAAAAAGTATCAGGATATGTAATGACACACCCCACGTGAACACCCAGTTTTAAAACATCTTCCTTATTAGAGCAACCCACATCGATACAAATATTATCAAGGTTTGGAGATTGTTCTTTTTCTTTACTTTTTCTAGTGTGAATTGCTGGCCAGCCAAAGACACCTTGAACGATTCCCTTTTTTGTGTGAATATTCACTCTTTTTGACGCAGCTATTTGATGGTCGCTACCCCCATTTCTGATTACATAAATCAAACCATTATCAGTAATGTAATTAACATACCAGGAAATTTCATCAGCGTGCCCCTCAATAACTACTTTGTATTTTGCATTCGGATTAATTACCCCAACAGCTGTGCCATAATTGTCTGTTATAAAGCTATCTACATAAGGTTTTAAATAGTCCATCCAAAGTTTTTGACCTTCAGATTCATAGCCCGTGGGAGCTGCGTTATTCAAATAGTTTTCCAGAAAAGAAAGTGATTTCTTATTTAATATTGATTTTGCCATGGTTTTAATTTTAAAGCGAAAATACCAATATTAATAAGAATTTAATAACACAAGAAGATATAATGTTTAATTTTGGAACGATTTTAGACAATAGTTTCCAAATCAACTATTTTTATGACTAAATTTTTTTGCTTTTTTTTACTTCTCTTGACATATAACAGCATAGCACAAGACGATGATGAGTATCGGTACCATAGAAACGATACCTCAGAATATATTTATATGATCATTGATGGTGATACTCTTCCCAGACAATTTATCGACCTTGAAGAGGTTTTTTTATTAAACAAGCTAAAGTTTGATTCAGCAACAGAAAGAAGAGCATATCTTATTTTAAGAAGAAGAACCCGAAAGGTTTATCCTTATGCAAAACTTGCTGCAGATAGGCTTTACACTATGAATACCCGACTCGAATCTTTAGAATCTAAAAGAGACCGTCGAATCTACACCAAAAGAATTCAGAAATATATTGAAGAAGAGTTTACAGATGAGTTAAAAAAGCTTACCAGAAGTGAGGGTCGCATTTTGGTAAAGCTAATTCACCGTCAAACAGGAATTACTGTTTTTGATTTAGTTAAAGATTTAAGAACAGGATGGAGAGCATTTTGGTATAACACTACAGCCAGTATGTTTGATATATCCTTAAAATCAGAATTCCAACCAGAGACTGTTAAAGAAGACTTTCTTATAGAAGACATACTTCAACGAGGTTTTCAGGAGGGCGTTCTTGAACTTCAACACCCGGCAACTTCTTTAAACTATTTTGATTTGAAAGAAAAATGGATGAGTAAATAAGTTCAGTGGACTTTGAAAATTAATTATTTTTTGTATCTTAGTAGTTCGCTAAAATTTATTTTCAATTTCAAAATCTACATTATCAGCTAGTTATGTATTCGCCTGAAAATTTCTTTGTTTTTGAGTAAAAATTAGCTTGTGTAATTGACATATGGTTGTATATTTGCACCCGCTTAGTTGGAGAGATTTAGTTAAGTTAATTGCAAGTTCAGTGATAGTATTTAATGTAGGTTTTTTTGGGATTGGATTTTTAAGAAATAAATTTCAAAAAGTCTTGCGGGATAAAAAAAGGATATTATCTTTGCACCCGCTTTGCGATGCAGGGTGGTTAGAATAAAGAGAACAAAAGTTCATTGATATATTGAATTGACAGCGTATTTTTTGGAATTGGAAACGATTTTGAATAATACAGAGAATAAACCGAGTAATAAAAACCTGAGAGATTAATTGAGACGGTCAAAGAAGTAGTTGTTGAATAATATTTAAGATTTAACGATGAAGAGTTTGATCCTGGCTCAGGATGAACGCTAGCGGCAGGCCTAACACATGCAAGTCGAGGGGTATATAGTGCTTGCATTATAGAGACCGGCGCACGGGTGCGTAACGCGTATGCAATCTACCTATTGCTGGGGGATA
>JAGYJA010000003.1 GCA_018402385.1 Flavobacteriaceae bacterium
TTGAGTCATATACTACTTCTTCCTTATCTTTTTGACTAAATAATATAGGAGTATGACAGATACTACAATAAGCAATAACATGTGAAAGCTTTCTAGCAAATTTAAAAACATACAAATAGGGTTAGGTTGTTTTAATTATAAACGAATATTAACCCTTAAAGAGTTATAAGTTCTTGTTAAACTTTAGTGAATATTGATTTTTTGGGTACCTTTAGTAGATGAGTAAGAAAGTGCGCATCATATTAGGAATTATTTTTGGTTTGTTGATTTTGATAGTGATTGCATCTTTTGTTGCAAATCCCATTATTAAAAATAAAATAAAAGAAACCATCGCCCGGGAAATCCCTGAAGAATTTCAAATAAATGAATATGATATATCTGTTGACACATTCAGTGGCTCTGCTACTATTGAAAATCTTGAGGCAACGGTAAAGGATACCATTTCAGTTTTTAAAGACTCTAAAATCAGTCTTAAAAAAGCTTCTATAAATAGATTAAGTTACTGGAAGTATTTATTATCAAATAAAATTGCTGTTAATGACATTACCCTATATGACCTGGAAATCATAACATACAAGGATACTACTTCATCCAAGAGCCCTGAAAAAAAACAAAAGGACTTTGAAGAAAATATAAGCACCGGAAGGTTTACTATGGAAAACGCTTCCTTCCTATATAAAAATACTGACGAAAGCATTGCTTTGCAGTTGGACAGCCTTTATTTTTCTTTAACAAATTTGGAAGTGAACAACACTACTCTACAAGAAAAAATCCCCTTTCACTTTTCTGAAATGGAAATAGATTCCAAAGACTTTTTTTATGAGTTGAATAAAAATGAAATCCTATCCCTAAAAGAATTTACCATAAATGACCAACAACTCAAAATCACTGATATTGCAATTCAAACCAAAAGCGACACCCTGAAAACTGTTGGGAGTGCTGCACTTAAAACTGAGCAAAAAGACATACAAATTCCACTATTGACCTTAAGCGACCTTCATTTTAAAGTGGTAGATGAAACCTTTCAACTATTTGGTGAAGATTTAAAAATAGAAAAGCCTTCTTTATGGTTACAAAAAGGTATGAAAAAGACTCCTAAAACAAACAAAAGGGCTCAAAATGAAAACCAGGAAATGCCGCTTCCCTTCACCATAGCATCCATTTCAATTATTGATGCACAAATATCACTCTTGAACTCTGATGAAAGTCCGAATGTAGAGATCGCAGATTTTAACAGCACCCTTAAAGATGTAATGGTAAATACCACAACCTTAAAAAATAAAATACCATGTCAATTTTCAGCTGTTGAATTTGAAAGCAAGTCATTAAGATACCGCCTCAATGATTATGACTTGCTTTCATTTAGTACAATATCCTTATCAAATCACCAACTTCAAATTGAAGATTTAGGCATCAAAACAATGTATTCCAAAACGGAACTCTCAAAGGTTATCTCAAAAGAACGCGATCATATGGATGCTCAAATGCCTTTGGTTACCCTAAAGGATTTGCATTTTAAAGTCATCGACACCACATTTCAGGTTTCAGGTGGTGATTTAATTTTAGAAAATCCTGTATTAAATGTTTACAGGGATAAGCTTGTTACAGATGACACCAGCATAAAACCCCTTTACAGCAAATCGATACGCAACATCCCTTTTCCCTTGACTTTAGATTCCTTACACATCAATAATGCATCGATTGTTTATGAAGAAAAAGTAAGTGCAAAACAACCGGCAGGCGCCATTAATTTCTCAAATTTAAATGCTACCATTGGCAACTTAAGTAACACTTACGCTCAAGGCGAAAAGAAAACAACAATAAATATCAACTCCATCTTCATGGATGAAAGTCCGCTCAAAATTGACTGGAGTTTTGATATGAATGACCGCAAAGATACGTTCCAGATTCAGGGGGAACTGGATGCTTTAAACGCTACGAAAATGAACTCTTTTACAAAAGCAAGCCTCAATGTAGAACTTGAAGGAAAGGTCAAAAAAACCTATTTTAATATTCACGGAAATGATGACAGTTCAAGTGTAGATTTACGCATTAGATATGACAACTTTAAAGTGGAAATACTAAATAAAGAAAATAAGCGAAGTTGGTTATTATCTGCAGTTGCCAATATTTTTGTGAAAAAAAATTCAGACTCTAAAGGAGCCACTTTTAAAGAAGGTAACGCAACTGCTGAAAGGGACAAAGACAAGTCATTCTTCAATTATTTATGGATTAACATCCAGGAAGGCTTGAAAGAAGTTATGGTTTCTATTTAAGTATTATTGCTCAATACCGGTTGCTTCAAATTGAACCAATTCTTTATTACTAAAAACAACAGTTAACTCAATAGGATTGCAACACACCTCACAATCTTCTATATAAGTTTGTTGAGCCACAGAAGTATCTAGCAACATGGAAATTTCTTCCCAGCAATAAGGACATTGAAAAAAGTGTTCAAACATATATATTAAAATGCTACGTCGAGTAATTTTCCTGTGAGCTGCAATAATTCCAATTCTGCTAGTTTGGCCTCATATTTCGCAAGATTCTTATTGGTTTGAGCGTTGAGCAGATTGATTTGAGCCTGTCTCAATTCCAGGGAAGATATTTGACCCAGTTTGTATCGCTCATCAGAGCGTTCAAAATTTCCTTTTGCAGTTTCTACATTTTGCCGTTGAAGATCATAAATTTTCTTTCGGTTATCATAATTCCCGCGGGCATTGGAAATATTGCGATTCACCTCCAGGGTTACTTGTTGTTTTATCAAATTTTGATTCTCAACTCTTATTTTAGCATTTTTAGAATTGACAATATTTCTTCCTCCATCAAAGAGGTTCCAGGTAAGATTGATGCCCGCGTTAAACCCTGTGGAAGTGTTTGAGGATAAAAAGTTTGTTGCAGGAAAGTTTCCTTCATTCCATCCATAAGAACCGGTTAAACCCAATGATGGCAAAAACACAGAATTGCTTGCCTTTCGGTCATAGTCACTTATTAAAATATTTTGATTTGCCTGTAGCAGGGTTACATTATTTTCTTGGGCTTCAGAAATATAAGTTTCCATAGCCAGTAAATTCACAAAAGTAACAACTGTATCAATTTCAAAATCGCGTTCCAGTTCATTGTTTAAAACAACATTCAAATCCCTTTTAGCATTCAACAAAGCCTGCCTGGTATTCATCACGTTGACACTGTCAGTTGTAATGTCAACTTTTGCATTGAGCACTTCAAGTCTTGTGTTCTGGCCATATTCAAATTGATACTCAGCACGTGTGAGTCTTTCTTTTGTGTTTTCCAGCGTTTCTTGTAAAACTGTCAAGTTTTCTGATAATCGAGCAACTTCAAAATAAACTGAAAAAAGTTGTAACAAGGTTATTTCAATACTTTCTCTGGCTTCAAGTTCGCTAAGATTATATTGCTCTTTTAAGCTTTTATAATTGTAATGCCTCCCGAGTCCATCAAAAAGCAGAAAATCGAGATTTAAAGATGCATTATAACGGTCTGTTTCTGCTCCCAAAACTTCTCTTGCAGTACCATCTTGAAAAGTTGCAGTTTGATCTTCTATGGCATATTGCCCACCGGCAATTCCAGTTAAAGAAGGTAAATAACCCGAATTCAATATGCCCGAATTGTTTTTAGCAACCAGCAACTCATTATTTGCTATTTGTATTCCAAAATTATTTTGAAGTGTTAACTTGATTGCTTCTTCTTTTGAGAGAAGTTCCTGTGCCCCCACCTGATGGTAAAAACAGCAAACCAGTCCTAAAAACAGATATTTAATTGTCATATTCTTCATCTATTTCCTTTTCTTTTATAGCACGTTCAACATCTTCTTTATTCACTTTTTTTCCTGTTGCCAGCCAGATTGTTCCGGTTTTAATTTTATTATTTATTGTCAAAAACAAAGGAAGTAAAAACAGCGTGAGAATTGTTGCTATCCCAATTCCATAAGCAATCGAAATGGCCATTGGTTTTAAAAACTGGGCTTGTCTGCTTTTTTCAAAAATAAGAGGTGCCAATCCTGCTATGGTGGTTAAGGATGTTAAAAATATCGCTCTAAAGCGGGACCTGCCCGCTTCATACAAGGCTTTATCAAAAGGCAAACCTTCTTTTAAAAAGGTATTGAACTTGGTAATTAATACAAGCCCGTCATTGACCATAATACCAATAAGTGCAATAATTCCCATTGCAGATAACATATTAACCGGAAAACCGTGAAACCAGTGACCCCAAGCTACACCAATCACACTAAAGGGAATCAACAATAAAAGCAATAAAGGCTGGCTGTAACTTCTAAAGGTGAAGGCGATGGTTGCATAAATTAAAAACAAGATAATGGGTATAACCGCTGAGGCAGAATTGGACAACTTTTGAGCTTCTCTGTTTTGTCCTTCATAGGAAACTGAAACCGTGGTGTATTTGGCTAAAATTTCAGGAATAATACCTTGTTGAATTTCAAAAAGTATATCAGTGGCGCTATCATTGGGGTTTTCTAAATCTGCATTCACCTGAATTTCTCTCTTTCCATCGAGGTGTCTAATGGATTCATCACCTCGCTCAATGGTGTATGTTGCAATTTCGCCAAAAGGCACCCGTTCACCCGAAGGAGTGATAATGCGCATCGCATTCAAATCATTGATAGAGGATCTGCCCTCTCGGTCATAACGAACCCAAACCCTAACTTCATCCTGCCCTCTTTGAAAACGTTGTGCCTGAGCACCAAAGAAACCGGCTCTAATTTGTTGCATCACTTCGTTAAGGGTAAGACCCACCGCATAAGCCGTTGGATTGAGCTCTACTCTAATTTCTTTAATACCCTGCGGGTCTGTATCTGTAACATCTTTTAATCTGGAGTCATCTTGAAAATGTGCTTTGAGTTCTTCCTTTGCAGCTTTAAGTTCTTGCGTATTGTTTCCTAAAAATGCGACTGAAACCGGTGTTCCACCAAAAGTTCCGCCAGAGCCAAAAGTGAGTTGTTCCACACCATAAACAGGACCCACGGCATCTCTTATGGCAGCAGTAATTTCAGGGGAAGAAAAATCTCTATCTTCACCGGGCAGTAAATTGACGTTTAATGAGGCTTTGTTGTTTCCCGGCCCCACACGCTTTATGATATTTTGAATTACTTGCAAATTGCCGGTTTGCTTTTCTGTAAACTCTTCATTGACTTCCCAGGCTTTGGCCTCGACAAATGAAATAATTGAATCTGTAGTCGCAGGATTGACTCCTTCACTCATCAATAGATTTATAGACACCCTGTCACTGGCAATGCTGGGAAAAATAGTAACTCTAATGATGCCTCCCATAATGGAAGCCACCGTTAACATCAATACTGAAACGATAATCGCTAACGATAAAAAATTATTTTTTAAGACAAAAGCCAGCACGGGGCTGTAAAATTTATCTCTCAAAAACCGCATACTTTTGTCACCCAACTTATTGAGAATACGCAATTTTGCAAAAACTCTGTCGATTCCCTTTTTTTCTTGCTCTTCTTTTTTTCCATTTCTCACCAATGCTTTTGAGTGGGCAATGTGAGCCGGCAAAATAATAAAAGCTTCCACGAGGGAAATAATGAGCGTTAAAATTACAACAACAGAAACCTCTGCATAAAATTTTCCTATTCTACTGTCTAAAAATTGAAACGTCAAGAAAGCAAGTATCGTAGTAATAATAGCTGAAAGTATGGGAGGTACAACTTCCATTGTCCCATCAACGGCTGCTCTTATGGGACCTTTTCCCTTTTCATAATGCTGATAGATGTTTTCTGATATCACAATCCCGTCATCCACCAGAATACCAATGACGATAATCATTCCAAAAAGAGAAAGTATGTTGATGGTAATCCCAAATAATGGTGCAAGCATAAACATTCCAAAAAATGCGATTGGCAATCCAAAAGCCACCCAAAATGCAACACGTGTATTGAGGAAAAATGATAGAAAAAACAGCACCAGTAAAATTCCCATTCCACCATTTTCAATCAAGATTTGTGTGCGTTGATTCAATGATATGGAGGAATCATTCACTACATCGAGTCTTACATTGCTGTTTTTTGCATTGAAATCATCAATATAATTATTCACATTTTCAGCAGAGGAAAGTAAGTCTTCGTTGTTAGTATTACTTACATTAATATTAACTGACAAGTTTCCATTGAAATAGGAAGCATTGGGAGTTTCAGCAAAACGGTCTCTTACTGAAGCTACGTCTTTAAGTCTCACAATCGCTCCGGATGCATCTGCCCTAACGATGATGTTGTCTATTTCTTCAGCAAAATAACCTCTGTTATTTGCTCTAATGAGGTAATCTTCCACATTTGTTTTTATGGTTCCTCCGGTAGTAAAAATATTTGCTCCCCTTACTGCATTGGCAACTTCCTGAAATGAAATATTATAAGCCAAAAGATCATTTTCCCTTACGGAAATTTCAATTTCTTCCTCAGGGTATCCGGTTATTTCAATTTGTGACAGACCGGGGATGGCTCTTAGTTCGTTTTCAATTTGTCGTGCGATTTGTTTTAAGGTAGCCAGCGGTACATTTTCACCACTTACCGCAAACTGGATGGTTTCCCTGATGGGAATTTGTTTTGAGACCACCAGCGGCTCCATATCTGCCGGAAAGGACGGAACACGGTCAACTGCATTTTTGACTTCTGCAAGTATGACATCAATGTTTTCACCGCGTTCAATTTCAACAGTAATGGAACCGCCATTTTCTCTTGCTGTAGAAGTCACCCGAGAAATCCCTTCGAGACCTTTTAAATTGTCTTCAATTTTTATGACAATACCTTCTTCAATTTCCTGTGGTGAAGCAGCAGGATAATTGATGTTGATATTGATTATTTCAGAATCTACTAAAGGAAAAAAAGAGGATTTGAGGCTGCTGATTCCAAAGATTCCAAAAATGATAAACGCAAAAATAATAACATTTACAGCGACGCTGTATTTAATAAAATATTCAATTACCTTGCGCATAAACTTCGGTTTTGATTGCCCTTTATTGCTTTCTTTTTAATTGATTATAACAGGTTGACCGGCAAATGCTCCCGGCAAGACCTCTCTGAGTATAATTGTTCCCTCCGGGATTCCTTTTACAACGACTTCGCGTTCTGTTATGTAGATGAGATTGATATCAAGCAAATTGAGTTTGTTGTCCTCAACGATATAGATTTGAGATTCATTAACAAGAAGTTTTCTCTGAATTTTGTAAGCATTTTGCTCCTCACGAGCATCTAAATTTGCTTCCAGAAACATACCTTCTCTTAAGTTTTCTCCTTTCACCTCCACAAAGGCTTTTACTGTTTGAGTATTGGGGTCTATCCTTGCGTTAATTCTGCTGATAGTGCCTTCATATTGGGCCGTTTTATCAAGTGTTTGAAGTGTTACTTTTCTTCCGGTTTCCAAAAAATCAATGAAGTTATTTGATACAGCCACTTCCATCTCATAAACTGCAGGGTTTATAAACTCACCCAATTTTTGTCCGGGTCTCACTAAACTTCCTTTATTAACTAAAGCTTCAGTGAGTATTCCGGTAAATGGAGCCCTGATGTTAAATTTTGAAAGGCGCTCTTCCATTCTTTTGATCTCAAAATAATTGGACATAATGTTTCTTCCTGTGATAAAATATCTTTCTTGCTCTGAAGATGGTTCTGGCAAGGGAGCTATTGTTTTATTAACATCAAAAGTGTTGAGGTAATTTTGCCATTTTGAAAAAGAGTCTGGATAATCAAGCCTTAAATCGGGCATGATTGAGGTAATTAAATTGTACAGATTACTACGAGCCGATTGGACTGAAGCTGCATATTCTGATGAATTGATTTGTAAAAGTAGTTCACCCTGATTGTATTTTTGACCGGGTCTGTAGTCTCTGCTACTGCTTGAAAACAGGCCTTCAACTTCAGCAAATAATTCTAAACGGTCTTTTGCAGTAAGTGTTCCTGTGGCAGGAACTACAATGGGAATTGTTGTGTTCTTAACTGTATCGACAAATACCACTTTTTCAAGCTTTTCAACTGAAGGGATTTGTTCTTTTTCAACGTTTGCAATACTTCGGGACCAAAAGAATGCAATTAATAAAATGAACCCTCCCAGTGCAATAAGAATAATTTTGCGCATGAATTTAACAACTAATAAGTTAGAAAGTTTACAAATCTATTTCTTTGTGACGGTAAACAAGGTTAAGGTATTCTTAAAAAAATTGATATTTACAAGTTATCAAGTGATTCTTGAACCTGCTCCCATTGAATCATTATTTTTTCCAATTCAGATTTTTTCTTTTCATAGTTCTTAAAAAATTCCGGTTTGGATGTTGTTTCTTCATATTTTAAAGCCAGGTCATTATCCATTTTAGTGATTTCCTTTTCCAGCTTTTGAATGGTTGATTCAATGTTACTCAACTTATTCTTAAGTGTTTTTTCTTTTTTTTGATCGTTGTACTCCTGCTTGTTGTTGTTGCTTTTGGGAGTTTTCTTCTCCTTTGTCATTAATTCTGCTTCTCGCATTGAAGATATCTTGCGCTGCTCTAAGTAAAAATCAATATCGCCCAGGTATTCTTTTATTTTTCTGTCTTTGAATTCATAAACCTTATCACAAAGACCTTGCAGAAAATCCCTGTCATGAGAAACTAGTATTAGTGTCCCCTCAAAACTTTTTAGGGATTCCTTCAAAACGTTTTTAGATTTAATATCGAGATGGTTTGTGGGCTCATCCATTACCAATACATTGAGTGGCTGCAATAACAATTTGGCTAAAGCCAAACGATTGCGCTCTCCACCGGAAAGCACTTTTACAAATTTATCGACTTCTTCACCCCGAAAAAGAAACGAGCCCAGTATGTCCCTTACTTTACTTCGGTTTGTTTCATTTGCTGCATTGATCATCGTATCAAGCACGGTGATATTTCCATCAAGATAGTCTGCTTGATTTTGAGCAAAATATCCAATTTGTACATTATGACCCAATTTTACTGTTCCCTGATGTGCAATTTCGCCAACAATAATCTTTGCCAATGTTGATTTCCCTTGTCCATTTTGTCCAACAAAAGCTGTTTTTACACCTCGTTCAATCATCATACTCACATTATCTAAAACGTGGTTTTGACCATAACTTTTTGAAATGTGTTGCATCTCAATGACCACTTTTCCCGGTTGCACCGAAATGGGAAACCGCACATTCATCACAGCGTTGTCATCTTCATCAACCTCAATGCGATCTACTTTATCCAGCTTTTTAATAAGCGACTGCGCCATAGATGCTTTTGAAGCTTTTGCCCTGAATTTTTCTATCAATCGCTCCGTTTGTTGAATTTGCTTTTCTTGATTTTTTTGAGAGGCAAGCTGTTGCTCCCGAAGTTCCTGTCTTAGAACTAAATATTTTGAATACGGTTTGTTATAATCATAAATACGACCCAATGAAATCTCAATGGTGCGATTGGTCACGTTATCGAGAAACATTTTATCGTGAGAAACAATCACAACTGCTCCGGCATAATTATTTAAGAAGCTTTCCAACCAAATGATGGATTCAATATCGAGGTGGTTGGTGGGCTCATCAAGCAATAAAATATCATTGCTTTGCAAAAGAAGTTTTGCAAGTTCAATTCGCATGCGCCAGCCACCTGAGAATTCTTCGGTTTTTTTATCAAACTCTTCCCGTTTAAAACCTAAGCCCTGAAGAATTTTTTCTGTATCTCCCTGGTAATTGTACCCTCCTAAAATTTCAAAGTGATGTGTTAAATCACTAATGGCGACCATCAAATCGTGGTAACCCTCAGATTCATAATCGGTGCGGGTGGTAAGTTGATGGTTGATTGTGTCCATCTTGGCTTCTGTCGCTTTTATTTCCTCAAAGGCCTGATATGCTTCTTCAAGAACGGTTCTACCTTGAACAAAGTCAATATCCTGTCTTAAAAAGCCAATTTTGATTTCTTTATCTGAAGCAATAGTTCCTGTATCTGATGCTAAATCTTTGGCTAAAATTTTAAGAAGTGTTGATTTTCCTGCTCCATTTTTTCCTACCAAACCCACACGGTCACCGGCTTTGAGCTGAAATGAAATTTCCTCAAAAAGATTTTCTCCTTGAAATGCAACTGATAAATTAGAAACGTTGAGCATGTATGTAACCTTTGTAACAAATATTCGTGCAAAGATGCTTAATTTTGTAGTCTTAAAAAAATGATTTTTCTATGTTAAAAGGCACAAAAATATACAGCATTTTTAAAGGGGTTTGTCCTGTTTGTCACGGTGAATCTATGTATGAAGAAAATAACTCTTACATTTTAAATAAAATTTTTAAAATGCACGAAAGGTGCAGCCTTTGTAATACTAAATACAAAATAGAGCCTTCATTTTTTTACGGGGCGATGTATGTGAGTTATGGTGTGGGTATTGCGTTTGCTGTTGCTGCATTTATAATTTCATATGTATTTTTTGGGGGCGGCTTAATGTCTTCTTTTCTGGCGATTGTGGGTACATTGATATTAATGATGCCTGTAATTATGAGGCTTTCGCGAAATATTTGGATTAATATTTTTATGCATTATGATAAGCAAAAAGCCGATTATTGAAATCGGGCAATATCGATTTCTTCATCAAGTGCTTTTCCATTTTCAATAAAATCAAAAAGATTTTCTGCAACGGTGGGTCCAATCATAACGCCGTGAGTACCCAAACCATTCAACACAAACAGGTTTTTAAATTCTAAATGTTGTCCAACCAGAGGTTTCCTGTCTAATACAGTGGGTCGCACTCCGGCTTGATGAGAGACAATTTCAAATTCAAAGTCTATCATCTTACTCAATTTTTCTAAAAGTTCATCTTTGGCCTCTTGTGTGGGTATGGTATCTTTATCGTTCCAATTGTATGTCGCTCCCACTTTATATAAATGCTCGCCTAAAGGAATAATAAACACGCCAGACTTTAAAATGATATCCAATTTCAAACCGGGTGCTTTGATTGTAATAAGTTCGCCTTTATTTCCCACCAATGGTAGGTGATTAAAAAAGGGATTTTTCTTCATTCCAAAACCTTCAGAAAAGACAATATATTTAGACTCAATCGACTTATAATTTAAGGGCTTAGTGAGCTGAAGCGCAGTATATTCAAAGGGCTCTTCTTTTAACTGATTCCTGTTAAACAGATAGTTTCTATAAGCTTCAATGAGTTGAACAGTATCAATGCGACCACTTTGTAATACTTTACCAAATCCAAAATTTGCTTTGATATCTTGATTTTGATTGGGATGAATTTTAGGTGAGATAAAGGGGGCAAGCTTAGGTTTATCTGATGCTTCAAACCAGCGATTTTGTTCTTCAACAGAGGAAAATATTCTATGAACCGAAGTTTTATAATCTATCTGAACACCCAACTTAGACTCAATATTTTCATAAAAAGGAAGTGCCTTGTCAATTTGTGATAGTGCATTCCAGGCTGGTGTAAAACGTTTTAATATAACAGGGTTATACAAACCTGCAGCAACTTTAGAGGATGTATTATTACCGGAATCAAATACAACAAACCGTTTGTTATTTTCAAGCAAAGTTTCACAAAACGCAATGCCGGCAATCCCTAAACCAACAACTATATAGTCAACTTCCATGCAACAAAAATAAAAAAACTCCCGACCTGATTGCTTTCGGGACGGGAGTTATAGATTTTAATAATATACTGAGATTAGTAATTCCAGATATCTATTTCAATATTTCTAATGGTTTCTTTAATCCTTTCAGATTCCAGAAGTTGCATCAAAGCATTTTCAGTAATATATTCACTTACTTCTCTGTCTCCATATTCATTGTCTTCTTTGTAAATCACACCGCTAAATCTTCTTGAATTGAGCATATGATCAAAAGAAATGGGCATAGATGTGTTTAACCTGTTAAAGGCTTTTGCCTCGTGTAATACTTCACGTGCTTCAGGAAAAAACACCCAGAACAATTCAACCATAGTTGAATTTTCATCATCAATAAAGTTTACATCTGGTGCAACAGGAGCAATACCTATGAGACGGTATTTCAATTCACCCAATCTTTTATCAATATACCAGTAACCACGCACACGGTATTCTTCAATGTCTGCAGCGGTGATATCTCTTCTATCAATGTACTGAAGGTCCAATTCTTCTCCTGCATTTAATTGAGCAATACCAGCATCTGTGGTGTCAACTCTAGAAAGTGTAGCTTGAATATCTGCAAGTTTTCTTTTTTCAGTAAAATAAGAATCTGTGTAGATATTTGCAATTCTTCCATTTTTGATGTTTTTCAACAAAACATCATAGAGAGATCTGCGTTCCGGTCCAATGTTATTTGTGTCAATTGGGTAATAAAGGGGGAAATTCATTCGCTCATCAAGATCGACGATTTCCCAAACTGTTTTTGCCCATAACACGTCACGTTGATCGATGTACCCGTATGACAAAGGGGTATCATTGTCATAAGCTATTTGGGCTTCGGTCCTTTTGTTCATGTCTTCAGGAGTTTTTGCATTCAAAAGATTTGACTGCGCAAAGCCTGCTGATGTGATCAACATCGCGGATAGAATGATTAAAAAAGATTTCAAGTTCATAATAAATACGTCTTAAATATTAATTTGTAAGTTCTACAAAGACGGGGGAGATTTTTTGTAAACGATATCCTGAGGCTCCCGCCAGGTTTGCAGTGATATCAAATACTTGTACTGTCTCTCCTCTTTTTGCTCTTCGTAAAGTATTTTTTGCTGCCTCATTCAAACGACTGCCATTCACAACAACTGTGGGTTGACCGGGCACATTGAATTTAAAACCGGTAACATTGAGTCCAATTTCAAAATCAAAATCGGGTATCATAGCTCCAATGGTTGAAATTTCAAGAGCGTTTCGTTGCATTTTAATTAAACCATCTTCACCTCTCACGGTTCCAACAGGTCGTGGTATGTCTTTGATACGGAAAGTTGCACTTGAAGGGTAAGATGTCCCATCAATTGTTCCACTCACGTTAATAGTTACTTCTCTTCCCTGAACTGTGGTAACATCCATCATATAACTACTTCCGGAAACTTGTCTAAGTCCGGTTGCTTTTGCATCGATGTTATTATCAGATACTCCGGCCATTGAGATAGTCATCGGGTTTTGAACTCCGCGGTATACAACATTCATTTTATCAGCAGAGATAACAGCATCGGTTGGTTTTGAAATGGTTGTAAAGCTTAAATCAACGGGAACTTCTGTTTCTTCCCCGCCTTCTTCAAAAATTAGTTGACCCCCAATCTTGTGTTCTCCTGCAGACCCTGCATTAACATTTAATACAACACGACCTCCTTGAATTGTATATTGATCCTCGGTAAGTGGTCTTCCATCAAGTGTTAACTCTACTCGGTTTGGTCTGGTTGTTTCATCGGTTCTACCTAAAACTACGGCACCATCAAAAACATCACCTTGAAAGTATGCTGATCGATTTGACTGTAATAAAGTCCCATAATTTGTCATTGCAACAGCAGCTGTTAGTTCACCTTCAAGCATTGTTGATAATATCTCATTATTGGTGGTTTTAATATCAGCCTGCATTTGTGTCAATTTTGTTAATGAGGCAATCATTGGAAAACCTTCAAAATGGTAATTTAGCCATTCAACTTCTACGCCATCTCTTCGGGTTTCTTTCTCAGTGCTGAATTTTTTATCGATATCTGATCTAATTTTAGTAAATGCTGGTGAATCATCTAAAGTTGACAATAAAGTCTCTCTGTAATTATTGATTTTACCAACAAATTCTTCACCTTCTGGGGTGTACTTGTCACCTACAAAAAAAGTTTGATTCAAGAAATCAGGCTTATCCATAACTTCATAGTTTCCTGTAGTCAAATCATCCTCTTTAACTGTACCTTTAAGATCATTTTTAATTGATTCGATATAAGCATCTAAATCATTGGAAAGTGAACTTATTTCCTCTGCTTTCGTTTTAGCGTCAGCAAATCGAGTTGGATTTTCATTTGCCTTTTCTGCTAAGCCAGCCATATAATCAGCATTGCGTTGTTGAGCAGAACTATTTGCCTCGGTTAATCGTTCATTCATGAGTCCAAAGGCTGATAATACTTCTTTGGACATATTAAGTGCAAGCATAGCGATGAATACCAGATACATTAGGTTAATCATCTTCTGTCTTGGGGATAGTTTTCCTCCTGCCATTTTTTAAGTTTTAATGAGTTAGTTATACAGTTAGAAAAATATTAGTTTCTGTTTGTCATTGCAGAGAGCATACCTCCATAAACTCCATTTAATGAAGAAAGGTTAGTTGCCATTGCTTGCATTTGTTGCTTTAACTGGTCTGCATTTTGAGTCACCTCTTCATTGATTTGAGCTTGGCGGCTTGCAGATTCTACTTGTACTTTATAAAGTGAATTCAAGGATTCCATTTGTGCTGCTGCAAGACTCATTTCTTGACTGTATTTTTTGGTTGCACTCATTGCTTCTGCTGTGGGCTGCATTTCTCTGGCAGCTCCTTCAAAAGAACGAATACTTTCACCAAGACTGGACATTAAGTTTGAATCTAATTTTGCTTCTTTAAGCATTTCATCTAATTTTTTAGATAACAGACCTTGTGCATCTTCTGGGTTTTCTTGTTTTCCTTTTTTACCCATTGATTGACCTCCGGCCAATTCTGGATAAACCAAAGACCAGTCCAAATCATCATCTACCGGTTCAAAAGCAGAGATTGCGAAAATGATGGCTTCAGTGATAAGTCCAATTGCAAGTAGAAGACCACCATTTAGAGGTCCTAATTCCCAGTGAAGAATTTTAAAAAGGGCTCCTATGATTACAATTGAAGCTCCAAGGCCATAAGCCATGTTAAATAATTTTTTAGAAGATTTTGATTGTGCCATGATTAAATAAAATTTTAAGTTAAGTTTTAAGTTAGTGTATTTAAGTTGAAATTAAGTTTAGTTTTAACGAGCGTCACCAAATTGTTGATTTAAGACAACGTCTGTACCCATATAGTCTTGAACAGTCCTGAAACCAATATAGCTTCTGGCGGTATCTGCATATTCATAATCACGAGTACTTACCTGAAGGAAATATGCAACATCCTTCCAGGATCCACCACGCACAACTTTTCGCATATTAGCAGGGTCGTTAACAGTTGGGTTCATTGTGGACATGAATTCATAAGAAGCCGGGTCATAAGATGAATCCACCCATTCTGCTACATTTCCTGCCATGTTGTACAGATTATAATCGTTTGGCTCATAGGATTTTGCTTCCACAGTATATAAGGCCTGATCTGCTGCGTAGTCACCACGAAGCGGTTTAAAGTTTGCCATAAAACAGCCTCTGTCGTTTAAAGTGTATGGACCACCCCAAGGATAGGTTCCTGATGCAATTCCTCCTCTTGCAGCATATTCCCATTCCCCTTCAAATGGCAATCTAAAGGAAGGAATTTGATGCCTGTCTCTCTCTTTTTGGTATGCGTTTTTATAGAGCGTTCTCCAAGTTGCAAAAGCCTTTGCTTGTTTCCAGTTTACACCCACAACAGGATATTCATCATAAGCTTTATGCCAAAAATAGTCATTGTGCATAGGCTCATTGTAAGAATAATTGAAATCCCTTATCCAAACTGTGGTATCT
Source organism: Flavobacteriaceae bacterium (assembly GCA_018402385.1). GTDB lineage: Bacteria > Bacteroidota > Bacteroidia > Flavobacteriales > Flavobacteriaceae > Planktosalinus. Next base: position 15,591 of record JAGYJA010000003.1, read on the forward strand.
GGATAGATTTCAAGTTCTTCTTTATTGATGTATTTGCTTCTTTTTTCTCTGGTATCTGAACTATTGTCTTTTGCAGCTGCAGCAATATCCATAGTTGTGTATTGAAACTTGAGCTTGCTTACATCAATTGTTCTTAGGCCATTGTATGATTCAGACATAGGCAGATACATTGTATCCATCACTTCTGCATAGTATTCATCTGGATATAAGGAAGTATCCCAAATGAGCTCTATTTCTCGATTAATTTTTCTTCCTTCATAAAAATCTTCTCCAAACCCCCAGTAGTTGTCATACATATACTGCTCATAAGGAGTCATCTCTTCTTCTTGCTGGTCTGTAAAAGCAAACTCGCCGGTTCCACCGTCTCCGGGTGTCAAACCAAACTCATCCGCAATGATTGCTAATTTTAACCTAACGATAGAATCTCTAACCCAGTAAACAAATTGACGGTATTGAGAATTTGTGATTTCAGTTTCGTCCATATAAAATGAACGAACAGTAACTGTTTTGGTGGGAGCATCCATAACACCCACAAAGTCGTTGTCTGGCTTACCCATTATAAATGAGCCACCGGGAATCAAAGTCATTCCAAAAGGTTTCTCAGGATGCCATTTTTTTCCTTTAACACCAACTAGTTCACCTCTGTCTCCAGAGTTACAGCTAATCAAAAAGGACATAATCGCAGTAAATGCAATAAACTTCTTCATAAGTATATTAGGTTAAATTTTCTAGATTTCAAGGGCGTAAACCTATTTATAAATTTCCTAAAAAACAACATTTTTTAGAAAAAAGCCTTAAAATCTATTGTTTTATTTATTATTAAATTTCATTTTTTCTTCTGGCTTTAAACCATCGTTCAGGAATTTCCTGATTACAGGCACTTTCATAATCTTGATAAGTGCAAGGTAATAACGTGTGTCTTTTTAATTTATTATTCATTTCAGAAATAAATGGTATTTCTATCCACCACCTTTGAGTTTTTAAGCTTTTTTTAAAAAGCAACACCTCATTATCAACAGGAACCTGATAGTTTTTAAAATCTGTTTCTGAACTTAGGTCTCCATCATCTATTCTGTAATTAACACCTTCTATAAAATACCATAATACCTGAGCAATCAACATAGATGCAGACTGGGATGCATTAAAATCATTTATTTCAAAAACTCCAAATACACTCACCTTGTTACTTATTCCTGAGTACCTTGAAATGGCACAAACTTCTCTACCGTCAAGACCATTGGGTGAATTGCTATTTATATAACTGAGTTCAGTACTTTTTATTGCAGAAACATCCAAAGTTATCAGGTCTGCATCACGAAGGATGGGTTCCACAATACTTAGGTCATTGACTATTTCACCAAGACGATATGCCTCAAAATAAAGCTTCTCGAGCAATGCAATTTCCTCTGAGGAATTATAATAAGATTGATAGCCAATATTACTGTAGTTGAATAAATTGTATGGTTTGTCAACAACCATTTTACCAACATAAGAAGTATTTGATATGGGAGCGTCAGCATTTCCAATATCAAATTTACTGTCAATATTTACATAGTTTATCATTTTACTCAAACCATCATAAGCTCTGTAAAGAGGGTAAACCAGATCTTGACTACCCCCCAAAACAATGGGAATTATTTTTTTTGAAAAAAATTCACTTACAACTGTTTTAAGAGCAAAATAAGTATCCTCAACAGTATCGCCAGCGGCTATATCACCTAAATCTGCTATTTGATGTTGCCAGTTGCCGGCATAAAGGGAATAAAATGATTTTCTAACAGAATCAAATGAAGGGTATGTCCCATTAAAATTTTCACTACTTCTTGCTTCTCTAACTCCTAGAATTACAATTTTACATAAATCAATCTCTGGAAAACCGGTGCGCTGTGTATAAATTTGTAACTGTTTCCCCAGCACATGTTCAGGCAGCATCTCTCGATGAGCCAAAACAGTTTTGCTGACAGGAGTGAAAAACTCTTGCATACTAAATTATTTCTTAGAGGGTTTCTTTTTTGTCGTTTTCTTTGCAGTTCTTTTCTTGGGAGCCTTTTTTTCAATCAAGGCTTTTGCTTCTTCCAAAGACATTTTCTCTACTTTGGTTTCTTTGGGAAGCTCTACTTTAATTTTTCCTTTTAATAAATTAAATCGACCCCAACGTGCTTTTTCAATTTTTATTCCCTCTTCGGGCCATTCTTGAATGAGTTTATCTTTTTCCTTTTGAAGTTTATCTTCAATGAGGGTATCGATATCCTCCTGCGAGAGGTTATCAAAATCATACTTTTTGTTCACATTAATAAATAGGTTATCCCATTTTATAAAAGGTCCAAAACGACCCACACCCTTTTGTACAGGTTTATTGTCGTAGGTTGCGATGGGTGCATCTGCTTTTTTCTTTTCATCAATGAGCTCCTTTGCAGTTTCCATAGAAATCTCAAGCGGGTCCATTCCTTTAGGCAGCGATATAAACTTTTTACCAAACCTTACATAAGGCCCAAATCGTCCATTGTTAACTTCTACTTCCTCGCCGTCAACTTGTCCAAGCTTACGCGGAAGCTTAAACAAATCTAACGCCTCCTCTAATGTTATGGTATTTAATTGCTGGTCTGGAGTTAAACTGGCAAATTGCTTTTCTTCATCATCGGGTGCACCAATTTGTGCCATAGCACCAAATTTACCCAAACGCACCAAAATGGTTCTTCCGGTTTCAGGGTGCTTGCCCAGTATGCGCTCACCGCTTTCGCGTTCAGCGTTTTTCTCAACATCAAGCACCTGAGGATGGAAATCTTTGTAAAAATCACGCAGCATCTCCGTCCACTTTTCATTACCCTCTGCAATGTCATCAAAATCCTGTTCTACTTTTGCAGTAAAATTATAATCGAGTATGGTTTTAAAGTTTTCAACCAAAAAATCATTAACAATCATTCCAATGTCTGTCGGGACAAGCTTTCCTTTATCTGAACCCACAACTTCAGAAAGTGATTTTTCTGAAATGGTTTCTTTCTTTAGTGTAAGCTGAATATAGTTTCGCTCCACTCCTTCAATGGTCCCCTTCTCAACATAATTTCTGTTTTGTATGGTTGAAATTGTGGGCGCATAAGTCGATGGACGACCAATGCCCAGTTCTTCCAGTTGTTTTACCAACGAAGCCTCTGTGTAACGATATGGAGCTCTTGTAAATCGCTCTGTAGCTGTAATGTATTTGTTAGATAAAACCTCACCTTGTTTTAGATTGGGAAGCATTCCTTCCTGCTCTTCATCTTCATTATCGTGTCCTTCCAAATATACTTTCAAAAAACCATCAAACTTAATCATCTCCCCGTTTGCAGTAAAATCCTGATTGTGTGTTGAAGCAGAAATCCTCACATTGGTGCGCTCCAGTTGTGCATCACTCATTTGAGAAGCGATGGTTCTTTTCCAAATCAACTCATAAAGTCTTGCTTGGTCACGGTCTATATCGACACTATGAATAGCAATATTTGTGGGCCGAATGGCTTCGTGAGCTTCCTGAGCTCCTTTGGATTTTCCTTTAAAATTGCGTGGCTGACTGTATTTTTCGCCAAAAGCGGAATGTAATTTCAGCTTGAGCTGCACTTTTTGCCTCATTGGATAGATTGACACTATCTGTTCTCATATAAGTTATCAGTCCCGCTTCATAAAGTCGTTGTGCCACCTGCATTGTTTTGCTCACCGGAAAATAAAGCTTCCTGGAGGCTTCCTGTTGAAGGGTTGAAGTGGTAAATGGCGGTGAAGGTTGTTTTTTTGCAGGTTTCTTGGTAAGTTCGGCTATGGAAAATGTCGCGCCTTTATTTTTCTCAAGAAAAACAGCTGCCTCCTCTTGATTGCTTAAATTTTTAGGTAGCTTTGCTTTGAAAGCTTTTCCTTCTTCATTTTCAAACTCGGCATCTACTCTAAATGAGGCTTCGGTTTTAAAGTTTTGGATTTCGCGCTCGCGTTCTACAATCAATCGCACTGAAACAGATTGAACTCGCCCTGCTGAAAGTCCTCCTTTAACTTTTTTCCAAAGTACCGGTGACAATTCATAGCCCACAAGCCTGTCTAAAACACGTCTTGCTTGCTGGGCATTAACCAAATTGTAATTTATTTTTCTTGGGTTTTCAATCGCTTTTAATATGGCTGTTTTAGTGATTTCGTGAAAAACAATTCGTTTTGTCTTGGCTTCATCCAAATCTAACTCCTCGGCTAAATGCCAAGCAATCGCTTCTCCTTCACGATCCTCATCACTGGCTAGCCAGACAGTTTCTGCTTTGTCTGCAAGCGCTTTCAGGTTTTTTACGAGTGCCTTTTTATCGCGAGGTACAATATACTTTGGTTTAAAATCTCCCTCCACATCCACTGCCAACTCCTTGGAAGGCAAATCGGCTATATGACCAAAACTGGATTCCACTTTAAAATCCTTACCAAGAAATTTTTCAATGGTTTTTGCTTTTGCCGGTGACTCTACGATTACTAAATTTTTTGCCATATCCATACTCCCGCGAAGGCGGGAGTCTCCTATTTTAAAAGTTACAAACTACCACGAAAATAATTCCAAAATAAAACTATTTTGCACATATTATTTTCAAGATTCCCATCTTTGAGGGAAATGCAAAAGTATAGGATTTTTTTAATACGAAACTAATTCCCTTAAAATCTAGGCACTAAAACACTCTAAAATTTTCAAATTTTCTCTGCCAATTTGTCACAAATCCCTTAAAAATTGTATCTTTGCACGTTTGTAGCTATAGGACAATTTATGGAGAAAATAATTGAAGAAAATAAACAAGGAACCCAGCTCGATTTAGAGAAAATTGTGGGCAATACTAAAAAGCTTTTTATTGAAAGTTATGGTTGTCAGATGAATTTTAGCGATAGCGAAATCGTTGCTTCCATTTTATCTGAAAACGGCTACAACACCACCAACCTCCTTGAAGAAGCAGATTTGGTTTTAGTTAACACCTGCTCCATTCGCGATAAAGCTGAACAAACCGTTAGAAAGCGCCTTGAAAAATACAATGCTGTAAAAAAAACAACCAACCCCGGTATGAAAGTGGGCGTGCTGGGCTGTATGGCAGAACGTCTAAAAAGCAAGTTTCTCGAAGAAGAAAAAATAGTTGATCTCGTCGTAGGACCGGATGCTTATAAAGATTTACCAAATCTCCTTAGCGAAGTAGAAGAAGGAAGAAACGCCGTCAATGTGATTCTTTCAAAAGATGAAACCTATGGCGATATTTCACCCGTGCGCTTGCAAAGCAATGGTGTAACCGCTTTTGTCTCTATCACCAGAGGCTGTGACAATATGTGTACCTTTTGCGTTGTTCCCTTTACTCGAGGGCGAGAACGCAGCCGTGATCCACAAAGTATTTTGGAAGAAGTCAATGACCTTGCAGAAAAAGGCTTCAAGGAGATTACCCTTTTGGGCCAAAATGTAGATAGTTATTTATGGTATGGCGGCGGACTCAAAAAAGATTTTGACAAAGCCAGTGAAATGCAAAAAGCCACGGCAACCAATTTTGCAGGACTACTATCGCTTGTAGCGGAAGCTCAACCTAAAATGCGCATCCGGTTCTCCACTTCAAATCCGCAGGATTTTACAATGGATGTTATTGAAACTATGGCCAAATACCAAAATATTTGCAACTACATTCACTTGCCCGTTCAAAGCGGAAGCACCCGCATTTTAAAAGAAATGAACCGCCAGCATACCCGTGAGGAATATATGCAGTTGATAGATAACATAAAAAGCAGAATGCCAGATTGCGGCATCTCTCAAGATATGATTTCGGGGTTTCCAACTGAAACTGAAGAAGACCATCAAGACACCTTGAGTTTGATGGAATATGTAAAATATGATTTTGGCTTTATGTTTATGTATTCTGAACGCCCAGGCACAATGGCAGCCAGAAAACTGGAAGACGACGTCCCAGAAGCAACCAAAAAAAGACGCCTGCAGGAAATTGTTGAAGTACAACAAAAACACAGCGCTTACCGCACACAACAATTTGTGGGCAAAACACTGGAAGTCCTTATCGAAAAAACTTCTAAAAGAAACGAAAACCAATGGAGCGGAAGGATCCCTCAAAACACCGTGGTTGTTTTCCCAAAAGAAAACTACAACATTGGTGATTTTGTAATGGTGAAAATAACAGACTGTACCTCAGCAACTTTGATTGGGGAGGCTGTGGGTTACAGTGAGAATAATTCATAAACTTTAAACGAGATTCCCGCCTACGCGGGAATTGGAATATGGAATCAGTACAAGCAATAAAACAACGTTTTGGAATCATTGGCAACAATGAAAAACTCAACCGTGCCATTGAAAAGGCCATTCAGGTGGCCCCCACTGATATTTCAGTATTAGTAACCGGTGAAAGCGGTGTGGGTAAGGAAAGTATTCCAAAAATTATTCACTCATTATCCCACAGAAAACACGGCAAATACATTGCTGTAAACTGTGGCGCCATTCCGGAAGGCACTATTGATAGTGAACTGTTTGGACACGAAAAAGGATCTTTTACAGGTGCCACCCAAACCCGAAGTGGCTATTTTGAAGTAGCAGATGGTGGTACTATTTTTCTGGATGAAGTGGGAGAACTTCCACTTCCCACGCAAGTACGATTGTTAAGAGTTTTGGAAAACGGTGAGTTTTTAAAAGTGGGCTCCTCAAAAACACAAAAAACAAATGTGCGCATTGTAGCTGCTACCAACGTAAAAATGGCAGATGCCATCAACGATGGCAAGTTTAGAGAAGATTTATTTTATCGTCTCAGCACAGTTGACATTCACCTGCCACCACTGCGTGAACGCGAAGAAGACATCCATTTGTTATTTAGAAAATTTGCAGCCGATTTTGCACAGAAATACAAAATGCCCACCATCAGGCTCAATGAAGAAGCAACAAATTTACTCTTAAAATACCGCTGGAGCGGAAACATTAGACAACTGCGCAATGTGGCTGAACAAATTTCCGTTTTAGAGCAAAACCGGGAAATCACGCCAAACACGCTAAAAAATTATCTGCCCGATATGGGTCGAAATCTTCCGGCAGTTGTGGGTTCCAGAAAATCTGAAAGCGATTTTGGCTCTGAAAGAGAAATACTTTACAAAGTGCTTTTTGATATGCAGCGCGATGTAAATGATTTAAAAAAGCTCACTCTTGAATTATTAAAAACCGGAAATGTTGAAAACGTACAAAAAGAACATTCCGGATTAATCAAAAAAATATATACACCACAGGAAGAGGATTCCTTTGAAGAATTAACTGATATTATTGATGATAACAACGCCCAAAATGATGTTGAAATTCTTGAAGTAAGAAACGCAGCTAATCAAGAAGAAACAAAAGACAAATATTATTTTGCCGAAGAAATAGAAGAAGAAGAAACCCTTTCTATCAAAGACAAAGAACTGGAGTTAATTAAAAAAGCATTGGAAAAAAATCAAGGTAAAAGAAAGGCAGCTGCTGATGAGTTGGGTCTTTCTGAGCGCACCCTTTACCGAAAAATCAAACAATTTGGACTCTAAAAAATGAAAAAGAATCTATTCCTTTTATTATTAGTTACTACTGTTTTGATTGTTCAAAGCTGTGGATTTTATTCCTTTACCGGAGCTTCAGTTGCACCCAACATAAAAACGTTTCAGGTTAACTTTTTTAGAAACAATGCTCCCATTGTTGAACCGGGAATAGATCGGTTATTTACGCAAACATTACAGGATTTAATTGTTAACCAAACAAGTTTAGATCTTACAAACCAAAATGCCGATTTGATTTATGAAGGTGAAATTGTACAATATTATATTGCACCCATTACAGCTACGGCACAAAACACTGCTGCTCAAAACCGTTTGACCATTGCTGTCAATGTGCGATTTTTGACACTAAAAATGAAGGAAACGATTTGGAACAACGTTTTACGTTCTACTTTGATTATGGTGGTTCAGCTCAACTTACAGGATCACAGCGCGATGAAGCCATTGCTGTGATTTATGAACGAATTACCCAGGACATCTTTAACGCCACGCTGGCAAAATGGTAATAATTTGAATAAAGAGGAAATCACATATTTACTTCAAAACCCTGAAATATTTTCCGATAACACAAAAGTGCAGTTGGAAGAAATTATCAGTACTTTCCCTTATTTTCAACCGGCGAGAGCTATTTATTTGAACATTCTCAAAAAAGAGAACAGCTATTTATACAATCAGGAATTAAAAAAAACTGCCGCTTATACTTCAGACCGGAGTGTGCTTTTTGATTATATTACTTCAGATCACTTTGCACAAGTGATTCCAAATCATAAAAAGGAAGTTGAAGAAGTTGACAAAAGTGAAATCGAAAAAGCAGAAGCCATTTTAAATCCAAACCTCTTTGAGCGAAAAGAATTAAAAACAGATCAAGAAAAAGCAATTGAAGAAATTCTTGAAGTTCACAAACCCTTACCTTTTTCAAAAAATGACAAACATTCATTTGAAGAATGGTTAAAACTCACCAGTATAAAACCCATAAAAAGAAACAACAATTCAGAAGAAAGTGTCAGTGAAAAAGAAGAAAAATTTCGTTTGATAGACAAATTCATTCAGGAAAATCCAAAAATAAAACCAACACTTTCAGAGATCAAAGAAGAACCAAAAAAATCGCTATCAAAGCCCAGTGAGCACTTAATGACAGAAACACTGGCAAAAGTTTATTTGCAACAAAACAACTATAAAAAAGCCATTCAAGCATATAAAATATTAATTTTGAAAAATCCCGAAAAAAGTGGTTTCTTTGCAGACCAAATTCGGGCAATAGAAAAATTACAACAAAACAATTAAATACATATTCATGAGTACGTTCACAGTTTTTTTAATTTTAATCGTGCTGGTAGCTTTCTTACTGGTCGTAGTGATTATGGTTCAAAACCCTAAAGGTGGCGGACTTTCATCTTCATTTGGTGGTGGTGGAACCCAGCAATTGGGTGGTGTTCAAAAAACAACCGATTTTCTTGATAAAAGTACCTGGACTCTTGCAGTATTACTTTTAGCATTGATTCTAATATCAAATATATCCATTATGAGCGGGGTAGGTGAAACAGATTCCAGAGCACTGGATGCTACTGAACGATCAAATCCATTACCAGCTACTCCTATAGAGCAAACTCCAAACGAGTAAAAGCTAAAACATTCAGCTTAGCTAAGCTAAATCGTACATTTCCCGCCTAGGCGGGACTTTTTTTGCCGGCTTATGACAAGCTGGCATTTTTTATCTCATTCTGTCAGTTACTTGGCCGCATGGCATAATTTCTGCCAAGTAACAGCCATAACAACTAATTTAAAAATTCAAATTATATGGCATTAAAAATTCAACCTCTAGCAGACCGCGTTTTGGTATCTCCCCAAGAAGCGGAAACAAAAACTGCATCAGGTATTTACATTCCTGATTCTGCAAAAGAAAAACCTCAAAAAGGAAAAATCGTTGCCGTTGGCAAAGGTAAAGAAGATCATAAGATGACCGTAAAGGTTGGCGATACCGTTCTTTATGGAAAATACGCCGGAACAGAATTAAAACTAGAAGGGAGTGATTACCTCATCATGCGTGAAGACGATATCCTGGCAATAATTCCCGCGTAGGCGGGAATCTTGCGATTCAGAATAGCTGATCTAAATATTCAAAATAACATAAAACTTTAAACTTTAAACCAGAAAAAAACCATGGCAAAAGATATAAAATTTGATATTGATGCTCGCGACGGACTAAAACGCGGTGTTGATGCATTAGCAAATGCAGTAAAAGTAACCTTAGGACCAAAAGGAAGAAATGTAATCATCAGCAAATCCTTTGGCGCTCCACAAGTAACAAAAGATGGTGTAACCGTAGCAAAAGAAATTGAACTGGAAGACGCCCTTGAAAATATGGGTGCTCAAATGGTAAAAGAAGTCGCCTCAAAAACAAATGACCTTGCCGGTGACGGAACAACAACTGCAACGGTACTAGCGCAAGCAATTGTAAAAGAAGGTTTGAAAAATGTTGCAGCAGGTGCCAACCCAATGGACCTGAAAAGAGGAATAGACAAAGCTGTTGAAGCTATTGTAAAAGACCTTGAGAAACAAACTACCAAAGTGGGTAATTCCTCAGAAATGATTAAACAAGTTGCTTCTATTTCTGCTAACAATGATGATGTTATTGGCGAATTGATCGCTAAAGCTTTTGGAAAAGTGGGCAAAGAAGGCGTCATCACTGTTGAAGAAGCCAAAGGAACAGATACCTATGTAGATGTTGTGGAAGGTATGCAATTTGACAGAGGATACCTTTCGCCATACTTCGTAACTAATTCTGAAAAAATGAATGCAGAATTAGAAAACCCAATGATTCTTATTTACGATAAGAAAATTTCTTCTATGAAAGATTTGTTACCTGTTCTGGAACCGGTAGCACAACAAGGTAAATCACTCCTTATCATTGCTGAAGATGTAGATGGAGAGGCACTAGCAACTCTAGTGGTTAACAAACTAAGAGGTTCACTTAAAATTGCGGCAGTAAAAGCTCCCGGATTTGGTGACAGAAGAAAAGCGATGCTTGAAGATATCGCAGTCTTAACCGGCGGAACAGTAATCTCTGAAGAAAGAGGTTTCACCCTTGAAAACGCTACAGTCGATATGCTGGGAACTGCAGAGACTATCACAATGGATAAAGACAACACCACTATAGTAAATGGTGCCGGTGATAAAAATGCCATTAAAGCACGTGTCAATGAAATAAAAGCACAAATAGAATCAACAACCAGTGATTACGATCGTGAAAAACTTCAGGAGCGCTTGGCTAAATTAGCCGGAGGTGTTGCCGTACTCTATGTGGGTGCTGCCAGCGAAGTGGAAATGAAAGAGAAAAAAGACCGTGTGGATGATGCGCTCAATGCAACCAGAGCTGCTGTTGAAGAAGGTATTGTTGCAGGAGGTGGTGTTGCCTTGGTGAGAGCTATTGCAGTATTGCAAAAGTTAACAACAGAAAACCTTGATGAAACAACAGGTGTGCAAATTGTAGCAAAAGCGATTGAAGCACCACTTCGCACAATTGTTGAAAATGCAGGGGGTGAAGGCTCTGTTGTTATTGCAAAAGTTTTAGAAGGTAAAAAGAACTTTGGCTTTGATGCAAAAACTGATACCTATGTGGATATGCTTAAAGCAGGAATCATTGACCCTAAAAAAGTAACACGCATTGCACTAGAAAATGCTGCTTCTGTATCTGGAATGATTTTAACCACAGAGTGCTCTTTAACAGACATCAAAGAAGAAAATGGCGGTGGCGGAATGCCTCCAGGAATGGGCGGCGGTATGCCGGGAATGATGTAGAAGTTTTTTAATTCTCCAAAGAGAGATAAATATACAAAACGCCTCTTCTTAACTGAAGGGGCGTTTTATATTTCAAAGAAAATAAGTATCAGACTAGCATCATGAAGTACCAACTTAATTATAAAGAGTTACTATATTAAATAGGTATTGAAGTTGACAAAACTCAATTAAAAATAAGCCTTCCGGTATAAAATTCTTCCACATCCACCAATGGTGGTTCATTTAAAGAAATCACATCGCCCACACTGCGAATTTCACCCTCAATCGATTGCTGTGGATTCACAATCATCTTGTTGCTGCTGCGATGAAATATGGATAAGTTTTGAACAACAAATTCACCTGCTTCTATGCGCCCGTCTCCGCTATATAATCCCATTGTTGCGGTTTCGGCTTGACCGGAAAGAAAAAAATTGGATTTGCCATTTGCTACAATATTTAAGTTCTCAACATCCAGTTGCAATTCAAAATCACCCACCGTATGAATATCACCATCAACAGCCGTGTCTTCAGAAAGTAAAGCAAGTGATTGGAAACTCAACACACCATCACTCAAGACTGACAAACCAGAGCCATTTCTAATCTGTGTGATGTTGGGCGAGGTGATAAATACCTTTGTAATCCCATAATCCCTCACCAGGTTACAATTGTTTGTGTTTTCTATACGTAACTCACCATTTGTTATTTTCAAAGAAATTTTTCCTCTTAGGTTTTCACCGGTTTCTAATACTACTTTTTGCGCTTCACCTTGCTTAACAATGAGTTGCACCCGATGACGCACATCAAGTTTTTCAAAATTAGCAAGGGGTATTTCTTCTTGAACAATTGTTCCCGCTGCTTTAACACAATCCCATGCTGAGTCTGTATCACAAGCTGTGAATACAAAAAGTAAAAGCACATATCTAAAAACAGTTTTCATCTTTAATAAAAAAATTCAAGCTTCAAATCACAAAACACCTTCAACCTAAAACCTAACTCCCACTCCAAACTCAACAGCTTCAGCTTTTGCTGCGTGTGATTTTACGCTAATAATACCATATATTTTTTCTGTATCACCAAAATATCTTTTGATACCCAGTCTGTTATAAGTCCTACCTTCAAAATCATAAGGATAATAAATATAGTGACCTAAATTCACAAAAGGTGCCAGTTTATTAATGCGCAGTTCATACCCCACAAAAATCCCCACCCGCTTAAAATCTTCCTCACCTGAGTAGTTAAATTCTGGAAATGCAAGGGCTCGATATTCAATAAAATCTTTTAAAAAGTAAGACAAAAAAAGTTCAGACCCAATAGTCACACTACTGCTTCTGCTCAAACGCTTATCAGCAAATGCTGAAATCACAAAAAAGGGATGTTGGCCCAAGCCTATCACATCACTTTCATTGAGCCCGGTTCTAAAAGCCAGATTGAACTTGATGGGCTCGCTATAATTTTCTCTTTCGCCTTTAGCAATATATTCAGGCTCATTTTCAGTGTCCACCTGGTAGTTTAAACCCACATTCAGTGCAAAAGTATTGGTACTGGTATTTGGAGCTTTAAAATTTCCATTGGAATAATGAAACAGGGATATTCCGGTTTGCAACCCAATTCCATTCCAAATATTGGGGCGATGATAATTTAACTTTAAAACAGTAGCACTTAAGAATGAAGTTCCAAAAGCATTGTTTCTAAAATTTGTATCAGGGTCATAAGGGTTGGTAGCAAAGGCTATTCCCTGACTTACAGAGAGTCTTAAATTTCGGTTTAAAAAATACCAGCTAATATGACTATAAAGACCATACAGCTCACCCAAATTTGGATTTTTCATATCTTGAAAAGAAAAAGTAAAACCCCAATCGGGATAATTGTACCTGCGCTCCCATTCTTTTTCTCCAAATGTTTTAAAATTATATTGCAATACAAAGCCTTCAGGATGATGGGTAATTAAATGACCAATGTCGGGATTGTGTTCAAGGATGGTTCCATAAAAATAATCGGCTTCTAGTGAAATTTGTTTTTTGTTCTTTTCCTGAGAAAAAAGAGTGCTGGTAAGAGTTACCATAAAAAAAAGGGGCACTATGTTTATGAAAAAAGTACCCGGTAAATGCATAGCTGTTTTTGTATTATGCTTGATAATGTATCTCTTTTTAAATTGTTAGCAGATATTTATTAAAAAATGGTTGGGTAAAAATAAGCGAATTAATATATATAAAAAGTTCTTTCATAAATTAAATCCAGCAATTTTATTATTGCTTTTAAATAGTTACTTTTGTCAATATTTTTGAGGAAAAATTTGACTGATTGCAACCTCATTTTCCTGGATTTGTTTCAGGGTTGTTCTGAAAGAATTTCAGAACCTCATCAAACGAAAATAAGTTTGGTAAAAAATGCTAAAACAGTGTAAGTCTTACCTGCTTTTTACGTCAATTATTTTTCTTACTTTTAAATCATCTAAACCCAACAGAATGGCTTATTTATTTACTTCAGAAAGTGTATCAGAAGGACACCCTGATAAAGTTGCTGACCAAATCAGCGACGCCCTTTTAGATAATTTTCTCGCTTTTGACCCCGCTTCTAAAGTGGCTTGTGAAACTTTGGTAACTACAGGACAAGTAGTGCTTGCCGGAGAAGTGAAAAGCAATACCTATCTCGATGTACAACAAATTGCACGTGATGTAGTCAACAAAATTGGCTACACTAAAGGTGCTTATCAATTTAGTGGAGATTCCTGTGGGGTGATTTCTTTAATTCACGAACAATCACAGGATATCAACCAAGGAGTAGATCGTGAAAATAAAGAAGAACAAGGTGCCGGCGACCAGGGAATGATGTTTGGCTATGCCACTTCAGAAACGGCTAACTTTATGCCTTTGGCATTGGATATTTCACATAAAATATTAATAGAACTTGCTGCTTTACGCCGAGAAGAAAAAGAGATTCCTTATCTGCGTCCCGACTCCAAAAGTCAGGTAACCATCGAATACAGCGACGACAACGTACCACAAAAAATTGTTGCCATTGTGGTCTCCACTCAACACGATGAATTTGATGAGGATGATAAAATGCTTGCTAAAATTAAAAGCGACATCATCAATATTTTAATTCCACGTGTGAAAGCACAGTTGCCTGAATATGTTCAAGAATTATTCAATGACGAGATAATTTATCACATCAACCCCACCGGAAAATTTGTGATTGGTGGTCCTCACGGTGATACCGGTTTAACCGGAAGAAAAATCATTGTTGATACTTATGGCGGAAAAGGAGCCCACGGTGGAGGTGCTTTCTCAGGAAAAGACCCCAGCAAGGTGGACCGAAGTGCTGCTTATGCTGCGCGACATATTGCAAAAAACCTTGTCGCAGCAGGTGTTGCTGAAGAAGTTTTGGTTCAGGTAAGTTATGCCATTGGCGTAGTGGAACCCACATCCATTTATGTGAATACTTATGGTACATCACCGCTAAATCTAACTGATGGTGAAATTGCTGAAAAAGTTGTAAAACTCTTTGATATGCGCCCTGCATCCATCGAGTCAAGATTAAAACTGCGTAGCCCCATTTATAGTGAAACCGCTGCTTATGGACATATGGGACGCGAACCAAAAAAACTCAGAAAAGTGTTTGAGAGCCCCTACTCCGGTAGAAAAGAAATTGAAGTCGAACTTTTCACCTGGGAAAAACTGGATATGGTGGAAGCGGTTAGAGAAGCTTTTGGGTTTTAAAATGAATAGCCCGCTGATGACGCTGATATTGCAGATTCACACGGATTAATTGAATTAAAAAAGCCTGCTAAGTATAATTTCTCAGCAGGCTTTTTATTTTGTCATACTATTTTAATGACTGTTGTTTATCTCCCGCAGACCTGCCTATCGGCAGACAGGTTTCGCAGAAAACATAATTCAGAACTCACCGCTAACCTCTCACCACTACATACTAAAGATCATACTTCACCGTCAACATCACTATCCTCGGCATCACACTGTAAAAAGAAGTGGTGCTAAAGGATTCATTAAAACTGTCCTGGTTAATGGTTTGCACATCCAGCAAGTTGGTAGCTTGAATTCTGTATTCCCATTTGCTGTCTTTTTTCTGGTAGTACAAATCTGCTGATAAAAAGGAATAGTTGTTTTTTATAGTTTTTTCTTTATTGCTATAATCATAGTAACTCCAGTCTGCTTTAAATGTAAAATCCTTTAGGAAATTAAACTCGATATTGGCAAATGGCCTGTGGGTATAGAAAGTGGAATTCACACCGCCATTGTCATAATCATTGATGATTAAATTGTATCCCACTTCAAAATTGGGGAACTCTTTAAAATTGCTTCGGGCGCTGGTTCTATAATTTTGTGTGAAACTTTCAGAGGTTGTTACCGTTTCATTGATGATGTTATTAAAACTGCTCCAACTGAAATTTCCGTTTAAGCTGTATTGCATTTTTTTGATTCGCTTACTAAAACTTCCAAAAGCTGAAAAAGTTTCATCGGCAAAATTACTGTCAATGTTAATGGGTGCCGACACTTGATTGATGGCTACAATTTGGGTATTGTTTTTAATTCCTTCAATTCTTCGGGTGTAATTTAAACTTCCGGTTACATTGGTATAATTGAACATATTAAAACTAAAGTAAGTCAGGTTAAAACTATTAGCCAATGAATTTTCAAGATTGCGATTTCCTCTAAACAAACGGTTGTAATTATTAAAAACAAACCCTTCAGCATAATTGTTGACGTCTGTATATTCTGCAGTCATAGAATAATTAAAACGAATGCTTTCACTGCGCTTTAACTGTGCTATGGCAAAAAAGTCTGGCAAAATCCGCCACTCATTTTGAGAAGTTGATAAACCTAACTGTTCTGTTTTCAAATCATAATTGTGCAGGGTGACACCGGGCGTAAAGGTAAATTTGCCCGTTATAAATTTATATTTCAACCCCAGAAATACATCACTAAAGTGGTAAGTGACATCATTTCCTAACGGAAATATTTCGCCATCAATTTCAGGACTTTCATCAAAATTCAGGTTGTTTCCATTGTCTAATAATTGAAAAATAGACGAGTTGAATTGCTGGTGGCTTTGAGTAGTTCCTAATGTAAAATTGAGATTGCTTTTATTGTTTAGGATGTAATAATGATCAATTTTAGCATCCAGTTTGTTGGTCTTCACCCGTTTGTCTTGATTGATATCAAAATTGCTTTGATTTTCATCGGCGTTTAAAATTCCTGAAAAAGGTAAAAAGTCCAGCACTGCATTGTAGAAGGGGTCTTCATCCTGCCACAAATGTTGCACTTGTCCTGCAAATATGTTTTTATCATTTAGTGTGTAATAGGCATTTACGTTTTGATTGATTGAAAATGGGTTGTTTTCCTTATCTTCAATAATATTGTTATTGATACCTCCAAAGCTGGAAAGTTGGTTGGAAAACTCTGTTTGTTTGGATAGTTTTCCCAGTACATCATAATCGAGTTGAAAAAGTAAACTGGGTTTATAAACCGAGCTCAATTTTAACATCCCCAATTGGTTTCTTTGGTCGCTTTTACTAGAGCTGTTTTCAACTTCACCGGTTGTCACAAAGCTACGCACAGTATTGGTTACAAAATTAGTGCGGTTGTCTGAAAGAATGGCAAACCCACTAATATCAAGCTTTTCTGAAGCTTTATAACTGAAGTTTCCGGCGACAAACTCGGCCTCAATATCGTTGGCCCGGTTGTTTTGTGTTACAGCAAAACCAAGACCACTGTCGTTGATATTGAATCGCGTGCCTCCACCTTGATTGAAGTTTCTAAAACCTCCTGTAAAATTGAAATAATCTCTAAAAGTAAAAGGCACTTCACCTGTATTGTTAAAATTAGTAAGGATGTTGATGCTGTAATCCGGGCTGTAGTAAAACAGTTTGGGGTTTGCCAGATACCTGAATTTTTCTCCATATCCGGCACCGGCAGTGATTTCGCCAAACCAGAAATTGGTTTTTCCTTCTTTCAGCCGGATGTTAATAGCTGTTTGGTCCTGAGTATTGGTCACACCCCTCAATTGACCCACTTCATTGTAGTTTCTCAATACTTCGACTTTACTAACGGCATCTGCAGGAATGTTTTTTGTAGCAAGTTTGGAATCGCCGTCAAAAAAATCTTTTCCATCCACCATCACCTTTTGTACTACTTTTCCATCGACTTCAATTTCACCTTCCTCATTGAGTTCGAGTCCCGGAAGTGCTTTAATGACGTCACCCAGTTTTTTTTCATTTCCGGTTACAAAAGCATCCGTATTGTAAACAATGGTATCACCTCTTATAGTTACCGGCATTTCATAGACAATTTCGATTCCATCGAGTTCGTTTGATGCTGCTTTAAGTGTGATGTCTCTTATTATATCTGTTCTATCCTCACCAACAGTAACCTCAAAAGTCTGTGGTTCAAAACCCAAATAACTGGATTCTAAGGTATACGTTTCATTTACAGGTAAAAACAATTGGTACCTACCGGCATCATTGGAAATAGCATAACTTTCAATAGCAGCTGTTTCTTTTACTTTAGCAATAA
Organism: Flavobacteriaceae bacterium; assembly: GCA_018402385.1. Lineage (GTDB taxonomy): Bacteria > Bacteroidota > Bacteroidia > Flavobacteriales > Flavobacteriaceae > Planktosalinus. Next base: position 33,428 of record JAGYJA010000003.1, read on the forward strand.
TACTGGCCATTTCCAGAGGATTACCCAGACTGTCTTTAATGGTTCCTGTGAGTTTTACACTTTGCGCTTGCGTTTGAAATGAAAAAGAAAGGAATACAGATGCAAGTAAAAAAGAAACGATGCTTTTCATTATAAATAGAGTTAGTTTATTATAAAATTGGGGGAATTTTCGTGGGCTTTTTGATGAATTTAAATTGTTTTAAACAAAATTACCCTCCAATTCTAAAACTTCCTCCTCCTCCTCGGCGGCCTCCTCCATACATTTCCTGCATCTCTTCCACTTTCTCTTTGACAATTTTTTGGTATTCTTCTTGGGATACTTTTTGCCCCTTGGATGGTTTGGTGATTTCTATAGTTTCTTTAGTGTTTAAGACAATTTTTGAACATAAAATGGAGGTGCGATCAGCTTGGATTTCCAAAATCAATCCCGGTAAACCAAAATACTCTCCGGGCCCTTGTGGTACTGGTATTTGTGGTGTGTACCACGCAACAATTTCAATTTCTTTTGGAATTTCAATTTCATCCATCACATTGACTTCTGTGGAATCATTTTTTGCTTCAGTGTCCTTCTTTTCATCATCATTGTTTCTGTTTCTTCTTCTCATCGATTGCCAATCTGTATCTCCCAGCTTTTTGATGGCTGTTGCTTTAAAGGCCACATATTGCCCAATTTGTTTGGACTCATTCACTAAAGTCCACTCTAGTTTGGGTAAGGTATCTGAAATTAAAAACTGTTTTCCAAAAAATTCTTGTTCTTGTAAGAATATATTCTCTTTAGTGTTTTTGTATTGCGCTCCTGCGGTAAAATTGCCCATCATCATCATCATTCCTCCTCCGGCACCGGGTGCAGCTAGCTTTTCTTCTTCTTTATAGGAAGACTCCTCTTTGTTGAAATTTAAAATGTAGGTTTTTTCGAGGGCACTTTTCATCATATCTGCGATTTGTTTACGCATTTGTTCTGTCATTTCACGACCGCCAAAGTCCATATCGACATTGGTTTTAGATTGATAAGTAGCCTGACCGGAAAAATTTTGTGCAGTTAAAAAAACAGAAAAAAACAAACAGGAAAGTGTGAGAAATTTTTTCATAGCTTTTGCAAATGGTTTAAAGTTTGAATCAAAACTAATGGTTTTTTATTATTAGTTGCTAATTTTAACAAAGGGTTTAACATATAATAAATTGGAAACTCATTATTTTGTAACTTGGTCAATTCTATGAAAATTACTGTTTTTTTTGCTGTTTTTTGCACTTTTTTTTCTTTCGCTCAAAGCGAAATAAATCCTGTTACCCAAGAAAAATACCCACTCCAGGCAGAACAATTTATCGGGATTGATAACTACGGAGATTTGTATTTTGTAAAAAACAGAACCCTTTTTAAACAAACAAAAACGGAAAACTTTCAGTTTAAAGACTTTCAGTTGGGCGCTATGGGTAGCGTTGACATTTTAAATCCCTTAAAAATCACTGTTTTTTTTCCAGACTATCAAACTGCAGTGATTCTCGACAACAAACTCAACGAAATTAGCCGCATTTCATTTGCAATGGAGCCACCATTTTTGAATATAAAAAACGCTACCACTGCCAATGAAAACCGGCTTTGGACCTTTAATGAAGACAATCAGCAACTGGAGCTTTATAATTATCGGGATCGAATAAACCAACAACTATCAAGACCCATTGCAGAAACTTATATTTCTCACAGCAGTAATTTTAACTTTTGCTATCTGCTTACAGACACAAAACTCAGGTTGTATAATATTTATGGTAGCTTACTCAAAAGCATTCCATCAAATGGAATCCAAAAAATGGCACTTTCTAATGACAAACTGCTAATTTTGAAAAACGATTCTATCTTTCTTTTAACAGAAAATCTTGCTAAAGAAGAATCAATAAAAACCCCCGATTTAAGTATAAAAGATTTGTATCTATCTGATGAATTCCTGTATATTTACGATGGTGAAATGATTCACAAAATGAAGCTAACTCAAACAAAAAATAACACATGCACGTCGCCATCGCAGGAAACATTGGTTCCGGAAAAACCACACTCACCCGACTTTTATCAAAACATTACAAATGGCAAGCACATTATGAAGAAGTCGATGACAACCCATACCTCGATGACTTTTATAACCAGATGGAACGCTGGTCTTTTAATTTACAGATTTACTTTTTGAACAGCCGTTTTCGTCAGATACTCGACATACGCAACAGTGGTAAAAATGTGATACAAGACAGGACAATCTATGAAGATGCTTATATTTTTGCACCCAACCTGCACGCAATGGGTTTGATGACAAACCGTGATTTTGAAAATTACAAGTCACTCTTTGATTTGATGGAAGAAGTGACTGAAAGCCCCGATTTGATTATCTATCTGCGCAGTTCCATACCCAATCTAGTGGCTCAAATACACAAACGCGGGCGTGAATATGAAAATAGTATTAGTATTGACTACTTGAGTCGTTTGAACGAGCGCTATGAAGCCTGGGTGCACAAATACAATAAAGGAAAATTATTGATTATTGATGTTGACAACCTCAACTTTGTTGATAATCCGGAAGATTTGGGTAATGTTATTAATCGCATTGATGCAGAAATCCACGGATTGTTTTAGTCTAATACGGTATTTTACATAAAAAAAGCCTCGATTTAAATCGAGGCTTTTTATTAAACTAATTCTATCAAAAATTTATTTCTGAATCTCTTTCACCTTATTCGTGCCTGAAATAGATGTTTCAAAAGTAGCGATGGCAGTTTTTACTTCAGCTTCAGTTCCTTTGAAAGTTTGAACATTTGTTTGGTCAACACCATTTTCAGTTGTTGTGTATTTTACTGTTGCTGTTGCTACACCATTTTCAATACTCATTTCAACTTGCACATTATTTTCTGCAACTGCAGTTGAAGCTCCATGATTTCCTAGAATTGGTGCGATAACCAATCCAACAAGACAGGTCAATTTGATTAAAATGTTCATAGAAGGGCCTGAAGTATCTTTAAATGGATCTCCAACAGTATCACCTGTTACAGCAGCTTTATGTGCATCAGAGCCTTTGTAACTCATCTCACCGTTGATCATCACTCCGGCTTCAAACGATTTCTTGGCATTGTCCCATGCACCACCGGCGTTGTTTTGGAAAATCGCCCACATCACACCACTCACACAAACTCCGGCCATATAACCACCCAGTGGCTCAGCTCCAAAGATGAAACCAATTAAGATGGGCGTAATGATAGTAATCAATCCGGGTAAAATCATTTGTTTTAAAGCTGCATTGGTTGAAATTTCAACACACTTTGCATACTCTGGCGTGGCGGTTCCTTCCATAATTCCGGGAATTTCACGGAATTGTCTGCGTACTTCCTGCACCATTTCCATCGCTGCTTTTCCAACAGATTCCATAGCAAGTGCTGAGAAAATAACAGGAATCATTCCACCCACAAACAACATCGCCAATACATCGGCTTTAAAGATGTTGATACCGTCAATTCCGGTAAAAGTTACATAAGCTGCAAAAAGAGCCAATGCTGTCAAAGCCGCAGAGGCAATTGCAAATCCTTTTCCTGTTGCTGCTGTAGTGTTCCCCACAGAGTCTAAAATATCGGTTCTTGTTCTTACTTCTTTTGGCAAATCACTCATTTCAGCGATACCTCCTGCATTATCAGCAATGGGGCCAAAGGCATCAATAGCCAATTGCATCCCCGTGGTAGCCATCATCGCTGAAGCAGCGAGTGCTACACCATAGAAACCAGCCAATTCATAAGAACCATAAATGGCAGCAGCAAATAACAAAACTGACCAAAAAGTAGATTTCATTCCCACAGCTAGACCTGCAATGATGTTTGTTGCCGCTCCTGTCGAACTGTTCTGTACAATATCCATCACCGGTTTTTTACCTAAACTGGTGTAATATGCCGTTACAAATGAAATCAAAGCGCCCACTGCAAGACCAATACAGGCTGCAAAGAAAACATTCATTGAAGGTATCATTTTAGCAGAGTCTTCTCCAAAAAAGCGCATTTGCATCGTTTCTGGTAACATCCAGTCGATTAGAAAGTAACTGGCGATTAACGTAAGTATAATAGAAGACCAGTTTCCAATGTCCAATGCTTTTTGAACCTGAGATTCTTTGGCGTTGTTATCTTTAATTTTAACTAAAAAGGTCCCTAAAATCGAAGCCAATACTCCAACACCCGCAATTGCCAATGGAAGTAATATAGGTCCCATATTATTGAAAGCATCAGTATGCTGAATGGTTTCAGACATATCTCTGATGACATAGTTACCCAATACCATCGCTGCTAGAACAGTGGCAACATAGCTACCAAAAAGGTCAGCTCCCATACCGGCAACATCACCCACATTATCACCCACATTGTCTGCAATTGTTGCAGGGTTTCTTGGGTCATCTTCCGGGATGCCGGCTTCTACTTTCCCCACGAGATCTGCACCCACATCGGCTGCTTTGGTATAAATACCTCCACCCACACGGGCAAATAAGGCTATGGACTCTGCTCCCAATGAAAAACCTGCAAGGGCTTCAAGGACCATCGTCATTTTAGTATAAAAATCATAGTCAGCTAAGCCCATAAACTGGCCCAGAAAAAACATGAAAAGTAAACTCATCCCTAATACCGCAAGACCTGCAACACCCAGACCCATTACGGTTCCACCACCAAAAGACACTTTTAATGCCTGAGGCAAACTGGTTTTGGCTGCTTCTGCAGTGCGTGTATTGGCATCAGTTGCGATGCGCATACCAATGTTTCCGGCAAGAGCGGAAAAGAAAGCACCAATAATAAATGCCGGAACGATCATCCAACTAGTCAATTCAACCAGGGTTGAAATGTAAAATAAAGCAGCAGATGCAATTACAACAAATATGGCCAGCAAACGGTATTCTGCATGCAAAAAGGCAAGAGCACCTTCTTTTACACTTTTAGAAATAAACTGCATGCGGTCACTGCCGGGCGACTGTTTCTTTACCCAGCTCATTTTGTAAAGCATAAAGATCAACCCAAGGACTGATAGTGCAATTGGCAAATAAATAATATTGGATTCCATATAATATAATTTGATTTTTTAGTTTAAGCTGGGCAAAAGTAAGAAATTACAATAGAACAAAAAAAAGCAATACTATAATAGTATTGCTTTTTCACTTAACCTTAAACTTAACTTAAAAAAATCACTAATTATTAATATCATAAAACTCCCTTTTACTGGCTTCCAGACTACTAAATCGGTCAGTACATTTGTCAATAATGTCCAAAGCTTCTTCTACATTACCCCAACCCTCAACATCAACTTTTTTATGCTCTAAATCTTTATACACCTGAAAGAAATGCTCAATTTCCTTAATTAAATGTGGATTGATATCTGAAATATCATTGATTTTATCGCCATTTGGATCACTGATGGGAACACAGATTATTTTTTCATCCGGTCCCTTTTCATCGGCCATATGGAAAACTCCTATGGGCTTTACTTCAATAATACACCCCGGAAAAGTGGGCTCAGTCACCAGTACTAATACATCAAGCGGGTCACCATCAAGCGCATAAGTTTCCGGTATGAAACCATAATCTGCCGGGTACATCATAGATGAAAACAACATGCGGTCATACCTGATTTTTTTTAATTCAAAATCAAATTCATATTTGTTCCGGCTTCCTTTGGGAATTTCGACTAAAACGTCAAACTTTTTTAGCTTAGCTGCACTCATAATTCATCTTTAAAAAGGGGTGCAAAAATACAACTAAAAAGAAGTATAAAGCAAGGAAAATTGAGGAAGAATTCAATGCAGATTTTTGTTTAAAACTGAAATCCAAATGAGCCGGTCACGCCAAAAGATCTGGCACCTTCATTTTCAAAATAATTCCCTCTGAAGTTGAAATCAATCCTGAAAATTTTAAAGATATTTCCCACTCCAAAGCTGTATTCATAGTAGATATCTTCAGGGGCTTGATAAGTTATATTGGACGCATTAATAGCGATATTTTTTTCAGATATTTCACCATAAATCGCTCTGAAGCCAATGATTTCCCTTAAATTTAAGTTTCTTAAAAAACCAATTCTGGAAAACAACCTTCCACCCAAATTGTGTTCTAAATGTAAGGAAGTATAGGTGTCACTCACAAACTCATAATAATCAAGAAGCGTAAACGTATTGTAAATACTAAAAAGGGTTTGATTACCGGGCACCGGACTTAATAAGGAAAGGGGAACTTCACCAAAAATCTTACCTGCTTCGATAGTAGAATACAACCTGCCAATTCCACCCAAATTCCAGGGTTGTGTGTAAAGCAATTGTGCTTTTTGGTATTCAAAATCACTCTCAATAATGTCTTTTAACCCCTGAGTATAACCAAAATAAAATTGAGGATATTTGCCCTCATTAATAACAGTGCGCTCCACTCCAAACCCCGATGTGCGAATTCCGGGGGTATAACCCAATGCCACTTCAATTTCAGTTTGGTTTACTTTAGACTGGATATTCCCTTCATCATCAAAATAATCAATACTAAAGGTGTCTGTCGCAGATTTTAAAGTTCTGTAGGATAATGTTGTTCTAAAGGTTAGGTTTTTAACGGGCTCCAGTTGAAGTCCAAGGGTGCTCAAATTGATATTTGTGAGACGGTCATTGGCCCCAACGGTTATAAGGGATGATGATGCAAGATTGCGACCCAGCACATCATTTGAAGTGGTTAAACTGGCTCCGGTTTGTTCAATGTCTCTTCGGTTTCCACCAAAAATAATCAATCTGGAGTCTCTGTCGAGCAACCATTTTCCGGAAATACCATATTTGAATTTATCATCTCTAAAACCATACGCTAAGAACCCTTCCAGTCGCCACAGGTCATTTTGACTAAAATAAGTGCGCCCTCCTGCTCTTATTCGCAATCCTTCAGATTCATTAAAACCAAAAATGGAAAAAACAGGTCCTAAGTCAAAATTTGGCAACTCATAATACCCTGAAGCTAAAACAGTTCCCAGACTATACAATCTTTGAAAACGCCTCACAGTTTGCAGCGTATCAAGCATCTCATAAATTTGACGCTCGTCTTTATTGAGGGCTTCCATTCGCTTATCCTGCCAGAAGTCATCAGGCCGATTGTAAATATCCCATTGATAAGGATCCACTTGTTCTCTGTAAAAATTACGTTCTTTTTCTTGGTCAAAAACGTGATTTTCATAGAGGGTGGTGCGTTTGCCATATACGCCCCTGGCTTCTTCTTTTTTTGAAAAACTGAAATCAGACATAAAATGGTCGCGCTTCAACAAAAAAATGGAATCATTTAACACATCAAACTCCTGCTCAATATAGACTTCTTTAACCCAGTTGATATTAGCACTTTTATTGAGGTGCATATTGATTTCCTTAACTGCCCAGGTAGTATCATTCACCCAAAAATCACCTCTAAAGGTAAGTTCGCCCTTTCGCCTTGGGTAAAAAACAATATTGTAACACCATTTGTTATCGCGATATGCGCTGTCAAGAAGCGAATAGTTATATACATCTATACCTGTTTTTGAAAGCGGACTCGTGAAGGCTTTATCAAAAAATTTCAGATAATTGTCATAAATGTCATAATCCGCATACAACTCTTTTATAAATTCAATCATCGCCTGATTGTTACTAAAACCCGAATTTTTATTTCCCTCAAGAATCTCTTTTTCCAAATTCATAAAATTGTCGCCATACACCTTATAGATGGCTTCATTGATAAAAATTGGCAAATAGGTTTTTCCGGTGACTCTGGAAGTGTCTGAATAATCAAAAACAAATTCCATTCCTTTGAACAACCTGCTATTGATCAAAGCACTGTCAATCGTATTTAAGTCAAATTCCAGCTTTTCATACTTGTCATAGCTGTACTGCTTGAATTTCTTCACCCCATTTTCCCTTCTGTTCTCCCAAATTTTTCGAAGAATGTCAATCGCCGGATTGTTTTTTTTGGAGAGTTTACCACTAAAAAGAACGACCTCATTGAGTTGTGCTGATTCTTCTTCGAGCACAATCTTCATTTCATACGTTGTTCTTTTTTCAAGGGTAATTTCTTTGGTTTGGTATCCCACAAAAGAAATGACAAGGGTGTCATAGTTTGAATCTGATTCTATATAAAACCTACCATTTTCATCAGTGATGGTTCCTTTATTTGAATCTTTAAACAGGACATTGGCAAAGGGAACAGGGATGTCAAAATTGTCAAACACCCTTCCTCCCACTTTAGTTTGAGAAAAAGAGTTAAAGGCAACAAATAAGAGAATTATGTAGGTTAACTTTAACTTCATTTAGCTTAAATAGATTAGCAATTTATGAGGCGTCTTTATAATTGGAAAAAAGCTGAGACTTTAAAATAAAAACTTCGCCAGTAAAAGTGACGAAGTTAATTGAAATATTAAAAGATTTGTTATTTATATAACACCTTTTTAACAGCTTTAACAACATCATCGCTATTGGGCAACCATTCTTTTAAAAGATTTGGCGAGTAAGGTGCCGGTGTATCTGCCGTGTTAATTTTGATGATGGGAGCATCTAAATAATCGAATGCCTGTTCTTGAACTTGATAAGTAATTTCTGTTGAAATATTCCCAAAAGGCCAGGATTCTTCCAAAATAACCAAGCGGTTTGTCTTTTTTACAGAATCTATTATGGTTTTGTGATCCATCGGTCGAATGGTGCGCAAATCAATAATCTCACAACTGATGTTTTCTTTTTCAAGTTCTTCAGCCGCTTTGTAGGCCTCCTTGATGATTTTGCCAAAAGAAACAATGGTCACGTCCTTGCCCTCTCTTTTGATTTCTGCAACCCCAATTGGAATTACATATTCTCCTTCAGGCACCTCGCCTTTGTCTCCATACATTTGCTCACTTTCCATAAAAATAACCGGGTCGTTGTCTCTGATTGCAGCTTTTAATAACCCTTTTGCATCCTTGGGATTTGAAGGAACTATCACTTTCAAACCGGGACAATTGGCATACCAACTTTCAAAAGCTTGGGAGTGAGTCGCTGCAAGCTGACCTGCTGAGGCAGTTGGCCCTCTAAAGACAATCGGGATATCAAATTGACCACCACTCATTTGACGCATTTTTGCGGCATTGTTGATAATTTGGTCAATGCCCACTAAGGAGAAATTAAAAGTCATAAATTCTACAATGGGACGGTTTCCATTCATAGCAGAACCAATAGCAATACCTGAAAAACCAAGTTCCGAAATGGGAGTATCAATCACCCGTTTAGCACCAAACTCATCCAACATCCCCTTTGAAGCTTTGTAGGCTCCATTGTATTCTGCCACTTCTTCACCCATTAAGTAAATAGTTTCATCGCGACGCATTTCTTCACTCATTGCTTCGGCTATGGCTTCTCTAAATTGTATTGTTTTCATATCTTTATAACTCTTTATCGGTTCTCTTTTCCTAAAAAACATTTCAGGTAGGCAAAAATAGTATTATTTCCACTTTAAGTAAGATAAAAATGCAACTTTTAACTGAAATTTATTATGCGTGCATAGTATAAAATTAAAAATAGATTAGTACCTTCGTGGCATCAAAACTGACGTCTGTCAGTGAATTTTAAAAATCCAATTTAAAAAGCATAAAAATGAAAATATTAGTCTGTATCAGTCACGTTCCTGACACAACTTCAAAAATCAATTTCACCGATAATGACACCAAATTTGACACAAACGGTGTGCAATTTGTGATTAACCCAAATGACGAATTTGGCTTGACCAGAGCGATGTGGTTTAAAGAAAAACAAGGCGCTACGGTACACGTTGTCAATGTGGGCGGCCCTGAAACCGAACCCACCCTCAGAAAAGCACTCGCTATAGGTGCCGATGAAGCCATTAGGGTAAATGCGACTCCCACTGACGGCTTTTTTGTAGCAAAGCAACTGGCTGCAGTGATGCAGGAAGGCAATTATGACCTCGTCATTGCCGGAAGAGAATCCATCGATTACAACGGTGGTATGGTTCCCGGCATGCTGGCTTCAATCACCGGAGCAAACTTTGTGAATACCTGTATCAGCCTTGAAGTTGATGGAAACAATGCAAAAGCTATTAGAGAAATCGATGGAGGAAAAGAAAAGTTGAGTACTTCACTTCCTTTGGTCATAGGTGGTCAAAAAGGACTTGTGGAAGAAAGCGACCTGCGCATCCCCAATATGAGAGGAATTATGCAGGCCCGCCAAAAACCTTTAAAAGTCGTTGAAGCTACCTCTGCTGAAAATGCAACTGAGGTAACAGGATATGAAAAACCGGCTCCCAAAGGTGCCGTTAAAATGGTGGATCCGGAGAATGTGGAAGAACTGGTAAACTTACTCCACAATGAAGCAAAGGTTATTTAATGTAAATACTATTTACCAATAACTATTAACTATTAACGAATAACAAGCAACAAATGTCAGTTTTAGTCTATACAGAATCAGATCAAGGAAAATTTAAAAAAATAGCTTTGGAAGCAACTTCCTATGCAAAAGGAGTGGCCGAAATGCTGGGTACAACTGTAACCGCAATCGCAATTAACGGTGGCGATTCTTCAGAACTGGGGGCTCATGGAGCTTCAAAAGTGCTTCAGGTGTCAGACAGCAAACTGGAGCAATTCAACGCAAAAGCATTTGCTGATGCCATTGCCCAGGCTGCTCAAAAGGAAGAAGCAAAAGTCGTGATCATAAGCTCAAGTGCAAACGCAAAGTTTTTAGCGCCTTTACTGGCCATTCAGCTAAATGCTGCTTATGCACCCAATGTGGTCGCATTGCCTGAAGGGACCTCCCCTTTTGTTGTCAAATCAAACGTCTTTACAAATAAAGCTTTCGCTAAAGCGGAATTAAAATCAGATATCAAACTCATCGGACTTTCCAAAAACGCTTACGGCTTAAAGGAAAACCCGACCACTGCTACAACCGATGCTTTTTCACCCTCATTAAACGAAGCCGACTTTTCGGTAAAAGTAGAATCGGTCGATAAAGTAACCGGTAAAGCTACGATTGCAGATGCAGAAGTAGTTGTCTCCGGAGGTCGAGGACTCAAAGGCCCTGAGAATTGGCATTTGATTGAAGACCTAGCCGAAGTTTTAGGCGCAGCAACAGCCTGTTCAAAACCCGTAAGTGACATGGGATGGAGACCACACAGCGAGCACGTGGGGCAAACCGGAAAACCCGTAGCCTCAAATTTATACATCGCCATAGGTATTTCAGGAGCAATCCAACACCTGGCAGGAATCAATTCGTCAAAAGTGAAAGTCGTGATTAACAACGACCCCGAAGCACCATTCTTTAAAGCAGCTGATTATGGGATAGTTGGAGACGCTTTTGAAGTAGTACCAAAACTCATCGAAAAATTAAAAGAATTTAAAGTCAATAACGCATAATTTTTTATAAATTGTGCCTCTATTTAGGGCTGTTTAAATGTGGTTACGCCCTGTTTAAACAGCCCTTTGGATTTTTTAACTTATGAGCTTAGTTCGACTAAACATAAAAGGTATTTCTTACAGTCAAACACAAAACGGGGCTTACGCCTTGATTTTGAGTGAAGTGGATGGAGAAAGAAAATTACCCATCGTCATTGGAGCATTTGAAGCGCAATCCATTGCGATTGCTTTGGAAAAAGAAATCAAACCCCCCAGGCCTCTAACACACGACTTGTTTAAAAACTTTGCAGATCGTTTTGAAATTCAAGTGAAACAGGTGATTATCCACAAACTGGTGGACGGTGTCTTCTTTTCAAGCATTATCTGCGAAAGGGATAAAATTGAAGAAATCATCGACGCCAGAACCAGTGATGCCATTGCACTTGCACTGCGATTCAATGCACCCATATTTACCTATAAAAATATTCTTGAAAAAGCAGGAATCTATCTCAAAGCAAGCCCCAAGAAAAAAGAAAGTCCTCAAGATGAACAAGCCATTTTTGAACAATTGATGACAGACGATACCGAGTCAAAAAAGAAAACTTCCAAAAGCTACAAAACCTATTCTCTCAAAGAATTAAACGACATGCTCGATAAAGCAGTTGATAATGAAGATTACGAAAAAGCAGCACTCATAAGAGACGAAATTTCCAAACGGGAAAAATAACCACACACAAACATGATCAGACTTTTACTCCTAAGTGTATTTTTGTTTTTTTCTCAGTTGCAAATTGCACAAACCATAGAAAAATCCTGGACTTTTGCATCGGTAACCAATCAGGAAAATCAATCGCTTTTTGAAATCAATCAGAAAAAAGATTCCCTTGTTTTTGACAATGGAAAATTTCACTACTCCCTCACTGCAAAAGACAGTCTGCAGGCATCAGGAGATTATATGCTTCAGAACAACCTGCTGGTTCTATTCTACTCCAAACCCCATGACTCCATAAAAAGATACCACATAGCAGAGTTAACAGATACAACACTTATCTTCAGTGACAGCGAGGGCACCTATAATTTTTCAGAAAAAGAAAACAATCTTGAAGAGGTGATCCAAAAAGAAATGATTCCAAGTGCCGGTTTTTCTGTTGATAGTCTATGGAGGGGTGTTATGGGAATGTTGGCTTTATTGCTATTGGCTTTCCTGTTCAGCAGCAATAAAAAAGCCATTCGATGGAAAACAGTGGGCATTGGACTCTTAGCTCAACTTCTTCTAGCCATAGGTGTTTTAAAAGTACCTTTCATACAAAGTGCTTTTGAGTTTGTTGGAAAAATATTTGTAAAAATACTCGATTTCACTCAGGCAGGTAGTGAATTTCTCCTTGGCGGAATGATGAATGTGGAAAGTTTTGGATTCATCTTTTTATTTCAGGTATTGCCCACCATTGTTTTCTTTTCTGCATTGACATCAGTATTGTTTTATTTAGGTTTTATACAAGTTGTGGTAAAAGGTCTCGCCTGGGTATTAACACGCTTAATGGGCATTTCAGGAGCGGAAAGCCTGTCGGTTGCCGGAAATATCTTCTTGGGACAGACCGAAGCACCTTTAATGATCAAAGCCTATCTTGAAAAAATGAGCAAGTCAGAAATGCTACTCGTTATGGTGGGCGGTATGGCTACCGTCGCCGGTGGGGTTCTTGCAGCTTATATCGGGTTTTTAGGAGGTGAGGATGAAGTAATGAAAATATTTTATGCAAAGCATTTACTGACAGCATCTGTAATGGCGGCACCCGGTGCCATTGTCATTGCCAAAATGCTCTACCCTGAAACCCAAAAAATCACTAACGAAGTAGCCGTTTCTGAGGATAAAATTGGCTCAAACATCCTCGACGCCATCGCAAACGGCACCACTGAAGGTTTAAAACTGGCTGCCAATGTGGGAGCGATGCTTTTGGTTTTTATCGCCTTTATCGCTATGATTAACTATGGTTTTGGAAAACTGGGTGATATTACCACACTCAATAATTGGGTAGCAGTCAATACCCCTTATGACAAATTCTCGCTGGAATTCATGCTGGGCTATCTTTTTGCCCCGTTGATGTGGCTCATTGGTGTGGCCCAAGAAGATATGGCATTAATGGGACAACTGCTGGGCATTAAATTAGTAGCAAGCGAATTTGTGGGCTACATCCAGCTTGCAGACTTGAAAAACACCGCAAACCTCATTAGCTTCAACTATGAGAAATCGGTGATTATGGCTACGTATATGCTATGTGGATTTGCCAATTTTGCCTCTATCGGAATTCAAATTGGTGGCATCGGTTCACTCGCACCCGGGCAACGTAAAACCTTGTCTGAATTTGGTATCAAAGCACTCATTGGCGGGACACTGGCATCATTGCTTTCTGCGACTATTGCGGGAATGATTATTGGGTAATGAATACCCGCGACTTTGTACTACGAAGCTTTTTATCCTTTGATGCTTTTGCAAAAGAGAATAGCGTAATAGTAAGGCGGGTATCTCGTGAATGAAATTTCAAAATTAGTTAATAACTTTTAATAGAAATCCAAAAGATTGCAAACGCATTTAAAAGCTTTTATTTATTTTCGGATTTTAGAAGTTTAACCAAAAAAGAGATTCCTCCCCAAGTGGACTTGGGGACGGGAATATGCTTATGAAACAATACCACAACCTTGTAAAACATGTACTAGAAAACGGCACCTTTAAAGGCGACCGCACCGGTACTGGAACCAAAAGTGTGTTTGGTTATCAAATGCGATTTGACCTCAGCGAAGGTTTCCCAATGGTCACCACCAAAAAGCTACACTTAAAATCCATTATATATGAATTGCTCTGGTTTTTAAATGGAGACACAAACATTGGGTATCTTCAGGAAAACGGAGTGAAAATTTGGAACGATTGGGCCGATGAAAACGGCGACCTGGGCCCTGTCTATGGACATCAATGGCGCAACTGGAACAGTGAACAAATCGATCAAATTAGCGAACTCATTCAAACATTAAAAACCAACCCAAACAGTCGCAGAATGCTAATCTCTGCCTGGAATCCAAGCGTGCTACCGGATACTTCCGTTTCCTTTAGCGAAAATGTCGCCAACGGAAAAGCAGCACTTCCACCTTGCCATGCCTTTTTTCAGTTTTATGTATCTCCTCCTGATGAATCAAAGGGGGAAGTAAAAGGAAAGCTATCCTGTCAGCTCTACCAACGCAGTGCCGATATTTTTCTTGGCGTGCCATTTAACATTGCATCTTACGCTTTGCTCACGATGATGATTGCTCAGGTATGTGACCTCGAACCGGGTGATTTTGTTCACACTTTTGGTGATGCACACATCTATTCAAATCATATGGAACAACTGGAGCTGCAACTGTCAAGAGACTTGAGGCCACTCCCAAAAATGATTATCAACCCTGAAGTAAAAAATATCTTTGATTTTACGTTTGAAGACTTTACCTTAGTCGATTACAATCCGCATCCACACATTAAAGGAGCGGTTGCAGTTTAAATTTTAACCCAAATATCTATGAAAAAATTAATTCTTTTACTAGTGCTTTTAATTTCTTTACCTGCTATATCCCAGGAGGAATGGGGTAATGTGGACAAAAACAAAGTAACCATGCGTGAAATCGCACCGGTATGGCCCGGCTGTGAAAGCAATGACACCTCAAAGACTGATGCCTGTTTTGATCAAAAACTGAATGAACACGTTAGAAAAAACTTTAAATATCCTGTCAATGCCTGGAAAAATAATATTCAGGAACGCATCGTGGTCCATTTTGAAATCAATACCAGCGGCGAAGTGGAAATCACAAAAGTAGAAGGAAAAAATAAAGAACTCATGGAGGAAGCCAAAAGAAACATCATGGCCATTCCAAAAATGAAACCGGGTATGCTCGCAGGTAAACCCAGAGCTATTTCCTATGCAGTACCCTTTAATTTTAAGACCGGGAAGTAAACTCACTTATAAAAATGGCTAATAAAAGTAATACCCCAAACGAAGACCGCGAACAATTCCTGTATGCTCAGGACCGCATTCGTCAAAAAAAACGCCTTAACCAGCATTTTGTCTTTTTTCTTATTGGTTCTGCTTTTATTATTATTTTGGATCAAGTCATGGGAGTTGGGCATGAAGCCTTACCTCAAAATTGGTATGTATGGGCTATCCTAATCTGGACCTTCTTTTTCCTCATTCACGCGTTTAATGTGTTTTTCACCAATCGCTTTATGGGCAAAAAATGGGAAAATGAGCAATTGGACAAACTCAAACTAAAACAACAAAAACGCATTGATGAACTCCAAAAACAAGTGGAAAAAGAAATGCCACTGCCCGAAGTAAAGACCCCAAAACCAATAAAAAACCAAACCCTTACTATCATAGCCGCAGCTTCAGAAAACGATGCCCTTGGAAAAGACAACGACCTGGTGTGGCATCTGCCCAACGACTTTAAACGCTTTAAAAAGCTCACTACAGGGCATCACATTATAATGGGACGCAAAACATTTGAGTCCTTCCCGGAACCGCTACCTAACAGGATTCATGTCGTTATTACACGCGATAAAAACTATAAAAAATTTGGCGCCGTGGTCGTTCACTCCCTGAGGGAAGCACTGGAACTCGCCAAAAAAGACGACCAACCTTACATCATTGGCGGCGGTGAAATCTACAAACAAAGCCTCGAGTATGCAGATAAAATCGAACTGACCCGCGTTCACGCTGAAGTAACGGCAGATACTTTTTTTCCGCATATTGACGAAAATAAATGGGAGCTCATCAATGAAGAACACCACCCCAAAGATGACAAACACGAGTATGCGTTTACTTATTTGACCTATATTCGGAAAGATTAAACCAAATCTTTGCGCTACTTTGCGAAAAAATCTTTGCGGACTTTGCGTGAAAAAAAACATCAATACCTTTTTCATACATACCATCCTTCAACAGGAAAATCTAAAACTCCTGAACTACCGCCCCCTCTATGGTGGCGACATCAACGACGTATTCCTACTGGAAACAGACAAGGGAAACTTGGTTCTTAAAACTAATGAGGCCAACCGCTTCCCAAACATGTATAAAGCAGAAGCCAACGGACTTCAACTGCTTAAAAACACCAAAACTTTTACCATCCCTGAAGTCATTCTTTTCGGTGAAACCGAAAAACACTCTTATCTACTATTGGAATACATCAATCCCGGAACCAAAAATCCAAACTTCAACCAAACCTTCGGCCACCAACTCGCAGCAATGCATCAAACCACTGCGTCACATTTTGGCCTCGACCACGACAATTTCATCGGTAGTTTACCCCAAATTAACGACGGTAGAATTACCCATCCTGCTGAATTTTATGTAGAGAAAAGATTAAAACCGCAATTACACCTCGCCGCCCAAAACAGATTCACTTTCAAAAACATGGACACTTTTTTCAAAAACATCAGTAACGAAATACCCATTGAACCTCCTGCCCTCATTCACGGCGATTTGTGGAATGGCAATTATTTGGTCGATACTTCCGGCAACCCTTGCCTGATTGATCCTGCGGTATGCTTCACTTCACGCGAAATGGACCTCGCCATGATGCAACTCTTTGGTGGGTTTTCTGATGAAGTGTTTCATGCTTACAATGATGCTTTGCCACTAGAAAAAAACTGGAAAAACAGATCAGACCTCTGGCAACTCTATTATTTGCTGGTTCACCTCAACCTCTTCGGAAGTGGCTACTACAATCAGGTAAACACTATCATTAAGAAGTATTCCTAAAATAATTTTTAACTTTGCACTATCTTTATATATTCATCTGAACACTGAACACTGAACACTGAACACTGAACACTGAACACTGAACACTGAACACAAACAAGAAACTTGAAACAAGAAACCTATGAACGCATATATCTTCCCCGGTCAAGGAGCCCAATTTACCGGAATGGGCAAAGACCTCTACGACAACTCAGACATCGCAAAAAACCGTTTTCAACAAGCCAACGAAATTCTGGGCTTTGACATCACCAAAATTATGTTTGAAGGCTCTGCAGACGAACTCAAAGAAACCAAAGTCACCCAACCGGCCATTTTCTTACACTCAGTCATTCTTGCCGAAGTGCTGGGCGACAGCTTTAAACCGGATATGGTCGCAGGACATTCGCTTGGTGAATTCTCAGCTTTGGTGGCCAACAAATGTTTAAAATTTCAAGACGCTTTGCTTTTGGTTTCCAAACGTGCATTAGCGATGCAAAAAGCCTGCGAAATGCAACCCTCAACGATGGCTGCGGTACTTGGCCTTGAAGACCATATCGTAGAAGCCGTCTGCGCTGATGTGGTTGGCGTGGTGGTAGCTGCGAATTATAACTGCCCGGGTCAGCTGGTGATTTCCGGCGAAGTAAAAGCCGTGGAAGAAGCCTGCGAACGCTTAAAAGAACGAGGCGCCAGACGGGCCCTTTTACTTCCTGTAGGTGGAGCATTCCACTCCCCGCTGATGGAACCCGCTCGCGAAGAACTTGCCAAAGCAATTGAAAACACCCCTTTTGCAACCCCCATGTGCCCGGTTTATCAAAACGTAACCACCTTTGCCGTAACTGACCCCGAAAAAATAAAAGAAAACCTCATCTTTCAACTTACAGCACCTGTTAAATGGACACAAAGCGTGCAAAACATGGTCAGCGACGGCGCCACCAAATTCATAGAAGTCGGCCCCGGAAACGTCCTCCAGGGACTCGTCAAGAAAATCCATAAAGACGCTGTAACAGAAGCAGCTAAATTTGAATAGAAATTAGTAACCCTCTCAGGGTTTTATCCCGAATAGTCGGAACTGAGAGGGCTATATGCTGCGAAAATCTGCGAAACCTGTCTGCCGATAGGCAGGTCTGCGGGAAAAACTCACCTAAAATTTTACGTCCAATGTCTTAAGTCGTAAGTCCTGAAGTCCTAAGTCAACTCCATTACTCCTTATACACCACCCCATCTTTCATCACAAACACCACATTTTCAAC
Source organism: Flavobacteriaceae bacterium (assembly GCA_018402385.1). Classification (GTDB taxonomy): domain Bacteria; phylum Bacteroidota; class Bacteroidia; order Flavobacteriales; family Flavobacteriaceae; genus Planktosalinus. The sequence goes on from JAGYJA010000003.1 coordinate 51,790, forward strand.
GGTATTGATGTTCTGCGTGGGATCCTCATCGGTGGCAATGATATCGGCAAGATAACCGGCGGTTAGCACGCCCAATTTATCTTTCATATCAAGTAATTCCGCATTGGTCACTGTAGCAGACTGCAAGGCCTTCATCACCGGCATACCTGCTTCGGTCATAAAGATAAACTCCTTGGCATTTTCGCCGTGAGGAAATACGCCCGCATCAGTTCCAAAAGCAATGGGAACACCGGCCTTGTATGCTCTTCCAAAAGTATCCTGTATTTTCGGCCCAATAGCCAGCGCTTTGGGAACAATAATTTCAGGATAAAAATTAGGGATTGCCGCCTGCTGCGCCACATATTTCCCCGCGGAAATGGTGGGCACATAAAAAGCGTTGTGTTTTTTCATTAGTTCCATCGTTTCCGGACTCATTTCTGTGCCGTGCTCAATGGTTTTTACACCGGCTTTGATGGCGCGTTGCATGCCTTCGTCTCCGTGAGCGTGGGCAGCGACTTTCATTCCGTAATCTTTGGCAACTTCGACGATAGCAGCAATTTCTTCTTCAAAAAACTGCGGATTCGATCCGCTTTTGGCCATACTCAATACCCCGCCTGTTGCGGTGATTTTAATCCAGTCGGCACCGTTTTTGTAGCGTTGACGTACAGCTTTCCGGGCATCTTCAATGCTGTTAACCACCCCTTCTTTGGGTCCGGGATCTCCCATTAATTCTTTATTTCTACCATTGGTGGGATCAGCATGACCACCAGTGGTGGCCAATGATTTTTCTGAGGTGTAAATGCGTGGACCAACTACAGTTCCTCTATTGATCGCATTGCGCAAGGAGACATTGACGCCCTTGCCTCCAAGATCTCTTACAGTAGTAAAACCGGCCATCAAGGTCCGGCGAGCGATGCCCTGTGCATTGAAAGCCACATCAGCTTCGTTTAGTGTAAAAGATTCCAGATATTTTGTGGGTCCCGGGTCGCCTTCTACATGCACGTGCATATCAATCCAACCCGGCATTACGGTTTTGGACTTTAGGTCGATGACTTTATCATTGGAGTTTGTCGGGTTCAGATACCCGTCCCGGACACTACTGATGGTATTACCTGAAACTACAATTGTTTTTTTGGTGAGCACCTTCCCGTTTTGAGTGTCAATCAATTTTCCGCAATGGATATAGGTGCTTTGTGAAAATGCTGCTGCTGAAAATAGCAGAAGCAAAAAGGATAGCGTTTTTTTCATAACTTATTTAGAACTACAATTTGATTTAGTTAATAATTTAAATCTTATTATTTCTCACCTCCTGCTCCCACTTCCAAGCAGAACGTAACGCTTCCTCCAAATCACGTTGAGCCTTCCAGCCCAGCTCCTTGTTGGCTTTGGCTGTATCAGCATACACAGCATTGACATCACCGGGGCGGCGGTCAACTACTTTGTAGTTGAGGGAGGTACCACTTACTTTTTCAAAAGCCTGTATCACTTCAAAGACAGAAGAACCCTTTCCGGTTCCCACGTTAAAAACTTCAAAGGCGGTTAGATTGTTCTTTTCGAGTAACCGTTGCAAGGCCACAACATGGGCTTCAGCCAGATCCATCACGTGAATGTAATCACGAATGCAGCTGCCGTCTTCGGTGGGATAATCATTTCCAAATACTGACAATTGCTCCCGTAATCCAATAGCCGTTTGTGTAATAAACGGAACTAAATTTTGAGGAACTCCTAAGGGCAACTCCCCGATTTCAGCCGATTCATGGGCACCAATGGGGTTAAAATACCGCAGCGCAATGGCTGTTAAATCAGATATCTTGGTGGTATCAAAAATAATCTCTTCACTAATTTGCTTGGTGTTTCCGTAAGGCGAATTGGCCTCCTTTACTGGGGCGCTTTCGGTAATTGGCAAACTGTCAGGCTCACCATAAACAGTGCACGACGAACTAAAAATTAAATTCTGAATGTGGTGTTGATTGCATTCCTGAAGCAAATACACCAGCGTATTTAAATTATTTTCATAGTACAACAAAGGGTTTTCCACACTTTCACCCACCGCTTTGGAAGCCGCAAAATGGATAATGCCATCAATGTCCTTGTGATCCTTGAAATACTGATGTACTTCGTTTTTGTCACGTAAATCCAGATATTTGAATTGGGGTGAAACACCTGTAATCTTTACAATCCCCTCCAAAACATCAATGGACGAATTGGACATATTGTCCACAATCAAAACCTCAAAACCGGCTTGCTGCAGCGCAACCACGGTATGTGAACCAATGTAACCTAAACCTCCTGTAACTAGTATTTTCATAATAACCCCCCGCGGAGGCGGGGGTCCCGTAAATTAATCGATTAATTTTTAATTGTAACTCAAATTCGCGAGATTCCTGCTTACGCAGGAATTTTGAACTTAAATTACTAAGATTCCTGCCTATGCAAGAATTCCTTTATTGTATCAGTAATAAACCCAATCTGCTCATCATCCAGCTCTGTATGCATTGGCAATGAAATCACTTCTTTGACCAATTGATTGGTTACCGGAAAATCAGCTTCATTATAGCGACTGTCTATATATGCTTTTTGACTGTGCAGTGGTATGGGATAATAAATTCCGTGAGGAATTCCTTTTTCCTGGAGGTGTTTTGCCAGAGCATCCCGTTGTCCATTGGTGATTTTTAAAGTGTATTGATGAAACACGTGGCAATCACAAGTGCCACAAATACCGTTGGTTTTGTTGCAATCCACATTTGTTTGAGTCACCGGGGTTTCAATCGCCGGGTGGTCTTTCAAAGCGGCTGTATATTTTCTGGCGGCTTCTTGACGTGCTTTGTTGTAGCTGTTTAAATTGGGTAATTTAGCCCGCAACACTGCTGCCTGTATGGAATCCAAACGCGAATTCACACCCACCACATCGTGGTAGTAACGCTCATACATCCCGTGGTTTACGATGCCGCGAAGTGTATGTGCCAGGTCATCATCGTTAGTAAAAATAGCGCCGCCGTCACCATAACATCCTAAATTTTTTGAGGGAAAAAAAGAAGTCGCCCCCACATGTCCAATGGTTCCGGCTTTCTTTTTGGTTCCGTTTTTAAAGGTATAATCGGCGCCAATGGCTTGGGCATTGTCCTCAATAACATACAAGTTGTGCTTTTCGGCGACAGCCATAATAGCATCCATATTGGCAGATTGTCCAAAAAGATGCACGGGTACAATCGCTTTGGTTTTTGAGGTAATGGCTTTTTCTAAAGCCTCAATATTGATGTTGAAAGTATCGGGATAGACATCCACCAAAACCGGAGTCAATTGCAACAAGGCAATCACCTCCACAGTGGCTGCAAATGTAAAATCGGCGGTGATGACTTCGTCACCGGGTTTTAACTCGAGTCCCATCATCGCTATTTGTAAAGCATCGGTCCCGTTAGCGCAGGGAATCACGTGTTTGACACCCAGATAGTCTTCCAATTCTTTTTGGAAGCTATGTACTTGTGGCCCGTTTACATAGGCATTGTTTTCTAGGACTTCGGTGATGGATTCATTGACTTGTTCTTTTATGCCTTCATATTGACCTTTGAGGTCAACCATTTGTAGTTTCTTCATAGTTCATAAATAAGGTAGGACAACAAAAATAGGAAATTTCACTCCGGGAAACAATGTAATTTTATAAAGTAACGTATTTTAGCACTAGAATTACTTTTATGCAATTACTGTATTCCACATTGACCGCTGTTTTTGAAAAGGTGTTACCTGTGAGCGGGCTATTTTCAGGCAAAATGAAGCAGTTTGTCAAAGGACGTAAAACGGTGTTTCAAACCCTGCAAACGACACTTTCACCGACTGATAAGACCATTTGGTTTCATTGTGCCTCCTTGGGTGAGTATGAACAAGGCCTCCCGGTGATGGAAGCGATAAAAGAAAAATACCCGCAATACAAACTCGTAGTGACATTTTTTTCGCCTTCAGGCTATGAAAACAAGAAAAACAGTTCGCTGGGTGATATCAACGTGTATCTTCCATTGGATACGAAAAGCAATGTCAAGAAGTTTTTAAACCTGGTCAAGCCCGAAATGGTCTTTTTTGTAAAATATGAATTCTGGCCCAATTACTTACTGGAACTGAATAGAAGAAAAATACCCACCTATTTGATTTCGGGACTATTCCGTAATAATCAACTATTCTTTAAACCTCTTGGTTCATGGATGCGGAAAGTTTTAAAAACCTTTACCCATATTTTTGTTCAAGACGAAAAGTCAAAACGACTTTTGGAAACCATTTCCATACAACAAGTTATCGTGAGCGGAGACACCCGTTATGACCGGGTTTCCAAACAAATTGAAGAAAACAACAACCTTGATTTTATCGAATCTTTTAAAACCGAATCTCTTTGTATTGTTGCCGGAAGCACCTGGCCTGAAGATGAAGAAATTCTCGTAGATTACATCAATCAATCTCCTGAAAATGTCAAGTTTATCATTGCTCCTCACAATCTTAAAAACGAACAAATAAAGGCTCTCGAGAACAGTATTCTTAAAAAAACAGTGCGTTTCACTGAAAAGGATAGAAAGAATTTGAACGACTTTGATGTGTTTATTTTAGACAGCATTGGGCATTTAAAAAAGGTGTATAGTTATGCAGATATTGCCTATGTGGGAGGTGGTATGGGTAGTACAGGATTGCATAACATACTGGAAGCAGCCACGTTTGGTGTGCCGATTGTAATTGGAAAAAATTACAAAATATTTCCTGAAGCAATCGCACTTCAAAGTCGTGCGGGATTGTTTTCAGTGGCAAACAAAGAGGAAATAAAAGTGATTTTTGATAAATTGATCATCAACAAATCTTTCAGGGAAAAAACAGGGATGATTAATGGTCATTATGTGCAGAACAATACAGGTGCCACTCAAACCATTGTGAATGAGATTTTAAGTTCAAAATTATAAAACAATAATAGCTCCTTATAACAAAAAATTAACGGTACCTTACACGCTATAAACACTTAAACTAATAATGATGAAAAAAATAATTTTAATGGTTGCTGTAGTATTTTCGACAAGTATCATTTTTGTATCTTGTAGAGAAACCAAAACGGAAACAATAGAAGTCACAAAAGAAGTAAAGGTTGAAGCTGAAGAATCAAAAGGGGCTATGGAACGTGCAGCAGAAAAAGTAGATGCTGAAGTAAACGAAGAAATTGACAAAGCGATTGATAAAATCGGTGATGACAATTAATCTTTAAAACTTACTTTTAATTAGAGTAGGATTTTCAAACTCCTGCTCTAATTTATCTTTTTAAGCTGGCTTTTTAATTCTTTCATAGACGCTTTCAACTCTCTCAACAAGCTGCTTTCGGTCATATCATCAATTCCAAACGATAATTTACTATTTACAAGCCATAGCTCCTGCACTTCGCTAAAATGAATTTCAACGGGTAGATAACCCTCATTAAAGGAAATGAGCTTTATCTTGTTCTTTTCAGTGAGTTTCTGCACTTTCTTGACCAAAACAGAATCTGGTAATACCACCACATAGACACGGTTATTGATGATGTCTTCAAAACTGCTCATCGCCCTTCCTATGACCCACTCACCCGCTTTGATATTGGGCAACATACTGTCACCTTCCACCTGAAATCCTCGGTAAGAAGCATTTCTAAATTGGGGAAGCGGCAAGTCAAAAGCCGGCAATCGTTCATACCACTGAGGGTCCTGAAGGTTATGCGGATAGCCCGCTGCGGCTTTTTCATTGACTAATAAAATATTTTCATTGTTTTGAGAATTCAGGGTAATGACCTTTGGTAAAATGCTATTTAGTGTTGACTTCTTGAGATATTTTTCCTGGCTTTCGCCAAAAAGCCACAACGGATTTATCTGAAAATGTTTGATAAGCGCTACAAGCACAAAACCGGCAATTTTAGTTTTTCCCCTTTCAATATCTGCAGTTGTTTTAGGAATCCCCAATAATTCAGCAAAGGCTTGTTGCGTATATCGCAACTCTTCTCTAAGCAGTTTAAACCGTTGCGCTTCCATAGAAAGTTCTGAGCTCATTATTCAAATTTTGCTCTAAAATAGAAAAATATATTGGATTTATTCCAATAAACCATGGAAATATTATAATAACCCGTTGTGCATTTTAAATTATACTGATTTTAATATTATTGATATTTCTGTTAAATATAAACTTGTTGATGTACTGTACAGTTGTCAATGCAGTTATCTTAGCTAATATTCTTGTCTTAAATCCTTCAAAAGATTTGGCATAATTACGCCTTATCATAAACTGGTCGCATAGTTGTGAAAACAGTGTCTCTATCCTTTTTCTTTTTTTTCTAAAAACAAAAGGCTGTTTCTTGTAATTACTTTGGTTGCTTCTTCTGGGTGTGTTTAGTGTTATGTTGCAGGATTCAAAAAGGTTAAGCTGTATTTCTGCTGATAAGTATCCTCTATCACCAATTAATGTACAATTGCTTATTTGCATCTTAATGTCTTTAAGGTAATTTATATCGTGTACAGAAGCTGGACTCAAATCAATACTTTGAAAAACACCATTTATCGAACATACTGCGTGCAATTTATAACCATAATAATGAGAACTTTGTGCGGCACAGTAGCCCTTATCAGGAAATGCAAAGGCATCCTCTTTACAAATCCTTGAACGAGAACTGCGAGATAATTTACAAACCTCCAAGGGCATACTATCCACAACGAAGTAGTCTTCAAACTCATTAAAATTTGATGCTAATTTTAAACGAATAGCATCGAGGCTACTTGCAAGTTTTCGTCTTCTTCTATTGTAAACACTTCGCTCTATCTTAATTGATAATGCTTCAGGAAGTTTCCTAAATAAATCATTTTCACTATCTATACCCATAAATTCAGCCGTTAGGCTCAAACTAACAAGTTCTAAGTCACTAAGCTTGGGCTGACGTCTTTGATAGGTTAAAAGTTGTTCTTTTGATATTTTTCTCAATACTTCCAATATTCTTTCGTAATTTGCATTCAAGTTGTTCATTGTAAATGTTTTATGGCTAAAACAAGTTACTGATTATCAGTGAAATGAACAACTTTTTTCTATTAAATCATAATGCACAACGGGTTATAATAATAATAAAAAGAAAGAAAGTTAAAAATAAATGTTAAATGTTTGAAAAAAAATAATAAATTTGCATACTAATAACCATTTAAACTTTTAAAAATGAAAAAGATATTTCTAAGTATTTTTGTTCTTGTTTTCACATTTGCTGTTACTTCTTGTAGAGATACAGAGAAAAAAACAGAAGATGCAATGGAAGACGCAATTGAAAATGTTGAAGATGCTGCTGATTCTGCAGAAGATGCTGCTGAAGATGCCGGTGACGCATTAAACAATGCTGCTGATAACCTTGAAGAAGCTGGTGAGGATGCCGCAGAAGCTGCTGAGGAAGCTGCAGACGGAGCTAAAGAAGCGACGAACAAAGCAATCGACAAAGCTGGTAATGCCGCTAAAGACGCATTGAATTAAGAGTAAATTTACTCTCAACTTTTTTTTAAAAACTCCTTTTTAGGAGTTTTTTTTTGCGCTATACGTAACTACAATAACAACTTGAAATGCGCTTTACTTTCTCTTTTATAAAACTAATAATCATACCATCCATAAAAAACAAGCTTTATAGTTAATCAGCTATGTTTTAATGGTTCTTTTTGGCATGTTGCGTTCTATTTTAATAAGTTCTTATAAACAAACGCATTTCAGTTATCAATATGGATTATTAAAGAACAATCAAACAATCATTTTCATATTGAATACCTCTTTTTTTAATATCCAATCAGGAATTATTTCAATAGTAATTTTAACATTGTTGACAAGTTGTTGATAGTTTTTTAAACAATAAATCGTCTAAGTGCATTTTTATTCGTTTATTAGCATCATATTCTAACTTAAAAATCATTCCCATGAAAAAATTAATGTTTATTTTAGGCATTCTTGCTTTAACAGCTAGTTGCACACCGGAATCTATAGGATCAGACGAACAAAACCTTGACAAAGCGAAATATGAAATACCGCCAAACGGATAGGAAAAAAGATTTATTAAAAGGCGGCGTAATTTCAATTATATTGATTTCTACGCCCTTTTTATTTTATATATATAAGTATGCGCCGGCAGATCAAACAAGTTGGGACACATTAATAGGCACTTTTGAATCGGGTGCCTTTAGTAATGTCCAGACCTATATGCATGCTTTGTTTACCAAAATTACGTTTGTTATTTTAACCGGCTTGTGGTTTTTAACTTCAAGTAAATGGTGGCGTTATGCCATTTTAGTTCCCTTTACCATGTTTCTTTTTCAACTCTCCGGAGTGATTAGCTATAAAGTCAAGTATATGGATGAATATGATTTTTGGGACGCATTGCCCTTCATACTCCCCATTCTCTTTTTTATAGCATACTTATCGCATCGCCTCAGTGTAAGAAAATCAACCAATATATTGGATAAAGAAGCCAATGAAGAAATCAAAAAAATGTTTAGTGACGAAATTTAAAGGAATTTCAAAATAAACCAATAAAAAAAGCCTTATAAAAGAAATTTTATAAGGCTTTTAAGTACTCGAGGCGGGACTTGAACCCGCACGGGCATATGCCCACAGGATTTTAAGTCCGGCGTGTCTACCAATTCCACCACTCGAGCGTGGAAAAATTCCGCATAAATCCGGAACTTAGGTCGAGCGAAAAACGGGATTCGAACCCGCGACCTCCACCTTGGCAAGGTGGCGCTCTACCAACTGAGCTATTTTCGCGTTTTGAATACTCGCGTAAGCGGGTATCTCGTCATTATGTGTTATGAACTTTAATATACTATAAATACTGAGCGCGTCCTCCATCAGCCTCAGGCGGATGGCGCTCTACCAACTGAGCTATTTTCGCAATTACCAATTCCCGCGAAGGCGGGAATCTCGTCAATAATATCTTAGAACATTAAGTTTTACAACTCTAAAGCGGATGCAAATTTAAAACTTTTTTAGCAATACCAAAGGCTTTTCAAAAAAAAGTCAATCTATTACTGAATGTTTTTTTTATAAAGAATTTAGAAAAGCATTCAAAGTATTTCAGGTCATTCATTTATGAACTTAACTTCATTGAGTTTTTCTAATTTGGTACTTGGAATTTGGTGCTTAAAATTTCTATTTTTTGATCGGGCTATATTATAAATCAACTAGCTTCTCTATTTCTTTAACTTTATATTATCCTTCCTCACCAGCATTCTTTTAATTTCATTTAGTTTCATCAAAGCTTCCACCGGCGTTAAGGTATCTATATCTAAACCAAGGATTTCCTCCCTGATTTCTTCCAGCAACGGGTCGTCAAGATTAAAGAAACTGAGTTGCAAATCCTCCCTTCCGGCTTGTTTGATGTTTTCAGTTAAAGCTTCTGAAGAATGGGACTTCTCCAATTTGGAGAGCATTTTATTGGCCCGGTGCAAAACCTGACGGGGCATTCCGGCCATTTTTGCTACGTGGATTCCAAAACTATGAGCAGAACCACCCGGGGTTAATTTTCGAAGAAAAAGTACATTGTCTTTTAATTCCTTTACCGAAACATTGTAATTTTTGATGCGGTGAAAGGTTTCTGCCATTTCGTTCAATTCATGATAATGGGTTGCAAACAAAGTTTTAGGCCTGCCGGGATGCTCGTGTAAAAATTCACTGATGGCCCAGGCAATTGAAATACCGTCATAAGTACTTGTTCCCCTTCCAATTTCATCCAGCAACACCAAACTGCGGTCTGAAATATTATTGAGAATACTCGCCGTTTCATTCATCTCGACCATAAAAGTCGATTCGCCCATGGAGATGTTGTCGCTCGCTCCCACCCTGGTGAAAATCCGGTCAACACAACCCATTCTTACTGCTTTGGCAGGCACAAAACTTCCAATTTGAGCCAGCAAAACAATCAAAGCCGTCTGCCTCAAAATCGCCGACTTACCACTCATATTGGGCCCGGTGATCATAATTATTTGCTGCTCGTCACGGTCCAGAAACACATCATTGGCAATATAGGGTTCATCTGGTGGTAACTGGTTTTCAATCACGGGATGCCGACCGTCCTTGATATCAATTTCAAAAGTGTCGTCTAGTAAGGGGCGGGTATAATTCTGCTCTTTGGCATGTTGTGCAAATGAGCACAAACAATCCAGCTGTGCGATGCAAGCAGCGTTTTGTTGGACCTGCTTGATATAGTCGGTCATCCACAGCACCAGTTTTGAAAAATATTCCTGCTCCAGTGCCCCTATTTTTTCTTCGGCGCCCAGGATTTTATTTTCATATTCTTTGAGTTCCTCTGTGATGTAACGCTCTGCATTTACCAATGTTTGCTTTCTGATCCATTCTTCAGGGACTTTGTCTTTGTGGGTGTTGCGCACCTCGATATAATAACCAAACACATTGTTTGAAGCGATTTTCAGGGAAGTTATGCCGGTGCGTTTGGTTTCTCGCTCCAACATGCCATCGAGGTATTGCTTTCCTCCTTTTGAAATGGCCCGCAAATCGTCCAAAGATTCAGAATATCCTTTGGCAATGGTATTTCCTTTCAGAATATTGACAGGGGCTTCTTCATTGAGGGTGGCTTTGATTTTTTCGCGTAAGCTGTCACAGGAATTGAGTTGTTCTCCGATGACTTTTAATGCTTCGTTTTCTGATGTTTCGGCCAGTGACTTTATAGGTACAATGGCTTCCAGCGAATTCTTCAACTGAATGATTTCCCTGGGGTTCACTTTTGCCGTGGCTACTTTGGAAATCAATCGTTCCAAGTCACCGATGCGTTTGATATGCTGCTGAATTTTTTGCAACAAGGCCGGGTTGTCAAGCAAGAAGCTCACCACCTCGTGGCGTTCTACAATTTTATCACTGTTCTTTAACGGGAGCGCCAGCCAGCGTTTGAGCAAGCGCCCTCCCATTGCCGAAATGGTTTTATCAATCACCTGCAATAAAGTAACCGCGTTCTGCGCATTGGAATAATACAACTCCAGGTTACGGATGGTAAAACGGTCCATCCAGACATAGGCATCTTCAGCGATGCGTTGCAAATGGGTGATGTGATCGAGCTTGCGGTGCTGGGTTTCACTTAAATAATGCAACACCACTCCCGATGCGATGATGCCATTTTCCAGATGATCCACACCAAAGCCTTTCAGGGTTTTAGTTTTAAAATGGGTATTGAGGGTTTCTGAAGCATAATCGTCCTGAAACACCCAGTCATCCAGATAAAAGAGGTGAAAATCTTCTCCAAACGCTTCAAAAAAGTGCTTCTTTTTTTGCTTTTGAATCAAGAGCTCACTGGGCTGAAAGTTTTGCAATAGTTTATCGATGTACTCAGCGTCTCCTTCTGAAGTAAGAAATTCGCCGGTAGAAATATCGAGAAAGGCAACTCCAATTGCATCCTTTCCAAAATGAAGGGCAGCAAGAAAATTATTGCTTTTGGATTGCAAAATATCATCATTGAAAGCCACACCGGGAGTTACCAGTTCGGTAACACCACGTTTTACGATGGTCTTGGTTTGTTTTGGGTCTTCCAGCTGGTCACAAATGGCGACACGGCAACCGGCTTTGACCAGTTTAGGCAGATAAGTATTGAGTGAATGGTGTGGAAAACCCGCGAGTTCGGTTTGATCACCGCCATTATTTCTGGAGGTAAGTGTGATATTTAAAATACCGGCAGCACGCACGGCATCTTCCCCAAAAGTTTCATAAAAGTCGCCCACTCTAAACAACAACAACGCATCAGGATACTTAGCCTTGATGGTATTGTATTGCTTCATTAAAGGGGTTTCTTTCTTGGCCATTTGTAAATTTTCTGTAAAAGGCTAAGTTAAAAAAACTCCTTTTGTTTTTGAAACAGCCTACACTTTTTTATTTGTGTTTTATCAACAAAAAAGGTCCTCACCCCCCGGCCCCCTCTCCCACGGAGAGGGGGAGAAAAGATAGGTTTCTTAAAAGCAATTACAGCTATTTGACTTTGATATTATGAATTTGTGATTTTATTAATAAAAGGATACTGAAATATAAAGTTAATTTGGAGAACCAAAACGACTTACCATCTCAACAAAAAAATACTTTTTAAGCTTTTGTGCTTGTTTTGTTTTTATGTGCTCTCCAGCACAGCAGTTTTTGCTGGAAGGCGAAGTGGTGCATCATGCAACCGATGAATTGGAAAGTATCCACATTTTCAATTCCTCAACATCAAGAGGAACTTTAACAGATCCCTACGGAAAATTTAAAATTGCCGTTTCCATCGGGGATACTTTGCACATCTCGGCACTTCAGTTTCAACAAGAAACCATTCCGGTTACTTTTACTCATTTTGTTTCAAAAAGATGCGCGTTGAGTTGCGCTATGCCACAACAGAGCTCGATGAAATTCACCTTAAAAACCACAATTTATCTGGTTATCTCAATCAGGATGCAAAAAGTATAAAAACAAGCCCGGTTGTAAATGCTGTTTCATTGGGAATTATGGATAGAGAAATTAGAGTTTTAACCCAGTCTGAAAGACAGTTAAAAACGGCTTCCTATGGCGCAGGCCCCATGTCTTTGGATGGAATTATCAATGGAATTTCAGGGAGAACTAAAATGTTAAAAAACAGAGTGAAAGTTGATAAAGACAATGAACGGCTTGAAAAATTGCTTGAAAAATTCCCTGCTTACTTTTTAAGTGAGGAATTAAAAATTGAAGAAGTTGTCATTTATGATTTCCTCTACTTTTGTGAAGCAGATCCTGTTTATTCAGAAACCATAAAAAAAGATCGTATAACAATCCTCCATTTTCTAAAGCAGAAAGCTGATGCTTATTTAAAACTACAAACTGAAGAATGAATTGGTAAAGTTTGAAGTGTTCAAAAGCTTTTTTCGTTTTAAAATCTTAATTTTGTTGGTATGCAATACCGAAAATTAAATAACAGCGAACTCCCACGTTTAAGTGAAGAAGAGTTTAAAGAAGCAAAAAAAACACCCCTTATTATTGTGTTGGACAACATAAGGAGTTTGAATAATATTGGCTCAGTATTTCGCACCGCAGATGCTTTTTTGGTTGAAAAAATCTATCTATGTGGCATCACTGCACAACCTCCTCACAAAGACATTCATAAAACAGCCCTGGGTGCCACCGAAACTGTTGATTGGGAATATGAGGAAAACACAATAGAACTTATTGAAAAACTTAAACGGGAAAACATCACTATTCTTTCCATAGAACAGGCAGAAAATGCGGTGATGCTCGATGGGTTTATCCCCATAAAAGATCAAAAATATGCCGTGATTTTTGGAAATGAAGTTAAAGGAGTGGATCAAAAAGTAGTCAACAAATCAGACGCGGTGATTGAAATACCACAATATGGCACCAAGCATTCTTTGAATATTTCTGTAAGCGCCGGTGTGGTCGTTTGGGATTTATTTTCGAAGTTGAAGGGCTTTACTCCAAAGTGATTTGCCTTAAAATCTCCAGATAATCCTTTCGGTTTTTAACAAAGTCCATTTCAGTGATATCGATGATTCTCACTTTACTCTCAGATTGTGATTTGATAAAATCGAGGTAACCCCTTTGCAGGGACTCTAAATAGTCGGGTTCAATTTTTTGTTCATATCCCCTGCCCCTTTTTTTGATATTTTCAATCAATTTATCAGTTGACTGAAAAAGGAACACATACAGTTCAGGTCGTTTGATTTCTTTGTACATCATTTCAAACAAACGCCGATAAAGCTTGTACTCTTCTTCCTGCAATGTGACTTTGGCAAAAATGAGTGATTTGTAGATATCATAATCGGCTACAACAAAGTCTTTAAAAAGATCCAGCTGTCCCAGGTCATCGTGCACTTGCTGGTAGCGATCAGCCAAAAAAGACATTTCCAACGGAAAAGCATATCTGGATTTGTCTTCATAAAACTTAGGCAAAAAGGGATTGTCTGCAAAACGCTCCAAAACGAGTTTAGCGTTAAAATCAATGGCGATGGCTTCAGCTAAGGTGGTCTTTCCTGCACCAATATTCCCTTCAATTGCAACATAACTAAATTTTGATAAATTATATGCAGAAATAGGATTTTTTAACCAACGTTGCATTTTCTGAATTTTGGACTCGTCCTCACACGAACCTAGCATTTGAATATTGGTTGCTTTTGTAGATGGGTGAACAAAATCCGGTGCAATGTCACAGAGGGGCTGCAGTATAAATTTCCTTTTATGAAGATTGAGGTGAGGTACCTGCAACGATTTTGAGGCGATTATCTCTTCATCAAAATAAAGGATGTCCAAATCAATTATACGGGATTCATAGCTGTCCTTTTTTGTTCGGATCCTACCCAGTTTTTTTTCTATTTTCAATAATTTTTTTAGCACCTGCTCTGAAGAAAAACCGGTGTGAACCAGCAGCACTGCATTGAGAAAATCCTCGGCCTCAAAGCCCCAGGAGGCGGTTTCATATACAGGAGAAATTTTTTGAACACTTCCTATTTCGGTAAAAATAGCCTGTACAGCCTCTTGAAGATAGTGATACCTGTCTCCTTGATTGCTCCCCAGTGAAATGTATGTTTGGTGTTGATTCATATTCTACCCCTATTCCCTGAAAAGGAAGGGAATTTAATATTTTAAAATTTCTTGATGACAAAAATGCCATAAAGCCCGCAAATTAAGAAAAAGAAAGTCAGTTTGCATAAATTTGTTATTCACAAAGTATTTTATAAAATTAAAGTAGCCCTCTCAATCCCGATGGATTTCGGGAATATCGCGTACACCAATACTTTAACTATACTTCAAAAATTATTCTTGCATTCGGCACAGAAATGATGTTTTTAAAATATTCTCAATTAGAATTTAAATTCATATCATAAGTTTCTAATTTATTATTTGTAAATTTGCACTTCCAAAATAACTGCTACTGTTTAGAGCCGTTCGGGCTCGATGATAATTGCTTATCAGTTTTATTGAAATTAAGGTTCCTTTTCAGAAAAGATCTGATTAGTAAGGCCTTTTTAGAATTAATAATTTTATATGTTAAAAATTAAAGTACAAGACGGAGAAAACATTGAACGCGCTTTAAAGCGTATGAAAAACAAATTCAGAAACACAAAAGTGCTTCAGAAACTTCGTGAAAATCAGCATTTTACAAAGAAATCTGTAAAAAGAAGAAAAGAAATTCAAAAAGCCTCATACATCCAAGGCTTGAGAGACAAAGAAGATAACTAAAAACAACTCATTATGCACTCGTTTAAGATTTATAACAATAATATTAAACCCGATGCAAATGAAAAGCAAGAGATTGTCGATTTTTTACACAATCATCTTGGAGAATATGGTGACCCAAAAGAACATATTCTCAATTGTTTGGAATTTGCCACGATGGAATCTCTCTCAGCAGCAGGCGGCTTTGTGTTGGCTGTTCTTGAGAAAGGGGAACTCCTGGGTGTCACTATTATAAACAAAACCGGGATGGCCGGTTTCATTCCTGAAAATATATTGGTCTATATCGCTGTGCACGAAAAAACACGTGGTAAAGGCATCGGTAAAGCATTGATGGAAAAAGCCATCGCCCTGGCTGAAGGTGATATCGCACTTCACGTCGAACCTGATAATCCCGCAAAAAGACTTTACGAAAAGCTCGGTTTTACAAACAAATACCTTGAAATGCGGCTTCACCGCTAGAAGCTTTGAAGCGCAAAGCGGCTAAAAAAATAGGTTATGCCTTTTTTAGACATTCTTGTATTTACCATCTACCTGATTCTCGTTCTGGGAATTGGTTTCTATTTCTATCGTAAGAACAAAAACACCAACGACTACTATGTCGGCGGAAGAAATATGAAAAGCCTTCATGTGGGGCTCTCTGTTGTTGCTACTGATGTGGGCGGCGGATTTTCAATTGGACTGGGAGGACTGGGTTTTGTTATGGGACTTTCAGGCTCATGGATGCTTTTTACCGGTTTGATTGGTGCCTGGTTGAGTGCCGTCTTACTGATTCCTAAAGTCATTCACAAAGGACACAAACACCGCTTTTTGACATTTCCGCAATTGCTTAAGGAAAACTATGGTGTTACTGTTGCTCTTGTAGCTGGTATTATTTCATTTATTGGGTATCTTGGGTTTACCTCCTCCCAACTCTTAGCCGGAGCCAAACTTGCCGTGGGTACATTTCCCGAACTGGATTTACTACACGCCCTTTATATTATGGGGGCAGTGGCCGTAGTCTATACAGTTTTTGGCGGCATCAAAGCAGTTATCTATACTGACACTTTCCAGTGGGCGATTTTGATGATTGGACTCCTCTTTGTGGGCATTCCCATTGCTTACTTTAAACTGGGTGGCTGGGATGCAATACAAGCTGTGTTACCGGCAGAATTCTTTTCATTGACCAACCTTAGCTGGGTAGAGTTTGCCAATTGGTTTATCACCATCGTCCCCATCTGGTTTGTAGGGATGACTTTATACCAACGCATCTATGCTTGTAAAGATGAAAAAACAGCTAAAAAAGCTTGGTATATCGCCGGATTGTTTGAATGGCCTGTGATGGCTTTTATGGGAATTGCCCTTGGGCTACTGGCGCGCGTGGGTGCAGAACAAGGCCTCTTTATCGCCGATGGTTTTGCTCAGGTCGCCACGATGGATCCTGAGATTGGTTTACCGCTCTTGCTCAAAAACATCCTCCCCGCCGGACTCATGGGCTTGATGATGGCCGCTTATTTTTCTGCTATTATGTCCACGGCCGATAGCTGTTTGCTGGCTTCTTCAGGAAATTTTGTAACAGACATCCTGGGACTGAAAGAGGATAATCCCAGGGCAATTTTCATATCCCAAGTGATTACTTTTATCATAGGTTTTAGTGCAGTACTCATCGCGAGTTATATGACCAGCGTGCTTGACCTGATGCTACTCTCTTATGCCTTTATGGTTTCTGGATTGTTGGTTCCCGTATTGGGCATGCTTTGGTCAAAAAAGAAAAAACCGCTCGCAGCACTTTTGGCCATGCTTTTCGGTGGGTTCTCAACCTTATTGCTTACCTTTTTAGAAATTCAAATACCCTTTGGGTTTGACCCGATTCTTATAGGCGTTTTAATTTCCCTATTTTTGTATTTGATTGTAAAAAATAGACCCCTGGGTCACAATAAATAAATTATGGCATTTGTCACATTAAGTAAATCATCTTTAAATCAAAACTACCGGTTTCTTCAAAAGTTATTTGGCGAAAATAACATTGAATGGGCTCCCGTTTTAAAAATGCTTTGCGGAAACGAGAAATACCTGGATTACCTCCTCACCCTGGGCCCCGAACAAGTGTGTGATGCCCGACTGGGGAATTTAAAAACCATCAAATCCCTTGCACCACACAAAGAAACCATTTACATCAAACCACCGGCAAAGAAAATCATCCCTGATATTGTAAAATTTGCTGATGTGAGTTTTAATACAGAATTCAGTACCATCAAATGGCTCTCCAAAGAAGCGGTCAAACAGGAAAAAATTCACCGGGTAATTATTATGATTGAACTAGGTGACCTCCGTGAAGGTATTATGGGCGAAGACCTCATTGACTTTTATCAAAAAGTATTTGAATTGCCCAACATTGAAGTGGTGGGTATTGGTTCCAACCTCAACTGCCTGAGTGGTGTGATGCCCAGCAAAGACAAGCTGATACAATTAAGCCTGTATGAACAACTGATTGAAGCCAAGTTTGGAAAGAAAATTATTGGAGTTTCAGGTGGATCTTCTGTGATGGTTCCTTTATTGATGAAAGGACTGGTGCCAAAGGGTGTCAATCATTTTAGAATTGGGGAAACTTTGTTCTTTGGTGTTGATTTATTTGAAAACGAAACCATTGAAGGTATGAAAGATGATGTCTTTCTGCTCCACTCAGAGATTATTGAAATCACTGAAAAACCTGCCATTCCTTATGGCGAAATGGAAGCCAACCCCTCTGGAGAAACTTTTGAAATTGACGAAAGCGAATTTGGAACGCTCCAAAAAAGAGCCATACTGGATATTGGTCTTCTGGATATTTCTAAAATTGATTATTTATTTCCCATCGATACCGACCTGGCATTTATTGGTGCCAGTTCAGATATGCTGGTTTTGAATGTCACAGACACCCAAAAAGAATACAAAGTGGGTGATGTGGTTACTTTTAAAATGAGTTATATGGGTGCACTGGGTGTTATGAATTCCAACTATATTGAGAAGCGGTTGATTGACTAATCGACATAAGACTCCAAGACTTATGACGTAAGACTGTTTTTGTTTTAAGCACTGTATTTATATAGTAACTTCAAGTTCTTTAAAAATATCACGCAAAGAATATCAAGGTTTAAAAAAACCTCACAGCAAGTTGGAATTTGGAATTTGAATTTTGGAATTTTTACTATTAACCTAAACTAATATCCACCACAACACCCTCACTACTCCTCACATTGAACACCACATCATTTTCAAAAAGCAGATATTGCCCCTTGATACCTTTTAAAACCCCTTCATGCTGCGGAGTTTTCTCCAGGTTTAAGGTGGTTAACTTTGTGGGGTATTGCAACACCGGGAAATGGATGTTGGTTTCCGTATTTGTGGGGATATAATACTCCTTTGCTTCTTCAGGGATGTATTGTTTTAAGGAATCTCTTATGGCTACCAAATCCAAATCTAGCACATTATTTGTGAGCATTTTTCGCCAGTTGGTTTTGTCAGAAACATGTTCTTTCAAAGCAATCTCAGTAATTCCGGCGAGGTAACGGTTAGGGACTTCCACAATTTCAATGGCTTCATGGGCACCCTGATCAATCCATCGTGTGGGGATTTGGCTTTTTCGGGTGACACCCACTTTGACATTGCTGGAGTTGGCCAGATAAACGATGTGAGGTTGCAATTGTACTTTTTTTTCATAAACTAAATCACGGTCTTCAATATCGAGATGTGCTTTACTCAGCTCAGGGTTCATAATCCAGTCGCCTGCAGCCGGGGTGCTGTAAAAACAATCATAACAAAACCCCTGCCTGAAGATTTTTCTATCCAATCCACACGATAAACATTGATAGCCCGCAAATTGAATTTTTATTTTTTTTCCCAGCAGCTGATTGAGGTTAAGAAAGTCATTCTCAAATACTAAGTAGTACTGAATGGGGTTCGTAAACTCGGTTTGCATTTTGGTTAAGACGCCGTGGTATTGCATTACAAAAAATTAAGTTTAAATTTACAAAGTAGTATATCGCACTAAAGATACTTTTTTTATGCCAATACCAATTGTCAATTCCATTGCATCATGGTTTTTAAAGAAACGATTTCATCAAATTGAATTGTTTCTCAAGTATCCCAATGAGGTTCAAATGGAGTTATTAAACAACCTCATCAAAACCGCAAAAAATACTGAGATTGGTACAAAATATGATTTTTCAACAATCAGTAATTACAAAACATTTTGTGAGCGGGTTCCCATTTCAACTTATGAGGATGTAGAAGCTACAATTGAGCGTTCCCGCTTGGGAGAAAACAATATTTTTTGGCCCACACCCATTAAATGGTTTGCAAAATCGAGTGGCACAACCGCAGGAAAAAGTAAATTTATACCCGTGAGTGTTGAGTCACTAGAAGACTGTCACTATGCGGCCAGTAAGGATTTATTATGTATGTATTTAAATAACAATCCTGAATCACAATTGTTTGTTGGTAAAGGATTACGCCTTGGCGGAAGTAAAGAGTTATACAAAGACAATGGAACTGTTTATGGTGATTTATCGGCCATATTGATTGCCAATATGCCTTTTTGGGCAGAATTTAGCAGCACACCAAGCAACGAGGTTTCCCTGATGGCAGATTGGGAAACTAAAATGCAAGCCATTGTTAATGAAACTGTTCAGGAAAATGTAACGAGCCTTGCAGGTGTTCCTTCATGGATGTTGGTGTTACTCAATCAGGTATTGGAAACCACCGGAGAAGATACTCTTTTTGATATCTGGCCGAATCTGGAAGTTTATTTTCACGGCGGAGTGAGTTTTGACCCCTATATTGAACAATACAATAAAATATTACCAAAAGATAGTTTTCGATATTACGAAATCTACAATGCTTCAGAGGGATTTTTTGCCATTCAAGATCAAAATAGTGTCAAAGAATTACTATTGATGCTTGATTATGGAATATTTTATGAGTTTATCCCTATGGATTCTTATGGTTCAACATCTGAAAAAATAATACCATTGAACGAAGTTGAAATCGGAAAGAATTATGCGATTGTGATTACAACCAATGCCGGTTTATGGCGCTATAAAATTGGCGATACCGTAAAATTCACTTCCGTTTCTCCATACCGCATCAAAGTAACAGGAAGAACGAAACACCACATCAATGTATTTGGTGAAGAACTCATTATTGAAAACGCAGAAGAAGCCCTTAGAAAAGTTACAAAAGCAACTCATTCAGAAATTGTGGACTACACAGTAGCTCCCATTTTCATGCAAGGCAGAAATAAAGGAGCCCACGAGTGGATGATTGAATTTAAAACACCTCCACAGTCTGTTGATGACTTTACAGTTCAACTTGACATCGCGCTACAAAACGTAAATAGTGATTATGAGGCAAAACGCTTTAACAATACCACTCTAAACTTACTTAAAATCAATGTAGCCCGAAAAAACCTGTTTTATGACTGGCTCAAAAAAGAAGGCAAACTTGGAGGGCAACATAAAGTACCCCGATTATCAAATTCCAGAGATTTTCTTGAGGAATTAATCCATTTAAATTTGTAAGCTGAAAAACAGCTATCGATTAAACACTTAATTTTTCGAAAAAAACTCTTCTAACTTATTGACTTTTCTATAATTACAGCTCTTTCTATAAAATTGAACACTTTAACGAATTTCTGTGAACTTCAACTAATAGTTTTGTTAGGAGAATTCTTACGACTTAAGTTTGTGCCACCAAATAAGATAAGCACCGCATGAAAAATTTAGTTTATATTGTTTTAGTAGTCCTTTTCAGCTCCACAGTATTTTCTTGTAGTGTCGCGAAAGAAACCAAATTAAAACAGAATGAAGAGGTAACATTTACCCTTAAAGAAAATAAAGAAATTGTGAAGCAACAAATTTTAAAAAAACCACGAACCATTATTGCTACACCATAAAAATACTACATAACCCTAAGATCAAAAAAATCACCCTTAAGAAAATTCTTAAGGGTTTTTTTGTACTTTTTTAAAGATTGATTATTTGTTAAAGGCTTTTGAAACTTTTCAAAAATCTTAAAAGGGGTTATCCTTGTTTAAGAAACCGCTTTTAATTTTTTAATGGCAGAGTTGTTAAGTTTTTTCTCGGCATATTCTCTTGTCACTTCCAGAGCTTCATCATCTGTACCGGGCATTTCAAACATAGCATCTGTTAATACAGACTCACAGAGTGAACGTAAACCACGGGCGCCCAGTTTGTATTCTATCGCCTTGTCAACAATAAAATCGAGGGCTTCATCCTCTATGGTGAATTTAATATTGTCCATCTCAAACAGTTTTTCATATTGTTTGATGATGGCGTTTTTGGGTTCGGTTAATATGGCTCTTAGTGTTTTCTTATCCAGAGGGTTCATATGTGTTAAAACCGGTAGTCGTCCAATAATCTCAGGGATTAACCCAAAATCTTTTAAATCTTTGGGTATGATGTATTGCAAAAGATTGTCTCTTTCAATTTCATCATCAGATTTTGAAGCGCTGAAACCAACCGCCTGAAGATTGAGTCGTTGTTTGATTTTCTTTTCAATTCCGTCAAAAGCGCCACCGGCAATAAATAAGATATTTTCAGTATTGACCTCGATAAACTTTTGATCGGGATGTTTTCTACCTCCTTTTGGTGGTACATTTACAGTGGTTCCTTCCAAAAGTTTTAGTAAAGCTTGTTGCACACCTTCCCCGGAAACATCACGGGTGATTGATGGGTTATCACTCTTTCTGGCAATTTTATCGATTTCATCAATAAAAACAATACCATTTTGTGCTTTGTCTAAGTCATAGTCTGCCGCCTGAAGCAAACGGGTTAAAATACTTTCAACATCTTCACCCACATAGCCGGCTTCTGTAAGTACTGTAGCATCGACAATGGCCAGCGGCACGTTGAGCATTTTAGCAATAGTTTTAGCAATGAGGGTTTTACCGGTTCCGGTTTGACCCACGATTATGATGTTACTCTTTTGAATTTCAATATCATCATTTGAGTCTGGTTGCAACAATCGTTTGTAATGGTTGTAGACAGCAACAGACATTACTTTCTTGGTATGTTCTTGTCCAATGATGTATTCATTTAAGAAATCATTGATGGCTTTTGGTTTTTTCAACATCAACTCACCGGACAATTGTGATTTGGAGGAATGTGTTGCTTCTTCCATTACAATTCCATGAGCCTGCTCTATACATCTGTCACAAATGTGTGCGTCCAAACCGGCAATCAAAAGATTGGTTTCGGCTTTTTTACGTCCACAAAAGGAACATTCTAAATTTTCTTTTGCCATAATATATGGTTTCAGGTTCCATGTTCAAGATTCAATGTTCAAAACAACCTTGAACCTTAAACTCTAAACTTTGAATTATTTCTTCTCTCTTGTTAATATTTCGTCAATCATACCATACTCGAGCGCTTTTTCTGCTTTCATCCAGTAATCTCGATCACTGTCTTCATAGACTTTATCATAGGTTTGACCTGAGTGTTTTGCAATGATTTGGTATAATTCCTCTTTTAAGGTCATAATTTCTCGTGCTGTGATTTCTATGTCACTTGCCTGCCCTTGAGCACCTCCCATGGGTTGGTGAATCATAATTCTTGAGTGTGGCAAGGCGCTGCGTTTCCCTTTTTGGCCTGCACATAACAGTACCGCACCCATAGAAGCAGCCATACCTGTACAAATCGTGGCCACATCGGGTTTTATGAATTGCATAGTGTCATAGATTCCCAAACCGGCATAGACACCTCCACCTGGTGAATTGATATAAATCTGAATATCTTTTGAAGCATCTGTACTTTCTAAAAAGAGCAATTGTGCCTGAATGATATTTGCAACCTGATCGTTCACTTGTGTACCCATAAAGATGATTCTATCCATCATCAATCTAGAAAACACATCCATTTGAGCTACATTTAATTGACGTTCCTCAATAATATAAGGTGTCATGCTGCTTACAATCTTGTTGTAATAAGTGCTACTCACGCCGTGGTGTTTGGTAGCATACTTTTCAAATTCTTTTCCGTAATCCATATAATTTACTGTACTGTTTTAAGTTAAAAAAAGGCGTCAAATGTGTTCATTCAACGCCTAAATATAACCAATTTATCGTTGATTTACTGATAAGCTTCTTTCACAAATTTATCATAAGAAATTTCTTTAGTCTTCAATTTGGCTTTTTCCTTAAAGAATTTCAACATTTTTTGTTGGTTTAATTGTTCGGCAAGGCGTTTTGCTTCATCCTGATTTGAAAGGATTCTTGCTGCGATGCTATCCATTTCCTCCTCAGCGGGACTCATTTGTCCATACTGCATCATTTGTGAGGCGACCATTGCTTTGGTGTAGTCTTTCAATTCATCAAAGTTTGCATGCAAATTATTGTCTGCCATTAATTTTCCTTCAATGAGTTGATAGCGCAAACCCTTTTCTGAACGCTCATACTCTGCTTTAGCTTCTTCTTCAGTTAATTCCTGTTCGCCGCTTTTTTGAATCCAACGAGTAAGAAATTCACCCGGAAGATCAAATTTTGTGTTTTCAATCAAGCTTTCTACTACATTGTTTAATAAGACTTGGTCTGCTTGTTGTTGAAATTGATTTTCGGCATCTTCCTTAATTTTAGCTCTTACTTCGTCTTCAGACTTCACGACATCTTTTCCAAAAAGCTTGTCAAAAAGCTCCTGATTCATTTCAGCTTCTTCGCGAGCATTTACTTCTTCAATAGTCAAAGTTACTTCAATATCTAAACCGTGGGCATCATCGTGCTCCACTTTTAAAAAGGTTTGATTGTCGTGGTCATCTTCAAAAAGACCTTTGGTTTTTAGAGATAGGGTGTCACCCACTTTAGCACCAAAGAGCTGATCTAATTGCTTTTTCCTTTTATTTTATCTAAAGAAAATGTGGCTTTATTGTCAATTCCTTTTTCTTCATTTTTGAACGTTCCTGTGACTTCATCACCTTTAGCAATTTCATTTTTAGAAATGAGTTTACCATATTGCTTTCTGATGGTTTTAATCTGATTGTCAACAAACTCTTTATCTGCAACAATTTTATAGTCTGTGATAGCTTTCTTTTCCAGGTCGATTTCAAATTTTGGCGCTAAGCCCAATTCAAATTCAAAGGCAAAATCATCTGCGTCCCAGTCGATACCCATTTCATTTTTGGGTAGCGGGTTGCCCAAAACATCCAGTTTTTCTTCTGTGAGGTATTTGTGTAATGATTCCTGAATCAATTTGTTTACCTCATCGAGCAACACGGCTTTGCCATATTGCTTTTTGATCATACCCATAGGCACATGTCCTTTTCTAAAACCGGGGATATTGGCGTTTTTTCTGTAATCTGTTAGAATTTTTTCTACGCGGGGAGCGTAATCATCTTTTGAAATATCAACTTTTAAGATGGCATTTAGACTGTCAATGTCTTGTTTTGTAATGTTCATGTATCGTATGTTTAAAGAATAACCCGTTTTTAGCTGAGAAAGCAGTGTGCAATTCTCATTTAAAAACGGGTGCAAAAATACGATAATTTATGGATACCGCAAAAGCTTTAACCCTTTGGGTTATAGTAATTTTTATTTCTTTTCAGTTAACCTAAAAAGGACTGATTGTGCAATGGTCAATAACAAACTGAACAAGAGTGCCCACCAGAAACCATCTACACCAAAACCGGGAATTAACCAATCAATAAGAAGGATGATCACTGCGTTGATAACTAGCATGAATAATCCAAAAGTAATTAATGTAGCCGGCAGCGTTAAGAACACCAACAGAGGTTTAACTGTCATATTTAAAAGCGCCAATACTACTGCAACAATTAAGGATGTTACAAAGGACTCAACACCCACACCGGGCAATACTTCAGCCAATACCAAAACCACAATAGCTGTTAATAATAGTTGAAAAATTAGTTTCATTTTTTTGAGTTTAAAAAATTAGTGACTTCTAAAGATAGTAAATATTCCTTTGAGAACGAATTCATATTTAAAGAACGTCATCACTTCTTCTAAAAAACCATCCGGATTCTCAGCGTGCAACCAGTGACCAGCGTTTGGGATGGTTACCAATTTTGCTTTAGGAAAATGTTGATGAATTTGCAGCATATCGATATCTTCTATGTACCCCGATTGCTCACCTCTCATAAATAAGACTTCACCGTTGTAGTTTGCATTTTCCGGGAGCGCTTTCCCTACTTCTTCGATGTTTTCAACTAGAACAGGAAGATTTATACGCAAAGCAAAGTCATCCTGACCAATTCGATACAGGTTTTTAAGTAGAAATTGTCTGATTCCTTTGTTTGAAATAGTTGCTTTCAATTGGTCATCAGCATCACCTCTGGAGTCCATCGCCTTAAAATTCAACGAACTCAAACCTTTTAAAATATCCTGATGGTGTTGTGGATAGTGTTTTGGAGCAATGTCTGCAATTATCAGTTTTGAGACACATTCTGGATATTTGGCAGCAAACAACATAGCGGTTTTTCCTCCCATAGAATGCCCGAGCAACACAAAATTTGTTAAGCCGTGGTGGTCGCAATAGTGTTTGACATCTTCAGCCATCACTTCATAACTAAAGGTATCATCGTGAAAACTGCGGCCGTGGTTACGCTGGTCAATCATATGGACTTCATAGCCATTTTCGGCAAAGCGAGTTCCCAGGGTTTTCCAATTGTCGCCCATCCCGAGAAACCCGTGGAGAATTAAAAAGGGGGTTCCGGCGCCTTCTATGTTTGAGTGGAGAGTTTTCATTTTGATTTAATTTTACGATATAATTATAAGGTAATTTAATGTTTCAACTTATGCAAATACATCCCCACCACATTTTCCAGACCGAGATACAAAGACTCAGAAATCAACGCATGACCAATGGAGACTTCTAGTAAACCCGGAATATTTTGTTTAAAAAAAGTGATGTTGTCCAATGACAAATCATGCCCGGCGTTGATACCTAGTCCCAATTTGTTTGCAAGTACAGCACATTCAGCATATGGTTTTATCCCGTTTTCATTCCCAAGTTGATATTGGTGAGCAAAAGCTTCCGTGTAGAGTTCGATTCTATCTGTGCCCGTGGCTTTGGCGCCTTCAATCATCTTCAGATCAGGGTCCACAAAAATGGAGGTGCGAATGCCATTTTGTTTTAATTCAGTAATGATATCTATTAAATAATCTCTGTGTTTCAATGTATCCCAGCCGGCGTTTGAAGTGAGCACATCATCGCCATCGGGAACTAAAGTTACCTGGGTGGGTTTTATTTCCAACACCATATCCAAAAAAGGCCTGAAGGGATTGCCTTCAATATTGTATTCAGTATAGACAACAGGTTTTAAATCATAGGCATCTTGACGAGTGATATGACGTTCATCAGGTCGCGGGTGTATAGTGATGCCCTGTGCTCCAAATTCTTGTATTCGTCGTGCTGCTTCAACTAAATTGGGTATAATACCACCTCTGGCATTTCGCAACGTTGCAATTTTGTTAATATTTACACTTAGCTTTGTCATAAATTGTATTTTTGAAGTGTAAAAATACAAAGTTGAATAACCACCTACGTACTATTTTAATTATTTTGCATAAAAAATTTTAAGTTTTGGAAACAAGTTTATACATCATTCATGATATTGATCCTTTTGACATCAACACACTTTTAGTAGATGTCAAAGAGGTTTTTAATCAGTTGACGTATTCTCATATCCCGGTGACAAAAGATGGCGTTTTTATGGGATGTGTTTCAGAAACTGATGCCCATTGTTTTGATATTCAAAAAAGCCTTTCTGATTATACCTATGCTATTGAGCCATTTTACGTTAGGGAGAACACAAACTGGCTTGACATTATTGAGGCCTTTGCAAAGCAAGCAAGTAACATTATGCCTGTTTTAAGCGATACAAATATGTATTTAGGATACTTTGAACTTGCAGACATCATGAGCTTGTTCAACAATACGCCTTTTTTAAATGAAACCGGTGCTATTATGGTTGTGGAAAAGGGGTCAAGGGAGTTTTCCTTTAGTGAGATTTGCCAAATAGTGGAGTCTAATAACACAAAAGTTTTAGGGGTATTTGTTTCTGAAGTAAGTGGTGAAAAAACACAAACGACTTTAAAAGTTGGGTTTACTGAAATAAGCGCGATTGCTCAAACCTTTAGGCGTTATGGTTATGACATTGTTTCCAGCCACGAAGAAGATAAATGGACAGATAATTTAAAAGAGCGTTCAGATTATCTGGACAAATACCTTAATATATAGTTGTTATAGGTTAATTATTATTAGTGAAAAGGTGATTTTAATTTAAAAGACACATAAGAAATGAATTTCAACCGCACATTAAAACAAATACAATGAAGCCTTTAAAAGTTGGAATTTTTGGACAGTTTTATCATGAAGATTCTAGCGTCTCTATAGAGTTGTTATTTGATGTATTAAGAAAAGGGGAAGTCTCCATTTACATTGAAGAAAATTTTTACAATCTTATTGTTGAGAATCAAAATATCGAATCATCAAAATTTCAATTTTCCACTTTCAAAGAACTAGATTCAAGTTTTGATTTATTTTTCAGTATTGGTGGTGATGGTACAATCTTAAAATCCATCACTTATATAAAAGACTTAAACATCCCTCTTGCCGGAATCAATACCGGGCGACTTGGGTTTTTAGCCAGCATTCAAAAAGAAGAAATCAGCTCCAGTGTTCAAAAAATACTTGAAGGAAATTACAACATTTCAGAACGCAGTTTATTAAGCATTGATGTATCTCCCAAAAACCAAGATATTCACACTCTCAATTTTGCATTGAATGAAATAAGTGTTATTAGAAAAAACACCACCTCTATGATAAAAGTGGATACGTATCTTAACAATGAGTTCCTCACCTCCTATTGGTCTGACGGCTTGATCATATCAACTCCAACTGGATCAACAGGATATTCTTTAAGCTGTGGTGGTCCCATTCTTGAACCGAGTTCCTCCAGTTTAATTTTAACTCCCATCGCTCCTCACAATCTAAACGCAAGGCCCATCGTAGTTCCGGATTCTACTGAAATAAAATTAAAAGTTTCGGGAAGGGAAGACAATTACTTGGTCTCACTAGACTCAAGAATTGCCAGTTTTGATAATGAGTCTGTCATTATTATTAAAAAATCCCCTTTTACTATAAAAATGATTCAACTTCAAGAAGAAAGTTTTATAAAAACACTTCGAAAAAAGTTATTATGGGGAGAAGACAAGCGCAATTAGACAATAATTTACCACAAAGGTTGTTAATCAAATGAGACTATTCTGCAATAGCTATTGCAGCCCAAACTTAATTGTTATATTTGCAAACTTTTTAGGTTTTATGAAGTATTTGATCACCGCTTTACTAGCAGTAACATCCATTCAAATCGCACAATCCCAGACCTATGAAATAGGTGGGTTACTTGGTGGCGCAAATTATATTGGTGATATTGGACCGACAAATTATATTAGTCCCAATGATATTGCAATTGGGGGCTTATTTAGGTGGAACAGAACCCCACGGCATTCATTTCGGTTTTCTGCTATGTATGCCCGCTTCAATTCAGATGATGCTGACTCAAAAGAAACTCGCAGACAACAACGAGACTTGTCTTTTAAAAACAGAGCCCTAGAGGCCTCTTTGGGTATCGAATTTACCTTTTGGGAATTCAACACCCACGCAATGAAACCACAAAATGCACCATATTTATACACAGGGATTACTTATTTTAATTATGAAAGCTTATTTTTGGGCCAGAATAACCAGATTCAAAAATATGGAAATGACTGGGCTTTTGCAATCCCAATGGTTGTGGGTTACAAAATGACAATTGGAAGACATATGGTTTTTGGTGCTGAAATAGGAGCCAGATATACATTTACTGACAACCTCGACGGCAGCGACCCCACCGGTGAAAAAGCAAGCGACCCAAATTTAAAATTTGGAAACCTAAACGGTAATGATTGGTATGTTTTCACAGGAATCAATTTAACAGTTATGTTTGGAAGAAAACCCTGTTTTTGCACCTTTTAGTCATATGAGTTTAAAAGATCAAATAATACCCTCCAGATTACCAAATCACATTGCAGTGATTATGGATGGGAATGGTCGATGGGCAAAATTAAAAGGGCTCTTTCGCACAGCCGGTCATGAAAAAGGCGCCAATGCAGTGAAAGAAGTGGTTGAGGGCTGTGGTGATTTGGGGATAAAATTTGTCACATTGTATGCTTTTTCAACAGAAAACTGGAACAGACCTAAG
Organism: Flavobacteriaceae bacterium; assembly: GCA_018402385.1. Taxonomy (GTDB): domain Bacteria; phylum Bacteroidota; class Bacteroidia; order Flavobacteriales; family Flavobacteriaceae; genus Planktosalinus. The sequence goes on from JAGYJA010000003.1 coordinate 81,190, forward strand.
ATGGAAGTAAAAACCTTAATGAATCTCCTGGTTTCATCCCTTAAAAAAGAAATTGACACCCTGCAAAAAAACAAAATTAGGCTTCATGCCATTGGAAATATTGAATCACTGCCTTCAAAAGTTTTTAAAGAGCTTCAAGAGGTCATGGAAAAAACAAAAGAAAACAACAAAATGGTACTCACACTAGCCTTGAGCTATGGTTCCAGAGAGGAAATAACAAAAATAATCAAGGAAATAAGTACTAAAGTTAAAAATAATATAATTTCTATTGAAAATATTGACGAAACGGTTATTAATGAGCATCTTTACACGCGAAAATTACCCGATGTGGATTTGCTTATAAGAACCAGTGGAGAACAACGCATTAGTAATTTTTTATTGTGGCAAATTGCCTATGCAGAGCTTTATTTCACTGATGTTCTTTGGCCCGATTTTAATAAAGAACATCTTTTTGAAGCAATCATAAATTATCAAAACAGAGAAAGAAGATTTGGAAAAACAAGTGATCAACTTAACTAATTTAGTCTTAAAAAACCTAAGATTAAAATTACATACTACTATATTATGTCTGGTTTTATTGCCAATTTTGGCCTTATCTCAACAAAACCAATTAGATACCGGAAAAAAATACACCATTGGTGAAATAACTGTTACAGGGTCTCAAAGCTTCAATGAGCTTACTGTGATCGCTTTTTCTGGTCTTAAAAAGGGTGAAGAAATTTTTATTCCAGGTGAGCGCATTAGCAATGTAATTAAAAAGCTTTGGGATGAAAATCTCTTTAGTGATGTTAATATCTATGTTACAAGTATTGAAGGAAATACTGCAAACCTAGAAATAAATATAACAGAACTCCCCACTTTAAATGAAGCTACCATCACAGGCATCAGAAAAGGTAGAGTTAAAGAATTACAAAAAGAATTAAATCTTACTTCCGGAACTAAAATAACAAAAAACCTCCTAACCACAACAAAAAACTATATAACCAACAAATATAAAAAAGATGGTTTTTACTTCGCCAATGTCCTTCTAAAGTCATCACCAGAAATAGACTCAACCGGAACTGAAGTAGGTCAAAATTTAAGCATTAATATTGATAAGGGCAATAAAGTAAAAATTTCCAAAATCCATATTGAAGGCAATGATGCGTTAAGTGATAAAAAGTTGCGACGTTCAATGAAAAAAACCAAACAGATAAATCCTTTGCGACTTTTCAAACGCTCAAAATATGCTAAAGAAGCTTTTCTTGAGGACCAAGTATCCCTAATTAACAAATACAAAGAAAACGGTTATCGCGATGCTCGTATTACATCAGATTCACTCGCAGTAGTTAATGATAAAAGATTGGAATTATTCCTCAATATTGAGGAAGGAAAACAACATTACTTTGGAGATATTCGGTTTATTGGTAACAGTGTTTATACAGATCAGGAACTCAGAAACTTCCTCGGCATTAAAAAAGGTGATGTCTATAACGGAATCTTACTTGATAAAAGAATTGCAGACGATTCAGACCCTGATGCAGATGATTTAACAAATGCTTATCAAAACAACGGGTATTTATTCTCTCGCATTAATCCAGTGGAGGTAAATATCCAAAATGACACCATTGACTTTGAAATAAGAATATTTGAAGGCAGAGAAGCTTACTTTAATAATGTAACGGTTGTTGGAAACAACAAGACTAATGATCACGTTATTTACAGAGAACTACGAGTAAGGCCCGGTCAAAAATACAGCAAAAGAGATGTAATTAGAACCATTAGAGAACTCGGTCAAATGGGATTTTTCGACCCAGAAAGTATCGCTCCAAATTTCATAAATCCAGACCCCAATACCGGAACGCTCGATATGGAGTTTAGTGTTGAAGAAAGTGGTGCCAGTCAAATCGAATTGCAAGGAGGTTTTGGAGGTGGAGGCTTTGTGGGTACACTTGGACTCTCCTTTAATAACTTCTCATTAAGAAATATTTTTAACGGCGAGGCATACAAACCTTTACCCATGGGAGATGGTCAAAAATTATCTCTAAGAGCACAGGCAAGTAGTTTTTATCAAACGTATAGCCTTTCACTCGTAGAACCTTGGCTTGGAGGTAAAAAGCCTGTTCAATTTAGTTTTTCATTCTCTCATACCATTCAGTTTCTATATGACTTTCAGGCAAGGGAAGCAGATCGTAACAGACGCTTCTTGATTACAGGAGGTTCTGTGGGCTTAGCCAAAAGGCTACAATGGCCAGATGATCACTTTGTATTATCTCATGCTTTGAGTTTTCAACATTACAATTTAAAAAATTACAATACCGGACTATTTACCTTTGGTGATGGTTTTTCAAACAACTTGGCCTACACCATTGGTTTAACAAGAGACAACACCTTTAATAACCCCATTTTCCCTGTTGGCGGTTCCAATTTTAGCGTCACAGCAAAAGTAACCCCTCCCTACTCACTTTTCAACGGAGTTAAATACAGTCGCTTAAGCAGTGACCCCGAATTTCAAAATCCGGACGGAACACCCAATCAAAGTTTAATAGATCAAAAACGATTTAACTGGCTTGAATACTATAAAATTAAATTTAAAGGAACCTGGTACACAACCATTGTTGATAAATTGGTTTTAAGGCCACAAGCCGAATTTGGGTTTTTAGGAGCTTATAATTTAGACCGTGGAGTTCCTCCATTTGAGCGATTCTTTATGGGTGGTGATGGTCTTGGAGCTTTTAGTCTAGATGGAAGAGAAATTATTTCCATGAGGGGATATCCAAACCAATCCTTATCTTCGCAAGATGGAAATACTATTTTTAATAAGTTTTCGTTAGAATTGAGATACCCCATTACATTAAAACAAATGGCATCAATATATGCGCTGACATTTGTGGAAGGGGGTGCCACTTATGACAGCTTTAAAAATTACAATCCGTTTCAAATTAATCGTTCTGCCGGCCTAGGAATTCGTATATTTATGCCCGCATTTGGACTACTAGGAATTGATTTTGGTTATGGATTTGACCCCATACCGGGAACTTTTCAACCAAATGGGTGGGAAACACATTTTATTATTGGGCAGCAATTTTAAATTTGGCACGATATTTTCTTAAAACAACCAAGATTATGAAGAACAAGCTATTTTTATTCAGTCTTTTTATTCTTTTGACTTCAATAACTTTTGAGGCATACTCTCAAAGAGGTGTGACAATTGGCTATATTGATATGGAATACATTCTTGAAAACGTTCCAGAATACCAAGAAGCTTTGACTCAACTTGACGGAAGAGTTCAACGCTGGAGAAAAGACATTGAAGATCAACAAAAGGAGATTGACAATCTAAAACTCAATCTTAGTAATGAGAGTGTATTACTAACAAAAGAACTTGTTGAAGAACGCGAGGAAGACATTAAAATTAAAGAAGATCAACTTTTTGAATATCAGCAAAACCGCTTTGGTCCCAATGGAGATTTGATGATACAAAAACGTCAACTCGTTCAACCCATCCAAGATCAAGTTTTCACAGCTGTTCAAGAAATTGCAGGGAATAGACAATATGACTTTATTTTTGATAAATCTGCCGATGTTGTTATGCTCTATGCGGCTGAACGCAACGATATCAGTGACCAAGTCATTAGAATTATAAACCGGGCTGCAAGAAGAACCCAAGCAGAAAGCAGACAAGACAAAAGAGATATTGAAGCTAGAGACGCAGTTTCAGATGAACAAGACAAAAGTCTCAATGAAAGAGAGCAAGCCTTGGAAGACAGAAAGGCAGAAAGAGAAGCACTTCTAGAAGAAAGAAAAAGAATTAGAGACTCAGTAAGGGCAGCTAAGCAAGCAGAATTTGATGCAAGACGTCAATCTGCTCAAAATCGAAATAATGAGGGTGATGGAGATTCAACATCTGAATCAGAAAGTGATGGAAAGAATGTTTCAAATTCAAATGATCCCACCCGAGAAGAAATACAAGCCGAAAGGAGAAGAGTTCAAGATTCAATTAGAACAGCAAGAATTCAAGAGCAAGAAGAAAGAAGAAATAAACTCATTGAAGAAAGAAAACAAAGACAAGATTCAATCAGAAATGCTAGAAACAACAATCAACCCCCTCAAGTATCTGAAGAAGATGAAGATGGAGGAGGCACTTATTAAGACAATAATCACTAAAAACAATTTCTAAACACTTAATTACACCACAATGAAAAAAATGAAATCTTTATTAGTAGCAATAGCAATCATTCTTGGAGCTACTAGTTTTGTAAATGCACAGAAAACGGCTCATATTGATACGCAAGCATTAATAGAAGCCATGCCCGAGACAAAATCAGCCCAAAATGAATTAGAGCGCGTAAGAAAAACTTATGAAGCTGAGATTAGTTCAATGCTAAGAGAACTACAATCTAAATACACCTTGTATGAATCTGAAGCCAATACAAAAACTGAAGATGAAAACAGAAAACGTGCTGAGGAATTACAATCTGCAGAACGAAAAATAGGTGAATACAGACAAAATGCAAGTACCGATTTGCAAAAAAAAGAAGGAGACTTATTCTCCCCTCTTTTTGATAAAGCTAAAAAAGCCATTGAGAAAGTTGCTAAAGAGAAAGGAATTCAATATGTCTTGGATGCCACTCCCGGAAGCGGTTTAATTGTTGCTGATGGTGAAGATTTATTAGTAGCTGTAAAAAGAGAATTAGGCATCTAAGAATAAATAATTTTTAAATAATTCTAAAAACTGCTCGTTTATTGACGAGCAGTTTTTATTTTTATACAATGAACAATCAACCCATAGGTATTTTTGACTCAGGAGTGGGTGGCACTTCTATCTGGAAAGAAATACACTCCCTTCTTCCCAACGAAGACACTATCTATCTTGCTGACAGTAAAAACGCTCCTTACGGGCACAAATCTCAAAAGGAAATCCAATCCTTAAGTATAAAAAATACTGAAAAGCTTATCGCTTTAGGTTCAAAAATCATTGTTGTTGCTTGCAATACCGCCACGACTAATGCCATAGATTTTTTACGTAAAAATTATGATCTCCCTTTCATTGGAATTGAACCTGCAATTAAGCCTGCTGCACTCAAAACAAAAACAAAGCAAATTGGTATTCTTGCTACAAAAGGCACATTACAAAGCTCATTATTCACAAAGACATCAGAGCTATATGCAAATCAGATAAATGTAATAGAAGTAATTGGCGAAGGATTAGTCCCTATCGTGGAGAACAATCTAATTAACAACCCGGAGACCTTGATGCTTTTGCAAAAATTTCTGGATCCTATGATTAAAGCAAATATTGATTATTTGGTGCTTGGATGTAGCCACTATCCTTATTTAATTCCTCAAATAAAAAAATTACTTCCTGAAAATGTAGAGATTATAGATTCTGGAAGAGCTGTTGCACGACAAACTAAAGCCGTGTTGGAAAACAACAATTTACTGAACAATAAAAACCAAAAACCTAATTGTCAGTTTTTTACAAATTTAAATAGCTCTACATTAAATAGCCTATTGAAACCATATGAAAGTGAAATCTCAATCTCATATTTAACCTTTTAATTATGATTTTGGGGTTAAATTTAGAACCAAAAAAACGAAACAATTTTTACAAAACTAATATTGAGCTGCAATATCTATAGATGTTAAATAGTAAATTATTATCAAATGCTTTTTACAATCCCCTTAATAACTATTTAAATCTAAATTAATTTATTGCGGGACAATTACAATCATAGGAATTTCCACGATCCATAAAATTAAAGCCTAAAGTGATTTGGTGGAAACCTCCATTTGTAAAACGCACTTCCCCTATTTGTTTTGAATAGGTATATGCAAACATAAATTTGTCATAATTAATCCCAATCACAGGTGAGATAAACTGTAATTTTTGTGAAGACGCACTAGCTCCAGACTGAAACTCTGCACCATCGAAGCTTCTGCGATAAGAAATACCGCCCCACAATCGTCCGAAATCCATTTTGCGGTATGCTTTAAAGTTTACATCAATAGCAGATTCATTAGTTCTCTCAAAAAACTGAAGTAAAAATGAAGGCTCATAAGTCCATTCTGAATAAAATTTACCTCCAAAGGTATAAGAGCCTGCTAATAAAAATCGCCGTTGATTATTGGATTCAAACTCTTCACTAAACAAATTTCTGTTTTGAAAAATTAAATTTTTAACTGTAAAATGCATCGAAACATCCATAAAATTATAGGACGCACCCACATCTATATTGAAATATGAACTACTTTGAAGAATTCCAGCAATCACAGGGTCAAAATCACTTAAATCAAAGTTAGTTTCATCCAAACGGGATTGAACAATTCCTGCAGTCAAACCAAAGGAAAGCTGATTTAAATCAACATCACTTCTTGAAAAATTCAAGTGATGAGCATATGTTAAATAACCACCCACTTGAGAGTGAAAACCATTTTTATCGTTGAAAACAATCGCACCAACTCCAGATTGTTCTCCCAGACGTACATTCCCTGCTAAAGTTTGTAAATTTGGTGCATTATCCTGGTCAAACCACTGTTGTCTTGCTGTAAGTCTAAGTTGACCTGAATTAGCAGCTCCAGCCATTGATGGGTGCAATAAGTATAAATTATCTGCAAAATAATCAGAATAAATAGGCACTCCGTCTTGAGCATTAGAAAACTGAAATATTAATGCTAAAAATAAAATGTAGGTGTTTTGTTTTATGTTCATGGGTGATTTTTTTTATCTCTTCAATGTAAAATGTGCTCTGAATTCCTTTTCTCTGTCGTCTTCACGATAGACTACTCTAAACCAGTAATCACTCGAAGGTAACGGCCTGCCGTTGTATGTACCATCCCAGCCAGATCCCGTGGGACTAATCTGCTTCAACAACTTCCCGTGACGGTCAAATATATAAATTTTTGCGTCAGGAATACTACCAATGCCTATGATATTCCAAGTGTCGTGATATCCATCATTGTTGGGCGTGAAAAACAACGGGTAATCGATCACTCCCAATTCTATCTCTACTGTCCCACAACCATTCCTGTCGGTGATAGTCACTATGTGGGTGCCGGGGGTGACATTGTCCCAAAACCCTTCGTCCTGAAACGCTCCATCATCTAGCCTGAATATATAATCACCAAGTCCTTCTGCACTGGCTTCTATAGCGTGTTGTCCCGCAAAGGCTGAAGTCGCTGCCTGTGCATTAAATATTAAAGGGGGTGATGAAACCGTCACTGTCGTACTCGCCTGGGTCTCACAACCGGTTAATGCATCGATAATGGTTACTGTATAAACCCCGCCCTGGGTCGCTGTAATACTTCCCTGGGTCTGATCAAATTGTATCTGACCGTCAATCTCCCATATGAAAATGTATTCCGGGGTGCTCAACCCGGTGTCAATCACAGGTGGTGAGGTCGCTCCAGATTCTTCCACTATGGGGTTGCCAAATTCATCCACACATAGACGATAGCTGTCCTGTAATGCATCAAAAATGGGGACATCTACAACAACTAATGAGACTTCAACAACCTCAAAACAATCTTCAATATCTGCAGGTAAATCCGGATTGGGGTCGCTATAACTCACCCGGGCCCAGATCGTGGTGGTGGGACTTGTATAACTTGCCGGGGCAGGTATCGCACCAATCCCTTCCTGGGCGTCTTCCAAAATCTCGTGGTAGCTCAAATCATACGCTGCGGGATCTTGACCTGATAAAATCTCTGCATCCAACTCGGTTAAATCAAAGGTGCCCTCGCCGGTGCCGATACCATTGTCATCTATGTTCTCACAGGCTATCAAAGGTTCTGCAGGCTCTGTGATGATAACACCTTCTTGTACTAACAAATCAAAACTTTGTACGCCACCCACATAACAGGCTGTATCTTCATTGAATATCCCCGTGTAAATCGTCTGGGGGTTGCTGGTGTTCTCAAAGGTCGTAGTGTTGACTATCGGATTGGTATTGGTCTGGGCTTCTAATTCACTGCGGTAATAGCTCACTGTATAAAGCAATGGGTCCTGACCGTTTAATATCTGGTCTTCTCGCTCTGTTAAATCAAATACCGATTCACCGTCTGCTCCTATCTCACAGGCAACCATATCTTCTACTTCACCACTGTCATCGGGAAGCGGGTTTACTATCAAGGTTAACTCCACAATCTCAAAGCAACGTTGCTCCTGGTTTTGATTGGTCACCCGTACATAAATAATCTGCTCAAAGGGGGTCGTGTTGGTGTATAAAACACTCGCTGCTCCCAGTGGACCTATTGCATCTAACTCCTCGCCTAACAAGGCCGCTTCCAGAGTCTCATAATACAACACTTCCCAGTCGCCGCCATTGAGGATCTGGGCCTGGGCCTCTACCAATTCAAACTCTTCTATCCCTTCAGGGTCATTGTCATCACACAACTCTAACGGATCGGGTGCTCCAACAAGTGGATTGCTATAAACTCGCAACAACAGCGTGGTAAAGCTCACACACTCGGTATTGCCATCAATGACTCTTACATAAAGCAATTGTAAATTCTCTCCAATATATTCTGTCTCCGGGTTGATGCGGTTTTCATCTTGCTGGGCGTCGGCTTCTGTCTCATAGTATCTTACCTCTACTCCTGCTATACCGCCCGTAATCTCATCATTCTTATCGGTTAAATCAAATACGGTAATCCCGTCATAGGGCTCGCCTAAATCATCACAAACATCTAAAGGCGTGGGCTGGATCGCTACAGGACCCGTGGTGACTTCTATCTCAAAACTAACCGTGGCAAAACATCCGTTGTCATTGTCTTCCAAGCGAACCCAAATCGTTTGGGGGTTACTCGTGTTTGTATGGGCTGTTGGGTCGGGAATGGGATTGTCGCCGGTCTCTGAATCGACCTCACTCTCGTGATAGGTCAGGGTGAACAACAGGGGGTCTTGATCACCATAAATCAGGTCTTCATATATCGTTAAATCAAACTCTGAAGTCGTCCCTTCATCACATAGAACAATGGGGTCTAATGCTAAGGGTATTTCAGGCTTGGGCAACACACGCAAACGCAGTTCGATAATCACAAAACACGCAGGGTCTGGGTTTGGAAAAGCAACATCCCGCTCTACTCGAACCCAAAGGGTTTGTAGAAACGGCGTTAAGTTCTCATAAAGAACATCGGGGTCTATCTCAAACACGCCGTCTTGTGCATCCAATAGGGTCTCGTGGTAACTTACAATCACATCAACATCACCATTTTCAATGATGGGGGTTTGACTCGATAAATCAAACAACGCAAACCCATCAGGACTGTCATCACATAAATCATAATCCAATCCGTCTGCCTCAAAATCGGTCGCTGCAGGTAATGGCAATACTTCAATGGTTAAAGTCGTTCTTGCTTCACAACCCTCAGACAAACTAAACACACTCACAAAAAGAATTTGCTGGGGGGTCTCTATGTTTTGATAACTCTCCGGGTTCGGAATCGGGTTATTGGCGTCTTGATCGGCCTGGGTCTCATAATAAAACACTTGGTAGTCTTCATTGCCGCCGGTGATAAAATCATCGTTCTGGGTTAAATCAAATATCGTAAAACCATCGGTGGTACTGCCGCTTTCCTGATCATCACACAATCGCATCTCCAAAGGAACTGCTATGGTGGGGAACTCGCCCACTATCAACTCAAACTGGCTGATGCGAAAACAACCGGTGTCCAAAAACTCCAAACGAACCCATATGGTCTCTCCTCCACTGGGGTAATCCGTGGTATTGGCAATGGGGGCGGCTCCGCTTTGGGCATCAAACAAACTCGTATGGTAGGTGGGACCTATAAGATCTGCGGGGTCTTGAATCCCTATCACAAAGGGGGTGTTGTCTTCTAAATTGAAATCGGCTATGCCGTCGCCATCTGCATCACACGAAAACAAATCACCAAAATCGGCCGTGGGTACATCGGGTAAGGGCAAAACTATCAAATCAAGGGGGACTATCGTATAACAGGCCGGTGCCGTGCTGGGTGGGGTAACCACTCTGGTTACACGGGCATAGATGGTTTGTAAAAAAGGAACTTCATTGGTATAGGGTATGGGCAACTCAGTACCAACGACTCCGGCTTCCGCAGTGGGTAAATCAATGTAGTAACTCACCGTTACATTTAACTCGCCATTGATGATCTCTGCGTCTTTTAAACTCAAATTAAAATTGGAAATCCCTAAATCATCACCATTGTCACAGGCTTCTAAAGGGGTGGGTAAGGCAGGAGTGGGATTGGGCAATACTCTCAAGGTTAAGGTCGTGGTGGAACTACACTCTTGTAAATCGGTTACTCTGGCTACGACCGTCTGGGGGGTAATGGTGTTCTGAAAGGATTCAGGGGTCGCAATGGGGATGTCGGCGATTTCATCGGCAGGGGTTAAATACCAGGTCACGGTCACATCGGGAACGCCACCGGTAATCTCATCATTGCGCGTGGTTAAATCAAAGGTGCTTAGCTGATCGGTCGTGCTGCCACTGGCGGCATCATCACACAACTCATAGGGCAAGGGTAAATTGGCAACCGGTAAAGGGTCCACTATGAGTTCTAACTCCACAATGGCATAACAGCTCTCTCCTGTCGAGGGGGGGACCGTGCCGGGGTCGATACTTAAATCGTTCCCCACTACCAGGATATAAATAGTCTGGTTATTGGGCAACTGGTTTTGATAGGCTCCAGGGGTGCCAATGGAGGCCGTAAAATCTCCCGGAGGGGCTAACAGTACTGACTCGCCTGCTGCAATCGCATCGGGCTCATTTACGTAGTAATAAAATTCATAGTGGGTCGGGTCCAGACCGTTGAGTACTTCGGGCTCTACCTCTGTCAAATCAAAGACTTCTACTCCATCGCCGGGATTGTTTACATCACACAGTCGCAAAGGCTCGGGTTCCACAATTTCGGGGGTGTTGCGCACTTCCAAATTTAATGCCACTACACTATAACAACTGCTCACGGCACTCTCTACTCGGGCCCATACAACATCAAAGTAGGGGTCGTCGTTCTCATAAGGGGTGGGTAACTCATTGACCGAATTGATCGCATCCAACTCCGTACCGTGGTAGGTCACCGTTAAATCCGGATCGCCCAAGGTGATGTCGGCATCGGCATCGCTTAAAGTGAACTCCCCAAATCCGTTGTTGTCATCGTCGCATAAAATTAAAGGGGAAGGGGTGGGGTTTACTAGTGGGTTTGGTATGACAATTAATTCAAAGTTTGTAAACACAACACAGGGTGTATCTGCATCATCTACGCGTACATAAATGGTTTGAGGATTGGCAATATTGGTATAATCTAATATTGGTAATGGATTATCTCCGGTATCAGCATCGGCCTGACTTTCGTGAAAAGTGACTGTAATATTTGGCGGAGTTACCGTTATTTCAGGAATTTTAGTAATAAGATCAAAGGATGTAAAACCATCAGCAACCAGGTCATCACATAGCTCATAAGGAGTCATATCTGCTGGCGGGGTAACTACCGGATTGATATAAATTTGAACATTGAAAGAACCTATTTCGACACAATTAATAACAATATTTACTAATCGCACCCAAATAACCTGGGGGTTTTCAATATTGGGATAAGCAGTGGGGTCTGCAATTGCATTAATTCCTGCAGCAGCATCAAGTTGAGTTAAATGATAAGAAACTAAATAATCAGAAGGGTCTAATCCTCCAAAAATTGTGGCTTCCTGTACTGTCAAGTCTATGGGGTGGCCGGTATCCAAAGGTCCATCAAAACAAAGTTCAAGGTCTTCCAGTTCAAATGGAATGAAGTCAACTGGGCGAACTTCAATTAAAAAACTGGAAGTTGTAAAACACCCCGTGATGTCATTTTCCAATCGCACAAAAATAGTTTGAAATGGGGTGTCGATATTGACATACGCATTTGGGTTGAGTATTTCATTAACTGCATTTTCGGCGTCATCCAAATTTTCATAATAGGTTACAGTAATATCAGGTTGAGCTCCTACAAGTTGGGGTTCAGCTACCGGCAAGAAAAAAGTAGCAAATCCATCATCATCAAGGTCACAAACAATAATTGTTGAAACTGGAAGGGCTAGAGGTGTAGGATTTACGATAATGTCAAAACTGGCGAGAGTAAAACAAGCTGTTACATCAACTTCTACTCTCACAAATATTGTTTGTCCAGCACTTACAAAATTTGCTGGATTTGGGATTGGGTTAACTCCAGTATTTGCATCCGTTTGGTTTATATAAAAAGTGATACTATGTGTTGCTGGATCAAGACCATTAAGAATTTCTATATCTTGAGCCGTTAAATTAAAGGTTTCTGTTCCATTATAGTCGTCATCACATAATTCAATATTTGTTATATCGATTTCAATGTCTGGTGAAGGATTTACAATTAACTCAAATTGAACAATATCATGACATCCTGTTAAATTATCCTCTAATCTTGCAAAAATGGGTTGTTGATTGTTAACGATATTTGTGTATGGAGAAGCGAGTTGGTTTGCCAAATCTCCTTCTTCTGCATCTGCAAGTGAATCATAATAAGCTACAAAAACACCACTTTGTCCATCAATTATAAGCGCATCATTATCTGTGAGATTAAATTCAGCAAAACCATCATTTGGCAAAATATCACATAGTTCTAGATTTTCAGGGGTCCCTGCAATAGGATTAATGAAAAATTCCACAAAAATTTCATCAAAACCTGAACAGCCAGAAGCAAAAATTATTTCAATTTGATATAAGCCGTTTTCAGAAACAATAAAGGTGGGGTTTGTTTCTCCAGGAATAATTACAAAATCATCTAAAACTGAATCAAAGACCGACCATTGAAAAGTAGGTAAAGGATCTATATTTTCAAAAATTCCAATTTCTATGGTTTCTGGTGGGCAAACACTATTTCCATTACTAATGCTAATATCCTCACCAAGGTCAACTCCAAGAAAAAAGCTTCCACCCTCAATAAAAACAGCTGAATTAAAAGAGCTGTCTAATCTGTCAACTATGACGAGCTTCATTCTGTAGTTAACATTTGGAACCACATAAGACCAAGCTTGCATCAAAACGGTATGACCATTAAAATTGATGGGCGCCTGCACATCAGGCAAACCGGTAGCTCCATAAAAAGTACTAAAAAACTCAGGATTTAAAGAAGCACAACCTCCATTATGTGCTTGATCTCTAATAGTTGTTACAGAAATTGGCACTTCACCGGGTGTATCTGGAACGAGAGCTAAATTAGTTACGACACCAGTATCAATGTCTTCCAAGAAGAAAGCAAATGCGTCTGAAAAATCACATTGAAATGTACCATATTCATTTGATGCAAATACAAAATTAAAACTTATTGAATCTGTAACAGGAGTAAAATCAAATTCAAGAATAGATGCATCAAGATAAGTAGAGGGAGGTATAATAGCATTTAAATAATTCTCAATTTGTGCATCTCCCGGCCATCCTCCAGTATCTTGTAAAACCCCGTTAGGTCCGGGAGCTTCCATAACATTACCAGTCATCATTATAATTCCGTCAGAAATTGGGAAGTTTGGGTTTGTATTCTCAAAATATCCAATTCCATTTAAGCTTCCAAAATCAATACCTGTAGAACTTGAAATATTTCCAACAGTAGCACAGGTACTTTCAATTAAAACATCTGTAACAAGCTGCTCATTAGTGTAAGTGGTCTCATCAACCGTAATATAAGGTTGCGAAAAAATGGCTAATGGAATTAAAAAAATTAAAGAAAATAATAATCTTTTCATACTGGGGCTGTTTATTAACTGTTATTCAATAGCCATTTGGACTTATAAATGTTATTATTAACCATTCAATTTAAATAGCACAAAAAGTGTTAAGTTGCCAAATATATTGAATTGCTCTCTTTTTATTTTATAAATTTGCAAAAAAATAGCTACTATGTCCACATTTAACATAAAAATCGAGCCTACTTCAAACAATGAGATAAAAAAGTTTGTTGCCAATCAATTCCTAACAAGCTCAAAGAGTTATGAGTTTAAGAACATTGACGAGGCTAAACCTAGCCCACTGGCTCAACAACTTTTTTACTTGCCTTTTGTTAAAACGGTTTATATTGCTCAAAATTTCATCGCTATTGAAAAATTTTCAATAGTAGAATGGTCTGATGTTGAAATCGAGGTTGCAGAACAAATTGAAAATTATTTAAATTCTGGTCAAATTCTTGTAGAGGAAGACCAAACTTCTAAAAAAGTTCCTGTTACCGTTTATGCCGAAAGCACACCCAATCCAACTGTATTAAAGTTTGTCGCTAACAAGCCCCTTGTTGACGGCACTTTTGAATTTAAAAATATTGACGAGGCTAAACACGCTCCGTTAGCACAAGCCTTATTTCATTTTTCTTTTGTTAAAGAGGTTTTTATAAGTGCTAACTATGTATCAGTTACAAAGTTTGACATCGTAGAATGGCAAGAAGTAAGTTTAGAATTAAGAGAATTCATAAGAACATTTATCGAAGACGGCAAACAGATTTTAAGTGATGCGATTCTCAATGAAGTTAAAGAAATTAATTCTTCAGAGAAAAAAGAGGTCATACCTCTTGATGACTTTTCACAAAAAATTGTTGAAATTTTAAATGAATATGTGAAACCCGCAGTAGCAAGTGATGGTGGAAATATTGCTTTTGAATCCTTTGATAAAAACACAAAAACAGTTAAAGTAATTCTTCAGGGTGCTTGTAGCGGTTGTCCATCATCTACTGTCACCTTGAAAAATGGGATTGAAACCATGTTAAAAGATATGCTAAATGATGAAAACATCAAAGTAGAAGCTTTAAATGGTTAAGACTTTCTAAATAAAAGCCTTGTTAACTTTATAAGTGTAAATTTTTCTGTATATTTAAGACAATATTAATTTTAAAATAAACGATTATGCCAGTCTTAAAAGTTATCGAAATTCTATCAAATTCTGACAAAAGCTGGGAGGACGCCGCTCAAAAAGCAGTTTCTCACGCCGCAAAATCATTGTCAAATATTCGTTCCATTTATATCAACGAACAAAGTGCCGTGGTTGAAAACAATACAATCAAGGAATACCGTGTGAATGCAAAAATCACTTTTGAAGTAAATTAATTCAGTTTTTAAACTTTTTATTTCAAGCAATACCAACTCGCCAATTGAGGATGTATTGCTTTTTTTTATTTTAAAATTCCGATATGGCTAAAAAATATGAAAACGAACTTGCCTTAGAAAGCAGTCCTTATTTATTGCAACATGCCCACAATCCTGTGCATTGGAAACCTTGGGATGATTCTGTTTTCGCTAAAGCGAAAAAAGAAAATAAGCTTCTCTTAATTAGCATAGGATATTCCACATGCCACTGGTGTCACGTGATGGAAAAGGAGTGTTTTGAAAATGTAGAAGTCGCTCAAGTAATGAACGCTCATTTCATTAACATCAAAGTTGATCGTGAAGAAAGGCCAGATGTTGACCAAGTCTATATGAACGCGCTACAATTAATGACCGGCAGTGGTGGCTGGCCACTCAATATTGTAGCCTTGCCGGACGGAAGACCTGTTTGGGGCGCTACTTACCTCCATAAAGACCAATGGATTGATGTTTTATTACAACTTCATAAATTATATGAGCATCAAATTGAAACCCTTGAGGAATATGCAGATAAACTTGAACATGGTGTCAAAAACATGGATGTAGTTTCTATAAATAATGATGATTCAATAAATAGTTTTGATTTTGAGGAAACCCTCCAATTTTGGGCTCGGCAATTTGATCTTGAAAATGGAGGAACAAAAGGTGCTCCCAAATTTATGATGCCCAATAATTATCATTTTCTCTTGCGATATGGCTTTCAAACTAATAATAATGAATTAAAGGAATTTGTTCATCATACACTCAAAAAATTGGGTTTTGGTGGCATTTTTGATCATATAAATGGAGGGTTTTCCAGATATTCAGTGGATGAAAAATGGCACATTCCACACTTTGAAAAAATGCTTTATGACAATGCACAACTCGTTAGTTTATATTGTGATGCCTTTTTAGATTCTAAAAATTCCCTATACAAAGAGGTGGTTTGTGAAACACTTGAATTTATAAATCGCGAACTCACTGATCCTTCCGGCGGGTTTTACAGTGCGCTTGACGCTGATAGTTTAAATGAATATGGCATCCTTGAGGAAGGTGCTTTTTACGTTTTCACGAAAGAAGAACTTCAGGAACAAATTGGCAAGGATTACCCCCTTTTTGCAGACTATTACAACATTAATGATTTTGGAAAATGGGAGAAAAACAACTATGTGCTTATAAGGAATAAAGAGGATGAGCGTTTTTGCTCAGCCCATCAAATTACTTTAAAAACCCTATCAGAAAAGAAAAAACAATGGAAAACGCAACTACTCGAGTTCCGAAAAATTAAATCCAGACCCAGACTTGATTATAAAATCCTCACCTCCTGGAATGGCTTAATGATTAAAGGATATGCAGATGGGTATCGTGTATTTAAAGACACTTCTTTTTTAGAGGCTGCCTTGAAATGTGGCGTGTTTGTTTCAGAGAACCTTATGAAGTCTGATGGTGGTTTGTATCGTTGTTTTACAAAAGAAAAAGCAAGCATTGATGGATTTCTGGATGATTATGCTTTTACAATTGAAGCTTTTATTTCGCTTTATGAAAATACTTTTGATCAAAAGTGGATTGACCTCGCTCAAACATTAATCAAGTATTGCTTTGCACATTTTTATGATGAAAAGACTTCCATGTTTTACTACACCTCAAAAACTTCTCAAAAGCTTATTTCTAAAACAACAGAATTTAGGGATAATGTGTTGCCATCATCAAACTCTGTAATGGCTAAAAACCTTTTTTGGGTAGGCACATTTTACAACAATGAGACTTATTTAAAAACTTCACGTCAAATGCTTTTGAATGTAATCCCTGAAATTGAAAACCACCCCCCCGGCTATTCCAACTGGCTGGACTTGTGGCTTAATTTCTCTAATCCTTTCTATGAAATTGTAATTTGCGGAAAAAATGCCTTAAAAAAACTACCCGATTTAAACACCTTTTATATTCCAAATAAAATCGTTGCAGGGTCATTGAAAGAAAGTGAACTTCCATTACTAGCAAAAAGATTTGTAAAAGATAAAACGCTTTTCTATGTTTGTAAAAAAGGCCTATGTGGCTTACCCACTGACGATTTACAAACCGTTTTTAAATCAATTAATAATTGAAATAAAATTTAAACTATAAACATCGAAATCTAGGGTTTTTCAATAAGTTGGAATTAAAATCAATTTCAAAAAAAAATTATATATGGAACTTTTTAAAGAATACTCTAAAATTTTTGTAGAAAAATTTATGGAATATCTTCCAAACCTAATTACTTCTTTGATAATTCTTTTAGTAGGTTTATGGTTAATAAAACTCACTATGAAACTTTTGAAGAAAGTATTCATAAAAAGAGACGTAGATATTTCACTACAAAGGTTCTTACTAAATTTATTAAATTGGGTCTTTAAATTTGTTCTGTTTGTTATTGTAATTTCTCAAATGGGTATTGAGACCACATCACTCATTGCTATGCTGGGTGCAGCTGGACTTGCTGTGGGGCTTGCGCTTCAAGGCTCACTTTCAAATTTTGCCGGTGGTGTTTTGATCATCTTGTTCAAGCCATTCAAATTAGGTGACTTTATTGAAGCTCAAGGCGAAAGCGGAACAGTAAAAGAAATCACTATTTTTTACACTAATATTTTAACCATAAACAATCAGTTAGTTATAATACCTAATGGTAAACTTTCTAATGAAAATATTAAAAACTATACTTCAGAGGGCAAAAGGAGAGATGTAATTACCATTGGAATTTCTTATGATAGCGATATAAAGAAGGCAAAAGAAGTTTTAGTTGAACTAATGAAAGAACAAGAAAACATTTTGAAAGACCCTGAGCCCGTTGTTTTTGTTGCAGAACTAGCAGACAGTTCTGTAAATCTGTCAGCGCGATTTTGGGCTTTGAATGAACATTTTTGGGATTGCCACTTTCATACTATGGAAGAGGCTAAAACAAGACTTGAATCTGCAGGAATCGTTATTCCGTTCCCACAAAGAGATGTACATATATTTAAAGATAATGAGTAATATAAAAAACTTGTTTTTAGTTTTTTTATTTGAATTGTATTGTTAAATTTAAACCTAATACTATACTATATAATTTATTGATAATTTTTTAATTTATAATGGTTTATAAAAAAAAATCATAGAGTTCATTATTGTGAACATATATTTTATATTATGATTTAAAATTGATAATCGTTACTAAAATTAGTAATTTTGGCGCAAATACTAATTTCACAATTTGCGACGTTTAAGAAGTATTACACTTTATTAACACACAAAAACATAATTATGAAAAATACTGTTATTTTTTTAATTCTTGGATTGTTTTTCTTTCAATCCTACTCACAAACTAGATTAGAAAACTCAGTCAGAAATCACCTTTTTGATTTTCGACTTGACAAAATGACTGTTTTTGACGGCAAAGATTTATCCAAATTAAATTATACTGGAAGCCCTTATTTAGATGAAAACTATCTGCCGGGTAAAATTTTCCATAAAAATCAACTCATCGCTGAGAATATTCCAATTAGATATAATGCATTGATGGACGAGATTGAGTTCAAAACCTCATTTGAAATTCCTGATGATGAGGCAAGTGCGCTTTTAAAATCAACTGATGTCGATGTGAGAATATTAAACAGAGTTTTTATTTTCGTTCCTTATCAAGGGGGCGTTGAAAAAGGCGGGTATTTTGAAGTGCTTCTTGAGGATGATAATTATGACTTATTTAAGAAGCATAACAAAAAATACACGCCTGAGAAAAAGGCCGAAACTTCAATTACAAGAGATATACCTGCAAAATTTACTGACCAATCAACTTACTTTCTAGTAAGAACCGATGGAAGATTCATTGAATTACCCTCAAAAAACAAACAGTTTGTTAAAGCATTTTTAGGTAAAGAAAAAGAAATGAATCAATATCTAAAAGAAAATAAACTTGATACTAAAGAGGAAAAAGATATAATTCGAATTGTAAAACATTATAATTCAATTTTATAGCAAAGTTTTAGTTGTTTATTTAAATGGCATTTATGACTTAATCCCAATTAATTTCTGTAATATTTAACAAATTAATGTTATTAAATTAACAACATTGTTTGTTCATTTCCATTATATTCGCACTCAACATTTTTTTAAATAATTTAATATTATATGAATACTATCAAGCTTAGCCTATCCTTTATTTTAATATTACTAATATCATTTTCCAATTTCGCTCAAGAATATTCAGAAAGTAACAATCAATTTAATTCAAGTAACAATACCCAAGATCTTCAAAGTTATACCACAAGAGCAGTTATATATGAACCTAAATATAACACAAATGGCACTCCTTATGAAAATGAAGATTTTGTAATGGGTAGTCTTTTAGGAGAAAATAATGTGCTTGTTTCAAATGTAGTTTTAAGATACAATGCCGTTCGCGATGAATTTCAAGTAAAAAAATCTCTAAATAAAAACGATAATAATATACTTGCTGTTATTAAGAAAACAGATTTGTTTGTTAAAATGGGAACTGATGTTTTTACATTTGTTTTAACCGCCGATGATGGTGTTAAAGGATATTTTAACATCTTGCTTGAAGGGAATAAACTTTCTGTTTATAAAAAAATATCTAAAAAATATCAAGAAGGAGAAAAACCTATAAATTCTATGAAAAGTAATACTCCCAATAGATTTATCGATGATGTCAAATACTACCTGGTAAATCAAGATAAAGAATTTATGGAGTTACCAAATTCAAAATCTAAAAGAATAAAACTCATAAGCTCAGATAATAGAAAAGAGTTGAAAAAGTTTTCTAAAACAGAAAATTTAAACATTAAAAAAGAGGAAGATTTAATTAAACTAGTTGAGTATTACAACCAAAACTTCTAGCCTCCAATAAAATCTTTTAAATAATAAGGTTCAAAATAAGCGACATTTTCAAAGTCGCTTTTTTTGTACTTTATATCTGCAGGCAAACACATTTCATTTGCTGAAGGTAATTTTCCATCAACAAATACAGCATTGGGGTGAGAGCAGATTGTTTTGAACTTTTCATTAGCATTTCCTAAAAACACTACTTTTCCTTTTTCTAAATAACTTAAAAAAGAATTCTCGTCTAAAATTTTTGCGCTGGTTTCTTCAAGTTGTTCGGACTTGCTGTTAAAAACAGACGTATAAACTTCCATCCTTCTGGCATCAATCATTGGTATTATAAAATCTGTCTGCTCTTGAATCTGAAGTGCTAATGATTGAAGAGTATCTATTGAAATTAGCGGTAAGTCTTGTGCAAAACAAAGTCCCTTTGCAGCTGAAACTCCAATACGTAAACCAGTGTAGCTTCCGGGTCCTTTACTAACTGCCACAGCCTTCAAATCATTCAGCGAAATAGTAGCTGTTTGCAAAACTTCTTTAATGAAAAGGTGTAACTTCTCAGAGTGAGAATAGTTTACACTGTTAAGCTCTTTTAGGGCAACAATGTCACCATTACCAGATATGCTTACTGAACAATTTGTAGTAGTTGTTTCAATACAGAGAATGTGTGCCATTGCATTTCAAAAATAGTGACTTTCAAAAAGAGTGAATTATAAGTTTTCCTTTTTATTTTTTTCAGTTATCTCAATCTTATCGCCTGATTTTAACGATTTAGTTACCGTGTTGTAAGGCCCAATAATAACTTCATCTCCTTCTTCTAGTCCTTTAGTAATTTCAATAAATTGATTGTCTTGAACTCCTGTTTCAATGACCCTCAATTTTGCTTCATCACCATTTTTAACAAAAAGGCATTCAAATCGTTCTGAATTTATTAAGTCTGAAGGTTTTGCTGATGACTTGTCTGATGTTGTGTCTGTTTTTATAACAATCGCACTAATGGGTACACCCAGCACACTTGTTTTTTTGTTTGTAATAACATCTACAGTGGCTGTCATACCCGGTCTAAAAGGGGAATAGTTTTCAGGTTTGTCTTCTAACAAATCCTGATAAGACTCAACAAGTATTCTAACTTTCACTTTAAAATTGGTTACCTGGTCTGCAGTTAAAGTTGCTTCTGCAGAGTTTGCAATTGAAGTGACTATCCCTTTAAATTCTCTTCTTAAATAAGCATCTACTTCAACAATTGTTGAGTCACCAATAGTGACTTTAACAATATCATTTTCATTTACGTCAACCTCCACTTCCATACTGTTTAAGTTTGCGACTCTCAATATTTCAGTTCCTGCCATTTGTTGTGTTCCTACGACCCTTTCACCCAGCTCGACTCCCAGTTTTGAGATGGTCCCATCAATGGGGGCATAAATGGTTGTTCTGGCAAGATTGTCCCGTGCTTCATTTACTGTCGCCCCGGCACTTTGAATGTTAAAATAAGCCGATTGATTGGCAGCTTTTGCTCCTTCAAAAGCTGAAACAGCCCTGTCCCATTCTGCTTTTGAGATGATTCCTTTATCAAAAAGGGTTTTGTTTCTTTCATAATTCAATTCAGCTTCTTTGAGGCTTGCTTGTGTTTGATCATAAACAGACCTTACATTTTGAAGTGCCGCCTGTGAGCGTTGCAATCCCGATTGATAAAGATCAGGGTTTATTTTTACCAATAAGTCTCCTTTTTTTACTTGCTGCCCTTCAATAATGGGAAGTTCAATAATTTCACCTGAAACTTCAGAGGATATTTTAATTTCGGTTTCGGGTTGTATTTTTCCGGTTGCCGCAACAGTTTCAATAATAGTGATGGGTTCAATTTTAGAAACCTCCACTTGTTTAAAGTTTCCGGTTTTACCAAACCATCCTTGTTTTTTGCCAACAACCAAAAGTAGAATAGCAAAAACAATAACTGAAATAATTATAAGTGATTTTTTGTTCATAATCTATACTGATTAATAGAGTGAAATTCCAAAATAAAGTTCTAAAAGTTTTAATTTAAAGATATAATCATATTTGGCTCTGATCGCTTCAGATTGTGCATTTTCATACCTCAATAAAGCCTGGCTGAATTCAAAAGAATTGATGATCCCAACTTCAAAGCGCTCTTTTGAATACTCATATGCTTGCTCTTGAGCCTCTTCTGCCACTATACCTGCTTCATATGCTTTGAGTGCTCCTTGTGCATCAGTATAAGCTTGATAGACATTTGACTCCAAGTCGAGTTCAGCTTGTTCCTTTTGAAAATTTGCTCGCTCAATATTGATTTTACTGCGCTTTACATTATTTCTTACTCCCAAACCGTTAAAAATGGGCACTTGTAATTGAGCCCCAAAAAAGGTTCCATCATTTTCATATAATTGGGTGATAAAATCTCGGTTAAAAAAGTCATTGTCTGTCCATCTGGTATTGTAACCTGCAAATGCACTTATGGTGGGATAATAGGCTCCCCTTGCAATTTGCAAATCTTTTTGAGCTATATCTAAATTTTGAGAGGCTATCTTAATTTCAAAGCGTGTTTCTTTAGCTTTTTGAATCACATCAGATATGGGTTGGTCTAGAATAGTACTCACCGGAAGATCATAATCTGCATCAACAATATCAAAATTTTCATAATCTTTGATGAGCAGTGTTTGAGCAAGACCAATAAGGGCAATACTAATTTGATTTTCTGCTCTCACAATGCGTTGTTCATCATTGGCCAGGGTTGATTTAATTTCGAGCAAATCGCCACGAGGCACCACTCCGGCATCTACAAGTTCATTGGTTCTATCAAGTTGTTGTTTTGTAACTTCAATTTGGTCTTGTATGATTTTAAGATTTTCTTTTTCAAATAATATTTGAAGGTAAGAATTTGCAACAAACAGGGCAATGTCATCTTTCATTTGACCCAAATTATATTGAGCAGCGATTTGTTGCATTTTTGCTCTCTGAAGTTGTCTTATGTTGCGCAAGCCATCAAAAAGTGTGACATTGGATTGAAAACCGGTTGTAAAGGATGTAAAAGTGGTGTTTTCAAAACTATTGGTTACCGGGTTGATGTTTGCACCGGTGTTTGAATTGATACTGGCATTTCCATTTAGTGTGGGTAGAAATCTTCCAATCGCATCGTCTTTTTGTATTTCAGTCAAATCTAAATCTAGTTCAGATTGTTTTATGCTAATGTTATTTTCAATAGCATGAGTAACTGCTTCTTCTAAAGTCCATTTTTTTTGAGCAAAAACAGAAAAGGATACAATACCTATTAAAAAAGTGATGGTTATTTTTTTCATCTATATAAAAATTCTGAACCCACTGTGTTAGTTTTCAAATTTAATTGTTAACCAATGAGTCTTGTTCAACTTTATTTTGTTACAATAATTATTACCTATTTGCAAAAGGTGATACTATGGGGTTCCATACTTTCACTTTATCGTCTTTAGAAATCCCACTTTTAATCTCTACAAAAATACCATCACTAATGCCAAGTTCTACATCCCTTTTTTCAAAGTTTTGCTCGCTTGTTTCAACTTCAACAAAGGGTTTTTGTGTGGAGGTATCATATTGAATGAGCCCTTCTTTTAAGGCCATAACATCATCTGCTTTTTCGAGAATTATGGAAGCGTTTGCACTTAAACCGGCTCTGATAAATGTAGAATCTAAATTTTTAATGGTCCCTTTTATTTCAAACTGAATAGCTCCGTTTTCTGCATTTCCTTTTGGAGCGATGTAATCGAGAACTGCGTCAAAAGTTTTGTTGTCAATAGCTCCAACCATAATTTCAAGCGGAAGACCTTCTTTGAGTTTGCCCACTTCAGATTCATCAACTTTGCCTTCAAAGATCATTTTTTTAACATCGGCTATGGCTGCAATGGTGGTTCCTTCATTAAAGTTATTGCTTTCAATGACTTGGTTTCCCACTTTCACAGGAACCTCTAGTATCATTCCCGGGACTGTGGCTCTGATATCTGTATTTGCTGCACTCCCAATTCCGCTAGTGGTCCCTGTTTTTACAATATCAAATGTTTGTTTTGCCGCCAGTAAATTTTGTTCCGCTTGACGGTAAGCCACTTCAGCTTGATCAAATGCATTTGCAGCAATTACTCCTTTTTCAAAAAGAGCTTTTTGGCGTTCAAAATTTTTCTTTTCATTATCTAAGGCGATTTGAGCTGTGTTAATTTGATTTCTGGTGCTAGCAAGGTTTGAAACATTAGGCACGATGCGCAACCTTGCCATCAAGTCTCCTGTTTTTACAATTTGACCGGGTTCAATAAATATTTCTTCAATAATTCCTGAAATATTAGGCTTTATCAAAACCTCATCTCTGGGAACTATACTTCCTGTCGCAACTGTTTTTTTAACAATCGAGGTGGTTTGAGCTGTTTCAGTTTTAAAGATTGTTGGATCTTGAGCGTTTTTCTGATAGAGATAATACAATGCTCCCACAAAAGTGACAACGATGAGAATTAAAATTAAAATGGTTAACGATTTTTTCATTTGTTATTTATTATAAAAAGTTATTCTGTTCTAAGTGCGTCCACCGGTTTCACTTTTATTGCATTTTGTGCTGGAATTAATCCTGCTAAAAGTCCGGAAATAATTAAAATGGTCAAGGCCACTCCCACCACAAATAAATTGACACTGGGATTAGCAAACATAGTGTCTGGAGAAGTGTTATTTTCTAAAAGCATATTCACAAGTGCCAAAACTCCAGTTGCTAGAACAATTCCGGTCATGCCGGAAATAATTGTCAAAAATATGGATTCTAATAATATTTGAGAGCGAATGCCCCAGGGTGTAGCGCCAAGTGCTCTTCGAATTCCTATTTCTTTAGTTCTTTCTTTGACTACTATCAACATGATATTACTGATTCCAATCACCCCTGAAAGTAAAATCAAAATACCCACAAAATAGGCAATGGCATTGAGGGCAATAAAAAGTCCGTTGATTTTTGAAAATTGCTCATACAAATCAAAATGTCCAATGGCTCGATCGTCCTCAGGATGAATGGTATGCCTGCTTTTCATAACTTTAAATACTTCCTCTTTTAGTTCTGAAATAGAAGCTTCATCAACTGCGGTTATTGCCATCCAGCCCACATTGTCTCCCCTGTTAAATGCCTGGGAAAAAGCAGTGAACGGCACATAAATTTCTTTTTGAGCTTCTTCAACATCTCCGCGATCATTGCTGTTTTTTCTGTAAGTGCCCACAATCATAAAATTAACCCCGTTAATTTTAATGTATTCTCCAATGGGGTCTTCATTTTTGTCAAATAATTCATCTTTGACAGAGGCTCCAATTATGGCAATTTTCCTTTTTTGTTCAATGTCTGAATAGTTGATAAACCTTCCGGAAGTGATATCCATGGGTTGCTGTTCAATATACTCAGGATAGTCACCATAGACATTAAAAGCGCCTGTATTTAAACCTCTCACCACATTATTGGCACCACCAAAACCGCCCAGTTGATTTCTGGGAGAGACATATTTTAAATTGGGAATTTGAGTTTTAAGTGCTTCTACATCACTTATTTTAAAATTATACCTTCTGCCTTGTGGTAATCCTTTGTAAGGTTTGGAAGCAGTTTGAGACCACATAAACATCGAGTTTGTCGCCATTCCGGAAAAGCCTTTTTTAACTCCGTTTTCAAGGCCTGTTCCGGCAGCTAGTAAAATGACTAGTATAAAGATACCCCATAAAACACCAAAAGCAGTCAAGACAGTTCTAAATCCGTTTGAACTTAGTGCTTCAAGTATTTCGCTCCAACTATCTTTACTAAATAGACTACTCATCGTTTAATGCTTCTATGGGTTTGATACTCGCTGCCCTGTATGCAGGAAAAAATCCGGCGATGGCTCCTGCAATGACCAAAATAAAGACCGTAGTAATGGCAATATTAAAATCCACAGATGGGTTTGTGATAAACTCAGTCTCTATGGCAGGACCGGCGAGCTCAAGCAAAGCCAATCCAAAAATTAATCCTGTGAAACCGGCGATTGCAGTAATAAAAATAGACTCGTGTAAAATCATCCAAATAATCGAACGCGGTGTTGCTCCAATGGCCTTTCTTATTCCAATTTCTTTGGTTCTTTCTTTCACAATGATTAGCATAATATTACTCACACCCACAACCCCTGCAATTATGGTACAAATACCCACCGCCCAGAAAAACAAGCTGATCATGTTATTTAAGTCATAAAATCGTTTAGTTTGTTCCAGATTACTCCTCACGGTAATCGCTCTTGTATCTGTGGGTGCAATGGTATGTTTTGTTTTTAATTGACTCTCTAATTGGGCTGTGAAAATTTCTGAAGCTTCTACATCTTTATTGAAATTTCCTGTGCTATGTAATGTGAAGGCTAAGTTTCTAATATTGTCACCGGCATTAAAAACACGCTGGCTTGTGGAAAGTGGTATGATGATTCTTGTTTCTTCTCGCTCCCCGCCGGGGTCTGTATAAACGCCAACTACTTTAAATTTTATCCCTGTGACCTCAATATACTCTCCTAAGGCATTTTTTCCTTTGAACAAATCAGTAAAAACTTTATGACCAATCACTGCTACTTTTTCAAAATTTTGCTGGTCATATTGGTTCAAATATCGTCCGGAAGTGAGAGATGCATTTTCTAAAAACTGATAATCAGGCAATGCGCCTTCAATACGGTAACTTCCACTTTCTTTGTTGTATGTTGTTAATCCAGACCAAATGCGATATATAGAAGATTTATATTCAATTTGATCTTCTTTAGTTTGAAGGGTTTGTTCAAAATCATTGTTTTTTAATTGAATAAATCTTCCGGGGTTGAGACCTTTATAACCCTGTGAGGTTACTCCTGTCCAGACACTTATTCTATTTGCTGCATCACCTTCAAATTGTTTTGCAACACCATTTTCCATACCCTTTCCAATAGCAAGAAGAATGACAAGAATAAAAATTCCCGAAGCAACTGATACGCCCGTTAAAAAAGTACGTAATTTATTCTTTCTGATTGCCTCAAAAATTTCTTGCCACCTTTCAATATCAAACATGGGCTTTTGCTTTTACTTGTTTTACCGGGGTGTCATCTATAATCAAACCATCTTTAAGATGAACGATGCGTTTTGTCATGTGAGCAATGTCCTCTTCATGTGTGACGATTAATATCGTTTTGCCTTCATCGTTAATAGACTGAATAATTTCCATAACTTCATAAGAAGTTTTACTGTCCAAAGCCCCAGTGGGTTCATCTGCTAACAAAACTTTGGGATCTGAAGCGAGTGCTCTGGCGATGGCAACACGTTGTTTTTGTCCTCCTGAAAGTTCATTGGGCAAATGAGTAGCCCAGTCTGCAAGTCCCACCTTTTCAAGATAGTGCATGGCGCGATCCATACGTTCATTGCGTTTTATGCCTTGGTAATATAGTGGCATAGCAACATTATCTAATGCTGTTTTGTAATTAATCAAATTAAAGGACTGAAAAATAAAGCCTAAAAATTTATTGCGATAGCGTGCTGCAATCTTTTCATTAAGGTTTTTGATTAAAACCCCATCAAGGGTGTAAGTGCCTTCATCTGCTTCATCGAGGATGCCCAAAATATTAAGTAAAGTTGATTTTCCTGAGCCTGAAGAGCCCATAATAGAAACCATTTCACCTTCCTTAACTGAAAAATCAATACCTTTTAAAACGTGTAGTGATGTGCTTCCGGTTTTATAAGATTTGTGAAGCGATTTTATTTCAATCATATTTAATACTTTAAATGAAAAAGGGCCATAATTAACTAGTGTACAATATTAGAGATAGTTACACAAAATAATGTGAAAGTGATGTTAATAATACAGGTAAATGTAGGGCTATATTAAGAAGTTGTCTCTTTTTTAGCTTGTTTTCTGCTTTTGTAAATAAAATAAGCAATCACACCCACGAGCAGGTAAGGGAAAGCCATTAAATAGAGGATGCCTTGATTGATCCCCTCGGCTTTGGAACCATCAGCATCAGTTTCTAGGACAGCACGACACATGGAGCATTGGGCACTTACATCAATACTGAGAAGTACAAAAAAAATAATGGTTATGATTGTTTTATTCTTCATTAGTAATAAGGTGAAATCATAATATATACAATCACTCCTGTTATGGCTACATACAACCAAATGGGAAAAGTTATTTTTGCTATTTTTTTATGTTTATCAAAACGTTTTGACAAAGCTCTTACATAAGTTATCAAAACAAGTGGAATTACAGCTATTGACAAGAGAATATGTGAAACAAGAATGATAAAATAAATTATTCTGATAGCTCCTTCACCTCCATAAGGTGTTGAAGTAGAAGTCATGTGGTAAACCACATACATCAATAAAAACAATACAGAAAGACTAATAGCTGTTTTCATAAGGTTTTCATGAGCTTTACGGTTTCCTTTTTTGATTTGGACAACTGCAAGAACCAATATAACAGCAGTAAAAGCATTTATAGTGGCATAAATGGGTGGTAAAAACCCAAGACGTTCCACACCGGGAATTTCTATTTTTATCGTAAATAAAACGGCAACTGCCACAGGAATCAAAATGGAAAGTACCACAATCCATTTGTTGTACATCTTTTCCTTTTGTGTTAAAGCTTTGTTCATTATAGTAATTTTTTGATGTCTTCTTTTAACATTTCAATCTCATCGTCTTCCAAACCATTGTAATAAATTTTAGGGTTTCCAAATTCGTCATAACGCGAGCGAATATTCCCATCTTGATCTATTAGTGCAAACAATCCGGAATGTTCAAAACCTCCCGGAGCATTTTCTTCTTCAGCAGAGTACAGCTTGAATCCTTCATTGGAGAGTTTATAAATCACTTCCTTATCACCGGTTAAAAAGTGCCAGTTTGGATGTTTGGCGCCATAATTTTCGGCATATTTTTTTAATACTTTGGGAGTGTCGTGTTTTGGGTCTATAGTTATGGATGCAATACCAAATTCAGGATTGCCATAAAAAGCATCTTGAATTTTTTTCATATTTTGATTCATAATGGGACAAATACTTGGACAGGTTGTAAAAAAGAATTCTACCACATACACCTTTCCTTTGTAGGTCTCGTTGGTCACAGTTTTACCGTGTTGATTGGTAAATGAAAATGCAGGGACTTGGTCTCCGGTAAAAAAATCAGGACCTTTTATTCGATTGCTGAATTCATTGACTGCCCAGATTCCAAAAACAAGAATCACAAAGGAAATGCCTATATATGAGTAATTTTTCACTGTTTAAATTTGTCGTTTATTGTATTTTTTTAGAGCCATTCTATATTCTGCCAGAATCACTTTAACATCGTCATTCATTTTATTGTTCAACTCTGCGACAGAGGAAGTATCATAACCAAATAAGACGCCAACATCTTTGTCGTCATCTCTTCCGCGCAGGTTCCTGCTTTTATCGATTATAAAAACGTGAGGAAGGCCGAGGTTTTCATCAAGCTCTAAATCTGTTTCTAGTGAAGAAAAAAGTGATTGAATTTCTGTCGCTTCAGCGTAAACAAATTTCCACTTCTCTGCGTTTGTAAGTTTATTGAGTTCTACTGAAAGTTCTTCAACAAGGGGTTCATTTCCCTTTTGCAAAACAGTCACAAATTGAAGGTCTTCAAACTCGTGGTAGGGTTTATAAATTTTGTGAGTTAAATTAAAAACATTCCCATATTTTGATTTGATGTCACTTCCAAAAAAACCCAGAATTGTAATTTTTCCATCAAAACGCACAGGCTCTCCATCTATAGATATTGTATTTGAAAATTCATTTATTTCAGGAGTTAATACAGGAAGTTGTGCAAAGTGATTTACCCCGGATGAAAAAAAGAGGTATGCCGTAATGGGCAATATAAAAAGAACGCCAAGTACCAGATATTTTTTCAAAATGAGTTTAAGTTTTTATGGATTACAAAAATAAAAAAAGCCCTGCTAATTGCAGGGCTTTTAACTATTTATTTAACTAATTTTAAAAGTTGTATTTAACAAAACCGCTTTTATAAACTTCATAGATATAATCTCCTTCAATGAGTAGTATAAAACATAGGTAAGCAATTAGAAAAACCGCTGTCCAAACTACTGACCGTCTTAAGCCTTTGGTTTCTCCTTCCATATGCATGAACGCCCAGGTAATGTAGTATGCTTTATAAATAGTGAGTATTATAAAGATCCAGTTGAGTAATTTCATGGAAAGAAATTTTGTCTCTACTAAAAACTGAGGCTTAATAATACCTAAAACTACTTCAACAATCGTTGCAATTGAAAGAAGTGTAAATACATACCAAATACGTTTTACAGAACTTTCATGTGTTGCGCCATGTGCCATATTTCAATATATTTTTTATTAAACGAGGTAAAAGAATGTAAAAACAAATACCCAAACTAAATCTACAAAGTGCCAGTAAAGACCCACTTTTTCTACCATTTCATAACTTCCTCTGCGTTCATAAGTACCCAATAGGATATTGAAGAAAATAATCAGGTTGATTAAAACTCCTGTAAAAACGTGAAAGCCGTGAAAGCCTGTAATAAAGAAAAAGAAATTACCAAATAAGGGATGTCCATATTCATTGCGGTGCAAATTGGCTCCTTCCACTACCCTCACTGCGTCACTGTTTAACGTTGCAATAGATTCTTCTCTATTGAGAACAATGGGATGCCCTTTTTCATCGAGTTTTTGTATTCTTACAAAAAGATTTTCATTGGCTGCAAAACCTGTTTTGATATCTTCAATGGTATAAGTTGAAAGCGTTTCTTCCTCCCCGGTAAACCACAATCCTGAGCTTCTCTCAAGAGTTTCTCTTTGTGAAGTCTCTAATGCAATATCACTTAAACCAACGCGTTTGCCTTGAGCATCTTCAAATTGCAAGATTCTGCCTGCTTTGGTTTCAACTGCACCATAAGTTCCTTGGATAAAATTTTTCCATTCCCAGGCTTGGGAGCCTAAGAAAACAATTCCGCCAATCAACGTGAGGAACATATAAAAAACTACTTTGTTTTTCTTCATTTGATGTCCTGCATCAACTGCAAGTACCATCGTTACAGAAGAAAATATCAATATAAACGTCATCAATGCCACATAGTACATAGGTGCATCTACCCCGTGTAAAAAGGGAAAGTGATTAAACACTTCATCTGCGATGGGCCAGGAGTCTATAAATTTGTATCTTGAAAAACCATACGCAGCAAGAAATCCGGAGAAAGTCAATGCATCTGAGAGGATAAAAAACCACATCATTAACTTCCCATAACTTGCTTTTAAAGGGCGATTCCCCCCTCCCCAGGTTTTTCCTTCAGTACCTGTTTCAACAACAGTAGCTTCCATAGATTAATTTTGGTTTTAAATAAGTGTCAAAAATAAACAATTTTATTATCTCACGAAACACCATTTTCTTATTTATCTAAAATGAATGATAAATTTATAAATGATGTTGTGTGAATTTATTATATATCAATAGATTACCTTACAAAATAGAAAAACAAAAACAGATAGATCCACAAGAAATCTACAAAGTGCCAAAACGTTTCAGCCAGCTCGATACCAAGGGTTTGCCCCTTGTGGTACTTTTGTTTAAAATGATTATAAATTACAACTAATAGCGCTATCAATGCACCAATTATGTGACCTAAATGTAATATCACTACCAAATAAATAAAAGAGGTTGTGATGGTGCTCTCACTTCCGGTAAAAAAATAACCGGCGTTTATAAATTCTGAAAACCCTTGAAACTGAAAATAAATAAATAAAATCCCTAAAATGAAAGTTGAAATCAGCAAACCCATCCCTTGTTTGTGCTTCTCATTTTGAATGGACTTTCGAGCCAGAAAGAATGTCAAGCTGCTCACTAAAACCAGCACCAGACTAATATAAAAGGCCTGTGGTATTTCAAAACCTGAAATCCAATCTGGCCTGCTTTTACTTACAATATATGCACTGGTAAGACCTGCAAAACTCATTGTCATGCTTATCATAGCAAACCAAAGCATCATTTTTTTTGCACGTTGTTTTTTTATTTCGGGAGTATCGTCTGTGTAGGCCATTATCTTAAAAATTTATCTAAAACATAAAGTATCTGAAGAAGTGTGATATAAGCAACACTTACAAATAATAATTTTCTTGCTGCTTGTTGCGATTTGAATTTGAATAATTTAATGGAGTGAATTAAAAACCAAATTCCAAGGAGAAAAACAAAAACTGCAGTAAGAGGTGTGATATAAAAATCTCCGGTCACGCCTAAAACAGGAATGAGTGAGACCAATAGTGTCCAAATGGTATAAAGCACCACTTGAACGGCAGTTCCGCGGTCTTGTTTTCCGGTGGGAAGCATAAAAAATCCCGCTTTTTTATAATCGTCATACAGGAACCAGCCAATCGCCCAAAAATGAGGAAACTGCCAGAAAAATTGAATCATAAAGAGCGTACCGGCTTCTATACCAAAATCACCGGTTGCTGCTACCCAGCCCAACATAAAAGGAATCGCACCGGGAAATGCACCCACAAAAACAGAAAGTGGCGTCTTGGTCTTTAAAGGCGTGTATAAGCTCACATACATAAAAATTGAAATGGCTCCAAACATAGCCGTTTTGGGATTGATAGCATACAAAACGGCAATCCCGGCAACGGTGAAAACAGAAGCCACAATAAAAGCTGTATTCACAGACATTCTCCCGGCTGGAATGGGCCTATTTTTTGTGCGGGTCATCAAACCATCCAAATCTTTTTCTATAATTTGATTGTATGCATTTGAAGCGCCCACCATCAGGTAACCACCAATAGCCAAAAGTAAAATTACCACGGGATTTATCTGTTCAACTCCCAATAAATAACCTGCTATTGAAGAAAAAACAACACTCACAGAAAGGCGCACTTTGGTGAGTTCCAGAAAGTCTTTAACAAGGGTATTTGAAGTGGCTTGCAATTTTTTGGTTTCCAAATTTTTATCTGTTTCGCTTACGAAAAAAGCCTTTTAATAAACAGCTGCAAAGATACTGCAAGAAGCGAGCTTACGCAATATTTAACAACAGATTATTTAACTTATTTCAGCTTTGAAGCCACTAAAAATCTTTATACCAATTGAAAATATCTGTTCTTATTCCAAAATTGAGCCAGGTGGTTGAGTTTTTAAACTCGGTTGCTGTATTTTCCTGTGGATTGAAGTCACGGTAAATAAAACTTGCATACACCTTTAAATTAGTGGATGGGTTTATCAAGTAGCCGGCTTCTAGCTCCCCGTGAAAAACAGAAGTCGTATTTCCTTGGGCTATTTCAATACCAAAATCAGAAGGCCTGTCTCTTTCATCTCTATAGATGTCACCACCATAATTGAAATTGTCTTCTCCATCATTAAAATCATAACCACGTTCACCCACAATTACTTTTGCACTTCCAAAAAGTCTGTTTTTTTCATAACGGGCAATGGCAATAAACTCTTTGAAATTTGCTCCCCAAAGGTGTGCCATCGATTGATTATTGTGACCATAATTGAGAACAATGGTATTATGAGAATAAGTGTAAGGCCTCACCTGATTGTATTCAAACTGAAGAAATAAATTGTCAATATCAAAAGGCCTGAAATATTTTGCTCCCAATTGAAAACCAAGTTTATTCTTCCAGCTTTTTTCACCCCCAAAAATATCACTTGTAGAGAACTCATCGATAATTAGTTGACTATAGGCAACAAATTTATCTGAGAATTTATATTTTGAGCTTAATCCAACAAGGGCATTACCAGAGCGGGGTCCGGTTGAAAACTCAATTGCTCTGTAAAAAATAATGGGATTGAGAAAGTTCAAATCAAAGCCTCTGTCATTACTATTGTCCCAAAGTACACTTTCAAACAAGCCAATATTTAATCTTTTTGTGACATTGTAACTCAAATAATGGGTTGCCATATATTTTGTAGTGAAAGCCCCATCAACAGTTGCCTCTTGTCTTACATCACGCAGCGACATCCAGGTATTTGTATATTTTATTTTCCAAAAAGTGGAATTTATCTTAAAATAAGGACTGGGACTCGCCACGTCACTTAGGAATAATGAACGGTATCCATCTCCTAAAAAGTTTTTACCATGTCCTAACTGAAAATTAAACATTTGCCCAACACTGTATGAAAGGTAACCTGTTGCAAGAGGGTAGTCATAAGCTGTTTCTTTAAATTCTTTGGCAATTCCAAATCCCGGGATTATAGCAGGGTTACCACCGGTATCAGCAGCTATAGACTCTGCATAGCGGTTGAAATAGTCTGCAAATCGCCCTTGACTTTCATAGACAACTGCGTGAAAATTGAAGTTTTTGCCTAATCCTCCCTGAACTAAAGCAAGCCGGGTATTGTTATAAGTATAATCAAAATCGCTGTCAGATTCTGTGCCTAATTGTAAATCAACACCCGGGTCTATAGTAAACCAATAGTCTTCGCCTTTAAAACTCACCATATGCTCGTTCCACCACTTTTTACCAAACCAGGATGATTTGTTTTTAAACAGTATTGTGTCACGGGCTTCCATATCATAATGCTTGCTTACCTCTTTGTAGAGATAAGGTCTTTGAGCAGTGTGAGTATTATTTCCAACCTGATTTAAATAATAATCAAATCTCGCATAGTCTTGATGTGAAAGTGGAACATTGATATTGCTTTCATATTTTTCATTTGTATAACCCAAATTTTGAATGGTTTCAAATTCATTTGCCATTTCTTTTTTGAGAATTAAAACCTGTTCTTTCGTCGTATTGGTATTTTCTATACTAGCTTCCAAAGGAATTTTAATTGGCATGGTAAACTGAGCAAAAACAGGCCGCGCATTATAACTTGCCGGTTCAATTTGTGGTAATTTTTCAAAGACTCTTTGAATTTCGTCTTTAAGTTCTTGAAAAATTGCGTCCATGGCAAGAATTTTAAACATCCCTTCTCGGTCAACTTCAAAAAAAACAACAATTTGTCCTTTGTAATCTTCATCAAAAACACGTTGAGGTGTTTTAAAGTTATCAAACAGGAACTTCTGTAAGGTAGATTCAAAGCAGGATTTTAAATCGCCAACTGTTACGTTTTCACATTCCGGAAAAACGGGATATTTTTCAAATTCTGATACTGTTTGTTGTCCTTGAACCAAAAAACTAAAAAGAAGCAGAAAGACGGGCAGGGCTTTAAATATCATATAAAAAACTAAATATTGTTGCCGAAAGATACGGTTTTTTATGATTTTTTAATAGCCCAAACAAAATCCCAAAACAAAAGGTTTCGGGATTCAATTTAACAATGCTGTTTTATTGGTGAATATTGAAAATTATGGGTAATGTAAACAACACGTCAACTTCTTTATTGTTTTGTGATGCTGGTAACATCTTTGGTATCATTTTGACAACACGCTTCGCTTCGTTTTCAAGTTTTGGGTGAGGTGCTCTCACTTGAATATTTTCAACCTGTCCATTTTTGTTTACCACAAAACTCACATAGATGCGCTGATTTCCCTTTAATCCTAAATTCTCAGCTAAACCGGAGTTGAATTTTTTACTCACCAGTTTACCAATTTCTGAAGACATACACTGTTTTCTTTGTTCGTTGTCCTTCAATGATTCACAACCTGGAAATAAAGGTACTCGTTCCACACCTGCAAATGAATACGTTTTATCATCAACAGGCTCCGGTTTTATTGGTGGTTTAACAACAATTGGCTTATCTGTTTGAATAATTTCAGGATCAGGATCTGTATCAATTTCAGGGTCTTTTGAAATGGGAGTTTCAGTTATACGAAACTTTTCCGGGTTTACTTTCTTAATTATTTTTTTTTCAATAACTGGTTCTGCTTTTGGTTCTATAATCACAAAATCATTGAACCATACTTCAATTGTATCTTCAGGGATTGGATTTGCAGCTGTTTTAGTATTCACCTCATAGTTAGCATTGATTATTATCGCTACCAATGCAATAGATATGATTAAACTGAATTGGAAATACAAAGTAGCGTTGTATTTCAAATTTGCATCCTTCTTACTTTTTGGCTTAACTTCAATATTTTTATTAAAATAATTAAACATTTTTTTAATTGTTTTCATATCTATTGATTTAAAGTTACATTTTTCTTAAATCAACAAAGGTGCCAAAAATGAAAAAGCCATCAACAAAATGTTGATGGCTAGAAAAAAGATAGTTTTAAGTATTTAATTTTCGACTTGGAAAAGTATCGGTAAACTGTATGTTACATTTACTGCTTTCCCTCTTTGTTTACCGGGAGTCATTTTTGGCAATCCACTTATTACCTTTTTAGCTTCAGATTCAAGTCTTGGATGTGGAGCACGTGCCAGTACATCAACAACGTTACCTTTGGTGTCAATTTTAAACATTACAGAAATTCTTTGTCTTCCTGAAAGTCCAAGGTCATTAGCTAAATCGGAGTTGAAATTTCTTCTAACAAATGCATCAATTTTTTCAGACATACAGTCTTTTCTTTGCTGGTTGTTCTTCATATTTTCACAACCCGGGAAAATGGGTACATTTTCAATTACTGCAAAAGGAACATCTGCAATCTCTTCAATAGCTTCTTCAATGGTTTCTATTTCAACGATTTCTTCAAATTGAGAAGTTTCCGTAGATTCTATTATTGTTTCCTCTATTTCCTCATCGTCTTCAACAACCTCAATAATTTCTGGAGCTGGTGGTGGAGGTGGTGGTGGAGGTGGTGGTGGAATAAATTCTGTAATTGGGATTTCTTCTTCATCTTCATCCTCCAGATTGAGTGACCCTATATCGATAAGAGACTTGTCATATGTCTTCCACTCAATGGCTTGCCAAGTAATAAAGAGCATCACAATCATTCCTATCTGGAAAAAAAGTACACTTCTTTTGTTTAAATCGGCTTTTGGATTTTTTTTAGGCTCCATAGTTATCCTTGTTTAGTTGTTGCTAAAATATGTAAAATCTATTTTAAAATAAAGCTAAAAATTACTTTTTAACTTTTTTATTTTTTTTTGATAGCGAATGAGGAGTATCGCAGCTATAATTATTCCAACCCCATTTGCATAAATATCATAAATATCTGCTTGTCTGTTTTTCGTCAATTCACTTTGTAATACCTCAATTATCATACCATAAACTAAAGTCAAAACGCTTATTGAGATGAGTAGTTTTTTAAAATCAACATCTCTAAATTTAAAGAATCCATAAAAAGCCCAAAGAACTGTCAAGAAAAAATACCCAATAATATGAATGGTTTTGTCAGAAAGATTGGCGTCAATTTTGGGTAAAGTTGTAGGATTGACCAGTGAGCCAAAGGTTATGATTGAGGTGTAAACAAATGCAATAAACAACAGGGACTTATGCCCCAACAATTTCTTTATAAGCTTCATCATCCAGTAAATCATCAATTTCTGAGGCATCAGAAAATTTGAGTTTTATCATCCATCCATCGCCATAAGGATCCATATTGACTTTTTCCGGTTCAGACTCAAGTGCTTCATTAAATTCAACGATTTGACCAGATAGTGGTAAAAATAAATCTGACACCGTTTTTACAGCTTCTACAGTTCCAAAAACATCTTCAACTTGAAGTGTTTCGTCAAGGGTATCGACTTCAACATAAACGATGTCTCCCAGTTCTTTTTGTGCGAAATCTGTAATGCCAACTGTAGCAATGTCTCCTTCTATTTTAATCCACTCGTGGTCTTTTGTATATTTTAAATTTGCAGGAATATTCATAGTATTAAAAAAATTAGGTTATGGTTAAATAAGATTAGTTTCCAAAATTATATCTTAAAGTGAGTCCACTTCTAATGGTAGTTTGCGGGAATGCTGTTGAAATAGCAAATTCAGAAAAAGTGTGGTCATAATAAAACAGGGCTGTCAAATTTTTACTTAGGGCATAATCTGCTGTGAACTGAACTCCATAAATAGTTTGACCGGCTGTAACTTGATTATTTTCAACATCGAGATACCTGATTATGGTTTTATTATCACGCATTGACAAATCCAGTTTAAAATTTAAATCACTTCTCAAAATCTGTTGATTTCCACCAAAGTTTGTACCTATTCTAAGATCTTTGATTCTATATCCGAGTCCAATTATGTATTCCGTTCCTTGGATTTCTGTGAGTAAGCTGTTAGCAAAACTGAGCGAAAGAGCACGATCTTTTCTAATTTCTGCAAGGACTCTTACAGAATTTTGCATTTCAAAATCAACTTTTATCAATGGACTAAATCGTTCTATTAAATTGATATTTGAAAGTAAAGTTCTGTTTTTGAAATTTCCTGATTGATCTACTTCAGTAGGGTCTTCTCTGTTAAAATCAAGATTAGTTTCAAATTGGTTTACAGTATAGTCTGCTCTATAGCCATGTTGAATGGAAAAACGTCTGAAATTTTGTTTGAACCAGTTTATATTCATAAGACCGGTATATCTCAACTCCCAGTTTGGTAAAGGGAAATCTCTAAAAATTCCTGTTTTAACCTTTGAAGGATCACTGCCTTCATAAGCAGACAAGAAGGAAGGCAACAAGACCGCTTGACTGTTTTTGCCAAACCCTACAGGAAACCCATCGGCATCAACAGGGAAGTTTGTGGTACCATAAAAATCTGAAGCAAGGCGGTTTGCAACTATGAGTCTATTATTTCTAAAATCCTGAAACGTTTGAGAAAAAATCTCATCACTATCTGCAAAAGCAGTTTTAATTAAAATTGTGGAAATATTGAAATTACCAAATGTACGGGGAGTTAAAGAACGATATTGGTCATTTGATACTATGTAGTTTTCTGCAAAGGATTCTGAATACATTCTACTACCTGTTAAATCTATTTTTAAATCCTGAAAGGGTTCTACATTAACTTGGTAGTCAAGCTGGACATTCTCAATTTCAGTGTATTGCTCATTAAACTCAGGGTAAATAGTTAACCAGCCGTTTCTTGCAGCTAGCTCTCTGATTTCTCCCTGACCTCCAAAAGCAAACCCAGCAGTGGGTCTTAAAGAGCCCATAAATCCAACAGAGGGCAAATAACCGGGCAAATAAATCCCATTATTTTCTTGATAATTAAATTGTATTCTTTTAACAGAGGTTATTAGATCAACCAAGGTATTATAAGCTTTGTCCCCTCCACTTAATCCGGGTGCATCTTGTCCGGTTTGTTGGCCTGCACCACTTCCACTGGTTCTACCATCGCCTGTCGTAAAAGCTGAGAGCGTACCATCGCCATCATCACCACGTGATCCTTGTTTCCCTTGCTCATTTTGATTGTTCTTTGGGTCATCACCTGCTTCACCTCTTGGGCTTGTTGCACGGGTGGGTCTTATTTTTGTTAGCCCAATATATCGATAGAAATTATTCATATCGAGGGTTGAATTGATGCGGTGTGTATTTGAATTTTGAATGTTGTTACCTAAATCAAATATTCCTACAGTACCATCTTCAAGTTCTAACTCTATGTTTCTAAATAAATCACTCCCTCGCTGCCATTGGTAATTTCCGGTATAGGAATAAGTAGCTCTTACAAATTTTAAAAATGGTATTTTACTAAAGGGCAAATCATAATTCACTTGAAGTGTTTGAAAGTGCCTATCCGGAACACCCACATCAAAAATTCCATCCCAAACCCCTATTTCATTATTTATAATTCCATTTTCATCAATATAATTCTTGACAATTCTGTTATTAGATGCATTGAAGTTAAAGCGCAGTGAATTTGTCAAATTATAATTAATAGCATATTGCCAGTCAAACATATAATTGCGCTGGTAAAGAGTGGGCACTCCTATGTTTCCGGGCAGTAAATTTAGTTCTCTAAATTTCTGTTCATTATATTGTCTGTTAATATTTGTGCTTGCCGAAATATTAGTGGGTAAGTAATTAAAATTGAAATCTTTT
Organism: Flavobacteriaceae bacterium; assembly: GCA_018402385.1. Classification (GTDB taxonomy): domain Bacteria; phylum Bacteroidota; class Bacteroidia; order Flavobacteriales; family Flavobacteriaceae; genus Planktosalinus. The sequence goes on from JAGYJA010000003.1 coordinate 120,949, forward strand.
AGTAATTGTAAATAAGGGCTTCTGAATAATGAATCGTTTGCCTTAAATGGTTCTACCGGTTTTGGGGTGAAGCTATAATCATAAGTAGCTCCAAGCCTAACATTTTGTTGCAGTGATTCTTCTATTTCAAAACTCTTGTGGTCAATCTGGTTGTATGAATAAGAAAGTGTAATGTTTTCCACATCATAAGGCTGTGGTTTTTTATCGCCTGTCCTATCCTTTCTCACCCCTATAAAGTTGATACTTTGTCGCTTTGTATATTCAATTGACTGTTCTCTTATTTCTTCTCTTTCAGCAGCATCAACGGCATTATCTAGTCTGGTATCAAGCTGAATATCTTGATATTCCGGATCATAAAAAGGGGTGACCTGTTCTTCTCCTATTCCATAATTGAATGGTACTTGAATACCCCAGTTTTTGGGTAATAATTGTCCCACATTTACATTTGTCACGATGTCATATTGTTGCACATCCTCTAGACTTCTTTCATTTGGCCCTTGTTCAATAGAGCCAAAACCAACTGTTGTTCTTCTTCCTATGGCGCTCACATTAGCGAAATCCGCCAAATTCACATCCATACTCGCAATAGCTGCCCACCCTCCTTGGTTTTCAAGTTCAGAAAGACGTAGTTCATTAAACCATACTTCTCCACAAATGTTATTATCGGTACTATTCTTAACACCAAGCATGATGGTTCTAACAGCTCCAAAACTCGGACTTCCCTTGATTCCTATTCGCATTTCATTTTCAGGACCTTCTGTGCTGCCTTCGAGTTCAGATTCATTAAAAAACACGACCTCACTTAAATCAAAAGATTCAGGGTTTCCTAATACACGAGACTTTACCTCTTGTAGCAATTTGAGTGGCAAGTTGAGTCTGTTTTCTATGGGCCAAATTTCCTCTGGGTTTGTTGAACCAAAATTAGTAGGTTTCAAAGGAATTTCTATTTCATAAAAGTTTTGGTTCAAGTCATTCCCCAATCTAATAAATGCTACCAGATCTCCATCAGCCAGGGCCGTTTCATTTAAAAGTGATTCTGCGTGAATAAACATTTCGAGGTTTTTGTATTGACGCATATCAATATTGTAGTTTTTAAATACACCTCGGCCATCTTCTGGTTCTAATCCACAAACTCGTAATGCTAAAGATTGTTCATTTTGACGAATGTTAGAATTATTATTTATCAACTCCTCTCTTATAACTCCGGGAGGTAATACATAAGGGATGGGTTGTCTGCTGGCATTTTCTTCAATGTTTACAGATTCTACTTCAAACAAGGTGTTGCTGTTTTCAGGAAGAACTCCTGAGGGATTAAGACTCTGAGTGTATCTTCTATAATCACCTCTTACTAAATCAAGTGTTCCAAATCTAAAGGTAATATCTTGATCAAAATCTGTGAGAAACATTCTCATAAATCTGATAGACCTAAAGTCTGTAATACCTCCAACAGCTCTTGATGGGTCACTAACTGGCACTTTAAATTGCACCCATCTTACTTGCTGAGTTTGGTTGTTTTGAAGGTTTACTTCTAGTTCCCTAACATCAGTAATATAAGGGTTGTTATCCACATTCATTCCCGGAAACATTTCAACGGTGTATTCAAAATAACTGTTAACGGTATTCATGGTGTTATCACGGTTATAATCTTCCACATCAGGAAGGGTTGTTGACCCGCGATTGGTTTGTGTAACTTCAGAAGGAGAGTTTCCTTGTGTGCCGTTATAGTCTTTGTATCGATTGACAATATCACCTTCTGCTTGTAAAAAATAGGTGTAGTTATCTGCTGCAGGGTCTGGAAGACCGGCAAAAGCAGGAAACAATGCAGCTTCTTCAACATCTGAAGCACCATTAAGCCCTAAATCTTGGTTTGTGCGTTCTTGCCCTTCAGTATCAAAAGCATAAACTAAAGACTGATTTGTGGGAACTTTTCCATAAACAGTGGGTATTGTACCTTGTGTGCCTCCATCACTTGGAAGTCCATTTTCATATTGTTTTCTACCTGTTTTAAGAATGTCTTCAGATATGCTTCCCAGATTAAACCTTAGTTCACCACCGTTATTTCCGGCATTTTCGTCATAGATAAATGGATCCATTACCCAAAACTGTATAAACTCAACATTTGACTTTTCAAAATCAGTTGTTGCAAGTGAGCGGGTGATTCCTGCCCAGCGAGAGGCCGGATTGGGTAAAGTATTCGTTCCACCAGTTTCTGGATTGAAGTTATAGGGGCCTCTTTCTCCAGGATAATAAGTCAGATCAAGTGAAAATAAGGCTTGTGTTTGTCCTTGAACAATGTCTGTGTCCGGAAATATTTCATTGATAAACAACCTTCTTGCTGTATAAGTTGACAAATCATCATTTGAGATTCCATCGGGTCTTTGAGAACTGTAAAAAATGGGGTCAATAGAATACCATGATAATTTTGCCCTATTATAATTATAGGCCGGGTCGTTGTTTTCTACCTCACCTCCAAAGTCAACAGGTGTACTGGCGAGTTGCCAAGATAGTGGTGCTTTAATATCAAGAAGGGTTTGTGAGCCTTCAAAGTCATCAACAAAAACGGTTGTTTTTCCATCAAAATCGGCTACTTTGGGTGAACCGGGTTGTAAGTATGCAAATTCACCTCTTAATGAAAGGTTTGACTCTACATCTGTGTCGATATTAGGTAATTTATTAACCAATCGGGTTAAAAAAGGAACCTGTGTAGAATAATTTGCATTGAATCCAAAAATAGTATTGTTGAGAGGTTCAGAATTTAAATTTGTTTTTTGTGTTAAGGGTCTTTCATTTAAATTGAGATATGTGGCTCCAATCAGGAAGTTTTCATTGAATTGGTGTTCAACATTAAGTCCTGTAAACCTCTTGGTTTGCTGACCAAAAAGCGTGTTGTTTTCTGTTGTAATTTGGATGGGTGTATTAGAATTCAAAAGTGCTTGATCAAGTATTTGAACTCTACCCAATTGATAATTGACAGTGTAATCGACACCTTCAGCAAGTAATCTTCCTCCGGCAGTTACAGTTACTGAACCCTGAGGAATATTAAAAGCTCCTATGGATATTCCATCTGCTCCTGAAGATTTGTAGGAACCTTTCAATTGGAATTTATTTTTGTCACTATCTTCTTGTTCAGCTACAGTTTTTGTTGAATTGTATAGTGACCGAAATACATATTTATCTTGATTGGCATTATAGGTAGCGGGCACTTCATAATTTTCTGAACCTGCTTCGCTTCTTAATTTTTTAAACAAATGTTCACCAAAAGGTTCAACAGTGGTAAAAATAACTCTTCCGTTTTGTGTATCTACAGTAACTCCAGGGAGAAAATCAAAAAAACCATCACCGCCTTGTTGCGGATCGTTATTGAAGTTTAAGCGATCAAGATTAAATACTCTTAAAAGTGTTGTTTGATCAACATCATCAGGTAGTTCGGCAGCAGGAAATTCTGCAGAACCGGCAGCCGGTGTAATAAAGTTTAATGGAGAAGGATCTGTGTAAAGGATATTCAATCTAAAGTCTTCTCTTTCCAATTGAAATGCTCCAAGACTGTAAATGTTTTTCATCATCAAATCCCAGATGGGTTGGTTGACATTTACGATATTACTCTTCAACATTTTAACAACAAGGTTCTGAGCTTCACCGGGCTGAGGTGCATTTGGATCCGGGTTAGGGTCTGGATTAATCCCACCCTCATTGTTTGCATTCACGCCATCATTTGAAAATTCACCCACTTGATAAACTCTTCCATTGACTGTATATTGGTAGGAAACGGCTAGCACCTCATCATTGCTAAGTCTTTGATTAAGAGAGATGTATCCAAGTTGACTATTGAGGGTGTATTCATTTGGTAATAACCGTCGGGCATTCTCCAAAGTAACGTAGTCTTTGCCTTCACTTACTTGTACGCCTCCAAATCCGGATTGAACAGTAGATGCATTTCTTATGTTTGGATTTAAAATAGACTGAGCTCCGCCATCAATTCCGAAAGGGTTGAAGTCATTGTTCCCGTTATCGGGGAATGAGTTTGGAGGTCTGTTGATAAAACCTCCAGGAGGGAATGTAAGTCCAATGCGTGCCGGGTCAGATTCACCAATATCTTGAATGGCTACTATATTTCTAACATTTTCAGTATTATTTGACAAATTTGTTACCCAAAGTTCTATTCTTGAAATTTGAACATTTGAATTGATAAAAGGATATTGTTCCAAAGCCTGATCATATTGATCTCTAAAAAAGTGACTTAAAAAGAAGTGTCTATCCTCGTCATACTCCAGTGCAAAAACATCAAATTCATTGATGGTTCCACCGCCTTGAGCTATCACATTTCGGGTTTCAGATTTTTGTTCAGAGAATACTCCGGTTACTCTTGTTTTTCCAAATTGCAGTTCGGTTTTCACACCAAATAAACTTTGTGCTCCCTGAATTAAAGAACTGTTGAGTGGCATACTCACATTACCCACTTCTATTGTTTGAATGATTTGATCTTCTGTTGGGGTGTATTCTAGCTTGATTTGATTTTGAAAATCAAAGGTCGATTGAGTATCATAGTTTGCGGTTATTTGAAGTCGTTCACCCACCTTACCCATTAAGCTCAAACTAATGCGCTGATCAAAATCAAAGGATAAATTACTTCGGTTTCTTGGAGAAAATGAAGGGTTGTCTTGTTTGGTATATAGAACACCCAAGTCCATTTCGACCGAACCCTGTGGTATGACCTCTATGACATTTCCACCAAAGATGGTTTCAAACAGGTTTGAATTGACATAAAAACTAGGCAATAAATTACGCTGGTCATCTTCTGAGCCTTCTTTTCTTCCATCTGCTGCATCAATTTTTGTTTTAAAATAGTCCTTCATTTCTTCTCTTAAAATGAGGTCTTGATATTCTTCTTGCGTGAGAACGAGAGGATAAGAAATAGAAAAATTACCGAGCATTCTGTTATAGATATACATACCCGAGATGGGATCAAAAGTATATAATTCACTGATGCTGGGAGGGTCTGGTAATAACATTTGACCCATAGAATGACCTGTCCCCAATGTGTCCTGCTCCACTTCTGGATCTTGTTCAGGATCAGGAACCTGAGCGGTAATCTGAAATGACAGGAGAAGCAAACTAACTAATAAAACGAAATGATAAACCTGAATATTTTTTCTAGAATAATTTTTTGTGCCCAATGTATTATAAATTTTTTAAAGCTAATTTTATAATTGTTTCTACAGTCGCATCGGGGTTTTCATTACAAATTTTATCGCAAACTTTTTCAGCTTGTTTTCTTAAAAACCCTAATGTTTCCAATGCTGATAACGCTTCTTCTTTATTGGTATTGCTTGATTTACTTAAAATGTCATCTATAGCATATACTTTCAGTATCTTATCTTTCAAATCAAGGATAACTCTTTGCGCGGTTTTGGCACCAATTCCTTTAATAGATTGAATGGTACCAACATCACCATGTGCAATAGCCTCTTTTATCGCATTGGGATGTATGGAAGAAAGCATGGTTCTTGCCGTGCTTGCTCCAACCCCGGATACTGAAATCAATAACCTAAATAGTTCTCGTTCAAATTGATCAGCAAAACCAAACAGTGTGTGAGAATCCTCTTTTACTAAAAGGTGTGTGAACAGTTTTACATTTTCAGACTGTGGAAGGTTTGAAAATGTGTGTAACGATATATGTATTTCATAACCCACTCCCCCACAATCAATCACAATGTTAGTTGGATTTTTTTCGACTAATCTTCCCTGAATGTGAGTTATCATTTGTTAACTTAATGTTAAACGTCAAATATAGTATTTTTATTATCAATCCCCTTTTTAAGTACTTAAAAAAATGAATCAAAAAGCTATCGTTTTATGCGTTTAGATTTATGCTTTAATTCTCTTTTTTCTTTTTGTTGTGCATCAATAATTGCCACAGCTGCCATATGAACTATTTCTTCGACACTACTCCCTAATTGTAATATGTGTACCGGCTTTTTCATTCCTAACATAATGGGCCCAATAGAGTCTGCATTATTGAGTTCCTTCAATAATTTATAATTGCTGTTTGCAGAATCTAAACCTGGAAAAATGAGTGCATTCACATTTTTACCGGACTAATTTTGAAAAGGGAAAGTTTTTTTGATGCATTTCTTTGTTTAGCGCAAAATCCATTTGCACCTCTCCATCTACTATCAACTCGGGGTTTGCTCTGTGAAGCAATGCGACAGCTTCTTTCACTTTTCGGGCGCGGTCGTGTTTTGATGATCCAAAGTTGGTATAAGAAATCATTGCCATAACTGGCGTCATTCCAAACATTTTCATGGTGTATGCAGTCATTTGAGCAATTTTTGCAAGCTCTTTTGCCGTTGGGTCAATATTGACTGAAGTATCTGATAAGAACATTGGGCCGCGTTTTGTAATCATCAAATTTGTAGCAGCCACTTTGTCAACTCCATCAATTTTTCCAATCACTTCCAGCATGGGTTTTAATACGGAAGGGTAAGACCTCGAATAGCCTGTAATTAATGCATCTGCATCGCCCAAATTAACCATCATTGCTGCAAAATAATTGCGTTCTCTCATCCATTTTTTTGCTTCATAAAGCGTTACTCCGTTCCTCTTTCTTTGGTCCCAATAATGGGTAGCATAGTGATTTCTCTTTGCTTCTTGATCATCGTCCTTGGGATCAATAATTTGGATATTTTTGGGTTCAAAGTCAATTTCTTCCATCAACTCGAGGATGACTTCTTTTCTTCCCAACAATATAGGGGTTCCCATCTTTTCTTCGTGAATTATCTGTGCTGCTTTTAAAACATCCAGATGATCTGCCTCTGCAAAAACAACTCGTTTGGGGTTTGTTTTGGCTCTGTTTGCAAGCAGTCTGACTATTTTATTGTCTGAGCCCATTCGCTCAAGAAGTTCATCTTCATATTTCAACCAGTCCACAATGGGTTCTTTAGCCACCCCACTTTCCATCGCAGCACGGGCAACTGCCGGCGGTACTTTTGAAATTAATCTTGGGTCAAAAGGTTTTGGAATGATATACTCTCTTCCAAAATTGAGTTTGGTTTCGCCATAAGCGATATTGACTTGTTCAGGCACCGGTTCTTTTGCCAATTGGGCAAGGGCAAGGACGGCAGCCTTTTTCATTTCTTCATTGATTTTTGTGGCTCTCACGTCCAGCGCTCCTCTGAATATATATGGAAAACCAAGTACATTATTTACTTGATTGGGATGGTCTGACCGCCCGGTTGCCATAATGATATCTTCACGGGTGTTGATGGCGAGATCATATTCAATTTCAGGATTTGGGTTTGCCATTGCAAAAACAATGGGGTTTTTGCTCATCGATTTGAGCATGGCCGGTGTTACAATATCTCTCACTGAAAGACCTACAAATACATCCGCTTTTTTGAGGGCTTCTTGCAGGGTGTCAATTTTTCTGGAGGTAGCAAACTCAGCTTTTTCAACACTTAAGTTGGGGTGATCTTTTCTAATAACGCCTTTACTGTCCAACATCACAATATTTTCGGGCTTTGCGCCAAAGGCTTTGTAAAGACGTGTACATGAAACCGCTGCCGCCCCGGCACCACTGATGACTATTTTTACTTTGTTGATTTTCTTGTGGGCAAGTTCCAAAGCATTGATTAAAGCTGCTGCCGAAATAATTGCTGTGCCGTGTTGGTCATCATGCATCACGGGAATGTCGAGTTCTTCTTTAAGACGGCGTTCTATTTCAAAAGCTTCAGGGGCTTTGATGTCTTCTAAATTGATGCCTCCAAAAGTGGGGGCAATATTTTTTACGGTTTGGATAAAGGATTCAATGTCTTCTGTATCGACCTCAATATCAAATACATCGATATCTGCAAAAATTTTAAAGAGGAGACCTTTGCCTTCCATAACAGGTTTTGAAGCTTCAGGGCCAATGTTTCCTAGACCTAAAACAGCAGTACCGTTTGATATGACGGCTACCAGATTGCCTTTTGTGGTGTATTTGTAAACGTTTTCTTTGTCTTTGGCGATTTCCAAACAGGGCTCTGCAACACCGGGCGAATAAGCCAATGACAAATCACGCTGGCTGGCATACTTTTTTGTGGGAACCACTTGTATTTTGCCGGGTTTGGGCTTGGCGTGATAAACTAATGCTTCTCTTCTGCGGCTGCTTTCTTTGCTCATTAGGTTGATTGTTTGTCTGACTGACAAAGGTAAGTTTCTCCTTGAAATTTGGAAAGTTAATTTGTTAATCTTTTACACTGACGGGGAATTGCTTAGAAAGTTTATCTGTGTTTAAAAACTAGGTTTTTATGTGTTTTTGGAGGTATGGAGTTTTTTTAGAAAGATGGAGATATTAAGCTATTGAATAACTATGTAAAGTTCCAGATTTTTTATTGATGGTTTTTAGTGAATGAATTTGGTTAATGCAATTGATTTACTACCTACAAATTATTTTCAAATTTTGCCTTTGAGCAAAAGAACTTAGTTAAGTATCTCATTTTCTATCTAATGGCATTTTAAATTTGTAAGTTTTTCAGTTGGAATATATTCAACTAATTTTTTGTCAATTAGATAGACTTCATCTATACATGAGTCATAGTCAATTGTAAATATCTCCGTATGAACACTTCTACCATTCTTTATCCTATAAACCAAGTAGGAGGATTTTTTTGCTTTGTCACTTAAATTCAAATAAATGGTGTTGTAGGTTACTCCAATATCAACTCCATTAAACTTAAAATCTTTGCCTCTATATTTTAAGTTAAATTTATTATCATCAGTTTTAATCAAATACAATTTGTTATAATTGTAAACTCGATCATTTTCATTTATTATTTCAAGATCTAATTCTTTAATTAGATTCTCATTATTTTTATTTATCAAAACGTTTATATGTTGACTAGATGTATTATAAGATGTAAAGAATATAAAGCCGAAAATTAAAAAAAATTTTATTATTTCCATGGATTGAAAATTTATAAGAGAACTCTCCCTGCAGTCATCGATTACCTCACAATTGCATCCTTTGCTTTCCCAAAGTTAAATATAATCTCATCTAATTTAATGCAACTATGATTCCCAATAAAGGTATATTATTTCTATTTCAATATTTCTATAAAAGTGTAAATTAATATTCCAATAAACTTACAAAAAAAAATCAACCCTTTAAAAAGGCAACATTGCGCTGCAAGCCCTCAAACTTGGTGCGTTTTACTGCTGATTTTTGAAATACTTTTTGAAACACGTCCCGGGTGATTTCTTCCCAGTCTTTTTGGTCATAGAAAGAAGTTCGGGTTTGGGGTCAAATAAGGGCTCGTTGTGTTGTTTTGAAAAGCGGTTCCATGGGCAAACATCTTGACACACATCACATCCAAAAACCCAGTCTTCAAACTGGCCTTTTACATCATTTGGGATTTCGTTTTTTAACTCGATGGTAAAATAAGAAATGCATTTGCTGCCATCCACAACATAAGGTTCAACGATTGCTTGTGTGGGGCAGGCGTCTATACAGGCAGTGCAAGTGCCACAGTGGTCAGTTACGGGGCTGTCATATTCCAAGTCTAAATCAAGGATGAGTTCTGCAATAAAATAAAAAGAACCCACCTGACGGGTAAGTAAATTACTGTGTTTTCCCATCCAGCCGAGACCACTTTTGGCAGCCCAGGCTTTGTCCAGCACAGGAGCAGAATCTACAAATGCCCTGCCTTCAACTTCACCAATTTCAACTTCTATAAAATGCAAGAGTTGTTTCAGTTTGTCTTTGATGACAAAATGGTAATCAGTGCCGTAAGCATATTTTGAGATTTTATACGTGTCTTCTCTTTGCGTTTCTTTTGGGTAATAGTTCAGCAATAAGGACATCACACTTTTTGCTCCGGGAACCAGTTTGGTGGGATCGAGGCGTTTGTCAAAGTGGTTTTCCATATACTGCATCTCACCGTGCATATTTTGGTTCAACCATTTTTCCAAACGGGGTGCTTCCTCTTCTAAAAATCCTGCTTTACTAATGCCACAAGATAAGAATCCGAGACGCTGGGCCTCTGTTTTAATAAGTTTTGTATTTGTTTGTTTTTTAGCTATCATATTATCTTTTCACAAATCTAACTAGTGCATTTTTTGGTTTTAAACTTATCAAAGGTTCTATTTCTATATCTGGTTTTATACTTTCTATTCTGAATATTTTTAACAACTGATGTAGAGCAAGTGTAATTTCATACATTGCAAAATTACTGCCAATACATTTTCTTGGTCCGGCACCAAAAGGAAAATAAAAAGAGCTTACGCTTTCTAAATTTTCAAATCTTTCAGGTATAAAGTCGTTTGGATGAAGCCAATTTTTTTGGTTACGATGAATTTCATATATCGAAAAAAGAAAGTTGGTTCCCTCAGGCATTTCTTTTTGTTTAAACGTATCTACTGAGATGTTTTCTCTATCAATAAAATAAACCGGCGGAAATAATCGCATTGACTCTTGAATTACATAACCTGTGTATGGGCTGGACATTAAAATATCAAAAGGTGAACTTTCATTTTTTGAGAGAAGTACTACTTCATCCGCTAACTTTTGTTGAACTTTTTGATTTTGAGCAAGAAGTTGTATAGTGAAAGACAAGCTATTGGCTGTTGTTTCGTGACCAGCAATAAAAAGTATTAATATTTCATCAATTAATTTTTCATGATTCATTTTAGTGCCATCTTCATATGACAATCCCATAAGCATATCCAAAAGGTCTTTCTCACCAGCACCAGAAATATGTCTTCTTTTGATTATGGAATCCAAAATATCTCTGGCTTGCTGACTTAAGCGAAGGTTTTTCGCCAATGAGCCATTAAGTAAAAACCACCAATGTTTATATGGTTGTCTCAACTCTTTAACTAGCATTTTTTGATTTTCTTCAGTAATTTCTTGGAGTTTAGCAATTTCATCAGAATTAATGGCGTCACTAAATAAACTTTTAGCTACCACTTTAAATGCCAAATCATTAAATATTGGGAATACATCTGTTGTTTTATTAATTTCAATCCGTGCTATTTCTTTATCAATAGCTTCTAACATAAAGTTTAAAAGGGTATAAATATTTTTTTTATGAAATGCCGGTTGCATTAACTTTCGTTGCATTTTCCAATTCTCCCCTTCCGAAGTTAATAGTCCTTTGCCAACATATTTAGCTAAATCTTTAGTTTGGATTTCCGATTTACGAAAGTTTTTCTGATTATCTCGTAAAGCATAAATTGCAAGATCCGGGTCTCTTGAAAACACGACTGATTTTGAAAAGCCAAGGTTTAAACGAAAAGTGTCTCCCAGAGCTTCAAAATTTTCTCGATGAAATGGCAACGGGTTTTTTAATATCCTTTTGGCATTTTTAAAAAAAGTAAAAGTGGAAACTTCGGGGTAAAGATGTTTTTTGGGCATAGTTTCAAAATTAAAACAGCCCCCCTTGTGTGGGCCCTTTTAGTTTGCCTAAATGTTTGTATGCCGCCTCAGTGACTTCGCGTCCCCTGGGGGTTCTCATAATGAATCCTTGTTGAATAAGAAAGGGCTCATAGACTTCTTCTATGGTTTCTGCGCTTTCGCTCACAGCGGTAGCTAAAGTAGTAATTCCCACGGGGCCTCCTTTGAATTTATCGATGATGGTGGTGAGGATCTTGTTGTCCATTTCGTCCAAGCCAAAGGCATCTACATGCAACGCTTCCAAAGCATATTTTGCGATTTTAATATCGATGGCACCGTTTCCTTTTATTTGAGCAAAGTCTCTTACACGTCTAAGGAGTGCATTGGCAATACGGGGTGTTCCACGGCTTCTTCCTGCGATTTCAATAGCGGCTTCCATCCCAATTTTCACTTTAAGTATCTCTGAACTGCGTTGTACAATGGTTGTTAAAAGTTCTGTGTTGTAATACTGCAATCTGGAAGCAATTCCAAAGCGGGCACGCATGGGGGCTGTCAATAATCCGGAGCGTGTGGTGGCACCCACCAGCGTAAACGGGTTAAGATTGATTTGAACCGTGCGCGCATTGGGACCGGTTTCAATCATAATGTCAATTTTGTAATCTTCCATTGCAGAATAGAGGTATTCTTCAACGATGGGACTCAACCGGTGGATTTCGTCAATAAACAAAACGTCTCTTTCTTCCAGGTTAGTGAGCAGTCCTGCAAGATCTCCGGGTTTGTCAAGCACCGGCCCGGAGGTGATTTTAATGCCCACTTCCAGTTCATTGGCAAGAATGTGTGCCAGTGTAGTTTTACCCAAACCGGGAGGACCGTGAAACAAGGTGTGATCAAGGGCTTCCCCTCTTAAGTTTGCTGCTTGTACAAATATTTTTAGATTTTCCAGCACCTGATCCTGACCGGTAAAATCGTCAAAGGACAGTGGCCTTAATTTGCGTTCAATATCGAGTTCTTCAGGAGTGAAGCTGTCACCTGTTGGGTCCAAATTTTCGTTCATAAAAACAAAGATAACGAAATTGTTCTGAGAATTTGTGGAGAGTCTTTCAAATAAAAAAAACCACGCTTCCCCAAACGTGGTTTTATTTGCTAATTAAATAAAATAAGATTTTTAACTCATTTACACTACAAATGTAATCATGCTTTTTTGATTAACAGGTATCTAAAATATCTAAAGCCATAGATATAACCTAAAGGTAAACTGAAGGGAATATTTTCATAACAAACTGAATGCGTGAGGTAAAAAAAAATAAAAAAACCCACTTTAATTGGATAAAGTGGGTAATTTAAATTAGTTAAAAAATACTTTAGTGATTCATTTCTTCCTCGTCTTCCTGAAGGGGAATGTTTTGAGGAACAAAATCTTGTCCAGCAATTACATAGTCATCTCCGGCTTTATTAAGCTTACTATAGTCATATGACCAGCGGTAAACTTGAGGGATGGGGCCGGGCCAGTTTCCGTGTATATGTTTTACGGGTGCTGTCCATTCTAATGTGTTTGATTTCCAAGGGTTTTGTGGTGCTTTTTTTCCGTAGAAAATAGAGGCTATAAAATTGTATAAAAATACTAGTTGTACCGCAGCTGTTATGATGGCAAATATGGTAATCACCACATTGATATTTGCCAAATCATCAAAATAAGGGAATGCCGTATTTGTATAGTACCTCCTTGGAAGACCTGCCATACCGATAAAGTGCATTGGGAAGAAGATTCCGTATGCTCCTATAACAGTTACCCAAAAGTGAATATATCCCAGGTTTTTGTTCATCATTCGACCAAACATTCTCGGAAACCAGTGATAGACCCCCGCAAACAATCCATAGAGTGCAGAAATACCCATTACAAGGTGAAAGTGGGCTACCACAAAATAAGTATCGTGAACATTGATATCCAAGGCACTATCTCCTAAGATGATTCCCGTGAGTCCCCCAGATATAAAAGTAGAGACCAATCCTATGGAAAACAACATCGCCGGATTGAGCTGTAAATTTCCTTTCCATAGTGTGGTAATATAGTTAAATGCTTTTACAGCTGATGGTATTGCAATTAATAAGGTTGTGAATGTAAATACAGACCCAAGAAATGGATTCATACCTGAAACAAACATATGGTGACCCCATACAATTGTAGATAAGAATGCAATCGCTAAAATAGAAGCAACCATTGCCCTGTAACCAAAAATAGGTTTTCGGGAGTTTGTTGCAATGATTTCTGAGGTAATTCCCAATGCAGGTAGTAAAACAATATAAACTTCAGGATGTCCTAAAAACCAAAACAAGTGTTCAAACAAAACTGGGGAACCCCCTTGATTGTGCAACACTTCTCCTGCAATATAAATATCTGAAAGGAAGAAAGAGGTGCCAAAGCTTCTGTCCATAATCAACATCAAAGCTGCTGAAAATAAAACCGGAAAGGAAACCACACCAATAATTGCAGTAACAAAAAACGCCCATATCGTCAATGGAAGTCTGGTCATAGACATTCCTTTTGTTCTTAAGTTAATTACTGTTACAATATAGTTTAGTGAACCTAATAAAGAGGAAGCAATGAAAATAGCCATGGAAACAAGCCATAGCGTCATCCCTGCTCCTGAACCAGGCATTGCCTGCGGCAAAGCACTAAGTGGTGGATAAATAGTCCACCCTGCAGCTGCAGGTCCTGCTTCCACAAACAAAGACATCACCATTATAATACTGGAAAGGAAAAACAACCAGTAAGAAACCATATTTAAAAATCCGGAAGCCATATCGCGTGCACCAATTTGCAACGGAATCAACAAGTTACTGAAAGTACCACTTAATCCGGCTGTTAATACAAAAAACACCATAATGGTACCGTGTATTGTAACCAGTGCCAGATAAACATTGGGATCCATAATTCCTTCTGCTCCCCATTTTCCTAAAAAGATTTCATAAACAGTAAACTGCTTATCAGGCCAAGCCAATTGCAAACGGAATAAGATAGACATTGCAATTCCAATAATTCCCATAAACAATCCTGTGATGAGGTATTGTTTAGAAATCATTTTATGGTCAATACTAAAAATGTATTTCGTAATAAAAGTGTCTTTGTGATGATGCCCGTGATCGTCGTGGTGATCTGCTGTATGATTGTGTGCTTCTGTTGACATATCTTAAATCTTAATCTTTAAAATTAGGGGTTTAGTGTTTCTCCAAAAGTCGTTTGTTCTGCCATCCAGGCATCAAAATCTTCTTGTGTTTCAACTATAATTTTCATCTGCATATTATAATGTGACGCGCCACAAATTTTGTTACATAACAATAAGTAATCAAATTCATAGGGCTCAAGTGTTTCTTCGCCTTTTGCGGTCAGCTCCACATTCTTATCATTTCTAAGCTGGTTGATGTTTTCAACTTTGGCTATCATTTCAGGATTTTGGCGCATTTCTGCAGTCGTGATTGTGGGTGTGAACGCAAATTGAGTGATCATACCGGGCACCGTGTTCATTTGAGCTCTAAAATGGGGCATATAAGCAGAGTGCAATACATCCTGAGAGCGCATTTTAAAGAGCACCTTTTTCCCAACAGGAAGTCTCAATTCTCTAGTAACCACATCATCTGTGCTATATGGGTCTGAAGCATCAATACCCACTGTATTCATTCCCTCAACAAATCTAACATTTGCTTCTCCCAAAGTATTGTCTTGACCGGAATAGCGTGCTTCCCAGGTAAATTGTTTTGCATACAGTTCCACTACCAGCGTGTCTTCATCTTCAGAAACATTCATAATATCGGTCCAGGTAAAAAGTCCGTAGATAATAAGACCTGCAAGAACAATAACCGGAATGATTGTCCAGATAAATTCCAATTTGTCATTATCAGCAAAAAAGACCGCTTTTTGTCCTTTTTTACCGTGATATTTAAACGCAAAATAATGAAGTAAAAACTGTGTGATGACCAAAACAAACATGATTAGCACCATTGAGATAAGCATCAATAAATCAATGTCTTGCCCATGTTCTGAAGCTGCTTCAGGCAAAAGGACACTAGTCCATTTCCAGAAACCATATATTAAAAACACATAGAAAAAAACTAAAAACCAAATCATCAACTTACCGTTGAAACGATTGTCTTTGTCATTTGCTATTTGTGAATCATCACTTTTATTGATTTGAGACATTTGAAAAATACCTTTCATCTGCCAAACTGCAACAGCAAAAAGTACTAAAACGGCTATTATTAAAAATCCTGTCATTTTTATTCGGGTTCTTTACAGTTCTAAATTAATAATGAAAATGTTTACTTTCTTCTAAAAACGGACTTCCTTTAGCAAGCAATGGTGCTTTTGTAAGGCTACTGAATACAATATAAGTAAACAAACCAAAAAAGAATAACATTGCTCCAATTTCTGGAATTCCAATAAACCAGGAAGCTCCAACAGTTCCGGGCATTACCATCACATAAACATCAATATAATGTCCAGCAAGAATTAGTACCCCTGTTCCTATTACTAACCAGTTTACACGTTTGAAGTCGCTATTCATCAATAGTAATAATGGGAAAACAAAATTCAATGCTACCATTCCAAAGAAAAGCAGGTTGTAGTCTTCAATTCTTGAAACAAAATAAGTAACCTCTTCAGGGATATTTGCATACCATATCAACATAAATTGTGAGAACCACAAGTATGTCCAGAAAATACTGAATCCAAACATGAATTTGGCTAAATCGTGAATATGACTGTTGTTTACATATTCTAAATATCCTTGTGATTTTAAAAACACAGCTACCATAGCAATTACTGTAATGGCTGAAACTAGCATACCGGCTAATACATACCACCCAAATAATGTGCTAAACCAGTGTGGATCAAAGCCCATTATCCAATCCCAAGACATCATAGATTCTGTCACGATGAAAAATACAAGGAAAACTGCTGAGATTTTAAAGTTCTTTTTAAACCAGTGGGTACCCCCTTCTTCATCTTGTTTTAAAGTATATTTTCTTGAAAAGTACCTGTAAAGATTCCAGCCGGTTAAGTAAATTGCTGCTCTAATTAAAAACCCGGGAGTATTTAACCAGGCTGCTTTTCCGGCTACGAGATAGTCATATTTGTCACTTTCAGGATTAACAAGCTCTGGATCCATCCAGTGAAAGATATGGTTAACACCAAAAACTGAAAGTGCTAAAAGTAAAAACATAATAATGGAGCCGGGTAATAAATAACCTGTAATCCCCTCCATAACTCTAAAGAGTACGGGAGACCAACCTGCTTGAGAAGCATGTTGAATTGCATAAAAGGCAAGTGTTCCCAAGGCAATCATAAAAAAGAAAAATGCAGCAACATAGATTGCAGACCAGGGTCTGTTTTGCAATTGGTGATAGAGGTGGTACACATGTTCTTCATCGTGGTGAACTTCCTCCGCATGAACTGAAGATTCTCCATGATGTGCTTCTTGATTTGCCAGCATTTCTTTCACCTCTTCTTTTGAGCCGGGTGCATTCATTAAACCGACAACCATACCAAGGGCACCAACGACCATAAATATGATTGCAAAAAGTTTCAATTTGTTAGGTAGCGTGTACATATCTTTAAGGATCTCTTTAATTGTACTGTTATTCTTCTATTTGTTCATTTTCTGAACTTGTTCCATCTTCTGTTACAGGTTCTTCTGTTTCAGTTTCAGAAACGGGCACTAGTTTAGGAGTCCCTTCAAGTTCTGCTTTGAGGTTTTGCACGTGCATTGTAATTTGCCAACGTTCTTCTGGTGTGGTTTGAGGAGTAAAAGCTCCCATCGCATTCAGTCCATACATTTGAACGTGATAAATACCTCCTTCATTAATCACTCTTCCGGGATCTGCATAACTTGGGATTCCTAAAAACTTTTCTCTTTGGGCTAAAATGCCTTTGCCATCTCCTTTATCTCCGTGACATACTGAACAAAAATATCCATAAAGTTCTTTGCCGGTAGCCAGGTTTTCTTCAGTAACAGGAAGTGGATTTTTCAATTCGGCTTTAGCCCTTAACCTGTCTTCATTAGTGTCTACATAGTCATAAGGAGTATAACCTCTCGGCACGGAACCCTCAACAGGTAATTTTGATGATTGTCCATCAGTGAAAATAGCGCCTTCACTATAGGCCTCATAGCCCACAGATTGATACATATTAGGCATGAATTGGTAGTTTGGACTCTTGCTGTCTGAACAAGAAGTCAAACTCAAAACGATTGAAATTGTGAATATATAAACTATGTTTTTCATAGGAATTATTCTTGCTTATCTACTAAATTAACTTCTACTGCACCTGTATCTTGAAGAAACTTTGACAGTTCTTCAATTGAGTGATTTTCAACATCGATTTCCATTAAAAAATGATCGTCTGTTGTTCTTACATCCGGGTTTTCAGCTTGTTTAAAGGGCCAGAGTTTACTTCTTAAATAAAAAGTAATAACCATTAAGTGTGCTGCAAAAAATACAGTCAATTCAAACATTACCGGGACAAAAGCGGGCATATTTTGAATGTAACTAAAGCTGGGCTTTCCTCCAATATCCTGAGGCCAATCCTCAATCATAATATAATTCATCATAACAATCGAAACAGCAAGACCCACAACACCATACATAAACGATGTAATAGCAAGTCGTGTGGGTGCAAGTCCCATTGCTTTATCGAGTCCATGAACAGGAAAAGGAGTATAAACTTCACCGATGTGGTAATGTGCTTTACGGGTATCCTTTACGGCTTGCATAAGCACATCATCGTCTGTATATATTGCGTGAATAACTTTTGATGCCATGGCTATTCTTTATTTTTAGTGTTGTCTTTAACTATTACGGTAGAGTGATCTACATCATCTCCGTGTTTTGCTCTCAAATTTTTATAGGTTGTCCCTGAGGATTTCAAAATTGATTTTACTTCTGCTTGAGCAATTACAGGGAAACTTCTTGAATACAATAAAAAGAGTACAAAGAAGAATCCAATGGTTCCAATGAAAATTCCAATATCTACAAATGTTGGTGAAAACATTGTCCAGGAAGAAGGAACGAAGTCTCTGTGCAACGAAGTTACAATAATCACAAAACGCTCAAACCACATCCCGATGTTTACAACGATTGATATTATAAACGAGAACATAATACTTCTTCTTAATTTCGGGAACCACATCAGCTGAGGTGAAAACACGTTACAGGTCATCATAGCCCAATAAGCCCACCAGTATGGACCGGTAGCCCTGTTCAAGAATGCATACTGTTCATATTCCACACCAGAGTACCAAGCCATAAACAATTCAGTAATATAAGCCACACCAACGATTGAACCCGTTATCATAATAACGATGTTCATTAATTCTATATGTTGTATCGTAATATAGTCTTCGAGGTTTGAAACCTTTCTCATAATTATAAGAAGGGTGTTTACCATAGCAAAACCGGAAAATACAGCACCGGCAACAAAATATGGAGGAAAGATGGTGGTATGCCAACCCGGTATAACCGAAGTTGCGAAGTCAAAAGATACAATCGTATGTACTGAAAGTACAAGTGGTGTTGCTAAACCGGCTAAGACAAGTGATACTTCTTCAAATCGTTGCCAGTCTTTTGCTCTTCCACTCCATCCAAAAGATATTATACTATAAATACGTTTTGTAAATGGTGTAATAGCTCTGTCTCTAATCATAGCAAAATCAGGGAGTAATCCTGTCCACCAGAAAACGAGTGAGACTGATAAATAAGTAGAAATTGCAAATACGTCCCAAAGCAGCGGTGAGTTAAAGTTTACCCATAAAGACCCAAACTGGTTTGGAATGGGAACTACCCAATAAGCCAACCATGGGCGACCCATATGGATGAGCGGGAACAACCCGGCCTGCATTACAGAGAAAATCGTCATGGCTTCAGCAGAACGGTTAATCGCCATTCTCCACTTTTGACGGAAGAGTAAAAGTACTGCCGAAATAAGGGTTCCTGCGTGACCAATACCAACCCACCATACAAAGTTTGTGATATCCCAGGCCCAGCCTACGGTTTTATTTAAACCCCAAACACCAATTCCTGTTGAAATGGTATAGACGATACAGCCCACTCCCCAGAGGAATGCGACTAAGGCGATAGAAAAAACTATCCACCAAGATTTATTGGCTCTACCTTCAACGGGTCTTGCTACATCAACTGTAACGTCGTGGTAGGTTTTTTCCCCTAAAACTAATGGCCTTCTTATAGGTGCTTCGTAATGAGACATATCCTTTATTAAATGTTTCTAATTATACTTCTTCTGTATTTCTTACTTTCACTTGATACATAACATTAGGTTTTGTACCTAAATATTCTATCATGTGATATCTTCTTTTATCATTGTACTTTTCGGCTATAAGTGATTCTTCATCATTGACATCACCAAAAACCATGGCTCCTTTGTCACAGGCAGATGAACAAGCAGTCTGGAATTCACCATCCTTAATTTGTCTTCCCTCTTTCTTGGCCTCCAAGATCGTCATTTGTGTTTTTTGGATACACATAGAACATTTTTCCATCACCCCTCTTGAGCGCACAGTAACATCAGGATTGACTACCATTCTTCCCAAATCATTGTTCATGTGGTAATCAAACTCATCATTTTGGCTGTATAAGAACCAGTTAAAACGACGCACTTTATAAGGACAGTTGTTTGCACAATATCTTGTTCCTACACAACGGTTGTATGCCATTTGATTTTGACCTTGACGACCATGAGATGTTGCAGCCACCGGACAAACCGTCTCACAAGGAGCGTGGTTACAGTGCTGGCACATTACAGGCTGAAAAGCAACCTGTGGATTTTCAGAAGGATTTTCAAGTTCACCAAACTGAGAGAGTGATTCACCCAAGCCTGAAATTGCTTTTTTCTTATCTATATCGGCATTTATCGTCTCTTCAGAAGAGTAATACCTATCAATACGCAACCAGTGCATATCTCTACTTCGTCTCACTTCAGTTTTACCAACTACCGGCACATTGTTTTCAGCATGACAAGCGATGACACAAGCACCACAACCGGTACATGCATTTAAGTCAATCGATAATTTAAAATGATGCCCAATAGAACGGTCAAAAGCTTCCCAAAGATCAACGTCAGGTGAATCCACCGGAGTATTGATGTGGTTTAAAGCAACCTCAGCCATTGAATTCCACTCTTTTTGATCAGCGGTGTTGAAGATTTCAAGAGTGGTTTCTCTAATGATGTCTCCTCTACCCATCATGGTGTTGTGAAGCTGAACACAAGCAAATTCGTGCTCGCCACTTGCTTTTTCAAGACTTACGCGTTGTACACCATTAAAATTATTATAAAGCGAGTAAGCATTTACACCCACTTGCATTTCTTTTTGAATATTGTGTGTTTTTCCAAAACCAAAAGCCAAACCAACAGTTCCTCTTGCCTGTCCGGGCTGAATCAACACTGGGACATTTTCTAGAGCAACTCCGTTTGCCGTGATATTCACATAGCTTCCGTTGAGGGCTCCTGTTGCCACGTGTTTGTTTATCAAACCTAAGGTTTCAGCATCAGCTGCAGAGATAGTCATATAGTTATCCCAGGAGGTTCTGGAAATAGGATCGGGCATTTCTTGTAACCAGGGGTTGTTTGCATTTTGCCCGTCACCCATATTGGTCTTGGTATAGAAAATCAGATCAAAGTCTCCTTCAGCTGATGCAGCCATTGCCAAGGCTCCCTCTGAGGAAGCACTTTCCATTGTACCTGAAACAGTTTCATTTTCAGTAGCTACTGTTGCATTGCTTTCAAAAACACCATCGTGAAGTGCTTGATTCCAGGAGGTTCCTCCAAGCAATGGAGTTGCTGTTTCTTTTATGTAATCGTAATACGTTTTTTCTTCCCCCAACCAAGACAAGACACATTCTTGAAATTGCTTTGTGTTAAACAAGGGTCTGATAGTGGGTTGAGATAATGCAAAGTGTCCTTTTTTGATTTGAACATCACCCCAAGATTCCAAGTAGTGAGGTGTTGCTGCCACAAATTGTGATTCAGATGCTGTGGCGTCTTCACGCATAGCAAACGCTAAAGTAAACTCCAGGTTTTTATAGGCTTCAGCAAAATCAGTTGCATTCGGGAATGAGTATAAAGGGTCAACACCCACAGTAATCATTCCTTTTATAGCACCAGACTTCACGCCTTGAATCACATTGAGAACATCCTGAGATTTCCCTTGTCTGATCATTCTTGGTTTTGCCGTATCGATAACCTGGCTTCCAAGTGATTCATTGATTTCAAGTGCCATAGTTTGTGCTTCGACATCCATCAATCCGCAAACAACAACTGCTTTTGAGCCGTCTTTTTGTAATTGTCTTCTGGCGTTTGAAACTGCTTCTTGAACACCTTCAGGTAAGTCAGCACTTCTTCCTGCAAGGGCTTTTAAAACCTCTTTTTGTTGCCCCGGAGTAACCGGAACACGCTTGTCTGCGTTTGCTCCTGATAAAGTCATTAAAGATTCAAACTGAATGTGACGGGACATTTTTCCTTCTTTGGGAACACGTCCTTTAGCATAGCCGGCATCATAACCTCCGCCTTGCCAGTCTCCAAGAAAATCAGCACCAACAGATACAATGACTTCCGCTTTAGCGAAATCATAATCTGCAAGTGCTCTTTCGCCATATTTCATTTGAAAAGCATCTAGTGCTTCAGATGAGGAAACAGTGTCATAAGTGACGTGGCGTATGTTTGAATATTTTGATGTAAGTTCTTTTATTAATTTTGATGTTGAAGGGCTGGCAAAGGTTTGTGTCAATAAAACCACTTCGCTGCCGCTTGCCGCAAGGTTGTCCAATCTTGTTGCTACCAGTGGATTAAAATAATCCCAGTCAACTGATTCTCCATCGACAAGTGGGCCTTGCAATCTGTTTTTATCATATAGCGAAAGCACAGATCCCTGCACCCTTGCATTTGCCCCTCCCTTTGTAGTTGCCAGGGAGTTGTTTTCAATTTTAATGGGTCTTCCTTCTCTGGTCTTCACCAATATGGAAGCAAAATCAAAACCATCTGCTACCGTGGTTGCATAGAAGTTTGCCAAGCCCGGTACGATTTCATCTGGATGAATCACATAAGGAATGGATTTGATTACCGGTCCTTCACAGGCCGCAAGTGATGCTGCTGCGGTTGTAAAACCTACATATTTTAAAAAGTCGCGACGAGTGGTTGAAGAATTTTCAAGCGTTTCTTTGTCGCCTAAAAACTCGTCTGTTGGTATTTGTTCAACAAACTCGTTTTGTTTTAGCGTCTCAACAATGGAACTGTTTTCGTTCAGTTCTTCAACACTTTTCCAGTATTTCTTGCTTGATGCCATATTTTGGATTGAAATTTGTCTTTAATTTAATTTTAGTAGTGGCACTTACCACATTCAAGCGCACCCATTTGTGCAGCTGTTAATTTTTCTACACCATACTTTTTGGAAAGTTCGGCGTGGATTTTTTCATAGTATTCATTTCCTTTTAGGTCAACATCTGTGGTGCGGTGACAATCGATACACCAGCCCATTGTTAAGGGCGAATATTGATAAAGGATTTCCATCTCTTCAACGGGCCCATGACAAGTTTGACAGTCAATCCCTGCAACATTTACGTGCTGGGCGTGATTGAAATAAGCTAAATCAGGTAGGTTGTGAATGCGTTCCCATTTTACAGGCTGTTCTTCACCGGTATAAACGCGCTCTTCCGGGTCCCAACCAACAGCTGCATAGAGTTTTTGAATCTCAGCGTCATAGAATTCTTTGGTATAACCTTCAGCTAAATCCACCTCACCATTGTATTCATAGATGTTTTCGTGACAACTCATACACACATTCAAAGAAGGAATTCCTGAATGTTTGCTTTTTCTGGCAGAAGAGTGACAATAATTACAATCTATCTGGTTATCACCTGAGTGTATTTTGTGTGAAAAGTGAATGGGTTGAATGGGCGCATAGCCTTGATCAACACCCACTTGCATAAAGAAACCGTAAGCATAATAAGCACCGGCAAGCATTAAAAACACAACTGAAACAAGCACTAAAAATTGATTTTGTATAAAGGCCTTCCAAATGGGAGTGGTTTTTTCTTTGTCTGGATAGACCACATTATTTGCCTGGGCTATTTTTTTAAGGACGTTACTCACCATAAACAACATAATGACAAGCATCAACATCACTACAATAAGCAAACCAAGTACTAAGGTGTTTGAGATTCCTCCTTCTGAACCTGAAGTTGTAGGTCCACCATCAGTGGTAGCGGCAACGGGCTCCGCTTTTGGTTGGCTGGTATAAGCCACTAAATCGTCAAGGTCTTTATCAGTTAGTTGCGGGAACGCCTGCATTACAGAACCATTGTACTCATTAAAAAGAGCAACTGCTATGGGGTCACCTGCTTGTACCAATGCCTGACTATTTCTAATCCAGCTGTACAACCATTCTTTCTCATATCTTTGAGCCATTCCTCTAAGAGCAGGCCCAATGGCCTTTCTATCCAGTTGGTGACAGGCAGCACAATTACTATTAAACAATTGTCTTCCGGCAGCGGGGTCCCCAGCAAGGTCAACAACTGTTTCTGTAGCCGGCTCTTCAGTTTCAACCGTTGCGTCTTCTTGAGCGCTAAGAGTGTTTGTGAAAATTAACAGCAAGGCTGTTAAAACAAAAGAAGAAAATTTAAACAATAGATTTGGGTATTCCACCTTTTTCATGTGTCTCTATTTATTATTTTTTTAACCAGATAAAACAAAAAATTGGGTAAATCAATCCTCTTGCTTTTACTGTAAGCTATTGATAATCTACATTCTGTTATCTTACAAAAAAAGGGATGGAATTTTCCTTAATGGCTCAAAAAAAAAGAGTTAAGTAATCCACCCTCAAAATAACTGTACAAAAGTAACATTTTAAGTCCATTTTAAGAATTGAAAGTAAACGATAACTAATAATTTATATTAATTCTAAATAATAAATTGCTTTTGTTTTCAGTTATTATAATTTAGATTTGTAATTCTATAAAAAAAGGAAGTTTCAAAATGAATATTAAATTAATTTTTCCTGTCTTATTGCTTTTTTTCTTTGCTGGTTATACCTATTCTCAGCAGGGTAGCTTGCAAGTTAATCAAGATGAAAAAATAACGGAACTACTTCAAATCAAATCAAATTTATCGAAAGAAAATAAAATTTCTGATGGCTACACGATTCAATTATACTATGGAGAGCTAAAAGAAGCCAATAGTGTGATTAGAGATTACAACAGAAGTGTTTCCATCTGGTCTGCCACCATTGAATATGAAACACCAAATTATAAAGTTTGGGTAGGCAATTACAGCACACGTCTTGAAGCAGACAGAGCTTTGCTTGAAATACAAAAAAACTTCCCTAATGCTTTTGTGTTGAGGCCTGAACGGCGAAATTAATATTAAAATTCCAAGTACCAAATTCCAAGTACCAAATTCCAATCCCGAAAGTAACTAGACTAAATTCTGTTAGGGCACTTCGACAAACTCAGTAAAACGCTCCGCTGGTCTTATTTGTTAACATAACATACTAAATCGTGAACTTATAACTATTAAATTTCAGTTCCTAAATTCATTTTTTGCAGACGCATACTTCCCACTCGGTTTTCTTGAGCGTCTTTTCTAAACAAAGGCTTCACGCGGTTGTAGTCCAAAAAATAGCTTACCCTTATAGAAAAACTATGCAATTGTGGCTGATCAAATAAATTTTCAAAATTCTCTGTAAAGTCAAGGCCTGATTGATCAAAAAAACTATCGATGGCATTTCTGTATAAAAATGTGAGTTGACTACCCGGTGCAAACCACCAGGAGTAACGCAAATCTATATTCCAGCTGTTGTATGAAGTATTGTGAACATTTTCATAAGATGGATTTGAGGTGAGGTTTCCATTGTTTTCAAGCGTATAAAATTGGTGATAATCCACTTCAGAAAAATAATGTCTAAAGGAAAGGCTAGCTGCCATTTGATTATTAAATATATATTGTGATTCCAAGGAGGTTATGATTGTATTGCGATCTCTTTGACCAAATAATATGTCATCCCCAAGTCTATTCACAAACCCCTGCTCGTTTGAAGAGTAATTTACCCTGGCACTGGCATTTGCCTTCCATTTGTCTGAAAAACGGAATCTGGGTGAAACGCCAAAACTTTTGATGTTTCTGTTTTTTTCATCAAAGGAGACCATTTCAAGATCCACATCAAGCGCAAATCTTTTTCTGTAATCTGTTGATATCCATACCCAGGGATTGTAAAAGGCAGGTTTTTTCACATACCTCCCTTCTGTACGGGGTTCATAAATATCATTGGTTCCAAAAGGAGTGGTTTCAAAACCCCCTCCAAAAGCAAGAAACTCTTTTGTTGTAAAATTTGAATTGAAGTTAAAGTTATAGCTATTATACAAATCAGGATGCAGTCTTCTGTTGAAATTTAAATTAAAGTTAAGGTATATATTATTGAATGCTCCTTTTGGCTGCAATAATCTGTACCCATAATATCCATAATAACTGATGAAATTTGTATTTGTTGAAAATCCAAGGTCGTTGATATCATAGTCTTTTGTTCTAAAATTTACAGAAGCGGTGTAGCGGTGCATACCACTTATGTTTGAAACTTGTGCCCGGCCTGCGTTGCCAAATTTTGTACTATCGGTCAAAACCCAACTACTTTTTAAGTAAGAATAATACCTAAGCGTATTCTTTTTATTTGTAAGATCAAACAATAGAGCTGTGGCATTGGCATCTCTAAAATCACCTTCCCTTATTACATTGGTATTTACAAGTGTTACGGAATTGTTTTCACCAAATCGCTGGTCCAAAACCAGCACATTATAGTTTGCCAGAGGCTCTACAATTTCTTTACGGGTTTGTTCGGTTTCAGTATTTTCTATAGTTGCATAGGTGTTTTTTGTAACAGCATTAAAAACTCCCACACCCAAACCTTTTGAAGTTCGCCCTGAGATTTTTGCAGCATTGATCAAGTCAATTCTAGATGGGTAACTTTTGATTTCTTCATTTTCATCCAGCACTGGAAATCGGGATGGAGTCCCTCCCACTCTTCGGGAGTAGAACAATCCTCCTTTTGAAAAGAGTTCTGTCCCTTCATTAAAAAAAGGTCTTTGCTCTGCAAATTGCACTTCAAAAGCAGAAAGATTTAAAACGGCTTCATCAAATTTTGTTTGACCAAAATCCGGAACGAGAACCATATCCAGTGTAAATGCATCATTGATGCCATATTTAAGATCCATCCCACCATTTAAAACTGTTTCTGATGCACCATCAAAATTGTTGACATAAGTAGAAAGATAAGGTTGTAACGAAAGCCTAAGTGGGGTTTTGATGTTTTGAATTCCATAAATTTCGCCATCATAAATGGAAAAGCTTCCTTTTGTATTGTCAATAGGACTCCAGCTATATCTGGTGCGTTCTCTTCTAAATTCCCTTTCCATATTCAAACCCCAAACCTGCACATCTTTTTCGGGAAACCGCAGTTCTGAATAAGGAATAAAGACTTCTGCTACCCAGCCATCTTCGTGTATTTTTGCTGCACTGTACCAAACCGCATTCCAAGAATTATCCTCGCCCTCATTGGTCATTTTTGCATCATATTGAACTCCGGAAGCAGTGACAATAAATTGGAGGCTTTGTTGGCGATCATTGTAGCCATTAAGAAGAATAAAGAAAAAATCCTGATTTCCAATCTGGTCGCGTTCCACTAATTCCCTTGGGATTAAATCAGGATTGGGGTCAACCATTTTTGCTCCAAAATAAATACCTAAATCATCATAAATAATTTTTACTTCGGTTCTAAGGCTGTCTGGTATGGGTTTGCCATTAACAGGTTGTCTTTCCACAAAATCTGTGGCTATAGCAGCATGTTCCCAAGCCTCATCGTCAAGAATACCATCTATATGAGGCGCTTTAGAAATTTTAGTGATTGTAATCTGTTTTCTTTGAAGTGTATCAAGTGATTGTGTATAGCTATTAAATGAGAAAAAACAGCTCATTAGAAAGGTTAGGGTCACATATTTACTCATGGAAACAATTTATAAATAGACACGAATAAAACTAATGTGTTACACTATTATTGTTAATTTTTAAGGGCTTTGGGCAATTTTTTAACAAAGTAAATAACGGACTATTTGTGACGTTATAAGCATTTAAGTTTCTAATTGAATAATTGATATTATTATTTAAAATATTTTATTAAATTTATTTTAATAACTAACTAACATTCAAATTTATGGAAACAAAAATTTCAACAAAGTTTATTGTGGAATTGGTGGGAACGTTCTCATTGGTTCTTTTTGGTTGTGGTGCAGCAGCCGTTTCGGGAGTTGATACAATTGCCGGTTTATCAGGCTTGGGCCTTTTAGGTATTTCATTTGCGTTTGGTCTTGCTGTGGTGGTGATGGCTTATGCCATTGGAGGCATCTCCGGTTGTCACATCAATCCTGCCATCACCATTTCAATGCTCGTGGCCGGAAAAATTGATTTGAAAGATGCACTGGCTTATGTGATTGCTCAACTAATAGGCGCTGCATTGGCAGCTTTTGTGTTGATGCAAATTTTAAGCGGTCAAGCCGGTTTTGAGATGGGTGAGTATGCTTTGGGCTCCAATGGATGGGGTGAAAATTATCAAAACAACTTTAATGTAACTGCTGCTTTTATTGCTGAGGCGGTGTTGACCTTTCTGTTTTTGTTTGTCATTTTTGCGACCACATCAAAATGGGGTAACAGCACTATGGCAGGATTAGCAATTGGTTTAACACTGGTACTCATTCACCTTGTGGCTATACCCATCACGGGAACTTCTGTAAACCCGGCTCGTAGTTTTGGTCCAGCCCTATTTGCCGGTGGCGCTGCACTTTCACAACTTTGGTTGTTTATCGTAGCTCCGCTTGTGGGCGGTATAGTGGCTGCTTTGTTTTGGAAGGTGGTTGAGAAATAAAGATATTAAACGTCCTGATAACATAAAAACTGCCGACTCATCAAATAAGATCGGCAGTTGTATTTTTAGAAAGTAAAATTACTTCTAGTTTTTCTTAAGCTTCTTTTTCACTTCCACTTCCTGGAATCCTTCAATGATATCTCCTTCAACCAGGTCGTTGTAGTTGTTGATTTGGATACCACAATCATAGCCTTTTGCTACTTCCTTGACATCGTCTTTAAATCGTTTTAAGGAGGCGAGGGTACCTGTGTGAATCACAACACCTTCACGAATGAGTCGGATTCCGGTGTTTCTGATAATCTTTCCGCTGGTGACCATACATCCTGCGATGGTTCCAATTTTTGAAATTTTGAAAGTTTCTCTTACTTCTGCGGTTCCGGTGATTTCTTCTTTCATTTCCGGCGAAAGCATGCCTTCCATTGCATCTTTCAAGTCATTGATCGCATCATAGATAATGGAGTACAATCTGATATCAATTTCTTCTTTGTCTGCTATTTGTCTTGCATTACCCATTGGTCTTACGTTAAAACCAATGATGACTGCATCTGAGGCTGAAGCAAGAAGTACATCACTTTCTGTGATGGGACCCACAGCCCTGTGAATGATGTTGATTTGAATTTCTTCTGTGGACAATTTCTGGAAAGAGTCTGTCAATGCTTCAACCGAGCCATCAACATCTGCCTTGAGGATAATGTTCAATTCTTTGAAATCACCTAAAGCAATACGTCTTCCAATTTCGTCAAGTGTGATGTGACGTTGTGTTCTTACAGATTGTTCTCTTTGCAGTTGTGTGCGTTTTGTTGCAATTGCTTTGGCTTCTCTTTCATCTTCATATACCGCAAATTTATCACCTGCTTGAGGGGCGCCGTCGAGTCCAAGGATGGAAACGGGGGTTGCAGGGCCGGCTACTTTAATGTTGTGACCGCGCTCATCGTGCATCGCTTTTACTTTACCACTGTGTTGTCCTGCCAAAACATAATCACCCACTTTCAAGCTTCCTGTTTGAACAAGTATAGTAGATACATAACCTCTTCCTTTATCTAAAAAGGCTTCAACAACGGTTCCAACTGCTTGCTTGTTTGGATTTGCTTTGAGTTCGAGTAATTCGGCTTCAAGTAGTACTTTTTCTAGGAGTTCATTCACACCCAATCCTGTTTTTGCAGAGATGTCGTGTGATTGAATTTTTCCTCCCCAATCTTCAACAAGCAGGTTCATACCTGCAAGTTTTTCCTTGATTTTTT
Organism: Flavobacteriaceae bacterium; assembly: GCA_018402385.1. GTDB lineage: Bacteria > Bacteroidota > Bacteroidia > Flavobacteriales > Flavobacteriaceae > Planktosalinus. The sequence goes on from JAGYJA010000003.1 coordinate 150,522, forward strand.
CCGGGTTGGCTTCCGGTCTGTCAATTTTATTGATGGCAAACACGATGGGCACTCCTGCTGCTTGAGCATGTGAAATGGCCTCTTTGGTTTGTGGCATCACATCATCATCTGCGGCAATTACAATGATGGCAAGGTCAGTCACTTTTGCTCCCCTTGCACGCATCGCGGTAAACGCCTCGTGACCGGGAGTATCCAGGAAGGTTATTTTTTGACCGTTTTCTAGTTGTACCGCATAGGCACCAATGTGCTGTGTGATTCCTCCTGATTCACCTGCAATCACATTTTCTTGTCGAATGTGATCAAGAAGCGAGGTTTTACCGTGGTCAACGTGACCCATAACTGTTACGATGGGTGCTCTTGGTTCCAGGTTTTCAGGGTTTTCTTCTTCAATTTGTACGGTTTCTTCAGAGTCTGCTGTGACAAATTTTATTTCAAAACCAAATTCGTCTGCAACAATAGAAAGCGTTTCTGCATCGAGGCGTTGGTTCATTGTTACCATTAAGCCTAATGACATACAAGCGGAGATCACATTAGTAACGGGCACATTCATAAGCGTTGCCAGTTCACTTACGGTTACAAATTCAGTAACCTGAAGAATTTTGCTTTGTGAGTCTTGTTGGGCTTGCTCGTCTTCGGTTTTTTGACGGTGGGTATCTCGTTTGTCTCTTCTGTATTTTGCTCCTTTTCCTTTTGAAGATTTTCCTTGCAATTTTTCAAGGGTTTCCTTGATTTGCTTTTGTACATCTTCTTCGCTGGGTTCTTCTTTGTGTGTAACCTGACGACCTCTTCCTTTATTGGCTCGACTTCTATCTGCCGGTGTGCTTTGTGAGGGAGTTCCTTTTCCGGGCTCTTTGCTGATTCTTTTTCGCTTTCCTTTATTGTCTTTTGAAGCAGCTCCAGAAGTGCTTGAAGGCTTTGGTTTTTCGGGCTTCTTTTTCGCTTTCTTGAATTGCTCTAAGTCAATGGTTTTCCCCGTGAAATTGGGTCCTTCGAGCTTTGTATATTTTGTTTCAGTTAAAGCGGACTCTTCTTTTTCAGGTTGTGCTTCTTTTACCGGTTCTGAAGCTTTTGAAGTTTCTTTTTTAGGTTCTTCTTTTTTGGGTTCAGTTTTTGGCGCTTCTTTTTCTTTTGGTGGAGCCTCGTCTTTGGGTTTTTCGACTTGTGGTTTTTCTTCAACCTTAGGCTCTTCTTCTTTTTTGGGTTCTTCTTTTTTGGGTTCTTCCTTTTTTGGATTGAGGTCAATTTTACCTACAGTTTTTGGACCCTCGAGTTTTGATTGTGCTTTAATGACATCTTTCTCTCTGGCTTCTGTAGCTTTTTGCTTTTCTTCATGTTCCTTTTCTCTTGCAATTCTAAGCTCTTCTTTTTCTTTTCTCTTTTCCTCTCCCACTTCTTTTGAGGCTACCTTTTTTGATTTATCTGTTTGAAATTCATCAAATAATATTTGATAAACTTCTTCAGATATCTTTGTGGTAGGACGTGCTTCAATCTCGTGACCTTTGGTTTTTAAAAATTCCATAGCACGATCCAGCGAGATGTTGAATTCGCGTAATACCTTGTTTAACCTCATTGTGTTTACTTCACCCATAAAGTATGTTACTTTTTTATTAAGTGCAACTAATTGAAAGTTGCTATTTATTCAAATTCTTCTTTTAAAATGTTGATGACTTCTCTAATCGTTTCTTCTTCAAGATCGGTGCGTTTGACTAAGTCATCTATATCGTGTTCTAAGATTTGTTTGGCAGTATCGAGTCCAATTCTTGAAAATTCTTCGATAATCCAGCTTTCGATTTCATCAGAAAACTCGCTTAATTCTACATCTTCTTCTTGCTCAACTCCTTCTCTGATAACATCAATTTCATACCCGGTTAATTGTCCGGCAAGTCTGATGTTATGTCCTCCACGACCAATGGCCTTAGAAACCTCCTCCAGTTTGAGTGTGACTTCTGCATGCTTGGTTTCATCATTGATTGAGATAGAGGTAATCTTAGCGGGACTTAACGCACGAGAAATATACAAATTTGTATTTGATGTATAGTTAATTACATCAATATTTTCATTACCCAGTTCTCTGACAATTCCGTGAATTCTTGATCCTTTCATACCCACACAAGCTCCAACCGGATCTATTCTATCATCATAAGAATCAACAGCTACTTTTGCTTTTTCACCGGGGATTCTCACCACATTTTTCACAGTAATTAACCCATCAAATACTTCAGGGATTTCTTGTTCAAAAAGTTTTTCAAGAAACTTGTTACTTGTTCTTGACATCAATATGGTGGGTTTGTTTCCTTTTAATTCAACACTTTCAATAATTCCTCTCACATTGTCTCCTTTTCTAAAAAAGTCTGATGGAATTTGTTTTTCTTTTGGAAGGATGATTTCATTTCCTTCATCGTCGAGCAGAATAACAGCCCTGTGTCTTATGTGGTGTACTTCTGCTGTGTATAGTTCACCTTCAAGGTCTTTGAAGTGTTTGTATATGTTTGTATTGTCGTGCTCGTGAATTTTAGAGATTAAGTTTTGGCGCAATGCTAAAATAGCTCTTCTTCCAAGGTCTATTAATTTGACTTCTTCAGGCACATCCTCACCCACTTCAAAATCGGGTTCAATTTTTTGGGCATCGCTAAGCGAAATTTCTTGGTTAGGATCTTCTACTTCTCCATCAGGAACAACCACTCTGTTTCTCCAAATTTCTAAATCTCCTTTATCAGGATTGATAATGATGTCAAAATTGTCATCATCTCCATATTTCTTTTTCAATGTTGAACGAAACACATCTTCCAAAATCGCCATTAAGGTAACTCTGTCTATAAACTTATCATCTTTAAATTCTGAAAAAGATTCAATTAATGCGATATTTTCCATATCTGATCTGTACTTAGTTAAATATTATTTTTACTTTACATTCTTTGATATCCTCAAATGAAATAACGGCCGACTTATCAACAGTTACTTTTCCTTTTCCAACCGGTTTGGGCTCTCGGGATTTCCACTTTATTTCTATATGAGATTTTGAAATATCTGTCAGTGTTCCTTCAAGAGATGTACCGTCATTTGTTTTGATTTCAAGGATTCTTCCAATATGTTTTTTGAACTGTCTTTTTTTGATTAAGGGTGAAGAAGCTCCTGAAGAGGCCACTTCAAGCGAAAAATCAAATTCTTCTCTGTCAATATTGTGTTCAATAGCCCTGCTCACAGTGATGCAATCATTCACTGCAACTCCATCGTCTCCATCAATAATTATTTTGATATTGTTATTTGCGTCGATTTGAAAATCGATAAGGAACAAATTTGGATTGGTATCCAGTGCATCTTCCAGCAATTGCAGCACTTTTTCTTTCAACATTTTATTCTATAAAAAGAGGGGACTTTTTGTCCCCTCATCTAACACCCTGTTTTTCAATGGCGCAAATATAAGAATTAATTCTCATTAAAAAAAAGAGATGTAAGTTGATTTTTTTTTGTAATTTAACTTGAAAATAAACACTTCAAACTTTAATTCGATGAAAAAAATTCTTGTCCCTACAGATTTCTCAACACAAGCTGAACAAGCTCTAAAGGTTGCTGCGCAATTAGCAAAAAAACATAAAAGCGAGATTTATTTACTCCACATGCTTGAACTTCCATTAAATCTTGTTGACAAAGCAAATTCAGGAGGTAGTTTGCCTGAATCACTTTTTTTTATGAAACTCGCTCACAAAAGATTTAAGGAGGTTTTAAGTGCAGATTATTTAAAAGGAATAACCGTTTATGAAACTGTATTGTTTCAAGAGGCTTTTGATGGCATCATTGAAATTGCAAATAAAAACAAGGTGGACTTAATCATCATGGGATCACACGGCGCAAGTGGTTTTAAAGAAATGTTTATTGGCAGTAATACTGAAAAAGTGGTACGTACCTCTACCATCCCTGTATTAGTGATTAAAAATGAAAATAGCAAATTTACTATCAAAAACTTTGTGTTTGCAACAGATTTTTCCAAAGAATGTCAAAAACCATTTAAAGAAGCTGTAAAATTTGCAGCGTCAGTCAAAGCTAAAATCCATTTACTTTACATCAATACCGCAACCAATTTCCTGACGACCACAGAAGCTCAAGAAATTATGGACGGTTTTATAGATGGAATGGAATTATCAAATTACTCCCTCAATATTTACAATGACACTTCTGTCGAAAAAGGAGTTTTGAATTATGCGCAGGCCATTGATGCTGATTTAATAGGGATGGCCACTCATGGCAGAAAAGGATTGTCTCACTTCTTTAATGGAAGTGTGAGCGAAGATTTGGTAAACCACGCTAAAAGACCGGTGATTACCTTTAAAATTTAAATTTATAAATTTTATAAAAAACCGATTAGAAAATTCTAATCGGTTTTTTTGTTGGCTCACTAGGGCTTCCCTCGACAAGCTCGGGACAGGCTTCTCGCCAACATTACTTTGAATTTTCCAAAAAAAAAAGCCAACTCGATGGGAGTTGACTTTTTTTGTTGGCTCACTAGGGCTCGAACCTAGACTCTTCTGGACCAAAACCAGACGTGTTGCCAGTTACACCATGAGCCAGTGCTTTTAGCGGTGGCAAATTTAGTACAAACTTTTTCTTCTACAAACTATTTATTAAAAAAATCCTGCTTTAAAAATAATTTCCTCTTTTTTATGTTAACTATAGCTAGATGCTAAATAAGAATTTTATATGTAAATTCGCCACTTTAAACCTTAGACTTGATGAACAACTTCGACTTCAGAAAATGGAATCTCATCTCCGGATGGCTTGTTTTTTTTATTGCACTAACCACATACTGGCTAACTGTTGAACCTTCAATGAGTTTTTGGGATGCAGGCGAATATATCACTACCTCATCAAATCTGGAAGTGGGCCATCCCCCGGGCGCACCACTTTATCAAATGATTGGAGCTTTCTTTTCTCTATTTGCCTCAGATGTTTCTCAAATTGCCCTAATGGTAAACCTGGTGTCAGTATTTGCAAGTGCCTTTACGATACTCTTTATGTTTTGGTCAATTGGTATCATTCTTCAAAATATTATTTCTAAAAACGAGACGCTTGATACCAACAAGAATATTTTAATCCTTGGCAGTTCCGCAGTGGGAGCACTGGCTTTTACTTTTACAGACAGTTTTTGGTTCAGTGCCCTGGAAGCAGAAGTCTATGCAATGGCTTCTTGTTTAATGGCAATTCTTTTCTATTTGGCACTGCGTTGGGAAAGAGAAATGAATACTCCCAGAGGTAACCGTTGGGTTGTTTTAATCGCGTTTGTTATTGGTCTATCATTTGGGGTGCACTTTATGGGATTGTTGACCATCCCTGCAATGGGACTTTTGTATTATTTTAAAAATTACAAGACCGTTACAATTAAAAACTTTATCCTGGCACATTTTGCTGTGGTGGGCATTTTGCTTTTCATATTTATGTTTATGCTGCCTATGACATTGCGGTTTTTTTCTGCCTCTGAACTGTTTTTTGTCAACTCCATGGGACTGCCTTTTGATTCAGGTACAATCATTGCCGGGTTGTTGATGATTGCTCTTTTTTACTTTTTACTAAAATACACTCGCAAAAGGGGTTTTGTTCAATTAAACACCTTAATGCTTGCTTTTCTCTTCATCTTCATTGGCTTTTCTTGCTGGTTGATGCTACCCATTAGAGCAAATGCCGGCACTGTAATCAATGAAAACAGACCCAGTGACGCTCAGGAATTGCTGGCCTATTACAACAGAGAACAATATGGATCCCAAAGCTTGCTCTATGATGCCCAATTTACTGAAATGTATGCCGGTTATGACCGAAACAATCCTTACAAGGACGACAAACCCAATTATGAAAGAGATGAAAAAACCGGAAAATATATAATCGTTAACAATTATAAAAATGCCATCCCCAATCTCGACGATGCTCATAAAACTTTTTTCCACGAATGTGGAGCACAGAGCACGCAGCCAATTATTTCAATATCGTTGGCGGAGTTGACTTTCAAGTAAAGCGAGAATTTCGAAATGAAGAAGCTTTGCTCAATGAAGTTGCTGGCTTCAAACACCGATTTAGTAGAGGAGAAATTGATAGTGAAGAGTACCACGGATTTTTAATGCAGTTTAGTGACTACCTGGACATTGAAAAACCCTCTCTTGGTCAAAACATAAGGTATCTATTTCAATACCAGTTTGGGTATATGTACTGGAGATATTTTATGTGGAATTTCACCGGAAGACAAAATGATGTCCAAGGTAAAAATGATATTTTTGATGGCAACTGGCTAAGTGGCATTAATTTTATAGATGAAATGCGACTGGGTCCTCAATCCAACCTTCCCAGCGATGTTGAAAACAATAAAGGCCGAAACACCTATTTTTTCCTTCCGCTTATTTTAGGGCTTCTGGGCATCGTTTTTCATTATGGCAAAGACAAAAGCAGTTGGTGGGTATTGATGGTGTTCTTTCTATTTACGGGTCTTGCTTTAAAAGTCTATCTCAATGAACGGCCTTTTGAACCCAGAGAACGTGACTATGCGTTAGTGGGTTCCTTTTATGTGTTTGCTATATGGATTGGTTTTGGGGTTTATGGCCTTTTTGAAATCATCAAGAAATACTTGCAGCCCAAAATTGCTGTTCCCGTTGTGATTGGAATTGGCTTGCTTGCTGCCCCTGTGTTACTCGCTTCACAAAACTGGGACGACCACGACCGCTCAGACCGCTATACTGCTTTGGCAATGGCAAAAAAATATCTGGACTCTGTAGATCCAAATGGCATCATATTCACCATTGGGGACAACGATACTTTCGCCATCTGGTATGCACAAGGAATAGAAGAATACCGCAGAGATGTGAGGCCCATCAACACCAGTTTGTTTAACACAGACTGGTACATAGATGATATGAAGAAAGCGGCTTTTGAGAGCGCACCCATACCCTCACAACTTGTTCACGAACAATACCGTTATGGAACCCGGGATTATATCATTAAACACCCACAAATTGAAGAAGATGACACACTTTCTATCAATAGATGGATGGATTGGGTTGCCAATGATGACCCTAGACTAACCGTTGAAATGCAAAGTGGACAAATGCTTCAGACATTCCCGTCAAAAAACATTCGAATCCCGGTAGATAAAGAAGCGGTATTGCGAAATGGCATCGTCTCTGAAAAAGATGCACATCTTATTGTTCCCTACATTGATGTCCAAATAAAGAGTGATGTATTGTATAAAAACAGAATGATGATGTTTGACATCATTGCCAATAATAACTGGGAACGACCCATCTATTTTACTGGCGGTGCTTTTAACGATGAAGAATATTTATGGATGAAAGATTACCTTCAACTCGATGGTTTAGCATACAAACTTGTCCCGATTAAAACGCCCGTTGATAAAAGAAACCCTTTTGATATGGGTCGCATTGACAGTGAAAAAATGTATTCGATTGTTAAAGACTGGGACTGGGGCAATTCTGGAAGTTCTGACATTTACCACGATCCTGAAACTCGAAAAAATGCCATTAGTTATCGCAGCAATATCGCTCGACTTTCAGAACAACTCATACTAGAAGAACAATATGATAAAGCTGAAGAAATGCTGGATCTCGCAACTCAAAATATGCCTGTTCAATATTATGGATATTACACCCTTTTGGAGCCTTTTATATCGGGTTATTTTGAAGTAAATCAAGAAGAAAAAGGAATTGAATTATACAAGCAGGTGGTGAAAACTTATCAGGAAAAATTAGATTACTATGCTACTTTTAGTTACACATTACAGCGCAACTATCTGGAAACCATTTTAATGGATGTTGAGCGTTATAGAAGTCTTGTGGGCACCTTGCTTTACAGCCAAAATGAGGAGTTTTTAGCCTCAGAAGCGGAAACCTTTAACAGCTACCTCAAAATGTTCAAACATTTTTATGCTAACGAAATAGAAGATGAAGTTTTTCAAGAGGATAGTCTGGAGGTAGATTTAGAAAACCCACCTATGGACTTCCCTGATGAAGAGACACTCCTAAAGATGATAGATTCTATGGAAAACGCCTTGAACGAAGAATAAATTGTGAAGAATTATGTGGTTAAAATTCCGTTTTTTGTGCCTTTCTTTTATCCAAAAAGAATTTGGCACTTTTCAAGAACTGAAAAAACCATCTATTTAACCTTTGACGACGGCCCCATTCCTGAAGTAACTCCGTGGGTGTTGAATGAACTTAAAAAGTACAATGCCAAAGCGACCTTTTTTTGCATTGGTAAAAACATTGAAGAAAACCCAACTATTTTTAGGCAAATAGTTCTAGATGGTCACACAGTAGGCAATCATACTCGCAACCACCTGAACGCCCACAAGACTTCAGACATTGATTATTTACAAGACATTTCTGATGCTCAACACTATTTTGACACTACTTTAAGGTTGTTTCGCCCTCCTTATGGCAAGCTCAACTCCAAAAAAACAAAATTACTGCTTAGCAAAGGCTATAAAATAATAATGTGGGATGTTTTGAGTGCTGACTTTGACCAATCAATTACTGAGGAAACGTGTCTTAAAAATGTAATGAAAAACACCCGGGAAGGAAGTATTGTTATTTTTCATGACAGTAAAAAAGCAGCAAAAAAACTTCAGTATGTGTTACCAAAAGTGCTGGCCCACTTTTCAGAAAAAGGATTTGCTTTTAAGGCAATTGCTTAAACATATTCATTCACAAGGCCAATGAGTGTATTGGCATCCTGCTCGCCGCTTTGACGCCATTTCATCTCACCGTCTTTGTAAATCATCAATGTGGGCAAGCCCTTTATACGAAGGGCTTCAGCCAAATCTTTGTTTTTTTCAACATCAATTTTAATGACTTTGGCTTTGTCACCAAGAGCAGCAGCTACATCCCTTAAAACAGGATGCATCGCTGTGGATTGCTCATTCCAGTCTGTATAAAAATCTAACAAAACCGGAACCTGGGCACTGATTAATTCACCAAATTTTGACATAGTACAACCTCTTTAGTTATACAAATATAGTATTTATGCTGAAATGTGGTGTTATTTAGGAAATTTTTAATACACAAGAAAAACGAGAAGATTAACTGTTTAAAAGCTGACTTAAGATAATAATTAATGATAAAATGAATTCATAGAGATGCATTTAAAATTGTTTTGAAAAAATGAAATCAATAACTCCCTGAACACCATCCATTAAAAATCATTCTCAATTGGAATAAAGTCATTTAATGTCTTCAATAATATCTTGGGATTTTGTTTCTTATTCGTTTTGAATAGCACCTTTTTATGCTCGCCTGGTAACAAATCAAAAAAATTGTCACTAAAATGCCCTTGTTGATCAGTGTATAAAAACACATTTTTTTGCAGGACTTTAGAGGTAATTTCAATTTCAAAACCATCGGCGACTTCCTTTAGGCTTTGCATAATTTCGCCATTTTCTAAAGCCAGCTCTTTTGGCTGGAGTAAATAAAATAGTGATTGCTTTTCTTGAAATGTTGCAACAAATACCATTCTATTGGCAACGATGTCATATCCCTTTACAGGAATTTGCATATACACTGCACTGCTATTAGGGGTAACCCGGACACTTTTAGAATATTCCTGCAGTTTGAATCCGTTAAAATCCAAAACTTCCACTTTTAAACTATCCTGATATTCTTTTAAATGGTCATTAACAATATAAACCTGAAGGGTATCATTAACAACTTCAGAAGTAATGAGTAGATTTTCAAAACTGCGCCTGGCCTGATAATGCAATGCTTTCCAGTTACCCAAAAAGTCGATACCTGACCAACTCACCACCGGCCAGCAATCGTTGAGTTGCCAGTACAAACTGCCCATAGTATAAGGCCTTGCACGACGATGGGCTTCCATACCTTTGCCAATGCCATACGCCTGTAGCAACTGACTTACATACACATAATCGGCAGCATTGTCCGGCACCGGAAAATCCCGCTCCATATATTCTCTAATTGTTTCAAAACCAACTCGGTGTTTTTGGTGCGTTTTAAATGCTGGCGAATCAATATCTAAACTGTCTCTGTTATTAATAAACCGAATGATTTCATAACTTGGAAAACCCTGAAAACCAAATTCACTCATAAACCGCGGTACATTTTTTTCCAGGTCTTCAAATGGGTGACCGTCATGCCAAATCCACCAGTCGTGCGCATCACCTTCGGATTTGTATCGCTCGTCACCACGACCAAACTTAGGGGAAGTTTCCCAATAAGCTACATCAGTTAAACGGCTTACTGTATTTGGCAATATAGAATCAAATACTTTTAAATAATTGCCCCAAATCTCCTCCTTTTCGCTTTCACTTCTGCCATCCTGCCAACCCCAGCGATGCCAGCCTTCGCTACTTTCATTATTACCGCACCACAACGCAATACTGCTGTAGTTACGCAGTCGCTTTACATTGTCAATGGCTTCTTGCTGCACGTTGTTTAAAAAATCTTCATCACCCGGATACATCGCACACGCAAACATAAAATCCTGCCAGATCAGGATGCCTTTTTCATCACATTTTTGATAAAAAACAGCATTCTCATAAATGCCGCCACCCCACACCCGAAGCATATTCATATTGGCCGCCACAGCATCATTTAGCAATTGTTCATAATGCTGTTCTGTAACTTCACTTTGAAAACTGTTTTGTGGAATATAATTAGCGCCTTTCATAAAAACCGGTTTCCCATTTACCTTAAAGTAAAACGACTCGCCTTCTGCATCTTTTTTGGTGATGTGCTCAATAGTGCGCAAGCCTTTTTTTAGTTTAAAGGCATCGACAAGAACGTTTTTATGCTTCAGTCTCACTTCCATCTCATACAAGTGTGGCTCCCCCAGATTGTGAGGCCACCAGCGTTTGGGATTTGTAATATCAAACGGTATTTTAACCAATTGCTCCCCTTTGGTCAGTTGTAGTTTTTCTGAGACAAGTAATCTGTCAGAAACCAAAACCTCTACTACGAATTCCGTTTCCTCAGTTATGTTTAATCCTATTTCTGCTTCCAGTTGTGCCAATGCATCGGTTAGTGAAACTTGCTTAATGTAGATATCCTCAAATTTGGCGATGTCCCATGATTCTATATACACATCACGCCATATTCCCGAGGTATTGAACTTCGGGGCCCAATCCCAGCCGTATTGAAATTGCGCTTTACGCGAAAAAATACGCGGTCCTTCAGGAAGTTCGTAGCTTAATTTTTCCTTTTCGGCTTCTTCAAAGATATGCGTGGGCTCAAAAACAATTTTTAAATGATTTTCAGATTGAAGCAATTGCTTTACATCCACTTTCCAATGGCGAAAAGCGTTGTTGGTTTCTAAGATCAGGCTATCATTCAAATACACGGTAGCATAGGTGTCCAGGCCTTCAAAATTTAACAGGTGATGCTTCATTTCCAGTGTAGTTTCGTCCACCGAAAAACGGGTTTGATATTCCCAATCGGTTTCAGATATCCATTGCAATTGTAATTCATTGTCCTTTTCAAAAGGATGTGGAATCAATTTGTTTTCATATAAATCTGTATGCACTGTTCCGGGAAAGGAAGCGGGATGCCAAATGGAATCCTTGCTGTTTTTAAATTGCCAATCTTGATGAAGGGTTTGTTTGGAAACAGGTTGATTGGATTGTTTGGCAACAGGTTCTTTGGATTGTTTATCACAGCCCAAAATCAATAAAAGAACTAATACGAATATCTTATCCCTTCCTCTACCCATTTTTTAAGATTTTACGGATGATTTCAGTGCTGGATTCAAACACTTTGTTTTCCTCAAAAAACTTTGTACTATTCATGCTAACCAAAGGTTTCTGCGTTTCCTTAACTAAAACCGAAGCAGATGCGTGTACCTCTTCAAACCCGGCATCTTTAAAAAGCTTTACATTGTTTTCATGGATGCCGCCGCCGGGTACTATTTGCAGGCGACCTTTGGCTTGGTCTTTTAATTGAATCAAAAGGGCTATGCCCTGTTCTGCCGTTGTTGTTTGCCCTGAAGTTAAAACCCGGTCAACACCAATTTCAATTAATGTTTCTATTGCTTCTGCCGGGTTTGGCACCCAATCAAATGCCCGATGAAACGTAAACGACAAGGGTTTGCTTAATGCTGCCAATACTTTGGTTCTTCTAACATCAATCGTGTTATCCTCCATTAAAACGCCGGAAACAATTCCTGCACAACCCATTTTTTTGCATTGCAGGATATCTGCTTTCATCATTTCAAATTCGTCGTGGGAGTATGTGAAATTACCACTTCGAGGCCTAATCAACACAAATACTGGAATGGAGACTTTCTTTAAAACCTCTTGTATCATCCCAAACGACGGCGTTACACCACCCACAGCCAGCTCGCTGCACAACTCGATGCGGTGTGCTCCTGCTGTTTCAGCATGAATTGCTGACTGAATAGTTGCTGTACAAATTTCTAGTACCATTGTTTTTATGTTCGTCTTCTTTGGATTTCTTTCCCCAAAAGCTGTGTTTACTCCACAAAAATCTCATCCATAAACAACCATGCTTTGTGTCCGGCACCTTGTGCCCCATCGGGAATTGTGCCGTAATTTTTAATGTTTATATAAATGTATCTCGCTTTTAAATTATTTATATTTACCTCCAAATTTTTCAAATTTTTACTCCCTCCTAATAATGTTACTTCTTGATTTGACAAGCTATTTTTCTCACTGTCCAAAAGGGCAACTTCAACCAGTGAAGGCGCATAAATCCACTGACCTACAGCGTCAAAGAAGCGGGTTTTAATTGTATGGATTTCAGTTTCTGTACCTAAATCAATTTCCACAACCAAATCATCCCCCCAAAACCCGAGCCATTCCTTATCGCCATAACGTTTATCACTGCCTTGTATGCCATTGATCAAACCTGCTGCGCCACTGCCGCTGTAAACGTTGCTTGGTTCCACACTCAGTTCAATGTTTTTACCAACCGCCAGGTGCATTTTAATTGTTTCCTCAAAAACAGTACTTAGTCTTTTTCCGTTTTCGTCAAAAACTGCTGCTTTCAAATGGAGATTATTGGTTACAGGAATGGAATTGTTGTATTTTTCAGATTGGGATGTGGGTTCGCTCTCATCGGTTGTGAAATGAATTGTTTTGTTCGTCTCTCCGGGTTGGAGTTGATAAAAACTGCCTTTTTCATTACTTAACAGTTCGCCTTTGATTTCATAAAGATGATTGGCATAATTCATTTCGAGCACGTCCATACGCTTGTGAAAATGTTCCAATCGGTTTACAAAATCCCCATAGTTTTTATTTTCTTCTGAAGTCCACAGCACTTCACTCAGCGCCACTGCCCGCGGAAAAGCCATATATTCCACTTGTTTTTGATCTTGTATATATTCAGTCCAGACGTTGCCTTGTGCACCCATTATAAATTGGGATTCTTCGACGGTCAAACCCTCGGGAATGGGATTAAAATGGTACACTTTTTCCAAGGGTAAAAATCCGCCAATCGCGAGCGGCTCGGTATCATTATTACTTTGGTAATAATCAAAATAGCAGTGTGACGTGGGTGTCATAATTACCTTATGCCCTTGTTTGGCAGCAGCAACTGCACCTTCAACGCCACGCCAGGACATCACGGTGGCATTGGGCGCTAGACCACCTTCTAAAATTTCGTCCCAACCGATGATTTGGCGACCTTTGCTGTTGAGGTATTTCTCTATCCGGGTGATGAAATAGCTTTGCAATTCGTGTTCGTCTTTTAACCCTTCTTTTTTAATGAGCACCTGACAACTTTCACAATTTTTCCATCGGGTTTTGGGTGCTTCATCTCCGCCTATGTGAATGTACCTACTTGGAAACAATTCCAGCACTTCGTCCAAAATAGCCTCCAGAAATGCAAAAGTTTCTTCTTTGGGGCAATAAATGTCCTCAAAAACACCCCATAGTTTGGCGACTCCCGGATTTTCACCTGTGCAACCCAAATGCGGATAAGCCGCAATCGCAGCCTGTGAATGACCGGGCATCTCAATTTCCGGAATAACAGTAATGTGCCTTTCAGCAGCATAGGCCACAATTTCTTTAACCTCTTCTTGGGTATAAAAGCCTCCATATTTTTTTCCATCAAATTGGTGTGGCATATCGTTGTAATGTCCAATAAGTGTTTCATCACGCCAAGCCGCAACTTCCTGTAGTTTTGGGTATTTTTTAATCTCAATGCGCCAGCCCTGATCTTCGGTAAGATGCCAGTGAAAGGTATTCATCTTGAGCAGTGCCAGCATATCGATGTATTTCTTGATAAATTCCACCGGAAAGAAATGGCGGCCTACATCCAGATGCATTCCGCGATAAGCAAATTGAGGTGCATCTTCAATATGTTGAGCTTGTAAATAGATTTTATCAGCATTAAAACTTTGATTTTCTAATGCTTCTGGTAACAGTTGTCGAAGGGTTTGTACAGCATAAAACGCACCCGTTTCTGACGATGCCTTGACGGTAGTTTTTCGGACGAAATGGTTAAATGATACCCGGAGGTTTCAGAAATGGTTGCGTCAAAAACAAATTCAATGTCTGCAGTTTTATCTTTTTCGCTTAAGCGAAAGTTTGCTCCTTGTTCTATGAACGTTTTAAAAAACAATGCTGATTCTTTCAACTGTTCATCAAAAACAATTTTTGAATTTGATGACAAAACAAAATGGTCCTCATTGATTTGTTGAAGGTTGGGTTGTGGGAGAATTACAGAATTAGTCTGTAGTGGTTCTTGGTTTTGGCAACTTATTAAAAAAACAAGTGACAATAAATATAAAATATTCAGTCGCATTTTTAGTATATTGGTGGGCTAAATTTACTAATCAATTTGTAATGCATCCTCATAAACTATTCATTTTTATTTTTTCAGTTCTACTAATTAGTTGTGAAAAGCCGGTCGAAATTTCCATTGCAAAAAAAGACACCTCACTTGTTTCTTACGTCAACCCATTTATTGGTACCGATGGTACCGGGCACACGTTTCCCGGCGCGACCTTGCCATTTGGAATGATGCAACTCAGCCCCGATACCCGCGTGGATGGCAGTTGGGAAGGATGCAGCGGCTACCATTACAGCGATGCATATATCTACGGTTTTTCGCATACCCACCTCAGCGGCACCGGTGTATCAGATTATGGGGATATTTTAGTGATGCCTGCCGGCGAAATTAACTTTAACAACGGCTTTGATGGCAAAAAGGGTTACAGAAAACCCTTTTCTCACGAAAATGAAACAGCTTCTGTAGGGTATTATTCTGTAGTCTTAGATTCCATCAATGTAAAAGCCGAACTTACTGTTTCTTATCGCAGTGGCAAGCACCGCTACACCTTTCCCGAAGGGCAAAAGCAAATCCTGATTATCGACCTGGAACACCGCGATATGGTTTTGGATTCCAAACTCAACTTACTTTCAGATACCGAAATCTCCGGCTATCGCCATTCCAAAGCCTGGGCAGAAGACCAGCGTCTGTTTTTTGACGCCCGGTTTTCAAAACCCTTTACAAAGATTACCCTTCACGAGGACATTACCACAGGGAAAAAAGTGATTGCTGCATTTGAATTTGACGAAACCACAGGTTCCACTATTGAACTGGATATCGCCATTTCACCTGTGGACGAAGCCGGCGCCAGAAAAAACCGAATGGCTGAAATAGATGGCAAATCCTTTGAAAACATTCAAACAGAAGCCGAAGAAATCTGGGAAAAACAATTGGAGAAAATAGTTATTGAAACACCCAGTCACGACAATAAAGTCATTTTTTACACGGCGATGTACCACGCTATGATTGCACCAAATAGCTATCAAGATGTCGATGGCCGTTATCGCGGAATGGACCTTAAAATTCATCAAACTAAAGATTTTGATTATTACACCGTCTTCTCCTTATGGGACACTTACCGCGCCGTGCATCCTTTGTACACCATTATCGAGCAGGAACGAACTACCGATTTTATCAACACCTTTTTAGCTAAATATGACGAAGGCGGCATACTGCCCATCTGGGACCTTTCCGGCAATTATACGGGTTGCATGATTGGCTATCACGCCGTGCCTGTAATTGCAGATGCGTATCTAAAAGGCATCGGCGGGTTTGATGCGGAAAAAGCCTTGGAAGCAATGAAACACAGCGCGATGCAAGACCATCTGGGGCTGGAATCCTATAAAAAACTGGGGTATATCCCTATGGAAATAGAAAGCGAATCGGTTTCTAAAATCCTTGAATATGCTTATGACGACTGGACCATCGCACAAATGGCCAAACAGTTGGGAAAAGAAGAAGATTACAAACAGTTTATGCAACGCGCCCAATACTACAAAAATAGTTTATGACCCCGAAACACGGTTTATGCGTGCCCGTTTTCGCAATACCTGGTTTTCACCCTTTGACCCTTATGAAGTCAATTCCAATTATACAGAAGCCAATGCCTGGCAATACAGCTTATACACGCCGCAGGATTTCTCAGGCTTGATGGATTTGATGGGTGGAAAAGAGTCGCTTGAAAACCATCTCGACGAACTATTTACTGCCGAAACCGAAACTTCGGGCAGGCATCAGGTGGACATCACCGGGCTCATAGGGCAATATGCACATGGCAACGAGCCCAGTCACCATATGGCATACATTTATAATTTTGTCAACAAACCCCATAAAACCCAGGAGCGCGTCAGGCAAATACTCACTGAGCAATATTTCAATGACCCGGACGGGATTTCAGGCAATGAAGACTGCGGTCAAATGAGCGCCTGGTATATTTTCAGTTCGCTGGGCTTTTATCCCGTCACTCCCGGCAGTAATCAATACATCATTGGTGCGCCCTTGTTTGACAAAGCCACCATCTATCTCGAAAACGGAAAAACCTTTACCATTCTAGCGGAGAACAACAGTGCAGACAACCTCTATGTAAAAAATGTACAGCTTAACGGAAAAGCCCACACCACTTCCTACCTCAACCACGAGTCCATCGTAAACGGCGGGACGATGGTTTTTACTATGACCAACCAACCCGGGGATTGGGGAACCAAAGACGAAGATATTCCGGTTACCAAAATCGATGAGCACCTCATCATTCCTTCGCCATTTATTGTTCAGGGCGATGTGGCTTTTAAAGAATCGACAGAAGTGGTTTTGGCTTGCGCCGAAAAGGATGCTGCTATTTATTTTCGTGTAAACGAAAATGAATTTGAACTTTATAAAAGCCCCATTTCCATCACCGAAGACAGCAATCTGGTTGTGTACAGCGAAAAAAACGGAACAAAAAGCGCCGAAATAACCACCCGCTTTTACAAAATGGATCCCGATTTGAGTATCACTTTGGGTACCGATTATGCCAATCAATACAATGGAGGAGGCAATGATGCCCTTATAGATGGTTTACGCGGCACCCGCGATTTCAGGACCGGTGCCTGGCAGGGCTATCAGGACACAGACCTCATTGCCACACTCAACAGGGGAAGTAAAAAACCCTTGAATACTGCCAGCATCAACTTTTTGGTGGACCAACGCAGCTGGATTTTTTATCCCACGGAAGTGAATCTATACCTCTCAGAAAACGGAACAGACTTTACATTACATAAGACCATTAAAATTGATGCAGAAACACCAAACGACCAAACCGAAATTAAAACTTTCACCTTTGACCTGAGCGGGAAACCCGTTCAGTATTTGAGAATCACCGCCAAAAATTTTGGGGATTTACCTGAATGGCATTTGGGTGCACCTTTTCAAGGTAAGGCGTGGTTGTTTGCTGACGAAATTGAATTAAAATAAAATTCGCATTCCCGCCGGAGCTGGTGCAATCTGCGGGAAATAAGATAAAATGAAGAGACATTTATTCAAAATACAGCTATTGGTGGTTTAGGCTTAACTGCCGGGGTGGCGGCATTGGCTTGTGCAAACACTACTGAAGAAAAACAAGCCACAACTGAAAAAGAAGCAGTTCCGGGAAGTTTTCCCATCGTTATCGCCACCTGGGATGTTAAGAAAGCTACCGCCAAAGCCTGGGAGGTCATGAAAAACGGTGGTAGTTCATTGGATGCCGTTGAGCAGGGCTGTATGGTGGAAGAAGCCAATGCCGACGGACAATCGGTTGGGATAGGCGGCTTGCCGGACAGAGACGGCAATGTTACGCTGGATGCCTGCATTATGAATCCGGCGGGGGATTATGGGGCGGTGGTCTATCTTCAAAACATTTTACACCCCATTTCCGTAGCGCGAAAGGTGATGGAAGAAACCCCTCACGTGTTACTTGCAGGTAAAGGTGCAGAACAATTTGCTTTAGAAAATGGCTTTGAAAAAGTGAATCTCCTTACCGAAAATTCAA
Source organism: Flavobacteriaceae bacterium (assembly GCA_018402385.1). Classification (GTDB taxonomy): domain Bacteria; phylum Bacteroidota; class Bacteroidia; order Flavobacteriales; family Flavobacteriaceae; genus Planktosalinus. The sequence goes on from JAGYJA010000003.1 coordinate 168,816, forward strand.
AAAAGGCCTGGGAAGAATGGAAAATAACCTCACAATACAAACCCATCATCAATATTGAAAATCACGACACCATCGGGATGCTTGCTATTGACCAAAATGGAGACATCTCCGGAGGTTGTACCACCAGCGGACTTGCCTATAAAATGGCGGGGCGTGTAGGTGATTCACCCATTATCGGTTCCGGATTGTTTGTCGATAATGAAGTGGGTGCTGCCACAGCAACAGGACTGGGTGAAGAGGTTTTAAAAACGGTGGGAAGTTTCCTGATTGTTGAATTGATGCGTCAGGGCAAAAGTCCGCAAGAGGCCTGTGAAGAGGCTGTAAACCGTATCGTGAAAAAGAACGGTGACCGCATCAAAGACTTTCAGGTGGGGTATATTGCCGTTAACAAACAAGGAGAAACCGGTGCGTATGGCATTCACGATGGATTTGTTTACACGGTCTATCAAAATGAGGAAAACAAAAAACACGTCCCTGAATATTATTTGAAATCATAACCCTATGAATCAGAAACCCAACTACCGTTCTGCTTTTGCCATTATTACGATTTTATTTTTTCTTTGGGGTTTTATTACCGTATTGGTGGACAGTTTGATTCCGCGATTGCGGGAGGTGTTTGAACTCAGTTATTTTGAGGCGGGACTGGTTCAGTTTGCGTTTTTTATTGCCTATTTTGTATTTTCAGTGCCGGCCGGATTTTTGCTGTCACGCATCGGTTATCAAAAAGGCGTAGTGCTGGGGCTTAGCACCATGGCAATAGGTTGCCTGCTTTTTTATCCGGCTGCTTCAGAGCGTTTGTTTCCTATTTTTCTATTGGGTTATTTTACCCTCGCCGCCGGAATCACCATTCTGCAGGTAGCGGCAAATCCGTATGTTTCCGTATTGGGAAGTGAACCCGGAGCCTCCAGCAGACTCAATCTTTCACAAGCTTTTAATTCGCTGGGCACCGCGATAGCACCTGTAGTAGGTGCCATGTTTTTATTAAGTGACAGTATTAAAACCTCTGATGAAATTTCGCTTTTAAGCGAAAATGAACAAAGCACCTACTTACTTGCAGAAGCAGCTGCTGTTCAAAAACCATTTCTGTTTCTCGCTTCGGCAATAGCCCTTCTTGCACTGTTTTTTGTGTTTATCAAACTACCTAAAATCCTTGAAAAAGCGCCCAAGGATGGGTATAGCAAACTGCTGAGAAATAAAACCGTTTTGCTGGGCGTTTTGGGCATATTTCTTTATGTAGGTGCCGAAGTAGCTATTGGCAGTTATCTGGTAAATTATTTTCTCGATATGAATATGACTGCGGTCATTCTTGAGAACAACACGTTAAATTCTCTGGCGCAACGCATTTTGAACAGTCCGCTGGAAGGTAAAGATCCCAAAGCAATTGTTGGCGCCTTTATAGTGATATACTGGAGCGGTGCAATGGTGGGTCGTTTTATAGGTGCTTATCTCACCCGAATCTTTAAACCCTCAAGGGTACTTGCCATTTTTGCAATGCTGGCGATGAGTATGTTGTTTATTTCTATGAATACCAATGGAGTTATTGCTATGTTTTCCATATTAGCAGTGGGATTGTTTAACTCGATTATGTTCCCCACCATTTTTACACTTACTATAGAAGGGTTAGGCGATTTAAAACCTCAGGCTTCAGGCTTATTGTGTATGGCGATCGTGGGTGGAGCAATAATCCCTCCGGCTTACGGCTATTTAACCGATGTATTTGGATTTAAATGGGCGATACTCTTGTTGATTGCATGTTATGGTTACATTCTTTTGTTTGGTTTGAGAAAACAAAAAATTCCTGCTAAACAAGCAGTTTAGCAGGAATTAGATTCTTAAAAAAAGGATTATCTGTTTGGGATTTCGTCTGTTGAAAATTTAAACAAACGATTGGATTCTTCTTCTTTGAATTTAGTCACCAAATCCAGTGCTTCAGGAATCACATCACTGCAAATGACAATAAGAGAGCCTTTTTTTGCATTTTTGATTGCATGTGTGATCGCCTCTTTTTCAGAGGGAATAATCGTGGTTTTTTTGTTTAAACCCGCTTTTTTGATGCCCTCATCCAACATTTGGATGATTTCATTTTCGGTTCTGCCTCTTAAATGCTTGTCTTGTCTGATAATGATTTCGTCAAACATTTCTGCAGCAACAGCACCCAGTTCTTTGGTGTCTTCATCTCTTCGGTCACCCACCCCGGCAATGATACCTATTTTCTCACTTGCATCCATTTTCTGAATCATATCTTGAAGCGCTCTCAATCCCGCGGGGTTGTGTGCATAGTCAAGAAGGACCTGGAAATTTTCAAAATTGAAAAGATTTAATCTTCCCGGAGTCTGTCCCGGTGAGGGTATAAAAGTTTCTAAAGATACTTTAATATCGTCAATACTAAATCCTTTTATGTAAGCAGTGAGCACCGCCGGCAATACATTTTGAATCATAAAGGTCGCCTTACCGCCAAAAGTCAAAGGTACATTGACTGCTTTGATCACTCTTATTTTCCACTCACCCCGGCAAATGGTGATAAAGCCATTCTCATACACTGCAGAAATTCCTCCCACTTTTGCCATGGATTTGATGTGAGGATTGTTTTCATCCATGGAGAAGAGTGCCACGTTGGATGCTACATTTTTTCGCATTGCATACACCAACTCATCATCAGCATTCAAAATGGCATAGCCGTCTTTCACAACAGTTTCAGGGATGACGCCCTTTACCTTGGCGAGTTGTTCAATGGTATGGATTCCTTTAAGTCCTAAATGATCTGCAGCCACATTGGTCACAATCCCGATGTCACAGTTATGAAACCCAAGTCCGGCTCTTAACAATCCGCCTCTGGCGCATTCCAAAACAGCAAAATTGACAGTGGGGTCTTTCAAGACAAATTCGGCGCTGGCGGGACCGGTACAGTCACCTTTCATCAGCATTCGGTTTTGTATATAAACACCGTCACTGGTGGTATAACCCACTTTAAACCCTTTCATTTTTGCCATATGTGCGATCAATCGAGTGGTTGTGGTTTTCCCGTTGGTTCCGGTTACAGCGACAATAGGAATTCTACTGGAGCTTCCCGGCGGAAATAACATATCAACCACATCTGCTGCTACATTTCGCGGAAGCCCTTCTGAAGGTGCCAAGTGCATTCTGAAACCGGGACCAGCATTCACTTCCAGAACAGCGCCGCCGGTTTCTTCCAATGGTTTACTGATGTCTGTGGTCATCACATCAATTCCGCAAATATCGAGGTCGATGATTTTTGAAATACGTTCTGCCATAAATACATTTGCAGGGTGAACAATATCTGTGACATCTTCTGAGGTACCTCCTGTACTTAGGTTTGCAGTGTCTTTTAAAATTACTTGCTCCCCTTCTTTTGGAACTGTATCCAGTGTATATCCATAAGAAGCGATAATGCTTTTGGTCAAATCATTGACAGTAATTTGTGTCAATACTTTTTCGTGGCCATAGCCACGACGCGGGTCGCTGTTTACTTTATCGATGAGTTGCTGAAGAGTTGATTTTCCGTCGCCTATTACGTGTGCCGGTGTTCTTTTCGCGGCAGCGACCAGGCGATTATTGATAACTAAAAGGCGGTAATCTTCACCCGTTATAAAACGTTCTACAATGACAGATCGTGAAACTTCCTTAGCCGCTCTAAAGCCTTCCAGTGCCTCTTCCCAACTGTTGATGTCAACCGTGATGCCTCTTCCATGATTTCCGTCTATGGGTTTTGTAACCAAAGGGTAGCCAATGTAGTCAACGGCTTCTTTGAGTCCTGCCTCAGTGCGGATGATTTCACCTTTGGGCACTAATACCTCTGCCTGTTCCAAAAGGAACTTGGTATCTTCCTTATCACAGGCGAGTTCGACACCAATACTGCTGGTCTGACTGGTCACTGTTGCTTGAATTTTCTTTTGATTGGCACCATAACCCAATTGGCAAAGCGAATATTTATTCAATCGTATCCACGGAATACCACGGCTGGCAGCTTCTTCAACTATGGAGCCGGTACTGGGCCCCAGGCGTTCTGCTTCTCTAATTTCACGCATTTCTTGTATATCTGCTTCCAGGTCATACTCTTCACCTGATATCAATGCTTCACATATTCTTACAGAAGCTTTCGCTGCAAAGCGACCCACTTTTTCTTCCATATAAGCGAAAACCACATTGTAAACGCCCACTTCACCATATCCTCGTGTTCTTCCAAACCCCACATCCATTCCCGCGAGGGTTTGAATTTCCAATGCGATGTGTTCAATGACATGGCCCATCCAAGTACCTTCATTTACGCGCTGAAAAAATCCGCCGGCAGTCCCCACAGAGCAACGATGCTCAAACATAGTGGGGAACATACTTTCAAGTCGCTCCTTAAATCCGGGGACTTTATTAGTGGGTTTTTCTTCCATTTCTTCCAGGTCAAGTACCATAACTATCAACTTATGGCGTCTGACTGACCAGTAATTTGGCCCGCGCATCGCATTTATTTCTCTTATTCTCATATAGGGTGGTTTATTTTAAAAAGTGAAAATTGATGTAAACAAATCAAATCTGTTTGAAACTGTTTAAATATAAACTATTTTTGCAAACTATTAAATATATTTTTATGATCAAAGGAACTCTTATCCCCATAGGAGGTAATGAAGACAAAGGTTTTCACAACGAAGACCGTTTTAATCTGGATTTTATCAGTGATGGCATACTTGCTCAAGTAGTCAATGTAAGTGGTGGAAAAAATGCTAAAATACTTGTCATTACTGCTGCTTCAGGCGTTCCCAAAGAGGTGGGCGCAAATTATATTGAAGCTTTTGAAAAATTGGGTTGTGACGATGTGACGCCACTGTATATTGACTCAAAAGAAGTCGCTGACGCTCCATCAACTCTTGAGTTGCTGAAGAATTGTGACTGCATTCTGTTTTCCGGCGGCAATCAGTCCAAAATTACCAAACATATTAGAAATACTGAGTTTCACAAAATTCTCATTCACCGTTATCACAATGAAGAATTTGTTGTGGCGGGCACTAGTGCCGGAGCCATGTGCATGGCCAAAGAAATGATTGCCGGTGGCAGTAGTAAAGAATCCTTCATCAAAGGCGCTACAAAAATGAAGCAAGGGCTGAACCTTATCCCCGAACTAATCATCGACACCCATTTTATTCAACGCGGCCGTTTTGGGCGTTTATCTGAAGCTGTTGCCCGTTTTCCTGAACGCATCGGTATCGGACTTGCTGAAGACACCGGTCTTATCATCAAAAATGGCAATAAGGTGGAGGTTATCGGTTCAGGAATGGTTATTGTGTTTGACCCGGGCCAATTGACCCACAACAACATAGCCATCCTCAAAGAAAACACCCCTTTGACCATGACAAATCTAATTACTCATGTCCTTTCAGCCGGTGATTGTTATGATATTGATCACAGAACAGTAAAGGTTTTACCGGCGGTTAAGAGTTTGTTATAAAAAGCAACTTATTTATAAATTGCCACTACCTCATCACCTATTGATGATCTAGAAGCTCTGTACATTCCTTCCGTATTAAAAGGCAAAGCCACATTCCCATTCGCATCGACGGCTATGAGTCCGCCATCACCGCCTATTTTTAAAATGCGGTTCAAGATGACCTCATCAGCGGCTTGTTGTAAAGTGTAACCTTTGTATTCCATCAGGCATGAAACATCATAAGCCACTACACCTCTTATAAAAAACTCACCACTTCCTGTACAGCTCACCGCACAAGTGTTGTTGTTGGCATAATTTCCCGCACCTATCATCGGACTGTCGCCTACCCGGCCCCATTTTTTATTGGTCATTCCGCCGGTAGAGGTGGCGGCAGCAAGGTTTCCGTTTTGATCGCAGGCAACAGCTCCCACCGTCCCGAATTTAGAATCTTTTTTATCGCTGTGGTCCAGTTGGAAGGAATCACTGTCTTTGATATGTTGCCATTGTTCATAACGAAACTGGTCATAAAAATACTCCGGGTTTTCTATTCCAAAACCGTTTTCTTTTGCAAAACGCATCGCACCTTCTCCTGCCAAAAAAACGTGTTCGCTTTTTAACATGACTTGCTTTGCCAGAGAAATGGGGTTTTTTATGCCGGTAATTAAGGAAACAGCACCTGCTTTTAAGTTCTTGCCTTCCATGATAGAGGCATCCATTTCGTGGGTGCCGGCATTGGTAAACACACTGCCTTTTCCGGCGTTGAATAGTGGGGTGTTTTCCAGTGATACAACTGCTTGTTCCACCGCATCAATTGCTGAAGCGCCGCTTTCAAGTAATGAATAGCCAACGTTTAAAGCTTCTTGTAAAGCGTTTCTGTACGCCATTTCTTTTTCCGGGGTCATTTTTCCTTTGATCAAGGTGCCTGCTCCGCCGTGGATTGCAATTGAAATAGTATTCATTTTAAAAAATTCAGGATTAAAAATAAAAGTGAGATAAATCTAAATACTCAGTTCTAAATACTCATATCTATTTACCCCGAAAAATACAATTTCCATTTTAATTGCCCGCGATAGGGGTTGTTAAAAAATAACCTATACATTTTATTTTCTAACAACCCCTAAGTTTTGTAGTTTTATAAGCTAAAATTCAATCACCCATGGCCGAACAAAAACGACTCTTCCTGCTGGATGCTTATGCGCTTATTTTCAGAGGATATTATGCATTTATCAAAAACCCACGTATCAATTCAAAAGGATTAGATACCTCTGCGATTATGGGGTTTATGAATTCGTTGCTCGACGTTATAAGAAGGGAAAAGCCGGACCATCTGGCCGTGTGTTTTGACAAAGGGGGCAGCGATGTGCGCAACGACCTTTACAGCGAATACAAAGCCAACCGCGATGCTACACCCGAGCCCATTATGATCGCCATTCCTTATATTCAGGATATTCTGAAGGCGATGCACATTCCTGTGGTGGTTCTTCCGGGTTGTGAAGCAGATGATGTAATAGGCACACTGGCCAAACAAGCCGAAAAAGAAGGCTATAAAGTCTATATGGTCACACCCGATAAAGATTTTGCCCAACTCGTTTCCGAAAACATCTTTATGTACCGCCCAGCAAGAATGGGAAATGGCATTGAAATCTGGGGAATTCCTGAAGTACAGAAAAAATTCGGTGTCAAGCGCCCTGAGCAGGTCATTGACTTTTTGGGAATGATGGGTGATGCATCAGATAACATTCCCGGGCTTCCTGGGGTGGGTGAAAAAACAGCAAAAAAGTTCCTTGCTGAGTTTGAAACCATGGAAAACCTTTTGGCCAATACCGACAAGCTAAAGGGCAAGATGAAAGAAAAAGTGGAAGAAAACAAAGAGTTGGGGCTGTTGTCCAAAGAACTCGCAAAAATCCTGATCGATTGCGATGTCACCTTTGATGCTAAAGATTATGAACTCTCGATGCCTGACGGTGAAAAGGTGCAGGAAATCTTTGAAGAACTGGAATTCAGAAGGCTGAAGGATCAGTTTTTACAATTGTTTAATACCAATCCATCTGAAGTCCTCCCCCTAACCCCCTCCCAGGGAGGGGGGACTAGTGCCGATTCTAAAACTCCCCCTCCTTCGGAGGGGGCTGGGGGGAGGACTACTGCCGGCTCCGGCCAGTTCTCACTTTTTGATGCAGAAGGGGGCACAACAGAAAACATCACCATGACCTCCTCCCGCAAAACCATTAAGGACACAGACCATTTTTACCAAACCGTGCAACCGGGAATGGGCACCAAGCTGTTTCTTCAAAACCTAATGAAACAAAGAGCAGTTTGTTTTGATACGGAAACAACTTCGCTTGACCCTTTGGAAGCCGAGCTTGTGGGTATTGCGTTTTCATGGGAAATCGGAAAAGGATTTTACGTGCCCTTTCCGGAGAATAAAGACGAGGCTCAGGAAATCATCGAGCAATTACGCCCGTTTTTTGAAGCCGAAACCATTGAAAAAGTGGGTCAGAATTTAAAATATGACATCAAAGTACTGGCTAAATACAAGGTCACCATAAAAGGCAAACTGTTTGATACCATGCTGGCGCACTATCTCATCAATCCTGATATGCGACACAATATGGAGGTGTTGGCAGAAACTTATTTAAATTACACACCGGTTTCCATCACCGAATTGATTGGTAAAAAAGGAAAAAATCAGCAGTCGATGCGTGATGTACCCATTGAACAACAAACTGAATATGCCGTTGAAGATGCAGATATCACACTGCAACTCAAAGCCCATTTTGAAAAAGAACTGGGTGAGGCCAATACCCAAAAACTGTTTGATGAGATTGAAATCCCGTTGGTATCTGTGCTGGCACATATGGAACTGGAAGGCATTCGGCTGGATGCCGAATTTCTAAACTCGCTTTCGCGAAAGCTGGATGAAGATATTTTGCATTTGGAAAAGGAAATCTACAAGGAAGCCGGGGAAACCTTTAATATCGCTTCGCCAAAACAATTGGGCGAAATCCTATTCGAAAAAATGCAATTGGTCAAAAAACCAAAAAAGACCAAAACCGGTCAATATTCCACTGCAGAGGATGTACTTTCCGTTTTGGCAAAAGACCATAAAATCATCAGGGATGTACTGGAATATCGTGGTTTGAGCAAATTGAAGAGCACGTATGTAGATGCACTCCCTAATCAGGTAAGTAAAGTCACCGGCCGTGTTCATACCGACTATATGCAAACCGTTGCCGCCACCGGTCGATTGAGCAGTAACAACCCCAACCTTCAAAATATCCCGATACGCACCGAGCGTGGTCGCGAAGTTCGCAAAGCATTTGTTCCCAGAAATGAAGAATACACACTACTCGCTGCCGATTATTCTCAGATTGAATTGCGCATTATCGCTGCCTTAAGTAAAGAACCCAAAATGATGGAAGCTTTTAAAAACGGCGAAGATATTCATGCTTCCACCGCTTCAAAAGTCTTTAATGTACCGCTGGAGGAAGTCACACGCGAACAACGTGGCAATGCCAAAACCGTCAACTTTGGGATTATTTATGGGGTTTCGGCCTTTGGCCTAAGCAATCAAACCGACCTCAACCGCACCGAAGCCAAGGAATTGATCGACACTTATTATGAAACCTACCCCAAATTAAAAAGTTATATGGCAGAACAGGTTGATTTTGCCCGGGAAAACGGCTATGTGCAAACCGTTTTGGGCAGACGTCGCTATTTAAAAGACATCAACTCACAAAACGCCGTAGTGCGCGGTGCAGCCGAGCGCAATGCCGTGAATGCCCCCATTCAGGGAAGTGCTGCAGACATCATCAAAATAGCGATGATAAACATTTACAACAAGTTGGTTGAAGGCAACTACAAAACCAAAATGCTATTACAAGTGCATGACGAATTGGTTTTTGACGCTTACAAGCCCGAACTTGATAAAGTGAAAACACTTATCAAAACCGAAATGGAAAACGCTTTTAAACTGGAAGTGCCGTTGGATGTGGATTTGGGTGAAGGGAACAACTGGTTGGAAGCGCATTAAAAGAAAAAGCCCCTTGAAGTTTCAAGGGGCTTTACCTATAAATTCAATGCTACTTTGTTATTGTTTTTCGTAAACAATTGTCAGGTCTTCGGTGATTATTGCAGTTCCATCACCTTCTTCAACCGGAATGGGATATCCATTCGGCAAGGAAAAAGTGATTTCATTACCATCTTGTGTACCGGTTAAAGTAGAATCCCCTTGAGTTACAATCACGCTATCCCCGTTTTGAGTCCATGTGAATGCCGTGGTGTTATTTTCACTTACACATTCTATAGTATATTCATACTCATCTGTTGTTCCTGTAACCAATTCAAGTTCAATATCAAGGCGTGATGTAGAGACATCGGCCCCTGTACCATCGGCATTAAAAACCAGGGTTTCATTTTGATAACAATCGGTTTGCCCCATAATGTCATTTGAAATAATACCGTCGCCGTTCAAGTCATAAGCGTTTTGAGTTTTGAAAGCGGTCATTTTCCAGGTACCTTCAATGGCTACTCCTCCATCATCATCATCTGATGAACAACTCACAAAAATTGCAGCAACAAGAATTAATGTTATTAGCTTTTTCATAATTATTTATTTATAGTTTTTAGATTAAACGTAAACAAATGGATTTTATCCTGCTAAACCTTGCAGTTTAACTTAAAATAAAGAAAGATTAACGTTCTTTTATCTTTTTATGAGAATTAGAAAGGCCATTTAAATTATAAAAATTAATCTTGTTTTAATTGATTCAAATTAGCAGCTGGTTTCAATCTTCAAAAAAATTCAAATTACCCCATTTGTAAATCAAATTTATAGTTGTACATTTGCACCCCAATTCTCATATGTAGAATTATTTAGGAATGTTTAACCCGCCTGTTGTAAGACAGGTTTTTAAATGAAATTAGTTTGGACACATTAAGTTACAAAACAGTATCTGCCAACAAAGCCACTGTTACTAAAGAGTGGTTACACGTTGATGCTGATGGTCAGACTTTAGGTCGTCTTTCTTCAGAAGTTGCAAAACTTTTAAGAGGAAAGCACAAGCCAAACTTCACTCCTCACGTTGATTGTGGCGATAACGTTGTTATCACCAACGCAGAAAAAATCAACTTAAGCGGGAAAAAGTGGGATGCAAAAGAATACATCCGTCACACCGGCTACCCTGGAGGACAAAGAAGTTTGACTGCTAAAGAACTTTTCGCTAAGAATCCGGAGCGATTGATTGAAAAATCGGTAAAAGGTATGTTACCTAAAAATAAATTAGGAGCAGAACTTTTTAGAAATTTAAAGGTTTACGCAGGTGAATCACACGATCACGAGGCGCAAAAGCCAAGAACTATTAACTTTAACGAAAGTAAGTAATGGAAGTTATTCACAAAATCGGCAGAAGAAAAACTGCAGTAGCACGTGTGTACTTGTCTCCCGGAAAAGGAACAATCACCGTGAACAAAAGAACCTTTGACAACTACTTCTCAACAGACACTTTAAAATACAAAGTGATGCAACCATTGGCAATGACCAACAATGCAGAAAACTTTGACATCAAAGTAAATGTTTTTGGAGGAGGAATCACAGGACAGGCTGAGGCAATTCGCCTTGCTTTATCAAGAGCAATGTGTGAATTGGACGAAGAAAACCGTGCAACTCTAAAGCCTGAAGGTTTGTTAACCAGAGATCCAAGAATGGTGGAGCGCAAGAAATTCGGACAGAAGAAAGCGCGTAAGAAATTCCAGTTCTCTAAACGTTAATTCCGTACTTGTTGCGGAACCTCATCAAGGCTGTAAAAATCTTGATGAAAAAGTTCTAAAATTATTAAAAACGCTGTTCTTTCCGTCAAAGACGGAAAAAATTAGTTTAGCATCTAAATGCGCAAGACCTTATTGAGCTACTTGTACATTGCTAAATTACAGAACGTAAACTATTAAAAAATGGCAAAAAAAATCGAAGTAAAAGAATTACTTGATGCAGGTGTTCATTTTGGTCACCTCACCAGAAAATGGAATCCAAACATGGCTCCCTACATTTATATGGAGCGCAACGGGATTCACATCATCAACCTATACAAAACTGCTGCAAAACTTGAAGAAGCTGCTGAAGCTCTTAAGAAAATAGCAGGAAGCGGACGAAAAATCCTTTTCGTAGCGACAAAAAAACAAGCAAAAGACATCGTTGCTGAAAACGCAAAAAATGCAAACCAACCCTACATCACAGAAAGATGGCCGGGTGGTATGCTAACTAACTTTGTAACCATCAGAAAAGCAGTTAAAAAAATGGCTGCTATTGACAGGATGAAACAAGATGGTACTTTTGAAACGCTTTCTAAAAAAGAGCGTTTACAAGTCACTCGTCAAAGAGAAAAACTTGAGAAAAACTTAGGTTCCATTGCTGACATGAGTCGATTACCCGCTGCACTTTTCATTGTTGATACTTTACGCGAGCACATCGCTGTAAAGGAAGCTCAGAAATTAAACATTCCTATTTTTGCAATGGTCGATACCAACTCTGACCCAAGAGAAATCGACTTTGCAATACCTTCTAATGATGATGCTTCAAAATCAATTGAAAAAATCTTAGGCTATGTGAGCGCTTCAATTACAGAAGCTCTCTCAGAAAGAAAAGCTGAGAAAGCTGAGAAAGATGTCGCAGATGATGACCAAGAAGATGCAAAACCAGCAAAAAAAGCTAAGAAAAAAGAAGCGGTTGAGGCAGAAGATGAATCTTCAGAAGTAGAAGCTAAGAAGACAAAGAAAGAGCCCAAAGCTAAAAAAGAAAAAGCTGCTGAAGTTGCAGAAGATGCAACAGGCGAAGAGGAATAACAATTCCCTTGTAAAAGGGAATCTCGTTCTTAAAATTACTATACATTATAATTAAATTGATTAACGAGATCCCCGCTTTCGCGGGGATTTAAAAACATAAAACTATGGCAAATATCACAGCCGCAGAAGTAAATAAATTAAGACAAACTACCGGAGCCGGTATGATGGATTGTAAAAAAGCTTTGGTTGAAGCTGATGGCGATTTTGACAAAGCAATTGAATTGCTTAGAAAAAAAGGACAAAAAGTGGCTGCAAACCGTGCAGACCGTGAATCAACAGAAGGTGCTGTTATTGCAAAAGTAAACAGTGACAATACCAGAGGAGTGATTGTATCCTTAAATTGTGAAACAGATTTTGTTGCTAAAAACGAATCGTTTGTAAATTTTGCAACAGACCTTGCAGACCTTGCTTTGAGTACTTCAACAAAAGAAGAATTGCTAGCAAAAGAGTACAAAGGCATTACTGTTGCTGAAAAATTAATCGAGCAAACAGGGGTAATTGGTGAAAAAATTGAAATTGGAGACTATAGAACATTGGAAGCTCCTTTTGTTGGTCACTACATTCACGCAGGTAATAAAATCGCTGTTTTAACAGGCCTTTCTCAAGGCGGTGACAACGCAGAAGAAGTTGCCAAAAACGTTTCAATGCAAGCCGCTGCAATGAATCCTGTTGCACTTAATGAAGAAGGTGTTGATCAGGAAATCATTGATAAAGAAATCGAGATTGCTAAAGATCAATTGCGTCAAGAAGGCAAGCCAGAAGCAATGCTTGATAACATTGCCAAAGGAAAACTAAACCGTTTCTTTAAAGACAATACCTTGGTAAACCAAGACTTTATAAAAGACAACAAACAAAGTGTGGGTGCTTATGCGAAAGCAGAAGCAGGTGCAGAAATTGTTGGATTTGAAAGAGTCGCTTTGGGATAAATCACCAAGCAATTTATAAATTTAAAACCGCCTCAACCAATTGGGGCGGTTTTTTGTTATAAAGATTCACTTTACCCAAAAATATTTTTCCCTATTTTTGCAGCAGTTTAAATCAAACACTTTTTAAAACTCAACGCTACACTATGCATTACAAAAGAATCTTACTCAAACTCTCCGGCGAAGCTTTAATGGGAAATCGGCAATATGGCATTGACCCGGACCGCCTGGCAGAGTATGCTCAAGAAATTAAAACCGTAGTTGATAAAGGCGTTGAAGTTGCCATAGTGATTGGTGGCGGAAATATTTTTAGAGGAGTCGCCGGGGCCAGTAAAGGAATGGACCGTGTGCAAGGAGACCATATGGGTATGCTTGCGACAGTCATCAACGGCCTGGCACTTCAAGGGGCCTGTGAAGATGCCGGCCTGCAAACCAGATTGCAGTCGGCCATTGATATCAATGAAGTGGCAGAACCATTTATTAGACGACGCGCCATTCGACACCTGGAAAAAGGAAGAGTAGTTATTTTTGGAGGTGGAACAGGAAACCCCTATTTTACAACAGATTCTGCAGCAGTTTTACGCGCTATTGAAATACATGCCGATGTCATTTTGAAAGGCACACGAGTGGATGGAATCTACACCGCCGACCCCGAAAAAGACGCCTTAGCAACAAAATTTGATTTCATTACTTTTGACGATGTTTTGCGAAAAGGATTGAAGGTTATGGACACCACAGCATTTACCCTCAGCCAGGAAAATGAATTGCCCATCATCGTTTTTGATATGAACACCAAAGGAAATCTATTGCGCATTGTAAATGGTGAAAAAATAGGTACTAAAGTAAATTTATAATATTTTTGTACTTACAGAGTTTAATTTCCATTTTTAAAGAACTACAACAATGACTGAAGAAATAAAATTTTTACTGGAATCTACAGAAGAGTCCATGCTCAAATCGCTCAAGTTTCTTGAAAAACAGTTGATGAACATCAGAGCAGGAAAAGCAAGCCCCGGTATGGTGGGTGGTGTTATGGTTGATTATTATGGAACTCCCACTCCACTTTCGCAAGTCGCAAACATCAACACACCGGATGGCAGAACACTTTCTATTCAACCCTGGGAAAAAAGCATGATTCCAGAAATTGAAAAAGGAATTTTAAAAGCCAACCTTGGTTTCAATCCAATGAATAATGGCGATAATATCATTATCAATATCCCACCGTTAACCGAAGAGCGCAGACGCGAATTAGCAAAAGTAGCCAAATCTGAAGCTGAAGATGCAAAAATAAGCATTAGAAATGATCGTAAAGTAGCCAATAGTGATGCAAAAGACCTTGAACTCTCTGAAGATTTACTCAAAATCGTTGAGTCTGATATCCAAAAATTAACAGACAGCTACATCACGCGTGTTGATGAAATTCTTGCCGTAAAGGAAAAAGAAATTATGACAGTTTAGTTAAACTTAAAACAATAAGCGACTTACAGGTCGCTTTTTTAATACTTTTACAGCGCTCAACTGTTATAAGAGACTATGCGTTTTAAAACTTTATTGATTTTTTTATGTGTACCGGTGTTCTCCTTTGGACAGAATGTTATGTCTAATCCTAAGGAAATCATTCAAAATGTTATCTATCAAATTCCTTCTAACAAACCCACGCTGGCATTAAACGCTTTTGAATATAAAAAATATACCAAAGGCGTTGTCAAAACACAAGACAAAAATACACTTGAGCCCATTCCTTCAGAGAATGACTATTTTTTTGAAGAAGCAGCAATCGTTCAGTTTGACCAAAAAGAAAACCTTCAAAAAACTATTTTAGCCTCCAATTTTCCGGGATTTGAAGCACCACATTATCCTTTGTTTGTAACTAATTTTTATCCCGTTTCTGTTTATGAGCAGGAGTTTGATATTTTTGAACATCCCTTTTACAGTCCGCTTTCAAAAATTGGGTTAAAAAATTACACTTTTGAACTTATTGAAACCATAACAGATAATAGCAATCCCTATTATGTCATTCAATTTTCCCCTTCAAATTCCTCAACTTACTCACAACTGAATGGTGTCTTTCACGTGGACACAAAAAGTTTTGCCATACAAAAAGCAACCATCAATTATTTGAAGAACAAAGAGGTTCAATTAAATTATGACTTTATATATTTGGAAGAATCATCGCTTTGGTTTCCTTTAAAATTCACTGCAGAAGTTTCCCTTACAAATAATTTAGAAAACTTCTTTCTTTTTAGAAAAGCAATCCAAAGGGGAAAACTCGTATTTGAAAAAGAAAAAACAAATGTGTTTTATATGGAGTCTCATTTTTCTGAAATCAAGTTTTCAGTAGATGAAAACCAAAACGATAAACACATTGATGTGATCGCCATAATTGAAAAAAATGAAGAAGATACTGCATTTTGGAATCGCTTTCGCGAAAGCGAGCTGAACTCTAATGAACTAAGTATTCAAAATCGCGCTGCAATCAACATAAAAGAAAAAGGAACGGAAAAACGCATAGAACGCATTGAAGATTTTCAAATGGGTTTTCTTGAGCTTGGATTTTTTGATTTGGACTTGAAATATTTAATCAAATACAACAATTATGAAGGTTTTCGATCAGGTTTGGGAGGGGTAACCAATGAGCGTCTTTTTAAACATTTTAATGTGGGCGGTTATTTGGTAAAAGGTTTTAAAGACGATGCTTTTAAATATCAAATTGCTTCAAATATAAGTCTCTCAAAGGATAACAGAACCTCAATGGAGGTTGCTTATACCAGTGACGTCTCAGAGCTGGGTACAAACGAGTTTTTAACAGACCGAAGAATATTTTCACTTTTTGAGCCCCGGCTGGTAAATATCATTCAATTTTATGAACATCAAACCTGGAACCTGGATTTTAGACATCAAATCAACCCTTATTTAAATGGTGAAATTCAATTTTCAAAGAGCGATATTGACCAAACCCTTTCTTATGAATTTATAAAAAACGGGGCTTCTTTTTCTAAATATTCCCTCACGCAGTCTGTTTTTTCGGTTTCCTGGTCTCCTTTTGGGGAGTTTATGAAAACCCCTTTTGAAGTAGTTGAGTATAATATGGGGTATCCGCGATTTTCGACACAAGTCACGCAAAGTTTTAAAGACGTGCTCAATAGCGATTTTGGCTTTACAAAAATTGATGCTCGAGTTGATTATAAAATCAATCACATCAATCAATCCTCAACTGAAGTTATTGTTGAAGGAAATATGGGATTTGGCGACATTCCTTTGACACATATGTACCACGCTTTTCCTAACAGTCCTAACAAAGAAACCGTTTTCAGGCGTTTTTCTGTCGCAGGAATCAAGAGTTTTGAAACGATGTATTTTGGTGAATTCTTTTCTGAAAAACTGGCAACAATACATGTGAAACACCATTTAAATCCCTTTTTGATTGCATCCTGGCTCAAACCCGAAGTGGTGCTCATAACTCGCCATGCAATAGGGTCAGCATCTAACATAGAAAAGCATCAAAACATCAACTTTAAAACGCTGGACAAGGGTTATTCAGAATCGGGTATTGAAATCAACAAACTCTTTTTTGGTTTTGGGGCAAGCTTAGCTTATCGGTATGGCGCTTATCATTTACCCAATTTTGAAGATAATATTTCTTTTAAGTTTACTTTCAACTTAAAACTATAGTTAAAATTCACAAAAACTTAACGACTAAACCTACTTCCACATAGTATCTTCTTCCAAAAGATTTCTACCTTTGCAGCCATTTTTAAGACCTAAATGAACAAGCGCATTCAAGCTAGCAAGCAAAGTCCTTTCTGGAGTAAAACAGCTCGACTTATTCTAAGAAACAGAACCTTATTTCTAATTCTTATTGCTGTTTTAACTGTTTTTTTTTCAATGCAGTGGAAACATATGCGCTTTTCTAATACCGAAGCCAACCTGCTTCCAGATGACCATCCCATCAATCTTGAATATCTTGACTTTTTAGACACCTTTGGGGAAGAAGGCAACCTCATCGTGATGGGTGTGAAAGATTCCACCATTTTCTCACCGGAAAAGTTCAACGCCTGGAACGCTTTATCAAATAAACTAAAAAGCTATGAAGAGGTCGAGTTTGTTATTGGCCTGAACAACTTGATGGAGCTTCAAAAAAATGAAGACTCACTGCGTTTTGACCTCGTTCCTTTTTTACCTGAAAATGTAGAAACGTATAACAATTTCAAGGATATTCAATACCAATTGTACAATCGCCTTCCTTTTTATGAAGGCCTGATTTACAGTCCCAATAGAGAAGGCTTTAGAACAATTATTTACCTTGAAAAAGACATTGTCAACACCAGTGCCCGAAAAGACTTTATCCTCTATGAACTCATCCCATTAATTGAAGCCTATGAGGAGGAGTTCAACATCGATGTTCACACCTCGGGAATGCCATACATACGCACACTGAATTCCAAAAACATCATAGATGAAATCGGTTTGTTTATTGCTGCAGCCTTGCTTGTCACCTCCTTGATTTTCTTTTTCTTTTTCAGGTCCTTTCGCGCTACGCTGATTACTATGGTAACCGTTGCAATTGGCGTGATGTGGTGTTTTGGAATTTTAGGCCTGCTGAAATATGAGATTACCGTTCTCACTGCTTTGATTCCTCCTTTAATTATTGTTATTGGTGTCGCCAATTGTATTTTCTTGATTAACAAATACCAGAATGAAATCAAAACCCACGGTAATCAGGCAAAATCATTGCAGCGGGTGATTACAAAAATTGGGAATGCGACTTTACTCACTAATGCAACCACCGCTTCGGGATTTGCTACTTTCACATTGACCCATAGTACTCTTTTAATTGAGTTTGGAACCATCGCTTCATTGAGTATTTTGGCTGTTTTTGTGTTGTCACTGCTCATCATCCCGATAGTGTACAGCTATATGCCCATTCCAAAATACAAGCATTTAAAACATTTGAATAAAAACTGGATTGGCAAACTGGTCAAATGGCTGGTAGTGATGGTGCGGCATCATCGGTTTGCCATTTACACGACCACCGTCATTTTACTTTGCCTAAGCATAGTGGGGATTTACAACATGAAAATTTCAGGTAGTATTGTTGAAGATATGCCAAAAAGTGCTGATTTCTTTCAAGACATTCGGTTTTTTGAAGAAGAATACGATGGGATTATGCCCCTCGAAATCCTGATTGATACCCAACGAAAAGAAGGCGTGATGGCAGCGGCCACTTTACGCAGGATGGATGAGTTGCAAAACTTTATCATGGAGATTCCTGAATATTCAAAACCGCTCTCTGTGGTTGAAACTGTTAAATATACCAAACAAGCTTTTTACAATGGCAACCCGGAATACTACCAATTGCCCTCTTCCCAGGAACGCAATTTTATCATGCCCTATGCCCGAAACAGCATCAATGAAAACAACTTGCTGGAAAGTTACATCGATTCCACCGGGCAATTTGCCCGCATCACCACCTTTATGAGGGACATTGAAATGGATCGTATGTTGCGCATTGAAGAAGAACTACAAGCTGAAATTGCCAAGATTTTTCCGGAAGACCGCTACACGGTTACACTCACAGGAAAAGCGGTGCTCTATCAAAAAGGAACCACTTATTTAATTTATAATCTCATCATTTCGTTATCAATTGCCATCTTGCTGATTGCCCTTTTTATGGCGTGGATGTTTCGAAGTGTGCGTATGGTATTGATTTCATTGATACCCAATTTACTCCCATTATTGATCACTGCCGGTGCGATGGGGTTTTTGGGTGTACCTATAAAACCTTCCACCATACTGGTGTTTAGTATTGCCTTTGGGATTTCGGTGGATGACACCATTCACTTTTTAGCCAAATACAGGCAAGAGCTTATTGCCAACAACTGGAAAATCAAACGCTCAGTCTATGCCGCTTTAAAAGAAACCGGGGTGAGTATGTTCTACACCTCCATTGTTTTGTTTTTTGGGTTCTCTGTATTTATGATTTCGAGTTTTGGAGGCACCGTGGCACTGGGCGGACTAGTTTCAGCAACCTTGCTTTTTGCGATGTTGTCTAATCTTTTATTATTACCCTCTTTATTGCTTTCGCTGGAAAAAAGCATAGCGAATCAAAAAACCTTGAGAAAACCGGCTATTGATATTATTGACGAGATGGTTGATTAATTTTTATTGAAGCTTTTTCCCACTTTACGCTATATCTTTTTTAGTTCTAAAGAAGCAAAAAAAGATGTCGTTGCAATCGGGGCTAGAGATGCTGAACCGTTGAACATAAGAGGTTTCGTTTATATGATTTTGCAAAAAATTAGATTATATTAGCTGTATGAATTTAAAAGATTCCATAAAATATAAAATGGCAGATTTTTTATCATTATGCAAAACACATAATGTAAAAACCCTTTATGCTTTTGGCTCGTCTATTACCGATCAATTCAATGAAGCATCAAGCGATATTGATTTATTAATCGAAATTGATACTGATGATCCCATTGAACGTGGTGAAAATTTAATTAGTATATGGGACAAATTGGAGCAATTCTTTCAAAGAAAAGTAGATTTATTGACCAATGCTTCTATTAAAAATCCAATCCTTAGAAAAAGTATTGATTCAACAAAAGTTTTAATCTATGATGGAAAAGAGCAAAAAATTTCTGTCTGATATTTTAATTGCTATCGACTTGATAGAAAAATTTACAGTTGATATTTCTGATTTTAATAGTTATCAAACTGATTTAAAAACCCAAAGTGCAGTTGAAAGACAATTATCAATTATTGGTGAAGCTTTAAACCAACTCAGAAAAATTGAACTTGATTTAAACATTGAAAATGACAAACAAATCATTGGATTTAGGAATAGGTTAGTTCACGCTTATGATAGTATCGATAATTCAATTGTATGGGTCATTATAAATCGGCATTTGACAAAACTAAAGGAAGAAATACAATCGTTGGGTTAAAATCTCTCTAAAGTTCACCGACACTCTGATTCAGTTCGTTGTAAATAGTGGCTTTTCCAATATAAATTTCTATAGCTTATAAATCACTTTAAACATAAACACCCTTGGGAAAATAAATGTTTGTGTATCTGAAATCAAAAATTCTGAAAAGCTGTTTTGCTGCTTGAATGAATTATCAAAAATATTTGACCCTGTGACTTCAAATCCCCAAGAACTGCCTTCATTTTGATAAAATAGTGATGCATTTGCATTGTCAAATTCGTTTGAACTACCTGTTGCTTTGTTTTTGTACAAACTATAATTATAATCGGCTTTGAAAATAAAATCATTCCAAAAAGCATAATCAATTGATGTGAAAAGTTGATTGTTTTCAAAATTATTAGATCCTGCTGAAGTCCTGTAATTATTATAATTCTTGGTATATCCCACTTCAATTTTCGGGAATTTATCAAACAGTGTTGTGGCGCTTAGGGTTCCTGAAATATTTTTTGAAATGTTGAGGTTCTCAGTATTGTTTACCAATTGATAAAAGTCAGTATAAGTATAATTTAGCCTCGTTGAAAGCCTTATGTTTTTGATCACTTGGCTCAGTTGTGCCATCGTTGTCCAATTGTGTTCAGGTTGATCAAATAACATCACGGTGTTGTATTGCTCTATGCCACTTAAAGCAGTTGTATTTTTAAAAGAAGTTTCGCTTTTCCTGAAATTTGTGGAAACATTAAAATGAAATCCTTTAAACATCCTAAAGCGATGGTACCTCAAAGAAAGGGTATGATATAGATCGTTTTCCAAACTGGAGTTGCCTAAAAAAACACTATTGAAACTTGACAATACAAATCGGTCTACTAGCTGATTCGCACTGGCATAGCGAGTATGTAAAGCATAATCGAAAGTAATTTTTTCGCTGGAGCTAAAAGTAACTTCTGTGTGAAGTTTGGGCAACAAGAGTATAATAGACTCTCGCAAGAGGAACTTGCTTATCAACTGGAAATATCACAAACCAAACTCAGCAATGTTCAAAACGGCACGACTAAAGCTGTAGACTTTGAGATGTTAAATAAAGTGTGTGAAATTTTTGGGGTTGAATTTGAGTATTTTCGTGAAAACAAACAAGTAAATAAAGTGAAGCAAAATGAAGGCGGCGTTGTGGGTAATAACTTTGGCACTATCAATAACTTTCCTGAGAATATCCTTTCTCAGATAAAACTACTCATCCAATAGAATCAAGATAAAACACAACGCATTATTGACTTGGAAAATGAGTTGAAGCAGTTTAAAAATAAACAAATTGGTTTACACTACTTTTCTACCACTTTATACCCTATAACCACATACGCCGTTTACTTCTCAGTTATATTCGTGCATTAGTGGCATTCCCCCCATTTATTCATCACAAAATTACACTTGTAATCTACCAAACTTCAAAGTATCTTTGCATCCTAATTTTTCTACACATGCAAATGAAAAAAGTACTAGAGTTATTAAATTCAGAACCCTCTTTGATTGAGATGAATGTAAAAGGCTGGGTGAGAAGTTTTAGAAGCAATCGATTCATTGCCCTCAATGACGGTTCGACCATCAATAACCTTCAATGTGTTGTTGACTTTGAAAACTTTGATGAAGAATTATTGAAGCGCGTGACTGTGGGTGCTGCTATTTCAGTATCGGGAACTTTGGTGGAAAGCCAGGGACAAGGTCAAAATGTGGAATTACAGGTAAGTAAACTTGAAATCCTAGGCGATGCAGATACTGAAGATGTGAAGTTGACTATCCTTTCGCCCAAGCGTCATACACTTGAAAAATTAAGAGAACAAGCCCATTTAAGAATAAGAACTAACACCTTTGGAGCTGTGATGCGAGTACGTTCAGTCCTGTCATTTGCAATTCATGACTATTTTCGGCAAAAAGGATTTTTTCATGTCCATACTCCCATCATCACCGGAAGTGATGCAGAAGGAGCCGGTGAGATGTTTCGCGTAAGCACCCTTGATTTGCACAACCCGCCTAAAAATGAAGATGGAAGCATCAATTTTAAAGAAGACTTTTTTGGAAAAGAAACCAACCTGACCGTTAGCGGACAGCTTGAAGCGGAAACCTATGCGATGGGACTTGGGCAGGTATATACTTTTGGCCCCACTTTCAGGGCTGAAAACTCAAATACCTCCAGACACCTTGCCGAGTTCTGGATGATTGAGCCTGAGGTGGCTTTCAACGATTTGGCCGCCAATATGGACCTGGCCGAAGATTTTATCAAATATGTCGTCAAATATGTGATGGATCATTGCAAAGAGGACATGGCATTTCTTGAACAACGCCAACAACAGGAAGACAAAACAAAACCGGAAGCAGAACGCAGCCCGATGCCGCTATTGGAAAAACTGCAGTTTATTCTTGAAAACAACTTTAAAAGGGTAAGTTATACTGAAGCCATTGATATTTTAAAAGCATCCAAACCCAATAAGAAAAAGCAATTCAAATACCTCATTGAAGAATGGGGTGCCGATTTGCAAAGTGAACACGAGCGTTTTCTGGTAGAGAAACACTTTAAATGCCCCGTGATTTTATTTGATTATCCGGCAAAAATCAAGGCATTTTATATGCGTCTCAATGAAGACAAGCAAACCGTGCGCGCTATGGACATTCTTTTTCCCGGCATTGGAGAAATTGTAGGGGGTTCACAACGTGAAGAGCGGTATGATGTTTTAAAACAAAAAATTGCCGATATGGGCATTGATGAGAAGGAATTGTGGTGGTATCTGGAAACCAGAAAATTTGGAACCTGTATTCACAGTGGTTTTGGTCTTGGTTTTGAACGACTTGTTTTGTTTGTAACCGGTATGACTAACGTTAGAGACGTGATCCCTTATCCAAGAACTCCTTTAAATGCTGAGTTTTAAATAAACTTGATTCTCTAAGATTTATTAGAATTGTAGAAATCATAAGTTCCCGATAAAAAAGCCACGAATGCACGAATACAAATCATTCGTGCATTCGTGGCTTTATATAAGTTAATTATTAAAAAGAATATAACCTATTCACTATTTTTGTTATCATCAAACCTTAGAATTTGACTTTCACAAGCAAAATAAAATGCAGTAATTGCGGGCACTTCAATACCAATAGTGACTATTGTGAAAAATGTGGCGAACTCATCAACCCCAAGCTTAAACGTGAACTAAGTGACCAAAAACGGCTTGATGATCGTGATGAGGAAGAACGAAATCGCAAACAAAGCAAGTTTGAACTTTTTATAGAGCGTAACAGAAATCACAAAAACATTTTAATAAGACTGGTGTTTCAACTGCTTTATGGCATTTGGTTTATTGTGATGGCCATTGGAGCCTTTATTGCCTGGTTGTTTGCCGCCGTTGCCGCATGATTTTACTTAAAAAACCCCTAGTTATTTTTATGTTTCTAACAGCGCTTGCTGTTTATCTCCTCCAACAGTTTGGAGTACAACTTCCCACTTTAATCCATAATTATCTCAACAACCTCTTGTGTATGCCTCTGGTGTTGACGATTTGTTTGATAGTTTTGCAGTTTATTAAGAAAAACTATAGACTAACAATCCCTATCTTTGCTATAGCGAGTATTACAATTTATTACATACTGTATTTTGAATGGTATTTACCCAAAGTAAATGACCGATACACTTCAGACCCCATTGATGGTGTTTTATATGTTTTAGGAGCAATAGGCTTCTATTTTATTCAGAAAAGATGGGTGGCAGTAAATAAATAAATCAAAAACACTTGCTTAAATACGCAAACTAATGTAATTTATGGATTGCAAAAGAAGTCACTAACATGCTGAAGCAACACTTACAGTTTAAATTATCTCAAAAGCTATCACCTCAACAAATCCAGTTGATGAAGTTGATACAATTGCCCACACAGCAATTTGAGCAGCGGGTCTCTCAGGAGATGGAGGAAAATCCGGCTTTGGAAGGTGGTAAAGACGAGGTTGAAAATTTTGATGACGATTTAAATAATGAAGAATTTGAAAGCGATAGTGAACACATAGAGGCCGAAGACATCAATATTGATGAGTACCTGAGTGACGACGATGTGCCAGACTACAAACTTCAGGCAAATAATTACAGCGCCGATGATGAAGACAAACACGTGCCTTATGCCTCAGGGGTGTCGTTTACAGAGTATCTTCAAACACAACTTAACACGGTTCAACTTTCAGAAGAAGAACAGGATATTGCAGAATTTCTGGTGGGGAGTATTGATGAAAGTGGTTACATAAGACGACCCATCCAGGATATCATGGATGATCTGGCATTCACCCAAAACGTGTTCACAACAGAAAAAGCCATTGAAAAAGTACTTCATATCGTTCAGGATTTGGATCCTGCGGGAGTGGGGGCGCGCAATTTACAGGAGTGTTTATTGCTTCAGCTGGAGCGAAAAACACCCACAGCAGCTGTCAATCTGGCTATAGCTATTTTAGATGATGCCTTCGATGCTTTCAGTAAAAAGCATTATGATAAATTGATGCAAAAATTTGAAATCACAGAAGATGAACTAAGGGCTGCCATTACTGAAATTGAACGACTCAATCCCAAACCGGGTGGCACTTATTCCGGTAATAATAAAATTGTAGAACACATCATCCCTGATTTTGCCATTCGCATTGTTGATGGCGAACTCGATCTCACCCTTAACGGAAGAAATGCTCCTGAACTCCACGTTTCAAGAGAATATACCAATATGCTCAAAGGCTATAAAGAAGCCAATGAAAAATCAAAATCCCAGAAAGATGCCGTTCAGTTTATCAAGCAAAAGCTCGATGCTGCCAAATGGTTTATCGATGCGATTAAACAACGACAACAGACGCTGTTTGTGACTATGAATGCAATTATGCATTACCAGGAGGAGTATTTTTTAAGTGGTGATGAACGCAAACTGCGTCCAATGATTCTAAAAGACATTGCTGACGAAATCAATATGGATATTTCCACAGTGTCACGTGTGGCCAATAGCAAGTATGTGGACACGCCTTATGGTACCAAACTTATCAAAGAGTTTTTCTCAGAATCGATGAAAAATGATCAGGGCGAAGATGTTTCAACACGAGAAATTAAAAAAATATTGGAAATCACCATTGGCGAAGAAGACAAAAGAAAACCTCTTACTGATGATAAATTGGCTAAGATTTTAAAAGAAAAAGGCTATCCCATTGCGCGCCGAACTGTTGCAAAATACAGAGAGCAACTAGACATTCCCGTAGCAAGAATGCGTAAAGAAATTTAATGAATTTCTTCTTTAAAATAGCGGCCTGGCTTTTCCATCCTTTATTGATGCCCCTTTTGGGTGTTGCTATTTATTTTAGGGTCACACCACGCTTTATCATTCCGGAAATGATGTATTCTAAACTACTCGTAGTCTTCATTCTTACATTTTTAATTCCGGTATTGCTTTTCTTCCTTTTGAAAACTCTTGGTGTGATAAACTCCATTCATTTAAAAGAAGTTCGAGAAAGAAGGCTCCCATTAATGCTTCAGTGTTTTCTTTTTATAATTGTGATAAAAATGGTATTTGAACCCTATCACTATCCGGAATTGTATTATTTTTTTGTGGCTACATTAATTTCAGCTATTTGTGCTTTTGTGCTCGTTTTAGTCAAATTCAAAGTGAGCTTACACATGATAGGCATTGCAGGGGTAACGATGTTTTTGATAGCTTTAAGTATTCATTTTAAAATCAATACTCTGGTACTCATAAGCATTCTCTTTTTGGTAAATGGCTGGGTAGCAAGTTCTAGATTACATACACAATCTCATACTCCGGTTGAATTGATTTTTGGCTTTTTAATAGGGTTAGTACCTCAGCTAATTTTAGTGAATTATTGGCTATAAAATGTAGAACATCAAACCGAGCTTGATGGCAGTCATATTTATGGGAACTCCATCAATTTGAGCATCATTATTGAAAAAGGAATTGATGGTATATTGCACCTGAAGATTAAAAGTGTTATACCCAAAATTTAAAAATGCTGTGTATCTCAATCTGTCAAATTCATCTATACTGGTTTCTCTAAATTTATTTCCATCCTGTTTAAAGACTGATTTAAAATGAAAAGTATAGCCCAACTTGACACCTCCATAAATACGCCAAAATTTATATACTTCAGGGGTTGAAGTGCGCCACCTAAGTTCTAGGGGCAGCTCTATTTCGTGTGTTTCAAAACGATTTTTATCATAATCAATTAGTTCGTCATCTAAAACAGTAAAAATGGACTCCCCTGAAGCGTCTTTTCCCACTAGAAGACTATGCCCATAATTGTTATAAGCATAGCCCAATCCCGCTGCAATGGCAACATTTCTTTTCTTGTTAATTGGCATATCTCTTAAATAACCAAAATTAATACCTCCCACAAAGCTTTCTGTGATGACTCCCTTTGGTCTTTGATTTAAAAAATTCACTGTAATGCCTAGATAAATCTGGTCTTCCCGATAAAGTGAATCTACCGTTTGGCCTTTATCAGTCTTTGATGATTGGGCAATTAGAAATAAAGGGGAAATGAGCAAAGCAGATAAAAGGTAAAGACTGAGTTTCATTTCTAAAAATAATTTGTTTTGACAGAGATTACATCAAAATTTAGTTTTGGGTTATAAAGTTAAAAGCTAGAAATTCATAACGCCTTGCTAAGATACTTTATTTTGGATACAAAAACGCCTTGAATGAAATACAATCAAGGCGTACAATAAAATATCATTAATACTATTTATTCAATGTTTGCAGAAGCTTCACCTTCTCTTGTGGTATAATTAATCTTGAGTGCATTTGCTTTTCTTAATTCCTGTTTTATATCAGAGATGAGCCCCATATTGGTTTCTCCATCTACTTTGAGCGCAGTTGTTAAAAAGGGTACAAGTTCTTCACGTTTGCTAGCTCTTTCAGCTTCAATAAAAGACTGAACTTCACTAACTTCCGCAAATTTATCATTGAGTTGAATTCTCGCTTCAGTTCCAAATTGATCCTGATATCTTGCTAAAGGTTTTCCGGCATAGATATACATGACCAAATCTTTTTTGTCCAGCTTTTCAACCTCATCTGCGGTGGGTAATGTATTTTCTATTAATGGAGTGGTTTGTCTTAAAACGGTAACAACCATAAAGAAAAACAAGAGCATAAATACAATATCTGGTAAAGATGCTGTTGAAATTCCCGGTGTTCCGCCACCTGATTTTTTCTTAAACTTAGACATAGTCTTTTATTGAATTTTTATTCTCTTGTTTTAGGTTCAGCCTCTGATAATTTTTGAGGATACATTGCTTTTAGCACATCGAGTTGTTCTTTGAGCTTATCTTTATCTCCTCTCCAAGTGGGGTCGGCAAAATTCTTTTCCATGGTTCTGTAATCGAGTCCATACAACCGCTGTGCTTCACGATCTCTCAAATCGTTGTATGCTGCTACCAATTCATTTTGAACGGCGATATACATCTTGTATGAAGTGAGCCTGTCATTTTGTAATGAGATCACGGCTTTATCAGGATTGTCTGAAGAAGTGGGATCGTTTGCTCCCTGGCAATAATTACAAGCTTCTTCTCCTACACCGCCCCCGTTGTCAAGAAACTCCATGGCTCTTACTCTCAAATCTTTCAATTCTGCGGGCTCATCATTCACAAGCAATTGATCGTCTTTGTTTACCAAAACAATGAAAATATTTTTCTTTCTAATTTCTGGGGGGTCAATAATATCATCAATTGGCGGAAGTCGTCTGCTTATACCGCTATCAGTCTCAATGGTAGTAGTAACCAAAAAGAAGATGAGCAGTAAGAAGGCGATATCTGCCATCGAGCCGGCGTTGACTTCTGGTGCTGATCGTTTAGCCATAATTAATTTTTAATTAATTTTTTAACTCCTGAAAAAATCATGAGTCCAATTGCAACAAAGGTTAAGATGTAGAAGGTTCTCAATCCTGTACCTACCCATTTTGAACCACTTTCTGAAACAACTAGAACACCATCCTTATAAACAGCCGCTCCTTCTGAAAGCACATAAGAAATCACAATTACAAGAACAAAAAGTCCTAATGAAATAAGCGTTTTCTTTAAAGTGTCTTTATTAGTGAAAAGTTGTGAAAAAGAGAAGAGCAGGGTAAAAAGGATTGCAATTCCCAGTACCACATAAGCAATTGTCATGTAAGTTGAAATTGTGCCCTCATTTCCTGTTATAATTGTAGCTAAAAGCGCAATACCAATGAGAGCAAGGATTAGAACTACAATTCGGATAATTTTATGTAAAGCCATAGTAAAGAATTATGGTATTAATGATTATTTGTTTTTGTGTGCAACCAAGATATCAATCAAAGTGATCGATGCATCTTCCATATCGTTCACAATTCTGTCAATTTTTGCAACGATGTAGTTATAAAATATCTGAAGAATGATGGCTACAATAAGACCAAATACTGTTGTTAAAAGTGCTACTTTAATACCACCTGCAACAAGTGATGGCTGCATATCTCCGGCTGCTTCAATTTTATCAAAGGCAATAATCATACCGATTACAGTACCCATGAAACCAAGCATTGGCGCTAGAGCAATAAATAAGGAAATCCAAGAAACGTTTTTCTCAAGTTGCCCCATTTGTACGCCTCCATAAGAAACGACTGCTTTTTCTGCCGCCTCCACACTTTCATTAGCACGGTCAAGACCCTGGTAGTAAATAGAAGCTACAGGTCCTTTTGTGTTTCTGCAAACTTCTTTTGCAGCTTCAACACCTCCGCTTTGTAAAGCGTCTTCCACTTCTTGAGCTAGTTTCTTAGTGTTTGTTGTTGAAAGGTTTAAGTATATGATTCTTTCGATAGCAATTGCCAAACCTAAAATCAAACATAAAAGTACAATCCCCATAAAGCCGGGACCACCTTCAATGAAACGCTTTTTTAATTCTTGATGAAATCCAAGGGACTCCTCAGCCTCTGGCATGTCCTCTTGAAGGGATGCTGCACTCACTGTTGTTGTGATTGTTTGAATGTCTTCAGGGAAAACCTGAGATTCTTTGTAATCATTTGCATTTACTGATACAGTAAGCATTACTGCTGCAACTGTTAAAATAGAAAATAATCTTTTCATTGCTATCGTCTTAAAGTTTGTTATTTGTTAAGGGTTTAAAGATATAAAAATTATTATTTAAAAAACAATTAAATATTTTGCAGAGAGGAAGGGATTCGAACCCTCGATACGCTTTTGGCGTATACACACTTTCCAGGCGTGCGCCTTCGACCACTCGGCCACCTCTCTAAATTTTCACACGCCACCAGAATGGTTGATGTATTACAGTGTGCCAAATAACAAAAAAAATATTACTTAGTGAAATTTTCTACCATTAAATTTACATCATTTCTCCTCTTAAAGATGTTTCAAATATGGTTTTGAAGACTTTAGAAGAAATATTTTGTCCCAGAAGGTACATTAGTTTTGTTATTGCGGCTTCAGTAGTGATATCTTTACCAGAAATCACACCTATTTTTTTTAACTTCACGCTGGTTTCATATTGCCCCATCATAACGCTTCCTCCGGAACATTGAGTAACATTTATAACAGGAACTCCCTTTTTTATAGTTTGCTGTATCAACTTTACAAACCAATCTGCATCTGTTGCATTACCGGCTCCATAAGTTTCTAAAACGACGCCCCTTAAACTGGGAATTGAGAGTGTATGACTTAAAATTTCTTCAGAGATCCCCGGAAAAAGCTTGATGAGAATAACATTAGTATCGAGTTGAGTGTGTACGATTAATTTTTTCTTTTTATTGTTCTTCAAAAGCTTACTCTCGTTTAGAGAAAGGTGTACTCCGCTTTCTATAAGTGGCGGATAATTCAAAGAAGCAAAGGCTTCAAAATGTTCAGCATTAATTTTTGTAGTGCGATTTGCGCGATACAGTTTGTATTCAAAGTACAATCCAACCTCGGTTACTTTTGGTTTATTTTTTTCACGCAAGCTTGCTATCTGAATACTTGTAATTAAATTTTCCTTTGCATCGGTGCGCAAATCCCCAATGGGTAATTGAGAGCCGGTAAAAATAACCGGCTTATCCAGGTTTTCAAGCATAAAACTCAAAGCAGAAGCGGTGTATGACATGGTATCGCTGCCGTGCAACACTACAAAACCATCAAAATCTTTATATTGATCTCTTATAATTTCAGCCAGCTGCACCCAGTATCTGGGATGCATATTTGAACTGTCAATGGGGTTTTCAAAACTCTTTGTTGATATGGTACAGTCTAATAATTTCAACTCGGGGATGTGAGCTAATAATTCATCAAAGTTGAAACTTTTCAAAGCACCGGATTCAAAATCCTTGATCATACCGATGGTTCCGCCGGTATAGATGAGAAGTATGTTTGGTTTTGTGTTCACAGTATTTGGTTTCAAGTTTAAAGTTTAAAGTTTCAAAAATATAAATTTTAACTGCGTCCTTCTCACATCTAGACCTTAAATATGTCTTTTGAATTTTGTGTGGTTATCGACGCCACCTTCTCTATTGAGATTCCATAGATTAGTGCTACTTTTTCTGCCACTTGCAATAAATAACTACTTTCATTTCGCTTTCCGCGAAAGGGTGCCGGTGCCAGATAAGGCGAATCTGTTTCTAAAACAATGTTTTCCAAATCAATTTGATTTAGAAATTGATCAATCTTTCCGTTTTTGAAAGTAACCACTCCCCCAATACCCAGTTTCATATTGTATGATATGGCTTGTTGTGCCTGTTCAAAAGTGCCGGTAAAGCAATGAAATATTCCGAATAAATCATCAGATTTTTCAGTTTCCAATACTTCAAATATTTCATCAAAAGCTTCTCTACAATGAATTACAATGGGAAGTTTCATATGTTTTGCCAACTGAATCTGCCTCCTGAAAGCATCCTGCTGAATAGCGAGTGTACTTTTGTCCCAATACAGATCAATGCCAATTTCGCCCACAGCATAAAAGTCTCGTTTACTAAATTGCTTTTCTACAAAAGCCAGTTCTTCTTCATAGTTTTCTTTTACTGAAGTGGGATGCAAACCCATCATTAAAAATACATGCTTAGGGTATTTTTTTTCAAGTGCATACATCGCATCCACATAACCGGAATCAATCGCAGGGATAAAAAATCGCTTGATATTGTTATCAAAAGCACGTTGCATGATAGTGTCACGGTCTTCGTCAAATTGATTGCTGTAAAGATGGGTGTGGGTATCAGTTAAAATCATATTTGCAAAACTAATTGATTTTGATGAGTTATCTTTGTCAAAAAAAATAGAATTGAGCAGTTTACGAATATTTTTAGAATCCAAAAACTTTAAGCGTGTTGCGCTAAAAAAGATAAACTCAAATCATTTTGAATTTCGGGCAAAAGTAAATGGCATATCAGGAACTTTTATTCTTGACACAGGTGCCTCAAACAGTTGTATTGGTATGGATAGCATAACACACTTTGGTCTTAAGGTGATGGAAAGTGAGGTGAAAGCTGCCGGGGCCGGGGCCACCAATATGTTTACACAAATCGCCAAGGGCTATTCATTAGTGATTGGTGAATGGGAACTAAAGAAAGTAGATTTTGTCGTGTTTGATTTAACTCATGTAAACGAAGCACTTCAAATTGCTGAGGCAGAAGCCGTCAATGGAATCATTGGCGCAGATGTTTTAAAAGAAGCAAGAGCAGTTATTGATTATGGAAGAAATTGCTTATATATAAAAAAATAGTTTACATCGCTCATTTTTTATATATTTAGTTAAAATTTGCCCCAAGTGAAAAAAATATTCTTTGTTTCTATACTTTTTTCTTGTTTATCTCTTCTTTCTTCTAATGCTCAAGAGGAAAAAGAATATTACAAAAAAGTCATTGACACTACTTCTGATGTAGCGTTAAAGCTTGCCTCTATCGATTCTTTACTCACTATTGAATGGAAAAAAAACAATTTTGATGAATTTGTAGATTATTCAGTTAGTTATATCAACTTAGCTGAAGAGATGGGTCGCTTTGATGATATGACAAAAAAAGCTATGAATGTTTCATTTCCATTAATCAATCACTTGAATGATTCACAAAAATCGATTGATCTTTTGAACCGGGTAATAAAATATGAAGATAAAATAACAGACAGCTTTTTAAGAGGAGGAATCTATTTAAAACGAGGTGGCGCTTTTTTTAATTTTGACTTACAAAAAGCCATTGATGATTATAGTCGGGCCATTGAAATTTATGAAAAAAAAGATGCTATTTACAAAGCCGATGCCTTTTTATTTCGGGGGCAAGCTTATTCTGCATTGGGTCAATTTGTAGACGCCAGCGAAGATTATAAAGCGGCTTATGACCTGTTTGAAAAAGAAAAAGATTTTGAATATATGCTACACGCTCGTAGTGGCGAAATTGTAATGTACAGTAAAAATGGGTTTTTAGAGAAGTCACTCAAACAAAGGACCACATTAATCAATAGTTTATTGGATCTGGAATTATATGAATATTTGAGCACTCAATATTACAATCAATCGATAGATTACAAAAAACTTGACAGACCAGATTTGCGTTATGAATACCTTCAAGAAGCTTTAAAGTATGCAGATTCAGCTTTAAACCCGCCATTTGTTTATAACGCTGTTTACAGCTCGTTATCAGATCATTTCAGTTTAACCAATAATTCTAAAGATGCATTAACCTTTTTGGAAAAAGCCCGTGAATACCTGAATCAAATTCCAAATGACAAGTATGCAAATTCGATTTTTTTAATGGCTCTAATTCAATATCAAATGGAAAACGAGCAATGGATTGAAGCCAAAGAAAACAGTTTAAAAAGGCTTGCCTTTATTGAAAATATGGGGCTTGATGAGGAAAATATAAATACTCATAAAACCCTTTCTAAAATTTATTCAAAATTAAATGACAATAAAAGGGCCTATTATCATTTAGAGAAACACGCCACTCTGAAAGACTCTTTATACAACCAAAGCAATACAAACGCCTTAATCTACTACCAAACACTTTATGAAACAGAAAGGCAAGAAAAAGAGCTTACCGAGAAAAAAAGCAGTATTGCTCTTTTAGAAGAAAAAAACACCTCAATCAAAAAGCAATTTCTCTATGGAGGAGTTGCCCTAACTTTTGGTTTTCTTTTGATATTTCTTTTTAAGAATCAAAAAAGTCTAAAGTCTAAGAAAGAACTTCAGGAAAAATATACGCAGGATTTACTTCTAGCTCAAGAAGAGGAAAGAAAAAGAGTTTCAAAAGATTTGCATGACGGCATTGGTCAAAGTTTGCTTCTCATTAAAAATAAAGTAGTATTAAATAAAGATGATTCAACAAAAAATCTCGTAGAGAATGCTATTGAAGAAGTTCGCTCCATCTCGAGGGCACTTCATCCATTTCAATTACAAGAACTTGGTATTACCAAAGCCATTGAAAATATTTTCTATCAAATAGATGAAACCACAGAACTTTTTGTCACCAAAGAAATTGAAAACATTGATGGTGTTTTCAGTATTGAAAAAGAAGTGAATATGTATCGCATCGTTCAGGAGAGTTTAAACAATGTTTTAAAACATTCAAAAGCGTCTGCTGTTAAGATTGAAATTGTAAATAATGAAAAGAATGTACAAATGTGTATTCGTGACAATGGAGTGGGGTTTGATTTTTCTGAACGAAAAAACGATATGAATAGCCTGGGCTTAAAAACCTTGAAAGAAAGAACACGTCTTCTTCAAGGTATTATGAAAATAGATTCAGAGACTACAGGAAAAGGCACTGCAATCACTTTTATCATACCAAAAAGATGAACAAAAATACCATTGTAATTGCAGATGATCACCCGCTTTTATTAAAAGGTCTTAATGACTTTTTAATAGAAAAAAAGTACAATATCATCGGTAGTGCTTCAGATGGGCAAAAAGCTTTTGATTTGATTGAAAAATTAAATCCAGACATAGCCATTCTAGATATCCAAATGCCCTTTTTATCAGGGATAGAAATAGCAAAAAAATGCAACGAAAAAAATCTCAAAACGAAAATCATTCTCATGACTTTTCATAAAGAAGCATCACTCTATTTTGAAGCTAAAGAATTACATATTTATGGATACCTTTTAAAAGATTTTGCCATTGAAGAAATTGAAAACTGCATCGCTTCTGTTTTACAGAAAAAACCTTATTTCAGCAACAAAATCAAAGAACTACTCCAACTTAATACACCAAAAAACAACGACTTACAATCGCTTACTCCCTCTGAAAGAAAAATTTTAAAATACATCGCAAAAGATAAGACCAATAAAGAGATTGCCGATGTGTTGTTTATATCTCCTCGCACTGTTGAAAAACATCGCAGCAACATTATTCAAAAATTAAATCTGGAGCCCAAAACAAACTCACTTCTCATCTGGGCAAAAGAAAATCAAGACAAAATTAATCTTTAAGGTTATATAAGTATAGGGTTCATTAAAATTGACCATAAGTTGTTTTTCACACAACCTACTAAGTTTTAAATCATATTGTTTTTTCAAACTCACTAAAAAAATACGTAATTCTACGTATATACTTTTTCTTAAATTATTGTATATTTGTAGGAAAATAAGTCGATTACTACTTTACTTCCCCATAAAAAGTGATATTTAGACGATATATTGTTAACCTCTAAATTTATTTTTATGAAACTTTCATTACCATTTTTTGTCAAATCTGCCTCATTTTTAGTCATTTTACTTAACCTAATTTCGTTTTTTTTATAACATTAAAATTAGGCCATCATGTTCTCAGGAGATAAAATCACTTCGACAAAATTAGTCATTAGTAAGCCTCAATTAGTTGCAATTTTTATAATTGCAGCCATTGTTATCATTCTTAATCTGATTTTTTTGGCTTAAGACCTAAAAAGGTAGGGTAAAAGCAAGCTAAAGTGTTTTGTTAATGGAATCCATTAACAAAATTAGTATGCTTCATCCCCAAATATCTATAATAAGAATATCAATTCTTTTTTTAACAGCTTTTCAATTTCATTCTTGTACTATTGATAATCCTGTTGAGAATTTCCCTGAACAATACAAAGGCACTCAAGCACAGGTTATATTTGAAAAGGACAGTGCTTTTGAAAACAATTTGTTTGAAGAAATAAATGAACATCTCATCTCCATAAATCAACCTCCACTAACAATAAACCCTGAAGCAAATCAAGTTGCTTTTGAACACACAAAACATCTCATTGAAACCAATTCTCTACACCATCAAAATTTTTCAGAGCGACAAAATTATTTTTATTCCCTTGGTTTTACAGCAATGAGAGAAAATGTGGCTATGGGTTATGATAATTCCTATGATTTGATTCAGGCCTGGCTTCAAAGTCTTAATCATCAACAAGCAATCGAATCAAACAGCACCCACACCGGAATAAGCGTTTTAAAAAATGAAAGTGGGGTTTATTTTATTACACAAATTTATCTCAAATAAAAAACCCACTCAAAAAGTGGGTTTGAAAAAACTCTCAAAGTATATCTCTTTAGTCGTGGATCACTCTTACTTGAGCTGCAACCACTCCTTTTCTTCCTTCTTCTTCAACGTACTCTACTTTGTCACCCTCGTTTAATGCTTCACCATTAAGACCTGAGGCGTGCACAAAAATGTCTTTACCTGTTTCGTCGTTGGTTATGAAACCATAACCTTTTGACTCATTAAAAAATTTTACTGTTCCTTCCATTGTAATAAATAAATAAATTAATAAAGTGTAAATATAACAGAATATTGACTGAATTGTTAAAAAAAACCAAAAATATTTTCATTTTTCTTCTTTAAACTGCTTGATAAAACTTAAAATTAGATTTTTTAAAATCAGCTCAATAACTAAAAACAGATAGCTTTTTAAAGTTTTTTTAAATATTTTTAAAATCGATAAATAAAATACAATTCTGCCTTGAATTTAAACTTGAAGCTTAAAACAACAAGGAATATTCTTAATTTTGTATTAAATGGTACCTATCTAAAAAAAAGGAGCAGTATTTTAGTACTTCACCGAAAAATTTAAAACACAATCAAATGCAAATTCAAATTAATTCAGACAAAAACATTGAAATCACTAAAGAGTCCAAAGATGACTTAAAAACCAAAGTTCAAAAGAAATTAGAGCGTTTTGACAACCTTGTTTCACGGGTTGAAGTTCACTTAAGTGATGAAAATAGTGACAAATCAGGTTTAAATGATAAAAAGTGCCTTATGGAAGCCAGGTTGTTAAACAGACAACCCATTATTGTTACAGATCACTCTGATAATGTTGGAAAGTCATTTGTTTCTAGTCTGAATAAACTCCAAAGAAAAATTGATTCAATTGTAGGTAAAATGCGTGATCAATAGTCACGCATTTTTATTTTCATTTGTTTTTGCATCCACTTTCTCTCTTTTTTCTCTGTCTTTATTGACTTCATACTCCCTCATTTTTTTGAAACTGTCTTTGGTGAGCATATAGTCTTTTACATCTCTGTCTTTCCAACGGTTGTATAAAAAGAGAGGCATGGTTATTAAAAATCCACAAACAACCCCCAGTCCAATCAATAGTTCCCCTTTGGCTAGATTTTCACTCTTAAAGTAAAAACCCAAAACAACTAGAACTACCGACAGAATAAAGAAGAAAGGAATTGCGATTTTCATCTTTAATTATTTTATAAATCTAATTTTAAATGAAGCTCTTTGAGTTGATCTTCATCTATAATAGCAGGTGCATCAATCATCACATCCCGTCCTGAATTGTTTTTTGGGAAAGCAATAAAATCCCTAATGGTTTCCTGTCCGCCTAATATAGCAACCAGTCTGTCTAATCCAAAAGCAATGCCGCCGTGTGGTGGTGCTCCATATTGAAAAGCTTCCATTAAGAATCCAAATTGTGCTTGCGCTTCTTCAGGTGTGAAGCCAAGGTAGTTAAACATTTGTTCTTGAACTTTTCTGTCGTGAATTCTGATAGAGCCTCCGCCTATTTCGTTTCCGTTCAAAACTAAATCGTAAGCATTTGCTTTCACTTCACCGGGCTGGGTTTTGAGCAATTCCATTTGACCGGGTTTTGGCGAAGTAAAGGGGTGATGCATCGCGTGATAACGCTGGGTCTCTTCATCCCATTCCAGAAGCGGAAAATCAATGACCCATAAAGGTGCAAAATCATTGGACTTTCTTAAACCTAAACGATTTGCCAGCTCCATTCTTAGAGCGCTTAGTTGTGCACGCACTTTATTTTTCTCACCGGAAAGCACACATATTAAATCACCGGGTTTAGCTCCGGTTTTTTCTGTCCATTTCTCAAAATCGGATTCATTGTAGAATTTATCCACAGATGATTTGTAAGAACCGTCGTCGTTGTATTTGACATACACCATTCCTAAAGCACCCACCTGCGGACGTTTTACCCAATCGATGAGTGCATCAATTTCTTTTCTGGTGTATATTGAACCACCGGGAACAGCGATTCCAACAACCAACTCAGCTTGATTAAATACCTGAAAATCTTTGTGCTGAGCAACATCATTGAGTTCTCCAAACTCCATCCCAAAACGAATATCCGGCTTGTCATTTCCATATCTTTGCATCGCTTCATCATAAGTCATTCGGGGAAATTTGTCAATAGTAACACCTTTGATTTCTTTCAAAAGATGCCTGGTTAATCCTTCAAAAGTTTCTAAAATATCTTCTTGCTCTACAAAAGCCATTTCGCAGTCAATCTGTGTAAACTCCGGCTGGCGATCAGCTCTCAAGTCTTCGTCTCTAAAGCATTTTACAATTTGGAAATACTTATCCATTCCACCCACCATCAAGAGTTGTTTGAAGGTTTGAGGCGATTGAGGCAGGGCATAAAATTGACCTTCATTCATTCTGGAAGGCACTACAAAATCACGTGCTCCCTCTGGTGTTGACTTGATAAGGTATGGTGTTTCTACATCCACAAAGCCTTTGTCTGAAAGGTATTTTCTTACTTCCATACTTACTTTATGACGAAAAATCAAATTTTCGCGCACAGGGTTACGACGTATGTCTAAATACCTGTATTTCATTCTTAAATCATCACCGCCATCAGTTTTATCCTCAATGGTAAATGGAGGGGTTAATGAAGCGTTTAAAACTTTGAGGTGTGTTACAAGTATTTCAATTTCGCCGGTAGGCATTTGATTGTTTTTTGACTCGCGTTCAATGACCTTTCCGGTGATTTGAATGACAAATTCGCGGCCCAGTTCTTTGGCTTTAAGGACCATTTCTTTTGGAGTGCGTTCTTCATCAAAAATGAGTTGGGTAACACCATAGCGGTCTCTTAAATCAACCCAAACCATAAATCCTTTGTCACGGGTTTTTTGAACCCAACCGGCCAGTGTAACTTCTTTGCCTATATGTGCTGCTGTTAATTCGCCACAAGTGTGTGATTTGTACATGCTTTTGCTATTTTGAGGTGCAAATTTAATATAAAAAAAATCCCCAACTCGTGTCAGGGATTTATTTTTTAAGCGATTTGCTCAACAGCTTTTCCATTTTTATCATTATCGAATCTGATTTTTGCCCTGTTCAATAAATAGAACATTGTTGGTACAATAACCAAAGTAAGGAATGTGGCAAATGTCAAACCAAAAATGATGGTCCACGACATGGGTTTCCAAAAGATGTTGTTATCTCCTCCCACATAAATTTGTGGGTCAAACTCGGTAAATAGCGTAAAGAAATTTAAGTTCAAGCCCACTGCCAGTGGCAATAAACCAAGTATGGTTGTAATTGCCGTAAGTAATACTGGACGTAATCTATTTGTACCTGCTGCGATAATGGCTTCTCTGTATTGTTCTCTTGTGAGTAATTTTTCATAGGGTACATCCAGTTCATCCTTTTTCCGGTCAATTAGAAGCTGTGTATAGTCAATCAAAACAATGGCATTATTCACAACAATACCCGCAAGGGAGATAATTCCCATCATCGTCATCAAGACAACAAACTCCATTTGAAAAATAACCAGTCCAAAAAATACCCCAATAAAACTCAGAACAATGGCTACAAAAATCATTATCGGTTTTGAAATAGAGTTGAATTGACCCACTATGATTAATAAAATAAGAAGCAAGGCTATTACAAGAGCACCTGATAGAAACTCCATATTTTTTGCCATTTCTTCTTGTTCACCGGTAAATGCATAACTTATAGTTCTCGGCATCGGATAATTCTCGAGAGCAGCTTCAATTTTTTGGACGGTTTCTGTGGGGTTAAACCCTTCCAGTACATTTGAATAAACTGTAATCACTCGCTTTAAATCTTTTCGTTTTATGGAGCTAAATGTTGCCAGGTTTGTGGTGGTAACCAAGGTGGAAAGCGGTATTTGTTTTAAATTCCCTTTATTGTCTCTAAAGGTGATGTTTTGGTTAAACAGAGCGCTTTCATCATACCTACTGTCTCCATCCAGCCGCACCATAATATCATAATCATCATCTCCATCTTTGAAGGTGGACGCATCAAATCCATAGATTGCAGACCGGAGTGCTTGCCCCACTTGTGCTGTACTAACACCCAGCTCACCTGCTTTCATACGGTCAACGACCACTTCCATTTCGGGTTTGCTTTGGTTGACATCGAGATTTAACTCTTCAATTCCGGGTATTCCAAGATTTGTGATATATGTCTGCACATTTCTTGCTTCCTCAATCAATTCATAATAATCCTCCCCTTTTAATTCCAGATTGATCGCATAACCGGCCGGTGGCCCTGCCTGGTCTTTGTCTGTGATAATACTGGCACCGGGATAGCCTTGAACAGCATTCCTAATTTCAGTTAATACATCAGAACTGCTTATTTTAGTACCGTTTTCGTCAAAACGGTATTTGTATTGCCTGAACAAAACAGTCACTTTTCCTCTATGGGGCATTTCATTTTGTGAGGCACCATCTACCATTGGATTGCCAGAGCCTTCACCCACTTGAGAAATAATTGACTCAGCCATATAATTGTAAGTTTCGCCATCCTCAGTAGCGTATTTGTATGTATCTAAAACCTCAAATACCTGTTGTTCAACTATGCTTGTGAGTTCATTGGTTTTTTCAATATCAGTTCCTTCAGGATATTCAATATATACAATTGCTTGGTTGGGTTGGTTTTCAGGAAAGAAAAGCACAGGTGGAGTGAAAACCATAAACACGCCAATAGCAACAATTAACAACCCTACTGTTCCAAAAAAGAATTTGTAGGCATTACTCCCTTTTAATGAAAAATCTAAAAATCGCTGGTAGGTTCTTTCAATTCTGGGAAGGGTTTTAAATTGAAAACGCTTTGACGCAGGAATTAAAAGATATTTGAAAAACCACAAAGAAATGGAGGTGAAAATAAACAAGTTCCCAAATCCTACAAGCGCTTTGGGGCCACCTACAAATCCTAAAATTGCAAATAAAACACCCACTGCAAAAATCCCAAGACCTCTCCTAAGCAATGCCGTTTTGCTTCTGTTTTTCCACCCAATAAAAATGAGTGCAAAAGCAATCAAAAGGATAATTGGCCCCAAAATCTGAAATATGATATGCGTATTAAATATCCCCGAAATCAAAAGCAAAACCCCAAAAACGAATAAAGCGCCACTTATCTTGATAATAGTTGCCCGTGACATTTCTTCTTCTTGTGTTTTCATAAAAGCCGAAGTCAAAGTCGCATTAATTACCAAAGCCACAAACAAAGAAGAAAACAAGACCACAGAGAGTGTGAGCGGGAAAAAGATCATAAATTTTCCCATTATTCCGGGCCAAAAGCCAAGTGGTAAAAAAGCTGCAAGTGTTGTTGCTGTTGATGCAATAATGGGCCAGGCAATTTCACCTACACCCTGTTTTGCCGCTTCCATCCGGGGTACACCTTCATCCATCAATCGATAGACATTTTCCACAACCACAATCCCATTGTCAACCAGCATTCCAAGTCCCATGACTGTGGCAAAAAGCACCATAGTATTTAAGGTGAGGTTCACCCCAACAATGTCACCTGCAATTGGTAAAATTAAAAACGAAAGCAGTATCGATAAAGGAATCGCAATTCCCACAAACAAAGCGTTTCTAAAACCTAGAAAAAACATCAAAACACTAATCACGAGAATCACCCCAAAAATAATGCTGTTTTCTAGCTCCGCCACCTGGTCTTTTGTTCTTGTGGATTCGTCACTTGTGATGGTGATATCAAGTGTTGAAGGCAGGTATGTTTTCAGGGCTTCAGGAATGTGTTCCTTGATTTTTTGCATTGCCGTGATCATATTTTCGCCGGCTTTCTTTTTGATACTAAGCATCACCACCGGTTTTCCATATTCCCGCGCATAGGTAGTCGCATCTTTAGGTCTAAAGTTTATTGTGGCAATATCCCTCAAATAAACAGCACCTTCGTCTTCTTTAACGACGATGTTTTCCAATTCATTTGGGTTTTGAATTTCGCCAATGACTCGTATGTTTCGGCGCAAGCCATTTTCTATAATGTTTCCACCAGATATGGTTGTGTTCTCATCCTGAATAGCAGAAATAATTTGACCAAAACTCACTTCGGCAGCCATCATTTTATAGACATCAACCGCGATCTCAACCTCTTTATCTTGAACACCCAGTAAAGTCGCTTCTTTTACTTCAGGATATTCCTCTATGCGGTCCTGAAGGTCTTCTGCAAATTTTTTAAGTTGCTCTTGGGTAAAATCTCCTTTTAAATTGAGTTGAGCAATGGGCATAATTTCAGAAATATTGAGATCAAACACATTGGGCTCTACTTTTACTCCACCATCAAGTGTGGGCCAGTCTTGTAGTGCTTTAACAGCATCCACTTTATCTTTTACTCTTGTTTTTGCTTCCTCTAT
Organism: Flavobacteriaceae bacterium; assembly: GCA_018402385.1. Taxonomy (GTDB): domain Bacteria; phylum Bacteroidota; class Bacteroidia; order Flavobacteriales; family Flavobacteriaceae; genus Planktosalinus. Next base: position 210,755 of record JAGYJA010000003.1, read on the forward strand.
GGTCAAGCTTTCTTCAAACTCGACCGTAATCATAGAGTAATCCTGTAATGAATTTGAAGTGATTTTTACGACTCCTGAAATGTCATTAATTTCATCTTCCAGTGGCTTTGTGACGCGTCTTTCAACATCTTCAGCTGAGTTTCCCGGTAGAAGTGAGCTTACATATACTTTGTTTTCAATAACCTCAGGAAAAGATTCTCTTGGTAAGTTTAAATAGGACAAAAGCCCGCCAAAAGTTACAATACCTATCAAAACAAATACAGTCATCCTGTTATTGATAGACCAGTTTGAGAGTCCAAAATACTTTATTTTTTTATCTGCCATGACTGATTAGTTTGCTGATTGAATTGTTATTCTAGCTCCATCTTTTAAAGTCAATGCTCCGCCATTGACAATGAGGTCTGCATTTGATAGCCCACTTAAAACTTCTACAAAACCGTTGCTTTTTTTTCCGGTTTCAATTTGTGTGCGTTTTACTTGAGGTGTATTTCCGTCTTTTTCTTTCAGGACATAAACAAAGGTCTCTCCGGTGGCATTTTCAATAATACAATTTGAAGGAATAGCCACAGAAGCTTCATTTGTGTAATCATTTATCTGAAGGTTTGCCATCAGGTTGGGTTTGATTTTTTGTTGTGTATTTGGAATTTCCACTTCAACCTGAAAGGTTCTGTTTGTTGGATTTATAAAACTTCCCACTACTGAAATTTTTCCATCAACCGTTTCCTGAATCGCAGGAAAGTTTATTTTCACAGGATCCCCTTTTGCAACACTTTGCAAGTAATTTTCAGGAACTGCTGCTTTCACGCGCATATCACTTAAATTTACCAAGCGCATCAATGCCATGCCTCCTGGACCAACTACGCTTCCTTGTTCCGTAATAATCTCATCGATAACTCCTGAAAAAGGAGCACGAATCGAAGTTTTACCCAGTTGTGACTGCAATTGATTTACAGCGCTTTCTGAAGCTTCCATATTGGTTTTTGCCTGTAACAGTTGGATTTCACTTCCAATTTGCTGATCCCACAATCGTTGTTGTCTTTCATAGGTGGTCTTTGCTAGTTCATACTGAGTTTGCAGCTGAGCCAGTTGACTTGATAAGCCACCGTCATCAATTTTTGCAAGAACTTGACCTCTGCTTACTTGTTGGCCTTGTTTTACATAGACGTTTGTTAGCACCCCTTGAAATTCTGGATAAATCAATATGTTTTCTGATGTTTCCACATTTCCTTGTATGGCAACAAATCTTGAAAACACGGTATCTTTTACTTCAAAAACAGTAACCAGCGGATATCTTGAAGTAGTGTCTTTTTCAGCGATAGCCAGTTCCAATTGTGACAACAATTTGCCAATGCTGTCATAAGAAGCGAGTATTTGCTCTCTTTTTTCTGTCATTGTTTTTAGGTCACCAGAATCGATTGCTTCTTGAACACTGCCGGAATTTTTGTTATTAGAGCAAGCCATAATTGTGGTTGCTGCAATGATGATATATAGGGTTTTTTTCATGATGAGAATTATTTAGTTGGTGGTATTAAAATGCGTTCCAGTTCTGCTTTTTGGACAATGACATCGAGTATTGCCTGTAAATATTCTTGTTGAGCTGTATAAAGCTGTAATTGTGCCTGCCTCAAATCGAAGCTGCTACTAAGCCCTTCAAAAAATTTGATTTGATTTTTTCGCTCAATGCGTTCTGCGAGGTTTAAATTGTTTTTTGAGTTTTCATATTTTTCAATGGCAAACTGATAGTTATTTTTAGCTGAGTTGGCCTCGAGCATTATTTTTTGAACTGTTTCATCAAACTCGGTTTTAGCTTGGTCAAAGGCAATTTCAGCACGCTGCGTTTTAGCAGTTCTTCCCAAGGAGCTAAAAATGGGAACCTGTAAACTCACCCCTGCTATAGACGATTGAAACCAGCGTTGATCAGCATCGAGGAAGGTAAAGGTGTTGCTGTTTGCCTGAGTGCCATAATTCACAAAAGCGCTAAGTGTAGGCAGGGCTTTGAACTTTTCAAGTTTTAGTTCCAGACGGCGTTGCTCAGTGAAATTGTTTGCTATTTTATAGTCAATGTTGTTTTCCAATGTGAGTTCTTCAGCCAATAATTGTAAATCGATGTTTTGAAGAATTAAGATATCTAAACTTTCAGTGAGGGTAACTTGAGCATTTAAATCAATTCCCAAAGTGATATTAAAAAGTTGTTGGGAAAGTTCCAATACGCGTTTTGAGTTGTTTAGCTGGGTTTCAATATTTGAAAGCGTGATTTGCAATTGTTCTACATCTTCTTCTTCAGCGAGACCGTTATTGAAAATCTCAGTCGTTTCCCTCAAGTTTTTTTCAAGAGTTTCTTTATTGCTTTCCAAAATATCAATGTTTTCGCGGGAGAGTAACACCGTGCCATAAGCATTGACCACTTCTTTCCTTACCATAGATGTGGTTTTCTGCTCTAAATTCTCTGAGTATTCCAAAAAAGTTTTTGACGCCTGAAGTGCAACAATATAAGATCCATCAAACAGTAATTGATTTAAGGTTGCAGTTGCAGTCATGGTCTGAGGCACTCCAAAAACAACAGGCTCAAATGTACCGGGCTCTCCACCGGTAAATTCTGCCGGAATCAAGCTCACAGGTTGCTTTAAATTATTTCTGTAATCAACACCAGCATTGATTTGAGGCAACCCAGTAGCGGTTGTCTCCCATTTTTGTTTGAGTGCTGCAAGCACTTCTCTTTTTGCATTGATGGCTGTGTAGTTACTGTCAATTGCAAAATTAATAGCCTCTTCTAGAGAGAAACTATATGATTTTTGCTCCTGCGAAAAACTGAGTGCACTTACAAAAATCATGCTCGTTATTAAGAAGTTCTTCATAGTTTAATAGAGTTGATTTAATTGTTTTGATTGATATATTTCATTAATTCTTTTTCTCCTTTTGTTGTTACAATTCCTCGAAGGTGATATTCTAAAAACAAATCCACTAATTTATTTGGCGAATAATCATCAAGAGGAAATAAATCCTGATCTTTAATTCCGGTGGCACCTAAAAAATAAAATCTGCTAATAATTTCAGGTTTAATACTAGCTCTGTATAACCCCATTTCTACTCCTTTTTTTAGGTTTGTAGTAACACATTCGTGTATATTTGAAAACTTATTGTCATTCAGCTTTTTGTATATCTTGGGATAATACTTCTGTAATTGATGTTGTGGAGACGCTTTTTCATTTTTTAGCAGTTGTTTAATAAATGTGTTGATTTGGAAAAGTTCTGCTATTGGGTTTTTATTTTCTGCTCTAATACAATCAATTCCTTCACATACAAAATGAAAAACATAATCTGTTGTAGCTTCTACAAGTTTTGTTTTGTTTGTAAAATGCTGGTATATAGTTTTTTTTGATATACCCATTTCATTGGCTATATCGTCCATAGTGACGCTTTTAAACCCCAGGTTTAAAAATAATTCACTTGCTTTTTCTAAAATTTTTTCTCTCATACGGACGGCAAATATATAACGGAAACTTTTAAAACAAAAATAGTTTCCAAAGTTTTACCTAAAATTAACATAGAATATTTATGATGTATAAAAGGTTTGAGGAGAAAAAAGTATTTTAGCAAAAAATATTTCTTGCATGATTCCATTAGACAACTACAGGACTACTTTTCTCAATTACCTCTCTGAAAATGTAAAAACCAAAGAGCCTCAAAACCTGTATGAGCCCATTTCATACATACTCTCTCTGGGAGGAAAGCGTTTAAGACCCATCCTCACTTTAATGTCGTGTGAACTTTTTAACACGCCACATAAAGAAGCTATGAACGCAGCCCTTGCTGTTGAGTTGTTTCACAATTTTTCATTAATTCACGATGATATTATGGACAATGCTCCGCTACGCAGAGGAAAGGAAACAGTTCATGAAAAATGGGATATCAATACAGGCATTCTTTCAGGAGATGCCATGTTAATCTTGGCGTATCAACTTTTTGAAAGTTATGAGGCAAGTACTTTTCAACAGTTGGCAAAACTTTTTAGTAAAACTGCTATTGAGGTTTGTGAAGGGCAGCAGTATGATGTTGATTTTGAGGAAAGGGACAGTGTCTCAACAGAAGAATACTTGCATATGATTAATTTTAAGACCGCAGTACTGGTGGGTGCAGCAATGCAAATGGGCGCTATAATTGCAGGTGCTTCTGCATATTGTCAAAATGCTATTTATGAATTTGGCAGAAATTTGGGTATAGCTTTTCAGATACAAGATGATTATCTCGACGTTTTTGGTGACCCCAAAAGCTTTGGGAAACAAGTGGGAGGAGATATCATTTCAAACAAAAAAACCTATTTATACCTCACAGCAATGAATGATGCTGCAGTTTCAGATAAAGAGGAGTTAGAACACCTTTACAGCATACAGCCTAAAAATGCTGCTGACAAAATTGAAGCCGTAAAACAAATTTTTATAAGCTCTGGAGCTCAAGAAAAAACGAAATTAAAAATTAAACACTACACAGAAGTTGCCATCAGCCTTCTCGATAATCTGGATGTGAGTAAATCTGAAAAAAAGCAACTCACAGATTTTGCCAATCAATTGATTTACAGAACAGTTTAAAAAAAGACTCTTACAAAGGGCAAAAAAGCAGAACCATAAATACTTCTATCTTTATCATATAGCACATTATACCGAGCGCCAATTGTTATATTTCCGGTTCTAAAACCAGCTCCAAGAAAAAGTGCTTCCTGAAAAAAATCATCTTTAACATCACCATCGGTGAATAAAAATGTGCGATCAACCTGTATCCCTTCAAGCTCAGCAGAAAGCTGAATTTCTCTAATGGGATTAAATAATGTAATTATACTCGCGCCATATGCTGATATTCTCACATCTGGAATCCTGCGTTTATCACTCAAATAGTTATAAGTCAAACCCAACCCGGCACTAAAATATTGATTGAAATTATAAACAGCACTGGGAGAGATCCCACCCGAAAAATAGCCATTTCCAAAATTGAGCCCCAACCCTCCCCCAAAACTCACCTGCTCCCAAAAATCCTTTTTGGAGGATTGGACAGATGAGAGGTCAATTTGACCAAAAGATTTGAAACAAAAAAAAGACCACAAGATGAATAGCAGTATTGGTTTAAATCCCATAATTTAACTTTACTAAATGAATCATAAATATAAAAACATTTTTTTAGTATGATTTGGAATTATTGTACTTTTGTCACAATTTATTTGAAACGTTAAGTACGTAGCCATATTATGGATAAATTTTCCTTCTTAAACGCAGCACACTCTCAATATTTTGCTGACCTCTATGACCAATATCTTGAAAACCCCGATGCCGTTGAACCCAGCTGGCGAGCTTTTTTTCAAGGGTTTGATTTTGGCCAAAACGGAAGTTCAACAAACGAATTTTCAACAGAAAACCCCGATGCTTTTTGTGAACCCAAACTAGAAAATCTCGAAAAAGAATTTCGTGTTATCAAGCTCATTGAAGGGTATCGCAAGCGTGGACACCTTTTTACACTCACAAACCCTGTTCGGGAACGCAGAAAATATGCGCCCACTCTGGATTTAGAAAATTTCGCTTTAAGCGAAAAAGACTTGGATACCGTTTTCAATGCCGGAGAACTCATTGGTATTGGCGCTGCCAGCTTACGCGAAATTGTTTCTCACTTAACTAAAATATACTGCCAATCCATCGGGGTTGAATACTCTTACATTAGAAAACCCGAAGAAATTGAATGGATACAAAACTGGTTGCACAAAAATGACAACCACCCCAGTTTTTCAGCTTCAGAAAAGAAGCACATCTTAAAAAAATTAAATGAAGCCGTTTCCTTTGAAACCTTTCTTCATACAAAATATGTGGGTCAAAAGCGCTTCTCTCTTGAAGGAGGCGAGAGTTTTATCCCTGCTGTGGACACCATCATTGAAAAGGCAGCAGACATGGGTGTTGAACAATTTGTAATGGGAATGGCTCACCGTGGAAGACTTAACACACTGGTGAATATTTTCGGAAAAAATGCCAAAGATATTTTCAGTGAATTTGATGGAAAAGACTATGAACAAGAAGTTTTTGATGGAGACGTAAAATACCATTTAGGCTGGACCGCAAACAGAGAAACCCAAAACGGAAAACAAATCAACATCAACATAGCGCCCAACCCTTCCCACCTGGAAACAGTGGGAGCTGTAGTGCAGGGAATTGCAAGAGCAAAACAAGACCGTCACTTTAAAGGAAATCTTCAAAAAGTACTCCCCATTGTAGTGCACGGTGATGCAGCCATCGCCGGTCAAGGTATCGTTTATGAAGTAGTACAAATGGCGCAGCTTGACGGCTATAAAACCGGCGGAACCATTCATATTGTGATCAACAACCAAGTTGGATTTACCACAAATTACCTCGACGGTCGTTCTTCAACATATTGCACCGATGTGGCTAAAGTGACTTTGTCACCGGTACTTCATGTCAATGCAGACGATGCAGAAGCCGTGGTTCATGCAGCCACTTTTGCGCTGGAATACAGAATGGCTTTTGGCCGTGATGTTTTTATTGATTTGTTGGGCTACAGAAAGTATGGACATAACGAAGGTGACGAACCCCGTTTCACGCAACCCAAACTTTATAAAGCCATTGCAACACACAACAACGCAAGGGATATTTATGCTGAAAAGTTATTGTCTGATGGGGTCATCGACAAAGGATTTGTTTCCCAACTCGAGGAAGATTATAAAAATCTACTGGAAGAAAAACTTGAAAAATCACGTCAGCAGGAAAAAACCACTGTGACTCCATTTATGAAAGATGAGTGGGAAGGTTTTGATTATGCAGATCAAGGTATTATGCGTAAAGTCGCTGACACCTCTTTTGACCTTAACAAACTAAGCGAAATTGCTAAAGTCATAACAAAGCTACCAAAAAACAAAAAGTTTTTAAGAAAAATTGAACGCCTCATTGAAGCACGTGAAACGATGTACTTCAAAGACAACAAACTGGATTGGGCAATGGGTGAATTACTTGCATACGGATCCTTACTTGCTGAAGGATTTGATATACGCATCAGTGGTCAGGATGTAGAGCGAGGTACTTTTTCACATAGACATGCTGTAGTTAAAGTAGAGGACAGTGAAGAAGAGATTATACTTCACAATCAAATTCAAGAAGACCAAGGTGATTTTTATATTTACAACTCATTACTTTCAGAATATGGAGTAGTGGGATTTGATTATGGATACTCGATGGCAAGCCCCAATACTCTTGCCATTTGGGAAGCACAGTTTGGTGATTTCAGTAATGGAGCACAAATTATGCTCGACCAATATATTTCTGCCGCAGAAGACAAATGGAAACTTCAAAATGGCCTCGTGATGCTATTGCCGCACGGTTATGAAGGCCAAGGTGCAGAACACAGCTCCGCCAGAATGGAACGCTATTTACAACTTTGCGCCAGAGATAATATGTTTGTGGCAGATGTCACGACCCCGGCCAACCTGTTTCACTTGCTAAGACGCCAGATGAAAACCAATTACAGAAAGCCTTTGATTGTTTTTACACCTAAGAGTTTGCTGCGTCACCCCAAAGTGGTTTCCACCAAAGAAGAAATGGCAAACGGAAGTTTCCAGGAGGTAATGGATGACCCAACAGCCAATGTCAAAAAAGTAAAATCATTGGTATTCTGTACAGGGAAATTCTACTATGATTTGTTGGAGGTCAAAGAAGAAACAAAGAGAGACGATGTCGCTTTGGTAAGAATTGAACAGTTGTTCCCTTTACCTATTGATAAAATGCGCACAATCATCAAAAAATACAAAAACGCAGATGATGTTGTTTGGGCTCAGGAAGAACCAAGAAATATGGGCGCATACAGCTTTTTATTGATGCACTTGGAAGAATCAAGAACTTTTAGAATTTGCAGTAGAAAAATGTACAGCGCACCGGCAGCCGGAAGTGCAGTAAGATCAAAAGCAAGACACATGAAAGTAATTGAAAGTGTATTTGATAAATCATTAACTTTAGAAGATTAATACAAACAGTCCCTTTTAAAAGGAAAAAATAACAAGATAATTATGGTTTTAGAAATGAAAGTTCCCTCTCCGGGAGAATCCATCACCGAAGTAGAAATTGCACAATGGCTGGTTGCCGATGGCGATTATGTAGAAAAAGATCAGGCCATTGCTGAAGTTGACAGTGACAAAGCCACTTTGGAACTACCGGCAGAAGCCAGTGGAATCATTACGCTTAAAGCGGAAGAAGGCGATGCAGTCGCTGTGGGCGAAGTAGTTTGCTTAATCGATACCTCAGCCGAAAAACCAAAGGGGGACGGAAAGATTGAAACCTACGAAAATCCGGGCGATGAAGGTTCAAACGATGAGGATGACGCTTCAAAAAGACTGGACAGGGAATCTGAAAAAAGTCCAAAAACCAGTGATAAAGCTCCTGCAGAAAGCAGAAAGTCAGACGATAAAAAGTCTTATGCTTCCGGTTCACCCTCACCGGCTGCTAAGAAAATTCTAGACGAGAAAGGCATATCGCCTTCAGACATCCTTGGCTCAGGACGTGATGGTCGCATTACAAAAGAAGACGCTTCACAAGCATCAAAACCCGCCATGGGAACCCCGGGCCCCGGAAAACGCGGTGAAGAGCGCAAAAAACTTTCCATGTTACGCCGCAAAGTGGCAGAGCGCCTGGTAAGTGCTAAAAATGAAACCGCTATGTTGACTACTTTCAATGAAGTGGATATGACAGCTATTTTTGCTTTACGAGAGCAATACAAAGAAGAATTTAAAAACAAACACGGAGTGGGACTGGGCTTTATGTCATTCTTTACGCTTGCCGTGGTGAGAGCATTGGAAATGTATCCTGATGTCAACTCTATGATTGATGGTGATTATAAAATCACTTATGATTACAAAGACATTAGCATTGCCGTCTCAGGCCCCAAAGGTTTGATGGTTCCCGTAATTAGAAATGCAGAAAACCTTTCTTTCAGAGGTGTGGAAAATGAAGTGAAGCGTCTGGCCATTCGCGCAAGAGAAGGCGATATCACTGTTGACGAAATGACCGGAGGAACATTTACCATTACCAATGGAGGTGTTTTCGGCTCAATGTTATCAACACCCATCATCAACCCGCCACAAAGTGCTATCCTTGGAATGCATAACATTGTTGAACGTGCTGTAGTCAAAAATGGAGGCATCGTCGTTGCACCGGTGATGTATGTAGCTCTTTCTTATGACCACCGTATTATTGATGGAAGAGAATCTGTTGGTTTCCTTGTTGCAATAAAAGAAGCCCTTGAAAGCCCGGAAGAACTGTTGATGAACAATGAAGTAAAGAAAGCGTTAGAACTTTAAATAAACAAAATTTTATAGATAATATTGAAACCCGAAAAATTACTTTTTCGGGTTTTTTTATAAAATCATAATGGACTCTATCATTGAAAAAATGTATATTTGAGTAAAAAATTGATATGAAAGCACTTATACTCTTTTTATTGTGTTTAAATCTTACATTTCTAACTGATTTAAATGCTCAATCCTCCCAAATTCTCATCAAAGACATCAACATTTTTAATGGCAAGTCAGAGCAAATCACCAAAGCAAATATTTTAATTGAAGGGCAACTCATCAAACAAATTTCGCCTTCCCCATTAACCGTATCTGAAAACACCTTGGTAATAGATGGAACCGGAAAATATGTGATGCCCGGTTTAATCGACGCACACGTTCACGTGATGTTTGAGAGCATCCCTCAGCAACAAGCTTTGTTTTCAGATTTTGCCTTTCTAAATTTATTTGCTGCAAAAGCAGCTGAGGAGCAGTTGATGAGAGGCTTTACAACCGTTAGGGATTTAGGCGGAGGATCGCTTTCATTGGCAAAAGCGATTGATATGGGCTTGGCTAAAGGACCACGCATTTTTTCAAGTGGCGCTTTTATCTCCCAAACCGGAGGTCATGGTGATTTTGGCTTACCCACAGATGTGCCCAGAAAAGTCGGGGAACTTTCCTATGTGGAAAGAAATGGCATTGTCTCGATTGCTGATGGTGTTGACCAGGTGTTAATGCGTTCAAGAGAACAGCTTAGACAAGGAGCTACTCAATTAAAATTGATGGCTGGTGGTGGAGTGGCCTCCAGTTATGACCCACTGGATGTGACACAATATACGCTCGAAGAATTTAAGGCAGCCGTGAGCGCAGCAGAAAACTGGGGAACCTATGTAACTGTTCACGCTTACACCCCAAACGCAATTCAGACGGCCATTAACGCTGGTGTAAAATGCATCGACCACGGACAATTGGCTGATGAAGCAACCGCAAAATTAATGGCTGAAAAAGGAGTCTGGTGGAGCTTACAACCCTTTTTAGATGATGAAGACGCCAATGCTTATCCCGAAGGCTCCGCAAACAGAGCAAAACAAATTGAAGTTTCTGAAGGCACTGACAATGCTTACAAACTTGCAAAAAAATACAATATCAAAACAGCCTGGGGAACAGATAACCTCTTCAACGCTGTTAACGCAAAAAAGCAAGGCAAAAAGCTTACTAAACTCACCCGCTGGTACACCCCTTTTGAAGTACTTAAAATGGCCACCGCAGACAATGCTGAACTATTAAATTTAAGCGGCAAAAGAAACCCTTACCAAAAAGGAGACCTCGGTATTATTGCAGAAGGCGCTTATGCAGACTTGATTATTCTTAATGAAAACCCCCTTGAGAACATTCATCTAATTGAAAATCCCAGTGAAAACTTTAAATTGATTATGAAAAACGGTTTTATTTATAAAAACACAATGAATTATTAAATGTTTAAATGGGATTTAGTCACTGTTAATAAAACTAAAAAATGATTCACGGTACGCATAACGCACTTGATGACTCTCGCAATAAAGCCATTAAAATCTTTATCAATGGTATATTACACCCTCGAGAAGAAGCAAAAATCTCTGTTTTTGATAGTGGTTATCTGGTAGGTGATGGGGTTTGGGAGGCTTTTAGAGTGCATCAAGGTAAAATGATTTTTGTGCACAAACACCTCGACCGTCTTTGGCAATCGGCTAAGGTGGTGGGGATTGCAATTCCTTTCAGCAGGGAGGAGTTATTGCAAAACATCCAAACCACACTGGATGCTAATGAAATGAAAGACCACATCCATGTGCGCGTTATGCTTACACGGGGCATTAAAAAAACACCTTCACAAGACCCGCGGCTTACCATTTCAGGTCCCAATCTTGTCATTATTGCCGAACACAAAGCTGCCTCTCCTGAAACTAAAAATAAAGGAATCACCCTATTTACTTCCACCTTTCGCAGAGGTTCCCCTGACTATCTCGACCCGCGCTTGAATTGTCACAGCAAGTTACACGAAGTGCAAGCTTTAATGCAAGCCCTGGAAGCCGGTGCAGATGAAGCCCTGATGCTCGATATCCACGGTTTTGTTTCTACCTGTAATGCAACCAACTTTTTTATGGTTAAAAACGACGAAGTGTGGACCTCTACCGGACAGTACTGTATGAATGGCATCACACGCGGAAATATCATTTCACTTTGTGAGCAAAACAACATCGTTTGCAAACAGAAAAACTATTCGCTGTTTGATGTTTATGGTGCAGATGAAGCCTTTGTTACAGGCACTTTTGGCGGTCTCACTCCTGTAACTAAGATCGATGGTAAAACTATTGGTGATGGAAAATGCGGCCCCGTCACGGAACGGTTAAGCCGACTTTATCAAGAACTTGTCACAAAAGAAATTCAATTTTCATAAATGGCAGCTCCCATTAAACGCATATCACTTTGGTCCGGCCCACGAAATATCTCTACTACTTTGATGTATTCTTTTGCTCAGCGAATAGACACTCAGGTTTTTGACGAGCCGCTATATGGTTTTTACCTAAAAAACAGCCAAGCTAAAGAATATCACCCCGGAGCTGATGAAATCATCAAAACGATGGAAACCAGTGGTGAAAAAGTCGTTGAAATGATGAAAACGCATTCTGAAAAACCGGTACTGTTTTTTAAAAACATGACCCATCATTTAGTACCCGGCTTGGATCGTGATTTCTTAAAAGACTTGACCAATGTCATCCTGACCCGCGACCCTGTGGAAATGCTCCCCTCTTATGCTGAAGTGGTTGAAACCCCAACACTTGAAGATGTGGGTTATAAAATGCATGTAGAACTTGTAGAGCAACTGCAAAAAAACAATTTACCTGTTATCGTAATAGATTCAAAAGCGGTCTTGTTAAATCCGGAAAAGCAATTACAAAAATTATGTGAGGCTATCGGCATCTCTTTTGACCCGGCGATGTTAAAGTGGACACCCGATGCCCGGTCTGAGGATGGAAGCTGGGCAAAGTATTGGTATACAAACATTCATAAATCATCAGGATTTATACCTTACCAACCGAAAACAAAACCTTTTCCTGAAAAACTCAAACCATTATTGGAAGAGTGTATGCCTTATTATGAGAAGTTATTAAAATTTGCAATTTAATTCAAATTCCGCTTCTCAATAAAAAATCGTTTTAATATTTCGGATGCTTCTTCAGCTAAAACACCGCCTTCCAGCTTGGTCTTGGGATGAAGTTGGGTTTTCATAATGATACAACCCCGTTGCTCGTCCCTTGCACCATAAACGATGCGGTCAATCTGACTCCAGGCAAGCGCACCTGCACACATTTGACAGGGTTCAATGGTGACATAGAGTGTACATTTTTTCAGGTATTTTCCACCCAAATAATCGGCGGCAGCGGTGATGGCTTGCATTTCAGCATGAGCAGTAACGTCATTTAAGGTTTCGGTGAGGTTGTGTGCACGGGCAATGATTTTGTTTTCAACTACAATGACCGCACCAATAGGAATCTCACCTTTCGCGAAAGCGTTTTCAGCCTCCTGCAGGGCGCGTTTCATAAAATATGTGTCGTCAAAAGGTTCAAACATAAAAATTCCAAATTACAAGTACCAAATTCCAAAAGGGTGGTGAGTGGCTAGAGATGAGAGGTGAGTTATAAACAACTCAAAGACTCAAATCTAAACAGCTAAAATACAACTTCAATTGTTTACTTTTGCAGTATGGCAGCATCTTTATTAGACACCATTTCCTTTCCGGAGGATTTACGCAAACTGGCACCAGGGCAATTGCCTCAGGTTGCCATGGAGTTGCGCAAGTTTATCATTGATATTGTTGCTACTAAAGAAGGTCATCTGGGTGCCAGCCTGGGTGTAGTAGAGTTAACAATTGCGCTACATTATGTATTCAACACTCCAGATGATATTTTGGTTTGGGATGTGGGACATCAGGCTTACGGACATAAAATACTTACAGGTCGAAAAAAAGAATTTGACACAAACAGGCGTTTGAATGGCATAAGCGGTTTTCCGAAAAGGGAAGAAAGTGTTTTTGATCCTTTTGGCGTGGGACACAGTTCGACAGCCATTTCTGCCACCTTGGGGATGGCTATTGCAGCTCAACTTAACGGCAATACAAAGCGTCAACACATAGCTGTGGTGGGTGATGCTTCAATAGCTTCAGGAATGGCTTTTGAAGGACTCAATCACGCCGGTGTTACTAACACAAACCTTTTAGTCATCCTAAACGACAACGCCATAGGCATTGACCCCAGTGTGGGTGCTTTAAAGGAATATTTGACCAAAGCTACTCTCAAAAGAACGCCCAAACAAGACAATATTTTTGAAGCCTTGAATTTTGATTATTCGGGTCCGGTTGATGGGCATAATTTATTGGAATTGCTGCAGGAGTTGGAACGTTTAAAGAAGGTGCCGGGTCCTAAACTGCTTCACGTTATTACTAAAAAAGGAAAAGGCCTCCGTCAAGCGGAAGAAGACCAGGTAAAATATCATGCTCCCGGAAAATTCAATAAAGACACAGGTGATTTACTGCCTAAATCGGCTGTATTACAACCACCAAAATTTCAGGATGTATTTGGAATTACAATGGTAGAACTTGCCGAACAAAACCCAAAAATCATGGGCATCACTCCGGCAATGCCCACGGGGAGCTCTTTAAAGTTTATGATGGATAAATTTCCTTCCCGGGCATTTGATGTGGGAATTGCTGAGCAGCACGCAGTTACTTTTTCTGCGGGTTTGGTAACTCAGGGAATGATAGTTTTTTGTAATATCTACTCTACTTTTTTACAGCGCGCTTATGATCAGGTGATTCATGATGTGTGTTTACAAAAGCTTCCGGTGATTTTTTGTTTGGATCGCGCAGGAATTGTGGGTGAAGACGGCGCGACACATCACGGAATTTTTGATTTAGGGTATTTGCGTTGCATTCCCAATTTGATTGTTTTCGCTCCGCGAAATGAAATAGAGTTACGCAATATGATGTATACAGCTTCACTGGGGCTAGAATTACCCATTGCGATAAGATATCCCCGAGGACGTGGCAGGTTGATGGATTGGAAACAACCCTTTTCTAAAATTGAAATCGGTAAAGGAGTACAAATCAAGAAAGGACCTTCAATGGCGGTGCTCACTATTGGCACAATAATAAACAACGTTATAGATGCATTGGAATCTATTGAAAGTTCCAAAATTGCTCTTTATGATATGCGATTTGTAAAACCTTTGGATGAGGCATTGCTGCATACTGTTTTCAAAACACATAAAACTATCATCACTGTTGAAGATGGCATAAAGACAAGTGGTTTTGGGAGTGCTATTCTTGAGTTTGCTGCACAACACAATTACAAAAACAACATCCAACTGCTAGGAGTTTCTGATTTTTTTCCTGAACACGGCACCATTGAAGAGCTTCTAGATTTGAGTGGCCTTTCAACAAACAAGATTGCTGATTTTTTAAGTAAACTTCAATAAAAAAAGACTGCCATTTCTGACAGTCTTTTTCAAATAAACAATTAAACTAATAAAAAAAATTATCTGATTATCAATTTTGAGTTGTGCGTATAATTTTCACCTTCAATTTGAATTATGTACACGCCTGTTTTTAAATTACCTGTTTGCAGATTCACGGTACCTGTCATATTAACTTCCTGAGAAAATACTATTCGTCCGTTAATATCAAAGATAGAAATCTTACTTTGCCCCATATCTTGTCTAGTGACTATATTGATATCTCCATCTGAAGGGTTGGGGTAAATCATAATGTTATTGAGTGATTGGTCTTCAGTACTTAGCAAACAGTCTTCCGGAACATCAAAAGCTTCAACCTGGTCAAAGCGGTTATTTGAACTTCCTTGACTTGCGCTTAAGCCCAATCCTCTGTTTGCAAATACATTCCATATCAAACATCTGTTTACGCCATCATTAGCGAGTTCATCTGCTTGAAGAATAGCGTCTCTACCTGTAACAAATCCGGGATTACAAGGTTGTAGTTTTAAGGCATCAACAACAAGTTGTAATGCGATGTTATTACCGCCTGTTCCTTCATAGATATCTGGGTCAAATCCATATTCATCAATTAATGCCCAAGTCAAATCCCAAAGCATAGTTGCCCATACAAAACCAATTCCGTGTGGTTGAGAAATACCTTGATTATTTGTTGCTGCATATGTAAAAGGATTGATTGAAAAATCTGTACTATAAGGTGCAGGTCTGATTCCATTTCCATCAATGGGTTGTCCAATTGCAAATGTACCAATACCTCTTCTTTGCCCGGGAGTATCCCCTTCTTTCATAGTGAGAATGAGTCCAAAATAATCGCTCCATCCCTCTCCCATTTGTTCATCATTACCAAGACATCCTGTGTTAAATGCACCGCCGGTGAGTCTGTTTGAAATACCATGTCCATACTCGTGTGCAATTATTCCATTATCTAAAGTTCCATCAATATTATAGGGGCCAGCATCTAAAATGGTCCCATTGATTGTTGCGCCACCATCTAATGCAGTAATTAATGCTTCTCCATCTGTTTGGTTTACCATAAGTGAAGGAATGGTAACGCTGCCTCCCACATCGCCTGGTGCCATAGCAAAGGGTGCTCCAGGTTCATTATTTACAATGATTACTGCAACTGCTCCTTGGTTTTCTGCAGCTAAAGCTTTGAATCCAAATTGGCATTCACCCCTTCTAATTACAACTATTTTTCCATTTAAGTCGCCACCATTTGTAATGGCATCACAGGCATCATTAGGGTCTGTTGATGCTCCAGAATTGTTATCTATAACCAATGCTAGATCTGCGGTGAGCGGTGTAGTTGGTATAGGTGCTCCAAAATTTGCGCCTATTCCCTCATATCCACCTGCTAATGGACCATTATTTATAGTTAAAACCTCACCCGGAGGTCCTTGAGCACTCCATAAATACATTTGCATTCTGGGTCTATTACCTTCCGGAGGTGTTCCAAAGTTAGCATTGTTTAAACCCCCACCATCTTGTGCATCTGCATTTACTGAATCGTTTCCAAGACCTTGACCTGAATAATTTGTTTCCTGAAAATTACCACTGGCTTCGTCAAAACCATATCTAGAAAAAACATCGTGTATAATATTGTTCCAGTAGAATAAGTTAGTTGTTGCACCATCTATATATCCAACAGGCTGTTGATTAAAGTTGAAAGGAAAATCAAAATTTAAATCCGGACCTCCTTCTGCAGAGTTTCCAGTATTATTTCCAGCTAAATCTGCTCTTGCTCTTACGTTATTACCTCTGGTGACAGTAAATTCAGGTCCGGCAACGCCATTGGTGTCGTGCCATCCAAAAGGGGAAGTAAGTGGATCTGCCGGTTCTAAAATTAGTTCATCATCACCGTGATTTGGACTTTCATTTGGCAATGCAAAAACTCGATATTGTGCCCCGTCAACTAAGCTGTTTGTTGCATTGACTTCAAGAATACTTTTTTCAATGATTCTTGAAGCTGCCATATTGTGTTCTGTTAAGTGTGCTTCTCCAAAATTACAACTTGTCACCCAGTCAAGGGTATTCAATAACTGTCCTGTTTGAGCATCAATGCGCACACTGTACCAATGACTTCCGTCCAGGATATAAATGTCTAAATCCCAAGCAAGACGTAATGTTGTTTGTTCTTCATTGGGCTGTAATACTAACTT
The DNA here is from genome assembly GCA_018402385.1 of Flavobacteriaceae bacterium. Classification (GTDB taxonomy): domain Bacteria; phylum Bacteroidota; class Bacteroidia; order Flavobacteriales; family Flavobacteriaceae; genus Planktosalinus. The sequence continues at coordinate 227,765 of JAGYJA010000003.1, forward strand.
GACATTGATGTTTTCCTGTGAAATTGCACCCGTATTGAAAATATATTTATTTACATCTGGTGTTTCAATTAACTGAAGTCCGGATGGAGTGTTGAGCCCCAATTGAGAAGCTGCTTGAAAGATGGCTTGCTCTGGTGTAAGGCCGGGACTTGTCGTATTCACTTTCTGAGATAGAAAAGGGATAAAACTTTGCGTAAGGTGCTTGATTTCATTGTTGTTTGATATCGCAAAATTTGCTATGGCATTGAATACCTCAATTCCTTGATATCGTTGTACACTGTAAACGTGATTTACTTTTGTGCTTTTTGAATAATGTTGACTATAAATTTCAACGTCTGAAACATCTTGAGTTGTTAATCCCAACTGGAAACGGTTTTCATTAAAATAAGAGTCAATAACGCCTGAAAAGTCTTGAGCGTTTAAGAACCCAAAACAGATAAAGGCAAGAAATAAAATAGTTTTTTTCATTTTAAGAGGGAATTATGGCAGTAAACCATTAATATATTGATAGTTAAAAATTTAATTTGTTAAATATAGTGGAAACTTGTTAAACTAACAAATGTTTGTTTTGTTTTAACTTTTCAATTTTTCATTGAACGTTTTTGCCGTTTAGCTTATTGAAGATTAATAAAGCATTGCCATCAGTTAACCCGGCAATATAAGTACAGGTATTTATTAAATAATCATACAATGTTGCCTTTCCATCATTTATCAAAAAATCAAGTTCTTCAAGTAGCAACTTGTCATAATGTGAACTTTTTGAAAGGTGATAATTTTCAACTGCCTGGGTATAGGCATCGAGCAGTGTCGATAATATTTTGTAGCCGGCTATTTCCTTGTCGATGACCTCTCTGCTTTTGTAAATTTTTTGGATGCTTATTTTTATAATATCATTGATTTGAGCTTGAAACGAACTTTTCTCTAATAGGGATTGATTAAATTCGCCTTTAAGGATTTGTGCTTCGTTTTCGATAAAAATACTAATTGCTTCTGTTATCAATCGGTTTATGGCGAGCGATCTTAAATAGCTAATCCTGTCTGAAGTATTTTTTAATTGGTGGTATTTTGAAATATTCAAGCTATCCTTAACAAGTTTTGTCAAATACTCCAGAGCATATTCCTCATCAATCCATCCCAGATTAATCCCGTCTTCAAAATCGATAATCGTGTAACAAATGTCATCTGCTGCCTCCACTAAAAATGCCAGCGGGTGCCTGTTATAGTGAATTTCTTCTTTACTTCCTCTTTTAATTAATCCTAATTCTTGTGCAACTTCATCAAAAAATGGAGCATCAGATTGAAAGACTCCAAACTTTTTATCACAAATAGCTCCGGTGGGCTTTTTGGGCAGAGATTCTTTGGGGTATTTCATAAAAGCACCCAGGGTAGCATACGTGAGACGCAAACCGCCTTCTACTCCTTCCCTGCTTTGGGTTAAAATTTTAAAGCCGTTTGCATTTCCTTCAAAGTCGATGAGGTCTTGGTATTGTTTTTCAGAAAGCTGGTTTTTAAACCGTTTGCCGTTTCCGTTAAGGAAATAATTGCCAATGGCTTTTTCGCCACTGTGGCCAAAGGGTGGGTTTCCAATATCATGAGCTAACGATGCCGCAGCGACGATGGCACCAAAATCATGGATGGTATATCCTAAAGTGTCTTTTAAATGAGGATGCTTTTCCAAAATGGCTTTGCCCACTTGACGCCCTAAAGAGCGACCCACTACCGAAACTTCCAAGCTGTGAGTTAAGCGCGTGTGTACAAAATCTGTTTTTGACAAGGGAATGACCTGGGTTTTGTCCTGCAAGCTTCTAAAGGCAGATGAAAAAATAATTCGGTCATAATCTACTTCAAAGGCAAGGCGTGTTTCATCCTGTTCTATGCGAATTCTTTTGGTTGTATCACCTTGTTTTTTCAGTGATAACAATTGTTCCCATTGCATCATAGGTTGTTTCTGGTTTAGGGTTTCTTGTTTCTTGTTTCTTTTTGGAAATGATTCTAGTTTCTTAGTCAAACTCAGTACTGAACACTGAGCACCGAACACTAAGCTAAATCACACTCAAAAACTATTCTGCAATATACTACTATTCACCTAAAATTTGTATGTAATCAAAAAGAACCCGGGTTAACAATTACATAACGTTGTAATGATAAATACTTAATTTTCATGTAACACGAACTTTACATAGTTGGGGTTTCTTTGTACCATCAAAATTTTAAAAATCTTTAAAAACTTAAACACATGAAAAAATCTTTTTGTCCTTACTTTCAATAGTAGCACTAGGACTAGTAACAAGTTGTAGTAGTGATGATGATAACACGCCCATCACAGATGACGACGGAGGTCAAGTTATTGACAATGTATTATCAGGCGTAATGACCGAGGATAGGGAATTGACCAATGACATTATTTGGAGAATCGAAGGTAGATATGTTGTGCCTGATGGCATTACATTAACTATTCAAGAAGGAACTATTCTTCAAGGTGGACCCGGACAAGGAGCAAATGCATCTGTTCTTATTGTTGCCAGAGGAGGAACAATTCTTGCTGAAGGAACAGCTTCTCAACCCATTATCTTTACCGCTGCAGGTGATAATATCCAAATTGGACAAACTGCCGGTACTAACCTTGATGAAAACGACAGAGGTTTATGGGGGGGTGTGATTGTATTAGGAAGAGCTCCAAGTTCATTTGAAGGTGATGCTCCTGAGTGGCAAATTGAAGGGATTCCTGCAAATGATCCAAACGGTCGTTATGGTGGAACTATCCCAAATGATAATTCCGGAATATTGAGATATGTATCTATCAGACATGGTGGTACTTTAATTGGTGAAGGAAATGAAATCAATGGACTTACTCTTGGAGGAGTTGGAAACGGAACTGTGATTGATCACATTGAAGTTGTCGCTAATGTGGATGATGGTATTGAGTGGTTTGGTGGAACGGTAAACTCTTCAAATTTGGTAGTTTGGTCTTGTGGTGATGATGCATTTGATTTAGATCAAGCTTATTCAGGTACTATTTCAAATATCTTAGGTGTTCAGGGAGATAATTCTGACCACGCATTTGAAATTGATGGACCAGAAGGTAGTTTTGAGGATTCTTTCATTATAGAAAATGCTACTTTAGTTGGTAATTTGGATGCTACTAATGGAGAATATGCTGATTACAGAGATGGCGCAATGGGTGCTACAAACAATGTATATGCAATTGGTTTTAAAACAGATTCAGATGTTGAATTAGATAACAATGGTGTTGCTCAAAACTTTTTAGATGGTAAGTTGACTTTTTCAAACTGGGAGGTAACTTTACCTAATGGGGTAGCTAACGCAAATGATATCTTTGTAGAAAAAACTGCTGGAAATGAAAACCCTATTATCTTAAATCCTACATTTACTGAAAGAGCAGCTAGCTGGTCAACCGCAGTACCTGCTGGCCAAAATACAGTAGGCGCAGATTTATCTGTATTTGGATGGACACTTACTATGCAACGTGCCAATCTTGGATTTTAATTTTATATCCATACTATAAAACTTATAAATTGCCCGTCTCCTTTTGGGGCCGGGCAATTTATCATTTCTAAATAAGATTTAAAACCACAACAATGAACCTGAAGAGTAAAATACTAATCGCATTAAGTTTCATATCATTATTTTCATTTTCACAAACCGGCACTTTATCGGGAACACTCTATGATGGTGAGTACAATGATATTCTATCTTTTGCAACTGTTGTTGTAAAGGGCACAAGTACCGGTACAACTTCTGATTTTGAGGGTGATTATTCAATAGAGTTACAGGAGGGAATTTATACAATTGTCTATTCATTTGTTGGTTATGAAACAAAAGAAATTTCTGAAGTTGAAATAAAAGCAAATCAAGTCACAACTATAGATGTCACTTTAAATGCATCTTCAGGTCTGTTAGACGAAGTTGTAATTAGCACAACTGCCAGAAGAAATACAGAACAATCTGTTTTGAATCTTCAAAAGAATTCTGTTACCGTAATGGATGGACTCTCATTAGAAGGTATGAAAAGAACCGGTGCGGGAGATGTTGCCAGTGCTGTTAAAAATATACCCGGTGTTTCTGTACAAGGCGGAAAGTTTGTTTACGTTAGAGGCTTAGGAGATAGATATACAAAATCCATTTTAAACGGAATGGATGTACCGGGATTGGATCCTGACAGAAATACACTTCAACTGGATATTTTTCCAACAAGCATACTTGAAAATATTTTGGTTATAAAATCTTCATCAGCTGATTTACCTGCAGACTTTACAGGAGGCGTTGTAGATATCGTGACTAAAGATTTTTCAGGAAGAGAAGAATATTCTTTTTCTATTGGTGGGACTTATAATTCTTCTATGCACTTTAACTCAGATTACCTTACCTATGAGGGAGGTAAAACTGATTTTCTTGGGTTTGATGATGGCACAAGAGACATTCCAATTCCAACAGGAATAGATATCCCACAACCTTTTGAAAATGACCCATCAACAACCACTTTAACAAGAGAGTTTAATCCAGTTATGGCAGCAGCTAGGGAACGAAGTCTAATGGATTTTAGTGTTGGACTTACAGCAGCAAACGAATATAATTTAGGGGAAAACGGAAGTAAATTGGGCTATATAGCCTCTATATCCTATAAAAACTCAACAGACTATTATGACGATTATCAGACCGGTGGTATTTTCAGAAAGAGTAACGACAACAGTGTTTTTGAATTGGATTTTGGCCGCACCCAAATTGGAGAGCTGGCAACAAACAACGTTTTGATAAGTGGTCTGGCAGGCTTATCTTATAAAACCAATAAGTCAAAATTACAGTTAAATGTACTACACATCCAAAACGGAGAGTCAAAGGCCGGTATCCTAACACAGGATATTCGGATAACCGATGCAGTAATTATTGACAAAGACAATCTTGAATATACAGAAAGATCAATAACAAATATACTGCTGGCAGGCAAGCACAGCAATTCTGACGGAACTTGGAATTTAGATTGGAAATTATCTCCTACACTTTCTAAGATCAATGATAAAGACAATCGTGTAACTGCTTTTAGGATTGAAAATGACGGTATAAGTATCGATCCAGCTTCTGGTGGCAACCCAACCAGGATATGGAGAACGTTGGATGAAATAAGTCTAGCCGGTAAAATAGACCTCTCCAAAAGACATACCTTGTTTGGCAATGATGCCAAGTTAAATTTTGGAGGTGCATATACATATAAGCAAAGGGATTTTAGAATTGACCAATACCGAATCTTGATAAGAGGAACTGTAGATTTTAATGGTGATCCAGATCAATTATTGGCCCCTGATAATATTTATACCCAAGAATCTGACCGAGGAACTTTTATGACCAATGATTTTAACATCTCAAACACTTTTGATTCTTATATGACTATTGGCGCTGCTTATATTTCTGAGGAATTTAAAGTTTCAGAGAAATTTAAAACTGTATTGGGTTTAAGAGCAGAAAAATTTGATTTATTTTATACCGGTCAGGATCAACAGGCACAAAATGTATTTGATAAAGAGAATGTGTTTGATAAATTGGATTTATTTCCCAATGCAAATTTAATTTACTCATTAAATCCTCAAACCAATATAAGAACTTCATACTCAAAAACAACTGCAAGGCCTTCGTTCAAAGAAGCCTCTGTTGCACAAATATTTGATCCATTGTCAAACTCTACATTTATAGGTAATCTTGATATTCAACCCACCTATATTGATAATTTTGATTTGCGATTTGAAAAATTTGGAGAAGGTGCTGAGCTATTTGCTGTAAGTGCTTTTTATAAAACATTTGATGACCCGATAGAGTTAAGCTTTTTCAGAGCAGCACCAGATCAATTTGAACCAAGAAATCTTGGAGATGCTAAAGTTTATGGTGCAGAATTAGAATTCAGAAAGAATTTAACCTTCATTCAAGGACTTGAAGAATTTAGCGTGAATGTAAATGTTTCTGTTATTGAATCTCAACAAGAATATGGAGAGGAAGAAAAACAAGCAAGAGAAGATAATTTAAGAGAAGGTGAAACTCTTGACGACTTCAGACAGTTACAAGGTCAATCGCCTTATTTAATTAATGCGGGCATTAGCTACACAGGAATTGATAATGGTGTTCAGGCAGGATTGTTTTATAATGTTCAAGGGAAGACCCTTGAAATTGTTGGAGCTGGAAATATTCCAGATGTATTTACGCTACCTTTTCACAATCTTACTTTAAACCTAAGTAAGGCATTTGGAAAAGAAAAAAATTCAAATATTTCTCTCAAATTTGAAAACATATTAAATAATGAAGTGGAAAGTGTCTTTCAATCTTTTGGAGCAGAAGATCAAATATATGCCAAAAGAAGTCCAGGCCAGCCAATCAGTATAGGTTATAGTTATAAATTTTAAAAAAAAAGGCTTCCAATATTTGGAAGCCTTTTTTGATTTAGGTTAAATTAATTTTATTCAAAATTACTCACAATTTGAGTTTCTCCTTCTTTCCAGGTGGTTACTTGAGCAACTTTGCTCTCTGCATATTTGACTTCTTTGAGTACATCACCTTCATAAAAATACCACGTGCCTACTTTTTCTCCTTTGTTGTATTGAGCAACGGCTGTTTTGTTTCCGTTGATATCATAACTAATCCACTTCCCTTCTAATTTTCCGTCTAAGGCATATTGACCTTCTTGACTAACAATCCCATTTTCATGAAAAAGGGTCGCTTCAATTACATCTCCATTCTTAACAAGTACTTTTTGAGATTCAGCTTGTGCAAAAACCTGAGTGCCAAAAACTAATACAACAATCATTAAAACTAATTTTTTCATAACAATATATTTAAAGATTTCTAAACAAATATAATCAATAATTTACAATTATGAAATGTTTTGATAACATTAATTTAACTTTAAAAATGTATTTATTTGTTTTTCAATGTTTTAAAATTCTATTCTAGGTAAAGATTTAACATTAGAAACTTGATTTTTCGTTTATAGGTGTAGAAAAAAGCATTTTAATATTAATAAAAAACATCAAAACAGATAACATTTAGGTAACATTGGAGAGTAAAAATAATTAGAATTTTGTGGTTTAAATTTAGCTCATAATAAATGAACGATATGTACTTAATTATGCTAATTGCCCTTGCGGTATTGGCAGTAGCAGATTTGGTTGTTGGTGTTGCAAATGACGCCGTCAATTTTTTAAATTCGGCTATCGGTTCTAAAGCTGTTTCCTTTAAACTCATAATGATTGTTGCCAGTTTGGGAATTTTCTTTGGTGCTGTTTCCTCCAGTGGAATGATGGAAATAGCCCGAAGCGGTATTTTTATTCCCAGTGAGTTTTATTTTAACGAAATCATGATCATCTGTATGGCTGTGATGATTGGTGATATACTCCTTCTTGGGTTTTTCAACTCTCTGGGGATGCCCACATCCACAACCGTTTCCATCATATTTAATCTACTGGGAGCTGCCGTTGCCGTTTCTTTACTCAAAATATACGATTCTGATGATAGCTTTTCTACTTTAGGCAATTATATCAACAGTGCAAAAGCGCTTGAAATCATTGTGGGAATTCTCATGTCTGTGGGAATTGCATTTGTGGTGGGAGCTTTTGTACAATATATTACCAGATACCTGGTGAGTTTTAACTTTTCTAAAAAGCCAAAATTTGTTCCGGCACTCTTTGGAGGCTTTGGTATCACTGCTATTTTTTACTTCATCATTATCAAAGGATTAAAAGGAACCAGTGTATTGCCTGAGCAACTTACTATTTGGGCAGACAGTAATATGTGGCTGTTTTTACTTTATAATTTTATAATCTGGACCTTAGTTTCCTTTTTATTGAATGTCTTAATAAAGTTAGATGTTTACAAGTTAATCATTGTTTTAGGAACCTTTGCTCTTGCTATGGCTTTTGCAGGAAATGACCTCGTTAATTTTGTGGGTGTACCCATTGCTGCCTTTCAAGGTTGGGAAGCCTGGACTGCTTCAGGCATAGCAGCCGATCAATATGAGATGACTGTTCTCGCAAATAAAGTGAGCACACCCATTTACCTTCTTTTATTATCAGGTTTAATTATGGTACTTACCTTATGGTTTTCAGAAAAAGCCCAACGAGTATTGAAAACCTCTGTCGATTTATCCAGACAGGATGAGGGAAAAGAACGTTTTCAAGCCAATTTGTTATCACAGCAATTGGTGAGAATTTCCATTTTAGCAAATGCAGGAATTACAAAAATTCTTCCAAATAGAATCAACGATTCTATCGAGAAACGTTTCAAAAAAGTTGAAACCAATCCATATGAAAAGAAAATAGACGCTCCGGCTTTTGATATGATCAGAGCTGCAGTAAACCTGATGGTGGCCAGTTTATTGATTTCATTTGCAACTTCTTTAAAATTACCTTTATCAACCACTTATGTTACTTTTATGGTTGCCATGGGAACCTCGCTAGCTGATAGGGCTTGGGGAAGCGATAGCGCTGTTTACAGAGTTGCCGGAGTTCTTAATGTTATTGGGGGATGGTTTATGACGGCAATTGCTGCATTTTTAACTGCAGCAACTCTGGCGTTTATCATTTTTACAGTGGGTGAAATTTCGTTAATCGTTTTATTTGCGCTTGCAATTGTTCTTATCATAAGAACCTATATGAAAGGTAAAAAAGCAGCAGCAGAATTTAAAGAAGATGAGCTTTTAAGAAAGGCAGAAAGCACTTCAATTCAAGGTGTGATTGATGAAAGTTCCAGCAATGTCTCTACCATTATGAAAAGAGCCGGCAAGGTGTATGCAGCAACACTTGAAGGCTTAGCAAAACAGAATGTCAGAAAACTTAAAAGCGCTAAAAAATATACTGAAAAGCTTGATGAAGAAGTTGAAGAGCTCAAGGACCATATCTTTTATTACATCAAAAACCTAAAAGGCCATGATGTTGGAGCCAGTCGCTTTTATTTATTAGTGCTTGACCATCTTCAAGACATTACACAGTCATTAGAACTCATCACTAAGGCAAGCTTAAAGCATGTTAAAAACAATCATAAAGGTCTTAAGTTTAATCAAATTAAAGATTTAAAAGAGATTGAAACAGAACTGCTTGATTTATTTAATAGAACCAAAACAGATTTTGATAACAAATCACTTGATAATATTGGTGTTATTCTAAATGAAAAGCAAAACTTGCTCAATAAGCTTACTGAGCAGATTGAAAAGCAAATTGCCAGAACAAAAGATCCTGATTCCAGCTCTAAAAACACGACGCTTTACTTTACGTTATTGTTGGAAACCAAAGATTTGATCATGTCAACTCATGAAATGCTTGAGTTATATTTTATAGAGCATAAAAAAGCCAAGAAGATAGAAAGTGATTTGGTATAAATAAAAAAGTATTTGAAACAAAAAAGAAGGGCGATGCCCTTCTTTTTTTATTAACACTCATAATACTAATTATGAACCACACATCAAACAATCGTCATCCTCTTCTGCATTCTTTGATTTTGCTAGCATATCACGAAGTTCCTGAGGTGAAAGTGGCTTGTTGTTTATCACATTGGTCGCATCCTCTAAAATAGCTTCTTTTGGATTTGGCACTTCCTTTTTAACTTCTTTATTCAATGTAAATTTGATGGCATCTACAGCCGATTTTGTTCTCAAGTAATACATACCTGTCTTCAACCCACTCTTCCACGCATAGAAATGCATAGAGGTCAATTTTGCCATGTTTGCATTTTCCATGAACAAATTAAGCGATTGAGATTGATCAATAAAGTACCCTCTGTGACGAGACATATCAATAATGTCTTTCATACTCAATTCCCAAACTGTTTTGTAGAGTTCTTTTAAATCCTGTGGGATTTCATCGATATCTTGTATAGATCCGTTTGCACGCATCACTTCCTGCTTGAGGTCTTCATTCCATAAGCCCAGTTCTACCAGATCTTCCAGCAAATGCTTGTTGACAACAATAAACTCTCCTGATAGTACTCTTCTGGTGTAAATATTTGAAGTGTATGGCTCAAATGCTTCGTTGTTTCCAAGAATTTGAGAGGTTGACGCGGTTGGCATCGGCGCTACCAAAAGTGAGTTTCTAACACCGTGTTTTTTAACATCCTTACGCAGTTTGCCCCAATCCCATCTTCCACTGAGTTCTTCATCCTTTAATCCCCAGAGGTTGTGTTGAAATTCTCCTTGTGAGATGGGCGAACCTTTGTATGATTTGTAAGGACCTTCTGTTTTTGCTTCTTCCATAGAGGCCGTTACAGCTGCAAAATAAAGGGTTTCAAATATTTCCTGGTTTAGCTTTTTGGCTTCATCACTTGTAAACGGAAGTCTCAACAAAATAAAAGCATCTGCAAGTCCTTGAACGCCCAGACCAATGGGTCTGTGACGCATATTGGAGTTTTCTGCTTCTTTAACCGGATAGTAATTTCTGTCAATAACCCGGTTTAAGTTTTTGGTGACCCTTTTAGTGACCTTGAAAAGTTCTTTGTGGTCAAATGCTCCATTTTTGATAAACATAGGCAATGCAATAGAGGCTAGGTTACACACAGCGATTTCATCAGGTGAAGTATATTCCATAATCTCTGTGCAAAGATTTGAAGAGCGTATGGTCCCTAAATTCTTTTGATTTGACTTACGGTTTGCAGCATCTTTATAGAGCATATATGGAGTACCGGTTTCTATTTGAGATTCCAGAATTTTTTCCCAAAGTTCTCTTGCTCTGATCGTTTTTCGGCCTTTACCGGCTTCTTCATAAGCAAGATATTTTGCATCAAATTCTTCACTGTGGCAGTCATAAAGTCCGGGGCATTCATTGGGACACATCAAGGTCCAGCTCCCATCCTCTTGTACACGCTTCATAAACAAATCTGGTATCCACATAGCATAAAACAAATCGCGTGCTCGCATTTCTTCTTTACCGTGGTTTTTCTTCAGGTCCAAAAAGTCAAAAATATCTGCATGCCAGGGTTCTACATAAATAGCAAAAGAGCCTTTGCGCTTTCCTCCTCCTTGATCTACATAGCGGGCAGTATCGTTAAAGACACGTAACATTGGAACGATACCATTTGAAGTGCCATTTGTTCCGGCGATGTAGGAGCCGGTTGCTCTTATATTGTGAATAGAAAGTCCAATTCCTCCGGCAGATTGCGAAATTTTTGCGGTATTCTTCAGCGTATCATAAATACCGTCAATACTGTCGTCTTTCATTGCGAGAAGAAAACAAGAGGACATTTGTGGTTTGGGTGTTCCTGAGTTGAATAGCGTGGGTGTAGCGTGTGTAAAGTATTTTTTGGACATCAACTCATAGGTTTCTTTTGCTGCTTCCAAATCATTGAGGTGAATCCCTATGGATACACGCATCAACATATGCTGGGGACGCTCTGCAACATTCCCATTAATTTTCAGCAAATAAGAACGTTCCAGAGTTTTAAAACCAAAGTAGTCGTAGTTAAAATCGCGGTTGTAAATTATGGCAGAGTTAAGTTCGTCTGCATTTTTTTGCATCACTTCATACACCTCATCGCTAATCATAGGTGCTTTTTTACCTGTTCTTGGGTTGACATATTCATAGAGGTCTGTCATCACTTCAGAAAAGGATTTTTTGGTATTTTTATGCAGGTTTGACACTGAAATGCGTGCTGCCAGTTTTGCATAGTCGGGGTGTGAAATGGTGAGGGTTGCTGCTACTTCAGCAGCAAGGTTGTCCAGTTCTGAGGTGGTCACACCATCATAAAGTCCTTCTATAACGCGCATTGCAACTTTAACAGGATCTACATGCTCGTTTAATCCATAACACATTTTTTTGATTCGCGATGTGATTTTATCAAACATCACGGGCTCTTTTCTGCCGTCTCTTTTTACTACATACATACGCTTTACTTTTTAGTTGGGAGGTTAGTTATTAGAGAAAAAAAGTGCGCTGCTCCGCTATAAAGCACATTTTTTTCTATTAAAATATTATATTTTTAAACCTTATTAGCTTCTAGAAGTCTTCGTCAAAGCTAATTTTGTTTGTTTCTTTGTCTTTGTTTGTAACACCTGCTTTTTGATATTCAGAAACGCGTTTTTCAAAGAAGTTTGTTTTTCCTTGAAGCGAAATCATATCCATAAAATCAAATGGGTTTGTGACATTGTATTCTTTTTCACATTCCAGTTCAACAAGTAGTCTGTCTGTTACAAACTCGAGGTATTGAGTCATCAGTTTTGAATTCATTCCGATAAGACTTGCGGGAAGTGATTCTGTAATAAACTCACGTTCTATATTCAAGGCATCTACGATAATTTCGCGAATGCGTTCTTTTGAAACTTTATTTTTGAGGTGGTGGTTGTGAAGGTGAACTGCAAAATCGCAGTGAACGCCTTCATCACGAGAAATCAATTCATTTGAGAAGGTAAGTCCCGGCATTAAACCACGTTTTTTGAGCCAGAAGATAGAACAGAATGCTCCTGAAAAGAAGATTCCTTCCACGGCTGCAAAAGCGATTAGCCTTTCGGCGAAAGAGTCTGATTCTATCCATTTTAACGCCCAGTCAGCTTTTTTCTTGATGGCAGGAAAGTTTTCAATAGCGTTGAAGAGTCTGTCTTTTTCAACTTCGTCTTTCACATAAGTATCAATCAAAAGTGAATAGGTTTCTGAGTGGATGTTTTCCATCATAATTTGAAAACCGTAGAAAAATTTAGCTTCGGGATATTGCACCTCGTTCACAAAATTTTCAGCGAGGTTTTCATTTACGATTCCGTCTGATGCTGCAAAAAATGCCAAGATGTGTTTTATGAAGTAGCGTTCATCGTCATTGAGTTTATTTGCCCAATCTGTTAAATCTTGATGAAGATCAATTTCTTCTGCGGTCCAGAAGCTGGCTTCACTTTTTTTATACCATTCCCAAATGTCGTGGTGCTGAATGGGAAAGATTACAAATCGTCCTGGGTTGTCTGTTAAAATGGGCTCTGCTGCATTCATAATTTCATCGCTTTTTTTTTGTGATTTAACTGTATTTTTTTGGTTCATTTCGGGACTAACAAATATGGAAAATCAGTATTGATTTTGAAAGGGGTTTTAGCAAACGTTGTCAACAAAGTTTTCAACATAGTAACAAATGACGGCTCATTATGTTTTATTAAAATTTGATTTCAAAATATTGACCATCAATGTTTTGTCTTTTATTTGTTGACTTTTTCAACAGCCGATGGAGTTGTTGCGTGAGCCCTTAATATAAGGGTGGTAAGCTCGTTTATGAATTTATAAAAAAAGGTAAAGAACATGCCATTACAAACAAAAAAAGTCGCCAAAAAGGCGACTTAATAAATGATTAAACTATAGATTTAGACTAAATCATCTGCATCCATTTCGTCAATTAAGTCCCACAATTCATCCATTTCCATATTTGTGCCTGTTGCTTTTATATAGAAACGATTGTCTTGCATGAATTGAATGACAGATTGGTTTCTTCTTTTGTCATACTCTTCAATGGCTTTCACTCCATTTTTATTGACGGTTTTTCTGGTTTTAGTTTCTGTTTCTTCTTCAAAGTCCATAGAAAAAGCCATTCTTAAACCGGCAGTTGAAATGGCTCCCATTTCTCCTGCTCCATCAATGACTTCCACTTTAAAAGAGCGGCTTTTATCTTCTGTTGCATAGGTGGCTTCCACAGAGGCAATGTTCATCATGCCCATAGCCCCTGTTTTAAAAGCCGCGCGCTTCAGGCCGTCAACTTCATCTGGTAGCCAGGCTTTCATTTCATCGTTTGTTAATGGGGTAGCTTCAGAAAGTTCTTTGATGTTATCCTGCATTTTAGTGGATTCTTTAATCACCTTTTGAGTGTTAACTACATTGTCTTTGGCTTCTTTTGCTTTTTTAACTACCGGATTGTCTTTGCAGGCAAAAAGCAATAATGTGATTGATAAAAGAAAAATTAAGTTTTTCATATTGGATCAATTGGTTTAACATTATACTACTAAGTTATAAATAATTAAGTAATTTTAAAATTAATATCATCATTTTCAAATTAATCAAAAACCCAAATTTGGTCTGATGAAGGATTACCACTTGTAATTCCTCCTAAAACAAATATTTTTTCAAGAAATACATTTGCTGTATGCCTATACACACCGGGCATATTTGAATTTGATGTGACCAATTCCCAGTCTGTCCCATTTTCTGTTGCCCAGATGTCATTAAAAAAAACTCCCATTCCAAAACCTCCAATAACCCACATTTTATTGTCATATGATACTAAAGTATTTGCAGACCTTCCAGAAAATTGAGCATTTGCTGTAGCTTCTACCCAATTCACACCATCACTTGAAAACCAAACATCATTTAATGGACCTCCATCTCTTCCTCCAATCACCCAAAGCTTATTGTCAAATACAATTGATGTATGACCACGTCTAGGACTGAAGTTAGCAGATGAAGTGGCTTCAACCCAATTGATTCCATCACTTGAAAACCAAACATCATTTTTATTGTCAAACGCTTGACTTTCTCTTCCTCCAATTAACCAAATCTTATTATCAAAAACAACTGTGGAATGCTCCTGTCTAGGGGAAAAACCAGCTGACCCAGTTGCCTCAGTCCAATTGATTCCATCATTTGAAGACCAGACATCATTTCTGAGACCAAGTGTTAGGCCATCGACACCTCCCAGTACCCACATTTTATTGTTAAAAACTACTGAAGAATGATTTATTCTGGTTGGAAACCCGGGATTGGAAGTAGCAACGTTCCAGCTTACACCATCATTTGAAAAAAAAGTTTCTTCATTGAAGCTATTATTTGCAGCACCGCCGAAGACCCAAAGATTATCCTCAAAAACTAGAGAGGTGTGATCACGAAATGCAGGAAATCCATTGGTATTTAATAATGTTCCTGAGCTTAAATTCCGGGTTGTAAAATTGTATATTTCACTGGATGTTTCCCCTCCATTTCCATCTTTTGCAACTACTCTCCAATAATATTGAGTTAATAGTTTTATTCTGTCCTCCAATGTGATTTGGGTTTCAGACAGGTTCTCCAAAAACAAGGCAGTAGCATCTTCATCTTCACTTAAATAAAAATCATAAACCACCTCATCGCCATCTGGATCTACTGAAGTATTCCAGGAAAAAGAAGGGGTTACACTTACATTGTTTGCAGTATTTGTAACCCCAATTAAATTAAAATCTTCGGGCGGCTGATTTTGACTTTGGGAGTTGTCATCATCACTTGAGCAACTTGTAAGAAAGGCAAATATGATTGTATAAAATACTATTTCAAATCGTTTCATAACATTTAAATTTTAATAGTGAAATACAATATCATACTGTATTTCAAGAGATTAAATTTATGAAAAACAACTAATAAAATAAAAAGGGAAAATAATTTTAACTTTTGTTTGACTTTGATACAGTTTCCAGTTCACTGTACCAATCCTCCCCAAACTTCCTGATTAAAGCATCCTTCACAAACTTATAAACCGGCACCTGAAGTTCTTTGCCAAGTGTACAAGCATCATCACAAATGGGCCATTTGTGGTAGTTTACCGCCGCAAAAGAACTGTAATTTTGAACTCTAACGGGATATAAATGACAGGAAATGGGTTTTCTGAAATTGACTGTTCCGGCGTTGAATGCATCTTCTATGCCACAACTGGCGACACCTTTATCTGTAAACGTGACATAAGCACATTCTGCTCCATCAACCAAAGGGGTTTCCAGATCACCTTTATCGGTCAAAATATGGGTGCCCTGTTTCTCTATAGCAGCGATGCCTTCAGGACGCAAAAAAGGTTTTACATCTTTGTAAATTGTATCTAAAATATGCACCTCTTCTTTTTCCAAAGGAGCACCCGCTTCTCCTGCAATACAACATTCACCTTTGCAGGCGCTGAGATTGCAGACAAAATCCTTTTCGATTAAATCTTCAGAAACTATTGTTTTTCCTAGTTGAAACATACTGCAAAGATAACAAATCCAATGCCTCTTTTTCAGTAAAAATGTCCCAAATGTTCTTTGTGAAAAAATTAAGTGTTTCATAGCAAAATAACTCGTTTTTCTGTCTAATTTTGCAGCCTCAAAAATAGATGCTTAATTTAAAAATCATTTCATATGTCTTTAGGATTTGACTGGAAGGAAATGCTTACCGCAACGATGGTACTTTTTGCGGTGATTGATATCATTGGGAGTATTCCCATTATTGTTGATTTACGAAAAAAAGTGGGGCATATTCAAAGTGAAAAAGCCTCTATTGTCGCCGCTGTATTGATGGTGGTTTTTCTCTTTGTGGGGAAAGAATTACTCAATCTCATTGGTATTGATGTCAACTCTTTTGCAGTTGCAGGAGCATTGATTATCTTCTTTTTAGCAATAGAAATGATTCTTGGAATCAAACTTTATCGGGATGACACTCCGGAAACAGCCTCCATTGTGCCCATCGCCTTTCCATTGATTGCCGGTGCGGGAACTTTAACAACCATTTTGTCTCTTCGAGCAGAATTTGAAGTGATCAATATTATCATTGCCATTGTTTTAAATACTATCTTTGTATTTGGAGTTTTAAAGTCTTCCGGAAAAATTGAACGCCTGTTTGGAAAAAACGGAATCAACGTGATAAGAAAGATTTTTGGAGTGATTTTACTCGCCATTGCAGTTAAATTATTTGCCTCAAATGTCATGGGGCTCTTTCAACAAAACTTATAACAATGAACATTTTTAAAAGTATTCTTGCTGTTCTCGCGCTGGGGCTTCTTATTTTTAACCTTACTATCATTGATTTTTCTGATGTGACAGGAAAAGAAAGTATCATTGCCCTAATTGGGGTTGTCGCTTGTATTTGTGCATTATTGCTTTTGGCAATCTTATACACTTCCAAAAAGATTGATGAAAAAATTAAAGAAAAAAATTAATCATTCGATTTTAGTCTTCTCAATATTTTAGTGAAAAGTGAAGACCTGTCAGGTTTTAAAACCTGACAGGTCTGTTTAAATAGGTAAATTACAAACAGTCATTTAAATACTTCAAATCACTCCTTTTTTCTGTTGTAGAAAATAGTGGATAACACTAACTTTGGCGCCCATGAGCAAAGCCATCATCGATTCGCTATTTGCAAAGTCTTCGGGAACCCGAAAACTGGGGGGGGTCCTCCCCCTAGCCCCCTCCCAAGGAGGGGCAACATTGCCTGGACAAATTTATGTAACAGGTTTGGTGGGTGCTGCTACTTCGCTGGTTCTGGCTGAGGTATTCAAAAAAACGGAACTCCCATTTCTACTCATTTTTAACGACAAAGAAGAAGCCGCTTATCATCTCAATGATATCGAGGCCATCCTGGGCGATAAAGATGTGCTCTTCTATCCCGGAAGTTACCGTCGTCCCTATCAAATTGAAGAAACCGATAACGCCAATGTGTTGCTGCGTTCAGAAGTGTTGAACCGCATCAACTCCCGAAAAAAACCGGCAGTGATCGTCACCTATCCCGATGCCTTGTTTGAAAAGGTGGTCACCAAAAAAGAACTGGAAAAAAACACGCTGAAAATAAGTGTGGGCGATCAACTTTCCATTGATTTTGTTAACGAAGTGCTGTTTGAATACCAATTCCACCGCACCGATTTTGTGACCGAACCCGGCGAATTTTCAGTGAGAGGTGGTATTTTGGATGTGTTTTCCTTCTCCAACGATGAGCCCTTTCGTATTGAGTTTTTTGGGGATGAGGTAGAGAGCATCCGGACCTTTGATGTGGAAACGCAGCTTTCACTGGAGCAAGTGAAAAAAATAAGTGTCATCCCCAATGTTGATGCTTCTACCTCACAAAAAAACCGCATTAGCTTTTTAAAGTATATCAACGAAAAAACCATCGTGTTCATAAAAAACCCCAACTTACTTTACAGTGGGATTGATTCACTTTTCGCGAAAGCAGAAGAGGCTTTTTCGTCGATGAGCGACGGCATCAAACAACTGGAACCGGAAACCTTGTTTTGTACCTCATCATTGCTTAAAGAGGAGTTAAAGGGGTTTACTGCCATGGTCATGGAAAAGAGCCTTTCGGAGGAAGCCATAGATTTTAAAACAAAACCTCAACCCTCTTTCAACAAACAGTTTGATTTGCTCATTGAAAACCTCAATGAAAATTCAGAAAAAGGATATAAAAATTATATTTTCTGTTCTTCTGAACAACAAGCAAAACGTTTTCATGATATTTTTGAAGACGCTCATCTTGATGTAAAACAGTTTGAAACCGTTGTTTTTCCTTTGCACCAAGGATTTATTGATGACCTTCAAAAACGGGTGTGTTATACAGACCATCAAATCTTTGAACGTTACCACAAATTTCAGCTTAAAAACGGCTATGCTAAAAAGCAAGCCATCACCTTAAAAGAATTGACCAGCCTTGAAATTGGTGATTATGTCACCCACATTGACCACGGTATCGGGAAGTTTGGCGGATTGCAAAAAATTGATGTGGAGGGTAAAAAACAGGAAGCCATCAAACTGGTTTATGGCGAGCGCGACATATTGTACCTCAGCATACACTCGCTTCATAAAATATCCAAATACAACGGGAAAGACGGTAAACCACCCAAGATTTACAAATTGGGTTCCAATGCCTGGAAAGCATTAAAACAAAAAACGAAAACCCGGGTTAAGGAAATCGCCTTCAATCTCATCGAGTTGTATGCCAAGCGAAAGCTCCAAAAAGGTTTTGCCTATGACCCCGATTCTTATTTGCAACACGAGTTAGAATCTTCTTTTATCTATGAAGATACCCCAGATCAAGTGACAGCGACTGAAGATGTCAAACGCGATATGGAAAGCGAGCAACCTATGGACCGTTTGGTGTGTGGTGATGTGGGCTTTGGTAAAACCGAAGTCGCCATTCGTGCCGCATTTAAAGCAGTTGACAACGGAAAGCAAGTCGCTGTTTTGGTACCCACTACCATTCTCGCCTTTCAGCACTATAAAACATTTACTGAACGCTTAAAAGAAATGCCGGTGAATGTCGATTACCTCAACCGTTTCAGAACCGCCAAGGAGCGAAAAACTACACTGGAAAATCTGGCTTCCGGCAAGTTGGATATTGTTATAGGCACACACCAACTGGTGAACAAAGCCGTAAAATTCAAAGACCTTGGGTTGCTCATTATTGATGAAGAACAAAAATTTGGTGTGGCTGTTAAAGACAAACTAAAGCTTATAAAGGAAAATGTGGACACGCTTACATTGACCGCTACTCCCATTCCACGAACGCTGCAATTTAGCTTGATGGCCGCCAGGGATTTGTCGGTTATAACAACGCCACCTCCCAACCGTTACCCTATTGAAACTAATGTAATTCGGTTTGGAGAAGAATTTATTCGGGATGCAATCAGATATGAAATCTCGCGCGGCGGACAAGTATTTTTTGTGCACAACCGCATTGAAAACATTACCGAAGTCGCCGGTTTGATTCAACGCGTGGTGCCTGATGCTAAAATTGGGATTGGTCACGGGCAAATGGAGGGAAAGAAACTGGAAAACCTGATGCTGGCCTTTATGAATGGAGAGTTTGATGTCCTGGTTTCCACCACGATTATCGAAAGCGGTCTGGATGTACCCAATGCCAATACCATTTTTATTAACAACGCCAATAATTTTGGTTTGAGTGATTTACACCAAATGAGAGGACGTGTGGGCAGAAGCAATAAAAAGGCCTTTTGCTATTTCATCACGCCCGAATATGCTGCCATGACTGAAGACGCCCGAAAGCGCATTACCGCCCTCGAGCAATTTTCAGAACTGGGCAGCGGGCTCAACATTGCCATGAAAGATTTGGAGATACGTGGTGCCGGTGATTTACTGGGTGGGGAACAAAGTGGTTTTATCAACGAAATTGGTTTTGATACCTATCAAAAAATACTTGCAGAAGCCATTGAAGAACTCAAAGAAAAAGAATTCAAAGACCTCTACAAAGATGAAAAAGACAAAAAATTCATCAAGGAAACCGTCATCGACACCGACTTTGAAATCCTTTTTCCCGATGATTATGTCAATAACATAACAGAGCGCTTAAACCTCTACAACAAACTATCAGACCTCACACTTCGACTCCGCTCAGTAACCGAAATGGAGGAAGATTTAAAAAAGTTTGAAGCTGATTTGATAGACCGTTTTGGTGAGTTGCCGGTTCAAGTGGTCGATTTGCTGAACAGCGTGCGTGTCAAATGGATTGCCATCAAAATGGGACTGGAACGTGTCGTGATGAAACAAGGCAAATTTGTGGGCTATTTTATCGCCGACCAGGAATCCGGGTTTTATCAAAGTGATGGATTTAACAAAGTACTCCAGTTTGTTCAAAGTCAATCAGGTCTTGTAAAAATCAAAGAAAAACAAACCCGCACCGGTTTGCGATTGTTGCTGAGTTTTGAGCACGTAAAATCTGTGAAGCAGGCGTTGGTTGTTTTGGAGCGGTTTATTAATTTTTCTGAAGCTTAAAAACTTAAAAATAAAAAACCCTGTCCATTACAGACAGGGTTTTTTGGTTGGTTAGTTAATTAGTTATCGTTTTACTATAATAAATTCTGATCTTCTGTTTTGTTGGTGTTGCGCTTCGCTACAATTAGCTCCACAGTCAACTGCAGGCTTGTCTTCTCCAAAACCTTCACCGCTAATTCTGCTTTCGTCAATTCCTTTAGAAATGACATATTGAACAGTTGACTGGGCTCTTCTGTTTGATAATTGTCTGTTGTATTCAACCGCACCACGAATGTCTGTATGGCTTTCTACTTTGATTACCATTGAGGTATGCTTCTTCATTAATTGAACAAGTTTATCCAATTCTGTAGCTGCCTGTGGTTTGATGTTGTGTTTGTCAAAATCAAATAAAATGGGGTTTAACACTACTTGATCATCCACAATAATTTCATCAATGGGTCTCAATAGAATTTCAGTTGCCACATTTTTATCTACGGAAGAAACAGTAGTTGCATTGGATTCATAGCCGTTAAGTGAAGCTTGAACGCTAATGCTTTGTTCACATTCCACTTCAAAAGTTGCTTTACCATCGGCACCGGTCATTTTTGATGTCAATCTGTTTTGATTGCTGTCATAAAGCGCTACAGTAGCTCCACTAAGAGGTCTGTTTGTGTTTGCGTCTTTTACAATGCTGTTGATTGTAGAAACACATATTTCTTTAATGCTGTATATATTGTCACTACCTCCTTCACTGCTTCCGCCTCTGTTTGAAGCAACAAATCCTTCTTGAGTAGCATCGTTTATACTAAAAGAAAAGTCATCTGAAGAACTATTGATGGGTACTCCTAAATTTTGAACGGCACCAAATCCTGAACCTGACTTTGGAGCTTTAAATACATCAAGTCCTCCTAGTCCCAGGTGACCGTCACTTGAAAAATAGAGCGTTCCGTCATCTCCGATAAATGGAAATACTTCTTTTCCTTCAGTATTTATAGTGGTACCTAAATTTTCGGGTTCACCAAAAGCTCCGTCGGTACTAATTGAAACTTTATAAATATCAGAATCTCCGCTTCCGCCGGGTCTGTCTGATACAAAATACAATGTACTTCCATCGGGGCTTAATGCCGGGTGACCTTCAGAATATTCTGTGGTATTGAAGGGTACCGGTTGAATGTCTCGCCATTGTCCGTCAACCAGTTCTGCATAATAGATATTTAACTGATTGATGCCTTCGTCGTCTTTTTTGTATTTCCCGTTGTAGAAATCATTTCTGTCAAAATACATTCTTTTTCCATCGGCAGTAACTGTTACAACTCCTTCATGGTATTTGGAATTGACATCACCCTTTACCGGTTGAACATTGGTAGCCATTCCATTTACATAAGTGGCTTCATAGATATCCAAATAAGGTTCTTGATTTCTACCATAGGTTTTGTTTGAGGTGTTTCTTGCTGTAGAAAAGTAAATTTTATCTCCCACTTTATGGGTGCCAAAATCTGAGAATGAACTATTTAATCCACCCACTTGTTTTACCGCAAATCTGGGTTTTCCTTCCATGATTTGTGGAATGTAGTTTGGATTTCGTTTGTAATCAATGGCTCTGGAATCATTTGGGCTCATTTGTGCAAATTGATCCATCATGGTGTTTGATTCTTCAAACTTTCCGTTTGCTTTTAAGGTTTGCGCATAGTTGTAGATAGTTTCGGGACTCACGCCTTTTCTTGTTGAAACTCTTTTATAAAAAGGTTCTGCCTTTTTTGTGTCATTTATAAGAAAGTAAGCATCTGCCAGACGGGTGTAAACATACGTATCTGCTTTTCCTCTTTTGATTACTTTTTGATATTCTTCTGCGGCTTTGACATATTCAAATCTATCAAAGTGTTTGTCTGCTTTTTGTGTGTCTTTATTTTGAGCAAATGTAAAAGTTGTGCTCGCTACTAAAAGAAATACTATTGTGTATAATTTTTTCATGTCGTTTTGCTTAGTTGTTTAGAAGAATCTTGGTGAACGTAAAACACGCTTGTTGAAAAATAAATCAAAGGATAAAATAATCTCGTGTGATGCAGGTGCAACCACGTCAAGATCTGATACTATGTGATCATAAGCATAGCCTATTCTGATATTGTCAGTTACCTGAAATCCAACAAGACCACTAAATGAATCATCCAGTCTGTATGATGCACCAATTTCAAATTTGTCAAAAAACAAAGCGTTTAAATTGGCGTCAAATGAAAGGGGCGCTTCAAAAGCTGATTTTACCATTACAGAGGGCTTTAACTTAAAGGTTTCACTAATATTGAAAATGTATCCTGTTGTGGCAAAAAAGTGTTGTGTTTCAGAACCAATTTTTAGATCATTTTCATCCAGGTGAACCGAGTTCAAGAAATTAGGAACAGAAACTCCCAAATAAAATTTATCTGTATAAAAGAATGCCCCTGCCCCGATATTTGGATAGGTATTATTGATGTCTTCAGAGAAAAAGGGATCGTTAGGATCTTGAGTCTCAAGTGTTGATAAGCCCACATCGTGGAAGGTCGCTCCTGCTTTTAAACCCAGTGCAAGTTTTGCTTGTTCACCCATTCTCAATGTATATGAAAAATCAACATATACATTTGTTTCTTTAATGGGACCCAATTCATCTTTAATGGCAGATAAACCTAAGCCCACCTTTTCTCCAATGGGTGAGTGTGCAGAAAACGTAATTGTTTCCGGAGCTCCATCCAATCCAGACCATTGATTTCTGTACAAAGCTGTTAAAGAAAGGCTTTCTTTTGAACCTGCATAAGCAGGGTTTAGCACATTCATATTGTACATATATTGTGTGTACTGTGGATCTTGCTGTGCACTCAAATCCTGAAAGCCAAGGACTATAACTAAGATGAGTAAAAGAGAGAATTTTTTCATTATATATTATTTGATTGTTATGTTAGTGATTATTTATTTAAGTATATATATCCTGTTTTGGGATCTTCATCCTGTAACTTAATGACATAAAAGTAATTTCCAACCGGAAGTGCCTCTCCATCATCAGATTGTCCACACCATTGGTCAACATAATTGCTCTGTTCAAAAACAACCCTACCGTGACGATTGAGAATAACCAGTTCCAATGGACCTGATTGATCATTTAAAAACTGCAAATCAAAGCAATCGTTTAAACCATCATTGTTTGGTGATATTCCCTGAGTAATGATACAGTTTTGATTATCATAAAATGAAATGACAATATCATCTTCACCAATACAACCATCATCATTTACTTCAACGGCATATATTCCGGCATCAGTAATATCGAGTGTTGGACCGTTCGCTTCTGAAATAATTCCACCGTTAAAAAACCAGGTATAAGTTGCATTTTCAGATGTTTCATTTGAGGGAGTTGCATTTAAAGTGAGAATGTCTTGTACACACTTTGAGGCATTTTCTCCCAGATTGATTTCAGGAATGTTTCTAAAGTTTACTGATACACTATCAGATTCTACACAGTTAAAGTAAGTGACCTCTAAGCTATAGTTCCCTGAGTCAGTAACAACAATACTAAAGCTGGTTTCCCCGGTACTCCATAAAAAGGTTGCTAAAGATGGATCAATCCCTTCAATAACAGGGATGATTTCATAGGACTCCCCATCACATAAAATAATGTCTTCGCCTAAATCAACAGTATAATTTGCAACATCAACTGAAACAGCATCATTAGCCACGCAATTTAAATCTGATGTGACTTCAACAGCATAGTCACCCACTTCAGTTACTAGAAGGGTTGCCTCATTTTCACCAACAATCAAATCTCCATTAAAAAACCATTCATAAGAGACGCTTCCCAAATCATTTAAATTTTCGGGGGTGGCATCAAGCGTCGCTACCAACTCATCACAGAAAAAAACATTCCCACCCAGGTCAACCAAGGGCTGAGGAGCAAAAGTAAGATTGATATCATCAGTTTCTACACAGTCTGAGAAGGTAACTTCAACACTGTAATTTCCTGGTTCACTTACTGTGATACTAAAAGTTGTTTCTCCTGTATTCCATAAGTAGGTCGCATCAGCGGGGTCAATTCCTTCAATGGTGGGTATAATTTCAAATGTGGATTCACAAACAGTTACATCTTCACCAAGGTCCACAGTAAAATCGACAATAATCACAGAAACTGTATCACTTCTCATACATCCTAAATCTGTAGTTACCTCAGCAGTATAGTCCCCAACTTCTGTCACTTCGAGAGTGGGTTCATTTTCTCCCACTATAAGTTCTCCATTTAATAACCATTCATAGGTTGCGCCTCCCAGGTCATTAATATTTGATGGAGTGGCATCAAGTATAGCAAAAACGTTGTCACAAACTAAAATATCATCACCAAGATTAACGATGGGAGCAATTGTGAACTCAATAATTATTTCATCAGTAATGTTACAATCCGGGGCATCGGGGTTTTGGATTTCAACTCCATAAGTTCCCGGTTGAGTTACTATGAGTTCAGGACCATTTTCGTCTGGAATTATATCCCCATTAAAGAACCAAGTAATAATAGAATCTGGTGAGGTAGAAACACTTAATATTACTTCTTCATCATCACAGGGTGCGTTGCCGTTTGCTATGGTCAAATCCTCCCCTAAATCTGCACTTCCTATAAAGAAACTTCCGCCTTCAATGAAAACGGCAGAGTCAAAAGTATTATCTGGGGTAGAACCTGGGCCTCTATCTGCTATCACTAATTTCATTCTGTAAGAATTATTAGGTGTAACATACTGCCAGGCTTGCATCAATACTGTATGGCCCCTTAAATTTACTGGTGCATTTGCGGTGGGCTGTCCAGAAGCCCCATAAAATACTTCAAAAAACTCTGGATTTTCGGAATTACAACTTCCATTGTGTGCTTGATCTCTAATTGTTGTTACTGAAATAGGCACCTCACCGGGTGTATTAGGTACCAAAGCCATATTCACAATGTCTCCTGTAACTTGATCTTCTAGAAAAAAAGCAAAGGCATCAGAATAACTACATTGAAAAGTACCATATTCATTGGAGCCAAAAACAAAGTTAAAACTTATAGAATCTGTTAATGGAGTAAAATCAAACTCCATTATACTTGCATCACTATAAGTGTCATTTTGACCCAAAATAGTATTGATGTAATCTTGTAACTGAGGATCACCCGCCCATCCGTTTCCGCCATTACTCCAAGTTGCTGTATTAGCTGGACCGGGGGCTTGCATAACATTTCCTGTTGCTAAAATTAGCCCACTGTCAATTGGGAAATTAGGATTTGTGTTTTCAAAATATCCAATTCCATTCGCCAATCCAAAATCACTTCCAGTTTGTGAAGTAATATTATCCACGATAGCACAAGGGGAATCTATTAATACATCCGTTATCAACTGCTGAGGAGTAAACTCAGTTGTCGAAACGGTTATCACCTGTGCTTGAGTGATTGGAATAAAAATTAATAAGGTAATAAAAAACAGATAATTTTTCATTTTCTCTTCGTTTGAAAATATTATTAATTTGAATCTCTATTGATATATATCCATCCTGTTTTTTGAGTTCCATAAACAGGATCTTCCCCTGCAAAACTTATTACATAAAAATAAGTCCCTGTTGGCAATTTGTCTCCATCATCTGTTTGTCCCACCCATTGGTTTACATAATCATTCAGGCTATAGACTTCCCTTCCGTGTCTGTTGAGAATTTGCAGGTTGGCAATTCCGGTTCTGCTGGCTAAAAATTCCAGGTCTAAGTTATCATTAAGTCCTATGGAACCGTCTGGCGATAGTCCTTGTGAAATGATACAATTAGGGTTATTTGGATACCCACTAACAAGCACTTCAGCAGTTGAAGAACAACCATTCACAGTGACCTCAACACCATAGATTATGGAAGTTGTTGAAATACTTTCAGGAACAAGAATAGTAATACTATTTCCGGTTTCACCGGCAATCTCAACCCCATCCTCAAACCAGACAAATGTGGCATCGACTGCGTCTGTAATGGCAATTATCGTTTGCGATTCATTTGGACAGGTGAAAATTGTGGGTCCAAGTTCAACCACGGGTAAGTCTCCAAAAGTAATTGTGATGGAATCGCTTACTACACATAAGCCGTCTGTAATTTCCAAAGAATATGTTCCAGAGGTGCTCACCACAATAGTGGGAGTTGTTTCACCGGTGCTCCACAAATAAGTTGTATTTGCTGAATTTCCTGAAATGATTGGGACAATTTCAATACTGTCGCCATCACATAGTAATTCATCCTCACCAAGGTCCAACAAAGGCACTTCCTGAATGTTTACCTCAATATCCACCGTGAGTTCGCTACAGCCATCATAAGTGATCATCACTGTATAAACACCACTAACGGCAGGAGTTATTTCAGCTTCTTGAGAAATCAATTCCCCCTCAAAAAACCACTCATAAGTGACCAGTGTTAAGTCGATATCGGGGTTTGTGGGTGTGGCATTTAAGCTTTGTGCCGGTTCTGAGTCACAGTAGGCCAATGTTTCCGGCAAATTGGTTTCCAAATCTATACCGGGTTCTACAATTAAATCAAATTGAACGATGCTGTAACAAGATGGAAAGTCTTCAAACTCAACTCTTACATATAGTGTTTGTGGGTTTTCAGTATTTTCATACGCATCCGGATTTGCAATTGGGTTTGTGTTTGTGGACGCTTCAATCTCAGTAAGGTGGAAAGACACATTAAATTCTGCCGGGTCTTGACCGTCGAGTATTGCAGGAATCTGCGTTGTTAAATCAAAAATCGATGTTGTACCTGAGATATCACATTGAATCATATCCTCAGGCGTTGCAATAACTGGCGGGTCTGAGCTAAAAGTTAATGAGATGTCATCAATGGCTAAGTCGTTTCCGCAATCATTAACACCTAAATTGATAAAAACAAATTGTATTTCACTATTGTCCAGGGAATTAAAATTGATAGCATACTCTATCCAGTTTGGTTCTGAGCCATTGGGGACATCACCGGTTTCAAATTCAACGATGGTGTTTCCACCAAGATCTTCTATTCGCAACAAAATATTTGTGGGGTCTCCAGTACCGGGACAAATAGCAGTGTTTATATCATAGACTGTAGTCATAAAATAACTGAAGGTGTAGTCTGTATTGGTTGAAACCTCAATGGTTCTTCTGTACAACTCGTCATCAATACCTTGTGGGTCCAGAGGGTTCACTACAAACATTCTTCCATCAGGGTCGCCGGTGTGATCGGTCATGTTAGGGAACCACCCTCCATTCATTCCGGCTGTTGTGTTTGAAACAGCATAATCCCCGCCATTTATTTCACCAAACTCCATAAAATTATAAGCTGTAAATGGGGTTTCAAAGCGACCATCTCCGGCGCCAAAGTCTTCTGCGAAATCAATGCGTAAACAATCTGGCTCAACAAAACAAGCGGTCACTTCTATGTCAACACTTAAACCGCAGTCTTCGACAATTTGCCCTATTTCAACTGTATAAGTGCCATAATTATTAGGTGTAGCATTAAGTACAGCTGAGGTTTCACCGGGAATCTCATCTCCTTCATAGAACCATACATAGGTGACGCCTTCAAGGTCATCAATATTGGATGGTGTAGCATCAATAACAATAGGTTCATCTTCACAAAACTCAAGGGGGGCATCAAAAGATAATTCCGGCAATGGCAGCTCCGTGATATTTACTTGAATTTCATCTTCTGCAGCGTCACCAAGGTTATCCAGGTATTCAACACGGTAGAGACCAGACTCATCTATATCTAAAGTGGGGTTTGTTTCACCTGTAAGGATATCAAAAACTTCAGTAACATCATTATATACAAACCATTGGTAATCTGATCCATCAGGGTCTAAGGCTTCTATGGTTAAAAAGCCTCCTTCACAGATATAGTCATTTAATACAATGGAACAATCAGTTGAACCAGATCCCGGGTCTCCAAAATTCGTTTGGTTCAATAAGATAAAACCAGGAGATCCATTAAAATTTGTAATTAACACAATATAATAATCGCCTGATTGCGCATTAGGAATTGTCAGCGACTCGACAGATTGAAAGTCAAAACTACAATCAACTACATTACCATAAGGATAGTTTGCCCCTGGATTTGTATTACTAGGACAATCACCACTACAATCATCAAGATCTTCACAATTACCTTGAGCTGAAGAAAAAGGTCCCCACGCAACAAAATCTACGTCCAATAATATTCCAATAGGGTTTCCATTTTGATCAAATCCCTGAGTGCTCTGAGTAATGGTAAATTCTAAATCACCCGATTCATCAACTTGTAAATAAAACCAAGAAGGATTTGGCGCAGATCCCAAACAGGCAGGAGACCCAAAACTAGGTACACCGGTTGTGTTGGGAAATACAAATTGGGATCCACCAGCACAAAATGGCTCAGCATCTTCACAAGTAGCACCTTGTGCATAAAGGTTTCCGTTAAAAAGGATTGCAAACACAAACAGTGTTATCGCAACAAAGTAATTTTTTTTCATTCTTATAATTTTTGTTCAGGGTGAATAATGATGATATAATCTGTATTATCTACCAGATAATAAACCGTTTTATCTTTACTAAATACTTCAAACTTGTATTTAAAAGGGTTGAAGTTTTTAGGGTCAAAATTGTCGTCAAATTTTAGATCCTTATTATAGGTTTTTATAACTGGGACTTGAGAAAGAAGACTAAAGTTTTCAGGATTCGTTGTTGAATTTACAATCTCAAAACGATTTAAAATTTTTGTAAACCGCTCAATACCTTCTGAGGTATCATACCCCAAATCACCCACAACATCTACATAGACTTCAGCAATAAAGTCTTGAACCTTAGAAATATCAGGCTTGTATGATTGGGAATAAAGATTTGAAAATAAAAATAAACTTAGTAGACAAAAAAATAGTTGTTTTTTCATATGAATTATGTTGTTGTAAATTGAAGCCACTAATGTAATAAATTAATATAGATTAAGAAATAATTAACTTTTTAAATTGGGTAAAATACATTTTTTAGTCGTCTAAAAGCACTTTAGGATTTTTATAAACACATTCTGATAATACACTAAAGTATAAAGAAGAAATATATCATTAAATGAAATACAGTAATTTAGAACCAATCTAAAAAACCAAGGGTTCCATTATCCTTGCTTTTGCTATTTAGTAAGGTGGGAGCATCCTAACATGATCCTAAACTTTGACCTGTTTTTGATTTGCTTTTGTTAAAGAAGGTATGTCCATAATCTTTCCAAAAATATCCTTAACTAAATCCCAACTTTTTTATTCCCTCATTCTAATTGTGTAATTTTGTCGTACAATTATAATTATGCTCGAAAAACTCGAAATAGACTATGAAAAAGCCATACTTATTGGCTTAATCACCCAAAATCAAGATGAAGACAAAGCCATTGAATATCTCGATGAGCTTGAATTCCTAACTTATACTGCCGGCGGTGAAGTGTTAAAACGGTTTATGCAAAAAATGCAAAAGCCCAACCCCAAAACATTTATAGGCACCGGTAAACTGGAAGAAGTGAGAAAATTTGTAGAAGAAAACGAAATTGGCGCTACTATTTTTGATGACGAGCTCTCCCCTGCCCAGCAAAAGAATATTGAGAAAATATTAAAGTGTAAAATCATTGACCGCACTAATCTGATTCTTGACATTTTTGCCCAGCGTGCACAAACCAGTTATGCAACCACCCAGGTGGAACTCGCCCAATATGAATACCTCCTCCCTCGTCTTGCCGGTATGTGGACTCACCTTGAACGGCAACGTGGGGGTATAGGGATGCGCGGACCCGGTGAAACCGAAATCGAAACAGACAGACGTATTGTGCGTGACCGCATTGCCCTTTTAAAAGAAAAACTCAAAACCATTGACAAGCAAATGGCCGTGCAACGCGGTAATCGTGGCGCATTAGTAAGGGTTGCTTTAGTAGGCTACACCAATGTGGGAAAATCAACTTTGATGAACGCCATCAGCAAGTCTGAAGTCTTTGCCGAAAACAAACTCTTTGCCACGCTAGACACTACTGTTAGAAAAGTAGTCATTGGAAACCTTCCTTTTTTATTGACAGACACTGTGGGATTTATAAGAAAATTACCCACCCAATTGGTAGAATCCTTTAAAAGCACCCTCGACGAAGTGCGTGAAGCCGATTTATTATTACACGTGGTTGACATTTCTCACCCCAATTTTGAAGATCATATCCACTCCGTCCATCAAACACTTGACGAAATTGACGGACGGGACAAGCCCATACTAATGGTATTTAACAAAGTAGATGCCTACCAACCGGAAACTATTGACGAAGATGATTTAGTAACCGAAAAAACCGATGCCCATAAAACCCTTGAAGATTGGAAAAACACCTGGATGAACAGAGTAAATGGTGAAGCCGTTTTCATTTCAGCTACTGAAAAAACCAACTTGGAGGAATTCAGAAAAAAAGTATATGAAAAAGTGAGGGAATTGCACATACAACGATTTCCATACAATAACTTTCTCTATCCTGATTATAGTGAGGAGATGTAAACCTGTAACCTATTTTTAAATTTCACTTACTGTAAAGAGTGATTTTATCCCCCTTCTCACTTATATATTAGTAAGAATAACACTGGAATCCTTTACTTCCATTTTAACTTCTTTTCCCATTGTCAATGCAATATTATTTTCCATATGCCCCGCAGGGAAGTCAAAACAGACAGGAAAATTATATACGGTAATAGTTTCACTAACTATTTCTCTAGCCGTTTTCCCGAAAGGATTATCGGTTTTAAAACCAAAAGCCTTTGTATTGTCACGCATAGCATTCATTCCGCCCACAATCAAGCCGGAAAGTTGTTCAAAAAAGCCGTTGCGTTTTAGGTTTTGCATCATTCGGTCAATATGGTAGAGGTATTCATCCAGGTCTTCTATAAATAAGATTTTTCCTTTGGTATCAATTGCAGAAGGGCTTCCGCAAAGGGAATACAAGACAGAGAGGTTACCTCCCACTAGTTGCCCTTTGGCAATCCCTTGCCTAAAAAAAGTATTTTGAATTTCATATTTTATTATGTGCGATTTTCCAAAAAGGGCATTGCGAAGCGTGCTGCGGGTCATGCTTGTTTTTTTTGTGATTTCTAAGGCCATTTCAGCGTGAATCGTCTTAAAACCAAGATTATGAAGGTGACTATGCAATACTGTTACATCGCTATAACCAATAATCCATTTGGGCCTTTTATTGAAATTTGAAAAATCAAGTTGGTCAATAATGCGCACCGTTCCATATCCACCACGAGCACACCAAATCGCTTTGATTTCCGGATTGTCAAGCTGGTGCTGCAAATCGCTTACGCGTAAAGCGTCACTCCCCGCAAACTGATTTTCTTCTGCACCTATGGTTTTTCCAACAACAGCTTTCAAACCCCATGATTTTAATAAGTCCATGGCAGGCTTTAATTCCTCTACAGAAATTTTGCGTGCCGTTGAAACAAGAGCCACCTGATCGCCTTTTATGAGATATTCCGGTCTATTCATTTCCTAAGTGATAAATAATTTGACCCACAGTTAAATTCAATTCCTTTAATTCTGCTCCTGATGGGTTGATAATATTGTCGCCAACAAATTTTGGTTTGGGCTGTTTTGAGGGTTTCAAAAAAACCTGCAATTTACTACCTTCAAGTTTTCCACCATTCCAGTCCACAGCCCCGCTGTAATCCCAACCAAAACCATATACCTTTATGGGTTTTCCATTGCGCGCAATTAGTTCTTCATACGTTGTACCAATTGCAATCGCTTTTTCAGACCTCCAGTCACCATCATTTGAAAAATAAACCTGATGCAACTTTTTCCTTTCAGGCGAGACCCAGATTAAATGAATTTCATTTTTTGTATTGGGGTACAAAATGGTGTATGCACGTTCAACAGTGCCTTCTTCAAACATGCCCACTCCTTCTTTAAGTTTGGCATCAGGATAGTTTTTGAGAAGGGATTTTTTAGAATTTGTGTTTGCAATTTTTTCAACAAAAAAGCTTTTTGGATTTGATTTGTTGGTTGTGCTTATTTGTGCACCAGTGACATTGGTGGTCTCTTTTTTCCCTTTACAGGAAATTAAAACACACAGGACTCCTATAAGTATGATCTTTTTCATTTGGGGGTTGTTTTCTATAAAATTAGATAAAAATCCCCATTTAGAAATTCCCTTTTGCAATAAATTAACGCGAAATAGCTTTGTGTTGCTTACATTTGTACCACTAAAATGAGCTTTCATGACCACACCAAAACGTTATACTATCACCGCAGCCTTGCCATATACTAACGGGCCCATTCACATTGGCCATTTGGCGGGAGTTTATGTTCCGTCTGATATTTATGCACGCTATTTGCGCATGCAGGGAAAAGATGTAGCTTTCATTTGCGGAAGTGATGAACACGGTGTGGCCATCCCCATGAAAGCCAAAAAAGAAGGTGTCTCCCCTCAGGAAGTCATTGATAAATACCATCGCATTATCAAGCAATCGTTTGTGGATTTCGGGATCACCTTTGATAATTATTCACGCACTTCGGCAAAAATCCATCACGAAACCGCTTCAGAATTCTTTAAAAAGCTCCACAGTGAAGGAAAGTTCATTGAAGAAGTCACCGAACAATTATATGACCCCGAAGCAGACCAGTTTCTCGCCGATCGTTTCGTTACCGGAACCTGCCCGAAATGCGGTCACGATGAAGCCTATGGCGACCAATGCGAAAAATGCGGAACTTCTCTGAATGCTACAGACCTCATCAATCCAAAATCTACCATCACAGGAGCCGTGCCTATATTGAAAAAAACCAAGCACTGGTTTCTACCTTTGGAAAACTATGAAGATTTCCTAAAAGAATGGATACTGCTAGGTCATAAAAAAGACTGGAAACCCAATGTGTATGGACAAGTAAAATCATGGATTGATGATGGTTTGCGGCCACGTGCTGTCACCCGTGACCTGGACTGGGGCATCCCCGTTCCTGTGGAAGGTGCAGAAGGAAAAGTACTATATGTTTGGTTTGATGCGCCCATCGGTTATATTTCGTCCACTAAAGAATGGGCTGCCCGTGAAGGAAAAGACTGGGAACCTTATTGGAAAAGTGACGACACCAAACTGGTGCATTTTATCGGCAAAGACAACATTGTCTTTCATTGCATCATTTTCCCGGCTATGCTCAAGGCGCAAGGTAGCTACATTTTGCCAGACAATGTGCCCGCTAACGAATTTCTGAATCTGGAAGGCAACAAACTCTCCACATCCAAAAACTGGGCGGTATGGCTGCACGAGTATCTGGAAGATTTCCCAGGGCAACAGGATGTATTGCGCTATACGCTTACGGCAACAGCTCCGGAAACCAAAGACAACGATTTTACATGGAAAGACTTTCAAGCGCGAAACAACAATGAATTGGTTGCCATTTTTGGGAATTTTATCAACCGTGTGGCGGTTTTGACCCATAAATATTATGAGGGTCATGTTCCTGAACCTTCCGAGTTAAGGGAAATTGACATCCAAACCCTGAATGAAATGAAAGCCTATCCGGATGTAATTGGCAGTTCCATTGAGCGTTACCGTTTTCGCGAAGCACAAGGCGAATTGATGAATCTGGCACGACTTGGAAATAAATACCTCGCCGATGAAGAGCCCTGGAAATCTATCAAAACCGACGAAGAGCGGACTAAAACCGTAATGTATGTCGCCCTACAAATCGCAGGTGCTTTAGCTGTTTTAAGCGAGCCGTTTTTGCCGTTTACTTCAAAAAAATTAAAAACCATTTTAAACTATGATACTGAAAACTGGGGTACACTGAAGTCTCTGGAAACCGGTCATCAAATTCGTCAAGCCGAATTGCTTTTCTCCAAAATAGAAGACGAGCAAATACAGCTACAACTTGACAAATTGGAGGCCACTAAAGCATCCAATAAAAGTGAAAAACAAACAGAAGAAAAACCGAAACTCATGCCACAAAAGGAAACCATAAACTTTGAAGATTTCACCAAACTCGACATGCGCGTAGGCACCATTATTGAAGCCGAAAAAATGCCCAAAGCCGATAAACTTTTAGTATTAAAAGTAGATACCGGACTCGATGTGCGCACCGTGGTTTCAGGGATTGCAGAAAGTTTCACTCCTGAAGAAATCATCGGAAAACAAGTCACCATTCTCATCAATCTGGCTCCCAGAAAACTACGTGGCGTAGAAAGCCAGGGAATGATTTTAATGACTGAAAATGCAGATGGGAAGTTGGCATTCGTGAATCCGGATGGAAAGGGTATCGGTAATGGTATGACGATAAATTAGTGTTCAGTTTTATCTCCCGCAGATTTCGCAGATGTGCGCAGAAAAACTTATAGAAAATCTGCAAAGATCAGCGCGATCTGCGGGCTAATTTTCTAGAATGCAATAACAAAAATTGAATATTCTCCATGGAGCAACTCCTCCTCTACATCTCCCAAAATACCCAACTGCCTACAGGTAGCATAAAAAATACCGTTCAGTTATTGAATGAAGACTGCACCATTCCCTTCATCGCCCGTTACCGAAAGGAGCGCACCGGCAATCTGGATGAAGTGCAAATTGGTGATATCGTTCAGTTTAAGGACCAATTTGAAGCCCTTGAAAAGCGCAAAGCCAGTATCTTAAAAGCGCTGGAAGAACAAGAAGTACTAACACCGGAATTGCGCAAGAGCATAGAAAACACCACTGACCTCACCACCCTGGAAGACCTTTACCTTCCCTTCAAAAAAAGCCGGAAAACCAAAGCCGAAACCGCCCGTAAAAACGGACTGGAACCCCTGGCTAAAATCATCATGGTGCAGAATGCAACAGACCTTGAATCCATTGCTCACAAGTATACAAATGGTAAAGTCGCTTCAGCGGAAGACGCTCTTGAGGGCGCAAGGCACATCATCGCAGAATGGATCAACGAGCGCTCAGACATAAGAAACACCTTGCGGAAACAGCTTGAAAACTTTGCGCTAATTACATCTAAAGTAGCCAAAGTCAAAGCCGAAGACGAAAAAGCCCAAAAATACCGCGATTATTTTCAATGGGAAGAAGCTTTAAAAACGTGTCCGTCACACCGCTTGCTCGCTATTTTGCGTGCAGAAACCGAAGGATTCATCAAAGTAAAAATTGAAATTGACGAGGAAAAAGCCATTTCAGCCATTGAAAGAAGAATCATCAAATCGCAAAATGAATGTGCAGAACAGATTGAACTCGCCATCAAAGACAGTTACAAACGCCTGCTCTTCCCGGCCCTATCAAATGAACGCCTGAATGCTGCCAAAGAAGCTGCAGACGATACTGCAATTTCAGTGTTTGCTAAGAACCTTCAGCAGTTGTTGCTTGGCGCGCCGCTGGGTGAAAAACGCATTATGGCGATTGACCCGGGTTTCAGGACAGGTTGTAAAGTGGTATGTCTGGACGCACAAGGCAACCTCAAGCACAACGAAACCATTTTTCCGCACGCACCTCAAAATGATGAAAAGGGTGCCATCAAAAAAATTAGTTCGCTGGCCGATGCTCATAAAATCGAAGCCATCGCCATCGGTAACGGCACCGCTTCCCGAGAAACGGAGCGGCTCATCAGAAAAATCCAATTTAAGAATACTATTCAGGTGTTTGTGGTTAGCGAAGCGGGAGCTTCCATTTATTCGGCTTCCAAAATTGCCCGGGAAGAATTTCCAAATTATGATGTGACCGTTCGGGGTGCCGTTTCCATTGGAAGGCGACTTGCCGACCCACTTGCCGAACTGGTAAAGATCGAAGCCAAGTCCATTGGTGTAGGTCAATACCAGCACGATGTGGATCAAACCAAATTGAAAACAGCTCTTGACCGGGTGGTGGAACGTTGTGTAAATTCGGTGGGAGTGAATATCAATACAGCAAGTCGTTCTTTGCTTGCATACGTTTCAGGTGTTGGACCCAAACTGGCAGAAAATATTTTTGCATACCGCGAGGAAAACGGTGCATTTACCTCCCGAGAGGAAATCAAAAAAGTACCGCGTCTGGGCGGAAAAGCTTTTGAGCAAAGTGCGGGGTTTTTACGCATTAAAAACGGAAAGAATCCATTGGACAACTCGGCCGTGCATCCTGAGAGTTATGGTTTGGTCAAACAAATGGCCAAGGATTTAAAGAGGGAAGTTTCTGATTTGATTGGAAATACGGAAGTTTTAAAAAACATTCCGAAGGAAAAATATGTAAGTGAGACTGTGGGTCTGCTAACATTGAAAGACATTATTAACGAACTTGAAAAACCGGGACTCGACACGCGGGAGCAGGCAAAGGTGTTTACTTTTAACCAAAACATCAAAACCATCAACGACCTGAAAGAAGGCCAATTGTTGCCGGGTATCGTCAACAACATTACCAATTTCGGATGTTTTGTGGACATCGGCATCAAAGAAAGCGGCCTCATTCATATCTCCAACCTCGCTGATGGTTTTGTAAGCGATGTCAATGCCCACGTGAGTTTGCATCAGCAAATCGTGGTAAAAGTACTGGATGTGGATATAGACCGAAAACGCATACAGTTGAAATTGCATAAGTTATAAATAGCACGCGGAGGACGCGGATTAGGCAGATTTTCGCGGATTTTTTGTCGGCATTAAAAATATAAAATGCTCAAAATAGCTTACCATCCTATTTACAAACACCCACTCCCGGAAGGACACCGGTTCCCTATGGACAAATATGAATTGATTCCGCAGCAATTGTTGCACGAAGGAACGTGTACTGCTGAAAATTTTTTTGAACCCGGAGCTGCAGATGAAGCGCACATTTTGGCGGTACACACCCAAGAATACCTTAATCACCTTAAAAACCAAACATTAAGTAAAAGTGCGGCGCGAAAAATAGGTTTTCCTTTAAGTGAAACTTTGGTGAAAAGGGAAAGTATCATCACACAGGGAACCATTCAGGCCAGTGAGTATGCCTTGAAATATGGTATTGCCATGAACATCGCCGGCGGTACACACCACGCATATACCAATCGCGGTGAAGGGTTTTGTCTGTATAACGATCAGGCGATTGGGGCTCGGTATTTATTAAATAAAGGGTTGGCTAAAAAGATACTCATCGTCGATCTCGACGTGCATCAAGGCAACGGTACCGCTGAAATTTTTCAAGAAGATCCTTCGGTATTTACATTCACTATGCACGGTGCCGGAAACTATCCGTTTCAGAAGGAAAAATCAGATTTGGATATTGCTTTGCCTGATGGAACGAGTGATACTGTCTATCTAAAAACCCTGAAAGAAACCCTTCCAAAGTTGATTGAAGAACAACAACCCGATTTTATTTACTATCTCTGTGGCGTGGATATTTTGGAAAGTGACAAGCTAGGAAGGCTCAGCTGCACTATTGATGGTTGTAAAGAACGGGACCGTTATGTATTACAAACCTGCCAGGACCATAAAATTCCAGTTATGTGCAGCATGGGTGGCGGTTATTCACCGGATCTTAAAATTATCGTGGAGGCTCATGCCAATACCTACAGGCTGGCACAAGAGATTTATTTTTGGTAAAAAAATCCCGGTACTTAAGCGTCCCGGGATTTTATAATATAGGTGCTGTTTTATTTGCTAAGCATCAACAGCTCGTTACATAGCACTTCGGTGATGTAGCGTTTGTTACCTTCTTTGTCTTCCCAGTCGCGGGTGGTGAGTTTGCCTTCTACAGCAATTTCCTGTCCTTTTTTGACATAACCTTCCACGACTTTTACAAGCCCGCCTTTGATGACGACGTTGTGCCAGTCTGTGCGTTCTACTTTTTTGCCGTCTTTGTCTTTGTAGCTGTCATCTGTTGCCAGGGAGAATTTGGCCATTTTGTTGCCATCGGCGAAGGTAATGATTTCAGGTTCTTGACCCAATCTTCCAATCAACTGTACTTTGTTTCTAAGTGCGTTCATAATAATAAAATTTAATGTTAAACAGTTAATACATTTTGTTGTTTCGACCTGTTGGTTTCATTCAACGGTACAAAGATGTGATAGCCTCCAAATTTTATTCGGTTATTATACATTTACTTTCGTTTGTAGTCGATTGTAGTCGTTTGTACACG
>JAGYJA010000004.1 GCA_018402385.1 Flavobacteriaceae bacterium
CGTGAAACCCTGTATGAATTTGGCGGGACCATCCGCTAAGGCTAAATACTCCTGAGAGACCGATAGTGAACCAGTACCGTGAGGGAAAGGTGAAAAGAACCGTGAATAACGGAGTGAAATAGAACCTGAAACCATACGCTTACAAGCGGTCGGAGTCCGCCTATGGCGGATGACGGCGTGCCTTTTGCATAATGAGCCTACGAGTTAACGTTGCTGGCAAGGTTAAGTGATTAAGTCACGGATCCGTAGCGAAAGCGAGTCTGAATAGGGCGCTTTAGTCAGTAGTGTTAGACGCGAAACCGTGTGATCTACCCTTGGGCAGGTTGAAGCTGTGGTAACACATAGTGGAGGACCGAACCCGTTGACGTTGAAAAGTCTTGGGATGACCTGAGGGTAGGGGTGAAAGGCCAATCAAACTCGGAAATAGCTCGTACTCCCCGAAATGCATTTAGGTGCAGCGTTGATAACTAGTTTTATAGAGGTAGAGCTACTGATTGGATGCGGGGCTTCACCGCCTACCAATTCCTGACAAACTCCGAATGCTATAAAATGATAATCAGCAGTGAGGGCATGGGTGCTAAGGTCCATGTCCGAGAGGGAAAGAACCCAGACCATCAGCTAAGGTCCCAAAATGTATATTAAGTTGAATAAACGCGGTTGGATTGCACAGACAGCTAGGATGTTGGCTTGGAAGCAGCCATTCATTTAAAGAGTGCGTAACAGCTCACTAGTCGAGCGATCCGGCATGGATAATAATCGGGCATAAATATACTACCGAAGCTATGGATTTATATTATATATAACTGGTAGGGGAGCATTCTAATGGGGTTGAAGGTGAGCTGTAAGGCTTGCTGGACTAATTAGAAAAGAAAATGTAGGCATAAGTAACGATAATGCGGGCGAGAAACCCGCACACCGAAAGACTAAGGTTTCCTCAGCTATGCTAATCAGCTGAGGGTTAGTCGGGGCCTAACGCGAACCCGAAAGGGGTAGTGGATGGACAACAGATTAATATTTCTGTACCTGCTCACACTAAAAGTGACGGAGGCGTGAATTTGGTGCGTACTGACGGAATAGTACGTTGAAGCCAGTGGTAACACGGCGATAGTACACTAAGGCTACGGCTGCGGTGATAATCCAGAGTAGCGACTTCCAAGAAAAGCGAGTGAAGCAGCCCGTACCGCAAACCGACACAGGTAGTTGGGATGAGAATTCTAAGGTGCTCGAGAGATTCATGGTTAAGGAACTAGGCAAAATCGACCCGTAACTTCGGGAGAAGGGTCGCCCCCAAGTTTACTTGGGGGCCGCAGTGAAGAGGTCCAGGCGACTGTTTATCAAAAACACAGGGCTCTGCAAAATCGAAAGATGAAGTATAGGGCCTGACACCTGCCCGGTGCTGGAAGGTTAAGAGGAGATGTTATCTTCGGAGAAGCATTGAATTGAAGCCCCAGTAAACGGCGGCCGTAACTATAACGGTCCTAAGGTAGCGAAATTCCTTGTCGGGTAAGTTCCGACCTGCACGAATGGTGTAACGATCTGGACACTGTCTCAACCATGAGCTCGGTGAAATTGTAGTATCGGTGAAGATGCCGATTACCCGCTGTGGGACGAAAAGACCCCGTGCACCTTTACTATAGCTTAGTATTGACTTTGGATAAGTAATGTGTAGGATAGGTGGGAGACTATGAAGCGGCGT
This sequence comes from Flavobacteriaceae bacterium, assembly GCA_018402385.1. GTDB lineage: Bacteria > Bacteroidota > Bacteroidia > Flavobacteriales > Flavobacteriaceae > Planktosalinus. The sequence goes on from JAGYJA010000004.1 coordinate 1,697, forward strand.
CGCCAGGCGTTGTGGAGTCATTGTTGAAATACCACCCTTTACTTATTTGAAGCCTAACCCCGCATAAGCGGGGGACAGTTCTTGGTGGGTAGTTTGACTGGGGTGGTCGCCTCCAAAAGAGTAACGGAGGCTTCTAAAGGTTCCCTCAGCACGCTTGGTAACCGTGCGTAGAGTGCAATGGCATAAGGGAGCTTGACTGAGAGACATACAGGTCGATCAGGTACGAAAGTAGAGCATAGTGATCCGGTGGTTCCGCATGGAAGGGCCATCGCTCAAAGGATAAAAGGTACGCCGGGGATAACAGGCTGATCTCCCCCAAGAGCTCACATCGACGGGGGGGTTTGGCACCTCGATGTCGGCTCGTCACATCCTGGGGCTGGAGAAGGTCCCAAGGGTTGGGCTGTTCGCCCATTAAAGTGGCACGCGAGCTGGGTTCAGAACGTCGTGAGACAGTTCGGTCTCTATCTACAGCGGGCGTAAGAAATTTGAGTGGATCTGACTCTAGTACGAGAGGACCGAGTTGGACTGACCGCTGGTGTACCAGTTGTTCCGCCAGGAGCATTGCTGGGTAGCTACGTCGGGAAGGGATAAGCGCTGAAAGCATATAAGCGCGAAACCCACCACAAGATGAGATTTCTTTTAAGGGTCGTGGGAGACTACCACGTTGATAGGTCATAGGTGTAAAGGCAGTAATGTCATAGCCGAGTGATACTAATAACCCGTAAGCTTATGTACACCGCCTCCTGCCTGTTGCAAGACAGGCAGGGAGCTAACTCTTTATAAATTAAAGATTACCTAATTATTCTAGTATTGTTTTTTCCTTTATGTTATGTCATTAGAAGTTAGTTTTGAGAATAGAGTATGGAGATTTTTGTCTCACTACTCAATACTAAAATCTCACTACTGCTTTACAGCTTAAGGTGGTTATAGCAACGGGGCTCACCTCTTACCATTCCGAACAGAGTAGTTAAGCCCGTTAGCGCAGATGGTACTGCTATCCAGTGGGAGAGTATGTCGCCGCCTTCTTTTAAAACCCTTCATTTAACGATGAGGGGTTTTTTTTTGATATTTGTAAAAGAACATCATAAAAATAATCTGATCCCTTTTGCTTATTTTAATCTATGCGAACCCAAACCCAACAAGAAGAATTTTATAACTGGATTACCCACGGGATAGGCTTTGCTCTTAGTATTTTGGGATTTGTATTGTTACTCCTCTTTGAAACTCACGGCTCCTTGCAAAGTATTTTAAGTGTGTGCCTTTATGGAGGATCCCTCATTCTTCTTTATTTTGCATCAACTATCTATCATTTAGAAAAGCGTGAAAGCAGAAAAAATAAACTCAGAATCTTTGATCACATAAGTATTTATGTATTAATAGCTGGGACATACAGCCCCATCGTTTTACTTTTACTTGCTGACAGCAGGGGATGGATTTTGTTTTGGACGGTTTGGGGTATAGCAGCCATTGGCACCATTCTTAAATTATTTTATACAGGGCGATTTGAAGTGCTTTCTCTACTGCTTTATCTTATTATGGGCTGGTTGATTGTATTTGACTTGAACGCATTGATTGAAAGTACAGACGCTCTGGGACTCATTTTAATTTCTTTAGGAGGCCTTTTTTATAGTGTGGGGATCATTTTTTATGTGAGACATCAGGTGTATTTTAGCCACGTGATTTGGCATATTTTTGTTTTATTGGGAAGTTTATTTCACTACTTGTTTATTTTCCTTAGAGTGATCTAAAGCAGAAATGCCAGAAAAGCTGCAAAAATGACAATTAAAAGCTTGGCCAGATTGAATTTATGCCCTTCACTGCTTTCAAATAAGATGGTAGTGGAAACATGTAAAAAGATCCCTATGACCACTGCAGTGGCTTCAACATAATACTCCTTTAAAAAAGCTAATTTTTCAGCAGCAAAACTTCCGGCGGGTGTCATTAATGAAAATAGGAATAAGAAAATCAATGTGTTTTTACGGGAATAGTTTGCCTGGATGAAAAATACTGTTAAAATAATGGCAATGGGGATTTTATGGATGATAATTCCAATCAGCAAATGGTCGTGATCGTGAACGGGAATCCCTTCCAAAAATGAGTGAACACTCAAACTAACAAAGAGCATCCAGGGAAAAGTGGTGTCGTTTTTGTGTAAATGAACGTGCCCATGTTCAGCACCTTTGGAGAAAAACTCTAAAAAGATTTGCAGAAGGATACCGGCCATGATAAAGACTCCAACAAACTTTACTTCAGATTCATACACTTCCGGAAGTAATTCAAAAACAGTTAGCGCCAATAAAAAAGCACCACTGAAAGCTAAAAATAACTTGATACTACTAGGTTTTTTAGGTTTGAAAAGGATGACAAACACATATCCTGCAACAATCGCTAAAATGGGTAAAAGGTAATGCATCAATTAAAAATAAGAATTAATCTGGGCGATTTTTCAGGGTCAAACGGACCCAAATTATAATTCCCAAAAGTAAACAATAAATCAATATCGGCCCTTTTAAAATAAGCTTGAAAATCTTTCAAAGTCAAGGCTTTGACTTTTTCGGTAAAAAAATAATTTTCATTGTTATCCTTAAATGAGATATCCTTGATGATATAGCCATCTTTCACATAGCGATGGATGTTGAAAGTAATCTTTTCAACAGTCTTGGTTTCTTTTTCAACCAGATTATTAATGATAGCATTCACATTCATAAAATCAATCACGGCTTTTCCGTTAGGATTCAAGTTTGCTTTGATAGCCATTAGTGTTCTCAGATTGTCATGTTCATTTTCAAAATATCCAAAACTGGTAAACAAATTAAAAACCGCATCAAATCTTTTATGATAGGGTGTACACATATCATGAACATCAAAATGAAGGGTTTCATTTTCATAGTTTTTGGCATACACAATGCTCGCCGGCGAAAGGTCAACACCGGTAACATCATACCCCAACTCATTTAAACTTATCGCGTGCCTTCCCTTGCCACAAGCCAAATCCAAAATAGTTTCACCTTTTTCAAGTTCTAAAAAGCTCGTAAGGTTTTTCATAAAAACCAACGCCTCTTCATAATCTCTGTCTTTGTATAATATGTGATAAAAGGGCGTATCAAACCAGGAAGTAAACCAATTTTCTGTTTCTTTTTGCATCGTCGTTCTTTAACACGTCTAAATTAACGTATTTTTGCAGCATTGAGAAAATGATTATGGAAAATAACTATAAAATGGTTGCCAAAACCTTATTTGGCTTTGAAGAAATCCTAGCAAAAGAACTTAAAGACCTTGGTGCCCAAAAAGTAGAATTAGGCACAAGGAGTGTTAGCTTTATTGGTGACTTGGGCTTTATGTATAAAGCCAACCTGAGTTTGCGAACAGCTATCAAGATTTTAAAACCCATTTATTCCTTTAAAGCCAGAAATGATCAGGATTTATACCAGCAAGTACAAAAGTTTGACTGGTTGCAATATTTCAACCAAAACACTACTTTTTCGCTTGACGCCAGTGTGTCGTCAGACTTTTTTAATCATTCACTTTATGTAGTTCACAAAGTTAAAGATGCGATTGTTGATCAATTGAGAGACAAAACCGGAATCAGACCCAATGTGGATACCCAAAGACCTGAACTTCAAATAAACATTCACATTCAAGGAGACAAATGCACGCTATCCCTCGATAGTTCAGGAGGAAGTTTGCATTTGAGAGGGTACAGAAAAGAAGTTAATATTGCTCCCATCAATGAAGTATTGGCCGCAGGATTACTCATCCAATCAGGTTGGACAGGACAAAGTGATTTTTTGGATCCCATGTGTGGTAGTGGCACATTTTTAATCGAAGCAGCGATGATTGCTTGTAATATTCCGGCAAATATTAACCGTCCGGAATTTGGGTTTATGCATTGGAAAGATTATAACGACGCCCTTTTTGAAACCATTGAAGAGGCGATGCTTAAAAAGGTGAAAAATTTTCATTTTACAATTACTGGGTATGATAAAGCACCTTCAGCTGTAGCTAAAGCGAAAGAAAATATCAAAAATGCCAACCTTGAAGAATTCATTAAGGTGAGTCACGAAGATTTTTTTAAAACCAAAAAGAGCAATGAAGGCCCCTTGCAGATTGTTTTTAATCCCCCTTATGACGAACGCTTAAGTATTGATATAGAAAGCTTTTACACTGAAATTGGCAATACCTTAAAACACGGCTACCCCAATTCACATGCCTGGCTCATAACCGGAAACTTGGAAGCACTCAAGTTTGTAGGGTTAAGACCCTCCAGAAAAATCAAAACATTTAACGGAAAACTGGAAGCACGTTTTGTAAAATATGAACTCTATGAAGGCACCCGAAGAAGAGGGTAGATAGGTTTCAGGTTTATTGTTTAAAGTTTCAAGTTTAGCTTCGCACAGTTCGCTTCACTCGTGTCAGGTTTCATTAAGCCTAGGCTTAGAGGAGTCGAAGCTTTAGCAGATCTAGTTTTTATAATTTTGCTGGATATTGTATGAAAAACAATTAACAATTGAACTAGTAACCAAATTTTAATTTGGTGCTTAGTGATTTGGAATTTTAATATCTCATTTCTTCACAATCGGAATTAAATAACTAATTCCATAACCAAAGCCTGCTCCAAATTTGCTGTTTTCATAAGTGCGTCCAAAACCGGGAATAAATAAATTTTCAAAATTTTCAGGTGTTGTCTCAGAAACTCTGTTCTTGAGTTGAAGGTTAATGGAAAGGTATAAATTGTTTAAAATTTCAGTTTTAATACCCACAATTGCTTCTACCCAATGAACAGTTAACCCATCAAAAACAATTGGTTCTGTTCGTACATCCGGTGGAAAAAAGGGAGCTTCTGTTGCAATTTGATATTCAATAAGTTCTTGTGAAAAGGAAGAAAGACCATACCGCAAACCGGCAAAAATCATATTGTTTAGTCCGGCCCAATTATTATGCGCATTGTAATCAAACCCCAGCTTAAAATAACTTCCTTCCCCTTTTGAGGTGAGATTGTCATCAAAGGTTGTTTTTTCCTCATTTCCCAATTCTAATGCTGCATAGTAATTTTTATAAACTCTATAATCTCCCATGATTTCAAACCCAGTGTAATCATCATCAAATAAGGTTCTGGCGGGTTTAAACAAATCAATGCCAACACGCAAACCAAACTTTTCTTTGTGGACCAAAGTGTCATTTGATGTTTCGTCAGTTGATTGTGCTCTTGATATGGGCACAAAAAACAGCAAACTAATGAAAAATAGAAAGGTGTGCTTCATTTTGATTTCTTGCATTTACACTATCTGTTTGTATAATGATTTCATCAATCCAGCTTAGTGGAGTGGGATTGTCTATTGAAAGATCTAAATCTCTAAAATTAGTTCTAAAAGCACAGGCTCTGTTAATATATTCATCTTCCCGGCTATAGGTAAAAGTTATAAAGTCTGCAAGTGGGATACTGTCATTTGCGTTTGAAACGAAAAAATATTCCGTAAAGTCAAGACTTGTTTCAAGAGGAATGGCAATGGAATCTGTACTCACTGGAGCAAATAAGCTAAACTCGTCCTGTGGGCGAAAAACAGTAAATTCATTGACAGTCTTTGGAGCTTCCGGGTTTTCTGAATTAAAAAACTTAATAATCAATAAGGGTGTTTTTGAAGTTTCCGGAGTACATATATCATCCCGGGTACAACCTATGGTAAGAAATAAGATGCCTATAATTAGAAATACTGCTTTTTTCATCAATTGCGTTTTACCAAAAGTACAACATTTTCTACGTGATGTGTTTGTGGAAACATATCAACGGCCTGTGTTTTTACTACTTTGTATTTTTCATCCATAAGTGCTAAATCTCTTGCCTGGGTCGCACTGTTACAGCTCACATAGACTATTTTCTCCGGAGTTACATTCAGTATTTGCTGAACCACTTCTTTGTGCATCCCATCGCGGGGAGGGTCTGTGATGATTACATCAGGAATTCCATTTTGATTAATAAATTCCTGAGTAAACACTTTTTTCATATCGCCCACAAAGAATTCAACGTTTTCAATTCCGTTTAATTGCGCGTTTTGTTTTGCAGCTGTAATGGCATCGGGAACAGATTCTACACCTACTACTTTCTTGGCTTGTTTGGCTACAAACTGGGCAATAGTTCCGGTGCCTGTATAGAGGTCATAAACGAGTTCATTTCCGGTTAATCCGGCAAAGTCTCGGGTGATTTTATACAATTCATACGCTTGCTCAGAATTGGTTTGGTAAAAGGACTTGGCATTGATTTTAAATTTCAATCCTTCCATTTCTTCAAAAATATGGTCATTCCCTTTGTAGCAAATAATATCTTGGTCATACAGGGTATCATTTCCTTTGGAATTGATAACGTAAAGGAGAGAGGTAATCTCGGGAAATTGTTCCCCAATAAAATTGAGCAGCAGTTCCCGATTGGCTTTGTTTTCCTCAAAAAACTGAACCAACACCATAATCTCACCAGTGGTACTCGTTCTTATCATCAATGTGCGTAAAAATCCTTCCTGATTTCGGGTGTTAAAAAAAGTAAGATTGTTTTTAATTGCAAAATCCCTGACAGCAAGACGAATGCTGTTTGAGGGTTCTCCTTGAAGGTGACATTCTTTTAAATCTAAAATTTTATCCCACATTCCGGGAATGTGAAACCCCAGCGCATTTTTGTTAGTGATTTCTTGTTCGCTTTTGATTTCGTCCAGCGTTAACCATCTGCTGTCTGAAAAGGAGAATTCCATTTTATTTCTGTAATAATACTGTTTTTCAGACCCAAGAATTGGAGTGATTTCCGGAAGTTCCACTTTTCCGATGCGTCTCAGGTTGTTTTCCACTTCTTTTTGTTTGAAAAATAGCTGATCGTCATACTTCATATTTTGCCATTTGCATCCACCACAAACCCCAAAGTGAATGCACTTGGGCTCCGTTCTTCTATCTGATAATTCGTGAAATGCAATGGCCTCTCCTTCATAATAAGCACTTCTTTTTTTGGTGGTTTGCACATCCACCACATCACCGGGGATGGCGTTTCCAAGGAAAATTACTTTTCCGTCAGGCGCTTTGGCGATGCTTTTTCCTTTTGCACCGGCGTCGATGACGGCTATATTTTCAAAAATCTGTCTTTTATTCTTATTTCTTGCCATAGGGCAAAAATAAGGGTTTGACTTAGATTTTCAGTTTATTTCAACACCAATTTCATCGCTTTTAGAAAAAACGAAAGTGAGCAACAACGTCCATAATATAATAACCACGGGTCCGGTGATACCAATAAAAAATCCTGCGAGCCTGAATTCTGACTGCTCCACGAGTCCTGTGCTGTAAACAATGGCATTGGGAGGTGTCGAGACCGGAAGGAGCAGGGCACAGGATGCACTCAGTCCAATAACCATCGTAAATAAAACAGGGTTCACATCGCCATACATACTTATCAACGAAATCGCCACAGGCACCAGAATGGTGGTTGCTGCAGTATTGCTCATAAAATTAGACAAAGTCACGGTTAGCAAACTAAATAACAAAAGGAGAATGTAAACATTAAAGTCAAAAACACTGATTTTTGATATAAAATAAAGAGCCAATTCCTGTTCCTGTATGGCAATTCCTAACGCAAGTCCTCCGGCAACAAGCATCAGGGTGTCCCAGGGGAGTTTTCTCACATCATCAGCATCAATGATACCCATCATCGTTAAAGCGACTATGGGAATTCCGGAAACAGCTGCCACCGGAATACCTGTCCATTGTGAAGTGAGCCATAAAAAAACAGTGACGAGCAAAACAAAAAATACAATGCGTTTTTGAAGCTTTTCTTCTTTTTTGTGATCTTTTTTTCGTTCAAGATCTTTAATAAAATCGGTTGATAGTTTGAGTTCGCCCAGTTTGTACTTACTCAATAATAGCTTCCAGGTCAAAAAGGTGAGGAGCAAAGCCACCGGCACACCCACACTCATCCACTGCAGGAAACTTATTTTAATCCCTATGGCTTCCAGTGCACCTACAGCAATCGCATTAGGCGCAGAGCCAATAATGGTTCCCATCCCGCCAATGGCAGCAGCTGTTGGAATACCTAATAGAAAAGCCTTTTGCATGGCTTTGTTGTCAATTTTGGAAAAGAGCGGCGTTACCGTTGCCAGCATCATGGCTGTAGTAGCAGTATTACTCATCACCATTGATAAAATGGCCGTGACAAACATCAATCCAAGAATGATGTATTTTGCTTTGTCGCCAAACCGTGGAGCTGTAATAATAAGTAACCTGATATCAAGCCTCGTTTTTCGCATACCTTCAGCGAGGAAAAATCCGCCGAGAAATAACCAGATAACCCCGTCAGACCAGGTTTGTACATATTGTTGCACGTCCATAGTACCTTCCCGGCCCATAAAAAAAATGAGATAACCCACAATAAAAATCCCCACAGCAAAAGGAGGAATGGCTTCGGTAAACCACAACAGCATAGAAAAAAATAACAAGAAGAGAACAATGTGCTGTGTCCTTACAAATGTATCATCCCCTAGAAAAAATGTCAATCCGGCGGCAATGGCAATACACAATAAAAACATCCCCACTTTTGTGTTTCGGGCGTAGATAAACGGGTATTTTGCGATTTTCTTTAACGAGTAACCCCTGGAATCAGACATAGTTATTGGATTGAATTTCAAAAGTAATCTTTTCGCGAAAGCTTAAAAATGACATTTCGCACTATTTTGTGATGCTTTAAAAATTTTATCAAGTTTTGATGGCAGGTTGCAATGAGAGGAATTTTCTTTCAGGCACTGAAAACATTGTATAGCTCCTTACCTGCTGATGAAAGGGATCATTTGGTCAACAAAAGCTTTAATAAGCAGTCCTGTAAATTATTCGTGCATTCGTGGCCTTTTTTAACCTGGTTTATTGATAATTTCATAAGATTATAGCTATTTTTGTGTTTTAAGGATGATTTCTCTCCGCTCTATTTTACCAAGAAGGAATTACTTTTATTAAACAGTTAAAAATTTGATCTATGCTTACTTTAGACAAAATCACATCACAACAGGCCATTGAATTAGAAGACAAACACGGTGCTCACAATTACCACCCGTTACCAGTTGTTTTAAGTAAAGGAAAAGGGGTTCACGTTTGGGATGTGGAAGGAAAAAAATACTATGATTTTTTATCGGCTTACTCGGCTGTGAATCAAGGACATTGTCATCCCAAAATCGTAAATGCAATGTCCCGTCAAGCGGAAACACTTACACTAACTTCTCGTGCATTTCACAATGATATGCTTGGGAAATTTGAAAAATACATCACAGAATATTTCAGCTTTGACAAGGTTTTACCGATGAATACAGGTGCCGAAGCCGTTGAAACAGCTATAAAAATTGCAAGAAAATGGGCTTATGAAGTCAAAGGCGTGGAAGAACGGGAAGCTCAAATTATTGTTGCAGAAAATAATTTTCACGGAAGAACCACCACAGTGATTTCGTTTTCAAACGATGAAAATGCCCGAAAGAACTTCGGACCCTTTACACCCGGGTTTATCAAAATTCCATATGATGATATCGAGGCATTGGAAAACGCCATTAAAAGCAGTAAAAATGTGGCAGGCTTCCTTATAGAGCCCATTCAGGGAGAAGCGGGAGTTTATACTCCGGCTGATGATTATATGAGCAAAGCAAAGGCGTTGTGCAACAAGCACAATGTGCTTTTTATGGCAGATGAAATCCAAACCGGTATTGCCAGAACAGGTTCATTGCTCGCTGTTTGTGGAAACTGTAGCTGTGAAAATCACTGTGAACGACAAGCAACTTACAGCCGCCCTGATATTTTGATTCTTGGGAAAGCCCTTTCAGGAGGTGCTTATCCGGTTTCAGCGGTATTGGCTGATAACGCCATTATGAATGTCATAAAACCCGGTCAACACGGTTCCACTTTTGGTGGGAATCCTATAGCCGCTGCCGTTGGTATGGCCGCATTGGAAGTTGTAAAAGAAGAAAACCTTGCGCTCAACTCCAGAGTTTTGGGCAAGCTCTTTAGAAGTGAACTAAACAAATACATTGAAGAAAGTTCAATCGTAAAACTGGTGAGAGGACGCGGACTTTTAAACGCCATTGTCATCAATGATTCTGAAGATAGTTCGACTGCCTGGGATATCTGCATTGCTTTACGTGACAACGGACTGCTGGCAAAACCCACTCACGGCAATATTATTCGGTTTGCGCCGCCTTTGGTGATGAACGAAGAACAACTGCTGGATTGTGTTTCCATTATCATAAAAACACTCAAACAGTTTGAAAAGTAAATATAAAAATAATTTAATAGTTCATATCCATATCACTCATTCCTGTTAAAAAGGCTGCTCCAAAAATGACAGCAATCAAGATGTAAAGAACAAGAATGACGGCATACCAAAGCAAAAGTGCTTTTGCCCAATTTGTTCTTGTGGCATTGGTTGAACTTCCAAAAGCCCATACAAATAACATAATGAGTCCCACTAAAGGAATGGCCGCGACAAAGACGGTAATGAACCAGTCTTTGACAGACATGATTTGATTGTTTTGATTTTCCATTGGTTAAATAGTTTAAAATTAGCTACATAAAGATAATAAAATTATTTTAACCGTCATGCAGATTCATTTAAAATGAAGAAGCCGCTCCCTGGAGCGGCTTCAATTTATATGGATATAATGAGTTTTCTAATTTTTGTTGTGAACTGTCACTTTATAATCAACAATAATATCGTCTTGAGTGACCAGTTTGACAAGATACACACCACTGCTTAAGTTTGCTGTGGAGAAGGTGTAAGTGTTTTGTTTTCCTAAATTCTTTTCGTGAATCATTAATTTACCGGCCATATCATATACTGATGCCGATTTGATATCAATGGTCTCCGGATTAAAGACTTCAAGTTGTGAAAGCTTGTTGTTCTGGAAGAAATCAAGATTCATCTCAGTAATTTTCTGTGGGATTTGTTCATCCTGAATGCCTCTTCTAAAGACAATAAAGTAACGATCTTCAATCTTCCCGGCAGTACCGTTGTGAGTAATAACAGCTTTGTTCTCTGAATCCAAACGCTGGTATTGGTTGTTTACAAGGTCATACAAATACATATTGTTATTGAAATTGTGAGACTCAGCAACTTTGACGACAAAGTTTGTATTTCCATTTCTCACTCTCAAGCCCAGTGGAATGACATCATATTCATCAAAAGGACGTGATTGTATGACATAAGGAGCTGTTTCATCTTCCAATTTCCAGAAGGCATCACCGCTATTAACTATTGATGGGTGCTTAGCATCCCAGCCACGGTCTTTTCCTTTGGTGGTTTCTGAAGAGAAAATCATTACCATATCTCTAACATATAAATCATTTATTTCAACGTGGAAACGTAAGGTGGGAAAATTAAAACCTGGCTCAGGAGGTAAAGTAACACTACCTGAAGAAGCTGAAAATGATGAACCGGAATTATTTCTAAATTCGCTCAAATTACCAGCACCTAAAGCAACATGTCTTCGCATTGAATTGGTAAAAGTTGCAGTGCCCGTTCCAGAAATACTTGCATCACCTCGAACCATGAATCCTTGACCAATTGGTGCATACCGTCTTTGAACAGGAGTTCCTAAGCCAACATCACCTGGTAAAGGATTTCCTGAACCATCATACATAATAAAGGTAGGGACTGCGTAAGTTCCAGCTGCACCACCACCAGGTATCCAGCTACCGTAACCTCCTTGATAGGCTTCTATATAGTGTGAATTTGTCGCTCTGTTTTGATCCCAATAGTAAGCTGTTGCATCAATGTCAGGATTGTTCAATAAAAATTCAGCCATGTCTAATGCCGATGGATAAGGGTTTCCTGTTAAGGTTTCTTCACCCATTGAACCACCGTTATGAGCAACAGTAATTGAAATATTTCCATCATTAGGCCTTCCTCTAAAGTCGTATAATTGGTCGTGTGCATTTCCAACCTGACCTGGTAAACCTGTTCCTTTCATAGTAAAGCCTTCACCTACAACAAGATTTGGGTTTTGACCAATAAAAATCCAATTGCTATAACCAGATTGAGCTCTCATCGTATAGATCCATCGTCTTGATACTCTTAAAGTATTATCATCTCCATCAGGAACAGAGCTTTTAACACCATTTAATCCAAAGATCGTATTTTGTGGAGTACTTCTTGTTGGTTCAAGATTATCTGAGCCATCATTTCTAACCTCAAAAATTCGTTCAATACCAAAATTGGTGTTTCCGGCTGCACCGGCAGGGATTCCCACAGGGGATGCCCAGTAGTTGTAATCATAAGCATTGGCCCATCCTCGTTGCCATACTGAGATACTTCCTGTACCACTGTTTTGTGAGGCTAGTTTGTCTCCTTGAATGAGTTGTGCATCACCGCGCAGATAGATACTTGCTTGGGTGTCAACTGTATTATTTTCAACTAGATTGATGTCGTTTTCAACATAAAGTACCACATCGTTGGCATAAATGTAACTGTCTGTGGCACCATTGGGACTTACGTGTAAGTCTGATTGGGCAGTCAAATTACTAGCAACTAGCAATAGGGATGCTGAGAGTAGTAGGTGTTTCATAATTTTCGGTTTATTATACAGTAGTTTGGGGTTCACTGTGATTTAATGTATCAAAAATACAATTTAATTTTAAAAATAATCAAAATTTTACTAATATTTTCGATTATCTGTTTGATTCTTAGGTGGATGTTTTCAGGGTTTTAGCTCATTTTGATAGCTATTTTTATTCAGCATTTGTGAATTTAATGGTTGCCTTTTTTAGATTTTGTTTACTTTTACCAAAACAATTTTTTAAGTGAAACTACAAGAAGGTGATTGGGTGAGTGCCATTGACGAGCTTATGGAAGGTCGAGTGATTACTGTGGTTAAGGACATGGTTCACATAAAAACACGCGATGGATTTACTCTGGAATTCAATACAAAAGAGTTGATAAAAATTGACGAAGAACTTCCTTTTGACTTCAGAAATACCACCCCAACAGAAAGCATCTTAAAAGACAAAGAAACGGTCAAACGAAAAAACACCCCTGTTCCTTCAAAAAAAGAACGGCATGCGCCTGCTATGGAGGTGGATTTGCATATCAATCAGCTTATCAAATCAACCCGTGGCATGGACAATTTTGATATGCTCAATCTTCAAATGGATACTGCAAAACGTCAACTGGAATTTGCCATCAACAACCGCATACAGCGATTGGTTTTTATTCACGGAGTGGGAGAGGGTGTGTTGCGCACCGAACTGGAATATCTGCTAAACCGTTATGAGAATCTTAAGTTTTATGATGCTGATTATCAGAAATATGGCCGCGGTGCTACCGAGGTGTATATTTTCCAAAATCCTAAATAGCTTACTGCTCAGTTGAGTTTAAAGCACCCATCTCAATTCTTTCTTGTATAATTGTCTCGTTTTCACTTACTAATTTTATGTTTTCTAAAACAATAGAGGTCGTATAAACAAATGAAGTGTCTTGATCAATGCCAATGCCTGTAAATATCGTATCAGTAATACGTGTTTGCACATTAGCGATTCCTTCAGTGCTTGTGTAATCTAATTTAATTTCTGGAGCAGTAGGTGGAATAGAACTGCAGAAATAGTCAGTGGGAATCTCATCAGAAAACGTTCTGTAATTCACGACATTTGTCGTTGCATCAATATTGAAAGTTAAGGTATCTTCTTTGGTTAATAATGAATCTTGTGTTCTAAGTTGAAACGAAAGGGTTTCCAAATTGGTGTTGTTGATTTTAAAAAACACATAATCTCCCACATCGCCACACACATTGAGGTCAATAGACTCAAAATCAAAAGAAGTCACAATCACATCGCCGTCATTACAGGCACTAAAGCTTATTACAATGAACAACGATAAAAAAAAGTTTCTCATAACAGGAATGTATTCCACAAAAGTAATAGTTTTGCAAAACTTAAAACGGAACTTACTCCAATTAATTTCAATTAAACTATTTTTGAAGTATGAATAGCGTTTATTTTGATAGTGCCGCAACCAGCCAAATGCGTAATGAAGTCATCGACAGGGTTTATGAAGTAATGAAAAATTCTTTTGGAAACCCTTCATCTACACATTCTTACGGAAGGTCATCTAAATCTATTATTGAAAACACCAGAAAAACCATTTCCAAGCAATTGGGATGTGCTGCTGCCGAAATTATTTTTACTTCCGGCGGAACCGAAGCCGATAATTTAATCTTAAACAGTTGTGTGAGAGATCTGGGTGTACAACGCATCATTTCTTCAAAAATTGAACACCACGCAGTGCTTCATACCATAGACGAACTTCATAAAAACTATGGTATCGAACCGGTATATTTGAATTTGAATGCCTGTGGAGAGGTTGATTATGAGCAACTTGAACGTTTGTTGCAAGACTCATCCAAAAAAACCTTGGTGAGCTTAATGCACGTGAATAATGAAATAGGCACCATGCTGGATATAGAACGGGTCGCAAAAATGACGCAAGCAAGTGGAGCGCTGTTTCATTCAGACACCGTGCAATCTGTTGGTCATTTTGAATTGGATTTATCCAAAGTGGGTGTGGACTTTATCGTTGCAGCAGCTCATAAGTTTCATGGCCCCAAGGGAGTTGGTTTTGCTTTTATCAGAAAAAACTCCGGTTTGCAGTCGTTAATTTTTGGCGGTCAGCAGGAACGCGGTTTAAGAGCCGGCACAGAAGCGGTACACAACATCGCCGGACTGGAAACTGCTTTTGAATTGGCTTATCAACATTTGGAAAAAGAAAAAAACTATATCCTCGATTTAAAAAAGTATTTTATCAGTGAATTAAAAGCGCATTTGCCCGGTGTCAAATTCAACGGTGCTTGCACAGATGAATTCAAAAGTACTTATACACTTCTCAATGTATGTTTACCCATTTCACCGGAAAAAGCCTTGATGCTTCTTTTTCAACTAGATTTAAAAGGAATTGCCTGTTCCAAAGGTAGTGCCTGTCAAAGCGGAAGCGATAAAGGCTCTCACGTTTTAAACGAAATATTAAATGAGGAAGACCTTAAAAACCTTCTATTCGATTTTCATTTTCATCTTTTAATACCAAAGAAGAAATTGATTATGTAGTGGAAGTGCTTAAAGAGTTTGTGAGTAGTTGAGTTTTATAGTGGTGAGTTTGAAAGCACCAAATTAAAAAGCACCAAAATCCAATTGGTTAAAGGAAACCTAAAACCGCATCGTCGTTCTCACATTAAAAACCCTTGGTGTAAGGAAATTGGGAATGGCATACTGTACTTTGGTATCTACATCCCTCACAAAGGTGTTTGTAATCGAGTTTTGAACATCAAAAATATTATAGATTTCAAAACCAACAGTAAATTCCTTAAAGGGTTTTAACCAACCGCTATCCCTTAACTTATCTTCATTAACAAGCACATAAGAAAACCCCACATCGGCTCTTTTGTAATCGGGTAAGCGGGTTTGAAAGTCATACGGATCGGCATAACTGGGTGAACCACCGGGAAGTCCGGTATTGTAAACCAGGTTTAAATACATTTTTAAATCCGGTATTCTAGGGGCATAATCCTGAAAGAGGATTCCAAATTTCAATCGCTGGTCTGTGGGTCTAAAAATATAGCCGCGGTCATTGATGTTTTCCTCCGTTTTTAGATATCCAAAACTCAACCAACTTTCTGTTCCGGGGACAAATTCGCCGGTGAGGCGCAAATCGAGACCATACGCATAAGCAACGGCATTGTTTTCTGCCCGGTATCTTATTCTAACGTTTTCAAGGGTGTATGGGTTTACATCTGTGAGGTTTTTATAATACACTTCAGAGTTGAGGATAAATTTTCGTTCCCACATATTAAAACTGTAATCATTTCCAAGAACGATATGAACAGATTGTTGTGCTTTTACATTGGGTCTTACTGTCCCTGTCGAGTCGCGCAATTCCCTGTAAAAAGGAGGCTGGTGATAAAACCCACCCGAGAGTCTAAAGAGCATATCTGCATTCCATTTGGGTTTAAGTGCAACTTGTGCACGTGGGCTAAAAACGGTTTGAGTAACAGATTCAATTCCCTCACCGCTTACGGTCCAGTTGTGTGCTCTCACTCCGGCATTGAGCCACAATTCATTATCGCCAATATTTGTTCGTTTACTCCACTGTACAAATCCGGAAATACGGTCAATTTGCACATCATTAAATGCATCGATGTCATTAAAAGGAACCAGTGGCGAATCAAAAGGATTGTAAGGTTGGTCATTGATAAATTCAATACCGGGAGGACGGATGGAGAATCCGGCAGAATCAATTATTTCAAATTCCTGAACGCGGTCCCTGATGTCTTCACGGGTGTATTTAAGACCATAACTAATTTGATGGTCATCAATCATGTAATCACCTTTGTGCTCGAGATTGAAGATAAGTGCATCCAGGTCATTTCGGGCATGCGTCAATTGTGAGCCAATCGCCCGACTGAACTCAACATCGCCCAATCCACTGGAGCCTATGTCTGTATTGACCTCGCCAAGGCGGTATTGTGCCAAAATATCAAAGTGTTCTTGTTCCTGAGTGTGGTAAGCAGAAGCGATAAATTTTAATGTTAGGTTTTCATTGGCAGCATAGGTAGCTTTGAACGCTCCAAAATAAGTTTCATAAGTGTCTTTTTCCTGCCCTTCATAAAACACCAAAAGTGCTCTGGGGTCTGCCAATGTACCAAAATTGGTCTGTCTTGTAAGGGGCTCATAACTGTAATCATTGATGGAAATGTTCCCTAAAAATCCCAATTCCAGTTTGTTGTTGACTTTGTAAGTAATGTAAGTTTGTGCATCTGCAAAAATGGGGGTGAAGTTGGTTTCAGTTTCCTGTGCTTTTACCAGCAGGCTGTTGTTTCTGTAACGTAAACCTCCAATGGCTGTTAATCGTCCATTTTTAGAAATGCCAGCAGCAGAGACACTGGCGCCCAATAAACTTAAATCAACTGAAGCATCAAAAGCTACCGGTCTTCGGTAAGTGATGTCCAGGACAGAGGATAGTTTATCACCATATTTTGCTTGAAAACCACCTGCTGAAAAATCAACATTGGAAGTCAAATCACTATTCACAAAACTCAAACCCTCCTGTTGCCCGCTTCTTATGAGGAAAGGACGATAGACTTCAACTTCATTGACATACACCAGGTTTTCGTCATAGTTGCCACCACGCACGGAGTATTGCGTGCTCAATTCATTGTTACTACTCACCCCGGGAAGGGATTTTAATAAATTTTCTACACCGGCATTGGCACCCGGAATTTTTCTAATGGTTTCTGGGGTTAAGTTGATGATTCCCTGCACTTGTTTGTTTTGTCTTCCGGAAATGAGAACTTCGCCAATTTGTTCAATATCCATAGACATTACCGGATTAAATTCATAGTCTTCATTGGGACTTAAATTTATGGTAAGCGAAATGTTTTTAAAACTAATGTGAGAAAATTGCAATGTTACATCTTGGTCTGCAGGAATTTCCAGCAAATAAAAACCGCTCATATCTGTCATTTCTCCTGAAGTTCCATAAGTGACGCTTACTCCCGGTATGGGTTGGTTTTCATTATCAAGGATAACCCCTTTGATGGTTGCTGTTTGAGAAAAAATGGTGTTGCCAATTAAAAGGACAAGTAAAATCTGAAGAAGTTTAAATGTTTTCAAGTGTGTGTATTTATTTTCTGTAAAAAGTTGTCTCAAATTTAGAACTATTTCCAACATTATCGGTAACAATGAGTTTTAAATTGTTTTCAGTTTCTGAAATCACCTTCTCACTAAAATCATAGGTGAGCGTGTTGTTTTTGTATTCATATTCCATCAAAATCCACTTGCCATTAAGGGTGGCTCTGTAATTTTTGATACCACTTTGTTTATCATCAATTTTGACTTGCAGTGTTTGGTGATTGCTAATCCATTGTTTGTCAGAGAAATTTGCTGCTGTAATTTCCGGTTGTATCGTGTCAATAGCGAGACCATACTTACCAAACTCTCTTACTTTTGTTGATAAGACATTACCTTGACGGGAGGTGCTTCTGTAATAGGGTTCCCCTCTATAGTTAAGCTTACCAATAAACACCTTGTCCATATCTGAAGCTTCATAATTTGAAACATCCACAGAAATTGTAACGTTTGTGTGTAAAGGAATGTTGTCTTCATGAAAATTTAGAATATCCCCATCAGAGGTAATTTGCAAATAAGCGTCTTCATAAAGACTGTTTGGAGGGATGTAAATTGAAAATTTACCTTCAACAATGGTTGCACCCTCACGTGCGACAACAAAATGATTGTGTTCTTCAGTAATTTTTTCATTTTTAATGGGAAGTATAGTTCCATCAATTGGAATTGAAATGCGCACATTGTTACCATTAAAATCAGTCACAAAAATAGTATAAGAGGAGCTAAGGCTATCAGTGACTGAAATGTAGCCGTTGTTTTTTGAGGATTTTAATATACTTAAGGGGTTGTTTCTTTCGATAAAGAGTTTTTGAATTCTTGATTTTTTTTCTTTGAAATAGGCGTAGTCAGTAAATCTGTTAATGTATCTGGTTTCATCAAATGAAATGCGGTCAAAAACAATATCGATACTTTTTTCACCATTGTGATGCGTTTGGATTCTAAAGACACCATTTCGGTTGTTGGCTGCATTTTGTTGGTCAACTGTTGAAACACCAAAACCCAGGGTGCCAAATGCAGTAATTTTTTCTGCGATATAATTTCCGTCATTTTGAGGAATTAAGCGGAGTTGTTGGGGATTTTGGTTTTGATTTACGTGAGAATCCTCTCCTTGAGGATAGACAAATACACTGTTTATCAAGGGGTTTCTGGTATCTTCTACATTAATGCCAAAAAGTTTTGGATTCATGGGTCGCGCAGCGTTGTCTCTAATTTCAAAGTGCAAATGAGGACCCCCGCTACTGCCCGAGTTCCCGGTGTAACCAATCAAGTCTCCTTTTTTTACAGGTAATTGACCTGCCTTGGGATACACTTGTATTTCATAAGATTCATTTTCATATTGTGTTTTTTTGACATAGTCTTGAATCTCACCGGCATATTTTTGAAGGTGTGCATACACTGTTGAGTAGCCATTGGGATGTTGAATGTACAATGCTTTTCCATAACCAAAATGAGCGACTCTTATTCTATTTACAAAACCATCTGCAGCAGCATAAATTGGAATTCCTTGACGTTGTTGTGTGCGGATGTCGAGACCCGCGTGAAAATGGTTTGTGCGCAACTCTCCAAATGTTCCAGATAATTGAATCGGGAATTTTTAAAGGAGTTTCAAAATAATCTTGAGGAATATCATCTGGAATGGAATAGCTTAAATTTGATAAATCTCCTTGAGCATTTGATACACAACAAACTAAAAAAAATAAAAATAAAATGCGGCTCATAATCTTGAAATCTGTTGACATTACAAAGTAAAACAAATGTGTCAAAATCACAACTCAAATAAAAACAAAATATTATTTACAAAAAAAACGAATTAAAATGTTGCCTTATTAGCTAAGGTATATTAACTTTGTGTGATTAGCATAGAAGTACTTTTTTAATGAGTAACCTTTCAGATATTGTTGATTCTTTGGAAAATAGAATTAGTAAACTCTTGCATAAGCACGAGAGTTTAAAACAAACTAATTCAAATCTGGAGAAAGAGTTGGCTCAAGAAAAAATGGAGCATTCCAATACAATGGAGAAATTAAAGCAATGGAAAGATCAATCAGATAATTTAAAAGTGGCTAATGCTATGTTAGGCAGTGACCAATTTAAACGAGAAACGAAACTCAAAATAAATTCATTAATTCGTGACATCGATGTATGCATTTCACAATTAAATGATTAAAATTTATGTCAGACACGCTTAAAATTAAACTTTCTATTGCAGACCGTGTGTATCCATTAACGGTAAACCCTTCTCAGGAAGAAGGTTTGCGCAGGGCTACAAAAAAGATTGATGAGATGATTAAGCAATTTGAGCAAAATTATGCTGTGAGAGATAAGCAAGATGTATTGGCTATGTGTGCCCTTCAATTTGCTGCTCAAACAGAACAAAAAATAGTAAATAATGTCAATGACCAAACAGAAGTTGAAGAAAAGCTGAACGCTTTGAATCAACTGTTGCAAACTCATTTGTCATAAGTTCTTTTAAATAACATAATAAGGTACTGCCTACATTATTACAAATTTTGATAAACTCAACACGATCTCTTTAAAAAGGGTGAGTTAAAGATGTAAAAGCGTGCCGCCTCAGTTTACTGATTGGCGGATTTTTGACCATCTTAGTAGCCCTAAACTTGGTTTAAGGAGTTTATACAAATCAACGTTTTAATGTAGGCTTTTTTTATATCTAAAATCAACCAACATGGATAGTTTATTTTTAATTATAGCAATAGGTGTCATTGGCATTGCCCTTGGTTACCTCATTGCTAAAATGATAGAGAGAAACAATGGCTCTCATCTTATAAAGTCTGCTAAGAAAACAGCAACTTCAATTCTTAAAGAAGCAAAATCTGAAGCAGAAACACTTAAAAAAGATAAAATTCTTCAGGCAAAGGAGAAGTTTATTGAATTAAAATCTGAACACGAGAAAGTCATCATAAGTCGTGATAAAAAAATTGCTGAAGCCGAAAAAAGAACCAGAGACAAGGAATCACAGATTTCAAATGAATTGGCAAAAAGCAAAAAATTAAATACAGATTTAGAAAGTCAAATTTCAGATTATCAAGAACGACTCTCAGTCCTTGAGAAAAAACAAACTGAAGTTGAAAAGCTCTATCGCAGTCAAATAGAACAACTGGAAGTTATCTCCTCACTTTCTGCACAAGACGCCAAAGCACAGCTTTTTGAAACCATCAAAGATGAAGCAAAAACTGATGCAATGGCCTTTATTCAAGGATCAATGGAAGAAGCAAAGTTAACAGCTCAGCAAGAAGCCAAAAAAATTGTAATTAATACCATACAACGCATTGGTACAGAAGAAGCAATTGAAAACTGTGTGTCTGTATTCAACCTTGAAAGTGATGATGTAAAAGGAAGAATCATTGGTCGTGAAGGTCGAAACATCAGAGCGCTTGAAGCGGCTACAGGAGTTGAAATTATTGTTGACGATACCCCTGAGGCGATTATTCTTTCCTGTTTTGACTCTGTGAGACGAGAAGTAGCGCGATTGTCTTTACACAAACTGGTGACAGACGGTCGCATTCACCCAGCTCGCATAGAAGAGGTGGTGAGTAAAACAAGCAAGCAAATTGAAGAAGAAATTATAGAAGTAGGTAAACGCACTGTGATTGACTTGGGCATACATGGGCTACATCCCGAATTGATTAAAGTTGTGGGAAGAATGAAATACCGTTCCTCTTATGGACAAAACCTCTTGCAACATTCACGCGAGGTGGCTAAACTATGTGGCGTGATGGCTGCTGAACTTGGTTTAAATACAAAACTGGCAAAACGTGCTGGTCTCCTTCACGATATTGGAAAAGTACCAGATACTGAAACAGAGGTACCTCACGCAATCCTCGGTATGCAGTGGGCAGAAAAATATGGTGAAAAGGCCGAAGTCTGTAATGCCATTGGTGCTCACCACGATGAAATAGAAATGACCAGTCTGCTATCACCCATTGTTCAGGTTTGTGATGCTATAAGTGGCGCAAGACCCGGAGCAAGACGCCAGGTGCTCGATTCCTATATTCAACGACTTAAGGACTTAGAAGACATCGCTTTTGGCTTTGGTGGTGTTAATAAGGCATATGCCATTCAGGCGGGTAGAGAATTGAGAGTGATGGTTGAAAGTGATAAAGTTAGCGATGAAAAAGCAGCTGCTTTGTCTTTTGAAATCTCTCAGAAAATTCAAACGGATATGACTTATCCCGGACAAGTTAAAGTGACAGTAATTAGAGAAACACGCGCAGTAAACATTGCTAAGTAAACAGAATTGATATAAACTGTTCTATTGAATAAGGTCACGCCGAAAACGTTTATATTCAATTATCTGTTTCTATTATGATTTCTTTTGAGAGGTTTTTTTACTTCAATATTTTCTGAGGCTGCTGCTGTCTTTTTGGAATCTTTTACCATTTTGTGAATTATTGAAAGCTCATCTTGGGTGAGATCGCGCCAGGTACCCGGAGCTAACTCATCTAATTTAACGTTCATAATCCTAATGCGTTTCAATGCGAGAACTTCATAACCCAAATACTCACACATTCTTCTTATTTGACGGTTTAGTCCTTGAACTAAAATAATTTTGAATACAAAACGACTCAATTGAGTCACTTCACATTTTTTAGTGACAGTATCCAGTATGGGAACTCCGTTGCGCATACGTTCTAAAAATAGATCATTGATGGGACGGTCAACGGTGACTATATATTCCTTTTCATGTTGATTTCCTGCACGCAGTATTTTATTGACGATATCACCATTATTAGTGAGAAAAATCAAACCCTCTGAAGGTTTATCCAGGCGACCAATTGGAAAGATGCGTTCTTTATGATTAATAAACGATATGATATTGCCTTCAACTCGTAAATCTGTAGTGCAGGTAATCCCAACAGGTTTGTTAAAAGCAATAAAGATATCTGAATCTGATTTTTTTAAGGGTTTACCTTCAATAGTAATTTCGTCAAGAGGTAATACACGGTCACCCAAGCCGCTTTGTTTTCCATTTACAGCTACTTTTCCTTGTTCAATTAAGGTGTCTGCTTGCCTTCGGGAGCAATATCCACTGTCACTTATAGCTTTGTTGAGTCTTATTGAATCTGGATGATGGGACATATTCTTTTTTGTGTAAAGATATATATTAGAATTGAGATGGTGGAGTAGGCAACAGTCACTTTTTAGGGAAGATAGATTTAAAAGAATAAAAGGAAAAACCCCTGCCACTTTATGTGACAGGGGTTTTAATTAATTAACCAATTATATAAAAAAATTATTTTTTAACTATTTTAATTGTCTTGCTGGCGTCTTTAGAAATTGCTTTGGCAAAATAGATGCCGTTTTGCAATGCAGCGATGTTGATGGTTGAATTTGTAGAATTAATTTTTTCTACTAAAACCAATTGTCCGGCAGTATTGTATAGTTCAACACTGTCAATAGTGATATTTGAATCAATATGAATGAGTCCATTGGTTGGGTTAGGATACATACTCAATTGATTTAATTCAAAATCTGAGGTATTTAAGGATTCACAAGTAACCTGAAGTGTAAAATCTCCCACTTCATCCACATCAAATCCTTCAACCATGATGATGTAAGTTGATGTGCCGTCAGATTCAAAAGTAACTTCAGATTGCAGACCACAAGAATCATCATTCATTGCAATTTCATCAGTTAGGTCACAGCTTGAAAATACTCTTAAAATAGTATCGAAATCTGTGTTAGGGTCACACAATGAAATTGTAATGTTTTCAGCTACACCGCTTCCGGTATAAGAGTAAAACACATCAGCAGAATCATTTCCAGCGATGTTAGTAGCATTGGAAGTACTACCAGAAACAGTATCATCACAAGACAGTGCAATGGCGTTTTCACAAAGATTATTTGCTGCAACGGATGATAATTTTATCATAAACCCAACAATATTAGCACCTTGAACTCCCATTCCTACAATAGCACTTCCATCATTTGAAATTCCTAAAGGAAGTGAAAATGTGATACCCAAGTCATCCATTCCCAAACTGTCAACATATTCATTGAGTTCTACACGCCCTGTTTCTTCAGTCCAAATGAAACCTTCACCAAACAATGCAGGCCCTGGCCAAGGTCTGTAAAACCCAACAATAATACTTCCATCTTCATTGATAGAAGTAGCAGATCCTTGAAAAGAAAATCCACTATTTGGATGAGAAATGGCTATTGCTCCAGTGTCCTCACTCCATCTCCAAGCCTCAGAGTTTAAGCCACCACCAACGACCCAGTTTCCATCTCCTGAAACAGCACCTGCTTCAGAAATAGCATTA
Organism: Flavobacteriaceae bacterium; assembly: GCA_018402385.1. GTDB lineage: Bacteria > Bacteroidota > Bacteroidia > Flavobacteriales > Flavobacteriaceae > Planktosalinus. The sequence continues at coordinate 25,642 of JAGYJA010000004.1, forward strand.
CCTCCCTGATCTGTTATTAAGGTTTGAACGCCGTCAATCCACCTGGCTGCTTGTCTAAATCCTGAGGTGTTATCCTGCCATCCAACGATAACACTTCCATCGTTATTTGTATCGTTTGCTCTGCTGCTTCTATTTGCGACGGTACTTCCCAGATCAATCATACCATCAGCTTCTGTCCACTTAATTCCATGTGCATTTGCTCCGGTTGCCCATCCCAGTCCAACAGCAGTAGTCCCATCTTTTGAAATGGACCATGCTGAGCTAATACTACCATCGAGTGGGCCACCTATACCTCCTAGTAATGTCCATTCTTCTGTTGCTACATCATAGTACCCCATTTCATTAAGATTAGTGTCTGGATTTGTTATTGTTGCAGTTACTTTTGAACCATCACTTGAAATTGATGCTCTTCCTGCCATTGGAAATCCATTTGTTATAGCGCCGATAGCTGTCAAACCATCTGCCTCTGTCCAAATTAAATTTGTACCTCCAATAGATCCAACAACTGATTCACCATTATTGGATACACTGTTTGCTTCAAAATTTGGTCCTAAATTGGTTACTTGACTTGTTCCTGAAAAAGAAACACCAAAAACCATCATCATCATAAAAAATTTATTGTATTGTTTTTTCATTTTAAAATATTGTATAAGTTTTAATTCATCGCTAAAATAAAGCAGTATTATATATATTAAAAGGGAAAGCCTTTCAAAATTCACGAAATTTAAAACTGCAAAAATTTTATATATATATGTATTTTAATTAGTTAAATGAATTATTTTGATTTTTTAGACAACTCAAATTAAAGACCATCTTTTGGGATGTTTTGTTTGATTTTTTTTAAATTTTTTGATTTTTTATTGTAAAAATAGAGCGTGTGAAGTATGAAAAAGAATAGAAAAAAGAATCCAAATATAAAAATACTTTTTGTGATGGAAATTTTTGATTGAAGCTGTTTAAGTTCAGATGTGTTTTCTTGAAATAGATTTGATAATGAGTTGTTGATGGTTTGTATCTCTGATGATTTTATAGTTTGATTAGTTTCAATATACTTTGTATTGTACAGCTCATAATTCTCCCAGTCTTTGATCGCCAAATAATTGTCTGTTAGCCCTTTAAAAAGCCCCTGGTTAAGAACTAAATCACCAACATCTGATGAAATAGAAAGCCCATGTTTTAATATTGATATCGCTTCATTGTACTGACCTTTAACTGTTAAAACCTCTGCCATTCCCTTGATAGCAAAACCCTCAAGACTTTTGGCTTTAATTACCCGAGCATAACTAATGGCTTTTTCAAAACTGACATTTGCCGAATCAATTTGTGATTTTGACAAAAAGCAATTTCCTTTATTGTAATTAATGATGCTAATATTCGCATTCATTATCTCATTGATTTTTAAATGTTTTTGAAAATAATAGATTGACTTATTAAAATAGGTGAGTGCTATGTCACAACTCATTTGTTCCCTGTAAATAAAGCCCCTTACTGCATAATTGTAACCCAATAAGTTTGCAATAGAATCTTTCTCATTAATTTCTTGTGTGATTTGTAAAGCTTCATCTAGGTATGAAATTGATTTATCATAAATTTGAAGTTGATGATATTGGTCAGCAATCTTATTTAATACGTTAATTTTAAAAACTTTATTTTTAATTTTTGGTAATAATTCCAGAGATTTATTGGCATAATCAAGCGATAAAAGATTGTTTCTTTTTGATGAATATCCGGTAGAAATTAATATTAGCGCATTTACTTTAACCTCATAACTGGTTTCAGTACTGTTGTATAATTCCAAACCTATTTCAATGGCTTTGTTTGGGTTTTCATAAATATTTCGATTTGCTTCTTTTAGTATTAAATCAAAATTTTGCTGAGCTGTCAAAAAGGAACTTAAGCAAACCAGTAGGCTAAAGCATAGTTTAAATTTTATATGTGATAATGTATAAATCATAAAAAATTAAGCGCTCATTTGTTTACTTTTTTTAAGGTCTTTTTTCAATAATTCTATAAAAACATTTGGTGAAATACCGGTAATGTTTTTAAAAACTGTTGCAAAGCTACTATGAGAAGAGAAACCACTTTCTTCGGCTAGATAACTCACTTTGTAATTTAGGTAATTAGGCTCAGTTTTTAATTTTTTGACAATATACTTTACCCGCAAATTATTTATATAAAGATTGAAATTTTTTCCTTTGTGTTTATTTATTACTTCAGAAAGATATTTTGTATTTGTTTCAAACAGAGAGGCCATTTGTGCTAATGACATTTCTTTGGAAGTAAATTTGTTGCCTTTTTCAAAGGCTTCTAATTTTTTTAATAGGAAGGTTTCTGTTTCTCTAGGGATACTTAAATTCTTTATAACTCCCTTAACTTGAGGTTCTTCTTTTTTTTCAGAATCTCTAATGAGTTTTAGATAATTAATTACATCTCTGGTGTGATTTAGTTTGAATGCTGTAAACCACTTTATAAAAAGACCCAGAATTAGTATCAAAACTGCTATTGTCCCAAAAGTCCACTTTGTAGAGCGGAACTCTTTATTTAGTTCATCCTTGTTGTCATTGTGATTTTTCTGTAAAATATTAAAAATTGCATTTGAAGCGGCACTTTCATTTGATTTTATGAGATTTAAAGAATGATCAACTTTTAAATTGGATTCAATATATTTTTCTTCGTCTTTTAGAACAAAGTAATTTTTTAAAAGTTGATTATAAACAGCATAATCAAGAAATGGATTGTTAAATATTTTTGAGATATTAATAGCTTTTTCAAGCGTGTCTAATGCCGTTTGATACTCACCTAACTCATAAAAATATCTTGAATAATCAACCAATATATATGCCTCTTGGAGACTTCCGATATGTTTTGTTCTTTGAATTTTCAGGGCTTTTTCAAAATAAATTTTTGATGAATCAATATTGCCTTCAGCTAATGTAATTTTAGCAAGTGATTTTAAAATTTGACTTTTTAGAGTAAGGAGTTTAATATTTTGATCTTCAGGTAAATTATTAAATTGAGCTAATAGTAGCTTTAAATCAGCACTCTTTTTAATAGAGTCTAATTCCAGCCATCTTTTTTGAATATTAACTTGTAAGGCTTGTTGCTCATTAGTATCTGATTCTAAAAGTTGTTCCCCTTCATTTTTTAAAATTTTAGTTATTTCATAAAAGCCAATGGTTCTAAATAAAGTCGTTCCAAATACCAGAAAACTTAGTTGCATAGATTCATCATTTAAAGATTTTAAATGTTTTTTTCCTTCAAAAAAATAGCCAATAGCTTCTTCAAGTTCTCCTTTAGCAAAATAACTTTTTGATAAAATTAAATTTGTCTGAAATACCTCAGTATAATCATTGGCATTCTTTAAAATTTGGGTAGCAATGCGGATGGACTCATCTGGATTTATATAGATATTCTCTTCGGCTTTTACCATTAAATCACTTACTTCAGAACTTTCTTGTGCAAAAAGGATTTCCAGAGAGTAAAAAAATAATTATGTAAAGAAATGTTTTCAATAGGAAAGGTTATTTGAACAAATATAAGAGATAAAAATGAGCTTTTTTTAAACTTTGATTATTTGAAGATTTCATTTTACAGCTATAAATCATTCTTCTGCTGAAGTCAAATAGAGTTAATAATTTGAATTAAATTTGTATTTTGATAACTAATAATATAATTAGAAATGGAACAACTCAATTGGAAAACAGTTAAGGAATATGAAGATATAACCTATAAAAAATGCAATGGAGTTGCTCGTATAGCATTCAACCGTCCAGAAGTGCGCAACGCCTTTAGGCCAAAGACAACTTCAGAATTGTTGGATGCTTTTCACGATGCACAGGAAGATACCAGTATTGGGGTTGTGTTGTTGTCAGCTGAAGGACCTTCGCCCAAGGATGGTGTCTATAGCTTTTGTAGTGGTGGTGATCAAGCTGCGCGAGGCCATCAGGGTTATGTTGGAAATGACGGGTATCACAGATTAAATATCCTTGAAGTTCAGCGCCTCATTAGGTTTATGCCAAAAGCTGTGATTGCAGTAGTTCCAGGTTGGGCTGTGGGAGGAGGACACAGTTTGCATGTGGTTTGTGATATAACATTGGCCAGTAAAGAGAACGCAATATTTAAGCAAACTGATGCCGATGTAACCAGTTTTGACGGCGGTTATGGATCTGCATATCTTGCCAAAATGGTGGGGCAAAAACGCGCACGTGAAATTTTCTTTCTTGGAAGGAACTATTCTGCACAGGAAGCTTATGAAATGGGAATGGTCAATGCAGTTGTTCCTCATGCTGAGCTTGAAGATACTGCATACCAATGGGCTCAGGAAATTTTAGCAAAATCACCCATTTCAATAAAAATGCTCAAATTTGCTATGAACCTCACAGATGATGGGATGGTTGGACAACAAGTTTTTGCCGGTGAAGCCACCAGATTGGCTTATATGACTGATGAAGCTAAAGAGGGGAGAGATGCTTTTTTAGAAAAACGAAAGCCTAATTTTGATAAAAAGTGGTTGCCATAAAGGTTTCCAGTATAAGATTTAAAGTTATCTGTTTTTTATGATTTAGAAATTTTTGGAAACCAATTTATCCAACTTCCGAAAATACTTTTTCTGTATTTTCTTGTTGTTGCTCAAGGTTTTTATGTGTTTTTCCGTCAAGTGATTGAATCTTTTTCTTTTCTTTTTTGAGTGAATCCCTCATTTGTTTTATGGTTTTGGTACTACCGTCGTGACTCCATCCCGGAGGGCCAAAAGCATACATAAACTTGTGTCTCCAGTTTTTGGATTTTTTCATGTCTGCCCAAATGTTTTTGTATTCGTGGGACAAAATAACCCAGATGTTGAATGAATTGGGAGGTGAAGTGACTCCATATTCAATGTCAATTTCATCATCAAGTTCTTTCCAAGTACCAAATATTTTGTCAAAAACATTTAAAATTCCACCATGGTTTTTGTCCATATATTCAATATTTTTTGCGTGATGCACTTGGTGCATTGTATGCGTATTTAAGAATTTTTCAAAAAATCCTAATTTCGGAATATACTTTGTGTGAAGTTGAAATTGCCACAAAGCCTCAATTCCAAGGCAAACCACTAACATTTCAGGAGGAAAGCCCAGCATGACAATCCAAACATAAAAGAACGGTTTATAAAAAATGGTGAACCATCCATTTCTTACTGCTGTTCCTAAATTAAAATTATCTGAGGAATGGTGAACTATATGAGCAGCCCAGAAAAACCGTACCATATGGTTCTGTCTATGAAACCAATAATATGCAAAATCATCCAGCAACATGCAAAGAATCCAAACATACCAGGCATATCCAAAAGATTCCCATCCAAAAATATTTGTGCGTACACCTTCTACAACCGGATTGAATAAATCATAAACGAATGAAAAGATCAATATGGCAGAAACAGTTTTTATCAATGCAGCTATAACAGCAGATCCCACACCAATAGAAAGACTTGCGGTTAAGTCCTTCCATTTATAAAGATCTTTGTTGTTTGTGTGTTTACTGTATGTGAGTTCGAGTAAAATAAGTCCTAAAAAGCAAGGAACCCCATATACTAATGGGTTTGTAAAATCCATATAATCTGATGTTTTAATACTGTGATTTTAAGCGAAAAATCACAAAACATACAAGGTAAGAATTCTTTTTAGTAAAAGACTAAATAAATGTTTTTTATTTCTTATAAGCGTCAGAATGAACGTTGGCTACTGCACGACCACTTGGGTCGTTCATGTTTTTAAAACTTTCATCCCATTCTAAAGCAACGGGGCTACTGCAAGCGACCGATGGCACCGAAGGAACACTAAGAGCAGCAGCATCACTGGGGAAATGTTCTTCAAAGATTGAGCGGTAATAAAATTCTTCTTTAGATTTAGGGGTTTGCACCGGAAATTTAAAATGTGCATTGGCCAATTGTTCATCAGTTACTGTTTCATTAACCAATTCTTTTAAGCTATCAATCCAGCTGTAACCTACACCATCACTAAATTGTTCTTTTTGTCTCCATGCGACACTTTCCGGTAGCATGTCTTCAAAAGCTTTGCGTAACACCCATTTTTCCATACGTTCACCATTAATCATTTTGTCTTGTGGATTGATACGCATAGCCACATCCATAAATTCCTTGTCTAAAAATGGGACACGTCCTTCAATACCCCAGGCAGCAAGTGATTTGTTGGCACGCAAGCAGTCATATTGGTGCAATTTATCAAGTTTTCTTACAGTTTCTTTATGAAACTCTTCAGCATTGGGTGCTTTGTGGAAATACAGGTAACCACCAAATATTTCATCACTACCTTCGCCTGAAAGTACCATTTTAATACCCATCGCTTTGATGGCTCGTGCCATGAGATACATAGGGGTAGATGCTCTAATTGTTGTGATGTCATAAGTTTCCAGATGATAGACAACATCTTTTATGGCATCAATACCTTCCTGAATGGTGAATTTAATTTCGTGATGCACCGTTCCCAAATGATCTGCAACCTTTTGGGCTGCAGCAAGGTCCGGTGAACCTTCCAAACCCACTGCAAATGAGTGAAGTTGTGGCCACCATGCTGCATCTTTATCATCACTTTCAATGCGTTTTTCAGCATATTTTTTTGCAACTGCAGAAGTGATAGATGAATCCAATCCACCGGAAAGTAAAACACCATAAGGCACATCACTCATCAATTGACGGCGAACGGCATCTTCCAGAGCTTTTTTAAGAAGTGCGATATCAGTCTCATTTTCTTTTACAGCTTCAAAATCCATCCAATCGCGTTCATACCATTTGACAAACTTGCCATCTTTACTATGTAAGTAATGGCCTGGAGGGAAGAGTTCAATTTTTGAACACACACCTTCCAATGCTTTTAACTCTGAAGCGACATAAAAAGTTCCATTTTTATCCCATCCAATGTATAAAGGGATTATCCCCATATGGTCACGCGCTATAAAATATTCATCTTTTTCGATATCATAAAGAGCAAAACCAAATATTCCATTGAGTTCATCAATAAAATTTGTGCCTTTTTCTTTGTAGAGTGCCAAGATAACTTCACAATCAGATTTTGTTTGAAAATTATATGTTCCTTCAAATTGTTTGCGTAATCTTTGGTGATTGTATATTTCGCCATTAGCGGCGAGAACAAGGTTTCCGTCTTCACTGAAAAGCGGTTGCTTTCCTGATGTGGGGTCAACAATGGCTAATCTTTCGTGAGCGAGAATACTTTTTTCATTGTTAAAAATACCACTCCAATCGGGACCACGGTGACGAATACATTTTGACATTTCCAATAGTTGAGGTCTTAAAGCCTCAGCAGATTCTTTTAGGTCGAAGGCACATACAATTCCGCACATAATTTGTTGGTTTTAGTTTTAAAAAAAAGCCTGTCAAATTTAAAAACTTGACAGGCCAATATCTTGACAAGTTTTTACTTGTTAGGTGAAATTATTAGTATTTGAATTAAAGTTGTTCATTTAAAGGGGGATGTTTTCCTACAAATATCGATTAATTATTTTATTGTAGTATTAAATTTTTAATTTTTCGATGAGTTGCAAATTTATCCTAATGAAGGGTAAGTTTTTGGGTCAACTTTAATCAAATAACCAATACTTTTTTAAAAAAATATTCAATGGGTGGCTTTGAAAAATTTGCTATCATAAGTTTTTGTTGATGAAGTAAAATCAATTTATTTATTAAGAAAAAATTATTTTTTGGCTAAAAAACGAATCCAAATTTCAACCCCTATTAAATGTAAAATAAAAGCCAGAAAAAATGAAATTCCAAACGCCTCTTTTAATGTATAATCTGCAAAATTCATAAACAGGGCAATTATACCCCTTATGGTTGAAACAGCTATAGCAATAAAATATACCCGAGTCACCCATTTTTGATGTAAGTTGATTTTTTTTGCTTTTGCGTAGATATAAGCTTTATAAGTTCCGTAAAGCAAGTAAGTCCCAAAAATAATTGTAACGATAGTTTCCAACATATCTCCAAAAGGTACAAATACTGCTAAAACTATTGCTGTTATAAAGATGATAGCAGCCAGTAATATAAAAACTTTACCTGTGAAACGATGCAATTTTAGGTATTTATCTCTAAAAAAGGGAATAAACTGATAAGCACCCAGCACTAAGAAAAGTATTCCCGGGATAATGTGTAAGTATCCTAAAAGCAAATGATTTATATAATGGTATTCGATGGAGTTTGTGTTGAATAATTCGGCTTCTACAGAAACAGAGTGAAGGTTGTATAATTTTAGAGTAGAAGCCCAAAGCAAAATAAGAACAGCAATTGTTCCAAAAGCAATGAATGTATATTTTAAAAATATTTTCATTTATACTTAATGTAAATATAACGAAAATAAAATTTTATCAATTGTTACATTTTTGGGTACTGTGACGGATTGGCTTCACTCATAATTGCATACACTTTCTCAAAAATATCTTCGATGGATGGTTTTGAGAAATAATCGCCATCTGTACCATAAGCCGGTCTGTGGTCTTTAGCGGTAAGTGTTTGTGGCTTGCTGTCTAAGTGATAATATCCTTTTTGTTCATCAAGAATGTGTTGAAGTATAAATGCCGAAGCACCTCCCGGCACATCTTCATCAATGACTAAAAGGCGATTTGTCTTTGCGACGCTTTTAACAATATCGTGATTTAAGTCAAAAGGTATTAATGATTGAACGTCAATTATTTCAGCAGATATTCCTACTTCCAGAAGTTCTTTTGCTGCTTCTTCAATTAAACGAAGTGTAGAGCCATAAGAAACCAGCGTAATATCAGTTCCTTCCTTAATAGTTTCGACGACACCTAATGGTGTTCTGAATTCACCCAGATTTGAGGGCATTTTTTCTTTTAAACGATATCCATTCAAGCATTCTACGATAAGTCCTGGTTCATCTGCTGCGATGAGTGTGTTATAAAAACCGGCTGCTTTTGTCATATTACGGGGAACTAAAACTTGAATTCCTCTTACAAGATTTATAATTCCACCCATTGGTGAACCACTATGCCAGATACCTTCCAGTCTATGTCCTCTGGTTCTAATGATGAGTGGAGCTTTTTGTTTACCAAAGGTTCTGTATTGAATACAAGCAAGGTCGTCACTCATAATTTGAAGCGCATAGAGCACATAATCAAGATATTGAATTTCTGCGATTGGTCTGAGACCTCTTAAAGCCATACCAATTCCCTGTCCTAAAATAGTCGCTTCTCTAATTCCGGCATCTGCGACTCTTAATTTGCCATATTTATCCTGCATTCCCTCAAGACCCTGGTTAACATCACCAATGGTTCCACTGTCTTCACCAAAAATTAAAATATCCGGATGTTGATCAAATAATTTGTCAAAATTATCACGCAATATCAATCTTGCATCAACCTCTTTAGTTTCGGAATCATAAGTGGGGTTAACTTCTGTAATAGCTATTGCATTTTGGGCTGTTTCACTGTATAAGTGTTTGCTGTATTTTGGCTGAATTTTTTCATAATAAGATTGAATCCAATTGATGAGTTGATTTTTTTCATCAGTATTTTCAGTTCTCACATAACGAAGGGCCTTTCTTGCTGTAGAGAGTATTTCCTTTCTAATGGGCTCTTTTATAGACTCTAAATCTTCTTTTAGTTTGGCAATAAAATTTTTATTACTGCTTGAGGTCATTAACTTATCAAGTAGATGAATGAGTTCTGTTTGTTCAGATTTTTGAGGAGCCAAAAAGGCTTTCCACGCAGCGGCTTTTCCTTCTCTAACCTCTTTTTTAATACTTTCTTCAAGTTCAACAAGTTCCTCTTCTATTGCAAACCCAGATTCAACAATCCACTCACGCATTTTCAAATTGCAATCGTTTTCTACTTCCCAAGCCAATCTTTCAGCATCTTTGTAGCGTTCGTGAGAACCTGATGTAGAATGTCCTTGAGGCTGAGTTAACTCAATTACGTGAATCAAAACAGGAACGTGTTCTTCACGGGCTATTTGAGCAGCTTTGAGATAAGTTTCTACAAGAGCAGGATAATCCCAACCGTGCACTTTTAATATTTCATAGCCCTTATTTTCTTCATCCCGTTGAAAACCTTTTAATATTTCTGATATATTCTCTTTAGTGGTTTGATATTTTGCGTGTACTGAAATTCCATATTCATCATCCCATACACTCATAACCATGGGAACTTGCAACACTCCGGCTGCGTTAATAGTTTCCCAAAACAAGCCTTCACTGGTGCTTGCATTACCAATGGTACCCCAAGCGACTTCATTTCCTTTAATTGAAAAGTTTGTTTTAGATTCTAAGCCTTTAACTTTTCTGAAAATTTTTGATGCTTGTGCTAAACCTAATAATCTTGGCATTTGACCAGCAGTGGGAGAAATATCAGGGCTGGAATTTTTTTGTGCCGTTAGATTTCTCCAACTACCATCCTCATTTAAGCTATGTGTAGAAAAATGACCGCCCATTTGCCTTCCGGCAGCCATAGGTTCATGTTCTATGTCTGTATGTCCATATAACCCGGCAAAAAATTGTTGAATGGTCATTTCGCCAATAGCCATCATAAAAGTTTGATCGCGGTAGTATCCTGAACGCCAGTCTCCGTTTTTAAATGCTTTTGCCCAGGCAAGTTGAGGCACTTCTTTACCGTCACCAAAAATACCAAATTTTGCCTTTCCGGTTAAAACTTCCCTTCTGCCCAATAAACTACACTCCCGACTGGTTACAGCGATTTTATAGTCATTTAAAATATCAGATTTAAATTCGTCTATAGACAATTCCCCTGTAGATATAGTTTTAGTTTGCATATAAGAAGGTTTGAAATGCAAAAGTAATTAAAACAATAAGCTTTTGCAAAGTAGAACACCTTAGAATTGGTTAATGTTTAGCAAAAATGATGTTTAATTTTAGACTTTACTCATTCAGAGTCGTGTTGAATAATTTTAAAATACGTTTATACTCGTCAATCCAACTACTGGGCTCAACAAAACCGTGATCCTCTGCAGGGTAAATAGCCATCTCCCAATTGTCCTTTTCCAATTCAATTAAGCGCTGAGCCAGACGCACCACATCCTGAAAATGGACATTTATATCTACCATTCCGTGGGCGATTAAAAGATGTCCTTTAAGCCCTTCGGCGAAATAAATAGGAGAGGAGCGACGGTATGAGATAGGGTCATTGAATGGTTCATTTAAAATATTTGAAGTGTACCCGTGATTGTAATGTGCCCAGTCTGTAACTGATCGCAACGCAGCGCCACTCTTAAAAGTTTCTGCTTCGTTAAAGAGAGCCATTAGTGTAATGAAACCGCCATAGCTACCGCCATAAATACCCACTCTTTCAGGGTCAACGCCCATTTCTTCAACTAGATATTTTGCGCCATCAACCTGATCTGATAAGTCTTTTCCGCCCATATGTCGATAAATGGCAGTCCTCCAGTCTCTTCCATATCCGGCGCTTCCGCGGTAATCAATATCTAAAACAGTATAACCTAAATCTGTCAATAAGTTGTGAAACATATATTCCCTAAAGTAAAGCGACCACCATTTATGCACATTCTGTAAATAACCGGCACCGTGAACAAAAATTACTGCAGCACCATTTTTGGCTTCTGCTGAAGGGGTGTAGAGTCTTGCAGGCACTTTAACACCATCTGAAGCCGTAAAATGTACCAATTGAGGGTCGCGCCAACTGTAATTTCTGAATTCTTCGGTTTGCCCATTTGTCAAAGGAGTTTCTTTTACATTGGCAATTGTGGGTTTGTAATACAATTCCCAGGGCTGATTACTATATGAATATCTGATTGCCATATATTTTTCATCCGGGGATAATGACACTTCATTATTTCCGGTAAGATTGGTTAGTTTTTCCATTTTTCCGCCCATTAAAGGCATTTTGTAAAAGTGTCGCTCACCAGGATCAACTTCAGAGGTGGTGAGGTACCAGTGTTTTTTGTCATTTGATATAAAGGGGTCAAAAACCTCAAAGTTACCTGAGGTTAAGGCCTTTTTCTACCGTTAGTAACATCCAAAAGGTACAAATGAGAATATCCCGTTGCTTCCGATTGAAAATAAAAGTGTTTATTATCGGGCAACCAACCCATGGTGCCGCCACCCATTGACCAACCAATTCCGGGACCTGCAATCCAGGCCTCGTCACGTTGTCTGTCAAGTGATTCAAGTTCGCCGGTTTCAAGCTCTAATTTTGCAATCCAGCGATCTTTATTGTCTTTAGAACGCACATTGACGATGGCGTGGTTTCCGTTTTCTGAAAAGTAAGCTCTTGATAAATAGACGTCGCGCACTTTTTCTTCCCATTCCTTTTCAGGGTAGTCTTTTACATAATCTGGAAGGTCTTTGATACCGGGGAGATTTCCGGTATTAACCATATAAACGGTGTCCTTTTTAAGGTTGTAAACAGCAAGTTCAACTTGTGTTTGGTTATCACCCACTTTAGAACGTGTGTTTAAATCGACGGTATAACCGGAAGCGTCAATATAATCTGGCACAATGGTAGCGTCTGAATCTCCTCTTGATAATAAATTAAATGTTACAAAAGTTTCATCTGGTGAGACTTGCAGATTGGTCATTGATTTTTTTCCGAGATAAAACTCAAAGGGTTCTTTGTCCTTAGTAGTTTCATTAAACTTTTTTGAGCTTTCTTTTTTGTCTTCGCGTTTTTTGACTACTTGCAATAACTCCAGGTTATCGTCTCTTAACCAGTTGTTTTTGTCTGACTTTTCAGTTTCTTTATCTACTTTTTTTTCACCGCTCTGAATATTGGTTACTTTTTTTAAAATCCCTGTTTCTAGTGAATACACAAATGCATTGTTGTCAAACTGAAAAGCAATATGATTTTCATTGGCCAGAAAAACGGGGTTTATAATCCTTCCCGATAATTCAATGATATCTCTTTCTTTTTTAGTCTTCAAGTCATATACTTTTAGAGTATTGTCTTTTGTATAGAGTTTTAATGTTTTCTTGTTATTGAAATTCCCGTTAAATGGAACCAGTTCTTTTTCTTTTTCCCAGTTAACTTTTTCAATCACATTGGGTTTTTTAATTGCAATGCGATACAGGGAGTCTGTCGGGTCGTTGTCACGATTGTATTTAAAATAGATAAACTCGCTGTGATCATCCCATTTAATCTCTGAAGGAAAGGTACCCATCCATTTGGGGTCCTGCATGATTTTTTCTACGGTGAGAGTTGATGTTTGGGCGCTTAGTGAGAGTGTTGATAGGAGAACAAAAGAAATTAAAACCAGTTTTTTAGTCATTTTAATAAGAGTTTTGAAGTTGATTTTACGAAACTACACATTTTTTAGAATATCGAATTCTTAAAAGCCACTAATGCACGAATGTTTTTCTAAAATGTACCCCTTTACATAATTATTCGTGTCCCGAACGCTTTCGGGATGGCAAACAATAAACGGTATGAGAATTTGGAAATATTTTTTTGTAGAAAGTTCTTTTTATGAAACTCATAATTAAAATTCATTATTTGCATCCGCGAAAGCGGAATAAATCTTTGAAAATTAAAAATTTAATACTACTTTTGCACTCCTTTTTGCAGCTTATGAAAATTAGAAAGGGAAACAATTTTAAAATTTACTAACACTTCTGTGTTTCAGTTGCTTAAATTTTCAGGGAATACAGGATACAAATTAATTAATCAGCAATGGCTGAAGAAACAAAAAACGAAGAGGTACAAGTAGAAGCTACAACAGCTACTCAAGAACCAAAAAAAGAGGTGTCTGCAAAAGAAGCAAACCCTGAAAAATTTTTAAAAGAATTCAACTGGCACAATTATGAAGAGGGTATCGAAGTAATTGATGAGAAAAAGCTGGATGAATTTGAAAAACTAGTTGCAGAAAATTTTGTTGACACACTGGACGACGAAGTCGTTGAAGGTGTTGTTGTACATATGACAGATCGCGACGCTATTATTGACATCAATGCTAAAAGTGAGGGTGTGATTTCTCTGAATGAGTTTCGCTACAACCCAGACTTAAAAGTGGGTGACAAAGTAGAGGTTTTAATTGACGTGCGTGAAGACAGTACAGGACAACTTGTATTATCTCACAGAAAAGCAAGAACAATCAAAGCCTGGGATCGTGTGAATGAAGCTCATGATAAAGGAACTATCGTAAACGGTTATGTAAAATGCAGAACCAAAGGAGGTATGATTGTCGATGTATTTGGAATTGAGGCTTTCTTGCCTGGTTCTCAAATCGATGTGAAGCCAATCCGTGATTATGATGGGTATGTTGGTAAAACAATGGAATTTAAAGTGGTTAAAATCAACCACGAATTCAAAAACGTTGTTGTTTCTCACAAAGCACTTATCGAAGCAGATATTGAAGAGCAGAAGAAAGAAATCATTGGTCAATTAGAAAAAGGACAAGTACTGGAAGGTGTTGTGAAAAACATTACTTCTTATGGTGTGTTTGTTGACCTTGGAGGTGTAGATGGACTTGTTCACATCACTGACCTTTCTTGGAGCAGAATCAATCATCCAAACGAAATAGTAGAATTAGACCAAACGTTAAACGTTGTAATTCTTGATTTTGATGAAGATAAAACAAGAATCCAATTGGGTCTTAAACAACTAAATGCACATCCTTGGGAAGCACTTAGCTCAGACCTTAAGATTGGGGATAAAGTAAAAGGTAAAGTTGTTGTAATCGCAGATTATGGTGCTTTTATTGAAGTTGAAGATGGTGTTGAAGGTCTGATTCACGTAAGCGAAATGTCTTGGTCAACTCATTTGAGAAGTGCTCAGGATTTTGTAAACGTTGGAGATGAAGTAGAGGCTGTTATCCTTACTTTAGATAGAGAAGAGCGCAAAATGTCTCTTGGTATTAAGCAATTGACTCCAGATCCTTGGACAGATATTACTAACAAATTCCCTGTTGGTTCAAAACACAAAGGTGTAGTGAAAAACTTCACAAACTTTGGTGTGTTTGTTGAACTGGAAGAAGGAATTGACGGTTTAATCTATATTTCAGATTTATCCTGGACTAAGAAAATCAAACACCCAAGTGAGTTCACCAATGTTGGTGATACCCTTGAAGTGGTTGTTCTTGAATTGGATGTTGAAGGACGTAAGTTGAGCTTAGGTCACAAACAAACTGAGACAAACCCTTGGGACAAATATGAAAAAGAATTTGCACTTGGAACCAAGCATACGGCTTCTATTAACTGAAATTGTTGACAAAGGTGCAACAGTTGAGTTTAACGAAGATGTAGTGGCATTTGTTCCTGCTCGTCACCTTGAAAAAGAAGATGGAAGCAAGTTGAACAAAGGTGAAGAAGCAGAATTCCAAATCATTGAATTCAATAAAGAATTTAAGAGAGTTGTGGCTTCTCATACTGTAATTTTCAGAGAAGAAGAAGCAAAAATCCTTAAGGAAGCTGTGAAGAAGCAAGCAGATACTGCTGCTGAAGCGAAGCCCACTTTAGGTGATGCCAATGATAAATTACAAGCATTGAAAGATCAAATGGACGGTAAAAAATAATTTTAACTTCCATTAAATCATAGTAAAAGGCTGTCTTATAGACAGCCTTTTTTTATTAATAGGTAAAAGCACCTATAAGAACGCCACTAATGCACGAATGAAAATATATAACATGCATTAATAACATGCATTAATAAATTATTAGTGCATTCGTGGCAAAACCAATATAAGGCTATATTTTGTTTATTTCATATTTATTTACTTTAGCTAAAATTCAAAAAGCAAGTTTGAGATTTTTTTATGTACTTTTGCTTTTAAGAAACAAATCATCTTCATGAGTCAAAAAGTGTTGCTTAACGAAACCGAAGTTCACATTGCACTTCATCGATTAGCGTGCCACCTCATTGAAAACCACGACACCTTTCAAGAGACTGTTTTGATTGGTTTACAACCCCGGGGAACTTTTCTTGCAAATCGTCTTAAATCCATACTTGAAACAGATTATAACATCAAAGCTATCAAAATGGGATATCTTGATATTACCTTTTTTCGGGATGATTTCAGGCGAGGTGATAAAACACTGGAAGCCAATAAAACAAAAATCGATTTTCTGGTGGAAGACAAGAACGTGGTACTGATAGATGATGTGCTTTACACAGGTAGAAGTATCAGAGCGGCCTTGACAGCCATTCAATCGTTTGGAAGGCCTTCAGGTATTGAATTGCTAACATTGATCGACAGAAGGTTCAGTCGTCATTTACCAATTCAACCTGATTACAGAGGCAGACAAGTGGACGCCATCAATCAAGAGAAAGTAAAAGTGTGTTGGAAAGAAAATGAAGGGGAAGATGCGGTTTATTTGGTAAGTTAAAAATTTGAAGTTAAATGTTAGAAGTAAAAAAGCATATTTCAAACCTGAAACTATAAACATAAAAAAGAATGAGCGAACTAAGTGTCAAACACTTATTGGGAATTAAATATCTCACCCCGGCAGATATTCATCTTATTTTTGAAACCGCCGATCATTTTAAGGAAGTAATCAATCGATCCATCAAGAAAGTACCTTCTCTGCGAGACATCACTATCGCTAATTTATTTTTTGAAAACAGTACAAGAACACGCCTCTCTTTTGAACTGGCTGAAAAACGCCTTTCTGCAGATGTTGTCAACTTTTCTGCGGCTTCCTCATCCGTAAAAAAAGGGGAGACACTAATTGACACGGTCAACAACATCCTATCCATGAAGGTGGATATGGTGGTGATGCGTCATCCCAATCCGGGAGCAGGGGTGTTTCTTTCAAAGCACATCAATGCCAGTATTATCAATGCCGGTGACGGAGCGCACGAGCATCCCACACAAGCATTATTAGATTGTTATTCCATTAGGGAAAAGTTGGGCGATGTCGCCGGGAAAAAAGTTGTTATCGTGGGTGATATCTTACACTCCAGAGTGGCTTTGTCGAATATTTTTGCCCTGCAATTGCTTGGAGCAAAGGTGAAAGTGTGTGGACCTAAAACACTTATTCCTAAATATATAGAAAAATTAGGTGTAGAAGTAGAAGGCAATCTTCGAAATGCCCTTGAATGGTGTGATGTAGCCAATATGCTTGCGGGTACAAAACGAACGAATGGAAATCAGTTATTTTCCTTCTGTGCGGGAATATACCCAGCAATATGGTGTCAACAAAGCACTGCTTGATTCATTGAAAAAAGAAATCGTTATTATGCACCCTGGACCGATCAACAGGGGAGTGGAAATCACCAGCGATGTAGCAGACTCCAAACAATCCATCATTCTAAATCAAGTAGAAAATGGAGTGGCCATTAGAATGGCGGTCATTTATTTATTGGCTTCTAAAATTGAAAATCATGAAAGTTAGTAAACACGATACCTTTCAACTCATTGAAGATGAAAAAGACAATGTAGCCGAATTTGGCACTTTTCTGGAATACATCATCCCTAAAGAATTTGCCGGTGAAAATGTGGTTGTTGACCTGCTGAAATACAATCCACTCACCTTGCCACAATTGCTTAATTTCCTCATTGTATCCAACAAACACCGCGCTACCAAGAAATCATTTGTAATTGTCAATGACTCCATCGACCCCGATAGCATCCCGGAAGAATTGATCGTAGTACCCACACTACCTGAAGCCGAAGATGTAGTTGAATTGGAAGAAATTGAACGGGATTTGGGGTTTTAGGATATTTTAAACTTCATTTTCAACAAAACTATTTTTAATATATGACCCTCACCATCCTCGGTTGCCATGCTGCTACCCCAAAAACCTTTCACAATCCCACGTCCCAATTGCTGGACGTGAGAGGACAGCTTTTTTTGATTGACTGTGGTGAAGGCACTCAGGTGGCATTGAGGAAATCTAAGGTGAAGTTCGCCCGGGTGAAGCACATTTTTATATCCCACCTGCACGGCGATCATTTTTATGGGTTGATTGGTTTGATTTCCACTTTTACGCTTTTAGGTCGCGAAGCCGATTTACACATCTACGGACCCAAAGGCATTAAGGAAATCATTACCCTTCAACTCAAGCTGGGCAAGGCGTGGACCAACTACAACCTGATTTTTCACGAATTGGAAACTAAATCATCCCAACTGATCCTTGAAGATGACAAAGTGGAAGTTTATACGATTCCGTTAAAGCACAGGGTCTATACCAATGGCTTTTTATTTAAGGAAAAACCGGGAGAACGAAAACTAAATATTGAAGCTGCCGTTGCAGCAAAAATTGATAACAGCTACTTCAGGAAGTTAAAAGCCGGTGCTGATGTGCCCAACCTGGAAGGAAAACTTATTCCCAATGAAAAAGTCACTTTCCCACCTGACCCGTCCAAAAGCTATGCCTTTTGCAGTGATACCTTTTATAATCCTGAAATTGTTCCGCTGATAGAAAAGGTTTCACTTCTTTATCACGAAGCCACTTTTCTGGAGGAGCACAAACACCTTTGCGAAAAAACAAAACACAGCACTGCCAAAGAAGCCGCAATGATTGCAAAAGAGGCTGGAGTAAAACGCTTGGTTTTAGGCCATTTTTCAACCCGTTATTCAGATTTAAATCTCTTTTTAGAGGAAGCCAAAACCGTTTTTGAAAACACAGAGCTGGCCGAAGATTATAAAGTGTTTGAAATTTAAGTCATTCTTCACATACGCTTGTTTCAAATTCTTATAAAAACCCGTAAATTGCATTCCAAATCTCAACAATGCAAAACGATTTAAGCCATTACCGCAAGACCTATGAAAAGAAAGAACTTCTTCAATCCAATGTGGATGCCAATCCGTTGCAACAATTCAGGATTTGGTTTTATGAAGCGGTCGAGCACGGCGGGGCTGATGAGCCAAACGCTATGGCTGTTGCTTCTTTAGGGGAGGACGGTTTCCCAAAAAACAGAATGGTGTTGTTGAAAAAATACAACGAAGAGGGTTTTGTGTTTTACACTAACTATGATAGTGAAAAAGGTAAATCCATTATCGCACACCCCAAAGTGTGTTTGTCTTTTTTCTGGCCCACCTTGGAGCGTCAGGTCATTATTAAAGGCATTGCCGAAAAAACCTCAGAAATTGATTCAGAAAATTATTTCCAGTCACGTCCCAAAGGGAGTCAGTTGGGAGCAGTAGTTTCAGACCAGAGCAGTGTGGTCGCTTCACGCGAAATGCTTGAAAACAAACTAAAAGAGTTAGAAAAGCAATATGAAAATACCGAAATTCCCCGACCCAAAAATTGGGGTGGATTTTTGGTAAAACCTCAATCCATTGAATTCTGGCAGGGAAGACCCAACCGTTTACACGACCGGATAAGATATACTTTGCAAGAGGATTTTGACTGGAAAATTGAACGCTTAGCACCTTAATGATTGAATATTAATATAAAGAATTTCGCTTTCGCGGAAGCATAGCAGATGAAAACACTTTACATAACCAGACATGCTAAATCTTCGTGGGAAGAAAATGTTGAAGATCATCAAAGACCCCTAAATTCGCGTGGAAAACTTGACATTGTTCTTGTTTCAAACTATGTTGCAGCAAATTATAAAGCACCTCAACTCATAAAGACGAGTGATGCCAATCGAGCTTTAACAACAGCCGAACAATTCAAAAAGGCATTTCAAGTACCCGATTCGGGTTTTGTTATTGAAAATAGTATGTATGATTTTTCTGGGGAGCGAGTAATGAGAACTATTGAAGAAACCTCAAATGATGTTGATATATTAATGGTTTTTGGTCATAATTATGGGCTTACCCAATTAGTTAATAAATTGGGAAATGAATTTATTGATAATTTACCTACCTGTGGATTTGTAAAAATTGATTTTGAAACAGACACCTGGAATAATTTGGCCAAAGGAAAAACAAAAGCGATGGTTTTTCCAAAACATTTAAGATAATGACAAAGAATCAAAACTTATATTTAAATAGAGAATTGAGTTGGTTGCAATTCAACGCCCGTGTATTACAGGAAGCAGAAGATCCTTCAGTACCTTTGATAGAACGTTTGCGATTTCTCGGAATATTTTCAAACAATCTCGATGAATTTTTCAAAGTGCGTTATGCCACGATTAAACGCATTGACCTTGCCGGTAAAACAGGAAAAAGTGAGCTGGGAGGTATCAAAGCCAAAGACCTGTTAGAACAAATTACTAACATAGTAATAGCACAACAAACAGAAAGCCTTAAAATTCTCGATGAAATTCAAACAGCATTAAGACAGGAAGGTGTTTTTGTGATTAACGAAACTGAAATAACTCCAGATCAAAGCGAATATATCAGAGACTTTTTTGTTCAAAAAGTAAGACCTGCTTTGATGACCATTATTTTAAATGAAGTTGATGAATTTCCCTTATTGAAAGACAGTGCTGCATATCTAATTGTAAAAATGTCAATGATGCCGGAAGACAAGGTGTTCTCAACAGATAAGGTTTATTCCTTGATAGAATTACCAAAATCAATTGACAGATTTATTGAGCTTCCACAAAGAGATGGCAATCATTACATCATTCTTTTGGATGATTTGATTAGACATTGTTTGCATTTTATTTTTAATATTTTCAATTATGAAAGCTTGCAGGCAAATATGATTAAAATCACCCGCGATGCAGAGCTAGATATTGATAGCGACTTGAGTAAAAGCTTTCTTGAAAAACTTTCAGAAAGTGTCAAAGACCGTCGTATTGGAGATCCGGTAAGATTTGTTTACGATAAAGAAATCGATTCAAAAACACTTGATTTTCTTTTGAAAAAAATGGGCATTGATAATACAGACAGCCTTATTCCCGGTGGTCGTTATCACAACCGCAGGGATTATATGAATTTTCCTGATGTGGGTTTAAAACATTTATTTTATGAAAAAAACCCACCACTTCCGGTACCCGGACTGGTTTTACAGGGAAGTGTACTCGAAAAAATAGCTAAAAAAGACTTTTTACTTTATGCTCCCTATCAGTCGTTTGCTTATTTGATAAAATTTTTACGGGAAGCCGCCATAGACCCCAAAGTAAAAAGCATCAAGATTACTATTTACAGACTTGCAAAAATTTCAAATATTGCCAGTTCCATTATAAATGCCAAGAAAAATGGAAAAGATGTAACTGTTCAAATTGAACTCCAGGCACGTTTTGATGAAGAAGCAAACATTAGTTATGCTGGACAAATGCAAGATGAAGGAGTCAAAGTCATTTTTGGGGTTCCCGGTCTGAAAGTGCATTGCAAAGCGTGCGTCATTGATAGAGTTGAAAACGGTAAAGTAGTGCGCTATGGATTTATAAGTACAGGAAATTTTAATGAATCTACGGCAAAATTATATACAGATTATACACTTTTTACAGCCAACCAAAAGATACTCAAGGAGGTCAATAAAGTATTTGATTTTTTTCAAATCAATTACAAAGTGAAAAAATACCGTCACTTGTTAGTATCTCCACATTACACACGTAATGCAATTTATGCGCTAATTAATACCGAAATTGAGAATTGTAAAAAAGGCAAAGTCAGCGGGATACAACTAAAACTTAACAGCCTTTCAGATACGGCGATGATTGACAAACTTTATGAAGCGAGTAAAGCAGGTGTCAAAATCAAAATGATCGTAAGAGGCATTTGCAGCTTGATTCCGGGAGTACCCGGTTTGAGTGAGAATATTGAAGTGATTAGTGTCATAGATAAATTTCTGGAACACCCAAGAATGTATATATTTCAAAATGATCAACAACCAAAATACTATATATCATCAGCAGATTTTATGTCACGTAATTTGGACACACGTGTTGAAATTGCTTGTCCCATATATGATTTAGACATACAGCGGGAACTTCAAGAAACATTTGATATTTGCTGGAGTGACAATGTGAAAGCCAGAGTCATTTCAGATAAGCAAGACAATGCTTATAAAATATGCAATGGGCCAAAAGTGAGGTCTCAAATTGAAACTTATAACTATTATCTAAACAAATTAGATATTAACTAATAATACTAATAAAATGAAGATTCAAAAATATGGTGCTATCGATATTGGTTCAAACGCAGTGAGGTTGCTTATCGCAACAATCATTGAAAGAGAAGGACAGCATACCTTATTTAAGAAAACTTCGCTAGTTCGCGTTCCAATAAGGTTGGGGGAAGATGTTTTTCAACACCAAAACATTACTGATGAAAATACACAACGTCTCATTGATACAATGAATGCCTTTAAATTATTGATGAAATCACATAAAGTTGCTAAGTATCGTGCTTGTGCGACTTCAGCGATGCGCGAAGCCGAAAATGGTATAGACATCGTCAGTAAAGTCTATAAAAAAACAGCAATAAGTATTCAAGTGATTGATGGCAATGATGAAGCAGCAATCATTGCTTCAACAGACATTAAAGACTTGATTATGGTTGATAAAACCTTTCTCTATGTTGATGTGGGTGGTGGAAGTACTGAGTTTACGATTTTTTCAAACGGCAACACAATAACATCAAAATCATTTAGACTGGGAACTGTGCGGCTTTTGAACAATATGGTTTCAGATACTATTTGGGATGAAGTTGAGGAGTGGATAAAAAAAGAAACAAAACACTATTCCAAAATTTCATTAATTGGTTCCGGTGGAAATATTAACAGTATTTTTAAACAAAGTGGAAAAGCACTTGGCAAGTCCCTTTCTTATATTTACATGGCAAACTATTATGAATTGATACAAAACTATTCTTATGAAGAACGAGTGGTAGAAATGGATATGAATCCGGATAGGGCAGATGTTATTATCCATGCAACACGCATCTATCTTTCAGCGATGAAATGGAGCAAAGCAAGAAAAATACTTGTTCCAAAAATTGGCTTGTCTGATGGAATTATAAAAAGTTTATATAAGGAGGAGTTGGCTAAAAATTTAGAAGTAAGTTCTTCTTAATTGTTTTGTAATGTTGGACTTTTAATAGACTAATTTTTTACTTTTTGAAAAAAGCTGTATGAATTACCCGTGAATATGCTCTTTCTTGCCTAATGCTCTCATTATTTCTGCTTCATACTCGAGTAAATCCTGCCATTTTTGATTGACTTCTTCTACGTTTCCATATTTTCTGGCAAAACCCAAAAACATCGTGTAGTGATTGGCTTCAGAAACCATTAATTTTCTGTAAAAACTTTTCAATTCTGTATCATTGATTTCTTCAGAAAGTAATCTAAAACGCTCGCAACTGCGTGCTTCAATCAAAGCAGCATACAATAACCTATGAACAAGCTGGGTGGTCCTGCTGCCTCCTTTTGGGAAAAATTTGTGCAAAGCGATTACATAGTCATCTTTTCGGTCTCTTCCCAGTGTCCAGCCACGATTCAGTATTCTATCGTGTACCATTTTAAAATGGCTAATTTCTTCTTTGACAAGTGCCACCATTTCTTCAACAAGCTCAGAATACTCAGGAAAACTTACTATCAGAGAGATGCCTGTTGAAGCTGCTTTTTGTTCACAATAAGCGTGGTCTGTTAGTATTTCTTCAATGTTTTTTTCAACAATTCTAACCCAGCGAGGGTCTGTGGGTAATTTTAATCCGAGCATTTTAATTGCAGTATTTGATGAGATTGAGAAACCCTATAGTGATTCTATTCTTTTTGATTGCTTTTACGATCCATATAGCGTTTTTTGAAATTGCGATTTTTACGGTTGTATCTATTACGTTTTAAACGCATATTGTTCCAAATAAAAAAAGCAAAAAATACAATGATAATACCAATATACCATAGCAAATCATTGTCTGTCGAAAACCAGTCCATATCAATTTATTAACTTAACAAAGTTCATCAATTAAGATCAAAATAACAAGGAGAATAGACATAAAACAAAAGGAGGTAGATATTATCTACCTCCTTTTAAATTATCAAAAGTATTTTTACTTTCCTGGAACAGGAAAGCCTCTATCGCGCATCAAAGCGTCAATAGTGGCATCTCTTCCTCTAAACAATCTGTATGCTTCTGCCGGATCCATTGCATTGCGCGGAGCAAAAAGGTATTTCACCAGTTTGTCTGCCATTTCATCATCATAGAATCCGCCGGGTGCTTGCTCAAAAGCTTCAGCAGCGTCACTTGTTAAAACATCAGCCCACATATATCCATAATATGCCGTTGCATATCCCTCGCCGGAGAAAACGTGTCCAAAATGAGGTGTGCGGTGTCGCATCACAATTTCTTTAGGCATTCCCAAAGCATCTAAGGTTTGCTTTTCAAACTCACGCGGATTGATACCTTCAGGATCTACCGTGTGGTATTTCATATCCATTAATGCTGAACCCAAAAACTCTGTCGTAGCAAAACCTTGGTTAAACGTGGATGCATTTTTAACCTTTTCAACCAAAGCAGCCGGAATAACTTCTCCGGTTTTGTGGTGTTTTAAATAGCGGTTAATGACTTCATCTGTATATAACCAACGCTCAAGTAATTGTGACTGAAACTCGGTATAGTCTCTTACGCCTCCGTTTAATGTGGGGTATTTTACCTCAGAAGACAAGAAGTGCAATGCGTGGCCAAATTCGTGGAAAAAGGTCTCAGCATCGTCCCAAGAGATTAAAACAGATTCGCCGGGAGCAGCTTTAACAAAGTTTGAGTTATTTGAAGCTAGCACTGTGCGTTTTCCATCATAATTGGCGTGGCTTCTGTATTGCGTTGCCCAGGCACCAGAGCGTTTTCCTTGACGGGCAAAAGGGTCTAAATAAAACAATCCAATATGATCGCCCGCATCTTTATCAGTTACTTCCCAAACTTTTACATCTTCGTGAAAAACAGGGATACTTCCATCTGTAATGGGTCTAAAGTCATAGTTGAACAACTCACCGGCTACATAAAAAATAGCATCGGTAAGATTGTTTAATTCCAGATATTGTTTGACTTCGTCTGAGTCAAGGTCATATTTGGCTTTTCTTACTTTTTCAGCATAATATCTGTAATCCCAGGGCTCGATGCTGATTTTGGCACCTTCAGCATCAGCGATGGCTTGCATTTCTGCAACTTCTTCTTCAACTCGTGCAAGGGCAGCAGGCCAGACGGTTTCCATTAATTCCATGGCATTTTCAGGGTTTTTAGCCATGCGGTCCTGCAAACGCCATTCTGCAAAATTTTCATATCCCAATAATTGAACGCGCTCGTGGCGTAATTTTAAGATTTGGGCAATCACATCATTGTTGTCATATTCATCTTGGTTGTCTCCACGGGAGTAGTAAGTTCGCCATACTTTTTCACGTAAGTCTCTCTCATCAGAATAGGTAAGGAAAGGATCCATTGAAGAACGGGTGTTTGTAATGGCATATTTACCCTCTTCTCCACGGTCTGTAGCTGCTTTCGCGGAAGCGTTTACAAATGATTCGGGCAACCCGCTTAGTTGGTCTTTTGAAATGTATGTCACATAGCTTTCTTCATCGTGCAGCACATTGTTTGAAAAAGTAGTGTAAAGCGCTGCGAGCTCTTTATTGATTTCAGCATAGCGTTTTTTTTGTGCTGAATCGAGATTGGCACCATTCATTTCAAATTCCTGATAGGTAAGTTCAACCAAACGTTGCTGCTCAGCTTCCAGCGGATTTTTCTGTGCATTTTCATAAACAGTTTTGATGCGTTGAAAGAGGGCTTCGTTTTGAGAGATTTTTGAGCGGTATTCTGAAATTTTTGGAGATAAAATACCCTGAACTTCTCTAAATTCCGGACTTGACATATTACTGCTCCAGATACCGTAATATGAAAATACACGGCCGATATCTTCACCGGCTTTTTCCATAGCCAAAATGGTGTTTTCAAAAGTGGGTTCTTCTTGATTATTGGCAATGGCATCAATTTCTGCAAGATGCATTTCCATTGCCGTTTCCATAGCGGGTTGCAAATCATCCACATTCATTTTGTCAAATGCCGGAACACCTTGGAAGGGTCCTGTCCATTCAGCCAGTAATGCGTTTTCGTTCATAGGTTCTTCTTTTTCAGTTTTTGTATCTGCACAAGAGGCAAATAGTAAAAGTGTTGTAATCCCGAGTGAATATTTCAGGAGATTGGTTTGTAAATTTTTCATGTTTTGGTGATTTCTAGTAGTGAGTTTTGAAGTTTCGAAAATAAGGATTATTAAACAAAAAAAATGTTAATTTGAAACCAAATAGTTTGTCTCTCAAAGCGTAAAGCTCTCGTTGAGATGTGGAATAATTGCTTTTAAATGCAACTCATCCTTTATTTTTACCCGAAAGGCATCCAGAGCAGTAGGTTCACCGTGAACCAAAAAAACATGTTCGGGAATGTTTTTAATGGAACGCATCCAGTCGATGAGCTCGCTTTGATCTGCGTGAGCAGAGAGGCTTTGAATGGTTTTTATGGTGGCTTTCACGGGGATGTATTTTCCATGAAGTTTAATTTCGTCAGCACCCTCTTGTAATTGGCGTCCGCGTGTACCTTCTGCTTGATAACCTGCTAATAAAACGATGGTTTCCGATTTGTTGATATAATATCTCAAGTAGGTGAGGACACGGCCGCCGGTGACCATTCCGCTTCCGGCAATAATAACTTTTGGACGTTTATTATCGATGGTTTTCCAGGTATCTTTATAACTTGTGATAATATTGAAGTGTCCCTGCATTGTATTGAATTCACTTTGGGTAAGCTTATGCCAGTCTGCAAATTGTGAGAAAATAGTAAGTACTTCATTACCCATTGGACTATCCACAAAAATGGGGATATCAGGGATTTTATTTTTATTGTATAATTCCCAAAGTTTATACATCAATGTTTGCAAGCGTTCCACCGCAAAACTAGGTATAATGAGGGTGCCATTATTATGAATGCATTGGTGAATGGAGTCAATAAGCAATTGATCGGCATCATCTTTAAGATGAAGCTTGTTTCCATAAGTACTTTCGACCACTAAAATATCAGCCCATTCCGGTTTCTTGGGCGGATCAAGTAATACATCGTTTTTACGACCAATATCCCCAGAAAAGACAATAATTTTTTCGTTTAGGTCAATTTCAATAAAGGTAGACCCAATGATATGTCCGTTTTTTTGGTGTCTGTACTTCAGGTTTTCGGCTAGTGGAATCCAAGTGTCTATTTTTTGAGGTTTGAATTGCTTGATGGTTTTTTCAGCGTCATCAAGTGTATAAAAGGGCAGAGCAGGGTCGTGAGAGGTGTAGCCTTCTTCATTGGCTTGTTTAGCTTCCTCTTCCTGAATAACGGCACTATCTCTTAATATAACACTTGCGATTGCTAAGGTGGGAGAAGTACCATAAATTGGTCCTTGAAAACCCTGCTGAACAAGTTTTGGTAAATATCCACAGTGATCTAAATGCCCGTGAGTGAGAATCACTAAATCTATATCTTTTGCAGGAAAAGGAAGTGGTTCCCAATTTAACAAGCGAAGCTCTTTAATTCCCTGAAACATTCCACTATCAATAAGTATATTTAAATGAGGTGTTTCAAGAAGAAACTTGGAGCCGGTTACTGTTCCGGCTGCGCCAAAAAAATGAAGTTTGACATCAGAATTCAATGTTTTATTTTTATTAAAGGTAGTGAATTTGAATTTAAATTAAACAAAAAAGCGTTTCAGGAAACTGAAACGCTTAAATAATTTATTTATTGAAATTTTTAGTTGACAACTTCAACAATTTGAATTTTAAATATTAAGTCAGCATTGGGGGGAATTACGTTTCCTGCTCCATTTTCTCCATATCCAAGATGTGGAGGTATAAATAAAACAGCTTCATCGCCCACCTTCAGTTTAAGCATCCCTTCTTTAAATCCGGCGATTAACCCTGCATTTAAACTGTATTCAGCAGGCATAGGGCTGTATTGTCCCGCTTGAAGTCTTCTCTCATCGACCATTTCATATTTTTCTGCAACTTCAAGTTTATTTGAATCAAAGAGAGTTCCATCTGCTAAATAACCTTCATAATTGAGTGTGACTCTTTGTCCTTCCTTAGGTTGTTCTCCATCACTGTTTTCAGTTTTAATCATTTTAAGTCCTGAAGGAAGTTCTTCAGCATTTTCTTCTAAATCTTGAAACATCATTGCCATTTCAGATTTTACTTTGGAGAGTCTTTCTTCTTTTGCGAGACGTTCTTTTTCAACTTCTTCCATTTCTTTTTCAAAAGAATTTAATTTCACGTCTCCTTTTCTTATGATGTTCAATTTTTCAATCATTACATCATCAATGGGTTTGTCACGTTGGTCTGTGGGAACAAGACTAATGGAATCAACAATCTCCATACCAATAACTACTTCACCAAAAACGGTGTGTCTGCCATTGAGATGGGGTGTTTCTCTAACTGTAACAAAAAATTGGCTGCCATTTGTAGCAGGTCCAGAATTTGCCATGGAGAGAATTCCTTTTCTGTCGTGGACAAGTCCTTCAACAATTTCATCTGGAAAACTGTAACCTGGATTACCGGTACCATTTCCTAGTGGATCTCCACCTTGAATCATAAAGTCTTTGATGACTCGGTGAAAAACAAGACTGTCAAAAAAAGGCTTTCCTTTGTATTGTTCATCTACCAAGCCATTTTTACCTTCTGCAAGGTCCACAAAATTTGCAACTGTTTTTGGGGTTTGGTCATGATACAATTTTGCAACAAAGGTTCCTTTGTTTGTTATAAATTCTGCATAAACGCCATCTTCAAGATCTGGATATTTATCCTCTTGGCAAGCAAAAAGTGTAAGTGCAAAAAATGCAAATAAAAAAGCTGTCTTTTTCATAAATAGTTAAGATTTGTTTTTAATTAATTTGTTCAATATTTAAAATTGTAACTGTACTTATTATTGGCATATTGGTGCCAATTTTCTTTAAATCACCATAATATCCATAAGCTTTATGGGAGGGAAATAAAAAAGTAGCAGTTTCACCTTCTTTTAATAATTTGAGACCATCTCTTAGTCCGGATATTAATTCTTCCTTATCAGTATAATATTTTTGAGGTCCTAATTCTTCTTTTGAATAGATTGTTTTTCCGTTAAGGTCTTTGATGTTGTATTCAAATTCTATAAGGTCTCCAAAATCTGCTTTTTCTGTATTTGAATTTGTTTGATTGTTGAAGTAATACCAAAAGCCTTGATTAGAATTTATATAGTTATTTAATGAATCTTTTTCTATAATTTCCAGAATATCTTTTTCTTCATCGGCAATCATTTTTTTATTTTTTTCGATAGAATAATCGACATAACTTCCCGAGGATGTTTTTAATGGTTTTCTGGCATCTGGAGTTTTACATGCTGATGTAATAAATAGTATTGAAAAGAAAATATAAAAAAACTTATTCATTTGCAAGTTCATTTTTATGGGATTGCAAGTTAGTAATAAATTGGCTAACAGTTTCTTTCAAAGAGTGATTACTTTTACCGCCGGCTGCATTGTTGTGACCTCCGCCTTCAAAATATTTGCGAGCAAATAGATTGACATTAAAATCACCAATACTTCTAAATGATATTTTTATGATACCTTCTTGTTTATTTTCAATGAAGATGGCTGCAAATTTTATATTTTTAATTGACAGACCATAATTTACAAATCCTTCTGTATCTCCTTTTTGAAAGTTGTATTTGTCGAGTTCTTCTTGGGAAAGAGTGATGTAAGCAGTATTTAATTCATTTAAAATTACCAGGTTTTGAAAAGCGACACCTAAAAGTTGCATTCTGTTTGGACTATTAGTATCATAAACTGCCTGATGTATGCTTGCATTGTCAATTCCTAGCTCAATGAGATGTGCAACAACTTTGTGAGTAGTAGCTGTTGTTGAACTGAACCTAAATGAACCTGTATCGGTCATAATACCGGTGTAAATACAGGTTGCAATGTCTTTATCTAAAAGAGGTAAATCACCCATCATTTCCATAAAATGGTAAACCATCTGTGCTGTTGAACAAATGGTTACATCACTGTATTGGTATGTTGCATAAGCCTCTGGAAGCTGGTGATGGTCAATCATCGCAAAAGGTGTCTGAGATTGCTCGAGGATTGTCTGCAGTTCTTCACCAACACGGGATAGCGAATTAAAATCGAGCGTAAAAATAAGTGTTGCGTTTTCAATAGCAAAATTCGCTTTCTCTTTATGTTTCTCATAAATCAGTATCGAGTCACTTTGAGGCATCCATTTCAAAAAATCAGGGAAATCGTTCGGAACAATCACCGTAGTATTATGGCTTAATTTTTTCAAATATATGGAGAGAGCCAATGTAGAACCCACAGCATCTCCATCTGGACCTTTGTGACCTAAAATCACAATGTTTTTTGGAGTATTTAAAAAGGTTTTTAAAGCTGTTAGCTGTACTTTATTCATAAGCAGCGAAGATAAAAAAAAATAGAAGCCTTTTATTTTAATTTGGGACAAATTTAAAGAGATTTACAATTCATCCTTGAGATTCAACAGTTCAGTAACAACAAATTTTATAAGAAGACTGTGTATAGGATATTTGCTCCATTATTAATCATAAAATAAAAATATCATGGAAAAAGTACTCTTAATTTTAGCATTATCTCTTTCTTTTTTAGGCATAAGCCAAACAAATTATGAACAAGGTATGCAACAAGCCTTTCAATTATGGGAAGATGGAAAAACAACTGAAGCGTCTGCACTTTTTGAGCGAATTGCAACAGCAGAAAAGGACAATTGGTTGCCAAATTATTATGTTGCCCTTGTTAATACCACAGCCGCATTTCAAACCAAGGCACCCGGGGCTTCAATGGCTTTACTTCACAAAGCACAAGAAAAATTGGATGTGATATTAGACGGTCAGGAAAACAATGTTGAACTTCTGGTCTTACAAGCAATGATTCACACGGCTCATATTGCCAGAGACCCTATGACAAATGGACAAAAATTATCAGGTACCGTTATGCAGCTTTACGGTAAAGCTCAAGCCATTGCTCCAGACAATCCAAGGGTGATTTTAAACAAAGCACAGTTTGAGATGGGTACTGCTCAATTCTTTGGAACAGATACTGCACCCATTTGTGCAAAAATTGAACAATCTTTAGAACTTTTTGATACCTTTAAACCGGAGACTTCATTTCATCCCACTTGGGGAAAAGATCAGGCAGAGCAAGCCTTAAAAAGCTGTGAATAACAATGCAATAATGACCAATTATAATAGTCTACGAGCTAAAAAGTATCAAAAGTAATTAAATTAAGAAAAAATGAAAAAGTTACTATATATATTAAGTGTAGGTCTCTTGATAGGTTTGATTCTCTTTGTCATTGACCAGTCTTTTAGAATGGCTTCGGGATTTGAAGTGACATTTAATCAAAGACTATTAAATTCTTTTTTATACTACTTACTTTATAGTGTGCCCTTAGCTCTTGTTAACTCTTACTTTTTTGACTATATAAATCTCAAAGTGAATTGGCAAAACAGAAGTAAATACAGAATAATTATTGGTATATCCGGCTCTGTTATACTCACGCTTTTCACCCTATTTATTGTGAGAATAATACATAGAACAGGCATTGAAGGAATCACTTTTGAGGAATTTATTGCAAAGGAACGTTTGCAGTTTTATTTCATTGCGTCTATTATAACAATGGTAATTAATTTGTTTTTTCATGCACTTTACTTTTATAAAGAACTTCAAAAAAACAAACTCAAAGAACAAAAAATCATCGCCGGAACGGCATCTGCGCAGTTTGAAAGTTTAAAAAATCAAATTGATCCTCACTTTTTATTCAATAGCCTAAATGTGCTAACCTCATTAATAGAAGAAAATCCTGAAAATGCGCAGCAGTTTACAACGTCTCTGTCTAAAATTTACCGCTATGTTTTGGATCAAAAAGATAAAGAATTGGTTCCTTTAGAAGAAGAACTAGCTTTTGCAAAAACTTATATGAAATTGCTTCAGATGCGTTTTGAAAACAGCATTCAGTTTGAGTTACCCACTGAAGTTTCAATGTTCGATGCCAAGGTTGTACCGCTTTCGCTTCAACTTTTATTGGAAAACACGATAAAACACAATATTGTGAGTGATGTAAAACCACTCCATATTCGCATTTATGAAAAAAATAATTATTTGGTGGTCGAAAATGACTTACAACGAAAAGAAGTTCTAAAAACCAGAAAAGGTGTAGGGCTTCAAAATATTATTAACCGCTATGGGATTCTTACTTCACGAAAAGTTGAAATTCTTGAAAATGAACAACTATTTCAAGTAAGGTTACCCATTTTAACAAAACAATTTACCACAATGGAAACAACTACAAATTCAAATTATGACAGTGCTTATATCAAAGCACACAGACGCGTTAAAGAAATCAAAGAATTCTATAGTAACTTGATTTCATATTGTATTGTAATCCCATTTTTAATAGGAATTAACTATTATACCTATTGGGATTTTCAATGGTTTTGGTTCCCTGTGTTTGGATGGGGCCTAGGAGTAGCCATTCACGGTTTTACTGTCTTTGGATATGGTGCTTCCTGGGAGGAGAAAAAAATCAAAGAAATTATGGAAAAAGAAAGACAAAACACTAAAAACTGGAACTAATGGAATCAAATTTTAAAGATAAAGAGCTCTATCAAATGGCTCAAAAAAGAATCAAGGAAATCAAAGGATTTTACATACATCTTCTCGTTTATGTAATAGTTAATATCTTCATATTTGTGGGAAGTTCAAATATCCTAACTTCAAAATCGATTAACATCGAGTTTGGACACCTCTCCTTGCCATTCTTTTGGGGAATTGGTTTATTAGCACACTGGGCAGGAGTTTTTGGTCCCAATCTTTTTATGGGCAAAAATTGGGAGGAAAAGAAAATTAAAGAGATTTTAGATAAAGAAAAACAACAACGAAGTCAATGGGAGTAATTTTTAAGTTAGAAGTTAGAAGTACAAAATTAGAAGTTATATGAAAACACTTATTATTGAAGATGAAAAACCTGCTGCAAGGCGTTTGTATAGAATGCTTGAAAAGCTTAATGTTGATGTGGTACAAATCCTTCATTCAGTCGAAGAGTCGCGAGTGTGGTTTTCGTCAAACCCTCATCCCGATTTGATATTTTTGGACATTCAACTCAATGATGGCCTTTCTTTTGAAATTTTTGAAACAAATCATATTTCAAGCGCTATTATTTTTACTACTGCTTATGATGAATATGCACTAAAAGCATTTAAACTCAACAGCATTGATTACCTGTTAAAGCCCATTGATGAAGAAGAATTAATTGCAGCCGTTAATAAGTATGAAAATTTGAAAACTAGCTTTGAAAATGAAAAAAGCAACTCCCTTCAAGTGAGTTTTGAAGATATTAAAAAACTTTTGATAAACCCTATAGACAGAGCTTATAAAAAGCGTTTTACAGTCAAAGTGGGACAGCATCTTAAGATGATTCCAATTGACGAAATTGAATGTTTTTATAGTGAGAACAAAGGCACTTATTTACACACCATTGATGGAAGAAACTATTTGATGGATACCACGCTGGAATCGCTTGAAGATGAGCTTTCGCCGAAAGAATTTTTCAGAGTAAACAGAACTTTTTTTATTAATATAAAAGCCATTAAAGACATTGTTGCTTATTCCAATTCGCGATTGAAAATCTACTTAAATTCATACAAAGACACCGAAATTATTGTGTCCCGTGAACGCGTCAAGGATTTTAAAGAATGGATAGCATAAATTCTTATTAGTTTAGCGACATTCTGCTATGGGATTACTATTTTTGTAACAAAAAAAATGATAAACCCAATTGAACACCTTCAATGGCGCTATGCTACTAAAAAGTTTGACGCTTCCAGAACACTTCCGGAAGAAAAAATAAAGATTCTTAAAGAAGCCTTTAATCTTACAGCCACCTCTTATGGCCTGCAACCCATAAAGCTTATAATCATCAAAAACAAGCAAATAAAAGAAGAATTAGTGCCATTGACAATGCATCAAAAGCAAGTACAAGACGCATCTCATCTTTTAGTTTTTTGTGCAGTGACTTCCATCGATAAAGAGTATGTTACAAATTACTTTGAATTGGTCGAAAATAAAAGAGGCACATCAAAGACTATTTTAGCTCCCTTCAGAGATATTTTAATTGATGAGTTTAAGCAAAAGAATGAACAAGAAATTTTTGAATGGGCAAAAAACCAGGCATATCTGGCAATGGGTAATTTACTCACTGTCTGTGCACTTGAAAAAATAGATTCTTGTCCCATTGAGGGCTTTGAACCTCAAAAATATGATGACTATTTAAACTTAGCCGAAAAAGGATTAAAATCTGTTTTAGTGATGCCAATTGGCTACAGAGCAACAGATGATTTTTTTGCTGACTTTAAAAAAGTACGCAAAGATATCTCTGAGACAGTCATTGATTTTGAATAAAAAAGAATATAGAAAATAGAGAAGAGAAAAGAGACAAAGCGAGGTCAATCCTATTTAGGACTCTAGACTCTACAAACAAAAAACCTGACACGAGCGCAGCGAACTGTGCGAAGCAAAACAACAAACAACACACTATGCCCGGATTTGAATTATTTGGTAACGAAGAACGAAAAGAAGTAAACGATGTATTGAAAAGTGGCGTGCTTATGCGCTATGGATTTGATGGTATGCGAAACGGCCATTGGAAAGCCAAAGAGTTTGAAATAGCTTTTGCAAAACGTATGGACTCCAAACATTGTCAGTTAGTCTCTAGTGGAACCTCGGCACTTACTGTGGCACTGGCGTCTGCCGGCGTGGGAGCAGGGGATGAGGTGATTATGCCCACCTTTACCTTTGTAGCCAGTTTTGAATCTATTATGGCATTAGGCGCTGTTCCGGTTTTGGTGGATATTGATGACACCCTAACTTTAGACCCGGCAGCTGTTGAAAAAGCAATCACATCAAAAACAAAATGCATCATGCCCGTGCATATGTGTGGCTCTATGGCAGATCTAGCTGCTTTAAAAAGAATCTGTGACAAACACAAGCTATTACTTCTTGAAGATGCCTGTCAGGCTATTGGAGGAAGTTTTGACGGAAAACCCCTGGGAGCTTATGGCGATTTGGGTTGCTTTTCCTTTGATTTTGTAAAAACCATAACCTGTGGCGAAGGAGGAGCGGTCATCACCAACAATGAAAAGTATTACATCAACGCAGACCAATATCAAGATCATGGTCACGACCACATTGGTAATGATAGGGGGGCAGAAACCCATCCGCATTTGGGCTATAATTTCAGAATATCTGAACTAAACGCCGCTGTGGGTGTGGCACAGCTGAGAAAACTTGATGACTTTCTGGCAATCCAAAAACGCAATTATACAATAATAAGAAATGCACTTTCTGAAGTAGATGGAGTCACTTTCAGGCGAGTTCCTGAAACCGGTGTAGAGAATTATTCGTTTGTCAATTTCTTTTTACCAAATGCTACTCTTGCTGAAAAAGCGCATAAAGCTCTTGGCGAAAATGGAGTGGATGCCTGTTTTTACTGGTTTAAAAACAACTGGCATTACATCAATGGTTGGGAACATTTACGCAATTTAAAATCGCTTGCGCCGCTGCCTAAAGAAATTAAAACCCAAATACAGGATTTAAACAAGACAGACTTTTCAAAAAGTGATGCCATTATGGGAAGAACAATCTCCTCTTTGGTAAAACTGAGCTGGACAGCGGATCAGGTGAAAGAGCGCGCTGCAAAAATGGCTCAGGCAATTCAATCTGTGATTTAGTAATTTACATACTCCATAATCTCAAGTCCATAGCCAATCATACCCACACGCTTGGTTTGTTGTGTGTTGGACATCAACTTGATTTTGTGAATGCCCAAATCGTGCAAGATTTGCGCACCAATCCCAAAATCTTTAGCATCCATTTTAATTTGTGGTGCTTTAGCTACGCTATCTTTGGTTTGTAGTTTTCTCAATTCATTTAAGCGATTAAGAATATCCAAAGACTGGCTTTGTTGATTGATAAAAACAACAGCTCCTTTACCTTCCTTGTTTAAGATTTTGAACATATCGTCCAGTTTTTTATCGGTATTGTTGGTGAGCGTACTCAAAATGTCATAATTGACCAAAGTAGAATTAACACGCACCAAAACCGGTTCATTTTCTTTCCAGACACCTTTGGTTAATGCCAGGTGCACCTGGTCATTGGTTGTTTGTTTGTAAGCTCTTAAACGAAACTCTCCAAAATTTGTCTGAATATAGAAATCTTCTTTTTTCTCAATCAGAGAGTCGTGTTGCATTCTGTAAGCTACCAGATCTTCGATTGAAACTAATTTGAGGTCAAATTTTTCGGCAATTTTTATGAGTTGTGGTAAACGTGCCATCGTGCCGTCTTCATTCATAATTTCAACAATCACTCCTGCAGGTTGCAAACCGGCAAGACGTGCAAAGTCAATAGCTGCTTCAGTATGGCCAGTGCGTCTTAAAACGCCGCCTTCTTTCGCTTTCAGTGGAAAAATATGTCCTGGACGACTTAAATCCCAGGGTTTTGTATTGAAATTAATTAAAGATTGAATGGTTTTTGCCCTGTCTGAAGCTGAAATACCTGTTGTGACTCCACTTCCTTTTAAATCTACAGAGATTGTAAAAGCGGTTTCCATGGGATCTGTATTGCTTCCCACCATCATATGTAAATCGAGTTCTTTACAACGGGATTCAGTGATTGGGGCACAGATGAGACCTCGGCCGTGGGTTGCCATAAAATTGATCATTTCTGGTGTGACCATTTCGGCAGCAGCTAGGAAATCACCTTCATTTTCTCGGTCTTCATCGTCAACAACTATGATGATTTTACCGTTTTTAATATCTTCAATGGCTTCTTCAATGGTGTGGAGTTGCATGGCGATGTTTTTCAATTGTAATTAGAATGTTATTGATGATTTTTTTGCAATGCAAAGGTATTTAAACTGTTTATATAAACAGTTTAAAACTTATTTTAATAGGCTTAAGGTTTCTTTAATTTTTTGTTTAGAATAAAAATAATAGGCAATATAAAGAGGGAATCCAAACAAAATTATAAAATAGTTCCAAGACGAATCTTCATCTTTAATTATTTTACTGATTATTAAATCATTACGTATAATTTTAAACAGATAAACATGAAATAAGATAAAGTTTAAAATGGTTAAAAAGATGATTATGTTAAATAGTATTAATGAAAAAGATTTAACTTCTAAAACACTGATTATGATTGGAAACAAAAGACTAAGAACATATGTAACTGTTGCGCTATTTGTAGCAGACTTCATTTTTGCTAAATGTAACTTTACCTTTCTATGTTTTAGATTTAACAGGTTACCTGTTTTTGATAATTCCTCTTGTGATATACCTTTGTCTTCCAATATTTTTAAAGCTCCTATTCTGAAGTCATTTGAATATCCATACTGTTGATGGTTTTTAACAATATCAATTAATTTTTCAGTTTCATAGCTATTTAGAATATTTTGTTCCTCTGGAGAAATTTTGATTTCT
Source organism: Flavobacteriaceae bacterium (assembly GCA_018402385.1). Taxonomy (GTDB): domain Bacteria; phylum Bacteroidota; class Bacteroidia; order Flavobacteriales; family Flavobacteriaceae; genus Planktosalinus. The sequence continues at coordinate 62,966 of JAGYJA010000004.1, forward strand.
TGCTTTAAATCTACAATATCTATATCCTCATTTTTTTGTTTAATTCTAGACAATTTCTTGAAGAAATTCCCTATTGGTTCTGAAACTGAACTTAGGTCAAAAATTCCTTGGTCTGTCGTGGCTCTGTAAGTCAACCAAATTCCTAATGGAAGCATTATCATTGTTGAGAGCCAAGCTCCAAAAAAGGGGAGTAATTTTCCGTTTTCAGCGCTGTTTTTTGCAAATATGCCCAGGAAATGATAAGTGAGGAATATCGAAATGGCAACGACCATAGGAAGACCCATACCGCCTTTTCTTATGATTGCCCCTAATGGTGCTCCCACGAAGAATAAAATAATACAACCAAAGGCAATCACATATTTGTCATGCAGCGCAATTTCATATTTATTAAGTCTTTTTTGTTTGTTTTGAAAGTCTATTTTTTTTGCAGTAATGGTTTGAATGGCACCGTTTACGCTATTGAAAGCGCTTTCAATAATTTGCTTTTTTTCAACATCCAAAGTATAAGCATCTAATATGTTGCTTACCACCATTGTATCACTGGTTTGTGGCTTAAAGCCACTTTCCAAAGTAGTAATTCCACTGCGCACTTTTAAATCATCAGGAAATTTTTTAATATCTTGATTATAATTTTGGGACAAGGAGTCCAATTCAATTTTCAACTCGCTTATGCGATACATTTTTTCATTGGAAAGTTCTTGCTCTTCTTCAAGATCAATGTTGTTCATTTCTGATAAGTCAATGTTGATCGTATAAGATTCAAAATAACTTTTCGCAAATGGTTTTCTGTTTTGCCTTTTTGGATTATTGGAAATGATTTCATCGTAATAATTTCCGTCAAAAAGTATTAAGGACAGGGTGTTGGAGCCTTCTTTACTTGTCAATTCTCCATTTTTTGCTTTGATAACGGTGAAATTTCCAACAAGGTTGGGATTTTTTTTATGAATAATAACATCTTCAAGAAATTGTCCTCTGTCACCACTTTTTTTGGCAACTTTTATTGTAATATCTCCCACGGTACTAAACTGCCCTTCAGAAATGGCAACTGCCGGTTTTAACTGAGCAATGTTTCTTCTAAGGTTTAAGGATTTATATTCAGACCAAGGAATGACTTCATTAGCAAAATAAAATACGGTTCCACTAAGGATTAAAATGAAAACCATAAGACTTCTCATGGCTCTTTGAAGTGAAATTCCTGTTGACTTCATAGCGGCAAACTCATACTTTTCAGCAAAATTTCCAAACACCATTATTGAGGAAACCAAAATGGTTAGCGGCAACACCAAGGGAATTAGTTTTGGAGAAAAATACAAGAGAAACCTCAATATAATATCAAGGTCTAAATCTTTTCCGGCGAGTTCAGAAATATAAAGCCAGATGGTTTGTAAGACAAATATAAACATCAGTATTAAAAACACACTGATGAAGGTCTTTAAATAAGAAACCAGTATATATCTATCTAATATTTTCAAGTTATTAATCCAAATTGTTTATGTAGTAATTTTTATACTTGGATGCATCAAAAGTAAACATAGAGTTTGGAATGGGCTGGTTTGTTTTAAATGAATTTACAGTAATTGTAATTTCAGTACCATTATCTTGACGTTGAATCAACTTGTAGATGTGTTTTGTTTGCTGATCAATGCCTAGAAGTATATCTTTTATTTCAGCTTTATTATCTATGGGCTTTAATTGAACATATTGAATTTTTCTTCCTCTAACATCCTGTACAATATCCCATTTGTAAGTATATCCATTTTCATAAAAGGTGAGCATTTTTGAAGGCGTGATGTCACCATCATTTTCCGGATTGTGATTTGAAATTGTAATTTCCTCATCTTCGGGGATAATGGTGTGCAATTTTATGCCGTCAAAAAGCATGGTGGTTCCCATGAGATTGAGCACATATTTATCGCCTTTCAAAGTGACATCCCCACGGGTTTCCTGGTTGATGTTTTCTTTGTTGTTTTTTAGTGTATATCTAAATTCAATCTGAATGTTATCATAGCTTTTTACTTTTGCTGAAACCTCATTCAAAAGAGTTTTTGCGCGCTGTGCATCCTGAGCTTGAACGGTGGTCAATGTAAAAATGGTAATTAATAATAAAAGTACTTTTTTCATCTGTTTCAAATTATTCAGTTTCATTATTTAAAAGTTGATTGAGAGCTTCGATTGTTGGAACCAATACTTGTCTGGCTTTACTGCCTTCAAAGGGACCTACAATGCCGGCGGCTTCCAGTTGGTCAATGATTCTGCCGGCGCGGTTGTACCCCAACTTTAACTTTCGCTGCAAAAGCGATGCCGAACCTTGTTGTGCAATCACTAATACTTCTGCTGCCTCCCTGAACATGGCATCTCTTTCGTCGATTCCTATATCAAGATTTGTGCCACCCTCTTCACTACTGTATTCCGGTAGAATGTGGGCACTGGCATAGGCTCGTTGGGAACCAATATAGTTTGTAATTTGTTCAACTTCAGGAGTATCTACAAAGGCACATTGCAGTCTGGTTAATTCATTTCCTTGCGTAAAAAGCATATCACCTCGACCAATTAATTGGTCTGCGCCGGAATTATCCAATATGGTTCTTGAATCAATTTTTGAAGTGACCCTAAATGCTATTCGTGCCGGGAAATTTGCTTTAATAATTCCTGTAATCACATTCACAGACGGACGTTGCGTAGCGATAATCAAATGGATTCCAATTGCCCGGGCAAGCTGTGCCAATCTTGCAATGGGGGTTTCCACTTCCTTTCCGGCTGTCATGATCAAATCTGCAAATTCATCGACCACAAGTACAATGTATGGTAGAAATTTATGACCATCATTAGGGTTTAGTTTTCTGGCTTTGAACTTTGCATTGTATTCTGCAATGTTTCTCACCATGGCGTCTTTAAGCAAGTCGTAACGCTGGTCCATTTCAATACATAAGGAGTTGAGCGTATTAATTACTTTACTATTGTCTGTAATAATGGCATCGTCTGTGTCTGGTAATTTTGCCAAATAATGACGTTCAATTTTATTAAAAAGGGTGAGTTCTACTTTTTTAGGGTCAACCAATACAAATTTTACTTCGGCGGGATGTTTTTTATAGAGTAGGGAAGTGAGTATGGCATTTAATCCAACCGATTTTCCTTGTCCGGTAGCACCGGCCATCAATAAGTGTGGCATTTTAGCTAAATCCACCACAAATGTTTCATTGGAAATTGTTTTTCCGAGTGCAAGTGGTAATTCCATTTCAGCATTCTGAAATTTTGGGGAGGCGATTACTGACCGCATAGAAACCATTTTTGGGTTTTTATTGGGCACTTCAATACCAATGGTACCTTTTCCGGGTATGGGTGCAATAATACGTATTCCTAAAGCTGAAAGCGAAAGCGCAATATCATCCTCCAGATTCTTAATTTTGGAAATTCTAATACCAGCTTCGGGGATGATTTCATAGAGTGTTACTGTGGGGCCAACTGTGGCTTTGATTTGGTCAATTTCTATTTTGTAATTTCTCAGGGTTTCAACAATGGTGTTTTTGTTTTGTTCAAGTTCATCCTGGTCAATCGTAATACCGGTGTTTGCATTGTATTCTTTTAATAATTCCAGCGTGGGGAATTTGTAATTGCCCAATTCCAGTTTTGGATCAAACTCACCAAAGTCTTTAACCAATTTATTGCTCAATACTTCAACCTCTTCTTCATCTTCTACTTGTTCTACTTCTAGTGATAAATCGTTTTCATTTTCAGGTTTAATAACAATTTTCTCTTTTTCTTTGGGTGGTTCAGGTTCAAAAATTGTTTTGTCTTCTATTTTTGTTTCATGAAGGGGAATTGTTTCACTTTTTGTTTCAACTTCAGTTTCGCTTTTCGCGGAAGCAATTTCTTCTTTTAATTTTGCTTTCTTATCCTTGAAGTAAGAGATCACTTTATCTGGTGTAAGTTTGAATTTTGAAATAATGTAAGCCAAAAATAAAAATGCCATTAAAAGCACAGTGCCAACAAAACCAAGGTAATCCTGAAGAAAACTATTCATTTCAAAACCAATGACACCACCTAATAAGGCCGATTTTGAAGCAAAAAATCCGAAAAATACAGAAAGCCAAACCATTATTAAAACACCCCAAAACCATAAATGTTTGAGTCTTTTTTTTCGAAGACTTAAAAACAAATAAATCCCGCTTATAATAATCAGAAAACTTAAAATTAGAGCGGCAACTCCAAATCCTTGATAAACAAAAAAATCACTTACCCAGGCACCAAATTTATTAAGTAAATTTTCTGCTTGTTCTTCCCGGTCTGTGAATTTTGAAAGAGTGCTTTGGTCTGCTTGCCAGGTGAAAAAATAAGAAATAAAAGAGAGACTTAAAGCGGCGCCAAGAATGATAAAAAAAACACCAAGAATAACTTGTTGTTGCTTTCCAATTTGAAACTTGGGGACATTAAATTTATTATTTATGGATTTATTAGCTTTCTTTTCTGCCATGAATGATTAAATATGATGAAACAAAAGTACAAATTGTTAACGGTATAACGTTTAAAAAATTCTAAATTCCAAGTACGAAATTCCATTCCCGATAGCTATTAGGAACAAATTTCAAATCGCAATACATAAAAGCGACTAGGACTCGAATCAACTATTGTTTTTTACTTACTAATTGAATTATCAATGCTAAGGCTATCACTACTACACACCCAAAAAGATTGAGCCATAAATAGGGCATCCAGTCAAACCACCATCCATAAATAACAATAGCTTGTGTGATGAGTGCTGCAATGAAAACCGCATTTCCTTTTACATATTTAATAAAAAAGGCGAGTAAAAAGATACCCAAAACATTCCCATAAAATATGGAACCAATGATGTTAACAAGTTGAATTAAATTATCAAACAAATTAGCCACACAGGCAATACTTATAGCAATGATTCCCCATAAGAGTGTAAACCACTTTGAGGCTTTAAGAAAGTGGTTTTCATTACCTCCGGAGGATTTATTACGTTTGTATAAATCCATCGTTGTAGTGGTGGCCAGGGCATTGAGCTCTGAAGCAGTTGAAGACATAGCTGCACTCAAAATTACAGCAAGTAGTAAACCAATCAATCCGCGAGGCAGGTTGTTCAATATAAAATGAATAAACACATAGTCTTTGTCATTTGTTTCAACCAAGTTACTTGCTTTACTGATAAGTTCTTTAGCTTCTTCACGGTATGACTGGTCTTGGGCGTCCAAACTCACAATGCTTTCCTGATAGATGGTTTTATCTGAGTTGTTTTCTTTATTTGTAAAGTTGTAAATAGCTTGTTGTTTGGATTCAAAATTGGCTTGTTGTTTTGCTTCTAAGCTTTTGTATTCTTCTGCATAATCAGAATTTAAGACGGTGCTTGTTGCCACCGGATTAAAATTTAAAGGTGACGCATTGAATTGATAAAATACAAATACCATTACTCCAACAAGTAGAATAAAAAATTGCATAGGCACTTTAAGAATACCGTTCATTATAAGTCCCATTTGACTCTGTTTGATCGATTTTCCGGAAAGATAACGTTGTACCTGACTTTGGTCGGTACCAAAATATGATAAAGCCAAAAAAGTTCCGCCAATAATACCACTCCAAAAGGTGTAACGATTATCAAGGTTAAATGAAAAATCAATAATATCCATTTTTCCGCTGGCTCCGGCTATATCGAGCGCATTTGAAAAGGTAATGTTTTCAGGTAAATAACTGAGGATAATAAAAAACGCAGCAAACATCCCGGCAAAAATGACCCCCATTTGTTGTTTTTGAGTAACACTTACAGCGTTTGTACCGCCGGAGACTGTATAAATAATTACCAAAATACCGATAATAATATTCAAATAAATTAAATTCCAACCCAAAACAGCTGAAAGAATAATAGCAGGGGCAAAGATGGTAATTCCGGCAGCGAGCCCACGTTGGATAAGGAAAAGTATCGCTGTGAGTGAACGTGTTTTTAAATCAAACCGGTTTTCAAGAAATTCATAAGCGGTATAGACATTAAGCCTGTGATAAATGGGTATAAATACCATACAAATAACTACCATTGCAATTGGAAGACCAAAGTAAAATTGCACAAAACCCATCCCATCGTGAAATGCCTGACCGGGTGTGGAAAGAAAGGTAATCGCACTGGCTTGAGTTGCCATTACTGACAAACCAATGGTCCACCAGTTTGAAGTGTTTCCACCCTTTAAAAAATCCTGTACATTTCTGCTGCCGCGAGTTTTCCATACGCCATAACTTACAATAAATACAAGGGTTCCAATAAGAACGATCCAATCAATTAGTTCCATCTTAAGTTAAGGCTTTCATTAAAATGTAAAACAAAATGATGTAAATAGCATTGCAAACCAAAACGATGGTGTATGAATTCTTCCAGGTGTATTTTTCAACCTTATTCATTTGTTGTTTTTAAATTTTATTGCATAATAGATAAAGCCGGTGAGGTGAGGTAAAAATAAAAACCCTAATAGCCATACAACTATTTCAAGTTGTGAAACATTTTTTTGATTATTAAGATGATAAGTACCAATTAAAATGAAAAATAAAGTAAATAATAAGCCAACAAGAAGTAAAATTAGTGGGAATATTTTAAAGTTAAAAAAGCTTAGAAAAAAGCCAAGTAATAAAAAAGCCCCACTAATTATAAAGCTATAAAGATATTTCTTTTCTATGGTCATAGAATTTATCTAATTTGATAAAGATAACAAATTTGCAAACAAGCGATAGGCCCCTGAAACTCCAGCTGGTAATTGTCTAAAAAAGCTCAAGCCGGTATAAGCAATGTTACCTTTTCCATATTGTGCAATGACGAGTGAACCTTCAACCGTCTTTTCATTTGGGTCGCTCATTCTAAAGATGGGATTAAATTCATCTGCCCATTCATTTGCAAAATACAATCCGCGTTCCTGAACCCAGTTTTCAAAATCAGTTTGGGTGATTTTGTTTGGGATGTTTAAAACCGGATGATTTGGGTTTATAAAATGAACTTTTGCAGTTTCATCTGTTACACGGTCTCTTGAGAGTTTTAAATCAAATGGCGCCAATTGATCAGTCACCAACCCACGGGAAACATTGTATTGTAGTATTAAATTGCCTCCATTTTTGACAAAATCAAATAGTATCTCTTGTCTAAATCGCAGTATGTCGTGAACATTATAGGCCCTTATACCCACAACAATAGCATCAAATTGTTTGATACTCTCTGAAGTCATCGATTCAAGATAGATTTCAGTGACCTGATAACCAATTTGGCTTAAAGCTGAAGGTATTTCATCACCGGCTCCGGCAATGTATCCAATATTTTGCCCATTAATATTCAATTCAATACGAGCTACTTTCGCTTGAGCGGGAACTAAAATGTGTTGAAAAGGGATGTGCACATAATTTAAAGTAACAATTTCATTGTTATAATAAGCATCACCCACCTGTAGTAACAAATTCAAAGAGCCCTCGCTTTGATTTTTGGGTGGTGTTACAGTAAATATAATTTCTTTTTCCTGGTCTTTAGTATCAAGTTCAAAAGTTTGAGGGGCACTCACTGTCCAACCATTGGGATGTTGGAGCGTGGCTATTCCAGAAAGCTTGTCTTTTCCGGCTCTGACCGTTACAGAAACTTGTTGTGATTTCGGTTCTGAAAATATAAGCACTTTGTTGTTTATTCTACCGGTCACTTCAGGCAAAACCTGAAAAGGTTGATAGACCTCTCCGGTGACAGGACTGTTAAACTTGTAGATAATTTCTCTTTCAAAAGTAAAGGTTTCACCTTCGATAGCAACTTTAAAAGTTACCGGCTCATTTTGATTGATTTCCGGAAGTCCAATATGGTTGATGTCATCCACTGAAAAGAGGCCTAAACTAGGCTGTTTTTTAATCCAATATGGAGAGTTATAAATAGCATTTTTTGGTAAAAGGATAGTGCTTTCCAAAGTTACTCGCTGGTTGTTTACTAAAACTTTTTTCTCGATTAAAAGTGATTTTGTGTTGAATATCACATCAATCAATTCCATTGAAACTTCAGAACGATTGATTGCTTCCAGATTCAATTTAATTTGTGAAGCAGGAGAGGAGTATTGCGTTTCTGAAACGGCTTCCAGAAAAAGTCCGGCGCTGGCAGTTATGATTTTTTTAATTTCCTTAGTTTTTTGTTTGCCCCAAAAGTCTGTTCTGTTTTTTAGGAGTTTATACCCCTTAACAAGTTGAGGAATGCTCGCCGCGGGATTTTTAAAATCAAAATCTTTTTCAACCTGAATTAGAATTTTACCAATTTCTTCACCGCCATCAATGCGTGACCAGGAGGTATCGATTCCTTCAAAAAGGTTTGATGTGTCTGAAGGCATGGGCCCTTTTAATAACTCTAAATATTCAGTATTTTCTCCTCGAGTTCCTGTATTTCCAAAGCCTTGTGATTGATGCTTGCTTCGGCTAAGCGCTGCAATTTCACCATTTGAAAGCCCCAGAGAGGGATAGAATTCTCCTGTTTTTAAAGCAACTAAATTACTTTTATCTGCTTTTTCAAAAGCTTCCTGACTTCCGTAAAACCACCAAGAAGTATTGAAAAATAGTCGTTTTGCTTGCCAGGATTCAAAATGAGATAACTGATTTGTAAATGCAGATTTATCTGCCGCTAAATCAAAAGCTTCTACACCCAATATAGCCGAAGCTGTATGATGCCCATGAGTTGTTCCGGGAGTGCGATGATTAAATCGATTGATGATAATATCAGGTTGAAATTTTCTTATAGCGAGAACCACATCGCTCAAAACTGCATCTTTTCCCCAGATTGAAAAAGTTTCATCAGGGTTTTTTGAATAGCCAAAATCAATAGCTCTTGTAAAAATCTGTTCGCCACCATCTGTTTTTCTGGCTTCTTGAAGTTCGTGAGTTCTTATGATTCCTAAAAGTGGACCCAATTCAGTTCCAATTAGATTTTGACCACCATCGCCACGAGTGATTGAAATATAAGCTGTGCGCGCTTTGATATCATTTGAAAGATGAGAAATGAGTCGCGTGTTTTCATCATCGGGATGCGCAGCAATAAATAAAACAGACCCTAAAAAATTGAGTTTCTTAATGGATTCATAGATTTCTGAAGTGGTGGGTTTTTGAGGTTGTTGTGCAAAAAAGTTATTGAAAGTTAATAGAAATAAAATAAAAGCTAAAAGTGATTTGTTCATAATAAAATCTATTAATCGTGGGTTTGTGTTAAATTCTTTTCATCTATATCTGCATATTCAATAGATAAGTTGTCTGCTGAAATTATTGTGATTCCTTTTTGAAGAATCATATTGTTAGGATAACAAAGTAACTGACCATTTTCACTTTTTAAAAGGGTTTGAAAAGCATTGATATCTTCTATAATAAGAGGCTCTGTAAAAAAATCTTTATCGTGTATTTTTATGGTATCTCCAATTTTGAACGGAAAAGTAAAAAACATAATGATCCCGCTGGTAACATTGCTCAAAATTGACCATTGAGCAAAAAGTGCCACTCCAATTACAGCAAATACAGAAGAAAAAACCAATCCCACATCACTAAACTGCACTCCCCAAATGAGAATATTCCAAAAAACAAACAAGAAGATAAAAGCAAAATCAAAGTACTTTTTAATCAACTTGGTGCGTTTTTCAACTTTCTCCTGGTTTTTAGCAAAACGGTTTACTAAATTGATAGCAACTCTGTGAGCTACAAGTAAAACAATAATACTTATCGCAGAATAAATTATTTTTGGAAGTAACTCTTCAAAGGTCATATTTCGGTTAGTTTAGTTGAAGGGAATCTCTTAAATGGGCATCACTATTATTATTTTTTGACCAATAATCTGATTGAATTTGTTTCATCTTTTTGGCTTGTGTTTTAGTTTCACCAATTTGTTCTGTCCACTTAGTAATCTGAAAGGGTGATTTGAGATCAAACCAAATTGTCAATTTTCTGTTGAGTTCTGGATATTTAATGCAGTATTCATATGTGGACTCTTTTTCTTCTAGACTAGCGACAGCATTGTATGGCTTAAACTCTTGATGTTTAAGGCGTGAAAATTCCATCGAAGGAATGATTTCTATTTCGCCAACAGGTAACATCTTTGGATTAACTCTTATTTGTGTCCAAATTTCGTCTTCTAAAAATGTTTTTTTAATTGTGTATTTCTGGTCAGCTTCACCTTCAAAGTATGAATGCGATTTAATTTCAAAATCATTTCGGTTGTTTAATTGTGAATAAACGTGACCACACCATTCCTGAACAGAATTGGTAACTTTAAGCGCATGATTTTCTTCTTCAAGTGGATAAAAAACACTCGTCATAATGGAGTATGGGTAAATTCCAGTGTTGAAATTTTTAGTTTTATTGAGTTTTAAGACGCTTTTGGTTGTGTTGGATTTTTTGTTAGCCTTCACTTGCGCATCTGGTAAAAAATCTTCGGTTACAAAAATGAGTACTGCAGTGCCGGTTCTCATTTCGCCGTAGCGTTCTTGTTCCAGGGTGTAAGAAGTGATTTCGGCTTGACCGTTAAACCAATAGTCTTTATATTCATCTGATAAAACTCTGGGAGGAAGCTTCTCTTGTTCAACTTCAGATTTTTGATTGCTGTTACAACTTAAAATTATTAAAAGAAGAAAAAGTGTTGGGATTAAACGCATAAACTTTATACTATTTTCAGCTAAAAATACTATAATTTCATGGAGAACCAAATTCCATTAACGTTTTGTAAACAAGATGTGTGGGAAGTCCCATAACTGTATTGTAAGATCCTTCAATTTTTTTTACGCCAATAGCACCAATCCATTCTTGAATTCCATAAGCACCGGCTTTATCAAATGGATTGTAGTTTTCAATATAAAATTTGATTTCACTTTCTGTCAATTCCTTAAAAAAAACTTTAGTGGAATCACTTACAACAACTTGCGTTTCGGCGGAAGTAAAACAGACCGACGAAATCACCTCGTGAGAACTGTTTGACAGGGTTTGCAACATTTTGAATGCTTCTTGTTTGTCTTTAGGTTTGCCTAAACACGCTCCGTTATGAATGACAATAGTATCACCGGTTATGAGTATATCATTGGGTTTTAAATCATTAAAAACAGAAGCTTTTAAAATGGATAAATATTCTGAAATTTCTTTGCCTTGAAGAGTTGAAGGATAGGATTCATCAATTGGTTTTACTTGAACAACAAAGGGTATTTCAAGTTCTTTAAAAAATTGTTGCCTGCGGGGAGAGCCAGAAGCGAGGATGATTTTTTTGTCTTTTAGGAAATCTTTTAGCATATTGAACAATCTATCTTTCAAAAATTAAATTCCAACAATTTATTTAAACATTGCATCCATCCCCGGTATATTTGGCATGCCTTCTTTAGCAACAGCGGCGAGTTCAGCTTCATTTACTGCCGTTGCTTTACCAATGGCTTTATTTAAGGTTAAAATCAAATAATCTTCCAGTTGGTCTTTATCTTGAAGCAATTGTTCATCAATGTCGATGCTTTTGATTATACGATTTGCTGTTAAAGTAACTTTTAATAGTCCGTCAGCGCTTTTTTCATCAACCATTACTGTATCCAGACGCTTTTTTGTTTCTTCTACTTTTTTCTGGGTTTCTTTTAGTTTGCCCATCATTCCCATTAAGTCTCCAAACATAATTTTTATATTTTTTAAAAAGTGAACAGCAAAATTATTAAATTAGCGAGTTACTAACTAATTATAACCTTATGAAATGCCCTTTAAATAATTATAAACTAATAAGAAGATGTTTAGAGGGGCATTCCATCTTCCTATTTATCAAATATTAAATTCAGATGAAATTATTTGCTTCCCTTTGTTTGTTATGTCTTATTTTTGCCAGCTCGTGTAAAAAACAAACCCCACAAGACGATAGAATGAACATCACTCCCCCCACAGCACAAAAAATTGACAAACATCTTGAAATTCACGGCGATGTGAGGATTGACCCTTATTTTTGGCTCAATGACAGAGAAAACCCTGAGGTTATTGATTACCTGGAGCGTGAAAATAATTATTATGATAAAATGACGGCGCATACTAAAGACTTTCAAACAGATTTGTTTGAGGAAATGAAAGCGCGCATCAAGGAAGATGATGAATCAGTTCCTTATCTTTACAATGGTTATTATTACATCACCCGCTATGAGACCGGTAAAGATTATCCCATTTATACCAGAAAAAAAGGTTCGCTTGATGCGGATGAAGAAATAATGTTTAATGGAAATGAAATGGCTGAAGGTCATTCTTATTTTCATCTTGCCGGAATAAATGTAAGCCCCGATAACAAATTGGCTGCTTTTGCTATTGATACCGTAAGTCGAAGAAATTATACCATTCAAATTAAAAATCTCGAAACAGGTGAAATTAACCCTCAAAAAATTGAATTAACCACGGGTGGTTCCACTTGGGCAAATGATAATGAAACCCTTTTCTACACCCGAAAAGACCCTCAAACATTGCGGTCTGATAAAATATTATAGACACCAATTGGGTAGCAGTCCACAACAAGACGTGATGGTTTATTTTGAAGAAGACGATACTTTTAATACTTATATCTACAAGACCAAATCTGATAAATATTTAGTGATAGGCTCAGGAAGTACAATGACTTCAGAATTTCAGATTTTGGATGCCAATAATCCTGAAGGGAAATTTAAAATATTCAGTCCCAGAACTCGCGGTATGGAATACAACATTGCACATTTTGAAGACCATTTTTATATTTTGACCAATAAAGACGGTGCAAGTAATTTCAAATTAATGAAAACACCTGAGTCAAATACAGAATCAACAAACTGGGAAGATGTTATTGCACACAGAGAAAACGTGCTTATTGAAGACTTTGATATTTTTAAAGACTATCTCGTTGTGAGTGAACGAGACAATGGGTTGAATAAAATTCATATTCAGCGTTGGGACGGTACAGATGCTTATTATTTGCCATTTGATAATGAAACATATACAGCATACACTACACAAAATATTGAGTTTAATACAGATATATTACGATATGGTTACAATGGGTTGACACAACCCAGTGCAGTCATAGATTTCAATATGAAAACCAAAGAACAAACTATCTTGAAAGAACAAGAAGTTCTTGGAGGGAAGTTTGATAAAAACAATTATGAATCTGAGCGCATATGGGCAACTGCAGCAGATGGAACAAAAGTTCCGGTATCTTTAGTTTACAGAAAGGGAATCAAAAAAGACGGTAACAACCCCTTACTTCAATATGGTTATGGTTCTTATGGAGCAACCATAGATCCTTACTTTTCCACAACTCGTTTAAGCCTTTTAGATCGCGGATTCATTTTTGCAATTGCTCATATTAGAGGCGGAGAATACCTTGGAAGACAATGGTATGAAGACGGAAAACTATTAAAGAAAATAAATACATACACAGATTTTATTGATGTTTCCAAGCATTTAATAAATGAAGGATATACCTCTCCTGAGCATTTATATGCAATGGGTGGTTCTGCCGGTGGCTTGTTGATGGGTGCTGTAATGAATATGGCCCCGGAACTTTATAATGGAGTTGTTGCAGCTGTTCCATTTGTTGATGTTGTAACAACTATGCTTGATGATTCCATACCTTTAACAACCGGAGAATATGATGAGTGGGGAAACCCCAATGAAGAAGAATCCTATTTTTACATGAAATCCTATTCTCCTTATGACAATGTGAAAGCGATGGAATATCCCAATACTTTGGTAACCACAGGATTGCATGATTCCCAAGTTCAATATTGGGAACCGGCTAAATGGGTAGCTAAATTAAGAGAGTTAAAAACTGATGACAATATTATTCTGTTTAGAACAAATATGGATGCGGGTCATGGTGGTGCATCAGGACGATTTGAAGCACTTAAAGAAGTGGCTATGGATTATGCTTTTTTATTAGACTTGGAGGGTATTACCAAGTAATTAAAAAATTTATCTTAAATTTGCAAAGTTTTGTTTGAATGATGGAGTTTGTTTTTTTATTATATTTTACTCCATTTGTTTCTTAATCAAAAATCAATTTATGAAACATCCCTTCCATAAAGTGTTAATTTTAAATGAATTCACTGAGGATGTTCCATGTGACCGATTAAAACAAATTTTATAGACACATGAAACAAGATATAAAAGCACACAATAATGTACTTGAACTCATTGGCAATACACCGCTAATTCGTTTAAACAACATTACAAAATCCTTCAAGGGTGAATTCCTTGCAAAAGTAGAAGCTTTTAATCCCGGACACTCCACCAAAGACAGAATAGCACTTTATATTATTGAAGAAGCAGAAAGAAAAGGCATTTTAAAACCCGGTGATACCATTATTGAAACAACAAGTGGTAATACAGGTTTTAGTATAGCAATGGTAAGTATTATCAAGGGCTATGAGTGTATATTAGCAGTGAGTTCAAAGTCTTCTAAAGACAAAATTGATATGTTGAAGTCAATGGGGGCTAAAGTCTATGTTTGCCCGGCAAATGTGAGTGCAGATGATTCACGCTCTTATTACCAAGTAGCAAAGCGTATACATGAGGAGATTAAAGGCTCTGTTTATATCAATCAATATTTTAATGAGCTCAATATCGATGCCCATTTTAAAACAACAGGACCAGAAATTTGGAAACAAACAAGTGGTAAAATCACTCATCTTGTTGCCTGTAGTGGAACAGGGGGGACCATCTCAGGTGTTGCTCGATTTTTGAAAAGCAAAAACAAAGACATAAGAATTATTGGTATTGATGCTTACGGTTCAGTATTGCAAAAATACCATGAAACAAAAGAATTTGACTCAGAGGAAATTTATCCATACCGCATTGAAGGATTGGGTAAAAATTTAATACCCACTGCAACCGATTTTGAAATCATAGATAAATTTATCAAAGTAACAGATGAATCCAGTGCTCATACCGCACGTGAAATTGCCAAAACTGAAGGGCTTTTTGTGGGTTACACCAGTGGAGCAGCTTTACAGGGAGTAAAACAATTGGCAGAAGAAGGAGAGTTTGATGAAGATAGTATTGTAGTTGTAATTTTTCCAGACCACGGTTCTCGCTATATGAGTAAAGTCTTTAGTGATAACTGGATGCTTGAACAAGGCTTTTTTGATAGCCAAAATATTGAAGCTAAAGAAACTATAGAATATATAAAATAGTAAAACATTTTTTTTATTGAAAGCCATCACGTAAATTGTGATGGTTTTTTTGTTTCTAAAGCTTTTAATGACTTAACTAAAAATTGTGCAAAGCCAATTAAATTAATTAATTTTGCGCATTAAAATGACTCACTACATATATGAAGGATTTATTCGAAAAAATATACAAAGACAAAGGCCCACTAGGTAAATGGGCTGAACAAGCTGAAGGCTATTTTGTATTTCCAAAACTGGAAGGCCCCATTTCTAACCGTATGAAATTTCGTGGGAAAGAAGTCATTACCTGGAGTATCAATGATTACCTTGGGCTAGCAAATCACCCTGAAGTAAGAAAAACCGATGCAGAAGCTGCAGCAAAATATGGTTCTGCTTACCCAATGGGTGCGCGTATGATGAGTGGGCACACAGATTTACACGAGCAATTACAAAATGAGTTAGCTACCTTTGTTAATAAAGAAGCAGCTTATTTATTGAATTTTGGTTACCAGGGAATGGTATCCACTATTGATGCTCTGGTTTCAAAAGATGATGTCATAGTCTATGATGTAGATGCTCATGCTTGTATCATTGATGGAGTTCGTCTTCACCTTGGACAACGCTTTACATACAAGCACAATGATATGGAAAGTATTGAAAAAAACCTAGAGAGAGCTACCAAAGTAGCTGAAAAAACAGGAGGGGGAATCCTTTTAATCTCTGAAGGAGTTTTTGGAATGCGTGGTGAACAAGGTAAACTTAAAGAAATCATTGAGTTAAAGAAAAAATACAATTTTCGCTTTTTTGTTGATGATGCTCATGGCTTTGGAACTTTAGGGAAAACCGGTGCCGGAGCAGGAGAGGAGCAAGGTGTTCAAGATGGAATTGATGTGTATTTTGCAACTTTTGCAAAATCAATGGCCAGTACAGGAGCATTTATTGCAGCAGATGAAGAAATCATCAATTATTTAAAATACAACCTGCGTTCTCAAATGTTTGCAAAATCGTTGCAAATGGTGCTTGTTGAAGGAGCTTTAAAACGCTTGGATATGTTGCGCACCATGCCTGAATTAAAAAATAAACTTTGGGAAAATGTGAACGCCCTTCAAGGTGGATTAAAAGCCCGTGGATTTGATATTGGCACTACACAAAGCTGTGTAACTCCGGTTTATCTTCAAGGAAGTATTCCTGAAGCTATGGCACTTGTAAAAGACCTTAGGGAAAATTTTGGAATCTTCTGTTCTATAGTTGTTTACCCTGTAATACCTAAAGGATTAATTTTATTAAGAATGATTCCCACAGCCACTCATACAATGGAAGATATTAATGAAACCTTAAATGCATTTGATGCCATTAGAGATCGTCTTAATAACGGAACGTATAAAAGACTTTCTGCAGCAGTTTCTGCGGCAATGGGTGAGTAATTTAGATTCAGACA
Source organism: Flavobacteriaceae bacterium (assembly GCA_018402385.1). Classification (GTDB taxonomy): domain Bacteria; phylum Bacteroidota; class Bacteroidia; order Flavobacteriales; family Flavobacteriaceae; genus Planktosalinus. Next base: position 79,538 of record JAGYJA010000004.1, read on the forward strand.
AAAAGATAAAAAGTCCGGAATATCATCTATATCGGACTTTTTTTTATTTATAAGTTTTTTCTGTAAGTTCTCCTTCTTGCATAAATCTTTGGATCAAAGTTTTTCCAAAGGTTTTGAATCGCAAGATTATCTACCAACTCAGGCGTTCTTATACAATTTTCAACGCCATTTTTTTGAAAAGTTTCAAAATATTCTTTAAAAATGATGGCTGTTACACCTTTGTTTTGGTAGGAGGGATGTATTCCAATTAAGTAAAACATCACTGTTTTACTGTTCTTTTTTGCTTTTAAGAGTTTTAAAAAACCAAAAGGGAATAATCTACCTTTCACCTCTTGCAAAACTTCTGAAAATGAAGGCATTACAATGCTAAATGCCACTAGTTGATTGTTTTCATCAATCACATATTTTATATATTCAGGATTGATTAAGCCAATATATTTCTTTTTAAAATAAGCCTTTTGCTTTTCTGTTACTGCAACAAATGAGGAGAGAGAGGCATAAGATTCATTAAATAAATCAAACATCTCATCTATGTAGGGTAAGATTTCTTTAGTGGTTGAAAAAGTGATTGCTCTCAGTTTGTATTTTTCCCTAATAAGTTGATCAGCTCTATTAAAAACAGCAGAGTTTTTCACATTTGAAAAAGAAAATTCGCTTTCGATATATTCTTTTTCAACACTAAAGCCAAAAGATTCCAGATGCCCTTTATAATATGCATGATTGTACCAGGTAATCATACTACTTATATGTTCAAAACCCTCAACGAGTACACCCACTTTATCCAAATTGGAAAAACCCATAGGACCTTCTATAAACTCTAGATTTTTCTCTCTTCCTTTTTTGAATACTTCATCCAATAAGGCTTTACTCACTGCTTGATCATCTATAAAATCAAACCAGCCAAAACGAACCTTATTGATCTTTTGGGATTTTATTTCGTGCCAATTTACAATGACAGCAATACGTCCCACAATTTTATTCTGTTTGTAAGCAAGGTAAAACCAAACATCTGCGTTTTCAAATGCAGGGTTTTTTGATTGGTCAAAAGTTTCCAATTCATCCTTAATGATGGGAGGTACCCAGTATTTGGAACCTTTATATAATTCAAAAGGAAATAAAACAAATTGTTTTAAATCCTTTTTTGAAGTCACTTCTTTTATTGTAATCATATATAATTAAGCTTATTAGCCTTGGATGTCATCGTCAATAAAATCATCTTTACGACGATTTTTATCCTTTTCTTCTTTTTCCTCTTCTTTTCTTTTTTTGGCATCGGCGGGATCTTCTATAAGTTCATCTTTAGCGTGCATATCAAAACGGTATGAAGCTCCAATACCTATGAAAAACTTGGATGGGGTATCCTTTAAATTTAAAGTTGCCAATGCATCAATTTGAAAATCTTTTCCAAAAAGGTGTGCACCACCAAAGCGCAACAATTGGTCTGCATAAAAGTCGCTCTTTATTCCTTGGTTTTCAACAAAAATGGAAAATCTGGGGTTGAAAGCATGTGTTAAGGTTAAAATGTATGAGTAAGTGGGAAAATCTGATGTTATTCTATCAACAATAAAATTAGTTACAAAAACAAAGCCTCCTTCCATGTTGTTTTGTGTCATAAGAACAAACTTTGGACTTATGGATGGGTCATTGGGAGGTAAAAATGGGTTTTCTTTTGTGTCAAAGTTTACACCTGCATAAAAAGAAACCGCCGGAATCAATTCCCGCCATCTAAATTTATTATTTGCTTTCCAGCTGTAAAGGTTTGGAGTCTCTAGCTCTCTTTTTTTGTATGGGTCATAGATTAAATATTTAGCACCCAAAGTGTTTGATCTGAAATTGCTTTGGTTTATATCTACATACCTATAAAGTCGAATTCCCTCCACGCTTTCTGCAAGGAAAGATCCAATTAAGCTGATTTCAAGTTGTTCCCATATTAAGCCATACCTTATAGCATAATTAATTTCAAAAGCATCAGTTTCTGATTTATATGCGTAATTGATTATACTGTCATTACTTGAAGGACCAATAAGTTCATGCTTTTCCCATCCCATCGAAACACCGGTTTCAAATTGCAATACCTGGTTTCCCACAGCAAAAGCACCTTGGGAGGTTCCCGGGCGATTTGAATTGATCAATTCTGTATATTGTGCCTGAACAGTTAAAAAGCTACAAACCAATAGACTGGAAAATAAGAGGCATTTTTTGTTCATATTGATGTTGAGTTTTGTGTAAATATAACGGATTTTATTATTTTTTTAATACAAGAAATTCCCATTTCTATGATAGTATGTTTATTTTTGAAAACCATAATGGGTGTTTATTATAATAAACTTGAACTTTCAATATAAACAACGAACAGCGAGATGTTTGATTTTTCTGCTAATAAAAGATTACTTTAGAACCTTTAAAAAGACTTTAAATGGATACGTTTTTTAAAACGCTTTTAATACTGCTTTTAGTTTATTTTGGACTTAAAATACTATTTCGCCTTGCAATGCCTTTCCTGATGAGATATATTGCTAAAAAGGCTACTCAAAAAATGGAAAACGCTTTTCGCGGAAGTAATTTTAATAACGCAAACAACAAAAAAGAGGAAGGTAAAACCACCTTGCATAACTTCAGTAAAAACAAATCCCAAAACAAGAAACCCGTGGGTGAGTATGTGGATTACGAAGAAATTGACTAATTTTCCGGCTTTAAATGATTTCCATGAAAGAAGCTGTCTCAAAATATTTACCACATCTCTTAGTTTTATTATTTTTTTGCGGAATTTCTCTCGCTTATTTTAGCCCGGTACTTCAGGGCAAGAAAATTTTCCAATCAGACATCGTGCAATATACTGGAATGGCAAAACAGCACAATGACTTTAGAGCTGAAACAGGAGAGGAGACTTACTGGACAAACGCTGCTTTTGGAGGTATGCCCACTTATCAACTGGGCGCACACTATCCTCATAACTATATCAAGCAACTGGATCACACTATCCGGTTTTTACCTCGTCCGGCCGATTATTTATTTCTCTATTTTTTAGGGTTTTATATCCTTTTACTGGCACTTAAAATGGATTATAAGTTAGCTGCTTTAGGAGCTTTAGCATTTGGTTTCTCAACTTATTTGATCATTATTCTCGGGGTGGGACATAACGCCAAAGCACATGCTATTGCTTATATGCCCATGGTTCTTGCAGGAATATTTCTCGTTTTTAGGAAAAAATACCTTCTCGGGTTTTTTCTAACCTGTATTGCGATGGCACTTGAGATTAGTGCCAATCACTTCCAGATGACTTATTATTTACTCCTGCTTGTAATAGTAATTGGTATGGTTTATCTCATCGACTCCATCAAAAAGAAAACGCTTCCTCATTATTTTAAATCTGTTGGAATTATGGCTGCCGGCGTCCTCATAGCAATTGGATTAAACGCTACAAATTTTTTGGCTACTCAGGAATATGCAAAAGAATCCACTAGAGGAGCAACTGAACTTACAATTCAACCTGATGGCAGCCCAAGAGAAGTTAAAAGTGGACTTTCAAGGGAGTACATCACAGAGTATTCCTATGGCAAAATGGAATCGTTTAATTTGTTTATCCCCCGATTTATGGGAGGTGGGAATACAGAAGATGTGGGTGAAAATTCTGCCACATATGATATATTAATGAAAATGGGATTAAATCCTTCCCAGGCAAACGATTTTGTTGGTGCACTTCCCACATATTGGGGAGACCAACCCATAGTGGCAGCTCCTGCTTATATTGGTGCTATCGTTTTGTTTTTAGCATTACTGGGCATCTTTTTGCTTCGTGGAAAACATAGGCAGTGGCTGGTTGCCGGTTCTATTATGGCATTATTGCTTTCCTGGGGAAAAAACTTTAGTTTTTTAACTGACTTGTTCATAAATATTTTCCCAATGTATGACAAGTTTAGAGCGGTATCTTCCATTCAGGTTATCATTGAACTTTGTATGCCTGTATTGGCCATTTTTGGAATTTATAAATTAGTTTCTTCTAAAATCACAAACGAAGAAAAAATTAACGCTCTTAAATATACTACTGCCATTCTTGGAGGTCTATGTGTTTTGTTTTTGTTGGCTAAAAATTCCATTTTCAATTTTGTGGGGGCAAATGACGGGTATTACACTCAGGTTTTTGGGCTTGAAGTCATGGATGCCATCAAAGAAGACAGAAGATCAATTTTTGTTAAAGATACCTTGCGAAGTTTAGCGTTTGTATTAGTAGGAGCCGGTTTAATATGGTTGTATCTGAAAGAGAAATCAAACCAAAATACGCTTTATATTTGTATTGGCGTATTATTCCTTTTAGACTTGGTTCCCGTTGACAGACGCTATGTAAATAGTGACAATTTTGTTGCAGCTAGACAAGTTACAAATCCGTTTCCTAAAACTCCTGCTACTGAAGAAGTTTTAAAAGATGATGGTCATTACAGGGTTTATGACCTTACAACAAATCCTTTTTCGAGTGGAAAGGCAAGCTTTTTTCACAATGCGATGGGTGGTTATCACGCAGCAAAACCGGGTCGTATTCAGGATTTATATGACTTTTATCTTGAAAAAGGATCGCTGGAAGTGTTCAATATGTTTAATGTCAAGTACTTTTTTGAACAAGATGAAGAAGGAAAGGTATTGGCTTCTGTGAATCCTGATGCTAATGGAAATGCCTGGTTTGTTCAAAACACAGCAATTGTTGAAACCGCAGATGAGGAACTACTTGCACTTGATACACTCAATACTAAAAATTCAGCTGTTATTCATATTGACTTTGAATCAGAGCTAACATCAAATAATTTTGTGGTTGATTCTACAGCAACCATTAAACTGATTGAGGTAAAACCAAATTATATGTATTATGAAACAGAAAACACAAACAAAGGACTGGCTGTTTTTTCTGAATTGTACTATCCTTTTGGGTGGAATGCATATATAAATGAAAGGCCTGTCGAACATTTTAGAGTAAATTATGCATTGAGAGCCTTAATAGTCCCTGAAGGTTTTAATAAAATCGAATTTAAATTTGAACCTGAAGTGGTTCAAAAGGGGAGTAGCATAGCTTTGGCGAGTTCCGTTTTATTATTTTTGTTGCTAATTGGAGGCATAGCTTTTAGAATGAAATCGAAAGTTGATAAGGATTTGAAACAAGATAGGATTACAAATTAACGAGATTCCCGCCTGCGCGGGAATGTGGGTATGAAAAAAGTTCTAATCATCACATATTATTGGCCACCGGCAGGAGGTCCCGGTGTGCAAAGGTGGTTAAAGTTTGTAAAGTATTTAAGAGATTTTGACATAGAACCCATTGTCTATGTTCCTGAAAACCCACATTATCCACTTCAAGACAAATCCCTGGAAATAGAAGTTCCAGAAAACATTACCATTTTAAAATTACCCATTAAAGAACCTTATGGACTTGCTAAACTTTTTTCTAAAAACAAAACCAAAAAAATAAGCAGCGGGATAATTACTAATAATAAACAGGGGTTTCTTGAGAAATGCTTGCTTTGGATTAGAGGAAATTTTTTTATTCCTGACGCAAGAGTGGGTTGGGTAAAACCATCTGTGAGGTATTTAAAATCCTATTTAGAATCTAATCCGATTGATGTTATCATTAGTAGTGGTCCACCTCATAGTTTGCATTTAATTGGTCTGGAATTAAAAAAGGAAACGGGTATCCCCTGGGTAGCAGATTTCAGAGATCCCTGGACGTCGATTGGGTATCATAAAAAACTAAAACTTTCAAAACACTCACAAAAAAAGCACAAGCGATTAGAGTCAAAAGTATTGCAGACTTGTGATACTATTTTAGTTACGAGCCCATTAACCAAGAGACAATTTGAAACAATTACTGATACCCCAATTGAAGTTATAACAAACGGTTATGACATTGAGATATCTCCCGCAGAAGAACTTGATATTGAATTTACTATTTCTCATATAGGTTCTTTACTTTCTGAACGAAATCCTGAAATTCTTTGGAAAGTATTCTCTGAATTGATTTCCGAAAACAAAGAGTTTGCTTCAAAATTTAAACTTCAACTAGCCGGGACAGTAAGTGATGATGTACTCTTAAGCATTAAAAAAAACGGATTAAAAAATCATTTAAAGAATTTTGGATACATTTCTCACCAAGAAGCAGTAAACCTTCAGAAGAAGTCGCAGGTTTTGTTGTTGATTGAAATTGATAGTATTGATACCCGGGTGATAATTCCAGGAAAACTTTTTGAGTACATGGCTTCAAATCGACCCATTTTGGCATTAGGTCCAAAAGAAAGCGATGTGGAACCTTTAATTGATTCTACTAAAACAGGAGAATACTTTGATTACTCAAAAGAAAAAGAAATTAAAAAGCTGATTTCCGATTGGTTTAATGACTACAAAAACAATAAGTTAATGATACATTCACAAGGTGTAACAGAATTCAGTAGAAAAAAACTTACCAAAAAACTAGCTGAAGTTTTAAAAACAGTTTAAAGGAATAATTTCTTTCATGGGAATCGTAATAAAACAGTCCATTCAAAATACAATTTCAACCTATATAGGTTTTGCGATTGGCGCTGTGAATACATTGTTTCTTTACACTAATTTTTTAACAGACGAATACTATGGGCTGGTGGGGTTTTTGCTTTCGGCGGCGACCATAATGACGCCTTTGATGGCTTTTGGGGTTCATAATACCTTAATCAAGTTTTATTCATCATATAAGCACATCCCAGACAGGAGTAATTTTTTGACTTTTATGCTTTATTTGCCTTTATTAATTATCATACCGGTTGGTGTTATTGGGTATATTGGGTATGAGAGTATTATTTATTTTCTTTCAAAGGAAAATAAAATTATAGAGAATTATGTATGGTGTATTTTCCTGATTGCAATTGCGATGGCATATTTTGAAATTTATTATGCTTGGGTAAAAGTGCAAATGAAAAGTGCTTTCGGAAATTTTATGAAAGAGGTTTTTCATAGAGTTTTAATTCTTCTCTTGCTTTTTGGTGTGTATTTTGAATGGTTAACTGCGGAACAGTTTATTTGGTCGCTGGTGTTTGTCTATTTTTCAAGACTTTTATTTATGAAACTGTATGCTGTTAAATTAAAGTTTCCAACTTTAATTTTTTCGTTTCCTAAAAACACGGTTTCTATTTTAAAATATTCACTGATGATTATTGTTGCAGGTTCAGTTTCATTGGTTTTGCTTGATATAGATAAGGTAATGATTGGAAAATACATACCCATTGAAAATGTGGCTTATTACAATGTTGCTATTTTTATAGCTATGGTTATTGTGGTTCCGTCAAGGGCGATGCACCAAATCACTTATCCACTTACAGCACAATTAATAAATTCAAAAAAATGGGGTGAGCTAAAAGCATTGTATCAAAAAAGTTCATTAACCTTGTTTATTATTTCAGGGTGGATATTTCTTTTGATAGTTTTAAATATCAAACAACTTTATTTTATTATTCCGTCTGAGTATAGTAGTGGTTTGTATGTTGTATTGCTAATTTCTATTTCAAAACTTTTAGATAATTTATTGGGAATCAATAATGCTATCTTATACAATTCAGATTATTATAAATGGACGGTTGTTCTTGGTGTATTTTTAGCCTTGTTGACCATCACTTTGAATTTAGTATTAATCCCAATTTATGGAATTAATGGTGCAGCGATTGCAACAGTGATTTCACTTTTATTATATAGCCTTTCAAAAATAATTGTCGTAAACTGGAAATTTAAAATGCATCCTTTTTCTAAAAATACAGGTGTTGTTTTTATTGGAATTCTCTTATTGAGCATAAGTTTTTATTTCTGGGATTTTTCTTTCCATCCGCTTGTTAATATTACCCTTAAATCTTTATTGGTTAGCTTGATTTATTTTCTATTTGTATATAAGGGAAACCTTTCTGAGGATATTAATGGATTGCTAAAGGTGATATTTAAAAAAATTGGTTTTAAATAAAAAAAAGAAACCCTTCCTCCAGTTTTTAGACTTTCGAAAGGGCATCTAACCAACCAAAACTTAACTTAATTTTATCCTCTTCCACCTCTGTTGCCAGAGTTTCTTGTTGAGCTTGATGCTCTGGAAGTTGTATTGCTTTGCTTTCTTGTTGTTGTTCGGTTTGCCTGCGTGTTACGCGTTTGACTTGCTGCAGGTCTGGCCGTCGATTTTCTGTTTGTGTTTGATTCTCTAGAAACTGCTGGTCTACTTGTCGAAGCAGCAGGTCTTTGAATTCGTTCATTCCTAACCGTTGTTGAACTTTTTGGCGTTCCTCTCTTAACTCTATCATTTCTTGATACAGTTGAGCTGTTTGTCGTTGCAGCAGGTCTTTGAGTTCGCTCATTTCTTACAGTAGTTGAACTGTTTGGTGTTCCTCTTTGTTGAACACGGTCTGTTCTTGAGCTATTAATGTTAGCTGTTGGAGTTCCTCTTTCAGTGCGATCAACTCTTGCATTTTGTTTTGGTGTCCCTCTTTGTGCATTTTCGGTTCTTGAAGCTGTTGTATTATTAGGGGTTCCTCGTTGCACTTTGCTTTCAACTTTTGACTTGAAGTTGTTTCTTATGACGTTATCATCCCTCCTATAAGTAGTTGATGCAACGCTGTTGTCTCTTCCAGAGGGTCTGAAGTTTCTGTTTGAAGAAACGCGACCATCTCTGTAATGAACTCTACTCCCGGGTCTATAAAAGTCTCGTCTTCCGTTTTTATATGCATATCCATTTCTGTAATGTTGTCTGTGATAGCTGTAACTATATCTAACAGGAGTATAATATCTTCTGTATGGAGTTGTATAAACTACACAGTATGTATAATAAGGAACAGCAAAATATACGTGCCAGGGTCTGTAAACATAGTATCTATTGTAAACATTAATATATCCGGAGTAATGAGAATAATATCCATAAGGGTTATAATGTACAAACAAGCCGCCCACTTGAACTAGTCTTCTGTTATTATATCTAATTGTTACATCACCGGCTCTGATAATTCGTCCATACTGGTCATAGTAGATTGGTGTATCTTCAATTTGAATTACTGCACCATAGCTATCATATTGTATATATGCATCATAGTTGTAACCTGAATTAAAGTTTACCGCTACATTGGGTGTATTTATGGTAACATCTGTTCCTTGATGACCTAAATAAACAAAGTCAAATTGACCATCAGGGAAAATTGAAAACTCAATTCCGCCTTCTATAAATATGAATTTGTTTCCATCATAGGATCTGTAGTAGTCTTCTTCACTTGCTGAACTTTGAAAGGCAGCAAGACTTATGAAGAGGATTGCGAAAGTTAAAATTAGATTTTTCATAATAGCGGGTTTTAAAAGTTAGTAATTGCTTTTCGTTGAGGTTAGCATTACTTTTCGCTAATGAAATACCAAAGGTCGTGCCAAAACTTAAATAATTAACTTAAGCATCTGAAATATAGGTAAATATAAAAAATAGGCGAGTGGTGGGAAAACAAAAAAGCCCTCCGTTATGGAGAGCTTTTCAAGTTTAAAGGGTATATATTAAAAACTTTGCTTAAGCAAGTTTAACATTTACTGCATTTAATCCTTTTTTACCTTGAGCTGTCTCAAAGGTTACTTCGTCATCTTCTCTAATGTCGTCAATAAGACCTGAAATGTGTACGAAGATTTCTTCATTTGATTGGTTGTCTTTAATAAATCCAAAACCTTTTGAATCATTGAAGAATTTTACTGTTCCTGTTTGCATAATAATAAATAATAAAAATTTGTTTTAATAAAGTGCAAATGTAGAATTAATAAATTTGATAACCTATTGTTTTGCAATAAATTATTGGCAATCCTTTTTAACAAGGCATTTAATACTAATAAAAAATGTATGCGAAGATTGAGGAAGATTGATTCTTAATAACTTTACTTAAAAAAAGGTGAATTTTATCTGATAATTTTTACATTTGGGACACCAATAAATAATAAATATTTTAATGTCCAATTTTCATTATATAAGTAGTCAAATACTTGATTTGAATACTGTTATCAATATTATTGAAACTAATAAACAACTGGCTCTTTCTGACGAGGCGGTATTAAATATTAAAAAATCCAGAGACTATTTAGACAAGAAAATACAAAACGATGATACCCCTATTTATGGAATAAATACAGGATTTGGTTCTCTTTGTAATATAAAAATATCTAAGTCTGATTTAACAAAACTTCAAAGCAATTTGGTAAAATCCCACGCCTGTGGTACCGGAGAACTTGTTCCAAAGGAGATTATAAAGTTAATGATTCTCTTAAAAGTTCAATCTTTAAGCTATGGTCACAGTGGGGTTCAATTACAAACAGTAGAAAGACTTATCGAATTTTATAATCAAAATGTATTACCGGTAATTTATACTCAAGGAAGTTTGGGTGCTTCTGGTGATTTGGCACCTTTAGCTCATTTGTCATTACCCTTGCTGGGATTGGGAGAAGTGTATGTTGAAAACAATATTGTTTCTACAAAAAGTATTTTAGAAAACTATGGTTGGGAACCCATTTCGCTTCAAGCAAAAGAGGGACTCGCTTTATTGAACGGCACTCAATTTATGAGTGCATATGGAATTTATATCTTGATAAAAGCTTTTAAGTTATCCTATCTTGCAGATCTTATAAGTTCAGTTTCAATTGATGCTTTTGATTGCAATCTTTCTCCATTTAATTCACTAGTTCACGAAGTGCGACCTCATAGTGGGCAAATTAAAACTGCAGAAAATATCAGGAATTTTCTCAATGGAAGTGAAATAAGTTTAAACGAAAAGCAGAATGTTCAAGATCCCTATTCTTTTAGATGCATTCCACAAGTTCATGGAGCAACAAAAGACACACTGGAATTTGTTAGAAAAACATTTAAAACTGAAATTAATTCAGTAACTGACAATCCAAATATTTTTATTGAGGAGGATAAAATAATTTCCGGGGGAAATTTTCACGGTCAACCTCTTGCTTTAGCTTTGGATTATCTTGGGATTGCTTTGTCTGAGTTGGGGAGTATATCAGAAAGACGCACTTACCAATTGATTTCAGGAAGTAGGGATTTACCACAATTTTTAGTAAATAATCCCGGACTTAATTCTGGTTTTATGATTCCTCAATATACTGCTGCTTCAATTGTGAGCCAAAATAAACAACTTGCTACTCCGGCAAGTGTTGATTCAATCGTTTCCTCAAATGGGCAAGAAGATCATGTGAGCATGGGAGCCAATGCAGCAACAAAATGTTTGCGAATAATAAATAATTTGGAAACAATTTTAGCTATCGAGCTTTTTAATGCTTCTCAAGCAATTAAATTTAGGGAGCCAAAAAAGACGTCTCCATTTTTAGAAACATTTCTGGAGTTGTATCAAAAAGAGGTTCATTTTGTTGAAGAGGACCGTGTGCTTGCTAATGATATTCAGAAGAGTGTTTCTTTTTTGAAAAGTTTTCAAATCGATGCTGATTTAATGTTTCATTAAAGTTCCTTTTTTGATTCCTCAACAAGCTGTTCACACCAGGTTATCGCGTCTATAAGTTTTGTAAAGCTTTTATGAGGCTTAGACAAGAACTTTCGCTCAAAATCAGCGTTTGCAATTCTAACATCAGATTGAGAAACAACGGCAAATGCGATAAGATTTTTAATTTTTGATGTTTCTTCAAAGACTTTTGGATCGACTGAATAAGAATTTATTCTATTTGTTATGTAGGCGAAAGGTTTGTCTTTGAAATATTTCTCTGCAAGTTCAATTAAAACTGAATTGTGTTCAGGAAGTACTGTAACTCCCTCATGCATCACAGCAATCATAAAGTTATCAAAAATTGAAAAATCACAAAATTCATATTTAACAGCTGCACGCATACTTGATTTTCTTATTTGAATTTGCCTATAAAAATAACAAATTTATAGTTTCGAAGCACAGTTTACACAAATTGTTATTTGGGGCAAGAGTAATATTCTTCTTATGGGAATTTGATTATAGCAACTTCTGCATTTACCAAAATCGGGCTCATTTATTTTTGTGACAGCAATTTCCAGATTTTTTAATTTTTGCACAGCTTTGTTGAGAGTAGCTTCATTAACACTTTTATTGTTTATAGCGTCCATTCTTGAAACTCTTCCAATTGCATTTTCGGGCGCAATGGGTTTTGTGAGTTCCCTAAATTTTTCAACTATCTCCTGTGTGTTTTCAATTTCGGCAATGATTCGGAATTCTATATCTTTTAGTTCTTCCTTTGAATAACTCATTTGTCAATTTGTTTTTCAGGAACTATTTCAATGAAATAATATATTATATTACCTAAAAAAGAGGAGAGAACAAGAATCAATATCCACATCAACTTTTGATTGCTATCGAAATTTGGGTTTGAATTTACATGAATTATATAATAAATCATCAAAGCAAAACCAGCTAGAATAGCAATTAGTATGAGTACGAATAAAATAAAGAAGTTTTTAAAGAACACTTGTTCAATAAAGGGGTCATTAGCAGGAGTACCAATTGAGCTAAAGAAAAAATTAAAAAAAACAAATATGTAAACCAAAATGGATAGCACGGGCAAAAAAGTGAAAATTCCCAGTACTATTTTCTTGTTCTTAGTCATTAAGATTCAGTTGTTTTTTTCTCTTTTTCAATTTTGATAATCAATTCGTTTGACTTTTTGTCTAAATCCATAGATATATGATCCCCTTCAACCAACTTAGAAGTAATGATTTCTTCTGCAAGAGCATCTTCAATGTATTTTTGAATGGCTCTATTAAGTGGTCTGGCTCCATACTCTTTGTCAAAACCTTTGTCAGCGATATACTCTTTAGCACTTTTAGTAAGTGAAAGAGAGTATCCTAAATCTTTAATTCTCAGGAATAGTTTTGACAACTCAATATCAATTATTTTATTGATGTCTTCTTTTTCCAGTGCATTAAAGACTACAACATCATCAACGCGATTCAAGAACTCTGGTGCAAAAGCTTTTTTAAGTGCATTCTGTATAATGCTTTTTGCATTGTCATCAGCTTGACTGGTTTTTGCTGCAGTGCCAAATCCAACACCTTGACCAAAATCTTTAAGTTTTCTTGCACCAATGTTTGATGTCATTATGATAATAGTATTCCTAAAGTCTATTTTTCTACCCAAGCTATCTGTTAAATAACCATCATCCAGAACTTGAAGTAACATATTAAAAACATCAGGGTGTGCTTTTTCAATTTCGTCGAGTAAAACGACTGCATATGGTTTTCTTCTTATTTTCTCTGTGAGTTGGCCTCCTTCTTCATAACCCACATATCCAGGAGGTGCTCCAACAAGTCTTGATATTGAAAATTTCTCCATATACTCACTCATATCAATACGAATTAAAGCATTTTCTGAATCAAAAAGTTCACGAGCTAATACTTTTGCAAGTTGTGTTTTACCAACTCCTGTTTGCCCTAAAAATATAAATGAACCGATGGGTTTATTTGGATCTTTTAGTCCGGCACGGTTTCTTTGAATTGCTTTCACAACTTTATTCACAGCCTCATCTTGACCAATAACTTTACCTTTTATTTGCTTGGGCAGTTCAGACAGTTTTTTGATTTCTGTCTGAGCAATTCTGTTTACAGGCACTCCGGTAATCATAGAAACGACCTCTGCTACATTGTCTTCTGTGACCGTTTCTCTGTGAAGTTTGGATTCGTTTTCCCATTCTTCCTGAGCAATTGCTAATTCTTTTTCAAGTTTTTTCTCATCATCTCTCAGTTTAGCGGCTTCTTCATATTTCTGCTTTTTAACCACAGAGTTTTTTTGTTCTCTAACTTCTTCAAGTTGAGCTTCAATTTTCACGATTTTATCGGGCACATTGATGTTAGTTATATGCACTCTTGAACCTGCTTCATCCAGAGCGTCAATGGCTTTATCTGGAAGGAAGCGATCTGTCATATATCTATTTGTTAAAACAACACAGGCATTGATAGCTTCATCTGTATAAGTCACATTGTGATGTGATTCATATTTGTCTTTGATGTTGTTTAAAATCTCAATGGTTTCTTCAACACTAGTTGGTTCGATGATGACTTTTTGAAACCGTCTTTCAAGTGCGCCGTCCTTCTCTATATATTGTCTGTATTCATCAAGAGTAGTTGCGCCAATACATTGTATTTCGCCACGAGCAAGAGCGGGTTTAAACATATTTGAAGCATCTAGAGAACCGGTAGCACCACCTGCTCCAACAATGGTATGAATTTCATCTATGAAAAGGATGATATCGTCATTTTTTTCGAGTTCATTCATTACGGCTTTCATACGTTCTTCAAATTGACCTCTGTATTTTGTTCCAGCAACAAGACTTGCGAGATCCAAAGTAACGACGCGCTTGTCAAAAAGAATTCGTGAAACTTTACGTTGAATAATGCGGAGTGCAAGACCCTCGGCAATAGCAGATTTGCCAACTCCCGGTTCACCTATCAATAAGGGATTGTTTTTCTTTCTTCTACTTAGTATTTGAGAAACCCTTTGAATTTCTTTTTCACGACCCACAACGGGGTCTAGTTTACCCTCTTCGGCCATAGCTGTAAGATCACGGCCAAAGTTGTCTAAAACCGGAGTTTTTGACTTTTTATTTTGTTTAGCAGCTCCGGAAGAACCAAATGGATTTTCCTTAGAACCTTCATTTGAAGTACTTGCTTCATCATCATCATTTGGAAAAGATTCTGATGTAGGTGATTGAAATGAATTTTCATCATTTGCAATCATAAATTTAAATTGATCTTTCACGCTATCGTAATCTAATTTTAATTTATTGAGCAACTTTGTAGTTGGGTCATTTTCATTTCTTAAAATACACAACAAAAGGTGTGCGGTATTTATAGAGGAACTTTGGAATAATTTTGCTTCCAGAAAAGTTGTTTTTAGTGCTCGCTCTGCCTGCCTGGTGAGGTGTAAATTCTTTTTATCATTTGCCAGAGTTGTAGTATTTGGGTTTGCAGGACTTAAAATTTCAACTTTTCGTCTAAGTTGATTTAAGTCAATATCAAGGGCGTTAAGAATATTAATTGCTTTCCCATTTCCGTCACGGAGTAATCCAAGCATCAAGTGTTCAGTTCCAATAAAGTCATGACCAAGTCGCAATGCTTCTTCTTTGCTATAAGCTATAACATCTTTAACTCTTGGGGAAAAATTGTCGTCCATAGTATTTTCTTTGAGTATAAATTTACGAAATAAGCAAGTAATGTACAAAAACTATTCCTACTTAAAGCTGTCGAAGTAAAAAGACAAAAAAACTTTCCAAAATAAAAATAAATTCAAGGCTATTTATTAACTGTTTTTGGGGTGTTATTTGTTAATAAAATAGTGCAAAACGCAGCCTGATTTTAATCATAAAAAGCTTTAAAAGCTGTATATTGCCCTCTACAATTTATTAATTTTAAATAAAAGATAAAACATATGAATGAAGGTGAAAAATTGATTCCCATCAACATTGAAGAGGAAATGAAATCAGCTTACATAGATTATTCTATGTCGGTCATTGTGTCACGTGCACTTCCTGATGTTAGAGATGGAATGAAACCTGTTCACAGACGTGTGTTATTTGGTATGCACGAGTTGGGCGTAAGATCAAATACTGCCCATAAAAAATCTGCTAGAATTGTTGGTGAGGTTTTAGGTAAGTATCACCCTCACGGTGACACTTCTGTTTATGATGCAATGGTTCGTATGGCACAAGAATGGAGCTTACGCTACATGCTTGTGGATGGACAGGGTAACTTTGGATCAATCGATGGCGATAGCCCTGCTGCAATGCGTTATACAGAAGCTAGAATGCAGAAGATTTCTGAAGATATGCTTGCCGATATTGATAAAGAAACCGTTGACTTTCAATTAAATTTTGACGATACTCTGGAAGAGCCAACAGTTTTACCCACCCGTGTACCCGGATTATTAATTAATGGAGCTTCAGGTATTGCTGTGGGGATGGCTACTAATATGCCTCCACATAACTTGTCTGAGGTCATAGATGGAACTGTTGCATATATAGACAATAATGATATTGATATAGCAGAGCTGATGACTCATATAAAGGCGCCAGATTTTCCTACTGGTGGTGTAATTTATGGGTATGAAGGCGTTAAGGAAGCTTTTGAAACCGGAAGGGGAAGAGTGGTAATGAGAGCCAAAGCCTCATTTGAGGAAGTAAAGGGAAAAGAATGTATCATTGTAACTGAAATACCTTACCAAGTTAACAAAGCCGATATGATCAAGAAAACGGCAGATTTAGTTAATGAAAAGAAAATTGAAGGCATCTCAAACATTCGGGATGAATCGGATAGAAATGGAATGCGCATCGTGTATATTTTAAAAAGAGATGCTGTTCCAAATATCGTTTTAAACACACTTTATAAATATACTTCACTTCAATCCTCATTCAGTGTAAACAACATTGCACTTGTGAAAGGAAGGCCTCAAATGCTCAATTTAAAGCAATTAATTCAGTATTTTGTTGAGCATCGTCATGAAGTTGTTGTTAGGAGAACAGAATATTTACTTCGAAAAGCTGAAGAAAGAGCTCATATTTTAGAAGGTTTAATCATTGCCTCAGATAATATTGACGAAGTTATAAGATTGATTAGAGCCTCTTCAAATGCAGATGAAGCACGGCAAAAATTAGTTGACGCCTTTGAGTTATCTGAAATTCAGGCAAAAGCAATTGTTGAAATGCGTTTACGTCAATTGACGGGTCTTGAACAAGATAAATTACGCAGTGAGTATGAAGAATTGATGAAAACCATTCAAAGCTATAAAGATATACTTGCAAGTGTTGAAAAAAGAATGGAAATTATCAAAGAAGAGTTACTTGAAATCAAAAATAAATATGGTGATGAACGAAGATCAATAATTGAATATGCAGGTGGTGATGTCTCGATCACAGACCTCATTGCCGATGAAAAAGTAGTTATAACTATTTCTCACGCCGGTTATATAAAGAGAACACCTCTCAATGAATACAAGACTCAAAATAGGGGTGGAGTGGGTCAAAAAGCATCTGCAACCAGAAATGAAGACTTTTTAGAACATCTGTTTGTGGGTACAAATCACCAGTATATGTTGTTCTTCACACAAAAAGGAAAATGCTTTTGGATGCGTGTCTTTGAAATACCTGAAGGATCAAGAACTTCAAAAGGTAGAGCCATTCAAAATTTAATTAATATTGAGCAAGATGATAAGGTGAAAGCGTTTATTTGTGTTCAGGATTTGAAAGATGAAGAATATATAAATAACCATTTTGTCATCATGGCCACCAAAAAAGGTCAGGTTAAGAAAACACCACTTGAGCAATATTCTAGACCCAGAACAAATGGAATTAATGCTATCACGATAAGAGAGGAAGATGAACTCCTAGAAGCAAAATTAACCACAGGTGACAGCCAGATTATGCTTGCTGTAAAATCTGGTAAAGCTGTGCGATTTGAAGAAGAGAAAACCAGACCAATGGGAAGAAATGCTTCCGGAGTAAGAGGAATAACACTTGCTAATGAGCAAGACGAAGTAATTGGGATGATAGCTATTGATAATCCAAGAGAAGAAACTGTTCTCGTTGTATCTGAAAATGGATATGGTAAACGCACCTATATTGATGATCCTGAAGATGGTGAAGCGATTTACAGAATCACAAACAGAGGAGGGAAAGGTGTTAAAACAATTTCAATTACAGAAAAAACCGGTAATTTAGTGGCAATAAAAAGTGTCCTTGATACTGATGATTTAATGATTATCAACAAATCGGGAATTGCTATAAGAATGTCTGTTGATGACCTTAGAGTAATGGGAAGAGCAACACAAGGGGTTCGTCTTATTAAAGTAAGAGAAGATGATGCGATTGCAGCTGTTGCAAAAACATTAAAAGATGATGTTGAGGTTGAAAATGGGGATGCAAATGAAAGTGGAACAGATATTGATTTAAACATTAATAATTAAGAATAACTAAATAGTAAAACAATGAAAAAAACAGTTTTAATTATTACTGCTCTTTTATTAACAGTAATATCATATTCACAAAAAAAGGAACTAAGAGAAGCTTCAAAACAAATTAGCAGTAATTCGTTTGAGCAGGCAAAGCAAACTTTAGCCTCCATTGAAGGGCAAATTAATACTGCTGATGATAGCCAAAAAGCTGAGTTTTATCTATACAAAGGACAAGCATATATGGGAGCCGCTGGAAATAATCAAGAGGATCTTATGGAATCGGTTGATGCATTTAAAAAAGTATCAGAAATTGAATCTACCGGCAAACCAAAATACACAAAACAAGCTGAAGAAGAAATTCAAGGTTTAATCGTAAGACTGGTGAACTCTGCAATTCAAGATCAAAATGCTGAAAAGTACAGTGAGGCTTCTAAGAAACTTTATGCGGGTTATACTATAAGTAAAATTGATACTGTTTACTTGTATTTTGCAGCTACAAATGCTATGAATGCTCAAGAGTATGATAATGCTATGAATTATTATGAAGAATTACTAGATCTTGGCTATACTGGTGTTGAAAAGGAATTTGTTGCAACAGATAAAGAAACTGGAGAAATTGAAGTATTTGTTAACAAAGAAGAACAAAATTTAATGATGATGTCTGGAAACTATGTTAGACCACAAGAGAGGATGTCAGATCCCAGAAAACCCGATATTTTAAGAGATTTAGGGATTCTTTATGTTGAAAACGGAAAAATTGAAAAGGCAAAAGAATTAATTTCTAATGCCAGAAAAGAGAATCCAAATGATATAGCGCTTCTCAAAGCCGAGGCCAATATAGCTCTTCAAATGGATGACATGAAAAGATATAATGAATTAATGCAACAAGTTGTTGCTTCAGACCCTGAAAATCCAGAGTTATTTTACAATCTTGGAGTGAGTGCCTCTAGCATAGGTGACAATGAGAATGCAATCAAATATTATCAAAGAGCACTTGAATTAGATCCTCAATATATAAATGCTCAAGTAAATATGGCTGTATTAATTCTTGACCAAGAGCAAGCTCTTATTGAAGAGATGAATTCTTTAGGTACCTCTGCAAAAGATAATAAGCGTTATGATGAATTAATTGATCAAAGAAATGAAATGTATAATAATGCTGTTCCTTATCTTGAAGGCGCCTTAAAAGGGAGACCTGAAGATGCAAATATTTTAAGAACATTAATGAATATATATTCAATTCTTGGAGAAGATACTAAGTTCAAAGAAATGAAATCAAGACTTGAAGGTTTAGAAGAATAAAAAAAACTAATTTCTATAAAAAAGGGTTTGTTTTATTGAACAAACCCTTTTTTATTTAATGATATTATCATTTTTTAAATCCTTTTTTTTGAAATTGTTTTGATTTTAAGTCTTCAAAATACATTTATACTAAAATCTACTTTTTAATAATTTTGAAAACTTGATTTGTATCACTATTTATATAATTTGCTAAATAAATTCCCGGGGCATAATTTGAAAAATCAATGTTTGTTTGTTTTGAATGAATTAAAATCGACTCTATATATTGTCCTTGAATTGAATATATAGAAAGACTCCCACCAAAATCTTTACTATTAATTTTAAAAGTTGCAAATGATTGTATAGGGTTTGGGATTATTTGAACTTGAGGTTTTTCTATTTCATCAAAAGTACTCAAAGGAGTTTCTTGATAGACTCTCACATAATCAATTTCAAAAGAATCCATATTAAAATTTGGATCAATTGATGGAAGTATGGCAAAATTTAATAATAGATACTGTTCTTGATCAAATGGCCAGGTATCTGAGTTATATACTTCAGGGTTGTATTGATAATGTTCAACACCATCAACTGAAAAAACCATTCTATCGTGGAACCATTCCAAGGTATAAATATGAAAATTTGTCGATGCAGTCTCTATGTATTGCCCTCCATGATTAATCGTGCCACCATAGCTAGATGGGGTGTGTATTGCGCTTTGAACAAAATTTTGATTATTTCCCCAATGTTCCATAATATCAATTTCACCACAAGCTGGCCAAAATTTTGAGCCAAAACCTTGTAAATCCCAATAAGCACCGGGCTCTATAATATTTTTTCCAAGAGTCCAAATCGCAGGCCAGGTTCCTGTTCCTGAGGGAAGTTTAGCACGCACTTCTACACGCCCATATGTAAAGGCAAATTTTGAATTTAAACGAGCAGATGTAAATTGTTTTGTGACTCCCTGATCTGTAAAGGATTCTCTAATTGCTACAATATTTAACACTCCATTATCAATAAAAGTATTTTCAATTCTATTAGTGTAGTGTTGTATTTCTCCATTATACCATGAACTTCCATTGGGTAATTGAGTTTGATGATGCCATTTTTCAAAATCGGGTAAACCACTTTCGTCAAATTCATCTTGCCATACTAAATAATTAAATATTGGATCTGAGTTTTTAATTTGCGATTGAATATCACAAATAAATAAAAGTGTAATAAATATTGTAAGATAGTAAGTTTTCATTTTATCTCTGATTTTAAGCTAATCTAGGATGATTTTTTTTATAACTCTAAGCTTGTGACTGTGTTTTTTTAATTCCAAATTAAAGATGCCACTGTGATCCAGCAAATCAATTCTAACCTTTCCGTGTGCATGAATTATGTAATTATCATGCATTATTATGCCAACGTGTGTTATCACGCCCTCACTATTGTCAAAAAAAGCAAGGTCACCGGGTTCACTCTCTTCTATAAAACTAAGAGTTTCCCCCTGAGTAGCCTGGTCTTTAGCATCCCTTAATAAACGATGCCCATTTAATTTATAGACTAATTGTGTAAAACCACTACAATCAATTCCAAAAGGGCTTTTTCCTCCCCATAAATAGGGAGTGTTTAAAAAAAGTAATGCCGTTTCAATGAGATTTTGTTTGGCATAGTTTCCTGTTACAAAATTACCATCATATTTGTGATTTAGATAAGGCAATGCATTTAGATTTGAGCCAATAGGGATAGGGATTAATACCCCATTTGAATCTGAAATAAACTCCATAATGTCTGAAGTAATTTTTGGAGTTTGACTTTCTAAAGAATGATAAGTCTCTGAATTAATTTCAATAAATTGTTTGGTGTCTATCCAGCCTTCATATTCATCAAAAGCAAGCCTAATTTTGGACCATTTGGTTTTTTCTTCGATGATTTTGAAATGTTCACCATATAAAACTTGAGTGACCATTTCACTTTTATCACTTGCTTCAAGTCTCAAAGGGACCAGGCTCAAATTGCAAAGGCCATATTTCATTTATTTCCTTTCAATAACCATTGCAGAAGCTCCACCGCCTCCATTACAGATTGCTGCTGCTCCAAGTTTTGCATTGTTTTGCTCAAGAACATTTAAGAGCGTTATTAAAATTCTAACGCCACTACAACCTAAAGGATGACCTAATGATACAGCTCCACCATTCACATTTACATTTGAATCATTGAGACCCAAAATTTTCATATTTGCCAGTCCAACAACAGCAAAAGCCTCATTGAACTCAAAGAAATCTATTTCATTTATTGTAACTCCTGCTTTATTGAGCGCAAGAGGCAAAGCTTTAGCAGGAGCAGTTGTAAACCATTTAGGTTCTTGAGCTGCGTCTGCATAGCTTTTAATGTATGCTAAGGGTTTTAGACCTAGTTCGTTTGCCTTCTCTTCAGACATTAAAACAACTGCACCAGCACCATCATTAATTGTTGAGGCATTTGCAGCAGTGACTGTTCCTTCTTTTGTGAAAGCCGGCCTTAAGTTGGGTATCTTATCAATAAATACATTTTTGAACTCTTCATCTTCAGAAACAATTATTGGCTCTCCCTTTCTTTGAGGTACTGCAACAGGAACTACTTCATTCGCAAACTTACCTTCTTTCCAGGCTTTTGCAGATCTTTCATAAGATTGAATTGCAAATTTGTCCTGGTCTTCTCTTGAAAATTTATATTCAATAGCACATTCATCGGCACAAACCCCCATGGCGTTGTTGTCATAAGCATCAACCAGTCCATCTCTTTGCATACCATCAATCATTGTTGATGGTCCAAATTTTGTAGCCTGTCTTAAGTAAGTATAGTGTGGTATATTACTCATGCTTTCCATACCTCCGGCAACAACAATATCAACATCACCAGATTTTATAGCTTGAGCAGCTTGCATAACAGCTTTCATTCCTGAGGCGCAAACTTTATTGACCGTGGTACAACCCACATTGTTTGGTATTCCTGCTGCCATAGCTGCCTGACGAGCGGGAGCTTGACCCACACCGGCCTGAACAACATTACCCATTAAAACTTCTTGGACAAGACTAGGGTTAAGATTTATTTTTTCAAGAGCTCCTTTAATTGCTATTGCACCTAGTTGAACTGCTGATAAAGAGGAAAGTCCTCCCATAAAACTTCCTATGGGTGTTCTTGCAGCTGAAACAATGACTACATTTTTACTCATTATAATTGGTTTAAAATATTTGTATTTATTAAGGAGCAAATTTACATAAAATAAAGGCAATTATCAATTTGGTTCTACCACATTATTCTTGTTACTAACAATAAAAGAGCTCTTGAATTGTTAAATAGTAAATTTATCTTAAGCAAATTTTTAGTATAAAAAGTTGATACTTTAAAGAAAATTAAGGTAGTTAATTCATTATAAATGACTTAAATATTTTTTTGATTTTTTGTTGTGATATAAGTTTTGATAGCTTACATTTGCAACCGCCTTTTAAGGTATATAAGTTCTTATTTTAGGAGAGTTGCCAGAGTGGTTAATGGAGCAGTTTGCTAAACTGTCGACGGGTAACTGTCGCGTGGGTTCGAATCCCACACTCTCCGCATTAAAACTCTGTTTTTTTTAAATTTTATTGAAATTTACCTCTTTTGAAAATCATTTTTCGGGGTGTAGCGTAGCCCGGTTATCGCGCCTGCTTTGGGAGCAGGAGGTCGCAGGTTCGAATCCTGCCACCCCGACAAAATAGAGGTTTATTTTTTTAATTTTATAAACCTCTTTTTGTTTTTTTAACTTTTGGTCGCGTAGCTCAGCTGGATAGAGCATCTGCCTTCTAAGCAGACGGTCAGAGGTTCGAATCCTCTCGCGATCACTTAAAAGCCTTACTTTTTGTGGGGCTTTGTTGTTTTATATAGTTTCATCTCTATTACTTATTAAAATGCTAACAAAAAATTAAATTATTCTTTTTTACAAAACAATATTATCTTCTTTCCTTCTTTATTTGTTGTAAAAAATAAGTATAAATCACCACCATCTTTAATTTTCCATCTAGTTTTAAGACTTGAAACAGTTTCAGGAAAATTTCTTGTTGATAAATTTGCTTTAAGTCCAACCAAATCTTTTTTAATTTCCTGTTTAGTGTAAGGAATAACTTTTGTTATTTCAAATCGTCTTCCCGGAAAATCAAAAATTGTATCACTTGTGAATAAATGTGAACTTGGAGCTAATTTTTCTAAAGGGTATTGCAAACACAAAGCATCAAACAGACCACTTTTCATTATTGCAGCATTGGGTTCATACAAGAATTTTTTTGGTAAGGTATAGGTAATTTTATTGCTCAAATAGAGAGGTGCTTTAAATACTTCTGTTGAGGATTCCAAAAGATTTACAGTAATTATGTTTGTCAAACTTTCTCGGCCTTTCTCAATTAACCATATCAATTCTTTTACTTCGTTTTTTACTGCAACAATGTGAATTTCAAAAACGTGATTCAGCTCGCTTAAACCTGCACTAATATCAAGCATAGGTGAGGTTTTAATCATTAGTGTTTTACAACGACCAAGTAAATAATTAAGATGATTTACAACATTGGGTAAACAATCTGAGAGGTAAAAAACTTTTCCTTTTATTTCATTTCGTCTTGAGGGATCTATGTATATAACATCATACTTTTTGTCGTCAATTGCATTAATACCATCTTCATTATAACAACAAATAGTTTTATTCAAAATTGAAAAATTATGTTTTGCAATTTTTGAAAGCGCTGCGTTTGTTTCAAAATGCGAAATTTCTTTAAATTTTTTCGAAAAATAATAGGTGTCCACACCAAAGCCTCCGGTCAAATCTGCTATTGTATTTCCTTTAACCAATTCAGATTTGTAGTGTGCAGTAACTTCTGAAGATGTCTGCTCTATGTGAATTTTTGGTGGATAGTAGATGTTTTTTGTTTTAAACCAAGTGGGAAGCTTGCCTTTTGCTTTAGATTTACCCTGAATTTGAATGCTTATTTCTTGAATAGAAACCTTGGAAAAAGGTGACCCTTTTAAAGTGAGTTTTACAAGATCATGGTTTAAATATTTATTGATAAAATCCTGAACTTCTTTATTTAAAATGGATTTGTTCAAACTAAAGGTTAAAGGTTTTTAGTGAGTCTTTTTACTATTTTATTTTCAGATAAAAACTCTTTACTAATTACTTTTATTACAGTGTATAATGGAACGGCAGCAATCATTCCCAGAACTCCAAATAACAAACCTCCAATAATAATAACAAGGAAGATTTCAAGAGGATGAGATCGCACACTATTTGAAAAAATTAACGGCTGACTTAAAAAATTATCAATTAATTGACCAATAACGAAACCAATCATTACATAGATTGTTGTGGGTAAAATCACAGAACTAAAATCTTGCCCAAGATTGCTCGACATTGTGAGAAACATCATAACAAATGCACCAATTAAAGGACCCACATAAGGAATGATATTTAATAAAGCACATAAAAATGCGATAACAATGGCATTTTCGATTCCAAAAAATAATAATATAAATGAATAGATTATAAAAAGAACCATAATTTGAAAAACAAGGCCAATAAAATAACGGGACAACAAATTTTTGATTTTTTCAAGTGATTTTTCAAAACGTGCTTCGTTCTCATCAGGAATAAATGTTAATATTCCATTTTCCAATAGTTTACTATCTTTTAATAGAAAAAATGAAATAAAAATCACAGAAAAGAGACCAATACTAAAAGATCCTAAAGCACTTATAAAGCCATTAATGAAGTCTGGTATAAATCCAAAATTCAAGGAATTCAATATTCCGGAATTATTAACTTTAGATTCCAAATCAAAATGTGGGCCTGAGAAATAAATTAAAATTTCTGAGTATAAATTTTCAACTGTTGCTGAAAGTGAATCAATATTCAGAAGTGAAAGATTATGACTTTGCTGCTTGATTAAAGGAATAAACATTAATAACAACCCAATCAAAAAACCAAAAATTATAACCATAGTTGTAATTACAGCTAAAAAGTTTTTAAATCGCATTCGCTCTTTTAAAAACAAAACAATGGGTCTGCCAATGAGCGTAACAATTCCTGCAAGTACAATGTAAAGCAGCACACTTTGAATTTTATATAAAAACCATCCCAGAAAAATGAAGCCAAAAATGATAGCTACTGCTTGGAGAATTCCCTTTCTAATTTCTTTTGCAATCATATTTAAAATTCTTTAGGTCAGTTTTCAAATGCAAATTTGACAATATTTGTCCCCATTTGCAATGCCTTTTGCCTTACATCTTCTGGGTTATTGTGTACTTCGGGGTTTTCCCAACCATTTCCTAAATCAGTTTCATAAGTGTACAATAAAATGAGTCTGTCTTCATCAAAAATCCCAAAAGCTTGTGGCGGCTTGTTATCGTGTTCATGAATTTTAGGTAAGCCTTTTGGAAATTTAAAATGATATGAAAATAGGGGATGGGAAGCTGGTAATTCTAACAATTCTTTTTCCGGAAATAACTTTTGGATTTCTGGCCTTAAAAATTTATCCATTCCATAATTATCATCAATATGAAGAAACCCTCCACTTAATAAATAGTTTCTGAGGTTTGAAACATCTTCAGGGGTAAAAAAAACATTGCCATGACCTGTCATGTGAACAAAGGGGTATTGAAAAATTTCAAGGCTGGAAGTCTCCACAGTTTGTGGTTTTTCTGCTATTCTTGTGTTGATGTTTTGATTTGAAAATTTGATTAAATTGGGGAGGGAAGTGGGGTTTGCATACCAATCCCCACCGCCATTGTATTTTAATACGGCAATTTCTTGAGCATTAAAGGATGTACTGAATAATGAGACTAAAATAAGTGTTAATAGATATTTCATTTTTTTAATATGTAGTTGTTACATTCTCATTGACAACAATAATAAAATCTGCCTTCCCTTGGTGTTCTTCTTCAAGATATGATATATCCTTTTGAGTAACCGTTGAAATGGTTTTATATTCTAAATCGGGTTCAGTTAACTTTAGATACCATAAAATTCCTTCATAAAAGTCACTGTGGTAAGCTCCATTATAATGAATAAATAATTCATCTTCAACCCTGTTTTCTAGAATCGAATAAGCCATAGTAGCATCTTTAATAGCCTGAGCTTTTACAAGTTCCGGTGTGCCGTGTTCTCCCATCATCGTAAGAATATTTTGATAGGTAGGTAATTCAGGGTCAAAATTTATTGGTAAAGGAGCTATATACCCTTTTTCTTCAGCACTAATGGAATCTAATGCTTCAAAGCCATTTCTAAAAACCATATTTGCATAACGCCTGGGTATATTTGTAGCAATAAATTCAATATTGTTTTCTTTTGCAAGTTTAACAAGGGGTGCATAGTCTGTTTTATAATTTGACCATAATCGGGCTAAGGTGTCCAAACCTTTTTGGTTAATTTGGTCACTCAGAAATTTATTCAAAGGTTCCTGATTGTCACGCTCAAACATTTCAGCACCCAATTTCACCGTCCTTGTTTGAATTAAATCTTTTGTCAATTCAAACTGTAACCAGTGAGAAATCGCACTGTTATGTTGCTCTCCAAATAAAAGTATATCTGAATTTTCGACATTTTCTTTTAATTCATTATAGTGAGTTTCAATACCATCTGGGGTAAAGATTGTGTAAGCTTTTTTGTGTTGACCAAAAGCTGAAAATGACACTATCAAAAAAGAGATTATAAAGAGGTAATAATTCATTGAAAAATTTTAGTGCTAATTTAAAAATAAAAAACCCGATTATTAAAAATAATCGAGTTTTTAAGGTTTTAATGAATTAAGAATTAATTTCCGCCTCCATCTTTTTTTAATGTATTAGTAGTTTTTGCCTTTTCTCCGGCAGCTTTTCCCATTTGGGTTGGAGCACCACGTTGTTGACCGTCAATCATTTTAACTTCTACTTTTTCAGATTTGCTTAAAACTCTAGGCTTTTCTAAGGTGTCTGCATCTGTTTGAATTGGTACACCACGCTGTTGACCGTCAATTCTTATAATTTCTTCTTTTTTGAGTCTATCTAGGTCTTTTTGATTTTCAGCATTTAACTCCTTCTCTATAAGTTCAACAGAATAATTTTTTTCATCTGAAATAATTACTTCTTCAGAGTTTTGATTTGTTTCATCAGTTCCTTCAACTTTAATAACACTTCTTTTTACATCTACTTCTTTATCAACAATAGTTTCAACATTGGTATCTTTTACAGTTACTTTTTTTAAAGTGGTTTCTTTTTTTACATTTTCGTTAATCTGAGCATGCAAACCAGCAAAAGAAAAAAGTCCAATTACAAGTGTTGTGATTACAATACGTTTCATAATTTTTAATTTAAGGTTGTTTATTTTGTAAATGTAATGACATCTTTAGTTAATTTTATTAAATAAAAACATAAATTGATGCTAAAGTTTGTAAACTATAAAAAAATGGTATTCAAGAAAGGGTTTTAAAAATTTAAAAATCTATGTTGTATATGGCATATTTTTCTAAATTAGCATCTTCAAAAACTAACAACCGAAATAACATGGAAGAAGCTCAAGTTGTCAAGAAAAAAGGTTTTGTGAACAAAGCACTTGACTTAGTTGAAAAATTAGGGAATAAACTACCCGATCCTGCGATTCTATTTTTTTACTTATTAATTTTTGTTTGGGTTTTATCTGCGATACTTTCTCCTTTTGATTTTGGAGAAATTCACCCAATGACCGGAAATAGCCTGAATGTTCAAAACTTACTTACAGGAACACAATTAGCGGGATTCCTTGCAAGTATGGTAAACACATTTGTGCTTTTTGCACCGTTGGGAATTGTTTTAGTCGCCATGCTTGGAGTGGGGGTAGCAGAGCATTCCGGTTGGATTGATGCCGGATTAAAAAAACTCTTAAACTTTACACCCAAACAATTACTTACCCCGATGCTTATTTTAATAGCTATCGTGAGTCATACAGCTGCAGATGCAGGGTATGTATTGGTGATTCCTCTTGGTGGTGTTATCTTTTATGCTGCAGGTCGCCATCCATTAGCCGGTATTGCAGCAGCTTTTGCAGGGGTATCCGGTGGGTTTTCAGCAAACTTTATTCCTTCGGCTATTGATCCATTAATTATGAGTTTCACACTCGAAGCCGCAAAAATACTTGATCCTGCAATTAATTTAAATCCCCTGAATAACTGGTATTTTACCTCTGCATCCACTTTATTAATCGTTCTTGTGGGCTGGTGGATTACAGATAAAATAATTGAACCCAGACTTAAAAAAGTGAAAGTTGATGGCGATGAAGATCAAATGCCTAAAATGGAAAAAGTAACCTCCAAGGAAAGTAAAGCCTTCTGGATGGGACTTTTAGCAATGGTGCTTGGTGTTGTAGGTTTATTTTTGTGGGCATATCCTGAGAATTCTGCTTTAAGAGGTCCTGATATGGTTAATCCTGAAATTCAATCTCTCACCTCGTTTCACGCCCCACTAATGAAGGCTATCGTACCCTTAATCTTTGTATTATTATTGATACCGGGACTGGTTTTTGGTTTTGTATCTGGCAGATACAAAACCTCAAGGGATTTGATAAAAAGTATGACAAAATCCATGGAAAGTATGGGTTACTATATTGTAATGGCCTTTTTCTGTGCACTTTTTATTGATGCTTTTTCACGTTCAAATATTGGTCTTTTAATAGCTATAAAAGGTGCAAACTTCCTTCAGGCACTTGAACTACCTGGTCAAATCACGATTGTTGGAATTGTAATTCTCAGTGCTTTTGTGAATTTAATGGTGGGCTCTGCTTCTGCAAAATGGGCACTTATTGCCCCAATCTTTGTACCAATGCTAATGCAGTTGGGTATATCACCTGACCTTACACAAGCAGCTTATCGCGTAGGGGATTCTGTTTCAAATATCATAACACCTTTATTACCCTATTTCCCACTCGTAGTGGTCTTTAGTCAACGGTATGTTAAGGGAATGGGTATTGGAACTCTGATTTCGATGATGCTACCTTATTCAGTTATATTTTTAATTGCGTGGACAGCATTCTTGCTCATCTATTGGTGGCTGGGAATCCCATTGAGTTTTGAGGCTAATTACCTCTATCCGGCGCCATAATAGCATATCTATTTCAGATTTAAAATAAAGATGTTTATTGATTTTCAGTAAACATCTTTTTTTATTCTCAATATTTGAACTGAAGATGTATCTTTGCACCCTTTAAAAACGATATTATATGAAAGCCGGAATCGTAGGTCTTCCCAATGTAGGTAAATCCACATTATTCAATTGTTTGTCAAATGCCAAAGCGCAGAGTGCAAACTTCCCTTTTTGTACCATTGAACCTAATATTGGTGTGGTCAACGTTCCCGACCCAAGATTGCAAAAACTGGAATCTTTGGTAAATCCGGAACGCGTGTTGCCGGCAACAGTTGAAATTGTCGATATTGCCGGTTTGGTAAAAGGCGCCAGTAAAGGGGAAGGGCTGGGAAACCAATTCCTGGGAAATATCAGAGAAACAGATGCGATTCTGCACGTGTTGCGATGTTTTGACAATGACAATATAGTTCACGTCGATGGCTCAGTAAATCCAATCAGGGATAAAGAAACCATTGATATGGAACTTCAGTTAAAAGACCTTGAAACAGCCGAGAAAAAACTTGAGAAAGTAAAGCGCGCCGCAAAAACCGGAAACAAAGAAGCTCAAAAAGAAGAAGAAGCCCTTTTAAAAGTAAAAAAAGGCTTGGAAGCCGGAATCTCCATCAGAGCGATTGAATTTTCAGCA
Source organism: Flavobacteriaceae bacterium (assembly GCA_018402385.1). Taxonomy (GTDB): domain Bacteria; phylum Bacteroidota; class Bacteroidia; order Flavobacteriales; family Flavobacteriaceae; genus Planktosalinus. The sequence goes on from JAGYJA010000004.1 coordinate 109,508, forward strand.
GCTGAAAGGGAAGATTTCATTAATCCGCTTCAATTCATTACAGATAAGCCTGTTATGTATGTTTGTAATGTGGATGAAGGATCTGCGGTAAACGGAAATAAATACGTCGATCTTGTAAAAGAAAATGTAAAAAATGAAAATGCCGAAGTATTGGTTTTGGCAGTAGGTACCGAAGCAGATATCACAGAGCTGGAGACTTATGAAGAACGCCAAATGTTTTTGGAAGACCTTGGACTTGATGAAGCAGGTTCAGCAAAACTCATTCGTTCTGCATACAGATTACTAAACCTTCAAACCTATTTTACAGCAGGAGTTAAAGAAGTACGAGCCTGGACGATTCCTGTTGGTGCAACAGCTCCACAAGCTGCCGGAGTGATTCACTCTGATTTTGAAAAAGGCTTTATCCGTGCAGAAGTGATTGCTTATGATGATTATATAAGTTTTGGCAGTGAAGCCAAAGTCAAAGAAGCCGGAAAAATGAGGGTAGAAGGGAAGGAATACATAGTCAAAGACGGTGATGTGATGCACTTTAGATTTAATGTATAAAAAGAACTCGTTTATAAAGCGAGTTCTTTTAGTTTAATTCTTTCGTAGTTTATACAATTCTGCCAGCTCCCCTTCGATGGGATAACCTTCAATATCCAATTGTTTTAAGTGATTCTCACCCACTTTGAAAAGGGTAGCTTGACCATTTTCTTTGTTAGTTAAAACAACAGTCCCGCCATCTTCTGTCCACTGCAATTGTCCCTTTTCTTCAAAAGTTGTATCGTCTTTACCCATATACCTTCTTTTGATTTCATAAGTATTATCATCTCTTAAAACAATTTCAGTTTTTATACCTTCACAGTCAGCACAGGGTAAAATTCCTGAATAGGTTCCTTGCCAGTCCAAAGCGATCTGTGAGGTGTGCATATCAGGCACTTGTTCAGATTCAACAACTTCTTCACTTGTGTCTTTTTCTTGTGTGTTTTTACAAGCAAATATTGCAAAAACAATAAATGTAACATAAAAAAATTTCTTCATAGCTCTAAGTTTTAATTGTTATTAATAATTCCTTTTAAATACTCCAACTCTGGATTACTGCCAAATTTAGCAATTAATTCATTCAATAATTGATTTCCTTTTGAACAATTGAAATTTTCAAATATACAGTAGTATGAATAGGCTAAAGCAAGTCTGTATTGAGCATCGTAATTACCGGGTGCTAAATCGACAGCTTTTTGGTAATTGTAAATGGCGGCATTGTATTTTTTTTCTTCCAACCAGGTATCACCATATTGAATGTAATTTTTATACGTTTTCTCCTTAGCTTTTGATTCAACTAAAGTTTTCTGATTAATTACCTCTTTTTTTGAATTTAAATAGCTCACATACAACACAAACAAAATACTTAACCCAATAATAAGTGAATTAATAATTTTTTTACGTTTATTTCTTTTCTGAATTCTTGTTTTTATTTCAAGAAGTTGTTCTTCAGTTGCTTTTATATCACAGTTTAAACCTTCTGAAATCGAATATTTGGTATTTTTAAGCTTGTCTTTTTCATACAAGCTTTTGCGCTTCGATAATAAATTTTTATTATTACGAAGAGAAGTAATCATACCCTGAATGCTTCCGCCTCCACCCATCATTTTTTTTGGTTTGAATTTAATCAACTACAAGATACACTATTTTCAAAAATATTTTTGACACTTTTTCTTAACAAACAGCCCATTTTTATTGTTAATTACTTTCTATTTTCAAGGTTTCATTTTTTAGCCCGAAGTCTTATATTAGCGGGTCTATCACAAATTTTATTATGGCCAAAGAAACCCAATATACCGAGGATAATATACGTTCGCTGGACTGGAAAGAGCACATCAGGATGCGCCCGGGAATGTACATAGGAAAACTTGGTGATGGTTCTTCCCCTGATGATGGTATTTACATCCTTTTAAAAGAAGTGCTGGACAACTCCATTGACGAATATGTAATGGGAGCCGGTAAAACCATTGAAATACGCATCAAAGACAAAGAAGTCAAAGTGCGTGACTATGGCCGTGGCATTCCACTGGGAAAAGTGGTTGATGTAGTTTCCAAGATGAATACAGGAGGAAAATATGATACCCGTGCCTTTAAAAAATCTGTCGGATTGAATGGTGTGGGTACCAAAGCCGTGAATGCACTCTCCTCTTTTTTCAGGGTGGAATCAGTGAGGGAAAATCAGATAAAATATGCCGAGTTTGAACAAGGAAATCTTCTGATTGACCCAAATCCGGAAGAATCCTCTTCACGCCGTGGGACAAAAGTGATTTTTATTCCTGATGAGACCATATTTAAAAACTTCAGGTACCGCAATGAGTATGTCTCCAAAATGCTCAAAAACTATGTCTATCTCAACCGCGGACTGACCATCGATTTTAATGGGGAGAAATACTACTCAGAAAACGGACTTAAAGATTTACTGGAAGAAAATATCCATCACGATGATATCTTGTACCCCATCATCCACCTGGAATCTGAAGATATAGAAATTGCGCTTACACACAGTAAAACCCAGTATAGCGAGGAATATCATTCTTTTGTCAACGGACAAAATACCACCCAAGGCGGAACCCATTTAAATGCCTTCAGGGAAGCCTTCGTTAAAACCATCAGGGAGTTTTATGGAAAGAATTTTGAAGCAAGTGATATCAGAAAATCGATTGTTTCTGCCATCAGCATCAAGGTGATGGAACCGGTTTTTGAAAGCCAGACCAAAACAAAACTGGGTTCGACTGATATGGGCGGCAACTTGCCCACTGTGCGCACCTTTATTATTGATTTTGTAAAAAAACACTTAGATAATTACCTTCATAAAAACCCGGAAACAGCTGATAAATTACAACGCAAAATCCTTCAGGCAGAACGAGAAAGAAAAGAACTTTCCGGGATTAGAAAATTAGCAAAGGAACGCGCCAAAAAAGCGAGTTTACACAATAAGAAATTACGCGATTGCCGTGTTCACCTTCACGACACAAAATCGGATCGGCAGCTGGAAACTACCTTATTTATCACCGAAGGAGATTCTGCAAGTGGCTCCATAACTAAAAGCCGGGATGTGAATACACAAGCCGTTTTCAGTTTAAAAGGGAAACCTTTGAACTGTTATGGCTTGTCCAAGAAAATCGTTTACGAAAACGAAGAATTCAACCTGCTTCAGGCAGCATTGAATATTGAGGAAAGCATTGAGGATTTGCGTTACAACAACATTGTAATCGCGACAGATGCCGATGTGGACGGGATGCACATCCGGTTGTTGCTCATTACATTCTTCCTGCAGTTTTTTCCCGAAGTGATCAAAGAAGGGCATTTGTATATTTTGCAGACACCGCTCTTTCGCGTAAGGAATAAAAAAGAAACCATTTATTGCTATTCTGAAGAAGAACGCGTGAATGCCATCGAGAAATTAAAACCAAAACCTGAAATCACGCGATTTAAAGGTCTTGGGGAGATTTCACCTGACGAATTCAAACATTTTATAGGTGCTGATATCCGTCTCGACCCGGTGATGTTGGAACGCAGCATGTCCATTGAGGAATTGCTTTCGTTCTACATGGGCAAAAACACGCCCGAGAGACAAGAGTTTATTATCGATAACCTCAAGTTTGAAGTAGATAAAGTAGAAACAGTTTAACCCATTTTGTCCTAAATACGACCCACTTTAATGAGCGACAATCAAAACCCAAATGAAGAAGAGTTTCCAATTCAAGACGATGGAAATGTGACGGGAGATACCATTATCAAGGTAAACGGCATGTTTAAAGACTGGTTTCTGGATTATGCCTCTTATGTAATCCTGGAACGTGCGGTTCCTGCCATTGAAGATGGTTTCAAGCCTGTACAGCGTCGCATCATGCAATCCCTAAAAGATCTTGATGACGGGCGATACAACAAGGTGGCAAACATTGTGGGACATACCATGCAATACCATCCACACGGTGATGCCAGTATTGCAGATGCCATGGTACAAATAGGACAGAAGGACATTTTGATTGACACACAAGGAAACTGGGGAAATATTTTAACCGGTGACAGTGCAGCAGCTTCCAGATATATTGAAGCACGACTTTCAAAGTTTGCTTTGGACGTGGTGTATAACCCCAAAGTCACTCCCTGGCAATTGTCTTACGACGGAAGGAGAAAAGAACCCATAAACCTTCCGGTGAAATTTCCGATGCTACTTGCTCAGGGTGCAGAAGGAATCGCTGTGGGGCTTTCGACAAAAATATTACCACATAACTTCAATGAGCTTATTGAAGGATCCATAAAGCATTTACAGGGAAAAAAATTCACAATTTACCCTGATTTTCCCACAGGAGGAATCGCAGATGTTACCAATTACAATGACGGTTTAAGAGGAGGGAAGGTGCGAGTGCGTGCAAAAATTCACCAATTGGATAAAAATACTTTGGTGATAACCGAAATTCCTTTTGGCACCAATACTTCCTCATTGATTGACTCCATTTTAAAAGCCAATGACAAGGGAAAAATCAAGATTAAAAAAATAGACGACAATACTTCGGCTGAAGTAGAGATACAGATTCATTTACCTTCAGGTCTTTCGCCTGATAAAACCATTGATGCGCTGTATGCATTTACTGCCTGTGAAACCTCCATTTCGCCTTTAGGCTGTGTAATTGAAGACAACAGGCCTTTGTTTGTTGGGGTATCTGAAATGCTAAGACGCTCCACAGACCGAACAGTCGAATTGCTCAAAGCAGAATTGCAAATTCAACTCGATGAACTAGAGGAGCAGTGGCATTTTGCATCTCTGGAACGCATTTTTATTGAAAACAGGATTTACCGTGATATTGAAGAAGAAGAAACATGGGAAGGTGTCATTGCTGCCATTGACAAAGGATTACAACCTCATATAAAACATTTAAAACGTGCCATTACAACAGATGACATTGTGAGGTTGACTGAAATCAGGATCAAGCGTATTTCAAAATTTGATATTGACAAAGCACAACAAAAAATTGACTCGCTTGAAGATCAAATTGCGCAAATCAAAAATTATCTCGATAACCTTATTGAGTATGCAATCAATTATTTTAAGCGTTTACGGAAAGAATACGGAGATGGAAGGGATCGCAAAACCGAACTGAAAATATTTGATGATATCGAGGCCACAAAAGTAGTAATCAGAAACACAAAGCTTTATGTCAATAGAGAAGAAGGTTTCGTAGGAACAGCCTTGAAAAAGGACGAATATGTCACCGACTGCAGCGATATCGACGACATCATCGTTTTTACCGAAGACGGAAAAATGATGGTCACAAAAGTCGATACCAAAACCTTTGTGGGTAAAAATATCATTCACGTGGCTGTTTTTAAGAAAAAAGACAAACGCACCATTTACAATATGATTTATCGCGATGGAGCAAAAGGAGCTTCTTATGTAAAGCGATTTGCCGTTACCGGAACCATAAGGGACAATGAGTATGATATGACACAAGGAAATAAAGGTTCCAAAGTGTTGTATTTTACTGCAAACCCTAACGGTGAAGCAGAAATTGTACAGGTATTGTTAAGACAGACAGGAAGTATCAAAAAACTCAAGTTTGATCTTGATTTTGCTGATATCATCATAAAAGGAAGAAACTCCAAAGGGAATATTGTTTCAAAATATCCCATCAAACGCATTGAACTTAAAGAAAAAGGCTTGTCTACGCTGAAACCAAGAAAAATTTGGTTTGATGACACAGTACAACGATTGAATCTTGATGCCAGGGGCGAATACCTAGGTGAATTCAGAAAAGATGACAGATTGTTGATTATCAATCAGTCTGGAAAAATAAAAACCGTAATCCCTGATGTAACCCTGCGTTTTGATGATGGCATGATATTGCTGGAGAAATGGAGGCCTAAAAAGCCTGTTTCAGCGATATACTGGGAAGGTGAGAAGGAATTGTTTTATGTAAAACGCTTTTTGATTGAGAATGAAGATAAGGAAGAAATATTCATTACAGAGCACCCTAAATCTTATTTGGAAATCATTTCCACAGACTACAAACCTGATGGTAGAACTGGAGTTTTACAAACCACGCGGAAAAGAACAAAAAGAAAATCAGCAAATAAATATAGAAGAGTTTATTGCCATCAAAGGCATCAATGCACAAGGCAATCAATTGACCAAGGAAAAAGTAAAGCAAATCAATTTATTGGAGCCTTTGCCATTTGATGAACCGGAGGAAGTACCTGCTGAAGAAATGGAAGTTGTGGAAGAAGAAAATGTAAAAAGCAGTCCTGAAAAAAGTGAAACAAAACCTGATTCTAAAGATGATGATGACCCGCTTGATGAAAATGGACAAATAACTTTAAGACTGGACTAATCAACACGTCTTGCAGTACCACGCTCTTTATTGGTCTGCCCAACGATATTGTATTCAAAAGTGTAAGTATTTTTATCTGTAGTGAGAATTTTCATGTGGATGGATTTTTCATCGGCCATACTTCGCGGATTTAACTTCTTTAAGATGTATTCACAATCGTTTATCCATCGGATGGAGGAAGTATCAGCCTTGCCTCTGAAATAATCAATCTCAATACTGTCATTTCGCACAAAAGTGGTTTTAAAAATTTCGGTTCCCACCATAGCTTCATATTCAAAAGTTCCTGTTTTGAAATCTTCACATTTACGTTCAGGATTGTAACAGGAAACAATCAGCATTAAAGTGAAAAGGGAGAGTATAAGACGCATAACTATATTTTTTACAAATTTCTGTAAAAAAAGGGAAGCTTACTAATTTTTATATTCTTTAAATGTACCGTCTTTATAGAAAATAATAATTCGATCGATTGTACCACTATTTACATTGGGAAGTTGATTCAGTTTTTTGTCTTCTACCTTTTCATCTTTTGAAGAATCTGTGGTTATTGCTATTTTTTCTTCCGAATTTTCATTTTCTAATTCTGAATCAGGAAAATTTCCTTTGCCATTTAAGAGCCAATATAATTTAACATCTGGAAATTTTTCAAGTATTTTCATGACAAACTCCAAACTTGGTTTGTTTCTTCCCGAAAGTAAATGGGAAATACTTGAACGATTAAAGTCAATTTCATCTGCCAGTCCGGAAGAGGAGAGACCATAAAACTCCATGATTATTTGTAGCCTTTTTGCAAAATCCTCGCTGTTTACCATTGTAAATAGATTTTAATAAATTACATATTACAAATGTAATTTATTTTTGTAAACAATGCAATATATTCTTAAGATAACAACCTTTTTTATTAGATTAAAACTTTATATTAACTAATTTAAATAACTGATAAACAAAGATATAAGTTCATTAAAATAAATTTATATTATATTTGTAACAATCACTCAATAAATTAACCTAAATACTATTCGATTTAGTTATAATTGTAAACAATTAGGCCGTTTTTAAGATTTACATTTGTAAACTTAAGCTTGTTTACATTTGTAATATAATATTTCAGATGAATACAGAATCACTTTTTATTGGATATAAAGAACCCTCACTTTTTGGGAGGTATATTACATTAGAAACCATAGCTCCTTTGCTTTTAAATTATTCTAAGTTAATTTTGATACAAGATGAAGGTCATTCTGAAGAGAACAGAAATATACATTCCATAACTCTTGGAACGGGAAAGTTTAATATATTAATGTGGTCACAGATGCACGGTAATGAATCAACAACCACAAAAAGCATTTTTGATTTATTAAATTTTTTAAGTTCTGAAGGAAAACTTCAGGAACAAATACTTAAATACTGTACTATTAAAATACTTCCCATTCTTAACCCAGATGGCGCAGTGCGTTACACCAGAGAAAATGCAAATAGAATTGACTTAAACAGGGATGCGCAGGATAAGTCTCAAAAAGAGATACAGGTGCTAATGAAGGTGTTTACTGACTTTAAACCTGATTTGTGCCTAAATATGCACGATCAGCGCAGTATTTTTTCAGCTGGTGATACAGACAATTCAGCTGTGGTTTCTTTTCTGGCTCCTGCTGCTGATGAATCAAAGTCAATTAGTGAAACCAGAGCCTATGCCATGCGTTTGATATCCTACTTGACAAACAAATTACAAACATTGATTCCAAATCATATTGGTCGGTATGATGACAGTTTTAATCTAAATTGTGTGGGAGATACTTTTCAGTCAATGGGTGTGTCAACAATTTTATTTGAAGCCGGTCACTACATAAATGATTATCAAAGAGAAAACACCAGAGAATACATCTTTAGTTCACTAATTTACCTTTTAGAAGCAGTTTCAAATCCCAAAATCTTATTACCAGAAATCAAGTATTATTTTTCAATTCCTGAAAATAAAAAATTATTTTTTGACATCATTATTAGAAATGCAAAACTTTCAAATTCATCAACAACAGTTGATATTGCAATACAGTTTGAAGAAAATTTGAATAATAAAAAAGTACATTTTATCCCTAAAGTCAGGCAAATGGGAGACTTATCAATGTTTTTTGCACATAAAAATTTGGAAGCAAATGGGAAGTTAGTTTTAATTAATGGAAGCAATTCAATTCAAAATCATCATATAGTCAATGATTTATCAATTGAGAATGAAAAAATATCAATCTTTTAGTCCTTTTTTAGTTTTTGTTTAAGAATATTTATTCTAATTGCGTTTATCTTTGCAGATAAATCAATAAAATTAAAATAAAAATGGCCAAATTTAAACTAGATAATGTCGATCATCAAATACTTGATATGCTAATTGATAATTCAAGAGTTCCTTTTACTGATATTGCAAAAAAACATAATGTTTCAGCAGGAACGATTCACGTAAGAGTAAAAAAAATGGAAGATGCCGGAATAATAACGGGATCTTCATTGACGGTTGATTATACTAAATTAGGTTATTCATTTATCGCTTATGTTGGTATCTTCCTTCATAAAACCTCACAAACAAAATTTGTTCTTGAAAGACTAAAAACCATTCCTAATGTGACTGTGGCTCATATAACAACAGGAAAGTTTAATATATTTTGTAAAATCAGGGCACAAGATACAACTCACGCCAAAGATATAATTTATAAAATTGACGATATAGAGGGAGTATTAAGAACCGAAACAATGATCTCTCTTGAAGAAAGTATCAATGACAAAAAACGCTTAATGCATCACATATTTGACAACTAACGTTGATGAAGAAAAAGGTTTTACTTGAAACAGAATATGCGCCTTTTTATGGTAAATACATAGAACTTGCACCTGATTTATCAATAGTTGATGCGCTTCAAATGAGTTTTGAAAATTTTATATATTTTTTTGAGAATTTATCTGAAGATCAAGGACTTTATAGATATGCACCTAACAAATGGACAATAAAGGAACTCTTGTTGCATTGTATTGATACAGAGCGAATTATGTCTTGCAGGGCTTTACGGTTTTCACGAAATGATAAGACTGAATTAGCGGGATTTGAGCAGGATGGCTATGTTATGGAGTCAAATGCTAATCAAAGAACACTAAAAAATTTAGTTGAAGAGTACAAGAGTGTAAGAAAATCAACTATAAGCTTATTCGCCGGGTTTGATTCTGAAGTTTTAATGAGATCTGGTTTAGCCAGTGGAAATATAATGTCTGTTAGAGCTTTGGGTTATGTAATTTCAGGGCACGAGCTGCACCATTTGGAAATTTGCAAAACGAGATACCTTCTAGACTAGTTTTTCATTATCATCTTCCTCTAATTCATCAAGGGGTTTCTCAGGTAATTCAACGATGGGTTCGTTAAAATCATCTGCATCATAATCATCTTCATCAAAATTTGCCATTGAGTTGACTAATTTTGAACTCACTTTGACTAAATAAATATCGTCTCCTTTCTTCACTTCAACAGCCTCAACAAGTTCTCCTTTTAGGTTTTTGAAAGTGATAATATCATCATCATCATACCCAAATGGATATTTTTCCACCAAGAGTGATAATATCTCGGGTGTTAATTTTTTAAAATCAACGATTACGCGTTTCATTAGTTTTGGGGATTGGTTATTATATTGCTAAAACTACATTTTTTTTTGATGCAACAAAAAAAATTAGATTAAAAACCAATAGATTATCACAATTCTAAATAAAAATCAAAAGCTTCATGAATCAATTCGATAGAAACCTCATCACTAATACTATAGGAACCAATATCTTTAAGAAGCACAAAATTTACCTGTCCGTTTAAATTCTTTTTATCAAATTTTAAAAGGTTCAAGATTTCATTAATTTCAATCTTTTTAAAAGAGATTTTGGAAAAGTAATAATTATATCCTTGTACTAGTTTTTCTAATTTTTCTTTAGGAAATCCTAAAAGGTTGTGTGATATATGACAGGCAAGAAGAAGTCCTATGGCTACAGCTTCTCCATGAAGAAGAGGTTGAAAACCTTTTTTAAGATGTGAATAAGATTCAATTGCGTGACCCAGCGTGTGACCAAAATTTAATTTTTTACGTAAGTTTTTTTCTGTTGGGTCATTTTCAACAATTTCTTTTTTAATTAAAATTGATTTATAGATAATTTCTTTCAGTGAATTGTTGTTAACTATTTTAGAATTGGAAACTAAATTCCAGTAAGATTCAGAATGAATTAAACCATGTTTTAAAATTTCAGCAACCCCGGAATTAAACTCTTCTTCTGGCAACGTATTTAAAAAATGAGTATCAATAATAACCATTTTTGGGTTGACAATGAGCCCTATTTGATTTTTTAGCATATCCAGATCAATTCCGGTTTTCCCGCCAATTGATGCATCTACCATTGAAAGTAGAGTAGTGGGAATATTTAAATACGCTAATCCACGTAGATATGTTGAAGCGACAAATCCGCCAAGATCTGTAATTACACCGCCGCCAAGATTAATAATGAGTGCTTTTCTATCTAGTGTGATTTCAGAAAAATAGTGCCATAACTCTTTACAAGTTTCAATGTTTTTAAACTGTTCTCCCGCTTGAATACTTTTAAAATCTATGGGGCATTTTATATCTAATTTAGAAACAAAATAATCAAGGCAATATTGATGCGTGTTTGTGTCAGTTAATACAACTATTTTTGAAGGTGATAGCGAATCAATATATTGATTTAAAGCCAAGTATTTGTCTAAGTCAAGGTGTATTGAATATTCATTTGTGACTATAGAATTCATTGAATCTTAATGGTTTTTTGAAAAGTGAAAATAAGGAGAAAACTTAAAAAATAGGAATAAAACTAAGTATATTTGTAAGATTAATTTTCATAAATATATGCAAGACAACTCGCTTTTTGAAAATACACAAGTTGCCTTTTCTTTAAAAACAGATTCTGAACTGGAACGCGCTTATTTTTTGTTCAAAATGATAGGCAACGAGCCCTTAGTAAAAATAGGTACTGCCGCTACAAAGTTTGCTTTAAATATGAATCTTCCGGTGGAAGGTCTTATAAGATCTACAGTTTTTGATCATTTTTGTGGAGGTGTTAATGAAGAGGATTGTCTTCCAGTAGTGGAGAAAATGTATCAAAAAGATGTTTATTCAGTTCTAGACTATTCTGTTGAAGGAAAAAACCTTGAAATGTCTTTTGATGTTGCCACTGATAAAGTTTTGCGACTCACAGAGTTTGCTAAAAATAAAAATGCACTTCCTTTTTCAGTTTTTAAACCCACCGGTTTTGGAAGATTAGAAGTTTATAGAAAGATTTCAGAAAATGAGCCATTAAGTACCATTGAACGCATAGAGTGGGAAAAAATCAAAGATCGCTTTGATAAAGTGTGCCAAATGTGTGCTGATACAGATGTCGCTTTGCTCATTGATGCTGAAGAAAGTTGGATGCAAAAGGCTGCAGACGATTTGATTCTTGAAATGATGAAAAAGTACAATAAAGAAAAAGTTATTGTTTACAACACAATTCAATGTTATCGATGGGACAGGCTAGATTATTTAAAGGAAGTTCTGAGTATTGCCTCAAATGAAGAATTTAAATTGGGTTTTAAAATAGTTAGAGGTGCCTATTTGGAAAAAGAAAACAAACGCGCCGAAGAGATGGGATATAAAAGTCCTATTTGTGAAAGCAAAAAGGCAACAGATACTAATTTTAATTCAATTATGTCCTTTTTGTTTGATCACCCAGATATTATGACTGTTTTTATTGGAACTCATAACGAAGAGAGTTGCTATTTGGCAATGGAGCTTTTAAAACAAAAGGACATTGCTAAAAATGATAAGCGAGTTTGGTTTGGACAACTCTATGGAATGAGTGACCACATAAGTTTCAATTTGGCTTTAGCAGGCTATAATGTTGCCAAATATTTGCCGTTTGGCCCTGTAAAAGATGTCATGCCTTATTTGATTAGAAGAGCAGAGGAAAATACATCAGTAGCAGGGCAAACAAGTAGGGAGCTGAATTTATTAAAAAAGGAAAAACAACGGCGAAATATTTAATCAATTTTCTGTTAGGGATAGTATAATTGCTTCTTCAGGGCAGTTTTCTACTTTAAGTGTTAATTTTCTGGTTTCAAGATTCCCTTTTATAGTATAGATATTGCATATATCCAGGTTTGTATTGCTTTCGCTAAAATCTACTTTTCCATTATTCAGAAGAATAGAAACCATTGATGTGTCAAGATTGTTTTTCTTAATTTGCATTAAGACTTCTTCAGAATAGATTTTTGGCTTTATCCTTATATTTTTTTTCACCCTGGCATTAGGACTGTAATCACAACTGGCTTCTTTTTTACTGAGAAAGAAGAATAAAAAAATAAGACCAATAGAAAACCCAAAAAGATAGTAAGCAAGGCGGTGAATAAACTTCATTTAAAATTATAGAATAAAAAGATTGATATCACTGTAAGGCATATCAAACCAATCTGAAATTGATTTATTTGTTAAAATGCCTCGGTAAAAATACAACCCATTTTTCAAACCACTATCAAAACGAATGGCATTTTCAATTCCACCTGCTTCTGCGATGTCAACTAAATAAGAAGTAAAGATATTACTTATAGAAATAGATGCTGTTTTTGGATATCGCGCCGGAATATTTGGAACACCATAATGAATCACACCGTTTTTAATTAGAATGGGATGGTCGTGAGAAGTCGTTTCTGAAGTTTCAAAACAGCCTCCCATATCGATGCTCACATCAATAATAACAGCTCCTTTTTTCATGTTTTCTACCATTGTTTTAGAAACAATAACCGGAGATCTGTTTTTCCCCCTCAAGGCACCAATAGCGACATCACAGCGTTTTAGTGCTTTAAGTAGATTTTTAGGTTGTAAAGTTGATGTATAAAGTGAACTTCCTAAGTTTGTTTGTAAACATCGTAGCTTTGAAATCGAATTATCAAAAATTTTAATACTTGCTCCTAAGCCTAAAGCTGATCGAGCTGCAAATTCACCTACAGTACCGGCTCCAATGATAACAACTTCAACTGGAGGGACACCACTTATGTTTCCAAACATTAAACCGTTGCCTTCTTTCGCATTTGCCATCAATTCTGCTGCTATGAGCACTGAGGCTGTGCCTGCAAGTTCGCTCAAAGCTCTTACAACGGGAAAAGCACCGTTTTCATCCTGAAGGAATTCAAAAGCAAGGGCTGTTATTTTCTTTTTTGATAAAGCTTCAAAATAATTCTTTTCTCGAGTTTTGAGTTGTAAGGCCGAAATTAAAACCGTTTTTGGACTTATCATTTCAATTTCTTCAAGAGTGGGAGGCTCTACCTTAAGAATAATAGGGCAAGAAAATACTTTTTTTGTATCCCTTGTAAGGATTGCACCGGCATCTGCATAGGCTTTATCACTAAAACTTGCTTCTTCACCGGCACCATTTTCAATTAGTATTTTATGGCCTTGAGCCACTAACCCGGAAACTGCATCTGGGGTAAGACAAATTCTTTTTTCCTGAAAATAGATCTCTTTAGGGATACCTATAAAAAGATTTCCTTTGGTTTTTTGAATTTCCAAAGTTTCTTCTTTGGGTATTAATTGTGAGGCGGTAAAGGGAGTAATTGACTTAGCCATTAAATTGTTGGTTAGTATCGAGAAACCAATTTACAACTTTATGGCAAATGGTACAAGTACCAAAACTTTTTAATGAATAAATTTTAATGGAATAATTCTTTAAACTCTTGCCAAAGGGTACGCCTTTTTTTAAGATCTTCTTCAAAACTTCTTAAATCATCACCCCGCATTCTATTAAAAACCTTTGCTCTTATTAAATAAACCGCTGGAATGATAACAAGCATAACAGGAATCATGTAAAGTAATTCAACTTCATCAAGGTTCAAACTTTGATTGAGAATGCCCCAAGTTTGAAACAAATACATGGTTATAGGAATTAGAATAATCCAATGCCACCAATGCTTGCAAGTAAAAAACCAAATAAAAAGTAAGTAAAGTGGAATTACTTTACTTGTTAAAAACCAAATGAAATGCTGATAAGATTGGTAGTTTGTTGTTGCTGTAAAAAAATAAGTTTCCCAGAGATTTGAATCAGCTGGGAAACTTTCGTATAAATAAAATAAGTATGGTGAAATGGCAATTAGTAGAATCACTAAACCACTACCAATAGTAAACTTTTTCTTACCCTTGTCTAGGGAGTTGTACGTTCGATACGTCGATTTGTTGTTCATCAGAATCTATACTTTCCGGAGTACAAGATACAAATAATCCTGTAAAAAAGAGAGCAACAAATAACATTGCTTTTGACATTTTCATAATATTAGTTTTTGTGAGGTTAATAGTACAAACCTATGTAAAAAAAACTAAAGTATTTCAAAAAGGTTTTCCGTATCTTAGTAAGTTATCTTATGACAATAAAATTATGTGCTTGTTTTAATGTCGATTTGGGGTCTTAACTAAAAAAGGAATGGCGATAAAGCTAATGTTTATCTAAAAAGCGGGTATGTTATTAACTTGTTACTTCTTCACCGGCAATGATTTTTAGGGTTCGTGTTCCGTCATTATTTTGGGTCAAAAAAATTTCATTTTTAATTTTTGGCAACAAATTAGAAATTTTTTCTGGCCACTCAATTAAATTCCAATGAGTGTTATATAAGTATTCTTCAACTCCTATATCAAGCACCTCTTTTTCATCTTTTATTCTGTAAAAATCAAAATGATAAATTAGTTCTTCATTCACATTATACTCATTTACCAATGAAAAGGTGGGACTGCTCACTACACCGTGATATCCAAGTTGTTTTGTTATTTCTTTGATTAGAGTTGTCTTGCCTACGCCCATTGTTCCATAAAATAAAAGTGTCTTTCCAGAAACACTGGTGAGCACAGCTGTTGCAGCTTGAGGCAAGCTTGATAAGTCGTAGGTATAGGTCATAACTTTGGGGTTACGAGCCCAAATATAATAAAAAAAACATTATCTCGGGACTAATACTGCAAATGGAATAATCATTTCTTCTAATGAGACACCACCATGCTGATAAGTATTTCTATAATAACTCACATAATGGTTATAATTATTTGGATAAGCAAAAAATAAATCTCCCTTTGCAAATATAAAGGAGCTGCTCATATTGATACTTGGCAGGTGAATGCTTTTTGGGTCCTTAGCAGCGAGCACATCCTTGTCTTCATAAGTCAAACTTTTTCCTGTTTTATATCTTAAATTTAAGCTGGTATTTTTATCGCCAATGACTTTTGAAGGATTTTTCACATTGATTGTGCCGTGATCTGTTGTGATAATAAGTTTAAAACCCAGTTGTGCTGCTTGTTGTATTATTTCTAAAAGAGGGGAATTTTTAAACCAACTTTGAGTTAAAGACCTATAAGATTTGTCTGTGGATGCGAGTTCTTTGATAACATCCATCTCAGTTTTTGCGTGAGAAATCATATCAACAAAATTATAAACCACAACAGTGAGGTCATTTTCTTTCTGCGTTTTGAAGTTTTCAACAAGTTTTCTCCCCTGCTTTAAACTTGAAATTTTAAAGTAATCGTAATTAATATTTTGACCTAGTCGTTTTAATTGTGCATCGAGAAACTCCTTTTCAAACATATTTTTTCCTCCTTCATCTGTATCATTTAACCACAAATCTGGATGCAGCTTATTCATATCATCTGGCATCAATCCGGAAAATATTGCATTTCGGGAATATTGAGTTGCTGTGGGTAAGATGCTAAAAAAAGCAGACTCATGTTCTTTTTATAAATACCCGAGAGTATGGGCTCAAAGGTTTTCCATTGGTCATATCGCAAATTATCGATGACAACAAGAAGAGTGGGTTGACCTTTTGTCATTTGAGGGAGTATTTTTTCCCTGAAAAGTGTATGTGACATCACAGGAGCATTAGCATCTCTTTCAAACCATTTTGGATAATTTTTATCTATAAATTTACAGAATTGTGTATTGGCTTCAGATTTTTGAGATTCTAAAATTTCAAACATACCTGAGTCCTCAATTTCTTCTAAACGGAGTTCCCAATAAAGTAATTTTTGATACAATTCTACCCAAGCTTCATAAGAATTAACAGAGGAGAGGTCCATAGCTATTTTTCTGAACTCTTGCTGGTAGTTTGATGTAGTTTTTTGAGTAAGCAATCTGGAGTGATCCAGTGTTTTTTTGAGGCTTAATAAAATTTGATTTGGGTTTACAGGTTTAATGAGATAATCTGCAATTTTTGAACCGATAGCTTCTTCCATTATATACTCTTCCTCACTTTTTGTAATCATCACAACGGGGAGATTGGCTTGTTTTTCTTTGATTTCATGAAGAGTTTCAATACCTGTTAGACCCGGCATATTTTCGTCAAGAAAAACAATATCAAAATTTTTATTTTCAATTTCTTCAAGCGCTTCCGTTCCGCTTTGAGCTTTGGTAACGATATAATTTTTTCCTTCCAAAAAAAGAATATGTGGTTTTAATAAATCAATTTCGTCATCAACCCAGAGTATATTTATCTTATTCATTATGTCGGTCTTATTATTTTACTTATTTATATTCCTTATATTTGTGAGCCTTTTCGCAAAAGAACCATGAAAACTGCTCATTTGAACACCCTGAAAAAGCTACACATTCTTAACGACCCAATTTACGGTTTTATTACCATACCAGATACGATTGTTTTTAAATTAGTAGAAGATCCTTTTTTTCAGAGATTGAGACGCATCAATCAAATGGGACTTTCATATTTGGTATATCCGGGTGCTAATCACACCCGTTTTCATCATGCACTTGGGTGTATGTTCTTGATGCAAAAAGCTGTCCAAGTATTGCGTTTTAAAGGGGTTTTAATTTCTGAAACTGAAGAAGAAGCACTTTACATTGCTATTTTACTGCACGATATTGGTCACGGTCCTTTTTCTCATGCTATGGAAAATAGTATTGTTGAAGGCATTTCTCATGAAGAAATTTCGCTTCACTTTATGGAATTGCTCAATAAAAAGTTTAACGGAAGATTAACGCTTGCCATTCAAATTTTCAAAGGTTTACACGACAAAAAGTTTCTATGTCAATTGATTTCCGGACAACTTGATATGGATCGACTAGATTATTTGAAACGGGATAGTTTTTATGCAGGGACTCCTGAAGGCAATATCAACTCAGAACGTTTAATCACGATGCTTAATGTTGTTGATCATGAACTCGTCGTTGAAGAAAAAGGTGTCTATTCCATAGAAAAATTTATCATAGCCAGAAGATTTATGTATTGGCAGGTTTATTTGCATAAAACCGGAATAGTGGCAGAACAAATATTAGTAAATATTTTAAAGAGAGCAAAGGAGCTTATTGAATCGGGAGAAGAATTACCTGCTACAGAATCACTGCTTTATTTTTTAAAAAACCAAATAAAAAATTCTGATTTTGACGAGAAAACTTTAAATCTTTTTTCTGAATTAGACGATTATGATATTATTGCTTCCCTAAAACAATGGAAAAATTCTAAAGATTTTGTTTTAAATAATTTATCAAAGCGCCTTTTAGATAGGGATTTATTAAAAATTAAATTGAAGGATAAACCTTTTAGTAAAGAGTTTATTGAGAAAAAAAGAAACAAACTCATCAAAAAGTATGGTTTAACAAGTCAGGAAGTAAAGTATTTTTGTTTTACTGGTGTGATTACAAATTTGGCATACAGTGATACAAAAGAAAAAATAAAATTATTAACCCAAAAAGGTAAAATCATTGATATCACTGATGTTAGTGAGCAAATCAATAGCAAGGCATTAACTAAATTAGTAACAAAACACTATCTATGTTACCCAAAAAGTAAAGATTAGGCAGTTTCTAAGCCTTTTTTCCTATTTTTGCTTGAGGAAAAAGCTATGGTCTTGAGTTTGTAACTTTTTAAATTTTGATTTTACTTTACTCAAAAAAAATGTACAAATTGATATAATAGCCCCGCTAATATTTGACACAGAATGGAATGGATGAGACGGTTTTTCCCCTGTTTTCGAATAAAATAACTGTTAAAGACCTATGAAATTCCATAAAAAAGATTTTTTAACCAACCAATATGTTTTTTGGGCATTCCATCTGACCTGTTAAAAACAATAAAAAAGAACAGATGAAATTTACAGCTTTACAAATTGCAAATATACTAGAGGGTGAAGTAGATGGAAACCCGGAAATTGAGGTTTCTAAACTTTCAAAAATAGAGGAGGGTGAATCTGGTTCTTTAACTTTTTTATCAAACCCTAAATACACTTCATATATCTATTCAACAGAGGCTTCCATCACTATTGTAGATAAAGCTTTTTCTCCTGAAGAAAAATTACAAACCACATTAATAAGAGTTGAAAATCCTTACAAAGCTTTTTCAAAACTTCTTGAATATTACAATATGGTGAAACTAAACAAAACAGGAGTTGAAGAACCTGTTTTTTTATCCTCTTCAGCAAAACTGGGTCAAAACATTTATATGGGAGCATTTACTTATGTAGGTGACAATGTAAATATTGGTGACAATGTAAAAATTTTTCCGGGCGTCTATATTGGTGACAATGTAACTATTGGAAACAATGTTATAGTTTTTGCTGGTGCTAAAATATATTCAGAAACCAGTATTGGTAATGATTGTGTGATCCATAGCAGTGTTGTTCTAGGAGCTGACGGTTTTGGGTTTACACCAAATGAAAATGGTGAATATAAAAAAGTACCACAAACTGGTAATGTGATTATTGAAGATTTTGTTGATATAGGAGCTGCAACAACCATAGATCGTGCAACTTTAGGATCTACAATAATAAGAAGAGGAGTAAAGCTGGATAATCAAATTCAAATTGCCCATAATGTTGAAATTGGTGAAAATACTGTAATCGCAGCTCAATCTGGAATTGCCGGCTCCACTAAAATTGGCAAAAACTGTATGATTGGTGGCCAAGTGGGATTTGCAGGACATTTAGTAATTGGCAATAATGTGAAAATTCAAGCACAAAGTGGTATTGGTAGAAACGTTAAAGACAATGAAACCCTTCAGGGATCTCCTGCCTTGAACTATGGTGATTACAATAAAAGTTATGTGCATTTTAAAAATTTCCCAAAAATAATTGACAGATTAAACACTATTGAAAAAAAGAATGGCAATGAATAATTGTATTGCAAGGCAACGCACACTAGCAAAAGAAGTTTCCCTTACAGGTGTGGGACTTCACACAGGTAAAGAAGTTACTCTTACTTTAAAACCTGCACCCATCAATTATGGGTATGCATTTATTCGAACTGACTTAGAAGGAAGTCCGGTGATTGAAGCAGATGCAAACTATGTAGTAAATACGCAACGGGGAACAAATCTTGAAAAAAGAGGTGTTAAAATTAACACTTCAGAACACGTCTTAGCCGCTCTTGTGGGAATGGAAGTGGACAATTGTATTTTAGAACTTAATGCGCCTGAACCACCCATTATGGACGGTTCATCAAAATTCTTTGTAGATGCAATTGAAAGAACTGGTATTATTGAACAGGAAGCACCTAGAGAAGAATACATAGTTAAGGATGTGATTTCTTATGTTGATGAAGAAACCGGAAGTGAGATTATTGTCATGCCTGCAGATGAATATCAAGTAACCACTATGGTTGACTTTGGCACTAAAGTGCTGGGCACTCAAAATGCGACACTTAAGAAATTGTCAGATTTTAAAGACGAAATTTCAGATTCTAGAACATTTAGCTTTTTACACGAGATAGAAATGCTTCTGGAACACGGCCTTATAAAAGGTGGTGACTTAAACAATGCTATTGTATATGTAGATAAAGAATTGTCTCCTGCCACCATGGAAAAATTGAAAGATGCATTTAAGAAAGACTCCATATCTGTGAAACCAAATGGAATTTTGGATAACCTTACACTGCATCACCCCAATGAAGCCGCTCGGCATAAACTCCTTGATGTCATTGGTGATTTGGCTCTCATTGGCACCAGAATACGAGGAAAAGTGATTGCAAATAAACCAGGCCATCAGGTGAATACACAGTTTGCAAAAAAACTATCTAAATTAATTAAAATCGAAAAGCGCAATAATATTCCAAAAT
This sequence comes from Flavobacteriaceae bacterium, assembly GCA_018402385.1. GTDB lineage: Bacteria > Bacteroidota > Bacteroidia > Flavobacteriales > Flavobacteriaceae > Planktosalinus. The sequence continues at coordinate 129,970 of JAGYJA010000004.1, forward strand.
ATGATTTATCGCAAACACCATTAATGGATGTAAATCAAATAATGGAGATGTTACCCCACCGACCACCATTCCTCCTGGTTGATAAAATTTTGGAACTATCTGATAGTCATGTCGTTGGTATTAAGAATGTCACAATGAATGAACCCTATTTTGTGGGCCATTTCCCGGGAGCTCCAGTTATGCCAGGTGTTCTTATCGTTGAAGCTATGGCACAGACAGGAGGAATCTTAGCCTTAAGTACAGTACCAGACCCTGAAAATTACCTCACTTTTTTTATGAAAATTAATAATGTGAAGTTTAAACAACAAGTCTTACCGGGAGATACTTTGGTGTTTAAATTAGAACTAATTACACCCATAAGGCGAGGAATTGTTCATATGCAAGGAAATGCCTATGCAAATGACAGACTTGTAAGTGAAGCCGAATTAATGGCACAAATCGTAAAAACAAAAGAACAATAATGAATCAACCCCTAGCATATGTCCACCCAGGCGCAAAAATCGCAAAAAATGTGGTTATCGAGCCTTTCACAACTATTCACAATAATGTTATCATTGGCGAAGGTACATGGATAGGTTCAAACGTAACCATTATGGAAGGAGCGCGCATTGGTAAAAACTGTAATATTTTTCCCGGTGCTGTAATATCAGCAATACCACAGGATTTAAAATTTCAAGACGAAGATACTACTGTCGAAATTGGAGATGGTACTACCATTCGTGAATTTGTAACAATAAACCGAGGAACAGTTGACAGGATGAAAACCGTTGTTGGAAAAAACTGTTGGATTATGGCATATTGCCACATCGCTCATGACTGCATCGTGGGTGACAACTGTATCTTCTCAAATAATAGTACTCTGGCCGGTCATATCACAGTGGGAGATCATGTTGTTTTAGCCGGTATGGCTGCTATACAACAGTTTTGTATGATTGGAAGTCACGCATTTGTTACCGGTGGCTCCCTAGTACGAAAAGATGTTCCGCCATTTGTAAAAGCCGGAAGAGAACCACTTTCTTATGTGGGAATCAATTCAATTGGACTCAGAAGAAGAGGCTTTAGCACAGAAAAAATTAGGGAAATACAAAATATTTACAGAATCCTGTACCAAAAAAATTACAACAACACTCAAGCTGCTGATATCATAGAGGCAGAAATGGAAGCCACTCCTGAAAGAGATGAAATACTTCAGTTTATAAAAAATTCACAACGTGGCATTATGAAAGGCTACGTTAGTTCTATTTAATTTAATCATTCAATTTAGCATTTAAATTATGGCAACAACATCAGATATTCGCAACGGGCTATGTATAAAATACAACCATGACATCTATAAAGTGATCGAGTTTCTTCACGTAAAACCAGGTAAAGGGCCTGCTTTTGTAAGAACAAAATTAAAAAGTGTAACTAACGGAAAAGTAGTTGATAACACCTTTTCTGCAGGTCATAAAATAGAAGAAGTCAAAGTCATCACAAATAAATATCAGTATTTATACAACGATGCAGATTTTTATCATTTTATGGAAACAGAAGACTTCTCACAAATTCAATTAAAAGAAACCGCTCTTGATAATCCGGGCTTACTTAAAGAAGGCGAAGTAGTAACTATATTGATTAATACTGAAGACAATATGCCTCTTTCAGTTGAAATGCCCGCAAGTGTGATTTTGGAGGTTATAGCAACTGAGCCAGGTGTTAAAGGAAATACAGCAACAAACGCCACAAAGCCTGCCACTGTTGAAACAGGAGCAATCATAAACGTCCCGTTATTTATCAACGAAGGTGATAAAATTAAAGTAGAAACTGAAAAAGGAACATACAAAGAAAGAGTAAAAGAATAAATAGCAACATACATGAAATTCAATCCTGCTCAGACCCTTGAACAAATTGCCAGAATTATTGATTGTAATTATGTGGGCGATGCTGATTTTCCTGTTTTAGGAATGAATGAAATTCACGTGGTTGAACCGGGAGACATTGTTTTTGTTGATCATCCAAAATATTATGACAAAGCCTTAACTTCAGCTGCTACCATCGTTTTAATTAACAAGCAAGTGGAATGTCCTGAAGGAAAAGCACTTTTAATTTCAGATGATCCTTTCAGGGATTTTAATATGCTTACCATCCACTTTAACCCTTTTATTGCATCAAAAGAATCGATTTCCCCATCTGCACAAATTGGTGAAGGGACCGTGGTTCAGCCAAATGTGTTTATTGGAAACAATGTTAAAATCGGAAAAAACTGTTTGATCCACTCCAATGTTTCCATTTATGACAATACAATAATTGGAGATCATGTCACTATTCACGCCAGTTCTATTTTGGGTTCAGATGCCTTTTATTACAAAAATCGGCCGGAAGGATTTGATAAATTGATTAGCGGTGGTCGGGTAGTGATTAAAAACCACGTTGACATAGGTGCAGCATGTACTATTGATAAAGGCGTGACAGGCGACACCACCATTGGTGAAGGAACAAAAATTGACAATCAGGTACATGTGGGCCACGACACTGTGATCGGAAAAAAATGCCTTATTGCATCCCAAACAGGAATTGCCGGCTGTGTAATTATTGAAGACGAAGTCACACTATGGGGTCAAGTGGGTGTCACCAGTGGTATAACCATTGGTAAAAAGGCTATAATATCGGCACAATCGGGCATAAGCAAATCATTAGAGGGAGGGAAGTCCTACTTTGGTACACCAGCAGATGACTTTCGATCAAAATACAAAGAAATTGCCTCCATCAGGCTAATCCCTGCAATTCTAGAGGATATTAAAAATTTAAAAAAGTAAAAAATATGAACTCGCAGGCAAAAGATATTGTAAAAGCATTTTACAATTCAGACTTTATAAATGATGCGGCAGTGATTGAAACTTTTGTTCATCCTGAAGTCACATTGATATGGAATAGTGCCACAGACGGTTTATCAATTTTAAATTTTGATGATTTATCTGATTTTTTTCAGGAGGTGAGCCGGTCTTATTTAGAAATGCGCATCGAAGTGAGTCATATTCTTCAGGATGATAATTTTGTAACCATCAGGTATAAATACTACATAAGAACTGTTGAAAACCCTGATGAAGAGCTGGGTATTGCTCATTTTATTACAATTTGGGAACTTAAAGATAACAAACTCTACAAAGGCTATCAAATTAGTCAACCCGTTACAGAAAAAGACGATACACAAAAATCATATCACAGAGTGAAAGTATAATTTTTATACTCGTTATAAAAGTTTATTTTTGCAGTCAAATTCAATAAAATTAAAATTCAATGAGCGTTTTAGTAAACAAAAATTCCAAAATAATAGTTCAAGGTTTTACAGGAAGTGAAGGCACATTTCACGCAAGTCAAATGATAGAATATGGCACCAACGTTGTTGGCGGTGTTACTCCAGGAAAAGGAGGTCAAACTCATCTGGAAAAACCTGTATTTAATACGGTTTCAGAAGCGGTTAATAAAACTGGCGCAGATACTTCCATCATTTTTGTTCCTCCCGCTTTTGCAGCAGACGCCATTATGGAAGCAGCAGATTCAGGAATTAAAGTTATTATAACAATTACCGAAGGAATTCCGGTTTCAGATATGATCAAAGCCGCCGCTTATATAAAAGATAGAAATTGCACTCTTATTGGGCCCAACTGTCCCGGAGTCATCACACCGGGAGAAGCAAAAGTGGGTATTATGCCCGGTTTTGTTTTCAAAAAAGGAAACGTTGGATTGGTTTCAAAATCAGGTACTTTAACTTATGAAGCAGCAGACCAGGTTGTAAAACAAGGCCTTGGAATTACTACAGCAATTGGAATTGGTGGAGACCCTATTATTGGAACCACTACAAAAGAAGCGCTGGAAATGTTGATTAATGATGAAGAAACAGCCTGTGTTGTTATGATTGGTGAAATTGGAGGTCAATTGGAAGCTGATGCTGCAAAATGGTACAAAGAAAGCGGCAGCAAAAAACCCGTTGTAGGTTTTATCGCCGGTGAAACCGCGCCTGCCGGAAGAACAATGGGACATGCCGGTGCTATTGTGGGCGGAAGCGAAGATACCGCTGCAGCAAAAAAGAAAATTATGAGAGAACACGGGATTCACGTGGTAGATTCTCCCGCAGAAATTGGTAAAAAAGTAGCTGAAGTCTTAGCTTAGGCTTTTTCATTAAAACTTAAAAAAACCTTCTGATTGATTTCAGGAGGTTTTTTTGTTACTTCCTTATCCAATTGCTTATATTTGATGACAACATTTAATTGAAACTTAAACTATGAAATTACTTGAAGGAAAAACAGCCATTATCACCGGTGGAAGCCGTGGAATTGGGAAAGGAATCGCAGAAGTTTTTGCAAAACACGGTGCCCATGTTGCATTTACATATAGCTCCTCTGAAGAGGCAGCCATTGCACTTGAAAACGAATTAAAAAAAGAAGGCGTAAAAGCCAAAGCTTATAAAAGCGATGCTTCAAACTACCAACAATCACAAGAACTCGCTGAGGAAGTGGTGAAAGATTTTGGAAGCATTGATATTCTCATCAACAATGCCGGTATCACCAAAGACAACCTCCTGATGCGTATTACCGAAGAAGATTTTGACAAGGTGATTGAGGTGAACTTAAAATCTGTATTCAATATGACCAAAGCCGTGCAGCGCACTATGCTCAAGCAACGCAAGGGCTCTATAATCAATATGAGTTCGGTGGTGGGAGTAAAAGGCAACGCCGGGCAAACCAACTATGCTGCTTCAAAAGCGGGAATTATTGGCTTTACCAAATCAGTGGCTTTGGAATTAGGTTCACGAGACATTCGTTGCAATGCCATTGCACCGGGCTTTATAGAAACCGAAATGACCGGAAAACTCGACGCAGCGACCGTTCAGGGCTGGAGGGACGCTATCCCATTAAAAAGGGAGGAACCCCTGAAGATATTGCTAATGTGTGTGTGTTTCTTGGCAGTGACCTTTCCGCTTATGTGACAGGTCAGGTATTGAATGTCGATGGAGGAATGCTTACCTAAAGAGGTTCAAGGTTTAAAGTTCGAAATTTCAAGTTGAAATAACTCAACTCAAAAACTCAATAACAAATATGCATGAAAACGCCTTGCTTTATATCATTCTAGCTGCTTTAATCGCTTTTGGTGTAGCAGGGTATTTTTATGGATATAAATCTAAACTTAACCGAAGACTCAGATGGTTCTTTGGGGTGCTTCGGTTTTTGACTATTTTTGTTTTATTGCTGCTTCTTATCAATCCAAAATTTTACCAGACTTCATACGTCAATGTAAAACCGGCACTTGCAGTAGCAGTAGATAATACACAATCTGTCAGTTATTTAGATAAGAGTAATAATGCAGAAAAACTTGTGGACTTTTTAAAAAACCATGAGGAATTAAACAACCGGTTTGATCTTTCTTTTTATGCTTTCGGCGAAAGCCTTAAACGCCTTGATACGCTTACTTTTTCAGAAAGGCAAACCAATATTTCAGATCCTTTACTTTCGCTTAACGAAATTTATAAAAACAAAGTCGCCCCATTTTTATTGGTAACAGACGGTAACCAAACCTTGGGAACAGATTTTGAATTTTCAACACAAAACGTAAAACAACCCATTTATCCGGTTATACTTGGTGATACAATCAGATATAAAGATTTTGCAATCACTCAAATAAATGTAAACCGGTATGCTTATTTAAAAAATGAATTTCCTGTTGAAGTGTTTTTAATTTATACAGGAGAGACTTCAGAAAACACAACATTTACGGTAAGACAAGGAAATACAACTGTATTTCAACAAAACCTGACATTTAATGCTCAAGAAAGTTCAAAGGTGATTGAATTCAAACTACCGGCTAACAGCGTGGGTGTCCAAAAATACACGACAGAAATAAGTCCGCTTGAGAATGAAAAAAACGTAGATAACAATAGCAAGTTTTTTGCGGTAGAAGTGATTGACCAAGCGACAAATGTATTACTGGTTTCAGATATTTCACATCCTGACCTGGGAGCGTTGAAAAAATCAATTACCAGTAATGAACAACGCAAATTAATCATAAAGACTCCTGAAGAAGCACTTGAGCATCTTGATGATTCTCAATTGGTAATACTTTATCAGCCCACAAATAGTTTTAATGTTATTTATGACAGATTGGAAGAGAACAATCAAAACACACTTATAATAACTGGAAAAAACACCAACTGGACATTTTTAAATGCCCGTCAAAACCGGTATGCAAAAGCAGCTTATAGCTCTGAGCAAGTTCAAGGCAGGTTAAATAGCGGATTTGCTCTCTTTTCAATTGAGGACATTGGTTTTAATGGATTCCCACCATTAGAGACTTCACTTGGCGACTTGAAAGTAAATGTTCCACACGATGTACTTTTAAGCCAACAGATTTTGGGGATTGATACTGAAAATCCGTTACTGTTTACTTTTGAAGAGAACAACAGAAAAGAGGCAGTATTAGATGGAGAAGATATATGGAGATGGAGGGCTCATGTGTTTGTTAAAAATAAGAGTTTTAAGCCGTTTGATGATTTTGTGAGCAGCTTAGTACAATATTTATCTTCAGACAAACTTCGCTCACGGCTTGATGTCAAAGCGGAGTCTTTTTATTATAATAGTGGTGATGTAAAGTTAAGCGCTCAGTATTTTGATCAAAACTATGTTTTTAATAATAAAGCCTCTATAACAATCACTGTTAAGAACCAAGAAACTGAACAAGAAAGTACATTTCCGATGCTGTTGAAATCTAATTTTTATGAAGTAAATTTAAGTAGTCTGGCAGCGGGTGAATACTCATATACAGTCTCAGTTACTGATGAGGCTTTGAGAGCTTCCGGAAATTTTAGTATTATAGATTTTAATGTGGAACAGCAATTTTTAAATGCTCAAACAGAGAAACTTCAGAGGGTCTCAAACGCAACAGGAGGAATTAGTTATTTTGTGAATGATTATTCAAAGCTTGTGGAAGATTTAATTCAAGACGATAGATATGTTTCCATTCAGAAAAGTGAACAAAAAATCGTAACTTTGCTAAATTGGAAAATTTTGTTGTTTTTACTTGCTTTTTTACTTGCAGTAGAGTGGTTTAGCAGAAAATACAACGGATTGACATAATAAAATTTAAACAAAATAAAAAAGCTAAATAATGGAAAAAATGCCAAAAATTGGATTGCCTTTAATCATCATAGGAATCATTGTAATCATCGTATTAACAAAGTCGATAGTGACTATTGGAGCCGGTTCAGCCGGAGTTTTATATAAGCCACTTGCAGATGGTGTTGTTACAGAAAGACCTGCAATGGGTGAAGGATTTCATATCGTAGCTCCTTGGAATAGTGTTACTGTATTTGAAGTAAGACAACAAGAGCTTTCAGAAAAAATTGAAGCACTTTCTTCTAATGGTTTGGATATTAGAATCGATGCCTCTATCTGGTTTCAACCGGAATATGAAAACCTTGCAAACTTGTATCAGCAAAAAGGAGAAACCTATGTTCAACGTGTTTTACAACCGGCAATTCGTTCTGCTGCTAGAAGTGTTGTGGGACGTTATACGCCAGAGCAACTTTATTCCAGCAAAAGAGATGCTATTCAAACTGAGATATATACTGAAACAAACCGCTTACTCGAAGGGCAGTTTGTACAGTTAAACGAAGTACTTGTGAGAGATGTAAAATTACCTACCACAATCAAAGAAGCAATCGAAAGAAAATTAAGTCAAGAACAAGAGGCTTTAGAGTATGTATTTAGACTACAAAAAGCAGAACAGGAGGCAGAAAGACAGCGAATTGATGCAGAAGGTAAAGCAACTGCAAACAGTATTTTAAGTGCTTCATTGACAGATAAAATTCTTCAGGAAAAAGGAATTCAAGCAACACTTGAACTCTCAAAATCACCAAATGCAAAGGTAGTGGTGATTGGCGGAGGAGAGTCTGGAATGCCTATTATCTTAGGAAATAACTAATAAGTGAATTTGCAACTAAATAAAAAAGCCACTCTAGTAAGTGGCTTTTTTTATTAATATTTCTTTTGCTTGCTCCACCCATTTATCACGTTCAATTCTCCCGGGAAAATATTCAATAAGATGAGTGAGAGCTTTGATGTCTTCATTTGTAAAACGACTTATTTGAGAAAAAGAATAAATACCAATTTGGTTTAACTTTTCTTCAATAAAGGGGTTTAATCCTTCTATTTTGGTTAAGTCGTCTTTGTTTCTCTCATCAGCATAGCCAAAACTATCAAAATTCAATCCCTTTTCAACTTCATTCTCCTCATTTATAATTGTTCCGGTTGAGGTTCCATTTTTATGATCTTTAATGATTTTAATAAATTCGGGTTTTAATTCACTAAAAATTGTTTCAATATCATTGATTTCAGTTTTATTCTTTTTTGTTTCTGGTTGTGAAATAGTTTGCTTGCTTTTTGACTTTTGTTTTCCAAAAAAATAACCTATCAAAAACGCAACAAACATCAGTAGAAATATTTCTACCAAATAAAACCAATCTATAGAATAGTCATTTAAAAAATCCATTTTATTTTATTCTATTATAAATTCGATACGTAAATTATTTTTTCTTCCTGTCTGCGTGTTGTTATCATCAATTGGATTTGATTCTCCTTCAGATAAAGCAGTAAGCCTTTTTGAGTCAAATCCTTCCCGGTTTATTAAATACCATCTCACTTGTTGTGCATATTTTAACCCTTGTTGATAATTATCAACTGCACTGCCAATGTTGTCTGTATGTCCAATTATTTTTGCTTTCCTGTTTGGGTTTGATTCAAAAAGTTGCCTTAATTCCTTAGCATAATCCTTCAATTCTTGGTTTGCAATTATTCTAGAAAAAGTAAAGGTTGGATAAACTATTTGAGATACAATGCGATTACTTTCAATTTCAGCTTTTCGCTCTTCATCTAGTGGTTTTATTTGAAATGAAATAACACCATAAGAACTATTATTTTTATCAAACTCAATTTCTCGTATAATGCTTTTAACACTCAATATATAAGGATTAACACCAAGTCTATTGAGTTCATTTATTAAAAATTCACCTCGTTTTTGTCCAATATTTGGGGTGTCAAAATTTTCAGTCGCACTGTACTCGCTGTTAATGATAATTTCTACATTATCATTTTCATTCAAATAGTCTGTAAGTAGTTCAAAATAAATTTCTTTTGAGGGTTTAAAAAATACAGAATCTGAATTTTTTACTATAAATATACTATCCAAAGAAAATAAAACCTCACCAAATTTATCATTCACATGAAGTAGTCCTTCGCTTTTATCGAGTTTTATTGGGATTTCCTCAATTATTTCTTGAGGAAGGGGAGTAGCCTCAGAAACATTTTCAACTTGATTTTTATCGGTATTAAAATCATTAAAAAAAGTTTTAAAATTTGAGGAAGCGTTTGATGATAGATACAAAAAGGCAATACAAAACCATGCAACAAAAACTAAAAAGGCTTTCAAAAAAATACGCATAATTTCCCCAATATCTTATCCTTCAAATCTACTAAAAAGAAGTATAGATATTATATTTCGAAAAAATCTTTATTAACCGTCTTTTCACAATTTAAAATAGCGAAAAAGCAAATCTAAAAGAATTGATGATTGCCTAATTGAATGAATAATTATTTGTAAAAAAAAGCATCAATTTTAAATAATCTAATTTCCTTTTTCATCGGTGAATTAAATCACCACCAAACTATAAAAAATTGTTCATAGGTTATTTTAGAAGTTTTTTTCCAGCACAAAAGGGATTTCTTATTTTGAAGTGATTTTTCGGCAAGTATCACTGAATCTTCGAAGGAAAACCAAGCATCGTTGTCCTCAGGATGGATTAACCAGTTTTCTTTTTTCGGTAAACAATAGACATCATCCTCCCTATGCCTTTCAAAAAAGGAGTCTAAAGTCAGCCAAAAGCCGACAATGCAATCATTATTTATTTCAGGAAATTGATTACCATACATATTTACCGGAACATAGAGCTTTCCCAAGAAACAAACCTGCTGAGTGTATTCTTTAATAGAAAGATTCAACTCCTTTAAATAATCCTGCGTAATTTTATGTTGAAGTAGGGGAAGTTGTTTGTGTTTTAATTTACTGATTTTAAATAATAAGGTGTCCCGCCTGTTTGGTCCAATCCAGCGTTGAAGTTCGCCATCAATTTCTGGGTCATACACATAAAATTTATAAACCAATTCAACGTGTAAAAACTCATTGCTTAATGTATCTTCTATTATAAAATCCAATTCACCGAGCGTTATTTTGTTTTCTATAATCTGAATGTTTGCAGCGAGAATGGAATGGTTCTTTGAGTTGTTAATAGCTTCCTGAAAAAACATTTCAACACGTTTGCCCAACACCAGGTTTTCCGGAATGGGTTTTAATTCTAATTTATTAAAGTCTTCATTGTTTTTCCCGGAAAATGAAAACAATTCAAAATTTTCACTTTCCTCAAAAAGTGCCGGAGTATCGAGAAAACCGATGTATTGTCTTACTAGCTTATTTTTAGATTCCATCAAGTTCAAAAATAGGGAAATAGCCGCTGTAAACCTTTTGTTTTTATAAAAACAACTAAAGTCTTGCTTTGCAATCGCTCATTTCCTGAAAAATTGTTTTATTTTTAGAAAACCAAAATCAAAAGCGTTCAACCGAACAAACTGTATGGTAAGAAAAAAACAAAAGCGCAAGTCAAAATTAGGATTGGCACCGGGCACACTTCTCTTTACGGGTCAGCAAAAGATGGAAAAAGCCGAATTTTCTGTATTGATTTACAATGAAAGTCAAGTGCAAGAAATCACACCCAAGGATTTAGAAGAAGTAATCCATTTGATTGATACATCAAAAGATACGCTTTGGGTAAATATTGACGGCATCCATGATGAAGCCATCATTGAAAATATTTGCTCAAAAATTTTGGTTCACAAGCTTACAATGGAGGATATCCTAAGTGTGGGGCAACGACCAAAAATCGATGAGTATGAAAATTACATACATATTGTCCTAAAAATGTTCATGATAGAAGCTGGTGGAGAAAGTGTGGATGATGAACAATTAAGCTTTATTCTTCATAAAAATATTTTGATTTCATTTCAAGAAAAAACCGGTGATGTTTTTGAAGGCGTGAGAAAGCGCATTATTGAAGGCAAAGGTTTTATTAGAAAAAGAGGGTCTGACTATTTGCTTTATGCTTTAGTTGACTCTGTTGTAGATCACTATTTTTTGATTTTAGAAGCGCTGGGCGAAAAAATAGAAACCCTGGAAACTGAACTTTTGACAAACCCAACAGAATCTGTTTTGGCTAAGCTACACCATTTGCGAAGGGAAACCCTTGAATTGAGGCGCTCTGTATACCCTTTACGCGAAGTTATTAGTAAATTTGAAAAGATAGATGAGTCTATTTTAAACCCAGATGTAAGAGTTTTTATTAGAGATCTTTATGATCACACCATTCAGGTTATTGAAACCATTGAAGTGTTGAGGGAATCTGCATCCGGCTTGTTGGATTTGTATATGAACAGCGTTTCAAACAAGATGAATGAAATTATGAAAGTTCTTACGATCATGGCTTCTATTTTTATTCCGCTTACCTTTATCGCAGGTGTATATGGAATGAACTTTCAATATATGCCTGAGCTTGAATACCGGTATGGATACTTTGTTGTTTGGGGTCTTATGGTCCTAGTGTTTGTGGGCATGCTAATATATTTTAAACGAAAAAAATGGCTGTAATTTATGAGAATACCTGAAACTCTCTTTCCGTTTTTGAACGAACTAAAAGAAAACAACAATCGCGAGTGGTTTGCCGAAAACAAAACCCGTTTTCAAAAAGAAGAAAAGGAACTCAAATTGTTTTTCAACGAAATAATGAAAGCAATCAACACTTTTGATGAAATTGAAAAAATGAAAATTTTTCGCATTTACCGTGATGTGCGATTCAGTAAAGATAAACTCCCATACAAAACTAACCGAAGTGCCAACTGGATCAGGGCAGGAGCACACCGCCGCGGAAGTTATTACTTACAACTCGAACCAGGAAACTCTTTTATAGCCTGCGGTTTTTTTCAGCCCAATCCAGCAGATTTACTTCGCATTAGAAAAGAGTTTGAAATAGATGATTCAGAAATTAGAGAAATTTTAAATCAACCCTCATTTAAAAAGGTCTATGAAGGGTTTGATAAGACAGATCAGGTAAAAACTGCTCCCAAAGGGTTTGATAAAAACCACAAAGCCATTGATTTGATTAAAAACAAAAACTTCTTTGTAGCACATTACTTTTCTGATAAAGAAGTTATGTCCTCAGGTTTTTTTGAAATGATGGTCCATCATTTTGAGTTGGTACAGCCCTTTTTTAAGTACATGAGCGATGTCCTCACTACAGATTTAAATGGAGTTTCTCTGCTAAGTAATTAAAAAACGTTTACGATTTTATAATTCATATTGTTAAAGCTAAAGCTATCACCCGCTTTTTTACCTTTTAAATGTTCGTAAATTGGTGCAGCTGTTGAGATAGAATAATAATTTTTATTGTCCTCCAAGTCCAGTTTTCCCAATGCTACAGTGATAAAGAAAAAGTTGTTTTCTGTTTCCACCAAACTCCCATTGGCAACCACTTGATGCTCTTGTGAAACATCGATGCGTTTGAGTTGCTCTTTGGTCTTTTCTGTAGTTTCAATATAGCGAGCATATTTTTCCAGTTCGTTTAGCATTTCGCCTTTTCCGCCATCGTCATCTTCAGAAGGGGAGCTTTCACTTTCTAATGCTTCTCTCACAACACTCATCTCCTTGTGATATTTATCTAACTGTTGGTTTAACAGTTCCAGACACTTTTTGTAAAGTTGATTTTTAATCATCTAATGGAATTTAAGACTACAAAAGTAGTTTCAATTCCTTTTATATTCAGAAAATTGTTAATAAAAATTCAGGAATCGACATCTTATAAGTCTTATAGCTTATAATTGATATTTATAAGCCTTAAAGCTTATAATTTGTTTTTATAAGCCTTTTGACTTATATTTGATTAAAATTAGTTACTATGGTTGCCGTCTTAACTGCAGATTTGATCAATTCAAGATCCTATGACAAGCCCTTTCTTAAAAACGTAATCACACTCTTAAAGAAAGAGTTTGAAGCCATTTCTAAAGAGCATGACGCTATTTTTACTCTTTTTAGAGGCGATAGTTTTCAAGGCATTATCAAATATCCTGAGGATGCATTACAAATCGCTTTACGCCTAAAAACTGTTATATTAAAAGTCGAAAATACTGCACACAAAAAGTCAAACATCCCTGTAGCAGATGTGCGTATCGCTATTGGAATAGGGGATGCAGATTATAATGAAAAAGCAATAACCGAGTCAAATGGTGAAGCGTTTCATTTTTCAGGTCTTACACTCGATGCCATGAAAGATGAAAATAAAAAAATAAGCCTAAAAACAGGAAATGATAACATCAACAGTGAATTCCAGGTAAGTCTGAAATTTTTAGACAACCTGGCTGAGAAGTGGTCAATTGCTTCAGCAGAAGTAGTCTATTATTTACTCAAAGGAATGAAAGAACAGCAAATAGCCGATTTATTACAACGCAGTCAAGCTGCAATCAACCTCAGGAAAAAAGCTGCCGGCTGGGAAGAAGTACAGTTATTATTACAACGATTTAAACAGGTATTCTCAAAACCCTAAACCATGAATGAAACACTGCTCATCGCTTTACAATTACTACTAGCTCACGTTCTAACAGACTTTGTCTTGCAACCTGCAAAAGCGATTAAACACAAAAGAAAACACAAAGCAAAAGCACCATTTTTATATGTGCACGCTTTTTTAGCAGGATTTTTAACCTATCTCCTTTTACAACAATGGACAAGTTTTTTGGTTCCGGTAATTATAATGGTTACTCATTTTGCAATTGACTTGTGGAAGCTTAATCAGGAAAAAGATAATTTAAAACTCTTTTTATTAGACCAGTTTTTTCATATTCTGATTTTACTCCTAGCTTGGTTATACCTCACAGAAAACCTCAATTCTATAATTCCTTTTTTTGAATCACTTTTTAGTTCACAAAATACTTTGATTATAATTTTAGGCTATTTGGTTGTCATTTTTCCTTTTGGATTTATTATCGGAAAAGCAACGCAACGTTGGCAAAAAGAGATTGAAAAAGACGATAAAATAAACAGCCTGGAAAAGGCCGGGCGTTATATCGGTATTTTTGAGCGCATTCTGGTGCTTACATTTGTTTTAACTCAAAACATCGCAGCGATAGGGTTTTTAATCGCGGCAAAATCCATTTTACGCTTTAGTGATAAAGGTCAAAGTGGCGGTCGCAAACAAACGGAATACGTCCTCATAGGCACATTGATGAGCTTTGCTTTGACAATTATCGTTGGGTTTTTAATGAACGCACTCATGCTCTAAAAGCTGGATATTGCTTTTAAGTCTTTCAATAACAAGATTCATCATTCTTTTGTTGAGTGAGGAAGAATTTTGAATATACATTTCATATTCCTCAATAGTAAATTGTCCAATAACCATTCCTTTCAACGAGTTTCTGAATTTGATATCTTTTTGAATAGCATTTTCAATGTATTGCAATCGCTTTTCGAGTGAAAGCGTGTAAAACACATTTTTATGCTTTACTATATAGTTTCTAAAAACCAAAATAAACAAATCATTTTGCAACTTTACGATGGGCCGCAATGTTGTGTTTTGAAACCTTTCATCAAAACTCATTAAAGATGTCACTATAGCTGAAGGAATTTCGGGGCGTAAAGCAACCAATTCAAGTTCACGAGAATTCATAACTAGAAGTTTTATTAAAAATAACGAAAGCATGCTCCATGAAATAGTTAAAAGAGATGGAGTTATAAACGAGGTTATCAACATAAAAAACCTTAAAAATCCCTTAAATTATAGAGTATAGCAAAGAATATCTTTAACTTTATATAATTAAAAATATAAAAGATGTCCACGGTAAATTCCATAAACCCATATAACAATAAAATCATTGAAACTTATAAAACTCATACCCAAAAGGAAGTTGAAGATTTATTAAACAAAGCACATCAACGATTTGATGATTGGAAAAATGTTTCATTTCAGGAGCGAAAAAAACTCATGCAAAATGCTGCAAATGATTTGAAGACAAACAAACAGGAGTATGCAGAATTAATAACTTTGGAAATGGGAAAGCCCATTAGCCAAGCCATCGCTGAAGTGGAAAAATGCGCCTGGGTCTGTGAATATTATGCAGAGCAAGCTGAAAACCATTTGGCATCAGAAAAAATTGATACAGACGCTGATAAAAGTTATATCAACTATGAACCCCTGGGGGTCGTATTGGCAATTATGCCCTGGAATTATCCTTTCTGGCAGGTTTTCAGGTTTGCAGCCCCGGCATTGATGGCCGGTAATATTGCCGTTTTAAAACACGCATCCAATGTGTTTGGCTCGGCTTTAAATATTGAAAAAATATTTGAAAGAGCCGGTTTCCCAAAGCATTGTTTTACAACTTTGCTAGTGGGAAGTGATGCTGTCAAATCAATCATTGAAAATTCTGTTGTAAAAGCAGTGACATTAACCGGAAGCGGACCGGCAGGAGCCTCTGTAGCCTCCATCGCCGGAAAAAACATCAAGAAAACAGTGCTTGAACTTGGAGGAAGCAATGCGCTTATCGTGTTCAAAGATGCTGATATTGATAAAACTGTATCCAGTTGTGTACAGGCACGTTTTCAAAATACCGGCCAAAGTTGCATCGCCGGAAAACGACTACTTATAGATGAATCAATTGCAGAAAGTTTTTTAGAAATACTTAGCGCAAAAGTAAAAGAGCTGAAAAGCGGTAACCCCTTAAACAGTGATACTTTTATTGGTGTGATGGCAAAAGAAAACTTAGCAGAAGAGTTGGAAGAACAACTTAAAAAATCAGTGAAAGCGGGTGCAAAAGTTATAATAGGAGGAAAGCGGAAGGGTACTTATTTTGAACCAACAATTGTTAAAAATGTAAATCCCAATATGGAACTCTTTAAAGAGGAAACCTTTGGTCCTGTGCTTTCAGTAACCACTTTTAAAACAGAAAAAGAAGCTGTAAAACTTTCCAATAATTCAAAATTTGGTTTGGGTGTTTCTTTATTTTCAAAAGATATCGATAGAATGGAGAAACTTATCCCTCAATTTGAGGAAGGAGCTGTTTTTATCAATGAGCTCGTTAAAAGCGACCCTAGACTTCCTTTTGGCGGAATTAAAACTTCCGGATATGGTCGTGAATTGAGTAAAGAGGGGATAAGGGAGTTTGTGAATGTGAAGACAGTATATATTAAAAAATAAAGGGGAAATAAAAATTTCCCCTTTGAATTATATAGTTTTTAATTTTATTTTAAAAATTCCTCTTTCGTTTGAAACGAAAGTGACTCTTTATTATTCTTACTCAAGTAAGATTCATATTTAGAAACCTCTTTCTTTTGAATACTTTCATAACGGTCCATAATCTCGTCATAAAGTGCTTTTACACTTTCATAATTAGCCATTTGAGCACCTGTGGGTTTGTCATAATTATTTACGACGCCACTGTATAAATCGGCTAATTTTTCTCTGAGTTCGGGTTCTGCACTGGCAACATAGTTATCACCGGTGGTAATCACCATACTTTTTAATAAAGTATTTAACTCATTGATGACCGCTTCAGACACTTTTTTCGATTTTGGGTCTTCAGCGAGTAAAGTTTCAGCGTGTTGAATGGTGGTATTGACTTTATAAACCTGGTAAGCCAACTCTTCATTCATATCAAAGAGAATTTCAACCATCTTTTGTCGTTCTTCACGACCTTGAGGAGTAACAATAGTATTTGGGTCATAAACCACTTCAATGGTATGAGTAAAGGTTTCTTTGCCTTTTATCATCACCACATTATAAGTTCCTGCAGGAACTCTGGGTGTTGCAAAACCACCAAAACTCAAAGTTTTTGCTTCAGCAATTTTAGGCCCTTTGCTGGTGAAACTCCAATCGACGATGTTTAATCCTTTTGATTTACCGGCGTTAAGTGTTGCTATTTTATTACCCTCCATGTCTTGAACCTCGAGTTCCATTTTTCCAAAGGTATGTCGTTTATTTAGGTAGTAAACAATGCGAGCATTTGAAGAAGGATTCTGACCAATAAATTGCGTTTCTGTACCAAAATTTTCAGCAAAACCGCTGTCTTCTTTCATTACAAATGGTTTTGATGAAAAGAAATGAACTTCTTTATCAAGTATTTCAGGCGTGATTTCACGTAAGGGAGATATATCATCAATAATGATAATACCGCGACCGTGGGTAGCCAAAACTAAATCACTTGTTTTTTTGTGCAGCGCTATATACATCACAGAAGCTGCGGGCATATTATTTGTAAATCGCGACCAGTTTTGACCACCGTCAACTGTTACAAAAAGTCCAAATTCTGTACCTAAAAAAAGTAAATTCTCATTTTCATAATCTTCGTGAATACTTCGTGCAAAACCAATAATATCATCAGTGATGATACTTTTCCAGGTTTTACCAAAATCAGATGTCTTATAAGCATAAGGATTCATATCTCCGGTAGCGTGGCCTTCAAATACAGCATAAGCGGTTCCTTTATGAAAGTTACTGGCATAGATTTTATAACACCAAGTGTTTTTGGGTAAATCAGGGATATTTGCCACTGTATTTGTCCAGGTTTTTCCACCATCTTGAGTAATTTGAACATTACCATCATCTGTCCCCACCCAAATGATATTTTCGTCAAGAGGCGACTCTGCAATCGTAAAGATTGTAGTATGTGTTTCAGCTCCAGAATTGTCAATGGACAAACCACCGGATGAAGATTGATCTTGTTTCTTGGGGTCGTTTGTGGTTAAATCCGGAGAGATTTTTGTCCAGGTATCTCCCATATCATCAGAGCGATGTAGAAACTGACTTCCCATATAAAATCGGTCTGGGTAGAAATTGCTCAATGCCATTGGCGGATTCCAATTGAAGCGTAATTTTGGATCTCCTTTTTCGGCCATTGGTTGAATGGTTTTGGTTTGGTTTCTGTCCACATCATAGCGCCACACGTTGGCAGCACCTTGCATTTCAGAATAAATGATATTTTTTGTGGGGTGTTTTAATACCCGAAATCCATCACCATAACCCACACTGTTCCAATGCTTAGCTTTTACTCCTCCCGGAGCTGCTGAAGGGCCATACCAGGATCCATTGTCTTGCAATCCTCCATAAACATTATAAGGTTCAGCGTCATCCACACTCACGTGATAGTATTGTGAAACGGGAATATTTTCAACGATTTCCAACGTACTTCCACCATTCCAAGAACGATAGACACCACCGTCTGTTCCCACATACATAATTTCTGAATTATTAATGTGAAAGGCGATATCGTGGATATCAGGATGCATATTTCCTAAGTTTTTAAAAGTTTTGCCACCGTCACGACTAATGGCCCCATACAAGCCGGCTTTCACTAAAACATCCGGATTCTTTGGGTCAACTGTGATTCTCGAAAAGTAAAATGGACGAACAACCAGTTCAAAATTATTGTTTAAATGCTCCCAAGAATTTCCTCCATCGTCTGAACGATACAATCCGTTTGATTTTGCTTCTTCGGTTTCTAAAACAACATAAACAGTTTCAGGTTGAGAAGGTGCTATAGCAAGTGCAATTCTTCCTAATTTTCCATTAGGGAAACCATTGTGAATTTTATTCCAGTTTTTACCTCCATCTGTGGTTTTGTACAAAGCACTATGCTCTCCGCCTGAGTTGAAACTCCATGGTGAACGTCTCACTTGCCACATAGATGCATAGAGTATGTTTGGGTTTGTGGGGTCCATTGCAATATCAGCCACACCTGTAGTTTCGTTAATATACAGGATTTTGTTCCAGGTTTCACCACCATCAGTTGTCTTGTAAACTCCTCTTTCTTCACTATCACTCCAAAGTGCACCTAAAACACCCACATATATTTCTTGATTGTTATTTGGGTTTATTTTGATTCCGGAAATGCGTTCAGAGTTTTCAAATCCCATTTTTTTCCAGTTGGTACCTCCGTCTGTAGTCTTATAGATACCATCACCAACTGAAACACTATTGCGCACCCAGGTTTCCCCGGTCCCCACCCAAACAATATTGTCTGGATCTACAGGATCTACTGCAACACAACCTATGGATTGAGCGTGTTCATCAAATATTGAATTAAAAAAAGTACCACTGTCTGTTGACTTCCAGACGCCACCGCCTGCAGCACCGGCATAAATAATATTGTCTTTGGTGGGGTGGAGGTCAATATCAGTGATGCGACCACTCATAACTGCCGGACCAATATGACGCGCTTTAAGATTCCCAAATAATTGGTCGCCCTTGATGGGTATCTCTTGTGCCATAGAAACCGGAAAAATCAAGAGTATGGCGATACCTAAAAGTATGTTTTTCATAGTTATTGTATTAAAAAATCCCCGATTTAACGAGGATTTAGATTTATTATTAGTTGTATTATTCTTCTGGAAAAGCAAAAACGTTATCTTCAACTTCAGGGTTTAAATCAATGGAAATAATTTTAATGCTTTGCCCACCCATTCCCATATCAAATGGGAAATACAAACCGTCAACTTCTTGGTAATCGCTCATTTTTGAGATTGATTTTTGACCAGTCATAGGACCTTGTTGAATTTCAGCTTCAGATTGTATGAGGGCAAAACTATCTGTATCAAAATAGTGATAACTTATATTGGGTAGTTCTTTACCATCAACCATTATGGGTTTTTGTGTCAACTTTATTTTAAAGGTTTCTGCGCCATCAATAGTTTCATTTTCCATGAGTTCAACGGTATAACCTTTGTCCTTATAATTAAAAAGAGCAGAAGGGAAGTCAAGAGATTGTTTTTTGAAATTTTCGGTCATTTCACTATCACTTTTTTCTGCTTGCATAGTCATAAAATTTGTACCCCACATGGTTTCACCGTCAAAGGCAAATTGAGTAATTTCCTGACCTTGGAAATTAACAATTACTGCTTGACGACCGTCTTTCAATTGATAAATTTCAACTGGAATATCCACCCCTTGATTAACAGAGGCATTCATTTTTACACCATTGAGAGCAGCCCAGTTTTCAACACCTCCTGTATTTTCAAAATAAGTATTTATTATCTCATCTGCTGTTTGCGCCACTATTGGCATATTAAAAGTGATGAAACAAACTAAAAATAGTAATTTAAATGTTTTCATAATAGCGAATTTGTTTGTGATTATTGAATGAGTATCTTTATGTTAAAGAAAGTTACAAATAATTCTTTAATAAATAATCGATTTTTAATGAATGTAACAACTATGAGAAGACAATCCATTTTTGTGACTGTTGATGCAGTGGTATTTTTATTTGAGAATAATAAAGAATATGTCTTATTAATTCAAAGAAAAAATGAACCATATAAGGGACAATGGGCTTTACCGGGTGGGTTTGTAGAAGAGGATGAAGACCTTGAAACGGCTGCACGACGGGAGTTAAAGGAAGAAACGGGAATGGATTTGGAATCTTGTGAGCAGTTATATACATTCGGCAAACCCGGAAGGGACCCAAGGGGTAGGACAATTTCAATTGTTTATGCTGGTCTTGCTTCAAAATCAAACGGAGCCTAAGGCGGCAGATGATGCGAAAGATGCCCGATGGTTTCCCATAGAAAAACTTCCCAAACTGGCATTTGATCACAACGAAATCATTGCATTAGCAATTTCAGAAATTTTGTGAGCAATAAATTATTTTTTGTAAGTTGTTTTAAAAGCTGTTTGTAGGTTTTTTATATCGCTTCCTGTAGGTTCTTCAAAAAGCTCCAGGTCAAAATAAGGTACTGCAGCAATTACGTGGTCGAAAACATCAGACATAATAGCTTCGTAATTTTCCCAACGCTTATCTGCTACTAAAACAATAAATTTCTAATGGAATTCCTTGTGTAGTGGGTTGTAACTGACGCACCATAATCATCATATCATTATTGACGCCGGTATTGTTTCTAAGTGTGCTGTCTAGATACTTTCTAAAGACTCCAAAATTGGTTTGATTTCTACCATTTATCAAAACTTTTTTGTCAGCTTTGACACGTTCATTATGTCTATCAATTTCGAGTTGTCTATGTTCAATATAGTTTTTAACTAGTTGAATTTTTTTAAGCTCGGCCATTTTTTCAGGTGTTAAATATTTTATGGACGATTGCTTAATAAATATGGATCGTTTAATTCTTCTGCCACCAGACTCCTGCATTCCTCTCCAATTTTGAAAAGAATCTGATATTAGTGCATACGTTGGAATGGTTGTAAATGTATTATCAAAATTTTGAACCCTCACAGTTGCCAGATTGATATCAATAACCGTCCCATCTGCACCATATTTACTAAAAGTGATCCAATCACCAATACGCACAATATCATTTACTGAAACCTGAATGGATGCAACAAATCCCAGGATAGTATCTTTAAAAATCAAAAGCAAAATAGCAGAAGCTGCACCCAAAGAGGCAAGGCTTAAGACATCTTTACCTGTCAATTCATAAACAACAAACATACCTGCTATTCCCCATAAAAAGATTAAAATAACCTGCATATAACTCTCAAGGGGCTTATCGGCATATTGTTCTTTTGTGCGAAGGAAATTTTTAGTAGAACGTAATACACTCCTTATGATCTTAACAATAAGTATAATGCCATATACATTTATTGCTACATTGAAAACCTTAAACCAGAAGGGTAACTCTTCAAAAATTAATGGAAAAGTTAGTTTTACTAAAATTAGTGGAATAATATGAGCAACATACCTGGGGAACTTACTCTGAACAAGAAAATCATCAAACGTGGTTATTGTCTTTTCTGAAAATACAGTAAATAATTTGACTATAATTTTACGTAAAATTCTATCTAATAAATAAGCCAATCCTCCAAGAATAATCAAGATCACAGCAACATTTACATGACGGGCAATAAATTCTGAGAACCCTTGGTCAATCAAATATTCTTTTAATAACTTGCTGAATGATATAATTTTCTCTTTATCCATTATAAATAGTTGAGCCATACTTTTTTTCCATATAAAATGTACCAAAAGGCAGTAGTGAAGCCAATAAAACGCCCGCAAGTATTTTTAGTGACCATTTAAGTTCAATAAACAATACAATTGCTAAAGCTACATACCCTAGAAAAAGAATACCATGGGCCATACCGATGATACTTACTGCCATTGGTAAATCCCAAATATACTTTAATGGCATTGCAAAAAATAAAAGAAATAGAAGCGAGATACCTTCCCAGAAGGCGACTGTTTTGAAGATCTTTATCATTTAAAATAATTTATTACAAATGTACGGAAAGTAAGAGTGTTAAAAAACAGTTGGCATCAATTTTCACAAGGAATAGGGATCGTCTAGAATGGGCGCTCCGGATTTATTTCTAAAGTTAAAATGCCACCACTCAGATTGTATAGTAGCAAAACCAAATTGCAACATCCCTACCTGTAATAACTTTCTGTTTGCAAGAACTTCAGCGGGTAAATTAAAATTATCAATATGAGCTGCTCTGCCAAAGAAATCATAATCGGTTCCCATATTAACCGGTTCTCCATCAAGTGTGATCAGTGTTAAGTCAATTGCTGCTCCGCGATTATGAACAGACCCTTTTGATGGATCTGCTACATAAATGGGATTGGGAACTTTATTCCACATTTTCTTTTGAACGGAAAGCGGCCTGTAACAATCAAAAAGTTTTATTTTATAACCACGATCACAAAAATAATAATTGGCATCTGATAACAGCTTTAGCTACATCGGGAAGTAAAAGGCATTTTGCGCAATCATAGAGCACTTCTTTCGTAAAATTATTTGTAGTAGCATAACGAATGTCAAAAACAAACTCATTTGCAGTATTGTTCTGCTACATCGACAAGTGTAGCTGTTTTCTGATTTGTGAAAATGAATTTGAAAATGTCAAATACAAACAAAAAAATATGAAGCGTTTTAACCCAAAATTAAATTTTAATAAATTAGAAAACATAAGCTTAAGCCGATTTAACCTTGTAAAGCAATTCTTTTTTTTTAATTTAGAGGAATCTCTAAACAAATAACTTAAATATATGCAATTTATTGAAGACAAAGTAGCATTAGTAACCGGAGGAAGTAAGGGTATAGGCTTTGGAATTGCTGAAGCACTTCTTTGGCAAGGAATTAATGTAGCGGTAACCAGCCGAACAAAACAAGCTGCAACAGAAGCCGCTAAAAAACTCAACGAACTTTGTAAAGGAAAAGCGAAAGCAATTGGACTCAAAGCAGACGTAAGAAATTTTAAAAGCCAGGAAAAAGCCG
Organism: Flavobacteriaceae bacterium; assembly: GCA_018402385.1. GTDB lineage: Bacteria > Bacteroidota > Bacteroidia > Flavobacteriales > Flavobacteriaceae > Planktosalinus. The sequence goes on from JAGYJA010000004.1 coordinate 153,307, forward strand.
TAGCACAGCTTATTGAAAAGTTTGGAAAACTTGATATACTTGTTGCTAATGCCGGTTTGGGACATTTTGCACCCATTGACCAATTGACTTTAGACCAGTGGGAGGAAACTATTGATACCAACCTTACCGGAGTTTTTTACAGCGTTAAGGCTGTACTAGGAGAATTAAAAAAATCGAAGGGGTATATCATCACGATTTCCAGCCTTGCAGGCACCAACTTTTTTCAAAACGGTGCTTCTTATAATGCAAGTAAATTTGGTTTGACCGGCTTTTCACAAGCCATTATGCTAGATTTACGAAAATATGAAATCAAAGTCACCACCATAATGCCGGGTTCTGTTGCAACCCATTTTAATAATCATATTCCGGATGCAAATGATGACTGGAAAATACAAAAAGAAGATATGGGGGCTATTGTTGTTGATTTATTGAGGATGCATCCCCGCACATTACCAAGCAAAATTGAAGTAAGACCCTCTTTACCAACATCTAAATAAAAAAAAGCCGGTGTTTAGAACGACACCGGCTTCAAGATTTTTTTGAAGGCTAATTCAAAATCTTCTTATTGGTTATTTATAGTTATTTTGATAGGTCTTATAATTGAGTTTAATAACTGAATCGCCTTTTACTGTTCCAAACATCTCTTTTATTGTTGAAATTTAAAATGATGCGCTTGTTCATTAGTAAGTTATCTCTGGTTTCACTAACTGTTTCTAAAATTCTTTTAATTGGTCTCATAGGTTTAAATTTTATGTTGATTGATTGATAATTTTAATTGTTGGTCTTAGAGTTTAGTATCCAAAACGTCTTCGACTGTTCCACACATCTCTTTTTTGACTTATATTTAATAAGTTGCGTTTGCTCATTTGTTGTGATTCTCTATGCTCACTAGTTGTTCCAAATATTCTTTTTACAGTTGTCATAATTTTATATTTTAATTGATTTACTTAATAGACGACAGATTAATTGTTTTGTTACAGTACTTTGTATAGCAAAGTAGTATTTAACAAATAATTAACTATAATTGACTGTAAATAAGAAAAATAAAGAGAGTAGGTAGAGGGCGTTTTAACTAACGATATTAAAAATTGCGAGTGCATAGATATAGAAACGCAAAAATCGCAACAAGCCAAAAAGCAATAAACTGTTGAGAGGGTACTTAATAATACCAGCTGTCATTGTTGTTAAAGAATAGGGAATGGGAAGTAAAGCTCCCACAACAATTAAAAATCCACCCCATTTTCTGGTATTGCGAATATGCTTTGCCATTTTAATCTCCAGATATTCATGAACTGAAGGAATTTTAGTAATGGCTTTTCCAATGTAGTATGATACAACGCCACCGGCATAAGAAAGCAAGGCTAATAATGATAAATGAAAAATAGGAGTAACAGATTTACTTGACCAGGCAATAAAGAGTTCTGGTGGAATGAGGCCTAGAAGCGATTCAGAAATAAAGAAAACTGTAAAAACCCCAAAAGCAGGAAAAGTTTCTGTGACTTTGTTGAGCAAAACATTTACATCAATCACATAATAATGTATTGCAAACAAGACCACCAACAAATAAAAGTATTAATGGAATAGCTTTCAATAAACTACTACCTAAAAACCCATAGAAGCCAGTATAGCTATAGTATTGATGCAACAATTGCAAACGTGATTTCTTTTTCGGTCTTTCTTTAGACATGGGGTATTCTGTAACAAAGCACAAATGTAACATAACAACTTGAAATTTAAAACTAACAAAATGTTATTCTTACCTTAAATTTAAATGTTTCAAGTTTTTATTCTAATAATTAAGAATTCAGATTAACACACTTTTAGCTTTATTTTATGGAATAACTTAATAAAGGTGTTATTTTTGTAGAAATGCACAAGAAACAACGATGATTGAAGTAGCCGAACAAGATAAAATCAAAGAAAGAGAACTCTATACCTATCAAAAAGATGCCATAGAAACCATTTTTGATCGATTTAAGACATTTCCTGAAAGCTATAATATACTTGTATCAACTTCCCACAGGTGGTGGAAAAACTGTCATTTTTTCTGAAATAGCAAAAAGATATATTCAAGAAACAAGCTAATAAAGTACTCATATTAACACATCGCATTGAACTTAGCAAACAAACATCTAAACACACTCACAGAAATTGGTGTCAAAAACAAAGTCATTAACAGTGCAGTGAAAGAAATTCCAAATCAGGAAGACTTTACTTGTTATGTCGCAATGGTTGAAACACTCAATAATAGATTGAAAGAGAATGAGTTAAATATGAAAAACATCGGCTTAGTAATCGTCGATGAAGCCCATTACAATTCCTTTAGAAAGTTATTCAAATATTTTAAAAAATGTGATATTCTTGGAGTTACGGCAACCCCTCTAAGTTCAAATATTAAATTGCCAATGAAGGATACATACAATGAACTCATTGTGGGCCATTCTATCGCTGAATTAATTGATAAAGGTTTTCTTGCTAAAGCTACCACTTATAGCTACAATGTAGGACTTGGCGCTTTGAGAATTGGAATCAATGGCGATTATACAGTAAAATCTTCAGAAGTTGTTTATATCGATTATGCCATGCAGGAAAAATTGATTTATGCCTACGAAGAACGAGCAAAAGATAAAAAAACCCTCATTTTTAATAACGGTATCAACACATCAAAATATGTCTATGAGTCATTCAAAAGGGCTGGTTATGAAAACATTAGGCATTTAGATAACAAACACAATGATTCAGAAAGAAAAGAAATCATTGACTGGTTTCGAGAAACACCCAATGCAATTATTACCTCTGTGGGAATCTTGACAACCGGTTTTGATGTCCCTGATATTGAAGCCATTATACTTAATAGAGCAACACGATCTTTAACGCTTTACCATCAGATGATTGGACGTGGTTCAAGAGTTACTGAAAGTAAAAAAGAATTTACCGTAGTCGATATGGGAAATAATATGGCGCGTTTTGGGCTTTGGGAAGAAAAAGTAGATTGGAACTTAGTTTTTAAAAACCCTGATTACTTTCTGGAAAATCTCATTCCCGATGAAACGATTGAACGCAATTTTTCTTATGAGATGCCTAAGGAAATCAGAAAAAGGTTTAAAAACTCTAAAGAAGTAGATTTTGATGTAGAAGAAGCATTTCATCAGGCAAAAAAGAAGGGCTTAAAGCCAAAACTTGCCATCGATCAAGCCATAGAACAACACGCTCAAATGTGTCTTGAAAACAGTGAAGATGCCTTTGAAGCCATGAAACTTGCGCTTCTTTTGGAAGATGCAATCTCTTTCAGAGTGCAGAAATATGCTTATTGTTTGAGCAAAACAACCAATAATTATATCGACTGGCTTACAGATGATTACAAAAGAAGTTTAAGAGCATTGCTTAGAAAAAGTATGTAAATCAGTTTTTATTTTTTTCTTGAAAATTGAAAAAATACCGCCTTTCTTTTTCTCTTCCTTTTCCTCTTTTGGTTTATCAGGATTGGTAAACAGTCTTTTAAAAAAGCCGTCTCTTTTAGTATCTTCACAAAGTGTTTGTTTTAAGAGGTGTTCCGGGATTTTTTCAAAACGGGAATTGGTAATCTCATTGTACTTTGAATCTGCATTCAAGCTACTGTAAAATTGAGCAAACAATGGAAGCGCTGCATTTGCGCCTTGGCCCAATGAAGTACTTCTGAAAGGAATGTTCAAATCATTTCCCACCCAGGTAACTGAAGTTAATTTTGGTGTTATGGCCACAAACCACGCATCACGATTGTTTTGAGTGGTTCCGGTTTTACCGGCAATAGCATTGTTAAGCCTATACGTACTGCGCAATCTGGATGCAGTACCGGTATTGACTGTTTCTTGTAACATATCAAGTATCAAATGACGGGTATCCTCTGTAAATGCTTTTTCTTCAGCAATTTTGGGGGTAAAATCTGCGATAATTTTTCCGTCTTTAGTTTCAATTCGGTTAATATAATAGGGAATACTCACAAATCCATTATTACTGTAGGCTGTGTAAGCTTTTGCCAATTCCAGCACACTCATTTCTGAAGTTCCCAAAGCAAGAGATGGAACCTTGGGCAGGGGGGAGGTAATCCCCATTTTCTCTGCTTGTTGAATTACATTCTCAATTCCTGTTTCCATTTGAACTTTTACAGCAATGGTATTTACAGATTTGCTTAAGGCATACTTCAACGAATAGTTTAAATAAGGGTCGTTGTCATCAGGCTCAGAGGAGTTTGAGGGTTTGTAACCATCAGCATAAGTGATTTCTTCCATAGAAAAATAGGAACAAGCATCGATTCCATTTTCTAGTGCTGCAGTATAAACAATGGGTTTAAAAGTGGACCCCACTTGACGTTTGCTTTGTGAAATATGATCAAACTGAAACGCATTGAAATCAAAGCCACCAATCCAGGTTTTAACAGCACCTGTTTTCGATTCAAGTGTTACACTCCCCACATTCAAAAATTTCATATAATGCTTGATACTGTCCATCACACTGACATTAATTTTTAGTATGGAGTCATAAGAAAACAGTTGTCGTTCTTGGGGTATACTCAAAGAATCAAATATTTCATCTACTTTATAACCCTCTTGAAGCATTTTTTTGTAAATAGGTAGTTTTTTTGCTTCACCTTCAATAAGCTTAGTATTTTTATGCCAAGGGGCTTGAGTTCCCCAGGAATCTTCATAAGCTTGCTGTAGTTTACTCATATGCAATTTCATGGCCTCTTCAGCATAATGCTGCATCGTATAATCAATGGTGGTGTGAATTTTTAAACCATCATTATACAAATCATAAGGTTGCCCCTTTTCATTTCTCAAAGAATCGAGCATATGCGTTACATCTCTTCGCAACTGTTCTCTAAAATAAGTGGCCAAACCTTCATTGTGGTTGAAATATTGATAGTCCAGCTCAAAAGGTTCCCGTTTTGCATCATCCGCTAGTTGGGGCTGAAGGTATTTGTATCTTTCCATTTGAGAAATTACAACATCTCTTCGGTCCTGGCTGCGTTCAGGATATAAACGCGGATTGAAATAATTGGAAGCTTTTAAAGTGCCTACAAGTGTTGCTGCTTCTGCAATCGTGAGATCGGTTGTGGGTTTGTTGAAAAACTTTTTGGACGCACTTTCAATTCCATAAGTATTGTCACTAAAAGGCACCGTGTTTAAATAGAGGGTCAAAATTTCCTCTTTGGTGTACAACTTTTCCATTCTCCTTGCGATGATGGATTCTCTGAGTTTGGTAACAACAATACCAATTTTATTTACATCTTGTCTCCCATAAAGATTTTTGGCCAATTGTTGAGTAATAGTACTTCCACCACCGGCAGAGGCATCTTGTAACAAAATGGTTTTAAAAAACACCCTGAATAGACTCTGCCCGTCAATACCGTTGTGATCATAAAAGCGAGCATCTTCTGTTGCCACCAAGGCGTGGATTAAGTGTTCCGGAAACTCCTCATAAGAAATGGATTGTCTGTCAAACCGAAAGTATTTTCCAAGTAATTCACCATCCACTGCCAAAACTTCTGAAGCTTCACTTTGTTGTATTTCTGAAAGTTGTTTTTGAGTTGGAACAGGACCCCATAAACCAAATAGAACACTCAGATAAAAGAGGATTAAAAGTATAAGGATTCCTGTAAAAAAATAGACAATCCTTTTTAGAAGTTTTCGTTTTGAGAAAGTCAATGGTTAAAGTTTTATACAAAGAAAACGATGATCTGAGTACCCTATTGCGATTTTAGATTCTTTTAACTAAAAAAGCCCCCCTAACTTGAGATGAGCATTTTAAAATAAGACCTAACAAGTTAAAGAAACCTGTTAGGTCTATAATAGAATCCAAATGGTTGGCTTATTAATCTAATCCGCCACGGCGATTACCATCCCGGGGTGTTGGCCAGGTCATTTGCTCGCCTGTGCGTGTACTGATTGGTAAAACAGCTCGTTCACGAGATGTTCTTTCAGGGTCTTCACTAGCGAGATAAGTCATAATTGCAATGAGAGCCACATTGTTTTTCACATCATCAAACACAATTTTATCATAAGTATCTAAATTGGTATGCCAGGTATAATTCCAATAAGACCAATTTAACGAACTCATCATAAAAGCTGGGGCACCGGCAGATACAAATGAAGAGTGGTCAGAACCACCACCGGAAGGTGTTCCCGGGAAAGTGGTTTCAATTTCAGATTTAAATTGTTGAGGCACATCGTGTAGCCACTTTCCTAAAAAATCATAAGCGTGTAAAAATCCTTGTCCGTTGATACTAGCCACACGGCCTGTACCATTATCTTGATTAAAAAGCACGTGTATGTTTTCAACGATAGCCGGATTGTCTTTTACAAAAGCTCTGGATCCATTAAGTCCTTGTTCTTCACCTCCCCAAAGGCCCACGATGATGGTGCGTTTGGGATTTGGGTAGTGTTTTTTAAGGATGCGTGCTATTTCCATCATAGTGACATTGCCCGTACCATTGTCTGTTGCTCCGGTACCTCCGTCCCAGGAGTCATAGTGGGCAGAAAGCAAAATGTATTCTTCGGGTTTTTCTGTGCCCTCAATGCGTGCTATAGTATTGAATGTGGGTACTTCACCCAGCTCTTTGGATTCAGCGTACAACCTGATTTGAGGTTTGGCGCCGTTTTGGGCAAGTCTGTATAAAGTTCCATAGTCTTCAAGTAAAATATCTATTGTTGGAATGGATTTAGTGCGAGAACCAAAAATTTTATTGGCACCAAAACCTCTTGACCATTGGGATTGGATGATTCCTGCTGCACCTGCATTTTCTAGAGCGGCATCTAAGGTGCGTGAGGAATACCCTGAATTTCTCATATTGGCATTCCACTTTTCGATTTGTTGAGTGCGCGCTTCTTTCATTTTTTCAAAAGAAGCTTCTGTTGCAAACTCTTCCCAGTTATAATCTGGTCTTCCTGTCATTTGCAACATAGAGACCAAAACAAACTTTCCTTTCACAGTGGGCAACCAGCGTGCAAAACTCAATGAGTCTTGAATGGTTTCCGGCAGTGTGATGACTTCTGCTGTAATTCCTTTTTTGGGAGTGGGGGCACTCCAGGCGAGTTGCATTCCGGAAAGTGATTTGATCCTGGGATGCACCATATCAATATGTGTAACACCTCGTTCCCAGCCACGCCAGGTGCCATATTGTTGATTTTCTGCTTGAATTCCCCACGAATTAAATTTGGCTACAGCCCACTCATGAGCTTGTTGCATTTGGGGGGTGCCAACCAGTCTGGGGCCGATTTCGTCAAGTAATTCATAAGCGAGGCGTTCCACTTGTGAATTCTCGTCAACTTCCTGAATAATATTGTTAATGATGGTTTCTTTGTCTTGTGCAAATAGTAAAACTCCAAATAATAAGAAGGAGAGAGCGAATGTGATTTTTTTCATGAAATAAGTTTTATGTTGGATTTTTCAAATATAGGAAAACCCAAGCTTGTTTTATTGTTAAAAATACAAGCAAAAAAAATGCCCGAAAAATACATTCGGGCATTGAATATAGAATTATAATCTGTTTACTTGATTTCAACCAATTCCAGTTCAAAGGTCAAATCCTTTCCTGCTAGCGGATGATTTGCATCAACCACAATGGTTTCGTCTTTGATTTCGCGTAAAATGAGTTGTCTTTCAGAACCGTCAGGAGCTTTTGAAATTAAGCCCATACCCACTTCGAGTTGCATTTCTTCCGGTAGCTTGTCTTTTTCAACTTCGTGGAATAATTCTTCTCTTACCTCACCATAAGCTTCTGTATGTGGAATGTTAATGGTTTTCTTTTCATTGACTTTCATGTCGATAACACCTTTTTCAAACCCGGGGATTAATTGACCTTGACCTATCGTGAATTCCAAGGGCTCGCGTTGCAACGAACTGTCAAAAATTTGACCGTTTTCTAATTTTCCGGTGTAATGTACTTTTACTGTGTCATTTTCTTTTACTTGACTCATACTCTTTGTTTTGTGATTAATTTTTCAATAATTGCGAAACTAAAGGTTTAAGCTAAGAACACAAAAGTTAAGCACTAAAGATTGGACTGATTAATAAAATTTTAACATTAATAACTGTTTCTGATATTTATCATTCTTTCTTTTATGTTGTTGAACTACTTTTAAAATATAAAATTAAATACTATTAAAATGAAAAAGAATGTTCCTGTTTCAAAAATAATGACCACAAACGTTGTAAAATTAAACCTCAAAGATGAACTTACGAAAGCCGAAGCTTTATTCAAAAAACATAAAATTAGACACATTCCCGTTGTAAGCGGCACCAAGATTATTGGTATGCTCAGTTATTCAGATTTATTGCGTATTTCTTTTGCTGATGCTGTTTATGATGATGAAGAAATAGATGCTGTAGTTTATGATATGTTTGACATCAGTCAAGTAATGACAAAAAATATCGTAACCATTTCTGAACAAACAACCATTAGAGAAGCCGCAGAAGTTTTGGCGTCCAAAGAGTTCCACGCGCTTCCGGTAGAAAAAGATGGACACTTAGTGGGTATCGTTACTACAACAGATTTGATTAAATATCTTTTAGATCAATATTAAATTCTTTTCGTTTGCATAACTTTGTTGAAAAGCAATTTTAATGTCAAACATTGGATTAATAATCGAGGAGCGCAGTAGAGATATTGGTGATTTTCTAGTGGGTCGCTTGTTGCCTTTCCGAAAAAAAAGAATGGTGGGGCCATTTATTTTTATTGACCATATGGGTCCCAACACAACTTGGGCCAAATAATTATATGGATGTTGATCAACACCCACACACAGGTCTTTCAACACTCACCTTTATGCTCGAAGGCGAAATTGTCCATAAAGACAGTATGGGCTCCAATCAAAAAATCACTCCCGGTTCTGTAAACTGGATGGTGGCAGGGAAAGGAGTGACTCATACTGAAAGAACTCCACAATGAACTTAGAAACGGAAATACATTCACCGCCCACGGGTATCAAATTTGGGTAACATTACCTAAGGAACTGGAAGACTGCGAACCCGAATTTCATCACATTGAAGAAACTCATTTGCCGAAATGGACGGAGGGAAGTGCCCATTTTAAACTCATAGCAGGCGAAGGTTATGGAAAAACATCTCCTGTTCCTGTTAAGTCTGAATTGTTTATGATTGAAGTGAAAACAGAAGATTCTTTTCAACTCAATACCAAAGAAAACCTTAAAGGCGAAATTGGTATTTGTATTGTAGAAGGAGGCATTGAAGCTTGTGGTGAACCCATTGAAAAGGGTAATATGCTGGTTTCAAAAGTGGAAGACGTTTGCAATGTGCTTGTTAAGCCACAATAGTCATTTACTACTTTTTGGAGGAAAACCCTTTGAAGAAGAACGTTTTATATATTGGAATTTTGTATCCTCCAGTAAAGAAAAACTGGAAAAAGCAAAGGAGGATTGGCGCAATAAAGCCTTTCCAAAAGTTCCGGGTGACTCGACTTATGTAGTAATGCCTGAATATTAAATTTCTACTAAAACTACTTCTTAACTTTACTTTGATTCAAAATTAATGTATATTCAAACTTTAAAAAATTAGCTAAGATGAAAAAGTTTGTGAACCTTATTTTTATACTTTTTAGTTTTCTTGCAACAGCACAACAACCCACTCACGTGCCAAGTCCTCAAAACAATTCCCCCATAAATCTTAACAGTTGGTTTGATGTCATTGTATTTATTATCTTACCAATCAGTTATGATTGTTATCTATTTTATGTGGCGCAGACAAGTTAAAATTGACAAAGAGAAAGAGAAAGACAACTAAAAATAAAATAGACAATCTTTCGATTGGCTTTGAATTTATTTATCAAAAGTCTAATTCTTTAATTTTCTGAAATTGATGCCTCAGAGTCTAGTATGGCAAAAACCTGATCTAAATCTGGTATCAATACAATTCTTGTTCTTCTGTTTTTAGCCATGTTTTCACTGCTGTCATTTTCAACAAGTGGAATCGAACTTCCTCTTCCTGCAGCAATTAGTTTCTCTGGTGCTACATTAAATTTATTTTCAAGCATCCTTACAATGGATGTTGCACGCTTTACACTTAAATCCCAGTTGTCTTCCAATACCGCTGTATTAATACTTCTGGGGTCTGTGTGACCTTCAACCATAACTTCTAAGCTTGGTTCAGAATTGATGACGTCTGCAAGTTTTTGAAGCAAGTCATTTGCTTTGGGATTTACCCTGTAACTTGCCGTGTTAAAAAGTAACTTATCAGAAATTGAAATCATAACTACAGTCTTGTCTATATCAATCTGTATGTCATCATTTCCGTCATCTTCAGAGATAGAATTCATTAAGTTATGTGAAACTGCAATGTTGATTGAATCTTCCAGAGATTGTGCATCTCTTAAAACCTCAGGATCTACATTGGCTAAAGTTTTGCGCATGTTGTCCTTTGTCTTTTTGTTCATCATCGCGATATCATTCATTTCATATTTTTGCTCAGAAGTTTCCTTTAAGGAGTTGATTCTGTCATTATAGTCGGCAACACGTTGCTCAATGATTGCAAAACGTTTTTCAAGTTCTTCTTTTTCAACAGCAGTCTTTTCAAGGGTGGTCTGCGTGTTTGAAAGCTGTTCCTCAAGAGCAACATACTTCTTTTTGGAGACACAGGATGTTAATATACCCGCGGCTACGATGGCTAGAATTAGTGATTTTTTCATTTTGGTTTGTTTTAGATTAAATTAAATTTTGGTTTGTTAATTCACATTCCAGAGAATGTATTTTTGAAGTTAACGGTTTCCAATTTTCAATCGTATTAAATTGGCAAACCCTTAAGTTACAATTAACACTATTTTAAAAGAGGTCTAATGGGATGAAAATGAATCAAACAGTTTGTGGATATGTCCTTTAAAAGAATTATTTTAATTTGATATTTAAAATCAAGCCCAAGCTATCTTGATCTTTTTAAGATATTTTAACTAAAATTATAGATTTTTAGTTCAAAATTGGGAGTATGAAAATGCCGTATTCTATCTATTTACAATAAATTTGAAACAAGAACATAAACCAGAATTTGAAAAAGGAGAAAAAGGCAAAAACAATACAAAGTATAGATGGCTAAGAAGGCTTGCAAGGGTCGTATTAGCTCTTTTCATATTCTTTGTCTTGCTCATATTATTTATAAGAAGTCCCTGGGGACAGGGCATAATTATTAATAAAGTCACTTCTTATGTTTCTGATAAAACCAAATACAATAGTTGAGACTAGATAGACTCTTTATAACATTTTCTGGAAATGTGTATCTTAATGGTTTGTATCTTGAAGATCAAAATGGAGATACTTTAGTTGCATCAAAAAGTCTTGAAGTTGATGTGCCGCTATGGCCAATCATTAAAGGTAATGCTATAGGAATTAACCTTGTTGAATGGGAAGGACTCAAAGCTAATGTTTTTAGAAAAGATTCCATTGATGGTTTTAATTTTCAGTTTTTAATAGATGCCTTTGCGGCTGAAGATGTTAAAGCCGAAGAAAAAACAGAAGACCCCGACGCCTCTTCCACATCGTTTTTTATTAAAGACCTGTTTTTTACTGATTTTGATCTCAAATACAATGACCAAGTAACAGGCATCGACACCAGGCTAATCCTAGGAAAACTCAATCTTCAAATCAAAGAAATGGATTTGGAAACGATGAACTTTCACATTTCTAAAGCTGAAATATCAAATACAGATGTAGGATATTATCAATCGCTCCCTTATCCCGAAAGTGAAGACACAGAAGCATTCTGACAGCCCGGTTCTTTTTGTTGATGAATTATTGATTAAGAATCTTACTGCAAATTACCAGTCTATACCTGATGGTATCAATGCGGTGGCAGCTATTGGCGAACTTGCCATTAATCTTCCAGAAGCAGATTTATCTAATAATTTTATTGACCTCGAGTACTTGGGACTTCATAACTCAACGATCAGTCTTAACATCACTTCAGAGGAATATAAACAAGGGGTTGAAGGTTTAGAAACTGACAATACAACCGAAAACACTACTGAGTTTGAATGGCCACAATGGACAGTTTCAGTTTCAAAAATTGATTTAACAAACAATGACATTCGTTACACAATGAATGACTCAGAACCTCAACCTGGAATTTTTAATCCAGAAGCGATTGTTTTAAATAATTTTTATTTTGTTGCAGACGCTATTTCACTACAGGATCAAGCCTTTGGAGCAAATATCACCAAGATTGAGTTTGAAGAGGGTTCAGGGTTGAATTTAAATGAGTTGACTTTTGAAGCACTAATTGATGAGAATCAAAGCAAACTTAAGGATTTAAAGTTTCAGCTCAATGATAATAGGATAAATGGTTCCATTACAATGGAATATAATTCCATAAGTGACTTTATTAATAACACTGAGAATACATTTTTAAACCTCAATCTTCAGCATTTTGAGGTGGGTTTAAATGAGTTATTCCGTTTTCAACCGGAGTTGAAATCAAATGAATCCCTTTTCGCTTTAAGCAAAAAAAGAATCAATGGAAACCTTATTGCATCAGGTAAGCTGTCATCTTTGTCAATACCAAATGTTCAAATTAACTGGGGTCAAACAACACATATACAAGCAAAAGGAAAACTTGAAAACGTGACAGATGTTGACAATTTAAGAATGGATTTCCAATCTTTTACCGTTGAAACGGTCAAAAATGATGTACTTGTTTTTGTAAATGAAGAAGACTTGGGCATTTCCATACCTGAAAAAATTTCGCTGGAAAGCAACTTTAAAGGAACGCTCGACGACCTTTCAGCAGTGGCTGTTCTTAAAATTCCTGAGGGACAAATAGACCTCATTGCAAATTATACAGATCAGGAAGAAATTGCCTTTGATGCAGATGTAGAAGTCACAAAACTCCAATTAGGTAAACTGCTGCAAAATGACCAATTTGGAGAACTGAATCTCACCTTAAAAACAACTGGAAATGGAAATGATATCAACTCTTTGGATGCAGATTTTGAAACAATCATTCAAAGTTTCTCATTGAACGATTATGCCATTCAGGATTTAAAAATAGGCGGAACTATTGAAAATGGTGAAGGAACAATTGCCTCTGCTTACAAGGATGAAAATCTCGATCTTGTTTTTGAAACCTTCATCCAACTGGATTCTATTTCACCCCGTTTTGTGATTGATTTGAATTTAAAGGGAGCCGATTTAAGATCACTGGGAATTACAGATAAAGACATTAGGACGGCTTTTATTTTGCAAGCCGATTTTAAAGGGAATTCAGATAGTTTTACACTTTCATCAAACATTCAGGATGGAAAAGCAATATATGATACGCAATCTTATTTATTGGGAGATTTCAACATCAATGCTTTTGTTCAACCAGATACAACTTCAGTGGATATCAACAATAAAATGATTGATTTAGCACTGCGGTCCAATGCAAGTCCTCAAGGTTTTAGTGAGGCACTGCAACGGCACTTTCAAAAATATTTGTCTGATTCTGTTTCAAATGAACCCACTGACCGCATTGAGAAGGACAGTCTTACAAAAGCCGTAGAACTCAAACTGGATGCAAAAATTAGTAAAGCACCCATCCTGAGTGATGTTTTTATTGACCGTTTAAAACAGCTGGACACCATTGATATTAATATAGATTTTAATGAAGTAAATCAGTCGCTTTCTGCAAACATTTTTATGCCACACATTGATTATGATGACAATGTGGTGGACAGACTGGCTTTGAATCTAATTTCAGACTCTGAAAATTTTGATTTTGATTTTGGTTTTCAAGCTTTGAAAGCCGGTCCCTTAGCTATAAGTAGAACAGCTTTAAATGGAAGCATAACAGACAAAAAGTTGTTTTTAGACTTCAATTCGTTTTATGAGGATGAAAAAATTGTACAGGTCAATTCAGAAATTACGAGGAAAAATGACACCATTCGTTTACACATCAACCCTTCAGAGCTATTGCTGAATAAAAAAGAATGGTCAAATTCCTCAGGAAAATGAAATTGTTTACACAGAAAATCACCTTTCCTTCACTTCATTTTCAATCTCTAGAAACAATCAATTATTACAATTGAGCAGCACGCTACCTGATATTGAAAAAGAACACCTAGCTGTACATTTTGAAAATTTCAGGCTTTCAGATTTTCTCAATTATTTAAATCCTGAAGAAACCCTCGCCACAGGTAGGCTTAACGGAAACTTAATCGTTGAAGAACCCTTTTTAAGTCCGGGTTTACTGGCTGATATGCAAATTGAAGAATTGAATGTGATGGAAGTACAACTAGGGAATTTAGCACTTAATGCAAGAGAAATCAATGAGGATTCATACGACTTTAACCTTGACTTAAATGGCGGCGATATTGACCTCGACCTTACCGGTGATTATCAGGCAGATGAAGAGGCAGCAAAACTCAACTTAAATCTCGTTTTAAACGAAATAAAAATGAGTGCTATTGAAGGTTTTTCTGATGGGGAAATCACAGACACCCGGGGGACAATTTCTGGTGAAGTAAAAGTAAGTGGAACCACTAAAGATCCATTCTACAATGGAACTATAAACTTTAATGAAGCAGGTTTTAATGTTGCCAAGCTCAATGCTAATTTTGAGCTTCAGAACGAGACAATGAAAATCAATAATGAGGGGCTTTTTCTAGATAATTTCAGACTTTTAGATGAAAGTGGAAATGAATTTGCTATCAATGGAAAAATGCTAACCGAAAGCTATACCAACCCTGAATTTGATCTGCAATTTAACGCTAAGGATTTTTCAGCTCTCAACTCCACAAAAGACGACAATGAGCTTTTTTATGGTACAGCCATTTTTGATGTGGATGCTAAGCTAACCGGAAACCTCAATCTACCCCGTTTGGATTTAAAGTTAAATGTGGGCGGTGCGACTGACATCACATACATACTCACTGATTCTGAACTTGAAATTGAAGAACGCGACGGTGTTGTCATTTTTGTCAATCGGAAAAATCCTGATGACATACTCTCACAAACCAGAGAAGAATCTATAACTGTAACCGGTTTTGCAGTTAATGCCATAATTTCTATTGATGAAAACGCACTGTTTAATGTCATTATTGATGAGCGCACCGGGGATAATTTGCAAGTGGGAGGAGAGGGTGACCTGAATTTTAATATACAACCCAATGGAAGGACCACACTCACCGGAATTTACACTATGCAAAAAGGGCATTTTGAAATGAATTTATACAATTTGGTAAAAAGACGTTTTGAAATTTCTCAGGGAAGTAGTGTTTCTTGGTCTGGAGATCCTTTTGATGCCAATCTTGATGTCAAGGCAATTTATCGTGTTGAAACTTCAGCTTCGTCGTTAATGACTTCTTCAGCAACAGGTATGGATGCCGGAATGAACAACAGTTACCGACAGCAAGTACCTTTTCTGGTCTATCTCAATGTAAATGGCGAACTTACACAACCTGTGCTAACATTCAATCTTGATATTCCGGAAGACGATCGGGGGGTAGCAGCAGGTCAAGTATATGGCCGCATTCAACAACTCAATCAACAGGAAGAAGAGCTTAATAAACAAGTGTTCTCCTTATTGGTTTTAAATCGTTTCTTCCCTCAATCAGGCAATGATGGGAGTGGGGGAGGTACCATGGCAATTGCCCGTGATAACTTAAATCAGGCGCTTTCAGACCAGCTCAATATGTTTTCAAACCAGCTTTTGGGGAAGACCGGTATCGAATTGGATTTTGGGATTGATAGTTATACAGACTATCAGGGAGATGGTGCTCAGGACAGAACCCAACTGGACATCACAGCTAGAAAAAGATTGTTTAACGACAGGGTAATTGTGAGTGTGGGCAGCGAAGTAGATATTCAAGGAAGCAGTCAAAATCCTGATGAACAAAACCCCGTGATTGGAAATGTAAGTATTGAATATTTGTTGACTGAAAATGGACGATTCCGTTTAAAAGGCTTTCGCCGAAATCAATTTGAAAACGTCATTGACGGCCAGCTAATAGTAAATGGAATCGCCCTTATATTTACACGCGAGTTTAATGAGTTTAAAGAATTGTTTAAAAAAGCAGTGGAAGAAGAATTGGAGAAACCTCAATCAAATGATGAAGATGAAAACTAAGAATCAATTGGATCTCATTTTAAAATATCAATTTATTTTGATAGTTGTGGTTGCTTTTGCGATTCAATCCTGTAGTGTAAAACGATTCATTCCGGAGGGCGAACAACTATACACAGGAGCTGATATTGATATGAGTAGTGACACTGCTGTGGGTAATTTAAAAAATGTACAAAGTGATATAGAAAACCTGATGAGACCGGAACCCAATTCAAAATTTCTGGGTATGCGACTGGGGCTGTTAGTACATTACAAAAATCAAAGGGACAAGCCCGGTTTTATTAATAAGTTTTTAAATAAACGCATTGGTGAAGAACCGGTGTACCTTTCAGATATAAACAGGGAACAGACAGAAAAATTGATTTTAAACCGACTTGAAAACAGAGGTTTTTTCTTCAGCACTGTAGCTTCTGAAACCATTGTAAAAGAAAAGAAAAAAAGGGCAGCTATTTTTTATAATTTAAAACTCACCAACCCTTATTTAATGGAAAACTATGTGGTCGATCAGGATTCACTTGCTATTTATGAGAAATTAGAAAATTTAAAATCCAAAACCCTTTTAGAAACAGGAATGCGATTTGATTTCGCTTCGCTAAAATCGGAGCGGGAACGCATCGACCTCGGACTCAAAGAAAAAGGGTATTATAACTTCAATAGTGATTTTTTGATCTTTGAAGCAGATACCAATCAATATCAGAAACAAGCGCTTTGATTTATTTCTTCGACTCAAGAAAGATGTTCCTCAAAAATCAGTCATTCCTTATAGAATATCAAAAGTCAAAGTATATCCAAACGCTGTATTGGGAGAAGAATACACAGAAAATGATACGGTAAAACTCGACAAAAAAACTTTTTACCAAAAAGAAGAGTTTTTTAAACCCAAACGATTATTGCCATACATTTTGCTGGAAGAGGGAGAT
The DNA here is from genome assembly GCA_018402385.1 of Flavobacteriaceae bacterium. GTDB lineage: Bacteria > Bacteroidota > Bacteroidia > Flavobacteriales > Flavobacteriaceae > Planktosalinus. The sequence continues at coordinate 170,307 of JAGYJA010000004.1, forward strand.
ACTTTTAGTCCGGATAAGTCAAAGAATACCAGCAGACGACTGGGTTCTGTAGGCGCATATAAATTTATTAATATACGGTATGATGAAATTGACTCGCTTTCAACAGATAGTCTTGGTATTCTAGAAGCCTCTATTTTTTTAACCCCCATGGACAAACGCGCCATAAGGGCCGAACTTCAGGCAGTTTCAAAATCCAATAATTTTGCAGGCCCCAGTCTTGCACTTACTTTAACTAATAGAAATCTTTTTCGAGGCGGTGAAGTATTGAATCTATCTTTAAAAGGGGGGTATGAGTTTCAAATTGCCTCCGGTGAACAATCCGGTTTGAGTAGTACCCTTATTGGTGCCAAGTCTGAACTTATTTTCCCACGGGTTTTATTTCCAATTAAAATTAGTGACGACTGGTTTAAATATGCGATTCCAAAAACAAAAATGAGCTTGGGAGGAGATTATTTGAATAGAAAAAACTTGTTTAGTTTGGCCTCAATTTCTGCAAACTTTGGTTATGTATGGAATGCCAATCGGTTTATCACTCACGAGTTCAATCCTTTGTCTATTAATTATGTAAACCTGGCAAAAACCTCCCCTGAGTTTGAACAAATACTGGAAGAAAACCCCTTTTTAAGAAGTAGTTTTGAACAACAATTTATAGCAGGCATGACTTATGCTTACACTTACAATGGCTTGGGAGAGGCAGATAAAAGCCATCAATTTTTTATAGCTTCTACAGTTGACATTGCAGGAAATGGACTCTCTTTGTTTAGTGGTGGAGGTTCCTCACCACAATCTTTCTTGGGTCTGGAATATGCACAATATGCGAAAGCTGATATCGATTTGAGATATCATCTCAGGCTGGGGTCTGATACAAAACTGGCGACCAGAGTTTTTGGTGGTATTGGTTTACCCTACGGAAATTCAGAAATCATGCCTTTTACAAAACAATATTTTTCAGGAGGTCCATACAGTGTAAGAGCATTTAGAATTCGCACGCTGGGTCCGGGAACTTACGCGCCTGAAGCAGGAAGCAATTCCTTTTTTGATCAATCTGGAAACATCAGGCTGGAAGCCAATATTGAATATCGATTCCCCATTTATTCCTTTGTAAAAGGAGCCATCTTTGCCGATGCCGGAAATGTCTGGAACACCACCGAAAATGAGGCTGTGCCGGGTGGAGAATTTACTTCAAGTTTTATGGACGAATTTGGTATTGGTACCGGTGTGGGATTGCGAGTTGATATTCAAGGGTTTGTCATTCGTTTTGATTTGGCGGCTCCTTTAAGAACGCCCTCCTTACCAATAGGGGAACGCTGGGATTTTGATTATAAAAACCCTATTTTGAATTTTGCGATTGGGTATCCGTTTTAATTTGCAAGCAGGTTGGACTTAAGCAGACGCAATTGGGTCAACACTTTTTCTGCTTCATAATAAAACACATCGCTTAAACTGTCATCAGATTGACGTAAATTGTATGCGCGCTCAATTAAATGCTTGTATTTTTTCTCCAAGCGCTTGAGATTTATTTTGCCGGGTAGTGAAGTTGTGCTTTCCATAGATGGACTTTTATAGTACTCAAACTTAATTATTTAAATATCGTGAAATATTTTGATATAACAATCTTACAGTGAAAGAATTAACATATTTTTTTTTTAAAAATTTTATTGAATTCAACAGAGAATGTTAAAATTTATGGCTAATGCTGGAATTTTAAATACTTTTAAAAAAAATTAGAAGTATATGAGCTCAAAAAACTATTCCACCATTTTAAACTTAAAAAACACTGATATTGCCCTCTTATTATTAAGACTTGGAGTTGGCGGATTGATGTTAACCCACGGAATTCCAAAGCTGATGCGGCTATTTGGAAGTGATCCAATCCAGTTTGGAGATCCCATTGGGATAGGAGTGGAAGCGAGCTTAACACTTGCGGTATTTTCTGAGGTGATATGTTCAGTTTTAATCATCATTGGGCTGGGTACGCGACTGGCAGCCATTCCGTTGATCATCACAATGGCTGTTGCTTTTTCGTGGTTCACGCTGCAGACCCGTTTCAAAATAAAGAATTGGCTTTGTTTTATTTGATCGTTTATGTGGTACTTGCACTCACAGGAAGTGGTAAGTACTCATTAGACCATTACTTTTTGAAAAGAAAATCAACAAAGTAAACCTACAATTTCGGTATAAAAATTGATACTAATTGAAGTAAAACAAAACATAGATGAAATTCATTCTAAGTATAATTTTTACGGTATTTCTTTCTTTTCCGGTAGTATCACAAATTGATAACCCCAGAGGATTTACACCAATCCAGTCTCAGGAAAGCCAAACCAATTTAGACAAACCATTGATAAATAATCAACCCAAAGGTCTTTCAAATACACAAAGCTATTTAAACACGACAAAGAAGCCCAAACCAATGGATGTTGAAGAAGAAAATGAATTTTCTATGTCAACAGACAATGGTTTAATGACCCGCAAGTTTGATTATAAACCCAGCTGGTTAACCAAAGATGATGAAATCAATAGCGAGTTTGCTAAAGGGCAACTACTTGGAACGTTTGGAACAAAAAGCAAAACCATTGAAATTCTTTGTCGCGATCATCAACATGTGGATGGGGACAAGGTGAAAATCATTGTCAACGACCAGGTTATCGTTCATAACATCAATTTGAGAGAAGATTTTCAGAGTTTTGTAGTCGATTTGAATGAAGGCAGAAATGTTATTGAATTTCAAGCACTTAACCAGGGAAGTTCCGGACCAAATACTGCTCATTTTAGAGTTTATGATGAAAACAGTAATTTACTTACAGAAAATGTATGGAACCTTTTGACAGGTGTTAAAGCCACTATGGTCGTTATTCAACAGGAATAAAACCATACAATGAAATTATTGTAAATAATATCTAATTAAAATAAAAAAGCCCCCAAATCATTTGATTTGGGGGCTTTCCTTTAAATGAAAATACTAGGAATCTTTTCTTTCTGCAAGACTTTCTAAAGTCTTTACTTGAGAAAGGGTCGTTTGTATTTCTTTCAATTGGTTGTTCAATACATTTTCAATTTTTGGTGGAAAGTTATTTTCTTTAAGGGAATTGCTATATTCCTTTTCACTGGCTTTATCTCCGCGAATGCATTCTTCCAGTACTGCTTCATCATTGTTACTGGCAATACTGCTCTTAAAATTCATCCACGTGCGATGAAGACCTCCGGTAGCACTTCCGCTTTCTTTTGGCTTTTCATTCATAGACCGAATTTCATTATCGAGTTCTGTTGCAAAACGATTGCGTCTTGCAGACTGGTTTCTTAAAAATTCCTTTAGATGAGGATTTTTGGCATTGGTAATGGCATTTTTAAAGCCTTTCTCTGCATCATAATTTTTTTCCAATAATCCCTGAAGGTTGTCCACCAGGTTATCTTTACTTTCTTTTCTAGCTTCTTCTCTTGTCGTTTGCATAATTTGATTTTTTGTGTTCAATAGGGAAGATACTATAAAACAATACGAACTATCATAATATTATGTGAGTTGAGATAGGTTTAACAGTTATCGTTAAAGCTTGTTAAAGGTGTAAATACATAAGGGTATTGACATAAATATTGTAGGAAAAATACTTATAAAAAATAGGTAAATCACTGATATATAATTAAATATGTGTTTCTAATTTTACACCACTAACAAAAACCTAAATCTATTATGAAAACAAAAAATGTAGTAATGTCATTATTGGTTGTACTCATCTTACTTTTACAAGGATGTTGTACACCCAGTACAACAATCGGTAGTGTGAACAACATGCTACGGCCTCAAGAAACAAACAATTGGTGCTGGGCGGCTGTGACACAAATGATTGCACAAAATGAAGGAATTAGTATTACACAGTGTGACCTTGCAAATCACCGCTTTAGTAAAAGCAATTGTTGTGATTATGAAAATGCCGGTCAAAGTTGCCCAAAAACAGAAGACTGTAACACGCCGGGCTGGCTAGAACTGGATTATGCAGGCTTAAAATTTACAGAATCTGCAACAGCATTATCGCTCTCAAAATTAAGAAAAAGTATTTATTGCAGTAAAGATGTATTGGGGTATGCTTACGGTACATCCGGTGTGGTTGGCCATGTAGTTGTAATTAAAGGCTATATGAGTGTGGGTGGCACAAATTATGTGGTACTTAACGACCCTTGGAATCCTTGCAATGGAGAAGAACGTTTAATTACTTATGAAGAGTATGTAGATCCTGCAGGAAGTAGAACCCATTGGGCAACTTGGCATACAATTAGTAAAAAATAGTTAACTTTAAAAAATCAACAAAATGAAAAATATAATAAAATACCTATCTGTAATTGCGTTGTGTGTATCCTTTGGTATAAATGCGCAAGAAAATAACCCCATGGAAAAAGCCATCGAAAAAGGAAAAACTGATTTAATGGAGATTCTTACCACATCAGGCAATGATTTTAATTTTGGTGTCAACCCTGAGCAACTAAGAAATGCCAATGCAGCAGCCGGGGTTCCATTTAAACAAATGGACTTTCAGCAATTGCTTAAATACAATAATGAAGCAATAGACCGGTTATTGTCTCCCACTGAAAAAATTATTGTCCCTATGGTTAATGAAAACCAATTAGTCACAACAATAACGATTGGAGAGAAACAAGGACGTTATGAGGTAACTGAGCTGGTCAATCAGCAGTTTACTTCCGAGATGAATTTGTTGCCTGCAGCAGCACGTCAAAACGACTTTAAGGAAGTCACAATCATCCACGTGCCAAATATACAGGCTACCCTATACAAGCTTCAAGATAAGATTTATACCGCCTATAACGGCAGGAGTCTTCGGGAAGCTCAGGATACGGCTGTATTGATGCAAGAACTGAAAAGGGATGCCATAGTATTTCAGGAAAAATATGCCGAATTACTCAAAAAAGGCCGACTCATCGATTAAAACTAAGTTGTGAAGAAAACCAAAGCCCTCTAATAATAATTTTAGAGGGCTTTTTAATATTGCAGTCTTCAGACGTTTAGTTCAGTCAGTATTTTACTAGGAAATCAAAACCCGGCGGGTAGGGGAGCAATACCTGTTTCAGTATTGTTTAAATTCACTGAAATGGGAGCAACACGTTTCGCAATAAAGCCATTTCTATAAATGATGATATTTAAAAAGATATCAACCGGGTTTTCATTATAACCGGCACCGCTCCTAAAAGTAGAATTGTTAACAAAAGCTCTGATAAACCAGGTTTCTGTTGCCGGATTGGGATAAGCATAAAACTGATATCCTTCAATAAAATTCTCGTTTTCATTACTTCTTAAGAGCACATTGGTATCATTATTTTCAGCGGTAAAATAGTATCCCTGCAAAGTTACAATATAGTCTTGAGTACTTATTTTTGTGTCATAATTACGCAAACCGTTTGTGGACGTTTCTCTAAAAATAAACTGTGCATAATTTATTGGTCCATATTTACTCTGATTGATGTCATATTCAATAATTTCCTCATCTATTTTCTGTATCAAAAGTTTAGAACCTCTTATTTGAGTTGAGTTTCCGGGGTTTTCCAAATAGAGCTTTTCATCAATTTTCACGCTTCCCTGTACATCAAGTTCAGTTGAAGGGGTTTGGGTATTGATGCCCACTTGAGCCCGGGAGGAAACACAAAGAATAAAAAAGAATAAAATAAGTAAGTATTTCATAACGCTGTTTTTAATAAATATCAGGAAGGGCAGAAGCGGTACCTGTGTTTGCACCACCAAGGTTGGTCACAATGGCGGGTAAGTTTCGGTAATAAGACTTGTCATAGACAATGAGGGTTACAAAATAAGTAACCGACTTGGCGTCAGCAAGGTCCAAATCTCTGTTTCTTATTTCAAGACGCCATTGATTGTTTTCAATAAAAGAGCGGATAACAAAGGTCCCTATGGTTTTTCCACCGGTACCGTCTTGTTTTTCAATGGCATCCCCCACATACCTGAAATTTGCTACACCCACCACATACTTGTCTGCGGTGTATTGCAAATTAACGTTTCTGAGGTTATCACGACTTATATTTGTAAATTCATAGTTAACCACATTAATAGGGGCAACTGTTAAAGAATCCACATTGAGGATGGCAATTTCGCCTTCCGGGATTGAGTTTGTCAATCGGGTAACCAGTTTAAAATCTTCATCAGCCATTGTGGCAGCGGGGAGTGGTTTGATGGTAAATTCCTCTTGCACCATCAGTTCACCGGCAATGTGCAGGTCTGTCTCGGGTTGCGTTGTTCCTATTCCCACTTGTGAAAATGTGGAAACTGACAGGAAAAAACAAATCATTAGTAGGGTAGTTTTTTGTAGCATAAGCAGGTCTATTTAGTCAATAATGGGGGTTACTGCACTATTTATGGATTGATTGTTCATAGGGACTTCAATCACGCCAAGCTGTTTAGATAAATCTTTTGAAAAAATTAAAGTGGTAATGATCCAGGTGCCCACCTGATTTGTATCAAGGTTTTGCGCTGCGGGAAAATCAGCTATGATTCTCCAGGTTCCATTTTGAACAAATGCAGCCGTATAGGGCATACTGAATTTATCAAGATTGTTTGTTAGCGCCAGTTCAGTATCATAATAAGCGGAAATGCTTATCAAATCAAAATCATTGGCGTCTATTTGAGTATCAAAATTCAACACCCAATCAAGATCGGCATTCACAATCACATACTCCTGTATATAACCCAAAGCTGCACCGGTGGGGTTACTCACATCAAGAGCCCTTACTTTGTTATCCACATCCTGAATAAGAAATGTGGAAGCGTCCAAATCATCCATGGATTTAATAATGCCTATTTCTAGGTCATCAGAAATCAGCGACGAACCGCCAACTTCGAGTGTTGTTCTGGGTGTGGTGGTGTTAATCCCTACCTGAGCAGTACCAATGCTAACTTGAAGAATTAACAACCCAGCTACCATCGAGCTAAGTGTTAAATGTTTCATGGTCTTATAGATAGGGATAACAAACATAGTGATTATTTTTAATTATTCGATAAAGTGTTTAATTTATTCGATAAAAAGTTATTAAGAACATCCTTTTGTAAGCCCCTTTTCGGAAAGTCATACTTCAAAATTGATGCATACTACCGCCAAGCTGTTTAGGAAGCAGACGGTTTTGTAAATGAGATAGTATTATAAGAGATTGAAAGACTAAAAGCATAGTAGTTTTAGTTAAGAATTGAAAAGAGAGGTAAAGACTACGCTTGAAGACAACTAAACCTAAGGATATAAAGACAAAAAAAGACTGTTTTGCAACAGCCTTTTAAAAAGTAAAATAGGAGTATGTTTTTTGAGTTCTTTTTAAATATTGTAAGCCAAACCAACCTGGAAATAATTCAATACCTCTTTAACACCCGAATTAACAATAGAATTACCCTTAAGGCGATTGGAGATTCCAAAGGTATAACGCAAATCAAACATCACATTTTCAGTAATATCAAAGGAGAAACCAATGGGTACCCCAAATCCTAAACGCTTTAGGCCATCACCATCTCCTTCACTAATCAAATAATCCAACTGGGGACCGGTTGAAAGGCCCACAACATCATTAAATTTATACTCCAGTAAAATCGGAAAGAAGACTACCTCTGAGCTGGATCCATCCTTAGAATAGCGAGCGTAAATTAATTCTGTTAGAAAGTTGAACGAGTTGGAAAGGTACATATCCGCCAATGCACCCACATAAAACCCGGATGCACTTTCTGAAGCTGAACTGTTTTGATAAGAAACTCTTTCAGAAAGCATAGAATAACCGGCTTTAAAACCAAACTTTGATTCAGAAGTACCGGTAGTTGCTTCTTGTGACTGAAGATTTGAAAAAAATAATAATGCAAAAGCAAAAAGGAAAGCTGTTTTTTTCATGGGGGATGTGTATATAATTATTTTTTGAGCGGCAAGATTACAATATTTATTTGAGATGAGATCAATAAAAACAACAAACCATTCCATTAAAAGGAGTGGGCTTTGAAGAATAGAAAGAGAAGAATGGGGTATTGTTGTTGTTTTTCTATTTTACATAATATAAATTATAAGTCATTGTTATAACAATCAATTATTCAAGTTATTTATAATCTATATCCCTTGTAATACTATAATTCATCTTGTTATTTTCAAAGGATTCTCTTGCTATCCAATTCCTATATTTATCATATTGGTACTTATATTTTGTGATAGCAATCAATGAATCATTTCTGTTATAAGCGCTCATTTTCTTTAATAACCCACAACTATAAACATATATAGTAGTTCTAGATCTTTCTGGATTGATATAATCAAACAGTTTTGTTTCAATTAAAAAGTCGGCGTCATATGAACTAATTTCATTCGTATTTAAAATTGTATCGTTTGTATAATTATTAATATAAATTAGCTTTGATGAACGCTCTAGTAAATCATTTTGTGAATTATATTGATACCAACCCCTTTGTATTAATTGAAAAACAGCATTGTTAATATCTGCTGTCGTTTTAACTAGTAAAGTGTCTTTATAGAAGTAATCAACTATATAAACCAAACTGTCTTCAGAAAGTGTTACAATTTCTCGTTGAATCTTTTTGTTTTCATTATAGATGTATTGAATATCAAAACTTTCGCCTGCAAATACATCCTGTTGGTACCTGCTAATTATTTGGTCATTTTCGTTGTATTTCTTCTCTATGATTGATAACGTATCTTTGATTTTGTTGTTTAGAGTATCTTCTTCTACAATAATTGTATATTCTGTTATTTTACTGACTTTTTTAGTCAGTCCGTTTTGAAGCAACTTTGGTTCATTGCAACAACCAATTAGGGAAATTGAAAAAAGTAAACTTAGTAATCTGTTCATTCTTTTTAAATGTACACTTTTTGTTTTGATTTGTTGGATTCATCACTTCATTAAAAGTACTATTCCTTCAACCAAACTACTGAAAACAATAACATCATAACGGCACACGAGATGCAATCTCGCGGCAGCGAGGGGTCATTCCCAAAATACTGAAAAACATTAACATCATCTAGCAGTTTTTTTGACCTGTTTAATTTTACCTATAAACAACTATGCGTGGCACACACGATGCAATCGTGCGGCAGCGGGGGTGATTAATTTTGTTTTCTAATTATTACATTCATTTTGGTTATCTTTGGGTCAAACTCTCTGTAATAATAGATATTAGTAACATCGGAACAGTTTTTAATATTATCTAAACCTATACTTTGTAAAGCGTCACTATACATTTCGTGAATTACAAAACAATCTTCTTCTGCATTAGGTTTGTAATTGATGTAAATATACTTTGTTAGATCTTTAATGCCAGATAACTCAAAAAGACGGGTTTTATATTTAACAAACAATTCTATAGTATCACTCCTTTTATCTAAAGCGTAATACTCTGGTTTTTCAGATTTTAAATACAAGGTGTCTTCTTCATTTACAATTTGAAATACTGTAATTTCCTTATCCTCTACAATTACACTGTCTTCAACAACGATTCTTATATCTTGTGCCTTACAAGAAAAGAACATGCACAAAAACAGTAAAATCAAAAATTTATTATTTATCATAATGAGTGTTTCTTAATGGACTTTCTCCTTTGCTTATATTCTTCAATGCCTGATTATGAAAATGTACATTTTCAACACCTGGCCCACTTGATTTGTTAATGTTTGCATTTCTAATAAAATCTAAACCATGGTTAAGTATTTCGTGAATAAAAAACCCCCCGCTGCCGCACGATTGCATCGTGTGGTTTCCAGCACTTCATTAAAAGTACTATTCCCTCAACCAAAATACTGAAAAGGCATTGCGTATCATCACAAAAAAGGAAATTTTAAATCCAAATCTTCAAGTATATATTTACTTCATAGAATGCAATCCCACAGTATTGCCTTCGGTATCCATAAAAATGGTGCAAAACCCATAGTCTCCAATCGACATTTTGGGTTGCAATACCTTCCCTCCTGCTTTTGATATACGGCTCTCTTCCAGAGAACAATCATCACAGGCGAAGTAAACCATAGTACCCCCGGCACCCGGGTTCATATTTTCCATTTTTACCAAGGCCCCGCTGATGTTTTTGCCCTCTTCATTCCAGGGAAAACTCAACATTTCCATCTCGCCCATACCTTCAGGCATGGGTAACTTGTCTAATTGGATTGCCAATACAGTTTCATAGAATTTCTGAGCCCGGCTCATATCTTCTACATAAATTTCAACCCAGGTAAATGGGTTATTAGTTGGTGTTGTCATTGTTGTTTGATTAGTTAAAGGTTGTTGTTTTTATTTTCATTTTTAAAATTAAAAAATAATCTGTTAACTTCAACCGGATGATTATTAAACTTATAGTACTTTTTATATTCTCTGTTTCAAATACCTTAAAAACATATTTTTTAATTTCTTCCCATTGTCATATCTTTAAGCACTAAATAACCAACACTACATATCGCTTTGAAAAACCTATTGATTGTCCTCGTCATTTTTTCATTTTCATTTGTTGCGCATTCACAAGTTCCTTTTAAACCCATTCAAATAGTGGATGAACAAGTCAACAACCGCTTAAATATCTTTGCACTCAACAACACATTAAAAGATTATGATGTGGCCATAACCATCAAAGGCACCGGCTTTAGAGAGCCACGCAGTATGGGGCGCAAAATAAGGGTTCCCGGCAGATCCAAAGTAAACCTGATTAGTCTGGTGATTGAACGCGATAAAACACCTCAATATGCTTACGAACTCGAAATCTCTGACTCTCTTTCAAGAAGAGTGCTCAGGAAAGAGTTTGAACTCATAAAAATCACGCCTCAAAACCCCATCACCCTAATCATACCACAAAATTGTACTTCCTGTGATACATTAATGAGCCATTTGGACGAAAGCCCCTATAACTATAAGGTTGAAAAATTGACAGAGAACGAAAATATGAGAACCCAACTCACGCCTTTTCTAAGAAGTTCGGGTGTTGACCCTGAAACAATGGAAAACCCGGTTGTGATGATTGGTGGTAAAATGCATGTTGATATAAATAATTACCCAGACTTAATCGCCAAACTCGAAGAGTAGTTTTACTTGGCAACTTTTGTGGTTTTACAAATAAATCAGTTTGCAGTCTCTGAAAAGACCGCAATGAAAAATCGCAAACGATGTTAGAGTTTAAAACTAAACACTACTGAACACTGGTTTAGAGCACTGCATCTTTTTTTGTATCTTATAGCAATGAAACAGACGTTTTTTACCGGAGTTCTTCTACTGGGCATCTTTTTTTCGGCGAAAGCTCAAAATATCGCTTCCCATCAATGGGAAGACCGCGTATTGATTGTGATGACAGCAAACCCTGAAGATGCTGAGTTCGAAAAGCAAATTCAGGAACTCAATGCCCATCAACAGGGGCTTACGGAACGGAAACTCAAAGTCTATCTCACCACACCCGAAGCCTATCGCTTGTTGAACGCCTCGGAAACCTCATGGAACCCAGGCGGAGACTTGTATAAAACCTACAACAAAAAAGGGGCTGTCCCGGAGGTTGTGCTGATCGGGTTGGACGGTCAAATCAAACATCACAAGTATAGTTTTACCCCCGCCCTGGAGCTTTTTGTTATCATTGATGGGATGCCAATGCGGCAGTCAGAAATTCAGAACAGGAAAAAGCAAAATAATTAAGGTTGGGGTTTAAAATCCTCAGGGTTAAAAATGCCTGTTAAGTAAGTAATAATAAGGAATGCAATTGTAATTCCTATAAAGAGCAGAAAAGCCAGGGGCAGGAAAATCAGGAACTTTAAAAGTATTTTTTTGAACGATAGTGACAAACAATTTCTTAAGAATCCAGCCGTGGTACACAAATAAAATGATATAAATTACTCCGGTTAAGGATAAAAATTCGATTGCAAAAAAGCTCAATACAAGCAAATTCAACAAGGAAGAAAATATGGAAAACAAAGACATGGTATAAAAATAAATAATCAAATGCTCTGTATAATTATAGCTTTGTTTCCAAAACACCACACGGGATAGACCCGCCACTAAAGGGATGATAATGAAATTGACCAGGGCATTGAATTCAGTGGCTTTTTGGGTGAAGGTGCGGGTAATCTCCTTTTGCTTCTCATCAACCGAGAACTCACTCGCAGCCATTTCAAAAAAATCAGGGAAATACTGCTTTAGTATAAAAAAGTAAAGCCCGGAAATAGTAAGCGCAATGGCAAAAAAGGATAAGGGAGCAATGTATTTTTTCCGCACACCATTCACATAGGAATCTATGACGTCTTTAGGGTCTTTAATTAAATAAATGATGGTTTTCAGGAAAGTGTTGTCATAACTAAAAAACGTCTCGGTATAGTGGGTAAACAGGTTTTTCAAAGTAAGGCGATTTCGGATTACTTTGGCTCCGCAGTTGGGGCAGTAATCACTTTGTGAATCTAATAGGGTGGAACAGTTTTTACACTCCATACAACGTATAGGGTTTTCTGAATTTGGCTATCTTTATCAAATATATAAAATCGAAGCAAAACCTGCATACAGCTTCCTTAAATAATTGATTTCCAACCTGCCTATGAAAACAGCTACCGTCACCCAACTCAAAAAAGAACTGCAGTACCGCTCTACCGATGAGTTGCTTGAGCTGTGCCTGCGGCTTTCTCGTTTTAAAAAGGAAAACAAGGAACTCCTTACCTATTTGTTGTTTGAGTCGCAGGACGAAGTTGGCTACGTTGATAGCGTCAAGCGCGAAATAGATACCCAACTGGAAGCCATCAATACCAAAAACTACTACTGGATGCGCAAAAGCATCAGGAAAATACTGAAGAACTTAAAGAAATACATTCGCTATTCACTAAAAAAAGAAACTGAAGTAGAACTCCTCCTCTACTTTTGTGTGCAGCTTAAAAATCTGGAACCCACAATCAAAAGGGACAAAACCTTGCTAAACATTTTAGAGCGGCAGCTTGCATTCATTCATAAAAAAATAGAGACCTTGCATGAGGATTTACAATATGATTTCAGGTTGCAACTGGAAGAGGAAGGGTTTGTTTAGTTGGTAGAACCCATATTGATGGTCGCAAGTTAATATCTAGTTGAGTCTAAATACTTTTTAAATACAATTGCTCCACTTTTTCTCGCGCCCAGGGTGTTTTTCGCAAAAAAGTCAAACTCGACTTTATGGACGGGTTGTGAGTAAAACATCGAATCGGAATGGAATCACCCAAACGTTCCCATCCGTGTTTTTCTACTAAAAACTCCAGTATAGTCAAAAGGGTGACACCGTGTAAAGGATTGTTGGGTTGTTTTCCCATAATATAATAAATAAAAAGTACAAAGCTATAAAAAATTACTCCTGAAGCTGGGAATCGTCCTTTTGTTTTACTTTTTTTGGCTCTGCCAGAGTTCTTATCACCGAAGAAATAATTCCACCTGTGGTCATACCCAGAATGTAAATCAGAATAATTATTAGGGATACAGGCAGTTTTACACTCCAGTTAAAAAACGCTATGGTTATGGTTTGACTGTTCTGAACAGAAAAGATAACAATCAAAATTACAAAGAGGATTAAGAAAATTTTTTTTACGATACGCATATTTCATTTTTTAATGGTTCTCTAGCAGGTATTAAGATACAAATTTTTCCCCATTATTTACCTAAAGTGATGTTAAGTCAGTTTGCTAAATCTCATAAAAATTGTATTTTAAGATTTAAAAATAAAAACAGCTAATCATGACTAATCAAAACGATAACAAAATGGGAGTACTAACAGAAAATGAACGCCAATTGAACTTTTATTATTACCCTGAACATAAAATTTCTAAAGAAGCTCTGGCTTATGCTGAATCTTCAGATGCAAAACTTCATGCCATTAATATAGCAAAGACAAAAGTTACCGGTACACAATGGGTTGAACTTGCAGAAATGCTGGGAGTTAAAGTAGCTGATTTTCTGGAAAAGGATCATCCTGCTTTTAAAGAAAAGTTTGATAAAGATACTGAAGTGGGCACTGAAGATGCGGTTAAAATACTTCAGAACAATCCTGAGTTATTGATCTTTCCTATTGCCACCCGCGGTAAAAAAGCCGTCTATGTCAAAATGATGACCGATATTCTACAACTTACAAAGCCTGATTCTCAGTATAACAAAAATGAGTAGCTTTTTTGGATCTTATCAAAAATTATCCAAATAAAAAGTATCTTACATCAAAAGTTAATTTAAGTAACTCAGAGTGACAATTATTTTTTTATATTAGCATCAATTATGCGTATAAAAAAATACAAACAACTCATTACTTATTTTTTTGTCATTGCTTTCGTTTTATTGAAAGTGGTGAATTTGCATGCTTTTACTCATTCTTTTGAACAGGAAGACACCTTACACGATTGTGAACTCTGTGAATTTTACACAGCAAATTCAGAAAACAGTCCGGTAACTTTTACTCCTGAGATTACCTCAAATATCTATTCCGGTTTTGTTTATTCATGAGCCTTTTCAGGTTGAATATACATCGCCTTTTATTTCTACAACTTTTAGCGGGTATTATTTCAACAAACCGCCACCCATTATATAAACAACTTCTTCAGCATTTTGCTGTTTTTTGCCTGTAGATTTCTTTTACAGGCTACATCTCATTATTATACTTTTTTATTATTAACATCTGTATCACAATGTGTTACAGTTTAAACTTAAACTTATGATTCACGTCAATCAAGTGCATAAAAGTTACAAGAATTTTGTGGCTTTAAGTGAAGTTAATTTATCTATTTCAAAAGGTGAAATTTATGCATTACTGGGGCCAAACGGTGCCGGTAAAACCACCACAATCAATCTTATTTTGGGCTTTTGGAGCCTGATTCAGGCAGTATTACTGTTGATGAAATTCAACCATCAAAAAACACTACAGAAGCAAGAAAGAAAATGGCATACATTCCTGAGAACGTGAGCCTCTACCCTCACCTTTCGGGTATTGAAAATTTAGATTATTTCTGTAAGCTTGCCTCACTTAAATATGAAAAAAATACTTTAATAAGCTTCTTAAATCAATGTGGACTACAAGAAGAAGCCCAATCAAAAAAAGTAGCCGGATATTCTAAAGGAATGCGACAAAAAGTGGGTATTGCAATTGCATTGGCTAAAAACGCCAGCGTATTGCTTTTAGATGAACCCGCTAGTGGTCTGGATCCTTCAGCTAGTAGCGAACTTTCATCCCTTCTCAAAAAATTAGCTGCAAATGGAACCACTATTTTAATGGCTTCACACGACCTCTTTCGCGTACGCGAAACTGCAGACCGCATAGGAATTTTAAACAAAGGGAACCTTGTCAAAGAACTCGATGCTAAAAGCGTCTCTGCCAATGATCTGGAAAGTATCTATCTCAATTTCATGAAAAATTAATGATAAGAAATTTTTCCTAAGAAAGTGTCTCAAGTCTCACATCTTATGTCTAAAATCTCATATCTAAAATCTATAAAAATATGTACAACATCATACAAAACGAATGGCGAGTACTCATTCATAACAAACGGCTTATAAGCCTGCTCTGTATCATATCAGTGCTACTCGCTGTGATTGCTTACTTTGGCGTTCAGGATGCCAAAAGCAGTCAGGATAAAAAACAGCTTGCTAAAGAACAAATCAGACATCAATGGGAAAACATTGGAGATTACAATCCGCATAGTGCTGCTCATTATGGAACTTACACCTTCAAACCCACCACTGCCCTCACAGCACTTGATAACGGAATAAACAACACCGTAGGTACTGTATTACAACTGGAAGGTCACCGCCAAAACGAAATCATTCACAGCCCAGATTCTCAATCCCTTATGCAATCGCGATTTGGGACTTTAAAGCCGGCAGTTGTGCTTCAATTTATTATTCCATTGCTGCTCATTTTTCTTGCTTTTGCCTCTGTGAGTAGTGAAAAGGAACAAGGCAGGTTAAAACTTCTTTATTTACAAGGTGTTTCAACAAGAAAATTACTTTTTTCAAAAACAATAAGCTACTGGCTGATAGGAATTGTATTACTTATTCTTTCTTTAGGAATTCAATTTTTACTGTTTTCAAACAACTCTGGTCAAGACCTAATTAACAGACTCTTATTAATATTTTTGTTTTATGCGCTCTTTTACTGGATTGTTTGTTCACTTACCGTTTACCTCTCGGCAGCTTTAAAAAACAATACAGCGGCTTTAACCAGTATGTTGGCTTTGTGGGTGCTCTGGAGCATATTCCTACCCAAATTAGTAGGCGCTTTTACAGAAGAAACGCATCCCCTACCTTCCAGACAAGCATTTAGTGCAGCCATGCAAGAAGACAGAAGTAAGGGGATCGACGGTCATAACCCCTTAAGCGAACAAGAAGAAAAACTTAAGGATAGTATTTTACAAGTTTATAGTGTTGAAAGCGTGGATGACTTGCCCATCAATTTTGATGGTTTGGTTATGCAAGCTGATGAAGACTTTGGTGCTAAAGTCTGGGATAAACATTTTGGGGCTTTGGATGCGACCTTACTTAAACAAAAAAAGACCTTTCAAAGGAGTGGACTTATCAATCCCTTTGTTTCCCTTCAAAGTTTGAGTATGGGGCTTGCCGGAACAGACAACTGGCATCATACTCATTTTCAACAAGAAGCAGAAAAATACAGACGTGTGTTTATTAAAACGCTCAATGACCATCACGCTTATGGCGGAAGTAAAACAGGCGACTGGAGCTGGACGGCAGACCAGGAATTTTATAACAGCGTGGCCGATTTTGACTATCAAACTCCAATCATTAATAAAGCCCTACCTGTTTATAAAACAGATATGGTTTTTATGGGGCTTTGGTTTTTTGGTAGCTTTCTATTATTGCTTATTGGTAACCCTAAAAATACACACTTATGAATTTATTAAACACTTTGAGGTTTGAAGCCCTGCACATACTGCGAAGTACTTATAAAATAATAGCCATTCTACTATTTATTTTAGTTGCAGTATATGGTTTACACAATGGATATTCATTGTATGAGGAACGCAATAACGAGATTGCAACCATTAAAGAAACCAGTCAAAACCTTCCAAATGATGCTTTAAAATGGTATGAAACTGGTCAAAAAGGACCTGAAGAACGTCCTTGGGTTGATGTAACTACACCTTTTTGGGCTATGTGGTATGCCAATCATCAGGTTATTGATGCACCCAGTCTGTTGATGACATATTCCATTGGCCAGGCTGAACAGTTTGCATATTATAAAAGAGTAAGCATGTGGTCAACAGCCTATGATAAAGACCTGACAGCCGAAATTTCAAATCCGGAGCGGGTGGCGATTGGGTCGCTTGATTTTAGCTTTGTTTGGTTGTTTTTGATGCCATTGCTTCTTATTGTCCTCACCTACTCTATTCACGGTTTAGAGCGGGATTTGGGTTTCACCAAACTGCTTTCTGTACAAGAACCCAATCGCAAAAGTTGGGTTGCAAAACGATTTATAGCTATTGGGGTATTTTGTAGTCTTCTGTTAGTGATTTTAGTTGTTATCCCGGCACTTCTTGGAGGCTATTTGGGAAGTCATTCTGGAACTATCCTACTTTTAACTGCTTATAAATTCTTATACCTCGCCTTTTGGATACTTTTATTAGCAATCATTAGCTATTTCGGAAAAGGGCAAACAGACATTGCTCTCAAAATGGTGGGGCTTTGGCTTGTTTTGACCATTGTATTACCCGGTCTGGTGCATCAATTTGCAACTTTAAAACAACCTCCCGGTTTTATGATGGAATATATCAATGCACAACGTGAAGACAGGGAAGAGATTTTTGACAAAGAACTGGACTCTGTAAAAAAAATTGTGTTTGAGGCCTATCCCGCTTTACGCGAAAGCAAATTTGCTATAACAGATTCATTAATTAATCAACCTGCCAGAAACGGAATGTACAGAACGGCACTTAACCTACATATGAATAAGGTTGTAAATGAAATCTTGGCAAATCATCAAAGCAGAAATCAATTAATTAGAAAGACTTATTTCATCAACCCTGTGATGGCTTTTCAAAATCGTATAAACGCCATTGTTGAAACAGATTTTGATACCAATCAAGAGTACCGTAAAAAAATTCAGGATGCCGCTACAAAAATAAATGAGCAGTTACTCATTGATGAGTGGAATGCTGTGCAAGTTGATGAAAACCATTTTAGAAACTATTTAAATCTGTTAAAAGAGGAATAGCAGACAAACAATTTTAAAAATCAAGCTTTAATTTAATAATCCGTACTGCATCTTCCACAGTGTGCAATTGCTCCATGTCCTCATTGGTTAAAGTGAGGCTAAATGTATCTTCCAAGTCAAGAATAATATCCACCAAATGAGAGGAATTGATGTTCAGTTCCTTGGTAAGATTGCTTTCGGGCTTGATTTGTTCTATGGAAACATCCTCCGGGAGATACTCCTTGATGATGCTTTCCAGTTTGGAATAAATTTCTTTCTCTGTCATATTATTTTTTTTAAAGATAAGACACGCATTCACATCTCCAAAGCCAAAACTCGCTTTTGCAATGGTATTAAATGCACCATTTTTTAGCTTGCGCGGAATGCATTCAGCATCAATTACTTTTAAAATATTAGGATGGATGGTTTCACAATTTATATTTGGAAATAAAAACTGCTTGTGCAATTGCAAAACACTTGCTACAGCTTCAATGCTTCCACTGGCACTCAAGCAATGACCCGTCATGCCCTTCAACGAATTGATCAACGGAAAGTCACTTCCCTCCCGCCCCAATGCTTTTGCCCAGTTTTGAACTTCTTCAGCATCTTTGGTGGTGGCTGTGAGATGCCCATTGATGGCATCAATTTCGTTTCCGGTAATACCGGCATCGTTCAATGCATCTGTAATACAACGCTGTACAGCGAACGGATTGGGTGCGGTCATACTGCCACCGTTTCGTTGTCCACCACTATTGATTGCACTACCAATTATTTCTGCATAAATTGTGGCTCCGCGAGCTTCTGCACTTTCTAATGACTCTAAAACAAGTGCACCGGCACCACAACCGGGAACAAACCCCGAAGCATTCGCGCTCAAAGGTTGTGACGCATTTGTTGGATTTTCATTATAGCTATGCGGCAAAATGCGCATCGCATCAAATCCCGCCCAGACATAAGGTCCGCCATCGCTGGTGCTTCCGGCAAGCATACGTTTTGCTTTTCCTGTTTTGATGCGTTCATAAGCAAGAGCTATGGCTTCAGTGCCTGTGGTGCAGGCAGACGAATTGGAAGTGACAATATTTCCCAGTCCCAACATTCCGCACAAATAAGCACTCACCCCACTACTCATTGTTTGCTGCACCGAGGTACTTCCTAAACGTCGCGTCTTACCGGCATCAATTAAATGAATGCTTTCGCGGTATTTATCTACACCCAGGGTGCCAACGCCAAAAATGGTTCCGGAGTCATAATCCGGGTTTTCATTATTGATTTCCAGTCCGGCATCCTTCCAGGCGTCCATTCCTGCGATTACACCATAAAGAATGCCACTGCTGTTGAAGTTTTTGAGTTGGAGTTCAGTGAAATATTTTCGCTTTAGCTCCTCAGAAATGATGGGCATCCCCCCAATTTGGCAGGAAAAATGTAACTCTTTCAATTCTGGAAAAAAACCAATTCCCGACTTCCCTTTTTGTATTGCTTCTGTAAATGCTTGAATACCTACACCGTTTGGGGCAACAACCCCTATGCCGGTAACTACCACACGATTTTTGGAATTTTTTGAATGCAATTTTGATATTTTTAATAAAAATAAGATTATTAAATGAAATGTAATTTTTATTTAGATTCTGTTAACACAAACTATTTATATTTTATACTTTCTAGTAGCATTTATAGCTTAAATTTATGAATGATTGTTCTGTCTTTTTTATGATTTAAGTCATAAGTAGATTACTTATAAATCCTTAATTTTACAGTTAAATTTCATAAAAACAGTACTAATGAAAAAAGTAGTTTTACTAGCAGTTTTAATCTCGATATTGATCTCTTGTGGGAATTCAGAAAAAGAAGAAAAACACCAGATAAAATTGGTTGATCATTCCGTTCAAAAAACGCCTTCTTCTACAACTACAAAAAGCGCCAATGACATGGTCGATTTTTCAAATAAGGGTATTGGCCCCATTAAATCTGTAGAACTAAGTGAAACTATTGATGTCGCAATGGCTGAAAGAGGGAAAGCTATTTTTGACAATATGTGTATCGCTTGCCATAGAATTGACAGAAAGTTCATTGGGCCAAAAGTACAAGGTGTGACCAAGCTAAGAGCTCCAGAATGGATTATGAATATGATAATAAACCCTGAAGAAATGATTCAAAAAGATCCAATTGCTCAACAATTGTTGATTGAATCAAACATGGCGGTAATGGCCAATCAAAACATTAAAGAGGATGAAGCACGAGCTATCCTTGAATATTTTAGACAAATTGATCAAGAGTAGTCCTTATTTTTCTTTATTTGTTTATTTAGTGAGTTAGTAAACATAACTCATAAAGAGTCTTCTATAAAAAATCCGTATCTTTCAGTAGATTCTGGATAAATGAACCAACCAATTAAAAGGCATAAAGCATTGCAACCTTGGAGCCGAGAGCATCATCATGGCTTGTTATTAAGCTGGAAAATCAAAAAAGGATTTTCTTTGAATGTAGATCCTCAGCGCATCAAAGATTATTGTGACTGGTTTTGGAAAACGCATCTTGAAGACCATTTTGAAACCGAAGAAAACTACTTATTCCCAATACTTGGCAATGAAAACCAACTCGTAGAACAAGCACTCGATGAACACGGGCAGCTCAGGATTATGTTTGAGCAAAAAGAAGCAGATACTGATACACTCTCACAAATTGAAAGCCTTTTAAATGATCACATTCGTTTTGAAGAACGCGTGTTGTTCAATGCTTTACAAGAAGTAGCTTCCATATCTGAGTTAAAATTTTTGGAAAAGATTCATAAAAACAAAATTCTTGTGAGGCTTGGATGGATGAGTTTTGGGTAGAAAAATAAAACGCTCTTTAAAGATTAGATTTCACGAACAACCATCATACCGCTTAAAACCCCTTTACAAACCACCTCCCCTTTTGAATTGGTCATTTTCACTTTACATTTTAGTTTATTAAATCTAAAGTACACCAGTTCAGAAATAACAGTAACATGTTCCTTTGGGTAAACAGGTTTTAAGAATTCGACTTCACTTTCAGTCAAAGCTACCTGAAACCCTGAAGTAGTTGATTGTTTTGGCAAGTTTTCACGGTATAAATAAATACCCAAACACACCAAACCAATCTGCGCCATACACTCAATTAAAATCACTCCGGGTGTAATGGGAAAATCCTTAAAATGTGCCTTATAAAACAGTTCGTCTTCACGAAAGGTATAACTGCCTGTCACTCCATTTTCAGAGACACTTTCCAGCTTATCCACAAATAAAAAGCTTTCGCCGAAAGGCAATTTTGATATGATTTCTTCTTTTGTCACTTATAAAATATTAATATTCACTCACAAACTCAACCTAAACTCTCCCCTCCATCAACTTTGATAATAGTACCATTAATCCAAGCCGCTTCGTCTTTACATAAAAGATATACCACATTTCCCACGTCTTCAGGTGTAGTAAGGCGTTTAAATGGATTCTTTTTTTTGGAGATTTCAGCATACTTTTCACTTCCAGGAATGGCCCTAAACGAGGGAGTATCTACAGCACCCGCCTGAATACAGTTGGAGGTGATTCCCAAATCTGCAAATTCTACTGCCATATTGCGGGTGATGGCTTCCAGCGTCGCCTTAGCAGCAGAAACAGCAGCATAATAAGGCCATGCTTTGGCATTGCCCTCACTGGTAAAAGAAACCACCCGCGCCGACTCGCTAAATAGTTCTTTCTCAATTATTGCTTTGGTCCAATCATACAAACTTATAGCCATGGCATCCAGGGTAATATGAAAATCTGCGTTCTGCAGACTGTCTTCGTCTGCAGCGTTCATCGGTTTTAAATTGCCTTTAGCTATACTGTGGACAAGTACACGCAAACAACCAGAAGCACCCATTGATTCTTTGAGAGCCTTTAAAATAGAGCTTCTCACCTCTTCTTTCAGCCCGTCTTCATTATAGGAGATGACTTTGATTTCTTTTTCGCGTAAGCGTTCAAATTCTGCTTCTATTTGCGGAAGGTTTTCCTTGCGGTCACGGTGTACTAGGCATAGATTCATACCGTGTTGTGCTAATTTTTTGGCAGTCCCGAGACCCAGACCACTACTTCCGCCAAGGATGATTGCCCAATAATTTTTATTTTTAAATTCCATAGTTTTATTAGTTACCACTTCACTAATGCCTGTTGAGCTGAAAAACCGGGTCCGAAGCTTAGTAGCAACCCATATTCATTTTCAGGCAATTGCTTGTCCATAAAGCGTTCTAAAACATACAATACCGTAGCACTACTCATATTTCCAAACAAACGTAAGACCTCTTTAGTGTCGTTGATGTTTTTGTCTAATTCGCCAAACAGCGCATCGACGGTTTCCATAATTTTACGGCCGCCTGGATGAAAGATCAGGTGATTTATGTCTTTGATGTCGAGCTTATTCTTCTCCAAAAAAGGGTGTATGATTTTGTTGAAATGAGCAGCTATGGTTTCAGGTACTTTTTGATCCAGTATCATTTTTAAGCCGTCGTTTGTGATTTCAAATCCCATCATTTTTTCGGCATCAAAAAAGTGGTACATTTCTGTGGCGATAAGCTCGGGTCCTGATGCTTGTTCTTCAGAAGATAACAAAACACAGGCGGCACCATCTCCAAAAATAGCCGCACTCACAATATTTGCCATCGAGTAATCATTGAGCAAAAAAGTAGCTGTGGGGCTTTCAACCGCAATCACTGCTGCACGTTTACCGGGATTGGCCTGAAGAAATTCTTTCGCATAAATAAGCCCCGAAATTCCGGCTGCACAGCCCATTTCAGTGACAGGCAATCGCACAACATCCTGACGTAGTTGCAAACGGTTAATCAAATAAGCATCTAGTGACGGAATCATAATACCTGTGCAGCTTACAGTGATGATATAATCCACTGACTCTGTTTTCCATTGGGCTTTTTTCAAAGCTTTCAGTAATACCTTTTCTCCTATTTTTACTGCTTCGCGCGAGTAGATTTTATTGCGTTCTTCAAAGGAGGTTTCCGTAAAAACTTCTTCGGGATTCATAATGGAGTAGCGTTTATCTACTAAGGCGTTTTCAAATATTTTGATTGCTTTTCGCTTTAAGCGAGGGTCTTGTCCTGCCATCCAGGCATCAACAAAGGGAAGTATATCTTTTGTTTCCTTTGAATATTCGGGTACTTGTGTGCTTACAGTATGTATTTTAACGCTCATATTTTCTTGATAATCCATTGCCATCTAAAGGCCCACTTGTATTTGACACTATGCTTAGCTTGTGCGAAAGAGTTTGCAAAATACTCCAAATCAGCTTTTTTAAAACCACGGAGAATAGAAACCAGTCCGTCATGCTTGGCAATTTTGCTTTTAAAAAAGAAAAAGCTGTATAATTGAAACAAACGATAAGCAACTTTGCTGCGCTGCAAATCGTTGATGACCACCCCGACTTTTGCTTGTTCTATTATTTTCTCTAAAATAGTCATTATTTCGCTTTCCTTAAAGTGGTGCAGTGTTAAAGAAAAAACAAAAATATCTGTTTCCTCCTCTTGGAATGATTTTGAAAACACATCTGCTTCAATATAACTTATATTTGGAAAAACAGCCGAATTTTTCTGTGCTAATCGTATTGTTTTTGGGTTAATATCCACCCCTGAAAGTATCCAGTTTTTATTATTTTTAAGCGCATAGCGCGCACAAACTTTCAAAGTCTCCCCATCGCCACAACCAATGTCTGTAATGCGAAGAGGTGCATTGGATTGCAAGTTTTTTTCTAACTCAAGAAGACCATTAATTGTAATTTTATTTCCACCCAAAAACGTATTCACATGATTAATATCCTGATATGCCTTTAGCAATTCGAGTTCGTCAACATCGGGATTGTCCATGATTTCAGTTCTATCAGTTCTTTGTGTGGTATTTATAATCATCTTACGTTTTAAAAAGGTTTACCGTGTGTTTTTGAGATTAAATAAGGAATCAGTTTTTTAGAAGAACGATTCAGCCACATTCCGGTTGTGAGCAAGTTGCGATTCATGACTACTTTTTGAAGTAGCGCTCCCGCTTGCAATCTACTTGAAAATTCGTTTTCCCATTTTGATGTGTATGTTTCTTCTAATGCACTTACTATAGCATTTTTATCTTCTATAAATACTTCTGAAAGAATTTTAGCACTTTTTATTGCCATGGCCATTCCATTTCCACAAAGGGGATGAATGAGGGAAGCGCTGTCTCCAATCATAAAAATATGATTTACAACCGGTTTTTTTCTTTCAAATGAAATCTGACTAATAGTAAGTGGTTTTTCAAACACTGGTTTGGCTTCGTTTAAAAATAAATCTAAATGAGGGTTCTTCCGCAACTCTTTTTCCTGAAAATCATCAATATTCTTGTATTTAGCAAAAACACGGTTTGAAACTAGATAACAGCAATTCACGTGATTGTTTTCCACCTTAGACAAGCCGGCATAGCCTCCTTGAAAGTGATGTAAAGCCACAAGGTCATTAGGAAATGAAGCTTTGTAATGTGCTTTTACTGCCAGCCAGGGTGTTTTCCTTTGTATAAAACTTCGGTTTAAGGCTTTATCAAGGTTGGAACGCTTTCCAAAAGCACCAATCACATAAGTCGCCTGAAATTGTTTTTTGCTAAGTGCATCCAGTTGAAAATAGGTTTCTTTAAATTGAATATCGAAAATGGTTTCTTGTTGAATTTCAGCCTGTTGCTTTACCTTCTCATATAAGAAGTGATCCAAACAATACCTGCTTATCCCAAAGCCACCCAAAGGTAATGCTGCCTGTACTATTTTCCCTTTATGATTAGTAATTTGTATTTGATTGATATGCCTGGCATTTTTTTCAAAAGGGTCAATACCTAGAGATTTCAGATAGGGCAACACTTCGTTAGAAATGTATTCTCCACAAACTTTGTGATGAGGATAGCTATTTTTTTCGAAAAGGACCACTTGAAAGCCATTTTGACTTAAATGCAATGCAGCGGTGAGACCGGCCAAACCGCCACCAACAATTGCAAAGTCAAATTTCTTTTTCATATCCTAATTATAATCAATTAAATTAGCTCAGGAAATTAAAAAGCCGAATACATTTAGAAGTGTATTCGGCTTTATAAATGTCATTTAGCAGCGATTAGTTTTCGCCTGCTTCATTTTTAGCGTCTTGAATCATTTTTTCGTTTGGA
This sequence comes from Flavobacteriaceae bacterium, assembly GCA_018402385.1. Classification (GTDB taxonomy): domain Bacteria; phylum Bacteroidota; class Bacteroidia; order Flavobacteriales; family Flavobacteriaceae; genus Planktosalinus. Next base: position 195,630 of record JAGYJA010000004.1, read on the forward strand.
ACAATCGCCACATTTACACGACGGTTTTTTGCACGACCTTCGGCAGTACTGTTATCGTGAGTTGGTTGATCGGGACCAAACCATTCTGTAGTAAACCTGCCGCTGCTAAGCCCTTTGCCAACTAAATAATTAGTCACCGCTTGTGCTCTGTTTTTTGACAAAGTCATGTTGTATTCATAAGGACCGGTGCTGTCTGTATGTCCAACTACCAAAATATTTGTATCTACATATTCCTTCATCACCCCTGATAATTTGTCAAGGTTGGTTCTGGATTGTTCATTGATATCATATTTATTTGTATCAAAATAAACCCCACTTCCTTCATCGAAAGTAATGACAATGGCATCGTCAATTCGCTCTACCTGAGCTCCCGGGATTTCTTCCTCGATTTTTTGTGCTTGCTTATCCATTCTGTTACCAATTAGAACACCTGCAGTACCTCCAACAACACCACCAATAACAGCTCCAATTTCACTGTTTCCGCCTTTGCCTACATTATTTCCTAGAATTGCTCCAAGTACAGCACCACCGGTTGCACCAATAACGCCTCCTTTTTGAGCATTACTGGCATTTCTTGTGGCATCACAAGAGGATAAAGCACCAATAAATGCAATTGATAATATGAATATTCCAGTTTGTTTAATTAGTTTTCTCATAATAATTATATTTTAGTAAAATTCAAGTTAAGTCTAAATGGGTTTCCGTCAACTGTTAAATTCTGTTGCCAAGTCATGTTGGTTTCAGATAGTTGAGCTAATCGCATTCTAAAACCTTGATTGGTTTCAGATTTTCCTCGTTCATTTGTAGGCTTTAATAGGAAATCGTAATAGCCAGTTGATGCGTCAATTTCCTGAATGGTGAAAATAAAGTTTCTGTCACCCACACTACATCCGGCAGATCCAATGGTATAGACTCCTGTATTGTTGTTTGGTATAAATCGCCAGGTACTTCCTTCAAAACAGTCTTTGGACTCATCACCCAATAGAGTGATTTTGTATTCACCACTCTCACTATAGGTTACTGAATTCAAAACCCATTCGCCTTTAATTACTTTTTTTGATTCTTTAACTGCTTTCGGGGTAGCACAGGCAAACAATAGTGCACTGATTGTTATTAGATAGATTGCTTTTTTCATAGTTTATGATTCATTATTTAGATATAAATCTACGCAAATTTTGATAAAATTTCTAAAAACTACCATTATCTTATTAATACATTAACATTTAATTAAAATCTTAACAAGAAAATTTTATCAATATTGAATAAGGTTTAAGAGATCGACTTCAAATCGATTTTTAGCCAAATATTGCTTCTCTAAAGCTGATGCGAAAGGGATAGGAGTCTCCATACTAGCAACCCTTTTTACCGGTGCATCCAGCTGTTCAAAACAGTTTTCTATAATTAAAGCTGAAACATCTGAAGCAATTCCACCAAACAAGGAGTCTTCCTGAAGAATAATTACTTTGCCGGTCTTTTTAGCTGAAGTGTATATCGCCTCTGTATCCAGTGGTTGAAGTGTTCGTAAGTCAATCAAATCTGCTTGTATATCAGAATGTTTTTCTAACACTTCCAGAGCCCAATGCACACCGGCACCATAAGTAATTACAGTAACATCGCTACCTTCTTTTAAAAGAGCTGCTTTTCCTAAAGGTAGCGTATAATAATCAGTGGGTACATCCTGATAGATACTTCGGTACAAGGCTTTGTGCTCAAAAAACAACACAGGATTAGGATCTTCAATACTGGTAGCCAATAGTCCTTTAGCATCATAAGGAAATGCAGGGTAAACCACTTTCAATCCGGGTGTTTTGGTAAACCAGGCTTCATTGGTCTGACTGTGAAAGGGTCCCGCACCCACTCCGGCGCCACAGGGCATACGCACCACTACATCGGCATTTTCACTCCAGCGATAATGACTTTTAGCTAAGGTAATTAACAATGGGATTAAAACCCGAAGAAACAAAATCAGCAAACTGCATTTCAATCAACTGCTTTGAAACCATTGATAGAAAGTCCCATCCCTGCAGAAACAATGGCCGATTCACAGATGGGTGTATTGCGCACGCGTTCTTTTCCAAAAGCATTTACAAAACCGTCAGTAATTTTAAAAACTCCACCATATTCTGCAACATCCTGACCCATAATTACCAAATTATGATGACGCTCCATGCTTTGCTTTAAACTTTCAGAAATGGCATCGATTAATCGTATATTTTTAACTTCACTATTTGGTTTAACTATCTTGATATAGCAAACTCTTTATATACATCATTTAACTCATTTATTTCAGTTAGGACTCAATGATCAGGTTCCAGCGAAAGCAAGCTCAAGGTTTTCATCAATTTCCTGTTTGATTTCCTTTCTGAAATTTTGAATCATTTGTCCTCTTTAAGTACTTCAGTTTCTAAAAGATATTTTTCATAATTCTCAACTGGATCTTTGAGTGCCCAAGCATCCATAAGGTCCTGAGGAACATATTTGGTTCCACTTGCTTCCTCATGACCACGCATTCTAAAGGTGATGAACTCCAATAAATACAGGACGCGGATTTTCACGCATGCTTTCTGCAAGTTCAGATACTTTTGTATAAACTTCAAGGATGTTGTTCCCATCAATTTGATGGGCTTCCATACCATAACCCAATCCTTTATCAATCATGTGCTTGCAACGATACTGCTCATTTGTAGGCGTTGAAAGTCCGTAGCCATTGTTTTCGATACAGAACAAAACAGGCAAATCCCATACAGCCGCTACATTTAAAGCTTCGTGAAAGTCACCTTCGCTGGTACCGCCTTCTCCGGTAAATACAGCTGTCACATGTTTGTTTTTCTTAAGCAGGTTCCCCAGTGCAATACCATCTGCAACACCCAGTTGCGGACCTAAATGGGAAATCATGCCCACAATTTTAAATTCTTGTGTTCCAAAATGGAAAGAACGATCACGTCCTTTGGTAAATCCGTTGGCTTTTCCCTGCCATTGAGAAAACAAACGAAATAAAGGGATGTCACGACCTGTGAAAACCCCCAGGTTTCTGTGCATCGGCAAAATATATTCTTCTTTTTTAAGGGCAGCAGTTACACCCACAGCAATCGCCTCTTGACCAATACCGCTAAACCATTTTGAAATCTTACCCTGACGCAATAATATCAACATTTTCTCCTCAATCAAACGAGGTTTCAGCATACGCTTATACAAGTTTATCTTTTGAGTGTTTTCCAGGTTGTTTGACACAAATTTTATTGTAGAATGTTCAGAAATGGTCGTGCTCATAGTGTAGTTAAATTATTGGGTAAAAGTAGAAAAAAATGTTGTTTTAAATGACGCTTCAAACAAAATTACGAGCAAATAAATGGTTTTAATTCCTCTAGTTTTTTGGTATCTTTGTAATTGCATTTTAAAATTAAGACAATGAATAATATTCCCAGTGTGGATTTAGCCGACTTTGTTAGTGGGGATCCAAACAGAAAACAAAAGTTTGTGGACGAGATTGGTCGTGCTTATGAGGAAATTGGTTTTGTATCTTTAAAAAACCACTTCTTAGACGATCAGCTGGTTGACGAATTATATAAAGAAATAAAGGCATTTTTCGCTCTGCCGGTGGAAACTAAAAAGTACTATGAAGTTGAAGGTTTAGGAGGCCAGCGCGGTTATGTTTCCTTTGGAAAAGAACACGCCAAAGGCAAAAAAGAAGGCGATTTAAAAGAATTCTGGCATTTTGGTCAGGAACCTGAAGCTGATGCCAATCTCATTGATGAATATCCAAAAAACGTTCAGGTAAGTGAGTTGCCTGATTTCAACAAAACCGGTATGGAAGCATACAGAATGCTGGAGAAAACTGGTATTTACGTTTTACGTGCTCTGGCACTCTATATTGGTCTTGACGAGAACTATTTTGATCATTGGGCAAGCAATGGAAACAGTATTTTAAGACCCATCCACTACCCTCCTATTACTGAAGAACCCAAAGGAGCCGTAAGAGCAGGTGCTCACGGTGATATTAATTTGATTACCTTATTAATGGGAGCCTCCACCGGCGGACTGCAGGTGTTGCGGAAAGATGGTGTATGGATGGATGCGATTCCACAAGAAGACGAACTCGTCATCAATGTGGGTGATATGCTGGAGCGTCATACCAACAACAAATTGCGCTCAACGATTCACAGAGTCGTCAATCCGCCTAAGGAAGAATGGGACAAACCCCGCTACTCGATACCTTTCTTTATGCACCCACGCAGTGATATGCCTTTAAACTGTTTGCCTGAGTGTATTGATGAAACGCACCCAAAAGCTTTTGATGACATCACTGCCGGAGAATTTTTGTATGAACGTTTAGTGGATATCGGATTGATAAAAAAATAAATATGAAGATACTCATCATCATTAACGATGCACCATACGGTACTGAAAAAGCATACAATGCATTGCGTATAGCCAATCAAACCAACAAAGACTACCCGGAAACAGAAGTTTGTATATTTTTAATGGCAGACGCCGTCAATTGTGCTATTGCAAACCAAAACACACCAAATGGCTATTACAATATTGAGCGTATGCTCAAACTTTCCTTAAATAAAGGAGCTTCTGTAAAATTATGTGGCAGTTGCATGGATGCCCGGGGTTTAAAACAGGAGTATATGATGGAAAACTCCCAACGAAGCACAATGGCTGAACTCACCCAATTAATTGCAGAAAGCAATCAGGTTCTTACTTTTTAAAAAATTTCGATGGACTTAAAAGATCAATTAAAAAACTTATTTCCCGATCATGAAGAGTCAGATCCTGTTCAGGAAAGTGATGAAGGCACTGATCAACTTTGGCTACAGGACGACCCACTCCTATGTAAATATGAAAAACGAAAAGGAAAACCCATTACCATCATCGAAGGTTATACCGGAGCCGATGCTGATTTTAAAATGCTCTCCAGGGATATAAAAACCACACTGGGTGTTGGCGGTAGTTTTAAAAAAGAAAAAATCATTATTCAGGGCGATTACCGCGACCGAATCATGGAAATGCTTAAAGCGAAAGGGTTTAAAGTAAAACGCGTTGGAGGATAAAAAGTTTCTCGTTTATAGTTTCTGGTTTCTTGTTAAATTCTAGCAATCTACAAACTTTGGAACTTGAAACCTGAAACTTGAAACTTGAAACAAAAAACATGAAAATACCCGCATCAGAACTTATATTAAACCCCAATGGAAGTGTTTACCACCTACAACTCCTTCCCGGGCAGGTAGCAGATACCGTCATCACTGTGGGCGACAGCGATCGTGTGGAAGAAATCACTAAACATTTTGAAAGTATAGAGTTTACGGTTCAAAACAGGGAGTTCAAAACTCAAACCGGTAATTTCAAAGGAAAACGCATTACCGTGATTTCAACAGGTATCGGCACAGATAACATCGATATCGTTCTTAACGAACTCGATGCCGTAGTGAATATAGACCTTCAAAAAAGAGAAGTCAAAAATGACTTGATATCCCTGGATATTATTAGAATTGGCACCTCAGGTTCCATCAATCAGGAAGTGCCTTTGGATTCCTTTTTATTGAGTGAGATGTCTATCGGTTTTGATAGTCTGATGCATTTTTATGAGTCAACCGGTGTGGAAGAAATGGATGCTACAAAAAAGTTTATGGAACACACCGGTTGGTTTTCCAAAAAATCAGAACCATATGTCATTAAAGGTTCACAAAATTTAATTGCCAATTTTAAGTCTGATATGACTAAATCAGGTATAACGGCTACCAATATTGGTTTTTACGGTCCGCAGGGACGAGTACTTCGTTTACCGCTTCAAGACCCAACTATTAATAAAAAGCTGGCGTCATTTCAATACAAAGGACTCAACATTACCAATATGGAAATGGAAACCGCAGGGATTTACGGACTCTCAAAATTACTGGGACACCGTGCAATTTCTCTCAATGCATTGATTGCCAATCGCGTTACCGGGGAGTTTAGTCAGAATCCCAAAAAATTAGTTGAAACACTAATCGATTATGCCCTTGAGCGTATATTAACCGTTTAAAAAATAATGAAGAATTTCAAAATTGGTGGTGTACCCGAGCATTTTAACTTTCCATGGTATTTAGCTCTCAAGGAGAAATCCTTTCAGAAACAAAATATTAATTTACGCTGGATTGATTACCCGGGTGGTACCGGTCAAATGAACAAAGCCTTGCGAAACAAGGAAATTGATATGGCCGTTATCTTAACCGAAGGAATTGTAAGAGATATTATAAAGGGCAATGAGGCAAAAATAGTTCAGGTGTTTGTGAAATCGCCTTTGATTTGGGGAATCCACGTCGCTAAAAATTCAGATTACCATACTGTCTCCGATTTAAAGGGAACCAATGCGGCAATCAGTCGGTTTGGTTCGGGTTCCCATTTGATGGCGTTTATCAATGCCAAAAATCATAACTGGGATATCAATTCCGACTTAAAATTTAAAGTAATCGATACTCTTGAAGGAGCGTTACAGGGACTTCCGGAAGGAAAAGGCGACTATTTTATGTGGGAAAAATTCACGACCAAACCCTTTGTGGATCAGGGGATTTTTCGCCGTGTAGGTAACTGCCCCACTCCCTGGCCTTGTTTTGTTATCGCTGTGAGAAATGACATTCTGGAAAATGAACCGGAAGCGGTCAAAGTTATTTTAGACATCATTAATGCAGAAACCAGGAAATTCAAAAGCATTCCAGATATTGATGTGTTGCTTTCAAATCGATACCAACAGAAACTGGAAGATGTGCAGGAATGGCTTTCTTTAACGGAATGGAGCCGGAAAAACCTTACTGATGTTGAACTGGAAGAAGTGCAAAACCGCCTGTTGGAACTTAAACTGATCGATAGCAAAGTGCCTTCAGAAAAAATAATTGCAAAAATTTAACCTCAAAACGCAACCTTTTTAAATCAACGACATCTATATAGAAATAACCAATTAGATATGATGACTGTTTTGATTATTATCGGTGCTCTGGTTGCTTGTAACTTTCTATTGTTACACTTTAGTTGTAACGATGCTTCAGAAACCAAAACACCCGGAGAAGAATAAAAAATTTGTTTTAGTACTGTTATCCATCCCCCTTTACTTTTACCAGTTTATTTCCTGTTTTCCCTTTTCTTTTAAATATGCATTTACTTTGCTAAAATGTTTATTTCCAAACCAAAAACCCCTGTTGGCACTCAATGGTGAGGGATGTCCACAAGTAAGGATAAGATGTTTGTTGTCATCTATTAATTTTGCTTTCTTTTTGGCAAAACCGCCCCAAAGTAAAAACACCACCCCTTCTTTTTCATCTGAAATTGTTTCTATCACGGAATCGGTAAAGAGCTCCCACCCTTTGTTTTGATGGCTCCCGGCTTGATGGGCTCTAACGGTAAGTGTAGCATTCAATAAAAACACCCCTTGATCTGCCCAGCGTTCAAGATTACCACTCTCCGGAATGGGAATACCCAAATCCTGCTGAATCTCCCTAAATATATTTTGTAATGAAGGGGGCTTCAAAATCCCATCGTTTACAGAAAAACACAACCCATTGGCTTGACCGGGTCCGTGATAAGGGTCTTGACCCAGAATTACTACTTTTACTTTCTCAAAAGGGGCGTGATCAAAAGCAGCAAAAATAGTAGTCCCCGGTGGATAGCAGGTGTGGGATTGGTATTCACTTTTTACAAATGCTGCCAATTCCTTGAAATAGGCTTTCTCAAATTCGTCCTTGAGTTTTGCATTCCAACTTTCTTCTATTTTTACCTGCATTATCCTTACTTTTACAAAAATATTCAGGCATAAAATTAAGTAGAAATCCGCACATGATTCAAATACATTCCAAAACACTTTTAGATCTGGAGTTTCCCACTGTTTTAGATCAGGCAGCATCCCATTGTGTTACCCAATTAGGTAAAGACAAACTGCTTGAAACAAGACCTTTTCAAAACATAGAAACTGCTCGCACGGCACTTTTGGAAGTAAATCAATATAAAGTCTCCCTGGAGGGCGACAATCGCATTCCCAATCACGGCTTTGATGCCATCACCTCTGAACTTAATTTATTGGGAGTTGAAAATAGCACCCTGGAAGTGGGGTCTTTTAGAAAAATACTCAGTGTTTGCCAAACCACAGCCGAACTGCTTTCTTTTTTTAAAAAATACAATCAGTTTTACATCCATCTATTTGAACGCTCAGAAGAAATTCATCTTGATAAAACCATTTCAGAGGCTATTAAAGGTATCATTGACCGCTTTGGAGAAATAAGAGATGACGCTTCACCCGATTTGGCCGTCATAAGAAGAGCTATGAACGGAATGAAAGGAAAAATCAATGCTTCCTTCATGACCGCACTCAGTCAGGCAGCAGCAGGGGAATATCTGGATGAAATAAAGGAATCCATCATTGATAACAGACGCGTCCTGGCAGTTAAAGCAATGTATCGAAAAAAAGTAAAAGGAGCAGCAATGGGCACTTCAAAAACCGGAAGTATTGTCTTTATTGAGCCTGCAGCAACACTCGAATTATCACGCGAACTTAACAATCTGCTCTTTGATGAAAAAGAAGAAATCAAGAAAATTCTCAAACAACTCACTGAGTTCATCAGGCCATTCAGGGAGGATTTAAAAGCGTATCAAAATTATTTGATTGAAATTGATGTGATTTCGGCGAAAGCCAAATATTCAAAAAAAATAAATGGCGTTCTACCCTCCATTACCAAAGAACGAAACCTCTATTTGAAAGATGCTTTCCACCCCATTCTCTACCTCAGTAATTTAAAGAAGAAAGAAAAAACCTTTCCGCAGACTATTGGACTTCAAACTAATAAACGCATTATCGTTATTTCAGGACCCAATGCCGGCGGGAAAAGCATCACTTTAAAAACCGTAGGACTGTTGCAGGTCATGTTACAAAGTGGATTTTTAATTCCGGTGGACCCGAAAAGCGAACTCTGCTTTTTTGACCGCATTCTCACTGATATAGGTGATAACCAATCTATTGAAAATCATTTGAGCACCTACAGCTACCGCCTGAAAATGATGAACCAGTTTCTGAAGAAGTGCAATGATAAAACGCTTTTTCTAATCGATGAATTTGGAACCGGAAGTGACCCCGAACTGGGTGGCGCGCTGGCCGAAACATTTCTGGAAGTTTTCTATGAACGGGAAGCTTTTGGAATCATCACAACACATTATAGCAATCTAAAAATGCTTGCAAACGAACTGCCTCACGCCGTGAATGCCAACATGCAGTTTGACCAAAAAACACTGGAGCCTGTTTACCAGCTTCACATTGGTGAAGCCGGAAGCTCTTTTACTTTTGAGGTGGCTCAAAAAAATGGGATTCCATACAGTTTAATCAACAAAGCCAAAAAGAAAATTGAACGCAGCAAAGTGCGCTTTGACAAAACCATCGCCGATTTACAAAAAGAACGAGCCAAGCTAAGAAAAACATCAGAATCACTAAAAAGCGAAGAAGACAAAGCCAAAACAGAAAGCAAACAACTGGAAGAAATCAATACAAAAATCCAGCAAAAACTGGAAAGCTATCAGGAATTGTATGACAGCAATCAAAAATTAATTTATTTAGGCAAAAAAATCGATACTCTTGCCGAAAACTTTTTGAATAATAAAAAGAAGAAACAACTCATAGACGAATTTTTAAAAATTGTAGCTGTAGAAAATTCAAAAAAGAAAAAGGATCCACCCAAGGTTAAAAAGGAAGTAAAAGCCAAGGAAAAAGAAATAGAGAAAGAGGTTACTCAAAAGGTAGCTGTCATCAGAGAGAAAAAGAAAAAGGAAAAAGCCATCGAGAAAAAAAAGGAAGACAACAAGCCCAAGGTAGAACTAAAAGTGGGCGATCGCGTGCGAATGCAAGACGGCCGAGCCATTGGTATTATTGATAGTATCGAAAAGAAAAAAGCCATCGTCAATTATGGGATGTTTACCACCAATGTTTCCATCACCGAACTTGAGTTTGTTGAACGAAAAAAGAAGTAACTTTGCACTATGGGCACTCAAGACAAAAAAATTATTCTCTTTGACGGTGTATGTAATCTCTGCAACGGTTCTGTAGTGTTGATCATTAAAAGGGATAAAAAGGATTTGTTTCGGTTTGCTGCTATTCAATCTAATGAAGGCCAGGAGTTGATTGAAACTCATAATATTGACACATCAAAAGTGGATTCCATTTTACTTATTGACGGTGAACACTACTATTCAAAATCAACAGCAGCTTTAAAGATAGCCCGTCACCTGGCCGGTGGTTATCCCCTGCTTTATGGTTTTATGATATTGCCCCGCTTTTTCAGGAATTGGGTCTATGATATCATTGCCCGAAACCGCTACAAATGGTTTGGTAAAAAAGAAAGCTGTATGATTCCCACTCCTGAACTGCGCTCTAAGTTTTTAGAATAGTGATGATCTATGTTTTGTCAATTACAACTAACAACAATATTATCTAAATAATAATATTCATCAGCAGCCCAGGTTTGAAGACGAACCCTAATGATAAGGCTCGTGCCTGATATTCCGGAAACGGAAACTGTAACAGTTCCGGTCAAATTATCTACAAGTGTATGATTTATAGTGCCCAGTCCGATATAGTTGGTAATTTTTGTAAAGGAAATACCCCCATCAGTAGAATAGGCTAAATCAAAATAATCAGAGTTATCAAAACCACAAGTAAAATCATCAATATGCTGTGAAGGAGCATATTCCAGGTCACCTCCCGTACTCACTTCCATAGAAATCCCTATATCTGTATATCCTGATATATCAATTTCTTGTGTCTGAAATTGGAAAATACCGTTTGTGTCCCTGAGTGCCAATTTACCTGATTGCACCAATGCAAAATCGTTTGCATCCAAAAGTGTCCCGGGCAATGACGGTGTACTGCTACCATAAGATTCAAAACTGGTCAAGGTCCATTTTGTGACACCTGATGGATAATCTCCACTGGAGGATGTGACTCCTGAGACACCCGTATCTCCAACATAACTATCAAAATCTTCTACAAATAAGATATCGCCGCTACAAGTAACATTCAGGCAATTTATGCTCCTCCAGGCATGAACAATACCATCATAAATATCCCAGCATTGTTTTCCCGTTACGGGATCACTGACAAATACCATCAGTCCGTCATCTCTGTCATCTGAAATAGAAACCGGGATACTGCTTTGTTCACTTTCAGTAACCACAGGCATTAAAAACCCGCCTATTTTTGTTGTCTGTACATTTTCTGCTTCCAGGTGCAATACAGCAGCACTGCTCAGATTAGTAGTGTTTATCCCCACCTGGGCATCCATAGGAACAAAATGAATTAATAGAACTATAACTAATACCTTTTTCATATTATAAGCGGTGCCATTAAATGTATTTGTTGGAAATCCTTTATCTTTCTTTGGAACATATATAGCTTCGTTTTTTGGAATAAAGTTAATTTACATATCCCCGAACGATAAGGTCATCGCCAGTTTGAAAATTATTTAAGTACCAGGTACCACCGGCTGCACTTGCTCCCCAATTTACTAATCTAAAAGTAACCGTTGTTGCAGATGTTAAATTCTGCAAAGCAGGGATACCACTTAAATCCATTGCAGGTTGTAGATTTCCAGCTGCCGAAGTGGTACCTCCCCAGGTTATTGGGCTACCAATATCAAAAAAATCCACTCCATTTATACTGTATTGCCAAATCCCTGTTGTAGGTCCTGTTCCGGAGCGTCTGATATTGTATGGGTCTATATCGGTTATGGAAACATTTTCCCCAGAAGAAGGGGTTATGGTAAATGTCGCAAATTTATTATTAGTGATAGCATTCGCCTTTGTCGTCACATTAAAACTATTTCCTCCCCAAGCACCTGTTGCTCCGGAACCACCTGTTCCAATACCAGCACCTCGGATTAATCCTCCAACTATAACAGAAGGACTTGTGGCAGTTGCTGCAAATGGACTTGGACCATAATTACCTGATCCCCCTGTTAACGGACTTACATTCCATCCTGCCAAAAGAGTATAAACAGGATCATTTACAGGCATGCAATACACATTTGACCAGGCAGATTCAATAGCGTCATAAATTTGCAAACAGCGGTTGGTACCTTCAGAGAGAAAAACCATCAAGCCGTCATCATTTGTGCCTACAGGTATATTATTGCGCTGTGTAAGGGATACTTTGGGCGGTAGAAATCCACCAAAATTGATTCCATCATTAGAACTGTTTACATCCAGTACCGCTGCCGGACTTGGGTTTGATGTATTTATCCCCACCTGACCCACGCCTTTGTAAGAAAATAAAAAACAGAAAATTAAAACACATAATCGCCAATAATCATGGGGATAATTCATAAATAAGCTTTTTGATATAGTGGAGACAAACTTAAAAACAATTAAAAACTACTAGGTTTTTTTTGTGTTATTTTAAAGTTACCATAAAAGGTTATTCTGATGTAAATGGTTAAGACGCCTGAAAGGATACTTATTGCGCGAAGTATATTATGGCACTAAAAGTTGCCATAAATTTGAAATGGGTTTACCTCCTGCTTGCGGTTTTTTGTTTCCTTCAGGCTTATTTAGAAATTGGGTATAGACCACCGGTGCCAAAAACCGTTACAAATGGTTTGGCAAAAAAGAAAACTGCATGATTCCCACACCGGAGTTGAAATCAAAGTTTTTGTAACTGAACTCGTTAAAACTTATTTGAGATTGTCCAGAATAAATTCCAACTTGGAATTGGTGTTTCTGTTTTCGGCGAAAGCATAATTTTCATAAGTATTTGCCGCAGCCAAACCTTCATTTTTCCACTTTTCAACAATGTGGTTGTACTCTAAAGTCACTTTTCCGCTTAAGAGATTATCAAGGGACTCCCTGTTTTTATAGTGGTTATAGATTTTTTTCAGTCCGGTGAGGTACATATAATCTTTTGTAAATCCGCCACCTCTGTGCGCTCTTAGCGAAATATTGTAAGCCTCTTCCCTATTGAGTTTATACTGATTGTGCAACAAGTCAAAAGTGTCACAAAAATCAAATCCTTTGCGCAAACTATCTGCTGCAAGTACACGATAAGAAAGCTCTTTTAAACGATACAAAGTAAGGCAACCGCTCATATACTCACTAAAAACAGCAAGCCCTTCCTGGGTTTCTACATTTTGAGGGAAACCGTTATGAAAAATTTTAAGAGGTTGATTTAATCCGTTGAAGGTAGTAACCAAATGCACTCCAATCTCATGGTTTGCAAGCACTTTCAATTGATTGGCACTGTATAAATGGTTTTTCTTTAAAATAAGTGTCTGGGTGTTGTTTTGCACCATAGCCGCAGCCGTGATTTTTGTCGAAACCTTGATGTTAAAAGGAAAATCATACACTTTCATAAAGTCTCTGAAATAATCAATGGCATCATTCACATTATAAGCCGGCTGAAGTTCAGGGTCAAAAGCATCATCTGTAAAGTGCAAAATAAAACGGGCGTTTTCAACGTCTTTGTCTTTGGGTGTACCAAAAGATTTCAACGCATTGAAATAAAATTTTTGCGGCTGACTAATAGTCTCTATACATTGAATGAGTCCTGAGTAATCATAAATGATATCCCGGTAAAAAGCTCTGGATTCTGCGTCCTTAATCGTGTCGATTGGTTGTGAAAACAGTTCTTGTTGCATTTTGTGAGCATCAAAATCAATCCGGCGGTACTTGAATTTCGGATTGATGTTGTATTTGGATGCGAAGAAGTTGCGCTTTTCCTGCTCGATGTTTATTGGGTTGATGTAATTGAGCAATTCAATCTTTTGCACAAGCTGATTGAGGTGGTTGTCAATTTTGACCAGATTGGGATGTTCTTTTTTAACTTTTTCGGAAAGGGATGAGTTATTTTTTGTGTGCATTGTAAAAGGAGTAAGCATGTGATTTGATTTTTTCTCTCAATTGAATTTCGATTGCAGAAACCACCTCAGGGAAGATGATTTGGGCATATTCATCACAATATATTTTTTTGAATTCTGTTGCCAAAACTAAGGTATTTTTAAAGTTTTTGGTAATATATTTTAGGAAATATCCATTGCCTTGAAAGGTGTCATTGATTTTGGAGGTGGCGATGATACCGTGTGGTAATTCCAATTCTGCTAAAGAGGTCCTCCAAGATTCTACCTGATTTCCAAAGCGCTTATTATCAATATTGGCTGTTCCCAAGTTGATGACAGGCACTTCCCTGTCCCATCGTCGCCAATTGTAGGAATGCATATCATAGACGATTACAGCACCAAATTTTGCTTCCAATTTTGATATTAAAGCGCTTACAACCTTATAAAAGTTAAGATGTTTTTGAAGGCTTTGTTGTTTTTGATTGTCGGGCAAGGGGGTTTTCCATAGTTTTTTACCCCAGGCATCTTCATAGATGGCATTTTCAGGGTCGCGATTGAGGTCATATTCAAATCGGCTGTCACAACCGGCAATGACTATGGGATGGGATTTGACAAATTCTTTGGTACAAGGGTCTTCTTCAAACCATCGGTCATATTGTGTATGCAGGCAGTTGTCCCAAAGTTCTTTCCTGAACTGATGCCCGTCGTGTACAGCACCACAGATATAAGGAACATATTCATCTATCTTTATGGTAAAAGAATAATCGTCAACAACAGCTTCAAATTGAAGCTCATTTTCAATATTTTTTAGTATCTGTTTTATGGAAAGTCGTTTCATGAATTGTATTTCAAATCTTGAAATTAGAAATTTGTTATTTGTTGATGGAATGATTTATAAGAATTTTTTTAGAAAAAACGTAAAACACCCAGCATCCAAGGAGCAATACTCACTGACTCAATGACTCAAAAACTCATTTACGCTTCATCAACGTGTTTACGCAGTTTTTTTCTTCGTTCAAAGGCATTGACCATCTCTAACACTTTATCTTCTACAAAGTCGATGACCTTTTCCTGAACTTTTGTTTTATACACTGTATTCATATAAGTAATACCCCCGGGTGACATGACATTGACTTCAACCAGCATCCCGTTAATGATATCAATACCCACAAAATAGAGTCCGTCTTTTACCAGTTTCGGGCCAATGCGTCTGCAAAGCTCTTTTTCCTGTTTTGTCAAGCTGTGTTTTTCAACACGTCCTCCAGCACTCACGTTAGAACGGTGATCCTCTTCACCGGGTACACGTCGCATAGCGCCTATGGGTTTTCCATTAAGAATCAAAACCCTCACATCCCCCTGGTCTGCACCTTCAATATACTCCTGAAGGATGACATAATTTGAAGTGCCATCGGCATTGTCGATATAAAAGTCAAGCAACGAATTAATACTTTTCATAGCTCGTTTTTCCAAAAGGATTACTCCTGAACCACCAAAACCATTCAAAGGTTTCAAAATCATTTTATCGGGTCCGTCTTTAATGACACTTTTTAAGTATTCTTTATTTTTAGTCACATGCGTACGCGGAATGATTTCATTGTTTTCATCCTCAAAAACAGCAGTATAGAGCTTGTTGTTTGCACGGCGTATCCCATCGAGGTCATTCATAATGAAAACATCATCTTTCACTGAATCCAAAAAGTTGAGCATAATCATATCCAACGGCGGGTTGCTCCTCAGGATAATCACATCAAAACCGGCAAGTGGAAGCATTTCATCATAAAACTCTGCTTTAGTGTGAAAAGATTTTAAATTGTTGGAAATTTTATCTTTTCGTTTCATCACTCTTGAGAAGGCAAATGCAACGCTGTCTCTAATCGTAAGATTGGCTGGTGTGGTGATGGCCAGTCCGTGACCGCGCTTTACAAACTCGTGAATCATGGCCAACGTGGAGTCATTCTCAGGTGATATCTCGTGCCAAGGGTACATTATAAAGCAAACATTCATAAGGTGATGGTTTGAAGAAAGCAAATCACTTTCAAGTTGTTAAATAATCGAATTTTAAAACTAAACAATTTTAACAACTAACAAAATAAAAAAGTAGAAAATTAAATCCCGGAATCAAATAGTAAATCATATAACTATCGCAAGTTTCCTTTCACTATCAAATCATTGCCGTTAATGTTGTTGATGTACCAGGTCCCTCCGGCTCCTGTGGCACCCCAATTGACAATCCTTAAAGTTACAGTTGTTGTTGAAGTCAAATTTTGAAGGGCTGCGATACCGCTTAAATCAATGGCTGATTGATCGTTTCCTGGAGCAGTTGTAACTGGGCCCCAAATGATGGGTGTCCCGATATCAAAAAAATCGGTTCCATTGATACTGTATTGCCAAATTCCTGTTGTAGGACCTGTTCCTGAACGTCTTATGTTGTATGGCTCTATAGTTGTTAAAGAAACATTGACTCCAAAATTAGGAGTGATGGTAAAAGTTACAAATCTGTTATTAGTGACTGAAAGAGCCTGAGTTTGTGTTGGAAAACCGACTACAAACCATCCGTCAGCTCCCCAAGAATCATTTGATCCCCCGCCTGATGTTGTTAAGCCTCCTCCACGGGTTAATCCCCCAATCGTTACACTTGGGCTTGTTGTTGCAGCATCAAAAGGACTAGGTCCAAAAGCAGGGACACCCAAAACCTCCCAAGCCGCCAAAACAGCTGAAAACTCAATGTTCTGAGGAAAAAGAGTTTGCCAGGCACTCCCATCCCATATCTGAAGTTGACTGTTGGGTGGGTTGATTACATACACCAGCATGCCTTCATCTGCAGTGGTTACAGGAATAGCATCCCGTTCAGTTGGAGTTACCCGTGGTGGCATAAAGCCGCCAAAATCTGTTCCGTTTGAGCTGCTATTCACTTCTAGCACTGCGGCCGGACTAGGATTCGTAGTGTTTATTCCCACTTGGGCGACACTACTATAAGTAAACAACAAGCAACTTATTAGTACAAAAAATTTCATCTTCTGTGTATTTACGCAGAAGCAGGAGTTAAGATTTGAGGACTGTAAAAATAGATTTAAAAAGCTATGTTGTATTAACTATAAAGTTATCAAATAATAAATTAATTGTAAAAAGATGTATTCAATTGATAATTAATGTCATGCAAATTAATAATTTTAGTAATATTGTAAAAATTAATTTTAATTTTTTTTGACTAAACCATTAAATTGGCATTAGATTTGTAAATCTCAAATAAAAAACTAAAAAACCCTACTTTATGAAAACAATTACGCTCAGTGTTTTAACACTATTTTTTACAGCTATTGTCTCTGCTCAATTAAACTATAACGTCATTATTTTTACCGAAGACAATTCAAAATTTACCTTATTTCTGAACAATATTCAACAACACGAATTTCCGGAATCCAATGTATTGGTTACCAACTTGAATGCACCTCTTTACAGGGCAAAATTGGTATTTGAATCACCGGATAAGGAAACTTTGGAAACCAATTTGTACATGCCGGAACAATCTGCTGAAATTACATATCGTGTAATCGAGAAAAAAGGAAAACTTAAATTGCGAATGTTTTCTGCAGTTCCACTGCCTGATGTTTATGTAGAAGTTCCCAATCAGCGGGTTATTGGCACAGTTGTCACTGAACCGGTTTACACAGAAACTGTATCAACACGTGTAAACACCGGTGGTACCATGGGCGGAATGAATATGGATGTGAATGTTGGTGGCACAGGTGTTAGCGTCAATGTGAATGTGAATGATAATTTAGGTTATTATGAAGAAACAACTACAGTAGTCTCAAGTGGCTCTCAACAAAATCACTATGTCATGCAGGGTTATGGTGGACCCATCGGTTGTCCCTGGCCTATGGAAGTATCAGACTTTCAAGACGCTAAAAGTACAGTGGCTTCAAAGAGTTGGGATGAAACCCGTTTAAGCTTAGCAAAACAAATTGTTGCTTCAAATTGTTTATTTGCAGACCAGGTGCGAGATATAGTTCAATTGATGGAATGGGAAGAAACAAAGCTTGACTTTGCCAAGTTTGCTTATGATTATACTTATGACATTGGAAACTATTTTAAAGTGTCTCAGGCTTTTGAATGGGAAGCTTCAACAGAGGAACTAAATCGTTACATAGCAAACAGAAGATAAAACAATTAAACCTGCAAAATTGCAGGTTTAATTTTATTCTTTAATTTCAAAAGTTTCTGAGGGACTCTCAACATCTCGATAATTTAACATCCCTTCCCCGTCTGCTATAATTGATGAAACTGTGGCATCTCCGGTAACATTCACCACGGTTCTAAACATATCCAATATCCTGTCAACAGGAAAAATAATCGCGATCCACGCAGGGTTTAAGCCCACAGAATCCAGTACAATGATTAACATAACTAAACCGGCACTTGGAACTGCTGCAGATCCTATGGATGCCAAGGTTGCCGTCATAACCACTATCAATTGCTGGCCAATCGTCAAATCTATCATATGCATTTGTGCCAAAAAGACAACAGCAATCGCTTGATAAAGACTGGTTCCATCCATATTAACAGTAGCCCCAATAGGAAGTACAAAACTGGATATTTTTTTATCAACACCCAGGTTGTTCTCCACACACTCCATAGTTACCGGTAAAGTTGCGGCACTGCTTGAAGTGGAAAAAGCCAGAGTTTGAGCAGGCCCCATTCCTTTGAAAAAGCCTTTGTAAGGAATTTTTTTGACAAATATCTTGAGTACCAAAGGATAGATAACAAAAATCATCAGTAAAAGCCCCCCAAGAACAGTCAATGAATACCAACTCAAGCCTTTAAAAATTTCAATTACTTTTCCAATATCGTCTCCTGCCATTTTACTTACTACTCCTGCTAACAATGCAAAAACAAAAAACGGTGCGGCTTGCATGACCAAATCAACCATTTTGAGGAACACCTCCAAGGTACCATCCACAAAGGATAAAACCGGCTTTGACTTGTCTGAAGGTATAAACAAGAGACAGACCCCAAAAAAGATGGCAAAAAAGATAATTTGAAGCATCAAGCCATTGTTTGATAAAGAGTAAAAGAAATTATCAGGAACAATATCAATCAAAGGTTGAAGCGGAGTGGTTTCTTTTCTTTTGTCTGCTGTTTCAAGCTTGTCTGAAACGGAAGCTTCTTTAAGTTCACTTTTCGTTAATTCGGATATTTCTTGTGCCCGTTCAAAAAAATCAGGATCTTGTAAATAGTTAATCCCGTCTTTTATTTCATAACCTTGTTCAGATGCCCATATTTCATAACTTATTCTATTATCGATGCGGCTTTGTTCGTCAATTAATTTTCCCGGTTTTATGACATTTACAAGTACAAGTCCGATACCAATCGCAAAAACAGTTGTCATTAAATAAATTAAAAGGGTCTTCCCTCCCATTCTTCCCAGGCTTTTAGGGTCTCCAATATTGGCTACACCACTTATGATGGAAAACAACACTAGTGGAACTGCAATTAATTTTAATAAATTGATAAAAATCGTTCCAAAGGGGTCAATCCAATTGATGGTAAAGGCACTCCAGCCCATGGTACTTGACAACAGCGCCCAAATGATTCCGAGAACCATCCCTATGATTATTTTCCAATGTAGTGCAAGTTTTTTCATTGATACGTTTTTAAAGTTTAAGCTGAATATCAGCTGCTTTTTTTATATAAATTAATTTACTTGTATTAAAGTGTTTAAAAAATTGAACTTCTAACGTCTAACTTTAAACTTCTAACTTCTAACCACTTTATTCAATAAATAAAAATCTGCCAATACCAATGCTGCCATAGCTTCAACAATGGGCACTGCACGAGGAACTACACAAGGGTCGTGACGTCCCTTGCCTTGTATTTCAGTGGCATTCCCATCTTTGTCTATTGTTTGTTGGTTTTGCATAAGGGTAGCCACAGGCTTGAATGCTACCCGAAAGTAAATGTCCATTCCGTTGCTGATACCGCCTTGAATACCACCACTTAAATTGGTTTTAGTCGTGCCATCTTCCTGAAAAAGATCATTATGTTCACTTCCTTTCATTCGGGCACCACAAAAGCCGCTTCCATATTCAAAGCCTTTTACAGCATTGATACTTAACATAGCTTGTCCCAGACGGGCGTGTAATTTATCAAAAACAGGTTCGCCAAGTCCTACATGTACATTTTGAATCACACACGTAATGGTTCCTCCAACAGTATCTCCTTCTTTTTTAATTTTTTTGATGAGTTGCTCCATTTTTTTGGCGGTCACTTCATCGGGACAACGCACGTCATTGGTTTCGGTTTTTGAGAAATCGAGTTCCTGATAGGGTTTGTCAATAAACAATTCCCCAACCGATGAAACAAAAGCATTGATTTGTATATTTTTCAGGAGCTGTTTCGCCACAGCGCCTCCCACTACCCAATTGGCGGTCTCGCGTGCAGAAGACCTCCCACCTCCCCGATAATCTCTCAATCCATATTTTTTATCATAAGTGAAGTCGGCATGGGAAGGTCGAAAAACGTCTTTGTTATGGGAATAATCTTTTGATTTTTGATTGGTGTTTTTTATTTGAAAAGCTATGGGGCTTCCTGTGGTAATGCCATCAAAAATACCGCTCAGGAAGAGTACTTCATCTTCTTCTTTTCGTTGCGTTACAATTTTTGATTGCCCGGGTTTTCTGCGTTGCATTTCGGCTTGGACTGCATCAATATCTATTTTTAAACCGGCGGGACAACCCTCTATGACACCTCCAATGGCCTCACCGTGAGATTCTCCAAATGTGCTCAAACGAAACAGTGAACCAAATGTATTGCCTGCCATAAATAAAATGCTTTCAACAAATGTAATTTTTAAAATACAGATTTAAAAATAATGTTTTCTATATTGTTTATCCAAGAGACTAAATTTGAAAGAAAAAGTGCCACTAATGCACGAATATACCTTAAGAGATTTTATTTTTTAATTATATGTTTTTCAATTTCAAATATTTATAACTTTAAATTCTCTTAGTGTTGTTATGGCATTAGAATAGCGTTCAACCCAATTAAAAAAGTCCGCCTTTATGCACCTAAGTTAAACCTTCTGTAACAGCTTGCGGACAACCTGAATTGAGTTGAATAGCGTTTTCAAAATTATTATACCACTACAATGTTAAAAAGTAGTACTTTAAAAACATTGGTGCATTCGTGGCTTTAATATCTGTAGCTACGAATTTTCTGATTGATAGAAAAAAATGATCACTAAATTTTGAACTAATAATAAGTTCAATTAATCATTCCCTAATATTCAATTTGTGTTGGTGACAAAATCATAACATGGATTTAAGTATCTAATAAACTGTTTTTATTGCTTGATTATCACCAAACAGTGAAATTTGTAAAAATCCAATCTATTTTGAAAAGAAAAGTTGATATTGTTGTCATTTCAGATGTGCACTTGGGCACTTATGGATGTCAAGCAAAGGAGTTGTTGCATTATTTAAATAGTATTCGTCCCAAAAAAATCATTTTAAATGGCGATATTATCGATATTTGGCAATTCAGAAAAAGTTACTTTCCCAAAGCCCACCTTCAGGTCATTAAAAAAATCATTTCGTTTGCAACTAAAGGAACCAAAGTCTATTATATCACCGGAAATCACGACGAAAAACTTAGGAAATTCAGTGAAACCAAGATGGGAAATATTCAGGTTTTGGACAAGTTGGTGCTCAACCTTGATGGCAAAAAAGCCTGGTTTTTTCACGGTGATGTTTTTGATGCTTCTATTCAGCACGCCAAGTGGATTGCTAAACTAGGAGGTTGGGGATATGATTTTTTAATCCTTATCAATCAAGTGGTAAATTGGTTTTTACTAAAAATGGGGCATGAAAAATACTCGCTTTCAAAACGCATCAAAGCCAGTGTTAAACGCGCGGTTAAGTTTATTGGAGATTTTGAAAAAACAGCTTCAGACCTTGCCATAGAAAATGGTTTTGACTATGTAGTTTGTGGACACATTCACCAACCACAGATAGAAACTAAAACCAACTTTAAAGGTTCTTGTGTCTATTTAAACAGTGGGGATTGGGTTGAAAACCTAACCGCTCTTGAATACAACAATGAAAAATGGGAATTATATACATACAATCCAAAGGGCTATAAAAGTCCGCCGGTAGAATCTTATTTAGAAGAAAGTGATGATTTACCCGATTTGCTTTCTGCGATGCTCATGCCGCAACGATTTTAAGACTTCAAGGCTTTTTTTAAAACAGTCACCGGATGAATCGCATCACGCTGAGTCCCTTCTTTGATTTGATGCCTGCAACTAGTTCCTGAAGCTACTATGATTGTATCTGGGTTAGCCTTACGTACAGCAGGAAACAAAGTGAGTTCGCCCATTTGCATACTAATATCATAATGCTCCTTTTCATACCCAAAAGAACCTGCCATACCACAACACCCAGAAGGAATAACAGTTACCTTATAATTTTTTGGAAGATTGAGGATATTAAATGTGTGTTCTACGGATGAAAGGGCTTTTTGATGACAATGTAAGTGAAGCTTAACAGTTTTAACTTCTTCCGTAAATAAATCTGAGGGAATATTTCCATTTTTTATTTCTTTCGAAAGAAATTCATCAATGGTAAACGAATTTTTAGCCAAATGTGCTGCTGCTTTCTTGTCATCACCCAGTCTGAGATATTCATCTCTAAAAGTTAATATTGCTGAAGGCTCTAAACCAATCAAGGGGATCTCATTAGTTATAAGTTCTTTAAAAATTTCGATATTTGCATTTGCACATGCTTTAGCTTCCTTTAAAAAGCCCTTGGAAATCATAGCTCTTCCACTCTCCACATGGTGAACAACAAGTACTTGATACCCCAAATGAAACAATAATTTTATAGCATCTATTCCAATTGATGTATCTAGGAATTCTGTAAACTCATCTATAAATAAATAAACTTCTTTTTTATTACTAATGAATTGTTTTTTAATAAGTTGATATTCTTTATTTAAATCTATAGATGATAGTAACGGGAGCTTTCTTTTTGGAGCAATTCCCATACTTTTTTTTATTAAATAAGAGGAAATCGGGTGACTGAAAAGAAAGTTTGTCACAGGTCTGAACCGGCTCCCCATTTTGTTATAGTGATGGTTTTTAGCAAAGACTTTTGACCGAAGACTTTTTCCGTTTTCTTTTTGGTATTGATATTCAAACTCGGCTTTCAAAGCGGCCATATCTACATTTGACGGGCACTCACTTTTACAACCTTTGCAACTGATGCACAAATCAAAAACTTCTTTCAGTTCCCTGTGGTCAAACTTATTTACTTTTTCGCTGTTGGTGAGAAATTCACGCAAGGCATTGGCGCGACCCCGTGTACTATCCTTTTCATCCTTTGTCACACGATAACTGGGACACATCATGCCGCCGGCAGCTTCCAGTTTTCGGCAATCACCACTACCGTTGCATTTTTCTGCTGCCCTAAGAATGCCCTTCGAATCTGAAAAATTCAAAAGAGTTTGTATTTGAGGTTCTTCACGTTCCGGTATATACCTCAGGTTATCAGTGATGTGATAAGAATCAATAATTTTTCCGGGGTTCATGATTCCGTTAGGATCAAAAAGGTTTTTAAGTTGTTTTAATAGTTCATAATTGGCTTCCCCAATCAAAAAGGGAATGAAGGAAGACCTCACGATACCATCACCGTGCTCTCCACTCATGGATCCTCTGTATTTTTTAACCAGATTTGCAACAGCATTTGTGATTTCTTCAAACAGTTTTACATCGTCTTTTTTCTTTAAGTTTAGTATGGGTCGCAAATGGAGTTCGCCTGCACCCGCGTGTGCATAATACACCGCTTTTTGCCCAAATTTTTTCATCAACTCTGTAAATTCATTGATATAGTCTGTCAAGTCATCAAGAGCTACTGCAGTATCTTCAATACAAGCTACTGCTTTTTTATCGCCAACCATATTTCCCAATAAACCAAGACCGGCTTTGCGCAGCTCCAATGCTTTATCTATATCCGCTCCTTGTAATATGGGTAAGGCATAAGCCAGATTTTGTTGTTCCAAATCATCACAAAGTAATTGTGCTTTCTTCAAAGATTCTTCCGGGGAGTGTGATTTAATTTCCAAAAGAAGAATTGCCTCCGGATCTCCATCAATAAACAAGCGGTACTCTTTGTATTTTAAACTTGCTTTGGTGCAATCCAGGATCACTTTATCCATCATCTCACAGGTAAACAAATCGTGTTTCATAGCTGGAACAACTGCTTTCATACAGTTTTCAATGGAATCAAAATGTGCTGCAATCATCACGGTTTCAGCAGGGGGCAAATCGTCGAGTTGCAGCTTGATTTTTGAAGTAAAAGCAAGTGTTCCTTCACTTCCGCAAAGGAGTTTACAAAGATTAAAGGTGTTTCCGTTCTCTGTAAATACTTCTGTTTTTATTAATTCATCAATTGCATACCCGGTATTTCTTCGATGAATTTCAGGTTTTGGAAAGGAATCGATGATGTTTTTTTGAACAGCTTTATCGGCTAAAAGTTGATAAAGGTATTTATAAATTTTTCCTTCCAAAGTGGTTTCTTTCGCTTTAGCGAAAAATGTATTTACATCAATTTCACCAAAAGTTACCAATGAGCCATCTGTCAAAACAACTTCCATTTGAAGTACCTTATCTCTTGTGACACCATATTTGATGGAAGTGGTTCCGCTGGAATTGTTTCCCACCATCCCTCCTATCATACAGCGGTTTGACGTGGAAGTATTTGGACCAAAAAAAAGTTGGTGCTTTGCCAATTCCCGATTTAAATCATCACGAATAACACCGGGGGCTACGGTTACTGTTTTATTGGTTTTATCAATCTCAAGTATTTGTGTGAAGTGCTTTGAAACATCTACCACTATACCTTTTCCAACACATTGCCCGGCGAGAGAAGTACCGGCTGTGCGCGGAATTAAGCCAATTCCTTCTTTGCTTGCAAAAGCGAGTAATTTTTGTAAATCGGAAGTATTTTTAGGAAAAGCAACCCCCAAAGGCAGCATTCTGTAAACAGAAGCATCTGTTGCATAAAGAGCAAGGGTTGTACTATCATAAGCCAGATTTCCCTCTAAATTATCAGCTAACTGTTTCAGTTTGTATTCGTTTAGTGATTTTACCCTCTAAAGGTACGATTTCCTTAAAAAATACTATTAACATGATTTAATACTTATTAACTAAACATTAGTAGTAAACATAAAATAGTATTCATTATTTTAAGTTAAATTGCAGAATAATCATTAAATAATTAATTTATATTATGAAAAAAGTATTGTTTACAGTATTATTTTTTACAGGATTATTATTAACAGCTGAAGCGCAACAGATTGCCGACAACGCAATTGGTATTCGTATTGGAGATAATGACGGTTTTGGAACTGAAGTGAATTATCAACGCGCAATTGGAGGAAATAACAGATTGGAATTTGGTCTTGGATGGAGAAGCAATAGTGATTTAAATGCTTTTAAACTCACAGGACTTTACCAGTGGGTATGGAATATAGACGGTGGATTTAACTGGTATGCTGGTGTTGGCGGAGGTGTTGGAAGTATTGATTTTGACAGGGATTTTCCCGAAAACCCGGATAATGAAACATTTATATTTGTTGCCGGTGACGTTGGTATTGAATACAATTTTGACATTCCATTAATGATATCTCTTGATTTCAGACCTGAAATTGGGTTTGGAGATTACAGAGATGATTTGGGATTTGATATCGGACTTGGTTTAAGATATCAATTCTAGTTACAAGAAGTAACTAAAATTTAAAATCGCATTACTGAAAGTTCAGTAATGCGATTTTTTTTATGTATCATTTATTATTTAAAGATAATTGTTTCATTTTTATCGATTACAGCAATACAAAATGGATTTGTAAGTGCCATAGTTACCGGTTCGTCCGCGTTTGGTGTGGTGGTTTTTACGGTCACATAAGTGATAGTTCCATTAACTTCAACATTTTCCACTCCAATACTATAACCGCCGGTATTGTGCAAACCGGAATGTAGAGATAAAACAACTTGTTTGTTAAAATCAATGGACTTCATTTTATTCATAGCAATTTCTTCCATCTGAAGTCCTTCTATGGATTTATTGAGTTCATCTTGGGTTTTGATGACCTCATAGCTTTTGGTTTCTTTGCCTCCATAATCACTTTGAGCGATGATCTCAAAATTTGCATTGGGATTGTTATCTTGTGTTTGTTTTGTGCTTTCACAATTAGAGAAAAAGAGTGCAGCTAGAATAATCGTAATATATTTCATTATAGTTTTATTTTTAATTTTTCAACGGATTGAAGGTACAACTTTTCATAAACAGGTACAATTTTATGAATATCAAATCTTGCAGCTGTCTTCTTAGCTTCAATTTTAAAGATGTTTAGTGTCGTCTTATCTTTTAAAATCTTCAGTGTATTTTTAGTCATCTCCTGTACATCTCCCACATCACTTAAAAAACCACTTATACCGTGCTCGTTAACTTCCGGCAAACCGCCAGTATTTGTAGATATTACAGGAACACCACAAGCCATTGCTTCTAGTGCAGCTAGTCCGAAGCTCTCTTTTTCTGATGGGAGTAAAAAGATATCTGTAAAACAGAGGATTTCTATCACTTCATCACTATTGCCCAGAAATATTACTTTATTTTCGATATTTAATTTTTGGCAGAGCTCCTCTGCAATTTCTTTTTCAGGTCCCTCACCCACCATTATCAGTTTTGCAGGAATTGATTTTTGTACCTCATAAAACACCTTCACCACATCATCGATACGTTTTACTTTCCTGAAATTACTCACGTGTGTGAGAATATACTCGTGCTCTTCGGCCATCACATGTCGCTGGCAATCATTTGATTTTGTATTGTTGTGTTTGTCCAAATCTATAAAATTTGGAACGACCTCAATAGGTACTTTTGTGTCAAACAATCGCAAGGTATCGTCTTTTAAACTTTGAGAAACCGATGTTACCACATCACTTTTATTGATACTAAATGTCACTGCCGGCTTATAAAAGGGGTGATTGCCCACCAAAGTGATATCTGTGCCATGGAGTGTAGTTACCATGGGAATTTTAATCCCTTCTTCTTCCAGCATTTTTTTAGCCATATACCCTGCATACGCATGTGGAATAGCATAATGCACATGCAACACTTCAATGGAATGCAGTTTCACGACATCCACTAGTTTACTGGAAAGCGCTAACTCATAAGGCTGGTATTTAAATAGAGGATACTCCGGTATATTTACTTCGTGAAAATGAATATGATTTGCTAACAGTTCGAGTCGCACCGGTTGCTTATAAGTAATAAAATGTATTTCGTGACCTCTTTTTGCCAGTTCAGTTCCTAGCTCGGTAGCGACGACACCACTACCTCCAAAAGTTGGGTAACATACTATGGCAATTTTCATATTTTGATGGTTATTGGTTAATGGTTGTATTGTGCGTTTTTATTGGATTTTGGAATATTATATTTTAATAATCAATCGCATCATATATGGCTTGTTGAATTTCAGTTCTTATGTTGCTTCTAATCAATTCTCTGTTGTTGACATCCGGATAGGTTCTGTTTGATAAAAATACATACACAATTTCACTTTCAGGATCTGCCCATGTATAAGTGCCTGTAAAGCCCGAATGACCAAAACTGGTCATAGAAACACAACCACAAGTGGGACCCACTGTTCCCAATTGGGGCTTATCAAAGCCTACTCCTCTTCTCACATTTTCATCACAAAAATAACAGGTATTGAATGCGTCAAGGGATTCCGGAACAAAATAGCGTTTTCCTCCATAAAAACCTCTTTGAACATACATTTGCATGATTTTAGCGATGTCATTGGCATTGGAAAAAATTCCGGCATGACCGTTTACTCCACCCATCATCGCAGCTCCTTGGTCGTGAACATAGCCGTGAACTTTCTGCATTCTAAAATCATTGTCTATCTCTGTGGGAGGAATTTTAGTTAGCGGAAACCGTTTGGTAGGCAAATATCCGGTAAAATTTGCTCCCAAGCTTTCATAATATTCTTCTTGGACAATTTCTTCGAGAGGCTTTTCATAATGGTTTTCTATGAACTTTTTTAAAATATAATAAGGTAAATCACTGTACAAATATTTTACAGGACTTGAAACATCACTCTCCAGAATAATTTGCTGGATACTATCTTCCAAATCATCGCGGGCATAAAGATTTTCACTTACAATGGTTGAAAATCCGTGTTCCGGTGATAACCGATAATAATTTGAAGCCGGTTTTTTTGTAATACTGTCTAATGTCTTTTTATAAAAAGGTATCCATGATTTTAAACCTGCATAATGGGATAAGAGCTCCTTTAATGGAATGAATGATTTGTTTGATAATTTGTACTCAGGCAGCAAATCGCCTAATGTACTTTCCAGGGTAATAACTCCCTGATCTGCCAGTTTGATGAGTATGGGAACCGATGCTAAAATTTTGGTAAGGGAGGCGACATCATAGATATGATCATCTTCCACAGCAATTTTCTTTTCTTGCGTGTGGTATCCATAGTTTTTTTGAAAGATTACTTTTCCGTGACGTGCGACCAAAACCTGAACACCGGGAGCCATGTTTTGTGAAACAACCCTTCTAGCCAAACTATCGACTTTTTTAAGTTTTTGGGTGTTCATACCCACACTTTCAGGCGTTCCATAACTTAAGCGACCCATAAAGTTTGTGGTTATTTTAGTATTCACAGGAAAAGCTTCCCCGGCAGAAACGGGTAATTTGCCTTTTGCTGCCCGGGCCCCAAAAATAATTTGTGCAGAAATTTCCTGTGCCACATTACTGTTCTGATAAGATACTACTATTCCTTCAAAATTGGTGGTCGTTTTTAAATCCAACAAGGCATAAGGTCTGGTAAAAATATTAAGAATTACTTTATTTGTGCGCGCAATTTCATAAATCCATGTGAGCTCTCTTTGGCTCATTTTGTAGCTTTGCCAGGGATTGTCATTGGGCTTATGGAAACCAATAATTATAGTTTCATATGCTTTTAATTGAGCTATTAAATCATCCAGGGTGGTTGCCTTCACCCAATCTACCTGCGCATACTTTTGCAATTGTTTTAAAAATGGTTGTCCATCTGCATCCCCAAAATTTACGTAAGCAAATTTTTTATTTTTCAATTCCTTGACCGGTAAAACATCCTTGCTGTTTTTGACGACAGTTATTGCATTTTCAATTAGTTCTTCATACAGTTTATGATCCAAAGGTGAATTGAGTTCTTCAAACAAATACTCCGTTTTTACAGGTTTAAACTCGTTGAGTCCCACCTTGAATTTAGCCATCAAGATTTTTTTGACAGAATGTGCCAAACGTTCTTCGGTTATGTTTCCCTTTTTAAAGCTCTCTACAATAAGGCCAATCGCTTTAGGAACGTTTTCTGAAATGAGTAAAACATCATTTCCGGCTTGAAAAGCCGCTAAATCCACCTCACCGGGTGCCGTAAAATTTGAAACACCTTTCATATTCAAAGCATCTGTAAAGATCAAACCTTGAAAGCCCATCTTTTCTTTTAGTAAATCTGTAACGATGGGTTTAGACAATGAGGAAGGATAATTTTGACGAGGTTCCAGACCGGGTACATTCAAATGGGCTACCATCACACTGGCGAGACCTCTTGAAAACAGGTGTTTGTATGGATACAGTTCGACACTATCAATACGCTGTTGCGAAAACGAAATGGTTGGCAAGGTTTTATGAGAATCACTATCCGTATCACCGTGACCCGGAAAATGCTTGGCATTTGCCAAAACCCCTGTGCTTTGCATCCCCTGCATAAAAGCAGCAGATTTCATAGTGACATTTTCAAGGTCTTCGCCAAAAGAACGATTCCCAATAATGGGATTGTTGGGATTTGTATTGATATCAACAACCGGAGCAAAATTAATATGAACACCCAGGCGCTTGTTGTGCTCGCCAATGCGTTTTCCAACTTTATAAATTAGTTGCGGATCTTCTATGGCTCCCAAGGTCATATTCCAAGGAAAAGCAAAGGTAGAATCCAATCTCATTGCGAGGCCCCATTCTGCATCCATTGCAATTAACAAGGGGGTTTTTGATGCTCTTTGAAAATCGTTTGTGATTTTTGCCTGCCTGCCGGGACCACCTTTTGAAAAAATAATTCCACCAATGTGAAAGTCAGTGATTAACTTTTTGATGCTCGCTATTTTTGATTTGGGGTCTGAAGAAAATAAATCGACCATAAACAATTGTCCTACACGCTCTTCAAGGCTCATGGCATCATAAATACTATCCACCCATTTCTGCTGATTTTCAAAGTTATCAAGTTTGTGAAGGGGGTGTAACTGTTGTGAAAAAACAGCATAAATATTTATAAGAAAAAAAGCGGTTGTTATAAGGTATTTATTCATAGAGAATGCAAAACAAAAAGTGTGCTAAAAATTATTTGGTATCCTTACAAATGTACTAAATTTAAGAAGGATAAAAATGGTAAGAAAAACTAAATTTACTTGAAAACAGCTTAAAAAAGCCGCGCATGCCAACTCTCTTCAGCAGGCACTTCCCAGTTTTCGATATATTCAGCTTTCGAATTGACCAGGTTATTAAAAACAATTGTGCTTTTGGAAATGGCTTTGGATTTTGCCATTGCTTTGAAATCGTTTAAAGTTTTATGTGCAATGAATTGACCAGTATAATAAGTCACATTCATTTTGTCGAGCAAGTCCACTTGAAATTGCTTTTCCAATTGTTGTATAAAATGCACAGAAGCATCTATAGAACAACCAGAGGCAGAAGCATTCTCCTGATTTAAACCAATAACAATAAATCGGTTGTATTTGATTTCAAAACCCGCTTCCAGAGAACTGCCATGAGCTGTCCATTGTGTTAAAAAATCGGTAAGCTGCACACTCAATTGAGTCACTTCTTCATCACTGAATTTCCTGTTGGATTGATAAATCCAAAGGCGGGAATGATCTGGTAAGGTTTCAAAATCTACGAACATAATTTGAAGTTTGAAGTTAGAAGAACGAGGTTAGAAATACGAGGTTAGAAGTTGGATCTTCATTATAAATCTTGGGCATTGGCGATCATTTCAGCGACATCCATCACTTCGATTTGGTCTTCTTTGTTTTTACTTTTCACACCGTCTGTGAGCATGGTATTGCAAAATGGACACCCGGCAGCAATAAATTCAGGTTTGGTTTCTAGGGCTTCTTCCGTTCGTTCAATATTGATATCCTTAGCACCCTTTTCAGGTTCTTTAAACATTTGCGCCCCTCCTGCACCACAACAAAGACCACGTGTTTTACAGCGTTTCATTTCTACCAATTCCACTTCTAGTTTTTCTAAAAGTTCACGGGGTGCTTCATATTCACCATTGGCTCTTCCCAAATAACAAGGGTCGTGAAAAGTGATTCTTTTACCTTTGAACTTTCCACCTTCCACTTTTAACTTTCCTTCATTTAAAAGGGTTTTTAAAAATTGGGTGTGGTGCATCACTTCATAGTTTCCACCTAGTTCCGGATATTCATTTTTAAGGGTATTGAAGCAATGCGGACAAGCAGTGACAATTTTTTTAACTTCATATCCATTGAGTACTTCAATATTTGTCATTGCCTGCATTTGGAACAGAAATTCATTTCCGGCACGTTTTGCTGGGTCACCGGTACAACTTTCTTCTGTGCCCAAAACAGCAAAATCAACATTGGTTTTATTGAGTATTCGCACAAATGCTTTTGTTATTTTTTTTGCCCTGTCATCAAAGCTTCCGGCGCAACCCACCCAAAACAGT
Organism: Flavobacteriaceae bacterium; assembly: GCA_018402385.1. Lineage (GTDB taxonomy): Bacteria > Bacteroidota > Bacteroidia > Flavobacteriales > Flavobacteriaceae > Planktosalinus. Next base: position 227,270 of record JAGYJA010000004.1, read on the forward strand.
ACTTCGGGTTGCTTTCCTTGTGCCATATACTCGGCCATTGTGGGTACTTTTATCGCTTCGCTCATAGTTTATTTGTTACTTGTTATTTGTTAATGATATCCTCTACTAACAAATAAAATCATCATTCAAAATTCAATATTCACTTAGTCTTTAAAGACCTGTATGGTTACATCTTTATCAACTAAGTCGGTAAATTTACCTTTATAACGGGTGGCTTTGACCAAATGATTATCAATCCAATGGTAATTGCCGCCACGAGGTTTTCCCATTAAAAGGCTGTGGTATTTAAATCCGTGTTTTTTTAACCAAGTCTCTGTATAACCGCGATGGGTTTCAGTTCGGGAAGTGAAAAAACATATAATATGTCCTTCCTCATACCATTTATTTAAAGTTTTTAACGCATCAGGATAGACCGCTGCAGTTAACATTCGCTCCGGCTCTTCATTGGGAATATCATCACAAATGGTCCCATCAATATCAATGAGATAATTTTTAATGCCTTCTGGTAGAACAGGACTCACATGGGCTCCGTTCTCCACTTTTTCAGATAAAATATTTTCTACGTCTTCTTTCTTCATGGTAAAGCTCTTTTTATGATTCATTTTTCCAATTCAATCGATCCATCTGGTTGTAAGGCCAGGGAGCCCCATTGTTTTCAATATTTGTCATCGAGATATTGAGTTCATTGGGTGCTGCAGATTGTTCCATAACCAGGTATTGACGCATCTCCATAATGATAGAGAGCGGGTCAATACTCACCGGGCAGGCTTCCACACAAGCGTTACAGGTGGTACATGCCCAAAGTTCTTCTCGCGTGATATAATCATCAAGCAATTGCTTGTTGTCTGGAACAAATTTGCCATTTTTATCGATATTTTTTCCCACTTCTTCCAGTCTGTCCCGGGTATCCATCATTATTTTTCTGGGCGAAAGTTTTTTTCCTGTTTGACTAGCCGGGCATTCACTAGTGCAACGGCCACATTCTGTACAGGTGTATGCGTTGAGGAGTTGTACCCAATTCAAATCCATCACATCGCTGGCGCCAAATTTTTCAGGAACTGCCACCTCGCCTTCAGGGGGAGCAGCAAATGGGTCGGCAGCGGGATCCATCATCAACTTTACTTCATTGGTGACTGTTTCATTGTTTGGGAATTTACCATAAGCGTTTAGTTTCCCAAAATAAGTATTTGGAAAAGCCAGTAATATGTGTAAATGCTTTGAATAATAGAGGTAATTAAGGAATAATAAAATTCCTAAAATATGCAACCACCAGGCGGTTCTTTCAATGATAATAACAGATCCTTCACCCATATTTTCAAAAAGTGGTGTGATGTATTGGCTCACGGGAAAGCTTCCGGCTATGGTATAGCCGGCTGCACCAATGCTTTGTAAATGCAAATCTGCCGCATTCATTGTCAAAAACAAGGTCATTAATACCACTTCAATATAAAGTATGATATTGGCATCATTTTTTGGCCAGCCTTTCATTTCGGGATTTAGGAAGCGCTTTACTTTTTGGACATTTCGGCGCAGCCAAAATAAAACAACACTCACAATGACTAATAGCGCCAGAATTTCAAAAGAAGCAATCAGAAAGTCATAAAAACCACCTAATATCGAAAAGGCTCTGTGAGTACCAATGAGTCCGTCATAAATGATTTCCAGCACTTCAATATTGATAATAATAAAGCCCACATATACAATCAAGTGAAGAAAACCGGAAATGGGCCTTTTCACCATTTTGGATTGACCAAAAGCAATCATCAACAGGTTTTTAAAACGTTGCTTTGGATTGTCATAGACATCCACCTCTTTTCCCAGATTAATATTCCTTCTAAGTTTTCTTACGTTTTGAATAAAATACCCAATTCCTATAAAAAGAGCAATCAGAAAGAGGATATTTGGAATAAAGTACATCGTATTCATTTACAACAAATTTTATTGTTCTCTGCTTTCAGGTTCTTGAAATTCACCGGCTTTCTTTCCAAAAACAGAAACGTGAATATAGCGTTTTGGGTTGAGTTTTATATCTTGAAGCAGTTCTTCAAGTTGTTTTGTGGCATATTCAAGATTTGTGTAGAGCGACTCATCTTTCATTAGCTTTCCAAGGGTTCCTTCACCACTATTGAGGTTTTCTGAAAGCTCCTTAAAGTTTGCCAGGGTTGTCTCCAGCTCACTCACCATTTGTCCCAAATTGATTTGTGCCAGTGAATCTGAAAGTTTTGCAAAGTTTTGAGAAGCCACATCCAAATTCTCAAAAGTATTATTTAGTTTTTGCTCATTTTCTTTGAGTAAGTTTTCAAGTGATTTTGAACTGACTGCAAAAGAAGAAGTGATTTTATTTAAATTATCTATACTTTCTCTCAAACTTTTTCTGGATTTTGGGTCCATAACTTCGTTTACAGAAAACATTAAACTGTCCACTCCCTCAACAGCACTTTCAATTTTAGTTTGAAGCGGTGTAAGTCTGTCATTGACCAGCTCCATAATTCCTTCTTCTATTTCCCCTTGAAGTGTATCTCCGTCCTTTGCCGGTATTTTTGATTCATAATTTGGTACAATTGCAAGCGATTTGCCTCCAATGATTCCTCCTCCATATATACGCGCTACACTTTGGTTTGAGAAAACAAAATCTCTTTTAATTTTAAAACTGACTATAAGTTTACCATCTGTTGGGCTTATATTAATTTCCTGAACTTTTCCCACATCCAATCCATTGAGTGTGACAGGAGAAGAAGTATCAAGCCCCTCTACATTGTCATAAACGACATAAAATACACGTTCTGATTGAAATAAGGAAGACCCTTTTAAATAATTGTACCCTAAAATAAATGTGGAAATGGCAAAAACTGCAAGTAAGCCTGTTTTAAGTTCTTTAGTTAATTTCACGTACGAATGGTATTTAATTAACAAATTTAGAAAAATAATTAGACCCTTAGGTTAAAACTGCGCTAATTTATTATATCAGCCAATTTAACCCGCTTTCCATTTTTGTAAGCGACAATGAAGGCAGAGGTATATCCTTTTAAACGGGCTTCTTTTTGAAGCGCCTGAATTAGATTGTAATCAGACGTATTTCCATAATAATATTTAAACAAGCCACCTTCCTGTTCCCGGCTAATCATCGTTAACCCTTTAAAATTTGCAGGCTTGGTGTCTAATTTTCTGGAGCCGGCAGCAATTTGAACTTTAAACAGGATATCTTCATAAATATCAACCTCAGGAACTGTTTTTGAATTGTTGTTAATCTGCTGATTTTCAGAAATGTCTGTTATGTAAGAAGACTTCACTGAATTGTAATAATCCAAAATGGCCTGTGCTATGGCACCTGCCATTTCCTGTTGTCCTTTTTTGGAGTTTAAGTATGTTCCTTCTTCTTTATTTGAAACAAAACCTGTTTCAATCAAAACACTGGGCATGTAAGTATTGTGTAAAACCCAAAATCCTGCCTGCTTCACACTGCGGTCTCTTCGTTTGAGTTTATTGGTGAAATTATTTTGAATTAATGCTGCCAGTTCAATACTTTGATCAAGATATTCTTCCTGCATCAAAGTCAATCCAATAAGAGACTCAGGAGATGCAGGGTCAAAATCACCATAAATTTCCTCATAGTTATCTTCCAGATAAATCACCTGATTTTCCTTTTTGGCGACTTCAAAATTTTCCTGAGATTTGTGAAGCCCCAATACAAAGGTTTCAGTTCCATAGGCAGATTTGTTGGCGGCAGCATTGGCATGGATGGAGACAAACAAATTGGCATCTGCTTTATTGGCAATAGCCGCCCGTCTGTGAAGTTCTAGAAAGACATCTTTCTTACGGGTATAAATCACTTCAATTCCCATATTTTTTTCTAAAATCGCCCCGGCTAAAAGGGTAATATTCAGGGCTATTTCCTTTTCTTTAAAACCATAATAAGAAGCTCCGGGGTCATGACCACCGTGACCGGCATCTATCACTACTTTGAATTTCTTATTTTGAGCGTTGAGTTGTGGTAAAAAAAACAGTGAGCAAATAAAAAGAAGCGATACGAAATTGACAAAAGGTTTCGTTTTCATATAACAGGAACGTCTTAAGTATGATTTATATTTTAATTTTTGCAGGGTATAAAAAGATACCCAAAAAATATGTTTAATTTTGACACTTCAATAATTAAGCCATAGCTTTACAAAAATAGGATTATTACCATTGCAAACAAATAAACTTCATCTAGTTTTATTGCTTTTTTATATCCTCTTGGGGACTCATATTATTCGAGCTCAAGAAATTGGTACAAACCCCTTTACCCCTTTACCAACAGTAGCAGATTCACTTAGTTTTCCTGACATTCCAATGATTGAAAATGCAAATGAACGCGTTGTCGATACTGTTAAAACAGACACCATTGCCCCTCCTGATGAAACCCTTAAAGATGTAGTTGATTATTATGGCGAAGATTATGTTTATATGCACCGGCAGGAAAACAAAATTTATATGTACAATAAAGCCTATATCATTTATGAAGATATGCGCATTGACGCCGGATTGATTATTCTGGACTACAATAAAAAAGAAGTGTATGCCAAAGGAATCATGGACTCGTTGGGCAATTATTCCCAGCTTCCGGTTTTTGTTCAAGGGACCAATAAAGTAGAGCCCGATTCCATTCGTTTTAATTATGACACTCAAAAAGCCCTTATTTTTAATTCCCGTACTGAGCAGGGTGAATTCAAAGTCAAGGCCGAAGTTTCAAAAAGAGAGAACGACTCGGTTGTCTATTTGAATAATGTCAAATTCACAACGGCAAAGGATATTGACAATCCCGAGTATTACTTTTATTCCCGCAAAGTAAAATTTGTGCCCCAAAAGAAAATTGTAACCGGCCTCACCAATATGTACATCGCAGATGTACCCACACCCCTAGGGCTTCCTTTCGGGTATTTTCCGCTAACTGAAGAAAGAGCTTCCGGTTTTATTATTCCCACTATTGGCGAAAATAGCAACAGGGGTTTCTTCTTCCAGAACGGAGGTTATTATTTTGCTATTAATGATTATGTTGATTTATTAACCCTTGGGGATTACTATACAAACGGAAGCTATGCATTGCGATTGGAGTCCAATTATGCATTGCGCTACCGCTTTCGCGGAAACCTTAGCTTTCGGTATGAAAAACTCCTGAACAGTGAGCGCGGGTTCCCCGATTTTTCTGAAGCCTCTGTTTACAATATAAGATGGTCCCACTCCCAGGACGCTAAGGCCAACCCCAGTTCCCGCTTTTCCGCATCGGTAAACCTTGGAAGTAGCCGATTTTTTCAAGAGTCCATCAATCAATTAAACACATCCAGCTTTTTAAACAACACCCTTAGCTCCTCTGTTTCTTATTCCAAAACCTTTGAAGGTGAGCCTCAGGTAAACGTAAACATTGCAGCTACGCATTCTCAAAATACAAATACCCAGGAAATCAATTTAACATTACCCACAGTTTCTGCAAGTGTTTCCAGAATATTTCCTTTTTCTCCGGCAAGTGGTATTAAAAAGGGTGCTTTACAAAACATCAATTTTCAATATGATGTAAGAGCAGAAAACCGAATGCTTACAACAGACTCCTTGTTTTTTACCCCGAAAATGTTTGAAGATGCCCAGTTGGGAGCCAGACATACGGTTCCCATCAGTACCAATTTTAAAATATTAAATTACCTGAGTGCCAGTGCGAGTACTAGTTTTCAGGAGACCTGGGTAATGAAAACTACGAGACGCTCTTTCGATCGTGAATTAAACCAGGTGGTTATTGATACTGTAAATGGTTTTGATAGTTTTAGGACCTATAATTTTTCTACCAGCCTGGGAACCACTTTGTATGGGATGTTTAATTTTGGTGAGGACAAAAAGATTCAAACCATAAGACACGTGATGCGCCCCAATGTGAGCTACTCCATCAATCCGGGTTTTGATCAGTATTATGAGGAATTGAAGTACAGTCCCACGATAGCTGGCGGTATGACTGAGGAGGAAATACTCGTGTATTCAAGATTTCAGAACACTATGTTTGGCGCACCCAATCAAAATTACTCCAGCAACATTGGTTTTGGTTTAAGTAACACCATTGAAGCCAAAGTGAGAAATCGCGATAGCACAGCAACAGAACCCAAGCGCATTGCCCTTCTCAATAACCTTAATTTTTCGACCTCGTATTCCATTTCAGCAGATAGTCTTAAATGGTCACCTGTCAACATTTCCGGTAGTATTCCCATTGTTGAAAAACTAGACATCAACTTCAATGGAACACTGGACCCTTATGCGCTAAACAATAACAACAATAAAATCAATACGTTTAATATCGATAATGGCGGCAGCCTTTTTCGTCTCACGCAAGCCAATATGAGTTTAAATTACTCCTTTTCAAGTCGTGATTTTGAGAGTAAGTCTGAAGAACGGGAAGATAATGAAACTTTCCGAAGCGGGGGACGCCCCGATGATTTGTTTGGAAACTCAAGTGAACTCTCAGACCCCACGTTTGTTGGTAAGCGAAATCCTGAAGAAGATCGTGATGTGAATATCGGGCGATACAATTATACTGTTCCGTGGGATTTTAGACTGGCTTATACTGTAACCTATTCTAACAGTCGCCGTGAGGACGAAATTTCTTCTCACTCCTTAATGTTTAGCGGGAATGTAGATTTATCACCCCGCTGGTCAGTGGGTGCCTCTTCCGGTTATGATTTTAAGGGAAAGGGTTTTACTTTTACCCAATTTCGCTTTCAACGGGATTTAGAGAGTTGGCAAATGAGCTTTAACTGGGTTCCCTTTAGCGCGCGAAGTTCGTGGTATTTCTTTGTGGGTATCAAATCCTCTGTGTTGAGCGATATCAAATACGACAAGCGCAACGAGCCGGACAGGAGGTTATAATTAAGGTTTCCGTTTGGAAAAGTAATTGCTTTGTCGGCCAAAATTTTATTAAAAGTGAGTTGTTAATGATTTGTCGCTTTTCAATTCTAATTTAAGTTTCATCTAGTTTTCATACTTAATACTCATAGATTCATGAAAAAAATAATACATACTCAGGATGCTCCGGCACCAATTGGCCCCTACAATCAGGCGGTATTGGTGGGGAATACACTTTATACTTCAGGTCAAATTGCCATCGACCCTGCTACTGGAAACTTGGTTACCAATGACATTCAGTCAGAAACTCGATTGGTCATGGAAAATTTAAAAGCCGTGCTGGCTGCAGCCGAAATGACGTTTGAGCAGGTTGTAAAGGCTTCTATTTTTGTTAGTGATATGCATAATTTTTCCAAAATCAATGAAGTCTATGCTCAGTATTTTAATGAAGAGACCGCTCCGGCAAGGGAAACTGTGGAAGTGGCCAATTTACCCCGATTTGTCAATGTGGAAATATCTGTGATTGCAATCAAGTAGATTTTTATTATTTCACAAGAAATGTCGTCCTTAAAGAGACTTGAGAGACTGTTTAAGAAAAGCCACGAACCTGCCTACCGGCAAAGGCAGGTGCACGAATGTTTTTCTAATGGGGGTTCCCTGCTTTTTTATTCGTGCATTGTTGGAGATATCAAAATTGTAGTTTGAATTTAAAAGAGCTAGGACTTTTAAAACTTGCACAAGATAGGTCTTGCTAAAAGGGACTTGAGAGACTTTTTAAGAAAAGTCACGAACCTGCCTACCAGCAAAGGCAGGTGCACGAATGTTTTTCAAAAGGGGATTCCCTTCTTTTTTATTCACCTTCCTTCTTTTCCTTCGGCTTTGTTTCATCATCAACGGGAAGGGTTTCCAACAAACGTCTTTCAATGCGTTCCTGAGGTGCTACCTCTGTCTCTTCTTCTTTTTTTGCATTTCTTCTAAAAATACGCCTGCTAAATTCTTTGAAGGTATCAAACTCGAGGGAATAGGACAAACCGGTGCCTTGTTCAAAACCCTGATTTTCACCAATAAACTGAATCTGTGTTTCTCTGTTGAAAATGTTCCATTTAAAATTACCTTCTTCATTGAGCAATACCTGAATTTGAAAATCACCCGCAACCGTGTTTTCCTGAACGCCTCCCACGGGAACCCCCACTCTACCATCAATCAATATGCGTTCACTAATTTGTGACGAAAAAGTTAAGCCCAGCCTGTCTGAAGTTTCGATATCTCGTGTGCGCATTCCGGGAGAATAGTTTAATCCCACATTGAATTTACCATCTTCATCTGCAAATATTTCATTAACAAGTCCTGAAAATCGTTCCACAAAAGTGGCTGTACCTTGTTCCAGGGTAAAACGGTCACTGGAAAAGGAACCGGTTGAAATTAAGTACAAGACCTGCAACTCACGCTGCTGTTTATCACTTAGTTTAAAGTCCAATTCAGATTTCAAAAGGGAGCTTGCATTGGGAAAATTAATGATGTACTCCATTTGCGGTGAAATAAGTTCTCCGTTAAGTTCGATGGCGACATCGACCGGTATTTTTCTGTTTATACTAGGGTTGTCAAGCAATGGAGATGGATTTGCAGAGGTTTCATAAATGGCTTTGATATCAATATTCGCCCTTTCAGGATCGCCATTCCAACTAATGTTACCACCTCTTTCCACTATAAATGGTTTTTGAACAATGCCCAAATACCTAAAATCATAAATCGCACTGTACACCAGAAAATCCCCCCACATATTAAAGCGTCCCAAGGTGTTGATTTCAATGAAGAGAATTCCCTCTCCACGACCTTTTAGAGTAGAGTTATTTTTAATATCTACTACCACTTCTACTTCGGCATCGCGTGTGATTTGTAAATCAAATTCAAGCGTAAGCCCTTTTAAGTCTTCTCTTATTAATTCTTCCCCTGAAATGCGTGCTGCCTTTTCTTCCGGTGAGAGGAAATAAATAAATGAATCATCGCCAATGGATTCTGTATCACTTATGGGAATTTTAAATGTGGTGCCTTCAGCAGTCGTTGCATCTACTTTAATAACCAATTCATCTACAGGCCCAAAGATAGAAGCCGAACCTGAAATAAAAGCAGTCCCATAATAAAGAGATTCTTCGTCACCTTCGGTATCCAACACTAAAATACGATCTGTATCGATGTCCAGGTTCATTGACCAGTTTGAAAAATTAGAATGTTCAAAATATCCAATCAGGTTGCCTTTGGTGTTGTATTTAGAATCGGTGATTTCAGTGCGGGGAATGGTAAACCTGTTTTTAGTCAACAGCACACGGGTCTGATCCTTAAATTCAAAATCGGTATTGAGTTCCGGAATTTTTAGCCCTGTTTGATTTAAATTTAGTCTTCCGGAGATATCAGGGGATTTATAATCTCCCACAACTTTAGCATTGCCCGATACAAAACCGCGAATGTTTGTAATTACATCCCCACCAAACGGACTCACCGCTTTCAGATTAAAATCATTTAAACCCACATCGAGATTGATGGTGGAGTTGAGTTCGTTTACCTGAATACTTCCAATTGCTGTAAGGGACTTGATATCCTGATTCGTAAGTGTGGTGTTGATTGAATAACTGGTTAAATCTTCATTACCGGAAATATCAAGCAAGAGGTTTCCCAATTCATTGTCATTCACAATCAAGTTGTCAATCGTGACATTTGAACTGGGGTAATACGAGGCTTCCCGTTGTAAAAAGTAAAGTTCCCGTTGACATTTCCTGAAAGCGAAAGGCTGTCAATCTCAGGAGTTATTTTTCCAATATCGACATTCTTGAAATACAAGCGCACATCCTTATAACTGCTATCACTGAGTTTTCCTGCCATTTGTATGAGCTCATTATCGTGGCTCAAAACCAATGAATCCAGAATGACATCGTTAAAGTTGTTGTCAAATACAATTTTATTAAGGGTATCGTTGGCTTCATTGACATACCAGAGGTTTTCTTTAAACAGAATGTCTGAGCGCTTCATCCCCACGACAGATTTTCCATTATCATTGATGGTATGGTATAGCGAAAGGTTAAAGAGATCACTTTTTGAGGGTCCACCCTTGAATTCAGACCTTACAAAAAGGGTGTCAGAGAGCGTCACATTGATGAGGTTCATCTCTGAAAACTGATAGAAACCGGCATCCAGTGAGTCGATTTCAATATAGGTATTAAAAAGCGGGTTGTTATTGTCCACCTGCACTGCAATTTTATTGATGTAATTGCCATAGGCCGTGATTTCGGGAGACCGGAAATTGAGTTTAAACTGTGACTCATCTGAGGCAACCGTCCCTCTTATGGTAGTATTTTCTCCCAGCTTTATTTCAGGAACAAAAACCTCAACAATTTTATTAAAGATTTCAAAATTAAAAGTGATATACTGATTTTCAGTTGTTTTCAGAGGCACATAGTTTGTATAAATACTCGCTACAGCATTCTGAAAAAGATTGGGAATATCTGCCAATTGGAAACGCCCGGTGAGCTTTCCGGTTATAACATCAGGTGAAATGACCTGTAATGTGCGTTCTTCTTCTTCAAAAGTAGAGAGCACTAAAATGTCGTCAAAGTAATAATCATCGATCAGGTTTTGATAGGTACTTTCAAAAATCCTTACAACTCCCTCCACATCATCAACACTGGTTCCCCGCATATCCATACCAATATTTCCCGTAAAAATGGAGATGCTGTCCCTTTTAAAAAGATTGGTTTTATACAGGTCTGCATACTTTATTTTGGCGTCAAAATCATAGACATTTCGTTCATCGGAGACATCGATTAACCCCTCAAAGTCGAGCTCCATATTCGGGTCATTTACTGTTAGCTTTCCGTTGAAGATGGGGTTTTCAAGCGTCCCGCTCACAACCACATTTTGATAGGTATAGTCGTTAAATCGAAAGCTAGAAATGCGCCCTGAAAGTTCTGAATTGATTGTTTCCTGTGAAAACCCTTTTCCGTCAAAAAGCAAATTTGCCGTTACCCGGCCAATGGTTTTTGTCCCCAATAAACGTCCAATATCAAATTGGGTCACATCCATACTTCCCTTATAAGTCGCTTGATTGACATTGTTTATGGAGGTCATTTTCAAATTGGTTTTCAAGTTTCCAAGTCCTGATTGAATGGCAACATCTGTATCGAGATTGGTCCCGGTGATTGTTGTGTTTCCAATTAGGGAAAAATCACGTAAAGCCTCCATTTCTTTTGGCATCACACTCCCCAGAACATTGGGCATAAAACGCCTTAAATCATAATAATTGGAACGTATGGTGTGATTGGTGGCATTGATTTCATAGGTATCCGCCCCTGCCAGTAAATCCTTGAATGTAAAGTCACCGCTAATAAAAGTTCCCTGATTGCTCAATTCCAGATTGGTCAGGCTGAAGTCATTCAGCGGTCCGCGTAATTGTCCTTTAAAGACAAGGTTTTGGTCTGTGCCAAATTCATTGTAAAAACATTCAAATCATTGGTGGATATGTCGGCTTCCTTGAAATCTACCTCAAAAACCACTGTGTTTTCAAAATCTGAAAATCCTCTTTCATCAAAAAGTAAAGTGAGGTCTCCCACCAACATACTTTCTGTTGTTTTTAAATCCAAGCCTTTTAGGTCTATCCTGTTTTTTGTAATCCCAAAATCGGCTTTTAGATTTTCAACTACAAGCTGGTCATTGTAAACAAAATTCATTTGTTGGATATCTGCAAATACATCCACATCAAGTACCTGAAAGTCATCTGCTTCTATGTTTACATTTTTAAAAGATACTACTTCAGGGGTTTCCCGGTTTTCATTGGTGATATTGATAGAGGCATTGTTCAGGCGGAGCCTGTTGGCTTCAAGAACAAAGGGAGGTGGGTTTTCAAGAGGTGTTTCCGGAGCAAATTTTTTGGAAAAAACAGAGAGGTTGTCTGTGTCTTCTCCTTTGTATGTTTTTACATTAAGTAGGGCATCATCCAATTTTAAGTCCCCAAAATTGAGATTGGTTTTAAGAAGATTTCTAAAACTTAAAATGGTGGTGCTTACTTCTTTTGCATAAATTAAAGTATCCTGATGATGGTCTGTAATAAAGACTCCTTCCAGGGTTACTTCACCCTTTCTGTTGATGCCCAGCCGGTCAATATTGATGTCGGTATCATAGCGTTCATTGAGATTTTTAGTGACTTTTTGGCTACATAGGTCTGTACAGAAGGAAAGGTCAAAGCGATGAGAACTGCTATCAAAAGCAAGAAAATTGCAAGGAAAAAACGAAACAGTATTTTTTTGAATTTTTTGATAGCGGTTATTGTTTTAACTTTGCCTGAAATTTGACCATAAAAGTAACAATTTTTGTGCCTAAATAAAATGGAACCCTCAATATATATTTTAGGAATTGAATCCTCTTGTGACGACACTGCGGCCGCCGTAATACACAACGGTAAGATCCTGTCCAATGTTGTTGCTACACAGAAAATTCACGAAGAATATGGCGGTGTGGTTCCCGAGCTCGCTTCCAGAGCACATCAGCAAAACATTGTTCCTGTGATTGCCCTGGCTATTCAAAAAGCCGGTATTGATAAAAAAGACCTCAGTGCCATTGCCTTTACACGCGGTCCCGGGTTGATGGGTTCATTGCTGGTCGGGTCCTCGTTTGCTAAATCGCTGTCTATGGGATTGAACATACCCCTCATTGAAGTAAACCATATGCAGGCTCATATCTTGGCTCATTTTATAGAAGCCGAAGGGCAAACCAAACCCCATTTTCCATTTATAGCCCTTACCATTAGTGGCGGCCATACTCAAATTGTTCAGGTCAATGATTATTTTGATATGAAAATCATTGGGCAAACCATCGATGATGCTGTGGGGGAAGCCTTTGACAAGTCGGCTAAAATATTGGGACTGCCTTATCCGGGTGGGCCGTTACTAGACAAATATGCACAGGAAGGTAACCCGAAAGCTTATACATTCACCAAACCCAAAGTGGGCGACCTTGACTTTAGCTTTAGCGGACTCAAAACCGCCGTTTTGTATTTCATACAGAATGAGGTAAAAAAGAATCCCAACTTTGTGGAAGAAAACCTGGCAGATATTTGTGCTTCTATACAGTTTACGATTGTTGATTATCTGATGGATAAAATCAAAAATGCCGTCAAAGCCACCGGAATCAAGGAAATCGCAATTGGCGGCGGGGTCTCGGCAAACAGTGGAATTAGAAAAGCTTTGCAAGAAGCCGAAATGAACTATGGCTGGAAAACACATATTCCCAGATTTGAATTTTGCACAGACAATGCCGCGATGATTGCCATCGTTGGCGAATTAAAATATAAAAACAAGGATTTTACTGAACTCAGTATTGGGTCTAAAGCCAGAATGGAGTTTTAAGTTTGAAGTACGAAGTTTGAAGTACGAAGTTTGAAGTACGAAGTTTGAAGTACGAAGTTTGAAGTACGAAGTTTGAAGTACGAAGTTTGAAGTACGAAGTTTGAAGTACGAAGTTTGAAGTACGAAGTTAGAAGTACGAAGTTAGAAGTACGAAGGTAGAGGTTAGAGGTTAGAAGTTTGATGTATGAAGTATGAAGTTTTTTTGAATAGCAAATTTTAAAATATTTATGCAGTTATTTTATCATCCTGAAGCCCGGAATAAAAATCAAGCGCTTGTTTTTGACAAAGATGAAAGTCGGCATATAGTTAAAGTATTGCGTAAGAGTGTTGGGTCTATTTTAAATATAACCAATGGTTTAGGAAAGTTTTTTGTTTCAGAAATTGTGATTGCCAATCACAACAAGTGCAGTGTGCTTCTCACGGAGGTGACTGAACAAGCACCCCTGCCCTACCAACTTCATCTGGCAGTTGCCCCCACCAAACTCAACGACCGTTTTGAATGGTTTTTGGAAAAGGCCACAGAGATTGGCGTTACTGAAATCACTCCTGTTTTTTGTGAACACAGCGAGCGTACCAAAATAAAACCGGAGCGGTATGAGAAAATCCTTCAGAGTGCGATGAAACAATCCCTCAAAGCTTATTTACCCAAACTTAACAAAGCGGTTTCCTTTTCAGAATTTATTGCATTACAGTCTCAAAATAGCGCCCAAAAATACATTGCTCACTGCGCTGAAGGCGAAAAAAACTCCCTAAAAGCGGTCTTAAAACCCAAAGATGATGTGCTTATTTTAATTGGTCCTGAGGGTGATTTCGCTTTACGCGAAATTGAACTGGCTTTACAACATCATTTTGTCCCGGTGAGTTTGGGTGAAAGCAGGCTGCGAACAGAAACTGCAGCGATTGTTGCTTGTCACAGTGTGGCTTTTGTCAATGAATAAAAAAGCCGTTTCCTTTATGAAAAGAAAACGGCTTTTTTAATAACAGTTTATTATAATTTATTTCTTGCCTTTCAACCTCCTAATGCCATACAAGGCGCCTGCGGCAATGCCCAGACCCACTAAGCCATCAATGGGAGCTGCCGGAGTAGAATCATCTACATCGTCATCAAAAGTGATTTGCGCCTGTAGCGGCTGAAAAGCCAAGGCTGCAAAAAACAGTGTGGCTGTTAAAACTAGTTTTGATATCGGAAATTTTAATTTTTTCATCTTTCAGCGGGTTTATTTTTTAATGAATTTTGTCGTGAACTGTCCTTTGTTGTGTGTGAGCTTGAGTACATACACGCCTTGTGACAAGGAAGATGCATCCAGAGTAAGCTGTCCGTTTGCCTTTACGGTCTGTGTTTGTGTATAGACAGTCTGTCCCAGCAGATTGGTCATACTTAACTGCACCTCTTCACTGTTTATTCCTTTTGTTGCCAGAGTGATTTCGCCTTGAGCGGGATTGGGAAACAATACAAAGCCATTTCCAAAGGCTACATCGATTGTGCTCAACAGCTCTTCAAATACAATCTCAAAGCGGTCTGTCGCACTGCTTGCTGCATCATCGGGGTCGATGGTGAAGGCATAGAGGGTGTTATCATTGTTTTCCAACAGGGTATCCGTACCGGTATAGTGATCTCTTAAAAGAACGTTGATGTCATTGACTTCCGTGAGGATGGCTTCAAAAACATAGTCGGTGGTGCGGTAGGCATTGGTGAACAACGGAATGCTTTCTCCTTCCTCCGGAAGCGCCCTGCTTTCAATACTCCACAAACGGTCGTCGTTTGAACTTGCCAGGTTTTCATCCTGATTGTAAAACTTAGGGGCGTCTAGCGACGTGATGGCATTGGTATTGTCTGTGCCAAACTTCAATCGGAGTCCGTCTGAGGGGGTTTCTCCTGCAGCATATGCGGCGGCTCTGTACAAACGCACATCCATCTGAGAGCTGATGTCAAAAACGGTTGTTTGCGGTGCAACTACATTTTTCTGTGTCTCTTCAAACTGAAGACTTGCAGCGCCGTTTGCCAATGTAAGTACAAAGGCTGCCTGACCGGGTTGTAAATACCTGTTACCCGCTGAGCCAACAGTGTTTGTGCCATCACCATCAGATAAATCGATGGTCACATAAGCTCCGCGACCGTTTGCTCCGCTCAATGTGGGGTCCCAGATATAGTAGAAATTCGAATTGATATTGGTGGAGGCTGCGATGACATCGTTCATATCCACTGCGGCAGGATAGGGATTTCCAAAGAAATTGAATTCATTTGCTACGGCACTTAAATTGTTTACTGTTAAGGGTCCTGTATGCAGGGTTCCGGTGGTGCGCAGGGTGGTGTTTGTGGGTGTGGCTGCGTTATCAGTCAGATTGATTGAGCGGTCACCACGCACCATCAAACGATATGCGGTACCGGCGGTGATGGTGTTGACATCAGTATTGGTTACGGCTTCCCAGGATTGTGCTGCATTGTTCAATGTAAAGAGCGAGGGATTCCCGCTTGGGGTGGCGTCAAAACCGTTTTCGCCAGTCGTCGAACCGGTGATATGTGTGCCAAATCCGGGGTTGGTATTAGAATTGTCTCCAGGGAAATTGGCTCCAGTGTTGTTTTGTCCCTCCTGCCAGTTAGAATTGATAGTGGTTGTGGTCGTTACGGCAGAAGACAGGAGTCTGAAAGCACGGCGTGCCGGGATGTAGCGTTGAATTCCTACTTCTCCCAAAATGCTTGAAGTAGATGGCACTACATCTAATTGTGCCGTTGTATTAGTATTACTATTAAAAGTTAAAAAACCATTATTAATAAGGTCACCGCTTATTTTTAAATTATCAATAAAAGCTACTTCAGCACCTGGATTAATAGTGATGTTACCAAAATCCATATCCCCAGTGTTAAATTCGATTGGATCACTTATAGCCAGCAGGTCATCACCTGCCTCTAATGAACCGGTTGTGTGATATACAGGAAATGAAAGAACACCCGTCTGGGTATAAACAAGGTTTCCGGGATTTGCCGTAAGTCTAATGTCATCAATGGCAAACTCGTCACGGCTTCCTCCTCCTGATACATCATTTGTATTCCAGCGCAGATAATAAAAAGCATTGTCAGGAATGTTTATAAAACCTATCAGAACAGTATAAGTAGTTGCTATCCATGCTGCTGATGTCGCTGCGGTTTCTTCTGAAATTACTTCAAGTAAGGGTTGCTGCGTAAAGGTATTGTTATCATTAGAATAGCTAAAACTTACGTTATTGGAACGTCCTTGATCGTTGTAAACATAGACCGTATATGTAACTCGCAGTGTTTCTAGTGATCCACCGGTTTGGTTTTGTAAACGCAGGATGATACTACCTGGATTAAAATCACTTGCTGTTGCTTGCCAGCCAAAAGCACGATTTGCTGTGGCCACTTCAAAAGCATAAAAACCACCACTGCTAACCCCACCGGTACTTGTCTCGCCAATATAATCACCTGTTGTATATGGACCACCCCCAAAAGAAGTGTCTCCATCACTCATACCGGTAGTAGCAAAGGCATTGCTGTTCAATCTTCCAGTGGCGGGTGAGGTTTCAAAACCCGTACCGGCATATTGACCTTCGTTTACTCCAATAACGGTATTGTCAAAGTCGATGACGTATTCATTATTTGTAGTATTGATTTGCCAACCGAGTACTGGTTCGGGTTGTACTTCGCCGTTAAGAGTTACGGTGGTATTCTGAGTAGCCCCGCCCCCACTGATGGTGATGTCATCTGTATAGGTGTTTATCGCCAAACCTGCTTTTAGACGTACATAAATGGTGGTCGCTGTACCATCAAAAGCCGTAAAGTTTAAGGAATCAGAAAAGTTTGTATTATCTGCGGAGATTTCAAAATCACTCAAAGCCGGTAATACCACATCGACATCATCACCATTTAGATTGGCCCCGGAGAGTTCAAAGGATTGAGAGGCTGAGGGGCCGTTGCCTACTATATAATCCAAACCGGTGATGGTGGTTGGAGAGGCGGAGAGTATGGGTGTTACTCCGCTAAAAGCCGTCCAAGAAATATCATCAATAATAATTTGTTTAGATGTAATATTTCTAATTTCAATTATAACATTTCCACTAATATTAATATTATTAACTGTAAATATCTGTTCATTAAAATTATCAAAAGGTATAGAAGTTCCTTGTGAAATACCGTTTACAAAAATCTCTACTTGACGATTACCTCCACCGGTAAATCCTTTGTATAATTTTACAGAAAAATTACCAATACCTCCAGGTATTGCACTAGAAGTAATTTTACTACCTTTAGATACTTCTCTGAGCATTAATGCTGGTAAATTAATCCCCGAGTTATTCGTATCATTGTTAGCGTCTCTTGAATGTACATAAGACCAAGTAATACCTCCATTTCCAACAAAAAAGTCATCATCATAAGAAGTTGTAGCATTCGAATTTGTAAAATCCTCTAGTCCCTGTGCTGAAACATCAGAACTTCCTCCGAGACAAAGTAGTGTTAATAGTAAAGTAAACAGGGGCCATTGTAATCGTGTTTTCATAATAACAAATTTAAATTTTGTCAAAACTACACATGCGCTATATGAATGGTATTAACATAACTTAAAATAAATGTTATTTTTTTTATGAATAAATGTAAGAATAGATGAAGTGATGAATGCTTACTGTAATGATTATGATTTAATCTTTAGTGCAGTTAAATAAACTTATAAGAGCTTGCATTCAAAAGCTGCCCATTGAAATTGCTTATAAAATTAGTATAGACCATTTAGTAACAGACTTATTATGATTTTTTGAACGAAAACAAACGTGTAGTGTAATATCGTGTATGATATAAAAAAGGGTCTAGGTTTACATTTACTCCCTATTTTAAGAAGTTAGCCCCAAAACTAGTATCTTAAAAGCAAATGATAATTAACCTAGACCTTTATATTGCAGTTTGTAAATACTCGTATTCAGAATTTTCTTTTTTCAAAAATTTGATATACGGATTATTTGATGATTTGATTGAGCTGTTTAACTGATCTTTTTTAACCTGGAACATCCAAACTAAAATCTGCTTAATCCAATTGTACTTGATAGTCTTTAAAGAAACAAACTCAAAAGGTATGTCTAATAGAATTGTATCATTATTGAAAGTGTCTGAACAAATTAAAACATTCTTATAACTAGCATTGAGAGTGTTCTTTAAAAGTTTAATATTTTCAGGATCTGACACCATAAAAACATATAAGTTCTTCTCATCTACAGGTAATTTCTCTAGATTATTAAAATTTGAATTGTTATAGACATTTGATTTAATAAAAAGCTTACTTAAGTACAAACCATAAGCACTGCTATCGTCCATTATTATTACTTTTGCGCTTTTTGAATTTTTCATATTTTAATAATTCTTAGTTATACTAACTTTATGTTGTAAATGTAATTGATGTAAATAAGACAATTTTTTAATTATTAAGAAATTTCTTTAGATTATAAATTAAAAAACCCGACTGTGGGGATTCAGCCGGGAATGATGGCAAACGAGATGTATCGTTTACACTAGTATTGGTTTTTATAAATCAATTGATTATTTTTAAAATTAAGACTTACTTGATATAGATTAGTAATACTTATTTAATTGTATCATAAGGAAATCTATTTAAAGCGCTCTCTTTGTTTTTGATTTATTTAAGCCGGTATACTTTATTTATACTTTTAGTTAACTAATTAAAATTAATTTCCTACTGTTGAGATACCTGTTCACACTACTGAATTTGTGAAGTCTTCTGCTTTAACAACTAAGATCATATTCAAATAGTCATTTTAACTATTCTCATCATTTTAACTATTCAAATATAATCAATAGTTAAAAGCTTTTTTTTAAGTCATTTGTAGAATACTTTAACTCATTAGGATTTAAAAAAGTACCTTTTAAACAAAAAACCCCGGCTTGTGCCGGGGTTTTCTTTTATATAACTGTCTGTGTATTTATTTTCTAATCAAACGTTTCACGCGCTGTTTGCCGGCGCTCTCTATCACTACCATATAGACAGCAGAAGATAAATCACTCACATTGATGGTCTGGCTTCCGGTTGCTCCGTTTGTGTTTATACTGAACACCAATCTGCCTTGAATATCATAAATCGAGACCTTATCAATAGCGATCGATTCTGGATTGCCAATCGTTACCGTTCTTTCTGCAGGGTTGGGATACATCGTCAAGCTGCTGAAGTCTGTGCGGTCCTCGGTTCCAAGTATCGTTTCAACCGTAAGTTCAAATGTACAGGTCGATTCATTGCCATACGCATCTTCTGCGGTCAATGCTATGGTATAAACCCCATCAACTAACAAGGTTCCCGCAGCTGGTGTTTGACTTACTATCGTCACCGGATCTGTACAGTTGTCTGTCGCTGTGGCTAGACCCTCTCCAAAATAATCAGGAAGTGTGTACGTAATCGAATTTTCATCTGTATCTACCGTCTGGTCTCCAGGACAATCAATCACAGGACCTAAAGTATCAACCACAGTCACTATGGCTGTACAAGAGGCAATGTTGCCCGATGAATCACTGGCAAAATAAGTCACCAATACCGGTGTACCAATGTCTGAACAATCAAACGCCTCTATGTCGATCGCTGTGATGGTAATCGCACAGTTGTCTGTCGAGCTGCCCCCAAGATCTTCCGGGGTTAAGATGGCTGTTCCCTCCGCTCCCAATTCCAGCGTAAAGTCGATACAGCTCACCACTGGTGCAATCACATCTATCACTGTGATAGTCGTGGTACAAGTGCTACTGTTGCCGGCTACATCTGTTATGGTAAGGATGATTTCATTGGCTCCTAAATCGGAACAGCTAAACGTACTTTGACTCAAAGTGATGCTATCAATACTACAGTTGTCTGTACTTCCTGCATCGATATCGGCTGCTGTGATGGTTGCTTGTCCGTCTGCATCAAGCTCGATGGTAAACGGTGCCACACAAAGCGCTAACGGTGCAATGCTGTCTTCTACCGTTACGATAGCCGTACACGTACTGCTGTTGCCGGATGCATCTGTGACTGTTAAGAGAATGGTGTTGGCTCCAAGATCACTGCAGTCAAATTGTGTTTGAGATGCACTAAAGCTAAGTGCTCCAGATCCACAATTATCGGTAGATCCGCCATTGAGGTCTTCCGCATTGATGACGGCCAGTCCATTTTCATCCAGTTGGATGGTGATGTTCTGACAGACTGCAAGTGGTGCCTGATTGTCTTCCACAGTGATGGTGAAACTACAGGTAGCTACATTTCCGGCAGCATCTGTCGCCGAAAAGGTGATTAACGTATCCCCAACAGGGAAGAAACTTCCACTTACTGGACCTGCGGTTTGAACCGTAGGAAGGAATCCGCTACAAGCGTCTAAAGCGGTTGCATTACCAAAGAATACCTGTGCACCGCACATACCCGGCTCTGCGTTGATGATAATATCCAGCGGACAAACGATTTGTGGTGCTAAGTCATCTACAACAGTTACTACCGTACTACAGGTAGAAACGTTGCCGTTGGTATCTGTAACCGTTAAGGTCACTACATTCTCACCAAGGTCTGCACAGCTAAATTCAGAAGTGTCTATTGTCATCGATGCAATACCACAGGCGTCATTACTGCCATTGTCAATGTCATCGACTGTGATGCTTGCTTGTCCAAATAAATCAAGGAAAACAGTAAAGGGGGCTGCACAAATTGCTTGGGGTGCTATGTTGTCTTCTACAGTTACGGTAAAACTACAATCAGCGGTATTGCTACTGCCGTCTGTAGCGGTCCAGGTTACCGTGGTTACACCAAGGTTGAAGGTCACTCCGTTTAAGGATGTTCCTGTTCCGGTGGTGGCGCCTGTTAATTCATACGTAAGACTGCTTACTGTAGTACAATTATCGGTTGCTGTAGCATCCCAGGCAGTTCCTGTATGTGTGTAAGTACAGCTTCCTGCATCGGTATCGACTGTTTGATTTACTACACAAGTAACAACCGGTATTTCATTATCTTCAACAGTTACGGTAAACGAACATTCACCATTATTACTACTGCCGTCTGTAGCGGTCCAGGTTACCGTGGTTACACCAAGGTTGAAGGTCACACCGTTTAAGGATGTTCCTGTTCCGGTGGTGGCGCCCGTTAATACATACGTAATACTGCTTACTGTAGAGCAGTTATCGGTTGCCGTAGCATCCCAGGCAGTTCCTGTATGTGTGTAAGTACAGTTTCCTGCATCGGTATCCACGGTTTGATTTCCAGCACAAGTGATTACAGGTGCAATGTTATCTTGAACGGTTACAGTAGCTGTACCGGTAGATGAATTACCACTGGCATCTGTTGCTGTTAGTGTTACCAAAACTCCGGAAGAACAATTGGTATTTTCTACCGGTGTTCCAAATGAGGTCCAGGCTGAACTTTGGTCAAAATTAACTAAGTTTCCATCGTGATTACCGGTAAGATCAGTTAATACAAGATCGCCAGAAACCCCATTAAAATCATAATAAGCTAATAGGTTTACATCTGATGTGTTTACGTTACCGCAAGATAAATCTTTGATTTGTTGTTCAGTTAATACAGATGACCAAACAGAAAGCTCATCAATTTGTCCATTAAATAACCCTTGATAACTTCCATTTGCAAAGATAGAACCTATAGAGCTATTTGTTGGACTTGATACATATTTTGTAACTGATCCTGTGACATCTAAATTACCATCTATATAAATTCTAACTTCTCCAGTAGATGCTCTGGAAACTGCTACGTGATGCCAGTTGCCATCAATAACATTTACAGTACCTGTTACTGATTCAACTGGAGCAGTACCATTACCAGCATAATATCTTACACTTCCGCCAATAAATGACAGCGAGGAGTAATTATTGATACCTGAGCCTCCCCAACCAAAAACATTTCTGTTAATAGTTGATGATTGAATCCAAGCTGCTATCGTATGATTTGTTGTTTGAGGTATTACTGAAGAATGAATAACATTGTCATCAACACCATCAAAACGCAAAACTGTTTCTCCATCAAATGTGGCAGGTCCTGTACTAATATCATCACAACTAAATGATGTTATATCTAATGACAACGAAGCAATTCCACAGTTATCTGAAGAGCCATTATCGATGTCAGAAACCCCAATAGTGGCTTCACCATTAGCATCCAACTGTACCGTAATGTTTTGTGTTATAACTGTGGGAGCTATGTTGTCTTCAACGGTTACGGTAAACGAACATTCACCATTATTACTACTGCCGTCTGTAGCGGTCCAGGTTACCGTGGTTACACCAGGGTTGAAGGTCACACCGTTTAAGGATGTTCCTGTTCCGGTGGTGGCGCCTGTTAATTCATACGTAAGACTGCTTACTGTAGTACAGTTATCGGTTGCTGTGGCATCCCAGGCAGTTCCTGTATGTGTGTAAGTACATACACCGGCATCGGTATCGACGGTTTGATTTGCTACACAAGTAACAACCGGGTTTTCATTGTCTTCAACAGTTACGGTAAACGAACATACATCAGTATTGCTACTGCCGTCTGTAGCGGTCCAGGTTACTGTGGTTACACCAGGGTTGAAAGTCACACCGTTTAAGGATGTTCCTGTTCCGGTGGTGGCGCCCGTTAATACATACGTAATACTGCTTACTGTAGAGCAGTTATCGGTTGCCGTACCATCCCAGGCAGTTCCTGTATGTGTGTAAGTACAGTTTCCTGCATCGGTATCCACGGTTTGATTTCCAGCACAAGTGATTACAGGTGCAATGTTATCTTGAACGGTTACAGTAGCTGTACCGGTAGATGAATTACCACTGGCATCTGTTGCTGTTAGTGTTACCAAAACTCCGGAAGAACAATTGGTATTTTCTACCGGTGTTCCAAATGAGGTCCAGGCTGAACTTTGGTCAAAATTAACTAAGTTTCCATCGTGATTACCGGTAAGATCAGTTAATACAAGATCGCCAGAAACCCCATTAAAATCATAATAAGCTAATAGGTTTACATCTGATGTGTTTACGTTACCGCAAGATAAATCTTTGATTTGTTGTTCAGTTAATACAGATGACCAAACAGAAAGCTCATCAATTTGTCCATTAAATAACCCTTGATAACTTCCATTTGCAAAGATAGAACCTATAGAGCTATTTGTTGGACTTGATACATATTTTGTAACTGATCCTGTGACATCTAAATTACCATCTATATAAATTCTAACTTCTCCAGTAGATGCTCTGGAAACCGCTACGTGATGCCAGTTGCCATCAATAACATTTACAGTACCTGTTACTGATTCAACTGGAGCAGTACCATTACCAGCATAATATCTTACACTTCCGCCAATAAATGACAGCGAGGAGTAATTATTGATACCTGAGCCTCCCCAACCAAAAACATTTCTGTTAATAGTTGATGATTGAATCCAAGCTGCTATCGTATGATTTGTTGTTTGAGGTATCACTGAAGAATGAATAACATTGTCATCAACACCATCAAAACTCAAAACTGTTTCTCCATCAAATGTGGCAGGTCCTGTACTTATATCATCACAACTAAATGATGTTATATCTAATGACAACGAAGCAATTCCACAGTTATCTGAAGAACCATTATCGATATCAGAAACCCCAATAGTGGCTTCACCATTTGCATCCAACTGTACCGTAATGTTTTGTGTTATAACTGTGGGGGCCATGTTATCTTCAACAGTTACGGTAAACGAACATTCACCATTATTACTACTGCCGTCTGTAGCGGTCCAGGTTACCGTAGTTACACCAGGGTTGAAAGTCACACCGTTTAAGGATGTTCCTGTTCCGGTGGTGGCGCCTGTTAATTCATACGTAAGACTGCTTACTGTAGTACAGTTGTCTGTTGCTGTGGCATCCCAGGCAGTTCCTGTATGTGTGTAAGTACAGCTTCCTGCATCGGTATCGACTGTTTGATTTACTACACAAGTAACAACCGGTATTTCATTGTCTTCAACAGTTACGGTAAACGAACATACATCAGTATTGCTACTGCCGTCTGTGGCGGTCCAAGTTACCGTGGTTACACCAGGGTTGAAGGTCACACCGTTTAAGGATGTTCCTGCTCCGGTGGTGGCGCCTGCTAAATCATACGTAAGACTGCTTACTGTAGAGCAGTTATCGGTTGCCGTAGCATCCCAGGCAGTTCCTGTATGTGTGTAAGTACAGTTTCCTGCATCGGTATCCACGGTTTGATTTCCAGCACAAGTGATTACAGGTGCAATGTTATCTTGAACGGTTACAGTAGCTGTACCGGTAGATGAATTACCACTGGCATCTGTTGCTGTTAGTGTTACCAAAACTCCGGAAGAACAATTGGTATTTTCTACCGGTGTTCCAAATGAGGTCCAGGCTGAACTTTGGTCAAAATTAACTAAGTTTCCATCGTGATTACCGGTAAGATCAGTTAATACAAGATCGCCAGAAACCCCATTAAAATCATAATAAGCTAATAGGTTTACATCTGATGTGTTTACGTTACCGCAAGATAAATCTTTGATTTGTTGTTCAGTTAATACAGATGACCAAACAGAAAGCTCATCAATTTGTCCATTAAATAACCCTTGATAACTTCCATTTGCAAAGATAGAACCTATAGAGCTATTTGTTGGACTTGATACATATTTTGTAACTGATCCTGTGACATCTAAATTACCATCTATATAAATTCTAACTTCTCCAGTAGATGCTCTGGAAACCGCTACGTGATGCCAGTTGCCATCAATAACATTTACAGTACCTGTTACTGATTCAACTGGAGCAGTACCATTACCAGCATAATATCTTACACTTCCGCCAATAAATGACAGCGAGGAGTAATTATTGATACCTGAGCCTCCCCAACCAAAAACATTTCTGTTAATAGTTGATGATTGAATCCAAGCTGCTATCGTATGATTTGTTGTTTGAGGTATTACTGAAGAATGAATAACATTGTCATCAACACCATCAAAACGCAAAACTGTTTCTCCATCAAATGTGGCAGGTCCTGTACTAATATCATCACAACTAAATGATGTTATATCTAATGACAACGAAGCAATTCCACAGTTATCTGAAGAGCCATTATCGATGTCAGAAACCCCAATAGTGGCTTCACCATTAGCATCCAACTGTAC
>JAGYJA010000005.1 GCA_018402385.1 Flavobacteriaceae bacterium
CCGTCCTGAAATAGCTATACAGATTAATAAATAAATCCTATAATAGCTATACAAATATAATTGTTAATCCTGAAAGACTATTGATTTAGAATTTTTATACGGACAAAAATAATACCCCCTCAAGAAAACTCAAGGGGATATTTTAACTAAAACTTCAAAGTCACCCCTGCCAAAAAGTGAATTCCAGCCTGTGGGTAATAACCGGCACCTTCAATTGTGGTGATGGTTCCCGGGTCTGAAAAATCATCATCATAAGTGAAAAAGTAACCATTTGACACATACTTTACATCAAAAATATTGTTGACCATTCCGTTGAGTAATATGGATGAGAAGACCGGGATGTCTTTAATTTCATACACGATGTTGATGTCGTTGATGAAAAAGCTGTCCAGTTTGGAAGTCTCACTGTCGATATTCCCCATATACTGTTCGCCTACAAACTTGGACAACCAGCCTACTTGAAACCCTTCAAAGGGTTGGTAAATAAACATGCTGTTTGCTACTAGATTGGGTGAAAAGGAAATGTTGGTTGTTCCCAGATTGACCAATTCACCATCTATGGAGGCCACAAAATTGCGGTTTTTGTTTTGGCTGAAAGCGAAATTAGGCATCCAACGCAATTGGTTGGTCAAACGGATGTCTGCTTCTATTTCAATTCCTGCGCGGTAACTTTCACCACTGGTGGTTCGCAATGGTGCACCTACATCGTTCAACTCACCAGATAGCACTAGTTGGTCTTTGTAGTCCATATAAAACAGGTTGGTGTTTACATTTACTCTTTCAGAAGTGAAACGCCAGCCCAACTCAAAATCATCCAGTATTTCAGGGGTGTTGATACCTTCTTCAAAATCGTTGCGGGTGGGTTCACGGTGAGCCCTTCCGTAGGAAAGGTAAAACTGATTGGCCGGGTTGAGTTGATAACTCAGTCCGGCTTTTGGGTTGAAGAAACTGTAACTTTCATCTACATCAATAGAAGCTATATCGGAAGTAATCCCGCCGGTTTCATAATTGATAAAACGGCCTTGCAAATCACCGTATGCCTGCCATTTATCATTTATTTTATAGGTGGCTTTTGAAAACAGGGTAAACTCACGTTTGGTTGCATCGCTAAAGTAGTAATTGTCCCTGATTTCAGAACCGGCTGCATATTGTGCCCAGATGATTTCGCCAAAGTGGTCGCCTTCATATAAACTGTAAAACAATCCTGAAGTAAGTTCGAGATTTTCTTTTTTATAGGTGGCATTGGCATTGATGACATAGTAGTCATTGTCCAGCCAGCGTCGGCGAATGAGGTTCATACTGCTGATGGTGTCGCCTTCCACGACGATGGGTTCAAGTCCATAGGTTTCAAAAGGGTCGTCTTCACGGTATTGCTCAAAAAAGCCTCTGCCATAGGTATAATTCAATCCTATTGTTGTTGACCAAAAGTTGTTCCAGCGTTGGTTCCAGTGGAGTTGGTAGTGGTCTTGTTTGTAATCGTCCACTTCGTTGTCGTAAAATTTCATATTCCCTTCAGCATCAAAATACATACCCGCAGGATTGAATGTTCTGTCTTCTTCCAGGGTTTCAGCATCAATGCCAAACCAACTTTGATAAGTCACCTCATGTCCGCCAAAGGAAATCGCTTTAATCAGGGTATTGTCATCAACATAGGAGCCCTGCAGGAAATAGGATTTTAAATCGGATGATGCTCTGTCAATGTATCCATCTGACGCGATAGCTGAAAGTCTTCCTGCGATTTCGATATGCTCGTTGAGCAAACCGGTAGTGAATTTCAAATTGTGCCTGCGGGTGTTAAAACTTCCGTAGCTGTTTGAGATTTCACCTCCTGCTTCTTTTGAAACGGCATCTGTAAGCAGGTTTAAACTGGCACCAAAAGCCCCCGAGCCGTTGGTGGATGTGCCTACACCACGCTGCAATTGCAGGTTTTCAATGGAGGAAGCAAAATCAGGTAAATTCACCCAAAAGGATCCTTGACTTTCAGAATCATTAAAAGGAATTCCGTTAAGGGTCACATTTACGCGGGAGGCATCACTACCACGCACACGAATGTAAGTATAACCCACACCAGCACCTGCATCGCTGGTACTCACAACTGAAGGCAAATAATTTAATAAGATGGGGATGTCCTGCCCTAAGTTGCGTTTTTCTAGTTCTTCTTTGCTTACATTGGAGTGGGTAATAGGCGAATCTGCATCA
Source organism: Flavobacteriaceae bacterium (assembly GCA_018402385.1). Classification (GTDB taxonomy): domain Bacteria; phylum Bacteroidota; class Bacteroidia; order Flavobacteriales; family Flavobacteriaceae; genus Planktosalinus. Next base: position 2,200 of record JAGYJA010000005.1, read on the forward strand.
ACCCTAACGGACCTGACCAATACCTCGTCCAGTAGTTCGGGTTTGTTAAGGGTGTCGTTTTCCTGTTGCGCAAGAAGCGAGCTAACAGTTAAAAGAGTTAAACAAACAAATACTAAAGATTTGCTGGTTTGAAAATAGAAAATTGATTGACGAGATGCCTGCCTACGCAGGCTTGAGTTGAATAAAGTTTTCATTCGTAAAAAAAGTTATTACGAATAAAAGGGGCAATTATTCTTTGGTTTAAAATTGATTAAAAACTGTATAAAAAAACCCTTAATAAGACGCTCGAGCCGAATTATAAAGGGGGTCCATACACAGTTGAAGCATTTTGCTTCTGTCCCTTGGCAGCATTACCCGCCCAGGTTCATTGGGTATAATCTCAGCCGATTTGGTAGTTGTTTATTAGTTAATGGTTATTAGAAAAACTAACCTCTCACCACTAATAACTCACCACTTCCTCCAGCACCCCTTTGAGATGGGGCAAAGTTACTAGTTATTAATCAATTTTTGGAGGTTTTCTAGTTGATTTTTTAAGTGCTTTTTCTTTCTTTGATTTTAGGCGTTTTTCAATGGCTCCTTTTGAAGGTTTGGATTTCTTTCTCGGTTTCCTGACTTTAAGATTCTCTTTTATGAGGTTCAAAAAGCGTTCAATCACAATGGATTTGTTTTTATGTTGGCTGCGGCTTTCGCTACAGCTTAAAAGGAGGACATTTTCTTTAGTCAGTCGCGATGCCAGTTTCTCCTGAAGTCTTGCTTTTTCATCCTCTGAAAGCCCTTGCGAATTTTGCAAGTCAAAACTCAACTCGATGCGTGAGGCGACTTTATTGACGTGCTGTCCACCGGCACCGCTGCTGCGTGTGGCTTTAAAGGTGAGTTCGTTGAGGAGGACTTCTGGATTCATTAGATTACTTGATGACTGTCTTTCAATAAATCATTCACCGTTTTTACCGGATTGAAGGTGCTTAAAGGCACTTCCACAAAGAGTGTGTTCCAATGCGCCATACTTCCGTTCCAAAGGCCCGGGAGTTCCAGTGCTTTGATAGTTTTTCCCTGATGGCTTTTTTGCGAAATGAAACCCGAGTTGGGATTTACGTAGCGTAATAAATCAAATTTTTCGCCTTTATAATTTTTAAGTCCGCACACCAAATCCACCGGATTGAAGTGGGTGGCTTCATTAACGATGTTCATTTGATGGGTGTCTGAGATGTCCACTTGAGATAGCTCGACGATTTGAAGTGTGGTAGTTCCATCCGGTCTTTGAATCCAAAATGGGCCACCACCCGGGGCGCCGGTGTTTTGAACCATACCGCAAACGCGGATGGGTCTGTTCAGAATGTCTTTTGCAGTCTCAAGGCTTTCCGGCAGATTTTTAATGTTGAGTTCTGAGGCCATAAATCCGCGGACGTCCCTTAAAAGTGTTTGGTCTTTTGGGAATTTATCAATGCTTTTTAAAAGCTTAAAGGCCTTGGCCTGAACTTCCAAAAGTTTTCCCGCCAGGATTTTTTTATGAAATGCGATTTCTTCTACCTGACTTTCAACGACCACATTGTCAATGTTTTTGATGAAAACGAGATCGGCGTCAATGTCGTTGAGGTTTTCAATCAAAGCTCCATGACCGGCCGGGCGAAAATGAAAATTCTTTTCAGCGTCTCTAAAAGGTTTATTATTTAAGGTGACGGCAATGGTATCTGTGCTTGATTTCTGAAAAGAATAAGAGATGTTGAAATGGCATTTTGCTTTTCGTTCCACACGGTTTTTTATATCGATAAACTCACTTTTGAAATTCTCAACATAGTGTTCTGAAAAAGTAAAATGCAAATAAGATTGGTTTTGGCTTGTGGCATAATGACCGGCTTCCAGTAGTTGTTCTTCAAATGCGGTTGCTGTGTTTTTATTGTAGCGGTGAAAGGGGATAAGCCCTTTGGGTAAATTGCTGTAATTTAATCCTTCTTCTCCCAGCAGCGTTTTTACTAACAAATATGTGCGTTTACCTTTTTTATAGAATTTGTAATCGGGATACAGTTTTCTGATTTTTTTGCGAAGGGCTTTGATAAAGGCGAAATGTGGCAAGCCTTTTAAAAAGGCTTCAAGCATTTGCGTTTCGTTTTCCTTGAGATAAACATTGAGTTTTTGCTCTTCAGGATTGTATGAATCAACAAACTGATGCAAATGTTCAAACATTCTGGTAGCTGCACCTGATGCCGGAACAAATTTTACTACGGAAAGAGTATCCTGATTTTTTTCATAAAAAGTGACTAAAGCATCTTGATGTTCTTTTGAAAATGTAAGGATGCCATTGTTATGGGTTGCAGCACTTATGAGATGTGTAAACGGAATGCCTTCTTCAAACTTAAGTATATCTGACAACACTTTTTCCTCTGTGAGGCCGTGTGCTTTGATTTGTTCTATTTCTTTTTTGGTAAACTTCATTTAGGAACGTTTAAAGCATTTTCAACCAGTTTTTTTGCTGTTTCCAATCGTTTTGAATAATCTCCTTTTAAGGTGATATATGAACTATTGTTTTTTTTGAGCGCTTCTTCAAAAACTTGAAACATGGCTTCCCGGTCATTGGGTTTGTCTCTTAAATCATCTGCTTCCCATGGAATGTCAATATATAATAAAAAATAAAGATCATAGTGGCGACTCTGGGCTTCTTTTTCAATTTCTTTTGGGCAAAAGCCGTTGTAATACACTTCAGAATAGGCTTTGAGTTGCAACAGATTGGTATCGTAAAAAACTACTTTATCAGCATTATTTTCGGCGAAAACTTCATTTTTTATTTGTCCTTCTGCGATGGGAATTAAATCCTGTTTTTGACAAGTTTCTTTGGAGTCATCCCATTTTTTCTGAAGGTATTCCCTCATATATTCAGCAGCCCAGGTAGTGTTGAAGTGAGCAGCAAGGTCTTGTGACAAGGTTGTTTTTCCTGTAGATTCCGGTCCAAAAAAGACAACTTTTAAGAGTTTTTTGCCTGAAGTGTTGGGTTGTTGATTATTTTTCTCCATTCCAGATAGCCGTAAATTGCTATGATTGTAAAAATTAAATATTGCAAGGATGTAAAGGTATAACCTTTGTACAAATATAAGGGTACCGAAATAATATCTCCGGCAATCCAAAACAGCCAGTGTTCAATTTTCTTTTTGGCCATGAGCCACATCCCGACAAAAAACAGTGCTGTTGTGAATGTGTCAACAATGGCTACCCAGTCATTCCACATATCAAAAAACCGGTACACAAAATAGACAAACAAAAGTGCGGCAATAAAGAGAAAGAGAGACTGTAATTTTTCTTTTTTTATGCTGAATGTGATGGGGGTTAAGTGGCTTTGATTCACTTTTCTTGTCCAGACATACCAACCGAAAACACTCATGATAAAATAATAACCGTTGATGAGCATGTCACCAATGAGTTCCCACTGGTAAAGCAAATAGACAAAAATGAGTGTGCTTACAATGCCCGTTGGAAAAACCAGAATGTTGTCTTTTTTGGCAAACCAAACCGAAAGCAAACCAAATACAACAGCTACAATTTCAAGAGTTATATAAAGCGTAGAATAGCCGCTATATTGACCAAACAACCAATCAAAAATGAGGAACATACTCGCTGCGGTTTGATTTTACAATCTTAATGTAGAGCACACCTCTTTCAACTGCCTCTAGTGTTGTTTTCATTTCGGAAAGAAGCACTTTCATCACGGTATCATAATCGCCATAAATTTGCGTACTAAGTGGATTTTCAACAGTTTTTAATCCGGAATCTCTTAACTTTTTTATAAAATCGATAATGGGTTGTTCATAGTTATCCTGAAGGGGGGAAAGCGTTAATTCTACTGAAATATCCATAGTTTTAATCTATATTGTTTTTTAATAACTCAATAACTCAATAACTCACAAACTCAAAGACTACTCCTCATAAACATGGAGCTTAGCTCCCATGCCATAATTGTTGTATCCTTTTTTAAGTAATTCTGAATTGGGGTTGTAATTGAAATCAAAGGGCTGCCATTTTCTATCATTAAAAAAGATGCGCCTTACCAAGGTTTTTTGCCCTGAAATTTGGTTTGTAAGCGGTAACAAAGGTCTGAAAGAAATTGCAATTCTTTCTATTCCTCTTGGGGTTTCATATTCATTATATGTTTTGGTTTGTACCAAGTTTCCATCAGCATCTGTAGGACCTAACACTTGAATAGAAACAAACAGCCCGTTTTCGGGTATAAAAATATTGTTTTTGAGCACATCCAATTCATAGACATCCTTTTTTTCTTGTTCGGTGACGTTGAAAATTACATTCCCATAAGAGATTTCCATTCCGGGAAGGCCGTTGTTATTTTCATAAAACTTAACACGCATCAAGGTTGAAAATTTCCTTACTTGAATAACTTTTCCGGCAACTTCTTCTTTGATGTTGATGGGCAATAAGAGGGTGGTAATTTGTGTGGGTTTGTTGTCAAATTTCGTAAATAAAACTGCCATTTCACTTTCTACGGTTTGAAGCCAGGAGTCGTGATAACTGGAATGAGTAATGGGTTCTATCTCACGTCTTTTATATTTACCATCTCTTTTGGTCGTGATTACAACTTCTTTTAATTGATCAATCTCCTGTTTCAAGGCATAGGCTTCTTTAATTTCTGATGTTAGAATAGTTAAGTTTTTGTAGCCTAAAGCCGAAACGAATAGCGTATCAATATCGGGATATCTTTTTTGTTGATAAAGGAATTCGCCATTAGCATTTGCATGGGTGCCCAGCCCATTACCAAAAGAAACGGTTACAAATGAAACCGGCCCCTTAGTTTCTGCATCATAAAATTGCACCATCTGTCCGGAAGCAAAAAAGCTTATAAAAAGAAAGGTAATTGTAAATAGTATATTTTTCATAATCCTGAGTTGTAATTATCCTTTTCAAATGCAGTGCCAATAACAGCCAAAGTAGCACCTGCATTATACACCTGCTGTAATTCATTTTCTGATTGGATGCCGCCCCCCACAATAAGGGGAATCGCTAATGCCTCACTGACTGCTTTTATAATTTCATTGGAAACACGATTTTTTGCACCGCTTCCGGCTTCTAAATAGATGAGTTTTTTCCCCATATATTGCCCTGCCAGGGCTGTGTGAACAATTTTTTGAATGTCCTCTTGAGGGAGAGGTTTAGTTTTGCTCACCCGTTCTACGGCACTTTGAATTCCACCGTCAATTAACAAGTATCCTGTGGGTATAATTTCCATTGTGCTTTCTTTTAAAACGGCAACCGACCTGTATTTGTTGGGTGATTAAATATTCAGGGTTGTTGCCTGAGAGTAAACTTAAGAATAAAATGGCATCTGCATTATTGGATATGTGGTCTGCATCTCCCGGAAAAAGAAAAAGGGGGAGTTGGGTTACTTGATTCAAAGCGGCAACGGTAGATTCTGTTTGTTCTTTTGTAGTTGTACTTCCGCCAACAAAAAGATGGGTGGTGTTTTTTGGTATTTTAGTTAGAAAATGAGTTGCGTTTTGTGAGTCAAATTTTTCAGGATCAATGAGGATTGCCAGTAGCTTTTGCTTTTTGGAATAGGCGTTTAAAATGTAAGAGTAGTAGTGACTCATAAATTTCTTTTTTAGCAAATGGCATAAGCACAAGTGAATTCTTCAAATTCAAAAAAATGGACTTGGTAGGTGTTTATTTTTCCATTAAAAATAATATCGGCTGTGGTTTGGAGATCTTCAAATTGAAAATCTTTTACATCAATATGATGTAAAAAGCTCACGCCCGGGTTTGCATACAATTTGTAGAGGGCTTCTTTTGCACACCAAACGATAGTTAATTTTTGAATGACAGCATCGACATTGGCAAGTGTTCTGTATTCCTTTAACGGCGTAAATTTATTAGCAATTCGCAAAATTTTTTCCCGCTGTTTTTCCACATCAATTCCCACTTCATTTTTACTGACTATAATGGCTGAAAACTCGTGTGAATGTGTGATGGAAATGCAGGTTCCGTCTTTTAAATCAGGTTTTCCGTTTTTGTTATAAACAAGGTCATGGTCAGAATAACCGGCTTCTTTTAGTAAATGGCGCACGCTTAAAAACCCTCTTTTATGAATATCTGAAAGCATTTTTGATATTCTTGATCTACTGTTTTCAGTGAGTTGAATACCCTGAAGCAGCTCATCAAATGATTCTTCAATCTTCCATATGAGCACTTTGGTATTTTGATTTACTGTTATTGTTTTGTAAAGAGGCATGAGTTTTACTAGATAATCTGTATTTTTGTATTCGAAAAAAATTGCTTAATACAAATATAACATTATGAGTACTAAAACTGTGCCTTATACGGCTTTTAAAGTAAAAGATATTTCTCTGGCTGCCTGGGGAAGAAAAGAAATTGAGCTTGCTGAAGCAGAAATGCCGGGTTTAATGTCTTTGAGAGAAGAATTTAAAAATGAGCAACCTTTGAAAGGCGCTCGTATTGCAGGATGCCTGCATATGACCATTCAAACAGCCGTTTTGATTGAAACACTCACCGCTCTTGGTGCAGAGGTTACATGGAGTTCGTGTAACATTTTCTCCACACAGGATCAAGCTGCTGCAGCGATAGCAGCTGCGGGAATCCCTGTTTATGCATGGAAAGGAATGAACAGAAGAAGAGTTCAACTGGTGTATTGAACAAACCTTGTTTTTCGGTGAAGACCGTAAGCCTTTAAATATGATTTTGGACGATGGTGGAGATTTAACCAATATGGTTCTAGATCAATATCCTGAACTTGCAGCAGGAATTAAAGGACTTTCTGAAGAAACTACAACCGGTGTTCACCGTTTGTATGAAAGAATGAAAAACGGAACACTTCCAATGCCGGCTATCAACGTAAATGACAGTGTGACCAAATCAAAATTTGACAATAAATATGGTTGTAAAGAAAGTGCTGTTGATGCCGTAAGACGTGCAACAGACACCATGCTCGCCGGAAAACGCGTAGTTGTTTGTGGTTATGGTGATGTGGGTAAAGGTACTGCAGCTTCATTTAAAGGTGCAGGATCTATTGTAACGGTAACTGAAATCGACCCCATCTGTGCTTTGCAAGCAGCAATGGACGGTTTTGAAGTTAAGAAACTGGAAACCGTGATTGCAAATGCAGACATTGTTTGTACAGCCACAGGAAATAAAGACATTATCCAGGAGCGTCATTTCAGAGCAATGCGTGATAAAGCTATTGTTTGTAACATTGGTCATTTTGATAATGAAATCGATATGGCCTGGTTAAACAAAAACTATGGCAATACCAAAGACGAAATCAAACCTCAAGTTGATAAATACACCATCGATGGAAAAGATATCATCGTTCTTGCTGAGGGGCGTTTGGTAAACTTGGGTTGTGCTACAGGTCACCCTAGTTTTGTGATGAGTAACTCATTTACAAATCAGACATTGGCTCAAATCGAGCTTTGGAGAAACACAGATAATTATGAGAACAAGGTGTATGTATTGCCTAAGCACCTTGATGAAAAGGTCGCTAGACTTCACCTGGAGCGCATTGGTGTTGAACTTGAAACCTTGAGAGAGGACCAAGCAAAATACATTGGTGTGACAGTTGAAGGACCGTTTAAGCCAGAGTATTACAGGTATTAATAATCCTATTTCATTTTATATAAACCTCGCTATTTTTAGTGAGGTTTTTTTTTGAATAGCATTTAAGTTTAAGATGATTAAATAAGGTTGGAATTTAACAATTTAATAAAGAAGAGGTATAGGAGTAAAGGTTTTTATGTTAGATATTTGAATAGTTTGCAAAAGCTTGAAAAGAAAATAGTTAATGATTATTATAAAATAAATATAACATTAAAATGAGCAATTATTTAAAACTTTTGATGATTCCTCTTGCCTTATTTATGGCTGGATGTCAGGGAAATTCTAATAAAGAAACCCCCGAAACTAATGAAATCAACTAAAGCAGATACCATTAGTAAAGAAGTATTAGAGTTTTCATTGACCGGAAAGCATGGCGATGAAGATTCCACATTGTTACGGGTCGCTTTTATTGGCGACGGTGAACCAAAACCTTGTGCTGAATTCCCCCATACAAATGCTGCTGTTGAACAAATTAATCTGCTTATGGAAACACAACCCATCGATTTTGTTATCGGGGTTGGCGATGTTGCTCATAAAGGAACAGAAATACAATATGAAGCGGCAACCGAGGTATTCCAAAAACTAAAAGCTCCCTTTTATCCTATAATGGGTAACGAAGAACATGGCAGCACGGTGGAGCGCTACCTTGAGTTTGCTCAACAATGGAACAGCGCTATCAAAAATAAAAGTTATGTTATCAACCACGATAAACTGGCATTTGTATTTGCTTCTCCTGATCACGGACGTGATTTTGATGACAGTGGCTCTGGGTGGGTTCTTGAACAAATCCAGCGATTAGCTCCAAAACCAGTGATTTTAGTGGTTCATGGAGCGCAGCAGGGTGTTTATCCAGAAAACCCGGAAAAGGGCATTAGCAACCAACTATTCATAAATCAGGTTATACCACAAGCGAATCTTGCAGTAGTTATTTCCGGAGATTTACACATGGATATGGAAAGGGTGAACCATTCCAAAAAAATTGATCACACTCACTACCTTCATATTCCCGCTTTGGAACGCACCAAAATTCCCGATGAAACCAATCATACTCCAATGTTCAGGGTGATGACGATTACTAAAGATGGAAATGTGACTGTCGAAACTTATGCAACTGGGGAAAACACTCCACGAGAAGAACTTGCCTATTCGTTTACACTTGATTTATAGAAAGAGAAACAATCAATTGCAAAAGGTTGTACAATTATTTACTACTTACTGTGTTTAAATTTTATAAACAAAAAACACCTGCAAAAGATTAATAGTGCAGGTGTTTTTTTATAAAATGGAATCTAATTTATTGGGTAAGCCCTAATTTGGCTAAATCATAGAAATAAAAATTCTTTTCATCATTCATTGCGACAAACAAGCCATTTTTAAAGGTTTCATTGAGCGGAATGGTTACCACTTCACATCCATCAGTCTGTTTTGTGTTTAAGTTGATTTCTTTTATAAAGGTGTTGTCTTTTCGGGAAAACACATTGAAGGTTTCTGCTTGTTGATTGGACACTATTATATAGCCTTCCCCATTTTCATAAGCAACAATGGCAATTCCTTCATTGTCTCTTTTAAAAGTCTCGCCACCAAAACAAGCCAATTCTTCATCTCCTTTTGAGGGGTCTGCGTGGTATTTTCTAACACAATGTGTCTCGTCTGAATAGTACACAAAACCCAAGGCGTCGTCAACAGCTATGGCTTCTATTTCTTTTTTACCACTGAAATTTCCAAATTTCCTCACCAAATTTACAGATACGCCTGTGCTATCTGAATTTACTTCAAACTGGTGTAAATAACCTGTATCCGGGCCATTTTTTCTACCCACGATGAGGTATAGGGTACTATCAACTTGTGACTGGTAGAAACTAATTCCCATAGGGAGATCAAATTCAAGTTCTGTTTCCCCTTCAAAAACCGGAAACCCTCCGTTATCCATGGGTGTCATATCCGGGATTGAAAATAACCTTATTTGCTTACGTTCCCTTTCGGTGAATGCCAATACATCAACTTTGGTAGAATCATTGAGTTTAAAATCATATCTAATGTCCACATTATTGGGTCTTTTTAAACCCCTTATTGTTTTATTTTCTATGATTTTTCCGTCTAAATCAAAGGCATAAATGGCGCCGTCTGTATCTTTATCTGTTCCAAAGACGATGCTTTCTGATGGGTTTTCTTTATTGACCCAAATTGCCGGATCGTCAGTATCGTGGAGTGTGGTTTCTGTGATAACATCTGGAGGTGTTCCCGGCAATTTTTTCTGGCAGGAAATTAATAAAACGATACTCAAAAGTAAAAAGGTGCTTTTCATATTAGAAGTTTTAAGTTAAAAGGGCGCTTGTTGCGCCCTTTGGAAAATTAACTAACAAATAAATATATTAAAATATATCATATTTCAAGCCCAATGTTAAACGTCTGTCATAAAACTCAACTTGTTGTGTTCTCTCTTTAACACCTTGATAATATCTTAAGGGCTGATTGGTGATGTTATTCAAGTCAGCATAGATTCTTAAGTTCTTAGTGAAGGCATATGTAACGTTAAAATCAAGGAAGAATTGCTGGTCATAATACCTGTCTTCAAAATTGTTTCCTCCAAGTTCATCTATATAAGCATCAGAAAAGTTTCCTGAAATTCTTGCACTAAATTTACCATCACCATAGGATAAGGAACCGTTGAACATGTTGGGTGAAGCGCCGGGAAGTTCTAAATCCCCTCTTTGATCACCGTCTTCATTTCTAATTCCATTGGCCTCTGAGGTTAAATACGTATAGTTTAAAAAGATTCCAAAGTTTTTACCTATTCCCGGGATAAAGTCCAGTTGTCTTTGAAAGGAAACTTCTGCTCCAGCAACATAAGCATCATCTCCGTTTTGGGGTTGGAAGGTTCTAAAGCCGGCATTGGGTTGTCCGGCAGCTACTTCACCTACTTGTGTATAGATAAAGTCATTAATTCTTTTGTAAAACACACCACCAGAAAGCAGTCCAATGGAGTTAAAGTAATGCTCCGCCATGATGTCAAAATTCATAGAAGTTGTTGGATCAAGCTCTGAGTTACCTAAAACTATTTCTTCATCTTCAGTAATAACATCAACAGTTGGCACTAAATCTTCATAATTAGGTCTAGCCAAAGTGTTTGTCCAGGCAAATCTTAAAACTGTTTTGTCTGTTACATCATATTTAAAATGAACACCTGGTAAAATGTTTGAGTATGAACTCTCATCAGTAATTTGACCGATAAGTTCTTCTTCCTCCAAAATTTGATTCCCAGTAGCAGTTATTTTAGTGGCCTCTAATCTAACACCAGCTAACACACTAAAATTATCTGATAATTTTTGGTTTGTCATTACATAACCTGCAAATACATCCTCGCTAACCTCATAATTGGCTCTTAAATATTCATCAGGAACATCTTCAAAGTCAAATAAGTTAGAGTTGCTCAAATCTAAACCTCCCAGAAATCTTGGATCCATAAAGGACCCTGCTGCATATTGCCCGCCTGCAAGATAATCAGGGTCTGTGTAGTCTCTTACTGGAACATCTGCTAAAGTGCCAAATGCCTGTGGGTTTTCTGCTGTGGGCTCATATTCAAAAAAGTTATTGTCCCTAAATTTGTTTTTCAATCGCATTCTGGCACCCATTTTAATTGTACCGTCTCCTTTTCCAAAAAAGTCTGCAGGTAATGAAAAGTTTACAAGACCATTAAAATCTTCTTCTTCAGTATATTGATTTTCTTCTTCAATAGAGTTTAATGTAAATTGATCCAATGTAACTTGACTTGGGTCTGCAGGTGAAAATGAAGGAAATTCAGGATCAGAAAAGTCAGCATTTAGCGTGACATCTTTATTACGATATGACGCATATCTTTCATTAAGTCTTTCCTCAGATGCCTTTGCGTAAGAAAAAAGCCAATCAATTTGTAAATTGTTAATTAAGTGTTCACCATTCAACGTGTAGTTTTGCATACGTTGGTCTTCCAAGCGGGTGTTTTTATTCCTATTATTATCAATTCCCCCTTTTGTCTGTCTTCTCATCCTTCCTTCATAGCCCACGATATTTTCTGTTCCAGTTGCAAATAACGGTTCAATATCATCATATCTTAGACGCAATCTATTTTCACGGTCATCTCTCCAATTGTACATAGATTTGAAGAAAATGGTATTGTTTTTATCAAATGAATAATCAAAGTTTGCAGAAAAACTTCTTCTTACACGTTGAACTAAATAAACTCTTATATCACTTTCTTCGACATAAGGATTTACAGTTATATCTTCGCCTGTTATAGGGCTTTCTACTTCATTAGCCCAAACGGCTTCCACGTTGTCTGAGCCAAAATCGTTGTCATTGATTGAGGCAGCAAGCATCCACCCAAATTTTTTGTTTTCAGATTTATCGCCTACTAAAAAGGAACCGTTTAAAATGCGTTTATCAGTTATAAAATTTATACCAGAACCCACTGTTGCAGAAAGTCTAAAGTTTTGTGGTGACGAACGTGTAACTAAATTTACGGAGCCTCCAAGTGCATCACCATCCATATCTGGAGTCACTGCTTTATTCACTTCAATGGTTTGAATCATATCTGATGGAATTAAATCCATCTGTACATTTCTATTATCTCCTTCTGCTGAAGGAATTCTACTGCCGTTGAGCGTAACAGAGTTGAGCTCTGGCGCCAAACCTCTCACAATGATATTTCTTGCTTCTCCTTGATCGACTTGCATAGTGATACCGGGAATACGTTTCATGGCATCGCCGATATTTGCATCGGGAAATTTACCAATCTGATCTGTAGATACAATATTAGTAATGTTTGCTTTGTTCTTTTGGGTGTTAAGTGCCCTTGCTTGACCTCCCAGAGAGTAGCCAATAATCTCGACAGCATCGAGTTCTTCTGTATTCTCTTTTAAAACAAAATTTGCCGTAGTTGTTTGACCCGAAATAACAGTCACTTCAATGATGTTGTCATCAAAGCCTAGGTACTTGACAGTTAAATTATGAGTACCTTCAGGAACATTAAGGATTAAAAATTCGCCATCACCATCAGATATTGAACCTTTTCTAAGTTCTTCAATCAAGACGTTGGCTCCAGGGACATAAATCCCGTAAGTATCAGTTATAACACCTCGAATGTTTCCATTCTGTGAAGTGCCGACATAAAATGATAGTAAAAATAAAGCTAGTAAGTAGTTTGTTTTCATAGTTAAATTAGTTTTTTCAAAAATACTATGAAATACAGAGCAAGAGTTTTTCTTAAAATCATTTTAAAGTAAATTTATGTTTAATTTTTAACACAATATTATCAACAATTTATTTTGCTTAAAGTTTGCATAACTTATTCTTAATACAAAAAAACCCCTTCAGTAACTGAAAGGGTTTTTGTTTTAAATCAAGAAAGAATTAATTCACTGCAAGCATACAATCTTTGTAGTTTACAATGTTTTGTTTAAGAAGAGCCAAACCTTCTTCACGTGGCGCTGTTGGGTCAATTTTCACTTCTTGGCCATCTGGCATATAAACAATATAAAATCCATCTTCAAAGGATGAAAGTTTGATGATTTCGCCATCAACTTTATGGGCATACCATGTTTGTTCGTCTGGAGCATAAACCAATTTTACTTGTTCACCTTTATCTGACCCTTCAATCACTTCAATATTCATTTGGTTTTTAGTTGCTGTTAATAAATAGGTATTTCCATTTTTTTCAACTAATTGGGTTTCAATCTCATCTTCATTCATAGCAATAGGGTTTGAACCTGACCAGAATTCAATCACATTAAAGATGATAACATCTCCAAAAAAGAACAGTCCATAAACAGGAACGATGTTTAAAGCCCAAAAAATCAGGTTATCCAAAAATTTGTTGTCTGTCAATCCATCATTCCAGTCTCTTAAACTATTGAATGCGCTGAATGAACCCAAACAACTTGTGAATAAAATAGTGCTCGAAAGCGCGGTGCAAATCATTAATTTTCTCATATCTGTTTTATTTAAAAGTTAGAGAATGAAATTACAACTATTTTAATAAAAATAAAAAAGCCTTTCAAAAATATTGAAAGGCTTTTAAGATTGTATTTAAAAAAACTATGCCTCAAATGGTTCTATTGAAACAAATGATTTGTTGTCTTTTCTTTTTGAAAATTTAACTAATCCATCCACTTTAGCGTGAAGGGTGTGGTCTTTTCCGGCATATACATTCTCACCTGGATTGTGAGTATAGCCTCTTTGTCTTACGATGATATTTCCGGCAATGGCAGCTTGTCCACCAAAAATCTTAACACCAAGGCGTTTTGATTCTGATTCTCTACCGTTTTTGGAACTACCAACTCCTTTTTTATGTGCCATTGTATGTGGTTTTAATTTTTATTAATAATCATTAAGCGGGTTTTCCACCGTTTAGTTCATCTTGTAATTTCTTTAGCTCATCCATTTTTCCTTCAGCTGCAAGCTTGGCTTGTTGAGGCCAAGTACCCGGGTCTAAATGTTGAACTTTATTTGGTGAAGCGTCTAATAGGGCTTTAATTGCTTCCGGATTTGATTTTGCGATTTTAGCAAAAGTATCTAATCCTGCTTCAGTCAATGTTTCAGCTGCTTTTGGACCAACTCCTTCTATAAGAGATAATTTATCACCTTTTTTAGCGGTTGCTTTTTTAGTAGCTTTTGGCGCTTCCGTTTTAACGGCTTCTTTCTTTTCAGTTTTTGGAGTAACTACTTTTTCCTCTTTTTTAGCTGATTTTTTTGCACCTGAAGTAAGAATGCTTTCAATTACAATTTCAGAAAGGTATTGACGGTGACCATTTTTCTTTTGGTAGCCTTTACGTCTTTTCTTTTTGAAAACGATTACTTTATCACCTTTAAGGTGTCTGGTAATTTTTGCTCCTACCTGAGCTCCTTCTATAGCCGGGGCGCCTAATGTGATATTGTCACCATCTCCGATAAGAAGTACATTGTCAAAAGAAACTGAGGTTCCTTCTTCTTCAGACAAACGGTGAACAAACACTTTTTGGTCTTTTGCAACTTTAAATTGCTGCCCTGCTATCTCTACAATTGCGTACATAGCTTGTTTTTGTTGATTAAAACTTAATTATACCTTAGAAATTTACTCTAAAGCGGGCGCAAATATACACCTAAAAAATGAATATACAAATGGCTAATAGTCACTTTTTTATTGAAGGATTATTTTTGGTTAGTGTTCCAGGAGTCTTTTAACAGCTGCATAAAAGCCAATGTTAGAACAAATGAGGTTGCTAATCCCATTACAAGAACTGAGACAATTAACACAAATGGACCATTACTTATGTTGATGTCCCAACCTTCAATAATTGTTTTTGAAAACGAGGGTTCGATATGATACATATAAACTGCCATTGAAATTCCAAAGAGCACAGCGGCAAAAAAACCACTTAGTAACCCCACCTGAAATCCTTTCTCATATTTAAAGTTCTTGTTTGTTTTTTTGAAATTAGTGATGGCTAAATAAATTCCAAATCCAAAAATTACAGCATTAAAACCACTCAAAACAGTCAAGGTATGTAAATTCAAAAGACGTAAAATCAAAAAATAAGCGATTAACAAAATTGTAATTAACACCCCATATTTAATATATTGCTTAGTCATAATATTTTATAGTTTGAAATTTTCACCATTAATATCGTAAAAAATGTAATTGGTTAAGACTAAAACATTGTTAATTTTTTAATTTTCACAAATTAAAACGTCTCTATAACTTATATTTGTGGAAAGGGGATAATGTAACAAATCATACCTTTCACACACTAATGTATTACATTTTAAATCAATATTAATTACTATGAAAAAAAATCATTTTACCATAGCAATTCTACTTTTTGCGTTTGCTATATTTAACGCTCAAGAAGTTGCTTTTGAGGAGTACACACTTGATAATGGCTTGCATGTAATTTTGCATCAAGACAATACCGCGCCAGTTGCTATCACCTCGGTGATGTATCAGGTTGGCGCTAAAGACGAAAATCCAGAACGCACAGGATTTGCTCACTTTTTTGAACACCTGCTGTTTGAAGGCACAAAAAATATTGAAAGAGGAGAGTGGTTTAAAATAGTCTCTTCTTATGGTGGTTCAAACAATGCTAACACCAGTGACGATCGCACATATTATTACGAAATATTTCCATCAAATGCAGTCGAAGTAGGGCTCTGGATGGAAAGTGAACGCTTGCTTCATCCCATCATTAATCAAATTGGCGTTGATACTCAAAACGAAGTGGTAAAAGAAGAGAAAAGACTTAGAGTTGACAACCAACCTTACGGAAATTTATTTGCTGAGGTAAAAAAACATATGTTTAAAGAGCATCCTTACAGATGGTCCCCCATTGGTAGTATGGAACACTTAGATGCTGCAACACTTGATGAGTTTCTTGCTTTTAACGAGAAGTTTTATGTGCCAAATAATGCAACTTTGGTTGTTGCAGGAGATATAAATGTTCCCGAAGTAAAGGAAATGATTCAACAATATTTTGGTCCCATCCCAAGAGGAGCGGAAGTCCCGAGAGTTAATATAAAAGAAGCACCCATTACAAAACAAATCAATGCAGTTGCTTATGATCCCAATATACAAATTCCAGCAATTGTTCATGCTTATAGAACTCCTGCAATGAACACTAGGGAAGCAAGAGTATTGGACATGGTCTCCACTATTTTGAGTGACGGAAAAAGTTCCAGACTTTACAAAAAACTTGTTGATGATAAAAAAATGGCTCTTCAAGTTGCAGCTTTTAATGTTAGTCAGCAGGATTATGGAATGTATTTAACCTTTGCATTACCCTTAAATGATGCCTCGCTGGACGATTTGACAAAGGAGATTGATGAAGAAATTGTAAGAATTCAAAATGAATTGATCTCTGAAAGAGAATTTGAAAAATTACAGAATGTTTTTGAAAATCGCTTTGTGAATTCAAATGCGACAATTGCTGGAATTGCAAGCTCACTCGCAACTTATCAAATGCTTTATGGAGACATCAATCTTATCAACAATGAAATTGATATTTACAGATCCATAACGCGTGAAGAAATCAGAGAAGCAGCAAGAAAATATTTAAACCCCAATCAACGATTGCGATTGGAATATTTACCTGAAAATGATAAACAATAAAAAAACACATCAATGAAAAATAATATCTTAACTATCCTATTTTGTTTTCTTTTTGTAAGCATATCAAATGCTCAAATTGACAGAAGTGAACGACCTGTTCCAAAACCTGCACCCACTATCAATTTAACTACTCCACATTCTTATAATTTAGACAATGGAATGAAAGTGATGGTTGTAAGAAATGCTAAGTTACCTCGTGTTAGAATGCAACTTCAATTGGACAATCCACTTTATGCTTCTCAAGAAAAAGCAGGAGTTGAATCAATTCTCGCAGCAATGTTAGGTAACGGAACAACAAACATACCCAAAGATAAATTCAATGAAGAAATAGACTTTTTAGGAGCCAATATAAGTTTTGGTTCTCAAAGCGGTTTTGCAAGCTCCTTGTCAAAATATTTTGATAGAGTCTTTGAACTTTTTGCAGATGCAGCTAAAAACCCCCTTCTGGTTCAGGAGGAATTTCAAAAAGAAAAAGACAAGCTACTTGAAGCCTTAAAAAACAATAAAAAGGATGTTTCAAATGTTTCAAGGCAAGTTTCATCTGCGTTGCTTTATGGTAAAAAGCACCCAAAAGGAGAGTTTGCAACAGAAGAAACGGTTCAAAATATCACCTTAGCAGATGTGAAAAATTATTATGATAATTTTTTCTCTCCAGAAAATGCCTATCTTGTTGTTATTGGTGATGTTACCTTGCCCAAAGTTGAATCACTTGTGAATCTTCATTTTAAAGAATGGCCAAAAAAGTCGGTACTTGATATTGGCTATTCAATGCCACAAGATTTACCAGCTGCACAAATCAATTTTATTGATATGCCCAATGCCGTTCAATCTGAATTAGTTGTTGAAAATGTTGTCAATTTAGAAATGGGTCACCCAGATTATCACGCAGTGCTTGTTGCAAACAGCATTTTGGGAGGCGATTTCAATAGCTACTTAAATATGAATTTAAGAGAAGACAAAGGTTGGACTTATGGTGCTCGTTCCTCAACAGGAGCAGGTAAACACGTTTCAAGATTCTTTGCTTCGACCAGCGTAAGAAACGCTGTTACAGACAGTGCTGTTGTACAAATGCTACATGAAATTAAAAACATCAGAGAAAATCTGGTTGACAATGACAAACTCACCCTAGCGAAAGCAAAATACACCGGCAACTTTGTTTTAGCACTTGAAAGACCAGAAACAATAGCAAATTATGCATTGAATATAGAAACGCAAAACTTATCAAAAGACTTCTACGAAAATTACCTCAAAAAAATAAATGCAGTTACTGCAGAAGATGTAAAGAGGGTTGCCAATACTTATTTTAAATTAAACAATGCCCGCATTGTTGTAACAGGAAAAGGCTCTGAAGTTCTTGAAGGATTAAAAAAGATTGACCGAGGAGATGGAGTAATGATACCGGTGCATTATTATGATATTTATGGAAATGAAGTTGAAGAACCCAATTATAACATTGAAATAGATCCCTCAGTAACTGTTGAAAAAGTTTTAAATGATTACATCAAAGCAATTGGAGGCAAAAATAAACTTGAGACTGTAAATACAGTATTTTCAAGTGCAAGTGCTTCCATGCAAGGGATGCAACTAGGTATGGAAATGAAAACAACAACAAAAAATAAAATGTCTCAAGCTATTTTGATGGGAGGAATGCCAATGCAAAAAACTGTCTTTAATGGAGAAACCGGGTATTCAATGGCACAAGGTCAAAAAACTCAATTTGATGAAAAACAAATCAAGCAAATGAAAGAAAGCGTTGGCCCTTTTCCAGAAATGAATGCTTCAAACGCAACTCTCAAAAGTCTCGAGAACGTAAATGGGGTCAATGCCTATGCGGTTCAATTTGGAGAAAACAAAGTAAGTTTCTATAGTGTAGAAACCGGTTTGAAAATTAAAGACGAAACCACTTCAGAAGTAAACGGTATGGAAATGAAATCTTCAGTTTTCTTTGAAGATTACAAAAAAGTTAATGACATTTTGTTTCCTCACACAATTATAGTTTCTGCAGGGCCTCAAGAGTTAAAATTTGAAGTTTCAGAAATTAAAATCAATGAAGGTGTGAATGAGGCAGACTTTGAATAAGCAGTCATAAAAATAATTGATTCTTTGTAAAACCGTCCCGTTAAACCGGGGCGGTTTTTCTTATTCTCTTTTTTCTGTTTGCTAAAATGACACCTAATAATATCACTCCACCGGCAACTACTTGAAGTAAACTAAACTGCTCTCCGTCTAAAACTCCCCAAAGCAATGCGACAATGGGAATGGTATATGTTACCGATGTAGAAAAAACAGGAGTGCTAATTTGTATTAACTTGTTAAAAATAAGCAATGCAAGCGCAGAGCCAAAAATAGCGAGAATAGAAATATAGCCAATGGCTATTTGTGTTTCTTTATTTTGTAATACCTCAGCACTAAAAAAGCCGGTGCTTGCCAGTATAATGAAAGAGGGTAAAAGTATCGCAAAAAAACTTCCGGCTGAAATGCCCAAAGGAGATAACTCCTGTAAATGGGTTTTAATCAAGTTTACATTCATAGCATAGCCCACCGTTGCAAAAAAGATAAATAACACATACCAATAATTTTGATTGGGATTAATTTCAGCACCTTGCCAAATCAACATCATACATCCTAAAAGGCCTATAATCACTCCAAAAAGCTGTCTTTGCGTAAACCCAATTGAAAAAATCAATGCTCCAAAAATCAAAGTCATAATGGGTGTGGTGGCGTTTAAAATGGAAGTGATTGCACTATCAATTTCTGTCTGTGCATAAGCAAAGAAAAAAGCCGGAAAAAAAGTTCCCATAAACCCGGCGATAGCGACCCATTTCCATTGGGTTTTAGTGAGCTTTCTTAAGCGTTTAAAACCAAGAACAAATAAAAACAGCCCTGCAATAAAAATCCGAAGTGAACCCACCTGAATGGGAGTTAATCCCACAAGCGCTTTTTTAATAAGTATAAATGAACTCCCCCAAACAATAGAGAGTATTATGAGGTAAATCCATCTGGTATTTGGGCTTTCCATTTGCTTTTTAAAGAAAAACAAAATTCGGCATTTTAAATTTATTAATCATCTGTTTTTGTAACTTTGTATAAAATTTAAAACACCAAAAACGATGAAAACTTTAAAATATATTTTAGCCCTTTTTATGATTTCCTTTGTTGTAATATCTTGTAAAAATGAAAGCTCACCCGAGACTAAAACAGTTGAGGTTGCCAGTGAAGAAGTAAAAGAAAAAGTTTTGAACCCTGAGGCAAACTATGTTGCAGCAAAATTTGAAATTGATGGAATGATGTGCGCAATGGGTTGTGCTAAAGTGATTGAAAAAAATATTGCTCAAATGGACGGAGTAAAAACAGTAGAGGTAGATTTTGAATCAAAAACTGCCAGGGTAGAATATGATGAAGAAATGGTCAATAGAGATTTGCTAATCGCAAACGTTAAGAAAACAGGAGACTCTTATGAAGTAACTACCTGGAATGGTGAAGAACTAAAAATGTCAAAAGAAATCATTGAAGAATAGTCTTAGTCGATATAATTTTAACTCCCCCTGCAAGCAATTGTCAGGGGTTTTTATTTTATAACCACTTTAAAGGTTCTCTGCTTAAAATTTTGTTGATTGAGTTTGAGAATAAAAACCCCGGGTTTTAAATCGCTTAAATCTAATTTTACCTCTCTTTGATTGTTTGTCAAAACCGTTTTATAAAGTTTCCCGGTTAAACCGAAAATAGAAACTTGATTCACATTCCGGGCGTTTGTTAGTAAAAATTGATTTCTCTCTGTTTGTGAGATAAGTTGTACCTCTTTCAAAGAATTTATCATATCTGAAAGTCCAAGAATTGCTGGTTCACAGGCATTAATTGAATCCAGATTAGAGTAAAACAATTCTGTATTTTTAAATGAACAACTCAAGTGACCCACAGCATTAATATCAGGATAGCCTCCAGGTGCATTGATGATGGATAAAGACCCAACGCCCTCCACCCAAATAGCATTTTGAGAGCTTATCGTGTTTGAAGGAGTGGGCGAAAAATAAAAGTGACGATATGGATTTCCATTTGCCAATGGTATCAGTTGAATGGAATCAAGCAAAAAATAGCCTCCGTTTGTTGGAAATGGCGTGATGGGGTTTAGCATCTCTATACTGTCTCCCACTTCCAGAGAAAAATCATATAGTAATAAATCCTCTGCAAATTGGGGTTCAAGAATGGTGATATAGACTTTTTTTTCGTTGATGTTTTCACGCAATAAAAGATTGCGGTTTATGAAATGATAGCCGTCGAGAATCTTGTATGTTTTATTATTAAGCAATGTGTCACCATCTGTGAAGTAAATATCTGTAATACAACCAAAATTACAGGTAGTGAATTGCCATTCATTAATCTGATCTAGCATGGGTTCATAACTTTGGGCAAAAAGCCCAGAGGTAGAAAAAAAAGCCAAAAGAAAAGTTTTGAGTCTCATTACAAAAATTTTATTTCCATCGAATACTTTCCATTAGATGTCTCACATCATTCCGTAAATAGAATATTGCAGGCAAAATGGAATCATAATTGGGTTTTGCATTAAAATAAAGTGAACCTGTTATAAAATGGTTAGTGGTATCGGTTACAAAAAACTGGGAAGGCGTTGCTGCATTTCCTCCTATTTCATAATACATGCCATACACTTTTTTAATGCTGTCTTCATAAGCGAGATCATCTATAACAGAAGCTTTAATGGTATGGTCATAAGTAAGCTTTTGAGCATCAAAAAGCAACGAGTCTAAATTGTTGTTTACTTCACGATAAGTAAGGTGCAGTGTTGCTTTCATGTTAGGATAATCAAGGTTTATCCAGCAGTTTTGCTTTTTAGTCACAGTAGCCAGATAATTTATTTCGAAAGAATAAGGGCATCCTAAATCAATGAGCTTGTAAACAGGTTCAGGATATTGTAAATGAAGCATTGCCTTGGGTTTTACTGTCACATCTTGACCGCAAGAGTTGAGTAAAAGCAACATACTAAATATGACAATAAAATACTTCATAAATGATTTCCATTCAAGAGCAAACAGTTTGCAAATTAACGGGTATTATTTGAACAAATTATATATTAAAAAGGAAGGTCGTCTTCTTGCTGATTTACCGGTTGATTTTGAGGTGGTGCCGGTTGTTCTGTTTTTTCAGTAGATGGAGACTCCTGTTTTTGAGGCATTGCATCAGATTCAGACTTTGGAGTTAAAAATGTAAAATCTGTACATTGTATCTCGGTGCTGTATCGCTCATTTCCCTGTTCATCCTGCCATTTTCTGGTTTTTAAACGACCCTCAATATAGACTTTATCTCCCTTTTTTAGGTAGCGTTCACAGATTTCGGCGGCTTTGTTTCTCACCACTATATTGTGCCATTCAGTATTGGATACTTTTTCACCGGTAGTGCGATTTGTATAAGTTTCATTGGTTGCAAGTGGAAATCGACCAATACAATTACCGCCTTCAAAATGAATCATTTTTACATCATCTCCGGTATGTCCTATAAGCATAACTTTATTTACTGTACCACTCATAACATGAAATTTTTGTGAACATCAAATATACCTATTTCAAACGGGTTTTAAAAGGAGAATCCCACAATAAAATTATGAATCACAATGGGGACAGGGTATGTATTTATTTCAGAAATCGGGATGCCTTTTGTATGTAAAGGAGAAATGTAAACCACCCAAAACTGTATATTTAAATGCTGATGCGAAAGTTTATGAACCACAGGTTTATCATTATATAAACTTAAGGACAGAATCTTAACATCACTTAAAGTTTCACTCACTTCCTGAATGGTGATGGCTGCATTTTGCTCTTTCTCTACTAACGGAAATTGATAGAGATTTCTCCAGATACCATTTCCGGTTCTTTTTTCAGAATTGTTTTTTCATCTTCAGAAAGGAGAACTAAATAATTGAAATAACGGTTTCTCACTTTGGTTTTTGAAGTTTTCACCGGAAGTGTATGCACCAATCCATTGTTAAAAGCAACACAAGCTGAATTAAAAATACAATCCTCACAAAATGGGTTTTGCGGTTTGCAATGCGTAGAACCAAACTCCATCAATGCCTGATTAAATTCTCCCGGATGTTTCTCATCAATCAATTTTTGAGCAAGTTTTTTAAATTCTTTGGCTCCAGCTGATGAATTAATAGGTGTTTTTATACCAAAAACCCGTGCCAGCACACGATACACATTTCCGTCCACCACAGCTTGGGGCTCCTCAAAACAAATGGAGGAAATGGCACTGGCCGTGTAGTCTCCAACGCCCTTTAAGTTTAATAAACCTGAGTGTGTATTTGGAAAAATTCCTTTGTGGTTATTGACAATATGTTGAGCCGTGTGGTGTAGATTTCGTGCGCGGGAGTAGTAGCCCAAACCTTGCCAAAGTTTTAAAACGTTTTCTTCTTCAGCTTTTGCCAAATCAAAAACAGTGGGATAGGTTTCTATAAAAGCCTCATAGTATTTCAAGCCCTGTTCAATGCGGGTTTGTTGTAATATGATTTCTGAAAGCCAAATAGCATAAGGGTCTTTGCGAGCACGCCACGGCAAATCTCTTTTGTTGCTTTGGTACCAGTCAATAAGTTTTGAAGAAAAGGACATCATACAATTTAACATGACAAAAGTAGTGGGTATCTTTTAGTTTACGTTGTTTTTTTATGGGATTTATGCTTCCTTTGGGATAATGAATTCAAAAGTCTATACTGTAGATGAAGCACTCTCCAAAATGGAGCGCTATTGTGCTTATCAAGAGCGTTGCCATCAGGAAGTAGAACAAAAGCTGAGGGAGATGCGTCTCATTCAGGAAGCGGTTGATAAAATCATACTCCATCTGCTGGAGCACGATTACATCAATGAAACCCGTTTTGCAAAGGCCTATGCACGTGGTAAGTTTTCCATTAAAAAATGGGGTAGAAATCGCATTGGTAATGAGTTGAAAAGAAGGAAAATTTCTGCATACAACATCAACGCTGCATTACAAGAAATTGCTGATGAAGACTATATAAAATGCTTTGATGCGCTAGCTGAAAAGCGACTACATCAAATAAAGGAAACTAACAAATACAAAAAACGCAAAAAGCTGGCAGATTATCTTTTATACAGGGGTTGGGAAAGTGAGTTGGTGTATGAAAAAACGACAAGTCTTATCCCTTAATATTTAGTTTCTTGTGTGTGTTTATGATGGCCATTTCATTTTTAGAATCAATCCATTTTTGCCCTTTTTTTTTGCGCATCAAATTGTCAAAATGACGCATTATAAAAATGTTGTAAATAGCCCAACTCAGATGTTTTGGATTTCGTGGAATTCCTCTTAAGCTCATACTAAAACCGGGTGTAATGTACTTCATATAATGCCAGTAACCTTCGGGCATAAATAAGACCTCACCGTGATTGAGAAATGTTTTATATCCTTCTGCCTTCTTTAGTGCAGGCCATTTTTCATAATCGGGATTTGAAAAATCTATGTCTTCTCTTGTGATGAGGGAATGGGGCACCTTATAAAGATATTTTGTTTGGCTTTGGTCAAAAAGGATGATTTCTTTTTTTCCGTCAAAGTGAAAGTGAAGTATGTTTGCAAAATCAATATCATAATGCATAAATGTAAAAGAATCTCTTCCGCCAAAAAAGAGCATGGGCAAGCCTTTTAAAAATCTAATTCCCAAATCCGGAAAAGAGAAATCATTTTGTAACTGAGGAACTTCTTTGAGGACATTCCATAGAAAAATGCGGTAACGGGTAGGTTTTTTTTGAAGAAGAGAGATATACTCGCTCATTTTCATTTTGTGGGCAGGTTCATTGAATTTTTTAGAGGCATTTATGGGCTTGTCATCATAAAGCGGCACTATTTTTTCACCCGCAACTTTTGCCATATAATCAAGATTCCATTTTGAAAAAGCCGGCCAGTCCTCAATACCCTTTTCAATGATAAGTGGTTTTTGAGGTTTTAAATAATTTTGAATAAACGCTTGTTTGGTTATCGTTTGAACCCTATTAATTTGACTTAAAATCATTTAGAAAAACAGTTTTAATCAATTGCTCAATTATACCTTTTTGTAAAACAAAGTTAGTACAAAAGCGTCAATGTTGCTCTTTTAAGAGGAAAAAGCAACACCAAAGTTAAATTGTAATAGTGCTAATTAAGCGTTAGGTTTTTTGTTAGGGTCTTTGGAGTTATCGTCTTGATTTTTCAGATTTTCCAAATCTTTTCCTTTGAGATAATCCGGCAGTTGCATGCCAGCCATATTGAACATTTCCTGAAGTGGCGGTACTGCTTTATACATTCCTGAAATAAAGTTTGAGGTAGCTGTTTTCCCATCAGCTGAAGAGCCGTTTTCCCAAACGGTTACTTTATCAATTTTTATGTTTTTAATGGCTTCAGACTGAAGTTTGACAAGTTCCGGGAGTTTATCAGCAATAAGAAGTAATGCTGCGTTTTGTGAATCATTACCTGCTGCTTTTACAATTTGATCAAGACCTTGTGCTTGTTTGGTAAGAATTTCAAAAATACCTTTTGCTTCGGCTTCGGCTTTAAAGAGTATGGCGTCTGCCTCACCTTTTGCTTGTCGTCTTATTCTTTCGGCTTCAGCTTCTGCATCGATTTCTACTTTTTGCTTGTCAATTTCGGCTGGAACGATGATATCTGCTACTTGAGTACTCCGTTCTCTTTCAGAACGGGCGATTTCAGCTTCGCGTTCTGCGGCATACGATTCTTCCAGTGCTTTTGCAGATTGTACTTTTTCTGAAGCAGTTGCAACGCGATCTACTTCAGCTTCTCTTTGACGGCGCAAAGAATCTGAATTTGCGATATTGATTTTTGCAATATTTTCTCCTTCTACAGCTTTTGCATTGGCTGCTGCAACCTGGGTGCGTTCATCTTGTTGTGCATTGGCCTCTCCAATGGAACCGTCTCTGGTTTTTTCAGCTACAGATTTTCTTGCTTCGTTGATGGCGTGTGCAGCGGCTTCTTTTCCTAAAGCCTCAATATAACCTGACTCGTCGTGAATGTCTGTAATATTTACGTTGATGAGTTTTAAACCCACTTTTCTCAATTCGGCCTCAACACTGTGAGAGATATTACTTAAAAACTTGTCTCTATCTGAATTGATTTCTTCGATATCCATTGATGCAACAACAAGACGCAATTGACCAAAAATGATTTCTTTAGCAATGTCTTGAATTTCCTCAAGCTGAAGTCCGAGAAGACGTTCAGCTGCGTTTTGCATAACCCCATCATCTGTTGCAATACCAATAGTAAAGCGAGAGGGAACATTGACCCTTATGTTTTGTTTACTCAATGCATTTATTAAATTGACTTCCAGAGAAATTGGAGTTAGGTCTAGATATTGATAATCTTGTATGACCGGCCAAATAAATGCGGCACCCCCGTGAAGACATTTTGCTGAATGTCCTGTACCCACTTTTCCATAGATAACAAGAATTTTGTCTGAAGGACAACGTTTGTATCTTCTTATAAATGAAATTAAAATGATGAATAAAAAGAAAATTGCTAAGCCAATGGCAATAATTCCTGCTGCGGCATCAACTTGTAAGAATAATGTGGACATAGTTACTTTTGGTATTTATTTACAATTAGGATTCCATTGCTCGTTATTTCTGAAACTTTTACGATATTACCTTGCTTGAGATCATAGCTTTCATCAGTGAGGGCCTCGAGTTCTCTGTAGCCACCCTGAACTTTAATTTGTACTTTTCCTATGGTGCTTCTGTTAGCACCAATTGTGCTGTAAACTTCACCAATTCCACCTAAAGCATTTTTAATCTTAAGTGCTCCACCGCTACTATTGAGTTTGCTTAAAAAGTAGAATAAGGAAGCCATGGCAAACATCATCAAAAGTCCACAAAATAATGAAATGATAAGTGTTGTACCATAAGAGAGTTCAGCGCTCAAACAAGCGATTCCTGTCCATCCAAAAATGGTAAAAAACCCTACTAAATTTTTAAAAGATAAAAACTGAAAATCAATGCCGGCATCCAGATCAAGGTCCCCGTCAATGTCACCTATATCATCTGCATCACCCCCTATAAAGGTCAACACCAAAAGGATAATAAGTAAAACTGAGCCTATAATTGCAGTAATCCAGTATATTCGCTCAAACAATGTAAGCGCAGAAAACCATTCTTCCATGGGGTGTTTTTTTACTTAGGAAAGATACTAACTTTTTAATTTTTTTAGAGTTTTTTTATAAAAATTGTAATGAAGAGATAAAATTAATTTTCTTTTTCCTCGTCCAAATCTTCACTTCTCAATTCATGAGTTGTTTTTTTGTATTTGCCCTCAAGATCATCAATAACTGATTTTTTCCAAAGCTTAACACCAATAAAATAGGAGGCCCTTCCAATGAGGTGAGCACCCACCGGAGCAGTTAGTAAAATAAATAAAATAATTGCCAGCACTCTAGAGGTGATAGAAATATCACTAAAATAAACTGCAGCAGCCCCAAGAATCAAACCAATGCCTAGTGTTGCTGCTTTTGTAGTTACAGAAATGCGCAAATAAGTATCAGGCATTCTTATCACACCCACAGCTGCCAATAAGACAAAGAGGGTTCCTAAAGTCGCTAATGTACCAATTATTATTTCACTCATTTTTGTTTCTTTTTTCGAGGTAATAAGAAAAGGCTACTGTGCCAAGAAATGCAATCAAAGCAAGTATCATCGCTATATCGAGAAAAGTAGGCTGATTTGTTGTGATACTGTAAATTGCGATAACGCCAATTCCTGTAGTAATTAGCAAATCAAGTGTAATGACCCTGTCAACTATACTAGGGCCCATTAAAAAACGAACAAATAATAACACAATCGAAAACGAAAGTATGGGTAATAAAATGTAATATAAATACTCGTATAAGGTCATCTTAATATTTCTAATAATCGTTTTTCAAATCCTTGTTTTATACCCTTTATAAATTTTTCTTTATCTGAAACATACATAGCATGGACATAAAGTACTTTTCGGTCATTTGAAACATCTAAGCTTAAAGTGCCCGGGGTTAGGGAAATTAAATTTGCTAAAAGTGTAATTTCCATATCTGTTTTTGCGTCAAGAGGAACCTTAACAATTCCCGGTTTCATATAAAATTTTGGTGTAACCACATCATAAGCCACTTGTATATTTGCCTTAAATAATTCATATAAAAAGAAAAAAACAAAAGAAACCAATTTTGGTAAAATCTTAAAATATTTATTTTCTCCATTTCCTCTTGAAATGACCCAAAGTATAAAAGTGCTCAATACAAAACCAAAGAGAAAGTTGAGTAGCGCAAAACTACCTGTTAATGCTACCCAAACTAAAGTTAATAGTATGTTGCTTAAAAATTTACTTCTCATTTTTATTTACCTAAAACGGCTTGTATATAATTTTCATTATTCATTAACTCTTCACCCACTCTCATTGCCAGTTGTTGAATGTTTTCTGCGCCAAATCCGATATAAAGCGAAATTATAGCTAAAAAAACAATGGGTCCTATGATTTCAATTTTCTTTTCAATTTTTAGTAAATGAAAGTACCTGAAGTTTTGAATTTCGGGTATTTTTTTTCCCTTTTTCCAAAATACTTCTGCCCAAATGCGAGCAACAACAAACAAGGTAATAAAAGTTCCAAATAAAAGAGCCGCTATTAACCAGTAATTATCAATTTTAAAACTTTCAGTAATTAATGAAAGTTTAGGCCAAAATCCTGAAAACGGTGGAATTCCCACCAAAGAAAACAAAGGAACAATCATTAATAAAGATAAAAGCGGATACTTTGCATAAATACCCCCCAGATCACGCATACTGTAAGTTCCTTTTATTCTATATATCAAACCACTAACCATAAACAGATTGGTCTTTACAACAATATCGTGAATGATATAAAAAATAGCTCCTGCAATAGCAGCTTCCGTATATAAACCCAAACCTAAAATCATGTAACCTATATGGCAAATAATCAAATATGAAAATACTTTGGCAATATTATTCTGAGCAAGTGCGCCCAGTGCCCCGGCAACCATCGTAAACCCGGCTAAAACCAGTATGATGTTTTCAAGAAATGCATCTCCCACAAAAATTAAGGTAAATACCCTTATGAGTGCATACACACCCACTTTAGTCAAAAGCCCACCAAAAACAGCAGATACTGCCGGAGGGGGCGTATGATAAGAGGCAGGTAACCAAAAATACAAGGGAAAAATAGCTGCCTTGATGCCAAACCCAATTAAAAACAAGATTGCGGTAACTTCAACCAGTCCCCGGTTTTCAAGGGCAGCAATTTTTAATGCTAAGTCTGCCATATTCAGTGAGCCTGTCAACCCATACAACACAGCAATAGCTGTTAAAAAGATTATTGAAGCAAAAATATTTAGAGTAAAATATTTAACAGCCCCTTCTATTTGTTTTTTTTCTCCTCCCAGTGTGATTAAAACAAACGAACTGATGATAATGATTTCAAACCAAACATACAGGTTGAAAATATCACCGGTTAAAAAGGCTCCATTAAGTCCTAAAAACAAGAAATGTAAAACAGGTAGAAAGCCAAATTTAAGTCGTGCTTTTAAAATGGTTCCCACTGTAAAAAAGGACACAGCAATACCACTAATAGCAGTGAGTAATACCATTGTTGCAGCAAAAGCATCTGCAACAAAAGTAATTCCAAAAGGTGCCTTCCAGCCTCCGGCTTGAATGGTTAAAGTGCCTTCATTCCACACGGTAATCATCAAACCTATTGCAACAAGCAAACTTATGATGCTTCCTCCTGCACTAATATACTTCTGTATTTTAACACTATTCCATGAGAAAAGCAACAGTATCGCCAAAAGCAACTGAACAATAATGGGATATAAAACAATGTGCTGTATCATGAAAATTCGTCTGTTGAGTTCATTTGGTCTAAATCGTCTGTCTTAACAACTTTATATGCACGTTTAATTAATACAATCGCAAATGATTGCAAGCCAAAACTAATCACAATGGCAGTTAAAATTAATGCCTGCGGTACAGGATCTGCATAGGCATCCAGAAAGTTGTATGATTCTTCAGGAATGATAGGTGGTTTTCCTTTCGTAATCCTACCTAGAAGAAAAATCAGCAAATTAGCCCCATTACCTAACAAAATCAAGCCAATGATAAGCTTCACCAAACTGCGGCGCAACATCATATAAAGCCCAGAAGCATATAAAAGTCCTATTAAAATGGCAAGTAAAAACTCCATAGTTAAGCAGATTCTGTTATAGTGAAAATGATGGTTAATGAAACGCCTATGACAACAAGATATACCCCAATATCAAAGAAAAGAGCTGATCCTATCATTCCAATAACCGGTAAGGGCTCTTGAAACCAAATCCCTGTCATAAAAGGAAGATTTTCAATAAAAATGGGCGATAAACCGGCTAAAGCTGCGACTAAAAGTCCCAAAGGCATTAAGTACCCCGGGTGTAATCTCAACAAGGTTTTTGTGTTTTCTAAGCCATTAGCAAACGCATGTAAAACAAACGCAATTGAAGCAATAAGACCTCCCACAAAACCACCACCGGGCAAATAATGTCCCCGTAATAAAATAAAAATCGAAAACAAGAGCAACAAGGGCAATAAATAATCAGAGGCTGTTCTTAAAATAATTGTTTTCATAAAATTCTATATTTTATCTTCTATTTTTACTAGTAAGTCTCAATTTCAATAGTGAAAACACACCAATAGCTGCAATAGTGAGAACGGCAATTTCCATAAAGGTGTCAATTCCTCTAAAGTCAACTAAAATCACATTTACTACGTTTTTACCTTTGGCTAAGATATAAGCATTTTCAGCATAATAATCTGTTATCTGCGAGCCTTGAGGTTCACTTAAAACCTCTAGTGCCAAAACCGTAATTAAAGCACCAAAAACAAGTGATAAAACACCATCTTTAATGCGCACCTTATAATCTGAAAAGTTTAAATATTTTGGAAGTCTATACAAAACAAGTACAAACAAAATAACGGTCAAAGTATCGATAGAAAACTGAGTCATTGCCAAGTCTGGAGCACTGTAATATACAAATATAAGGCTGATGGCAAGCCCAACAACACCCATTGCAGCCACTGCGGCAAGACGTGATTTTGTAAACACAGTAAATAAAATTCCAACAATCATTACTAAAACAGTCAAGACTTCATAAACAGTCAAAGCCGAAAAAGAATCATAATCAATTACATACTTTGTATTCTGAATTAGGGTGTAACCTGTCAAAAGAACTAAAAATAATATTATGACAGAGACATAATATCTCAAATAACCATTTTGAATGATTCCTGTTGTAAATCTTGAAAACTTACCAAAGCCAACTCCAAATTTTTCAACAATTGTTTGTGGCGCAATAAATTCAAGCTTAGCAATTCCTTTTTCAAGTTTTTGAGAAGGTTTCAAAATAAAATACAACAAAGCACCCACACCAATTGTAGTCGCGCTCAAGGCTAATATCAAGTTAAATCCATGCCAAAGCTTTAATTGAACTTCGTTGCCACTTTCGCCCAGAGCAGTCACAGCAGGCTGAATCAACGCTCCCTGTATGATGGAAGGAAAAACACCAATAACAATACCCAATGTGGCTAAAATTAAAGGAGGTAACCACATTAAAAAACTGGGCAAATGTACTTTTTCGAAAGCTGCCGGTAGCTTTCCGGTAAAGGGTTTAATTCCAGCTAAAAAACCGGCATAAAGCAACAATATGTTTGTGACAATTGCCAAAACAGTGAGTATCAAAGCCGAACTTCCAAAATGAAGGGTAGCTTCATAAATTAAATCTTTTCCTAAAAATCCAAAACTTGGCGGTATCCCCGCATTTGAAATTGCTGCTAATACACCTGCTATCGCTACAGGCAATAAAACTTTCCTAAGCCCTGAAAGTGCTGTTATATCACGGGTGCCTGTCTCGTGGTCAATAATGCCTGTAACTAGGAATAATGTGGCCTTATACAAAGCATGTACCAGGATAAAAACGCAGGCAGCTAAAAGAGCGTCCTGTGTTCCGAGACCGATTAAAAACACTAAAATTCCCAAAGCTGATATTGTGGAATAAGCCAGTATTCCTTTTAGATCAGTTCTAAAAATCGTATGTATGGCAGCATAAACCATCGTTGTTGCTCCCACAATGATTAAAGTAGAATTCCATAACTCTGTACTTCCCAAAACAGGCGTAAAACGCATCAGTAAATACACACCTGCTTTTACCATAGTAGCAGAATGCAGATAAGTAGATACCGGAGTAGGCGCTTTCATCGCGCCGGGCAACCAAAAGTGAAATGGAAATTGAGCCGATTTTGTAAAGGCAGCCCCAAAAATGAGGAGGACAATAAGAATATAATGTGCACTGTCTGCAATCACTTCTTTAGAGGAAAGCATTTCAGCAATGCTATATGTGCCGGCAACATTCCCTAGAATTAAAACCCCTGCAAGTAGTAAAAGACCTCCTGTCCCTGTAATGGCTAAAGCTAAAATAGCCGATTTTCTGGAAGCTTCTTCTTTGTTGTTGAAACCAATGAGAAAAAACGAACTAATACTGGTCAATTCCCAAAAAACAAAAAGCGAAATGATATTGTCTGAAAGCACCACACCCAGCATGGCCGCCATAAAAATTCCCAAATAACCATAAAAGCGGTCTAAGTATTCATGTCCTTTTAGATAGGCCGCAGTATAAACAAACACCAAAAACCCAATACCGGTAATCATTAATGTAAAGATGAGCGAAATTCCATCCAGTGTAAACCCGAGATTTACTCCCAGTGAAGGCACCCATTCATAAGTTTGAGAAATTATTTCACCGTTTGCTATGCGCTTTGAAAATTGTAAGAAATATACAAAGAGTCCTAAAGGAACTAGCGCAGAAAGAATGGCGAGCTTGCCCTTTAGATACTTACCGGCAACAACCAATAAAATTGAGAAAAGAAAACCTGTGAGTATTGCTATTAGCATAAGTTTGTAAAGTGTCAATAGCAAATATAGTAGAATTTAGGAATTTTTGAAATAAAGGAATCACTTTAAAACCCAATATTTAAAAGGTTTAACAGGTTGATAACATTATGTAAAAAAAAACCCGATAATATCGATTATCGGGAGGTTTATTTTTCATTAAAAATGGATATTAATCTGCAAGAATGATTACTTTGTTGTTATTCATTTCCAAAGTTCCACTATTGATGAAAAGTGTCCATCTGCCTTCATCATTTTTAGTAAACTTCTTTTTCACATTCTCATTGATTGTGATGTTACCATCTATTTTGATAAGCCCTTCCTGTAAAATGGAGACGATAGGTGCGTGATTATCAAGAATTTGAAACTCACCATTCACACCGGGCACTGCAACAGATTTTACATCAGCTTGCAATAAAACGGCTTCGGGTGATATAATTTCTAATTTCATTTGTTATTTGGTTAATGGTTAAGTGCTATTGGTTAACAGCTAAAATGAAAACTATTAACCAATAACTATTAACTAATTTTAAGCTTCAGCAAGCATTTTTTCTCCGGCTTCAATCGCTTCCTCAATAGAACCCTTCAGGTTGAAAGCAGATTCTGGAAGGTGGTCTAATTCACCGTCCATAATCATATTGAATCCTTTGATGGTTTCTTTGATATCAACAAGCACTCCTGGAATACCGGTAAACTGCTCTGCCACGTGGAAAGGCTGTGAAAGGAATCGCTGAACTCGACGTGCGCGGTTTACCGCAAGTTTGTCTTCTTCAGAAAGTTCTTCCATACCAAGGATGGCAATAATATCTTGTAATTCTTTATAGCGTTGTAGTAACTCTTTTACTCTTGATGCACAGTTGTAATGTTCAGCACCTAGGATTTCTTTCGTTAAAATTCTTGAAGTTGAATCCAGTGGGTCAACTGCAGGGTAAATACCTAACTCAGCAATTTTTCTCGAAAGTACAGTTGTTGCATCCAAGTGAGCAAATGTTGTCGCAGGAGCCGGATCTGTTAAATCATCTGCAGGGACATAAACGGCCTGTACAGAGGTAATTGATCCTCTTTTTGTTGATGTAATACGCTCTTGCATGGCACCCATTTCAGTAGCTAATGTAGGTTGGTAACCCACCGCTGATGGCATACGTCCAAGAAGTGCAGACACTTCAGAACCTGCTTGTGTAAATCTAAAGATGTTGTCAACGAAGAAAAGTACATCTTTTCCTTGTCCTTCACCGGAACCATCACGGAAATATTCTGCAATGGTCAATCCTGAAAGCGCCACACGAGCACGTGCTCCTGGAGGCTCATTCATTTGACCGAATACGAAAGTCGCTTTTGATTCTTTCATTGCTTTTTTGTCAACTTTGGATAAATCCCATCCGCCGTCTTCCATAGAGTGCATAAAGTCATCACCATATTTGATAATACCAGACTCAAGCATCTCTCTCAAAAGGTCATTTCCTTCACGGGTTCTTTCACCCACTCCGGCAAATACAGATAAACCACCGTGACCTTTTGCAATGTTGTTAATCAATTCCTGAATCAATACAGTTTTACCAACACCGGCACCACCAAAAAGGCCAATCTTACCACCCTTTGCATAAGGCTCAATCAAGTCAATTACTTTGATACCTGTAAAAAGTACTTCGGTAGAAGTTGATAAATCCTCAAATTTTGGAGCATCACGGTGAATTGGAAGTCCATGCTCGCCGGCTTTTGGAAGGTTTCCAATTCCGTCAATCGCATCACCAATTACATTGAATAATCTACCGTAAATATCATCGCCAATGGGCATTTGTATAGGAGCACCTGTGGCAACCACATCAACACCTCTGCTCAGTCCGTCTGTTGAGTCCATAGAGATAGTTCTAACGGTGTTCTCACCAATGTGTGATTGCACCTCAAGAATTAACTTCCCGGCGGGCATTTCAATTTCTAATGAATCGTAAATTTTGGGTAGTTCAGCACCACTTGAAAACTCAACGTCCACAACCGGACCAATGATTTGAGCAACTTTACCTGTAACGTTTGACATTGTTAACTATTTATTGTTTAGCAAATTAATTATCTAAAAAACCTAAGAAAATAGGTTACGATTTTCACGGTGCAAAGATAGTTTTTTTAATTGAAATAAAATGAAAGGAAATTGAGATTTTTTGCTGAAAAATATGCCACGAATGCACGAATGATTTTTGATGTTCTGTTTTGGAAAAAACACCACAAAATTGATATTATCAAATTGGCACATTATTTTTTTTTAGACTTTTGTTTTTATTAAAAAGTCACAAACCAACCTTTGGAGCAGAGCAGTTCTTGTAAAAGCTGAAGCTAAAGCTCAAAAAATAGCATTAGTGCATTCGTGGCAATCTCTATATATAGAGAATGACAGATTTATGTAATGCATTGTATGGTTTGAAATTAAAATAAGGTTGATTATTCATTTACCGAAAAGTCTTCCCATCCCCAAGAGGGTTCAGGGATTTCAACTTCTTGAGTCAAATCAAATGAAACTGTAAAAACACGCTCGGTACCCAATCTTCTTAAATTATAGGTATAAGCATTTTCATCAACGGTTACCCACCACACATTGGTAGCTGCCGGTTCAATAACCTCAAGCGTTTCTTCATCTGCAGGAAAAACTGCTATTCCGGGAATACCGCTGTTTGTGGATGTCCCGCCATACATCGTTAGTTCATCATCGCTGCCATCTTCCATTCGGTGGTCGTGTTTTAAAGTGATGCGATCATCTTTATAAGTAAAAATCCAGGTGCGCGAACGGTTATCACCCACATTAAAAGGAATCAAAATTTGCTCATCGTCACAGGATAAAACATGCATTACAAGTCTTTTTCCGGCAAAATCATCATTGGTAGGTGCACTCACAAGTTCGCCTTCAAAAGCTTTTCCACAAAGCGCTTTGAGGGAGTTCCAGAATTCTTTGGCGCCTGCGGTTTCATTAATTGTTTCCTGTGTTTCCACTTCATCTTCTTTTATCTCTTCCTTGTTTTCTTTTTTTTCTTCGCCACAGGCAAATAAAAGTGTGCTAATAAAAAGGAGTACAAAAATGTTTTTCATAATTTTTTATTTTTGGTTTAGTGTCCATAAAAGTAGTTAAATGATTTTTAATCATCCACTATTTTCATTTTTCGTAAAAGAAAAGATGCATTCATATTTTGAGCAATACCGTTTTTAAGGGTGTAGTCAAAATGGAGCTCGTCGTTTATGATTTCTGCATCAAAATAGTAGTTTTTCACTTCGTCGTGGTCTTTTTCCACTTCACATAAGCTCAAATCGTGCGTGGCAATGATACCTGTGGAATGAGACGCAACAAGCTTTTCTATAAATTTTCTCGACCCCAACGCCTTGTCGGTGCTGTTGGTTCCTTTTAAAATTTCGTCTAAGATGATGAAATAATTATCCTCTTGGATTTTGTCAACGATAAATTTTAAGCGCTTTAATTCCGAAAAGAAATAAGATTCATCATCAGTCAAGGAATCTGAGGTGCGCATGCTGGTGATCAACTTTATGGGCGAATAAGAAAAAGAAGAAGCACACACCGGTAATCCCAGATTGGCCATTAAAATCCCCAGTGATACTGTTCGTAGAAATGTACTTTTTCCAGCCATGTTGGCACCGGTGATGATAAAGAATTGCTGGTTTTCAATGCTGAAATTATTGGTCACCGCCTTTGCCGGGTCTAAAAGCGGATGCACAAAGTCACGTGCTATTATAACGCTTTTACCTTCAGTGATTTCAGGGAATGTATAGTTTGGATGGTTGAATGAAAAGTTTGCCAGTGAGTTGAATGCATCTATTTTGGCGATGACCGCAAACCAGTCTTCTGCCTTTTGTCCATAGCTTTTAATCCATTGTTCAATGTGAAAGGATTGATAAAGATCCCACAACAAAAATCCGTTTGCAAAAATGCCAAATAACATATTGTTACGTTGATCGAGCGCATCGAGTTTTCGGGAAAATATATGGGCGATTTTAGAAGCTTTTTCGTTTTCAACGGCAATTTTCTTCTGCAAATCGTTTAATTTCGCTGAAGCGAAATGGGTTGTTTCAATTTGCATCAATAAATAGT
Source organism: Flavobacteriaceae bacterium (assembly GCA_018402385.1). Classification (GTDB taxonomy): domain Bacteria; phylum Bacteroidota; class Bacteroidia; order Flavobacteriales; family Flavobacteriaceae; genus Planktosalinus. Next base: position 38,967 of record JAGYJA010000005.1, read on the forward strand.
GGTACTGTTGAAATACTTCCTGAATTTTACTCGTTTTCGCAGAAAGGTCATTTACTTTTTTTATGTAAATGCCCGAAATTCCCAAACCTACAAAAAACCATAAAAGCACTTGTTTGAATCCAATAAAATCAAGAAACAAAGCGGCAAAAACACCCACTGAAAGCACTGAAAAAACAAGGGGTAACACCTGCATTATTTTCGGAATAAAAAAGGAATGGTTTTTTAAAAGATGCAAAACAGTTGCGGTGGAGGTTTCAGATTTTGAAAGGGCTGCATAGGCCGAAAAATCCTGACGCCAGGCTGCTTTTTCTGAAAGTTCTTGGATAGCTTCTTGCTTATTTTTAATATTATCAATAGCGTTGCTTTTTAACTTTTTAGCTAAAGCGGTTGCCCCTTCACCCGTGGCGGTGCGGTTGAGGTATTGATAGAAAGAACCTTTGCCAAACAGGTCAATATCCTGACTGTAATAGTGCATATCTTCCTTAAATTCATTCCCTTCGTGAAAGTCAAACACTTCCCTTTTTAAAGCCTTGAGTTCTTTTTTGTTGATAGCAATAAGCTCCTGAAATAGTTTTTTTTGAAAAGTAAGGTCGCTGTGCCGCGAAATCAAAAATAAAAACAGGGCACTGCCTAAAATAAGTGTAGCAACAACCCCTCTGGCATCACCAAAAAAGAAATACACCCCAAAACAAATCAATACAAACACCCCCAATCGAAGCATACTGGAAGCAAACAATTTTTGTTTGATGGTTTTGAGTTGCCTTTGAAAGGTTTTGGTTTGAGAACTATAAAACTCTTGTGGTTGCTGCGCCATCTTTACTAATTAGAAGCTCCGAAATTACAGCTAAAATTATAAATTGGCTAATTCGGCTTGCAGTTTTTTGGTAAGGCTTGCAACGATTAGATCATAAGAATGGTCAATGAGCTCCCATATCATTTCATCTGGCACATCAATATTGATTGCCACTGTGTTCCAAAGGTTTTTGTTCATATGATAGCCGGGTTGGACGGCTTCATATTCTTCCCGCAATTCCAAGGCACGATTAGGGTCACATTTTAAGTTTACTGAAGGCGTGCCTTCTTCCCATTTTTTGACAGATGAAAGCGCAAACATTTTTCCCATCACTTTAAAGACCAACACGTCTTCGTCAAACGGAAAGTGTTCGGTAACGCCTTTTTTGTTGATGCAGTAGTTTCGGTATTGTTCTATGTTCATTTTAGTATTGTTTTAGACGTCACTTCGACAAGCTCAGTGACCGAACTCTCCGGACCCTGAGCCTGTCGAAGGGTCATTTCCAATCTCCCCCAAATGAGTAAATCTAAACCCTTTATCATATTTCAAACCATAACCAAAAATTCTGTCCATTGCAGCGTGTGAAAATAAAATGACACCTATAAACTGTGTGATTTCTGATTGTGTATAGACACCGATTAAATAAATCGCAACAGCAATTCCGCGATGGTGAAAAATATTATAAGAAATTGCACCTGCCTTATTTCCGAAAAGATATCCCAGCATCCCAATATCAGGGGTTAAGATTAAGACCAAAAACCACCACCAGGCAAAAGTTAGTTGGGAAAACAGAAAAATGCCTAAAAGGAATAGAGCGAGTTCTTCAAGTTTTAGGGTTGTTTTCATAGGTAATTCAAATTTTCATATTTCAAATTTTCTAATTTTTGAATCATCTCACCTCTACTAACTAACCTCTCACCACTTCATACAATACCGGCTTGCTCGGCGAGGCGTCATTGACAAAAGATGCCATTTGTAAATTTAAAAAATAAGTGCCGTCTTTGATGTCGTTTTTCACATAAATAAATTCGGTGATGGTGGCATTTTTTCTTGGCTTATCCGGGTAATTCCAGAAAGCACGGTGTGCCAGCAGTTCGCCATCGTCTTTTTCACGGTCCACAGAGGGCATGTCAATAAGCAGGTGCTCTACCCCAATATTTCTCAGGTACAATGCTGCATCTTCCAACAGGTAAGGCCAGTTGGTGTGGGAGTATTGCATGGAACGTTTCTCTAGCGTATTGGGGATGGTGCGAATGACAATGGCTTGTGGTGTTGCACCTTTTAAAGCTTTTTCAATTTGCTTTTTGGAAATGACTTTGTCTTCTTCTCCAAATGACTCAGGAGCCACCGTGATGACTTCTGCCAGAAAGAAAAACTGTTTCAAGGCTTTGTTTACAGAGTAAAACTCTTCAGAGATGTGACCGTAACTCTCGGTATGGGTACCGTGTGCGTGGGGATTAAACTCAATATTGTTAAAGTTGATGGAGGCCCCTTCACTCACTTTTGCGACCCAGCCATCGTCTTCTACCGGTTCGATTTTAGGTTGCCCAATGTACCAGGCATTCGGGTTTTTGTTGCTTGCTACTAGGGGGATGGAGATGTCCAAAGGCTTGGACAGGTCGATGGTGTAGGTTTTGTTATGGCTGGAAATTTTTGTAATCATTCGGATTAAATAATATTTGAAAATAATCAGCGATAATCAGCATGCTCTGCGGGCTAAAATTTCCCGCTGATTTTGCAGATGTGCGCTGAGCTTATAAATTTAGTAAAAACAAATCACTCGAAATGCCATCACTCAAAAATTTACCTTTTTTAGTTACAAGCAAGATGTCGCCGTCCAGATAGAGCAGGTGTTCTTCCAGGTGTTTTTGTGCCTGTTGTAAGAGATATTCCTTATATTTTGTTCCAAATTCTTCTTCCACACGTTTCACAGAAACACCCCACATTGTTCGTAACCCCGTCATTATATACTCATTATAACGATCGGTGGTAGAGAGGGTTTCGGTTTCTGAGGGGAGTTCATTTTTTTCGATATATTTGATATATAAAGTGTTGTTGCGCACATTCCAGCTTCGGGTTTTACCGTCAAAGGAATGAGCTGAAGGACCAATACCTAAATAGGGTTTTCCTTGCCAATAAGCCGTGTTGTTTTTGCTGAAAAAACCTTCTTTTCCAAAGTTTGATAGTTCATAATGTACAAACCCCTTTCGCGTAAGCGTGTCTATCAAGGTGTGAAAATGTAGTTCTGCGATTTCTTCGTCAATGGGCTGAACGATCCCTTTTTTGATGAAGTTTTCTAATGCGGTTTTGGGTTCTACTGTAAGCGCATAACTGGATATATGGGGAATGCCAAACGACAATGCTTTATGGATGTTTTGCTGCCACCGCTCAATGGACATCTCAGGGATACCGTAAATTAAATCCAGGGAAATATTATTAAAGTAGCTCATTGCCAGATTCAAACAATCTTCAGCTTCTTTAGCATTGTGTGCCCTGTTCATCAACTTTAAATCTTCTTCAAAAAAAGATTGGATACCGATGCTCAACCGGTTGATGGGGGAGTCTGCCAATTGTTTTATTTTTTCTTCAGTAAGATCATCCGGGTTGGCCTCGAGGGTTATTTCGACAGGCTTAGCAACCGTGTAATGCTCATAAATGGTTTTGAAAATTTGAGCGAGTTCTTCCCGTGTTAACAAACTGGGTGTGCCACCGCCAAAGTAAATGGTTTCTATGGTGCCTTTTATTTCGCTTTTTCGTAAAACGAGTTCGCGGCAAAGGGCTTCCACGAGCTCTGTTTTCTTTTTCAAGGAAGTCGAAAAATGAAAGTCGCAGTAATGACAGGCTTGCTTGCAGAAGGGAATATGTATGTAAATTCCGGACATGTTTTAGTGTTCAGTGTTCAGTGGCAGTGTTCAGTTTTCTATTTTAACTCCAAACTTTTCTGGGTTTAAAATCATAAAATTTAATAGTTTACGGACTTCTTCACTTTCTGAAGTGAGCTCGTCAAATGTTGTTTTGTCAATATACTCACATTCCAGAGCAAATTCAAGCCAAACCTGGGTTTCAGAGTTTTCAGCATCGCTATCTGTTAATTTGTACACATAACTTTTATTATAGCTTCACTTTCTATATGCTTCTGCCAAGTTAGCACAAACACTGCGTGAGCTTCTTCTAATCTGATCGGTTAGTGAATATTTTTCTTCTTTTGGAAAGGACTTAGAAAGATGAAATATTTTCATAGATAATTGAAATCCTTTTTTGTAAGCTATCAAATCTTGAAATCTCATAACCTAATTTTTTTTTAACTTATACTTATTTACTGAACACTTCCACTGCCCACTGATCACTTTTTCCCAACCCGTCCCTCATTCTGTTTCACAAACGCCCCCCAACCCGTATAACTTTTTTCACCCGTGGTTTTACCCATATTGTAAAAGTGGCACACGGCTGCTGCGAGTCCGTCTGTGGAGTCGAGGTTTTTGGGGAGTTCTTTTAGTTCCAAAAGGCTTTGAAGCATTTTGGCGACTTGCTCTTTGCTGGCGTTTCCGTTGCCGGTGATGGCCATTTTGATTTTTTTTGGGGAATATTCCGTGATGGGGATTTGTCTTGAAAGTCCGGCTGCCATAGCAACGCCTTGAGCCCTTCCAAGCTTTAACATTGACTGTACATTTTTTCCGAAAAATGGGGCTTCAATGGCGATTTCATCGGGATGGTGTGTGTCAATGAGCTCGATGGTGCGTTCAAAAATGAGTTTTAACTTGACATAATGGTCGTCATATTTTTTGAGTTGGAGTTCGTTGAGCTGCATAAATTGCATCTTTTTTTTCACCACTTTTACGAGTCCGAAGCCCATAATGGTGGTTCCGGGGTCGATGCCTAATATAATTTTTTCAGTGTTCAAGAAATATAGTACTTTGGTTACTGCTTATGGGTGCCTACAAATCTAAACAATATCTGTTTGTTCTGCTAAAAGTTATTGTGGTAATTGCCGCCTTAGGGTTTATTTATTACAAGGTTCATTCTCAGGAGGTTTTTACTTTCGCAGCTTTTAAGGAATTTTTTCTTTCTTCATCCCTGTTTCAGATACAAAATATCGCACTGCTTGTGTTACTTTACTTTTTAAACTGGTTTTTCGAAATAATGAAATGGCAGGTTTTGGCAAGCAAACTGCAAAAAATTTCCATTCCCGAAAGTGCCAAACAGGTATTAACAGCGCATACTTCATCGATATTCACGCCCTTCAAAATAGGCGAATATGGCGCAAAAACACTCTTTTTCGGTAAAAAACAAGTAAAAAAGGTTCTTTTTTTAAACTTTTTGGGCAATATGGCACAGTTGAGTACCACCCTGTTTTTTGGGATCATTGGCCTGTTTTTCTTTATCAAATGGAATTTCACACAATGGTTGGAATTGTATATGCTTGTTTTGGGTATAGGATTCCTATTTTTTTTTCTTGGAAGGCGCCGAGTTTCCATTGGAGAAATAAAAATAAAAGGATTTTCATTTAAAAAAATCACTGAGTTTATTAAGGGCATCCCGAAAAGCGACCTAATAAAAATAAGTGGTTTCAGTGTGGCGCGCTATGTGTTTTTCTCGTTTCAGTTTTGTTTTTTGCTATCCTTGTTCACGCCTGTCACCTGGTTTGAGGTCTTGCCTTTGGTTTTTACGATGTATTTGTTGAGTAGTTTGTTACCGGTGTTGCAGCTTTTTGATTTTGCTATTAAAGGCGGAGTGGCTGTTTTGATTTTTTCTGCAATTCCTGCACAAATTGTGGTTTCAGTAGCTTTTATAATGTGGTTGTTGAACGCGATGCTTCCGGCATTGGCGGGGTCTTGGTTTGTGCTTTTGTTTGACACAAAAAAACTTTTAAAACCAGTTACAAAATGACCTGGTTTCTCCTTATATCAATTGGTCTGTATGTGGTTTTGATGGGATTGTTTGGGATTGGGTTCTTTCGGTTAAAAACCTTCGCTGCTCAAAATGGGAAACCCAAAACCAAATTCACATTGATTATCCCTTTTCGGAATGAGGAAGAGAACCTTCCGGCATTGATGCAATCCATTTCAAAATTGAAATATCCTGAGAAACTTATTGAAATCCTTTTTGTCAATGATGCTTCTGAAGATGCTTCGGTAACGGTCATTCAGAAATTTATTTTAAAACGAAAACCTAAAGACTGGTCGCTTATTGATAATGAGCGCAAAAGCAGTTCGCCTAAAAAAGACGCCATCACTCTAGCTATTTCCAGAGCAAAACACGATTGGATTTGTACCACTGATGCCGACTGCACACTTTCTGAAAACCTTTTGAAAAACCTTGATACATTCATTCAAAATAACCCCTCAAAATTGATTGCGGGACCGGTTTTGGCATTGCCTGATAATCGTTTTTTTATCAGTCATTATCAGCTTTTGGAAAGTCTTACACTTGCGGGAGTGACAATGGGTGCTTTTGGAATGGGAAAACCTTTGATGTGCAATGGCGCGCATTTGGCTTATAAAAAGGCTGCATTTGAGGCCGTAAATGGATTTGAAGGGAATGACCATATCGCCAGCGGTGATGATTTATTTTTATTGGAGAAGATGCAAGCTGCATTTCCCGGAAAAGTTCATTTTTTGAAAAATAAAACTCAGGTTGTTTATACAATGGCAGAGAAAAAATGGTCTGCAGTTGTGCAACAACGGGTGCGGTGGGCTGCAAAAACTACGGGATCTAAAAATATATTTAGTAAAGTTACAGGTGTCGTTGTGCTAGCGGCCAATGTGAGTTTGCTTATTTTATTTTGGATGCTTTTTCAATCTGAAAGCGGTGTATTCTTTTTGATACTTATTATATTGAAATGGGGAGCTGATGAGATTTTTCTATATCAAATAAATGCATTTTTTAAGCGTGAAATTCACTGGGTATATTTGCGGTTGATGGCTTTTTTGTATCCTGTTTTGACTACTTATATAGCTGTAAGGGCTTTATTTGGAAGTTATAAGTGGAAAGGAAGGACGTTTAAAAAATGATTTTTAAATCAATTTATTTTTTAACTTAGCTAAAATTATGCCTTATGGGCCCATTCCCCAATTAAGTTGAGGAGGGCAATTAAAATGAAAATTTATTGCCGAACGGCTTAATTTATGCTAAATCAATGGTTTATTAATTCTTATACTATGAAAGCCCTAAAAAATCTATGCGTCATTTTTGTTTTTCTATTTGCTGCAACCACTTTAGCTCAGGAAAACTACACTGTAAATGGAAGTACTTATTCCCTGAAAACCGAAGTGGAAGGTCCCTTGACCTTGCTTTGGAATGTCATTGATAACGAGTACCGTTATTTTGCCAAAAAAGGGAATGCTATTGTGGAATTGAAAAATACCCGGATTGATGGTAAATATCAAGAAGAATACAAGCAAACCTTAACTGAATTAACAGTCGATTATCCTGTTGATGCTTCAAAAACAAACCTGACTTTAGTGGGATTGCGGTCTTATTTTAATAAATACAACAAGTTAGCAGATACAAACTATGTTGAGCGAAGCAGTAGTGTTGACTTGGAAACCCGTTTGGGTGCTTTTGGGGGCATTTCCAATAACAACTCTACCACAAACCCTGAAAATGTTTTTGCACCTTTATTGGGTGTTGAATATGAAATCACAGACAATGTGGTGTTGAAGAGACATGCTATTGTTGTGCAGTTTCGTCATTCCTTTGAAGCTACAGATTATGACTTAACCTTTTCACAATTTGCATTGAATTACAGATTTAAGTTTATTCATAATGAACGACTATCTGTTTTCGCGCAAGCGAAATTTTTTACGTTGACCTTTAGTGAACTAGCTGAAGATAATGTAGATGGTTTGGAAGAGTTGTCAAAAACCTCTTTGAATGCCCCTATAAGCCTTGGTCTTGGAATGGATTACAAGATTGGCAATGGGTATTTGACATTTGGTTTGAATGATCTCGTCTCACCAGGTCTTGATACCAATGGCGAGTTTTCAGTAGATGTGACTTTGGGATATAAGTTTGTTTTATAAAATTACTCGGTTTTTATCACCAAAGGCAATACAAACTTAGTACTTACCGGAACACCTCTTTTTAGTGCAGGGGATACTTTGGGCAGTGATGCCATACTTTCATAAAGTTGGTTTTGCAAATTTGGGAAGGTATCAAAGGTTAAAGAATCACCTAAAATTTCTGTGATTAGAAATTCGCTGTCTTTTGATATGCTTAAGTGAATTAAAAGGGTATCATCAATTAAAACACTGCTTACTAATTCTTGTTTGTGTATAAATTCATTAAAATGATTGTGTAAAGTGGTTTCAAAGCAACTTTGCTGATTGATTTTAGTTTCACGCTCATCACAATCTGAAAAAAGTGGGTAGGTGTCCACCTCATTCCAATTGATTGTTTTGAGCTCTTCCACAAGGAACTCATCTGAAGTTTTTTTTTGGTTTAAAAAGTTGTCACAAGAACTCCAGAGAACCGCAAGAAATAATAAAAAGACACAAGGTTTCATTTCGTCTGGTATAATGACGAAAATTACAATATTTTAGGGGAATATAGAAAAACTTTTATGTAACAAAAAAATGTATCTTAGACTTACTTAAAAAAATGTATGGATATTTTATTAGTTAGCATTGGTTTTATTTTAATGCTCGTGGGTATTCTGGGAAGTGTGCTTCCTGTTTTACCGGGAGTGCCCATAAGCTGGTTGGGCTTGTTGATGATTTATCTGGCACCTTCAGTGCCTATGGATTGGGTTTTTTTGAGTATCACGCTGGTATTGGCAATTTTTCTATATGTCTTGGATTATATTATTCCGGCTATTGGAACTAAACGTTTTGGAGGTAGTCGTTATGGAATGATAGGGGCAACCCTTGGACTTGTTATTGGGATCATTGCCCCCATCCCTTTTGGAATAATTATAGGTCCGTTTGCTGGGGCCTATTTAGGAGAACTCTTAAGTGTGAAAACCCGGCACAACGCTATGAGGGCTGCTTTTGGTTCGTTTGTGGGGTTTTTGGCCTCTACTTTTATGAAGCTTTTTGCTTCTTTTGTTTATTTGGGCTTGTTTATCTATAAAGTCTGGGCTTATAGTGATAAACTTTTTTAAAGCCAAATGGTTTTATTCTCTATACTGCTTTTGCGAAATCCTTCCGGCAACTCCTCCTCATAATACCCCATATAGAAAAATCCGAGACAGGTTTCGCCTGGAGCGAAATCAAAAAATTCGTGCATATGTTTGATCAATCCCGGCGAACTCCAATAGGCCCCAATGTTCATTTCAGTACACAGCAACCACATATTTTGAACTGCCATAGCAGTGGCTGCAATTTCTTCCCATTCTGGAACTGATTCTTTGGGATCGCGTTGCATGCAAATCGCGATAATGCAGGCAGCTTTCGTGGGGTTTTCTTTGAGCTTGTCGTATTGAAAATCAGAAAATTTATCAGTTGTCTCCTTAAATTTTTCAGCTAAAAATTCACCTAATTTTACTAAACTCTTTCCTTGAAGCACTTTAAACCGCCAGGGTTCGGTGCGTTTGTGAGTAGGAGCCCAGTTGGCTGCTTCCAGAACTTGAAGGATGTTTTCTTTTGAAATGGGTTTTTGGTTGTATTGTGCCGGAAATACTGCACGCCGTTTTTTAATTGTTTCGAATATCATCAGAATTGGGTTTTAATTGCTAAAGTTATTAAAAAACAAAAGGAGGAGTTTAAAATAATACTTATTTTTAGTTACAAGAAATTTTCAAAACTAACTGATGCTTAAAAGGTTCTTTACTTACACTTTTAACAAAACCACTTAAGACCCAATGAAAGACCACTACATACTCCTGGCAAGTTTGGGTTTTGCTACCCTTTTAATGGCTTGGCTTCCGTCTATTTCTGAAAAAATTAAAGTGAGTTCACCGGTTATTTTATTGCCCATAGGTATTTTACTTTATTTGGTGGATGTTCCTCTGGGTTGGACAGAATTGTTATGGAGTGATAACGCTATGATGATTTTTTCTGAAGCCATCGTGATTATTTCATTAATGGGAGCGGGATTAAAAATAGGAAGCAATTATAGTTTCAAAGCCTGGAAGCGGCCGTTGTTATTGATAGCCATCACGATGCCTTTGACGATGCTTTCAGCTTATTTGCTGGGGGTTTATTTTTTAACGCTCAGCATACCGGCATCGCTTTTACTGGCTGCTGTTTTAGCTCCCACAGATCCGGTGTTGGCTTCTGATGTGCAATTGGACGACCCGGACAGAGAGGATAAACTGAAGGATAAAATCAGATTTTCACTCACTGCAGAAGCGGGCTTAAACGACGGTATGGCCTTCCCATTTACATTTCTTGCGGTTATGGTTGTTCAGGCCGGCAGTTTTGCTGCTTTTAGTTTTAGTGATTGGTTTTGGGACAAATTGCTTCTTAAAATTGCAATAGGTGTTGCTGTGGGGATTTTGATTGGGAGGTTGATTGGCTATGTCCTTACGCACCTAAAGAAATGGAAAGGAATCAAAACCTATGATGGTTTTTTGGCACTCTCTTTAACCTTTGCCGTTTACGGGTTAAGTGAGTTGGTTCATGGGTATGGGTTTATAGCAGTGTTTTTTACCGGGTTGAGTATTCGTTATTCTGAAAATGTTAGTGGGAGTTACAAAAAGAAAATTCACGACTTTAGTCATGAGATTGAAAGGCTCCTAATCGTAGTTTGGATCATTCTTTTTGGAGGAACAATCATGAACGGAATTTTAGAAATGACAGACTGGAAAGGCATTCTTTTTAGTGCTGCTTTTGTTTTAATTGTAAGGCCTTTAGCAGGAATGATTGCTTTAATTGGTATCAAAGACTCTATTAAAAACAAACTTGCCATCAGTTTTTTAGGAATCAGGGGAGTGGGTACTATATTTTACCTTTCGTGGGCTTTTATGCAAACCGAACTTTTTGAAAATAAATATGAGCTCTATTCCATCGCGGCTTATATTATATTGTTCTCCATCGTTTTACACGGAGTTACCGCGCCTTCAATCATTCGGTACTTTAGAAAAAACCCGAAGCGGCATGGGTTGGATGATGTTTAAAAAGTGGATGTATTCCTAAGTGTACACCTAAAACCATCCAAAACTTACTATTTAGCAATCTGCCTTAAAACAAAAAAAGCTCTACGCACAAAGGCGAAAAGCTTCTCATCGGCTCTATCCCCAAGTTTACTTGGGGACCTTTCCGCCTTCCTTCGAACAATTGAACCTTTTCATTAACGTTCACAAGATTACTTGGTGTGACAGGCAGGAATTCTATTATTTTTTAAGAATGTTTTTAGGCGACTTAATAAGTTGTTGGATTTGAGAATGGCTATATTTTTTTAAAACTTTTTCTCTTATTAATGCTAGTTTTTTTGTTTCAAGGCATTCAATATATATTAATTCCCAAGGCCCTTTGTTCTTGGTATAGTTGCTCTCGTTTTTATTGTGGGAGATTATCCTTTTATATGGGTCTGTTGAATACCCCCTATAATATTTAGAAGAATTTTGACTAAAAATTATGTAAACGTAGTGTTCCATTCGGAACTAATTTAAACAAAAAAAGCTCTACGCACAAAGGCGAAAAGCTTCTCATCGGCTCTACTACAAGCCTTTCCCCAAGTTTACTTGGGGACAACACAACATCTTGACGGCTACTGAGCGTAGTCGAAGTATGCGGTCTGGAAGTTTCTGTAGCTGAGATATATTCAGCTAACAGATTTCCTTCTAAATCAAATTGGAGCACTGGTTTTTTTCTGTTATCCTCTACTTTGTAATTCAAATACAGTTTAAAACTCCAAAAGAAGTCTTTACAACTTTTGTTTTTTCCCAAACAAGTATTGCTTATGGTTTTTTTATCTGCATTGACTGCATTGGCTACACTTTCTAGGGAATCATACTCAGAAACTAAGTTTTCATCTAAATCATACTGATAGACTGATTTTTTGAACCCTCCACCAACATCCCTGTTATATCCTTCTTCCTTACTGTTGTATTTAAAAATATACTCCTTTTCTTTTTCAGCTAAGTTCAAACGATTTTTTAGTTCTTCTTCAAACTGATGATCTCTGACTTGTTTTAATATATCAGCATAACCTGCTTCATCAACCTTAAAGGCCTTATTACAATTAGGGCGAATAATTTCATTCATTTCATTATCTTTTAGTTAGTTACTTTCAATCTACCACAACATAAAATAATCATCAAGTTCAGCTTATTATAGTTGTTGCTTTCTTGTCTAATTTTGTTAATTAATAGCCAATCAAATATAAAAACTACAGCTATGATTTATAGTCTAACCTCCGAGTTGTTTTTGGATTAAAAAGTATATTAAATCTAAAAGTTTTTTCTTCAATCGATAATCATTAGAAATTCTTCTGGATGGCTAAGATAGTGGTCTATTTCTTTTAATTGATGAATTTTACTTTTCAGCCCAATGAGCTCATGTAAAAACGCATTTTCAGCTTTTAAACTTGAATGATGCATTAGTTGTATGGTATGCATGCCCCTTTTTTCGTAGTGTAAACAAACTGCCTTATTCTCATTGATTTTTTCTAAAAAAGCATCAATAGTTCTGGTATTAAACGTGCTTTTAATTGCATTGAATTGTTTTATTAAATGGGCTATGCGCTTTTTTCTTGAGTTGATGCCTTGTTTAAAATACCATGACTGCCCATCAGGATCTTCAAGCTTTCGTTTTAAGATGGCATACTCCATGAGAAGGCCAGCCAAACTCGAATGGTTTTGCTTTTTTACAAATAAGGCTTCTAACTTTTTAGCATCTAAAGGCATGTTTGTGTCGTTTATATTTTACTTGAAAATGTACTACAAAAACATAAAATTGTAAAAGGTGAGATTAACATATTAAAATTTCGGGTAACAGCGTCTTAATAAAAGCTGCTATAAGTTCAAATACTATTTTAAGATTTTGTTAAATACTTGTTTTTAAGATGTTTATCCCTATAGTCTAGGAGGTTATCAATTTTTTCTTTCCAGTTTGTTGGTAAGCTTGGCTCTTTCCATTCAATGTCATTATACCATTCAGGTGCAAATAAGTTGTTAGATTCACCTATTCCTATTAAATTATTACCATATAAATTTAAATGACGTTTATAGAAACATTTTTTAACGTTTATCATTTGGTCAGTTGGTTTGGCAAAACCCTTAGGAATTAATACAACATTAGATGCAGACGTAAAAAGAGAATATGGTTTGGTAGAATGATCAAAATTCTCAAAGACTTCCTTTTCTAAATCTCTTTCACTTTCCTTGTGACCAAACACATGTGCTAACTCAAAATAATTCAAACCACTTTGTATCCAACTACCACTAGAATAAGTCTTATTTAGAGACAAATAAGTCCATAAATGCCTTGGATAAGTATTATCATTAAAAATTGTTCCGTCTTTTTCATAAATATTATTTTTCCATCTTTTTAGATGTTTTTTTTCAATATTAATAGGTCTTCGAATCCCTGGAAATATACAATCTGAGCCTTCGTAAAAAAAATCATCAAAATTCAATTTTGGGTGACAAAACCCCTTAAAGCTTTCTTTAAAGTCAATATTTCTTTCTGAAATATATTTTACAATTTCAGGGTGTATATGATGTGTGACTAGACCTAATATTATTGCTAATTCCCTTTCAACTTCTTCAGACTTATTTTCAAATTTAAAATTTTCCATATTTATTTTATTCTATTATTTCTTTCAAATGCTCAAACACCATCACCATTGCTAAGGTATCTAACTCACAATACTTCAATAGGGCATCGCGCAGCTTACCTCTTTCTAAATCGCTCATATCAGTATATTGGGTTAACCCGTAAGCGGTTAAAGCGGCACCACCATTATTGATTTCTTCAATATCACTTTTACGCTCAAAATCCGGATCCCAATCTTTAAACGGTTTATCTAAAGATTTATAAGGATCTTCTATTTCACCGTCTTTTATACGCAACCACTCGTGATCACTCGGAAAATTCTCACTCGTCATATTAATGTCTGCAATCGGTTGACTGTACTTTTCTTTGATGAATTCAGAAGTTTTGAAAATAGCCGGCAAAATAGCCTTAATGGAATTACTCCCTTTGGTATGTGGGTTGTAGTAATAGGCTTTGATTACTTCACAAAGGTCAATCATGCCTCTTTCGGGTTGCCAAAGTTCGCCTTTGTAATCCTTGTCCTTTGGTGGCGTGGTCAATGTCTTAATGAAGTTGATTAAGCTTTCTTTATCTGGCTCAGTTGAAGCTTCCAATTGCCGTTTGACTTGATTTAAGGTAGAATTTTCATAGGGCGAAAACTGAAACACAGAACCGTTGTTTAATTCTAAGGCTGCTTTTAGTGCTCTTATAAACTCAAAATTGGGGAACTCACCGGGGTTCACATTAATAAATTCTTTAGCGTGTTCTATACGTCCATCTTCATGGTAGATATGGTGAGAAAATTGAAATACTACTTTTTCATAAGGATGCTGACCTTTATAAAAAGGGAGAGCCACTGTAGAAGCTTCAAAGTCAATAAAATTATAAGGCGGTGTCCAAGAAGCCATTTCACTTTTCAATTCTTGATCTAAAATTTCAAAAGTGAAATTATCAGGGTCTAATGCTTTCTGTTTTTGTAAAATTTGCCTTTCGTAAAGCGACCAACCATTCAAAACCTGTTTTGATTCACTTTTTGGTTGTAATTGTTCATCATTTATGTCTTCTAATTTTAGGACATTAAATTCATTGAATCCTCTAAGTTTGGTGTGATGCAGCTTTGAGATTTCAAAAGCATTTGGTGCTTTAAAATCTTCTTCTTTCCAACCTAATTGCTTTTGAAAACATTCTTCAAAGCCTGATTTTTTATCTTTTGAGGCTGCATCTGTTTTAAACTCACAATGCTTGCATTTTCCAAAGTTGAGGGGATAACCAAAATAGCGGTCTTCTAGATAGGCTTTAGATAAGACTTCAATAGCATCTTCAAATTCATAATCTCCTAAAATGCGATGTTCTCCTGTTTCAATTTTAGTAATGATCTCCGAGACATCTTTAAGGGATAAGACCGAGTCTTCTGGTAGGTTTAACTGAGCTAATTGGTCTTTCTTTATATATATTCCAGTCCTACTATTACTGTTCTTTTTAATTCGAAACATTTGGTTTAATCCATCTACAGATGCTGTTTTAAGTTGGTCGGCTAGCATTAAGTAGGGCTTGACACTAAATTGTGGATGTGCTTTTTCTATAACGTATTTTTGAAAAGCCACATCAAACAAATACAAACTCCAATCAGAGTTATATTTCACATCCTTCTTCTTATCCCCTTCTTTAAATGACTTGGCCTTCACTTCAATTAAATTGATGTGATTGCCTTTTTTCTCTAAAATATCAACACGGATAAACAAATTATTGTATTTAAAAGCAGCCTCATAAATCACTACATTCTCCTTTTGCAGTTGTTCATTCGTTTCAGCTACTTTTTGTTCATAATCATAATGGGCAGATTTATCATCATCAACTAAATAACCACCAGGGTAATGCATACGTGCTAATTCTTCTACCTGAAAGCCGCCTTTAGCCAAAGCTTCTAAAAACGGATTATTGTTTTTTTGATTAGCATAGTCATCTTTCTTGGTGTAAAACAATTTATTAGGGCATTCAAGGCCTAATTTAAAATATGATTTGGTTAAGTATCTCATGCTTGCAGCTTAAAATTTATTTCAGATGTATTATCCATTTAGTTTAAAATAATCTAAAATGGCTTCCCAATTCGGGTAGTTATTGAATTTGTTATTGATGTAATCCCAACCAAAATGAAGGTGCGTTCCCTTAAAATTGCCTGCGCCGTTAGCTGTTCTATCATCGATTAAATAGTCGCCAATCAGTAAATCCTTTCTGTGCGTAATAATCAATTTCTTATGAAAAATGTCCCCAAAATGTTCTTCAATCCAGTTGCGCTTGTGCATCCATGCGGTAGGATTGTCCCAGGGTGCTGTAGTTAAAACAAATAGGTCGTATGTATTGGATAAATACAGTTTACGAATAGCTTCTTTTGCACCTGGAACTACTTCCAAATTTGCAAAAATGCCATGAATATTGTCAGGATTATCTTTATACTTTAAATAATCTGACTTAGGATGAGTCTTAATCGCCTTTGAAAAATCAGCTAGGACTCCATCCATATCAATGTAAATAATCGGTTGATTCATTTACTATTAGTGGTTAAACTTTTAGAGGGCTTTTATAAAATGAAATAATACACTATCCATAAAACCCACTTATCTTATTAAGATTTTCACTTAAACCTTCTACTGTGTACTTGGTGTAATCTCTTGCCATGTTAAATTAAATTTTAGTTCTATATGTTAAATTTTATAATTGAAATTTCAATATGCTTTTGTCACTTTTAGGATAATAAAATTGGTAATTTTACAAACTATTGAATGTAAGAATTAGTTTTTTTTGGTAAAATGGGTTATTAAACTGAAAAAACTATTTTTATTAAGATGTTATTTATTGTTATGTAGAAATAATAATAAAACTCTTGAATTTACGAATAGAGTTTACTTAAGAAAAGCAGCTATTTTAGAATCTCTAAACGATATACTTTAAATCTTTAAAGATTAAAATCCAATGATTTTAAATAAAACTTAAAAAGATATTGGAAGCTTATAAAACAATTGTTTACCTTATAAATAATCTATTTTTATATTTTTGTAAAAAAAACAATTAATGATTTTTAAACAACTACTTTTAAGTTTAATACTTTCTACACAGATTTCACCAAAAGTTTTTTTAGACGACAACGGAATTACCATAAGATGTAATACAAATGCTAAGGTAGGTGAAACTTATAATTTTAATGGAACACCTTATTTAATAGTTGACAATGAGCTATTAAAAAAATTAGTGAAAAACAAAGAGCCTCTAGAAAATGTTGTCACTACTTTTGTTACAGATATGAGCTACCTTTTTTATAAAAACAAAAATTTTAACGATAATATAAGCCATTGGGATGTTTCTAATGTTACCACTATGAGCTGGATGTTTGGTTTTTGCGAAGAATTTAATGGGGATATAAGTAATTGGAATACTGAAAATGTAGAGTTTTTTAACGACATGTTTCATGGTACAAAAAATTTTAATGCAGACTTATCTAAGTGGAATGTTAGTAAGGGTATACTATTTAATGGTATGTTTTTTGAAAGTTTTTTTAATAATGACATTAATTCTTGGGATGTTTCTAATGCTACTAATTTGAGTGGTATGTTTGATAATGCTTTGGACTTTAATAAACCCTTATCTAATTGGGATGTTTCTAATGTTAAATTAATGGGAGGTATGTTTGCTGAAGCCATTAAATTTAATCAAGATATAAGCATGTGGGATGTAGGTAAAGTTACTGATATGACAAACATGTTTAGAAATGCTGTTAAATTTGAATACGATTTATCATCTTGGTCACCAAGAATTTACATTACTCCAAAAAATTTTAATTTCAATAGCCCTGTTATAGGACCAGAGTTTAAAAAATCTACAAATATTTATTTACCTTCAATTATAACAGCAATATTTTTTACTCTAATTTATTTTTATAAAGTTTATCGTTTTAAGAGAAAAGAGGAATTTAAAGAGTATAATACCATTGTTAAGAAACTGATAAATAACAAAAAAATTAATAATCATCACTTAACAAAAAGCGATTTGGATGAAATATTTGCCCTAACGCATTTAGAATATGAAAAACAAAAAGCCAAAAGATCTTCTTTAATTAAAGAGATTAATAATTACAAACCTGGATTAATTGATAGGGTGAGAGATCCAGAAGACAAACGCTCTTTTTTATATAAAATAAATTCTTAAACATACAAAATAAAAATTCTAATAGTAATTGAACTAGATTAGGAATAGTAAGTTTTTAAGGTAAAATACCTTTAATATCCACCTCTATTTACATTCAAAACTCTTGCTGGATAGGGCGGACAAAGTGAGCATCAGTAAATTATCAATAAATCTTTCTATTGCAATAGTTTACTGTCGTAAACCACATGGCTCAAATTATCCGCTGCGAGTAGTTAGGTTATCCACCCCATCCAATTGTAAGCTTACCTACCTAATCAGAAATCTTATTGGATTAAACTCCTTTGATAAGATTCCCCTTCTTTTCTTATCATACAGATTTCCTTTTGTAAAGAAAATCGATTTTTTTATACATAATGAATTTTTTATATGATAAAACATATAATATGAATTTAAATGACCTAAATATATGTTTTTACATATAATTTTATATATTTGTATTTAATTATATTTTTAAGCATATAATGAGTGGTTTATCAGAATTTGTAAAGCAACGTAGAAAAAGTGTCAATCTCACCCAAGAGGAATTTGCCGAACGTGCCGGTGTGGCACTGACCGTTATACGTAAGATTGAACAGGGAAAGACCAACCTGAACATGGAAAAGGTAAATCTGGTATTGAACATGTTCGGACATGAACTGGCTCCCGTTCAGATAAAAAGACAGGATAAATGAGACAGGGCCTTGTATATTATAACGACCATTTGGCTGGAACCATCACAGAAACAAATGATGGAGAATACATCTTTCAGTATGATGATAAGTATGTTGAGCAATATCCTAATGACTTTATCACCTTTACCATGCCCGTAGCCCATACTCCCTATAAAGACAAACGACTGTTCCCTTTTTTTGAGGGTCTTATACCTGAGGGCTGGCTGTTGAACATAGCCTCTGAAAACTGGAAAATAAACCGAAATGACCGCATGGGACTTTTATTGGCATGTTGCCATAATTGTATTGGTGCGGTGAGTGTTGAACCTATAATCAAGGAGAATGAAAGGTAAGTGCTTATATTGTTATGGTGAGACAACCGGTGGAAAGGACTTTCACGATAAGTGCTCTATGGCGTTTTTTGGGTCCACAAGTCCCCCAACAATAGATTACTCCTTGAACCAAATGGACGAATTGGCCAAGAGCGTTGTGGAGCGCAGTGTTGCCGTTCCCGGTGTGCAACCCAAGCTGTCCATGTCACTAATAAAGGAAACACGGGAAAAGGCCGACACAAGACTCACCGTGATTGGTGCGTTGGGCGGTGAGTTCATTCTAAAACCACCATCGGAGCTTTATCCTGAAATGCCAGAGAACGAACACCTGACCATGAAAATAGCGGAACGCTTGGGAATAAAGACTGTTCCCTGTTCCCTTATCAGATTGGCATCAGGTGAACTCTCATATATTACAAAGCGGATTGACAGAACGCCTGATGGTAAAAAGGTCCATATGTTGGATATGTTCCAAATAACGGAGGCCTTTGACAAATACAAAAGTTCGATGGAAAAAATAGGCAAGGCCATCGACCTATACTCCAGTAATACGCTCCTAGACAAAGTCCTGTATTTTGAATTGGTCGTTTTTTCATTCATTACCGGTAACAATGATATGCACCTGAAGAACTTTTCCTTGATAAAAGACCCTGTTGGCTGGACTTTGTCCCCTGCTTATGATTTACTGAACGCATCCATTGCGAATCCGGATGATGATGAAGAGCTTGCCCTAACACTTAACGGTAAAAAAAGAAAATTAAGGTCTGATGATTTTGTTGCTTTGGGCAAGGGAATGGAGCTATCGAACAAGCAGATAAAAGGGGCTTTCAAAAGAACCGTTGATAAGTTAGCTGTAATAACAGAATGGATAGATAAATCCTTCTTGTCGGCAGACATGAAAGGAAAATATAAAGAAATTATATCCTCAAGAACCAAGGCAATAGGGTTGTAAAACAACAATATATCTCTACCTACTGATTTAACTTAGCAATGGGTTATCCCACCGCATAAACCAATTCAAAATAATCGTTCCGTTTGATATTGTCAAACACTTCCAGCCCGGTCCTATTGTTGAACAGGTCTCCAAAGTTCTCGGCGAGCATCTCCCAGCCCTGCATCCCGACCTCGTAAGAATTCGGAAGAGGTCTGATAGTATGTTTTTTTCATGCAAAAAAACGATTTCTTTTTTACCTGTTTTATTTTTAAAAGCCAAAAAGGGATCTTTACCTAAGTATTCATTAACAATGACATATTTAATCACCTTTCTAAAGCGTTGAATTACCTTATTAATGGTACTTTGCTGAAAGCTTTTTTCAGTTACCAAGTAGTATTGTAAATCATCTAAAAATGAACCTTTAAGTTGTTTTAATAAGATATCTGAGGTTTTAAATTTCCACTTGATAAAGCTTTCAATGTGAGTGTAAGTTTCTAAGTATTTACTGTATGTGACCTGTTGAATTTCTTTACCTACAAGGTTTTTGATGTGTTCGTTGTGTAAGTTGAAGGTAGCAAGAACTCCCATTTCTTCAGTAGTACTTTCTCCTTTGTATTTAGAGAGGATATCAACAATTGTAAAGGAAGCTCCGGCTAGTTTTAATTTAAGGTAAGAATCTTGAAGCTTTTGCCTGATTAATGTGATGTTGTCATTAATATAATCACTGTCTTCTTGGTCTTTCGCAAACTGGCTATTAATATCCCAGTTTTCAGGTTTAATAAAGAGTCCTGTTGAGAATTCCTTAATATTTCTATCAACAGTAATTCTACAACGAATGGGGCACTTGCCAGATTTGTTGATTTTGGATTTTTGAATGACATACAAAATTCCTAATGTGCTACTTTTCATACTTTTAGGTGTTAGAAAAGTGGGGCACTCGAAAATATTTTGGGGCACTAAAATGACTCCCAAAATTTATAAAAACCATCCAAAACTTGCTTTCTAGCAGAAATGACTATAAACAAAAAAAGCTCTACGCAATAATGCGAAAAGCTTCTCATCGGCTCTACTACAAGCCTTTCCCCAAGTTTACTTGGGGACAACACAACATCTTGACGGCTACTGAGCGTAGTCGAAGTATGCGGTCTGGACGGGACTCGAACCCGCGACCCCCTGCGTGACAGGCAGGTATTCTAACCAACTGAACTACCAGACCAAAATAAATTTTAAATTCTGACAACAGTCAGATACAACCCAGGTTGCTTTATTTTGCACTTTTTTGAACGTTTCCATCTGAATAAATCAGAGGGATTGCTTATTAGCGAGGGCAAATATACACCCTATTTTAGTTTACACAAACAATTTTTAAAAAAAAAGATACAATCTTTAAGTGAACTTTTGTCTTTCAATCAAATAGGTGGTTAAAATCTTTGAAAAGCCTTCATTGATATCGGCTTCTACATACTTGATGCGGTATTGTGCGCATTTGAGCTTAAGTTCTTTGAAATAAGACGAAACGGCCTTTTCATAATTATCTTTTACCGTGTCAGGATATATATTAATAAAATCGCCGGTTTCCACGTCAACAAACCTTCTGGGCTTGTTGTCATAATCAAAACTAAGCTCTTTACTTTTATCAATGGTGTGGAAAAGAATTACTTCGTGCTTGTTGTACTTCAAATGCTGTAATGCTTCAAAAAGCTTTTCCTCTTCCAGGCTGTCCTGAAACATATCTGAAAACAAAAACACGAGCGAACGACGTTTCATTTTTTCAGCAATGAGATGCAGAAATTGATAGGTTTCGGTTTTTTTGTCTTTTGATTTTGTGGTGACGGCTTCGTTGAGTTTGTCAAGTAACATCTGGTGATGGCGTTCACTTCCTTTTTCTGGTGCATAAAACTCATATTCATCAGAATAAATACTAAGACCCACGGCATCACGTTGCCTTTTGAGCAAGTTCATCACTGCAGCTGCGGCTAAAGCCGAAAATGCAATTTTATTTAAAGAATTGATATGGAATTCCTTTTTTTCAGGATAGTGCATCGAGGTGGAATTGTCCATGATGAGGTGGCAACGCAGGTTGGTTTCCTCTTCATACCGCTTGGTAAAAAGCTTGTCTGTTTTTGCATAAAGTTTCCAGTCGATGTGTTTTGTGCTTTCACCGGAATTATACACTTTATGTTCTGCAAATTCTGAAGAAAACCCGTGAAACGGACTCTTGTGCAAACCCGAAATAAACCCTTCCACCACTTGTGTGGCGAGGAGTTCCAGGTTTTTAAAGCCTGTTATTTCGTTGATTTGACTTTGAATATCCATTTTATCAACCCTTCAAGGGTTATGTTTATTTTATTAGTTTGTCAACAATCCCATAATCCACAGATTCCTTGGCATCCATCCAATGATCGCGATTAAAATCCTTGAGGATTTTTTCCACTTTTTGACCGCAATTTTCAGCGAGTATTTTTGCGCTCAATTCTTTGGTTTTTAAAATTTCCTGAGCTGTGATTTCAATATCACTTGCAGGTCCGCGTGCACCGCCACTGGGTTGATGAATCATCACCCGGGCGTGAGGCTGGATAAAACGTTTTCCCTTGGTTCCTGCAGAGAGCAAAATCGAGCCCATGGAAGCGGCAAAACCGGTGCAAATGGTTGAAACATCACTTTTTAAGGATTTCATACAATCATATATGGCAAAACCTGATGTGACATAACCTCCCGGGCTATTGATATATAAATGAATGTCTTTTTTTTCGA
This sequence comes from Flavobacteriaceae bacterium, assembly GCA_018402385.1. Classification (GTDB taxonomy): domain Bacteria; phylum Bacteroidota; class Bacteroidia; order Flavobacteriales; family Flavobacteriaceae; genus Planktosalinus. The sequence goes on from JAGYJA010000005.1 coordinate 61,268, forward strand.
GTGCATCGAGATACATTAGACGGTCAATCACATGCTTGGCCGAATCATCATCTACCTGTCCCCAAAGAAAAACTTTTCTGTCTTCCAGTAATTTGGAGTCAATAATCTCCTGAACTTTATTTGGTTTACTCATCGTTGTTTAAATTTTGACTAAAAATAAAAAAAGGTTTAACAACACGCTAAACCTTTTCAATTAATTTGTGATTTATTTATTACAATAGTGCATCCAATGCTTCTGCATAGGTTGTTTTAGGAGCAACACCCACTTGGCGCCCCACAACTTCTCCGTTTTGGAAAACCAAAACTGTGGGGATGTTTCTCACACCAAATTTTGCAGCAAACTCCTGGTTTGCATCCACATCTACTTTGCCTACAACGGCCTTGCCTTCATAGTCATTGCTAATTTCATCGATGATGGGTCCCACCATTCTGCAAGGACCACACCAGGCCGCCCAAAAATCTACCATTACTGGTTTATCACTTTTAAGCACCATTTCTTCAAACGTTGCATCTGTTATTTCTAATGCCATAATTTTTTGTTTTAATAGTTTACAAATTTAGTCAAAATAGTTCCCATAACTTACAAAATACAAATCAGTTTTGATTATGAATGCATTAATTAAAGTTATTTTTTAATTAAGCTTGTACAAAAAGCTTTCCTTGTCTAGAGCATCAAGAAGCTCTTGTGAAATTTGAACCTTTTGTTTTCTACTACTCAATTGTAATTGAATGTTTTCTTCTGGCTCAAAAAAATAGAAATCAAGGGAATGTTTTCCCTTATGAGATTTCAATAAGTTTTTCAACGCTTCAACTTGTGCGTCGAGAACTTCATCCATCTTAAGCTGAATGGTAAGTCTCTTGGAATTGTTTTCTAAAATATCTTGTAGCAACTGAATGGATGTAAATTGAATACGTGTATCTGTTTTTTCACCGGTATTTTTATTGACCCACCCTTCTTTGGTAAAAACCCTGCAGAATAAAAATCCGTTGGGAATAAGAAAATGACGAAATTTGAGATACTCCTCACCAAAAATTCTGAATTCAAAAGAATCACTATAATCTTCTATGATAAAGGAAGCCCAGCCTTTCCCATTTTTGGAAACGCGATGCTGTACCTCTGTGATGACCCCTCCAAAAATAAGTTCCTTGTTGATGAAGTTTTCTATATGATAAAAGTCCGCAATGCGGTTTCTGCAAAAGGTATTTATTTCGGTTTTAAAGTCGTCGAGTGGGTGCCCTGAAATATAGATGCCCACCACTTCTTTTTCCAATTTGAGCTTTTTCATAGTACCCCATTCTTCACAGGGAGGCACTTCCGGTTCCGGAATCTGGACATCACTGGCTTCCCCAAACAAACTGATTTGTGAAGAGTTTTCATTCTCCTGAAACTTAGCGGCATAGCGCAACACTTTTTCAAGAAAAATAATACCATCGCCCTCATCGTGTAAATACTGTGCCCTGTGGGTGTCAAAACTGTCAAAGCCACCGGCCAAAGCAAGGTTTTCAAAGGCTTTTTTGTTTGCTGATCTTAAATCGATGCGTTTTGCCAAATCAAAAACCGATTTGTATTTACCGTCTTTTCTATTCTCAACAATGGTTGCAACGGCATTGCCGCCCACACCTTTTACAGCACCCATCCCAAACCTTACTGCACCCTGGTCATTGACTGTGAATTTGTAGAAGGATTCATTGACATCAGGACCCAATACTTCTAAGCCCATACGCTTACATTCTTCCATGAATTTTGTAACTTCCTTGATGTCATTCATGTTGTTTGACAGCACAGCCGCCATATATTCTGCGGGATAATTGGCCTTGAGATAGGCGGTTTGATACCCAATCCACGCATAGCAGGTGGAATGTGACTTGTTGAAGGCATAACTGGCGAAGGCTTCCCAGTCTTTCCAGATTTTTTCCAGAGTATCCACAGGATGCCCATTGGCATTTCCACCTTCCAGGAATTTGGGTTTCATCTTTTCCAGTACCGAAAAGATTTTTTTACCCATCGCTTTCCGCAAGACATCGGCATCACCTTTGGTAAAACCGGCAAGTTCTTGCGAAAGCAACATCACCTGCTCCTGATAAACCGTAATACCGTAGGTTTCCTTCAGGTATTTTTCCATGATGGGAAGGTCATAAGTGATTTCTTCCTCACCGTTTTTTCTTCGGATAAAACTGGGTATGTATTCTATGGGACCCGGCCGGTAAAGTGCATTCATCGCAATCAAATCTGCAAAAACCGTGGGTTTCAGGTCTTTCATGTATTTCTGCATTCCGGCAGATTCATACTGGAACGTAGCGACCGTTTCCCCACGTTGAAACAATTCATAGGTTTTTTCATCGTCAAGCGGAAACGTGTCCGGGTCAAGGTCGATGTTTCTTTTAATCTTCACCAGCTCAACTGCGTCCTTGATGATGGTCAGGTTTTTCAGTCCTAAAAAGTCCATTTTCAGGAGTCCGGCTTCTTCAACGACAGAGTTGTCAAACTGGGTGACATAGAGGTCGGAGTCTTTTGCGGTTGCCACCGGAACATAGTTGGTGATATCACCGGGCGTAATAATCACACCACAGGCGTGGATTCCTGTATTTCTGACAGAACCCTCCAAAATCCGCGCCTGATTAATGGTCTGCGCCTGGAGGTTATCACCTTTTGATATGGTGATCAATTCATTAACTTTTTCAAGATCCTCAGCGCGGAAGGCTTTGCGGAGTTCACTTTCTGAATACCCAAAGATTTTGTGAAGTTTGGTCATTGCGGGCATCAGTTTGGCGATGCGGTCAGCATCGCCCAGGGGAAGATCGAGTACCCGAGCGGTATCCCTGATAGCCGATTTTCCACCCATGGTGCCGTAAGTAATGATTTGTGCCACCTGACTGGCGCCATATTTTTCAATGACATAATCCATCACTTTGCTGCGGCCTTCGTCGTCAAAGTCGATATCGATATCGGGCATGCTCACACGATCGGGATTCAGGAAGCGCTCAAAAAGTAAGTCGTACTCAATGGGGTCAATGTTGGTAATCCCCAAACAATAAGCCACAGCAGAACCTGCGGCAGAACCTCTTCCGGGACCCACGGAGACACCCATTTTTCTGGCCTCTGCAATAAAATCCTGAACAATCAAAAAGTAACCGGGGTAACCGGTATTGGCAATTACATCGAGCTCAAAGTCGAGCCGTTCTTGAATTTCAGGGGTGATGTCCGGATATCTCTTTTTGGCACCTTCATAGGTGAGGTGTTTTAAATAGGCGTTTTCGCCCAGTTTTCCGTCTTCATCGTTTTCCTGAATGAATTCTCTTGGAATATCAAATTTAGGAAGTAACACATTTCGCGCAAGCGTGAAGGTCTCCACTTTGTCAATGACTTCTTTGATGTTGAAAATGGCTTCAGGGATGTCTTTAAAGAGCGCTTTCATTTCCTCGGTGCTCTTAAAATAATATTCCTGATTGGGGAGTCCGTAGCGATATCCCCTTCCGCGGCCTATGGGTGTTCCCTGTTTTTCGCCATCCTTGACACATAGTAAAATATCGTGTGCATTGGCGTCTTCCTGATTGATGTAGTGGGTGTTGTTTGTGGCAATTACTTTGACGTTGTGTTTTTTGGCAAATTCAATGAGTACCGGATTCACGCGGTCTTCATCTTCCTGATGGTGCCTGGTGAGCTCGATATAGAGGTCGTCACCGAAGTGTTCTTTCCACCACAGCAGGGCTTCTTCGGCTTGAATTTCACCTATATTCAGTACTTTTGAAGGCACCTCGCCATACAAACTTCCTGTGAGTACAATGAGGTCGTCTTTGTATTTTTCAACCACTTCCTTATCGATACGCGGGACATAATAAAAACCTTCGGTATAGGAAATGGAGGCCATTTTTGCCAGGTTGTGGTAGCCGTTTTTGTTTTTGGCAAGAAAAACCACCTGATAGCCGTGGTCTTTGGTGTTTTTATTAGTACGGTCTTCACATACAAAAAATTCGCAGCCCACGATGGGTTTGATAAGTTGTGGTGTTTCTTCTTTTCTTCGGCTTCTTTGGTGACTTTTGCATTGTGGTTGGCCACTGCTTTTACAAAGTGAAAGGCGCCCATCATATTCCCGGTATCTGTGATAGCGAGTGCCGGCATATTGTTTTCTGCAGCTGCTTTTACAAGGTCTTGTGTACTGGAGGTGGATTGCAAAATCGAAAACTGGGAGTGGTTGTGTAAATGTGCAAAAGGCACTTCCTTTAAATCGGCTATGTTTTGCTTGATGTCTGCCAGTGAAATATCCTCAGTACTGTCTTTCTCGAGTTCTTTCCTGATTTTCTCAGAAGCCTTTTTCAGGTTGATGTGCTTTAATCCAATGAGTTCAATGGGTTTTGGATTTGCTTCAGAGAATTTTTCAAAATAATCGGGTTGGACATCCAGTTGTTTTACGGTAAATTCCCTACGCCTGATGAGTTCCAGAAAACAACGTGTAGTTGCTTCCACATCGGCAGTGGCGTTGTGCGCTTCTGAAAAAGGTTTGTTGAATAAGTATTGGTGTAATTCGGTTAATGTGGGCAGTTTGAATTTTCCGCCGCGTCCGCCGGGTATCTGGCAGAGTTGTGCGGTATGCTCAGTACAGGTGTCCAGCACCGGAAGTTTTGTGAGTGGGGTTTCTGTATTTTTTCGGTAAAACTCAGCGCCCATGATGTTGACATCAAAGCCCAAATTCTGTCCCACGATAAATTTGGCTTTGCCCAAGGCTTCATTAAAAGAGCAAGCATTTTATCGAGTGGGATTCCTTCTTTTTCGGCCAGTTCTGTAGAAATCCCGTGGATTTTTTCAGCGTCAAAAGGAATGTTGAAACCGTCAGGCTGTATTAAGTAGTCCTGACTTTCGACAAGATTCCCCATCGCATCGTGCAATTGCCAAGCAATCTGAATACAACGCGGCCAGTTATCTGTATCAGATATGGGAGCGTTGAAATTTTTAGGCAATCCGGTGGTTTCGGTATCAAAAATCAGGTACATACATCAGGGTTTTTGGCGAGAAAAATCAGCCATTAAAAATACGAATTCTTTCTATTGAAATAAAAGTTTAGTTATTAACAACCACTTTATTTTTATAAAAAAAGGTGGTTCAAATTGAACCACCTTATAAAATATGTTTGTATAAATTTTCTATCAATAAGAAACATTGAATTGCCCTTGGGTGACTTCAACTCCTTCATCTCCTTCGGTTAGGAAAGAGAATGCCCCTGAAATTTCATTCAGAGTAGTGTTGTGATTTACAATTGAAATAATTCCTGAAATGGCTTGTAAAGTGGTTCCGTCAAGGGTATAACTTGCTGTAATGTTTTCTCCAATGGGATTGTTTCCACCGGAAAGCGAACTTGGAAACGAAAGTGAAATACTTTGATTACCAGCACTTCCATTGATTACAATAAACTCATTATTTTCTGATGCGGTTGTCGTTTGAGCTTCAAAATCGGAACCGTTGATTTTTGCAGATAATAAATTAGCAGGCGGGATGGGTTCCTCACTAGTTGAACCTGCAACGATGGGAACATTATAGAAAAATCCCTTTTGGGCGTTTAAAGTGTCTAGACCAAACCGATAGGCATCAAAACTAAAAGTTCCTGAAAATGTATTGTTAGCAGTGCTTTCTATCACTACTTCACCATTTCCAAAGGGTCTTGTGGTGTAAATAGATCCTAAGAAATCCTGAAAAGCAGCCCGATTCACACCGGTTGCTCCCAGCGTATATACGCCTTCTGTAGAACCGCTTAATGTTATGGTTAAGTTTTCAACATCTGTTAGTCCCTGCATAATCTAAGTTGCCATTAGGTAAAATTTCAGCTCTGGCATCTATTGCTCTGATAAAGTTCTCCATCAAGCTCTGCTTGAAGTGCAGGGCTGTTGTCTTGAATGTCATCGCAGCTTACTAGGGCAAAAACTGCGAATATAAATAGCATAAAGGTTCTCATAAATTTTACTTGTTTGGATATATCACCTTAAACGAATCTAAGTCAATTTCCTTATATAATTTTACAAACCTAATGAAAAAAACCCTTTTTTTAAACTTTTGTTGTTTTATTTACAGCTTTTTAAATCAGTAAATATAATTTTTATAGTATCTTTGCGCCCTCAATTATAACTGAGGTCGAGAACCTCCAAAATTAATTCATTTATGCCTGTAAAAATTAGATTACAAAGACACGGTAAAAAAGGAAAACCTTTTTACTGGATTGTGGCGGCTGACGCCCGTGCACCAAGAGATGGTAAGTACCTTGAAAAACTGGGAACTTACAATCCAAACAGCAACCCTGCAGAAATCAATCTTGATATTGACGGTTCTGTAACCTGGTTGCAAAATGGTGCTCAACCCACAGACACTGCAAGAGCCATTCTCTCTTACAAAGGAGTTATGATGAAAAAACACCTTATGGGAGGAGTTGCAAAAGGCGCTTTGACTCAAGAACAAGCTGAAGAAAAATTCCAGGCTTGGTTAGAAGAAAAAGCTGGAAGAGTAAGTGCTAAGAAAGAAGGACTTTCTAAAGCTGATGCGAAAGCCAAAGCGGATGCACTTGCTGCTGAAAAAGCAGTGAATGAAAAACGTATGGCCGCTGCTGCTGAAGCTGAAGCCGATGCTGCTGCAGAAGAGGTAACAGAAGAAGCTGCTGAGGAAACTCAAGAAGCAACTGCTGAAGCTACTGAAACTGTTGTAGAAGAAACGCCTGCTGCTGAAGAGCCAAAAGCTGAAGAAACTCCTGTTGAAGAAGCTCCTGCAGAAGAGGCACCTAAAGCTGAGGAAACTCCAAAAGCTGAAGACGCTCCTGCAGAAGACGCAGAAGAAGAGAAAAAAGAAGCTTAATACACTAAACGATGCAAAAGGAAGAATGTTTCTACCTGGGCAAAATCGTTAGGAAATACAGCTTTAAAGGGGAAGTTTTGATCAAACTTGATACAGACGAACCCGAATTGTACACTGAAATGGAATCGGTTTTTGTTGATTACAACAACAACTTGATTCCATTTTTTATTGAAAAAAGTGCACTGCACAAATCGACTTTGCTACGTGTACAGTTTGAAGATGTCAATTCTGAAGAAAAGGCCGATGAAATCATTGGACTTGAGGTGTATTTGCCCTTGAATTTTTTACCCGAGCTTGACGATGATCAATTCTATTACCACGAAATCATTGGCTTTACTGCCGAGGATGTAAATTTTGGAAAAATTGGCATAGTCAAAGGCGTCAATGACAGCGCTGCTCAAGCCCTGTTTGAAATTGAGCGCGACGGAAAGCAAATTTTGATTCCTGTGAATGATGATTTTATCAAAAAAGTGGACAAGAAGCATAAGATATTGCTTTTGGATACTCCTGAGGGGTTGATTGATATCTATCTGTAGAAAATTTCAAACACCAAGCTCCAAGCACCAAATACCAAGCACCAAATTCCAATTTTTTAAAATGAGTTTTTCCTTCAAACAATTCACGATAGAACAAGACCGCTGTGCCATGAAAGTGGGTACAGATGGGGTTTTGCTTGGAAGTTGGGTTTCACTTGAAAGCCGACCTTTTTCTGTTTTGGACATTGGAGCCGGTACCGGTTTGATTGCCTTGATGCTGGCACAACGTAGCGATGCCGGTCAAATTGATGCCATCGAAATTGACGAAGACGCCTATGAACAATGTGTCGAAAATTTTGAAAACTCCCCCTGGGCAGACCGCCTCTTTTGTTTTCACGCCTCTCTGGATGAGTTTGCAGAAGAACCCGAAGACGAAAAGTATGATTTGATAGTTTCCAATCCGCCTTACTTTGTCCCCAACGAAAGAGAAACCGACCTTCCTGAAAACAGAAAAAAAGCCCGGTTTTATGACAGCCTGCCGTTTGCCGATTTGGTTGATTATGCATCCCAACTGCTTTCCGATAATGGTGAACTGGCAGTGATCGTTCCTTTTAGTGAAGAACAGACTTTTATCGCTTTCGCGAAAGCAAAATCACTACACGCAAATCGCATCACACGGGTGAGAGGAACAGAAAATGCCCCCTTAAAAAGAAGCTTATTACAGTTTTCATTTTCTGAAAAGCCAATTGAAGAAAACGAACTCACATTGGAAGTTTCCCGCCACCAATACACCCGGGAATTCAAAACACTGGTGCAGGATTTTTATTTGAAGCTGTGACGTGCCTGACGAGCAGTCATGTATGAGGAAAATCCGATAGACACAAGCGCGAATTTTAACGCGCCTAAGGCTGGCTGGCTGTTAGGCCCCCGACGCTTCGGGTTTCCGAGTGTGCCCGTTGAAGCCATAGATTGTAGCCGGTGTTAGCAAATGTTTTTTTTATTCTTTAGTAGGTTATTCTAATTCCGTTTTCATATTCATTCAGACATTTTTCATCCAAATCTATATCTTGATTGTAGGTTGTGGTTCCTTTTGTAATTGTTTTTTGAACATAAATCAATTCCAAGGTTTCTAAATCAACCAAAATGGTGTATCCATAATTCACACTTTTATCAGAAATATTAAAATTCAGATAATAAGGCATAATATCTTTTGAGTGATACCAAGTAGATGATAATCGTAATTCCGGGTTTTTGTGTTACTCAAAGTAATCAGTTATGCATTTCGGAAAAACAATTATTCTATTTCTTATTCGTAATATTTTTGTAGATGCGTCAAATTTTGCTGGACTAAATTCGTTTGGCAATCCGATTATTTCTCCGTTTTCATCAACCTTTAATATTGTATCTTGATGTAATAGATTTGAATCAGTCAAAAATAAAAATGAGATTAAAATCAGAAGTGTTTTCATTCGTTAAGTTTTATTTTAAATATTTGCTAACGGCTTGGCCAAATGCAGTAGCCGACAAATGGAGGCTATTGACATTTAGCTTTTGTTAGGTAAAGCATTGTTTTCAAATTTGTTATGGATAAGAAGAATTAAAAATCCGAATAATACAGCTCCTATAATCAAGGCATTGTTTACAATTCCTTCCGTTGAGAATGAAATTTTAATTAAAATAGTAGAAATTACAAAACCCGAGTTTCTTATTATTTTGTGAAATTTATCTGAGTAAAAAAAGGATGATAATAAGAGCAGAACGTCAACTATAATTAAAACTGTAAAAAACTCATCAAAGAATATATTATTGATATTCTTAAAGGCAACGATTCCACTTCCATAATCACTTATTGTTGAATTTACCCATATAAGAAATGTATAGATAGCTAGGCCTATTAACAGAGGAACCAATAGTATAGCAATAATTTTTTTCAGGTTTATGAATCTTTCTATATTTCTTTTTTGATTATTTTTAGTTTCTACAATTGAATCATCTCTTTCTGCAATATTTTGGTAGAAGAAATATATTAAGAGAAAAAGCACTAATGATGTTAAAGTATCATATGTAAATTGTAAATCACTCTTTGATTGAAACCACTTTGAAGTGAGTTCTAGATTTCCAATATCTTTAAATACTCTTCTTATTACGATAAGTGTTATTATTTCATATTGTTTCCCAATATAATATGAAATTGATTTTGGTAGAAAAAATATAAGTAGATATACTTCATAAACTAATATGAACGAGAAAGGAGTATAAATGGCTGCAATAGGATTCTTAAGTAGTTTCGATTCTATTTGTATTATATCATAGTTAGTTAATAGAATCAAGATTAAGTGTATTAAATAGCTAACTATAGCAATTGAAAGGATTACTCTTTCACCTTGCTCTTTAACTTTTAATGAAAGCAACTTGTCGAAAACTTTGTTTGTCATAAGTTCTTTTCTATTTCTTTATTTTTGGACCTTACGTTTTGGCTATGAGCAGTGGCTTGATTCAGCAACTAATTTAGCAAACAAAACCCAGACCTGAGGAAAATCCGTGAGGATTTTCCGAGTATGCCTTTACAAGCCATAGATTATAGCCGGTGTTGCAGGAAGTGTTCTTTATCCGCCATTATTCCGTTTTACAAATCTTTCTTTAATAAGATATTCTATAGTCACTTGAGTACATTAATATATTGATAGATGGGGAGTTTTATGCTTATTAAAGCTTTGTGTGAGAATTCGGCAGAAATATCTCTTAATAATATATTAAAACACTTCATTGAATAAAATTATCACAATAGCAATCAATAGCATTGACCCATAACCTACTAGATTCTGTCTTAACATTACTTTCTTTTTTGAAAGTGGCTTATTCTTTTTTAAAATTTTATCTCTTTTATTTTTTATGATGTAAACATAAAAGTTTACACTAATAACAATTAAATAAATTATGATTCCAATTGTGAATATTGATAAGAAATAAGATAAATCAAAAATAAAATCAAATATAATATAAGCCAATAATACGTGTAATGATTGTATATATGATATAGTTGCTAATGGAGTTACTTCAGGAGAAGAATCTTTGTGTTTTAGCCTTTCATAATGAAATTGAAAGATATCGTCATAAAATGCTATAATATTTTTCATTGTTATTTATTACACTAAATCCTTAAGGAAGGTAATTAATTGTGTCTAAATTACATATTTTATATTTCACCCTCAGCAATAAAGTTATATTTAGAACTGAATGCAAATCTTTTTAAATTAACCGAAACTGTTTTGGTTCGGTTTTAAGTTTAAATACGAAGCTTAAATAAACCATCATATTTTTCTCCCTACATTTCCTGCAACGGTTTGGCTATGAGCTTTGGCGTGAATTGAGCAACTAATGTAGCAAACAAAACCCAGACCTGAGGAAAAGCCTATTGTTTTTTTATTCCAGCTAATTGAAATCAAGGATTGGAACTGAGGTTGTAGAAATTGATTTTATAAATTTTATTGACCTCTCCAAGGCAAGTTTTCCTTCTTCATTGAGAGTAAATTGGTATTCGTGTTCTAAAGCTGGTTTGTGATTTTCAGAAAAAAACAAGGTGTCAATCGGTACATCTAATGTGGAAAGTTTTTCAGCTAAAAATACAGACTGAGATAATAAAGGGTCCTTATTTCCAGCCGAAATAAATGTGGGTGGAAATGAACTTGTAAGGAAATTTGTAACAGAAGCACTTTGTGCATATTCATCATTTGAAATATCTTTTTTTCCAAAATAAGCCCAGGCGACTGTCTGTAAAAAAGATCCAAATGCTCCTTCAGTTTTTAAATTGTCAATTTCATAAATTCCACAGTATAATAGTAAGCCTTTCAGTTGGTTGGAGTTTAGTCCCGGTTGGACTTTGGTGAGTTGAGCATACTTTGGACTGGTAATAATATTGGCAGTAGCAGCTGAAATCATTGAACCGGCTGAGTCTCCTGCTAAAATAAAAAACGAACTATCTGCATTAAATTTATTTGAATTTGACGAAATATAAGCCAATGCCTTGTTGAGTTGTTGAATGGGTGTTGGATATTTGGCTTCAGGAGCAATAGTATAACCGATTGAAAAAACGACATAACCTTTTGAAGCAAGAATTTTGCAGTAATTACTCAGTTGATTTTTATCACCAGATACCAAACCCCCACCATGTGTCCAGACGATAATAGGTAACTTGTTTCCTGATTTGACAGCATTTTTATCAAAATAGGCATCCATATAGGCATCTTGGTCATTTTCGTCATAGTTTACATTACTGATTGTTTCTATGTTGTCTGGGACAAACTTTTCAAGTTGTTTATTGACTTTTATAGCCTCTTTGTTAAAAGCATATCTAATAATCCAGACAGATGGATAAGGGGATAACTTGAAACATAGAAAAATGACACCACCCAAAATGATTAACGTTAAGAATATTCGTTTAATTTTTTTATTTATAAACTGCATTAGATCCTTGATATTGCGAATAATAAATACATACTTAAATAATCAAATCTTATTTTATCACCTAAAATACAAAATTTTACAAATCTCAATTTAATTTATAAACAATTGACAATCAACAATAAAAC
>JAGYJA010000006.1 GCA_018402385.1 Flavobacteriaceae bacterium
GTTATTGTTGATATATTGCATTTGTACACCATGACCCTAAACTAATTTTTATCTAAAGTAGCACTTTCCATAATAACATCCAAAGGACTCTTCAACGTTTTACTGTTTATACTCAAAACCCGTGTGTAAACCTCTGTCGTTTTAGTGCTGCTGTGACCCAAAGCCGTCTGTATATACCTGATGTTCACCCCTCGCTGCATCAAATGCGTAGCAAAACTATGACGCAAAGTATGCGGCGTGCTCCAGGGGTTAGACCCCGTTTCCTTTACAGCCTTCCGGTAAATCTGCTGAATGCTCGTAGCAGAATACTGCCCGCCGTCCTGACCCTCAAACAACCAGTAAGAAGGCTTGTGAGCCTTGTAATACTTTCGCAATAAATCAAGCAACAACGGACTCAAAACCGTGTGCCGGTCCTTTTTCCCCTTAGAATCCTTAACAAATAAAAAACCGTCATCAGAACGCACATCCTTAACCCGCAACCTGATCACCTCACCAATGCGCAAACCCGCACTGTAAATAGTGTGCAAAATAGCCTTGTGCTTGATATTTGAAGGCGCATTGATGATCGCAAGCACCTCCTCCTCACTCAGCGTGTTGGGCAAATCCCTGCTGCGCTTAGGGCGCGTAATCGTGTAATACTCACGAGGCTGCCCCAGCGTGTGCTCATAATAACTCTTAATGGCATTAATCATCATATTTTGCTTCTGCTCACTTATTTTGTACTTCTGTACCAACTCAAAAATAAAACCCTCAATCTGCTCCTTAGTTAAGGCAGTGAAATCACTGTTTTTAAAATAAACAAGAAACTGCGCCAGGTTTGACTGATAGGTCCTAATGGTAGAATCACTGTAACTCTTCAACTTCATTTTTTGATAATGCCTGTCCAGCTCCAGCTGAATGGCCTCCGGTATAACAATTTCAGGCATTTCTGGCGGACTGTGTTCATTCACTTCCTTCAGCTTTTTGCCAAACAAAGTCTTCACTTGCTCCTTGTGAGCGGCCGTGTTGGGCAAACTCCACAAACGCTGTGAGGGATGATAAAACGAGCCATTCAACTGCTTAAAAGCAGCCCGCTCCTCCTTCATTAAAAAAGGAATTTGAAACTTGATGCGCCCCGCATTCTTTCGGGGTAAATACATCAAAATAGAAGCATTTTCCATACTTAAATAAGTGCTTAACGAAACATTATAATCAAAACTAATAAAAAAAAGTCCACTAGTCGGTTACAAACATTTACAAACGACAATAAACGCTTATAACCGTTTCCAACGAATAGCTTATATTTGCCAGTTGTGTGCAACTTGAGGAAAATTTTGTAAACATACCAATATTTGGTATATTTGAAAAAAATAGTATTCAAATGAACAAAAACACATCAATATCACTAGGAAATTATTTTGACCAATTCGTTCAAAGCCGAATAAGTGAAGGAAGGTTTAAAAACGTTAGTGAAGTCATTCGTGCTGGATTGAGACTTTTAGAGGAAGAAGAAAGTAAAGTAATTGCTTTGAAAACCGCAATACAAGAAGGAATTGACAGCGGAATAGCCCACGACTTTGACCCAAAAAAACATCTTGAATCCATAAAAGCGAAAAAACACTCGAATGACTGAATATAAGTTAACGAACAAAGCTGTTGAGGATTTATCGAAAATTTGGGATTACACCTTTGAAGCTTGGTCTGAACAACAAGCGGACAAATATTACGATGGACTAATTTCCAATTGTCAAGAAATTGCTGAAAATCCGGAATTAGGAAAAAACTATGATGAAATTTCAGAAAAACTTCTCGGGATGAAAGCAAATCGACATATAATTTTCTACAGAACGCTGAATGAAAATTATGTTGAGATTACGAGAATATTACACGAAAGAATGGACTTAAAAAAAAGAATAGCGGAATAAAAAACTGCACACAACAAGCCGTGTATAAAAAAATGCTAGTTTTAGCTAATACAAAGTTGGTTGCTTGTTTGCCGGCTTCCGATTTAGCTCATGCCAGTTCGGGCTCCTTCTCCCTGGTAAAACTTCGAAAGGGAAGCTCGTATCCTTAGGAATCCCAAAGCTTTGGAACTCGACCACAAGCACGCAATTTTTCATACACAAACACAGTAAAAAGACACTAGGTGAGACAAACTTGTAAAATATGCAATAAAAAATTGCTCGGAAGAAGCGATAAAATATTCTGTTCTGTCACCTGTAAAAATTACTACCATACCAACCTGAGAAAAGCCTCAAGCAGCGCCGCAGAACAAATCAATGAATACCTAAAACGCAACCACGGCATCCTCCTGGAGTTCATCGGAAAAAACAAAACACAAATCAAAATAAAACGCACTCAAATCGAACAAAAAAAATTCCGGTTCAAATACCACACCCACTTTCATATCAACAGCAAAGGAAAAATGTTCTACTACGTCTATGACATCGCCTGGATGGAATTTTCAGATGATGAAATACTCATCATAAAAAGAAAATAAATTTCTAAAATAAGAGCAGAAAGCATAGTATTGGCTATAAAAAAGAAATAGAGCCACTACTAAAAAAATAGTAAATGAAAAGGGATATTTTACAAGAAAAAATCAGTAAAATAAAAATCGAAATACCAAGGATCTATAACAAACAAAAAAATCAAAAATACAGCTCGCAAGTGAACCCCTACTTCTGATGAAAATCAAATAGTTTCAACAAAATCCAAAAAAACTTTCTTATGAAGTGCCAGATCCATATCAGGAGATAGGGAAACACGGGCAATATAATCCTTGTCAACCTCTTTGGTCGTTCCCTGAGTAGAGGTTGCAGGGATGGTCCAGTAACATCCTTTTAACTGCCCATAACTCACACAATACTTACTCTCATTGGGGATTTCATTAATCATCATATCAATCAGTTTAAGATTTAAAGCGCGTTTATAAGATTCCCTTTCTTCCGGGGTATTTCCTTTAGTGGGAAGGTCCAGGGAAAACACAGAAGGAGTAAACCCTTCCCGGGCCAAGGCTTCTGAAACAAAATTAATTTTCGCCTCCGGTAAAGCCTCCTTGATAAAATTTACAAACGCACGAGTATTCTTATAAGCATCCTGAATTCGTTGATTCATAGACGGCAATTGTTCAGCCAATAGTTGAACTTGAAGACCGGTAGCCTCATTATCGCAAAGTTTGAGGTGCTTTTCGATGGGTTCTAACAAAGCTTCAGCAGGAGCATTGGCCACACAATAACCGGCTGTGCATTTCCCACCACTGGGAAACTTGGAGCCACTCACATAGGAAAGAGACCTTACCCCGGCAAGCAGACCGCTATCAGCTAAAAATGGCACATTCGGACAAAATGTTTGGTCCAAAATAAAAACCGGATCAATTGCAATAGCACCGCTTGCTGTGTGGCGCACCATATTTAAAACAGCTCTTAATTTCTTTAGGTCCGGAACTTCAACTCTGGGATTTGTTGGGATTTCAGCAATAATGTAAGGGACCGCATCCTCACTGGCAACCTTGTCCAAAATAATAGCAATACTTTGAACCATGTCGTGGTCACCATCAACGGGCAAATCCAACACCTCAACATTTGGAACACAAGCTGCCACACGCCGTGCCTGATCATTGGTGCCGCCATAACAATTGGGGGGAACAATAAACTTGATGGCCTTTCCTGTATGTTTTTCCAGCGCATCATCAATGAGCCCCATCATAATCGCATATTGCACAGAAAGTCCACTGGAGCCTAGCAGCGCCTTTGAAGAGGTATGAGTAATCTTTTTTATGGAGCTTACAACGCTTGCTTTGTTGGTCGCATCAATGCTTTTATCAATATCAGAAGAAGTTTTTCCTAAGAGCTGTTGCAAAGCAGTAAAACAATCGGCAGGTGTCATTGCGATGGTTTCCCTTCTGCGCACATGTTGTATTTCGGAAATGTACCCTTCATTTTTTTCGCCATTGACAAATAAAATACTGCCCAGTTGCGGATGAACATTGATAAAAAAGTCAATGGTGGGAGTGAGGCTTGCTTGACCAATTTCATCGTGTTGTGAAAAGAAAACGATACTACCGTTTTCACGAAAACTAGCAGGTACCGAAATCGCTTCTGCACGCTCCACCTGCTTCATTTCAAAATCATAACTGTAAACACGCCTTAAAGCTTCAGCATCAAAAAATGCAGGCAATTCACCGGTATAATAGATTTGGGTGTGCTTCTTTTCAAATAAATTTTTTCTCAGTATCGACTAAAACCGGAGCCGTCATGGATGAAAAACTGATGACATTTCCGGGCTTTAAACCATGCAATTTGGCAAGTGTCCATTCCAGTATGGAAGACAAAGGATGGCCCAATCGTATGTAATCATAAGCCGTAGGCAACTCACCAAGTGCTGAAGTATCAGAAGTATGGGCCGCATATAACTTTTCAAAATGCTCTAAAAACTCAGTTTTGGCCAAAGCCTCATTATAAATATCCAACCGATGCGTAGTCAACCGCAACCAATCAGAAGGCATACACTCCAAAACATCTTCAATATAACTTAGCACTTTATTGTCTTTCATAATTTCTATAATAAATTAAGCGAATACTATATTTTTTTATTCACTTAAACTCAATTCCTCAATTCCTCAATTCCTCAATTCCTCAATTCCTCAATTCCTCAATTCCACAATAACCCAATTCCTCAATAACTCAATTCCTCAATAACTCAATTCCTCAATAACTCAATTCCTCAATACCTACCCAACCCCCTCCAACTGCTTCTGCAACAGCTTGATCTGATCCCGCAGTTTCGCCGCCTGAATAAAATCCAGCTCCTTAGAAGCTGCTTCCATCGCCTTGCGGGTATCGCGTATTTTTTTCTCCAGCTCCGGACGGGTTGCATAATTGTTCTTCGCCTCCTCAGCCGCATGCACAAGCATTTCCTCAAGCGAATAGGCCTTCACTTTAGGTTTGGTCAAGGCATTTTCCAGACTTTTCTTAATTTGGGTAGGCGTGATATTATTGGCAACATTATAAGCCGTTTGTTTTTCCCTTTTATAGTTGGTGCTGTCTATGGTGGCTTGCATGCTTCGGGTAATTTTGTCGGCATACATGATGGCTTTTCCGTTTAAATTTCTGGCAGCCCTTCCCACAGTCTGGGTTAAGGAACGCTCACTTCTCAAAAAGCCTTCTTTGTCAGCATCCAGAATGGCAACAAGAGAAACTTCCGGTAAGTCAAGTCCTTCACGAAGTAAATTGACACCAATAAGCACATCAAACAAGCCCAAACGCAAATCCTGCATAATCTCCACCCGCTCCAGTGTATCCACATCACTGTGAATATAACGGCAACGCACATTGATTCTGGTAAGGTATTTTGTAAGTTCTTCAGCCATACGTTTGGTTAAAGTAGTAACAAGCACACGCTCATCTTTCTCGACCCGCAACTGGATTTCTTCAATCAAATCATCAATCTGATTCAAACTGGGACGCACCTCAATGGGCGGGTCCAGCAATCCCGTGGGGCGAATGATTTGTTCAATATAAAAACCACCACACTTTTCCAGTTCATAATCGGCCGGGGTGGCACTCACATAAATCACCTGGTTTTGCAATGCCTCAAACTCCTCAAACTTCAACGGCCGGTTATCCATCGCCGCCGGAAGCCGAAATCCAAACTCCACCAAATTCTCTTTGCGCGAGCGGTCACCGCCATACATAGCACTCACCTGTGGGATGGAAACGTGGCTCTCATCCACCAGCATCAAATAATCCTTGGGGAAATAATCCAACAAACAAAAGGGACGCGTGCCCGGCAAACGACCATCCAAATAACGGGAGTAATTTTCAATCCCGCTGCAATACCCCAGTTCGCGAATCATCTCCAAATCAAAATTGGTGCGCTCCTCAAGACGTTTCGCCTCCAGGTGTTTGCCTATTTCCTTAAAATAATCAACTTGTTTAACCAGGTCATCCTGAATTTCGCGAATCGCACCCTGCAACACATCGGGCGAAGTCACAAACATATTGGCAGGATAAATGGTGAGCTGCTCATAGTTTTCAATGACCTTATTTGTTTTGACATCAAAAGCCTCAATTTCCTCAATCTCATCCCCAAAAAAATGAATCCTGAAAGCATCATCTGCATAACTGGGGAATACATCCACCGTGTCGCCCTTGATTCTGAAATTACCGTGAGAAAACTCCGCTTCTGTACGCGAATACAAACTTTGAACCAGGCGGTGTAGCAATTTGGTGCGTGAAATCACCATATCTTTTTCCAGCGTTATCACATTTTTTTGAAACTCCACAGGATTCCCAATACCATACAAACAAGAAACTGAAGCGACCACCAGCACATCCCGCCGTCCTGAAAGGAGGGAAGAAGTAGTACTCAATCGCAGCTTTTCAATCTCCTCATTGATGGACAGATCTTTTTCAATATAGGTTCCGCTGGAGGGGATGTAAGCTTCCGGCTGGTAATAATCATAATAAGACACAAAATATTCCACGGCATTGTTTGGAAAAAACTGCTTGAACTCGGCATACAATTGAGCCGCCAGGGTTTTGTTATGCGCCAGTACAAGCGTGGGTTTTTGAACCTCCTGCACCACATTGGCAACTGTAAAGGTTTTTCCGCTTCCGGTCACACCCAGCAAGGTTTGATACCGCTCACCACTTTCAATTCCCTCCACAAGCGCTTTGATAGCGGCAGGCTGGTCACCCGTAGGTTTAAAATCTGATATCAATTGAAATTTCATGCAGTTTGTATTTTAAGCTTTCGCCGAAAGGCGGAACCGTTTCTTAAGTTTAATATTTTTAATGTTCAATTCGACAGGTTTATAAACGTTATAAACTAAGTCAAGTTGCCCTTATAGGGACTCATTTCAGTAGGGTTTATTTAAAATATCTTTGCAAATCAATGCCGAAGGCTATTTCGTGGCCTTTTTATATAAAATTATTAGTGCACGTGACCGCCGAAGGCTATTTCGTAGCATTTTTATATAAAATTATTAGTGCATCCGTGGCCTTTTTATATAAAAATATTAGTGCATCCATGGCCTTTTTATTTACCCCTCATCCATCGTTTAACAGCATTTATAAAAGCTTTCGCAGAAAGGCCACTCAAAAATACTAAAAACCTATCGTTTGAGTGTAAAATGCCCGCGGTAAATACTGCCGTCTTTTAAAGTCGCCTTAAACCAATAATCTGAAGAAGGCAATGGCCGGCCTCGATAAGTCCCATCCCAGCCAAAAGTGTTGAAGTCCAGCCAATGCAATATCTTTCCATACCGATCAAAAATAACCACACTTTGAATCAAACTGTCTTTAAGGTTGACACCTCTCAATGTCCAGTGGTCATTCACCCCGTCATTGTTGGGCGTGAAATAATTGGGAAAACCCAATACAAATACCTTAATACTGCTGATGCCACACCCATTGGTGTCTAGTACATACACAGTATAAATTCCGCCCGGCAGGTTTTCAAACACATTGCTTTCCTGATAGGGACCGTTTTCATTGTTGAGGGCATACAAATAGTTTCCACTGCCCGTAGCGGTAATGATGAGTGTTTGGTTTCCATAATTTCCGGTGAGTTCATAACTCAATTCAGGCAGCTCTGAGCCAATAACGGTTAGGGTTCTGGAGGAACTGCAGGTATAATTTATTCCATTTAAAGATTGAACAAAACTTACTGTAACACTATATTCACCCGGCGCTGTCACTTGTATGGTGGGCGTGGTAGCTCCGGTGCTCCATAAAAAGCTGAATGCATCTGCATCACCCACCACACCGGAATCTAAAGTGAGGGGCTCAGGAAATGTGTTGAGACAATAAGTAGCCGTTGCTGCTCCTGAAAATTGAGGCGATGGGATGACTGTTAAATAAATAGGCAGAATTCCAAAACAATTCCCTGCATTAGTGAGCCTTGCAAAAAGGGTTTGCATTTGTGGGAGGGTGTTGGTGAAATTAAGCGGCAGTTGCGCTTGCCCTTGCAAGGCATCCTCAAGACTGAGGTGATAACTTACATTTAGATTTGAACCATAAATAGTTTGAATTTCCAGGCTGGTTGCTGCTAAGTCAAAATTGGCAAATGCTGTGGTAGTTGATAAAGAGCATCCTGCCACTTCCAGAGGGGGTAAAAAATTTGTGGTGGTATTTAAAGTCACACGTGCAACAGCAAAACACCCGGACGGAGATAAAACCCGCGCATACACCCTTTGATTGGGTTCTGTATTTGTAAATGCTGTGGGATTTGGGATGGGAGCCACATTGTTCTGAGCATTTGACAAGCTGTTGAAAAAAGCACTCACTTGCAGGGCAGTATTTCCATTAACAATGGCCTCAGTTGCATCAAAGAGATTAAAAACAGCCACACCGCTATTGTTTTCTTCACATTGAATCAAGGTGGTGTTTTGTGCCGCGATGACATCATCATATTCAATGGTGATGGAACCTTTGATGTCACAAGTGTTGTTTTCAAGTTGAATTTCTACTTCATAAAAACCTTCCTGTGTCACGGTGTAAGTGGGGTTTGTTTGACCGGGAAGCGCAACGCCATCTCTAAACCATTGGTATTGATTGTTTCCGGCATAAGTAGCATCAAGCACTCAGGTTTTCACCAAAGCACAAGGCATTTCCGGTGGCAAAAAGGCGGTCTGGTCCCAAATCGTTTTCAACAGCAAAACTGCCACCACCCAAAAATATAGCGGAATCATAAAAAGGATTTTCCTGATCGGCAATCACAAGCTTGATGTGATAAAGAGTGCCGGGATTGACAAGAGCTTCAGCTCTCAATATGTTGGTTTGCCCGCTGTAGTTTGTGGGATGCTCGATGCCATTATAAGCATCAAAAAACTGGGGGTTTGCAGGTTGACAAATGGTACCTTCACCTCTAATGGTTGTAACTTTAACCGGGATGTTTGTTCCGGGAACTACGGCGAGGTTTTGATATTGATTTTGCGAATTGGCCTCTCTGAGTAAAAAAGCAAATCCATCAGAAAAATTGCACTGATTGGGGTTGTTGTAATCAAAATACTGCTCAGAAGAAAAGATGTATTCAAAAATAATTTTATTGGCAATGGGTAAGAAGTCAAACTCCAGAACCGTCGCATTGATAGTGTTTGATTCACCGATGGACTGCTCCAGATCGATGTCTCCTTGCCAGGTGGTGCTGCCTTCACTCAATAAGGAATTATTGGGTCCCACGGCAGAAATTGCCTTTCCGGTGGTGAGCAACACGCCTTCCTGAAATGGAAAATCACTGCTTCCGGCAGAAAAATAGCCATAACTGGAAAATTCATCCCAACCACTCACCGAAAAATTAGAAACATTGGCACACGGACTGTTGATAAGAACATCCTCAACAAGTTGCTGTGCCGTGAAATTGTCCTGAACTTCGATGGTTTGCGAAGAGGCAAAATTTGTGTACAAAAGAGCAACCAAAAACGGTACAAATAAACGCATCAAATCAGGAACTTAATTTTTCTTTTTTAGCGTTGCAAAAATAAGGAATGTTCTTGTTTTTATTGGTCATAAAAGATGTTAAAACAATGCGCTCTGCTGTCAAGTAATTTAACTTTTAAAAAAAAACACAAGAATAGCTACCCAAGGCAGATACTATAATATACATTTATTAGTGCATTCGTGGCAGTTTATTCATTCACATCAAGGGCAATACGCTCTTTTCTGTCGGCAAGCTCCCAGGCTGTATGAAAAACCAGACGAGCTCTTTTTTCAAGGAGTTCAAATTCAATTTTGTCGGGCGTGTCTGTGTGTTTGTGATAATCTTCATGAACACCGTTAAAATAAAAAATAACAGGAATGTTGTGTTTGGCAAAATTGTAATGGTCACTGCGATAATAAAAGCGATTGGGATCGTCATGAGCATTGAACTTATAATCCAGCTCCAGGTTACCGTAGAGTTTGTTAACTTGCTCAGAAACAGTATGCAATTCTGTGCTTAACCTGTCTGTACCAATGAGGTATATATAATTGGGACTATCCACCTTTTCAGGTGCAATGCGTCCTACCATGTCCATATTTAAATTGGCCACCGTGTTTTCCAGTTTAAAAACAGGGTCAACATCTGTATAATATTTAGAACCCATCAGTCCCACTTCTTCACCTGTTACCAGCAAAAATGCAACAGATCGTTTAGGACCGTTGCCTTCGTCTTTAGCTTTTTGAAGGGCTTTTGCGACCATCATCGTGGCAACGGTTCCGCTGCCATCATCATCAGCGCCATTGTTTATGTTGCCATCCTTATCAATCCCTGTATGGTCATAATGAGCAGTAATAACAATCACCTCTTCAGGATATGTTGAGCCTTCCACAAAAGCTATTACATTTTCTGTGTCTTTAATTCCACTGCCCTCTCTAAAGAAACTTGACGGCACTTCCTGAAAATAATTTTCCACACCGGGAGGAGAAGCAATGTTGTGCTCAATAAAAAAATCCCTGATGTAGTTTGCAGCTTTTTTTTGTCCGGGTTCGCCGGTCATTCTTCCTTCCATGTCATCAGAAGCAAGGATAAAAAGATGCTCTTTTAATTCCTCTGCTGTTATCTGAGTTTCATAATCAACCGGACTTATTTGTACATGTTGTTGATTGCTGTCTGAAGATTGCTTTGATGTCGAAGTTTTGCAACTTAAAAAAAGTAGGACAAAAGAAAATAAGAAAAGCTGTTTCATCTGTTAGTATTTATTGTTTTAATATGTCAGATGGAACACCCAAATGATCATTTTGTTACATGATTTAAGATTAAGAATGGTGTTTCAGCTGTTTGAATGATTTTGTAAATATAAGTTGACCAATTATTTATTTTGCAAAAAAAATGTGAAACTTAGGAAGTTTCACATTTATATTTTATTCTGTAAGGTTTTATTCCAATGGCGCGCCCACAGGGATATCACAACTATGACCTGGTTGCCCGTGTGGAGGGTTTACTTTTGCTGTAGAATTTGAGTTATTTACAGGAACACTTCCTGAATTGTTGATGACCGGCGATTTTTGAGTACTGTTAATAACCGGCGATTTTTGTGGTGAGTTACCGGTTGGTAAGGGTTGACCCACTTGAACATCACAACGGTGACCGGGTTGTCCATGTGGCGGATTCAGTGCGACCTCTCCGTCATTGTTTGTTGAACTATTTGTAGATTTGTTTTGTGTGTCATTGATTGTCTCTTCAGCCGTTTCTGATGTTTCAGTAGCAGGAGTGTCCTTTTTTTCATCTTTACAGGAAATAAAAAGGACCATCGCAAATGCACTAAAAAATAACGGGAGTCTTTTGAATAATGTTGAAAGCATAATGTTTGATTTTAATTTTAGTGCAATTTACAAAATTGCAATGAAAACATTCAAAGAAGATTGTTAATCTTATTAAAACGGAAGAATGTTTACTGAGAAGCTTTATTTTTTCTCACCCAATATTCAGTGAGAACGAGAGGAGTTAAAATCATTGTAAAAGCATACATACTGTCTTCAAGAGGAATAGTAAATATTCTGAAATTTAAATTTTGGGTGTTGTCATACCACACCACTTGATCTTCAATAAAACTTCCGGTTAAAACACCATTGACAATAAAAAATGGAATGAGCATCACTAAAAAAGTGAGGTAATATTTTTGAAGAATCTCTTTTTCATACTTATGCACCAAAGCCAATAAAACAATAGCATACCCATAATTAATCACAGGATACCATCTGTCGTAAAAAAGAACCACTAAAACACTCATACACAAAATAAGAAAATAAGTGAGACGGGTAGTCGCTTTTTCGGGTAGGCGCATCGTTGGAAAGTAGAAAAGCAATGCATAATGAGTAAAAATACATGCATAAGGAATGCAAATAAAAAACAACCATTCCTCAATAGGCAAGTTTACAATGTAGAGCCCGGTGAGATAATCCGGATTAAAACCCCAATAACCATTTGTGGTAAAAGCAATATCCCAGGGGATAAAGAAAAGCATCATGATTCCGATGGCGGGAAACATGAATTTCCACTTTTTATAAAGTTTGAGTTTGGGATGAAAACTATATAAGAAAGGAATGGAAAGCGACCCGAGATTCAACCAGAGATAGAGCGAATCCATAAATTATTTTTTAAAATATTTCAGAGGAGGAATTAACATCCCAAAACTTTCCCCTTTATTTTTTCCGGTGTGCTTGTGGTGCATTTTATGAGCCCTTCTGATGGCTTTAGCATACCAGTTGTTAGCATTTCTGAAAAGTTTAAAACGCTGGTGAATAAAAATATCGTGAACAAAGAAATAAGTGAGACCATAAGCAAAAATTCCCAGTCCAATAGGCAGTCCAAACCAGAAATCATAGTTTTTCCAGGAAAGAAAAAACCCGATACTTACGGTAGCATAGAAAATAAAGAAAAAATCGTTGCGCTCCCACCAGCTGTCATGGTCTTTTTTATGATGGTCTTTGTGTAAACTCCATAAAAACCCATGCATGATATATTTGTGAGTAAACCAGGCCATAAACTCCATAATGAGAAAGGTCCCGATAAAAACAACAATCCAGAGTAGTATTTCCATTTTATAGCAAGTTTAATCGATAGTTAACATAACATTGTGCCAGCAAGCCCATTTTTTGATAGTTGTTGACTCTTATTCGCGTGTTCTTAATTTCAGTCGAAGGGGTTTTCTTTAATTTATTGAGTAATTTTTTGTAATATATAAAAGCGGTATAAACTCCAAATTTCGCCTCAGCAGGCAACTGATGAATCCCTTGCAATCCCATATTGAAATTGTGTTCAATTTCTGCAATGATAGTGTTTTTTGAATCCTCATCTAGTTTTTCCAAATCGGTATTTGGAAAGTAACTCCGACTTAAATCTTCATAATCAGCTTTTAAGTCACGCAAAAAATTTACTTTCTGAAACGCAGAACCCAGATGCATCGCAGATTCTTTTAGTGCTTCATATTTCTTTTGATCGCCTTTGACAAATACTTTGAGACACATCAATCCAACAACATCTGCCGAGCCGTAAATATACGCTTTAAACTCCTCTTGTGTCAAGTATTTTTTCTTAGATAAATCCATTTTCATACTCTCCATAAAGGAATCGACCAGATGTTTATCAATGTTGTATTTGTGATAGGTGTGTTGAAACGAATTTAAAATGGGATTGATACTTATTTTATCAACCAAAGCATTCTCAAGTGAATCTTCAAAACGTTTGAAAAGGTTTTCTTTGTCATAGTCATGAAAGGAATCGACAATCTCATCTGCAAATCTTACAAAACCGTAAATATTGTAAATGTCTTGTCTTATGGTGGGTGCCAACATTTTTGTCGCAATGGAAAATGAAGTGCTGTAAGACTTGGTAACGGTCTTACTACATTTTTCAGAAACAGTGTCAAATAATGCTTTCATAGTTTTAATGTATGTTATTTGCTATACTTTTCAATAAGTTGCGCTGTGAGCTTTCCCGAAATCAAAGACGGTGGTACCCCCGGCCCGGGAACACTCAACTGACCGGTAAAATAAAGATGCTCCACTTTTTTGCTTTTTAATTTTGGTCTCAGGAAAGCCGTTTGAAATAAAGTATTTGCCAACCCATAAGCATTGCCCTTATATGAATTGTATTGCTCCACAAAATCGTTTACACAAAAGCTTTCCTTAAATATAACGAAATTTTTTACGTTCTGGTTGGTTAATTTTTCAAAACGTGTCATGATTTTATCAAAATAAGCCTCTCGCAACTGAGGTGTATCCTCTAATCCCGGTGCTAAGGGTATTAAAAATATACCGGCCTCTTTCCCCTGTGGTGCAGCGTTATCATCGGTTTTTGAAGGAAAGCTGGCGTAGAATAAAGGGTCTTCAGGCCATTGGGGTGTATCATAAATCGCTCGAGCATGTTTTTCAAAATCAACATCAAAAAACAAGGTGTGATGTTCAACATTGTCAATTTTTTTATCAAAACCCACATAAAAAAGCAGGGAGGAGGGAGCAAATGTTTTATGTTCCCAGTATTTTTCAGAATATTGCCTGTATTTCTTGTCTAAAAGTGTTTCTGTATGATGGTAATCGGCACCACTCAAAACAACATCAGAAGGAATGAATTCTCCATGAACCTGAATGCCGGTAGCACGTTGATTGGCAACAATAATTTTTTCAACATTTTGTGCTGTTTTGATGGTGACCCCCAACTCTTCTGCCAATGATTGCATCGCGAGAATCACACTGTACATACCATTTTTTGGGTGAAAGGTGCCCAAGCCAAAATCAGCATAGTTCATAAAGCTGTAAAAAGCAGGTGTGTTGGAAGCTTTTGCCCCCAGAAACAACACCGGAAATTCAAGAATGGCAACCAACCGCTCATTCTTAAACTCTTTGCGCACTTCTTTACTGATAGTACTAAAAAACTGACCAATTTTTTTCATCGTTGCCGGAGTAACAAGTTCAAGCGGAGAAACTCCCGGGCGATACACCAGGTCTTTAATGGCAATATTGTAATTGTCCTGTGCGGCTGCAATAAATTTTTTGAGTTTTATGGAACTGCCTTTTTCCTCTTTTTCAAAGGCAGTACAAATTTTTTCTAAAGTGTCTTCAATGGTGATGAAGTCATTTTCACTAAAATATACACTGTAAGCCGGATTGAGTTTAATCAACTCATAGTAATCGGAAGGTTTTTTATCAAAATCTGCAAAGAATTTTTCAAAAACATCGGGCATCCAGTACCAGGTGGGACCAATATCAAAAGTAAATCCATCACTTTTTAATTGTCTCGCTCTGCCGCCAATTGTTGAATTTTTTTCGAAAATAGTGACGTTGTTTCCGGCTTGCGCCAAATAACACGATGCCGCTAATGCTGAAAAACCGGAACCAATAATAGAAATATTTTTTTTCATATTTGTTTAACAAAAATAGTCAGATTCTAAACAAATTTATATTTGTTAAAAAAAATTAAGAATATTTTATCATTTTAAATGAATTCAATAAATTCAGACAAGCTCTTAAAAACCTGAAAGGGTTTAGGGTAGTCCTCAATTGGCTCATTCATTAATTTACTGCCAAAGAGCCAAACTTCATTTGAATTTTCTTTGCAGGTATTTTCATATAAATCGCTGATAAATTCTGGAATTTTTTCTTGCTCCGGTTGGACAGTCAGATAAGAAACAAAAACAATATTGTCGTGGTGATTTAAAAGGTGATGAAGGTTTTCTGTGGGAATATTATTTCCCAGAAAAATAGTTTTGTAGCCTTTGCTCAGAAGTTCATAATTAACATAAAGCAATCCAATTTCGTGGATTTCGTCAAGGGGTAAAAACAGCACAAATAATTTCTCGTGATTTGAGGGTGGATTTGAAAACTTAGCATCTATATGAAGTATGATTTTTTGCTTGATAAGTTCAGAAATAAATCGCTCGTGAGAAGGGTCAATTGTGCCTGTTTGCCATAATAACCCAATGTCGTTGAGTAAAGGCAAAAAGACATTAAAAAATATTTCCCTGAAACTGTATTGTTTTTCAAGCTTTCGAATAGTGGATTGAAACAATTGCGGATCAAAATGAAGCATTGCAGACTTCAATTCAGAAAGGGCATACACCTCTTCGGAGTCGTGTAAACCTGATTCTTGAATGATAGAATTTATTTCTTTACTTTGAAGCCCTGCGATTTTAGAAATTTTGTAACCGTGGTTATAGAGATAGGTAACATTTAGAAGCTTCATCAAATTTTCTAAATCATAATACCTAATGTTTGTATCAGTTCTATCGGGTTCAAGCAAATTGTATCTTTTCTCCCATATTCTAATGGTATGTGCTTTGATACCACTCAAATGTTCCAAATCTTTAATACTAAACTGCGTTTTGATTCCCATTTAAAAAACGTTTAAAGTGTATGAAGTTTTATTAAACTGAGTAAATGTATGAAAAGTAAAGTGATATATAAAAAAGGAGTAAAAAAAAGTGCCCGGAGTGGGACTTGAACCCACACGCCCTAATGGACACATGGCCCTCAACCATGCCTGTCTACCAATTCCAGCACCCGGGCGGGTGTTCTTAAAGGTCTTGTAAATATAAACCAATAAGTGACTATGGAAAAAAAAAGTTAAGCGAAAAGCTTAACTTTTTTGTGATCTGGCTGGGGCTCGAACCCAGGACCCTCTCATTAAAAGTGAGATGCTCTACCAACTGAGCTACCAAATCTTTATTACAGCTACTTTCTGTAACGCGGGTGCAAATATAGTGTCATTATATTTATTTATCAAACCTATTTTAAAATTAATTTTAGAAAAATTATTTCCTTAGTTTTACCCTCTTAATTCATAGTTGTTTATCATGAAAAAGAGTGTTGTTTTGATGGGATATATGGGCAGTGGAAAGTCGTCTGTTGCTGGTATTTTAGCGAATGATTTAAAGATGAATACAGTAGATTTGGATTTGTATATTGAAAAAAAAGAAGGGCGCTCGATTCCTGAAATTTTTAAAACCAAAGGCGAAATCTATTTTAGAAAAAAAGAGCGGGAATACTTAAAGGACATTCTGGAAGCACCCGGAGCTAAAATAATAAGCCTTGGAGGAGGTACTCCCTGTTATGGAAACAACATCGAACTGATAAAAAAATCATTACAAACTATTACTTTTTATCTTTCAGTACCCCTTGAAACACTCACAGAAAGACTTTGGCTCGACAAAAACAACAGACCTCTCATCAGTCATTTCGAGACAAAAGAGGCTTTAAATGACTTTATAAGAAAACATGTTTTTGAAAGAAGTTTTTATTACAATCAGGCACAGTATGTCATTCAAACCGCGGGAAAGTCCTTGGATGAAGTTGCCGGGGAAATACAGAAAAAACTAATGTAAAACAGCCCGATCGTTATTTTTTTCAAAAATAACCTCCACATTCTCATTTAATGAGGTCGATAAGGACAATCCCTTAAAATCAGCTTTAATGGGAAATTTCTTGTGATTTCTGTCAATAAGCACAGCAGTTTTTATCTGCTTTACCGGTACCGTAAGTACATACTTCACAGCGTGAATTAAAGTGCCTCCTGAATGGAGCACATCATCAATCACAACAATGGATTGATTTTTAATTTCCTCAAGAGTAAGCGAAGAGTGTATGCTATCTAAAGGGTCTTTTTTATTCACTACAATTTCACAAAGCACAACCTTCATAGGAGAAATTTTCTCAATCTCTTTTCCTAGCTTTTTTGCCAGCAGAAAACCATTTTCTTTGATGCCGGCGAGAATGATTACTTTTTTACTGACATTGGATTCATAAATTTGATACGCCATTCTTTTCAAAATATGCTGAATCCTGGTGTGGTCTAAAATTTGATCTTTCTCGAGTTGCATAGGCTTTCTATTAGATTTATGACGCTAAGGCTTTTCAAAGATAATAAAGAGTTCGTTACCCGTTCTAGGCAAAATGGAATTATAACACTTTTCCAACTTTTTGATTTTAAACAAGGGCTCAAAATAGTTGCGATATTCTTCAAGGCTTCCGCCGAAAGGTGGCCCGGTTTCAGTTAATGGGAAGTCAAACAAGACACCTGCAAGTTTTCCTTTTGGCCTTAGTAATTGGGACATTTTTTTTGCGTAAGCAGGACGTAAAACTGGGTCTAAAGCACAAAAAAAGGTTTGCTCCAGGATGAGGTCATACGTTTTAGTCCATTCAAAAAAGTCGGTTTGAATAAGATTTTCTTCCGGAAAATCAGGAACACGGGCTTTTAAATTTATTAAAGGTTGTGCCGCAATATCAATGACATCCACGTGTTTAAATCCTTTTTGAAAAAGATATTCGGCTTCATAACTATTACCGGCACCGGGAATTAGAATGGAAATAGAAGGGTCCAGAAGCGAGTCAATATAAACCTTAAGAGGTTCTGAAACTGTTCCAATATCCCAACCGGTACTTTGATTTTTATAACGTTCTTCCCAGAATGTTTTGTCTAATTCCAATTTTCATCAAAATTTAAATCGTCATATTCATCGGGGTCAAAATCGTCATCAATCTCTTCGTCATCCAAAAATGATTCTGTTTCAAATTCTTTCTCAGGGGCCTCATCGGGGATTTCGCCGTGAGCAAACATCAAATTGGGATATAAAATACCGGGTGTCGGTTCACCAATATCTGCTAATTCAATCAGGAACGTCCACATACTCAAAAAGTCATAAATGTAAATGAGCTTGGTCTGGTCTTTGGAAACCACATCTTCAAGCAAAGTATTTTGCATATCCCTGCCGGAGTCTTCCATACTGAATAAGGAAATCTCCTCATCCTGATTCCAGTCGGAATCACTGGTAAAAAAGGAAGCCATTTCCTGGCCACCAAAACCAAATGACTGCGTGATGGCATTGTGAAAATCTTCCAATGTAGCTTCTTGTGAAATTTCAATATCCCTGAAAACATCATCGTGAGCGTCAAGAATGACTCTAAAACGATAAATCATATTTTTTTATTTTTAGTATTAATTATAATTACCTGCTAAAGCGATGCAATGTATAGGTCATAGCACCCAGCAAGAAAAATGCTCCAATTTGATGGGCAACACCC
Source organism: Flavobacteriaceae bacterium (assembly GCA_018402385.1). Taxonomy (GTDB): domain Bacteria; phylum Bacteroidota; class Bacteroidia; order Flavobacteriales; family Flavobacteriaceae; genus Planktosalinus. The sequence goes on from JAGYJA010000006.1 coordinate 18,477, forward strand.
AGCCATAGCGGCACCGCATAAATGAGTGTCAAAACACCCAACACAAATTGAACACCCACTAAAATGAGTAACCAATAAATGCTTCTTTGCTGGGCAAAGTTAAGGGTTAATTTTTTAGCTTTCAACCAAAGGAGCAAAATCAATCCCACAACTACATAAGCCAGATAGCGGTGCACAAACTGCACCCCGCTCTTGCCTTCCACAAAGTTTCTCCAAACCGGGTTTTGTTCAATAGTCACTGTCTCATGCATGAACTTGCCATCATTCATCATTGGCCAGGTGTTGTGTATGAGACCTGCATTGAGTCCCGCAACAAAAGCACCCCAAACAATCTGGATAATCAAAACTGCAAAACTGAAACGGATTAAGTTCCTAAACGAAATAAATTGGGGCTGCTCTTTGGGGTATATCAAATTCAAAGCGACCCAAAGTGTGAATGAAAAAGTGATAAAAGCTGTGATCAAATGCATCGCCAAGCGGTAATGACTCACATAAGGCATATCCACCAAGCCACTTTTCACCATATACCAACCCAAAAAGCCTTGAAATCCTCCTAAAAACAAAAGAACAAAACAATTTTTAAGCGTTTCTTTGTCCAATTTATTCTTAGCCCAGAAGTAAACAAACGGAACAATGAAAACAACCCCCAGCAATCGGCCTAAAAGCCGGTGAAACCACTCCCAAAAATAGATAAACTTGTAGTCCTCAAGTTGGAAGTCATAATTGCTGTTGATTTTTTGGTATTCAGGGAATTGTTTGTATTCTTCAAAAGCGGCTTCCCATTGTTCCTCATTCAGCGGTGGAATGACTTCGGTGATGATGTGCCAATCAGTCATCGATAAACCGGAATCTGTGAGACGGGTAATTCCGCCAACCAGCACCATAATAAAAATTAAAAAACAGCCTGTAAAGAGCCAGACAATGACGGGTTTATTTTTTTTCATAACAACAAAGAATTATACTTTTTCCAATCCTATTTTTTTAGCTTTTTCAAACATAAACGCCTTTGCAGCTTCATAGTCATTAGGGATTTCCCCTTCAAGGATAGCTTCCTTAATGGCGTCTTTTAGAATTCCAATTTCGCGGGAAGGCTTCAAATTAAAGGTTTCCATAATTTCCTCACCACTCACGGGTGGTTGAAAATTGCGAATTTGATCACGTTCCTCAACTTCAACAATGCGTTGTCTGACTTTTTTAAAGTTGTTGAGGTACTGCTTAAATTTTTTTGGGTTTTTGGTGGTGATATCTGCTTCACAAAGCGTCATCAAATCTTCAATGGATTCACCGGCATCAAAAACCAAACGCCTCACAGCACTGTCTGTAACATCCTCTGAAATGGCAATGGGACGCGAACTCATAAACACCATTTTCTGAACAAATTTCATTTTATCATTCAGGGGTAATCTCAGTCTTTTAAAAAGTTTATAGACCATTTTTGAACCCACAAATTCGTGACCATGAAAAGTCCAACCAATTTTTTTATCAAATTTTTTAGTGGGTGCTTTGCCAATGTCGTGAAGCAAAGCCGCCCAGCGCAACCACAAATCGTCTGTAGCTTTAGAAATATTATCAACCACCTCAAGGGTGTGCCAAAAATTGTCTTTGTGGCGCTGGCCTTCAATTTCGTCAATGCCTTCAAGTGCCGTTAACTCTGGAAGGATGAGAGGCAAAAGCCCTGTTTTATGCAACAATCCAAATCCTATGGAAGGCTTTTTGCAAAGTAGTATTTTGTGCAACTCGTCAGTAATACGCTCGTTGGAGATGATTTTGATGCGTTCCCTGTTTCTGGTAATCGCATCGAGTGAGTTTTGTTCAATCATAAAATCCAGCTGACTGGCAAACCGTATTGCGCGCAGCATTCTCAAAGGGTCATCTGAGTAGGTGATATCTGGGTCAAGAGGTGTGCGAATGACTTTATTTTCTAAATCCTCTAAACCGTTAAAGGGGTCAATTAAATCACCAAAATTTTCTTTATTGATGCTTAATGCCAATGCATTGATGGTGAAATCCCTTCGGTTTTGATCGTCTTCAAGCGTGCCGTCTTCTACGGCCGGTTTTCTACTGCCACGGTCATAAGATTCTTTTCTGGCGCCAACAAACTCCACTTCCATCTCGTTAGATTTTAGCATGGCGGTCCCAAAGTTTTTGAAGACAGCCACTTTTGGATTGTTAGAAAGTAAATTGGCTGTTGCTTTTGCTAAATCAATTCCGCTGCCTATAGCCACGATGTCAATGTCTTTAGGTAACCCTCTGTTCAATAAATAATCCCTTACAAAACCACCAATCACATAAGCTTCCAATTCAAGTTCATCTGATGCCTGTGTGAGCGTTTTGAAAATGGGATGAGCAAGTGCTTTTTTATGATTTCTATGTTGAATGGGTTTAGCCACGAATGCACGAATATTTTTGGGTTATATGCTGACTGATATTTATTACCATGAAAGCACTAATGTTTTTGTTTGTGAGTTTATTTATTTTTTTTGCCACGAATGCACTATTGTTTTTTTAGTAACAAAACCTAATAATTCAATTGCGCATTAGTGGCTTCATATCTTACAATAACATCATAACTATTTATTTATTAATCATAATACTATTCTTCTATAATCTAATTTGTCTTGCTTAAAATTGACTAATAAGGCTAATTTATGATTTGAAATTTTTAAATAATTTATACACTGAGCAATATGGGAATCTGTAAAAAATTCACAAGATTTTACTTCGAGAATTATTTGATTAAAAACTACAAAATCAGCATAAAACTTATGTTTTAAAATTACGTCTTTGTAAGTTACCCTATATTCTTTTTCCCTTTCAAACGGGATATTTAAGGCATTGAACTCATATTCAAGAGCATCTTTGTAAACAATTTCTGAAAAACCTGCACCCAAATGATTATGAACGTCAAACAATACACCTAAAAGGGAATAACTCTCTTTTTTAAGAATAAGGTCAGACATAGTTTAATATTTTTTAAGCAACAAATGCACTACTATTTTAGTAAGTAAAAAAACCAAGTAATTCATTCGTTAACAATTGGTTATTTTTTTTCACACACTTTTTTTATATAAACATTCGTGCATTAGTGGCAATTTTTTTTTCCAAACACTTTTTCATAAAAGATCGATCATTCGTGCATTAGTGGCTATTTTTTTTCACACACTTTTTTATAAAAGATCATTCGTGCATTAGTGGCTATTTTTTTTCACACACTTTTTTTTAAAAAACATTCGTGCATTAGTGGCAATTTTTTTTCCACACACTTTTTTATAAAAGATCATTCGTGCATTAGTGGCAACTATCATTTTCTTATAATCTGCACCTGCCCATTGTTTTTAAGCTTGATGATACTTGATGGTTTTGCAGTTGCATTTTCGCCCGGCAAATTTACGACATAGTCCACACCGTTCAAAATATCGGGAGCGATTTCGCTAAAGTTTTTTGGCGCCGGAAAACCACTGATATTTGCCGAAGTGGAAACAAGTGGTCGCCTGAATTTTTTAAGCAATTCAAAAGCAAATCCTTTTTTGACCAATCGAATGCCCAGTGAATCATCTTCAGCAATCAAGTTTTGAGCTACACCAATGGGTTTGTCATAAATGATGGTGGTGGGTTTGTCTGCGTGTTCAATAATATCATATGCGGCATCTGGCACTTCATAAACGTGCTTTTCAAGCATGCGCAATTCAGAAACCAGGCAAAGCATGGATTTGCTTTCGGCTCTTTTTTTGATTTTGTAAATTTGTGATACTGCTTCTGCATTGGTGGCATCACATCCAATTCCCCAGATTGTATCTGTGGGATAGAGAATGATGTTGCCTTTTTTGAGGTGGTCAACAGCCTTTTCAATTTCGATGGAAATCATGCTTAAAGTTTGTGCAAAAATACATCAGAAAAATAGAGTGTATTGACCAAAACGATAATAAATACAAATTGTATCTTTGACAAAATTTATTTCAGTGCAAGAACATAAGGAATTTGTTAACCTTTCTCCAGATATAAAAGAGTCTATAACTCATTTTATACATCATTTTGAAAAGGAAGGAACTCATTTTATAAAACCAGGGAGGAACTCAATAAAAACAAAAGAAATAAAGGGTTTAACCGTTAACGTAAAAGCGTTTAAAGTTCCTCATTTGTTCAACCAATTTGCTTATAAATTTCTCAGAAAGTCTAAAGCCAAGCGCTCCTTTGAAAATGCGTGTTTTTTACTTGAAAAGGGAATTGGTACCCCAAAACCATTAGCTTATTTTGAATACTTTTCTTTTTTTGGTTTGCAAAAAAGCTTTTATGTGAGTGAGCAGTTGGAGAGTGATATTACTTTTAGGGAATTAATCACAAACGGGCAATACCCTGAATGGGAAAAAATCCTTATTGCTGCAACCGATTTTACCTTCAAACTGCACGAAAACAACATTCTTTTTAAAGATCACTCACCGGGCAATACCCTAATTAAAAAACAAGGGGACAACTACCGGTTTTTTCTTGTGGACTTAAACAGAATGAACTTTAAACCGCTCACTTTTGAAGAACGCATTAAAAACTTTTCACGTTTAACACCAAAAGAAGAAATGGTGCGAATAATGAGTAATCGGTATGCTACGTTAATTCAAAGAGATCCAGACGACGTGTATGAGTTGATGTGGAAACACACAAAAAAATTTCAAAATACATACCACAGGAAAAGAAAATTGAAGAAAAAATTAGGTCTCAAAAAATAACTTAGGTCTTTATTTCTTTTTTGCCATTTTATGGAGTTGGTACAATTTTGAATATTTAAGAAAAGTAACATTGTAAGATTGTAAACAAATAACCCAACCATTCAAACCATCAAGAAAACCAAGGCGCAAGAAATAAGCTTTAAAAAATGCCCAGGCTGGTCGATAAAGTATTTTCCAAACAGAAGATTTTTTACCCATATCAAAATAAGCCTGTGCTGCAATTGTTGAAAATCGCTCTACTTTTTGATTGTGTTCAATGTAATCTCTATAAATCCAATGTAAGATGTCACCTTTAATTCTCCCTGATTTTTTTGGATTAAATAGCTTGTAAGAATCGTGAGGGTTGATACCTCGCCATTCTCCTTTTCCTTTTATAAAAAGTCTCAATTTCCTGTCCGGATACCAGTCTGAATGCTTAATCCACTGGCCACAATAGTTGTTTCTGCGGTTTGCATAATAACCGTCGAGTTTCCAGTCCTTTTTTAATGCAATAACCGACTGTTTTAATTCTTCTGAAAGTGCTTCATCTCCGTCAAGTGATAGAATGTAATCATAAGTAGCTTGCGTTATGGCAAAGTTTTTTTGTTCTTTATAGCCTAAGAATTTTTGGGTAACAAATTTAACTTTGTACTTTTCGCAAATGGCTTTGGTGCTGTCAGTAGAAAAAGAATCGACAACAACAATTTCATCAACGACTCCCTCCAGCGAGGCTAAACATTTTTCAAGATGTTCCTCCTCATTAAAAGTAATAATAACAGCAGAAAGTTTAATCATGAAGTCAATCTGGAATTTTGTGATTCAATCTATACTATATTGTTGCAGCCAAATTTAAAACCTTTTTTATATTAAACATAAATTCTTTAGGGATATTCTTAAAAGCTGCATCTTTATCCCCAAAAATGAAAGTAATTTGGTGAAAATTGGTTTATTTTGCTTATTCTAATAATAGTACCAAGAAAGTATCTTATGAATTTAAAATTTTTGTTTGGTTCCGGAAAAAATGCAAAACTTCCATACTATATTAGAAATTATTCAAAGGTAATCCTTCCAAAATTTGTATTTCAAAGCAGATTAAAAAGTAAATTAAAGTCAATATCTTCAAGACCTGACGGCGACTATATCCTTTCTAGAGTTAATTATTATAACAAACTGGAAACTGTCAAAGAACTACCTGAGTCATCAAAGCAATTTTCAGATTTAAAAAAGGAAAAGAAGTTTCATCTGTCTATTTTCTGGATGCTTATGCTAAGACCGGTATCACTTCAGAATATTTTTATTTAAATTTAAAAAATACCTAATTCAAAATTTATAGAGTAGATATAAATTTAACACTTTTAAACAAGCAACATCTCTTTAATGTAGTTGTTAAACTTTGCCATTTCATTGAAATGCTTAAAAAATTTAGCACGAAACAGTTCAAAGTCAAAATCGAGATAGTATTCTAAATTTTTATAATCGCAAATAGGAAAACCAAAATCATCAGAAAACCCTTTACATCGATAATCAACAAAAGTAAGAAACGATTTTTTCCCTTGACTTAAAAAATGCAAATGTGCATGCAGTCTGCTGCCTATGTGTAAATCAAAATTTTTATAATACTCAAAACAATCATTTACAGCTCTAGGAATGTAAACCTCAAAACCCTTGCTTAAGGCGTAAGTAAAAATAGCTTGATTATTTTTTGGAAAAACACCTTCATTGATATAATTTAAAATTGAAAATTGACCGTCGCGTTTTGATATATGCTGGTTGTTTAAATGATAATCGTGCATAGAAATCACCTTTTTTGATGTTTTGTACTTTTCGGCAACAAAATCTATAGTTTTACATTCTCTTTCCCAAAAATCATCGCGATTGGTTACCGTAAGTAAAACTGAATTTGTTTTGTCTTTAAATAAACCACTTTCGTTAAGTTTGTGCTTGTGAAAAACAACTGGGCAGCTAGTCATTATAAATTTTTCTTTTATTTCAGGAAAATTGGTTTTTAAATAATTTTGACTCAAACTACATCTAGTAGAGACATATTTTACTTTTTTAAAAATGAAATTGTATTTGTCCTTAATCACATCAGTCATTCCGTTATTGCTTTTTGGATCGCCAGAAATACCTACGCCATATAAAACAATGGGTACTTCAATTTTTTCAATTGTATTAGATTTCATAATAGGAAAGTTTTTTCCTGTATCATTTAATCTGTTAGTGATTGGTAGAAGTAATGCTTTAGTAGAATTAATTTTATTTATTTGCAAGTCAGATAAATCAGATCTTACAGAATATATATGTTCTGGATAATGAGGTTTCAATGAAGTGATCATTGACTCCAAAACAAAACAATCACCAATATTGAAATAATTTTCACGGTTGGGTTTGTCATTTTTTAAGTAGTATTTAAACTTTTTTTTATTAGGAAGAATTGCAGGTGTTAATACTGAATAATTCATTTTTTATATTTTAGAAATTAAATGTGAAGTCTAACAAGAATGTTGATGGAATTTAATTAAAAATCAAAAAATTTTTTTCGATTTAAATAGTAAGATTTGTAAGAGGTTACAATCAAAGGAATTTTTTCAATCTTCCTCTTCAAGCTATCTGTATAATAACTAAAGCCTTTCTTTTTGTTTTTCCAAGAGTCTTCCCACCAATGTATGCATAAAGTTTCTGGTTTTATACTCGCTGGGGTGTAGGATTCTTCCCAAGAAAAAGGATAAAAATAAGGGGTTGTAAGCAATAAAACACCCTCGTGAATGTGTTGGGTTTTGTATGTTTTCAGCCCGTTTGCAAAGGCAACTTTAGATACTATTGGTGGACCACCCATTGCATTAAATTGCAAGCGTTGTTTTTTTACAGTTTCAAAAAGGCATTCATAAATAAATTTGTGTCCAGCCCTTCCGCCAAGAACGGCAGAGTTTAGCGGGTATTTTGAGGATTCTAAGTCACTCTGAAAGCCTAAAAAAACCTGTTCCTTTAATAACTCATCAAACGGTTTTAGGGCTTCAATATCGGTATCTAAGTAGATACCGCCTTCGGTGTAAACCGCATAGAGTCTTACAAAATCGGTAATAAAAGACCATTTTTTTTGCTTGTATAAAAGTTTTAAAAACGGTAGATTATCAAAAGGTGTATTAGTTTCATCCCACTTTTTTATTTCATAATCAGGAAGATTTTTTTTCCAAGAGGCAATACATTTTATAATTGTATTGTTATAATCGCCTTTTCCATACCAGCAAAAATGAATAAGTTTTGGAATCATATCATTTATTTGCTCAAAAGTACATAATTTTACACTCTAATTTAAAAATCAATCAATGAATATTAGCGGGCTAGTTATTGCTTTTAATGAAGAAAAAAGTATTTTTAGTTGTGTTGAGGCTATGCTAAAGTTATGCGAAGAAGTAATTGTAATAGATTCATTTAGTAGTGACAATACGGTTGCACTTGCCCAAAAAGCAGGAGCTAAAGTGATTCAGCAAACCTTTTTGGGCGATGGCCCCCAACGAGCTTTTGGTTTGCCTTTTTGTAAAAATAACTGGATTTTAAATCTCGATGCAGATGAGTTTTTAGATGAGGATACATTCAAATTTTTAATAGAAAAAGAATATGTAAACCAACCTTATGATGCTTATAACTTTAGAATGATAAATCATCTTGGCAAAAAACGTATTGTACATTCCGGATGGTATCCAGACTATACTTGTCGATTCTTTAATAAAGAAACAGCACAACCCTCAAGCTCAAAAGTGCACCAACGCATTGTTGCCAAAAATTTAAAAAACACCAATTTGCACGTGTTACATTTTGGATGGCAATCGTATGCGCACATTATCGCCAAAAAAAACCAATACACCACTTGGCAAGCAGAACAACTTTTTGAGCAGGGCAAAAAAGCAAACGTGCTATCACCCGTTACCCATGGGCTTTCAGCATTTTTTAAAGCCTATATTTTAAAAAAAGGAATACTTTATGGAGTTGAAGGCTTGAGTTTTTCACTCATTCAATCTTTTTTTTCTTACACAAAATATCTCAAATTACTTTTTTTACAAAATCAAACCGCCACATCATAAGTGCGCAAAGCATCGTTGAGTGACGTTTTTTTATCAGTACTTTCTTTTCGTTTTCCAATGATCAAAGCGCAAGGCACCTGAAATTCACCGGCAGGAAACTGTTTGGTATAACTCCCGGGTATCACCACAGACCGAGCAGGGACATAGCCTTTTATTTCCACAGGTTCATTTCCTGTAACGTCAATTATTTTTGTAGACCCTGTCAAGACAACATTGGCTCCCAGCACCGCTTCTTTTTCTACTCTGATTCCTTCAACAACAATACAACGAGAGCCAATAAAGGCATTATCTTCAATGATGACAGGGGCTGCCTGCAAGGGTTCTAAAACACCACCAATGCCCACACCACCACTTAAATGCACGTTTTTACCTATCTGAGCACAACTGCCCACTGTCGCCCAGGTATCTACCATAGTACCTTCATCTACATAAGCGCCAATATTTACATAGCTGGGCATCATAATAACACCTCCTGAAATATAGGCACCAAAGCGCGCAACAGCGTGTGGAACCACTCGTATGTTTTTCTCTTTATATCCCGTTTTCAACGGAATCTTGTCGTGATATTCAAAAATACCCACTTCAAAAGTTTCCATTTTCTGAATGGGGAAATAAAGGACGACCGCTTTTTTGACCCATTCATTCACTTGCCAGCCGTTGGAAGTGGGTTCGGCAACTCTTAATTTCCCTTCGTCAAGTAACGATATGACTTCGCGTATGGCAGCAATGGTTTCAGTTGAGGTAAGTATTGACCTGTCCTCCCAGGCTTTTTCGATAATTTCTTTTAATTGATTCATTTATAATTTTTTTCTAAACTTAGATTATATTCAATAGACTATGGGGAAATTCAATATGTTTTATTTATCAAGTTTCTTTAAATACCTCACAAACTCACAAACTTTTTCAACCACAAAGATAATTGCTTTCTTCAAAAGTGAAGCAGAAACCAAAGAAGTATTACCTTTGCACTGATTTTTTACTATGGCACGCATTTTAGCAATAGATTTTGGAACCAAAAGAACAGGTATCGCTGCAACAGATGAGCTACAGCTCATCGCTTCCGGCTTGACCACTGTGGAGACTAAAAACCTTTTAGCTTTTTTAAAAGAGTATGTTGCTAAAGAAAAAGTGGAATTATTTCTGGTGGGCGAACCCAAAAGAATGGACGATACTCCCTCAGATGTGGAAGTTCATATTGCTGCTTTTATCAAAAATTGAATTTAGAAATTCCGGAAATGCCGGTTAAAAGAGTAGATGAACGGTTCACTTCAAAAATGGCATTTCAAACCATGATTGATAGCGGCCTAAAGAAAAAACAACGACGCAACAAAGCCCTTATTGATGAAATAAGTGCTACAATTATTTTACAAGAATATTTATATAACAAAGTGTAATCAAAATATGATTTTACCCATTGTAGCTTACGGGGATCCCGTTTTAAGAAAAAAAGCAACAGATATCAGTCAGGATTACAAGGCGCTGGACGCCTTGATTGAAAACATGTATGAAACCATGTACAATGCCCATGGGGTGGGCCTTGCTGCACCACAAATTGGGCTTCCCATCAGGCTTTTTATCATTGATTGTGAACCTTTTTCAAATGATGATGAACTTTCAGAAGATGAACAAAAAAGCCTGGCAGAATTAAAACAAACCTTTATTAATGCCAATATACTCGAAGAAACCGGTGATGAATGGGCATTCAATGAAGGCTGCCTTAGCATTCCTGATGTAAGGGAAGATGTTTTCAGAAAAGAAAAAATCACCATTTCCTTTTATGACGAAAACTTTACCCATCAAACTAAAACGTATGATGGTCTGGCTGCTAGGGTTATACAACATGAGTATGACCACATTGAAGGTGTTTTGTTTACAGACAAATTATCACCCCTCAAAAGAAGATTGATAAAAAGTAAACTCACTAATATATCCAAGGGTAAAATCGAAGTGGATTACAGAATGAAATTTCCAAATCTCAATAAAAAGAGATAAATAATTTTATTTTCAATTGCAATATTTATCTTTGTTGTCAAATGCATGGGCTTCAGCTTAATGAGCCTTTCAATAAATCATAAACAAATTTCAAAATACTATATGGGCTTAGAAAAAATTTTATCCATTTCCGGAAAACCGGGATTATATGAATTAAAAACACAAACACGCTCAGGATTTCTGGCCGAGTCATTACTCGACGGAAAAAAAATATCAGTGAGTGCCCACCACAATGTGAGCTTGCTTTCAGAAATTGCCATTTACACCTTGACGGAAGAAGTGCCTTTGCGTCAAATTATGCAAAAAATTAAAGACAAGGAAAATGGAGGTAAAGCCATTAGTCACAAAGAAGACAAATTAAAGCTGGAAGAATACTTTTTCGAAATTCTTCCAGATTATGATGAAGACAGAGTATATGCGAGCGATATAAAGAAAATCATTCAGTGGTATAACCTTTTACAACAAAAGGATTTGATGGATTTCTCTGAACCCACAGAGGAAGAAGCTCAGGAAATCGTCAAACAAACTGAAGCAAAAGGAACTACAAACAAAGCAGTACCCATTGAAAAATCAACACCCAAAGTTTCAAACACTAAAAAGGGAGGTACCGGTAAAAGTCCGGCTGCCCGAAAATCATAAGATAGTTCAATTGATCAATAGTAAAATCCTGTCATTCAACGACAGGATTTTTTTATTATAAACAGTTTGTTGTGGATTACTTCTTCATTGAGTACCATTTTTGTTGTAATCAATTGAGTAATTTTATAAAATTAATCAGCCCAGAATGAATAAAAGAGAAGAACAACTAAAAGCCTTTGACAGATTGCTCACCATAATGGACGAGCTAAGGGAGCAATGCCCTTGGGACCGCAAACAAACAATACAAACCCTGAGACACCTCACCATTGAGGAAACCTATGAATTGGGCGATGCCATCCTTGAAAACGATTTAAACGAAGTCAAAAAGGAGTTAGGGGATTTATTACTTCATATTGTTTTTTATGCGAAAATTGGAAGTGAAACAAACGCTTTTGACATTGCTGATGTCGCCAATGGGATCTGTGAAAAACTCATCGACCGCCATCCGCATATTTACGGCGATGTCAAAGTAGCCGATGAAGAAGAAGTCAAAAAAAACTGGGAAAACCTGAAACTAAAAGAAGGTAAAACAAGTGTTTTGGAAGGTGTTCCAAAATCGCTTCCGGCGATGGTCAAAGCAAACCGCATTCAGGATAAAGTGGCCGGAGTGGGCTTTGACTGGGAACATCCTGAACAAGTTTTTGAAAAACTCAAGGAAGAACTCGACGAGTTACAACACGAGGTCAATGAAAACAATGCTGAAAAATAGAAGCTGAGTTTGGCGATGTCCTTTTTTCAATGATCAACTATGCCCGATTCCTTAAAGTTGACCCCGAAAGCGCTTTGGAACGCACCAATAAAAAATTCATTAAACGCTTTCAGTTTTTGGAAGAAAAAGCAAAAGCCATCAACAAACCATTAAAAGACATGACACTGGCTGAAATGGACGTGTTTTGGGAAGAGGCAAAAAAGTTATAAGTAAAAAATTAAAAGTATAAAGTGACCAACTTGAAGTTGAATTAATTAAGAAGTTCTGCGAAAATCCCTGCCTGCCGGCAGGCAGGTGCGCGATCTGCAGGCCCTATTCAAAGTTTTATATTTCAGATTAAAATTTATTATTACAGCAATGAACATCAAAGAAAAAATCAACCAGTTAAGAGAAGAACTCAATCAACACAATTATAATTATTATGTGCTGGATGCACCGGTGATTTCAGACTTTGAATTTGACCAAATGCTCAAACAACTGCAGCAACTGGAAGAACAACACCCTGAGTTTTTTGATGCCAATTCGCCCACACAACGAGTGGGTGGTGCTGTCACCAAAAACTTTGAAACGGTAGCGCACGAGTTTCCTATGCACTCTTTGGATAATTCCTATTCTGAAGAAGATTTACTGGACTGGGAAAAACGCATCAAAAAAATGGTTGATGGAACGGTTCAATACACCTGCGAATTGAAATATGACGGCGCCTCCATGAACCTGACTTATGAAAACGGAATTTTACTAAAAGCAGTTACTCGCGGTGATGGAACACAAGGAGATGATGTGACTAACAATGTAAAAACCATTCGTTCAGTGCCCTTAAAACTAAAAGGAGATTTTCCTCAAAAATTCCATATACGTGGGGAAATCATTTTACCCCTTGCCGGATTTGCAAAGATGAACGAAGAGCGTTTGGAAGCCGGTGAAGAACCTTATGCAAACCCTAGAAACACCGCTTCCGGAAGTTTGAAATTGCAAGACAGTGCTGAGGTAGCTAGACGCCCTCTAGACTGCTTGATGTATGGTATTGTGGGTGAACGACTGCCCATCAAAACCCAGTTTGAGTCATTACAAAAAGCAAAAGAGTGGGGCTTTAAAGTCCCCGATGCCTGCACTCTGGCAAATTCGATGGAAGAAGTGCTGCAATTTATTCACAATTGGGATGTGCATCGCCACGAATTACCTTATGAAACCGATGGTGTAGTCATCAAAGTCAATAACTTGTATCAACAGGAAGAGTTAGGCTATACAGCCAAATCCCCACGCTGGGCCATGGCCTTTAAATTCAAAACCGAACAGGCAGAAACCGTTTTGGAAAAAATCACTTATCAGGTGGGACGCACGGGGGCTATCACACCGGTAGCCAATTTAAAACCGGTGCAACTCGCAGGAACCACTGTAAAAAGGGCATCATTACACAATGCAGACCAAATAGAAAAACTCGACATTCGTGAAAACGATACTGTTTATGTGGAAAAAGGCGGGGAAATCATTCCAAAAATTGTTGGGGTAGATTTCAGCAAGCGCAGCATCGCTTCCCGACCCACACAATACATCACCCAATGCCCCGAATGTCAAACCCCGCTTACGCGAAAAGAGGGAGAAGCCCAACATTATTGCCCAAATTTTTATGGTTGTCCGCCACAAATAACGGGACGTGTACAGCATTTTATTTCGCGTAAAGCGATGGATATTGAAGGTCTTGGAGGAGAAACCGTCGAACTCCTTTTTAAAGCCGGTTTAATCAAGAATTACGCTGATTTATATACTTTAAAAGTAGATCAACTGCTGCCTTTGGAACGAATGGCACAAAAAAGTGCAGAAAATCTCGTAGCCGGTGTTGAAAAATCAAAAGAAATCCCTTTTGAAAGGGTGCTGTTTGCTCTGGGAATTCGTTTTGTGGGGAGACTGTTGCTAAAAAACTGGCAAAACACTATAAGAGTATTGATATGCTTCAGTTTGCAACCCAAATGGAGCTCATAATGGTGGACGAAATTGGTGAAAAAATCGCAGAAAGTGTCGTGGAGTTTTTCAGTAAACAGGAAAATCTTGATATTTTAAATAGGCTAAAGTCTTATGGAGTACAATTGCAACTTTCAGAGGAAGCACTCCAGGGGCAAACTGATGTGTTGCAAGGAAAAACCTTTGTAGTGTCAGGAGTGTTTGAAAAAGTTTCACGTAACGAATTGAAAAAACTAATTGAAGACAACGGTGGGAAAGTTTCCGGTTCCATTTCGTCAAAAACAACTTATGTAGTCGCCGGAGCCAATATGGGACCCAGTAAAAAGGAAAAAGCCGAAAGCCTGGGTGTACCTATTATTACTGAAGAGGACTTTTTGGGGATGGTATAATTATACGTTTATTGAAATGCTTTTAACTTCGTTTATTTCCTTTTCCTCAAAATAAAAGTCTATTCGCCCCAAATTAATCCCTGCAAAACCCACCTGATTGATTAAAACTTCCTGATCAATGCTATTTTTTACAATTACCGGTTTTGGCAAAAAAGTATGGGTGTGGCCACCCAAAATTAAATCAATACCCGAAGTAGCAGCTGCCAGCTTGAGATCAGAAACTTTATCGTGTTCATAACTATACCCAATGTGTGAGAGGCAAATGATCAGGTCACAATCCTCTTCGTCTTTAAGAACTCTGGACATATCCTGCGCAATTTCAATGGGGTCATAATACTTGGTTTCCTGATAGAGTTTTTTAGTGACCAAACCTTCCAACTCGACACCCAATCCAAAGACTCCGACTTTAACTCCGTCCTTCTCAAAGGTTCTGTATTTATCAACATAACCATCAAGAATGGTATTGCTAAAATCATAATTGGAGGAAATGATAGGGAAATTGGCGTGGGGCAATTGAGCAAGCAAGCCGTCAAGACCATTATCAAATTCGTGATTGCCAATGGTCGCGGCATCATATTTTAGCATTGACATAAATTTCAATTCCAGTTCGCCGCCATAAAAGTTAAAATAAGGTGTGCCCTGAAAATAATCTCCTGCGTCGAGTAATAGGGTATTGGGGTTTTCTTTTCTGATGTTTTCAATCAGGGTTGCACGTCGTGCTACTCCTCCTTTGTTTGGAAAGCGGGCATCGTCTAACGGAAAAGGATCCAGACGGCTGTGGGTATCGTTGGTGTGCAGTATAGTAATGTGCTTTCTGTTTGAACCGTTGCTAAATGCCGAAAGTCCAAAACTTCCCGTAGCGAGTAGGGCTGAAGCGGCGGCAGTGTGCTTGATGAAGTGTCTTCGTTGCATTTTTAGTTTGATTTTATAAAGCGGTTATCTTGTAAAAAATCAATCGTGTCTTTTTGAATAAAAAAATCAATAAACAGGTTTCTCAATTTATAATCGAGCGGTGTTTCACTGATAGCGTCTTCAAAAAAATACATGCGGTCGCCCCCGTTTCTCAAATAATCACTTGTTGCTACAAAAAGGTTTTTGTAGTGTCTAAAGGTGTTCCCTGAATTTCAACCGATTTTAGGTTGTTATTTCTATCCAACTGAATTTCCATTCCTGAAATGGGGTGTGCACTATTTTCTGATGCGAGATAATCAAGCATTTCCTGAATCCTTTTCGGCGAAAGCTCAAGCACTACCACCTCATTTTCAAAGGGCATGATTTCAAAAGCTGTTTTTCTTGTAACATTACCTTCTGCCATAGTGGCCCTGATGCCTCCAAAATTGAGTAAAACAATGTCGATAGTATTTTGGGTACGCTGTTTAAAAATGGGATTTGCAAGCTCCATCGTGGCATCAGCCATCATATTCCCTATGGAGGAATTGAATGGGCCGTCTGTTCTTTTCATGTTCCTTTTGTTATGGGCGAGAACTTCAGATAGTTGTCCTTCAATATGTTCCCGGTAGGGTTTTAGAATGCTTTCAAACGTTTCATTTGTTTTTATAGAGTCGTTAATTTCTATTTGTTTGCCTTTAATTTGTGTAAGTGAATAATCTGTTTTTTCGCAGCTTAGTAGGAGTGAGGTAATGAATATGAATAAAAAAACATTTTTCATGAAGCAAAGTGTTTAAGAAACTATAAATGCTGATATTTTACTTACTTTTGTAAGCAAAGAATGTAAAGATAAATGAATTTCAAATCTGTAAAAAAATATTTCCTCAAAAAGCATATTGAAAAACATTTAAAAGATCCATTTCCAAAGAATGAAATCTCAGATTTTAAAACTGTTGGAGTGCTTGTAAATGTTGAAGAGTTTGAGAATACTGACCTTTTTTCCGGATTGTTAGAAGCGCTTCAAATCCTTAACAAAGATTTAAAGTTGATCTTGTATCGGGAGGAAAAAAGAAACCTGCCCACTTTTGAACAAAACAAGTTTTCCTCAAAGGATTTTAGCTGGAATGGCATCTTAAACAAACCGGCTGTTGAAGAATTTCTAGACCGGGAATTTGATATTTTTATAGGTTATTATTCAAAAAAGAATCCCTATCTGGATTATGTAACATCAAAAGCAAAAGCACAATTAAAAGTAGGTTTAAAAGGAACAGATAAAAGGCTTTTTGATATCATTTTTAAAATTGAAGTAAAAAATTATGCTTTATTTGAGCAGGAACTTGCCAAATACATACGCATTTTTAAAAATAAAAAAGAAACAAAATGAACAAACTAATCGGAACCGGGGTTGCACTTGTTACTCCATTTAAGAAAGATTTTTCAATAGACTTTGAAGGATTGGAAAGAGTAGTGAATCACTGCATTCACGGCGGAGTTGATTATCTTGTGGTTTTAGGCACAACGGCAGAAAGCGTCACTTTAACAGATGAAGAAAAGCAGCAAGTTATCAATAAAATCATTGCTGTAAACAATGACAGGCTCCCATTGGTTTTGGGAGTGGGAGGCAACAATACTCAAAAAGTTGTTGAAGAATTAAAAACAAGGGACTTGTCTGCATTTGAAGCTGTACTTTCAGTATCTCCTTATTACAATAAGCCTACTCAGGAGGGTATTTATCAACATTTTAAAGCGGTGGCAACTGCTTCACCAAAACCGGTAATTTTGTATAATGTACCTGGAAGGACTTCGTCAAATATGCTGCCAAAAACTGTTGTAAGATTGGCGGCTGACTTTGATAATATCGTAGCGATTAAAGAAGCTGCTGGCGATATTGTTCAGGCAATGCAACTTATCAAGGATTCACCTAAAGATTTTCTGGTAATTTCAGGTGATGATATGATTACTTTGCCAATGATTTTGGCCGGTGGGGCTGGTGTGATATCGGTGATTGGAGAAGGGTTTCCAAATGAATTTTCAGATATGGTGCGTCTTGGGCTAAATAAAAAAGTAGATGCTGCTTATGAATTGCATTACAAACTGGCACCGGCAATCGATTTAATTTTTGCAGAAGGGAATCCGGCGGGCATTAAAGCGGTATTTGAAACTTTGGGAATTTGTGATGCTACGGTGAGGCTTCCTTTGGTTGAAGCAAGTACTGCATTAAAGCAGCAAATTCAAGAGTTTACTGCCAATTTACGTTAAAATTTTCACAACACATAAAAAGGAATAATTTCTTACGTTTGTTATTAGTAATATTGATTTTTATTATCGCACTAATTTACTTACTTTTGCACGATGTTTTTAAGACACATGAGAATACTTATTTTAACTTTAGCGACAGCTTCTTTGTTTTTTTCTTGCAGCCCTTATCAAAAGATTTTAAAGTCTGAAGATGCAGGGTTGAAATTTCTTTATGCCGATTCTTTGTACCATGCTCAGGAATATAAAAAAGCATTGAAGTTAATGGAGCAAATAGTGCCTGCTTACAGAGGGAAGCCTCAGGCAGAAAAGCTAATGTTTTTGTATTCAGATACTTTTTACAATTTAGGAGATTATTATCTAGCCGGATATCAATTTGAACGTTTTTCAACTTCCTATCCTCAAAGTGAAAAAGCGCAAGAAGCCGCCTTTAAAGGAGCAAAAAGTTATTATTTTTTGTCACCAAGATATTCTCTTGATCAAAAGGAAACAAATACAGCTTTAGAAAAATTACAAAATTATATCAATCAATACCCCGATTCTGATTTCCAAGATGAGGCCAATAAATTGGTTGCAGAATTGACCGTTAAAATCCAGAAGAAGGAATTTGAAATTGCTAAACAATACAATCGCTTGGGGGATTATAATGCTTTCAATTACAGAGCTGCTATTTCTGCTTTTGATAATTTTATTTTAAACCATCCGGGGTCTCAATTTAGAGAAGAAGCATTTTTTCTGAAATTTGATTCGGCTTACCAATTAGCGATTAGAAGTGTTCCTGAAAGAGTAGAGGAGCGACTTTTGACTGCAAAAGATTATTACAACACATTCAAAAGAAATTTCCCTGAGAGTGAGTTTTCTCAACAAGCAAATGAGTTACTACAAGATATTGAACAACGATTACAAAACAAACAAGTATAGAAGATGACAGATCTAAAAAAAACCGAGGCCCCCGTTAATACAGTCACATTAAATAAAAACGTGGTTGATGAACCCACGCAAAATATTTATGAGGCCATTTCAATTGTTTCTAAGCGAGCCAATCAAATCAACATCGAGATCAAGAAAGAACTCCTTGAAAAACTCGATGAATTTGCAACCTACAATGATAGTCTTGAAGAAATATTTGAAAACAAAGAACAAATTGAGGTATCAAAGTTCTATGAGCGTTTACCTAAGCCACATGCTCTTGCAATGCAAGAATGGCTTGAAGGTAAAATCTATTACAGAAATACATTAGACGAAAACTCAGACCAATAAATCATGTCCATTTTAAGCAGTAAAAAAGTCTTACTTGGCATTTCAGCCGGTATTGCTGCTTATAAATCGGCATTTCTGGTAAGGTTATTTGTAAAAGCCGGTGCAGAAGTAAAGGTCATTATGACCCCTTCAGCAAAAGATTTTGTAACACCGCTTACCCTTTCCACACTTTCAAAAAACGAAGTTTTTTCATCCTTCACTCAAGAAGAGAATGAAAATGCAACTTGGAATAATCACGTAGAGTTGGCCCTTTGGGCCGACTTTTTTGTTATAGCGCCCGCCACAGCAAATACACTTTCCAAAATGGCAAATGGCACTTGTGACAATTTGTTGCTTGCAGCCTATCTTTCTGCAAAATGCCCGGTTTATTATGCCCCGGCTATGGACTTGGATATGTACAAGCACGAGTCTGTGCAAATTGCTTTTGAGAAGTTGAACACTTATGGAGTGATTCAAATACCTGCAGGTCACGGCGAACTTGCCAGTGGTCTTGTGGGGGAAGGTAGAATGGCAGAGCCAGAAGATATCATCTCTTTTATGGAAAAAGATATTGTTTCAAAACTCCCTTTACGCAATAAAAAAGTTTTAATTACTGCAGGTCCTACCTATGAAGCAATCGATCCTGTGCGCTTTATTGGAAATCATTCTTCCGGTAAAATGGGATATGCGCTTGCAGAAAAAGCAGCAAGTCTTGGTGCCGAAGTGTTTCTGGTGTCAGGACCCACTCATCTTCAGTTAAACAATTCATCCATACAAAAAATTGCAGTTACTTCCGCTGAAGAAATGTACAATGCTTGTCATTCTTTATATTCTAAGGTTGATTTGGCTATTTTAGCTGCAGCTGTAGCAGATTTTAGGCCAAAAATAATAGCCGGTCAAAAAATAAAAAAGGATCAGGCAGCGTTATCAATTGAGCTGGAACCCACTTTGGATATATTAGCCTCTTTAGGTGAAATAAAAAAGAAACAGCTACTCGTAGGCTTTGCGTTAGAAACTGAAAATGAAATTGAAAATGCAAAAAAGAAGCTTATTAAAAAGAATTTAGATTTTATTGTATTAAATTCGCTAAACGATGCCGGAGCTGGCTTTGGTTCCAATACAAATAAAATAACTATCATTGATAAAAATGAGCAATTTGAAAGTTTTGAGTTAAAAGACAAAACGGAAGTTGCAAAAGATATATTTAACATTTTAACACCAGTTTTAAATGAATAAAATTTTAGTTTTTCTATTCTTAGTGAGTTTTTCTCTTCAAACAATAGCTCAGGAAATTAATGCTGTAGTGGTTGTAAATGCTGAACAAACAGGAGTTTCAAATTTGCAAATTTTCAAAACTTTAGAACGTGATTTGAGCGAATTTATCAATGAAACTAGTTGGACAAACCAATCTTTTGCAAATCAAGAGCGCATTGAAGCAAGTTTTAATATCATTGTATCCGAATATGACTCAGATAATTTTAGCGCTAGTATTCAAGTACAAGCTTCAAGACCTGTCTATGGTTCTACATATTTGTCGCCCATCTATAACTACAATGACCGTCAATTCAATTTTAATTACAGAGAGTTTCAACCATTGAATTTTAATCCCAATAATTCTGAATCAAATCTTGTTTCTGTAATCGCCTTTCACGTCTATACCATACTTGGGCTTGATGCCGCTACTTTTTCTAAAAATGGAGGTGATGAATTTCACGGCATAGCAAAACAAATTGTCAATACTGCTGCTTCAGGGAATTTTAAAGGCTGGAAAGCAACTGATGGGAATCAGTCCCGTTATCAATTAAACGAAGCGCTCATCTCACCCATTTTTAGTCCATTTCACACAGCTATGTATATGTATCACAGACAGGGAATGGACAGTATGCATGAAAATCCTAAAGAAGCAAAAATCAAGATTGCAGACGCGATAAATTCACTTAAACAAATCAACGATCGCAGGCCAAACTCCTATCTACTTCGTACCTTTTTTGACGCTAAAGCGGAAGAAATACAAGCTATCTTTAGTGATGGGCCCAGTGTAAATATTGATCAACTGTCGCAAAACCTTACCAGAATGGCCCCCACTAAACGTGATAATTGGTCAAAAATTAAGTTTTAGATACTTGCTTTAAACCACAAACTCTTTTACCTTTAGTGTTTAAATTCACACACTAAGTTGATTACACAACTCACCATAAAAAACTATGCTTTAATAGAAGATATTAAAGTAGATTTTAAAGAAGGTTTGACGATCATAACCGGAGAAACTGGTGCCGGTAAATCTATTTTATTAGGGGCACTCTCTCTGCTTTTAGGGAAGAGAGCCGACTTAAGTAGTGTGAAGAACAGTTCTAAAAAATGTGTGATTGAAGCAGAGTTTCAAATCAATCCTTATCAATTGAATGAATTTTTTAAATCACAAGATTTAGACTATGAACCTCAAACTATTATTAGACGAGAGATTCTACCCTCCGGAAAATCAAGAGCTTTCATCAATGATTCACCTGTAAACTTAAATAGTCTTTCAATTCTTGGAGAGCGCCTCATTGATATTCATAATCAACATCAAACACTTGAAGTATCTTCTAAGGATTTTCAATTTGAATTAATTGATGCACTGGCACAAACCAAAATTCTTTTAGAGACATACAAGATTGCACTCAAAGAT
The DNA here is from genome assembly GCA_018402385.1 of Flavobacteriaceae bacterium. GTDB lineage: Bacteria > Bacteroidota > Bacteroidia > Flavobacteriales > Flavobacteriaceae > Planktosalinus. The sequence continues at coordinate 39,998 of JAGYJA010000006.1, forward strand.
TTCAAATCAAACCAATCTCTTTTAAGTCAACTCAACCAGAAAAAGGCTGACGCTCTAAAAGAACAAGAGTATAACCAATTTTTATATGACGAGCTGGAGCAGTCAAACCTTAAAGACGGAGAGCTCGAAATTTTAGAAGAAGAATTGGAAAAACTTAACAATGTTGAAACCATTCAGGAACAACTCAGTCAAATGTTACAATTGTTAAATGAAGAACAGGTGGGTGTGCTGTTTTCGTTAAACGAAATTAAATTAAAAGCCAATAAATTAAAAGGGATCTCGGCAAGCTTTGAAACCCTATGGGAACGCATTCAAAGTGTCCAAATTGAACTGGATGATGTTTACAGTGAAATCACTTCTGAAATCGAAACAGCAGAAGCAAACCCAGAAAGACTCACTGAAGTCAATGACAGATTGCAAATACTATACAAATTGCAATCAAAACACCAAGCTCAAGACCTGGATGAGTTGATAGCCATTAAAAATAAATTATTTGAGAATCTACAAGAAACGGAAAACTTAGATGCTAAAATAAAAGAGCTAGAACTTCAAATAACAAAGTTAAAGGAAAACCTTACCTCTTTATCAAAAGAAATACACGACAAAAGAACCGCTGTATTAGAAACTCTTGTTACATCTCTAGAAGAAATACTAAGTCAACTTGGTTTACCCAATGCCCGTTTTAAAATAACACTTGAACAAGTTGATCAATTTTTAGAAAACGGTAACGATGCGCTCTCCTTCTTATTTACAGCAAACAAAGGAGCCAGTTTTGGTGAATTAAAAAAAGTAGCCTCTGGTGGAGAAATGAGCAGAATTATGCTTGCAATAAAATCAATTCTTTCAAATTACAGTAAATTACCCACCATAATTTTTGATGAAATTGATACCGGTGTCTCAGGGGAGGTTGCTAATAAAATAGCAGAAATTATGAAACTGATGAGTACAAAAATGCAAGTGATTAGTATCACTCATTTACCCCAAATTGCAGCAAAAGGCACACATCACTTTAAAGTTTATAAAGAAGACGTTCTTAATGAAACCCAAACAAAATTAAAATTGTTAAACCCGGAAAATAGAATCATAGAATTGGCTGAAATGTTAGGAGGAGATAAAAAATCCCAATCAGCCCTAGCACATGCTCGCGAATTATTGAATTAAAATGTATATTTGAATACCAATAATTTTATTTTATTCAATAATATCAATACACAACAACAATTAACTATTAACCATTAACAAATACAAAATGGCTTATAATTTATTAAAAGGAAAACGAGGAATTATTTTTGGAGCATTGGATGAAAATTCTATTGCATGGAAAACTGCAGAACGCGTTCACGAAGAAGGAGGAACGTTTGTCTTAACAAACGCTCCCATTGCCATGAGAATGGGACAAATAAAAGAACTTGCTGAAAAAACAAATTCAGAAATCATTCCGGCAGATGCTACAAACCTTGATGATCTTCAAAATTTAGTTGAAAAATCGATGGAAATACTTGGAGGAAAAATCGATTTTGTGCTTCATTCCATTGGTATGTCTGTGAACGTAAGGAAAGGCAAACATTACACAGATCAAAATTATGACTGGACACAAAAGGGCTGGGATGTATCTGCGGTTTCATTTCACAAAACCATGCAAACCTTGTATCAAAAAGACGCCATGAATGAATGGGGAAGTATTGTTGCATTGACATACATGGCTGCGCAGCGAGTATTTCCGGATTACAATGATATGGCCGATAATAAGGCATATTTGGAATCAATTGCACGAAGCTTTGGGTACTTTTTTGGAAAAGATAAAAAGGTACGTGTCAATACGATTTCTCAATCACCCACACCCACAACAGCTGGTCAAGGAGTCAAAGGTTTTGACGGATTTATAGCTTACGCCGAAAAAATGTCACCGCTTGGAAATGCTTCGGCAGAAGACTGTGCCAATTACACCATAGCCATGTTTAGTGATTTGACAAAACGAGTTACCCTTCAGAATCTCTACAATGATGGTGGGTTTTCAAATATGGGCGTCAGTGATGCTGTAATGAGTCACTTTATGGAGGAATAAGAAATTCTGTAAATTTAAAAAGCATTCACTAGCTGTCATACATTTTATGGCAGCTTTTTTTATGACTTGAATTTTTGTATGAAATTACAATAAGTAAAAACACATCATATTTATACAAAATATTCTGCTTAAAAAGGCGGGAATCATAACGAAATCTTAATAATTTTTTAAAGCATAATTAGTTTTTAACAAAATTTTTAAATACTTTTAGTACTTATTAACTAAAATTAAATACCAAATGAAAAAATTTACTTTTTTATGGGGTGTAGTACTTTGTCTTTCGGCATCGCTCAGTGCACAGCACTTAACCACCCTCGAAGAGTTAGAAATTCTTGAACATCAAAGAAGCCTAACTACAGTTCAACAGAGTGAAGTGTCTGATTCTGGTGAACTGCTTAACAGAACTCAAAGTTTGACACTTTCAATTACAGACCCAGAAGGGATTTACAGTGCGGCATCCAACAGCCAAAACAGAAATGTAATTGAAAACATGAATCTCAGAGCCGGAACCACTGAAGAGTTTTCCGGAGATATTGGGGAATTGTTGAACAGACTATCTGAAGCAGGACATCAAATTGAAAGTCCTGAAACAATTTTTACGCCAAGTGAAATGAGAGCATTACAGTCCCATTTCAGATCTCAGAACAGAGATGCAATGGCAGATATTATTCCCACAGCTGGAGCAACTGAAACATTTACTCCGGAGGTTGGGGATTTCTTTTTTGATCCGGGAGGACCGGGCGGTGGACCTGATGGGTCACCAGGAAATTATCCAAACTGTGGATGTCTTACCAATACCACTTTAGCTGGAGTTACTGAACTTGAATTTATTGATTATGAAGTTTTTGGGACATTCGATTGGTTAAAACTATATGATGGCTCAGACAACACTGGTGTACTTTTGTTTGATAATAGTTCTGGAGGAAATGGCGCTAATACTTTAGCACAACTTATTGCTGCAAACGGTGGTTCTGCTGTATTTACAGGAACATCTGGTGATTTCTTTTTTGAGTTTAACGCAACAGCAGTTGTTAATCGTTTAGGCTGGGAAGTTGAAATCCTTGCAACCGGCGGTGGCGGCGGTGGCGGTGGAACCGGAGTTCCAACTGCTTTTGGTATTAACAATGCAACACCATCATATGGTTCTTTTGAAATAGCAGATCCAGCGGTTTTTTCTGGTATAAGCGCAGGCTCAGGTACTGCAAATTTTGAAGGAGCTGGCGCAATTGACCCTAATGATAATGATTCAGCTTATGTAATCGACAATGTTGGAGCAATGTGGAGTGTTGATGTGCAAACCGGAGTTTATACCTCTTTGGGTAATGTTGGTGTACCTGATATGACAGGTTTAGCATTCAACCCCGTAGATGGTGAATTGTATGGTTTAACCACAACTGCATTTTATAGCATTGACATAGGTGCTGTTTCTGCAACTCAGATAGGAAGTTTAAATCTGCCTGGCGGAACATTAGCTATAGCTTTAGCAATAGATGGTGACGGTAATGCTTTTACTTATGAAATCGTTGATGATTTATTATACTCAATAGATACAACAACAGGAGCAGCTACTTCAATAGGTTCCATTGGATTTGATGCAAACTTTGGCCAGGGAATGGCTTGGGATGCAGAAACAGATCAGATATATATGGCTGCTTTTAATGGTACGCTATTCGATTCAGAATTAAGATCTGTTGATACAGCTACCGGAAATACGACTTCTCTAGGAACTATTATTCCAGGGACTCTTAGTCAGTTCGGTTGGGTTTCAATTATAAATTCCGGCTCTGGCGGAGGCGGTGGTGGAGATTGTGAAACTCCAGAGTTAGAAATCAACCAGGATGTAGCTGATGCTTGTATGGCAAATTTAAGTCAAACAGATTTAGCTCAATCCTTTATTCCTTTAAGTGATGTCTCTGCAGGAGCAGGATTTCGTTTTGAAACGGCTTCAAATGATGAAGATTTAATTTTATCACTTTGGGATAACTTACCCAATGCCGGAGGTACTGAATTGGCAACAGGAACTACAACCACTTCAGGAGATTTATGGGTCGATGTTTTTTGGGACCCTGTAACAGTTACTCCAGGTAATACTTATTTCTTAGTCATAGAAGGAACAGTAACTTCTTGTGTATCTGGATCACTAAACGATCCTTATCCTGATGGAAACGTTTTTGCTAACCCCGGTTATCAACCTTTCCCTGCTTTTGACTATACATTTAGAACATACACTTGTGATGCAAGTGGACCCACTAACAATTGGGAGTGTGCTGATGCTACAGAACTCACTTGTGGTGATGTAGTTGCTGGCACAACAGTTGGAGCAACAAACTCTGGAGGTAATGCATCTCCGGACGTGTTCTTTTCATATACCGGAAACGGCGATGCAGAAATCGTTACTATTTCACTTTGTGATGGCGGTACTACTTATGATTCTATATTGAGAGTCTTTGAAAGTTGTGATGACTTATCAGTTGGTGCTGAAATCGCAGTTAATGATGATTTCTGTGGATTACAATCTGAATTAACTTTTGATTCAGACGGAACTTCTACTTACATCATAATGGTAGAAGGTTTTGGTTCAGGTTCAGGAGACTATAGTTTAGAAATCACTTGTGAATTACCACCACCACCACCTGCTTGTGGAGGAGTCTTTACAGACACCGGTGGACCTGATGGAGATTACAGCAACAATGAAGACGTTGTATGGACCATTGAGCCCGATAACGTAGATGATTTTGTAACCGTGATTTTCTCTGAATTTGATGTAGAAGCTACCTGGGATGCCCTTTATGTGTTTGATGGTCCGGATACGAGCTCACCATTAATCAGTAGTGGAAACCCACCAACAGGAACAGGTTTCCCAGCAGGAGGATTTTATGGAACAAACATTCCTGGCCCTTTTGCTTCCACCCACCCAAGTGGTGCCTTGACCTTCCAGTTTTTGAGTGATGGTTCAGTGACGCGTCCGGGATGGGTTGCCGATGTGGTTTGTGCACCAGTACCACCACCAAACGATTTGATAGAAAACGCCATTAGTGTAACAGATGAGACGCAGCCTTATACAGATCCTGAAGTGAGATTGCAGTTTGCAACCAATGAGCTATTGAATCCTGATGGATGTGCTATTGCCGGTACACCTGGCGTATGGTATAGCTTTACAGCAGAAATCGATGGAACAGCCGAGGCTTCAATCACCGATCCTTCCGGAACGAGTTTTGTAATTTTCTATGAAGCTCCTAGCGAGGATGTGGGTGATGAGACCGATTTGAGTTTCTCACCAGAGCCAGACAACCAGTGTGGACCAAGTACCGCATCAAACATTACCACAGTGGCCGGTCAAAGCTACTACATCTTTGTATTGAACAACGGTGGTCCTAGTGATGTTGTGATTGATATCAGTGGTTCATTACTGAGCACTGTTGACAATACCATTGATGGGTTTACATTTTATCCAAACCCAACGATGGATGTACTTAACTTAAGTTCAAACAGTTCAATAGACACTGTTGAATTGTATACTATGTTAGGTCAAAGAGTGATTTCACTAGAGATAGGCGCTACAGCTTCTCAAGTGGATGTTTCAAACCTGGCAACAGGCACTTACATAATGAAAGTGACTGCTGAAGGCCAAACAGCCTCTTATCAGGTGATTAAAAAGTAATCACAAAAAAGAAGGACTTAAAAGTTCTTAAATAATAAAACCACTTCAATCTTGTGATTGAGGTGGTTTTTTATTTTAACATTAACTTCACATTTATAAACTAGTTCTCAACTAAATATTTTATAAATTGGCGAACTAATTTAAATCTAAATCATTATTATGAAAAAAATTACTTTTCTGTGGGCCCTTGTGCTATGCTTTACCGCTTCGCTCAGTGCTCAGTATTTGACTACTATGGAGGAGTTAGAGCTTTTGGAAAATTCCAGGGCCCTTTCGACCCAGTCCAGCGATACTCCGGATATCGGGGAATTGTTAAACAGACTATCAGAAGCAGGACATCAAATTGAAAGTCCTGAATCAATTTTTACGCCTAGTGAAATGAGAGTATTACAGTCCCATTTAAGATCTCAGAATAGAGATATACTGGCAGATATTATTCCCACAGCTGGAGCAACTGAAACTTTTGCCGGCGGCGGAAGCACAAGCGTTATCATAGACTTTGAAGGACCCGGAGAGGACAAAGGAGGTTATGCCTCAGGTACTGTTAATTTATCAGGTTTTGACTTTGATATGACAGAAGCTTTAATTGGGTCTCTAGCAAACGACTTCTTTAATGGGACTCAATCTGCCAGATTTAGAGGTAGAGATGGTTCTTCAATGACAATGCTTGAAGATAAGCCCAATGGATTGGGAACTATCTCATTTGAATATAGACAATATGGTACAGATTCAGACCAACAACCTTGGGCTGTTGAATATAGTACAAATGAAGGAGCAGACTGGACACAAATTGGTGATCCTTTCACTGCAACTGCAGATGTACAAACTTTTTCTGAAACAGTAAATGTAGAAGGAGATGTAAGATTTAGAATTGTTCTTACTACAACTCCGGGAACTTCAGGTAACAGAAGAATGAATGTTGACGATATAGAATTGACAGATTTTGTAGTCAATCCCGTTTTTGCAAGAGTTCAGGTTATTCACAATAGCGCTGATCCAGTTGCAGAATTTGTAGATGTCTATCTTGATGATGTCCTGCTTTTGGAAGATTTTGAATTTAGAACGGCGACTCCTTTTGTTGATGTTCCCGCAGATGTTCCTGTGAGTATTGATATTGCTCCTGCAGGAAGTACTTCTTCTGCTGATAGTGTTTATAACTTAACTGCAACTCTTGACGAAAGTGAAACTTATTTAGTAATTGCAACGGGTGTTTTAGATCCATCACAATTTGATGAGTCTGTAAATAGCCCAATCGATTTTAGACTGGAAGTATATGCCGGAGCTAGAGAAATAGCTTCAGATCCAGCAGAGACAGATTTGCTAGTACATCACGGTTCTACAGACGCACCAACCGTTGACGTTTTAGAAACGAGTGTGCCTGTAGGTATCATTGTAGATGATATAACTTTCCCAGAATTTCAAGGATATTTAGAATTAGTTCCGGGTGATTATGAAATTGATATTACAAATGCAGATGGAACAGTGATTGTTGCTTCTTATGGAGTTCCACTTTCAACTTTAAATCTTGATGGAGCTGCACTTACAGTATTAGCAAGTGGATTCTTAAATCCTTCAGTTAATCAAGATGGAGCTGCATTTGGACTTTGGGTATCTCTTGCTTCTGGTGGAGCTCTTGTAGAATTGCCATTGCTTGGAGGTATTCCAAATGAAGAATGTGACGACGCTATTTTACTTACTTGTGGAGATGTTGTTACAGGAACCACTGTGGGAGCATCTAATGCTGGTGGTAACATCGCAGGAGACGTTTTCTTCACTTATACAGGAAGCGGCGAAGCTGAATTAGTGACCATTTCACTTTGTGATGGCGGTACTACTTATGATTCTATATTGAGAGTCTTTGAAAGTTGTGATGACTTATCAGTTGGTGCTGAAATCGCAGTTAATGATGATTTCTGTGGTTTGCAGTCTGAGTTAACTTTTGAATCTGATGGTGTTTCTACTTATATTATTATGGTTGAAGGTTTTGGTGCTAGCGAAGGTGAATTTAGCTTAGCAATCACTTGTGAGTTGCTACCACCACCACCGGCTTGTGGCGGTGTTTTTACAGACACAGGAGGCGTTGATGGAGACTACAGCAACAGTGAAGACGTTGTTTGGACTTTAACTCCAGATGAAGCAGATGAGTTTATAACCGTGATTTTCTCTGAATTTGATGTAGAATCAAACTGGGATGCCCTTTATGTATTTGACGGTCCGGATACCAGTTCACCATTAATCAGTAGTGGAAACCCACCAACAAACAGTGGTTTCCCAGCAGGAGGTTGGTATGGAACAAATATACCCGGTCCATTTGCTTCCACCCACCCAAGTGGAGCCTTGACTTTTCAGTTTTTGAGTGATGGTTCAGTGACGCGTCCGGGATGGGTTGCAGATGTGGTTTGTGCACCAGTACCACCACCAAACGATTTGATAGAAAATGCCATTAGTGTAACAGATGAGACGCAGCCTTATACAGATCCAGAAGTGAGATTGCAGTTTGCAACCAATGAGCTATTGAATCCTGATGGATGTGCTATTGCCGGTACACCTGGTGTATGGTATAGCTTTACAGCAGAAATAGATGGAACAGCTGAGGCTTCAATCACCGATCCTTCCGGAACGAGCTTTGTAATTTTCTATGAAGCTCCTAGCGAGGATGTGGGCGATGAGACCGATTTGAGTTTCTCACCAGAGCCAGACAACCAGTGTGGACCCAGTACCGCATCAAACATTACCACAGTGGCCGGTCAAAGCTACTACATCTTTGTATTGAACAACGGTGGTCCTAGTGATGTTGTGATTGATATCAGTGGCTCATTGTTGAGTACAATTGACAATACCATAGAAGGGTTTACTTTTTATCCAAACCCATCGATGGATGTGCTTAACTTAAGTTCAAGTACTTCAATTGATTCTGTTGAATTGTACAATATGTTAGGTCAAAGAGTGATTTCACTGGAGATAGGCGCTACAGCTTCTCAAGTGGATGTTTCAAACCTGGCAACAGGCACTTACATTATGAAAGTGACTGCTGAAGGCCAAACAGCCTCTTATCAGGTGATTAAAAAGTAATTTTTAATATATTATAGTATAAACCATCCGCCTATGGCGGATGGTTTTTTTTTGTTCTCTATATTTGTGTATGCAAAGAACCTATTCTTTTATTATTCCTGTTTTTAACAGACCCCAAGAAATTAAAGAACTTTTGGAAAGCTTTTCAAAATTAACTACTCATCTAGATTATGAGGTTGTTATTATAGAAGATGGTTCTTCTTTAAAATCTGATGAGGTTGTTATGGAGTTCAAAAATAGACTCAATATCAACTATTATTTTAAGCTAAATTCTGGCCCCGGAGATTCTAGAAATTTTGGTATGCAAAAAGCAAAAGGAAACTATTTCATAATTCTAGATTCAGATTGTTTATTACCTCCAGAGTATTTGATGGAAGTAGACAAATCTCTTACCAATCATTTTTTAGATTGTTTTGGTGGCCCTGATGCAGCTCACTCAAGTTTTACTCCTTTACAAAAAGCAATTAATTATACTATGACTTCTTTTTTAACAACAGGTGGAATAAGAGGCAGTAAAAAAGCTGTTCAACAATTTGAACCCAGAAGTTTTAATATGGGTATTTCTAAAGAAGCTTTTGAATCAACAGGAGGTTTTGGAAAGATTCACCCAGGAGAAGACCCTGATTTGTCCCAACGCCTTTTAAAACTGGGATTTAAAACGGGATTTATTGAAAAAGCTTACGTATTTCATAAACGTCGCATTTCCTGGAACAAATTTTACAATCAGGTTAAGAAATTTGGATTGGTTAGGCCTATTTTATCAAAATGGCATCCTGAATCTTCAAAATTGAGTTTTTGGTTTCCGTTTTTATTTGTAGTATATACCTGCTTTGTTTTAGTTTTACTTATTATGGGTATAGCAGTTGTGAGCATTCCTTTGTTTCTATATACTTTAGCAATTATTATAGACTCGTCTATAAAAAACAAAAGTGTATGGATTGGAATTTTGAGTTGCTGTGCAATGTTTATTCAATTTTTTGGTTATGGTTTGGCATTTTTAAAATCTACTTTTTTCATTCATCTTTTAAATGAAAACCCCAAAAAGCGTTTTCCTCAGTTATTTTTTGACTAACTTTAGTAAAACCTATTGTTTTAAACTAAAAATTCATATATGAAAATTATTGGTCTCACCGGAGGTATTGGTAGCGGTAAAAGTACTGTAGCAAGAATGTTTGATGAAATGGGTGTTGCTGTTTTCATCGCAGATGAAGAGGCAAAAAAAATAATGCATCAAAAAGAAATAAAGAAAAGAATTATAGGCCTGCTTGGCGAGGAAGCATTCAATAATAAGGAGTTAAATAAAAAGTACATAGCTGACAAAGTTTTTAAAGATAGTTCTCTTTTAAAAGAACTCAATGCCATTGTACATCCTGCTGTTGCTTTGCATTTTTCAGAATGGATGCAAAATCAAAAAGGGGTATATATTATAAAAGAAGCAGCTATTCTTTTTGAAAATGGAGGCTATAAAAATTGTGACAAAACAATTTTAGTCAAGGCAAATAAAAAACTAAGACTCAATCGTGTATTAAAAAGAGACAAAAGCTCAATCGCAGAAATTGAAGCTCGAATGAATAATCAATGGACAGATGCTAAAAAAGAAAAATTGGCAGATTTTATTATAGAAAACAATCAAGGAATTCCAGAATTAAAGCTTCAAGTTGAGTCCATTCATCAGATATTAGTAAAATGCCTTTCTTAATGGCATTAGTTTTGTTAACATTTGGTTAAACCGTTAAATGGCTAAATGTTAAAATCTTACTTTTGAGCTATGAGCAAAAAACTTTTTTTACTACTCATATCTTTTATGAGTCTTTGTTTGTTGGGAATTATTTTTGTTCAGGTATATTGGATTAAAAATTCTTTTCAAAATAAGGAAGATCAATTCAATTATAATGTAAGGCAATCGCTCATTGCAATCTCAGGTGATTTACAAAATAAAGAACTTGAGTATTATTACAGATTGCACAAGGAGGTTGTGGATAGTATTGGAGACCCAGATACATCGACTTTTAGAGAAATCGTTTACACAAAAACTGATAATTTAACAAATGAAACTTTTATTTATTCAAGCGGACTTTTAGAGGAGGATTTTAAGCTTTCTTCAAATATTTTAGATGTAAATATTGACAGTATAAATTTTAGAAAATTTACAAACCGAAAATTTACTACCACTATAAAGCCCGGAATTGATGAAAATTCATTCAATACAGAAACGAGTAATGTCTCGATTGAGGTTCTGGATGAACCATCAATGTACCAGTTAAGAGAAACATTTAAAGATATTGCAAGACAAATTCCCATTCATAAAAGGGTAAATACTGTAGATATAACAGATTTAATAGAGCATCAACTCGAGAGTAGGGATTTAAATTTAGATTTTGAATTTGCGATTTTTAGTAAAGGACTCTCGACCAAAGTCGCTTCTGAAGGTTTTGTTTTTGAACAAAATTCTCCAGATATCTATAGTGTGCCTTTATTTATTGATGAAAACAGAAGCTACAAGTATGAACTTTTAGTTTCATTTACAAAAAAACAAAAATTTGTTTTTTCTTCTGTTTTGAGTATGGGAGTTTTGACCTTGTTTTTAACAACCATTATTATATTGGCTTATTATAGTGCTATCAAACAATTGATTAGACAAAGACAAATATCAGAAATCAAAACAGATTTCATAAACAATATGTCGCACGAGTTTAAAACACCAATAGCAACGATTAATTTGGCACTGGATGCTATGAAAAACCCTATGATTTCTGAAAATAAAGAAACCATGGGGCGTTATCTTAGGTATGATTAGAGAAGAAAACAAAAGAATGCACGCTCAGGTTGAAAATGTATTGCGCATTTCAAAGCTTGAAAAAAGAGATTTAAATATAAAGAAAGAAAGACTCAAACTCCACGACTTGATTGAGGATGCAATGACACATGTTCAATTACTGGTTGAAGATCGTGGAGGTTATATAAAAGTACATTTTGATGCACAAAAATCATCCATTTTGGCAAATGAATCGCATTTTACAAATGTCATAGTCAATATATTAGACAATGCTATAAAATATTCGCCAGATGCCCCAAAAATTGATATTTATACCGAAAATGTCAAAAACAATATCATTCTTAAAATTCAAGATCAAGGAAGCGGAATGAGTAAAGTAGCACAAAAACGAATTTTTGAAAAATTTTATAGAGAACACACAGGAAATATTCACAACGTAAAAGGACATGGACTTGGACTTTCTTATGTAAAGCGAATTATCGATGACCATCAAGGTCAGGTGTTTGTGGAAAGTGAGAAAGGAAAAGGAAGTACCTTTATAATTAAACTTCAATTAATATCTTAAGTCATGGAAACTGAAAATAAAAAAATCCTTTTAGTAGAAGACGATCCAAATTTTGGAACCGTTTTAAAAGATTATTTGACAATGAATAACTACAATGTCACCCACGCCAAAAATGGTATGGAAGGCTTTGAAAAGTTTAAAAAAGATGATTATGATCTTTGCATCCTTGATGTAATGATGCCTTATAAAGATGGTTTTACTTTAGCAAAGGAAATAAGAGAGAAAAATGCAGATGTCCCCATCATTTTCTTAACAGCTAAAGCGATGAAAGAAGACGTGCTTAAAGGATATAAAGTGGGAGCTGACGATTACTTAAACAAACCTTTTGATTCTGAAGTGCTTTTGATGAAAATCAAAGCCATCATTCAAAGAAAAGCAACAGAAACATTGGCTGACAGCAAACAATTTGACTTTCAAGTGGGAAATTTCCACTTAAACTCAAAACTGCGTTTTCTCACTTATAAAGACCAAAAGCCCGATAAACTTTCACCAAAAGAAAATGAATTATTGCGTTTACTTGCCTTACATAAAAATGACCTAATGCCACGGGAATTGGCTTTGACAAAAATTTGGCGAGATGACAATTATTTTACATCAAGAAGTATGGATGTTTACATTGCAAAACTTAGAAAATATTTAAGTAAAGATGATGATGTAGAAATCTTAAATATTCACGGTGAAGGATTTCGTCTTGTTGTAAAAAGTGAAGTAGATAATTAATTGAAGTATAGAACCGGAACGTCTTGTATTCTCAAGACGTTTTTAGTTTTATATATTTAATGATGTGGTTTATATCTTCATCAAATTCAAACCACTTTATTGCTTCATCTTTTCTCAACCAGGTGAGTTGCCTTTTTGCATACCGCCTTGAATTTTTCTTGATTTCCTCCACTGCTTTTGCGAGTGTAATTTCCTCGTTTAAAAACGAAAACAACTCTTTATATCCCACCGTTTGCAAGGCATTTAAATCTTTTTTAGATTGTAGTCCTTTGACTTCTTCCAGGAGTCCATCTTTCATCATCAAATCTGCCCGCTTATTGATACGCTCATAGAGTATGTTTCTATCTGCTGTCAAACCTATTTTTAGCACCTTAAAATTTCGTTTTTTTGATTTATTTCTTAAAAAAGAAGAGTAAGGTTTCCCGGAACCAATACAAACCTCCAGAGCCCTAATTAATCTGTGCACATTGCTTTTATCAACAATTTCAAAATATTCAGGGTCTAGTTGCTGTAACTTGTTTTGCAATGTTGTAATACCCGATTCCAAAAATAGTTTTTGAAGCCCTTCTCTTATTTCCGGGGAAACCTCAGGAAAGTCATCCAGACCTTTAGCAACGGCATCAATATACAAACCTGACCCTCCAACAAGAAAGAGCATATTATTTTGTTTGAATTTTTCTTCAATCAAATGGATGGCTTCTTTTTCATAATCGCCCACATTGTAATTTCGATCAATTGAAATATGGTGAATAAAGTGGTGAGGGACTTGGGTCAGTTCATCAGCAGAAGGAACCGCTGTTCCAATGCTCATTTCTTTGTAAAACTGGCGCGCATCTCCAGAGATGATTTCAGAATGAAAATGCTTTGCTAAGGTAATTGATGTGGCAGTTTTTCCTATGGCTGTTGGTCCAACAATTACAACGAGATATTTTTTTGGATGTTCCAAGATTAAATTCTAATTTTTGCTCCACAATTGTAACAAAAACCTGCTGCTTTTTTGTGATTTTGTGTATTACAAACAGGACAAACGATGTCTTTTTTACTTAATTTTTCATGATTCAATTCTTTGGTAGATTTCTTTTTTGATTTTTGTTTTGCAAATTCAGCAGAAACAATACCCGTGGGTACAGCAATGATGCCATAACCGGTAATCATTACAAACATAGCTAAAAACTGCCCAATGGCAGTAACTGGATAAATATCTCCAAAACCCACGGTTGTTAAAGTTACAACTGTCCAATAAATTCCGCGCGGAATACTTGTGTAACCTGCTTCTGGGCCCTCAATTAAATACATTAATGTGCCTACAACCATAGCAATAATAAGTACCGCAAATAAAAAGACTATTATTTTTGCCCGACTTGCTTTTAAGGCTGCTTTTAGGTTAGTTGCCTCACCAACAAACTGGGCTAACTTTAGTACTCTAAAAAGCCTTAATAAGCGCAGTGCCCTGATGCTGGTTAAAAGATTACTGCCGCTTATAAAGAAGGACAGATACATTGGTAAAATGGCCAGCAAATCGATAATACCATAAAAACTAAAAATATACTTCCAGGGTTTTTTAGTTGAAAAGATTCTGAGGATGTATTCAATAGTAAAAAGAGAAGTGAAAATCCATTCAGCCACCATTAGTGGTTGATGGTATTTTGCATCTATTTGTTTGACAGATTCAAGCATCACTGCCAGAACACTAAGGAGAATAAAAATGAGAAGAAAAATGTCAAATAATTTTCCTGCCCGTGTGTTAGTTCCATAAATGACAATGTAGATTTTTTGTCTAATCGTGTCAATCTTGGTCTTGGGTTCATCAATAATCATGAGCGCTTATTCAAATGAGTAATTTCAAATTTACTAAAGAAAATGAGAATCTACCTTACTCTTCTAATTTTATCACTTTTATCACTTTATTTCTTCTTAAATAACTTTGTATAATATGTTGGGCATCTTTGTTGTTTGACATTGGGGTAATCAAAGATTTTAAAATGGCTGTATTTGTGATTTGATAATTTAAATTAAAAAATGCAATGCCCTTAAAAATGCCATTTTCTATATGAACAACACTGCGTTCCTCGAGTTCCCTGCCTCGATCAACGATAAGAAGGTTTTGGCTATCAAAACTATTTTTCTTTAGAAAATCCTCTATTTTGTTGTTGTAATTTTCAGGGGTTTCTTCTCCAAGGCAGGCACCAGAGCATTCTTTTATGGAATGAGAAAAGCAGGCACCTTTTGTTTGGTACAAACCCGTGAGTTTT
Organism: Flavobacteriaceae bacterium; assembly: GCA_018402385.1. Classification (GTDB taxonomy): domain Bacteria; phylum Bacteroidota; class Bacteroidia; order Flavobacteriales; family Flavobacteriaceae; genus Planktosalinus. The sequence goes on from JAGYJA010000006.1 coordinate 55,109, forward strand.
TGACAGAGGTCATAACTTTCTGTTATTTTAAACAAACTGTTTTTTGCTTGTTGGTAATTAGTAAAAGTGGTAATCGGTTTTTTTCTGGCGTCTGCTTTTTCAATTTTTAAGTTGATGTAGCCATTTTCATCTTTAAAACTATTGAGTTGGTATTGATAAATGGTTTTGCGTAAAGCCCGGTTGTAGATTGGTTTATTGATTTTAATTTCTTCATTTTCTTTGAGTTGTGCTATTAAATCACTTCCGGTGAGTTCAAAAGAAACAGATTGCACTTCATCCTGTATCTTTTTTGATTTTCTGTTGTCTGAAGTGAAGTGCTGAATGACACGTTTTTTTAAATTTTTACTTTTTCCAATATAGAGAATCGTGCCATCTTCTTTATGCATATAATAAACACCGGTTTCTCCCGGAATTGTTTCTATGATTCTTAAAAGCTTTTTATCAACTTGTCTTTTTGGAGCTAATCGAATGGTGCTGCTTACAATTTCTTTTTTTGAATCTTTTGAAAGTAATAGTTTAAATAGGGTAACAGTGGCTTTAGCGTCTCCGGACGCTCTATGGCGGTCACTCATTGGGATTCCCAGTTCGCGCACAAGTTTTCCCAAACTATATGATTTTACATCAGGAAGTAGTTTTTTTGAAAGCTCTACTGTACAGAGCGTTTGTCTTTCAAATTCAAAACCCAGGCGATTGAATTCTGTTTGGAGAATTCTGTAATCAAAGTTGGCATTGTGTGCTACGATGATAGTGTCCTCTGTGATTTCAACAATGCGCTTTGCTATTTCATAAAACTTGGGTGCTTGTCTCAACATATCATTGTTGATTCCGGTGAGGTTGACCACAAAGGGCTGTATGGGAATTTCAGGATTGACCAAACTGATAAACTGATCTATAATTTTAAAACCATCAAACTTATAGATAGCAATTTCTGTAATACCTTCTTCATTGTATTTCCCTCCGGTGGTTTCTATGTCGAGTATTGTGTACAAGTATTAAGTGTAATTTCTTTCGCCAAAAATGGCACTGCCAATGCGCACCATAGTACTACCATGTTTAATTGCCAAGGGATAATCGCCGCTCATTCCTATAGAGAGGATATGCATTCCATATTTGTTTTTTAACTGGTCAAAAAAAGATTTTATAAATTGAAATTCCTTTTCTATTTGTGCTGTATTTTCGGTAAATGTAGCCATTCCCATCAAACCTGTAATCCTTATATGCTTTAAGTTATTAAACTCATCACTTTCTAACAGATTGGTAACTTCTTCAGGGTCGAGTCCAAATTTTGTTTCTTCTTTGGCAATATAAACTTGCAATAAGCAGTTGACAGTTCTGTTGTGTTTTTGTGCTTGTTTGTTTATTTCTTTTAGAAGTTTTAGGTTGTCAACAGCGTGAATTAAGTGTACAAAAGGAGCGATGTATTTTACTTTGTTGCGCTGCAGGTGCCCAATCATATGCCAACGGATGTCTTTGGGCATTTTCTCCCATTTTTCAGTCATTTCCTGCGCTTTGTTTTCTCCAAAATCTCTTTGACCGGCTTCATAGGCTTCCATTATTTGAAAAACAGGTTTTGTTTTTGAAACAGCTATGAGGCTTGTTTGCTCTGAAAGTTCTGATTTTATATTTTTTAAATTTTCAGCAATCATTTTTATTAAACGTTTTCAAACTTATTTAAAATTCATAAATGGTGATTCCGCTGCGCAGCTTTGGTTCAATATAAGTGCTTTTAGGTGGCATTTTGAGTCCTTGGTCTGCGATGTGTTTGAGTTGATCAATAGTTGCAGCTTTTAACCCAAACCCTACTTCAAATTCTTTACTGTCAACTTTTGCCTTCACAAATGCCATATCATTGCGTCCATGGACATACTCTATACGTTTGTTATTTCTTAAATTAGAAATTCCCAGTAAGGGTTTCAAAATTGTTTTATATAATATTTGGGCATCCAAATCATCCAATGCATTTTCAAAAACATAATTTGAACTCCTGAGCTGTAATGAGTAAAATTCACCCGCCAAATACATACTAAAATGATGTGGTTTGGTGGGCTTGTAATAATTGAGTCCTCTATTTTCTATTTTATAAAACTCATCCAGTGCAATGAGAAACTCTTCTTTACTATAACCATTTAAATCTTTTATTAGTCTGTTAAATTCGTAAATGGTGAGTTGTGACTCTGGTATGAGGTAACTCATAAAAAAGTTATAATTTTCTTCTCCGGTATGTTTATTATTGGAGGATTTCAGGTCCTGTTGCAACAGGTGAGAAGAGGCTGATCGATGATGCCCATCTGCAATATATAGATTTTTACAGTTTGCAAATTCGTCTTTGATTGCAACAATGGTTTTAGGATCGTCAATTTTCCATAGGTAATGTGTGTCTCTGTATGTTGTGGTAAACTCATATTCAGCACGCGATTGGGAATTATCTTGAAGTATCTGGGCCAGTGAGTGGTTGTCAGGATAAGTGATTAAAACCGGCTCTGCATTGAAACCTACTGTTTTCAAGTAGTCTTTGAAAATAACCTCGCGTTCTTCTAATGTGTCTTCGTGTTTTTTGATATGATCTTCTTCATATTCTAGGGCACTGGTTGCTGCAATAATGCCTTCATACCTTTGATTGTCACGATCAACGATTTTGTATATATAATATGCAGGAGTGGGGTCTTGAATGAAGATACCTTCTTCTTTAAACTCATCATAGCGGTTCTTAACCAGTTTGTATCGCTCTAAGCCAGATATTTCTTTATGGTATTTGTATCCGGGATTAACAATATGCAAAAAGGAAAAAGGGTTGTTATTCAATCGGGCTTCCCTTTCTTCCTGGGTGTAGCTTTGATAGGCTCTTGACGCAATGAGACTTACTTTGTCTCTGGTGGGTCGCACGGCTTTAAATGGAAGCACTTTTGCCATATTTAGTCAATTAGTTTTAACTGTTCAATCTCGATAATTTTTATATTTCTTCCTTCAATTTCAATGAGTCCTTCTTTGTTAAAACTTGATAGGGTTCTAATCAAGCTTTCAGTCGCAATTCCTGCGACGCTGGCGAGATCACTTCGGGATATTTTTATGCTTTCGTTATTTTTTTTATTCATCTTTTCAGCAAATTGCAGTATGGTTGCTGCTGTTTTTTTTCTTACTGATCCATAAGCCATTTGTAATAATTGTTCTTTTATTGCGGCAATATTATCTGAAAGAAGGTTGATTAAATCAAAATTTACTTTGTGATTTTTATTTAATACCCCTAATAATTCTTCTTTAGACACAGCGACCAGTTCACAGTTTTCCATGGCGGTTGCAGATTCTGGATGTGGAATGTTTTGAAGTAATGAAGCAAACCCAAACAAATCATCTTCTTTAAATAGTGCTGTGGTCAACTCTTTACCGGATTCATCAATTCTATGACACTTTACAATCCCTTTATTGATAAGGTAGATAAAATTTGAATGATTCCCTTGATTAAAAATGGATTCTCCTTTTTTAAATGTATGTTCTGTTCCATTATCATCAATATAGTTTTTCAAGTCATGGAGAGATCGCAGGTTTGTGGCATCTTCATCATTATTTTTCTGCTCTCTTTCCTCCTTCAAAATAGCAGCTTTAGCAAGCCGGCTTTCAAGGGCACTTAACAAATCGTGTTCTTCAAAGGGTTTTGTAAGGTAATCGTCAGCACCCAGGTCCATTCCTTTTCTAATGTCTTTGTGTTCTGTTTTTGCCGAGAGAAAAATAAATGGGATAAATTTTGTCGAATCCTCATTAGAAAGTTCAGAAATAACTCCGTAGCCATCAAGTTCGGGCATCATAATATCGCAAATAATAATATCTGGGATGGTATTTTTTGCTGTACTGACACCAATTTTCCCATTGGGGGCTGCAATGACTTCATAACCCGCCAGTTCAATCAATTCTGCTGTGTTCTCCCTTACTGCTACATCATCTTCAATTAATAATACTTTGTACATAAAATAGTTTATTTGGTGGTTGAGATTAATGGAATTGTCATCGTAAAGGTACTCCCAACATCTTCCTTACTTACAAAACTAATAGTTCCATTTAAATTTTTCAAATGGCTTTTTACAATATTGAGTCCAATTCCGGTTCCCTGATTATTAATGGCATTTTCTGCTCTAAAATACCTGCTAAATATGTGGTTTTGTGCTTCTTCAGGAATTCCCATACCTTGATCTGTTACCGAGATAGTGAGAATTTTATCTCTACTTTCAACATCAATTTTTATAATGGTATTTTCCGGTGAATATTTTATGGCATTGTGTACGAGGTTTGAAAGACACAATTCCATGATTTTTTCATCCTGAGTAAGCGTGTATTCATCAACTTCCGGAGGAAAGTCAATGCGTTGACCGCCTTTCATAAGCATATTGGCGTTATAAACGACTTCATTGATTACTTTACTGAGTTTAAAGGTTGTGGGTCTGTAAGTTTCCTTGCCGGAATCCAATCTCTCAACAGAAAGGAAATCGTTTAGAATATTATTGAGATAATGCACCTTGTCTGTAATGGTTCGAAGGTGTTTATCCCTCTTTTCCTGTTGTTCTTCCAACTTGTATTTTCCCAATAAAATGGTCGATGTTAAAATACCACTTAAAGGCGTTTTAAACTCATGGGATACCATAGAAAGAAATTTGGTTTTTAATTCGTTGAGTTCTCTCTCTTTTTTTAAAGCAGATTTGATTTTTTTTCTGCTATTTTTCTTTTTTCAATTTCAGTTTGAAGCTCATCAACAGTTTTATTGAGTTCTTTGGTGCGTTCTTGAATGCGTTCTTCAAGTGCTGCATTGAGTTTGATTATTTTCTGTTCTTGTTTAACTCTCTCTGAAATGTCAATCACAAGCGCCATAACATACTTGTTGTTATCCCATTCAAAAGGATTGAGACCCGCTTCTACGGGAATGGGATGCCCTTTTTTGTGAACTCCATAAAGATTGCGACCCTGACCCATCTGGCGCTTGTCACTTTTTTTGATAAAATCCTTGACATAGGTTTCATGCTTGTCGTGCATTTCTTTTGGAATTAAAATGTCCAGATGTTGACCCACGAGTTCTTCCAAAGAATAACCAAACATATCCAAAAGTGAATTATTGACAGAAACGATTTGCTGTTTGCTATCCACAATTACAACGCCTTCAGATATGGACTCAGATAAATGGTTAAGTAAGCTGTTGTCCTTTTCAAAAATTTTCATTCCTCAAAGTTAAGCAATCTACCTGTGGGTTAAAAGTTTTATTGGTCTTTGTGGAAGCATTTTTTTTCAATGACAAATATCATAGTTTAAACAGGATAACTGTCGGTAATTTGCAATGTAAATAACAAGAAGAATACTAAAACAAAATAAAATGAAAAACTTAAAGAATCTTATCAAAACAGCATTAATAGCTTTACTGATTGTGATGCCTTTTACTCAAGATACATTTGCACAGGAAGCTAAAGTGAATAACGCAAATAGTAATTTAACCATTTTTGGAACATCAAATATTCACGATTGGGATATGAAAGCAGAAAAGCTTTCTGGAGTCGCTGTATTTAAAATGGAAGACGGTAAACTTTCCGGAGTTGATAAATTAAACTTCTCTGTTGAAGTAGAGAGTTTGAAAAGCGGAAAAAGTGGGATGGATAAAAACACATACAATGCCCTTAACAGCAAATCTCACAAAAGCATTTCTTATACACTTTCAAAAGTAAACAAAGTAACTGAAACCGGTAATAATACTTTTATTATTGAAACCACAGGAAACTTAAAAATAGCGGGTGAAACTAAAATGATTCCCATAAAATTTACTGCAATAACCAGTGAAAATAAAGTTACCCTTTCCGGTAAAGTCGATTTAAATATGACTCACTATAAAATTGATCCCCCAAAAGCATTGATGGGAACCATTAAAACCGGAGAAGAAGTAACAATCGACTTTGAGGTAATTTACAATTAACTATAAACAAACAAAAGAACCAGTATTAAAAATTAAATTCTAAACTATGAAAACAATTAAAAAACTTACCCTAGTAATTGTTGTGATACTAATATCTGCAACAACTTTTGCTCAAGACAAAAGACATCTTGACAACTTTAGAAGTCCAGATAAAGACGGTATCAACGTTTTTGAAGCCCCAAAAGATTCCATCTCTACATTTGATGGAGTAAAAGTAAGAATAGGTGGAGCCTCTGCGCTTCAGTATCAATCAGTGAATCACGAAAATAGTGGTGCTATTGAATTGATTGAAATTGGTGACAATTTTAACCTGGCAACTGCAAACCTTGATTTAGACGTAGCACTTGCAGACGGTGTTAGAATGCACTTAAGAACTTACCTATCTGCTCGTCACCACCCTGAAGCTTGGGTAAAAGGCGGTTATATGCAAATTGACAACTTCAATTTTATTAGTGAAGGATTTCTTGCTGAAACTATGAAATATGTAACCATCAAGTTTGGTCATATGCAAAATAACTATGGTGATACACACTTTAGAAGAACAGACAACGCAATGGCGCTCTATAACCCATTTGTTGGAAACTATATTATGGATTCATTTACTACCGAAGTGGGTGGAGAAGTCTATTTCCAGAAAAACGGTTTCCTTATGATGGTAGGATTATCAAATGGTAAATTAAACCAAGCGGTAACCAATCCCGGTAAAACAAGCCCTTCATTCTTAGGGAAGTTAGGTTATGACAAGCAACTCAATGAAGATTTGAGATTCCGTATAACAGGTTCTGTTTACAGTACTGCACATTCTTCAAGAACGTGGCTTTATGCAGGTGACCGTGCAGGTTCAAGATACTACCTCGTGATGGAATTACCAGATGCAAATGCTACAGCTCAATTTACTTCAGGACGTTTTAATCCTTCTTTAAACAACCAAATGACTTCAGTTATGATCAATCCATTTTTGAAGTATGGAGGTTTTGAGTTCTTCGGTATGTATGAAAGAGCAGAAGGTAAAGCAAGAACAGAAGCTGAAACCAGAGTATTCACTCAATTGGGAGCAGAAGCACTTTACAGATTTGGAAGCACTGAGAACTTCTATATAGGCGGACGTTTCAACCAAGTGAGCGGTGAAGAAATTGGAACCGGAAATGATTTAGAAATCTCAAGAATCCAGTTTGGAGCCGGGTGGTTTATGACTAAAAACGTATTAGCCAAAATAGAATATGTAAACCAAACCTATGATGGGTTTAGTGCCGGAGATCGTTTTGATGAAGGCAAGTTCAATGGACTTATGGTTGAAGCAGCTATAAGCTTCTAAGTTTGTTTTAGTTCAATGAAAGGGGGGAGGCTTTTTAAATCTCCTCCCTTTTTATAATTTTAAGTCACATTTTCTTAAAAGAAACTTGATGAAAACCTTAGTTAATTTCATTTTGGCAGCGCTATGCTTCTCTTTTATAATTAACGAAGAAATCGTTCAGAGAGAGGTTTTGATTACTAAAGAAAGCTTCCTCTACATAAAAGGTACTTCAAATATCAATACCTTCACCTGTGTCTATGATGCTGCTACGCTTTCGCGAAAAGTAATTGTTAGTTTTACGCAAAATAACAATGCAACGCACTATAAAAATGTGAAACTGCAGCTAAGAAACTCCGGGTTTAATTGTGGTAACCGTGGCATCAACAACGATTTTCACGATCTTTTAAAAACCGATGCATACCCAAATATTCACTTTGAATTGTTACAAACAGTTGATAAAGGAAATACAATTGAAGCTTTAGTTGCCATAGAAATTGCGGGAATAGAAAGACGATATACAGTTCCCGTAGAAACAAATGGCGAACTCGCTCCAATTGAAGGCCTGCTTTGTATTAATATTACCGACTTTGGTTTAACCCCACCCAAAAAAATGATGGGAATGATCGTGGTGCGTGAGGATATTGAAATTGTCTTTGGGTTTGATTTAAAAGTGACTGATTAATTTTTGAACTTCCCTGATTAGAGTTGACTGTCTCATCTCTCTTTTTTGCTTTTCTTCCTTCTAACAAATCACAACGTAAAAATGATATCCATCATAGTTCCTCTTTGGATAAATTCAGAATTTTGCAGGCATATTGATTTATAACATTTAAGTTGAATACAACCATAAAAGACAAAACCACTTGTTACCACTGCGGTGATAGTTGCAACATAGAAACAATTGTTGCCGACGAGAAAGACTTCTGCTGCAACGGTTGTAAAACGGTATATGAAATCTTTTCGGCAAACGACCTTACGTGTTACTATGATATGCAAACGGCACCGGGTGCTATTCCAAAAGAGCTGGAAGGAAAATATGATTTTCTGGATAATCAAGTCATAGCAAATAAATTACTTGAGTTTGATGATGGTAAAAATCAAATCGTTACCCTTTATATCCCACACATTCATTGCAGTTCGTGTATCTGGATTCTAGAAAATCTCAACAAATTAAACCCAGGTATAACAAACTCTCAGGTGGATTTTCCACAAAAAACTGTGCGTTTACAGTTTCAAAATTCCACCATCAGTTTTAAAGAAGTCGTTCATTTGTTGAGCAGTATTGGTTATGAGCCATACATCAGTCTGGAAAATTATGAAGGAAAGCAAAAACCGGTTGACCGAAGCCTTATGTACAAACTCGCCATCGCGGGCTTTGCTTTTGGGAACATTATGTTTCTTTCCTTTCCAGAGTACTTTGACTTTGGGGACTACTGGCTCGAGCAATATAAACCATTTTTCAGATGGTTGATGTTTGGGTTCTCCTTGCCGGTTTTTTTCTATTCGGCATCGGGTTATTTTATTTCTGCTTACAAAGGCTTGCGTGCAGGTTTTTTAAATATTGATGTGCCACTCGCCCTAGGAATTTTAGTGCTTTTTGTTCGAAGTGTTATCGAAATCACTTTTGACCTGGGTACCGGCTTTTTTGATAGCCTTACAGGACTGGTGTTTTTTCTGTTACTGGGAAAATTCTTTCAGCAGAAAACCTATAATTTTCTTTCGTTTGAACGTGATTACAAATCTTATTTTCCCATTTCGGTGACCCGAATTAGTGATGGTAGAGAAGAAGCGATATCTGTTTATGACATTAAAGAAGGCGACCGTTTACTCATCAGAAATGAAGAACTCATCCCTGTGGATGGAATCTTTATTAAAGGAAATGCACGCATCGATTACAGTTTTGTAACCGGCGAATCGGTGCCCATCAAAAAAGAATCAGGTGACAAGCTTTTTGCCGGCGGAAAACAAATTTCCGGAGCCATAGAGATGGAAAGTTTGAAAAGTGTATCACAAAGTTACCTCACCCAGTTGTGGAGCAATGATGTGTTCAATAAAGACAAAGAACACGACTTTGTGGGGCTTACAAATACCATTAGTAAATACTTTACTATTGTCATCCTGCTCATCGCTTTTGGTGCCTTGGGCTACTGGTTGTTTTTTGATGTATCAATTGCCATACAGGCGTTTACAGCGGTATTGATTATTGCGTGCCCTTGTGCACTGGCGATGTCGGCACCTTTTACTTTAGGAAATATGTTGCGCATTTTCGGGAAACTGAAATTCTATCTTAAAAATGCCAATGTCATCGAAAAGCTCGCCAAAATTGATACCCTGATTTTTGACAAAACCGGAACGATTACTTCCAATGATAAAAATGCGATTGTCTATTCCGGTTCCGCTTTAAGCGAAATGGAAACTAACTTGCTCAAATCAACCCTGCGCACATCCAATCACCCGCTGAGCAGATCACTTTATGAATTGCTGAAAGAAAACGATATCCTCACCCTCGATGAATATGAAGAACTACCCGGAAAAGGACTCAGTGCCGGTGCCAACGGGAACCGCATTAAAGTTGGAAGTGCTGATTTTGTAGATGAGACTTTTTCACAAGGGGCAAAATCCCATTTTGAAACAGTTGTCCATGTTAGTACAAACAATGAATACAAAGGGAAATATGTATTTACAAATCGCTATCGCGAAGCGGTGGATGCTGTTTTTCAATCACTAGGTAAAGAATATCACTTAGGTATCCTTTCTGGAGATAATGAAGGAGAGCGTGATTATTTGGAACAACTACTACCTGCCGCGACACAAATGGACTTTAACCAAAAGCCCAAAGACAAACTGGAGCACATCGCACGTTTGCAGGAGTATGGGCATCAAGTGGCGATGATTGGCGATGGTCTCAACGATGCTGGTGCTTTGCAACAAAGCAATGTGGGGATTGCCGTTTCAGAAAATGTCAACGTGTTTTCACCCGCTTGTGACGGCATACTCGATGCTTCAAAATTTAAAGAACTTCCCAGTTATTTTAAAGCCGCTAAAAAATCAATTAACATCATCAAGACAAGTATAGCCATTTCCTTTTTATACAATGTCGTGGGACTTTATTTTGCTGTTACAGGTCAGTTGGCACCTGTTGTGGCTGCTATTATAATGCCTTTGAGTTCAATAAGTGTGGTAGCTTTTACAACGGTTATGACCAACTGGATTGGGAAGGATTTAAAGTAGTGTTTTTAGTTAAAATATTTAATGGTTTCGAAGCATTAAATTCATTTTTAGGATATAAGTCTTGAATTTACTTCTTAATAATTTTTCTCACAATACTTTTCCCGTCAGCAAAATAAACTTTCAAATAATAGAATCCCGAGTCAAAGGACGCTATACTAAATTGAACTTCTAGTCCTGATGCTGGTAAAGTATCCATAAGTTGGGTCTGACTGTTGAAAATCTCAATTTTTATTAGCTCCTTTTTTCCTTTTATGGTAAAAGTATCCTGAACAGGATTAGGGCTTAAGAGCAGTGAATTCTGAGTAAAATCTGAGTTGCTCAGTTCACATTCAAGGTCATTGATAAAATTCCAAATTTGGTCATTCAATAAAAAGGGAACTGGTAAATTACTGGGATCTTCACCCATTCGTATCCAAACCATACTTTCTGAGGGGATGACATTGAGAAACTGTCCATCTTTTCCCATAGCGGCATAGGTGTCTTCTGGAGCGTTATTAAAAAGCTGGCCGTTAAAAACTGTTTGTAAGCCGGGTAACATAAATGTTTCAGTTCCATTGAGCCACCACAGATACCCGTAGGCTTCGTTGAGTGATTGGCTTGAAGTGACCATTTGGTTGAAGTAATTGGTGTCGGTCATTATTTGATTTTCGTCCCAGTTACCGTTATTGAGCATCAATAAACCAAAACGAGCCATACTTCTGGCGTTACTGAAAAACACATTGTTATTTTCAACTGGTAAAAAAGTACCGGTCATCCCGGTGGGGGTTTTCAGTTTTTGTGTTGTATAGTTGTTTAAGGAGGTTGCAGTTGCTTCTTCAATCACTTGATCGAGCAAGGTATAAGGTGCATTGTGATAGGCCCATCGGGTACCAGGGCTTGCAAGACATTCCAAACAATTGCTTGTGGTACAAGTGGGGTCTGGCACGCCATCGTCGAGTCCGCTGGTCATAGCCAGTTGATTTTCAATGGTAATAGCAAGTTCTTCACCCGGCAAACAACTCGTCCAGCCAGTTCCCAGATAAGTAGCAGTGGGATCATCAATGGATAAAAATCCTTCTTGCTGAGCAATGCCGGTCATAAAACCGGTGATTGTTTTTCCGGCAGAAGCCCAGTACCATGGAGCAGCCATAGTATGGTCGTCAAAATAGCTTTCGATGACAATTTTACCATCTTTTAATAAAATAAATGCTTTAGTGTTATTGTCTTCAAGGAAATTGTTGAGTAAATCAATTTTTTCGGGACACCAATTTAGTGCTTCGGGAGGGAGGGTTTCCCAGGTGTCTCCGGAAGTGGGTGGAAAATAGAGGTCTTGTGAATGAATTTGTAAACTTAAAAAGTGAACAACAATAGAAATAGGGGTTTCATAGCAGTTGATTTGAATCTTTGACTAAATTAACTTAAAAAAGTTTAAAAAGTTTAGAAAACACCATAAATAGAGATAACCCAAAGATACCTGCCTAGGCAAAAATCAATTTTCTTTATAGACTTGTTTTAAAATAGCCGTAGCAACGTGAGGTCTGTAATGTGAGTTTTCGTAATAATTTTTATAATCGTTTGTAAACTCATTCATTCCGGAGTAATCATACACATTTTGTTTGTCAAATAACTTCTCTAAAAATTTCAAATCTTCTTTACTTATCTTCTTTTGGTCATACAAGGGGCTGATAATTATTTTATAATCGGTTTTGTGTTTTGAAAGCAAGGTGTAAATTGAATTTAGAATCTCCTCTTGTGGGGCTTGGATAGTACTTTGATGATATTGCTGAATAGTTTCGCGCTCATAGAAAACAGCCATTCGCTCTTCAGTGTAATATTCATTATTTTCGATTAAATCTTCAAAAACATCATTTCTTATTTCATTTGTTATCGCGTCATAGTTGAAGCTAAAATCCTGTATCAGTTTGTTTTTTGTCATATAGGGTTTTACAGTTCCCGAAAGTTTAAAATCAGTAAAAGCAATTAAAAATTTTGGCGAAATAAATGTTTTAAAAAAAGTCCAATGAAAAGCAACAGTATTTTTATTATTTACCAAAGCCGGGGGTGTAATAAACAAATGACCGCTTTTGGGCTCGTCCTGAAGTAAAGTTGCGGGATCTAAAACAAGCAATGCATTTTTAATTTCTAAACCCTCTTTGTCAATAAGCTCTAGTTTCTTCAATACGGTCCAAATAGCCTCACTTGAGCCATCAAAGTGAAAAGGGTTTGCGTTTTTAGGCAAGTGTTTTTCCCATTCAGAAATTTCGTAAAAAATAGAACGCGAATTTCCAAAAATAAAAGAGTCATAGTCAAGTTTCAGTTGCTTGTGATTATTTAGAAAAGTGCTTGTGCTCACAAAGCTTTTGTTCATAGCGACTTGGCCTTTTGATTCATTTTCAAAATAAGAACCATAGGTGTAAATCACTTTAAAAGGGTCTGTGGTAAGATAAAAAACAAGCAATAGCAGCAGGGTGATGAACCCTATTAATCCAAAATAAAAAACTTGTTTTAAAAACCTGTTCATACCTTAAAATTGAAAATAAATAAATTGTTGCTCTTCACCACCAAACCAGAGGATCAAGAGAATAATAAAATAATAAAAAGCATACCGATAAACTCTTTTCCATGTCAATCCAAATGTTTCAAAAGCGTGTTCTCGTTCTCTTCCCATCCATTCAATCCAAAGAAAAAATAAAATTAAGATGACGGTAACAAGAGCATTTTTCATGGAAGCAAACCTGGGAAAATCAAATAGGGTAGGAGAAGCCATTTCAGAAAGAATACTCAGGGCGTGGCTTATGTTTTCTGCTCTGAAAAAAATCCAGGCAAACACGGTAAGCCCAAAAGTGATTCCCATAAATGTCACTTCTTTTAAGGAAGGCCATTTTTTCCCTGCTGCGATAGGGTCAAGATGCGTTCTGTTCTTTTTGGCGATTAAAAGCGGTAAAAAATAAAGGGCATTTAAGGCACCCCAAACAATAAACGTCCAGTTGGCACCATGCCAAAAACCACTCACAATAAAAATGATAAAAATATTTCTAATAACCTTCCCTAAAGAACCCCGGCTTCCGCCCAGCGGAATGTATAAATAATCCCGAAACCAGGTGGATAAAGAAATGTGCCAACGTCTCCAAAACTCTGCGATATCTCGGGAAAAGTAAGGGAAATTAAAGTTTTGTTTTAAATGAAAACCAAACAACCTGGAGGTGCCAATAGCAATATCTGAATATCCGGAAAAATCACCATAAATTTGGAATGTAAAAAACAATGCACCAATGAGCAAAGTACTTCCGGAATAGTCATCAGAATTATTGAAAATCATATTTGCATAAATGGCACAATTATCTGCAATGACCACTTTTTTAAACAAGCCCAGCAGGATTTGTCTCAAGCCATCTGTAGCTTTTGAATAATTAAAAACCCTAGGTGTGTAAAACTGAGGCAATAAATTGCTGGCACGCTCAATGGGACCTGCCACAAGCTGAGGAAAAAAACTAACAAAGGCCGCAAAGGCTATAAAATCTTTTGTGGGAGCAAACTTCTTTTTGTAAACATCAATGGTATAACTCAGGGTTTGAAAGGTATAAAAGCTAATCCCCACCGGAAGTATTATTTGCAGGGACTGCGCTTGAAATTCGGTGCCAAAAAACGAAAAAGCAGTTATAAAATTTTCAAGAAAGAAATTGTAATATTTAAAAAACCCCAGAAACCCCAGATTCACAAAAATACTCGTCCAAAGCCATAGTTTTCTTATGGATTGCTTCTTTTCGCGGGCGAGCAATTGACCGACAGTAAAATCAACAAGAGTACTAAAAAGAATGAGTGATAAAAACCTCCAGTCCCACCACCCATAAAAAACATAGCTTGCTGCAACGATGAGGAGGTTTTGTTGTTTTAGTGATTTTTTAAAGACAAACCAATAAAGTAAAAAAACGATGGGGAGGAAAATAGCAAAATCGATGGAGTTAAAAAGCATGTTGTTTTGCTGATTGGTTTTTTTATTTCAAATATAGCAGTAATTGTTTAAAATCATTCCAATGGAAGCAATTGAATAAAATGGTAGTTATTGATATAAAACTTTTGAGTGGATTAGGGGATAACTCTAAATAAAAAATAGCCCGTTTCGACAAATCGGGAAAATAGTTTTTACAGTGTTTTGGTCCTTTTTCAGACTATGTATTTATGATTCCAATGCCAAAAAAGATTATATTTGAAATGAAATGGGATACAAAACACTCCCGATAACACCAGATATAGGATAATATCGCCTTCGGCGAGACTACCCATATCCCGTTGTTGGCAATAATTATGACGAAGTTTCTAGAACTAACATATTACAATAATAGAGGTTTTACTTTTCCTAATTATCTTAAACCAACAATTGAAAAAACTTTAGTTGGTATCCAAACCCATTATATAGATTTGTCCAATAGTCAATATGGAGAACAAGTTTTTAATATATTTCATAAAAAAACTGATTTAGAACTAATTGAAAACTTAGTAGACTTACACGGCGTGTTTTTTGAAAAATTTTTATCAAGTAAGTTTAGACATAGAATTCATCCTTATTTTAACAATGAAGAAAACTCTCTAAAACTTCTAGACAGTTGCAAAAATTATTATAGTATTTCAGAAAATAAAAATAGATTGATAGATAGAATAAAGCACGACTTTATGAAAACATCCTTGATTCGATTAAAAAATGATACTATCTATAAAAAATTACAAAACTTTGTTCAAGAAAAATCTAATACAAGAAAATGCGCGATATGCAATAAAGAATATATACCCATTAAACTGCCAGATTGGGTTTATTATGGCTCAAATGGGAATGATAATATATGTTATGAATGTCCTACTGTAAAATCACAAACTAAAAAAGAATTAAAGAGATTAATAAATGAACTTATAAATGTCTTAAACTTTATACCAAATGCAGATTTTAATCCAATTAATCACAATTTTAGCTCTAGAGTTAATAAAAGTAAATGGATAAAGGTTTGCAAAATAATATTTGAAATGGGACTTAAAGGCAATGATACTTTAAGTTCTGAATCCATATTTAAAAAGAAATTTGGAAGTTGGTTTAAAGCCTTAGTTGATTCGAATGTTTTACCAAATGGATTAATGGAATCAGGAAGAGGTTTTCGGTGTGTAGCAAAAAGCGGAAATGAATGTAATTCTCTTGATGAAATGTTTGTTGACAACTGGTTATTTGAAAATCAAATTATTTCAATAAAAGAACCTTTATACCCAAAGCATCCAATTTATAATAAATCAGGAAGAAGAAGGGCTGATTGGAAAGTTGGAGATTATTTTATAGAATATTTTGGATTAAAAGGTGAAGAAGCATATGATAAAAAAACAAAAGAAAAGTTACTTTTAGCTAACACTCTTAATTTAAAACTAATTTCTATTTTCCCATCTGACCTGAATAAAATATCTGAAAAATTAGATATACTTAAAGAAATAACTATTGCCAACAATGGTAACCGTTGCACAAGCCTTTAATTTTTGAAGCGACTTTTTCTATTCCTTTAAATCAGGCCCTCATTAAGGATAGCCTTTTTAGTTTACTTTCAATTTATTCATCCCTTTAAAAATGTTTTCCCAGACTTAAAATAGCTCAAAATAGCTGTTTTGATGAGAAAAAATAAGCTGTTAATAGCAAGTATTGCTGTGGCTTTTCTATTCTATACATTTTTTTAAGTCCTCTGAACAATTGATAATTGGTTGCTAATCAATACATTTAGATTGCTGATTTACGTAATTCAGTCAAAAATAATTATACTTCAATAAATAATTATTGTTTATCAATAAATAATTTTTATATTTGTGACATCAAACTTAAACTATTAAAAAATATGTCAAATACAAACAACCTCGTTTTTAAAGGCTTACATATAGTAGCCTGGGTGATTTTTGTTGGGTTATGCATTGAGGCCGGTGGCTTGATTGTTAATTTCATTTTCAGTCTGTTCAAACCGGAATTTGTTCAAAATCTATATCAAAAATTGGACTTAACAGAAATGTATAATGATAACAAATGGGCTTTTTTTAGTGTCTATAGCTTTATTCTAACCATTTCAATTTTAAAAGCTTACCTGTTCTACATAGTCATTAGACTTATGCACAAAATGGATTTATCAAAACCCTTCAATACATTTGTTTCAAAGCAATTTTTGCAAATTAGCTATTATACGCTCTCCATTGGACTGTTGAGTTACCTTGCCAGACAGGTCGCTAAAAATTTAATGCATCACGGTTATGTTACCAACAGTTTAAACCAATTTTGGGCAGACAGTCAAGCATTTATTTTAATGGGAGCCGTGATTTATATTATTGCGACTATTTTCAAAAAAGGAGTGGACATTCAAAACGAAAACGATTTAACTGTATAAGCTATGCCAATTATTGTAAATTTAGACGTAATGATGGCAAAGCGAAAAATGTCGCTTAATGAGCTATCTGATAAAGTTGGATTAACCCTTTCCAATCTTTCCATTTTAAAAACAGGAAAAGCAAAAGCCATTCGCTTTAGCACTTTGGAGACTATTTGTAATGTGCTAGATTGCCAGCCGGGTGATATTCTTGAATATGTTGATGATGAATAAAAAACATCGCCCCGCCTACTTAAACCGGGAAAAGAGATAAACTCATTCTGATAGCTAGTGGTACAGATTTTTTAATTAATTTGGTGCTAGCCGTTTAGAAAAGTGTTTTGAAAACAACCATAAGTGATAGAAACAAACAGTTAAGCGTCGTTGTAAAGAATTGTTGGAAAGGAAATAAAAAAGAGAATAAAATATGAGAATATCACCTATTATTGAAGTGAACGAATTACTGAAAATTTATAAGAATTCAGATGTGATGATTTTCGATGTATGCAGTAGTAAAAATGCGAAAGCAGATTATGAGAATGAACATATAGAGGGTGCTCTTTATGTTGATTTAAAAACTCAATTAGCAGAAATTAAAAACGACTTATCTAAAGGAGGACGACACCCATTGCCTCAACCAAAAACCTTTGCTAAAACTTTGACCGATTTTGGAATTACTAAGAACAAGCATATTGTAATTTATGACGACAATAATGGTGCAAATGCTGCTGCAAGATTTTGGTGGATGCTAAAATCAGCAGGACACAAAAAGGTTCAGGTTTTAAATGGAGGTTTAACTCAGGCAAAAGAAAATAATGTTCCTTTGAGTTCAAAAATGGAAATCTTTAAAAAAGCCTCTGAACCCTATCAAATAGAAAGTTGGATATTACCTTTAATCGAAATTAACGAAGTTGAAAGAATCTCACAAAATCCAAACTATCTTGTAATTGATGTACGTGATACAGACAGATATGAAGGAAAAACAGAACCAATTGATTTAATTGCAGGACATATACCGGGAGCTATAAACTTTCCATTTACAGAAAATTTAGACACAAACGGCTTCTTCCTCAAACCAAACCAATTAAGAAAAAAGTATAATAAAATATTTGGAAAAATTAAGCCTGAGAATAGTGTAGTTCATTGTGGTTCAGGGGTAACAGCTTGTCATACCTTATTGGCATTAGATTATGCTGAAATGCCAATACCAAAATTATATATAGGCTCGTGGAGTGAATGGAGCAGAAATAACAAAATAATTGAAAAACAAACCCCTAACAGCACTTACAAGCAAGTGAAAGTGCATTGCTTTTTGAAAATTTAGAGCTTAAAACAGTACTTCTCAGTTATAAGAAAGATTGATACAGTTAAAAGATGTTACGCCCTATTAAATAATTAAATAGAATTAAAACCCTCGAATCATCCGCCCATATAGGCGATAAATTGATTTTTATAGCTTTCAGAAATTTCAACTTCAGCACCATCGCTAAGAATTACAGAACCACCATTGCTTTTGATGTATGAAGTCACACAATTCATATTGATCAAATGGGAGCGATGCACCCTTAAAAAAGGAGGAGGAAGCATTTCTTCAAAGTGTTTTAAAAACCGACACACCATTTTTTTACTTCCGTCTTTTAAGTGGATATCGGTGAAGTTCCCGTTTCCGCGTAAGCGAATGATGTCTTCCATTTTCACCACTTCAAATCCTTCTAAAGTGGGGAGAATCACTTGTTGTTTTTCAGGTGAAGGTTCCTTGATATTTTGTACAATGATTTGGTTGCGGTTAAAAAGGAGGTCTTTGTTTATTTCTTCTTGCACTTTGTTAACGGCAACGATTAATTCCTCGATGCTCACCGGTTTTAAAAGATAATAAGCGGCACTCTGGTTTAAGGCACGCAGTGAATATTCAGAAAAAGCAGTCACAAAAATAGTTTCAAACTGCAGGTGTTTACAGCCTTCCAAAACATCAAACGCATTGCCAAAGGGCATTTCAACATCCAGAAAAACAAGTTGGGGTTGCACTTGTTGAATAAGAGCAATGCCTTCACGGCTGTTTTGAGCCTCGCCCACCAGTTCCACTTGTGGGCAGTATTTTGCCAAATAGCTTTTTAGGGCCTCGCGAGCAGCTAGTTCATCTTCTATGATTACACTTTTTATAGACACAGATTTACACTTTTTGTTGGAATATTAGAAGGACCCGGGTTCCTGTTGAATCGGTTCGGTTTTCGATTTTAAATTGAATGTTTTGTTTGTACAAGTCGTTCAATAACTGAATGCGTTCTCTCACGTTATTGAGCCCCCTGGAACTATGTAATTTTTGATTACCGGTTTTTAATGACTCACTTTTTTCCAAACCAATGCCGTTGTCTTCTACAATTACTTTAATGTGATTGTCCTCTTTTAAGAACTGAAGTTTGAGCATTCCTTTTTCTTCCCTGTAACGCAAACCGTGCCAAACAGCATTTTCAAGCTGCGGCTGAATGAGCATACCGGGTATTTTAACAGCATCTGCATCTAGCGCTTTATCAACGGTAATTTCATAATCAAATGCATCCTGAAATCGGAAATGTTCCAGGTTGAGGTATTTTTTGAGTTGCTCTAGTTCATCGCTCAAGGTGATAAAATCCTCATTGGAGGTTTCCATCATACTGCGCATCAGGTTGGAATAAGAGGTGAGGTATTTGTTGGCTTCCAGCTCGTTATTTTGTGCAATAAACTGGTTGACACTGTTGAGACTGTTAAAAATAAAATGCGGATTCATCTCGCGTCTCAACGATTGCAGGGCAATGCGTTTATTCTTCGTTTTTATGGCAAAAAGTGAACGAACAATCCAGGCCAGTAATAACAACATAAGCAACACCGAAACGATAAGCACCAGATTGAAGGTGTTTGATTTTTGTAACAAAGCATCTTTTAGCTGGCGCTCCTTTTCCAGTTGCTGTATTTTTTCTTCGGTGGATGCAAAAAGTTTGGTGTCAACCAGCGAACTGTCCCTCATAATAAGTGTTTCAAAATCTTCGAGAAAACGGTCGTATAACTTGAGTGATTGTTGAGTGTCTCCCTTTGATTCAAAGATAGCAGCGTGATTGACTGTAGTTTCTTTGGCAGCATAGGTTTTCCCCAGTTGAACGGCCTGGGCATAGGTTTCTTCAAGCAGCGAGGTGGCTTTATGCTCATCGTTATTTTTATAATAAAGATCGGCCAGTTGTAGTTTTTGTTTGAGAATTTCATCAGTCTCGCCAACTGCAATGGCTTGCTCAAGTGCACTTTCAGCAATAGCAATGGCCTCCACAAGTTTGTTGTCACCGGCATAAATGGTGGCGACTTCACGTTTGAGTTTTGCAGCTTCTGCGGGCTTTTCTGCGGCCAGTTCAATGGCTTTACCATAACTTTCAAGGGCCTCCTCCTTGTCGTCTTTTAATAAATTGGTCGCTGCTTTTTGCCTGTAAAGTTGAATTTTTTCATCGCTTTCTGCATCCTCCTCTGCAAGTTCGATATTGGCATCAATATAATCCATTTGTGCCGCCGGGTTTGTTCGTTGGCTTACCCTGTTGGCATCGTTGAAATTCATTTGAGAAGAGGATGCACCTTCTGCACGATTGCCCGCCTCTCTAAAATTGGTAATCGCTTCCTTATACTTCTGCTGGTTTTCCTGAACCTGTGCCAAACGGCGGGTGAGTTGAACAACTTTCTCCGTGTTTTTTTGCTTTTTATAAAGTTCGAGAGCATTGTTAATATAAGGTTCTGCGCGGGCAAAATCACCATTTTCAATGAGGCCGTTAGCCAATTCTTCATAGCTTTTTGCCAGTGCTTCAGGGTCGTTTTCAGTTAAGGATTTTTCTACTTTTTTAGCTTTCTTATTTAAGGAAGAAGCACTTTTAGCAGGTATAATAGTGTCTTGGCCCAACAGCACGGAAGGGGTAAGGGTCAAAAAGAAAAATAGGTAAATAATCCTTTTCATTGGGTTTTAAAATAATAATGTAAAGTAAAGAAATAAAAACGTTTTAAAAAACGGGATTCACCAAGTCAAATAGCCATTTCACCATGTCTTTGGGTTTTGAGGAATTCATGCCGCTACTTTTACTCAAAATCTTTAAAAACACATCTTATGAAAAAATTAATTTTAAGCACGGTTGTTTTCCTTTTCGGAATATTTTTCGTGCAAGCGAAAACCTCAAATGAACTTTCAGATTTAAAATCTGATGAACTCGCCTCTGGTGGAAGCATTCAAGTAGCCTTATTGCTGGATACCTCAAACAGTATGGATGGTTTAATCAATCAGGCAAAAGCGCGCTTGTGGACTATTGTGAACACGATGACTACTTTACGCTACAATGGTAAAGCACCGGAAATTGAAATTTCGTTGTATGAATATGGCAATTCCGGTTTGTCTCAGGAGTCAGATTACATTCGTCAGGTAGTGGGACTCACTAACGATTTAGATTTGATTTCTGAACACTTGTTTGCCTTGCGCACCAATGGGGGGTCTGAATATTGTGGTGCAGTGATTATAGACGCGACAAAAAAACTCGACTGGAATGCTGATAAAAATGCGATGAAACTCATTTACATTGCCGGCAATGAACCCTTTGATCAAGGAAGTGTCAATTACAAAGAAGCCATCGCAGATGCTGTAAAGAAGGGGGTTTTTATAAACACCATTTTTTGTGGAAACAATCAGGAGGGTATTCGCACCCATTGGAAAGACGGTGCAGATAGAGGGAACGGAAAATACTTTCATATTGATTCTGACGCCAGGGTGCGATATATCATCACTCCATATGATGATCAAATCACGGTTTGCAACCAGCAATTGAATGCTACCTACATTGGTTATGGCAGTGCCGGAAGAGCTAAAAAAGCATCTCAAGTTCAGCAAGATGCTGCTGCAGAAGGCATTTCAACAGCCAATTATGCAGAACGCACGGTAGCTAAAGCAGGAGCTGTATATCGCAATGAAAGCTGGGACTTAGTGGATAGGGTGAATTCTGATCCTAAAGCTCTTTCAGAAATCGAAGAAGATGAACTGCCTGAGGAACTCAAAGGGAAATCAAAAGCGCAACTGGAGGCCTATGTCAACGCTAAAGCAAAAGAGCGTGAGCAAATTCAAAAGGAAATCGCCGAATTAGCCAAAAAGCGTCAGGCTTTTATTGAAAAAGAACAAACTAAAGAAGGAACGCAGGATGATTTGGGAAATGCGATTGTTTCTTCCATTCAAGATATTGCAAAACTTAAGGGGTTTAAAGTTGAAGAGTAAAAATTTGGTTTCGTTTACATAGTCAATGTGTAGTCCAATCTGGCATAATCATAAGAAAGCCAATAAGCGACACTATTTTAAATAAAGCCAAGATGGTTCAAATGGATTGAATTATCAATTACACTAATGTAAGAAAAGAAAATATCAATAAGAGATGAGAGTTATTTTGTTACAAAATATCAATACTGTTTACTCTCCAAAGGATTCAGTCTCATCTCTTTTTTGCTTTTTTTATTTTGGTTTTTAACCAAAACCAATTAAAGCACATCCCTTATTTCCGGTATCTTATCAAACATTGCCTTTGCGAAGGGACATAGTGGTATAATTTTCAAGTTGTTTTCCCGTGCATAATTGACAGCGGCCAACACCATTTTTTCACCAACTCCTTGTCCGTTAAATTCTTCGTTTACTTCGGTATGATCAATTATGAATTTCTCTTTACCAGCCCAAGAATATGTCATTCTGCCGGCTTCTTTCTCGTCTGAAACGGCTTTAAAAAACCCTTTGGTTTCTCTATTGATATGTTGAATTTCCATAGACTTATTGATTTTTTTTAAAGCTCAACGCTCCCGAAGGGCATTTGCTAACTTGATTCATTAGCTCCTCGGAAGTGGCGTTTTCAATTTTGATCCATGGTCTTTCCTTGGGGTTGTAAACCTTGGGTAAGGTTCTTACACAAACGCCGGAATGCGTACAAAGTCCAGGCTTCCAAAAAATGGTGATTTCACCGTTTGAGTATTCATTGACTTTTTCCATAATATTGATTATTTATTGGTAAATTAATTTGCATTAAATCACTTCACATCATCATACAACATATACTTCTTTCTCATCAAATCATACTTCTCCAGTCCTTCCTTCCAAGTTAACCTGATTTCCTCAGCGTTCATGCCTTGTTCAATTTGTTGCTGCAGGGTTTTAGTTCCTGCCAGAGTTGTAAAGAAATTAGTAAAAAAAGAAGCTTGTTTTCCGGTAGCATTATAAGCATCAATCAACCATTGCAAGTTGAGGTAGTCCAATTTATCTTCACCTCTCAGGTCTTTGCCATAACAGAGTTCACCACTGAATTTTGGGTTTTTAGCTCCTTCGTTGGGTTGGGGTGTAAAGGTAAAAGTGTAAGTATCTTTAGGCAAGCTGGGACTGCCAAATATCTGAAATTGCATAGAGGTGCCGCGACCTTCACTGAGTGGTGTGCCTTCAAAAAAGCAGGTGCTAGGGTAGAGGTTGATTGATTTGTCATTGGGTAAGTTGGGCGATGGTTTGATGGGCAAGCTGTAAGACATGTTTCGATTGTAGTCTTTTACCGGTAACGATTTCGAGTTCACACTTCAGACCATTTTCCAGCCAGCCCTCACCGTTGATCATTTGGGCATATTCTGCAATGGTCATTCCGTGTACAACGGGAATGGGGTGCATCCCGACAAAGCTTTTGTGAGCAGGCTCGAGTATGGGTCCGTCGATATAATGGATATTTGGGTTTGGTCGGTCGAGGATTACCAAGGGAATTCCCGCTTCCGCGCAAGCTTCCATGACATAGTGTAATGTGGAAATATAGGTGTAAAATCGTGCCCCCACATCCTGAATGTCAAAAATCACTACATCGAGGTCTTTCAATTGGTCGGGAGTGGGTTTTTTATTGCTTCCGTAAAGCGAAATAATGGGCACACCGGTTCTGCTGTCTTTTCCGTCTTTAACGAGTTCGCCGGCATCTGCAGTTCCTCTGAATCCGTGCTCAGGGGCGAAAACTTTAGTAACCTGAATGTTGTGTACCAAAAGCGAATCTACCAAATGGGTGCGCTTGCTGAAAACCCAGCGCTGGGTTTGGCGTTGTTTATAGGACCTTGTTGTTTCATCCCAAAAGTCTTCCATAAAAATAAAGTTTTCGGGCTTGAAAACCACGCTGGTTTGATTGGCGACGATGGCCACGCGCTTGTCTCTCAAAAAGGGAAGATATGCCCCCGTTTGGTTAGCACCCACCACCGGATAAGTAGCTACTTCACTTTCTTCAAACGAGGTTTCTACATTGAAATTCTTTTCCTGACCTTTGCAGGAAATAGAAACCAACACTACGAGCATCAAAAATAAAGTGGTATTTTTGAGCCTAAAATTACCTGGAATATTGAATTTTGAGTTTTTCATAGCAAAACGAATCATACGGTCTAAGGACTATAAAAGTAGTATATCGGCGCCAATAATAAAAATCGCGATTACTGCAATTGCTTTAGGGATGATCATGATGCTTGTTTCAATTGCAACCGGTGTGGGGTTGCAACAAAAGGTGCGTGAAAAGGTTTCTGCTTTCAACGGTGATATTATCATTTCACACTTTGATACAAATTTTTCAAATGATTCTCAAAATCCCATATCAATCAACCAGCCTTTTTATCCTGTTTTTGAAGAAATCTCCGAAATTAAACACATACAGATTACCGCATTAAAAGGTGGAATTATTAGGACTGAAACCGATTTTGAAGGTGTGGTTGTCAAAGGTGTGGGTGATGATTATGATTGGCAGTATTTTGAGGAATTTTTAAGAGATGGTCGTTTGCCTCTATATGAAGAAACACTCAATGATGAAATTCTACTGTCTGAATTCATTACAAACAGACTGAATTTAAAAATAGGGGATAAAGTGATTACCTATTTTTTTGATGAAGAGAGCAAAGACAGGCCTTTAAGGCCTCGTGGTTTTACGTTGGTGGGTATTTACAACAGTGGCTTTCAAGAGTTTGATGAAAGTTATTTGATAGCAGATATCAGGCACATTCAGCGTTTGAATCGATGGGAAGCAGACCAGATAGGTGCTTTTGAACTCTTTGTAACCGATTTTGATAAAATTCAAGAAACCGGAAACAAAGTGTATTATAATGTGGATTCCACACTCGATACCCAAACAATACGAGACAAGTATTTTTCCATTTTTGAATGGCTGGATTTGTTTGATTTTAACATTGCGCTTATTATTGGGATTATGATTCTTGTGGCAGGTATCAATATGATTACCGCTTTGCTGGTATTGATCCTGGAACGCACCAAAATGATTGGGATATTAAAATCTTTGGGCTCCTCAAACTGGAGCATAAGAAAAGTTTTTATTTACAATGCGGTCTATTTAATTGGTATTGGCCTTTTTTGGGGAAATTTGATTGGAATAGGTTTATTATTGGCTCAAAAATATTTTAAGTTATTTCCCTTAAATCCAGATACCTATTATGTTACTGAGGCTCCTGTTTATCTAGACTTGGGTTATATTTTAATCCTCAACGCAGGCACGTTCTTATTGTGTTTATTGATGCTTTTGATACCATCTTATATCATTACCAAGATTTCGCCGGTTAAGGCTATCAGGTTTGAATAAAAAAAAGATGGACTTACAAAAAGTAAACCCATCTTTAATATTATAATAAAAGTTAAATACTATACCTTCTTAAGTACTGATATAAAAATAAAAGTCTCTCCTCCAAACTCTTCAGTTACTTTTACTTTTAATGTCGTATTGTTTAATGTTACAATTTCTGCGACAACTGTTTCACCACTTGTTGTTAATGTAATATTTTTACCTGATACTGCATAAGTTCCAGAATCTGTTTCAGAATCACATTCTTCATTAAAGTCTAAAAAGAATATAACACTTTGAATAGTATTGTCTGCTCTAAATTCAATAAAATCTTTACCACATTCAGGAGCCTCGTTTTCATAAGGTACAAGTATTTCTTGTCCATCAACTATGGTTCCATCTTGAGTAAACTCCCAATTACCAATAATTTTTTCTTCATTTCCTCCATTGTCATCATCACTGCTGCATGAAACAAACATAGCCGAGGCGGCAAATACAAATAATACAAATAATTTTTTCATTTTTTTTTAGTTTATTAATTAACGGAGGCAAAGCTACATTAAAATCTGAATAATCATAATTTTTTCTTAAATCTAAACGGAGACCGCTCACTATGCGCTTTCATCGCTTTAAAACACAAGCGAATACTGATAGTAAGCCCCACAAAAGATAAAAACCAAAAGGCAGGGTAGCTTTGTTGCATTAAAAAGAAGTTATAAAGCCCATGAAGAACGATAGCTGCTAGCAAACCCTTCAACTTAAATTCTTTTGCTCTTTCTTTATATTGCCAGGCCATACCAAAATAATAGCCCATAATAATTCCAAAACTGGCGTGAGCAGGAACCGCCGTAAACATTCTTAAAAGGCCCACTTGAACTCCGCCATCTGCGACATAAAGTATGTTTTCAATTCCGGCAAAACCGAGACTGATAATGGCCCCATAAACGATGCCGTCAAAGGGCTCGTTAAATTCTTTTTGGCGATACGCATAAAACCTTAGGACTAAAAATTTAGCAAATTCTTCAGCGAAAGCTACTACAATAAGGGCATATATAGCGACTGAAACAATGTTTCCAAAATCCACAGGAATAAACTTTCCCAGAACAATTGACAGTATCACAGCAGGTATCGCACAAAGTACACCCAACATAAAGCTGATAAATAGATGCTTTAAAGGCTCACGGTCATACTTGTCCCTGAGCCAGATAAACAAACCAATCGCCGCCCCGGGAGCCAATGCCAATCCTATTAGAAAAAGTACATCCATAAGAGTTCCCCCTCCTTTGGTGGGGCTAGGGGGAGGACTAAAACACCACCACCTTATTATTAATAAAAAACAAGCTATTGACTAAAAACAACTTCCCATTTTCCCAAAAGGAACGAAACATGACATCATCAGCAAGATAAATCACGCTGCCTCGGCCCATTTTGTGTTCACCAAAAACCAATGAATTTTTCAACCCTTTCAAAGCTTCTTCACCGGCAAAACCGCTTACTCGCTCTGCATCCCCTTCAATATAAGCCACATTATAACCACCTTCAAGAAAGTTATATGCGCTTGTTCCTGCTTTTAGCGTAAAATAATTTTCTGTGTAGCCAAAAGCCAACGGGTGAGATACATCCACTTTGGTTTTAAAAATACTTCCTGTGATGAAATTTTTCACGCTTTCATTTTCTCTTTGGTCGTAAGGAATGAGTAAATTTGGTTCTTCTTTTTCTGCTTCATCGGTCTCATTTCTTTTGAGTCCAAAACCTTCTTTGTCAACAAAAGTGCTCAAAGCATTGTCAATGGCAACCAATGTTCCGCCTTTGCTCACCCATTCTTTAAGCTTTCCTAATGTGCTTTCGTCAAGATATCCTTGATAATACCCTGAGGGCAATATCAAGACATCAAACTGATCGAGGGTTATATTCTTAAAATAATCGGTGTCAATGGAGGTTACAGGATAGTGCAATTGTTGCTCAAAGAAATGCCACAAAGCCCCATAACTTAGTGAAGAGGTATATCTTCCTCTCAATAAAGCCACTTTTGGTGGGTGGATAATCTTTACATCAGGCGAACCAAAATCGGTTCCCGTGTCTGAAAAGCTGGTGGGCGCGATAAATAATTTCCTTTTGTGTTTATTTGCAATTTCAGTAACTTTTTGGTTATAGTTTTCAACGGAGCGATTATCACTTTTTGTGATGATAAGACTTCCTCTGTCAAAACTTTCGCCGGCAAGGCCAAATTTCTTTTCGCTAAAGCGCACTTTTATTCCTGCCTGAACCAACTCTGAAAGGAAAGCTGCATCTTGCATACTGTTCCATTTGCTGATGTATCCTGCCGCATTGGGATCCATTCCATTGAGCATAGGCGTTTTTGTTTGTACTTCATTTGCGGTTATAAGAGAAGTGCTTGCAATGGCATCCAAACCGTAAGCATGTGGTAAATTCCAGGCTGTGATATCATAAGTGAGTGGTGTGCTCAATTTTGTTTCCGGCTCAAAAAGTGCTTGCACCATTCTGCCTTTGGGCTGATTTGTACTCACAACCAGAGCATTCTTCAAATTCATGCTTCCGTTTTTGTTAGTGCCATAATGAAAACCACTGGCACTTCCGCTGTTTGCAAAACCATATTTTATCTCATGCTTATCAAGTAATCTCGCCAGGGCATTGATTTTATCCTCTTCGCCCTGCAAGGCATAGCTTTTATATTTTAGATTTGGCTGAAAGAATTTCTGAAATTCGGTATTCAGCATTTTAGCATTTTTTGAAGAAATTTCAACGGTGGAAAGTCCGGTGGTTTTTTGATGCTCAACACGGTCAACAAGGGTGAGCTCATAGCCTTCATCGGTATCGATACCCAATCCTGCACGACCGTGACCTGCTTGTTCATAAGTCATCCCAATGGCTCCCACATAAGTGGGATAAGTATCTCCATAACTGGGATAGAGCAAATCAAATCGTTCTCTGGTGAAAAATAACCAGCCTTCTTTATCAAAGTAGCTGGCGTGATTTTTTCCAATTTGTGTTTGAAAATCACGCTGCCAATCTGTAATAACTTCGTGAAATGGTTCTGCTGCAGGAGCAAAATAGTAAGGCTCATTGATGCCTTGTTCATGAAAATCCACGTGAATATGGGGCATCCATTGGTTGTAAACCTTCAAACGTTGCTGTGTTTCTACCTGTGTGGCCCAGGCCCAATCGCGGTTAAGGTCAAAGAGATAATGATTGGGACGTCCGCCCGGCCAAGGTTCCATATGTTCTGCAGCAACTTGAGCTGCATTGTATGGCGTTGCTTTTACCTGATTGTACCAATTCACATAACGATCACGACCGTCAGGATTCAGGTTGGGGTCTATGATGACAACTGTATTTTCAAGCCAGGCCTGTTTTTGGGTAATTAATTCATAAAGGGTTTGCATAGCGGCTTCACTGCTGGATGCTTCGTTTCCGTGTACATTGTAACTCAACCAAACGATTGCAATATCTGGATTTGCTGAGCCTTCTGCCAAACCGATTTGTTTTAAATTATTAGTTCGGATGGTTTCAATATTTCTTATATTGTTTTCTGAAGTGACAACGGCATAAGTGAGTTTGCGTCTTTCATTGGTTTGTCCATATTCCTGATAAGTAACCATAGAACTGTTCTCAGCGACGTGATTGAAATAGTTAACAATGTCTGCGTGTCTTGAGAATTGGGTGCCGATTTCATACCCTAAAAATTCTGAAGGGGATTGGATAGATTGCCCAAAACCAAAACTAAATAGTAAAAAGAAAAGAAGTGAAGGGAGAAGGTTTTTCATTTTAAGGTGTTGTTTTATTTTTTTGTGGTGCTAAAACTACTAAAAACAACTATAAATCAGTTTAAGATTAACGGAATTTTTAAGAAATAAATCCTGCAAAAAACTATCTTTGATTTTCGTTTTAAATTCAATTATGCCAGAAGACTGTATTTCTTATCATAAAACGGGATATTTTTCCAATCTCATTAATGACTATCTTGCTCAGGATGATGCGATTCAGTTTTTATACAAGCGTTTTCCGCATAAAGAGGAATTTGAGAATCAGTTAAAAGAAAAGAAAAATAACTTCACACCAGAAAACAGAGAAGCCCTGGTTCAAGTCCTAAAAAAACAATACCAAAATATACCAACGTCTGCTACAACTAATTTTAACATAAACGCACTTAAAGAATCAAAAAATTTTACTATCACAACCGGCCATCAACTCAATTTATTTACCGGTCCCTTGTACTTTTTGTATAAAATTATTTCTACAATTAATTTATGTTCACAATTGCGAAAGGAGTACCCTGAATATCAGTTTGTGCCAATTTATTGGATGGCAACTGAGGATCACGATTTTGACGAAATCAATTTTTTTAATTTTAAAAATAAAAAGGTGGTTTGGGACAGAAAATCTGGCGGGGCTGTGGGCGAACTTTCAACCGACGAACTGGATAAAGTGTACAAAACCTTTTCTGAACAACTAAGTACTTCACCCAATTCCGAAAAATTAAAAAAACTCTTTAAAGAAGCTTATCTCAATCATACCAACCTGGCTGATGCTACGCGATACCTTGCAAATGAACTGTTTGGGGAGTATGGTTTGGTCATACTCGATGCTAATGAAAAGGAATTGAAACAGCTTTTTATTCCATACATTAAGGATGAAATAATTAAAAATACCTCATCAGAATTTGTTGAAAAAACAAATCGTGAAATCAATGCGGTCCCCAACAAAAACTACAAACTTCAAGTAAACCCTCGCGAGATCAATTTGTTTTATCTCAAAAAAGGACTGCGAGAACGCATCATTGAAAAAGGAGGATTTTACTTCGTCAATAACACAGAACTAAAATTTGACAAGGAGAGTATGCTTTCTGAAATTGAAAACCACCCGGAGCGTTTTAGTCCCAATGTTTTATTGCGACCCCTTTATCAGGAAGTTATTTTGCCAAATCTTTGCTACATTGGAGGAGGAGGAGAGCTTGCATACTGGCTTCAGTTAAAAGGTTATTTTGATGAATTGAAAGTCACATTCCCCATGCTGATGCTTCGTAATTCGGCTTTAATCCTTTCGGAAAAACAAAAGTCTAAAATTCAAAAGCTCAATGTTTCTATAAAAGATTTATTTTTACCCAAACACAAATTGGAGGATAAAGTAACCCGACAGATTTCAGCAATAAAAATTGATTTTTCGCTACAGCGAAACCACTTACAACAACAATTTAAAGACCTTTACAAACTAGCAGAACAAACAGATAAATCTTTTAAAGGTGCTGTTGCAGCTCAGGAAAAAAAGCAGCTCAATGGGCTGGATTCACTTGAAAAGAGATTGTTAAAAGCACAAAAACGAAAACTCTCAGATCATTTGGAAAGGATTGTTAATCAGCAAGATGAGCTCTTTCCAAATGGAAGTCTGCAAGAGCGTAATGCCAATTTTTCTGAATTTTTTGATGCGTATGGAGAAGAATTAATTCCACGGCTGTTTGTAGCTTTAAATCCTCTTGAAATTAAATTTAGGTATGTAGTTTTAAAATAAAATGCAGTTCCTTTTAAGACCTAATTCTTTAAGAAATATAATTCCAGATATTTTTATACCTCGTCAACTGGGCATAGGTGTTTTTAACAGCAATATTCTCAGGGTTGGTTAGAGAAGGGTCTTGTTTTAATAGTTGCCAGGCATAACTGCGTGCTATTTTTAAAATGTCACCGTCTTTTAGTAGGTCTGCAATTTTGAGTTGTAAGACTCCACTTTGTTGAGTACCCATCATATCTCCCGGGCCGCGTAATTTTAAGTCCACTTCAGAAATTTCAAATCCATCATTGGTGCGCACCATTGTTTCTAAGCGCGTTTTGGCATCGTTTGATAGTTTGAATGAAGTCATTAAAATGCAATAACTTTGATCGGCACCGCGACCCACACGACCTCTTAACTGATGCAACTGTGATAATCCAAACCGCTCTGCACTTTCAATAATCATCACACTTGCATTTGGAACATTAACGCCCACCTCAATTACCGTAGTTGCGACCATAATTTGAGTTTCTCCTTTGACAAAGCGTTGCATTTCATAATCTTTATCTGCTGCTTTCATCTGTCCATGAACAATGGATACCTGATATGTGGGTTTTGGAAACTCTCTTTCGATACTTTCATAGCCATCCATCAAATCTTTATAGTCCATTTTTTCACTCTCCTGAATCAATGGATATACGATATAAATTTGCCTCCCTTTTGCAATTTCATCCCTAATGAATTTGAAGACTTTTAAGCGATTTGAATCATAGCGATGCACTGTTTTAATTTGCTTTCTTCCGGGGGGTAATTCATCGATAACCGAGATGTCCAAATCGCCATAAACACTCATCGCCAAAGTACGCGGAATAGGGGTGGCGGTCATCACCAAAATGTGTGGCGGAAATTCATTTTTGTGCCATAATTTTGCCCGTTGCTCAACCCCAAAACGGTGTTGCTCATCGATGATTGCAAGCCCTAAATTTTTAAATTTTACCTTGTTTTCTATCAGTGCATGGGTGCCAATTAAGATGTCTAAAGTGCCGTTTTCCAGATTTTCATGAATTATTTTTCTTTCTGAAGTTTTAGTTGAACCTGTGAGTAATGAAATACTGATTTTCAATTTATTACACATATCAACTAAACTGTTGTAGTGTTGGACTGACAAAATTTCAGTCGGAGCCATTAAACAGGCTTGAAAACCGTTGTCAAGTGCTATTATCATTGACATGAGAGCAACTATAGTTTTTCCTGATCCCACGTCTCCCTGCAAAAGTCGGTTCATCTGTGCATTGCTGCCCAAATCATTTCTAATTTCCTTGATGACCCGTTTTTGAGCCCCGGTTAAATCAAAGGGCAAATGGTCTTTATAAAAGGCATTGAAAAGCGGTCCCACTTTTTCAAAACGATAGCCTTTTATTTTGCTTTTATGAATCAGATTTTTCCTGATTAGTTGCAATTGAATGTAAAAAAATTCTTCAAATTTTAATCGGTATTGCGCCTTGGATAAGAGCACCTGACTTTTCGGAAAATGGACATTAAAAAGCGACTCATTTTTAGGTAATAATTTGAGTTCGTCAAGAATGTTTTTTGAAAGCGTTTCACTGAATTTATTTTTGGAATCCAGAAACAATTGTTGCATCAATTTGTTGATGACTCTGTTGGTAATTCCGCTGTTGGAAAGTTTTTCTGTTGAGGGGTACACCGGTTGCATGGCAGAGCGCAAACTTTGCTCGTGTTCTTCCATTAATTCCATCTCAGGGTGTGGCATCGAGAAACTGCCGTTAAACCAATTGACTTTTCCAAAAATCACATAGGGCACATTGATTTTCAAGCTCTCTTTAATCCACTTCAAACCGCGAAACCATACCAATTCCATAGTGCCGGTTTCATCAGTAAAAGTGGCGACCAGGCGTTTTCTCTTATTTTGCTCCACCGTTTTGATATGGGTAATCTTGCCTATAATCTGCATTTCAGCATTGTTTTGCTGCAATTCATTGATTTTGTAGTAGCGGGTGCGGTCAATATAACGGTTTGGAAAAAAATGAAGCAAGTCCTGATAAGTGAATATGCCTGCTTCCTTGCGCAGCAAATCAGCCCGGTTGGGGCCCACGCCTTTTAAATATTCAATGGGAGTTTGAAGGAAGCTTGCGTTCATTGGACTAAATTAAAGCATTCAAAAGGAATGTAAAAGAGAAAAAACATTTTAATAGCATAAGGCGTTTCTTTTGTTTTTTAAAACATTGAAGGTCTTGGTTTCGCTTTAAACGAAATTTTAATTAATTTGCTTGCTGTTATAACTCCTTTATTTCACTCCTGTGCGAATTTTAATACTTTGTTTTTTTTCAGTTGTAATTGCTTTTGGACAGCAATCACAAATAGTTGATTTTAAAGAGTTGAAAGCCGATATTACAATCTTTCCGAAAAATAAAAAAGTAATAGGTTTCCTTCAATATAAATTTGAAATTCTACAAAAAACAGACTCTGTCTTTCTGGATGCCATAGGAATGGCAGTACATTCAAGCGCGTCTTCCCAAACCAAAGTCTCATTAAGAGCAACAGATGATAAAGTCTGGATAAAACATCCCTTTGAGGCAGATAAAGAATATTCGATTTCATTTTATTATGAGGCTTTGCCAAAACAAACCATGTACTTTTTTGGAGACCAAGTCTGGACGCAGGGGCAGGGCAAATACACCT
Source organism: Flavobacteriaceae bacterium (assembly GCA_018402385.1). Taxonomy (GTDB): domain Bacteria; phylum Bacteroidota; class Bacteroidia; order Flavobacteriales; family Flavobacteriaceae; genus Planktosalinus. The sequence goes on from JAGYJA010000006.1 coordinate 88,730, forward strand.
CACACTGGTTACCATCAATTGATGACGTCAATGATAAAATCATATTTAATCTAAGTATTACAGCTCCGGCTGAATTTGAAGTAATAGCAAACGGCAGGCTGGAAGGAGAACACCCTATTAATGACCAAAAAAGATGGTACTTCTCCATGAAAAACCCGATGAGTAGTTACTTGGTGGCAATTGCTATGGGAAATTTTGAAAAGCATTCTGCAACTTCTTCAAGCGGGATTCCACTAGAATTTTATTATTCCGCAGGCAATGATTTCAAAGTGGAGCCGACCTATCGGTACACAAATGAAATATTTGAATTTTTGGAAAACGAAATTGGAGTGGCATATCCCTGGGAAAATTACAAACAAGTACCGGTAAGGGATTTCCTCTATGCCGGAATGGAAAACACCACCCTCACCATTTTTTCTGAAGCTTTTGTAGTGGACTCCACCGGCTTTATGGATCGCAATTATGTGAATGTCAATGCACACGAACTCGCCCATCAATGGTTTGGCAATTTGGTAACAGCCCAAAGTAGTCAACATCATTGGTTACAGGAAGGTTTTTCTACTTACTATGCCTTACTCGCTGAACGCGAAATTTTTGGAGATGACTATTACTATTGGAAACTATACCAAAGCGCTGAGCAACTCACTGAATTGAGTGATCAAGGCAAAGGCGAGCCCATTCTCAAAGCAGGGGCGAGTTCGCTTACTTATTACCAAAAAGGAGCCTGGGCACTGCATATTCTCAATGAGCGTGTGGGACCTCTAGTGTTTAAGCAAGCGGTACAGAATTTTTTGAATAAACATAAATTTGGCTCAGTTAAAACAGACGATTTTTTGAATGAAATCACGTTACTCAACGGTGATGACCTGCAGTGGTTTAAAGGTGATTGGTTAAATCAAGGTGCTTTTAGGTCAACCCAAGCGCTGGAGTCTTTGCGAAAATCCCCTTTTATGGAAAATTATTTGGGTTTGTCTGCCATTGCACAACGTCCTTTAGCTGAAAAGGTAACAGTGCTTTCCGGGTTTTTGAAAGCGCCTGTCAATGACTATCTGGGTCAGGCGGTTGTTTATCAATTGGCTGATGAGCCTTTCGGCGAAAGCCTTCCCTTATATCTAAAAGCCTTTGAAAGCGGAAACCTATGTGTGAGACAAGCCATTGCTTTGAGTATGGAAAAAATTCCTCCTCAACTTAAACCCCAATATGAATCTCTATTGGATGATGATTCTTATGTGACACAAGAGGCCGCCTTATATTATTTATGGCTCAATTTTCCCGAAGACCGTAATCGGTTTTTAGAAAAAATGAACGGAGTGACGGGCTTTCAGGACAAGAACATCCGCCAATTGTGGTTGACACTTGCAATTGTAACGGATAATTTTCAAAACGAAAACAAACAAGCATTTTTTAACGAGCTAAGCAGCTATGCTTCCCCTAAATTCAGTTTTGAAATTCGCCGCAATGCTTTTGAATTTTTATCAGGAATGGATGGATTTACCAATCAAAACTTAAAATATCTTATAGATGCTTGTCTGCATCCTATTTGGCGTTTTAGAAGTACTAGCATACAACTACTAGATGAATTGCTTAAAGAAGAGGAAACTAAACTTCAATTATTTCTAATTAAAAATGAATTGACTGAACCTCAAAAGGAGTGGTTGGATACTAAGCTTAAATAATTAAGCAAGATGGAGGTTATTTTCCAGACCTAAATACTAATATTATTGTTTAGTTACATAAAAAACATTGCGTTTCAAACGACTCCTTCTATTTTCTGTTGGATTGACATCGATGCTGTCCAGTTTTTTTAGGTTATAATTTTTAAACACCTTTTCTTTTTCCAACAATTTATTTTCAATTTCACTCACTAATAAAATAAATGCTTCTTCTCTGGGTAATTGATAGTTATTTCCATCATGTAAAACAGGAATAGCTGAGCCATATTCCCAAACAAGCTCTGGCACAAAATTGTAAAACTCATATACAGGAACGTTCAGATTTTGAGTATGCTTATTTAAAATTTCAGAACCACGATATTCAGTATTGGGGTTAATTTCTTTGGCAAGCGGCATTCCAAAACACATTACAGTAACAATAAAAGCAATGGAAGCATAAAACACCCTTTGAATGTTTTTTCTGAGTAAATGGAAGACCATATACAGACCAATGGCAAATAGCAGAATGGCTGAAAGTACAAACCAAATAAAGGAGTTTTGAAGGCTTTCGCCGAAATATAAATACCCGGCAATTGGAAAAGCAATACCAATCAATGCAATCAAACCAAAATGAAAATACACCGGCCAGGTTTCTTTCGCTTTAAGCGATTTGAAACTTCTGAACAAGTATTCTATATAAAAAGCCGTGTTGATGGCTAAAGGAAACAAAACAGGCAAAAGATACCGTGATTTTTTTTCCGGAATAATTGAAAGTAAAACGACCGCTATAAGTGTCCATAATAAACTAAACTGGTAGGCTTTTTTATGAAATACTTTGTCCTTTAGGTAGGGGTAAAGTAAGGCTACAAATGCGGGAATTGTCCATAATCCGCTTTGTACAACAAAACTCCAGTAATAATAAAAGGGACGCACGTTGTAATTGATCCATCTTCCAGCTTCCAGAGAAGTAATTTCTGTCACAGCGCGGGTGTCAAAGAAATAAACATACAAACTCCAGGAGCCTGAAACAATTACAGCTGCGAGAATACTCAACACTATGGGAAAAAGTCTTCCTTTTTTGAACTTAAACACGACGCCATAAGCTATTAAAAAGGGAAGCAGCAATGCATACAAAGAAACCGGCCCTTTGCTTAAAAATGAAAATCCAAAAAAGAGACCTGCTATAAGCGCGTTTCTGTATAAATTTTTACTTTCTCTAAAAAGTTTAATAATATAGAAAATTGCAACCAGCATAAAGCCGTGTGTAAAAATGTCCCATTGCCCATCTCTACTTGAAAAAATAATATGGAAAGAGGTGACAGCAATAAGCCCCGCAAGGAATGAAAACTGTTTTTCAGCTGTGATTTTTAATGAGATAAAATAAGTCATTAATACACCAATGAGTCCTAAAATTGCAGCAGGAAGCCGAAGGCCAAAAAGACTGTCCAGCCCAAAGACACTAACTGAAAAGGCAGTCAACCAGGTGGGTAATGGCGGTTTTTGATAGCGTGGCAACTCGTTGAGGGTGGTAAAAATCCAGTTGCCATTTTGAAGCATTTCGCGTGCTGTGATAAAATTGCGGGCTTCCATAATATTTATAAAAATGGCATCAAGATTTATAAAAAATACAAGAATGCAAACTAATATTAACCAGAAAACTTCTTTATTTTTTTTCATTGTAATTTAAATAAATGTTTCTCACATAGACTATTGAGCCAAATATATGACCGGCGAGCAAAACAGGGTCTTCCCTAAATATAGCATAAATTAAAATCAAGAAACTACCTGATAAACTCAAAATCCAAAATCCTAAGGGAAGTAAAGACTCCTTCTTTTTTTCAGAATAGATCCATTGGTAGAAAAATCGAAATGTAAATGTAATTTGAGCAACGATTCCCAATAAAAGCAGCCAAAACGGGATGGCTTCATTTTTTAACAAATTATCTATATCATAGGTGTTATTGTGATAGGAATAAATCACAATTAAAATCGGGAAAATAAATACAAACCATCTTAAAAACCGATGAATTTGTTTCCATTGTCCTTGTAATTGTAAATTTCTAATATAAATGAAATAAGTTAATGTTTGCCCCAGCATAATGGCAAAATCATCTCTAAAATAGCCGTAAACAAAGAGTAAAAAGGATGCTAAAAGTGAAAGTTGCCAAAACAGTGTGGGAGTAATTACTTTTTTATTTTTCTCAGAAACTACCCACTGTACAAGTGTTCTGGCAGAAAATAGAATTTGTGCTAAAAAACCCAAACTGTATATCCACCAATGACTCATGATTTTTTACCAATCTTGTAATTAATGTATTTCTTTTTCATCCACAGATAGGCAAAACAATCCATTAAAGGACCCACAAGCCGGTTCCATAAACCAAACTTAGCTTGTCCGGCTATTCTTGGAAAATGCCTCACGGGTACTTGTTTTATCTTTCCATTTTGTAAAAGAATCATGGCAGGTAAAAATCGGTGTAAGCCTTTGAACATTGGAATGCGTTTCGCAAAATCGGTTTTGATTATTTTTAAAGGGCAGCCGGTATCATCCATACCGTCTTTGGTAAATGCACGACGAATCCCGTTTGCAATTTTGGATGACATGTTTTTAACAAAACTGTCTTTTCGGTTAGAACGCACACCTGTAACAAGATCATATTGCTCAATCTCTTCAAGTAAAAGGTTAAAGTCTTGTGGACTGGTTTGGAGATCAGCATCTATATAACCCACCAAAGGTGAGGTGACATAGTCAAATCCGGCTTTGATAGCCGCGCTTAGCCCACAGTTTTTCTCGAAAGCTATAAAATGAAATTCAGGCCTGCGGGAACAAATTGCTTCTATGAATTGCTGGCTGTTGTCTTTTGAGCCATCATTAACAAATAATACTGAAGTTTTTACTGTGGCAATTTTCAGATAATCAATCAGTTCTTGTTCAAGCCGCAACATATTATCTTCTTCATTGTATATGGGAACTATAATTGTTAAAGCTACATTCATACTGTTTTAATTGTGATAACAAAAGTATTTCTTTTTTTAAAACAACAATTTTTTTTAAGTGTAAATCTAAAATCTTCTTACCTTGTTGCCTCAAAAAAAGAATACAATGAAAATCCTCATTACCGGTGCTGCTGGTTTTATTGGTTCCCATACAGCAGAACGACTTCAAAGTAATGGACACGAAGTGATTGGTTTAGATAATTTTTCACCTTATTACAGTGTTGATCTAAAGAAAATCAATGTTGACGAACTTATCAACAATAATATTCAATTTTTGGAGTGTGATTTAAGAGAGTCCATTTCGTTTAAATTATTGCCAAAGGATTTTGATGTGGTGATTCATTTTGCTGCACATCCGGGAATCTCTGAAAGTTCTTCTTTTGAAGATTATTTTTCAAATAATGTTTTAGGAACAAAAAATTTGCTGGATTTTGTCGAAAGCTGTGAAAAACCTCCTTACTTTATCAATATTGCCACCTCCTCCATTTATGGTGCTGAAGCAGCATTTGATGAGACAAACACCCCAAAACCAACTTCCAATTATGGCGTGACAAAACTAGCTGCTGAACAACTGGTGATGGCAAAGGTGCGATTGCATGTATTGAAAGGATGTTCTTTGAGACTTTATTCAGTTTATGGACCAAGAGAACGCCCGGACAAGCTTTATACAAAACTCATTGCCTGCGGTTTAAAAGGAGAAGCTTTTCCTTTGTTTCAGGGAAGCTTAGAGCATTTAAGAAGTTTTACTTATGTGCAGGATATTGTTGATGGAATTGTTAGTGTATTAGATCTTATGGACATCTGTAATGGAGAAATAATAAACCTTGGAACTGAAGAAGAAAATACAACTCAAGCAGGAATTCAAACTGTAGAAGCTATTTTGGGCAAAACCATTCAAATAAATTACTTGCCAAGTAAAAGAACAGGCGACCAGTTGCGCACACGCGCTGTTATTGACAAAGCAAAAAAGTTGTTAAATTATAACCCAAAAACGAATTTGAAACAAGGCTTAGAGCAACAAGTAGCATGGTACAAAGCTACTTTTTTGAAAAAAGTTTAAATAATTTATTTGCCGCTTCAAAGGGAGTGGTTTTGTGTTTTTCTAGGGCTTTGAGCAATTTTGGGAGTTCAGTTTTTATATCTGGATGGTTGTAAAAGTCGGTTTTAAGTTGTTCTTCAATAGTTTGATGTAGCCAAAATTTATTCTGCTCGATGCGCTCGTGTTCAAAAAAGCCATTTTCTTTAGTTAATTTTATATATCCTTGAACAATCTCCCAGATTGCTTCTATACCTTCATTGTTTATAGCACTACAAGTTGCGGTTTTGGGAGTCCAATTGCTTTCTTTGGATGGGAACAGGTGTAAAGCCCTTTGAAATTCTACTTTGGCTTGTTGGGCGGCTTTGGTATTTTCGCCATCGGCTTTATTGATGACGATGACATCGGCCATTTCCATGATTCCGCGTTTGATGCCTTGTAATTCGTCACCGGCTCCGGCCAGTTTAAGCAACAAAAAGAAATCGGTCATCGAGTGGACGGCGGTTTCACTCTGTCCCACACCCACAGTCTCAATGAGAATCACATCAAAGCCTGCTGCTTCACAAAGGATGATGCTTTCCCTGGTTTTTCGGGCAACGCCACCCAATGATTTTCCGGAAGCTGAGGGTCTTATAAAGGCATTTTCTTCTTTGACCAGTTCTTCCATTCGGGTTTTGTCACCAAGGATACTTCCACCACTTACAGAACTGCTTGGGTCCACAGTGAGGACGGCTACTTTTTTGCCTTTTGCTAAAAGTAATTTTCCAAAGCTTTCAATAAAGGTGCTTTTTCCCACTCCGGGAACACCGGTTATTCCTATTCGAACTGATTGATTTGCAAAGGGAAGGCATCCTTCAATAATTTTCTGTGCAATCTCTGAATGTTTGCTTGAAGTGCTTTCTACAAAGGTGATAGCACGACTTAGCGCGACTTGGTTTCCTTTGCGTATCTCCTGTATAAGAATCTCAGCTTCGGGTTGTTTTAGTCGTTGTTGTTTGATGTATTCAGCAGCATTAGCATCTAAGGAAGTTGACTTGCCTCCCGATGTATTTTTATGAAGAGCAGAATCTGTTTGCTGCTTTTTACTCATTTCATTAGTTTAAGACAAATTTAATAATATGAATTTGATAACCATCGTTTTCTCTTGTATATTTAAATTTCTCAATAATCAATAAAAATTAGACCATGAAGACATTGTACAAAACTTCGGTAACCGCATCAGGAGCCAGGGCCGGAAATATCAAATCTGAAGATGATAAAATAAATATGCAACTTTCTATACCCAAATCTATGGGTGGTGACGGTGGGGATGGAACCAATCCCGAACAACTTTTTGGAGGAGCTTATTCGGCTTGTTTTGGTAGTGCTTTGCTTGCAGTGGCCAAAGATCATAAAGTTACTTTGGGTAATTTTACTGTTACTGCAAACATTAGCTTGACAAAATCTGAAGAAGGAGATTTAAACTTAAAAGCAGTTATGGATTGTTATCTGCCCGGACACGATATTGAAACCGGCGAAAAGCTGGTAAATGCCGCACATGAAATTTGTCCCTTTTCAAGAGCCACTAGAGATAATATTGATGTGACTTTAAATTTGCTGTTGGATGAATAATACTTTTAAAAATTTTAAAAATTAGGGTTTTTGGCTTGAGTTTTGTTATATATACAATAACGTATTTTAATGAAACATAAAGTAAACTTTCCAAGAACCGGAAAGTCCCTAAAAAGAAACATTATAGAAATGTATTTCAAATAAAAAACACCTGTAATAATTTACAGGTGTTTTTTATTAAAGCAAATCATTTAATTATTTAATAATTCCACCACAACTAATGCGTCCGCCGGCATCACCAGTGGGCTGTGTTACAAAATCATCAATACCTTGATGTACAATCACAGACTTACCAACAATATTTTTGGTATCATCTTCACAGCCAATACACCATTGGTCTGTTTCAAATTGAATCATGCCTTTTCCGTTTTCATCTGCTTCAAAGTTTCCAATGTCACCTTTGTGGTATCCTTTTTCATCTCCCCACTTTCCGTGTGGCTCAAAAGTGGGATTCCAATGACCTCCTGTTGAAGTGCCATCAGGAGCAGAACAATCGGCTTTCTCGTGTAAGTGAATGGCGTGCATTCCGGGAGTTAATCCTTCAAATTCACCCTGCATCTTTACTATACCATTCTCTTCAGTAAAAGAGATATTTCCGTTTGTATTTGAGTCGCTTCGAGGCTCCATTATTATTGAAAGCTGTTTGACTTCAACGTTTTCTTCCACTTTTTCTTCAACGGTTTCTTCTTGTATTTCATTTGAATCATTTGTTTTGTTTTTACAACTGATTAATGCCACAAAAAGAACCATATAAATTGCTAAAAATTTAATTTTCATAGGATTTGTTTTTAAGTTAATTATTATTGCACAATTTACAAGAAGTTAAAGCCCCAAACAAAATTTTAGTAAAGATTTAAAAAGAATAAGCGATATCAGTCACTTATCCTTTTTTAAATTTATGAACGACTATAACGACTATTGAATTTCAGTATCTGCTTTTAAATAGGTGTTTAAAAATTCGAGTATGCTTTCATTGGCTTTGATTTGATTTTCTTTTTTTACAAATCCGTGGCCTTCATCCTCAAACAATACATATTCAACAGGAACACCGTTTTTTTGAACGTTTTCGACAATCTCATCAGATTCTATTTGTAAAACCCTTGGGTCTGTTGCACCTTGTAAAACCATTAGTGGTTTGGTAACATTTTCAGTATGAAATAAAGGTGAAATGCGATGCAGTCGAATACTGTCTACTGTGTTTGGGTCACCCATTTCAAGATACAAAGCATCTTTGAAAGTTTCCCACCAAGGCGGAATGCTTTTTAATGTTCGCAACCAGTTAGTCACTCCATATATATTTACACCCACATCAAACTCTTCGGGTGCAAAAGTCAGTGCAGCCATTGTCATATAACCACCATAAGAACCACCAATGATTCCAATTTTATCTCCATCAATTTCCGGTTGTTGAGCCAGCCAGTTTTTGCCTTCAATGCAATCTTGTAAATCCCCTTCACCGTGGTTTTGATCATCTAGCTGAAAAAATGTTTTTCCATAACCACTGCTTCCGCGATTGTTTAAGGCAAGTACCGCATACCCGTGATTTACCAAATACTGTATAAGAGAGCTAAATCCTTGTCTTGATTGCCCGCCGGGTCCACCATGAACCCAAACCAATGCCGGTACGGGATTGTCTGCAGAAGCATTATGGGGTACATAATAAACCGATGGAATCTCAAGGCCGTCAAAGGAAGGGTATCTTATAATTTTTGCAGCAACTAAGATCTTCCGGATTGATGACGTCGTTTAATGCATCTGTTAATTTGACTTGTTCTTTTGTTTCTAGATTATATGCATACATGATTGGTTGGTGTATGAGAACCACCCACATTCAATAATGCCATTGTTTCATCTCTTGAAAATTGAATTCCGGTGATGTATGCATTATCAAATTCAGGTAATTCAAGGTTTTTACCTGTGGAGGTTTCAGTGATTTCAAGAGTGTTTGCAGCATCTTCATTAATAAAAACCGTGCGGTATTTTCCGTTATGGCTAAATCCAACTCCCCAGATATCCCAATCCTTTTCCATTACTTTTTCTGAAGTTTTATTTGCTATATCATAACGCATAGCTACCGCAAATTCACCATCGGTGTCTGTTGTGTAGTAAAAATATGTATCGTCTATTGAAAAATCCTGAGCAGAGTTGCCGCTTTGCGTTTCGTTTATTTGTGTAAATATTTGTTCGTTGGTATCATAAATAAACAAATCAGAATCATTGGTGTTTAAAGATTTTGAAAATGCAATGTATTTTCCTGTATTTGAAATTCCTCCAAAATTATAAGCGTCTTTATTGTCGAAAATCATTTTAGAATCAAAGGATTCCAAATCCATTTCATAAACATCTGTATAACGAGGGTCTCTTTCATTACTACCATAATAAAGTTTAGTCCCATCTTTTGACCAGCCATAAAATAAAGCGCGTGCATTTTCAGCTGGCGTTAAACGCGTAATTTCTCCGTCATCCATCATAAATATTTTGTAGATCTCATCGCCGTTTCCATCCATTCTAAATAGAATTCTGTCATCGTTTGGAAAATACGAAATAGAGTACACAGAGGAAGAGTCTGAAGCCGTAACAGGAGTCATTTCACCACCAGATGCAGGAAGTGTATAGATATTATAAATTCCTGATCGATTACTGCTAACGAGTACTGTGGAGTTGTCTTTTGAAAAACCGCTTCCAAAAACGGCTTCATTGTCCATAAATTGAGCAATGGTGTATTGAGCGATTTCTTTTTCTGGTTGTCTTTCTTTTTCCGCGCAGGAAATAAGCAGAAACAGCAATGCTGCAACTAAACTGATTTGTTTCATTGATTGATAAGTTTTGGTTATTAATTGCTCTAAGGTAGTAAAAATACTGAAAACAAGCGGATTGTGTTTTAAGAAAAAGAAGTTTAATTCTTCTTTAGTTTCTTAATTCTTCTTGGATTCCACCAAAGATAAAAACCGGTAACAGAGAGAAACATAAGTGCCAAACATGTAATGGTAACATAGATTTTTTTTACTTCTTCATTGTTTGTTTTGAATAAAAAATCAAGAATGGAGCCATCATGAATTTGCTCTATGATGTCTGATGTTCTGGTTTTCACCGAAAGGATCTCACCAGATTTAATCCCCACCTGAACTTCGCTATAATGGTGCTCAAAACGCACTTTTGCAACTCCTTGACAGTGGTCTGATATCAAGTCTGTTTACTTCAGGATCAAGATCTGTATTTTCTAGAATATAAGTAGTGGCGATTTTTTCAATTTCTTCTAAGGAAAGTGATGGTAAATTGACGGTATCTTTTTGAGTGGGAGGAATGAATTTAAATTCTTTTTTCCAGGCTAAAAGCAAACCTGTACCAGCTATGATAAACATAAATACAAAAGTTGCAATCGCAATGTATTTATGAATTTTTCGGTACCAGCGTGTGGATTTTGCAATTTTTTTTGCGGAATTTTCCAAGAATTTTTTTTTGAAAATCAAAAATACATAAATCCCTCAGATAACCTAAAAAATAAATGTTAATCATAACCTATATTTGTAGCGTCAATAAAACCCATGCAAAAAGAAATCTCCATACAAGTTTCGCCTGAAGTAGCTTCAAACAAAAATGCCTTATATCATTTTATATCCAATAAAAGTGGCATATCATTATACGAAATAAGGCATATTGAAATTCTAAAACGCAGCATTGATGCGCGTCAAAAAAGCATAAAAATCAACTTAAAAGTACAGGTTTTTATAAATGAAGATTTTGAAGAAACACCAATAAAAAAGCCGGAATACAAAGATGTATCTAAAGCAGCGTCTATTTTAATAATTGGAGCCGGCCCGGCAGGATTGTTTGCTGCGCTGCGATGTATTGAGCTCGGAAAAAAGCCTATTGTTATAGAAAGAGGTAAGGACGTGAGAGCGCGTCGTAGAGATTTAAAAGAACTTAATATTAATCACATTGTCAATGAAGATTCCAACTATTGTTTTGGTGAAGGAGGAGCCGGTACATATTCAGATGGAAAACTTTACACCCGAAGCAAAAAAAGAGGCGATGTACAACGCATACTTGAAATCCTTGTTGCTTTTGGTGCAACACGACAAATTTTAATAGAAGCCCATCCTCATATTGGCACCAATAAACTTCCTGCAATCATTCAGGAAATTACACAAACGATTATTGATTTTGGTGGTGAAGTGCATTTTGAAAGCAGGGTAGTGGACATTCTTATAAAAGACAATGCAGTTGAAGGAGTAATACTTCAAAATGGTGATAAAATTGATGGTAAAAAACTCATTCTTGCCACAGGACATTCCGCCAGGGATATTTTTGAACTGTTGTATAAAAAAGAAATTGCTATTGAAGCAAAACCTTTTGCACTTGGTGTGCGCGTAGAGCATCCACAGGAATTGATTGACAGCATACAATACAAATGTGATTACCGGGGTGAATTTTTACCTCCGGCGCCTTATAGTATCGTCAAACAAGTGCAGGGACGAGGGGTCTATTCTTTTTGTATGTGCCCGGGTGGAATCATTGCTCCCTGTGCTACCTCGCCCGGCGAAATAGTAACAAACGGCTGGTCGCCCAGCAAACGTGACCAGGCTACGGCCAATTCAGGAATAGTAGTGGAAGTGGGACCCAATGACTTTAAAAAGTTTGGAGAAACACCACTAGCTGCCATGTATTTTCAAAAAGAAGTGGAGCAGAAAGCTTGGCTTGAAGGTGGTAAAACCCAAACCGCTCCTGCACAACGACTGGTAGATTTCAGCTCCGGAAAGCAATCATCAAATTTGCCGGTGACATCTTATAAACCCGGTGTGCAATCTGTTGAGTTAGGAAGTATATTGCCAGATTTTATTTATAAAAGTTTACAAAAAGGTTTTGAAGAATTTGGAAAGAGTATGAAAGGATATTTTACCAATGAAGCTGTCGTGCATGCTACTGAATCAAGAACTTCTTCACCTGTGCGCATTCCAAGGGATCGAGATACTTTGGAACACATTCAAATAAATGGATTGTATCCCTGTGGGGAAGGTGCAGGTTATGCAGGCGGAATTGTATCTGCAGCAATCGATGGTGAAAAATGTGCCGAAAAAGCTGTTGCTTCTTTATAAGGTTAAACAAAACTTTACAAATTACTTTCTTTGATGAATACCATCCGTCAATAAAATGTAATCTACTTCCCGAAAGATGCCCAACAAATACTGATTGGAATTCACTTTCACAATTTTTTCTTTAATATAACTGATGCCTGCTTTTGTGAATAAACCAACCACAGAGTACAAAAATTGAAGTTGCGATGAGTGCCTGTGTCCAAAGTCCATAAATCCAAAAACCGGTTCCGAATAAAGCAGCATAAACCATAAAAACACCCGCAAACATAGCACTCAATTCTTTTGTGAAGTTGGAGGGTTTTAATGATTTTGTATCAAGCCCATTTCTTTGAACGACTGTTTTAAACCCAAAAAGATGGGGTTTAACTTTTTGAATAAAGTTTATGAGTATGCTGTCTTTTTCGGGTTTTGTGAGTAGGGTTACAGTAATCCAGCCCACAGTGGTAATTAAAATCGAAAGTAACAATCGATAATGTTCAGGAAAATCACTCCAGAATTCAGAATATTTGGGCAATACAACTGTAAACAATAATGCAGATATAAATGAAATAACCATTGCGGAAATTTCGCTTAAAGCATTGATACGCCACCAAAACCATCTTAAAATGAAAAGCAGTCCGGTGCCGGCTCCTATAAGTAAGATGATTTGAAAAACTTGCAAGGCATTTTGTAAAACCAAAGCTAAAAATGCAGCAGCAATCATAATAAAAACTGTAAACAAACGTCCTACGGTAACCAGTTCGGAGTCTTTTGCTTTGGGTCTGATAAAGCGATGATAAAAATCGTGAACAGCATAACTAGCTCCCCAGTTTAAATGTGTAGAAAGCGTTGACATGAGTGCAGCAATCAAGGATGCTAAAACAAGTCCTAATAATCCGGCAGGCAAAAAGGTGAGCATTGCAGGATAAGCCATATCATCATTAATAACTGAATCTTCAACATTGGGAAAAGCGGTTCGTAATGCTTCCAAATCAGGGAAAACAACCATAGAGGCCAAAGCAATTAATATCCATGGCCAGGGTCGAATGCCATAGTGAGCAATATTAAAAAGGAGGGAAGCTTTCACGGCGTGTTTTTCATCTTTAGCTGCCAGCATTCGCTGTACGATATAGCCTCCGCCTCCGGGTTCTGCACCGGGATACCAAACAGCCCACCATTGCACGGCCAAAGGAATAATTAACAAGGATACCCAGGCAGTTGTATCATTAAACTCAGGTAGAAACCTTAAAGAATCTTGAAGTTCAGGTTTGGCTAAAAGTTGAGATAAGCCACCCACTTCGGGCAGATTAACAACATATATGGCAGCAAAAATCGCCCCTACCATCGCGATGGCAAATTGAAATAAATCAGTTAGTATTACAGAGCGTAAACCTCCTAAAACGGTGTAAATAAGTGTAATTACAGAAACGATAACGACAGTTTCAACAGCACTCATCCCCAGCATGGTGGCGCTAATTTTGATTCCTGCAAGCAACACTGATGCTAAAATTAAAATATTAAAAATAATGCCTAAATAGATAGCTCTAAAAGCTCTCAAAAAAGCAGCCGCCTTGCCGCCATACCGAAGTTCATAAAATTCAAGGTCTGTTGAAAACCCAGATCTGCGCCATAACTTAGCATACACAAAAACAGTCAACATTCCTGTGAGTAAAAAAGCCCACCAAACCCAGTTTCCGGCAATGCCGTTTTTTCTAACAATATCAGTAACAAGATTGGGTGTGTCTGCAGAGAAGGTGGTGGCTACCATAGAAATTCCTAAAAGCCACCAAGGCATATTTCTTCCTGATAGAAAATATTCATTGAATCCCTTTCCGGCTTTTTTTGCTGTAAAAATTCCAATTAGAAGCGTTAAGGCAAAAAAGGAGAAGATAATAACGAGATCAAGCGTGCTTAAGTTCATGAAGTTTTGGTGTTAGTTAAATTGCCGGAACAATTCCATTTGATTCAACCAAAACTACATAAAATAATCTAAAAATAAGTTTACTTTATTTCCTCTTTTCCATCAGCGTGGATGGCAAAACGACCTCTTTTAGCATCGTGCACATGTTCATAACTATCCCAGGGCCAACCACCAAACTGATCCTTTTGATACTGAGCAATCGCTTCTTGGATCCCTTGATGGGAATTGGCAACAAAAGGACCTTGTTGAACGACAGGTTCACCAATGGGTTTTCCCTGAAGAAAAAGGAATTCAGCGGGCGTGTTACCGTTTTTAATAGTTATTTTTTCTGTGGGATATAAATCCAGCGAATGTTCTTTTGGAATGGTAAATCCTTCAGTTTCAATTTCATTGCCGTTATAAAAAAACAAAGTTCTGTTAGTTCCCTCTGAGGCAGTTGGGATATTCCACTCGGCACCTGGTTCCATTTTTACGGTCCAGACAGCAACCTCATTTGCAGAATCTGCAGCCCAAGAGTTTGGAGTGGGAGCAGCTGCTTGTGTGCCTTTGTAATTTCCGGCAACAATTTTTAGTGTTGTGCCATTGTCTTCAACTACAGGAATTTCTTCATTCCATAACATTCTAAAATAAGGATCAACGCCTTTGCTTTTTTTTGGCAAATTCAGCCACAACTGAAACAACAAGAAAGGGTTTTCTTTATCTTGATTCAACAACGGAAACATTTCACAATGCATTACGCCTTTTCCGGCGGTCATCCATTGCACATCACCATTACCAAAGCGTCCCGCAGCACTTAAAGAATCACTATGGTCTGCAAAGCCTTTTTCTACTAAAGTTACGGTCTCAAACCCACTGTGAGGGTGTGCCGGAAAGCCGGGAACTTTTTGACCATGATACATACGCCAGCCATCCTTAATGGTGAAATCCTGACCAATGTATCGTCCCTTTAAGAGTGAGGGATCCGGTCCTAAATTTTTGTTTCCTTTTGGAAAATCATCTTTGTGATAAGCACAAAATAAAAAAGGATCTTGTGTTTCCCAATGAAAACCAAGTTGTTTTACTTTTTTGATAGCAGACATAGCATGAATTTTTAAGCTAACAAAATTACAATTTGTAAGTCTTTTTTATTCCTAAAAAAAGTATAAAAAAAGCTCCAAAAAGGAGCTCATTAAATTGTTTAAAAGGAAAAAATTAAAGATTAGGAATCTTCAAAACCTGCCCGGGATGAATTAAATCGGGGTTTTTTAGCTGATCTGTATTGGCTTGAAAAATAGCATTGTATTTTCCTGCACTTCCATAGTATTGCTGAGCGATTTTAGATAATGACTCACCACTTTTCACCTCGTGTATTGCATAAACAGATTCATCTGCAACTTTAATATCTGCCATTAAATCTGTTGGGTTTTCTCCACCCACACGTTTAATTTCATTCCAAAGAAGGTCTTTTTCATAGGGAGTTTTGGCAATCCCGTGAATTTTTAGAACACCATTTTCTTCTTTCACATCTCCATTTTGAATTTGAAGTTTTTCTCCAAGATCAAGAACGTTTTGGTACTTTGCTTTAACCATTTTAATTGTTTTTTTAGTTAATGAACATTAAAATTAATAAAATTTATCAATTCTAAAGTTACGAAACAGTAAACTCTTTAAAGTCACTAAAGTATCTCCTCTTTTTCAAACTGCACCTCATAAAGTTTGCGATAATGGCCGCTTTCTATTTTAAGTAACGCTGTGTGATTGCCCATTTCCACAATGTGGCCGGCTTCCATTACAATGATGACATCTGCTTTTTTGATAGTTGCAAGACGGTGTGCTATAACAATTGAGGTGCGTCCCTGAGTAAGTTTTGTTGTTGCATTTTGAATGAGTTGTTCAGAATAAGAGTCCACAGAAGAGGTCGCTTCATCCAGAACCAAAATACCCGGATTGCTTACATAAGCCCTTAAAAAGGCAATCAACTGCCGTTGCCCTGATGAGAGCATACTGCCTCGTTCCTTAACATTGTAATTGTAACCATCTGGAAGGGTCATAATAAAGGGGTGGACTCCAATTTCCTTGGCTGCATGTATGACTTCTTCTTCTGTGATATTGGGGTTGTTGAGGGTGATGTTGTTCATGATGGTGTCAGCAAAGAGGAATACATCCTGCAACACTACACCAATTCCTTTCCTTAAATCACTAATGGATACCTCTTTGATGTTTTTTCCGTCAACGGTGATGGTGCCGCTTTTGATTTCGTAAAAACGGGAAAGTAAATTAATGATGGTTGATTTGCCGGCACCTGTAGCACCCACAATTGCAACGGTTTGATTGGGTTGCACTTCAAAGGAAATGCCTTTTATGACCATTTCAGCATCGTCATAACTAAAATATACTTTGTCAAAAACAATGTGACCTTTGATATTTTCAAAGGCATCTTTACCTTTATCTTCTATAGAAGCGTTTGTATCTAGAATTTCAAAAACCCGATTGGCAGCAACCATTCCCATTTGAAGCGTATTGAATTTATCTGCAATCTGATTGAGTGGTCTAAAAAGCATTTGAGATAACCTGATAAACGCTACAATGAGTCCTAACGTTATAGTGCCTCCACCCAAAACTTGAAGTCCGCCATACCACATAATCAAACCAATTGTTATGGAAGCAGTCATTTCAGTGACTGCAAAAAAGATGGAATTGTACCAAACGGTTTTAATCCAGGCTACCTTGTGTTTTCTGTTGATTTCTGTAAAGTTTTTATCTTCGGTTTCTTCACGGGTAAAAAGTTGAACAATTTTCATGCCCGTGATGCGCTCTTGAACAAAAGTGTTTAAGTTGGCTACTTGAGCACGCACTTCTTCAAATGCAGCTTTCATAGCCCTTTGAAAAAGGCGGGTGGCGTAGAGAATTAAAGGGAAAACAGCAAGAACAATTAGCGTAAGTTCCCAGCTGCGATAAAACATAAATCCAAGGATGGCAAGCATTTTAAGCAAATCACTAGCAATGGTAAATAGACCTTGACTAAAAATACTGGAAATGGTTTCAATATCATTGACTGCTCGGGTTGTAAGGCGACCCACTGAGCTTTTGTCAAAATATTTCATTTTAAATTGCAATATTTTGTCAAATAATTTTACGCGAATGTCTCTAACAACACTTAATCCAAGCCAGTTTGAATAGTAAATAAACGAAAATTGAAAAAAGACTTCAGCCAGTAAGAAAGCACCCATCAAGGTTATGAAAAAAATGAGGTTTTCATAATCTTTGGGAATAATGGAGTCATCAATCACCTTTTCCAACAAGATGGGTTGTAATACAGAAAACCCCGAAACCAAAATAGCAGAAATCCCCACAAACCAAAACGTAAGTTTGTAAGGTTTAGTAAACTGAAGCAATCGCTTGAAAAGTTTAAAATCAAATGCCCTGCCTGTTGCTGCCATATTAATTAAATAGTTCTTTTGGGTACTCAACCCTTGTTAAATACAACCCCTCAGCCAGTGCTGAGGTGCCCGCCATGCTTCGGTTTTTACTCTTTATGATGGTGTGCAAATCATCTACGTCAATCTTTCCCAGACCTATTTCCAAAAGAGTTCCCACAATAGCACGAACCATATTTCGTAAAAAACGATTGGCAGTAATTGTGAAAACAAGTTTGTGGTTTGTCAATTTCCATTCTGCAAAGGTAATGATACAATGATAGGTTTTTACATCGGTTTTTGACTTTGAAAAACATTGAAAATCGTTATAGTTCAATAAGATTTTTGCAGCTTCGTTCATTTTTTTCACATCGGGGATGTGATGCAATTGATAACTGAAATCGGTTGCAAAGGGGTCTTTTTCAAGACTAATGTGATATTCATAAGTGCGGCTCACGGCATCAAAACGTGCGTGTGCTTCCGCTTTAACGGGAATTATATTTTTGACCACTATGTCTTTTGGTAAAAAGGAATTCAGTTTAAAGCAGAGTTCTTTAATGTCTATCGCTTCTACGAAATCAAAATGCGCAAAAATTTGCTTTGCGTGAACGCCTGTATCTGTTCTGCCTGCGCCAACAATTGCAATTTTTTTTCGCAACAAGGTACTTAAGGCTTCCTCAAGCGTTTGCTGTACAGACGTAGCATCTGGTTGTATTTGCCAACCGTGATAGTTTTTGCCGTTAAATGCTATTTCGATAAAATATCGCAAAGAATCTTCTATTTTTGTAAACTGAGCAAAGATACACAAACCTAATTTTGGTTTGCTTAAATCCATTTCATAAATAAACGTGAAAAAAATACTTTTACTTTCAGACTCCCATAGTTATATTGATGAGACCATATTAAAATATGTTAATCAGGCCGATGAGGTATGGCATGCCGGGGATATTGGAAGTCTTGAAGTGACAGATGCTATTGAAAAATTAAAACCGTTACGCGCTGTTTACGGAAATATTGATGATGCCAAAATAAGGGGAGAATTTCCTCTTCACCACCGTTTTATTTGTGAGAGTGTGGATGTGTGGATGACCCATATTGGTGGTTCCCCGGGCAGGTACAATCCAGATATCAGAGAGGAAATGAAGACCAATCCTCCAAAATTGTTCATCTGCGGGCATTCACATATTTTAAAAGTAATGCACGATAAAAAAAACGGGGTTTTGTTTATGAACCCCGGTGCAGCGGGAAAACACGGTTTTCACAAAGTGTGCACGATGTTGCGTTTTGTGGTTGATTCCGGAAGTATAAAAGATTTGGAAGTTGTAGAGTTCAAGAGATAAAAACAAAAAACCCGAAGTTGGCATGCTTCGGGTTTTTCTCACTAATACTACTAAGATTTAAGGTTTAACGTAATCTGTCAACAGATTTTACGAGATTCTCATCCTTTTGAATGGCACGATTGGCCATTACTAAAAAAACGATAGAAAGAATAGGAAGAAACATCCCAATACCCTTCTCTGAAACTAAAGTCTCTCCGGGTACCGTTAGCGACCGATAAACGAAAACTCCTAGTAAAATAAAGTTTGTCAGTATGTTTAACCGATTTAAAACAAACTGATTTTTTCTTTTCTTGTATGATAATATAGCGATTATCGCCAATGCTATTGAAATAAAAATTAACGCAAAAAACAAGGGTTCTTCACGAGTGTACAAAAGCTCGCCCGTTTCATTTTTCACTTCCGGAAACCAGATAAATAGACCGCCCATTATGAGAACGACTAGAATCATAAATATTGTCTGGATGCGCTGAATCATATTTTAATCTGCTTTGTGATGCAAAAATAATGTTTCTTTTTAAAAATATTCCTATCAAAAATTAAAATATTGTTGTATTATTGCATCAGTAATTCACAACCCACTCAATAGCGGTTGTTTATCTTCCGGATAAATTCAAAAAAATTACCATCTTCTTATAACTTATTTGTAAAAACTATTACAACAACATAATTCAATATTATACATGTTTGAAATTTCAGATTTAAAAGAGCAGAAGCTACCTGAACTTCAGGAAATAGCTAAAACTTTAGGTGTACCCAAATACCGCACCCTTAAAAAATTAGAGTTGGTCTATCAAATTCTTGATTACCAAGCCGCTAATCCTAAAGCTGTTGAGCCTCTCGTTAAAGATGCTAAAGGAGAAACAAAAGAAGTTCCCAAAAAGCAGGAACAAAGCGCTCCTCGTGATCAAAAAGAGCGAAATACTCAAAAAGACTCAAGAGATAACAGGCCTCAAAAGAATAAGCCACATCATCAAAAGGCACAATCACCAAATGCTCCCAAAGAACAGGATGTAAACAAAGAGGCGCCCAAACAAGAAACTCCCCAAAAAAACCAAGAGCGCAAGGATCAAACCAACCAAAAAAATCCACGTCATCAGGATGCTAAACAAAATCGTCCCAATCCAAATAAAGGAAATGACGGAAATGTGGCCGATAAACCTGAAGCAAAAAAAGATGCTTCTGACAACAGAAATGACAACAAACCCAGACAGAATCAAAACCAAAATGATTCGCAAAATTCGGGTAACAGACACAGCAATACCCAAAATGGGAATCAAAGCAACAAAGATCAAGGAAACAAAGACAAGCGTAACCGCTATCGTGAACCTGATTATGAGTTTGACAGTATCATCCAGAGTGAAGGAGTCCTTGACATCATGCAGGATGGTTATGGGTTTTTACGCTCAAGCGATTACAACTACCTTTCATCACCAGATGATATTTATGTTTCCCAATCACAGATACGCCTTTTTGGTTTAAAAACTGGAGACACCGTTCTCGGCGAAGTGAGACCACCCAAAGAAGGTGAAAAATACTTCCCTTTAATTAAAGTAATTAGAATTAATGGGTTAAACCCAAATGTGGTGAGAGACCGCATTGCATTTGAGCACTTAACACCTTTATTTCCGCAGGAAAAATTCAAACTTGCCGAAAAGCAAAGCACCGTTTCCACAAGAATTATGGATTTGTTTTCTCCCATAGGGAAAGGACAAAGAGGAATGATTGTTTCTCAACCCAAGACTGGTAAAACAGTTTTACTAAAAGAAATCGCCAATGCCATCGCTGCAAATCACCCTGAGGTGTATCAAATGATTTTACTTATCGATGAACGCCCGGAAGAGGTTACAGATATGCAACGCAATGTAAATGGCGAAGTGGTAGCTTCCACTTTTGATAAAGAAGCCAATGAACACGTGCGTGTTGCCAATATTGTATTGGAAAAGGCAAAACGTCTGGTAGAATGTGGTCATGATGTAGTGATTCTTTTGGACTCGATCACTCGTTTGGCAAGAGCATATAACACTGTTCAGCCTGCTTCAGGTAAAATACTGAGTGGTGGTGTGGATGCCAATGCCTTGCACAAGCCGAAGCGTTTCTTTGGAGCTGCGAGAAATATTGAAAACGGTGGCTCACTAAGTATCATTGCCACAGCTTTAACAGATACCGGGTCTAAAATGGATGAGGTTATCTTTGAAGAATTTAAAGGTACAGGTAATATGGAGCTACAACTGGATAGAAAAATTGCCAATCGCAGAATTTTCCCTGCTGTTGATTTAAATGCATCCAGTACACGACGCGATGATTTACTGTTAGACGAAAAAACCTTACAACGTATGTGGGTGATGAGAAAATACCTGGCAGATATGAACCCTGTAGAAGCCATGGAATTTATTCATGACAGAATCAAACAAACAAGAAACAATGAAGAGTTTTTGATTTCAATGAATGGTTAAAAATAATTCACAATTGTAAATAAAAAAAGAGTCCTGATTTTTTCAGGACTTTTTTATGTAGTAACTGTTTGTTTATCTTCGCAAAAAAAAATCAAATGAGTATTTTTTATATAATCATTGGCTTGACTTTTACTGGTTGTTGGTGGTGAGTATTTGGTGCGATCTGCTGTGGGGCTTTCCTTTAAAGTAAGATTGTCTAAAATGGTCATCGGTCTAACAGTGGTTTCTTTTGCTACCTCTATGCCAGAGTTGATTGTGAGTTTACAGGCTGCTCTAAAGGGTTTTTCAGATATTTCCTTAGGTAATGTAATTGGATCAAACATAGCTAATATTGGTTTGGTTTTGGGTATTACAGCAATTATTTCACCAATAGTAATTGATAGAGATTTTTATAAGTATAACTGGCCGGTCATGCTGCTTTTTTCAGTAGCACTTTATCTTTTTCTTTTGAATGATAATGTATTGAGCTTTCAGGAGGGTGTTGGTTTTATAGTTGCAATGGTTTTTTACTTGTTCTTTTTAATCAGGCAATCAAGAAAAAAATCTAAAGTAGAGGTTGATGAAATCGCTGCTGAAGATACTTTAAAAGGAATTTCCTATTTTAAAATTTTTAGCTGGCTTTTGATTGGAGGAGCAGCACTTTGGGGAGGGTCTGAATTACTGGTGAAAGGAGCAGTAGAACTCGCAACTGCAATGGGAGTTAGTGAGCGGGTCATCGCTGTAACTATGATTGCAGTTGGGACAAGTGTCCCCGAGCTGGCAGCTTCAGTTATTGCTGCACTTAAGAAAGAAAAGGCTATTTCTCTAGGCAATTTGATAGGGTCAAACATTTTTAATATTGGATCTGTTCTGGGAATTACAGCAATCATACATCCCATTACAGTACAAAGTAGTGAAGTGTTGACAAATGATATTTTTTGGATGTTAGGATTTGCTATCATATTAATCCCGCTTGCTTTTTTACCAAAAAAATTAATATTTAACAGACCCAAAGGCCTCCTTATTTTTATTGCTTATCTCACATTCACTTTTCTTACTTTTTATAATTAACTTCATTTATATATAAAAAAATAGGGGGTTGATGGCAGAAATTTACAACTTGTTCATAACTTAACCCTAAAAAAATAGGGGTATATGGTTTTAAAATAGAAAAATAGTGTAATTTTGGTCAATAAATCTTAAATCTCTATTTTATGTCAACGCTTCGCTTTAGAGCCATCACGGAAACCCTCAACAGAAAACCTATATTTATAGAAGAAAAGGAAAGGCGTTCCAATCTTTTTGGTCAAAACGTTTTTAATGAAAATGCTATGCGTCAATACCTCACCAAAGAGGCTTATAACGCTGTAATGAATGCTCACGAGCATGGTACTAAAATTCCAAGACCACTTGCAGATCACATTTCTACAGGAATGAAAGAATGGGCGATCTCAAAAGGTGTTACCCACTATACCCACTGGTTTCAACCCTTGACCGGTGCTACTGCTGAAAAGCACGATGCCTTTTTTGAAACCACTTCAGATGGATCGGCTATTGAGAAATTTGGAGGCGGACAATTAGTTCAGCAAGAGCCCGATGCATCGAGTTTTCCGAGTGGCGGAATCAGAAACACATTTGAAGCAAGAGGCTATACCGCCTGGGATCCAACCTCGCCGGCCTTTATAATTGGAACTACACTTTGTATTCCCACGGTTTTTGTTTCTTATACGGGTGAAGCATTAGACTATAAAACACCACTTTTAAAAGCACTTTCAGCGGTTGATGAAGCAGCTACTGCTGTTGCGAAATATTTTGATAAAAATGTAACCAAAGTGCAAGCCACTTTAGGTTGGGAGCAGGAATACTTTCTAATTGATTCCGCTTTAGCGACTTCAAGACCAGACTTAATGATGACCGGAAGAACATTGCTGGGGCATACTTCCGCAAAAGGACAACAATTAGAAGACCATTATTTTGGTTCGATTCCCACCCGCGTTTTGAATTATATGCGTGATTTGGAAAGAGATTGTATGTTGCTTGGAATTCCTGTAAAGACAAGACACAATGAGGTTGCGCCCAATCAATTTGAATTGGCGCCCATATTTGAAGAATCAAATCTCGCTGTTGACCATAACTCCTTATTAATGGATGTGATGGCTAAGGTGGCAGAGCGTCATAACTTTGTGGTGTTATTTCACGAAAAACCTTTTCAAGGTGTAAACGGTTCCGGAAAACACAACAACTGGTCCCTGGCAACAAACACTGGTGTGAACCTTTTAGGACCCGGAAGTACACCAATGAGCAATCTTCAGTTTTTGACTTTCTTCATCAATACCATCAAGGCGATGAATGACAATGAAGAACTAATCAGAGCGAGCATTGCAAGTGCCAGCAACGATCACCGTCTGGGAGCCAATGAAGCGCCGCCGGCCATTATTTCAGTTTTTATAGGTGAGCAATTAACAAAAGTGCTTGACAATCTGGAGAATGTGACCAAAGGAAAGCTTTCGCCTGAAGAAAAAACAGATTTAAAATTAAACATTGTTGGCAAAATACCTGAAATTTTATTAGACAATACAGATAGAAACAGAACATCCCCTTTTGCCTTTACAGGCAATAAATGGGAATTTAGAGCAGTGGGTTCCAAAGCAAACTGTGCAAACCCTATGACTGTTTTAAATACCATTGTTGCAAAACAACTCATGGAATTTAAAAAAGCAGTTGATACTTTGATTAAAGAAAAGAAAATGAAAAAAGATGACGCCATCTTTAATGTGTTAAGAGAGTATATTAAGGACTCAAAACGCATTTTGTTTGAAGGTGACGGTTATAGCGACGCTTGGGAAAAAGAAGCAAAAAAACGCAAACTAAGCAACAATAAAACCACCCCGGAAGCGCTTAAAGCAAAAGTTTCTAAAAAGGCAATCGACCTTTTCAAAGAAATGGGTATTATGAGCGAGGTGGAATCTAAAGCGCGTTATGAAATCGAAGTGGAAGAATACACCAAGCGCATCCAGATTGAAGGACGTGTCCTGGGAGATATTGCCAGAAACCACGTGATCCCTACGGCAATCAAATATCAAAGCGTCGTGGTAAACAATGTAAAAGGCTTAAAAGAAATCTATGGCGGTGGTTTTACCAAAATGGCAGAGCAACAACTGGAAATCATAGAAGCCATTAGTGAGCACATTGAAAAAATCAATCAAGGCGTCACTCAAATGACAGAAGAACGCAAAAAAGCAAATAGCCTTGATGATTTTGAAAAGGCGGCAAAAGCTTATTGCGATAAAGTAAAACCTCTTTTTGATGACATAAGATACCACTGTGATAAACTGGAACTTCTTGTGGATGATGAATTGTGGCCATTAACCAAGTACAGGGAGTTGTTGTTTACTAAGTAATACTTCATTTAATCAAATTAATTTAGCCCATCATGCTATCGTGATGGGCTTTTTGTATTCTTACAAAACATATAGTTTATAATTTTTTTACAATTCAGCAACATAGCATTGACAGTACTACGTGTATGTACGTATTTGTATTTCAATCATTTATTTTAAAAAATTAATTATTTCTTACAGTTAATCGATATTTTCTTACAACATAACGAAAAGGTCTTTTTTTGTTTTTATAAAGAACCTTCTTTATGTAAGTTTACTTCATAATACAAAACACAATCCCCTGTTTTGTTTTTTAATTACATACCCCGGTAATTAAAATTGTCCCCTAAATTAAAATACCTAAATGTCTTTATAAAAGGCATTTGAATTTATAAACTAAAAATGCCTTACTAAAAAGTAAAAACATTTTTAAACTAAATTTAATAATATGATTACAACGAATACAAATAAATTAAACAATTCAAAGTGGCAGCTGTTGAATCAGATCAATTCCAATAATGGATCTGTAAATTTTATTTGTACATATATACAAAAGCCATAAGTAATTCTTATGGCTTTTTTGATTTTAATTTTATTTATTAACCATTAATATATTTATTAACCAATTTTAAATTTTTTTATTATGAAAAAAGTAGTTTTAAGTGCAGCAGCACTAATTTTTGCAGCAACAGGTTTTGCGCAATTCAACAACAGTGAAGTACAGCAAATAGGCAATGGAAATGCCTCAGCTGTAGGACAATCAGGTTTATCCAATGACTCTTATGTAGAGCAAGTTGGTGATGGAAATGATTCATCAGTTGACCAAGTGGGAACAACTAACGAGTCAACTGTATGGCAGTCTCAAGGGTTTCTAATTGGAACCAGAAATGACAACACCAGTACGGTATCACAAAACGGTACATCAAACGATTCTTTCGTTTGGCAGGATGGTGATGACAACACAAGTGATGTTGACCAGAATGGAACCACTAACGTATCTTATGTAGATCAGTGGGGTGACAACAACGACAACATCGTTGATCAAGATGGAACTTCAAACGATTCTTTTGTTTTACAAGGGTACAATGGTGACAACCACTCAAGTACAGTTATTCAAAATGGTACAACAAACGATTCTGATGTATTCCAAAATGGAGACGGTAATACTTCAGGTGTTTTACAAGTAGGAACTTCAAACATTTCAGACGTTGATCAAAATGGAATGACAAACATTTCAACTGTACAACAAGGAGGTGAAGACAACAATTCAGATGTTGACCAAAACGGTGACAACAACAACTCATTCGTTATCCAAGGATTTACAAATGATAACAACATGAGTATTGTAAATCAAGATGGTGACAGCAACTCTTCATTTGTTGACCAATGGGGTGATGACAATGATAGCTGGGTAAACCAAATAGGTAACGGTAACTCTTCATCTGTAAATCAAGGACTTGGAGGTATAGGTGATTTTAACATCAGTACTGTAGATCAGCTTGGAAATGGTAACTCTTCTGATGTTGATCAGTTGGGAGATTCAAACAACTCTGATGTAAACCAAACTGGTGACGATAACACAAGTTCAGTTTTACAAGACGGTTTAACAAACACAAGTGTTGTTAACCAAACTGGTATGATGAACACAAGTTCAGTTTCTCAAACAGGTTTATCTCACAACAGCTTAGTAAACCAAGTTGGTAACGGTAACGGTTCTGTAGTAACTCAAAGCAACTAATTAATATTTTTAAAAACAAAGCTGCCGGTTAAAGGCAGCTTTGTTTTGAAATAATTTAATATTCAATTCTAAAATATAATTATGAAAAAAATAGTATTAAGTGTAGCAGCACTGATTTTTGCAGCAACAGGTTTTGCTCAATTCAATAACAGTACTGTAGATCAGACAGGGAGTGGGAACTCATCTGCTGTAACACAAACCGGGTTTATGAACGACTCTGATGTTGACCAGGAAGGTGACAACAATGATTCTGAAGTAACACAAACCGGTGATGAAAATGGGTCTGTAGTATTACAAGGTCCAGCCAGTAATGACAATGAAAGTGATGTTACCCAAACCGGGAATGACAACGATTCTTTCGTTTGGCAAGATGGTGATTTCAACGACTCTGAAGTAGATCAAACCGGAAACGATAATGATTCTTTTGTTGACCAATGGGGTGACAATAACGACAGTGATGTTGATCAAACAGGTAACAACAACTCATCTACTGTTTTACAAGGATATAACGGTGATAACCATACTAGTGTTGTATTCCAAAATGGAAATGATAATGATTCTTTTGTAATCCAGAACGGTGATTCAAACTGGTCTGAAGTTTATCAGCAAGGGAATGACAACGAAAGTGATGTCGATCAGGATGGAAATGATAACTATTCATTTGTTGGACAACTTGGAGATGCTAACGATTCTGAAGTTGACCAAACCGGTGATGATAATAGTTCAATTGTTTTTCAAATTGGTAATGACAATGATTCAGATGTTGATCAATTAGGAAATAACAATGAAGCAATCACTGATCAAAATGGTGATGACAATTCATCATCAATTAATCAAGATGGTGATTCTAATTATGCCGGAACAGGACAATATGGTGACAACAATACCAGTATTGTTAATCAAACAGGAGATGATAACTTTAGCTTAGTTATTCAGGATGGTAACTTTAACGGTAGTGCTGTTAATCAAAACGGTGATGATAACATAAGTGATGTTTTACAGGAGGGTAATGCTAATAACTCTTTAGTAAATCAAAACGGAAATGACAACTTATCTATTGTTGAACAAATTGGTAATAACAATGGATCAGGGGTTGCACAAGTTGGAGACAACAATGAGAGTTATGTACTACAAGTAGGTACTCTTAACAGCAGTAGTGTATTACAATCTGGAGACAACAACTATTCTGAGGTTGATCAATTTGGTGTTGGTAACTTTAGTGATGTTAAGCAGTTTGGGGATGATAACTTTAGTGATGTTAACCAATCTGGAGACTTTAACATTAGTGGTGTAATCCAAACAGGAACTAATCACATTAGTGAAGTAAACCAAATAGGTAACTCTAATACTAGTACTGTTCTTCAAACCGGTAACAACCACAACAGTTTGGTAAACCAAATTGGAAACGGTAACTCATCTACAGTTACTCAAAGTAACTAAGATAAAAACCTGATTACCTATGAGGTTAATAATATCTATAGGTTAATCTAAAACGGTATAAGAGCAGCTAAAACCTGCTCTTATACCTATTTTAAAAAAGATGTATGATATGAGTTATTTTTTATTTCGTACATTTATATAATGCAATTAAAAATAAAAATACCAAGACCATGAAAACTTTAAAATATACACTCACCGTCCTGGCTCTTTTTTGTATGCTAATGACTGTAGATGCACAAACATTTTCAGTACAACAAGAATCTGAAATAGAAAGTTTTCAATCAAAAGCTTCTGCGCTTTCCTTTATCTCTTCCCAAAACCAACAAGCCGTAAGAAGCAATCAAGCTGCAACCGGTAGCTCTGTGTTTATCAATCAAATTGGTTCCAACAATGATGCACAAGTAAAAGTAAATGCTACTAACAGTTTTGTTAACCTGTTACAAAATGGTTTCAGTAATTTGACACTACTAGACCTTACAGCTCTTAATATTTCCCAAAATATTACGCAAAACGGTGAAAATAACAGATTATATAACTTTTCAAACAACCCTGCATCTATTCAAAATATGGAGGTACTTCAAAATGGAATCAATCAAGATATTACAATTTTTGGCAGCAACTCGCTCTCAGAAAATATAAAAATTACTATGCAAGGAAGTGATCGCTCACTCATAGTTAGAAATTTTAATTAAAAAAATACAATCATGCACCCCTTTCAAAAAAAACACCTACTTTTTTTGGTTGTACTTCTTTTTTCACTCCAGGGATTCTCTCAAATTTACAATACAGAAGTAGAGGCTAAGATTAATGTAGAAGAAAGCAATGACATGCTTCAGGTTACCGGCACTGCTTTTAACAAGACAGAAATCGACCAAAGTGTACGATATGTGCTCTCTGTGATTAGATCAAATCCAGAAAACTCCAATACTTCAAAGAATGATCAAAGTGGTAGAATCGTTCTACAACCTGCTGAACAAAAAAGTTTATCTTCAACTACAATTAATATCAATACTGAAGATAGGGTTATTTTACTTCTTTTAATTTATAATATTGAAGATCAAATTATTGGTCAAGACCGCATCGTTATCAATGATAACTTGTCTAAAGAAGAAATTAAACAGCAACTCCAAAAAAAAGTTGAACAAACCGTTTATACAGATGATGTTGATGTAGCATCACAAGATGGTGTTGCGCTAAATGGAATTGTTACTGAGGACACCAAAACAAAACCCGGGCGTGATTTCTACACGATGTTTTATTCAGAATACAATTTGAAAAATATAAATGGAAGTAAAATAGTTTCAGTAAAAGAAGTTATTGCCCTTGGAAATAGCACAATAATTGAAATATTTGTAGGCGATGATAAAGTAGTTGAGTTTTTTTTAAGACCTCAAAATGATTTTTTAAAGGCGATGGCAGATGCTTCTATTCGTAGGGTAGCTTTTCATTTTGAGCGGTTAAAGCGGGAAGCAAATAGTATTAAACGCTTTTAAACTATCAATAATTTACATACTCTAAAAACATTCAAATGAAGTCAATATTTACAATTATAGTTTTATTATTTTCTTTTTATGGCTATAGTCAACAACTCACATACAAGCCCATAAATCCTGCCTTTGGGGGTGACACTTTCAACTATCAGTGGCTGTTGAGTTCTGCAAATGCACAAAATTCATTTAAAGACCCTGAAGCAGACAGAGATGACAGATCATCTTTAGGTCAATTTGCAGACAATTTAAACAGACAACTTCTCAACCAATTATCCCGAGGTCTTTTTGATGACCAATTGGGAGAAGGATTGGAAGAAGGAACTTTTACTTTTGGAAGCCTAGCATTAGAGATTTTTGAAACCTTAGAGGGTTTAGTGATTAATATTTTAGATACAAATACAGGAGAACAAACACAAATTGTTATTCCAAATTAATTTTTTTTATGAGTAAAAATTACTTTATAGGACTCTTTTTTTTAAGTCTATTTTTAACAAGTTGTGGGGCTTATTTTAATCAGCCTGTTGTAAAACAAGATGCTCGTTTTGGAGAACTAACTCCAAAATCTAAAACCCTTGAAGATTTACCACTACCGGCTGAACCTGTTGTAGTGGGTGTTTATAATTTCAAAGATCAAACCGGTCAATATAAAAATATTGAAGCGGGGAGTACTTTTAGTACAGCCGTATCTCAAGGAGCTACCACCATTTTGATCAAAGCGCTTGAGGATTCAAAATGGTTTACACCCATTGAAAGGGAAAACCTAAACAATCTATTAAACGAAAGAAATATAATAAGGGCTACTCGAGATGAATTTCGTAAGAACAATTCAAATGAGCCCAATTTACCACCACTTCTTTTTGCAGGAGTTTTACTTGAAGGTGGAATTATCTCTTATGATTCAAACATACTAACCGGTGGAGCTGGAGCTCGTTATTTTGGTGTGGGAGGTTCAACTCAATATCGGGAAGATCGCATTACTGTTTATTTGAGAGCTGTATCCACTTCAAGTGGAAAAATTCTGAAAACAGTTTATATATCTAAAACAATCCTATCACAGGCTGTAAGTGCAAATTTATTTAAATTCGTAAATTTTCAAAGACTCTTAGAAGTTGAAACCGGTTTTACTGTAAATGAGCCAGTTCAACTGGCAATGAAAGACGCCATTGAAAAATCTGTTGAAGCACTCATTATTGAAGGAATAAAAGATAACTTATGGTCCACAAAAGAAGGTAAAGAAACAAATGATCAACTCGTGGAAGCTTATTTAGAAGAAAAAGAGCAAGAAGAGTCTATGTTGCTTTATCATCGTGAACAGGTCGCCAGAGATTATGATAATGCAATTGGCCTGTATGGAGGAGCTAATATTCTTGATGGCGATTATTCAAAAAAACGCTTAGGTTATTTAGCTCGTATTGAATATACTAGGAAACTCTCACGCAATTTTAGTTTAAATTTAAATGCGAACGCATTTCAATTTAGAACCGGAAGATCCTATACCAATAGAATGATAAGTGGGGACATTAATCTGGAATACAAAATACTGCCCGAGGATGACTTTTCACCCTATATTTATGGAGGGTTTGGGATGATTAATGATTTGGTAAAACCTCAAGACAATTTACAATTTGGAGATTTATTTTTCAAGACCCAATATGGTATCGCCCTCGAGTATTTTATTTCTGAAAGAGTCGGAATTAGAGGGTTTGCAGAGCAACATATTTCCTTTTCAGATGGACTGGATAAAGTTGTTAGTGGAAAAAGAGATGATTTTTATTTTAATTTTGGGATAGGATTGAAATATTATTTCAATCTTGGAAGAAACAATGCAGAAACAACAGAAACACCTTAGTAAAAATGAATATTAAATTTTTAAAATACTGCTGTATAGTTGCTTTACTTATTTTAGCTGGTTGCAGCGAAGATGGTATCGATGACTCCGGTGAGGGAACCATTACCGGTAAAGTTGTAGCAAAAGGATCAAATGCACCATTACCTAATGTTAAAATAGAAACAACCCCAGTATCAAATACCGTTTTTTCTGATGAAAACGGTGATTTTATAATCAATGAGGTGACGGAAGGAGAGTATTCTGTTCAAGCTCAATTGGATGGATTTATTACAGCTTTTAAAGCTTCAAGAGTTGTTTCTGGTCAAACTAATAATGTGGTTTTTGAACTTGAAGAATCCACTGCAAACAACAGACCCCCTGAAATCCCTGAACTACTTTCACCAGGTGAAGGACAAATACTTGAAAGTATTGAAGCCAACTTTGTATGGGTAACCACAGATCCCGATGAAGACGAAATAACTTTTACCTTAGAACTTAGAAATGATCAAAACAATGATGTGCTCATTTTTGAAGATATTACTGAGCCCATTTTTACTTATTCCCCCTTTTATTAGGTGCCAAATATTTTTGGCAAGTAAGTGCCAGTGATAATATTAATCCACCAGTATTTAGTTCAGTAAGCAGTTTTGAAGTTATTCCTGCCCCCATCGATAATCGCTTTTTGTTTACAAGAGAAATAGATGGGAATAACGTACTATTTTCTGCTGATCAAGATGGAATGGAATTTCAGTTAACTTCTCAAACTATGAACAGTTTTAGAGCAAGACGAAATGTGGCAGCAAATAAAATTGCTTACCTTCAAACCAATGGAGCTCAGACTGATATATATACAATGAACAGAGATGGTTCCGGAAAGTTTAAAGTTACTTCGACTTTAAAACCAAACGGTTTTAACCTCAACGAATTAAATTTTTCCTGGCCAGAAAATAGTGATAAAATTTATTTTCCAAGCTTTGACAAATTATATAGCATCAACTCAAATGGGCAAGGACTTGAGTTAGTTTATCAAACAACTGATGGTGCATTTATCTCTGAAGTTGACGTTAATGAAAGCCTAAACAGAATTGCCCTTAAAACCAATAACCAAAATGGATATGACATCAACATTTTTGTCATAGATTTTAATGGAGATTTAATCGCTACAGCTTTGGATGGTGTTGCCGGTGCAGCAAGTGGTTTAAACCTTTCATTTGATGGTCAAAATTTATTATACTCTTATGATGTTTCAGCAAACCAAAATGCTACCTATAGAAGATTAAATTCCAGGGCCTTTATTTACAACATTCCAGACGATACAACTACAGATGTGTCTGAAGATAAACCGGGAGGAACCAATGATCTAGACGTTCGATTTTCACCAAACGAAGCTGAAATAATTTTTGTAAATACTTCAAACGATGGTATTTCTCAAAAAAATATTTGGAAAATAACATTAAACGATACCAACACCAGAGTACAACTATTTTCAAACGGCTTTATGCCAGACTGGGAATAACTAATTAACCAATCAAAATTTATAAAACGACACTTAAAGAGTGTCGTTTTTTTTTGTTTTTAAGAAGTTTACAAGCCGTTTTATTCTGTGTATATTTGCAACACAAACTTATACTATGAGTCAGGATATCAGTAAAAGATACAATCAACGCGGTGTATCTGCCGGAAAAGAAGATGTTCACAACGCTATTAAAAATGTCGATAAAGGACTTTTTCCAAAAGCCTTTTGTAAAATAATCCCTGATTATTTAACCAATGATGAGGATTACTGCCTCATTATGCACGCCGATGGAGCCGGTACAAAATCATCTTTGGCTTATATGTATTGGAAAGAAACCGGTGACCTTTCTGTTTGGAAAGGGATTGCTCAAGACGCGCTCATAATGAATATTGACGACCTGTTGTGTGTGGGCGCAACAGATAATATCTTGCTCTCATCAACCATAGGACGTAACAAAAACCTGATTCCCGGTGAAGTCATTTCAGCCATCATAAATGGAACTGAAGAATTGATTGAAGACTTAAAATCTTTTGGTGTCACCATACACTCCACAGGAGGAGAAACAGCTGACGTGGGAGATTTGGTGAGAACTATCATTGTTGATTCTACCGTGACAGCCAGAATGAAACGAAGTGATGTGATTGATAATGCAAATATCCAACCTGGTGATGTAATAGTAGGGCTGGCTTCTTTTGGTCAAGCTACCTATGAAAAGGATTACAATGGCGGGATGGGAAGTAACGGGCTCACCTCTGCACGTCACGATGTGTTTTCAAAATACCTTGCGGCGAAATACCCTGAAAGCTATGACGCTTCAGTCCCAGAAGAATTAGTGTATTCCGGTTCTAAAAAGTTGACAGAACCCATTGAAAACAG
Organism: Flavobacteriaceae bacterium; assembly: GCA_018402385.1. Classification (GTDB taxonomy): domain Bacteria; phylum Bacteroidota; class Bacteroidia; order Flavobacteriales; family Flavobacteriaceae; genus Planktosalinus. Next base: position 122,457 of record JAGYJA010000006.1, read on the forward strand.
TTCACTCGATGCCGGAAAACTGGTGCTTTCACCAACAAGGACTTATGCCCCTGTGATTAAGGAAATCCTTTCAAAATACAACTCAAATGACATTCACGGAATGGTACATTGCAGTGGTGGAGCGCAAACAAAAATCCTTCATTTTGTTGACCAACATCACATTGTAAAAGATAATTTATTTGAAGTTCCACCCTTATTTCAACTCATTCAAAAAGAATCCAAAACAGACTGGAAAGAAATGTACCAAGTCTTTAACATGGGACACAGAATGGAAATTTATTGCAACCCCGAAATTGCCGATGACCTAATTGCCATTTCCAAAAGCTTTCAAATAGAGGCCCAAATTGTGGGTAGGGTAGAAGCTTCTTTAGAAAAGAAACTAACCATTAAAAGTGAATTTGGAGTTTTTGATTATTGATTAAGAACTTATTTTCATTGAATAAAATTATCTTCTAATTAATCACTAAATTTGCACCACTCAAATACAGAGGGAGACTATGTTAGAAAAACTGCAAATTGTAAAACAACGCTTTGATGAAGTGAGTGATTTAATCATTCAACCCGATATCATTTCAGATCAAAAACGCTATGTCCAGCTAAATAAAGAATACAAAGACCTTCGCAAGTTAATGGACAAGCGTGAAGAGTATGTCACGCTTTCAAATAGTATTAGTGAAGCTGAAGAAATCATCAATGACGGTAGTGATGCCGAAATGATGGAAATGGCAAAAATGGAAATGGAAGCTGCTAAAGAACGCCTACCTGTGCTAGAGGAGGAAATTAAATTCTTGTTAATCCCGAGAGATCCGGAAGATGCCAAAAATGTCGTTATGGAAATTAGAGCCGGTACAGGTGGAGATGAAGCCAGCATTTTTGCAGGTGATTTATACAGAATGTACACCAAATATTGCGAAAGTAGAGGGTGGAGCACTCACGTAATGGATTTTAGTGAAGGCACCAACGGTGGCTATAAGGAAATTCAGTTTGAAGTCAATGGTGAGGATGTGTATGGAACCCTTAAGTTTGAAGCAGGCGTGCACCGTGTGCAGAGAGTTCCCCAAACCGAAACACAAGGCCGCGTTCACACCAGTGCCGCAACTGTCATGGTATTGCCCGAAGCCGAAGAATTTGATGTCCAAATCGACCCAAAAGATGTGCGCATCGACTTTTTCTGTTCGTCTGGACCCGGGGGACAATCGGTGAACACCACTTATTCTGCGGTGCGTTTAACACATGTTCCCACAGGAATTGTTGCACAATGTCAAGATGAAAAATCCCAACATAAAAACAAGGACAAAGCCTTTAAGGTATTGCGTTCCAGATTATATGATATCGAGTTGGCAAAACGCCAGGAGGAAGATGCCGCCAAACGAAACTCACAAGTAAGCAGTGGCGACCGAAGTGCAAAAATTAGAACCTATAACTATTCTCAGGGAAGGGTGACAGACCACCGCATTGGTTTAACTCTATATGATTTGGGAAATATCATCAATGGTGATATTCAAAAAATTATAGACGAGCTTCAACTAGTTGACAATACAGAGAAATTAAAGGTAAATAGTGATGTTTTTTGATAGACTTTTGATGTAAGATTTGAGACATAAGACTTAATATTATTAATAATTGACAAGGGAAAATCTAATAACACAAATCAAAAAAAAACAATCCTTTCTTTGCATTGGACTGGATGTTGATTTACATAAAATACCTAAACATCTTCTGGAAACAGAAGACCCCATTTTTGAATTCAACAAGGCCATCATTGACGCCACACAGCATTTGGCAGTTGCTTACAAACCCAATACCGCATTTTATGAAGCTTATGGAATCAAGGGTTGGCAATCCCTTGAAAAAACCATTCAGTATCTCAATGCCAATTACCCAGAACTTTTCACAATTGCTGACGCCAAGCGTGGCGATATTGGAAATACGTCAACGATGTATGCCAAAGCTTTTTTTGATGACTTGAAGTTTGATGCTGTTACTGTTGCTCCTTATATGGGTAAAGATTCAGTGGAGCCTTTTTTAAATTTCGAAAATAAGTTTGCCATCTTGTTGGCACTCACTTCCAATGAAGGCGCTTTTGATTTTCAGACACAAAAAATGGAGAGCACAGAACTCTATAAACAAGTTTTAAAATCCTCTAAGACCTGGAAAAATAACGAAAGATTGATGTATGTAGTGGGTGCCACTAAAGCTGATTATTTTGCCGAAATCAGAAAAATAATCCCTGATAGTTTTCTTCTTGTTCCGGGTGTGGGCGCTCAGGGAGGAAGTTTAGAAGAAGTGTGTCAGTATGGTTTAAACAAAGATGTGGGGTTGTTGATTAACTCTTCACGCGGAATCATATACGCTTCAAGTGAAAAAGACTTTACAATAGGGGCAAAACAAGAAGCAGAAAAACTGCAACAGCAAATGCACCAAATTCTGAAGAAGCGGTTATAAATCCAGCTTTATGGAAATTACAGACGCCTTAAACCGAAAAATTTCCCTTTCCGGAATTCCGCAGCGTATTGTTTCATTGGTTCCTTCACAAACAGAATTATTAGTTAATTTAGGCCTTAGAAAACAAATCGTAGGAATCACCAAATTTTGCGTTCATCCGGAAGACCTTAGAAAAGAAAAAACGATTGTTGGCGGTACAAAACAGGTGCATTTTGATAAAATCAAAGCCCTGAAGCCCGATATTATTCTTTGCAATAAAGAAGAAAATACACAAGAAATGGTTCTTGAACTCGAAAAAATTGCTCCGGTATGGGTAAGTGCTATTTCAACAGTTGCTGATTGTTATGACATGATTTTAAGTTTGGGACACATTTTTCTAAAAATGAAACAGCTGCTCAAATAGTCAATCAGATTCAAGCTGAAAGTAAACATTTTTCAAGCTTTATAAAAAACAAACCAACTTCAAAAGTGGCTTATCTCATTTGGAAAGATCCTTATATGGTGGCAGGAAATGATACTTTTATCAACTCGCTTTTGGAACTGAATAATTTCAAGAACGTCTTTTTTAAAAGAGACGGTAGATATCCCGTAGTTACACTTGAAGATTTAAATCAAGCAGAACTAATACTGCTTTCTTCAGAACCTTTTCCGTTTCATGAAAAACACATTTCAGAAATCGAGGAGGTAGCAAAAAACAAAAAAATACGCCTCGTGGATGGGGAGTATTTTAGTTGGTATGGTTCACGTCTAGTGAAAGCTTTTGCTTATTTTAAAGAGTTGCACTCAAAAATTTAATACATTAACGGTCTTGTAAAGCAAAAACTTTTCTCAACAAGTCAGTAGTTCTAGATGAAAAATTAGTTCTTATTTCCTTTTCCTCAACAGCAATCATTGTAAATACTCCTTTTAATGCTTCCTGCGTTACATAGTCTGTAAGATCTGGATTAACATTATTTGTGAGTGGAATTGCATTATATTGTGTAATAATATTACTCCATACCTGTGTAGCGCCCACTTTGTCTAAAGAGTTTGAAATCACAGGGCTAAATTTTGAATAGAGTTGGTTTGTGGTCTTATTTGATAAATATTGAGTAGCGGCATTGTCTGAACCTAAAAGAATGTTTTTTGCATCATTAAATGTGATTTCTTTAACTGCATTCACAAAAATTGGGGTTGCCTCTTTGACAGCATCTTCTGCTGCACGGTTTAGAACTTTTAAACCTTCATCAGCCAAATTACCAAGCCCGATGTCGCGCAAGGTTTTATCTACTTTTTGTAATTCTTGAGGGAGTAAAACTTTGACGAGTTCATTTTTATAAAAACCATCAGTTTGTGTGAGTTTAGAAACTTGTTTGTCAATACCCTTGTCAAGAGCTTGTCTCAATCCGGAAGCAATGTCTGCATTTGTAAGTTCTCCACCTCCCTGTGGAAGTGAGTTGACAACCTGTTGCAACTCAGCACAGGAAAATAAACTAAACGAAATTAATAGGATGAATGTCTTTTTCATAGTTTTTTAAATTTCAATAAATATAAAAAAAAACATCCCGAAATTTCGGGATGTTTAAAAAATATGTTGATTATTTTATTTTACAATTTTCACTGTTTTTGTAGTGTTACCTATAGTAACTTCAACAAAATAAATACCTGATTTAAAAGTACTCATATCAACAACAGGTGAAACTGCATTTGGAGTGTTTAAATAAACACTTTGTCCCAATACATTGTAAACAGCTATTTTATTAACAGCCTCGTTTGATTGAATGTTTAATTGATTAACAACTGGGTTTGGATATACATTAAAAGATTGACCTTCAAAATCATTTGTTGAAAGAACTCCTTCTACAAATTTAAAATCATCTATGTAATAGTTATTTAATCCATCTATAGAGAAATAATTAACAGAACCTAGTCCAGCTGCAGGAGCTCCACCAGTGCCTTGATAGGGCTCGGCATCAAGTAATACATTTCCATCTATCCAAACACTGTGAGTTAAAGCATCCATATCAATTTCATGTTTTACTTCAAACCATTGATCTTCTGGATAAGGTGCTGTATTTCCAGAGTCGTCATGAGTAACTACGCCAGCAGATCCTCCGCTTCCAGTTGCTCCAACAAAAAATTGACCGTTCCATTGAACACCAGCAATTTCACTTTCTTGAATGTTCCAAAAACCAGTATTATCACCAGTTACATACATATAAAATTGTATCGTCCATATTCCAGTAGTTTGCCCACCTAATAAGACAATGATATCATCAAATGTACCATCACCTGGTTGAGGTCTAAGTTTTATTGATAAATCTCCTGAGAATGATTGCTCTAAGTTAACTTGAGCATCAGTTACCCCACCAGCTGGCCATAACTCAATAAATGAGGTGTCTGTGGGCTAACATCTCCAAGGGTCATGTCGTCAAAATCTAATTCAAACTGAGCATTTGCTGAAAAAGTTATTAAAGCAATTGCCAAAATGTAAAATTTTTTCATAATGTTTATATTTTAAAAGATTAATTTGTTTCTACTTCTATATGAAGTCGATTATTTACAAATGTAGTGATTATAATTTTCTAATAAAAATTCCATATCATTCAAATCCATTATTTAACAATATATTACTACTGTTTATAGTGATTTTCTTTAAAGTAGTTTTTGTAAATTGCAGGTCTATAAAAAGAAAATTTTAGTATGCAAGACCAAACTCCATATACCCCAAAATATAAAGTAAGAATAGTAACAGCAGCCTCACTTTTTGATGGCCACGATGCAGCAATAAATATTATGAGACGCATCATCCAGTCAACCGGTGTTGAAGTAATACACCTGGGTCATGATCGCAGCGTGGAAGAAGTTGTAAATACTGCCATTCAGGAAGATGCCAATGCTATTGCTTTGACCTCTTATCAAGGAGGTCACAATGAGTACTTTAAGTATATGTATGATTTGTTACAAGAAAAAGGTGCAAATCATATTAAAATTTTTGGAGGTGGAGGTGGAGTGATCCTTCCTGAAGAAATCAAGGAGTTAATGGAATATGGCATCACAAGAATCTATTCACCTGATGATGGCCGTGAACTGGGACTTCAGGGAATGATTAATGATTTAGTAATGCAATCTGACTTTCCCCTAGGAGAAAAGCTAACTAACGAAGCTGAAAACTTAGAGTCTAAAAAACCAACTGCAATTGCCCGTGTAATTTCCTCTGCAGAAAACTTTCCCGATGTAGCAAAAGCAGCTTTAGAAGAAATTCACAAAAAAAATAAAAACTCCAAAACTCCGGTTCTAGGCATCACAGGTACAGGAGGTGCTGGAAAATCATCATTAGTAGATGAATTGGTTAGACGCTTTCTTGTTGATTTTCCGGACAAAACATTAGGGATTATTTCAGTTGACCCTTCCAAAAGAAAAACCGGCGGGGCACTTCTTGGAGACCGCATAAGAATGAATGCGATTAACAATCCAAGAGTTTATATGCGTTCTCTGGCTACACGTCAATCCAATCTGGCACTTTCCAAATATGTTGCAGAAGCCATTCAAGTGCTTAAAGCAGCAAAATATGACCTTATAATATTGGAAACTTCCGGGATTGGTCAAAGCGATACAGAAATCATAGAACATAGCGATGTATCTCTTTATGTTATGACTCCTGAGTTTGGTGCAGCCACCCAACTTGAAAAAATCGACATGCTTGATTTTGCTGATATAGTGGCTATCAACAAATTTGACAAACGCGGCGCTCTCGATGCCTTGCGTGATGTAAAAAAACAATACCAGCGCAACCATCAATTGTGGGATGCCAAACCGGAAACACTTCCTGTTTTTGGTACCATAGCGTCACAGTTCAACGACCCGGGAATGAACACGCTCTATGTCAAAGTAATGAAAGACCTTTCTGAAAAAACAGAAACACAATTAAAAAGCACTTTTAAAATTACAGACGAAATGTCTGAAAAAATCTTTGTCATTCCGCCGGCGAGGACGAGATACCTATCAGAAATTACGGAAAACAACAGGGCTTATGATAAAAAAGCAACAGAACAAGCTGAAGTAGCACAAAAACTCTACGGAATCTTTAAAACGCTGGAATCTGTTTCAAAGTCAACTTTAATATTAACCACAGCCGGAATTGAGTTTGAAAATGATCATGCTTCAGAAAAAGAACTATCCAAACTTCTTTTAGCAGAATTTGACAGCACAAAAATGGATCTTGATCCATACAATTGGGAAAAAATAGTCAACTGGGAAGGGACTGTTGAAAAATACAAAGCGCCTCATTTTATGTTCAAAGTAAGAGACAAAGAGCTAAAAATTGAAACCCACTCTGAGTCGCTTTCACATTTGCAAATTCCCAAGGTGGCTTTGCCAAAATACCAAGCATGGGGTGATTTACTCCGCTGGATGTTACAAGAAAATGTACCCGGCGAATTTCCTTATACTTCAGGGTTGTATCCTTTTAAACGACAAGGTGAAGACCCCACCCGAATGTTTGCCGGAGAAGGTGGGCCAGAGCGCACAAACAAACGCTTTCATTATGTAAGTTTGGGGTTAGATGCAAAACGACTCTCAACTGCTTTTGACAGTGTTACGCTTTATGGAAATGATCCGGATTTTCGTCCTGATATTTATGGAAAAATTGGGAATGCTGGCGTGTCAATTTGTTGTTTGGATGATGCAAAAAAATTGTATTCAGGATTTGATTTGAGCCACCCAATGACCTCTGTGAGTATGACCATAAATGGTCCGGCTCCCATGTTACTTGGATTCTTTATGAATGCTGCAATTGACCAAAATTGTGAGAAATACATCAAAGAAAATGGACTCGAAAAAGAAGTTGAAACCAAGATTGAAAAAATTTATAAAGAAAAAGATGTAAACCGTCCCAATTATAACGGTCATATTCCCGAAGGGAATAACGGGTTGGGTCTAATGTTACTGGGAGTAACAGGAGATCAGGTTTTGCCGGGAGACGTCTATCAAAAAATTAAAACCGAAACACTTAAGCAAGTGCGTGGTACCGTTCAAGCTGACATTTTAAAAGAAGACCAGGCGCAAAACACGTGTATTTTTTCTACAGAATTTGCCCTTAGATTGATGGGCGATGTGCAAGAATATTTCATCAAAGAAAAAGTAAGGAACTTTTACTCGGTTTCCATATCTGGCTATCACATTGCTGAAGCCGGTGCTAATCCAATTACTCAGTTAGCTCTCACATTGTCAAATGGTTTTACTTACGTGGAATATTATTTGAGTCGCGGTATGGATATCAATGAGTTTGGCCCCAACTTATCCTTCTTTTTCTCAAATGGTATTGACCCTGAATATGCGGTAATTGGTCGTGTTGCCAGACGCATTTGGGCGAAAGCTTTAAAAGAAAAGTATAAAGCCAACCCAAGAGCACAAATGTTGAAATATCACATACAAACTTCAGGCAGGTCTTTACACGCTCAGGAAATTGATTTTAATGATATTAGAACAACGCTTCAGGCATTGTATGCAATCTATGACAACTGTAACTCGCTGCATACCAATGCATATGATGAAGCTATCACAACACCCACAGAAGACTCTGTGAGACGTGCAATGGCCATTCAATTGATTATCAATAAAGAACTCGGTTTAACAAAAAATGAAAATCCCATTCAAGGCGCTTTTATTATCGAGGAGTTGACAGATTTAGTTGAGGAAGCCGTTTTGCTTGAATTTGATAGAATCACAGAAAGAGGTGGGGTACTGGGCGCTATGGAAACGATGTACCAACGCAGTAAAATACAAGAAGAAAGTTTGTATTATGAAACCTTAAAGCATACCGGTGAGTTCCCCATTATTGGTGTAAATACTTTTTTGAGCTCTAAAGGCTCACCCACAATTATTCCGGCAGAGGTGATTAGAGCCACAGAAGATGAAAAACAATTTCAAATAAATACCCTAAAAAATCTACATAAAACTTTTGAAAACAAAGCTGATGATGCTTTGACAAAAGTAAAAGAGGCTGCTATTAAAAATCAAAACATTTTTAATGAGTTAATGGAAGCGACCAAGGTGTGTTCTCTGGGTCAAATAACAAATGCTTTGTTTGAAGTAGGAGGGCAGTATCGACGAAATATGTAAGCAGCGAATCGCCATTTTCAAGCAAAGCTAAGAAAATGGCAATGAGTCGCTTATCCCGATGAGCGCAAGCGAATTTGGGAGGCAATAAAAACTTGATTAAGGAACTGTCTGATTTGAAATTAAAAAGGGGTCAAATAAAGTTACAAAGTTAACGCCCAATGATGTTGCATTTTTCTAAAACCACGAATCTCCTTACGAAGCAATCTTAAAAATTCTTTCCCTTTAGGAACTGAGTACTCAAGACGTTCACAATTTTTATACAGCATTTTTGATAAATGTGCTACTGATGCTGCGTGTTTTTGCTTTTCTTCAGAAAAAGTCTTTTGCTCTGCATTAATGATTTCGGGAAACAAAGAAATTGACTTCTGAACAATATCACCGGTAAAATAGATGTCAGGATGTTCTTTTCCTTCTTCATCCAAACCCGACAAATCATACACTAGAAATTGTGAGATACTTTTAGATAAAGTAAAAATCTCTAAAGCCTTTTTATATATGGGCGAGTGAGGAATTGGTATGGAAAAGCTATAATGCATTATTATTCGATTTAGGGGTGCAAAACTTACACAAAATTAGAGATTAGATTCCTCATTGTGATTACTAAAATAAATATTTAATGTATATTTGATTAAATTAAATAAGAATTAATGAAAAAAACTTTAGATTATAAGGTTGATGAAACTAACTGGAAAATACTTAAGAGTCTTCAGGAAAATGCACGAATTTCTATGTCAGATTTAAGTAAACAAGTTGGATTATCTGCTCCTGCGGTTGTGGAGCGTATTAAGAAAATGGAAGATTTAGGAATTATTAGAGGATACTACACTCAGCTTTCTTATATCAAATCAGGTTATCAATTAAAGGCCATTATTACCTTAAAGGTTTTTATGGGAAGACTCAAACCATTTTTAGAAAAAGTGACTGAGTTTAAAGAGGTCATCAATTGTTTTAGAATTACAGGAAATGAAAACATAATTATGGAAGTGGTTTTAATAAATCAAAAACATCTAGAAACATTTATTGATCAACTCATTTCTTATGGCGAGACAAAAACCCATATAGTTCTCTCCAATAAAATTGAAAATGCGCCTATTTTGCCACCACATCACAAGGATAATAACTATATTTGAAATGTATTCAAACCATTGGTCGAAATTTTCTTTAAAATGAAGTACCGCTATCTAGTTATCGTTTGCATTTTTGTAAATGCTAGTTTATTTGCAATGCAAGATGAAACCGTTCACAATGAAATTTATTCTTATCAAAGTGAATTGAATGAAAAATTCCTTAATGAGGATACCTCAATACTATTGCCGGAAGATTTTGAAGTATTTGAAGGGCTTGAGTTTTACCCCATTGATTTGAAATTTAGAGTAGTGGCCACGTTTTTGAGAACTCCGGGAGAAAAACCCTTTCTAATGCCCACGACTACTGAGAGACTTCCTGAGTATAAAAAGTTTGCCGAATTGCATTTTAAAATTGAAGATCAGGATTTAGTTCTTGAGGTATTTCAAAACACAAACCCTAAAGAAGGTTATGAAAACTATTTGTTTTTACCCTTTACAGATCTCACTAGTGGTGATGGCTCTTATGGTGGTGGTCGCTATATTGATCTTTTTGAGCCTGAAGGTGATGAAATAACACTCGATTTTAACCAATCATACAATCCTTATTGTGTTTATAATAGTAATTATTCTTGTCCAATCCCTCCGGAACAAAACGATTTAAAAATAAGAATAGAAGCCGGGATAAAGGATTATAAAAAACCAAAATAATCCAGATTAAATCAATTTAGACATCCATAATCCAATAAAAACGGCTATAATACCTAAAATCAAACTAGCTGCTGAGTAGGATACAAAACTTAAATAATCTCCATTTTTAAGAAAATTCATATTCTCAAATGCAAATGCTGAAAAAGTAGTGAACCCCCCACAAAAACCTACGGATAAAAACAGAACAGAAGGACTTGTCTGAAGATTGTTTTTAAGTGCCACACCCATAATAATTCCCAGAATTAAACTTCCCAAGATATTTACCGCCAATGTTCCAAAAGGAAAAATAAAGCCGGTATTTAAAACTTTACTCAAGCCATACCTTAAAACACTTCCCAAACCGCCTCCAATAAATATGAATAGTAGGGTTTTCATAGCCAAGTAGATTTTTTAGAAGGTTTTAGAGGATTTATAAGTCATTTAGTTCAATACTATTATTTGCGGTGCTTTCTAAAGGGATGTAGATATCTGTCACCCATTTTGAAGGATTTTTTTCTTGAGGAGAATGGGTTACATAAACCTCAAAAGGACTCTTATTTTGACTTTTTATATACCCATTATCTTGAATGTATTTTTCGGTTTCTTCCCAGGCCTCCGCCAGATAAGTATAGTTTCCGGTGAGTGTTGTTTTTATTGCTGTGCTTGGTTCCATGTGACCACTTATGACTGGGCTTCCGTCAGGTAAAATTACCATATCTGGAGTGTGAATTCCCACTGAAAAGATGGCTGTTTTGTTCAATTCATCCCAATCGAGATACACAACAAAAGGACTTCCTTGTGCCGGTATGTTGTTTTCAGTCATGAAATCGGTTATTTGTTCAATCATTGGAACTGTTTTATCGCCAATTTCACTTTGTTTAGACGCAGTTGTATTGTAAAGATAAAAACCTCCACTGTGATTTGTAAGACCTTTGATTTCAATAGCATATTCATTAATTTCCTTTTGCAATACGGCATCAAGATTTTCAAGACTTTCTGCATACATTAAAGTCACCATTTCTTCTAGGCTTTGATCTTGTGTTGCAAAATAGATTTTATCAAAAAGACTTAAATTTCCTTCCATCGACCAGTTTACCACAGTGCTATTTCCATTGTTTTTGGGTTCAAATGTCCAAGTTACTTGATTTCCTTCATCTTCAAGAGAACCATTAAAAACTATTTTTTGTGTAATTTTTCTATTTGTTTCAATTTCAATAGTTTCCATGGCGCTTTCTCCATTCTTTTTACTATTCCAAGAATAAAAAGCACCTTTACCGGAAGTTATATCGGGATAATTAATTTTTACACTTTCATCGTCCATCCAGGAACCCCATTTTTGCCAATTTTTAAAGTCGTTCACATGTTCAAATACCACTTCAACAGGTGCATTAATTTCTCTTGTTTCGGAAACTGAAAAATGACCGTCTTGAGTGCCAAAATAAAGTGCAACTCCAATAAATAGAATTAATAGCAGAAAAAATAAATATTTAAAAAATTTCATATAAATTACTTTTTAAGTTCTTAACAGCTAAGTTAATCATTATTACACAGCAAATTTTATCAACCCTTTATAAAAACTTTGATTAAGAAAAGTAATAAAATAAATATAATAAAACCCACTAAAACCCAAGACGCCCCTTTGTAGTATTTTTTGTGTAGTGCTTTGTCTTTTGTATAACTGTAAATCATCAAAAGAACAAAAACAAAAAAAAATAAAATTGCGACAACCCATTGACCGGAAGTAAACATAATTATGTAGATTTATAAAACAAAAATACAAACAAATAAACTATTATGAATCGAAAAATTGAAGCAGTTACAGAATTTCATAAAGCTTTTGGGCTTGGAATTAAACTCTCTCCAAAAGCAGACCTGGGAGAAGCCAAAAACCTATTGAGATATAAATTGATGAGAGAGGAAAATGAAGAATACCTGGAGGCAGCAAACAATAATGATCTAGTTGAAATCGCAGATGCACTGGGTGATATGCTTTATATTCTCTGCGGAACTATCATTGAACACGGCATGCAAGATGTTATTGAAGAAGTGTTTGAAGAAATTCAAAGAAGTAATATGAGTAAACTTGGTGAAGATGGTAAACCCATCTACAGAGAAGATGGTAAAGTGCTAAAAGGGCCTAACTATTTTAAACCCAATATTGAAAAAATATTAGAAAAAGCAATCAATAAATAACAGATAAGAGTTAAACTTTTAGTGTCCAGCCAAAGGAGTCTTCAGTAATATTGTGTTGAATATCTAAAAGACTTTTTTTCATTCTTTTAGCGTAAGAGTCTGGTGCTTCAGTTAAATCATAATAATCATTTTTATAACCAAAACCAGACACCGGACTAATTACTGCAGCTGTACCTGCACCAAAAATTTCTTTTAGGCTTTTATTTTTTGCAGCTTCTAAAAGTTCAGAAACAGTGATTTTTCTGATTTCAACAGGAAGTCCTTCATGTTGTGCTAATGCAATAACACTTTTTCTGGTTATACCATCCAGAATTCTGTCACTTGTTGGGGCCGTGATTAAAGTGTCATTAATTCTGAAAAATACATTCATAGTTCCTGCCTCTTCAAGGTATTGATGAGAACAATCATCTGTCCATATAATTTGGTCAAAGCCTTTTTCTTTTGCAAGATTCGTTGGATAAAATTGTGCGCCATAATTTCCTGCAGCTTTTGCAGCTCCAACACCACCATTTGCTGCACGACTGAAATTTTCTGCAATCAATACTTTAACTTCTCCTTTATAGTAGGCCTTAACAGGGCACAATAAAATCATAAATTTATAATTGCTGGATGGTGCGGCAGAAACACCCACCTGATCTGCAAAAATAAATGGTCTTATATATAGTGAATTGCCATGTCCTTTTGGAACCCACTCTTTGTCTAAACGCAATAAGGCAAGTAAACCATTCATAAATACCTCTTTTGGCACTTCGGGAATTGCCAAACGAACGGAAGATTTATTAAATCTTAGAAAATTCTCTTCAGGTCGAAAGAGCCATAGTTCATCTTGTTCATCACGATAAGCCTTCATTCCTTCAAAAATGGCCTGCCCATAATGGAACACCCGAGCTCCCGGCGAAATCGTTATAGTTCCATAAGGTTCAATAACCGGATTTTGCCATTTTCCATCTACATAATCACAGCTTAACATGTGATCAGTAAAGACATTGCCAAACGTCAAATTATCAAAATCTACTTGATCAATTTTAGAGCTTTTTATTTTATTGATTTCTATCGGTAGGGTGTTTTGTTGTTGCATTTTGGGATTATTTTTTGCACCACAAAAGTAGTTAATTTTTTAGGCAATTAAAAGGTAAAAAATTCATAAAATTGCAGTATATTTAAAGTTTAAACCAGTACGAAAAATAAATTTATCAAAAATGAAAAATATCCTTTCACTTTTAATCATATTCTTAGTGATTACTGCTTGTAAAAACAATGGAGAAAACCAACAAGTAACCGCAGATGAGCTCGCACAAGAGATTTCTTATGCAACATTTGGAGAATCTATTTCTGAATCAGAAGCCAAATCAAAAGAAGAAATGGCTGCAATATTCAAAAATTTAAAACCTGGCGATACAATTGATGTTAAATTTACCTCGACTGTAAATGAGGTTTGTCAAAGTAAAGGTTGCTGGATGAAAATTGATTTAGGAGACCAAGAATCTATGGTGCGTTTTAAGGATTATGGTTTTTTTATGCCAAAAAATATTGCCGGACACGAGGTAATTCTTGAAGGTAAAGCTTATGTTGAAGAAATGAGTGTTGAAGAACAGCGCCATTTTGCAGAAGATGCCAACGCTCCTGAAGAAGAAATTGCAAAAATCACAACTCCAAAAAAGACCTATTCCTTTGAAGCAAAAGGAGTGCTTCTTAAAGAATAATAAATGCGTTACTTATTGATCATCTGTTTGCTGTTTGTATCCTGTAATTCTGAAAAGCAAACTAATGCAACATCAGAAACTTCAAAAAAAGAATATGATATGTATCTGCCTTCAGAAATGGCAACACACATGAATCATATGTTTGATATACAGGAAACCATTAAAAATCAAATAGAATCTGGTGAAATTCCAATAGAATTTCCAGATGAAATTTTAAAAATTCATACAGCAAAACTTTCTGATTTTAAAGAGCGAAATCAAAATTTTGAAGCTTTTTCTCATTTATTTGTAGAGCGGTTTGAGTTGATTTTTGATACCACTTCTCAAATCCCCTTAAAGCAACGCTATAATGATGTTGTAAAACTTTGTGTTTCTTGTCACCAAACTGAATGCACAGGACCCATCCCTCGCATACAAAAACTTATAATAAAATAAAACTTGAAAAGACAGCTTGTCATAACTGCAGACGGCTCAACAACAATCCATTTACCTGAATGGAATGAAAACTATCATTCCAAACACGGTGCAATTCAAGAAGCCAAGCATGTTTTTATTAAAATGGGCTTGTCACTTTTTTATGATTTTAAAGAAGTTTCAATACTGGAAGTAGGATTTGGAACGGGGCTCAATGCCTACTTAACCTTGCTGGAGTCACAATCCAAAAAGCTACATATTTACTATGAAGGAGTGGAAGCATATCCGGTTTCTATAGATGAAATTAAACACTGCAACTTTCCTGATCAACTAAACAACTCTAGGGATATTTTTGAAAAACTGCATGCCTCACATTGGGAAACAGATACACCAATAACCTCCACATTTACCTTGAAAAAGCGACAGCTTTTCTTTCATGAAATCGCTGATGAAAACAAATTCAATTTAATTTATTTTGACGCTTTTGGTCCACGAGTACAGCCTGAATTATGGACAGTTTCCCAATTTCAGATATTATTTAAGGCTTTAAAAAAGAAAGGAATATTAGTTACATATTCAGCTAAAGGAAGTGTAAGGCGAGCGCTTCAAGAGGTGGGCTTTAGTGTGGAGCGATTACCCGGTCCACCGGGAAAACGGGAGATGCTCAGGGCAACTAAACCTTAGTTTTTTAGTATATTCACAAAAAGTTTATAACACTGTGAAATAACCTTGAGAGTACAAGTTTAGATTCTTCACCTGTGTTTTAAGGGAAAATATTGAATTAAAGAAAGATAAATGAAAGCATTAGTCATTTCCGGTGGCGGAAGTAAAGGCGCTTATGCTGGTGGAGTTGCCCATCACCTTATAGTTGAACAAGCCAAAGAATACAAACTTTTTATTGGTACTTCTACCGGAAGTTTATTGTTGCCCCATTTGGCGCTTGGGAAAGCTGAAAAATTGAAGTCTATTTATACAAATGTAACACCTAAAGATATATTCAATATCAACCCCTTTATAGTCAAAAGGAAAGGAAACAGAGAGTATGTCGCAATCAAACATTGGAATGTATTGTGGCAATTGATGCGAAACAAGCGCACTTTTGGAGAAAGCAAAAACTTGCGTAAGAATATTTCAAGAAATTTCACTAAAGAAGAATTTAATACCCTGAAATCTTCTGAAATTGAAATTGTGATTACTGTTTCAAATTTAACTAAAAATGTCATTGAATATAAAACCCTTAAAGAAAGTACCTATGAAGATTTTTGTGATTGGATGTGGATTTCTGCAAACTACATACCCTTTATGTCCCTGGTAACCAAAAACGGTTCTGAATATGCAGATGGAGGTTTTGGTGCTGTCTCTCCCATAAGAGAGGCCATTAAAAGAGGAGCAAAAGAAGTGGATGCCGTTATTTTGGAAGCTGAAAATATGGAGCACAATATTGTTTTAGGCAAAAATCCCTTTTCATTAATGGTAAACCTTTTTGGTTTTGTAATTGACCAAATTGAATACCATAACATAGCAGAAGGAAAACTGGCGGCACTTGCAAAGGATGTTGAACTTAATCTTTATTATACTCCCACAAAGCTCACTGAAAATTCTTTGATTTTTGATAAAACTTTGATGACAAACTGGTGGCAAAGAGGGTTTGATGCCGCGAATAAAAGAATTGCATCGAGTAAAGTTGTTTACATTCCTTGAATTAAAAAAAGGCACGTTACTTTTCGTTTTGAAAACCAATCATTGCATTTTGCAAAATAGATAAAGCCGATATTTCATTTTCAACAGATAAGACTGTAATAGTTCCTTCTCCTTTGTAGTTAGTGAGCCAGCTTGTCAAATTTTCAATGATACCGGGATATGCTTTCACTAATTGCTCAAGGGATTTTATAGTCCCAAATTGATTAACTGATGAAACGGCAATCAACTTATCGTCTTGTTCACCATTATCAATCATTTTAATGACACCCACAATATTTGAAGGGATTACATCTCCTCTTTCAGTTGCTGGACCCAATAGAAAAACATCCAAAGGATCTCCATCTCCACCTTGTTCTTTTTGAAGAAGTGTAAGGGGAATAAAACCATAGTTTGCAGGATAAGGTAAAAATTTAATTACACGTAAAGAATCTTTGCCAATGCGTTCCCATTCAATAAAACCTGTGCTTTTGTTTACTTCCCATTTTTGATCGGTTCCGGCGGGAATTTCTATAACAATGTTTACCAAACTGTCACTAGTGAAAGTGGTGTAATCATTTAAATAATTATTTGAATCAATTATGGTGTTCAACCCGGGGACTGCCTCTTTACAAGAGACTGATAAGAGAAGAATAAGGACAAAACCAAAACGAAAAATCATTTTTTATATTTATAATTACATCATTTCAGAAACTTCTTGTTTTAGATAAAGCATCGCTTTTTGAGAAGGTGAGGTTTCATCCATAAAATGCTGAATAATAGTTTCCCTTAATTTACCTGCAGAATCTACCTTTTCATTCATTGCCGCCTTTCTTATGATTTGAATGGTCGCATTTTTGGCGGCATTAATCATATTCCAGCAATCATTTGTCACATAGATTTGTTGTGCGATATTGTGTTCAAATTCTTGCTCTATATTTCTTGTTAAAAGCTTTTCATACTCTTCAACGTCTTCAGAAAATGGGGCGATTCTAACCATAAGCTTATTGGGGGCGATTCGCTCTAAAAATAATGTAAAGCGTTCATAAGCTTGCAACCGCAAGGGTAACATGTTTTTTTGAGCTTCTTTTTGGAGTAAAAACCGTCTGCGTCCTTCTTCATTTGCGGTATGTCCTTTAAAAAAATAATAAGCAACAATCCCCACAACAATTGCGGGTAATAAATAAGCAATATAATTTAGTACTTGAGTGAAATTTTCCATAAGCGTTTAAATTGACACGAAAATAACCAATTTTAAAATAAAATAACATTTTGGGGTAACAAAATTAGAACTATAAGTATTTAAGGGAAATAACCTTTAAAACTTTTATTATGAAAACAAAACTATTTTTAATTGCGAGTTTATTAATTTCAATAACTGCAAGTAGTCAGCTCCTCCAAAAAAACTTTGGAACACCCCAAAAGCATTTTACCAATTTAAACATTGCACCGGTCAATGACGGTACAAATGATGTGATAATCGCTAGTAATTTATTTCATCCATCAGCTTCTGTTTCTGAGCCCACCTTAAAAAGAGTGAATGAAAACGGTGTCATCAGTTGGACAAAAACTTATGAAAACACAGCTCTTCAAAATGCCCGTTTGTTTGATATCGTAAACTATTTTGACATGGTGTTTGTTACAGGCTCCATTGATGTGGCAGGCACTAAAAGAACTTTTATTACAAAAATTGAAGCTTTAACCGGGAATATCTTAGACGCAAAGATTTACGACCTTGTCTCTCCAAATTTCAATTCAAGAGGACTCAAAATTATTTTTTCTGAGAGTGATGCAAACAACGATGGGACACCTAATCCGGGACTAGTTGTTACTGGCTTTTTTGGAAGTTGTTACGCTATTAATGTAAGCTGTCCTTTAAATGCCGGCTTTATTTTGCGCACCGATTTTAATTTAAACACTTTGTGGACAAGGGAACTAGAATCCATAGTTCCCGGAAGCGCTCAAGATTTTGATTATATAAATGGCATTGTTGAAACAAATGATGGTTTTTTATTGACAGGAAGTGTAACGGGTGAAAACTCCATTGGATTTCCGCAACAGGGCGTATTGGCACATAAAATTGATTTGGAAGGTAACTTCCAATGGGATACTAGTTACCTTAGAGGAAATTCTTCTGATATAAGTGTAGATGCTTATTATGACTCCGGTTCTAATGAAATCTTTATGCTTACAAACTATTCGGTTTTGCATAATTTTGGTGTGACCGTTTTAAATAATTCAACAGGTTTAATTAATATTTCGAAGTCTTGGGAAGCAAATGAGGTAAATTTTGAATTGGACTTTTATGGATTTAGTCTTATTGAATCTGCTTCAAATCCAAATAATCTAATCATAATGGGCTACCGCAGAGACTTTTTTAATGGTTCAGGTATTGATCAATCCAACACTTTTATTTATGAATTTGATAAATCAACCGGAAATCAAGCAGGGGATAGTTATCAGTTTCTATTGCCTTATGAGGAACCTATTGGTGATGAATATAATTTTTGGAATGGGCAAATGCCTTTAATGTATTATCCCGATATGGCAATGAATTATGTTTTAAATAGCGGTGTTGTAAATTATTTTGCTTTGGGTTACCGGAAAGATAACACTGCATATGGGAATATTGAATTATTTAAAATTGACAATTTAAACAGAAATGTTTGTGATAATTTATTTTTACAATTTAACTCAAATCCGCTAGGTCCAATTTTACCCATAACAACTGTTTCATCGGGAAATACACCTGGTTCTGATTCTGCATTGACACTAACTTTCCAAACACCAACTATAACTCAAGCAAGTTGTGACCCAACTCTATCTGTTGGAAGCAATCAAATGTTAGATGTGAAGCTTTATCCAAATCCGGCAACAGATTATATCTTCTTTTCAGGTGACGAGGTTAGTTTTGTAAAAATAGTGGACTCAGTGGGAAGAATTATTTTAGAATCAAAATCTTTCGACAATTCAAATGGATTGTATGTCGGTAATCTTAAAAAGGGCATTTATTTTGTTTCAGTTTCAGGATTCAATAATCAAACGCAAGCATTCAAATTGATAAAGAAATAAAATAATTTTATTTTTTATAAAACCAACAGTCCACCAGGGTTGTTGGTTTTTTTATTTATTTTCCACCCAAATAGGGACAATCCCTCAAAGACTGCATTCCTTCAAAAGGAACAGGATCTTTTTCATAACGATAGGCCAGAATCATATTGTAAGAAATATTTAAATCGTCAGCATTCACTTCTATATCATCCATAGTATATTGACAGGGATGTTCATAACCACTGGCGTGTGTAATTTCTATGAGCTCTTTTTTAAATGAATTAAAAATGAAGAATAGCAAGGTGTTTAGATTTTTTTATTTCAACAAGTTTGTTAGTAATTAAACCAAAATAGGCGTGTATTTTATCAGTTGAATTCTTATTTTCACAACCTCTAAAAACACATTTTTGCTACACTATCTTGAACAATTAAATGAGGCGCAACGAGCTCCGGTTCTTCAAAAGGACGGTGCCATGATTGTTATTGCAGGTGCCGGCTCCGGTAAAACCCGGGTTTTGACTTACCGTATAGCTTACTTGATGGAGCAAGGGGTGGATGCTTTTAGTATTTTGGCCCTCACTTTTACAAACAAGGCAGCACGCGAAATGAAAAAGCGTATTTCTCAAATTGTGGGAGCCAGTGAAGCCAAAAACCTTTGGATGGGAACCTTTCATTCGGTATTTGCAAAAATCTTACGAATTGAAGCAGAGCGGTTGGGTTACCCTTCCAATTTTACGATTTATGACACACAGGACTCTCAAAGTGTGATTAGAGCTATCATTAAAGAAATGAACCTGGATAAAGATGTCTATAAATACAAACAAGTATATTCCAGAATTTCTTCCTATAAAAACAGCTTAATTACCGTAAAAGCCTATTTCAACAATCCAGAGTTAATGGAAGCAGATGCCATGGCAAAAATGCCCAGACTGGGAGATATTTACAAAGAATATGTAGCAAAATGCTTTAAAGCAGGAGCCATGGACTTTGATGATTTGCTTTTAAAAACCAATGAACTGTTAACTCGTTTTCCTGAAGTACTGGCAAAATACCAAAACAGATTCAGGTATATACTTGTAGATGAGTATCAAGATACTAACCACAGTCAATATTTGATTGTTAGAGCGCTTTCAGACCGCTTTCAAAACATTTGTGTGGTGGGAGATGATGCACAGAGTATTTATGCATTTCGCGGAGCCAATATCAACAACATATTAAATTTCCAAAGGGATTATGATGATGTGAAAGTCTTTCGCCTTGAGCAAAATTACCGTTCTACAAAAAACATCGTTGAAGCCGCAAACTCCATTATCGAAAAAAACAAAACCAAACTTGAAAAAGTGGTTTGGACTGAAAACGAATCAGGCACAAAAATTCTTGTCAATCGCACCATGACTGATGGTGATGAAGGACGATTTGTAGCGAGTTCAATTTTTGAAAATAAAATGAATCACCAGCTCAAAAACGGTGACTTTGCTATTTTATATCGCACCAATGCCCAGTCCAGAGCGATGGAAGATGCGCTGCGAAAAAAAGACATTCCTTACAGAATTTATGGCGGATTGAGTTTTTATCAACGCAAGGAAATAAAAGATGTGATTTCCTATTTGCGACTCATCTTAAATCCAAAAGATGAAGAAGCACTCAAGCGAGTGATTAATTATCCGGCTAGAGGAATAGGAAATACGACCATCGAAAAATTGATCGTTGCCGCAAACCACTACAAACGTTCCATTTTTGAAGTGATGGAGCATCTGGATAAAATTGATTTAAAACTTAATGGAGGCACTAAAGGAAAACTTCAGGATTTTGTAACCACCATCAAAAGCTTTCAGGTGCTTAATGAAAGCTACAATGCTTTTGAAATTGCTGAGCACGTCGTGAAAAAAACAGGGTTGGTTCAGGAACTAAAAAAAGACGCCACCCCGGAAGGCATTGCCCGCATTGAGAATATTGAGGAACTTTTAAACGGTCTTCGGGATTTTGTGGAAGAACAAAAAGAACTGGATGAAGCCACAGGTTCACTTGCTGAATTTTTGGAAGATGTCGCTCTGGCAACAGACCTCGACAACGACAAAGGTGATGAAGACCGTGTCGCTTTGATGACCATTCACCTTGCCAAAGGCCTTGAATTTCCTTATGTTTATATTGTGGGCCTAGAAGAAGACCTTTTTCCCAGCGGAATGAGTATGAATACCCGCGCAGAGCTGGAGGAGGAGCGAAGGCTTTTTTATGTGGCACTCACCAGAGCAGAAAAACAAGCTTATCTCACCTATGCACAAACACGATACCGCTGGGGGAAATTAATAGATGCAGAGCCCAGCCGTTTTATTGAAGAAATTGATGAACAATATCTTGAATACTTAACACCCATCACCGAAAACCGATACAAACCGTTGATTGATGCCGATATTTTTGACGAAATTGATAAAAGCAAGCTACGACTTCGTAAACCCTCAAATGGAACACCTCCAAGAGGTCCCAGTGAGGATCAATTGAAAAAATTACGCAGATTGCGACCTGTAAGTTCCTCAACAGAAAGTAAAGGATTGGTTGATAGTAATTTAAAAGTGGGCTCTCTAGTTGAGCATATACGGTTTGGAAAAGGTAAAATCATCAATTTTGAAGGAGTGGGAGCCGATAAAAAAGCTGAAATCAATTTTGAAAATGGCGGAATAAAAAAGCTTTTGTTGCGTTTTGCGAAACTTACTATTTTGGAGAACTAACTATTTAATATGAGTGTCTTCAATATCATCTTGTTGTTTTCAATTTTAATTAAGCTATTGCTGTCCTTGTTTTTATATTGTGTATGATTTTCTTAGCCATTTCATTCATTTCAGAAAAAGCGTCGAGTTTAAAGGATAAGAATAGCTAAATCTTATTCAATAGGAAGGTGGGTTAAAATAAAGTCTTCTAATTTTTGTTGAAGATCTACTAGGTCTTCGGGACTCCAATCATCACCGTGACCTCCTTCATAAACAGTAAATGAATGTGTAATACTTTCTTCATTTAATGCTGTAGCAAGCGATTGACCATTTGTCAAGGGTACAATTGGATCCTGGTTTCCATAAAATAAAATGGTGGGTGCACTTGATGGTGAAACCTGAAGCGCCGGACTCAAAGCAACAGCAAGGTCTGTTCCTGCGGGGTATGCACTTGCATCTGTTAGCAATTGCAGTGCAAGTGGAAAATTGGGGTCGTTTGCATAAAAAGGGTCTGTAAAATCTGTGGGTCCCACTATATCTGCTACAAATTTTATTTGCGAATTGGTATCATATACATAATCATACATCAGGGAAATATGAGCACCGGCACTGGTGCCAATCAAACCAAATTGGGGTTGAATTTGTAAATCATTTTGCTGTGTTGTTAATTGAGAAATGACCCTGCCTAAATCCAAAAACTGATTGGGAAAAGCGGGCACTCCAAAATCTGCCAGTACATAATTGATATTAGCGATTGCATAATTAGGATGATTTTCTCTCAAAAAAGTTACAAATTGACTCATATCACTTTTATCACCAGAAGTCCAGCCACCGCCATGCACCAAAACAATGACCTTCGTTTTCTCATTTGTGCGACCTTCAGGAAGGTATAAATCATAAACCTGTCTGGGGTGTTGTCCATAGGAAACATTAAGTCGTGTTTCTTCTTCTAAAACCTGGATTGGATCATCTTCAGGTGTATCATCATCTGAACTACAAGAAATTGAAAAAAGTGAAAGTATTAAAAATAAAACCAGATATTTTTTCATTGGGGAGAAGTATTTCATTTTAAAACGAATAACTTTGTTCTTTATGTTATTAAAATACAAAAACTTATGGCTAAGTTAATTAAACTTTATGAAGAAAACCCCAATGAAAAGCAAATCCTTGAGGTTGTAAAAGTACTTAGAAATGGAGGGATTATAATTTATCCCACAGACACCGTTTATGGCTTGGGTTGTGATATTAATAATAACAGAGCTTTAGAGAAAATAGCTCAAATTAGGGGCGTGAAGTTAGAAAAGGCTAATTTTTCATTTGTTTGTGAAAGTTTGAGCAATGTTTCAGATTATGTCAAACAAATGGATACCACCACATTTAAAATTTTAAAACGCTCGTTGCCGGGGCCATATACCTTTATTTTAGAAGGAAATAACAATATGCCTTCCGTTTTTAAAAAGAAAAAAACAGTGGGCCTTCGGGTTCCTGATAATAACATTGCCAGAGCGATTGTGAGGGAATTGGGAAACCCCATCATTTCGACTTCAATAAGAGACGAAGATGAGGTGATAGAATACACCACAGACCCTGAGCTGATTTTTGAAAAGTGGGTAAATATTGTAGATATCGTGATTGACGGCGGCTATGGCGGAAATATTCCTTCAACGGTAATCGATTTGACGCAAGGGGAACCACTATTGATAAGAGAAGGGAAGGGAAGTTTAGAGATATAAAAAAAGTCCGGGGAAACCCCGGACTCATTAATGATACTTAATACATAAGGCAATTAATTAATTGCCGGGTCTTTTAAACCTTCCTCAATCATTTCATAAAACTGCTCTAATTTTGGTAATACAACAATTCTGGTTCTTCTGTTTTTAGATTTACCATCTGCATCAGCGTTACTGGTAACTGGCACATACTCACCTCTACCACCGGCAGTCATTCTTGCTGGGTCAACTCCAAATTCAGTTTGTAAAGTCCTTACAACTGCTGTAGCTCTAAGAACACTTAAGTCCCAGTTATCTTTAATACCCGGTCTGCTGATTGGCACATTATCTGTATGCCCTTCAACTAGGAATTCAAAATCAGGTTTGTTTTTAACGACTAAAGCTACTTTTCCTAGTACTTCTTTTGCGCGGCTTGTAAGGTTGTAACTGCCACTGGAGAATAAAAGCTTGTCAGATATATTTACAAAAACAACTCCTTTTTCAACACTAATTTCAATGTCAGAGTCATCCATATTGCCTACTGCACCTTTTAAGCTTTGAACCAAGGCAAGGTTAACAGAGTCTCTCCTGTTAACGGCATCCTGTAATTTTCTGATGGTTAAATCTTTCTCTTGAAGACTTTGAAGTGATTTCTGTAAGTTTTCAGCACCTTTTTTTGTCAAATCTGTAAAGTCGCCAATACTTCTTATTAAATCTTTGTTTGTAGCATTAAGCGAAGCTACTTGACTTTCTAGCGAATTAGCTTTGGCTTGGAGTGATGCTCTGTCTTCTAAACAACTGTTAAGTTTTACAGTAGTTGTGTTAAGAAGGTCTTGCGTGTTTTTGTGTTGATTTTCCAATTCTGCATATTTTTTCTGAGATACACAGGATGAAAAAAGAAGTGCGATTACACTTCCAAATAGGATTATTTTTTTCATAATTTTTTGGTTTTATAATAGTTAAATTGAATTCCAAAATTATCAATTATTAAGCCATTTTTATGAAACTTAACAATAATTTAGGCTATTTCTTTTAAAGTTTGTTAAAAGATTTAATTTGTTTAACAAAATACGAAAAAACAATGGATTTATGATGATAATAATACTCTTTTTTTAACGTTTTTGTCCGTTTTTTTAGTGTTTTTCTGAGGTTGGTATAAAAACTTATATGGGCTCTTAAAACGGCTATAAAATGAATAAGTTTTAAACTAAATATGAATTGAATTCCGGCTAAGCCATCCAAAACCATTCTAATAAAGACCCGTGTTGCAATTTTAGACTTTGGAGCATTTTTAACTATATTAAAAAGTGAATTTCTAAAGTTTAAAAAAGTTTTATTTGGATTTGTATTTTTAAGGGTTCCGCCCCCAAGGTGATATACTTTTGACTCGCTGACAGAAATCACTTTATAATCCAAATTAAAAAATCGCCAGCACAAATCAATTTCCTCCTGATGCGCAAAATAGGCTTCGTCAAAACCTCCTGCTTCCCAAAAAGCTTCTTTTTTCACAAATAAACAAGCGCCACTGGCCCAGAATATTTCTGAAACGCCATCATACTGCCCCTCATCTTTTTCAAGGGTGTTAAAAATGCGCCCGCGACAAAAAGGGTACCCATACTTATCTATAAAACCACCCGCGGCACCGGCATATTCAAAATAGTCCTTGTTTTTATAATCGAGGATCTTCGGTTGTGCTGCAGCAAGTTTTGAGTTGTTTTTAAACTCCTGAATTACCGGGTGCAACCAGTTTTCAGAAACTTCAACATCAGAGTTTAGTAACACAAACACATCGGCATCAATGTGTTTTAATCCTTCATTGTACCCTTTTGCATACCCGCCGTTAGTTTGGTTTTGTATAACTTTAACTTCGGGAAAGTTGTATTCTAAAAATGAAATAGAATTATCAGTAGAAGCATTATCCACAACATAAATTTCAGCCTCTCCTTGAGAATGCCTTACCACACTGGGTAAAAATTCATCCAGGAGTTTTCTTCCATTCCAGTTTAATATGACTACCGCCGTTTTCAATGCTGTAAAGGTACTACCTTGGTTGTTTTGTTGATCAAATTCATCAGTTAATCACATTATAATTCGGAATTTCCTCTAAGAATTGATATTTTTCATTCTCATAATCGAGTTGGCAATAATAGTGATGAAGCCCATTGGTCACCATTAAATAATTTGCCTTCAAACTCAAATTATAACGTGCTATTTGGTCAAATGTGTTTTGTGAAATCTCAATTTGTGGTGCTTTGCATTCCACGATTAAAAAAATACTTCCGTCTTTGTTATAAATCACAATATCATAGCGTTTTTTGGTTTGATTCAACACCAACTCTTTTTCAACATTGATGTGGCTTTTTGGATAATTTTTGTCGTGTATTAAAAATTGAATCACGTGTTGACGCACCCATTCTTCAGGAGTGAGAATAACAAACTTTTTACGTATTTCATCAAAGATAGAAATTTTATTTTCGCTACTTTTGAATCGAAAGCTATAAGCCGGAAAATGGAGTTGCTGCATCTAGCAAAAATGATAATTTTTTTTTTAATGGAAGAAGTAAAACGTATTGTAAACGAACTAAAATCAGGAAAAGTAAAACCAATTTACCTTCTTACCGGTGAAGAACCTTATTTTATTGACTTTCTTTCAGATTATATCGAAAAAAACTTGCTTCCAGAGGAAGAGAAAGCTTTTAATCAGATGGTGCTCTATGGACGCGATGTAACAATCGATGACATCGTAAGCCACGCAAAACGCTATCCAATGATGGCAGAACGCCAGGTAATTATAATAAAGGAAGCACAAGAGTTAGCACGCACCATAGATAATCTTGAGGCCTATTGTAAAAACCCACAACCCACAACGGTGCTGGTAATTTGCTATAAGTACAAGAAAATAGATAAACGAAAATCACTATACAAAACAATCAAAGCCAATGGAGTTATTCTTGACGAAAAAAAGCTCTATGAGAATAAAGTAGCTCCCTGGATTTCAAAGGTATTAGCTTCCAAAGGATATCAAATTTCGCCAAAAGCGGCCATCATGCTTGTTGAATTTTTGGGGAATGATTTGAGTAAAATTTCCAACGAACTGGATAAACTCACCCAAATTCTAAAACCGGAACAACAAATCACTCCTGAGCTCATCGAGCAAAATATTGGTATTAGTAAAGATTATAACAATTTTGAATTGCAAAATGCCCTGGGTAGTAAAGATATCAATAAGGCCTTTAGAATTATTAATTACTTTTCTCAAAACCCAAAAGACAACCCATTGGTGATGACAGTGGCATTACTCTTTAGTTTCTTTTCAAAACTGATGATGTATCATTCACTTCCCAATAAAAACAATGCAGCAAAAGAGTTGGGCATCAATCCTTACTTTATTAAAGATTATCAATTGGCTGCAAAAAATTATCCTATGAAAAAAGTGAGTGGTATCCTATCAAAACTGCGTGATACCGATATGAAAAGCAAAGGAGTGGGAGCTGCCGGGGTGAATGACGGGGATTTATTAAAAGAACTGCTTGTTGAGATTTTTAATTAAGTGATTTAATTTATTTAATTTTACCGCTTCAATATTTAATATGTCAAAAACCAAAGCCTGGCTCAATGCCGCCCGTTTACGCACACTTCCTTTGTCTTTTTCCGGTATTATTGTGGGTGCTGCTTTAGCATTTAGGGAGAATGCTTTTGATATTCCAATTTTTTTATTGGCCTTACTCACCACATTAGGCTTTCAGGTATTGTCAAATTTTGCAAACGATTTTGGAGACGGAGTAAAAGGCACCGATAATGACGACCGTGTGGGACCCAAACGTGCCTTGCAAAGCGGTTTACTTACCGAAAGCGAACTTAAAAAAGGAATGATTATAACAATCATTCTCACGCTAATTGTTGCAATAGTCTTAATTTATGTGTCATTTGGGCTAGAAAATCTGGGGTATTTTGTGCTTTTTTTGCTTTTGGGTGTGGCTGCTATTATTGCTGCTATCAAATATACTGTGGGCGTAAATGCTTATGGATACCGCGCGATGGGTGATGTATTTGTCTTTGTGTTTTTTGGATTGCTTTCGGTTTTAGGGAGTTATTTCTTATATGTGCAACAACTTTCTTTAATGGTGTTTTTGCCTGCTATCACCATTGGTTTTCTTAGTACGGCTGTCTTGAACTTAAACAATATGCGTGACAGGATATCTGATGCAAAAGTTAATAAAATTACCATTCCGGTATTGCTTGGCGAAAAAAAATCAAAAAAGTATCACGCTTTCTTATTATTAGGAGCATATACAGCCGCCTTCTTTTACTGTTACATAGCTGCCTCTGCTTGGTGGCAGTTTTTACCCTTGATAGCATTTCTTCCATTGTTAAAACACTATGGTGTTGTTATGGTGAACAGAAACCCTGCTGCACTTGACTCAGAGTTAAAAAAAGTGGCATTGAGTACTTTTTTGTTTGCAGTTTTGTTTTTTGTGGTTGCTGTTTTTTAAAATAATTTTTAGACTTCTCCATCTCGATTTTAGTATCTTTAAAATCTAAACTTTAAAACCCTTAAAGATGAAGATAACATACTTTGGACACAACAGTTTTTCAATTGAAATCAAAGGTAAAAACATACTAATTGACCCATTTATTAGTGGAAGTCCCTTAGTAAATGGAAAAATTAACATCCTTGATCTAAAAGCAGATTATATACTTCTCACACACGCCCACCAAGATCATACACTGGATGCTGAAGCCATTGCCAAAAACACAGGTGCTGTCATTGTAAGCAACTTTGAAATTGCAACTCATTATGAAAATAAAGGCATTACCGTCCACCCCATGAACCACGGCGGAAGCTGGGAGTTTGGCTTCGGAAAAGTAAAATATGTCAATGCCATTCACACAAGCTCCTTTCCGGATGGTAGTTATGGCGGACAACCCGGCGGGTTTGTTATAGAAGGCGAACATAAAAACATTTACATTGCGGGAGATACTGCTCTTACCCTGGATATGAAACTCATTCCACTGCGAACAAAATTAGACCTGGCTATTTTGCCCATTGGCGACAATTTTACAATGGGGATAGACGATGCCATCATCGCTTCTAATTTTGTGGAATGTGATAAAATATTAGGGTGCCACTTTGATACCTTTGGTTATATCGAAATCGACCACGAAGAAGCCAAACGTAAATTTTACAAAGCCGGAAAAGACTTGATGCTGCTTGAGGTTGGGGAAAGTATTGAGCTTTGAATTGTTGACTTGGTGATGGGGAGACTTGGAGACAGGGTGAATTAGTAATTTATTAAAAATAGTTTGTTTATGAGTAAAATTATTTCTCACAAAGAATTAAAAGTTTTTCAGCTCTCTTTTGAAGCTGCAATGCAAATTTTTGAAATCTCGAAATCATTCCCTTCTGAGGAAAAATATTCTTTAACAGATCAAATTAGAAGATCTTCGAGGTCAGTTTCTGGTAATATTGCGGAGGCCTGGCGAAAGAGAAGGTATGAAAAATCATTTGTAGCTAAATTATCAGATTCTGAAGGAGAAGCTGCTGAAACACAGGTTTGGTTAGACTACTCATTTGCCTGTAAGTATATAAATGAAGAGATTTATAATGAGCTTTATGCAAAATATGACCACATTCTGGCAATGCTTGTCAAAATGATATTCAATCCGAAACAATGGACTCTTAGTAAAAAATAAATAGAAAAATGCTGCCATTCTCCTTATCTCCCCCTCACCCTGTCTCCCTCTCACCAAGTCTCCCTATCAAATAATGAAAGCAACATTCAAAAAACATACCCTAAAATTCAAACGCCCAAGCGGCACTTCGCGAGGTGTTTTGGAAACCAAAGAAACCTGGTTTTTAATCATTCAGGACGGTGACAAAACCGGTATTGGAGAGTGCGGATTGTTAAAAGGACTCAGCATTGATGATCGACCGGATTATGAAGACAAATTAAAGTGGGTTTGTGAAAACATCAATCTGGGCGAGAAAACCCTTTATGAAAAATTAATAGAATTCCCATCCATTCAAATTGGAGTCGAGACAGCTTTTCTTTCACTTAAAGCGAAACTTCCTTTTGAATTGTTTCCTTCAGAATTTACAGGGGGAAACGCAGCAATTCCCATCAACGGACTCGTATGGATGGGTGATAAGGCCTTTATGAGCACTCAGATAAAGGAGAAAATTGCCGCCGGATTTAAGTGCATCAAAATGAAAATTGGTGCGATTGACTTTGAAACCGAAATGGAATTACTCAAAGCCATCAGACAAGAATTTTCAGTCAGCGAAATTGAATTGCGGGTAGATGCCAATGGTGCCTTTTCCCCTATGGAAGCTTTGGAAAAACTCAAACGCCTTTCAGAATATAATTTGCATTCTATCGAGCAACCCATTAAAGCCGGGCAATGGGAAGCCATGGCAAAACTATGTAAACAAACCCCTTTACCCATCGCTTTAGATGAGGAGTTAATTGGTATTTTTGATAAAAAAGAAAAGCAAAAACTGCTTCAAACCATTCAACCCCAATACATTATTTTAAAACCCAGTTTGATTGGGGGCTTTCGCGGAAGCGATTCCTGGATCAGAAATGCTGAAAGTCAAAACTGTGGGTGGTGGATTACCTCAGCACTTGAAAGCAATGTGGGATTGAACGCCATAGCACAATATACTTTTACAAAAAATAGTAACTTGCCACAAGGATTGGGAACCGGAAGTTTGTATGAAAATAATGTACAATCTCCCTTAGAAGTAAAAGATGGATTCTTAACATACAACACTTTAAAAGACTGGGGAATTGACACCATTTTGAATAACAAAATATGAAACTAAAGGACCGAATTCTGTTTTACAATTAACCATTAAACCAATAACCAAATTACCAATAACAAACAACCAAATTGAAAGATACGTTAAGACATCAAGGCAAACGACAACAACTCGTTAAAATAATAAAAGCCAAAGGCATTCAAAATGAAATGGTTTTGAAGGCGATTGGTAAAATTCCCCGACACTTATTTATGGACTCCGGTTTTGAAGACCATGCTTATGAGGACAAACCTTTTCCCATTGGTGCAGACCAGACCATTTCACAGCCTTATACAGTTGCAAGGCAAACTGAATTGCTGGAGGTGAAAAAAGGTGATGTTGTATTAGAAATTGGTACCGGAAGTGGCTACCAGGCTGCAGTTCTTCTTGAGATGGGGGTTGTGGTTTACACCATTGAACGGCAAAGAGAATTGTTTAAAAGAACCAATTTATTTCTGCCAAAAATTGGATACCGACCTAAAAAAATGGTTTTTGGAGATGGGTACAAAGGCCTCCCGGAATTTGCCCCGTTTGACGGAATTGTAGTCACAGCAGGAGCCCCTTTTGTTCCAAAACCGTTGATGGAACAACTCAAAGTGGGAGGGAAGCTGGTGATTCCTGTGGGTGAAAATGTGCAGATAATGACCGTTTATACCCGTAAGTCTGAAAAGGAATTTGAGAAAAAAGAATATGGGGAGTTTCGGTTTGTGCCGTTGCTTGAAGATAAAAACTAAAAACCTTAAGTGAAAATGAATTTAAAATATTTAAAATTAAATAGAATTATTTTTGCTTTTTTAGGTCTGTTTTTTTTAACTAGTTTTAATATTGGGAATGAAAATAAAGAAAAAGTACGAATTTTTGTCTCTTGGCCTGGAGCAGAATTTTTACCGGCCTATGAATGGAAAATAGGTGAGCAAAAACCAATTGGAATAGAACCCGCTTTAATTGAACGAATATTAGAAATTGCTGGTTATGATTATGTTTATGTAGATAATTATAATTACGTCAAAGATGGTGATGTAAGAATTGATGCCATTTTAGATGGTGTTGCGGATATATCAATTAGGTCTATTACTATAACAAAAGAACGTTTAGAAAAAGTGAATTTCTCCCATCCGTACTTTACTGACGGTTTATCTGCAATGACCTTAGCTGAGAGCCAAATAACCAGTAAAAGGGATTTTAACAATAAATCAATTTACGCTGATAATTTTACGACAGCTTATATTTGGGCAAAAGACAACTTTCCAGAGTCAAGAATAGTTTCTAGTGAAAACTTTTTGTTCTATGAGAGACCTGAAGATCGATTGCTATTAGAACAAATTGATGTTTATTTAGCAGATATGTCATACCTCCGAAATATTGCAAATAAAAACAATAGGTTTAAAATATTAGATGAAAAATACTCAAACGAGCCATTTGCAATTGCTGTTGATAAAAACAAATCTAAACTGCTAGAAGATATTAATATTGCTATTGAGCAATTAAGTGATTCAGGAGAATTACAGGAACTTATAAAGGGTTTTGAAAATTAAGAGATCAACCCTTACTCAATAATATTCAAAAATTTCAATCCAAAAATAAAGGCACCTTTGTCATTTCCGTCGAAGAAAGAGTGCACATAGTCCAAACGTAAAAACCTAAATTTTCCAAAGCCTAAATTATCCATTCCAATTGAGACCTCGGTGTAGGGTTTATTATTTTCTGTGCTTAAAAAATGAGCGCCCGCTACCAGGTTGTAGTTGAGTTTGTTGATTAAAGGAACTTTTCCTAATAGAAACCCTTTAAAATCGTGTTCTAAATGCCCTTCAACATAACTTCCATTTGTACTCAAGGCATAGTAAGGAAGTAGGTTGAACACATTGGTGTAATTAAAGGTGGTCCCCACGCGGGTTTGGTTTCCATTAAAATGTTGGTAATCTGCAAAAGAGATGTCATCACCGTTTATAAACGTACCGGTTTTTAGGTTATAATTCAATCGTCCCTTTGTTTTTAAGTTGATGGATTGAAAAACCCGCAGATGCAATTGGTCAAAGTTATAGGCACTGTTTGAAGCTGCAAATCCCTTAGTGTGAAAGAGGTTTATGGCAGGATAATTACCACTGGAAATATTGAATTTTCCATCCGGATAGGTCATGTATTTTTGGCCAAAACGTATGGCAAAAACAAGACTGGATTTCCAGATAGTATGGGAGTCAATAGCCGCATTTTCAAAATCATCTGGTGCCAGGGGGTTGTTTGAGGTATATGAAACGCCTTTGTTTCTTATAGTGACTTGGTCTGATTGATTGAAAAGCGGCTGTCGTTCCTCATATCCCACGCCAGCCCACAAACTCAATCCGTTGAAGAGTTCCTGACTGTAGTTCACTCTCGCATAAGTGAGGTCATATGCTTTTAAGAAATTGCGTTCAAAAAATAAACTGCTTAGGGTGTTTATGAGAGGAGAAATGGGTTCAGAAGTGTTAAATTGCTGCACCTTTTTTCCGGCTGAAACACTTATTGTATTTCGCTTTAAGCGATTGAAGCGTTTTGAAATACTTCCGCTAAAGCGTAATTTGTCATCTTCAAATCCATAGTTGGCGTCGAGATTTACAAAAAGTGCTTTCGTTCTGTTTTCATCATACCATTTGTTGAATGACAATCCACTGGAAACATTCCAGCCTTGTAAAGTATTAAAGTTGATTTTTTGAAAAACACCTTTGTAACTCAATCGCCACTTTTCGTAAGAATTGGTATAAGCATAACCCATGATGGGGTCTAAAAGAGAAAACTTATTTGACTTTTGATCGATGGAATCGAGATACGTCTTTGACTGTCTCAAGGTTTGTATGCTATCTCTTCTTATATAATCAGTTATTTCTTCATCTGTCAATGGAACGGGACGAATTCCGGTCCAAAATAAGGTGTCCTTTTTATTGGCTTCGGGTTCAAAAAACAGGATTTCGTTGCTAAATGTTTTCTCATCAAACACCGGTTTAAAATCGTAGTTGCTATAAACAGCCGTAAAACGACCATCTCCATTAAAACCTAAAAAACCAAAACTAAAATCGATGGTTTGTGAACGCTTTACCCAAAAATCTTCAGTGTCATCAAAGCTAAAATTTTGCTTAAACACAAGTTTTTCAACAAAAGGAACTTGAATGGCAGTTCCGTTTGTAGTAAGGTCAACGCCATATAACTGCCAGCTGTCTTCTACTATGTAAATCAACCCTGAAAAAATGCGGTCGTTAGGTCTTTTTGGGGTTACCTTGATTCTATTTATAAGCTGTCCATTTTCATAAAAAACGCCTTCTAATTTGTAGGTGTAGTAGCTAAACCCATTGTTTGCAATGGGGGAAACAAGGGCGGCATTGATATCGATGGTGTTTTCATAAAAACTAAAATTGGCATCGCGGGCACTATTAAAACTAAAGCCATTATCGTTTCCACTTACTTTTGAAGCCACCACGCGCTCAAAAAAGTCATTGGGTTTTTGATAGGCAATTTTAGAAATCGTTTCACTTAAGTAAACAATTCCTGTTCGGGTGGAGTCAAGAGCGCCATCCATATCACCCACTTCCTGTCCCATTATTTTTTCCGGTACATCTTTCATTTTCCACAAACCACGCGAGTAAAAGTCTGCGGTGTAAGCAGTGAGTTTTTCTGAATTTTTTTTGCGATTTTCAATGGCCATTCTCACAATGCGGTCTGCGGGGTTTTCACCGGAGGAAATAACAACCTGATCCAGGCTGAAGGTTTCCGGTTCAAGAATTATATTGAGAATGGTTGTTTTTTTATCTAAAAGGAGCTCTTTCTTTAGCGTTTTAAACCCCAAAAACTGAAAGACCACAGTTGCTTTATCGAGATTGTCATCCTGATAGCCATCGGTATCAAGTTTGTAATTTCCATCATCATTTGTGGTGGTGCCTATGTATGAATTTTCGATATAAACATTCACAAAGGGTAATGGAACACCTTCTGTATCAGTAACTTTTCCGATTACCTGACTAGTTGCAATAGTGGAAACTAATAAGAAACAAATTAAATAAAGCTGTTTGATCATCTTTGGTTGAATGATTTTTTAATGCGACTCAAGTTGCGTTTGGTGTCTCGCTCTTTGATGGTATCTCGTTTGTCATACTCTTTCTTACCTTTAGCAAGGGCGATGGTGAGTTTGGCAAGCCCATTTTCATTGATAAACAAATTGAGAGGCACGATGGTCAAGCCGCCGGCACGCACCTCTTTATGGAGTTTCATCAATTCTCTTTTGTTGAGAAGTAATTTTCGTTCACTTTTGGGCGCGTGGTTAAAATGAGAAGCATGTGAATATTCTTCTACATTCATATTAATTACAAACAACTCTCCATCCTGAAATTCACAAAAACTCTCAGCGATGGAGGCTTTTCCCTCTCTGATGGATTTTATTTCGGTTCCCTTCAATACAATACCGGCTGTGAATTTATCGAGAAACTCATAGTTAAATTTGGCCTTTCGGTTTTTTATATTGATTGTTTTTTGTTGCTTCATAGGATGCAAAAATAATATAATTATACGAGTTAAGCCCTTAATAATTTAAGGGCTTAAAATAGAAAGGTATCGTTCTAAAGATTCTTTCTCAACTTGTGCAATAAATTCATGAAAAGGTGTTTTATTTCCAGAAGTTTGAACACTTTCAAGCGCTTCATAATAGCGCATTCTGGACTCATAATCGCCTTTTATATTGGCAATTACATAACCATGATTCAGTAAAATGAGGTTCATCGCAAGGCGTGAAGTCCTGCCATTACCATCAATAAATGGATGTATAGTAACAATGCGCTCATGAAGCTCTGCAGCCAAAATTAC
Organism: Flavobacteriaceae bacterium; assembly: GCA_018402385.1. GTDB lineage: Bacteria > Bacteroidota > Bacteroidia > Flavobacteriales > Flavobacteriaceae > Planktosalinus. The sequence continues at coordinate 157,836 of JAGYJA010000006.1, forward strand.
CGGGTGCAACTGGTTTTTATTGCGCTCATACCAAATAAAAAAATCTTCCATTTTTTTTCTCACTAAAAAAGGTCGAGGGGGCATATGCTTACTCCCTTGAATCATCACTTGTACTGAACGATACGCACCGGCTTCTTCCGGTTGAATCCCTCTCAAAATCAAGTTGTGAATGCTTAGTAATTTGCTTTCAGAAAATGAAGCATTTTTAGTAATCAAATCCTTGATAAAATCAATGGCTTCTTTATGGTTGATGGCCTCCAGGTGCTCGCGCATACTTTTTCCTGAAACCGTCAACCCCTCATTAATAACAAGGTCTGTTTCACGCAAAGTGAGTGTGTTGCCCTCAATGCGGTTGCTTTCATAGGTGTATTCTAAGTCTAAAGCCTGTGTTATACGGTAACTGTCATAATTTCTTAAAGCATCCAATTTATTTTTCAAAACATCAATTTCATCCAGAATCGACTGCAAACTTTTTGAAACTTGCTTTTTAGATTGGCTTATTTTATACTCCAACTCTTTTTCTGCAAGTTTTAACGCTTCCAGACCTAAACGGTTATCTTCAATTTCATAAAGAATCTTTTCCTTTAACCACGCAACAAGCAGTGCATTGTAGTCTATGTCTAGGACCAATGCAAGTTTTGACAATTGCTCGCGTGTGGGTTTGCGGCTTCCGCTTTCAAACTTACTGATTAATGCCTGATCAATTTGAGTTTGAATAGCCACGTCTTTCAACTTTAAACCTTTTTCTAGCCTTTTATTTTTTAATAGCGCTTTCATATTTGACAAAAAATAACTTGACAAATATAGTCATATTTATTGGTTTTTTTAAATTAAAAAAAGATTTTCACCAGACCAATCATAAACTTCTATCTTTGTAATTATATCGCCTTAAAAAAGATAAACTATGAAGTTTTTTATTCCATTTTTGACGCTTTTATTGATTTCCTGTAACCAAAAGAAAACCGAATTAACCGCCGATCAAGTAATTGACAAAGCGATTGAAACTGCAGGTGGGCATCTTTATGAAAATGCAGAAGTAACTTTTACTTTTAGAAATATCATCTATAAAAGTGAGCGTCAAAACGGACAATTTTCGCTTCAGCGTATTTTACCGGATACTTTAAATACAATTGATATCATAACCAACGAAGGTTTTTATCGCCTGCAAAAAGGAGAGCGTGTAACACTGCCGGACACAGTTGCTTTCAAGTATATGGAGAGTGTGAACTCGGTGCATTATTTTAATCAATTGCCTTATGGATTGAATGACCCGGCGGTGCAGAAAAAACTTTTAGAACCTGTGACCATAAAGGGAAAGGAGTATTACAAAGTCGAAATTACTTTTTCTAAAGAGGGGGGTGGTGTTGATTTTGAAGACCTTTTTTTATACTGGATTTCAAAAGACAATTTTACCGTTGATTATCTTGCGTATAAATTCTTTACCAATGACGGCGGTATTCGCTTTCGCGAAAGCTACAACCCAAGAGTCATTGAGGGCATACGATTTATGGATTATAAAAACTTTCGTCCTGAAGACAAAGACATCGACTTTTATGAAGTTGATGCTCTCTTTGAAAAAGATAAATTGGTTGAACTCTCCTTGGTAGAGACAAATAAAATAAAGGTGCGGTTATACAATTAATCCTATTCCAGGTTTAAAATCAAAGAACTCACTTGTTCACCTTGTTTTGTTACGATATACAACCTCCCGTCAATACTGTCGGGAATGTTTTCATAGCGTTCTTCATTTAAAATAAAATTAGCCAATTTTGGGATGGTATTGCTATGCCCCACAACTAGAACCTGCAAACCTTCTGTCAATTCAAAAAAGTTGGAATCATAGATTTCGTGTGGGTCATAAGAATTTACAGGGAAATTTTTTGAATCAGCAGTGGGTTTTGCTGTTTGTTGGGTTCTTTGAAAATCTGAAGAGTAAATTGCATCCAATTCAATTTCAGAAAATATGGTGGCCCACTTTTCAGCTCTTTTGAATCCGTCGTCGTTGATGGTGGGGTCCTTATCATCAGGATTTGTTCTGTCTTTTTCTGCGTGGCGAATCAGGTAATATGTTGTTGTGTTTTCTTTTTCAGTTTGTTGAGGGACTTCTTTCGTATCCTCACAGGCAATCAAAAGAAGGACAACTAGTAGGCATAAAAACTTTTTCATTTTAAGAATTATTTGCCCAAAGATATTAAAAATGAACAATTTAAAACCGAATGGCAGTATTTTTCGTAAATGAGTTATAGAAAAGAATTTGATTGAAATCCCCTTTCCTGAATTCTGCTAAGATGGAGTGAATCGCCCAAAAACAAAATAGAAATAGTTGAGGGCGATTTTCTTATTTGACTTAACAAAACTTTAATTATTTTTAATAGTACTTTGGCAGCCATTGCTTGTAACAGTTTGTATATTAGAGTATTATTAATTCTAAAACCACAAGTTATGAACGAAGAACAATTTAAAGGAAAATGGAATCAGGCAAAAGGTAATTTAAAGCAAAAATATGCTGAAATTACAGATGATGACCTGAAATATGTAGAAGGAAAGTCAGATGAATTGCTTGGAAGGTTACAGGAAAAAACAGGAAAAGCAAAATCTGAATTGAAAAAAGAAATCGAAAGCTATTAATCAAACGATAGCCTCTTAATAAACCCTGAAATTTCAGGGTTTTTTTATGCTTTTTTCTCAAGCACATAGACCACTTGCGTAAAAATAAACAACACTTTGACTCTTCTTTTGTGAATCACAGTAAGATTATTTTCCATAAACAGCGCTTCCCATTCCGTTTCACTTTTATTGGTATGCGGGTGTCCAAAAAATTCCAGATTTGCCAAACTATCCATTCCCCAGGTGAGATACTTCATGAGCTTATTTGAATAGACATCTTCCAGAACAAAAATGCGGTTTTTTGAAACCCTTACCGCTTCTTTAAAAACTATTTCAGGATGGGGGCAGTGGTGCAAAACGGTGATGAGCATGCTAATGTCAAAGCTGTTGTTTTCAAAAGGGAGTTTAGTACCGTCATAAACAACAGGATGAATGAATTCTGTATTGGTTCTGTCTTTAATATCAACAGCATTAACCTGGTGCCCCTCTTCTTTTAACGAAAGTGAAAACTGCCCTGAGCCGGCACCAATATCAATGATTTTTGAATGGGTAGGTACGTATTCTTTAAACAAATCCTTTTTGGTTTGGGCTCTTTTTTGGTCTTTAAGGATTCTAAATTTATTTATCAATGTGGGGTTTTTAAGTTTATGCCAATTCAATCGCAATTTTAATCATTTCTTCAAAAGTAGTCTCGCGTTCAATAGAAGTCGTTTTTTCTCCGGAAACTAACGAATCTGATATGGTTAAAATGGACAAGGCATTGACTTTGTGTTTTGCAGCGATGGTATAAAGGCCGGCAGTCTCCATTTCTACACAAAGCACACCAAATTTGGACCACTTTTTATAGCTTTCAAATTCGTCTTCATAAAATTCATCACTGGTCAATACATTTCCGGCTTTGATGGGAATGTTTTTAGCTTTTGCGATTTCCACCGCTTTTTGGAATAGCTCAAAATTGGCTGTGGGTGCAAAATCAGCTCCTCCAAAGCGCAACTCATTCACCCCTGAGGTTGATGAAGCTGCCATCGCCAGTACAATGTCTCTCACATTAATATGCTCTTGATATGACCCGGCACTGCCCACTCTAATGAGATTTTTAACGCCAAACTCTGTAATGAGTTCGTGTGCATAAATAGAAATAGATGGGACACCCATTCCCGTGCCCATCGCAGATATTTTTTTTCCTTTGTATGTTCCTGAATAGCCTAACATACCGCGCACCTCATTAAAACAAACGGGATTTTCAAAAAAGGTTTCAGCAATCCATTTGGCTCTTAAAGGGTCTCCGGGAAGTAAAATGGTTTCGGCGATGTCGCCTTTTTTTGCGCTAATATGTATGCTCATCGTCTAGTTTTTTGTTTGTTACGATATCTATTCCTGAGGAAGTGCCAATGCGTTCTGCACCCAAAGCAATATATTCCAAGGCCGTCACCCGGTCTTTTATTCCCCCTGAGGCTTTCACTTTTGCCTGGTCTTTCACGACCGATTTCATAAGTTGCACACATTCAAAAGTTGCACCTCCCGGACCAAATCCGGTGGAGGTTTTAACAAAATCAGCTCCGGAAAGCAGTGCGAGTTCGCTGGCTTTGATAATTTCGGGTTTGTTGAGGTAACAGGTTTCCAGAATCACTTTCAACACCTTGTCTCCAATCGCATTTTTAACCCCTTCGATATCTTTCCAAACGGCATCAAAGTTTTCGCTCTTGAGCAGACCAATGTTGATGACCATATCGATTTCATCGGCACCATCCAGTATGGCTTGTTTTGCTTCAAAAGCCTTTGCAGCGGTACTCATAGCACCCAAAGGAAAGCCCACAACGGCACAGATTTTTACAGGGCTTTGGGTCAATTGTGCTTTCGCGAAAGCAACATAACAACTGTTTACACAAACGGCATAAAACGCATACTTGATGGCTTCCTCACAAAGTTTTTTGATGTCATTTTCAGTTGCTGTGGCTTTCAGCAAAGTATGATCGATGTATTGATTTAAGTTTTGCATAGACACAAAGATACTTTTTTTCAGATTTCTAAAAATGAGATTGCTCAGTATTCAGTATTCAGATAGAGCAAATCTGCCTTCTGCCTACTGCCACTGCCAACTGATCACTAAATTAAACCACCGGACGCTCGCTTGCCTGATTCCTAAACACCAGCTTATCGTCAAAGGCATCCAGTAATATGATGCTGTCAGTGGTGACGTTGCCGGCGAGGATTTCCTTGGAGAGTTCGTTAAGCACTTCTCTTTGAATCACACGTTTTACCGGTCTGGCACCATATTGAGGGTCATATCCGCGCGCTGCCAGATAGCATGATGGCTTCTTCAGTCGCATCTAGGGTAATGTTTTGTTTGCTTAACATTTTACTTAATCCTTTCAATTGCAAGCCCACAATCTCTTTAATATTGGCTTTGTTGAGTGGTGTAAACATTACAATATCATCAATTCGGTTAAGGAACTCAGGTCGCACACTTTGTTTTAGTAACCCTAAAACTTCCACTTTTGCGGCTTCCATCGCGCTGTCAATGTCTGTGAGTGCATCAAACTTCTCCTGAATGATATGGCTTCCCATATTGGAAGTCATAATGATAATCGTATTTTTAAAATCGGCTACACGGCCTTTGTTGTCTGTTAAACGGCCTTCATCAAGCACTTGAAGCAGCACATTAAATGTATCAGGATGTGCTTTCTCGATTTCGTCTAAAAGCACCACAGAATAGGGGCGACGTCTTACAGCCTCGGTTAACTGACCGCCTTCATCATAACCCACATAGCCCGGAGGGGCACCCACGAGTCGGCTCACGCTGTGGCGTTCCTGGTATTCACTCATATCGATGCGCGTCATCGCATTTTCATCATCAAAGAGGTATTCAGCCAGGGCTTTGGCAAGCTCAGTTTTACCCACCCCGGTGGTTCCCAGAAATAGAAAGGAACCCAAAGGCTTTTTAGGATCTTGCAATCCGGCGCGGCTTCTTCTTATGGCGTCACTTACTGCAACTATCGCTTCCTGTTGTCCCACCACACGTTTGTGGAGGTGGTCTTCTAGTTTGAGTAATTTCTCACGGTCGCTCTGCAGCATTTTGGTAACAGGAATACCGGTCCATTTAGCAACCACTTCGGCGATGTCTTCGTTAGTGACCTCTTCTTTAATCATCGAACTTTCCTGCTGAGCGACCAATTTTTGTTGTTGGTCCAGTTTTTCCTGCGCTTCTTTGATTTTTCCATAGCGCAACTCGGCTACTTTGCCATAATCGCCATCGCGCTCGGCACGCTCGGCTTCCAGTTTGAACTCTTCAATAGCGGTCTTGATGCTTTGGATGCTTTCCACCACTTCCTTTTCACTTTTCCATTTGGCATTGAGTTCGTTGCGTTCTTCTTTTAGATTGCCCAGTTCAGAGCGGAGTGATTTTAGTTTGGCTTCATCTTTCTCGCGTTTGATTGCCTCGATTTCTATTTCGAGTTGCATGATTTTTCTATCCAATACATCCAACTCTTCCGGTTTGGAATTGATTTCCATACGCAGTTTTGATGCGGCCTCATCCATTAAATCGATGGCCTTATCGGGCAGGAACCGATTGGTGATATAGCGTTGCGAAAGTTCCACTGCAGCAATAATTGCATCGTCTTTGATGCGCACCTTGTGGTGGGTTTCATATTTTTCTTTGATTCCGCGTAAGATTGAAATGGCACTTTCTGTATCGGGTTCATCAACGACTACCTTTTGAAAACGGCGTTCCAGTGCTTTGTCCTTTTCGAAATATTTTTGGTACTCGTCCAAGGTGGTTGCACCAATGGCTCGCAGTTCACCACGCGCCAATGCAGGTTTTAAAATGTTGGCAGCATCCATAGCGCCTTCACCGCCACCGGCACCCACCAGGGTGTGGATTTCGTCGATAAAGAGGACGATGTTTCCGTCGCTGGAGGTGACTTCCTTGATGACCGCTTTCAGGCGTTCTTCAAATTCTCCTTTGTATTTCGCTCCGGCGATAAGGGCGCCCATATCCAGAGAGTAGATTTCTTTGGATTTCAGGTTTTCGGGTACATCGCCGTCCACGATTCTGTGTGCCAAGCCTTCTGCAATGGCGGTTTTACCGGTTCCGGGTTCACCGACTAGCATGGGGTTGTTTTTGGTTCTTCGGGTAAGGATTTGCAGAATGCGACGTATTTCCTCATCGCGTCCAATAACGGGGTCCAACTTATTATCCCGCGCCATTTGGTTGAGGTTTTTGGCATATTTGTTCAAAGCATTGTAAGTTTCCTCTGCACTTTGTGAGGTCACCCGGTCGCCTTTTCGGAGTTCGTCAATAGCAGCATCCAAACCTTTTTGAGTGACACCTTGGTCTTTTAAAAGCTGCGCCACTTTTCCGCCCGATTTAAACAAGCCGAGGAGTAAGTGTTCGATGGACACAAACTCGTCTTTGCGCTTTTCTGCAATGATGCTAGCGTCGTTCAAGACGGTTTGCGCAGTGCGGGACAGCATGAGCTGTCCGCCGCTCACTTTAGGAAAGCCTTTAACAGAAGCATCGAGCACCTGTTTTAGGGTTTGCACATTGACGTTGAGCTTCTTTAGCAAAAAGGGAATGACGTTTTCATCCACTTCAAGCATGGCTTTGAGAATGTGCTCCGGTTCAATTTGCTGGTGCTCCAAGCTTTGCGCCAATTGCTGCGCCTGTTGCACTGCTTCCTGTGATTTGATGGTAAATTTGTTGAAATTCATATTTTTTTTTGACCATCCCCAAGTTGACTTGGGGAGGTATCTCGTTATTTTAAGGTTCTTAATTTGACTTACGACTACAAGACATAAGACTTACGACAATTTTATAAGAGACTCACAAACCAAGTCTTACGTCTTACGTCCTGCCGTCTTAGGTCGTAACCAAACAAATCCCGCACCATTTGTAATTTACGACAAAATGTCCTGGAAATAGAGTCTTAATGATGACTTTTTGACTTATATTTTATTGGGTAACTTTCTTTATATTCACATTTTTTTTGCTTAAATTTATTTTTAAACCCTTTAATTCTAGAAAAGTATGCGTAAAGTTTGTATAATTCTATTCTTGTCTACCCTTTTTACCAACTTGACTTTTTCACAAACAGAGAAGTTTGATATATCATTTAGACCGGAAATTGGGGTTACTTACTCACTTAATTATGATATGATTCAGGAATCTTATTCTTTTATTGAAATGATTTTGAACCCAAAAGATAAAAATACAGCAATTTTATTTAATGATTTTGAAAAAAATGGATATGTAAGAAAAACAAGTTTATTTATAGACTTAAAACTTATGCATGAAAATTTAGATACTACATATTATCAATTTACACTCAGGAATGCGCTTGTATCTATTGTAAGTAAAAATTCAGAACCTTTAAATGAAGAATTAAAGTATTCTATAGCTGAGTTTTCAAATTTTTTAAATGATGATTCAGAAATTAATTTCATATTGAAATCATATTCTGAGAACAATAAAATTAAAAGTGAAATCATCACATATTCTGCAGAAAAATTAAATGATAATAAGAGAAAATTCTATTCAAACTCACAATTTGAAGAATTAAAAAGTATTGTGATTCACACGAATTATTTTTTGAATTCCTATTCAAAAAATGATATTTCAATTAATGATAATTGGCATAAAACTGATGAAATAAATTTTTCTGACGATTCAAAACTTGATTTAAAGACTACTTACACTTTAAAAGACGTGACAGAACAATATTTTATAATTGAATCTTCCTCTTTTTTGGATGAGTCAGTTAAAGTAAATAATACTAATAATAATTATTTAAGGATTGTAAATTCAATCTATCATATTGATAAAGAAACAGGATGGATTCTATACAGAAATCATAGATATTTTTTTGAATACTCTTTTGATTCATTGTTAGAAATGCCGGAAGATGAAGAGGGACAAAATATCTTTCCTGGAGTAAGAGATAAAACAGTAAATGAATTTAAAATACTAAATCAAGGAACAATTAATCGTCAGTTGACTAAGAAATGATAGTGCGGCTGTTGAACTAATAAATTCAATAAGATTACCCAAAACTTCCTTGAACAATTTTTATAGTTACTAAATTTATAATTTTCAACAATACTTGCGAGGGAATCATATTTGGTGTAAATTTACACCAAAACAAGAAACCATGTCAAGACAAAGCATTTCATTCACCCCGCCAAATGATGAATGGTTAAGAGCCCAGGTGGACAGCAAAGAATACAGTAGTAAGAGCGAACTTGTAAATGATTTAATCAGGCAGGCAAGAAAACAGCAGGCACAGATTGATTGGATTAGAGCTAAATTAGAAAAAGCTGAGAAAAGTGGTTTTACAAATGACAGTAAAGCCCAAATCTTAAAACAATCAAAGTCTGCTTTGGATGGCTAAATATAGATTAAGCAAAGCGGCTAAAGAAGATTTAATTCGAATTCATCATTACGGAGTCAAAAAATTTGGTATGGCTCAAGCTGATACATATTTTGAAACTTTTTTTGAATATTTTGACCTTATTGCTCAAAGTCCTTATTCCTTTGAAGCTGTTGATTATATCAAAGAAGGCTATAGACGCTGTGTTTGCGGAGTTGACAGCATTTACTACAGAATAAATGATGATATGGTTGAAATTATGACCATAGTTGGGAGACAGGATCTAAACGACCTGTTTTAATTCATTCCAAGCATACTGTTGCTAAGATTACTATCTTTGCAAAAAAAATATGTCCATCCTCAAAAACCTTTTCAACTCCAACAAACCCGAAAAAGAACCCCAAATTCCTTTTCCCTGGAAGTCTTTAACTTCAGCATCTCAACTGGATGAAATTGTAGAACTTTCCAAAACCAAAACAGTACTGATTTTTAAACATTCCACCCGCTGTGGTATTAGCCGGATGGTGTTGAGCCGTTTTGAAGAAAATCAGATAGAAAATCAAGAAGAGAAGGTGTTTTATTATCTGGACTTGTTGAACTTTCGAACGATTTCAGATGATATTGCTGCCCGTTTTCAGGTATTTCACCAGTCACCGCAGTTGTTGGTAATTAAAAATGGAGCGTGTGTGGCGCAGGGGTCGCATTATGATATTTTGGAGATGGGGATAAAATAAAAAAATCTGCGCAAATCAGTGAAATCTGCTCTTCGTAGCCTAAAGCTTTGAAGCGCAAGGCGAGGCTACTATTTTTCCGCAATTTTTATTGATAGCGAGGTGATTGGCGATCCATTTCAATGATTGATTACAAACGGCTTCTGACTTTCAGGTATTAGAAACCTTTCACGGGATATGTCGTCACTAATGAGTCTTTACATTTGGACTAAAAAAAGCCACGAATGCACGAATGTTTTTTAGAAGGGGATGCCCCTATATTTTTATTCGTGCATTCGTGGCATTTCATATAAGAAATACAAGTTCACAAGACCTCTTTAGAAGCTTTCGCGTACCCGCTTACCTGAATTTATTTCGTTTAAGGATGGCGCTTAGTCTGCCTTTTATTTCGTCTGAGGCATCGATCAACATTTGTTCATTTGAAGGAAACGGCATAAACCGGTTCCTTAGTAAACGTTTATCATCTGTACTCAAAACACGTTCATCGCCTTTGAAAGTGGCGAAAACATGTTCAAAAACAAATTCGGTTTCCAGGGGGTGGCTGTTCATCACTTGTCTTCTTTGAACATCATAGTAATCCACTTTTCCACTCAGGGCGAGTGCTTTTGTTTGTATAGTTTCAAATAAAGTCCCTTTGACGGTGATAAAGCGATCTACTTTGATACGCTTGCCCAACGAGTCCAAAACATAATTCCCACTGCGATCCACCTGATAGGTAAATCCGTCTTTAACTTCTTTTTCCAGGGGTATTTGACGTTCCTGAATGCGCTCAGGCGATATAAGCAACTCCCGGAATTCCATTCTCACTTCAAAATCATAATCAATGTCCCTGCGGTTCAGGCTGTGATATTCAGTCCAGAAATCGTCCAAACCATAAGTATTGAAATCCAAAAGGTCCTGTTCCATTCGGGCGGGAATGATTTGGTTGGTACGGTTGTTTAATTCGACAAACACATAATCAGTTCCATAATAATGGGCTTCTCTTAAAAGTTGATCAGCATCCTTGAAATTGGGTGACAACTTTTGAAGTTCAGTCAATGATTTGTGCGCCTTTCTGAAATCGATTTTGTTATTTCTATCCATCAGGGAACGTGACTCTTCATACAACGAAGCGGCATAATCTTCCTTGGCCTCGATTAAGTTGGCACTGTAATCTGTAAATTCAAAACGCGCTTCCCGGCCTTCTTTCAAATTGTATAAAGGAAGTAAAGGTCTCAATCGGTTTTGAATGCGGTTGAGGTTTGAATAGAGATTAAATATTTCTTTTTTATTGGAGGCGTGGCCTTCTCTTTCAAGAAAGTTGATGCGCTCTAAAGATGTTTGCGTTACTTTTTGAAAGGCATCTTCTAAAATGGGAATCAGCTCCTGATTGCTTTTTTTGGTTTTGTTTTTTTGCAGTTTTCCCACCGCAATATCGATTGCCGCGTGGTAATTCCCTTTGTTGAGTTCTTTTTGACTGCGTTTTATGCTGCTGCAAGAAGCCACAAGCACAAAACAAACGAGTAACTGGATTGCTCTTTTCATGACATTAGGGTGTTGGTTATTTTAGTTGAAATACAATTGTGATGCCAAAAATAGTTTAAATTCCAAATTCCAAGTTCCAAATTCCAAATTCCAAGCACCAAATTCCAAATTCCAAGTTCCAAATTCCAAGTTCCAAGTTCCAAATTCCAAGCACCAAGTTCCAAGCACCAAATTCCAAATTCCAAATTCCAAGTTCCAAATTCCAAATTCCAAATTCCAAATTCCAAGTATCAAGTTCCAAGCACCAAGTGCCAAGCCACATTCCAGATTTCAATGTAATTGATCCTCTTTTGGAGTTTGGAGCTTTTATATTACATTTTCAAAGCCGGTAAAATTTTGGTACTGCATTCCCCAAATCCAATGCGAACATGTTCATTTTGGCAATAGCCTCTCAAGGTGACTGTGTCGTTGTCATTGATGAACTTACGTTCTGAACCGTCATTGAGTTTTACAGGTTTTTCACCGCGCCACGAAAGTTCGAGCATGGAGCCATACGAATCGGGTGTGGGTCCGGAAATGGTCCCGCTACCCATCATATCACCACTTTTCACCGGGCAACCGTTTACTGTGTGATGTGCCAATTGCTGACTCATATTCCAGTACATGTATTTAAAGTTTGATTTTGTGACGCAAGTTGTGGTACCACTTTCTGGAGTAATATGCACTTCCAGGTTGATGTCATAACTCTTTTTGCCTTTGGTTCTCAAATAGGGCAGAGGCTCAAAATCCTGTTTGGGGCTTTCGACTTTAAAAGGATGTAAAGCATCCATGGTCACTATCCAGGGAGAAATGGTAGAGGCAAAACTCTTTGCAAGAAACGGCCCTAAAGGCACGTATTCCCACTTCTGAATGTCACGCGCACTCCAGTCATTGAACAATACCAATCCAAAAATATAGTCTTCAGCCTCGTCAATGGGTATGGGTTCGCCCAGGTCATTGGCATCTGTGGTGATAAAAGCCATCTCCAGTTCAAAGTCCACCAGTTTTGAAGGTCCAAATACCGGTTTGTCTGCTCCTGCGGGTAGTGTTTGTCCATTGGGACGGTGAACGTTGATACCGCTGGGAATGATTGAGGAACTTCTTCCGTGATAGCCCACGGGTATGTGCAGCCAGTTGGGCAATAAAGCATTTTCGGGGTCGCGAAACATCATTCCCACATTGGTGGCGTGTTCTTTACTGGAATAAAAGTCGGTATAATCACCCACTTGAACGGGCAATTGCATTTCGATTTCGTCCATAGTGAATATGACGCGATCGTGATGCGCCTTGTTGTCTTTCAGTGCTGTATTTTTTTCGTCAAAAATTTCAGCAATGCGATTGCGCACCAGTCGCCAGGTTTTTTTTCCGTCAGAAATAAAATCGTTGAGGGTGTCTTGAAGAAAAATATCATCAGTCAATTCTATTCCATTGAAATAACCTAACTGATGCAGGGCACCCAGGTCAATGGCAAAATCACCAATGCGTGTCCCCACGGTTATGATATCATCACGGGTTAAAAAAACGCCAAAGGGAATATTTTGTATGGGAAAATCGGAGTCTTTATCAACAGGCAACCAGGATTTTCTATTGGGATCGTTTGCTGTAATAGGCATAGTTTAAGTTTTTGTTAGTGTTGAAAAAATTCTATTCAAATATATAATTTTATGAATAGGAACCGAATGATATTCTTATTTTTGATTCAGATTTAACAAAAAATAAACGATGCATAAAGACAGGGAACTATTTGACCTCATTAAAGCCGAAGAAAAAAGACAAAAAAACGGATTGGAACTCATTGCCTCAGAGAATTTTGTGAGTGAAGCGGTGCTCGCTGCTGCGGGTTCTGTACTCACTAACAAATATGCCGAGGGCTATCCCGGGAAGCGCTATTACGGCGGTTGTGAAATTGTCGATCAAGTGGAACAGCTCGCGATTGACCGGGCCAAAGAACTCTTTGGTGCTGAGTATGTCAATGTGCAACCCCATTCCGGTTCGCAGGCAAACACGGCAGTTTTTTCAGTGTGTTTGAAACCGGGAGACAAATTTTTAGGTTTTGATTTGTCACATGGCGGTCATTTAACCCATGGCTCGCCGGTGAATTTTTCCGGCAAACTATACCATCCAGTTTTTTATGGTGTGGATGAACAAACCGGCAGGCTCGATTATGATAAAATAGAAGAAATCGCTGTACGCGAAAACCCCAAAATGATTATTGCCGGGGCTTCCGCTTATTCAAGAGAAATTGATTACAAACGCTTTCGCGAAATCGCTGACAAAGTGGGTGCCATTCTTTTGGCCGATATGGCACATCCTGCCGGCTTGATTGCCAAAGGAATTCTTTCTGACCCGGTGCCTCATTGCCACGTGTGCACCAGTACCACCCACAAAACCCTTCGCGGACCTCGTGGTGGTATCATCGTGATGGGTAAAGATTTTGACAATCCGTTTGGTATTAAATTAAAGGATGGAAGCCTCAGAAAAATGTCTTCCCTGCTCGACAGCGGCATCTTTCCCGGAAATCAGGGCGGACCATTAGAACACATCATTGCTGCAAAAGCGGTTGCTTTTGGGGAGGCTTTGACAGATGACTTTTTGCATTATATGGTTCAGGTGAAAAAGAACGCCAAGGTGATGGCTGACGCTTTTGTGTCGAAAGGATATCAAGTCATTTCGGGCGGGACAGACAATCATATGATGTTGATTGATTTGCGCAATAAAAATCTTTCGGGTAAGCAAGCTGAAGAAGCATTGGGCAAGGCCGATATAACTGTCAATAAAAACATGGTGCCTTTTGATGATAAATCGCCTTTTGTGACTTCAGGCATTAGAATTGGTACACCGGCGGTCACCACACGCGGACTGAAAGAAGCCGATATGCACACGATTGTAGATTTCATCGATAAAGCCCTTACTCATTTTGAAGATGATGCTGTTCTTGAGGAGATTGGTGAAAAAGTCAATGAGTTGATGTTTCAAAAGCCGCTTTTTGTGGCTTAATTGAAATTTTATTAAATCCTTTTCAAGAGCAAGTGTGGCACTGAGAATGTACCGGGAAGCAGTTGATTTTTATAAACTGCCAATTCACACCATTATAATATCGGATAAAATGAATATTCAATTTACCGATATTCCGTAAAAAATTTATACCTTTGTGGTGTGAAGTATGCATTTAATATAGGGATATTAAGTGAAACCACTCTAAGATTGGTTGAATCGGTGCATGAAAAGAAGCAACGATTAGACAGCTTTCGCCCTATACCTGATGCCATATTACGAAGTATCAATGAAACCCTGAATGTAGAATGGACTTACAATTCCAATCACATTGAGGGGAATACACTCACCCTTCAAGAAACCCGAATGCTACTCGAAGATGGCATCACCGTGGGTGGTAAATCGTTGAATGAGCATCTCGAAATCGTCAATCACAAAGAAGCTATCAGCTATATCGAATCTTTGGTTTCGCCAAATTATAAACTCAAAGAAAGAGATATTCTGGATGTAAACGAGTTGGTGCTGAACAAAATTGAAAAGGATTTTGCAGGAAGGTTTCGCACGGCCGGGGTGCGCATTGGTGGCGCTAATTTTATTCCGCCCAATGCACTAAAGGTACCTGATTTGATCACTGAACTAATAGATTGGGAACATTCTACTACTTTGGATATTCTTCAAAAGGTTAGCTTGTTTCATCATCGTTTTGTATGGATACATCCGTTTTTTGATGGCAATGGCCGCACGGTGCGTTTGCTAATGAATTTGCTTTTGATGAAAGAAGGTTTTCCGCCGGCTATTATTTTAGGTGTAGATCGGAAGCGCTATTACCAAGCATTGAATCAAGCCAACGCAGGTAATTTTGATAAGCTATTGTTCTTGATTGCCCAAGCTGCAGACAGGTCGCTTACCATCTATCTGAATAGTCTAGAGGATACCACCGGTGATTTTGATGCGATTTCAACTATCGTCAAAGAGCCCGATGTGCCTTATGGGCAGGAGTATGTAAGTCTATTGGCGCGTCAAGGCAAAATTGAAGCCTATAAAGAAGGGCGGGTGTGGTACACCTCCAAAAAATCAATAGCTAATTATTTAAAGAAAAAGGGAAAGCCTCACTAATCTTCCGGAAAAATAACACTTTCATAAGCGCCTGCATCAGAAGGGGTTCCTCTTGGAGTTCCCAACAAATCAAATGGGACTAGTTGTGATGTGGCCGGGTCCCCAATGCCGTTTGCAGCAGATTCATTGCTGATAAACAGTTGGTTGAGTTGGGTGTCAAAAAAGAAAGGATCTTGATTGAAAACACTATTGGTATAAAAAGCAGCGTTTGAAAAATCATACAAAGGGTTGTCATTAAACTGCCCCTGCGGGTCTTCAAAACGGATCAAGCTATTTTTGAAATTGAAGTTAAAATCGGCGCCTTCCACTCTGTTGAGTAAGAATTCGCGTCCTTCACTGCCATAAATGATGCAGTTTTCAAAATTAGCTTCAACGAGGTCTGCCACTAAAATTTCGGTTTCACTTACCTGAAGGGAATTGTCAATCACTACTGCCGGGAAGTTTCTAAAGCTTCGGTTCCAGTAATTAGCAAAAGTGGAATGCCTGAAATTGTACCTACCGCCCAGTGAGCAGAACAATGAAGCTTGTCCGCTATTGGTAATCACCAGGTTTTCCCCATCCACAAATCCTGTGCGAGCCAGCAGACCCACATTCCCACTGTTGTAAATCTGGGTGTTTTTTATGGTAAGGGTAGGGTTGTTGGAACCGTCATTGCTATCCATAAGAATTCCCACGATGGCATTTTTGATGGTAGTAAAATTAAACTCGTGAGCCGTACTTCCGGCGGTAAGCCAGATGGTGCCCCATTGACCGGGAATGTCTTCAAAGCCGGGTTCCAGGCGATCCCCTTGAAAGATAATTTCGTTTTCCAGTAATTCGGGGTCTGCACTCAAAGCGCCATTGGCTTTGATAGTGGCTTGATTGGCGACCAGCAAACCACTGTTTTCGTGAAAGTGTACCCGTGCTCCGGCATCTACCGTTAGTGTTTTGGTGGGCGGTACGGCGGCATACCCATAGATCACATAGGGTTTTTCATTGGTGAAGTTCAATTCATCATCATCCAGGAAAAAGCCTTCGATAAGTACATCATTTCCTTCTGCATCCATGCCCAGATTGAGGGTTTCGATGGTGCCGTCGTCAAAACGTTCAGGGAATAAAAAAACGGCATCCTGCACTAGAGTCACCAGTTCGACATCTTGCCGGTTGCTTCCGGCGTCAAACTCGATGGCGTCTGTATATAAAAATTGTAAATTGTTAGGGAAGGAGTTGATATCAATGGTGGTTTCTATAAAAATAAAGATGCTGTCTTTGGCAAGAATTTCCACATTGTCAAATGTTTTTCCGGCGCGACCGTTGACGTTCAAGCGGTACAACGAATTTTCACCCTGTCCCAATCGCACGCTGGGAATGGAGATATCCTCATCACTGCGGTTATAGACTTTGAGGTTGTATGTACTCGAGCCAATATTGGAAAACACCGTGTCCAGATAGACAGTATCTTTTGAAAACTCAAGATTCCCGCTGCTTGGAAGGGTTTCAAAATCATTTCGGCACGAACTCCATAAAACAATCAAAGTAAGCAATCCCAGGGTATATAAAAATCTCATTTGAAGTGTTGAATTTAAATTAGGTTCTCAAAAGTACAAAAATAGCCTAAATGAACTATTTATTGTGGGTTTTTAGTGAGTTTTCTATGAAACGTTGTTTGGGGGGGATTATTTTAAAGTGGTATTATGAATATAGATAGGTTATTTGCTAGATGACCGATGACAGGGAAGTTCAGTTGATGGGATGATAGGGAGACTGGGTGATGGGGAGACAGGGAGCAAGAAAGGAGTTTAAAGGTTTCACGCAGATAATCGCAGATTTAAAAGCCGCAGATTAACACTGAGTATCAGCGGACATCAGCGAGAAAATATGAGCGTAAAGACGGTCAACGTTTGTCAGGGAAGTTTAAAAATTCAAAGCACCCATCCTTCATCGCTTAGGGCGACTTTGGATGGTGAAGCAAATTCCAAATTCCAAGTTCCAAATTCCAAATTTCAAAAGGGCAAGGGGATTGTTAATGATGATTTTTAGTGGGTGGTTGAGATTGCTTCGCTCCCAACTTTGTTGGGGGCTCGCAATGACTTTTAGGTTCAGCATGTTTTGGCTTTGACTAATTCCGGCTGTGCTGAAGTAGAATTGAATGTGGAGTCTTTGCGGACTCTTTGCGCCTCGCCGCTTGAAGCTTTGTATCGCAAGGAGGGAAAACCTTTGTGGCCTTTGGATGAACCTCACGTCTGAGTAAGCAACCCCGAAAATCCGCAATTCCCTCAATGCAACTCTGTAATACACTTCATCATTCGAAATTCTGTATTCTAATGGGATCCATCGCGTAATAAAAATTCCAAATCTTTAAACACTGTAAGAATCTTTTCTAAAGTTCGTAGAGATTTATAACTGACAGGTTGGATATCTTTTCAAAATCTTTTACATTTCTGGTAATCAAAGTGAGTTTGTGATGGATTGCTGTAGCAGCAATTAAAGCATCGGGGATCTTAATAGAATACGTTCGTCTTAAATCAATGGTGATATCAGTAATTTTTTCCTGCACACCATAAATTGTGGAGTCATTTGCAAATTCAGATAATAGCGACAAGTTTTTTTCAGAAGTTTGAAAACAAAGTAATTCGATTTGGGTTATAAATGAAATCTGTGGACCTTTATTGATTACCCCGTCCATAAATACTTTCCCTTTACCGGGAAGCTTATCGCCAAGGTAATCAATAACAGCGTTTGTATCTATTAAATAGTTGGTCGCTCCCATGATTCCCTTGCTTCAGCGACTTGGTCGTGCAGACCATCAATTATTGAATCAGGCAAACTGCCCGCATACTTTTCAGATAGTAAACCGGTTGTTTTCTTTTTCTTTTTTAACACCTTGATTAAATCTAAGTCTTCCAGGTTTTTCAATAATTTATAGGCCTTTGCATTTTTGATTTCTATATGTAAGGTTTTCATAACTAATAAAATTAGTTGTTTTTAATGCTAAGATAATAAATTTAACTAACAAATTCGCTGAAGCGCATATCCGCATATCCGCAAATTCGCAGCCCGCGTTCTTTGCCCCGGCCCTAAAGGGAGGAACGCTTATTATTTAACAAGTACCAAATTCCAAGCACCAAATTCCAAATTCCAAGTACCAAATTCCAAGCACCAAATTCCAAATTCCAAATTCCAAGTTCCAAATTCCAAATTTCAAAAGGGCAAGGGGATTGTTAATGATGATTTTTAGTGGGTGGTTGAGATTGCTTCGCTCCCAACTTTGTTGGGGGCTCGCAATGACTTTTAGGTTCAGCATGTTTTGGCTTTGACTAATTCCGGCTGTGCCGAAATGGACTTGAATCCAGCGTTTACCAAATGAGGAAATTTCTCTGTGTGCCTCTGTGCCTGCTCTGTGCACCTCTGTGGTATAACTTAAGCCCAATCTTCAAACAAAGCAGCAAACTCCAAAGTAGCAAATTCCAAAAGGGCAAGGGGATTTTTAATGATGATTTTTAGTGGGTGGTTGAGATTGCTTCGCTGCCAACTTTGTTGGGGGCTCGCAATGACTTTTAGGTTCAGCATGTTTTGGCTTTTACTAATTCCGGCTACGCCGAAGTAGAATTGAATGTGGAGTCTTTGCGAGTCCGCCATATTCGGAGGCGGTAAATTCGTCAAGCCTACAGGCCAGTTATTTAATTTTTAATCCCCCAAATTCCCTTTGCGACTTTGCGCCTTTGCGAGAAAAAGCACCCGAAACCAGAAACAAGAAACAAGAAACCTAAATCATTTCACAATTTCTTATTATATTCGACCCCATAGAACAACCTCTCCACAAATAACTATAAAGCACCCATGGAAGAACCCCTGGTTATCGTTGAAAACCTCTCCAAAAAGTTCTGTAAAGACCTGAAGACCAGCCTTTGGTATGGGGTGAAGGACCTGTGGGGCGGGGTGACCGGTAATAAGAATGAACGCCTGTTGCGGGACAAGGAGTTTTGGGCGGTGAAGGACATTAGTTTTACATTGCGGCGTGGGGAGTGCCTGGGATTGATTGGTCATAACGGGGCGGGGAAGAGCACCCTGCTCAAAATACTCAACGGACTTATTAACCCCGATGCCGGGAAGGTGACTATCAAAGGAAGGGTAGGCGCCTTGATTGAACTGGGTGCCGGGTTTAACCCCATTTTGAGCGGTCGTGAAAACATCTATAACAACGGCGCCATCCTGGGCTTTACCAAAAAGAAATTGACAGCAAGCTCGACCACATCATTGCCTTTTCTGAGCTGGAAGAATTTATCGATATGCCCGTACAGAATTACAGCAGCGGGATGAAAGTGCGCCTGGGCTTTGCCGTGGCGGCACAAATGGAACCGGATGTACTCATTATTGACGAGGTACTTGCGGTAGGCGATATGGGTTTTGTATTGAAATGTTTTAAGACTATTGATACCATATTGCCTAGAACAGCTATAATTTTTGTGTCCCATAGTATGCCGATGGTATCGCGTATTTGTACTCAAATAATCCTGATAGAAAATGGGATGGCTAACTTTCAGGGAGATGATGTAGCCAAAGGCATTGATTTGTATTATACCCGATTTGTAATTAATGAAAGCAGTGTGGTGTTTGACGATGGGAGTGTTAGTTTGGAAAAGGTACAGCTTTTGGATCATACGACTGGAGAATCCGCCAATCAAATTAATTGGGGAGAAGATTTGAAAATTTTTTTAGGAATCAATAATAAAAAATTAAATTATTTACCATTTATTACAATTAGTATTTATGATAAAGAACAAAGGGGAGTGGCATTTCTATATTATGATTTCAAAGAGAAAAGAATAGATAAAGGTATATTTTACATTAACTTTTTACATAATAAGTTACAATTGTCAAAAGGGAACTATTCTTTAAATTTAATAGTTTATGAAAATACAAAAATGATAAATCCATTATTGAGAATAAATAATATTTTGTCTTTTCAAGTATTAGTTGAAATTGAAACCTGGCCTCCTTTTTTGTTAGATACAGAATTAAACTATTCAGTAAAATATTAATGTTGAAAAAGTTTTTTTATTGGAAACCTAAAGAATATGAGATTACATTCATATTTGGTGCTGCAAGAGGCGGGACTACTTGGCTTTGGTCGTTATTAGAATCTCACCCTGAAGTAAAACCTTTTATAAATGAAAATAATGATTTAGAAACTCTAACCTATGAAACTAGTGAAAGTGGTATTTATGTTAAAGACCCTAAGAATGCTAAAAAAATAATTAAAAGGTTTTTAAGTAAAAACAAAAAATATAAAGTAATAGAAAAAACACCTTCTCATACGTTCCTTTGGAAAAGTATTATAAATGATTTTCCAAATTCGAGAAATATAATTATTATTCGAAATCCATTAGCAATAGTAAATTCAATGATAAGGTCTGATATGACTGCTTTTGAAGGGTATGATTTAAAAAAAGCAATTGATAGTGTTAAGGCTTATTTTAAATGCTTAATGGAATTGGTCAAATTTGATAAATATCTTATAGTTAGTTATGAAGATTTGCTTTCAAATACAACTGATGAATTATCTAGAATATTAGATTATTTGAATATTACAAAAGATTTTGTTGAAAATATGGTTCTCTCAAACAAAAAAACATCTAAAGTTAGTGTTAAAGGAGTTTTTAGAAAAGGTCAAGCAGATTCTTATAAAACCGAGTTTAGCGATAAGGAATTATTGTATCTTGAAAAAAGATTAAAAAATGAACTAGCTTTTTTTAATTCAATAAAAAAGTAAATTGTTAAAGAAGAAATTTAACATATTAGTTGCTACAAATCATCTTGATAAAGTAGGAGGTACAGAAACATATACCTATACTTTAATAGAGGAACTTAAAAGGCGTGAAAATATTGAAGTAGATTATTTTACTTTTAAAAAGGGAGAAATTTCAGAAAGAATTGAGCATGAGTTAGGGATATCTTTCTTTCAAAAAAAAAAGTATGACTTAATTTTAGCAAATCATAATACGGTTGTTCAGAACGTATTCAAGTATGGATATACCATACAAACTTGCCACGGAATCTTCCCTAAACTAGAGCAACCTTCAAAATTTGCAGATTTTCACATATCAATATCTAAAGAAGTACAAAATCATTTATCTAAATTAGGTTATAATTCCAAAATTATAAAAAATGGAATAAATACAAATAAGTATATTTCAAAAAAAGATTTGAATAAACAATTAAAAAATGTTTTGTCATTGTGCCAATCTGAAACTGCAAATGAAAAGCTTAAACTCTGTTGCGATAAAATGGGATTGAATTTTATTAAAGCAAATAAATTTAAAAATCCAAGTTGGGATATTGCGTCTTTAATAAATGAAGCAGATATTGTTGTAGGATTGGGTAGAAGTGCATATGAAGCCATGAGTTGTGGAAGACCAGTTGTGATTTTTGATGATAGGCCTTATTTTGATTCTGTAGGAGATGGATATGTTAAAGGTATTATTGATAAAAGTATACAATTTAATTGCTCAGGAAGATTATTAAATAAAAAATTTGAAGTTGAGGATTTACAAAATGAATTATTGAAGTTTGATATTAAAGATGGTGTGTATCTGAGAAATTATGTTTTAAATCACCTAAATATTGAGAAAGCTATTGACAAATATATTGATGTGTATTTAAAAAGAAATAGATTATTTTTTTTGAGAAAAAAGTATCTAATTTTATTGTTAAGAGTTGAATCGTTAAAATTAAAACTCACTAAGTATTCAAAAAAAGAGCTTCTAGATAAGTTTCTTAAAAAAATATTTAAATGATTTCCATCATCATCCCCAACTACAACCACGCTGCTTTTTTGCAGCAACGGTTGAACAGTGTGTTTCAGCAGACGTATCAAAACTTTGAAGTGATTCTATTAGATGATGCCTCCACAGATGCCAGTGTAGCTATTTTAAATGAATATAAAGACCATCCTAAGGTATCGCATTTGGTGATTAATGAGAGAAACTCGGGCAGTCCTTTTAAACAATGGCAGAAAGGAATTGCATTAGCTAAGGGAGAATATGTTTGGATTGCGGAGAGTGATGATATTAATGCAATGAATTTTTTGGAAATTTGTCTGACTCAACTAAATAATGATGTGAATATTGGTTTAATGGCAACTGCATTGATTCAATTTAATCATACCGGTGAGACAGGAAGAGTAACTGCTTTTAAAGAGGGTGTTTATGTGGGTAATGAAATTAATATTAATAACTTATCCAGGGGCAACTGCTTTCAAAATGCAAGTAGTGTAATTTTTAAGCGTTCGCTGGTAAATAATGAGGTTCTTAAAGGCTTGGACAGGTTTAGAATTTGTGGCGACTGGTGGTTGTGGGTGAATATTTTAAAACATTCTAACCTCGGTTATACAGATAAATTTTTAACCCATTACAGAAAGCACCAAGGAGCTACCACTGCTGATTTATGGAATAACTCCATATTTTACCTTGAAGTCAGTTTTATCACTTCTAAATTGTTTCAATGGCATAACTTTAATAATGACAAAAAGGAAAGAATAATAAATTACTGGACTTTAAAAATTCAGGAAAGTAGTTTACCTGCCTTACAAAAATTCTATTTGAAATATTATTTTAATCGTCTATACTCTACAAAATACTGGTTTAAAAAAATGAAAAAAAAGGGAGTAGCGATAGTTAGAAAAAAAGGTTTGCGATGATGGGAGTGAGTGTGGTTGTATGCTGTTATAACAGTTCAGAAAGATTGCCAAAAACACTGGAACATTTGGCGAAGCAAAAAACTTCAGAAAATATACAATGGGAAATCATTCTTGTAGATAACAACTCCACCGATGATACAGGAAAGCTGGCAATTCAAATTTGGTCCGCGCTGGGGAACCCTAAAAATCTAAGTGTAGTAGAGGAAAAACAAATTGGTTTGTCTTATGCGAGAAAAAGAGGAATTGATGAAGCTTCCTATGAAGTGATATTATTTTGTGATGACGATAATTGGTTACAGAGTAATTATATCGAAACGGTATTTAATAAATTCAATGAAAATACAGAATTGGGTGCATTGGGTGGATGGTGTAAACCTGTTTTTGAAGAAACCAGACCTGAATGGTTTGATTTTTTTGCAGGAAATTTTGCTGTGGGGAAACCTGTTAAAACTACCGGGTTTTTAGCAAATGACAATTCCTATATTTATGGAGCCGGAATGGCCATACATAAAAAAACGTTGAAAGAACTCGATAGAAAAGGATTCAAAAATATATTATCAGACAGAAAAGGAACGGCATTGTCCAGTGGAGGAGATGTTGAGTTAATTTATGCTATAAAGCTTATTGGACATCGGGTCTGTTTTGATGAAAATTTATTTTTTTATCATTTTATGCCCTCGGGTAGAATGCATTGGGGTTATTTGTTGCGATTGAGAAAATCTATGTATTGGTCAAATTTTGTTTTAGGAATATACAGGGACGCACTGAAAAATGAAAAATTTGATTTTAAAAGTATTTTAAAAAAAGCAAAACAAGCTTATTTATATGTAAGAAATAACAAGAAGAAGTTGAAAGATATGAGCAGATACGATGCACTTCTTTTAAAAAATCAAATCCAAACCAGAAAATTGTATTTAAGAAAAATGTTGTTTTATATTGTTACAAGAAAAAAAATTGAAGCTTTAAAGAATGCATAAAGGCATCTCCATAATCATCTGCACTTATAACGGGAAATCTAGGTTAGCTAAGACCTTAGAGCACCTAGCACACCAGCAGATTCATTGTGCCACGGAAATTATATTAGTTGACAATGCTTCTACAGATGGCACCAAAGCATTTGCCGATCAATGGTGGCTTAAAAATGGGAATCAAGACATAAGGTACCACTCTTATGAGCAACCCATACCGGGCAAATCCTATGCTCAGGAACTAGGCTATGAAAAAGCAACTTATGAATACCTGTTGGTTTGTGATGACGATAACTGGTTGAATCCTAACTATGTGCAAACAGCCTATGAGATTATGGAGTCCAATCCGGAAATTGGTGCCTTGGGCGGTTGGTGTGAGGCCGTTTTTGAAAATAAAAAACCAGAATGGTTTGATACCTATGCCCGCTATTATGCCGTATCAAAGCAAGGCACAGTAAGTGGAGATGTGACTCATAAAAAGGGTTGTTTGTATGGAGCTGGCATGGTCCTTAGAAAAAGCCATTGGGAGTATTTGAACCATTTGGGTTTTAAACCCCTTTTAACCTGCAGAAAAGGAAATACCCTTAGCTCAGGTGGTGATACTGAGTATAGTTATGTGTTAAGGTTGTTGGGTTATAAAATGTGGTATGATGAGCGTCTATATTTTCAACACTTTATGCCTCAGGGACGTTTGAATCTTGACTATATAAAGCGCATCCGGAAAGCGATGTCTGAATCCAATTTTGTTGTGCGGGTGTATATTGACAGGCTTAAGAATAATGTAGTATCAGAAAATGCTTTTCAAAGAAAGTTCAAGTCAGAAATAAGCCATAAATTAAAAAGCAATATAAAGAAAAGACTCTTGGGTTCTTTTGAAGAAAAAGAGCAAGCTAAAGAGTATTTCAGAACTCTTAAAAGATTATTCATTGGGTATAATGAGTATATTAAAAACAGTAATTCAATTGATAAGTGGTTATTAAAACACAAAGGCAAAACAGTTTAATTTGAAAAAGAAAATCATTTTCAAAACCAAATCCTTCCCCACAGTATCAGAAACTTTTGTGGTCAACAATGTTGTGGAAGCCATTAAGAACGGTTTTGAGGTCACAATAATTACAGATAAAAAAAATAACCTCACCAAAAGCTCACAGACACAACTTTTAAACGACCATAAGATACCCGATAAAACAAGGGTTTTTACTGAGCCCACAGGAAAATTAAATCGCTATATCACAGCCTTGATGATTTTATTCAATCCGGTTTTATTGTTTTACTATATCAGATATGCAAAATTTAGAAAGAAGAAAAATTTAAGCCTTTTGTTTCGAATGGCTTTTTACTATCCTTATCGTACAATGACATTTCAAGTGCACTTCGCCAACGCTCTAGAACCCCTTTTGGAATTAAAAAAAATAGGTTTTTTAAGGTCAAAAATCATTGTCACCTTTCATGGTTATGATGCGTACTATTTACCCACCGGCAAATCACTAGAAAACCTAGTTAGTGATTATAAAATCTATGTTGACTGGATTACGGTCAATTCGGCTTATTTGAAGAAAAAACTAGTTGAAAAAGGCTTCCCGGAGACAAAAATAATCATCGTACCTATCGGTGTGGATGTTGGGTTTTTTAAACCATCTGAATCCAAAAAAGAAATCGAAACACCAATCCAACTAATTACTGTTGCTCGTTTGGTGGATTTAAAAGGAGTTGACTATGGCATACAGGTCTTAAAAAAGTTAATCCATTTAGGATATGACGTTCACTACACCATCGTTGGAGAGGGCCCGGAAGAAGATCACTTAAAAGCTTTGTGTCATTCTTTGGGTGTTGCTGATAACGTACACTTTTCAGGAAAAAAATCCCAACCGGAAATCAAAAGTCTGTTAGAAAGCCACCAACTTTTTCTGATGACTTCCACCATAGACAAAGACGGCAGGAGAGAGGCCTTTGGTGTGGTTTCCCTGGAAGCGCAGGCGATGGAATTACCTGTTGTTGGGTTTCAATCCGGTGGTTTTCCGGAAACTCTTGTGGATGGTAAAACCGGTTTTCTGGTGGAAGATCAAGATGTAGAAGCCATGGCTACCGCTGTTGAAAAACTTATTAATGATAGGCAATTACTTCAGCAAATGGGAAAACAGGCAAGAACTCATGTTGTTGAAAATTTTTCATTTGAAAAAACGACCAAGAAGTATTTGGAGTTGTATTGATAATCTTTCCCTATTTTTACCGTAGTAATTCCAGACAATGAATTCGCAACAGCCTCTAGTTTCCATAATAATTCCCACCTATAACAGGGCACATTTGATTGGTGAGACCTTGGAAAGTGTTATTGCACAGACCTACTCAAAATGGGAATGTATTGTGGTGGATGATGGGAGTACAGACAGAACCGATGAAGTTATTCACAAATACCTTACTAGTGACAATCGTTTTCAATACTATCATCGTCCTCAGGACAGTCCTAAGGGCGCCAATGCTTGTAGAAATTATGGCTTTGAAAAAAGTAAAGGGTCTTATATACTCTGGTTTGATAGTGATGATTTAATGATGCCTGAAAAAATTGAAGTTCAATTGAATGCCTTGTTAAATGATCCTAAATTAGATTTCTGTATTGCAAAATTTTCTAATTTTAATTCAAATAATTCAAACATTGAAGAAATATCTTATTTAAGAAATAGCAACAAATTTCCTAATTATAAAGAGTATTTAAGGCATCAACTTTTTTGGGGAACCATTGATTTTTTAGGAAAAAGGAATGTTTTAGAAAATGTTTTTTTTAATGAGTATTTAAAATCAGGTCAGGAATACCATTTTTTTGTTTTAGTATTACTTAATAAGCCTAAAGGTGTTTTTTTAGATAAAACTTTATCAAAAAGGAGAATTCACAATGAATCAATTCAACAAAAAATCCACAGAAACCCCCATCAAAAATATCTAAATAAAGTTGATATGTACTGGTGTTTGTATGAGGATGGAAAGAATAAATTTGATACTAAAGATGAAGTCTTTTTAATGAGAGAAACTTATCTCTTTCTTCAGTATTTAATGAAATTTAAAGTTTTTCATCCTAAACTTAATAAAATTCACAAAGAAGCAAAATCTAAATTTGGTGTTTTTAAAGTTTTTAAATTGAGAAGTTTATTATGGCTAAGCTATTTTTCTGGAAAAGGAGATTTGAAAATTAGAAAATTAATTAAATCATATTTTTAGGTTTAAAATTATTATGTTACAAAATAAAACCCTTCCGACATATTTATTGATGATATCATATGGCCGTCCAAATCATGTTTTGGGTATCATTGAAAATTATAAGAGCTCTATTAAGCCGGAAAGTTTTTCAAAATTTTTAATAATAGAAAACACACCTTCTCAACAATTGCATTTGACGCAGGAATTTTTAATCAAAAATGATATCTATTATGAGTACATAAGTAACTCCAATAAAGCCAGCTTAATTAATTTTTGCTTTAAGAATAGAATTCCCGAGGAGGAAGCTTTAGTGATTTTAATTGATAATGATATACTGTTCAAGAAAGATTTTATTTTAAATTATTATAACGAAGCAATTGATAAGGGTAACAAATATTATTTTGGGGGAGCTTTAGAAGTAAAAGTTCCCAATGACATAGAAGAACCCTTGATTCCATATCTTTCAATTTCAGCGCTAGGAAAATCTGACAATGCTTTTATTAAGCAAAAAAATCCTATGTTTTTAGGTTGTAATTATTGTGTTTTTAAGTCACAATGGAAGTATGTGAACGGACTCGACGAACGTTTCTCAGCAGGTTCAAAAAATGGTTTGGGTGCTGACGAATCAGTGTTTCAAAAAAAATTAAAATATGTGGGTTTTAAACCTTATTTTGTAAAAAACAATGAAGTACAACATTTAATTGATACTGAACTTTATAAGAAAGAGAACGTTTTAAAACGCTTTAAAAATAATGGTTTTACACACGGTTTTCAAACTTTAATTACCTCACAAAAGTTTTTAAAAGCGGATTATTTAAAAAGACTTTTTTATTTATTCAAGAGGGTTCTATTGTTGAGGTTTCAAGGAGACTATTTAGATTCTAATTTTAAATACTATTATTTTTTGGGTTTCTTAAAAGCTTCATATTTATATTTAAAAATTGGAAATAATGGTTCATATTTAAAGGGGTTAATTAATGATTCAGTAATATATTTAAAATGAAAAAAGTATTAATTGTTGCCGAATCTATTGATGTCAACGATAGTAGTGCCAGTAAGGGACGCGTAGCATTGATTAAAAATTTACACAAGGCCGGGTTTCAGTTAAAAGTATATCATTATACCAGAAAAGACATTCAATTGGAGGGAATACTATGTGTTCCTATAAAAGAGCAGAAACTTACATATTGGTATTTTTTAAGTAAAGCGCAACTTTTTTTAAAAAGGATTACCTCCATCAACCTAAACACACTGGTTGAGAAGTATTTTGGTTTTTCTTTTACCCATTTTAATGATACCCTTAGTATTAAAAAGGCCACACTAAAAGAAAGGGATTTTAATCCAGACTGGGTTCTCACGCTGAGCAAAGCAGCGAGTTTTCGGCCCCATAAGGCGTTGCTCGGCATTCCAAAGTGGCATGACAAATGGCTGGCATATGTTCATGACCCTTACCCTATGCATAGTTATCCACGACCCTATGATTGGGTTGAACCCGGGCACAAACAAAAAAGAGAATTTTTTATGCAAGTTGCTGAAAAATCTAAGAAAGTAATTTATCCAAGTAGGCTACTTGCAGAATGGATGGAAAGTTATTATGCTCCTTTGAAATATAAGTCTATAATAATTCCTCATCAAATATTCCCTTTAGAAGCATTCAAGGAAAATTCACCATTGTTTTTTAAAGCTGATTTTTTTTCACTGATTCATGCCGGTAGCTTGATGAAACAACGCGATCCAAGACCTTTAGTAAATGGATTTATAAAATTTCTTCAGGATACCCCTGGAGCTAAAGAACAATCTCAATTAATTTTTATTGGCACAATTGATGAAAATCACAAAGACTTTTTAAATCAAGCTGCTGCAAATCACAAACATATAGTTGTTCAAGATAAGTATATGGAATTTAATCAAGCTTCAAATTTACAACGATTAGCCTCAATGAATATAATATTAGAATCTAATGCCGAAATAAGCCCATTTCTTCCCGGTAAATTTCCACATGCAGTTCAAACAAATAAATTTATACTGCATATTGGACCAAAACAAAGTGAAACAGCAAACCTTTTAGGGAAAAATTATCCCTTTCAAATAGAAAATAAAAACGAGGATGATATAAAAACTTGTATAAAAATAGCTTTTAGTAAATGGAAAACTAATCCTGACGATTTTTTATTGAATAGGGAAGATTTAGTGGAGTATCTCAGTGTACAATATATCATTAAAAATAAAGCTTTATTTTTTGACTATCATGACTAAGTTATCGATTTTATTTGCATACAGAAATAGGGAAGTTTCAAGAATTAAACGATGTCTTGAAAGCTTAAAAGCTCAGCATAAAAATGAATTTGAAGTTATTTTTGTTGATTATGGGAGTGATGATTCCTTCTCAAAGCCCATCAAAAAGACGGTTGAAACTTTTGAATTTGCAAACTATACTTATGTTGCTCATCCTGGTCTTTTATGGAATAAAAGTAAAGCATTAAATTTTGCAGTGAGGCAAGCTAAAGGAAACTCTGTGTTAATTGCAGATGTTGATATTTTGTTTAAAACCAGTGCAGTAGATTTCTTGCTTTCAAAAAACACTGACAAATCGTTTTATTTATTTCGTTTGGGATATTTAAATCAAACGGAATCAAATAAAGTGATAAACTCAACAAGTTTTGAACAGCTTAGAGTGAAACATTTTGGAGTTATAAATGGACTCGTATTGTTATCAAAAGAGGCTTTTATTAGTGTAAATGGGTTGGATGATTTTTTTCATTTTTATGGTTCAGAGGATGTAGATTTTTATAATCGATTGGAGCAATTTGGACTTAAAAAAATCAATTGTAAGGAAGATTTATTTTATCATATGTGGCATAGAATATATAATTCTTATGATGATTCTAAATTTGAAGTAACACCGAGACATTTCAATATCAAAAAAATTAACTTACAGCATCTTATTCACAACAAAGAATTAAAAATTATAAAGCCAAACACAAATATTAATTTTGGGGAGATTTTTTTTAAAAAGGATGAAAAGTTACTTGATCATCCTGAAATTTTTATTTCAATAAATAACGAACATGCCAAGGTATGGCATTTTCTTAACGTTGGTATAAATCATTATTCCGGTAAAGTTGTAAAATTCACTGTCACTGAGGATTCCTATTTTAATTCCACAAAATTCTTCTTAAAAAAAATATTAAAAAAGAAAGACCGAGTCCCAATTTCAATGAAAAATACATCAGATATGGTATTGGGAAAAATAATATCAACGTATCAAAATCATAATTATCGGTTTGAAATTTCGAATGACCTAAAAACCATACTTTGGACAATTCAATTATAACTCACAAATATTCGAAGTAAATTTTATTCAAAGTCCATGAAAACAAAAACACCTTTACAGTATCCAGGTTATTGGAAAATAAGAAAGGTAATAAAAAAATTAGATACACATTTTCTTAATTATAACATCAATTTTGATGAAGATGAACATATTTTAGTTTTTAGTAGTCCTAGAGGGGGCAGTACCTGGTTAGCTGAGGTTCTGTCAAGTACATTAAATATTCCTGTGTTGTGGGAACCTATGCTTAAAAGAACTTCATCAAGATTTTATAAATTAAATTTTGCAGAGATGCAATACCTCCCAAAAGAAGATCAAAATGAAGAGGTACTTAAACAATTTGAGCGACTTTTTAAAGGAAAAGGGATTGATGCCTGGGAAAAACAAAAAACAGATTCAAAATCACTGATACAATCGAACAAGGTATTGATAAAATTTTGTAGGGGAAATATGCTACTTCCTTATATAACAAATCAGTTTAATTTTAAAAAGAAGCCTGTATTTTTAATAAGACATCCTTTTGCTGTTGTGGCTTCTCAAATGAAACATATTGGATGGAAAGATGTGAAATCAACTTTTGAAATTCCAAAGAATCAACACAATGAAGTTTATTCAAAGCATCAAGATTATTTAAAAACTTTAAAATCCATAGAATTGATTTTAATAGCTCAATGGTGTATAACAAATAAGGTGCCATTGGATGATTCTCAAAACAATAAAGACTGGATAACAATAACCTATGAAGAGATGATTTTGAATCCTCAATTAACTGTAAAAAGAATTTTTGATGAATGGGAAATTGAAACAAATGTCAATTCTATTAACTTTAGAAAAAAAAGTTCTACTACCCGACAAGGAAGTCCCATACTTCCAAAAGATCAACTTGGTTATTGGAAAACAAGCTTTAATGATAAGCAAATAAATCAAATGATAGAGGTACTAAATTATTTTTCTATTGAGCTTTATGATAACGATGTGATGCCTAAAGTGCTTTTTAACAAAAGTAGCAGATAATTATATTAATTTTCTCTCATTGTAGCAACAAATGTGTGACTCCCGCTGGGGTCGGATTTCTTTTCGATTATTTTTTCTACATATATGAGACCCCTCTGGGGTCAACTATTTATGAAAATCAAATAAAATCTACAAATAGACCCCAGCGGGGTCAAATATATGTAAGATCTAGGATCAAAAGTTTGCTATAAAAATTAGCAAAAAAATCCCCGCCATCAAAAGATAGCAGGGATTCCATATATTAAGAGGATACTCCTTAATTCAATCGAAACGTCACACGTCTCACCAATTGGCGGGCTTGCGAGGAATCTTTGTTTACAGTAGTATCTTCACCACCACCTCTAGTGGTTAATCTGTTTCCGTCGATTCCGGCTGCGATCATTAATTCTTTTACTTTCTCGGCGCGGCGTTCTGACAGTTGTAAGTTGTATTGCTCATTGCCAATTTCGTCAGCAAAACCAATTAAAGTTGCAGAAGCAGATGGGTTTTCTTTCATATAAGTGATTAAATAGTTGACCGCTTGTAAAGAATACACTTCCGGCTCGTCACTATTGAATCTGAAATACACATTCACATATCCGGCATCAATCAACTTCTTCATATCGAGTCCGCCACCGGTTCTTTCCAAATCTGCTTTGGAAGCATAGCGTGCATCAAGTGCCGCCTCCATATGGTCAGGAATTCCGTTGTTATTTGTGTCTAAAGCACGTCCTTTGGTGTCAACCACAGCTCCTGAAGGGGAGTTTGGTTCCCGGTCCAGATAATCGGGCACCCCGTCCTGGTCTGTATCAATCAAATCGGTTTCAATTTTTGAAATACGACCTATCCATTTCCTCAAGCTCACTATAAATAGCAGCTTCTTCAGAATACCAGTCGGCATGAACGTCATTTTTCCCTAAATACAGAGTCAAACCAATAGAGGCATTGACCGTATATCCATTCAAGCCGCGTAACTGGTTGTCGCTCACAACACTATTCAAAGGCTGTGCGCCATCCCAGGTCGCTGAGTGTCTCACGTGACCCAATACACTTAAATCACCAGTTAGTGCTACACTGTTGCCCAAACGAATTTGCGGTGTAATCCCTGCCATTAAGTTCAGCATTTGATCTGCACTTGAAAATTCGTTGGGTTGAGAGGGTTTGTTTGCTGAATATCCAAATCCACCGTGAATGAGCACATTGAAGGTATTGGTCCAGCTTCTAAAGTTCAGGACACTTCCCATATTGACTACCCCTTGTATGTTGGCACGGTAGTATTCTGATTCAAATTCCAAACTGTTATCAGCATTGGTGATACTGTTGTAACCAAAGTCCAGCTTGGCACCAAACTTTTCATTAAACATATAACGCACACCAAGTCCACCTTGCCAAAGGCTGGGTGTTGATGTATAGTATCCCGGTGAAAAGGGAGTTGCAGGTTTATGAGCACCGGCTTCGAGTTCAATAGACCACCTGTTAAAGTTCTTCTCTTCTTGTGCTTGTATCGCCATCGTTCCATAACACGACCACTAAGCATAGTAATATATTCTTCATTTTTTAAATAGGTTAAAGTTAGCCACAAAGATACAAATGCTAATTTAAAGCCGGTGGATTTGGCTATTAAATAACATTTTATTTACATTCTATTTCCATTTTTTTTTAACCGTAAGAACTATGTTAATGTAGGACTCTGATTGGATTTGATTGATTTTAAATAATAATTTACTTTAAATATCTTGATAAAAAGTACCTTTTATTGCATTCCCATGCCTTTATCATGCCTTACCCATGCTATACATGTAGCCTTTTTGTTGCCTTTCTGTTGAGAAAATGTTGCCTTTGCGTTGCATTCTACCCCTTCGAACCTTACATGAACACCCCTCGAACATCGCATTAACCCACCACGAACTATACACTAACCCAATTTGAACGTTGCACTAATACAGTTATTTATTGCTAAAAACAGGTATTTTGTTGTATTTTGTTGAAAAAATCAATGAAATTGTTCAACTAAATAGGGTTGCTTAAATTCAAAATTCAAAATTCCAAATTCCAAGCTCCAAATTCCAAGTTCCAAATTCCAAATTCCAAGCTCCAAATTCCAAGCACCCAACCTTCAGTAAACTTACGGTTGGCGAAGCAAATTCCAAACACTATTAAGCTTTAACTAATAGCCAAAAAGCCCAATTTGCCATCAAAACTTCATTTACTTTCAAGTAGATTCAAGCTTTAGTGACTGTGATGTAACGTGTGTAGACTAAAAATTATGGTCCCCTTTATTAAAGAGGTTGACACCTCTGAAAGCCTTTTCAAAAAAAATAACCAATAAACCGAAGTATCTCCACGCATTTTTATATTTTTAACCAATCAACACTACTCCATGACCAAACGCAAGATTGCAGTTGTTATCACTGCCCGGCCTTCATACAGCAGGGTGAAATCGGTTTTGCAAGCCATCAACAAACATCCTGAACTTGAATTACAACTCATTGTTGCGGCTTCAGCGCTGTTGGATCGCTATGGGTCTGCGGTGAATTATATCGAAAAAGACGGCTTTCCCATTGCTGCTAAAGTTTTTAATGTGCTCGAAGGCGAAAACCTGACGGCTGCGGCAAAAACCACCGGCATTGGTATCCTGGAGTTATCCACTGTTTTTGACAACCTGCGCCCTGATATCGTCGTGACGGTAGCCGATCGCTTTGAGACCATGGCAACCGCCATTTCTGCTTCTTATATGAACATTCCCCTGGCACATATTCAAGGGGGCGAAGTCACAGGGAATATTGATGAAAAAGTGCGCCACGCCATCACCAAACTGGCCGATTATCATTTTGTGGCTTCAGAAGATGCTCAAGCACGTGTTTTAAAACTAGGCGAAGACCCGGCATTGGTCTTCAATACCGGCTGCCCGTCCATCGATTTGGCACTCCCGGTAACAGAAAGTAAAAACCTGACTTTTGACCCCTATCAAAAATACGGAGGTGTGGGAGCAAAACCGCCTTTGGATCAAGGTTATCTGGTGGTAATGCAACACCCGGTAACCAATGAATATGCGCTTTCGCGAAAGCAGATAGAAGCCACGCTTCACGCTATCAACAATCTGAAGATACCCACCCTTTGGTTTTGGCCCAATGTAGATGCAGGTGCCGATGGAACTTCTACCGGTATAAGAAGCTTCAGGGAACGATATGCCTTGGAGCATGTGCACTTTTTTAAAAATATGGAAGGCGAAGATTTTTTACACTTACTGTACCACAGTAAAGGACTGGTGGGCAATAGCAGTGTGGGCATCAGGGAGTGTGCTTTTTTGGGTGTCCCGGTGGTGAATATTGGTTCGCGACAGTTTCGCAGGCAACGCGCAAATAATGTGATTGATATTGGGTATGAGGAAGCGTTGATACAAAATGCCATCGAATCTCATATACAACAAGGCCGACATCAAACTTCATCAATTTATGGCACAGGAAAAGCCGGCGAATCGATTGCTGCACTCTTAAGCAGCTTGCCACTGAGGTTTCATAAAACAATCTTTTATTAGTTTGGATACCTGAATGTAAGGTAGAATTCCAAAGGAATCACCTTGATGTCTTTTTATTGTTTAAAAAGTGCGTGTCATATTCGACCCCGCTGGGGTCGTTTGTCATTTCGGGTATTTATTACAAATATTTGACCCCTCTGGGGTCTGTTTTTAGGTTATCTGTTAGTTTTACAAAAGGGAGACCCTTCGGGGCTTGGATTCTATTAAATGGATTCTTTCAATGATTGACCCTAGCGGGGTCCAATGCTTGTGGTTCTTGTTCGACCCCGCTGGGGTCGTTTGTCTTTTCGGGTATTTATTACAAATATTTGACCCCTCTGGGGTCTGTTATTAGGTTATTTGTATTTTTACAAAAGGGAGACCCTTCTGGGTTCGGATTTTATTAAATGGACTCTTTCAATGATTGACCCCAGCGGGGTCCAATGCTTGTGGTTCTTGTTCGACCCCGCTGGGGTCGTTTGTCTTTTCGGGTATTTATTACAAATATTTGACCCCTCTGGGGTCTGTTATTAGGTTATTTGTATTTTTACAAAAGGGAGACCCTTCGGGGTTGGGATTTTATTAAATGAACTCTTTCAACGATTGACCCTAGCGGGGTCCAATGCTTGTAGTTCATGTTCGACCCTGCTGGGGTCGTTTGTCATTTCGGGTATTTATTACAAATATTTGACCCCTCTGGGGTCTGTTATTAGGTTATTTGTATTTTTACAAAGGGAGACCCTTCGGGTTGGGATTTTATTAAATGAACTCTTCAACGATTGACCTAGCGGGGTCCAATGCTTGTAGTTCATGTTCGACCCCGCTGGGGTCGTTTGTCTTTCGGGTATTTATTACAAATATTTGACCCTCTGGGGTCTGTTTTAGGTTATCTGTTAGTTTTACAAAGGGAGACCCTTCGGGTCGATTCTATTAAATGGATTCTTTCAATGAATGACCCCAGCGGGGTCCAATGCTTGTAGCAAAAGTTACCATCCAAAGATTGACCCCAGCGGGGTCATA
Source organism: Flavobacteriaceae bacterium (assembly GCA_018402385.1). Classification (GTDB taxonomy): domain Bacteria; phylum Bacteroidota; class Bacteroidia; order Flavobacteriales; family Flavobacteriaceae; genus Planktosalinus. The sequence continues at coordinate 193,854 of JAGYJA010000006.1, forward strand.
TGTTTATAGCCTTGTTTGAATGGTATGATGATAAAATATAGTTCACGACTCCTCGGGGATCTTGATTTTGTTAGGGTTTTCCAATTACAGATATTCGACCCCGCTGGGGTCGTATGTCATTTCGGGTATTTATTACAAATATTTGACCCCTTTGGGGTCTGTTTTTAGGTTATCTGTTAGTTTTACAAAAGGGAGACCCTTCGGGGCTTGGATTCTATTAAATGGATTCTTTCAATGAATGACCCCAGCGGAGTCAAATGCTTGTAGCAAAGAATACCATCCAATGATTGACCCCAGCGGGGTCATATGTTTATAGCCAAAAATACCCATTCCGGTTATTGACCCCAGCGGGGTCATCTCTTTGAATTTGAGTTGATATGTTTTTTTATATTTTCATCAAATCATACAATCAGAATACCCGTTGTATTCTATATTTGTAATTCAGACATTTTTAAAGACAACGCTTTGATTCACAAACCCAAAATACTCGCTATCATCCCTGCCCGTGGAGGTAGTAAAGGCATACCTGGCAAGAACATTAAATTGTTGGGGGGGAAACCTTTGTTGGAATATACTGTGGATTCTGCCCGGGAGAGCCAGTTGTTGGCGAGGGTAATTCTTTCTTCAGATGATGAGGCCATTATAAGCCTTGCCAAGTCGATTGGTCTTGAGGTGCCTTTTGTGCGTCCGGCTCATTTGGCAACAGATCTTTCCGGTTCGCTGGAAGTGGTACAGCATGCCTTGACTTTTTTTAAGGATAATGGGGCGCTTTTTGATGCGGTTTGCTTGTTGCAACCCACGACTCCGTTTCGCGAAAGCGGGAGCATTGATGCTGCCATTAAGCAGTTTATGGATTCCGGTTGTGATTCGCTGGTAAGCGTCCGGGAAGTCCCTGCTGAATTCAATCCGCATTGGGTCTTTGAGGCGGATGAAACCGGGTGTTTGCATATTGCTACCGGCGAAAAAGAAATCATCAAACGCCGGCAGGAATTGCCTGTGGCTTATTTTAGGGATGGCAGTATTTACCTCACCAAGACGGAAGTGATTTTAAAGCAAGAATCGTTGTATGGGGATACAATTGGGCATATAGTTTCTCAGAACAAACGTTTTGTTAATCTGGATACGATGGCCGATTGGGAGCAGGCTGAACAGTTCCTAAAATCTTAAATTTTTTAAAAATGTGCGGTATTTCAGGTTATATCGGAAAACAGGAAGCAAGCAGCACCATCGCATTGATGACGGGTACACAGACCCACCGTGGTCCCGATGCTTCAGGGAGTTTTATTGATACTATTTTTGTAAAATGTGTGAATTTAAGTACTCTGATTAATACCTTTTTGATAAATGAATAATTCCAAAACGATTTTAATAATCTTACCTGATGGAGTGGGCTTGCGTAATTTTGTTTACACCTCCTTTAAAGAAATTGGAGTTTCGATTGGTTATAATTTAAAATACTGGAACGCAACACCTTTTAATATAGAACCCCTTGGATATAAAGAAATTTCTTTAAAAGGAAAAATACATCCAAAAACTGATTTGCTAAAAAGAGCACGAAAGGAGATCGAATTAAATGAATTCCAAATCAAGACATCCAATTCCATTTTTTCTGCCTATCGTTTTACACCGGCAACTAATACCCTCAAACAAAAAATAAAAAACAGCATTGTTAAGTATTACAGTAAAACGTATCAAAATAATTTAAGTGGTTTACGTAAAAAACTGCAACTAAGTGAGCGTAAAACACCCTATTATCAAGCTTGTTTAGCGACCTTAAAGCAAGAGCAACCTGCGCTGGTATTTTGTACCAATCAGCGTCCGGTGAATGCAATTGCACCCCTCACAGCAGCACAGGATTTAGGGATTCCCACGGCTACTTTTATTTTTTCCTGGGACAACTTGCCCAAAGCCACTATGGTTGTTGAAACCGATTATTATTTTGTGTGGAGCGCCCATATGAAAGCCGAATTGCTTTTTTACTACCCTTACATCCGGGAGCATCAAATTATTATTAGTGGTACTCCTCAGTTTGAGATGCATTTTGATGCAACACTCAAACAAACAAAGACCGCATTTTGTAACGAACATGAGTTGGATGTCAACAAGCGGTACCTCTGTTTTTCAGGAGACGACATCACCACTTCGCCACACGATCCTTATTATTTGGAAGAAACAGCCAAGGCCGTACGAAAAGTAAACGCTGAAGGAGGGAACTGGCAGATCCTGTTCAGAAGGTGTCCTGTGGATTTTTCCGGTCGTTATGATGCCGTGCTTTCCACTTTTAAAAGTGAAATAAGTGAATTGCCTCCTTTGTGGAAGCAAGTGGGTGATCAATGGAATGCTGTGATGCCCTCTCCGGAAGACAACCGCAGGCTTTTAAACACCGTGGCACATTCAGAATTAATTATCAATGTGGGTTCGTCGATGGTTTTTGATGGGGTTTGTCATGAGGTCCCCACTGCTTATATCAATTACAATCCGACACAGGAGCCGGTGAAAAAGGACATTCACACCATATACAAATACATTCATTTTCAATCCATGCCCAAAGAGGCACCGGTCTATTGGTTAAACAACCCGGAAGCACTCCTGGAAATTTTAACTAATTTAGACCACCATAAAAAAAATAGACTTGAAGCCGCAGCAAGCTGGTTTCAAACCATCAATGAACATCCACCCCAAAAGGCTTCAGAGCGTATTTGGGAAGGGATTGAAAAAATACTATCCTAATGCACATCTGTTTCCTAACCCCCGAATACCCCCATCCCGACATCGGTAAGTCGGGCGGACTGGGCACCAGTATCAAAAACCTGGCGACTCAGTTGGTGAAAGAGGGGGTGACGGTCACGGTGGTGGTTTGTGGGCAAAAGCAAGATGCGGTGTTTATGGAAGACCAGATTACCTTTCATGTCATCAGACAACGCACTTATCCTCTTTTTGGGTTTTACCGTTATCGCAAGTTTTTGGAAACCTATCTCAATCGGCTGTGCCGCTCAGAAAAATTTGATTTGGTGGAAGCCCCGGACTGGACCGGAATCACCGCCTTTATGCAATTGCAAGTGCCATTGGTGATTCGCTTTAACGGAAGTGACGCCTATTTTTGTAAACTGGACGGGCGACCTCAGAAAAAGAAAAATTACTTTTTTGAAAAGTGGGCATTGCAAGGGGCAGACCACCTTTTGTCTGTAAGCCAATTTACAGCAGCTGAAACACGAGCTTTGTTCGATTTAAAAAAGGAAATCACAGTGATACCCAATAGCATTGATATCCATCGTTTTGAACCACAACCTGAAAAGGAACAACCGGGCAGGGTACTTTATTTTGGAACCATCATCAGAAAAAAGGGCGTGCTGGAACTCGTTTCCATATATAACTTAGTCCACGCGGCCCATCCTGAAACCCAATTCATCTTTGCCGGAAAAGATGTCGTCGATGTATTTACCGGAACTTCCACCAAAACAATGATTTTGGAAGGGTTGGACGATGCGGTAAAAGAAAAAGTTCACTTTTTAGAGGAGTTGCCCTATGCTGCAATACAAGAAGAAATTGCCAAAGCCACGGTGGTTGTCCTGCCCAGTTTTGCCGAAGCCATGCCAATGACCTGGTTGGAAGCTATGGCCATGGAAAAAGCATTGGTCACCTCAGATATTGGCTGGGCAAAGGAATTGATGATTGACGGGGTAACCGGATATACTGTAAATCCCAAAGACCATCAAAGGTATGCAGATAAAATAGGCGCTCTTTTAAAAGATACCCCCTTAAGGAAATTATTGGGCGTTCAGGCACGAAAACGTGTGACTGAACATTTTTCAACGAATGTGATCACCCGGAAAAACAGTGATTTTTACAAATCAATTGTCAACAATCAAGACAAATCCTAAAGTATGTTGTTGCTAATTCATCATCAAAACAAAGTTGTTGCTGTTAAAGACGGCGATAAACAGTTGTCTGTTTTACAACCTCAAAATATTGCCAAGCAACTTTTTACTTTAGCTAAAGATTTTCCGGATGCGTTGATTGTATGGTGTGAAGTAACACAAAAAGACAATCTCAACCTGATAGAAATACCCCGGCTTTTTCATCATCATAAAATAATACATTCCTTTGGGAACTCAACTTATTTGGGTGATTCAATAGGCTTTGTGGAGGACAGTCCGTTTATAAAAATCAATCCTAAAGTACCCTATCCCACCTGGCAATTGAGTTCGATGGTGGGAGGCATAACTGCTACAGTTTTAAATGCGATAGCCGGTAAAATTCCCTCTGAGGTGAATTTCGCCTATTTTTTAAATTCGCTCGGAAAATTAGTCATGCCACAAGGGATTTTTTGTTACAACAACCCCAATTTGCTGATAGAAATTCCTAAAAAGCAATCAAAAAAAGGGACTTCTTTTGACTTATTTCGGTTTGTAAAGCAACATTATAAGCATCGCTGGACTTTTTTGCTTTTCCTTAATATGATTTATTACGAGAAAAAGTTTCCTATATTTCCTCTAATCGCAGCATTGTTTTACAGGAATCGAAAACTACCACCTGAATTACTTGACAAGATACCTTTGGCAACCAATAAATATACGGAAGTAGCTTTGAGCTTGGATGTAGTGATTCCCACAATTGGAAGAAAAAAGTATGTGTATGCTGTTTTAAAAGACCTAGCCGATCAAAGCCTTTTACCAAAAAAAGTCATTTTAGTAGAACAAAATCCTGATTTGGAGTGTGGTAGCGAACTCGATTTTTTAACTTCTGAGTCTTGGCCCTTTGAGGTAAAGCATATTTTTATTCGTCAAACAGGAGCTTGCAATGCCCGAAATCTAGCACTGAATGAAGTCACGGCAGCCGCTGTTTTTCTGGCAGACGATGATATAAGAATGGGAAATGATTTTTTAGAACAAGCCAGTAAAAAAATGATCGCTTTAAAAGTTGAAGCTGTAACTCTTTCCTGTCTTCAGGAGGATGAAATTGAAATTAATAAAACCCCGATTCAATGGAAATCCTTTGGTTCCGGTTGCAGTATCGTTTACACGACAACATTAAAAGACATCCGTTTTGATATGGGCTTTGAAAACGGTTTTGGCGAAGATGCCGATTTTGGTATGGAATTGCGCAATAAAGGGGTGGATGTTATTTATTTGCCCCATCCCCAAATAACCCACCTAAAAGCACCTGTTGGCGGTTTTCGAACACAACCCAAGTTGGAGTGGGAAAACGAAACCACTCAACCAAAGCCTTCACCCACAATTATGCTTTTCCATTTAAAACACCGCACCAAAGAACAACGACAAGGATATAAGACAACCTTATTCTTTAAATACTACCCAAAGCAATCCATTAAAAATCCTTTTCGTTATTTTAGGATTTTTAAAGCACAATGGAAGCAGAGTGTGTTTTGGGCAGAGAAATTGGCTGGGAGAGACAGATATTAGATAATAGCTATGAGATTTTAGAAAAGAGAAAATAGAAAAGCGAAAATAGAGAAGAGAAATTAGATAAAAAAAATAAACGGTTAATCCTATTTAGGACTCTACACGCTACAAACCAGAAACTTGAAACAAGAAACCACAAATATAGAGACCTCCCTGATCATCTGCACTTATATGCGTCCTCAGCCTTTGCATCGCTTGCTGGTGTCGGTGATGCAGCAGACACGTAAGCCAGATGAAATCCTGATAGTGGACGGTTCTACCAATGATGGCACTCAACAGATGCTGGCAGGAGCCGGGTTTGAAGGCGTGCGTTATTATCAGGTGAGTGCACAGGACAGAGGATTGACCCGGCAGCGCAATTTTGGAATTCAAAAGGTAGCCGGGACTTCAGCTGTCATCTGTTTTTTGGATGATGATACTGTTTTGGAACCTGATTATTTTGAGCAATTGCTCTCCACTTATATCCAATTCCCCGAAGCACTGGCTGTGGGCGGCTATATTAGCAATGAAGTGGTCTGGGAGACTGTTCCAGAAGGGTATGTACCCCGTACAAATGAATATGTGTATGACGAGCTACAAACGCAAAGACGGCAGCCGTTTTGTATTGCGAAAGAAATTGGGTCTCGACAGTGATGTCCCCCCGGCGCACTTTCCCGAGTTTGGTCACGGGCGTAGTGTGGGATTCCTTCCGCCAAGCAACAAAACCTATCCCGTGCAACAGATTATGGGTGGGGTAGCATCTTACCGTAAAGGATGTATTTGAAACCATGTCATTTTCCACTTATTTTGAAGGCTATGGCCTCTATGAAGATGCTGATTTTAGCTCTGCGTTTGTCTAAAAAGGGGGCATTGTATGTCAATACAGCAGCCCGATTGCAGCATTTACACGAGCCGGACGGCAGACCCAACCAATACCGTTATGGAAAAATGGTGGTACGCAACGGCTGGTATGTTTGGCGGGTGGCGCATCCCAGTCCGTCTTTGAAAGCAACTCTAAAATGGCATGCAATCACTATCTTGTTAACTAAAATTAAGATTTGTCAATGTACTGACTACCTCAAAAAGAAAAGCTGCTTTTACTGAGGCTTTGGGGCGCGTTGTGGGTTGGTGGAGTTTGTTATTTAATGCTCCCAAAATCAAATAAAGGTTCATCCTAATGCTAACTAATTCTCGCAATGAAAACTTCAAAAGACATTATAGAAACCAATAAAAAGCAGAAGGAATTCTACAATACCAAGAAGAAAAACCTGGCGACACGGTTGTGGTCAAGACTAAGGGAAAAGACACTTAAAGGAATCAGGCAGAACTCAGGGATGCAACAACAGTATTATGACCTTCATAAAGTTTGGTTTGGGGATTTAAGCACAAAAAAAGTATTGGATTTGGGGTGTTATGCCGGCAACACTTTATCGATGTATTTGGCTGAAAACTCAAAGTCTTATCTTGGTTTGGATTTGAGTGAGGTCGCAATTGAAAAGCTGAATAAACGCCTGGAGCACTTACCACACGCCAAGGCTGATCGCAGCTGATTTCCTTTCAGATGCCTTTCTGGAAACGGAATTTGATCTTATTTATGCGTATGGGGTGTTGCATCATTTTGAGAATACTAGTGTTTTGATTGACAGACTGAATGAAAAGCTCGCTCCGGGGGGCACTATCATTAGTTATGATCCACTTGAAACCAGTGTGCCCATAAAATTTATAAGACTTCTTTACAGACCTTTTCAAAGTGATGCTGCCTGGGAGTGGCCATTTACCCGAAAAACCTACAAACAATTTGCAAACGCTTTTGACATTGAAGAACGGCGAGGTATCCTAGGGAAATCTAAATGGATTGTACTTATAAACCTACTGCCCCTAACTGCTGAAAAGAAAAAACAAATGGCTCAAAAGTGGCACCATCAAGACTGGAATCAGTCGGCTGTTTCAGACAAAAGTTTGTTTCGATGTATGCATATTACGATGAAGATGCGGAAGAGGTAGTTTTCGGGTTGGCGGGTTTTCGGGTTTTCGGGTTTTCGTGGTTGGCGTGGTTGCGGGTTTTCGGGTTTACTGATTATTTATTTTATAAATTTAAAGTTTAATAAATTGTTTTACCAAAACCTATTAAATTATGGGGACTTATAAAGATTTAGAGATTTATACGCTTTCAATGGAGTTGTTTTTTAAAGTACATCCGCTTACTCTTAAATTACCTAAGTATGAGCTTTATGAATTGGGCAGTCAGTTGAGAAGGTCGTCAGATTCTGTGGTGTCTAACATTGTAGAGGGGTATGGTAGAAGGAGATATAAAAATGATTACATAAAGTTTTTAGTTTATGCGCATTCGAGCAATGATGAAACCATTAATCATATTGAAAAATTAGCATTTTTATACCCTCAACTAAGCGCTATGTTTTTAGAAATACAAGAAAAATATGACGGTTTTGGTAGAAAAATTAATAATTTTATAAAGTTTGTAGAAAGGTCATAATAACTTCAATATTAAAATACTCGTGAACCCTTAAACCCGAAAACCCGATAACCAACCTAGTGAAACTCCTGATCATCTCCCATACATCCCACAAAAAGCAAGATAATCACTATTTTGCTTATGGCCCTTATGTCAGGGAAATAAATCTTTGGGAAAAGAATGTCGATAAAATTTTAGTGGTTGCTCCTTTAGTCGAAACCACTCCCGGTGCTATTGATTTGCCCTATAAAAGTGCGAGCATCACATTTTTTAAAGTAGCTGCCTTTTCAATGACAAGTTTTGGAAATACACTAAAAGCTTTTTTACAAATTCCGGTTATTCTATGGGTGCTTTTTAAAGCCATGCGAAAGGCCGATCACATTCACCTGCGATGCCCGGGGAATATGGGTTTGCTGGGAAGTGTGGTTCAACTCTTTTTTCCAAAGAAGAAAAAATCAGCCAAATATGCCGGTAACTGGGACCCCAACGCAAAGCAGCCCCTTAGTTATCGCTTCCAAAAATGGCTCTTAAACAACTCCTTCCTCACCCGAAATATGCAAGTGATGGTCTATGGAAACTGGTCCCATACTTCAAAAAATATCATTCCTTTTTTTACCGCTACGTATCCGGAATCCAAACGTCAAAATATCACAAAAACATTTCAATCGCCCTATAAGGCCCTCTTTGTGGGTGGGCTCACTCCGGGAAAAAATCCCTTATATGCGGTGCAGCTTATACATCAATTCATCAAGGAAGGAATTGATATCAGTTTAAATCTTTTTGGAGAAGGCCCGGAACGAGAGGCGATAACAGATTATATCACAATCAACAAACTTCAGGCGAGCGTTCATTTACATGGCAATCAGACAGGCGAAGTCGTTGAACAGGCGTATCAAGACAGTCATTTTCTTATCTTAGCTTCCCGTTCTGAAGGCTGGCCAAAAGTAGTGGCTGAGGCCATGTTTTGGGGATGTGTTCCTTTGGCAACAAAGGTATCCTGTGTGCCTGAAATGCTGGGAAATGGAGAAAGAGGTGTATTGTTGTCAAAACAGTGGGAGCGGGATGTGGAGGTTCTTTATGCACTATTGAAAGCGCCCACCAAACTCCAAAACATGTCACTCAAAGCCCACAACTGGTCACAGCAATACACTTTGGAGTCATTTGAGCAAAGGATAAAAAGTTTGATTTAAGATTAAGAGGATAAAAAGGGTTCACGCAAAGGGACGCAAAGTTTATACGCAAAGAATACGCAAAGGTTTTTTTATCTTTATGATTATACTTATAAATATATGAATGAGAATGAATTGTCCTATTTAGTGATTGGTTTAGCGCTGGAGTTGCACAAAAATGTAGGCCCCGGGTTATTAGAATCGGCTTATGAAAATGCATTAGCTTTCGATTTGAGAAAATCAGGTCTTGATGTAAAACAACAAGTTCCTATGCCTTTTGTATATAAAGATATAAAAATGGAAGTGGGTTACAGAATTGATTTGATTGTCGAAAATAAATTATTAATTGAAATTAAGTCCGTCGAGGGTTTAGCACCTGTTCATTTTTCACAATTGCTTACATATCTGAGATTATCAGATAAAAAGTTAGGACTTCTCATTAATTTTAACAGTAAACGTCTCAGAGACGGAATTCATAGAATCGTTAACAATCTTGAAGAATAAGCTTGAAAATTTAAGTAAATTTCTTTGCGCCACTTTGCGAAATTCTTTGCGTTTCTTTGCGAGAAACTTTAACTCCTGATCTTAAACAGTTTAACAAACCCTTTTTAACCCATGAAAATCCTTCACCTCATAGATTCTTTAAATCCCGGCGGTGCGGAACGGATGGCGGTGGGGTATGTGAATGCGCTGGCAGAGCAGGGGCTAAGTGTTTATTTATGGAGCAGCAGGGAAGAAGGGCTTTTAAAAGATAGTATTCATCCCAAAGTCAACTATCACTTTTTAAATCGGAAGGGATTGGTTGGAATCCAAGCTTTGAGAGAAGCAATTCGCTTAATAAAAGTTGAAAACATTCAAGTGATTCACGCACATACCACTTCATATGTTTTTGGGACTTTGCTTACACTGTTTTGCAAGCATGTAAAATTAGTATGGCACGACCACCACGGGAACAGACCCCAATCCCACACCAATAGAAAAAAATCCCTTGTTTTTTGTTCACGGTATTTTGATGCGGTTTTTACCGTTAACCAAACCTTGAAAGACTGGCATAAAGCCCACTTGAAAACAATAAATATTTATTATATCCCCAATTTTGTTAGCCTTCCTCAAATTGATTTTAATAGGGAGGAACTTTGGGGCACCAATAAAACCATTGTGTGTGTGGCTAATTTGAGGCCTCCCAAAAACCATAAAAATTTAGTGAAAGCGTTTGCAGAAGTTTACAAATCACATCCAGGCTGGAAATTAGTACTCATTGGAAAAGAAAAAAATGATGTCTATTCCAAAACTCTTCGAGCCTTAATCGCAGATTTAGGTCTGGATAAAGCCGTTGTTTTTGCCGGTCAGCAAGCTGATGTTTACTCCTTTTTGAAGAAATCCAGTATGGGTGTTTTATCTTCAGATATGGAGGGGCTGCCAATGAGTCTTTTGGAATATGGCCTATCCGGTTTAGCTGTGGTTTGTACAGATGTTGGCTATTGCAGCGAAGTAGTTCAAGGATTTGGAAAAGTGGTGCCTCCCGGCGATTCTAATGCACTGGCAGAAGCGCTTTTATATTACATTCAAAATCCAGGTATTGCAGCTGCAGACGCTGCAGGACTTCAAAAGCACGTTGAGGAAACCTATACAGCGCAAGCGGTTTTACCTCAAGTTCTTGCTATTTATAAGCGTTTATTAAAAATTGAATCCTAGCTTTGATTTAAAACTTGAGCTTCTTTGTAACAAATAGAGGTTTATATCAACAAACAGTTAATTGTAAATTCATTCTTTCGCTTTAAGCGAAACTATAACAAGAAAACCCGGTATGTTTAAAAAATTCTTTGTTCTGGAGTGGAAATCCTTTATCAGGTCGGCCTCGTTTAAATCCAATCTGGTTTTGAAGATTTTAATGGCATTTGGGGCGCTTTATTTTATAGCGATGTTTCTATTAATGGGTTTTGGAGCCTATTATATATTGGAAAAGTTTGATTATGAACCCTTCCCATTTGTCAATCAAGTGCTATTGTATTATTTTCTGGGTGATTTGATGGTTCGTTTTTTCTTTCAAAAAGCCCCGGTTTTAAACATCAGGCCTTTATTGACGTTTCCTATTACTAAAAATAACATTGTAGGCTACACCTTGGGGAAAACAGTACTATCTTATTTTAACTGGATTCATCTGTTTTTTTTACTACCGTTTACCTTGGTGCTCATTCGGGAAGGCTTTTCAATAAGTGGTGCACTAACTTGGTTTGTAGCGTGTTATGCCCTGGTTTTTGTCAATAATTTTCTCAATATTTTAAGTGCAAATAAAGATTTCCTTCTTTTTGCTTTGGGGGCGGTGCTCGTGACGATTGCCGGATTGCATTATTTCGGTATTTTTGAGACCGGCTTGTTTGCGGCGCCTGTTTTTAACGGCTTTTATACCACGTCTTACACGGTGTTATTTCCTGTATTGGCCTTAATTCTTATCAGTGTTTACACTTTTTATTTTTATAAAAAACGTTTGTACCTGGATTCGGGTCTTTCCATCAAACAAAAGGATGCACAAACTGAAAATTATACCTGGCTGGATCAGTTTGGTTTGGTGGGTACTTTTTTAAAGAATGATATCAAACTCCTGAAACGCAACAAGCGATCGCGCACAACTATTATGATGAGTGTGTTGTTTATATTTTATGGCCTTTTGTTTTTTACCGGTGCGGTGGAAGCCTATGAAGGTCCTGTATGGCGTATTTTTGCCGGCTTGTTTGTGACCGGCGGATTCCTCTTTACTTTCGGACAATTTGTACCCAGTTGGGACAGTGCTTACTACCCGTTGATGATGAGTCAAAATATCAAATACAAAGACTATTTGAATTCCAAATGGTGGCTGATGGTGATTGCCACAATCGCTGACTACTGTGTTGAGTTCGTTTTACCTCTACTTTGGTTGGGAGGTTTATCTGGCATTGCTTGTGGGAGCCATTTATAACATTGGGGTGAATGCCCATATTGTTTTGTGGGCGGGAGCTTATGTCAAAACACCCATCGACCTTACCCAGAATAAAAACGTCTTTGGTGACAAGCAATCCTTTAATATCAAAAGCATACTGCTGGCGTTGCCTAAATTGTTATTGCCTATGCTCTTATATGCCATTGGGCATTATTCCTATGGACCGACACTGGGGTATGTGATTGTAGCTCTTTTTGGAGTACTCGGATTTGCCTTTAAAAATAAAGTATTTGCCATTATTGAGTCGATTTATAAAACGGAAAAGTACAAGACGATTGCAGCTTATGGGCAGAGGAATTAGGGGCAGTGTTCAGTGTTCAGAGGCAGTGTTCAGTATTGAAGACTTTGGAGGGGTTTGGAAAAGCGAAAATAGAGAAGAGAGAAAAGAAAATAGAGAAGAGAGAAGTACGAAGTTAGAAGTTAAAGGGGAAGTGGGTGATGATGACGGATGACATCGATGACAGAAATTAACCGGTAAACTCCTATTAAGGAAGTACATCTGAGGTTGATCTGGTTACTGAGCCCGAAAATCTGTTTAGCCACAACCGCTTTTGGTGGGACTCTGATTTTCCTCGATTTCATCCACCGATTGCCGGAATGGGAGAAAAATTGAGGAAAATCCTGAAACAATAAAATTTGTCCTATACATAAGTGCTAAATTTTAAAATAAAAATTTGAAATAAATTAAGAAACGATGATACACGTAGAAAACTTAACCAAGACATACGGAACCACCACTGTATTGAGTATTCCGCAACTGGAGATTCCCAAGGGGCAGAGTTTTGGGTTGGTGGGGAATAATGGTGCCGGGAAGACGACCTTTTTTAGTTTGCTGCTGGATTTGATTCAGCCATCCACCGGTCGCATCACCAGTAATGCCGTGGAGATAAGCAATAGTGAAGCGTGGAAACCTTTTACTTCGGCCTTTATTGATGAAACGTTTCTGATAGGTTATTTAACTCCGGAAGAATACTTCTACTTTATTGGCGAGTTGCGCGGTTGGAACAAAGCAGATGTGGATGCATTCTTAGCTCCTTTTGCCGATTTTTTCAATGACGAAATCCTCAATAAAAGAAAATACCTGAGGGACTTGTCCAAAGGGAATTCCAAAAAAGTGGGGATTATTGCCGCATTGATTGGAGACCCTGAAGTGATTATTCTCGACGAACCCTTTGCCAATCTGGATCCCACGACTCAGATACGCCTCAAACGCATCCTGAAAGAGCTTGCTAACAATCCTGAGGTCACCATATTGGTTTCCAGTCACGACCTGCAGCATACTGTTGAGGTCTCAAACCGCATCGTGGTTCTTGAAAAAGGAGAAATTGTTAAAGACCTTCAAACTTCGACAGAAACCATGAAAGAACTGGAAGCGTTTTTTAGTGGGGAACAGGTGGATACTGAGGTTGTTGAATAAATTCCAAAGCAACAAATTCCAAGCACCAAATTTCAAAGCACCAAATTCCAAAGCACCAAATTCCAAAGCACCAAAAAACAAGCACCAAATTCCAAAGTAGTATTTAGTATAAAGAATTAAATATAAAGTATTAAGACGGATGACCTATGACGGGTGTATGTCACTGATTTCTCTATGCAATTTTGTGTATTCTCAGTGTATCCCTGCCTGCCCGCAGACAGGTCTGTGGTATAACTTTATGTAAACAACACAATATTTACCTAAATAAACCCACATTGATTTGAAACTTGAAACTTGAAACTTGAAACTTGGAATTTGGAGTTTGTTACTTACAACACTCCTTGCTTTCTACATAAACTAATCACTGCAATTGAAAACTGAACACTAATTTTGCATTTTACTTCCAAAACTCAAATCACCGGCATCACCCAAACCGGGGACGATATAGCCTTTTTCGTTTAGTTTTTCATCTATGGCTGCAATCCATAGGGTTATTTCATCACTTAAAACTCCTTTTAAATAATCAACACCCGGTTGTGAACCAATCACAGAGACCAAATCTATTTTTGCTGGAGTTCCCATTGGTTTTAAAGCTTCCAGAACATTGATGAAAGTGCGGCCGGTGGCCAACATGGGATCTGCGAGTATGAGCGTTTTGCCTTCAAGGGAAGGGGTGGCAAGGTATTCTACTTTGATTTCAAATTCAGTCGCTGAGGTATGGTGACGGTAAGCCGATATGAAAGAGTTTTCAGCACGATCAAAACAATTGATAAGTCCGTTATGGAGCGGCAAACCGGCTCTTAAAATGGAACAAACGACAATTTGGTCTGCGTGCAAAGCGGTTTTGGACTCACCCAGCGGCGTTTTCACTGATGTTGCTTTATAATCAAGTTGCTTGCTCAATTCATAGCCCAATAGTTCCCCTATGCGTTCGATATTTTTCGAAAGCGCATGGCATCTTTTTGAATAGATACATCCCTGAGTTCAGCGACAAATTTGTTGAGTATTGAATTTTGATTTTGAAGGTTGTTGACTTTCATAGTTGGATTTAATCAAAAAAATCAGCATAGCGTTTCAATTCGTGTAACAGCCATTCCACTGAACCTCTGTTGTCACTTATTGCCTGAATGCGCTTGCGAATTCCCAATTGATAATTGTGTAATTGAGATCGGGCATCACCGGTCATTTGGGTGTTTCGGTTTAATAGATTAATTTCTTTGGTGAGCGTCTCATTGAGCAATGGAACTTCGTATTTTTTTTGGGAAAGTGCTTGTTCACAAAGCGCAATCATGGTTTGAATATGTTTGGAGGTTGCATCATCTGCCGGCCACTTTTTACCTTCATCAAGTTTAATGTTGATCATTGTTTCTGAAGAAATAGCATCCACCTTTAGTGGCTCTTTGGTGGGGATAAACGCAAAACTCAAAAAAGCGAGGAGTAGGATAAGAGATAGTTTCATAGGTCAAATATATCTGTTTTTAAGAAAATTAAAGTATCATCAGAACTAATTCAGTGTTTTGAGTGTTTCTTCATAAAGCTCGAGTAAATGATTTTCTTGAATTACAATGTCTGTCATGGTGAGCGAAAGATAGCTGGCAATTTTTTTAATAGCATCATCACTTTCGGTAAAATCCATAGTGATTAAGCCATTCATAATCATTTTACTGTATTCATTATTAAAATCCTGAAAGTTATATAAATTGTTTAAAACCTGAATTTTATGCAAGGGGAGTTCGTTGATAATTCCGGTTTGAACACCTGTATTGTAGGCACTGCCGGATAATTGCCGTGTTCTGGTGCCTTCAAAAAAAGTAGGTTTCTTAATGATTGTTTCTGAATTTGCGAAGTGACGGCTACTGTCACGCACCATTTTGTGGTATTCAATGACACTTTCAATCATAAATTTATTGGTTTCAATTTCAGATTTGATATTGTCAACCAATGTTTGGGATTGGGTGGTTCTTTTTTGGTTATCCTGCCAGTTTGAGATGACAAAGCCCAAATAGACCCCAATCATAACCGGAATGATCTGAAGAATGATATCACCTAGTTTTCTTTTCATCTGATTCGATTTTTAAGTGGAACAATGTAATTGTTAAAAAACTCAAATCCCTACTAATGATTTTCAATAGTCTTTCAAATATACTTTTTTTGTTTCAAAAACTGATTTTTGAATGTCATAAATCAGTTAATGAACATTTTCAGGTTTTTTTAATATATTGAAACCTGTTTTAGAACATCCTTTTCCTATGCGTACTTCTATATGTTTGTTGTTGATTTTGTTTTTTGTTGGGACCTCTTTGTATTCACAAAACTTTGAAGAAGATATCGAGCAAATATTTACCGATTTTCAGTTGATGGGGATGTCTGTTTGGGTGGAAAAGAATGGAGAAGAGCAGTCTTATCATTTTGGTTTGAAAGATTTTACAAGAAATCTGGAGATGGATGAAGATACTAAATACCGCATCGCTTCCATTTCAAAAACTGTCACTGCGCTTGGCCTATTAAAGCTTTATGATAATGGGCTTTTTGACCTGGACGACCCGATAAATGATTATTTGAGTTTCCCCATTACAAATCCCTCGTTTCCGGGTACTGAGATTACTTTCAGAATGTTACTGTCTCACACATCAAGCATACAGGATGGCTCCGGTTACAACGGTTTTTTAAATGCCACTTTTTCGCAGAATCCCATCCCTTCCCTTGAGGAATTACTCATTCCCGGAGGGGTTTATTACACAGCCAATATGTATCGCACAGAGCCCCCGGGAACATATTTTGCTTACAGCAACCTCAATTATGGTGTGATTGCAACTTTGATTGAAGCCATCAGCAATGAGCGTTTTGATGAGTTTATGAAAATTGAAATTCTTAATCCGTTGGTAATTACCGGAAGTTACAACATTCAGGATATCAATGACATCAATGATATCGCTGTGTTGTATCGCAATCAAGGAGGATGGAATCCGCAGTTTGACAATTACCAGGGCGTGATGCCGGCCCCGCCTACTAATCTTCCTTCGTTGGTTTTGGGAACCAATGGCTTGTTTTTTTCGCCACAAGGCGGCTTGCGGGCTTCAGCAAATGAATTGGGAACTTTATTGCAATTTATAAAAAGTGAGGGCGCTTCTCATCCCGGGATTATTTCACAGCAAACTTTACAAGAAATGAAATCCATCCAATGGGATTTTAACGGAAGCAACGGAGATAACTATTTTGATTTGTTTAACCGGTGGGGCTTGGGGGTACATCATGCCAATCTAAGTGAAAACGATCAAATTTGCCTGGATTCAGAATGGGGTAGTTTTATAGGCCATCCCGGCGAGGCTTATGGGTTAATTAGTGATGCTTATTTTTCTGAAGATGGAGCGGTTGCGTTTTCCTTTTTAACCAACGGTAGTTTTTTAGGGTATCAGACTGGGAACACCAGTTCCTATTATACAGTTGAAGAAGCCTTGTTTGCTGTGTTGTGTGCTTATTTCAATGCTCCACTTTCGTTGAATGAGGTCACTCTTGAACAGATTTATGTTTATCCTAATCCTGTTTCAGAGGGTTTAAGAATTGATGGTGTACAAGCGTTTCCCATTCACGCAAAGCTTTATGATGTGAGAGGCGTTTTGGTGTTTACACAACGAATTGAAGACAATGATAGTGCAGCACTCAACTTTTCTGAAATTGAAAAAGGGCTTTACTTTTTAACAATTGATTCCCCTTTCGGCGAAAGCCGGAAACCTTTTAAAGTTATAAAAAAATAAAAAATGCCGGGCTGTTTTTGACCGGCATTTTTAAGGATCTAAAAGCGCTTAAATCTTCACTGTCAATACCGGAATTTGAGAGGTGTTTGCCAGATCTTCCCCAACACTTCCGGCGAGCAATTTGTTGATGCCTTTTCTGCCGTGAGTGGGGATGGCAATCATATCTGCTTGCAGCCACTCAGCTGCATTTATGATGCCATCAGGAACTGAATAATCATTAAAAATTAAAATATCTTCAGAGTTATTTGAAATGCTGGTTTTATTCAGGAACAATCTCATTTGTTCTCTTATCTCGAGCGTATTTTTGAAATTTACATTTGGGGTATTGATATAAACCATTTTTAAAGAAGCTTTATAACTATCAGCAAACTGCTTGATATTTTTAAAAGCATTTAGGTTTTCAATGTCAAAATTGGATGCAAAAACAATGGTTTTTGGATGAAATTCTTTAGTTTTTGATTTAACAACCAGTACAGGAATGTCTGAAGTGCGCACTACCTTTTCAGTGTTAGAGCCTACAAAATATCCTTTCATTCCGCTTGCGCCTTGTGAACCCATCACAATAAGGTCTGCTTTCACCTCTTTGGCTACATTATCTATTTCTTCAAAAACTTTAAAGTGTTTGATGATTGGGGTGCTTTTTATGCCTTTCATATAATCGCGTTCCACAAATTCTTCAAAACGTTTTGTAGCCAACTGCATAAAAAACATTAATTCCCTTCTTTTAGTGGCTTCTGTAATACTTATCAATTGTTCTGAAATGTCAAGCATGTGGAGCAGATAAAGTTGTGCTTTGTTTTTGCGTGCTATATCTGCCGCAACTCTAAGGGCATAATCAGAATGATCTGAAAAGTCTATGGGAACAATAATTTTTTTCATAGTTTTTGGTTTTTAAGTGTTAAACAGTCATAGAAAACAAACGTGTTTCAGGTTGTTTTTGTTGTAATAAAATATCAAATGCCATACAGACATTTCTAACGAAGGGCCTTCCCTTTTCAAGTATAATTATAGCATTTGAGTTTATATGTATCAATCCATCTTTTTCAATTTCATAGAGGTTTTCTTTAATTTCTGAAAAATTGATGATTTCTTCTTCAGATACAGACCACTGTGTTTGCAGATTGCACATTAAATTGAGAATGTGTTTTCTTAGAATCTGATCTTCTTGAGAGAGTAAATGACCTCTATAAACCGGAAATCTATTTTGTTTTAAAAGTTTGTAATAAGCTTCTATATTTTTTTCATTTTGTGCAAAAGCCGTCCAGCTGTCGCTTATGGAAGAAGCACCCAAACCAATCATGATTTTGTTTTTTGTGGTGGTGTATCCCATAAAATTGCGATGCAGGGTCTTTTTTTGCATTGCCAGGGTCAAAGGGTCTTCAGGCAAGGCAAAATGATCCATTCCTATCTCAACATAACCCATATTTTCCAACCATCGTTTTCCGGTCTCATATTGCTCTCGCTTTTGTTCCGCAGAGGGAAGATTCTCTTCACTAAACCCTCTTTGCCCATTTCCTTTTATCCACGGCACGTGTGCATAACTGTAAAAGGCGATGCGGTCCGGTTTTAACTCTTTGGTTTTTTCTATGGTGTATTTGATATGTTCCAAATTCTGGTAGGGCAAGCCAAAAATGATGTCGTGTCCCACCGATGTATAGCCTATTTCACGTGCCCATTCTGTCACTTTTTTTACATTTTCAAAAGGTTGAATGCGGTGAATGGCTATCTGTACAGCCATATTGTAATCCTGCACCCCATAGCTCACCCTTCTGAATCCAACATCATAAAGTGTCTGAAGATGTTCTTTTGTGGTATTGTTAGGGTGTCCTTCAAAGCTAAAACTATACTCTTCTGCCAAAAAGGAGTCTTTAAGGATGCCTTTTATCAATCTTGTTAGGTTTTCGGGACTGAAAAATGTGGGTGTCCCTCCACCCAAGTGGATTTCCCTGATTAAGGGCTTATCTTCCAGGAGTTGCAGGTAAAGATTCCATTCTTTGAGGACGGCACTAATATAAGGATTCTCAACTTCATGTCTTTTAGTAATGCGTTTATGACAACCGCAAAAAGTACAAAGGCTTTCACAAAAGGGAAGGTGAATGTAGAGGCTAATGCCTTCACTTTCATTGTATTGGTCATATTGAATTTTCAATCGTTTTGTCCAATCTTCAGTTGTAAAACTATTTTCATTCCAGTAAGGCACAGTGGGGTAACTCGTGTACCTCGGTCCGGGAACGTTGTATTTTTGAATTAAGTGCTGCATTTGTACTGTTTTCAGATACAAAGATAAAATGAGACTGTTGAACGTACTATGACTTTGGTCATAACAAAAAAAGCAGAACTATTTGTTCTGCATTTTTATTTTATAATTTGGGTAGCTTACATTTTTTTTACACTTCCAGAGGAAGATTTGCTTTGATTCACTTCTTCAGGCTCTCCATAATAATTGATGTTACCGGCACTTGACGCCTTTGCATCAAGTGAGCGTTTGACATTTAGTGTGATTTCTGAACCACTTGATGCTTTGGATTTACAAAAAATCCCTTCTAAATCTCTGGCATTAATTGAGCTGCCACTGGAAGCCTTTGAAGTAAAATGTTGTGCCTGGCCTCTTAAACTGATATTTGAACCGCTACTGGATTGAACCGTTAGTTCACGGGCAAATAGATTTAAATCCAATTGAGAACCACTGCTTGCTTTTAAGTACAAATCATCAGATAGCATATCTGAAAGACTTTTTACTGAAGCACCACTACTTGCCTGGACACCATTCAATTCGATAAAAGAAATGGTCACTTTTTTTGATTTGGCATTTCTAATGTTTTTATCTGTTTTTACATAAAGTGTTCCATCTACCAGTTC
This sequence comes from Flavobacteriaceae bacterium, assembly GCA_018402385.1. Classification (GTDB taxonomy): domain Bacteria; phylum Bacteroidota; class Bacteroidia; order Flavobacteriales; family Flavobacteriaceae; genus Planktosalinus. The sequence goes on from JAGYJA010000006.1 coordinate 213,906, forward strand.
AGTAATTATGTGTTCCTGAAGATTTTCATCTGCTTCCACTGAAACAAGTTGAATGTCTGACACTAAGAGAAGTACTTCAAGTCCATTGCTTGCTTTTACAACGTCAATTTTTTCGGTAAAAAGTCTGTCATCTTGAATCACATTTCCATTTCCTTCAATACTTTCAATAGGAAAATTAAATACACAACCCGTGGTGAATACAAGAACAAAAACTAAAAGTGATGTGTTTAAAAATTTCATAGCTTTCTTTTTTAATTTGATTTGACTTTAATTCCTCTTTTGTCTAACTTCACTCTCACAGAGTCTTTTTCATCTGTAACATTGATATCAATTCCGTCTCTATCAATTTTTATTCGATTTCCTTCTTTCCAGGATTCCTGCCAGTTTTCATCTTCCCAGTCTATGACATGGTATTCCTGCTCATTATTATTAATATTTAATAATATAGAGGATGAACCATCATCTGAACAACTATCACAGTGAGTTTTACCTTCAAGGATTTCCAGGTAATTTGATTCCTGCCCATTGAGAAGGATGTCCCGATATCTTGAGGGATTTTTGTGATAACTATAGGTGTTGTTATCTGCATACAGATAACTTCCCACTGGTAAATATAGCGTAATTTCTATTTCCTGATCACGGTATTTTTCCTCAATAGATGTTAGAAAATAACCATCAAGTAATAATTGACTTTCTTCAAAGGAATAGTTAAAAGTAATGGCATCAGCCCTGTTTTTAGCTTCCAGATAATCCCTTCCGTTTGCTTTTTTATTAACCATTAGAGAAGCAAGAGAATCTTTTGTTGATCTTACAATAAGTCTAATGTTATTTGAATAAATGAGTTGCTCATCGTTTTCATTGTATTTGATTGAAAATCCACTGCTTTTAAATACATCTTTCTCATAATGCGGATTGCTATTCATTCTCAAATAAAGCGTGTCACCGGTTTTTACATTCAATTCTTCTGTTTGCATAACACTACCTTCATTAGATCGTTCAATAGTTTGGAAAACTCCAATGGTAATTAAACTAAAAACCGCAATTAACCACAAGCCCAATAAAGTTAGTTTTGCTACTTTACCAATTGATTTTAAATTGTCAACCAATATTTTCAATCCCAGGATAAAAAGGAAGAAAAAAGGAATAGCGATGGCTAAGAAAATTAAAACTGATAATAACCAGATGGGGACTAAGGTGTCATTTACTATATGAAAAGCCTCAGCATACCAGCTTCCAAAAAAACCTGAAATACCGGTAATAAACAATCCAACAAATAAACCAATGAGGGTTGTTGCTGCTACAATGATGATAAGAACTCCAATGAACTTAACAAATATTGTCAGCAGCGCTATGAGTACTTTTCCTACTGTGTCAAAAAAGGATTCAGAGCCTGTTTTTATTTTTTTTCCGTAAGCGTCATAATCGGCATTTTTGACTTTATCGGAAACATTTTCATAAGTTTCCTTAAATTTTCTTTCAATATTAGAAATGTTAACCGGTTCTCCACGCATTGTTAACTTATCTGCCGTAGTAACTGCTTCTGGTACTAAAATCCAGAAGATTATATAGATTAATATAAAAGTACCACTTGAAAAAATTGTCAATAATATCCAAATGAGTCTTATCCATATTGCATCCAGTCCAATGTAATGACCTAAGCCGGATGAAACTCCTCCAATATATTTATTATCCGGATCTCTGAAAAGCTTTTTATACCCTTTCGAATTTTGTTGCTCACTTTTTCCGGTGTCAGCTGTGTTTGAAAACATTTCTTCATCAATCGCATAGTCTTCAGGCTGTCCCATTACAGCAATGACTTCATCCAGTTCCTTAATGGTAATAACCTGTTTATTACTATCAAGTTTTTCAGAAAATAGTTCGGCGATTCTTGCTTCAATGTCTTTGATGATTTCTTCACGACCATCAGGGTCAGAAAATGACCGTTTAATTGCACTTAAATATCGATTTAATTTTGCGAAGGCATCTTCATCGATGTGGAAAAATGTTCCTGCTAAATTTATGTTTACTGTTTTGTTCATGATTTTTTGTTTTGGCGAGTTACTTTTGATACGGCAAGTTTAAGTTCGTCCCATGTGCCGTCTAATTCTTTTAAAAATAGTTTACCTGTTTCAGTAAGTTCATAGTATTTTCTTGGTGGTCCACTGGTGGACTCTTCCCAACGGTAGCTCAATAAACCCGCGTTTTTTAATCGCGTGAGTAGGGGATATACTGTACCTTCAACGACCAGCATTTTTGCATCTTTTAGCGTTTCGAGCAGGTCTGAAGTATAAGCCTCACCATCTTTTAAAATGGAGAGAATACAATACTCAAGTACCCCCTTACGCATTTGTGCTTTTGTGTTTTCAATGTTCATGTTAACAATTTTTTATTGATGTTAAAGTTGGCAGTTCTTCTGAATGAAACAAAATTTCTTCAACCTCGATGTGATTGATATTATTTTTAATCTCTGAGGAGCTAAGAGTAACTGGAGTGATTAATTCCATTACTACGGCCAACAAAATATTTACTAAAGTGCCCATTTTTTGATTGATTTTAATGATTGATTTTTGATGAATGAATCCACTAATTTTTATTTTACAGTATAATACCCATTAGATTACTATGCAAATATATATATAAAAGATGGTATTATGCAAAACATAGTACTAATAATTAACATTTAATTAACAATTCAATTGTTGTTAATTTTGAATACAATATGCCCGAAATAGCGTAAATTAGCCGTATGATGAGGCTTACACCAAAAAAAATAAATAGCTTTCTATTTTTGAAATTACCTGCAGCTTTTTTTTGCGGTGTGCGGGTAAAACTGATAGAATCTACTCACTGTATAACCACAGTCACCCACCGATGGATCAACCAGAATCCGTTTCACTCGATGTATTTTGCCGTTCAGGCCATGGCGGCTGAGTTGAGTACCGGGGCACTCGTGATGTTGCATATCAAGGAAAGCAATCAAAAAATTTCTATGCTGGTAGCCAATCAAAAAGGGAATTATAACAGGAAAGCAACCGGAAAGATTACATTTACCTGCAACGACGGCGACAAGGTGATTTCAGCAATTAAAGAAACAATCACAACAAGGGAAGGGGTTACTTTTTGGATGACATCCATAGGGAAAGACAAGGAAGGGGAAGTGGTTTCCACCAGTGAGTTTGAATGGCGCGTGAAATACATTCCGAAATCAACTACTGTTTAAAAATGAAATTCCAGTCTGGAAATAAAGTAATTGTTTTTTAATTCCAGAGGTACAAGTTCTTTCTCTTCATTTAAAAATGAAGCGTTTGAGTTGTATTCAGGCACATACCTAAAAGAGAGCCCAAGACGATAGTTTCCAATATCATACATAAAACCTGCTTTTAAATTGTAGTTGCCACCTCCATCTGTGGTATTGAATTGTTGCCCGGCAAGTGATCCTTTAAACCGGTTTGAATGCAGGTTTACGCCACCGCCAAGAAAGGGTTCAAAGCGTTTTGAAGAATTGAAATTGTATTGTATTTCTATTGTATATAAGAATGCGTGTACCTTTATTTCCAACTCTTGTGTTGTTGAATTTAATGTTTGAGTTCCTGAGCTACCATAAGAGATATCTGAACCAATAAACAACTTATCTTGTAAATTCCCTAAAAAACCTGGGGAAGCCAAAATTCCCAGACTTAACTGTGGAAATAAAATGGATTGCTCAGTGTCATCAAATCCCAGCTTATTTACAGATATACCCACTCCACCATATAACCAAAAGACATCAGATAGAAATCTGTTACTTTGATTGATTTCTTTTTTAGTGAGTTCAAATTTCTTGCTATACTCACAATTGTTATAGGTTTCAGTAAGTTCTATTAAGCTATTTTTATTGAAACTGCTCGTGCGTGCAATGGTTTCCCTGATGGCACTGCAATCATTAAAAGCCAGGTTCAGGGTTCCGGGAATAATCATTTCATTTATTGAAATGTCAATTGGTATCCAATCTTCATCTTTCTTATTGATATAGAAAAGGGTGTTGTCTTTTTGATACAGGGTAGCTTTACCTTTAACGAGCGTGGAAAGGAGGGTGTTTTGATTGTCTATTTCTTTAACGACTATTTCATAGCCATCAATATTGAGAGTTTTGATTTGGCTATAGCCAAAAACCCTTGAGGATTCTTCATTGCGGTAGCGTATTAAATTATTCTCGTGGTCAACTGAAAATTTCCCACTATATACATTTTCGCTGACATCTATCAGAGTTCCGCTTTTATAATTTTGAGAAAACAGAAATCCTGAAGCAAAGAAAGCGATCACGAGGATTTGAAATTTTAAGAAATTCATAATGTATGAAATTGATTTCTTTTAAATATACGAATTCACTACTCAAAGAGTTGTTAAGGCTTCGGTAATTTTTATGATTGAAAGGGAGTGATTATTTTTTATTTGCTTTGATCATCATTTCCAGCATATCCCACATTTCGGGGGTCACCATTTCCAGCAGATTGAATTGACCCGCACCTTTCAGCCACTCACCACCATCAATAGTAATCACTTCGCCATTGAGGTAATGTGCAAAATCAGAAACAAGATAAGCCGCCAAATTGGCTAATTCCTGATGGTCACCCACACGTTTCAAAGGGACTTTTTTAGCCAAATCAAATTTTTCTTTGAGTTCACCTGGCAATAATCGATCCCAAGCACCCTTAGTAGGGAAGGGGCCGGGTGCAATCGCGTGATGACGGATTCCATATTTTGCCCATTCCACAGCCAGGGAGCGTGTCATGGCCAATACGCCGGCTTTAGCAGTTGCACTGGGCACCACATAGGCCGAACCCGTCCAGGCATAAGTAGTTACAATATTCACTACCGTTTTATTGGTTTCCTTTTTATCAATCCAATGTTTCCCAAAGGCCAGTGTGCAATTTTTACTTCCTTTTAGAACGATATCGATGATGGTATCAAAGGCATTTGCCGAAAGTCGCTCTGTGGGCGAAATAAAATTACCGGCAGCATTATTTAATAAAACATCAACCTGACCAAACTCAGCAACTGAGGCTGCTACCATTGCTTCTACTTCATCATAATTCCTTACATCACACGCTACTGAAAGCACTTTACCACCGGTGGCTGCTTCCATTTCCTTGGCTGTATTTTGAAGTTTTTCAAGGTTTCTGGAAGTGATGACCACATTGGCTCCCAACTCTAGAAAATAGGTTGACATGGACTTTCCGAGTCCGCTACCGCCTCCTGTTACTACTATGGTTTTTCCTTTAAGGGCATCGTCACGAAGCATTTTTTGGTTGTAGTTCATTTTTTTGTTTGTTAAATGTTATTTGTATTAGAGCATTAATAATTTAATTCCTATTTAACTGAATCCATCAAAATCTGAATCATCTCAATCGCTGCTTCGCTTATTTTTGTTCCGGGACCATAGACGGCTACTGCGCCTGCGTCAAAGAGGTATTGGTAATCCTGTTGGGGGATCACACCACCTACAATCACCATGATGTCTTCGCGGCCATATTTTTTAAGTTCTTCAATCACCTGGGGCACAAGTGTTTTGTGCCCGGCAGCCAGTGAAGAAACACCCAATATATGGACATCGTTTTCAACGGCTTGTTTGGCAGCTTCTTTTGGGGTTTGGAATAACGGACCAATATCCACATCAAAACCCACATCGGCATAGCCGGTAGCGACTACTTTGGCACCACGGTCGTGACCGTCCTGACCCATTTTGGCAATCATTATTCGCGGACGACGGCCTTCCAGTTCGGCGAACTCATTGGCCATTGCACGGGCTTTTTCAAAAGAGGGGTCCTGTTTTATTTCTTTGCTATACACTCCACTAAAGGATTTAATTTGTGCTTTATACCTGCCAAATGCTGTTTCAAGCGCATCACTGATTTCTCCCAGTGTCGCTCTTTCACGGGCAGCTTCCACCGCTAAAGCTAACAAATTTCCATTACCTGTTTGAGCACAATCAGTTAAATTTTTAAGCGTGGAAGTTACTTTTTCAGAATTTCTTGTTGCTTTGATGTTATTTAAACGCTCTATTTGTGACAAACGAACCTTTTGATTGTCCACATCCAAAATTTGAAGCGGGTCTTCCTGCTCAAGGCGGAATTTGTTGACCCCCACAATGATATCCTGACTGCTGTCAATGCGGGCTTGTTTTTTAGCTGCTGCTTCCTCAATACGCATTTTAGGGATTCCGGCTTCAATGGCTTTGGTCATGCCACCCAGTTCCTCCACTTCCTGAATGAGCTCCCATGCACGGTTGGCAATATCGTTAGTTAGGTTTTCCACATAATAACTTCCTGCCCATGGATCGACTGTGCGGGTGATTTCAGTTTCCTGTTGTAAAAATATTTGAGTGTTTCTAGCAATGCGAGCTGAAAAGTCTGTTGGTAAAGCGATGGCTTCATCCAGTGCATTGGTGTGAAGGGATTGAGTTCCGCCAAAAGCTGCTGCTGAGGCTTCAATACAAGTGCGCGCTACATTGTTAAACGGGTCTTGTTCTGTTAAGCTCCAGCCGCTGGTTTGGCAATGGGTGCGCAGCGCGAGGGATTTTTCATTTTTAGGGTTGAATTGCTTGACAATTTTTGCCCAGAGCATACGTGCTGCACGCATTTTTGCGATTTCCATAAAATGATTCATTCCAATGGCCCAAAAGAACGACAAGCGCGGTGCAAAACTGTCAATGTCCATTCCAGCGGCGATGCCTGTTCTTAAGTATTCCAAACCATCTGCCAGGGTGTAAGCCAACTCAATATCACAAGTTGCACCGGCTTCCTGCATATGGTAGCCTGAGATGCTGATGGAATTGAATTTGGGCATGTTTTTGGAAGTATATTCAAAGATGTCTGAAACGATTTTCATCGACGGGGTAGGCGGGTAGATGTAAGTATTACGCACCATAAATTCCTTGAGGATATCATTTTGTATGGTTCCTGAAAGCAAATTTGCTGAAACGCCTTGTTCTTCAGCAGCGACGATATAGAAAGCCATAATGGGCAACACGGCACCATTCATCGTCATCGATACACTCATTTTATCCAGCGGAATCTGGTCAAAAAGGATTTTCATATCCTCCACACTGTCAATCGCAACGCCGGCTTTACCAACATCACCCTGCACGCGTTCATGGTCGCTGTCATAGCCACGGTGGGTAGCGAGGTCAAAAGCTACAGAGAGTCCTTTCTGACCGGCGGCGAGGTTTCTTCGGTAAAACGCATTGCTGTCCTCTGCTGTTGAAAATCCGGCATATTGGCGTATGGTCCACGGTTTTTGAACATACATTGTTGAATAAGGGCCTCTTAAATGGGGGGCTATTCCTGCAACAAAATCGAGATGCTTTAGTTGCTCAATATCTTCTTTTGAATACCATTTTTTAATAGGAAAACCTTCAGCAGTATCTACTGTTTCATCTGAAGCTTGAAGCTTGTTTTCAGAACTTTGAATTTTTATATGTTGTATATTTTTTCTACTCATTGTCTAATCTTTCTTGTTCCACTTTTTCAGCCAATCGTCTTTCTATAATGGGTTCGATGAATGTTTTTCTAGGTTTTGTTTTCACGAAAGGGTATAGCTCCAGGTCATTTTTCATCCGGTCTTCTTTGTTGGGGTGTTTGTTGGTGCCCAGCAATGCTTTTTCGCCTTTGTCAAAAGCCAGTTGTTCTTTAGCAGCACTTTCCTTAATTTTTTTCTGAATTATTCCCTCTTTTAATTGATTTAAGAATCCGCCTCCTTTTTCTATGTCCTTAAAGATTTCCAGTGCTTTTTCAGCCAGTTGGGTTGTTAAACTTTCAATGTAATAAGACCCGTCTGAAGCATTTGTAATCGAATCAAAATAACTTTCATGCTTTAAAATAAGCAATTGATTGCGTGAAATGCGTTCACCAAACTCGTTGCTTTTATGATATATAGCGTCATAAGGTACATTACATATAGTATCTGCGCCACCCAAAACAGCACTCATACATTCGGTAGTGGTGCGCAGCATATTGACGTTGTAATCATAGAGGGTTTTGTTGCGATTTGATGGCAAAGCTATAATGTGACAAACTTCTGTGACCCCATATTCTCTAGCTAAGCTCGCATAAAGCAATCGCAGGGCGCGCACTTTTGCAATTTCAAAAAAGTAATTGGTACCCACTGAAATTTTGAAAATTACTTTTTCTATGGATGCAGTATTATTTCCGAAAGCATTCAAATATTCATTGGCATGTGCCAGGGTATAAGCGAGCTGTTGCGTACTAGTCGCGCCGGCGTTTTGATAGCTTGATGCATTCACTGAAAGTATTTTAGTTTTTACAACTATTTCCTCCAGCTGACTGAAATCCTCTTTGAGGGTGTTGTACCAATTTCCGTCTTGGGTATGGTGGTTGATGATGTCATTTAATAGAAAAATATTCGCTCCTGCCTTCTGGCAGGCAAGATTCGCGAAAGCGGGATGGTTACAAAATTCCGGTGAGAGGAATTTAAGGTCAAAGTAAAAAAGATGGTTTTCAATTGAAATGTTTTCGAAAAGAGCATCGATATCAAAAGTTTTTTCAGCTGTAAAAAACAAGGCTTCTGCACCGCGCTGAAGAGCGTCTAAAGCGAGCTTATTTGCAATGTTCACATCATCTATAAAAATAAACTGCCCTATGTTCCAGCGGGAGGGTTGCCCGGGAATGGGGGAGAAGCCCTCTTCAAAATCGTCACGATGGTAAAAAGGTTTTACATGAATGCCTTCCGGTGATTTCCAGATGAGGTTTTCATTGTAGTCGGCACCTTTTAGATCGGCTTGAATTTTTTGTTTCCACTCTTTTGAGGAAACTGATTTGAAATCGTCAAATAAATTTTTACTCATTTAAAGCGGTTTTATTGTTTCAAACTATCTTGAAGTTCAATAATAAAGATTTCTTCGTTTTCTTTTTTGAGGTAATAAGTTTCACGGGCAAATTTTTCCATTTGTTCTTCGTCTTTAAGTTTTTCTATAAACTCTTTATCCTTATTAATTTCTTTTTGAAAATACTCTTTATTGTTTTCAAGTTCTTTAATTTCGTCACTTAGTTCTTTATGTGTAAAAAAAGAATTGGCATCAAAATAGAACATCCAGGCTGCAAATACAACCAAAATAAGGAAGTATTTGTTGCTAAGTCTTTTAAACCATTTATTTTTTTTAAGATTTGAAAGTTTCACGTTAAACCTTTAGTTTTTGATTTATAATTGTTCTAACTATATCAACGGCTACTGTATTGTATCGATTTGTGGGAATAATAATATCTGCATATTCTTTTGTGGGTTCTATAAACTGCTGGTGCATTGGTTTCAATGTGTTTTGATAGCGGTTCAATACTTCTTCAAGATCCCTGCCTCGTTCTGCAATGTCCCTTTTTAAGCGTCTGATTAATCGCTCGTCACTATCTGCATGCACATAGATTTTTATATCAAACATTTTACGTATTTCAGGATGTGTTAAGATTAAAATCCCTTCAACAATCATCACGTGTTTTGGAACTGTGGTAAGGGTTTCCTTTTTCCTGTTATGGTCGATAAATGAATAGACAGGCTGCTCTATGGAGTTTCCTTTTTTAAGTTCTTTTAAGTGAGAAACGAGTAAATCAAAATCAATGGACTGAGGGTGGTCAAAATTGATTTTCACTCTTTCTTCAAAACTTAAGTGGGAAGTGTCTTTATAGTAAGAGTCTTGTGAAATCACACCCACTTCATCTGGTGGAAGTTCATTGATTATTTGATTGACAACGGTTGTTTTTCCACTTCCGGTGCCACCGGCAATTCCGATAATTAGCATTTTAATATTGTTTTGGCAAATGTACTATTATTTCTGAGCGTTTTTAAACAGAAAATTTAGTTAGTTATGGCTTTTACTTCTTCTATAGAAACCATTTTATCTTGAGTATTGCTCCAGGAGTTCATTATATAATTCATAACATCTGCCACTTCACGGTCTGAAAGTCCCATTGGAGGCATCACATTATTGTATGTTATTCCGTTCACAACGATTTCTCCACTTTGACCAAATTTAACAGCGTGGATACTTTCTTCACGTTTTTCTGTAAGCCAATCTGCACCGTCAAGTGGCGGGAAAATTCCTTTGGTTCCTTTTCCGTTTGGGAGGTGGCATTGCACACAAAATCCGTTATAGACTTCTTGACCTCGTTCTATACTTTTTTGTAAATCAGTTTTTAACTGAATCTTTTCAGCAGCGACATACTCATTCTTTTTTGAATTGTTTTTTTCTTTTGATTGACATGAAAAAGAAAAATACCTAAAAGGACCAAACCAAATACACTTAATTTTTTATTCATTGTTTAGGGATGATTTTAACAATTCCTTTTCCTTCAACTCCGAGATAGACAAAACCATCCGGACCCATTTTAACTGTTCTTAGTCTTCCAATATTTTCAGCGATTTTTTTTCTTTCTAGAATCTTTTCCCCATCTAGTTTCACAAGTTCCAAATATTGAAATTTTAATGAGCCCACTAAGAGGTGATTTTTCCATTCGGGGTAATTATCACCGGTAACAAATGCCATCCCACTGGGAGCGATTGATGGCGTCCAATAGTATAGAGGTTGTTCCATGCCGGGTCTTTCTGTTTCTTCAGTTATTGTAGTTCCACTGTAATTAACTCCATAAGTAATCACAGGCCACCCATAGTTGGCACCTTTTTTATGAACATTGATTTCATCACCTCCTTTTGGACCGTGCTCATGGGACCAGATTTTTCCGGTTTCAGGATGCATATCAATTCCTTGCTGATTGCGGTGCCCATAAGAATAGGTGGCTTTTTTTGCACCGGGTTCATTTACAAATGGATTGTCATCCGGTATGCCTCCATCATCATGAAGGCGATATGTTTTCCCGCCGTCTCGTGTAATATCTTGCGGATTTTCGTCCCGGTTACCACGATCTCCTATGGTGAAATACAAATAGCCGTCTTTGTCAAAAACAATACGCGAGCCAAAATGAACACCGGCAGTGGTATTTGGCGTTGCTTTGTAAAGAACTTCCGTATTAGTGAAGCTTTTTCCATCAAGTTTTGTTCTTATGAGTTTGGTGTTTCCACCCTCTCCTTCACCTTCTGAAGATGAATAGGTGATGTATAACCATCCATTATCAGCATAGTTGGGGTGAGTAACTATATCGAGCAATCCTCCTTGACCTCTGGGGTAGAGATCATCTATTCCGGTTGTAATGGGCGTGGCTTGATCTCCTTTTACGTGCGTGACATCACCCGATTTGTCTCCTACCAACATAGAACCATCAGGCAACCAAGTGAGCGCCCAGGGTATGGAAACATCTGCAAAAACAGTTTCAAACGAATAGGAATTTTGTGTGGGATTAATTTTGACATCATTCTCTTTGACTTGCGCACAAGAGATGAAAAAAAATAAGAGAAAAATAGCTAAAAAGTTCGTTTTCATAGGTGGTCATTTTAATTTTTCGAAAAGATAAAAAAAAGAAATAAAAAGGGTGCAAATCTTATCATAAAATATATATTTGCAGTCCTAAAAATTATTACAAAAGATTAATTTTTAAATTTAGATTTTTAAAGTTTAAAATCAAATTGAAGTTTGTAAAAAGAGTCTTTATTATTTATTTTTGCAACCTCTTTATAATAAACGTTTAGTCAATATTTTTGGGATGTGGCCCTTCGACAGGCTCAGGGCGGGCTGCACCAATTTAAGATTAGGTTCTATTATACTAAATTTTTAGAAATTTAAATTGAGCTTATTTACACATTTTCGGGATGTGGCGCAGCCTGGTAGCGTACTCGTCTGGGGGGCGAGGGGTCGCAAGTTCAAATCTTGTCATCCCGACAAGCACAAAAGTGATTTGCATCTGCAAATCACTTTTTTTGTTTCATGCAGCGTACAAAACAAAGTTTTGTCAAGCGAAATGAAACAAAAAAAAGTGGGAAAGCGTGAGCTTTCACTTTTGTATTTCCAGCACCGGATGTAAAAAGATTCTGCAAATCTTGTTTTCATTTGCGAAACATACAAAACAAAGTTTTGTCAAGCGAAATGAAACAAAAAAAGTGGGAAAGCGTGAGCTTTCACTTTTGTATTTCCAGCACCGGATGTAAAAGATTCTGCAAATCTTGTTTTCATTTGCGAAACATACAAAACAAAGTTTTGTCAAGCGAAATGAAACAAAAAAAGTGGGAAAGCGTGAGCTTTCACTTTTGTATTTCCAGCACCGGATGTAAAAAGATTCTGCAAATCTTGTTTTCATTTGCGAAACATACAAAACAAAGTTTTGTCAAGCGAAATGAAACAAAAAAAGTGGGAAAGCGTGAGCTTTCACTTTTGTATTTCCAGCACCGGATGTAAAAAGATTCTGCAAATCTTGTTTTCATTTGCGAAACATAAAAACAAAGTTTTCTTAAGCGAAAGGGAACAAAAAAAGGGTAAGCATTCGCTTACCCCTTTTTATTTGTGCTAAAATAACTTATTTCCCAGCAGGTAAATCCAAATCTGGTTTTTCAGCTTTTGAATTTCCGGTCATTAAGTAGGTGTCAAACCATTGAAGCATCCTTAAGTTATAATCATACTTTGATCCGGAGCGACGGTTACCGTGTCCTTCACCGGGGTAGTAAATTAATCTTACAGGGAGTTCGGGTTTGCGCACTTTTAAGTGGCGGTACAATTCCATGGATTGTGCAGGGTGAACACGTGGGTCGTCTGCACCGTGCATAATCAAAATGGGCGTTTGAGAGCGATCCACATAATAAATGGGGCTGCGCTCTAATTGCCATTGCCAACTATCAAAAATTCTTTTTCTGGAGTGAACCAAATACAATTCTTCAGGGATGTCGCTGGTTCCCCATTTAGAGATGTTGTTACTGATTCCCACAAACATCACAGCTGCAGCAAATCTATCTGAATAATAGGTGCTCATCCAGGCCGAAGCATAGCCTCCATAAGAGCCTCCTGTGACACCAATTCTGTTTTTATCGGCAATGCCTTGCGAAATTAAATAATCTACACCATCAACAATATCGTCAAATTCTTTTCCGGCAAGGTCTCCCTGGCTGCTGTAAGTAAATTCTGTTCCGCGACCGGTACTTCCTCTGTAGTTAGGGTAGAAAACGGCATAGCCTTTTGCTGTTGCCATTTGTCCGGGTATGGAATAAGCAGTTAGCCATCCGTTGGTGTAATGCGCTTCCGGGCCACCGTGAACAACTGTAATTAATGGTACAGCATTTCCTGCTTGATAGTTTAAAGGATACATTAAAATTCCCTGAATATCAAAAGCCCCATCTCTGGTTTTGTATGTGATTACTTCTTGTTTTCCAAGTTTAACCTCGCTTAACCACGGGTTGTTATCAGTTCTTTTTTGTGGAGTGGCATTTCTTGTTGTTGCTAAAGTAAATAATTCAGTGGGGTGTTGTGGTGAGTTTGCTGTAAATGACATCGCTCCGTTTGAAGCTCTTGAGAACGAAGTAATATGATGTGCATCAGACTTAAAGATTACTTGTTTTCCTGTTCCGTCAGGGCGAATAGTCCCCAATACTGAGCTTGTGCTTTCACTGGCTAAAAAGTGAATGGTATTTGCTGATGTCCAGGAAATGTTTTCATATTTTCCTTTATAACCCACATCAATTTTTTGTGGTTTTCCGCCTTCAGCAGAAACTGTTAAAATGCGGCCGTCAATGGGGTCATGAATGTCTTTTGCTCCTCTTATAGCAAGCCATTTGCTATCAGGACTCCATTCCATTTGTCCCAATTTTCCTTCATTGTTAATTGTTGCAATCACATTTCTGGTACTGCTGTTAACAATAAAAATACCTTGCTTCATATAAGAGTCATCAACAGATGATGTGGGCGCAGCAGAAACTGCAATTTTAGTTCCATCAGGACTCCAGTTCATCATATAAATTGAGCCTTCCACATTCAATTGTTGTGGTTGTGGATTATTTCCTGAAAGGTTAACGATAAATCCTTTGCGTTGGCTGAAATTTTCTTCGTAAAAATCTGGTGAGTAAGTTAAAGGTGTTTTTGGCGCATCATCTTTTTCAGAAACGGAAAAAGCCATTCTATTCCCATCTGCTTGCCAGTTGTAGTTTGAGATGTTTGTTTTGTAAGAAAATAATTTTGTAGCTTCTCCACCGGTTAAGCTTAATTCATACAATGCATTACTTGAATCACCCGATTGTCTAGTCAAAAAAGTTAGTGTTTCTTTTCCAGGGCGAAATTGCACCTGACTTACCCCTGAAGAAGTAAAATATGGTTTTGACTCACCTGTTGCAGTATTTAAAACATAAAGGTGTGTTGCATTTGTTGCGTTTTCTTTAAATGCATCTGCGGGAACACTCACAGTGTAAGCGACAAAGTTTCCGTCGTTAGAAATGGCACTGCTTGTTACCGATTTCATTTTAGCGACATGATCTGGCGTTATGCCTTGTGCCAATAGAGTAGAAGTTGTGGAACTGACTAAAAATGTGGCTATAAATAGACCGAAAAAGAGCATTTTTTGTACAGAAATCCCTTTGGAAAATAATGTATTCATCATTGAAATTTAGTTTGTGTTAATATAAGCCGAAAGATACTAATTTTTATTTTTAGTGAAAATATGAATTTGTTCTTTGCGATTATGGTATTGCAAAAAAACCTCCTTCATTTAAGAAAGAGGTTTTTATTTTTTTTACTTTTTTTATTATTTTAACTTCATTCCTATCATTTCCTGGCCTCCCTGAAGTAGTGTGAGGCTTTTGATACTTCCGTCAGGATTTTTGCTGAATGTTATTTTGGCTTCAACGACTTTCAAGAAGAAGGTGTCTTCGCTCTCGGCAAAAATTTCAAATTGAGGCTGACCTGTTGCTTGTGCAAAAATTTGGTTGCCGTTGGTGGTTATTTCAATTAGAAAAGTTGGGTGAAGCTCATAGGTGCCTGTATAAGCAAAAAGAACTTCAGGGTCGAGGGTGATGCTTTCCTTTTCTTCTGCAGGTTTTTTATCAGTTTCTATTCCTTTACTTTTATTAATACGATCTGTAAAAAGGGTTGCTTTTTTTCCGTTTTCTATGGAAAAGTCATAGGTAGTAAAACTATCATCAAATTGAAAGCTAGTTTCAGAAAGTGGAATTAGTTTAAACGGTTGGCCTCCTTCGCGAGTGCTGTAAAGTGCGCCGTCATTGTATGTGATAAAGCGCACGACATCCTCAAACTGATAGGCTCCCGTCCACTTTTTTAATTGTATTTCTGTGAGAGAAACAACCGGTTTTTCAACCAGGGGTTTGCCCAATACAATCGCTGTTGCTTTAAGATTATAGTGGCTCTGGTCCTTTGCCGTTGTCATTTGTCAAAACAATAGAATAGATGTTTTTTTCAGGGATATATATGCCTGATGTTGTAAACCCAAAAATACCACCTGTATGTTCAATAGTGCTTATGCCGGCAAGTTCGTCAATTGCCCATCCATACCCATAATTGATCTTTTCCCCATTGTTCAAAGTATAGTTTGTAAATGCCAGTTGCTTACTTTTTTCTGAAATAAGTGTGTTGTAGTGAATGGCTTTGTTCCACAAAAACATATCATCAACAGTTGACATTAGAGAACCAGCGGCATATGGAATGGTCATACTTAAATAGTCTGCATTTTTATAGCTTTCGCCGGAAGGTTGATACCCACTGGCACGGTTTGGAATAATTCTGCTTCTGCTCCCGTAATAGGAGTTTTTCATCCCCAACTTATCAAAAATATTTTTTTGAATAAAATCTTCATAACTCATTTCTGATGTTTGTTCAATGATATATCCCAAAAGAATGTATGCTGAGTTGTTATATGCATAGCGCTCTCCGGGTTCAAATTCCATTGGCAAATCTTTGAATTTGTTAATGATTTCTATTGGAGTCATATCTTTGCGAGCCAACTCCATAAAACTGGGTACATCTGTATAACTTTTTATACCTGAGGTATGATTCAGTAAGTGATGAATGGTGATTTGGTCTCCTTTGGGATACTCTTCCAAATATTTTGACAAGGGGTCCTGAAGGTTTAGTTTGCCTTGTTCCATTAACATCAATATAGCTACTCCGGTAAATTGTTTGGTAATGGAAGCCAATTCCAAAACGTGTTCCGGTGTCATGGGAGTATTTAGTTCCAGGTTTGCCATCCCAAAAGCTTTTCGGTAAATAACTTTATCATCTTTTGAAATTAAAACAGTTGCACCGGGTGAATTAGCGGGATAGGCTTCTGAAAATATAGCATCGATAGCTTTCTCAGTTGATTGGGCACTTGTTTTTGATGCAATGAATAGAATTAAAACTATAGACAAGAAGCCTAAAAAATTTGATTTGATTTTCATAATGTTTTTTGATTAAATGAATTTGTGTAATATAAGGTAGTATATTAGTTCAAGTTCTTTAGTTATTGTTACAATGTGTCCTTTTTTAAATAAAAAAAATTACTTTAAATTCCATTGCCCAAAAAATCAAAATGACCTATTTTTGCCTATGCAAAACAACAACGTACTCATTTTAGATTTCGGTTCGCAGTACACCCAGCTTATTGCAAGGCGTGTGAGAGAACTAAACATTTATTGCGAAATCCATCCTTATCACAAAATTCCAAAAGACTTAGAAAAGTTCAAAGCAGTGATTCTTTCGGGAAGTCCCTTTTCTGTGCGGGCCGAGGATGCTCCACACCCAGACTTGTCTTCAATAAGGTCTCATAAGCCACTGCTTGCCGTGTGTTATGGGGCACAGTATTTAGCCCATTTTAACGGAGGTATCGTCGAGCAATCTGAAACCAGAGAATATGGACGTGCCAAGCTTTCTGAAATTAAAGAAAATAACAATCTTTTTGAAGGCATTGTCCCGGGGAGTCAAGTGTGGATGAGTCATGGTGATACTATCAAAAAGTTGCCTGAAAACGGTGTTTTACTTGCCAGCACTCATGATGTTGAATTTGCAGCTTTTAGAATAGATGGAGAGCCCACATATGGCATACAATTTCATCCGGAGGTTTATCATTCCACTGATGGTAAACAATTGCTAGAAAACTTTCTGGTAAAAATTGCCGGTGTCTCTCAAACCTGGACCCCGGCTGCTTTTGTTGAAACTACAGTTCAGGAACTGAAATCTAAATTAAAAAACGATAAAGTAGTTCTTGGTTTGAGCGGTGGCGTCGATTCTTCAGTAGCTGCTATTTTATTACATAAAGCGATTGGAAAAAATTTATATTGCATTTTTGTCAATAACGGCTTGTTGCGAAAAGATGAGTTTGAAAATGTTTTGCATCAATACAAAGATTTGGGCTTGAATGTAAAAGGAGTAGATGCCTCGGCACGGTTTATGAATGCCTTAAAAGGGCTAAGTGACCCCGAAGCAAAACGCAAAGCAATTGGCAATGCATTTATAGAAGTTTTTGATGACGAAGCCCATAAAATAAGTGATGTAACCTGGTTAGCGCAAGGAACAATTTATCCTGATGTAATTGAATCAGTCTCAGTGAATGGTCCTTCAGTAACTATAAAATCGCATCACAACGTGGGCGGATTGCCCGATTTTATGAAATTAAAAATCGTTGAACCCCTCAGAATGTTATTTAAAGACGAGGTAAGACGTGTGGGTTCAGAGATGGGAATTACACAAGATATTTTAGGAAGACATCCTTTCCCGGGTCCCGGGCTTGCAATTCGAATACTGGGAGACATCACTCCGGAAAAAGTGCGTATCTTGCAAGAAGTGGATGCTGTATTTATCAATAATTTGAAGAAATGGGATTTGTATGATCAAGTATGGCAAGCCGGAGCAATTTTACTTCCTGTGGACTCTGTGGGTGTAATGGGTGATGAACGCACTTATGAAAAAGCTGTGGTTTTAAGAGCTGTTGAAAGTACAGATGGAATGACAGCAGACTGGGTAAATTTACCCTATGAATTTTTACAGGAAACTTCAAATCAAATAATAAATCGCGTAAAAGGCGTTAATAGAGTAGTCTATGACATCAGTTCTAAACCACCGGCTACTATTGAATGGGAGTAGTGGTTTATAACCTTGCCTTCCGAAACTTTAAAGTAGGAAGGTTCAAGGTTAATTAAGACAGTTTAGAAATGCGACATTTTTTGTGTTTCAAAAATGGTAACAAAATCAAAATAACAGTACAAGTGTGAAGAAATTAATTTTAGTTTTAATCGTATTTTTATATTTCGGTTTCAGTTTTGCCCAGACTTCTTATGGAAGTCACAGAGTAGAGCAAGGTGAGACTGTGTTTAGTATTACCCAAAAATATCAAATCACAGAAGAAGATTTGTTTCGGTTAAACCCCGAAGTTAAAAACGGCTTAAAACTTGGAACTGTACTTATTATACCTAAAAATCTTGAAACTGATATTGACCCTTCAAATGGAGATGTAACCTTCAAAACTCATAAAGTAAAACGAAAAGAAACCATTTTTGGAATTGCCTCAATTTATGGTACCACCGTTGACGAAATTAAAAAATACAACAAACATCTGTATGCAAACAATTTAAAAAGAGGGGAAGAGATTAAAATACCCATCAAACAAGTTACCATTGTTTCTCCCATAGATTCAGAGGCTACTGTTACAAAGCCTGATGAAATTCCGCCCGGAAAACACAAGGTATCTTCTCAGGAAACAAAATTTGGTATTGCAAAAAAGTATGGAATCACCGTTGAAAAATTAGAAGCCTTGAACCCTTCCATCTATGGGTCAGATAATTTACCTGAAGGAATGATACTCACAGTTCCTGAGAAAGTAACAATCGATGCCCCTCTTGAGGAAGATGAAGATTATACTTTTTATACTGTTCAGGCAAAAGAGGGTTTTTACAGATTAAAAGTGCTTTTCGGTTTAACCGAAGAAGAAATTGTAGCGTTAAACCCACATACCAAAGACGGATTAAAAGAAGGAATGGTCATCAAAGTGCCAAAAACCAAAACAGAAAATCCTTCAATAACCTCCTCAGAAAAAGTCAATTTAGAATACAATCTCAAAAATTTTAAAACAAAAAATATTGTTGTTTTTCTTCCTTTCCAGTTGAATAAGGTTCAAAAAGATTCACTAACATTGAATCAAAATGAACTTTCAAATAATGCAACGATGCGTCTGGCAGTTGATTTTTATGCAGGGGTATTGATGGCATCAGAATTTGCAAAACAAAAGGGAATGTCTATCAATCTGCATGTATTTGATTCACAAGACATGGAAGGTGGTGTTCAGGCGCTTTTTAGAAGTAAAAACATTTCAAATGTTGATTTGGTTATTGGTCCACTTAGACAAGCTCTTGTTGAACGTGCTGCTTCAGAACTTTCATCACAAAACATACCCGTTATATCCCCTTTAAGTAACAGACAGGGAAAAATTTACCCCAACTTTATTCAAAGCATTCCACAAAGTGATGTAATTGAAAACAGGTTAATCAACTATATAAAAGCAAATGGTCAAGGTAAAAACTTGATACTCATTTCAGACATTACAAGCATTGCAAAAAGACAGAAAATACAAACAGCATTTCCCGGAATTAAACTTGTAACTCCTCGAGAAGGAAATTTTTTCAGAAGTACAGACATAGCATCTAAAATTATTGATGATCAAGAAAACTGGGTGCTTCTTGAATCCTCTAATGCAACTGTTGTGAGCAGTGCTATTGGAGTGCTCAATAGCATTAGAAGAAGTCAACAAGTGAGGCTTTTTACGCTCGATAAAAATGACGCTTTTGACTTTAGGGAAGTGTCAAATATACACCTTGCAAATTTGGAGTTTACATTTCCGTCCTGGAACAAATCCTATAATTATAATGACACTATAAAATTTGTGACAGCATACAAGGAGCAGTATTCAGTTTTGCCAAACAGATTTGCTTCCCGCGGATTTGATATAACATACGATGCACTACTAAGAATGGCATACGCCGAAAGTATATTTGAAGCAAATGATTCTATAGAAGGTGAAACTGTTTATGTTGAAAATAAGTTCAATTACCAAAAATCAACATCAGGTGGATATATTAACAACGCCGTCTATATTTTAAAATACAACGAAGACCTCAATCTGGAAGAACTGGAATGAGTACATCCAAAGTAATTTATCCCGGAGGGTTAAGAACCCAGTCTACCCATCTGGCGTCTGGGGATACTTATTTAACTTTTGCACCCACAGATACTGTGGCTACCGGATTGGTAAGTTGTATGATAACCGTTATGGGGATCAAGGCCGTCACCCTCGATGTTGATTTGTTAGGGTCAGAAGCGGTAGTGACTAAAGTTATGACGAGTAAACCAAGGCGAATTTCTGAGATAAAAGTTGTGCTCAATTTTCCAAAATGGATTTCTGAAAAAAACCAAAAAATACTTGAAAAGATAGCTTTAACCTGTCCGGTTGCAAAAAGTTTGCATTAAGAGATTTTTCAAAATATTCAATTTCAATGGTAATCAAAGCATTTTCAATTTCATTATTGTTTCTTTTTGTTTCTGAAAATCCCAATCGCATTGCCTGGCAAGAAAATGAAAAGCTTGTTTGGGAAAATTATTTAGGGAATCCAGACCCAAAAAGTTCATTTGCAGCTTTAACACATTCCAGCATAGAATTC
Source organism: Flavobacteriaceae bacterium (assembly GCA_018402385.1). Lineage (GTDB taxonomy): Bacteria > Bacteroidota > Bacteroidia > Flavobacteriales > Flavobacteriaceae > Planktosalinus. The sequence goes on from JAGYJA010000006.1 coordinate 234,459, forward strand.
AGTTACAATGTGAAGAATGAAAATGGAAATTTAACTTTGACCACTCAGGTCAATACTTTCTTTGATATAAAAATGTCTTGGTTTAAGAACAAAGAGGTCAATGAACATATTTTAAAACACGAGCAGGCTCACTTTGATATTACAGAAATTCATGCCCGAAAATTACGGGAAGCATTTGCAAGCTACTCGATTACTAAAAATTTTGAAAAGGAACTTTCGTCAATTTTCACAAAATTCAATCTTGAACGTGAAAAAATGCAGAAACAATTTGATAAAGAAAGTAACCATTCCAGAGATTTTGACAAAGAAGCAAAATGGCAAGCCTATATTGCTGAGGAGCTAAGAAAACTGGAGAAGTGGAAAATTTAAATGAATCAAACTTTAAACCTAAAACTTAGAACCCAACCCCTTGAATCCCAATCCTGAGAAACTCATAGAACTCGCACATTACAAAATGCCTTTTGGGAAGTATAAAAACTTTCATTTAATAGATATCCCTGAGTATTACTTTGTTTGGTTCAAACAAAAAGGTTTTCCAGATGGTAAATTGGGTACTATGATGGAACAGATGTATGAAATAAAACTAAATGGGCTTGAAGAACTCATCTATAATATTAAAAGAAAGTATCCGAAGTAGTTCTTTAAATATTAACCAATAATTCATTACCGAGTATCATTTCTTCTTTGTATTTTTGCCCATTGAAAAAAAGAGAAAATTTGTTTTAATGCAACACTTTAAATCTAAAATTCTCTATTCTAATATCTGAAATCTAACATCTAAAATGGCCAACACCAAATATATCTTTGTAACAGGAGGTGTAAGTTCTTCTTTAGGAAAGGGTATCATCGCGGCTTCATTGGCAAAATTATTACAGGCAAGAGGATACAGAGTGACCATCCAAAAACTGGACCCATATATCAACATCGATCCTGGAACTCTCAATCCCTATGAACATGGTGAATGTTATGTGACAAATGATGGTGCAGAAACAGATCTTGACCTGGGTCATTATGAACGTTTTCTCAATGTGGCCACCTCTCAGGCAAACAATGTGACCACCGGAAGAATTTATCAAAGTGTTATAGAAAAAGAACGCCGTGGGGAATTTCTGGGAAAAACCGTTCAGGTTATCCCACACATTACAAATGAAATAAAAGAACGCATCCAAATACTCGGTAAGAGTGGCGATTATGACATCGTTATCACTGAAATTGGTGGAACTGTAGGTGATATAGAATCACTTCCTTACATAGAATCTGTGCGTCAATTAAAATGGGAACTGGGTGATGATAATGCTATTGTAATACATTTAACACTGGTGCCCTTTCTGGCGGCGGCAGGTGAATTAAAAACAAAACCCACACAGCATTCAGTCAAGCTTTTAATGGAAAGTGGTATCAGGGCAGATATTTTAGTCTGTAGAACAGAACATCATCTTTCTGATGAATTGAGAACAAAATTAGCCTTGTTTTGTAATGTAAAAAAAGAAGCTGTCATTGAGTCTATTGATGCTTCAACCATTTATGATGTACCCAATCTGATGCTGGAAGAAGGTCTCGACACCATCACTCTGGAAAAATTAAAACTAAACTCAAAAAACGAACCCGACTTGATTCGTTGGAACCAGTTTTTACAACGTCATAAAAACCCAAAAACGATTGTAAACATTGGTCTTATAGGTAAATATGTAGAACTTCAGGATTCTTACAAATCCATTTTGGAGGCTTTTATTCATGCAGGAGCTGAACTCGAAGTGAAAGTGAATGTTAGCCCCATTCACTCCGAATTTATTGATACCAAAACCATTGAAAATAAAATTGCAAATCTTGATGGGATACTGGTTGCACCCGGTTTTGGAGAAAGGGGTATTGAAGGAAAAATTGAAGCCGTAAAATATGCCCGTGAAAACAAGATTCCGTTTTTTGGAATTTGTTTAGGAATGCAAATGGCAGTGATTGATTATGCCCGAAATGTTCTCAATTTAACCGGTGCAAACTCCACTGAAATGGATGCTGAAACCCAACACCCGGTAATTGATTTGATGGAGGAACAAAAAAGCATCGTTGATAAAGGAGGCACAATGAGACTAGGAGCCTGGAAATGTCAACTAACCCCAGGTAGCATAGTTGCCAAAGTATATGACAACCAAATGATTGAAGAACGCCACCGCCACCGGTATGAGTACAACAACAAATACAAACAACAACTAGAAAATGCCGGAATGCTCACCACAGGTGTAAACCCTGAAACCGGTCTCGTTGAAATTATAGAACTCAAAGATCACCCTTGGTTTGTGGGTGTACAATATCACCCGGAATATAAAAGTACCGTGGCAAACCCACATCCGCTTTTTGTCGCTTTTGTGAAAGCTGCAGCCCAATACAAAATAAACAAAACAAAATAGTACTGATTCAGTTCACACTGACACTTTAAAAAATGATAGAAGAAAAAAAATTTGATTACAACTCACTCATAGGATTTGTTTTAATAGCACTTATCCTTATCTGGATGCTTTATCAAAATGCACCCACACCAGAAGAATTGGAGGAACGTGCAAAGATTGAGCAAGTTGAAAAAGAAGCCCAAGAAGAGGCACTTAAGGAAGTTCCACAAACCCCTGTTGTTACCGAAACTGAAACTGTTAAGGAGATTTCAGACTCTCTGCGTATTGAAAACTTAAAAAACCAACTGGGTTCTTTTGCATATGCAGCAAATTTACCCTCAGCAAAAGATCAAGTAACCACACTTGAAAACGATGTTCTTGAACTTAAGATTAATAATAAGGGTGGTTATATAGTAGAAGCAACGCTTAAAAACTACAAAACATTTGATTCCATACCTGTCTATCTCATTAAGGATGGAAATGCAGATCTCAACCTCCAATTTCAAGCAGAAAACAGAATATTAAATACAAGAGATCTTTATTTTGAACCCACGCTTACGCGAAATGGTGAAAACTCCATTTTATCGATGAAGCTAAAAGCTTCAGAAAACAGTTATCTGGAATACCGATATGAAATTAAGCCGGGAGAATATATGCTTGACTTTGCTGTTCAATCTCAAGGATTGAGCAATATTGTCAATACTTCAACTCCCGCAGAAATGCAATGGCAACTCAAAGCACATCGTAAAGCGAGAAGTATTTCCTACGAAAACAGATATACAGAGTTGCTTTGGGAATATGAAGGAGACAAAGATGATTATCTGGGACAGGGAACACAAACTGAAGATGATGCCCCTAATGTGAGCTGGATTGCTTACAAGCAACACTTCTTCACATCAATATTGTTGACCGACACCCCTTTCAAAACAACTCATTTTACCTCAGAAAACCTGGTTCAGGATGAAGAGATTGATTCCCTCTTTACTAAAAACTTTACAGCTAAGTTTCCATTAGAATTTAAAGCAGGAGAACTTGCTTATTCAATGAACTGGTATTATGGCCCCAGTGATTTTAAGACTTTAAATAGCTATGACCGCAATCTGGATGAAATCATTCCGCTGGGATGGGGCATCTTTGGCTGGATAAATAAATTTCTTTTTATGCCGCTTTTCACATGGCTTGCAACATGGATAAGCAGTTATGGAATTATCATTATTGTAATGACAATTTTAATTAAAATCGTTCTTTCTCCGGTGCAATACAAACAATACCTTTCTCAGGCAAAGATGAAGATCTTGCGACCTGAAATTGAAGAACTTGGCAAGAAGTACAAGGACAATGCCATGAAGAAGCAACAAGAGACCATGAAACTATACAGCAAAGCCGGTGCAAGTCCAATGGCAGGATGTATTCCTGCTTTGATGCAGTTACCGGTGTTTTATGCGCTCTTTATGTTTTTTCCATCTGCTTTTGATTTAAGACAGAAAGGGTTCCTTTGGGCTGATGACTTGTCAAGTTATGATCAAATTGCCTCTTTACCAATTTATATTCCATTTTATGGAGATCACGTGGCATTATTCCCCATTTTAGCAGCAATCGCTATCTTTATTTATATGATGATGACTACCGGGCAAACTATGCAAATGCAACAACAACCCGGTATGCCCAATATGAAATTTATCATGTACCTGTCACCGCTTATTATGTTGATTTTCTTCAACAACTTTGCCAGTGGACTTTCACTTTACTATTTCATTTCAAATGTGATTACCATCGGAATTATGCTGGTCATCAAATATTTTGTTTTGGATGAGAAAAAGATATTGGCTAAAATCGAGGAAAAGAAAAAACAACCCAAAAAGCAAAATAAATTCCAGCGTAAAATGGCTGAAATTATGGAACAAGCTGAAAAACAAAAAGCACTTCAGGACAAACAAAAGAAAAAGTAAGACCTTTATAAAACAAAGTTAAAGAAAGAGGAAGTGCGAACTTCCTCTTTTTTTATTTTGTAATTTTGTATTTGAAATAATAATAACGAGACACCCGCCTTCGCGGGTGATAAGTATGAAACGAGTAGTAGTAGGACTTAGTGGCGGAGTTGACTCCAGTGTAGCTGCATATTTATTGAAAGAGCAAGGCTATGAAGTGATTGGACTGTTTATGAAAAACTGGCACGATGACTCTGTGACTATTTCTGATGAATGTCCGTGGCTGGAAGACAGTAATGATGCCATGATGGTAGCCAACAAGCTGGGAATCCCTTTTCAAACCGTTGATTTAAGCGAGCAATACAAAGAACGCATAGTCGATTATATGTTCAGGGAATATGAAATGGGCCGCACACCAAACCCGGATGTGCTTTGCAATCGCGAAATCAAATTTGATGTCTTTCTTAAAATTGCCATGGATCTTGGTGCAGACTATGTTGCTACCGGGCACTATTGCAGAAAGGATACTATTGAAGTACCCTTCGACTCCGCTCAGGGTACAAAAACCATTCATCGCTTACTTTCGGGCAAGGACCCTAATAAAGATCAGTCCTATTTTTTATGCCAGCTTTCACAGGAACAATTGGCGAAAACCTTGTTCCCCGTGGGCGAACTCTTAAAACCCGAAGTGCGTCAAATTGCCAAAGCTCAAAACCTTATCACTGCAGAAAAACGAGATTCACAAGGCCTTTGCTTTATCGGGAAAGTGCGTCTGCCAGACTTTCTTCAGCAACAATTGAAATCCAAAGAAGGAGTCATCATTGAAGTGCCTGAAGACAGTCCGGTTTTTCAAAAAAACAGTATTGAGATAACAAATATTTTAGAAAAAGAAAGCAATAAATTTCAATATACCCCGCAAGATGGAAAGGTTGTGGGTACACATCCCGGAGCCCATTTTTTCACCAAAGGGCAACGCAAAGGTCTAGCCGTTGGAGGAACCAAAGAACCACTTTTTATTATTGAAACTGATGTCAAGGAAAATATTGTTTACACCGGTCAAGGGAAAAATCATCCCGGTTTATACCGCAGAGGGTTGTTTGTAAAACAGGATGAAGTACACTGGATAAGAGAGGATTTGAGGTTGCAATCCAATCAAAAAATGGAAGTTATGGCACGTATTCGATACAGACAACCTTTAGAAAAAGCAACCTTACATCAAACAGATAACGGATTATATGTTATCTTTGAGAATCAACAATCTGCCATAAGTGAGGGACAGTTTGTTGCCTGGTATCAGGAAGATGAATTGATTGGGAGCGGGGTGATTTCTTAAAACCATCAACCCTTCCCGGGTTTAAAAAACATAAACAAATGAAAAAGTTAGTATTTCTATTACTTTTAGTTTTAACTCAGTATGTTTCTGCTCAAATTGAGGATGCCTGGGTATTTTTTGCCGATAAGGAAAATGTACAAATTTCAATCGATAATCCCATAACCATATTATCTCAGGAAGCTATTGACCGCAAAACCATGCACAACACACCCATCGATGAGCGGGATGTCCCAGTCAATGAAAATTATATTTCTCAAATTAAATCCCAAACGGGAATTACGGTATTTGCCAAGTCCAAATGGATGAACTGTGTGTATGTGAGAGGTACCCAGTCAAATATTGAAAATTTATTAAATCTGTCCTTTGTTTCTAGTGTTGAATATGCAGATAAAACATTGAATTTTGCATCTGGAATCAACCTTATTGAAGATAAGTTTGCCCTCGAAAATAACAGCAGAAATTTTGACTATGGTTTTGCAGCTAACCAAATAGAAATGATTTCAGGTGATTATCTTCACGATGAAGGTTACACCGGAAGCGGAATTACAATTGCTGTTCTTGACAGTGGTTTTCCGGGAGTGGATACACAAGGCGGGTTTGCCTATGTGCGCGATGACGGAAGAATACTTGGAACTTATGATTTTGTGGACCGTAGTGAAACAATTAATAACAACAGCTCACACGGTACCCGAACATTTAGTGATATTGGGGGTTATATTGAAAATCAATTTGTAGGCACAGCACCCGATGCCTCATTTTACCTGTTTAAAACTGAAGATATCACTAGCGAAACTCCCGTGGAGGAAGCTTATTGGGTTGAAGCCATTGAAAGAGCAGATAGTTTGGGTGTGTATGTTGTTAATACGTCTCTAGGCTATAGAGAATATGACAATCCCGCTTATTCACATACTTATGAAGATTTGGACGGTCAAACTACTTTTTCCGCCAGGGGTGCCAATCACGGTTTTGACAAAGGGTTGTTATTAGTCACTTCAGCTGGAAATAGCGGGAGTACTGACTTTCCTTGGGTGGGAACTCCCGGTGACTCCCCGGGTATGCTCACCATTGGTGCAGTAGATGCAGATGGTATTGCAACAGGTTTTAGTTCACAAGGACCCACCACAGACGGTAGAGTAAAACCCGATGTAATGGCTCAAGGCGGAAATGCGTATGTGATTAATCAAAATAATGAAATTGTTACAAATAATGGTACCTCATTCAGTTCGCCCATCACTGCAGGTGCGGTAGCTTGTTTATGGCAAGCGAAACCTGAATTCACAAATGCACAAATTATGCAATTAGTGCGTGAATCGGCTCATCTTTTTAACAACCCTACTGATAAAATGGGCTATGGAATCCCCAATTTTCAATTAGCACTTGATGCGCTTTTGTCAATAGATAATCAACCAAATAATCATTTTTCAGTATATCCAAATCCGGTATTAGACAATGTGATTATTGAAATTTCAAATTTCCCTGATCACGTTAATTTGCGACTTTATAATACAATGGGCGTTTTAATCATGCAAGAAACTCTTAAAGATTCTTCTAATTCATTGAATCTTTCAAGTTTGCCAAGCGGATTTTATATTCTAAACTTGCAGACTGAAAATTTTAATCAATCCATAAAAATTGTCAAGAAATAAATGACATCAAATAGAATTACTACACTTTTTAATATAAAATACCCCATCATACAAGCCGGAATGATTTGGAACAGCGGCTGGCGACTGGCCAGCGCCGTAAGCAATGCCGGTGGTCTGGGAATCATTGGAGCAGGCTCTATGTACCCCGAAGTGCTGAGGGAACACATTCAAAAATGCAAAAAGGCAACAGAGAACCCCTTTGGAGTTAATGTGCCCATGCTGTACCCTGATCTGGATAAAATCATGGAAATCATCGTGGATGAGGGCGTAAAAATTGTATTCACTTCTGCCGGAAACCCCAAAACTTATACCTCCTTTCTTAAGGAAAAGGGAATCACAGTAGTTCACGTTGTGAGCAGTGTCAAGTTTGCCCTCAAAGCCCAAGAGGCCGGAGTCGATGCCGTGGTGGCTGAAGGTTTTGAAGCCGGAGGTCACAACGGAAGGGAAGAAACCACCACCTTTACTTTGATTCCAATGGTGAAAGAACACTTGCAAGTGCCCCTTATAGCTGCCGGTGGAATCGCTACTGGACGCGGGATGCTGGCAGCAATGGTATTGGGTGCAGATGGCGTTCAGGTGGGCAGTCGTTTTGTGGCCAGTGAAGAATCCTCGGCACATCGTGCATTTAAGGAAGTTGTGGTCAATGCCAAAGAAGGAGATACTGTACTCACTTTAAAAGAACTGGCACCCGTGCGTCTCATTAAAAATAAATTTTTTGATGATGTACAAGCGCTTTACGCGAAAAAGCCCACCGTCGAAGACTTAAAAGAATTATTGGGCAGAGCCCGGGCCAAAAGAGGCATGTTTGAAGGCGACCTGGAGGAAGGCGAACTAGAAATTGGTCAAATCTCCGGACTGATTCATGATATTAAACCGGCAGCACAAATTCTTAACGAAATGGTAGCAGAATTTGAAGTTGCTAAAAATGAAGTTCTTAAATTGTAAATAAACCCTTGAAGGTTTAAAATTTTCACTAAATGAGAAAGTTTTTTTTCATAACAATATTTTTATTCCCCATACTTACATTTTCACAAATCATCAATGTGGAGTCCTTGCGAAAAGTGACAGATACTTCCGGCTGGACCGGAAACACCAGCCTTGGTTTTTCATTGACCAAAAACACCAACACTCTCATCAGATTAAACAACAACATCCACGTGCAGTATAAGATGAACAAACACCTTGCTTTGTTTGTCAACAATTTGGGATTTGAAAGGGCGGGGGAGCAGAGCTTTGTCAATAATGGTTCACAGCACCTTCGCTACAATTATAAGGTATTTGATGATATCACCTTGGAAGCATTTGTGCAATCGCAATACAACTCCATCGCAAAAATTAAATTCAGAGGGCTTGCGGGAACCGGGCCGAGGTTTAAACTTTTAGGTCTTGACAAATACCGATTGTATCTGGGAACCTTAGTTATGTATGAACACGAAGAACTCAACGAAGAAGCCTTAATTATCAACCGCGATTGGCGCGCCAGTACGTATCTTTCATTAAGCTTTTTTCCCACCGACAATATTTCGTTTGTAAGCACCTCTTATTATCAACCCATACTCAATCAATTTCAAGATTACAGGATTGCTTCAGAAAACTCATTTGTTTTGGGTATTTTAGAAAAGCTGTCCCTTACGGTTACTTATACTTTAACCTTTGACGCTACACCGGCAACTGATGTGCCAGACACCTTTTACAATTTATCAACGGGCTTGTTGTATGCTTTTGATTAAAAGAAGTAAACCTTCGCAGGTTTCAAAACCTTGAGGGAGTCTATCTTTATAAAGCTGATAAAATATGCCACGAATACACGAATATTTTTTAGAGGGTCACCCCTACGATTACATTTGTGCATTCGTGGCATTCAATTTATTAAATTAAAATTTGCTTTACATAGAAACTAAAACCTGATTTTTCAACAAATCATCCATCGTTTCCCGTTTTCTGATAAGGTGTGCTTCACTTTTATACCATAACACTTCCGCCGGGCGAAAACGCGAATTGTAATTGCTTGCCATAGTAAAACAATAGGCCCCGGCATTGTGAAAGGCCAGGATATCATCCTCTTTTATTTCGGTTATTCTACGGTTATTGGCAAAAGTGTCGGTTTCACAAATATAACCCACCACCGAATAGAAGCGTTCTTTCCCTTTAGGATTTGAAATGTTTTCAATGTGATGCGTCACGCCATAGAGCATCGGGCGAATTAAATGGTTAAAGCCGCTGTCAATTTGTGCAAAAATGGTTGAGGTGGTTTGTTTAATGACGTTTACTTTCACAAGAAACTTTCCAGCTTCGCTAACGAGAAATTTCCCTGGCTCAAAAGCAAGGGTGAGTTCGCGCCCATATTCCCCGCAAAAGTCATTAAATCGTTTGCTGAGTTTTTTACCCAGTTCTTCAATATTGGTTTCGATGTCATCCTTTTTGTAAGGTACTTTAAAGCCACTTCCAAAGTCTATGAATTCCAGGGTTTTGAAATTTTTGGCAGCATCAAAAAGGATTTCACTGGCATACAAAAACACATCGATATCAAGAATGTCACTACCGGTGTGCATATGGATCCCATTAATGTGCATTCCTGTGTTTTCAACTATGCGCAGTAATAAGGGCATCTGGTGAATGGAGATCCCAAACTTGGAATCTATATGCCCCACAGAGATATTGGTATTTCCGCCAGCCATTACGTGCGGGTTGATGCGAATGCAAACTGGTGTCTTGGGATGCTTCGTTCCAAATTGTTCCAGTATGGACAGGTTGTCGATATTGATTTGGACGCCCATTTCTGCCACGGTTTCAATTTCTTCCAATGACACTCCGTTGGGGGTGAATATAATGTCAGTGGGGTTAAATCCGGCTTCCAGTCCCAGTCTTACTTCCTGTATGGAAACCGTGTCCAGGGAAGCACCCAGCGAATGTAAAAATTTAAGAACTGATATATTGGAGTTAGCTTTCACGGCATAGTGAAACTTTACCTGTTTGACCTTTTTAAATGCTGAAGTTAAACGTTTATACTGAGAAGCAATTTTCTCGGCATCATACACATAAACCGGACTTCCAAAGTCCTGAACAATTTTCAAAAGGTCTTGATTTGTCATTTTTTAATGGTTAAAAATTATTTTTTTACGAAGCTGCAAAAATAGGATGATTTAACCAATGAAAAAAACAGCATTCTATTTTTGCTGTTTTTTTATTCTAATCATTATTTAAAATTTTGTAAATTAGATAATTAATTGCCTTAAGGCGTAAAATAGAGTTTAAAATGAAAAGTCTCTTTTGTTATTGTTTATTGACAGTGTTCGCATTTTCATTTGCTCAGGATGGAAGCCCTGATTTGTCTTTTGGAGATAATGGTGTTGTCATACACGAAATACCCGGTGATGATCACTGGATACAAGGTGTTGGCGAAAAATCAAATAGTAATCTTTTGGTTTTGATTAAAACATTTGATTATATGAATGATCATATAGAAAGAGTCTTTGCTTTTCATGAGGATGGAACGATCGATACGAGCTTCAGTAACAATGGTGTTTTAGATATATCAAATCCTGAAATTGATTATAATAATTTGATAGTACTTCCTAATGATAGCTTTTTCGTCATTGGCTACACTGATTATGTATATACCGTTTTAAAATACAATGCAGAAGGTAATTTGGATTCGTCCTTTGGAGACAATGGTCAGTTACAACCCTATTTAAATGGAGTCAGCGGAAGCTCTATAATCGTAAATGATGATCAATCACTATTTTTTTTAGGAAATCAAATTATTCAAGGAGAACCGCATATACTGTTTTATAAATTTCTTGAAAATGGAATTCCAGATACAAGCTTTGGTGATAATGGCGTGGTTTTATATTCTTTGGGTAATGTCACCAATGCTTTTGCTTCTTTTAGGAAGAAAGATGATTTTTTCTATTTGGGTATTGGTTTTTTAGAAAATAGTGTTCAAACAAGAAATGTTTACAGATTTTTTATGAATGGAGAAATAGACGGCAGTTATGGAACAAACGGCCGTGTCATAATTCCTATGGAAGAACAATATTCTACCAGCTTTAATGTGTTTAATGACGGTAATATACTTGTTGGAGGTTCATATTGGGATTCAAACACAGAGAGCTTTGTGAGAAAAACCATAAAAATTAATCCCCTTGGTCAAATAGATCAAAGTTTTGGTAATGATGGTGTCATTAATGGATTTTCCGGGAGTTACATACAAGGAAATCAAAGATTTATTTTAAATGGAACTTTCTTTGATTTTGAGGGTGGTGCTTCACCCTTTTTTTTGAGATTTTATCCAAATGGAAATCTTGACACTAGTTTTCAGTTCACAACAAATTATCAAGAATTGAGCGATTTTGCAGTTAATCACCTTCAAAATGGTAAAATATTGCTTGTAGGAAGTGACGTTTGGTACAACGGTCCGGAAATAAATATCATTTTTCAGCGCTTCAACAACAGCCCTTTAAGTATTCCGGATTTTGAACATGGTAAAATTAAGGTATATCCCAACCCGTCAAGTGGTATTTTTCAAATTCAAAATGAGACTCCTTTTTACAATACTCAATATACAATTTTTGACAGTTTAGGAAGAAATATCTTATTAGGTCACTTCAATGAAAATTTACCATCCATAAATCTCAGTAATGTTGAGGCCGGTGTTTACTTTTTAAAAATAGCCGACAGCTCACAAACATTCAAACTTCTAAAGAGGTAACTGTGCTTTAAGAATTTAAAAATTGAGCTATTTTTTAAAGCAAAAAAACATTGCTTCACTACCATGCTTTTGTTACTTTTGCAACTTATTAATTTAAAGAGAAACTCTCCACTATGAATCTACATGAGTATCAAGGAAAACAGATATTGAACAGCTTTGGCGTTGAAATTCAACGCGGTTATGTGGCACAAACTCCACAAGAGGCAGTAGAAGTAGCAAAAAAATTAACTGATGAAACCGGTACAAGCTGGTATGTCATCAAAGCACAGGTTCACGCAGGTGGACGTGGTAAAGGAGGTGGTGTAAAGCTTGCAAAAGGAATTGAACATGTGGAAGATGTCGCCAATCAAATCATTGGTATGGATTTGGTAACTCCCCAAACTTCAGCTGAAGGGAAACGAGTTCACCAGGTTCTTATTGCTGAAGATGTTTACTATCCCGGAGAAAGTGAAACCAGCGAAATTTATATGAGTGTTTTGCTAAACCGCGCTACCGGAAAAAATATGATTATGTACTCCACAGAAGGAGGAATGGACATAGAAACCGTAGCTGAAAATACTCCTCATCTCATATTCACTGAAGAAATAGACCCTGCTGTGGGATTGATGCCTTTTCAAGCTAGAAAAGTAGCTTTCAATTTAGGCCTTGAAGGAAAGGCTTTTAAAGAAATGACCAAGTTTGTGGCTGCTTTATACACTGCTTATGAAAAATCTGATTCTTCATTGTTTGAAATCAACCCGGTTTTAAAAACCAGCGATGATAGAATTTTAGCAGTAGATGCAAAGGTAACACTTGATGATAATGCTTTGTTTAGACATAAAGATTATGCTGCGATGCGAGATTTAAGAGAAGAAAACCCCACTGAGGTCGAAGCGAGCGAAAAAGGGTTAAACTATGTTGACCTTGACGGAAACGTGGGCTGTATGGTAAACGGTGCCGGTCTTGCAATGGCAACAATGGATTTGATCAAACAAGCGGGCGGTGAACCAGCAAACTTTCTTGATGTGGGCGGAACTGCAGATGCAGAACGTGTTGAAGCGGCATTTAAATTAATTTTAAAGGACCCCAAAGTAAAAGCCATACTGGTGAACATCTTTGGAGGTATTGTTCGTTGTGATAGAGTGGCACAAGGTATTGTTGATGCTTATAAAAATATTGGAACCATCAATGTTCCCATCATTGTGAGACTTCAGGGAACAAATGCTGATATTGCCAAAGAATTAATTGACAAAAGCGGACTCAACGTTCACTCTGTCATTCAATTTCAAGAAGCAGCAGATAAAGTTCAGGAAGTGCTTTCGTAAGCAACGCCTTTTAAATAAAATAATTTATAAATCCCGGATTGAAAAATTCGGGATTTTTTTATGATTTCATTTTGACATTTTGGCATCTTATTGGCACATATTCAGGACATTATGTCTTATTTTTGCAATTGGAACTCATTTTGCTTATTAGGTTACAAACAAAACAATGTTTAACCTTAAAAATAAATGTTATGAGTTTAATTAAGAGAAATCAGGACAGTTGGCTTCCCTCAATTTTTGAGGATTTATTTAACGAAGGCCGTTTAGCAGATGTTTCAAACTTTGGTAGTACACTACCTGCAGTAAACATCAAAGAAACCGAAAACGACTTCCAGGTGGAAGTGGCCGTTCCCGGAAAGAAAAAGGAAGATTTTACGATTGAATTGGATCAAAATGTATTGACCATTTCTTCAGAAGACAAAAACGAAAAAGAAGAAACTTCAGAAGATGGACGATATACTCGCAAAGAGTTTAACTATTCCTCTTTCAAAAGAGCATTCACTTTACCGGACACGGTTGAACAAGAAAAAATAGAGGCAGTTTACAATGATGGTGTTCTAAACATTATCGTTCCAAAACGTGAAGAAAGTAAACAAAAGCCTAAGAGAATGATTGCAGTTTCATAGTTTATTCGCCCTCGGCGGATAAGCAATAATTTGGTTGGTTAGTTAGTTGGCTGCCCTCTTCGCAATCGGGGGGCAGTTTTTTTATGCTTCTTATTTAAATCCCTCAAAAACACCAAGACCAAACAAAGCAAAATCATATTTAGCCGGGTCAATTGGATCGAGTATTCTTAATGATACATCCAGCTCTTGAAGCGCCTTTGCATCATTTTGCTTACGCGAAAGCAATCCAAGCTTTCGTGCTACGTTTCCGCTATGAACATCAAGCGGACAAGAGAGCAGGGCAGGCGAAAGGCTTTTCCAAATACCGAAATCCACACCTGCATTGTCTTGCCTCACCATCCATCTTAAAAACATATTGATGCGTTTAGCAGCCGAATTTTTCATTGGGTCAGAAACGTGCTTCAGCGTTCGCTCAGGATGAGGAATGCTGAAAAATACTTTTTTAAACCCGTGAATGGCTGGTTGTAAACTGTTTTCAGCTGATTGGTTTTTGAAAACAGACTCCAGTCCGTTGTGATTGTGATAAATGTTTTTTAGCGAGCTAATAAAAAATTTCAAATCGCTAGCGTTAAAAGTGCGGTGGACAAATTGTTCTAAAGGAATCAAGTCTTTTGGAGTATGATTCAACACAAAATCATAAGGTGCATTTCCCAGTAGTTCGGTTATTTTGTTTCCACTGCTAATGATGCTTTTTCTGTTTCCCCATGCGATAGTTGCTACAAGAAAAGCGATTATTTCTATGTCTTCTTTCGCTGAAAAGCGATGGGGTAATTGAATGGGGTCTGAGGTAATAAACTTTGGCGAATTGTATTGAAAGGCTTTTTCGTCAAGAAATTCTTTAAGTTCAGTTTGTTTGATTTTTCCTTTCACTGCAAAATTTAAGAAATAATTTTACCATCACTCATTACCAGTTTACGGTCTGCCATATCTGCAAATTCTTCATTGTGAGTCACGATAACAAATGTTTGTTTGAATTGGTCTCTCAAATCAAAAAACAAATTGTGAAGATTGTCTGCAGAGGTGCTGTCTAAATTTCCACTGGGTTCATCTGCAAAAATAAGTAGAGGGTCGTTGACCAATGCTCTGGCGACAGCAACACGTTGTTGTTCTCCACCGGAAAGTTCATTGGGTTTGTGTTCATATCTGTTGGATAGGCCAAGGAAATCTAATAATTTTTTTGCTTTCTTTTCTGCTTCTCCTTTTGGAGTTCCTTTAATAAAAGCAGGAATACAGACGTTTTCCAAAGCTGTAAATTCTGGTAATAATTGGTGAAACTGAAAAATAAAACCAATATTTTTATTTCTAAAGGCAGCTAATTCTTTTCCGCTAAGGGTGTCTATTTTTGTATTGTTGATAATCACTTCTCCGGAGTCTTTTGAGGCACTATCAAGCGTTCCCAAAATATGAAGCAAAGTGGTTTTACCGGCACCTGAAGCACCAACAATTGAAACTACTTCACCACTTTTAATGTCTAGAGATACACCTTTTAAAACGTGTAAATCACCATAGTGTTTATGTATATTTTTTGCGTGTATCATCATTTGATTTTGGAAATGTGAAAGTAACTAATTGCTATCATAAATGCAATTTATAATGTGTTTACAAAAAAACGGGTTTTTGAAATTTAAATTATATATTAATGAAAAGTTAATTGATAAAAATAATGTTTAAAAGATATATACATTTGTTAAACAAATACAATAATGAATACAAAGGAATTAAAAATTGCCACTTTTGCAGGAGGATGTTTTTGGTGCACAGAAGCCGTTTTTCAACGGTTGAAGGGGGTTGAGAAAGTGATATCTGGATATATAGGCGGAACCATTAAGAATCCCTCTTACCGAGAAATATGTACAGGAAGAACAGGGCACGCTGAAGCCATTCAGGTTTATTTCTATCCTGATGAGATTCAATTCAAAGAGCTTTTAGAAGTCTTTTTCTCAACACATGACCCAACTACTTTAAATCAGCAGGGAAATGATAAGGGTACCCAATACCGCAGTGCAGTATTTTACAATGATGAAGAACAGAAAATAATCGCACTAGACTATATAAAACTTCTCAATGATAAGGGAGTTTTTGAAAATCCAATTGTGACAGAAATCACAGAGGCTACTGTCTTTTACCCGGCTGAAGAAGAACATTGGGATTACTACAATCAAAATCAAAATCAACTCTACTGCCAGCTGGTCATTGCTCCAAAAGTGCAAAAACTCAATAATTATTTTAAGGATAAAATACATTAATACTATGCAGTCTTACACAAAAATTGATTCATACAGTGAACAAACCACCGATTTTTTAAAAGAAAACTTTAGCGATATTATAGCTGGTTTGGGAGAAGATATTCATCGAGAAGGTATCATCAAAACTCCTGAACGTGCTGCAAAAGCGATGCAGTTTTTGACTCAAGGTTACCAACAGGATGCTGCTCAAATTCTCAAAAGTGCCATGTTTAAGGAAGATTATGATAATATGGTAATCGTTAAGGATATCGAGTTGTATTCTTTGTGTGAGCATCATATTTTACCTTTTTTTGGTAAAGCACATATAGCTTATATACCCAATGGTCACATAGTAGGATTAAGCAAGTTACCACGTGTTGTTGATGTTTTTGCGAGGCGTTTGCAAGTGCAGGAACGCTTGACAAAAGAAATCTTAGATTGTATCAACCAAACGCTACAACCAAAAGGGGTAGCAGTAGTCATTGAAGCATCCCATATGTGTATGATGATGCGCGGGGTTCAAAAGCAAAACTCTCTCACAACAACTTCTGGCTTCAGAGGTGCTTTTGAAAAAATTGAAACCCGCAACGAATTTTTAAAACTCATTGATAAATAAACAATTTTTGGAATGGCATTTGCGTTTGTATTTTTATAGTATTTAAAATATGAACGAAAAGTATAAATTGCTCACCAAAGGCATCGTTTATGATTTAATCGGAATGGTTTCTTATTTGTTTCCGGGTATAGGGCCATTTATTGATATTTTATGGGCACCTTTTGCTGCATCTCAAATGACAAAAATGTATCCAGGAACTCGCGGTAAAATTGCAGCAGTTATTGTATTCCTTGAAGAATTATCACCGGGTCTTGATGTGATACCCACTTTTACATTAACCTGGTTGTATGTATTTGTTTGGAAACGGGAAAAAATTATGCAACAGTGCATTGAAGCAGAAATAGTAGAATAAAAAAATCCCTCAAATAGGAGGGATTTTTTCATTCAATAAAAATCTATAACTTATTGAATTACTAAAGGAAAAGTCACTTCAATATCAGTTTCACCACCAGCATTGGCTATTTGACCGTCACTTACGCCAGAAGCGTCTTTGTTTGGCTCATGTCTTAGCGTGATTGTAAAGTTTCCTGAGCTAGCTTCTCCGGTATCAAAACTAAATCTCAACCCCAACGGATTTCCATTACCATCAAAATCAAGGTAAGTTAAGTTTGAAATGTTCAAACCTGCACCCACTTGATAAAAAAACTGGTGCTCGTCGTCTTCTTCTTCAATCTCTAATGTGATATTGTCTGCGGGATTTTCCAATTCATTCAACACAGTAATTGATCCTGTATAAGTTGTGTTGGGATCAAAATCACCACTCACAATAATTGTGGGTGCTGCAGACTCATCAAGTTGTCTAAAGGTTAAAGTAATTGGAGTGCTACCTCCTGTAAGAGCAACATTAACTGTTGTGATGACTTCTTCTTCATTGATGGGTTCATTATCATCATCGCTTGAACAAGAAGTTAAAAAAAGTGTTGCTGTAAAAAATAAGGCTAAAAATTTTAAATTTTTCATAGTGTAAAATGTTTAAATTGATTTAATAATTAATAATTGATTTTTAAGCGTAAAACTATATTTCGTCCCAAATCGTCTGCAAAAAATCGCAAACGGTTGAGGTAATCTCTGTAACTGGTATTCAATAGATTATTGACAGTTAACCCCAAGCTTAAGTCAGTTTCACCAAAAACTTTAAAATCTGCATCTGCATTCAAGTTTATGAGATGGTAAGCATCCGGTGGGGTGCTTAGGTCAAATATTTCTGTGGTTTCTGAAATGGGTAAAAACACTTCAAAGTTAGTATCCGGAAATTCATTTTGTCTAAAAACATAATTACTTTCCAGTCCTAATTTTAGATTGTTTAAACGTTCATTTTTGTATTGCACCACGTTACTTAAATTTGCAGGTGGTATGGATATAAGTGGTTTATTTTCCTCACGATCATAACCCTTTACAAATGAAAACTTAGTGCTATAATCAAATTGCTCTGTAAGATTTATCTTGGCATCGAGATCAAAACCAAGGAGATAAGCATCTGTTTGTTTGTATTCCCATACCTGAAAATTTCCTCTAATGGTTTGCTCCACACCACTTGGTTCAATAAGTAAAAAGTCATTGATGCTATTTAAAAACGGATTGACAGTAAACCGGAACTTTCCCGTAGTTTTACTTAGAGCAATTGAAACTTTATGAGCTACTTCCTGATTAAACCTTAAATCACCAATCTCAATGCGGGCAGCAGAGTGATGCAAACCCTCACTAAATAACTCAGAGGGATTGGGAGCTCGAGTGGCTAATGAGTAATTACTAAGTAATTCATAATCTTCTGAAATTGCGTAAGAAAAACCTAAGGTTCCTGAAAAATTGTGAAAATCAAAAGTTGGATTTGTCAAAAGTTGGGTTCCAAAATCTTCTACAATAATTTCAGGGAAATCAATGTCATAACCACGGCTTTCCCACAATGACTTTCGGTAAAACTTATTAGCATCCAGATGGTTGTAATCATATCGAAAACCTCCTTCTAGAGTCCATTGGTCATTAAGCACATATTTACCAAGAGCATAAATTCCCAAATCATATTTGTCATAATCAGGAATCAAGCGTCTCACACCTGTTTCCGGGTTTGCAAAATTGTTTTGGTATCGAAACAAGAGTCCACCATTTGCTTTGAATTTTGAATTGGCATCATAACTCAAATCTGTTGAAAACGTATGCGTTGTCAATTCCAAATCAACAGCTGCTTTATCTCCGCGGCCACCTCTTCTTATGTCAAATTCAAGGCGGTTGTTGAATTGAAAGTCATACTGCATTTCCAATTTTCCAAAATTACTTATTCGCTTGAAAAACTTGGCTTTTGCAAGATGATGAGAAACCTCTTGCTTTGGATTTTCAATAGAATAAGTAAAATCGTTTATCACAAGTGGTGTGTCACTGTTTAGGGCTGAAAATAAATCTTGTGCATTCCCAAGATGTGACGCTCTTAAAATTCCGGTTTCAGAATTGAAGAAGGAATAGTAGCCTTCAAACCCATAAGTAAACTTGTTAAGTCCAAATCTAAATGATGCTGCTTTTTCAAACATACCTGTGTTGCTCAAGACATAGTCTGGAGTTTCAAAGTCACCAAATCGCTTTAAAGTTCCTTGAAGGGTACCATACCAACCAGATTCTTTTGTTTTTGTAATTGAAGTAGTAAGTGTGCCACCTCTTCCATTAGTTGAACCTGTAAGAACGGTATTTCCAAAAAGAGAGTCTTTTCTAATGATGCGTTGCGGCTCTACGAGAACAATTCCGCCCACAGCATCACCTCCATATTGCAGGGCAGAAGCTCCTTTAATTACAGATATACTTCCGGCGGTATTTAAATCAACATTGGGTGCATGTTCCACGCCCCATTCCTGATCTTGCATTCTCACACCGTTGTTCATTATCAACACACGGCTACTATGGAGTCCTTGAATGACTGGTTTTACAACGGTACTACCGGTATTTAAAGATGACACTCCCGAAAGCGTTTTTAAAGCATCTCCCAGTGAGGCATAACTTAAATTGTCAATTTCATCTTTTTCAATTCTATTTTCAAGCTGTGTTGCAACATAATCAATAGCAGCACTGCCTTTAACTGTCACCTGGTCTAATTCTTCAAGATGATGCTCCAGCCTTATGCTTAATGTGCCATTATATGGTATCGAAAACTGTATTGCTTTAGTATCACATTCTGGATGGGAGACTTGCAATGTGTAGGTGCCTTCACATAAATTTTCAATACTGAAGTTTCCATCTAAATCGGTTTGAGCAAATTTCTCTATACCTGCAACAATTAAAACTGCACCGGAAAGCGGACTTCCATCGTGAAAGTCAACAACACTGCCGGTTAATGTCTCATTACAGTTTTGAGAATAAGACAGAAAGCTTATAAAAAATAAAATTAGAATAATGCGCATACTACTAGTTTTGCTCTCGCAAAAAAGTTAATATAAATTAAAAAAAAGAAAATTTAAGTTATGCGCTCAATGGTGGGCCCCTTAGGCTAATGTGAAAAGTTGCAGTGAAAAAGACTTTGTCCTCAACTGGAGGAAATATAGTTTTAAAATTTGATTCTGACTGTGGTTGAAACGTATGGACTAAAAGAGTTAATACTGGTGTTAACTGAAAATCAAATACATCACAGTCTGTTTCTAATTTATGAAAATGAGTTGGACCTGTTTCAGTGCAATGAACCAAATCACCGTGACTAAAAATGTGTAATGCTTGTGAAGAAAAAGAAAATAACAGAGCGAAGCCCAGAAAAATGGCTGTTAGCTTAGAGGTTATTTTTGATTCTTTTTTCAATGATTAATTATTTCTTATTTACTGAATGAAAACCTTCGAAACATTTTTTTTACAAAATTCTTAAAAAAATCAAATTCGCCAAAAATCCAACCAATAGCTATTAGTATTAGTTGGTAAATGGGAATAAGTATTAAAATTCTAAGAGGCCAAAATAACCAATAGTCAGGAGAAATACCTAAAAGTAATGTTAAAGGTTTAGCTATTTGAAGAGCGAGAGTACCGGTAATGCCAAAAACAATAAAAATGATAATTAATTGGCGGTTTGACTTGATGCCCCATCTTTCTTTAAGTTTGTTCATCTAAGTTTTTGGTTGTAGGTTTCTTCAAAAAATTTAAAGTAATTGTAGAGTAAGTAATTTACTTCAAGCCCATAGGAGATTGTTGGGTCATAATTAATTTCCTGAATATATAGTTTTTTATCAAAGCCCGGAGCATAAACCCTGTAGTTGTATTCAGTTACATAAATTTGATTTCTGCTTTCCAGGTAACTCAAACCATAATAGCCTTTTGGTGGCTGGGTGACAAGCCAGGTATTGAAGCCGGGTTCAATGATAATGATTTCATATTCAATGCTCTCATTTGCTATCACAACAGTATCTGAAAGGGCAACGTCTGTTGAACCAGTTTCAACTGTAGATTTTGTGGTATCACACCCCATCACCAAAACAGCAAATATCAATATGGTAAATAAATATTTCATCAACCACAAAGATACTAAATTTAAAAGGAAATTACTTTTGTTATTTCTTAAATAAGCCTCCTAACAGTCCACCAAGACTTGATGACTTTTTGGTTGTTTTAGAACCTCCCAACACCATTCCTGCGATATCATCGATAATGCTTCCATCGCCATCTGCGTCCAAAATGGAATGAAGCATTGATTGTTCTTTTTTAGTCTTACCACCAATAAAACTTCCTAATACATCTGCAAGCCCGGATTCATTAGAAACATTTTTTTCTTTGGCTTCTTTACCCAGCATACCAATAACGATGGGAGCGGCAACTTTTAAAATCTGAGCGACACTATTGCTATCTAAGCCCGATTTTTGACTCAAAGCATTTTCTAATTGGGGTCTTTGTGCTCCCAAAACGTGTTTTAAAATGCCTTCGCCATCTATTAAATCGGCCTGGTCAACACCCCCTTGAAAATAGGTTCCCAAATTACTAACGATACTTCCATCATGCTTTGATTGTAATGCGTTTAATAAACCGCTGGCACCTTCAGGAGTAGAAGCATTTTTTTTCATGGCTCCCAGTAATAAAGGCAAGGCCATGTTTACTACTTGACTTGTTTTGTCTTCAGGAGCATTGGTTTGATCGCTGGCACCTTTAATAATTTGTTTTCCAAGGTCACTGTTGAGTAATTCTATAATAGTTGCCATACTATTAAGATTTAAGATGATTGATTATTTGATTTGCAAGTTCTGTTCCTATTCTGTCTTGAGCTTCCAGAGTGGCTGCGCCAATGTGAGGAGTCAATGAAACATTTGGATGCATTAAAACTTTAATAGCAGGTGTGGGCTCGTTTTCAAAAGTATCTAAACCTGCAAAGCTCAATTTTCCGGAATCTAAAGCGTCCAGTAAAGCGACCTCATCAATCACTCCTCCACGTGCTGCATTTACAATAGCAGCACCATCTTTCATCAGGTTTATTTCTTCTTTAGTTATGACATATTCTTTTTGTGCCGGAACGTGAAGTGAAATAAAATCACTGTTTTTTAAAACATCTTCAAGAGGGATTGTGTCAATTTTCACAGGTATGGAAGCTCCATTATAAAGAGTTATATCTATAGACACGGTATTTATAAATTTGTCACAAGCAATCACATTCATTCCGAGTCCTAAAGCAATTTTTGCAACCTCTTGACCAATTCTTCCAATGCCAATGATACCCATTGTTTTTCCTCTTAATTCAAGTCCTTTGGCATAGGATTTTTTTAATTCATTGAATCGGCTATCTCCTTCCAGTGGCATATTTCTGTTTGAATCATAGAGAAAACGCACACCGTTAAAAAGGTGTGCAAAAACGAGTTCAGCTACAGAAGCAGAAGATGCTGCAGGTGTATTGATGACCATAATGCCTTTTTCACGGGCATATTCTACATCTATATTGTCCATACCAACACCACCACGACCAATGATTTTTAGCGATGGACAGGCGTCAATAACTTCTTTTCTTACAGTGGTAGCACTTCTCACCAAAATGACATCAATTTGATGTTGATTGACATAATTACTCAATTGTTCCTGAGCAACTTTTGTTGTGATGACTTCGATTCCTGCGTTTTCCAATGCATCAATTCCGCTTTGTGAGATTCCGTCGTTTGCTAATACTTTCATGGGTAATGGTTAATTGTATGGTAGTTAATGTTTATTTGTTAATGGAATTATGGAATTTAATTTTGATTTTCAAGATCTTGCATGACTTCCACCAGAAGTTTGACACTTTCAATGGGCAGCGCATTGTACATTGAGGCTCGATATCCACCCACACTTCGGTGACCGTTGAGTCCGCTAATACCGGCTTCTTTGAGAAGTGTTTCAAAGGGTTCTTTGTAAGTTTCGTCAGTTAAATTAAAGGTGGCGTTCATCGTAGATCGATCATCTAGGCGGGAAACAAAACCTTCAAAAAGAGAGTTTCTATCGATTTCGCTGTAAAGCAATGCTGCCTTTTCATTGTTTACCTTTTCTATTGCTGCAATTCCACCTTTGGCTTTAAGCCATTTTAAATTAAGCATAGATACATACACTGAAAACACTGCGGGGGTATTATACATACTTTCTTTAGCGATGTGGGAGTTGTAATTTAAAATATTGGGAATTGCTCTGCTCACTTTATTTAATATAGATTCTTTTAAAATAACAAGTGTTGTTCCAGCAGGTCCCATGTTTTTTTGTGCACCGGCATAAATTAAGCTAAATTGTGAAAAATCAATATTTCTTGAAAATATATCACTACTCATATCACAAACAAGAGGAATCTCTGTTTTTGGAAACTCTTTTATTTGTGTGCCAAAAATAGTGTTGTTGCTGGTACAATGAAAATAATCTGCATCAGCAGGGATTTCAAAATTTTTTGGAATGTAATTGTAGTTTTTATCTTTTGAGGAAGCGACTTCAATGACCTCACCAAAAAAACGAGCTTCCTTAATTGCATTATTGGCCCAAGTACCGGTATTGAGATAAGCCGCTTTGCTTTCCAGTAGATTTTGAGCAAGCATCACAAATTGCATACTAGCACCTCCCTGAAGAAATAATACTTGGTAGCCTTTATTTTCTAGACCCAATAATTCAAGAGTCAGGCTTTTAGCTTGTTCCATTACAGCGATGAAATCTTTGCTTCGGTGAGAAATTTCTAAAATTGATAAGCCTGAATTGTTAAAATTCAGAACCGCTGCTGCGGCCTCTTTAAAAACCTCTTGAGGTAATATGCTGGGACCTGCGCTAAAATTGTGTTTTTTCATAGGAACTTTTGAATGAAGTTTAGAACTCTTTTAAGTATGCTAAAATACTGACTAATCGCTTAATTATAATCCTCAAAAGATTAAATTTTTAACAAGAAATCAACAGTATCTATATTATCTGCATAATCCCAAAGTTGTGGCTGTTGTGTTTTTCCAAAAGGAATTTCCATTTCTGAAAACCCTGATGCAACCACACACTGTATGGACTCACTTTCATTTTCAATTTTATGCTTTAATTCTTCAACAGTAGTATAATATTCATAAAAGCAAGTGGCAATGGGGGAACTATAGCTTTTATCTTCTTTTAGCATAAAAAAACCATTGTCAAGAAATTGAAATTCACTCATTAAATATACCGCTTTATTGTAGTCATAATTGTTGGCATATTTTTGTTTGTCAACTAAATGGTGCCAAGGATAAATCGCTTTATAAAATTTGTCAAAGTCATAGTCTTTGGGAACAAAAAGTTTAGAGACATTGCGACAACCCAAGCCATAGTATCTAAATATATCTTCCCCAAGGGCAATCAGTTGTTTTTCTGTTTCATTTCCAGAAAGTATTGCCACAGAATTTCTGTTTTTTCTGATGATATGAGGTTTGGTTTTAAAATAATATTCAAAATAGCGTGCTGTATTATCACTTCCGGTAGCTATGATGGCATCAAAATCTTCTAACTTTTCATTTGAAAATGCAATTTTTGATTTGAATTCCGGTGCTGCATATTCCAAATATTTTGCAAGATAGGGCAGAAGCTGTTTGTCTTTTGAGGATTGCTTGATTAAAACCTTATGTCCTGTTATCAAAACCGAAAGAAAATCGTGAAATCCTACCAAAGGAATGTTTCCAGCCATAATGATTGCAACGGTTTTAGGATTATTGTTTTCGATTGTGTAGCGAGATGTCCAATGATTTAAGTTTGATTCAGTAAGAGCTTCACACCAGGATTTAAGGGCAAATTGAATGTTTTCAAAGGTAAACCAACTGTTGTGTTCTTCAGCGAGTTTTATTTGGTGTTTCATACCCTCAAAAAACAAGTCATTATAAGGGATGTTGTCCTTTTTAATCATTGTTTTTTCAGCAAATTGCGATATGAATTCTCCGAGATTTATAAAAGCCTGTTTACGTTCTGTTAATGTCATGATGCAATTTGGTTATGAAATGTTTTGGCGTTATTTTTGTACAAATTTACGCAAAGAAAAAGAAAAAGCTATGGCAATTATAATAACAGATGAGTGCATCAACTGTGGTGCGTGTGAACCTGAATGTCCCAATACTGCTATTTATGAAGGTGCAGACGACTGGCGTTACTCAGATGGAACCGATTTAGAAGGGAATGTTGTTCTTCCCAATGGAAAGGAAGTGGATGCAGATGCTGTTCAAACGCCTGTGAGTGATGAAATTTATTATATTGTTCCCGATAAATGTACAGAGTGTCAAGGTTTTCATGAAGAACCCCAATGTGCTGCCGTATGCCCTGTAGATTGTTGTGTGCCTGACGATAGCCACGTGGAGACAGTAGAAGAACTCCTCGGAAAGCAAAACTTTATGCATAAAAAATAATATTGTATTGCGTTGTTAGCAGCTTTTGCTAAGTAATCGATATTTTTTTTAACTTGCCTGTTACTTTAATAGTGACAGGCTTTATTTTTACCAACCTCTTTAATTTATGCCACACTGGTTGTCCATAGCAGTTCTTATAATTGCGGCTTATGTAATCATAAGTGTGCTTTTATATTACCTCCAGGATTATTTTTTATTCAAACCGGAAAAGCTTCCAAGTGATTTTGAATTTTTTATGAAAATCAACAAGTTGAAGAATACAATCTCAGTACGCCTGATGGAGCACTCATCAATGGTCTTCATTTTAAAGTAGAAAATCCAAAAGGAATTGTACTCTATTTAAAAGGAAATTCAAAAAGTATCAAAGGCTGGGGGAAATTTGCTGTTGATTTTACAAGGCATAATTTTGAAGTGATTATGTTGGATTATCGGGGTTTTGGAAAAAGCACCGGAAGACGCACCCAAAAAGCCATCCACAATGATTTGCAACTGGTGTATGATAAAATCAAAGAACGAGTTTTGGAACGTTATATCATATTGTATGGACGCTCACTGGGCTCTGGATTTGCTACGAAACTCGCTTCACTCAACCATCCCAGAATGTTAATACTTGATGCGCCTTATTACAGTCTCACCAAAGTAACAGCACGTTATATGCCCTTTATGCCACTGTCATTATTGATGAAATATCCATTGCCTACATACAAATGGATAAAATATGTTAAATGCCCCATTCATATTTTACATGGGACCAGAGATAAATTGATTCCCTTTAAAAGTAGTATTAAGCTTTCACAGTTGAATCCAAAAAATACCCGATTGTATGCAGTTATTGGCGGCGGACATAAAAATCTAAATCAGTTTGAGTCCTATCACAAAATGCTTTCAGAAATTATTCACTCTACCAAAGTAAAGATTGATCTCGAAGGAAGTAGTTTTAAAGTCGTACACGGTAAGAAAGCCTCAAACAATGTTTAAAAAAATACTATACACACTTCTTATTCTCTATATTATGCTTATTGCTGCGTTGACTCTTTTTCAGGAAAAATTAATATTTTTACCTAGCAAATTGCCGGTAGATTATGAATATCACTTCAATGAAACTTTTGAAGAAATTAATATAGAAGCAACAGATGGAGCCATTTTAAATGCCCTTCATTTTAAAGCAGAAAACCCAAAAGGAGTAATTCTTTATTTTCACGGTAATGCCGGTGATTTATCTCGCTGGGGCGAAATCACTTCCTTTTTTACAAAATATAATTGGGATGTCCTGGTAATGGATTACAGAAGTTATGGGAAGAGTACTGGAAAATTAAGTGAATCTGCACTGTATGAAGATGCTCAGTTATTTTATGATTATGTTTTAAAGCAGTATGATGAAGATAAAATTATTCTTTACGGAAGATCACTTGGGACAGCATTTGCCACAAAACTTGCTTCTGAAAACAACCCAAAAATGCTTATTTTAGAGACTCCATTTTACAATTTAACTTCGGTAGCTAAAAAAAGATTTCCCATTTTTCCAGTGGATTATTTAATTAAATATGAATTTAATAGCAATGAATATATAAAAGGGGTAAACTGTACTACAGTTTTTTTTCATGGAACAGATGATCAAGTGGTTCCTTATGACTCAGGAAAAAAACTCTATGAGCTTGCCTCACCTGAGAAAGGGAAACATTTTATTACTATAAAAAACGGAACGCATAATAATCTATCTAATTTTTCTACTTATAAAAAAGCAATAGAAAGACTTTTAATGTAATTATTAAAAATCTGAAACTCGATCTGGTCTGTAATAATAAGGATTGTAGTAAAAGGGCATAGAGGCGTCCCTGTAAACAGTATTTCTCACGCGGCTTCTTGTTTCATAATAAGGTTCTTTTACTTGTACTCTAATACCACTTTCTTTTTCTACAACTCGTCTAAAACCCAATGACTCTGCAGTAATCTTATTTTCAGAGGTATTATTTCTTCTGTTCAAATAAGCATCCTGCCTGTTTAATGCATCCATCATACTCACAGGTTGCCAGTAATTATTAGTGGTAATTCCCATACTTCTTGGAAAATTACTAGCAGTATGTTTCTGAACAAAATAACTATTGTCTAAAGTAAAGACTTGAGGTAAAGAGTTTTCATTTATTGTAAAAAACTTAGCGCCAAATTCTTGAGAAAACAAGAATCCGGTGAGCAATAAGAAAACAATACTTAAGTTGCGTTTCACTTTTAAGGTTTTTACAAATATAGCAATCAAAAATCAACCCAAATTAAATTGTCCTTAAAGTTTTTATAAATGTATTTCTATTTTGAGTCCTTGATGTATAATATAAGCCACTAATACATCGATGCATTTCTAAGGTACTTTAAAAATAAAGTCCAGTTATAATAGAGCTGGTCGATTGCCGTTCACTGAGCGAACTCAAATGTGTCTTATATTAAAGGTGCATTGGTATTAAAAGACCCTTAATCCATCAACACCCAATCTCCTTTATCGAGTAAAGGGATCGCCTGTTTAAATTTTAATTCTTTCGTTTCACCACTCATCACATGTTTGATGGTTACTTTGTCGTTGCGACCAATTTTTGGTTTGTCTCTAACGATGGTCTCAGTAACACTCTGTTGTCCTTGAGTATTTCCTGCTGCCCTGGATTGAGCTGCTCGTTCATCCATATTGGGAATTTCGTCTTTTTGAGTGCGCAGGTTTTCTTTGGGTTTTCGCACTCGCGCTTCTTGTATTTGAGCTTGATCCTGTTGTGGCAATTCGCCTTTAAATAAGAAAGAAACCACATCCTTGTTCACTTTTTCAATCATCACTTTGAATAGTTCATATGCTTCAAACTTATAAATCAAAAGTGGATCTTTTTGCTCGTGAACTGCCAGCTGAACAGATTGCTTCAATTCATCCATTTTTCGTAAATGTGTCTTCCACGCATCATCAATAATAGCAAGTGTGATGTTTTTTTCAAAATCAAGAATCAATTGCTTGCCTTCGGTTTCATAAGCTTTTTCAAGGTCTGTTGCTACATTTAGGGTTTTAACTCCATCACTGAATGGAACCAAAATGCGTTTGTACATATCCTTTTGCTTTTCATAAACACTTTTTATCACCGGATAAGCAATCTCGGCATTTCGAATCATCTTATCCTGAAAATGTTTGTAGGCTTCTTTATAAACAATACCGGCTATTTCAATATATTCTTTTTTCTCAAATTCTTCTTCAGTTACAGGTGAGCTGATAGAGAAGAAGCGAATGAGTTCAAACTCAAAATTCTTGTAATCCTGAGCAAGTTTATTGGTTTCTGCAATGACCTCAGCTGTATCATAAATCATGTTAGCGATATCCACCTTCAACCGCTCTCCAAAAAGGGCGTGGTATCTACGCTTATAAATCACTTCACGCTGTGCATTCATTACATCATCATACTCCAATAAACGTTTTCTAATACCAAAGTTATTTTCCTCTACTTTTTTCTGAGCGCGTTCAATCGACTTGGATATCATGGAATGCTGAATGACTTCACCCTCCTTCAATCCCATTCTGTCCATCAATTTGGCAATTTTATCACTACCAAATAAACGCATTAAATTATCTTCAAGGGATACATAAAACTGCGAACTACCGGGGTCTCCTTGACGACCACTACGTCCTCTCAACTGTCTGTCCACACGTCTGGAATCGTGACGTTCTGTACCAATAATGGCAAGTCCTCCGGCTTTTTTCACTTCTTCAGAAAGCTTGATATCGGTACCACGACCCGCCATGTTTGTAGCAATAGTAACGATTCCGGCGTGACCGGCTTCTTCTACAATTTGTGCTTCTTTTTTATGGAGTTTGGCGTTCAATACGTTGTGTTTTATCTTCCTGATGGCAAGCATCTTGCTTAACAATTCAGAAATATCTACGGATGTAGTACCAATAAGTACGGGTCTTCCGGCATTTGAAAGTTCGACGACTTCATCGATAACAGCGTTGTATTTTTCCCGTTTGGTTTTGTAAATTTTATCTTGTCTGTCATCTCTTGCAATGGGTCTGTTTGTGGGAATTTCCACCACATCGAGTTTGTAGATTTCCCAAAGTTCCCCGGCTTCTGTAACTGCAGTACCTGTCATACCTGCGAGTTTGCGGTACATCCTGAAATAGTTTTGAAGTGTGATGGTCGCAAAAGTTTGTGTAAGGGCCTCAATCTTAACATTTTCCTTGGCTTCAATAGCCTGGTGTAAACCATCACTGTAACGGCGTCCATCCATAATACGTCCGGTTTGCTCATCGACAATCATTACTTTATTGTCCATAACCACATACTGGGTATCCTTTTCAAAAAGTGCATAAGCCTTTAACAACTGACTCATCGTGTGAATGCGTTCACTTTTTATGGAAAATTCCCTAAAGAGTTCTTCTTTTTCTTTTGCTTCTTCCTCTTTATCAAGACCTTTGGCTTCGATATTGGCAATTTCGACACCCATTTCTGGCATTACAAAAAACTCTGGGTCTTTTTCTCCGGAAAGTAAATCAATACCCTTGTCTGTTAATTCGATCTGATTGTTTTTTTCATCAATAACAAAATACAGTTCGGCATCCACCTTAGGCATTTCCTTATTGTTATCAAGCATGTAAAAGTTTTCAGTTTTCTGGAGGATTTGCTTGATTCCTTCTTCAGAAAGGTATTTAATCAAAGCTTTATTTTTAGGTAATCCTCTAAAAACGCGCAGAAGTTTAAGGCCACCTTCTTTGGTGTCTCCTTCTTTGATGAGTTTTTTCGCTTCAGCTAAAACGCCGGTTAATAATTTTCTTTGAATATCAACTAATTCACTTATTTGGGGTTTCAACTCGGTAAACTCGTGGCGGTCACCTTCAGGTACCGGACCGGAAATAATCAATGGGGTTCTGGCATCATCAATCAAAACTGAATCGACCTCATCTACAATGGCATAGTGATGTGGTCGTTGAACCAAGTCGATTGGCGCGTGAGCCATATTATCTCTCAGGTAGTCAAAACCAAACTCGTTATTGGTTCCATAGGTGATATCTGCATTATAGGCTTTTCTTCTGTCTTCAGAGTTAGGCTGATGGTAATCAATACAATCAACACTCAAGCCGTGGAACTGAAAAATGGGTGCCATCCAGGCGCTGTCACGTTTTGCCAGGTAATCGTTAACGGTTACCAGGTGGACACCGTTTCCGGTAAGGGCATTCAAATAAACGGGAAGGGTAGCCACAAGTGTTTTACCTTCACCGGTGTGCATCTCTGCCACTTTGCCCTGATGCAGAGCAATACCACCAATGAGCTGCACATCATAGTGTACCATGTCCCAGGTAATCTCTTTTCCGGCGGCATCCCAGGAATTTGACCAGATGGCTTTGTCTCCATTTAAAGTAACATAGTCTTTTGTTGCAGATAGTTCACGGTCAAACTGAGTTGCAGTAACTTCCAACGAGGTATTGTTGACAAATCGTTTTGCTGTTTCTTTTACTACAGCAAAGGCTTCAGGAAGAATTTCGTCAAGGATATTTTTTTCAATGGCATAAATTTCATCTTTGAGTTTGTCGATTTCTGTATAGATGTCTTCATTCCTGTTGATATCGTTTGAGGCATTTGCTTCTTCAGTTAATTTCTTAACTTCGGCATCAAGCTCTTTTCTGGAGTTTGCTATTTTTTGTCGAAAAAAATCAGATTTGGCTCTGAGTTCATCGAGCGAAAGTTTTTCAATTTCAGATTCAAACTTTTTTATTTGGTTGACAATGGGCATAATTTGTCCCACGTCTTTTTTGGATTTATCACCAACAAATACTTTTAATATTTTATCAAGAACTGTCATAATGGTTTATTCTATTGAATGCTTCAAATTTAAACAAAAAAAAAGCCTCTGTCGAGACTTTCTATTCTATTTTTAAAGGTTTTTAATATTCATCTTCATTCCACAGATAATCTTCATCTGTGGGATAATCTGGCCAGATTTCTTCGATGGAATCATAAGCATCTCCTTCATCTTCAATTGCTTGTAGGTTTTCTACAACTTCTAAGGGTGCTCCGGTTCTAATTGCATAATCAATTAGTTCATCTTTTGTGGCAGGCCAGGGGGCATCACTTAAATAAGATGCCAATTCTAATGTCCAGTACATACAATACGGTTTAATTTTTTTGCAAAAATAATTTTTTAGTTGAGAAAGTCAAGAAAAAAAAGAATTATTTCTACTATATTTTTAAGAACTTTTGTTTTTTAGTTTTAAGTGGCTCAATAATAGAATGTTAAATAAGATTAAATTATTGTTAATCTTTTCTATCGGGAATCCATTTTATTTCGTCCACATGTAACTCATGAGACAACTTTCGTGCCAGTACAAAAAGGAAGTCAGAGAGTCTGTTGAGATAGATCAAAACTCTTGGGTCAACCGGCTCATTGTCATTTAAAAAGCTGGTTTGACGCTCTGCTCTGCGACAAACACATCTTGCAATGTGACAGAATGACACCGTTTGATGTCCGCCGGGCAGAATGAAATGAGTCATTTGTGGTAACTCTTCATTCATTTTGTCAATGGAATCTTCTAATAAAGTGATGTTTTCATCACTAATTTTGGGAATATTGAGTCGTTCTTTTCCATTTTTCAAGATCGCTTTTTCGGGGTCTGTAGCAAGTATAGCCCCCACAGTAAATAGACGGTCTTGAATGTGATTAAGCAACTTTTTGTGTACTGATTTTATATCCTGATCCCTTATAAGCCCAATGTGAGAATTGAGTTCATCTACAGTTCCATAGCTTTCTATTCGGATATGATACTTGGGAACCCGTGTTCCACCATATAAGGCAGTTGTTCCTTTATCACCTGTTTTAGTATATATTTTCATCTGTTATTATTTTACTATTTTTATATATAAGACCTGCCTTTGCCGGTAGGCAGGTGGAACACCCAAATTATCATTCCTCTTTATGATTTATGATTAATGACGGGAGTTTCATTTTTGAGGAATTGATTTTTTAAAATTATAAATTTTTGAAACTAAACATCCAGATCAAAAGATTTTTTTAAAGTATCCATTATTGGATATTTTTCCCTGAGTTTTTCAAATTTTTCTCTTGGGGTATAGACATAATTTTTTTGATGATTTTCATTCACATCAATAGAAAGTGAAAGGCTGTGGTTGTTGAGTTTTTTTGAAAGAAAATTTAATAAATATTGCTGCGAACGTTCCAGTTCAACTTTGATTGTTTCATTTGGGTAAGAAACTAGGATATTGTTTTGATTACAAGTAGGCAAAACCATATCCAGATGAGAGGCGATGATGTGTTCCCCTTTTTTTTCCAGCAATCGTGCATATTCTTTCCAGGCGACTTGTAAGTCAATTTCAGAAAAAGGGTCTTCAGGAAGTTTCTCAGTTTTAACTTCTTTTTTCTTAAATTCTTCCTGTAATTGTCTTTTTTGCTGTATGCTTTTCAGCGAAAGCGCTGATATTCGCTCAGCATTGCGCTCCGGGATTGATTTTAGTTTTTCGTCAGGTTGTGGGTTGTTCTGGTCTTGTTTTTCTTCTTCAGCGACTTTTGTTTCTGAAAGAGGTTTAGCGGTAGCTGAAATTTCGTTATTGGAATAGGTAACTGGTCTTTCTGCTACTTTAGATTGTGGAGGTTGGATGTACCGTTGTGACTTTTTTTTTTCATCAACAAAAGTGATGGAAGCAAGTTGCATTAACGCTAGCTCTACAAGTAACCGTTGGTTTTTGCTGGTTTTGTATTTTAAATCACACTCGTTGGCAATTTCAATTGCTCTTAAAAGAAATTCTGAAGAAGCTTTTTGAGTTTGTTCAAAATAATTTACTTTGATTTGTTCACCCACTTCCAGTAATGTTATTGTAGATTGGTGTTTACAAACAAGCAGGTCTCTAAAATGTGAAGCAAGGCCTGATATGAAATGATGTCCATCAAATCCTTTGGCAAGAATCTCATCAAAAAGCACCAAAGCACCGGGAATATCATTATTTAGCAAATGCTCGGTAGTTTCAAAATAGGTGGTATAATCTAAAACGTTTAGGTTTTCGGTAACCGCTTGTCGGGTGAGGTTTTTACCTGAAAAACTTACAACCCTGTCAAAAATAGATAAGGCATCCCTTAATGCGCCATCAGCTTTTTGGGCAATAATGTGCAGTGCATCGTCTTCGGCTTCAATGCCCTCAGATTGAGCAATTTCTGAAAGGTGATTCTTGATATCAGTTACAGTAATTCTTTTAAAGTCAAAAATCTGGCAACGTGATAAAATAGTGGGAATTATTTTGTGCTTTTCTGTGGTTGCTAGAATAAAAATCGCGTGTTTGGGGGGTTCTTCCAATGTTTTTAAAAAAGCATTGAAAGCCGCTTGTGAGAGCATATGCACCTCGTCAATGATATAGACTTTATAATTTCCGGTTTGTGGCGGGATGCGCACCTGGTCAGTGAGACTTCTTATGTCATCTACTGAGTTGTTTGAAGCCGCATCGAGTTCAAAGATATTGAAGGCAAAATCTTCATTGGGGTCCTGTGTTTCTTTTTGGTTGATGCGTTTTGCCAGTATGCGAGCACAGGTGGTTTTACCTACACCTCGCGGACCTGTAAAAAGCAATGCTTGTGCCAGATGATTGTTTTCTATGGCATTTTCCAGAGTATTGGTGATAGCCTGTTGACCCACAACACTTTTGAAAGTGGTGGGGCGGTATTTTCGGGCAGATACTATAAAATGTTCCATAAACAATGTACGTTTAGCAAATATACATATTGAAATAATTTTCTTAGAAAGTATCTTGAATTTTTTCTGAATAGATATTAACAAGTATGTCGTAACTTTGCTCTGCAAACCGCCTTATCGCTCTGAGATTAATTTCAGGGAGGAAAGTCCGGGCACCACAGAGTAGCATAGCGGGTAACGCCCGTCGTTCGCCTTTGGCGAAAAGGACAAGTGCAACAGAAAGGATGTACAGGTAATGCTGTAGTGAAATCAGGTAAACTCTATGCGGTGAAATGCCACGTAAACCGGTGCTTGAGGGCTACTCGCCCGATGCCGGAGGGTAGGCAGATAGACCCTGGCAGTAATGTCCGGGCCAGATAAATGATAAGGATTATTCTCATTCGCCTAAGGCTTTTGAGGATGATACAGAACCCGGCTTATAGGTTTGCTTTGTTATAAAATTCCCGCTCTGTTGTTTTCAACAGGCGGGATTTTTTTAACTCTTTTGAGTTCTTAGGGCATCAATTTCATCCAAAACGGCTTGTGCCTCTGCTTGTTTTTTATCACTTGCTGAGCGATTTGTTTTTGACAAATCAAAGGATTCCTTTAATAGTTTTTTGTACTTTTCCTGAAGAACTTCTTCTTTGCTTTTCTTTTTAAATAGACCAAACATTTTTTGTTTAAAGATACTTAAGAACTAAGAGGTGGTCAAATTTTTAACATCAATTTTTGGTTTGCTCAATGCTACAGTTTCCTGCAGCACAACCAAAACCAAATAGTCCCATTACAGTAATATATATACCTAATAAAGTGCCTATATACTGTTGATCCATAAGGGTGTGAATCAAGAGAATCAAACCCATTATTAAAAAGGTAAAGCGTTGCATATTCCAGCCGTTTAGCAATCGTTTTTTCATTTATAGTTTAGTTTTGAGGCTTTGCCAGGATCCGGCATTGAAAACATTGTTGTAGCCATTTGATTTCAATATGTTTTTTGCACTCCCACTTCTCATTCCTGAGGCACAGCAAAGTAAATATGTTTTTTCTTTGTTTTTTAATAATTTCAAGTTGTTGTTAAGGGTGTTTAAGGGAATGTTTTTTGAACCTTTGATATGACCGGATACAAATTCTCCTTTGGTTCTCACATCGATAATTTCAGCGCCTTGATGAACAAGTGCTTTGTAATCTGTTTTTGGTCCCAATCCAAATAGATTTTTAAATAGCTGAATCATAATTTTTAAGCAGTTAGAGATTGATAATAGTTAACGTCAAGCCAGGAACCGGCATTTATAGATTCAATACCATTATTATTGAGAAATTGAGCAGCAATTCCGCTTCTATTTCCTGAAGCACAACATAGTAGAATGGGTTTTTGCATACATTTGAATTCCTCCATTCGGTTTTGAATTTCTTGTAAGGGTATGTTTATGGAACCGGAAACGTGTCCGCCTCTGAATTCTTGACTAGTGCGAACATCAACGATGGTTGCATTTTCTTTAAGAAGGTTTTCGATATTCAATTTATAGTTTTATTTACTTTGCAAAACTAAATCTGAAAAACTGCATTCACAGTTACAATTGTTACAAAGCAAAAACTAGTTTTCAAAAAAACTAAAAACAGAGCCGCCATATCTCCTGGATTCTGAGTGGCAGGCTACATTACTAAGGTCTGTATGTTTGGAATGTTCAATGATGAGAAAGCCATCAGCATTGAGTAGTTTATTTTCAAAAACTAAATTGATAATGCGTTCAAATTGACCGGTATCAAAATCATAAGGTGGGTCGGCAAAAATGACATCAAAGTTTTGTTTGTTTTTTTCTAAATAGGAAAAGACATCAGACTTTATGGTGTGAATTGCAAAATCAAGTTCTTCACTTGTTTTCTTAATAAATTGAACACAACCATGGTCTGCATCTACTGCAGTTATATTTGAATTTCCGCGGGAAGCAAATTCAAAACTGATATTTCCTGTTCCTGCAAAAAGATCAAGAAAGGATACCTCATGAAAGGCAATGCGATTATTCAGAATATTAAAAAGGGCTTCCTTGGCAAAGTCGGTTGTGGGTCTTACCGGAAGTTTTTTAGGAGCAATGAGTCTTTTTCCCTTGTATTTTCCGGAAATGATGCGCATTTTTTTTGGTTATTTAGTTATTGGTTAATGGATTATGAGTATTGTTTTGGGTCTAGCTAACTATTCACCATTTCAACAATTTATACAATTTGAAGTGTATTTGGGTTGTTTTCTTTTTCAATAGTTACATTTCTTATATAAGTATAAGCCATATCAAAATAAGCATCTTTTTCTGATACGTTTCCGCTCAGTTGAAGGGGGATTGTTTCAGGGTTCAATTGTAATTGTTCTGCAATAAAAAGAATGTAATATATAAAATCCTCTGGTGTACTGTAGTGAAAACTATTAAAAAGCTGGATATTTTTTCCTGAAGTAACTAAAACATCCATTTGTTCTTTATTAAGTTTGACAAATAGTTTCAGGCTTTGGTCATTGCGTTCTTTTAAAAGCATTTTTTCGATAAAAACTGTCGAAGAATGCAAATATGTAAAACCTCCATACCTGTCAAAAAAATAATTATTTACATTGGTCAGAGGAACATATACTAGGACAAAATCTAAATTATCCGGACGATCATAAGCGATAAAATCTGTGGGGAAAACACGGGTGTTTAATTTTAAATAATGTTCCAAATTGTCCTCTTGAAAAATTGCTTTAGGAACAAGTGAAAAAAGCGTATTTTGATGTATGACAGTTACATCTTTTAAAGGCATTAGAAGTTCTTCAAACTGATTGAAAGTGCTTTCAATTTTGCTTAAAACCTCATCAGGGTTGTGCGATTCCGGGAAATCAATTTCTTTTTTAAAGTGAGTAACAGAAGAAGCGTCATCAAGAATTAAAAAAGAAAGTCCATTCAAGCTTACCTGAACGGACAATCTGTAATTTGAGTTATAATCAATATTATTATTGCTCTCCGGCTTTGTCATATTGTTTTGGCCAGTTTCCATTTGTGTTCACATCTGTCATGGACCCCACTCTAATGTGAGTACCATTCACTCCATCTACTGAAACTGTTTGCTTTTCTTGTATTACTAAGTCTCTATTTAAATCGTGTAAAATATCATCCTTATTGGCGGTGGCTTCAAAAACAGCAATTTTCCTATCACTTCTCATTATGAAACCTGCATCAAGAGTAATGGGGACTTCATTGCCTTCAACTTCTATTTTATTTAAATTTTTATAACGGTCTGATCCTTTGAATAAAGAATCTTTTACAGAAATAAAAGATAAGGTATCAATAATTACATCTTCAATATAATAGCCGGTTACACCAAAAGCCTTATTGCGCTCCTCATCATCATAGATGGTGTCTCTTCTTTGAGTAATTGCAAATTGTGCGGTATCTATAAAACGAACCAATGAATCAAAAGTACCGGTAAATTTACCTGTGACTTGTAAGTGTGCAAGCTCTGCAGTTCTTATGTCTTTGAGTTGTTCAATGACTTTGGCATATCGTTTTTCTTTTTCTGTATTGAATTTTGTGGGTTCATAAACAGAATTGAAAAGTTTGTAACCAAGAAAAATGATGATGATCCAGAGAACAAGTTGAATTAAAAGTTTCATTTTTGAAATCGTTTTTTATTTAACGTAAATGGTGTATCGCAAATCTACAATTTTTTTTCAATCACAAAAGTATATTCTATAAAAATCACCTTGATTTGATATATTTGATAATCATCCCTTAACTTAGCGTTTCCATTGAAAACTTACTTTCCTAAATGAAAAGCGCTGATTTTTATAAATTATTAATTCAAAAATTTCCACATGAAGCCACACATATTCAAGATGTTGTGTTGCAAAAAATTTCTGAATTTTTAGTTTCAACAAACCCTGATAGTTTATTTTTATTGAAAGGATATGCAGGTACCGGAAAAACGACCATCATAAGCACCGTAGTCAATCATTTATGGGAATTAAAAAAGAAAGCAGTATTGATGGCGCCCACAGGCAGAGCAGCAAAAGTAATAAGTAATTATTCAGGCAAGGAAGCATTTACAATTCATAAAAAAATATATTTTCCTAAGGCTCAAAAGGGAGGAGGGGTGACATTTACGCTTCAGCCAAACAAGCACCGTGACACTTTTTTTATTGTAGATGAGGCATCTATGATAGGCGATTCAGCTTCAGATTCTAAACTTTTTGAAAATGGGTCCTTGCTTGATGATTTGATGCAATATGTATATAGTGGCTTTGGATGTAAACTCATTCTGATTGGTGATACCGCTCAATTACCACCGGTCAAAATGGAATTGAGTCCGGCGTTGGATGAAAAGACACTTTCAAATTACTATAACAAGGATGTGATAGCTATCGAGCTCAATGAAGTGGTTAGACAAAAGGAGGAAAGTGGTATTCTTCACAATGCCACCTTACTGCGACAAACACTAGAAAATGGATTTTATGAAGATTTTAAATTCAACCTGCAAAACTTCAAAGATATTATTAAGCCCGAAGATGGTTATGAACTTTTAGATGCAATCAATGATGCTTATAACGTCCTGGGTAAAGAAGACACGGTAATCATTCTTCGTTCTAATAAAAGAGCCAATTTATTCAATGAAAACATACGCTCACGAATTCTTTTTCAGGAAAGTGAACTGGCTGCCGGCGATTATTTAATGGTTGTTAAAAACAACTACTTTTGGGTAAAACCCACCAGCGAAGCCGGTTTTATTGCCAATGGTGATATACTTGAAGTGCTTGAAATTCACACTTTTAAAGATCTTTACAATTTTCGATTTGCTGAAGTGACAGTGAGAATGGTTGATTACCCAAAAATGAAGCCTTTTGAAACCGTTCTATTACTCGATACCATCAAATCTGAATCTCCCTCATTGTCTTATGAGGACTCCAACAAATTGTATCAGGAAGTGATGAAGGATTATGAAGATGAAAAGTCAAAATATAAAAAATTTCTGAGTGTGAAAGCCAACAAATATTTCAATGCCTTGCAAGTGAAATTTTCCTATGCCATCACCTGCCATAAATCTCAGGGAGGGCAATGGAATACGGTTTTTATCGAGCAACCTTATTTACCCAACGGGATTGACAAAGAATATTTGAGGTGGCTCTATACTGCTGTCACCCGTGCGAAAGAAAAGCTTTATCTCATTGGATTTAAAGAAGAATTTTTTGAGTAAGCTATTCTTTGGTTTCTTCGGTAATATCATCTGTATCTTCTTCTAATTTCCCAGAATTTTCAAATAAAAGTAACCCAAAAGTCCGGCAATGATTGATGCAGATAGAATACCCATTTTTGCTTGCGTTTCATAGATTTCACTTTCGTAAGCCAAGTCAGTTATAAATAATGACATCGTGAAACCAATTGCAGCAAGAAAACCAAGCCCAAAAACATGCTTCCACCCAATACTCTTAGGCAATGTGCATATTTTGAGAAGTACCATAAGTTTGGTAAATAGAAAGATGCCTGTAATTTTCCCAACAATGAGACCAAAAATCACCCCCAGTGTCACTGGGCTTTTAAAAAAGGTAAAGGCTTCAGCATCTATTGTAACCCCTGCATTTGCAAACGCAAACAAAGGCAAAACAATAAAACTCACAAAAGGATGCAAAGCATGTTCCAATCTTTGAAGGGGAGGTGTTGCATCTTCTGTTAACTGAGAAAATTTTTCAATGGTTTCAGTAATCATCTCGTCTGTATGATTGTTTTTTGATTTTGATTTCAATCGGTAGCGCTTTATTTTGGAGGTTAGCAATCTAGCTTTTCGAAGAAACAATGAGGTGTTTATTCGTTTACTGGTGGGGATAGTAAAAGCAGCAAGTACTGCTGCAATGGTAGCATGAACTCCCGAAAGTAAAATTGCGAGCCACAAGCCACCGATGCCCATCACGGCATAAAAAATGGTGTTTCTTATTCCAATGCG
This sequence comes from Flavobacteriaceae bacterium, assembly GCA_018402385.1. Lineage (GTDB taxonomy): Bacteria > Bacteroidota > Bacteroidia > Flavobacteriales > Flavobacteriaceae > Planktosalinus. The sequence continues at coordinate 274,671 of JAGYJA010000006.1, forward strand.
ATTTGCAAAAAAAAGAACAAGTAAAAAGAAGGCACCAAGTGCCAAATTGTTCATAGATATTTCTGAGGTGTAGAAAAAAGCAATAACTAAAACGGCTCCCAAATCATCAACAATAGCGATGGCCGTCAAAAAAACTTTAAGTGAAAGAGGTACTTTATCACCTAACAAATACAATATACCCAATGCAAAGGCGATATCTGTCGCCATTGGGATTCCCCAGCCGTCAGTGGCATCTGTTCCCTGGGTAAAAAAATAAAATATTAATGCCGGAAAGATCATTCCACCAATGGCACCAGCTACTGGCAATAATGCTCCCCTAAAACTAGCCAGTTCACCGTGCATTAATTCTCGTTTTAATTCCAAGCCAACTAGGAAAAAGAACATAGACATCAGTCCATCGTTAATCCAATGTAATAAATTTTTCTTAATGATAAAATCTTCAAAACCTATGTAGATATATTGTTTCCAAAAATTATGGTAACTCTCAGCAAAAGGAGAATTTGCGACAATCATAGCCAAAGAGGCTGCCACAATTAATAGAATGCCTACAGAGGTTTTTTTTTCAATAAAATGTTTGATAGGGAGGATCAGGTAGAGGTCAAGATGTGACTTTTTCATAAAAATTACTTTTTATTAAACCTCAAGTTGGTTTCAGCACAGAGACCAAAAATAAGTTTAATAAAACAGTTTAAGTATGATAAAAGTCAGTCAATCTTTAGTTTACTCTTCTTGCTTTAATGACAATTCAAACCAACGTTCGGTTTTGGTTTCCAAAGTTTGAATTAAGTTTTGCAATTCCAGGGATTTTTTACTGATTTCTTCTACATCCCAATCTTGATTTAGAAAAGCAGCTTCGAGTTTTTCTTTTTCAGCTTCCAGTTTTTGTATTTCAGTTTCAAGTTTGGTAAATTCTTTTTGCTCGTTGTATGTGAGTTTTGGCGTGTTATTGTCTTTTTTCCAGGATTTTTTTGGAACTGCGTTTTCAGCTTTTTCTTCTTTGGGTTCTTTATCAGAACTGTCTTCATAAGTTCTAAAGTCACTGTAGTTGCCCGGAAAATCTTCTATGATTGCGTTTCCTCGAAAAACAAAAAGATGGTCCACAATTTTATCCATAAAATAGCGGTCGTGAGAAACCACAATCAAACAACCGGGAAAATCCAGCAGGAAGGATTCCAGTACATTTAAAGTTACAATATCCAAATCGTTTGTGGGCTCATCAAGAATCAAAAAGTTGGGGTTTTGAATTAAAACAGTACACAAATAGAGTCTTTTTCGCTCGCCTCCGCTCAATTTTTCAACAAAATCATATTGTTTTTTTCTATCAAACAGAAAGCGTTCCAAAAGTTGCTGTGCTGAGATTTGACGCCCTTTTTTCAACGGAATAAAATCGCCAAATTCCCTAATGACCTCAATTACTTTTTGACCTTCTTTAATTTTTATTCCATCCTGGGTATAATAGCCAAACTGTATGGTTTCACCAATAATAACTTTACCGTTATCCGGCTGAATTTTTCCTGTGAGTATGTTTAAAAAAGTTGATTTTCCGGTACCGTTTTTTCCTATGATACCAATGCGTTCTCCTTTAATGAAGTTAAAATTAAATTTGTTTAGGATTTGCAATTCATCAAATGATTTGGAGACATTGTGAAATTCCACAATTTTACTCCCCAGGCGTTCCATATTGATTTCGAGTTCAATTTCATGGTTGCTTCTGCGTTTTCCGGCGCGTTCTTTGATCTCGTGAAAATCCTGTATGCGAGACTTACTTTTTGTAGTGCGGGCTTTGGGCTGACGTCGCATCCAGTCCAGTTCTTTTTTAAAGAGTTGTTTTGCTTTTCCGGTTTCAGCTTGTTCCGCTTCAATGCGTGCTTCTTTTTTTTCAAGATAATAAGAATAGCTTCCTTTATAACTGTAGAGTTGACCGTCTTCCAGTTCAACAATTTCGTTACAAACGCGCTCCAGAAAATACCGGTCGTGGGTGACCATAAAGAGCGTGATGCTTTCTTTTGCAAAAAAGGCTTCCAGCCATTCAATCATCTCAAGGTCTAGGTGGTTTGTGGGCTCATCAAGAATTAATAAGTCGGGTTTGCTTAGTAAAGCATTTGCCAGCGCCAGTCGTTTTTTTTGACCTCCACTCAAATCTTTTACTTTTTTTGAAAGATCATCCAGTTTTAATTTTGACAAAACTTGAGTGTAAAGTGTTTCAAAATCCCAGGCTTGGTGCGCTTCCATTTCTTCAAAAGCTTTTTGGTAAGCCTCTGCATCTTCGGGGTTTTTCAGGGCTTTCTCATAGCGGGCAATGACTTTTAGGATTTCATTGTCTGAGTCAAAAACAGTTTCTTCAACAGTTAAACTTTCATTGAAAACAGGATCTTGTGACAAGTAAGTCACCACGATATTTTTTCTGTAAACCACTGTGCCGGAGTCTGCAGAGTCTAATCCGGCTAAAATATTAAGTATGGAGGTTTTTCCACTTCCATTTTTAGCTACAAAGCCAATTTTTTGCCCTTCATTGATTCCAAATGAAAGGTTTTCAAATAATACTAATTCGCCGTAAGACTTAGAAATATTTTCAACTGAAAGATAATTCACCACTTTTTAAATTTTATGCAAAAGAAAGTAAAAATAAATGATTCAAAGAAACAATTTTAGAAATCTGAGTGTTTAAATTTCCTTTGGCTTTATTGGTTTAAACTTTTGGACCATGCTTTTCAAATTCAATAATTAAAAAGCTTAAAAATTTCGTAATTAAACTCGTTAGACTATATTTGTTTTGAACTTGACTTTTTAGAAATGAACAAACCCCTTTTATTTTTTAGCTTGTTTGTATTACTGAGTTGTTTTTCCTGTATTCCAACAAAGAGGTTGGCTTATCTTCAACAAGATTCAAAGGATTCAGAAACAGATTTTACAATCACTAAAAAGCCTGATCCTTACCGTATTCAAGTGAATGATTTACTAAGTATAAGGATTAAATCACTGGACCAAAGTGAGGTGGGTATGTTTAATCCCATTGGGGATGAAAACCCCAATGCTACTGGAGAGGAACGACTCTACTATGATGGCTTTTTAGTTGATGCGCATGGTAATATAAGAATGCCCACTTTGGGAGAAGTTAATGTTTTAGGCTTTACTGTCGATGAAATAAGAGAGAAGTTAGAAAAGGAATTGCTTGAAAATTACTTCAAAGAAGAGGCAAATATTTTTGTTACTGTAAAAATTGCCGGTATTAGATATACAATCAATGGTGAAATTGGCAGCCCGGGATCAAAAATTATTTATAGAGATGAATTAACACTCATGGAAGCCATCGCAAATTCCGGTGATATTACTTTAACCGGTGATCGCAGAGATGTGGTTATTGTAAGGCAATACCCTTATGGTCAACGAGTTCATCACATCGATTTAACCACTATAGAAGCAGTTAATTCTCCTTATTATTATGTGAAGCCAAACGATTTAATTCTCATAAATCCTTTACCTCAAAAGTCATTTGGTTCCGGAACCACTGCGATACAATCCATCACAACAATTGCGTCCATCTTGAGTTTATTAACGACAACCATTCTATTATTTAACAGACTTTAAGACTATGAATGAGGAATTTGAAATAGATCAGCTTCAAACGAATTTTGATTTTAAAGGTTTTTTATTGAAATTGGCCTCATACTGGCCTTTGTTTCTCATTTCCCTTGTCATTGCTTTTAGTATTGCATACTACATCAACGTAAGAAAGCTTCCTGTTTATCAAATGTCAAATATGATCTCTGTGAAAGATGATCAAAACCCTTTTTTTACAACAAACACGAGCCTTACGTTCAATTGGGGTGGTACGACAGATAAAGTAAATACTGCGATGGTAACCCTCAAGACCCGATCTCACAATGAAAAGGTTGTAGAGCGACTTCAATTTTATATGCGGTATTTGAAAGATGGAGAGTACCAAATGGAAAATGCCTATGCTCAAACACCCTTTATCGTTGATGTAGATACATTACAACATCAAATTTTAAACAAACAAATTACCATTCAGGTGAAGGATACTTTGACTTACACCTTGAGTGCTTCTTTTGAACAAGGATTTTATCCCACACAAAACTACTATACCAAAGAACGAAGCAGAATTGAAATGCCCACTGAAGATTTTGAACGTGATTTTAATTTTGGTCAAAAAGTGACCCTCCCATTTTTTAGTGGCACTATTGAAAGGTCTGAAAGAGGGTTGCAACCTGGGAAACCGTTTTATATCGAATTTAGAAATTTTGATGGGGTGGTGTCTGGCTATAGAAACATAAACATCCAACCTGAATCTCAAGGCTCATCAGTTCTAAACTTGCTCTTAACAGGTAACAACAAAGCAGAACTGGTTGACTATTTGAATGCTACAGTACAGGTGTTGAGTGAAGATGTTTTAGAAAGAAAAAATCTTTTTGCAACAAAAACAATACAGTTTATTGACAGCACACTTGCGATTAAAACGGGAGAGCTCTCTGATGTTCAAAGTGAATTGGATGCATTTAAAAATGCATCATCTGTTTATGATTTGAGTACAGAGGGTCAAGAAATAAGCAATAAATTAAAAGCGCTTGATCTTCAAAAAAGCACCATAGAACAACAAATTGAATACTACAATACCCTTGAGGAATATTTAGAAAGCAGAACAGATTACAGTTCTGTACCGGCACCATCTGTAGTGGGAATTACAGAGGCGAGCATTGTTTCTGGTGTAAGCAGAATAGTTGCGCTGGCAGAAGAACGTAATAAATTACAATATTCATTTAGAGAAGGTGCCCCGGTATTTGCAGATATAGATAGGCAGATTAATGCTGTAAAAGCTGTATTGTTTGAAAATATGACTTCCTCAAAATCTCTCAAGAGCACTGAAATCAACGACCTTAATCGAGAGATTGCAGAAGCTGAAAGAGATATAAGAAGATTGCCAAAGGAGCAACAACAATTGTTGAAAATTCAGCGGCGTTTTGATTTAAGCAACCAGGCTTACAATTTGTTTTTGGCTAAACGTAGCGAAGCAGGTCTTGTAAAAGCCGCAAACGTTAGTGATGTGATAGTCATAGATTCTGCAAAAGATATTGGCGGAGGGCAGGTGGGGCCCAACAATCAATTGAATTATGTGATGGCTGCTATATTTGGATTTTTTATTCCTTTTGTATTTGTTTTCTTAATAGTCTTTTTTGATAATAAAATCCATACTACTCAAGAAATTAACAGACTTTCCCCCATACCGGTACTTGGTGTTGTGGGTAAAAGCAAGAGAAATGATAACCTGGTTGTTCTCAACAAACCAAAGTCTGCTATTTCAGAATCCTTTAGGTCATTGAGATCCAGTCTTCAATTTATGTATAAAAAACGAGGTATTGAAGGCACAAAAACAGTTTTGGTTACCTCTTCCGTGAGCGGTGAAGGAAAAACCTTTTGTTCAATCAATATTGCCTCTGTTTTCGCTTTAAGCGAAAAGAGAACCATACTGTTGGGCCTTGACCTTAGAAAACCAAAAATATTTGATGATTTTAATATCAAAAATGATAAAGGAATCGTAAATTACCTTATCAATGATGCCGGCCTGGAAGAGATTATTCAAAAAACCAATGTACATAATTTGGATATTGCCACTTCCGGACCCATACCGCCCAATCCTTCAGAATTGATTATAGGGGAACGAATGTCAGAACTCATTGACGAGCTTTCAAAGATTTATGATTACATTGTTATTGATTCCCCGCCGCTTGCATTGGTTTCAGATGCAATGGAGTTAGTTAAATATGCAGACGCAACCATTTATGTGGTTCGTCAAAACTATACAAGAAAAGGAATGCTTGCTGTAATAAATGATAAATACAAAACAGGAGAGGTTAAACACATTAGTTTTGTTATGAATTATTATCAGCTTAAAGCCAAATATGGATACGGCTACGGGTATGGATATGGCTATGGATATGGCTATGGAAACTACAACAATGGTTATCACGATGACGACAAAAAAGATAATTTCATAAAAAGAATATTTAAAAAGAAAACATAAAAATGTAAGACCTTCTTCAAGGAACTCTCAATTATTGAATTAAACCAATTACTGCAAAATGTTGTCATTAAAGCAACAAATTTTAAAAAGAACATTTGATATTACTGTTTCTTTTTTAGTATTGTTAATACTAATATTTCCATTAATTTTGTTGCTTTTAATATCAAGAATCAATCTTGGATTATCGGGACTTTTTGTTCAAAATAGAATTGGAAAAAACGGTAGGGTTTTTAAAATGTATAAAATTAGAACCCTCAAGGGTCAAAAACAACATTCCATTGAAGAGATTGAAAGTCATCAAACAAAGTGGGGGCGTTGGTTAAGAAAAACAAAACTTGATGAATTACCACAACTTTATAATGTTCTTAAAGGCGATATGAGTCTGGTGGGTCCAAGACCCGATTTACCCGGTTATGCAGATAAACTTGAAGGTGATGACCGTATCATCTTAACGCTAAGACCCGGTATAACAGGCCCAGCTACTTTAAAATATAAAAACGAAGACCTATTGCTTAAGGATAAAAGCAATCCTCAGCAATTCAATGATCAAGTTATCTGGCCTGATAAGGTTAAAATAAATAAAGAATACATTGAAAACTGGACATTTTTTAATGATTTAAATTACATTTTTCAATCTGTGCTTTTAAGTAAATAAGTTACAATTATAGTGAGCTGTTTTTAAAACCTGTGACCCCTGGTAAATAGCTTTCAATTAAATAATTTTGGGTCAAAATTTTTCAGCAAATGCTATACAATTCAAACTATCACAATCAAGATTTATCAAAATTTGCTTTTTTAATTACAGGAGGAGCGGGCTTTATAGGCTCAAACTTAGTGGGTTATTTACTTAAATATGGAGCGGGAAAAGTAAGAGTTTTAGACAATCTTGCAACAGGCTTTAAAACAAATCTTTCAGAGTTTGAAGACTTGCCAAATTTTGAATTCTTTGAAGGTGACATACGGGATTTGGAAACCTGTAAAAAAGCGATGGAGGGTATTGATTATGTTTCACATCAAGCGGCTTTGGGCTCTGTACCGCGTTCAATTAATGACCCCATCACTTCAAACAACGTCAATATAACGGGATTTCTCAATATGCTGGTAGCTCAAAAAGAATCTTCAACTGTAAAACGACTCATCTATGCAGCATCAAGCTCCACCTATGGTGACAGTAAAAAGCTTCCTAAAGTTGAAGATGAAATTGGCAAGCCCTTATCACCTTATGCTGTCACTAAATATGTGAATGAGCTTTATGCTGATGTATTTTACAAGTCTTATAAAACAGCAAGCATTGGTTTACGATATTTTAATGTTTTTGGGCCCAAACAAAGCCCCACAGGAGCTTATGCTGCCGTGATACCTTTATTTATGCAATCATTAAAAGATCAAAAGTCACCCACCATCAATGGCGATGGTGAACAAACACGTGATTTCACTTTTGTTGAAAATGCTGTTCAGGCAAATGTAAAAGCGTTTTTTGCACCTGAAAATGCTGTAAATCAAGTTTATAATGTAGCATTTGGGGAACGCATCAGTTTAAACGATTTATGGAGTGATTTGAAAGATATTTCAGGAATTAATTTAGAAGCCCTTTACGGTCCCGATAGAGTGGGTGATGTAAGAGATTCATTGGCAGATATATCAAAGGCAAAGTCACTCTTGGGATACAAACCTGAATTTAATGTAAAACAAGGACTTAAAGTAACCTGGGAGGTATTTTAATATGATGAAAAATATTTTAATTACAGGAGGAGCAGGTTTTATTGGATCTCATGTGGTGCGTTTGTTTGTTAACAACTATCCTGATTATCACATTTATAATTTGGATGCACTTACTTATGCTGGAAACCTTGAAAATTTAAAAGACGTTGAAGCCGCTTCAAATTATACTTTTTTAAAAGCAGACATCAACGATTCTGAAGGAATCCTAAACCTATTTCAAAAATATCGATTTGACAGTGTGATTCATCTCGCTGCAGAATCGCATGTAGATCGCTCAATTACAGATCCATTGTCCTTTTTAAAAACCAATATATTTGGAACCGTAAACTTGCTGAATGCCGCAAAAGAAGTATGGAAAGATGATTTTGAAACCAAATTATTTTACCACATAAGTACAGATGAAGTTTATGGCACACTTGGAGAAACTGGACTTTTTACCGAAAAAACCTCTTATGATCCCAATTCGCCTTATTCAGCATCCAAAGCAAGTTCAGACCATTTTGTGAGAGCTTATGGAGAGACCTATGGACTTCCATATATCATATCAAACTGTTCAAACAATTATGGGCCCAACCAGTTTCCGGAAAAATTAATTCCCCTTTTTATCAATAATATCATTGAAAAAAGACCCCTTCCGGTTTATGGAGATGGAAATTATACCCGGGATTGGTTGTATGTTATTGATCATGCTACTGCTATTGATTTGGCATTTCATAAGGGAAAGAAGAAGGAAACATACAATATTGGGGGATTTAACGAGTGGAAAAACATCGATTTGGTAAAACTACTTTGTAGCCTGATGGACGAGAAATTGAACACACCAGAAAGGAGTTCAGAACAATTGATTACTTTTGTTAAAGACAGACCCGGTCATGATTTGCGTTATGCAATTGATGCTTCAAAGATAAATGCGGATTTAGGTTGGAAGCCCTCTTTAACGTTTGAGGAAGGACTTTCAAATACAATAGATTGGTACTTAACTAACAAGAATTGGTTAAAAAATGTAACCTCAGGCGCTTATCAGGAATATTATAAAAATCAATATAAAAAGTAAATAATAATGAAGGGAATCATTTTAGCAGGAGGAGCCGGAACACGATTGCATCCATTAACTCAAGTAGTTTCCAAGCAATTACTTCCTGTTTATGATAAACCCATGATTTATTATCCACTTTCGGTGTTGCTTTTAGCAGACATCAAAGAAATTCTAATCATATCAACCCCACAGGATTTACCAAATTTTCAAAAATTATTAGGCGATGGAAGTCGGCTAGGGATTTCTATTTCTTATGCAGAACAGCCTTCACCAGACGGTTTGGCACAGGCATTCATCATTGGAGAAAAATTTATTGGTGAGGAGGATGTATGTTTGATTTTAGGAGATAATATCTTTTTTGGAGCCGGTTTTCAAAAACTTCTTGCTGAAGCAAAACAACAAGCAGTGCAGCAACAAAATGCAACTGTTTTTGGCTACTATGTAGATGATCCTGAGCGCTATGGCGTAGCAGAATTTGATGAAGCCGGGCAAGTTTTAAGTATCGAAGAAAAACCTTTACAACCTAAAAGTAATTATGCTGTTGTGGGACTTTATTTTTATCCAAACTCAGTGATCGAAATTGCTAAAGCCGTGAAACCTTCTGCAAGAGGAGAATTAGAAATCACCGCTGTAAATGAAGCCTTTCTCAAAAAAGAAGAACTTAAAATGCAAATCATGAGCAGAGGTTATGCCTGGCTCGATACCGGTACTCACGAAGCACTCACTGAAGCAACAGAATTTGTAAAAACTATTGAAAAAAGAACCGGTTTAAAAATTGGATGCATAGAAGAGGTAGCTTTTAGAAAAGGTTTCATTAATAAAAACCAATTGCAGGAAATCGCAAAACCACTTGAAAAAAGTGGCTATGGTTCTTACCTAAACAAATTGCTTCGTTAATCTTTCCCAAGAGCTGTTAAACCTTCTTTAAAAATTAGTTTCCAAATACTGAAAAATGTATTTTAGAAGAAAAAATTGAGGCATGAGAGTTTTAGTAACAGGAGCGACAGGACTTATTGGAAAAGAATTGGTAAAACAATGCTTAAAACACCAAATTAAAGTAAACTATCTTACGACTTCAAAAAATAAAATTGAAGAAAAAGATAATTATAAGGGATTTTATTGGAACCCAAGACAAGGAGAAATTGATATAAATGCAATTCGTGGAGTTCATGCAATTATTCATCTTGCCGGTGCCACAATCGCAAAAAGATGGACAAGTGACTACAAAACGGAAATATTGGAAAGCAGGGTGCTTACAGGAAACTTACTCTTCAATACCCTTCATAAGAATGAGCATACTGTTAAACATTTTATTTCTTCCAGCGGTGTAAATGTTTACCCAAGTGATTATAATGAATTATACAGGGAAGATTTTAAGGGTATAGATAACTCTTTTCTGGGAAATGTTGTAGTAAGCTGGGAGGAAGTGGCTGATAAATTCAACCACCTGAACTTAAAAGTCTCAAAAATAAGAACAGGAATGGTACTCGATAAAGAAGAAGGTGCACTGCCACAAATCATAAAGCCGATAAAATTTGGTGTTGGTGCTGCTCTTGGAAGTGGCAAGCAATGGCAATCCTGGATTCATATCAAGGACATAGCTGGAATTTATTTACATGTTTTAACTTCAAATCTAGAAGGAACTTTTAATGCCGTAGCCCCTGAGCCAGTTACAAATTCAGAAATGACAAAAGTGCTTGCAAAACATTTAAATAAACCACTCTTTTTACCGAACATACCTGAGTTTGCTTTAAAATTAATTTTAGGAGAGATGGCAACGCTATTGACATCCAGTCAAAAAGTAAGTTCTCAAAAAATAGAAAAAACAGGATTCACTTTTGATTATCCTACCTTAAACAAAGCAATTCAAGATATATTGTAACAAAAAAACACCCACTAGGGAGTGAGTGTTTTTTCTTTTTTGTATTTAAAATAATTAAGCTTTATCAGCTTCCAGATAAACGGTTAACTTGATATCATCATAAATTACTTTATCACCAATATTTGGGAAAAAAGATTTTGATCTAAAGTTGATGTCCCATTCCGTTCTGTCAATTTCAAACTCCTCAGACTGAAGAATCATTTTATCACCATCTAAGGACATATTGACCGGTAATTTTACATTTCTGGTTGTTTCTAAAAGAGTAAGATTACCTTGCATCCAGGTTTTTCCATCTGCCACTTCCATCCCAGTTACTACAAAGCTTCCTCTGGGATATTTATTGATGTTGAAAAAGTCCCCTTCTTGACCTTCAACGGTTCCTTTCAAATGAGCTTCTAAATTTGCTTTTCCATCACCTTCAAGGTCTGTAACAGTAATCGTGCTCATGTCAATAACAAACTCTCCACCTTTAATTTCGTTGTTTTCATTTAGGTTAATATAGCCTTTTGCAATGTTGAGGTACCCGGTATGGTTACCAGTTAATTTACCGGCTTCCCATTCAATTTGTGAGCCATCTGCATCGGCTATATAAGTTGTTACATCAGAAGATGCTTCCATTTTTTCTTGGACGTCACCGGTTTCTGATTTTTTTTCTTTATCCCCTTTGCAGGATATCGCAAAGACTGCAATGATGGAAAGAATTGTTACTTTTAAAATGTTTTGTTTCATGGTTTGTGTTAATTTTTGATTTGTTTACAAATTTACTAGTCATACATTTAAAATATCTTAAAATCATATTAAAAAAAGCAATGACATTTTGACACAAATCGCCTTATGGCAGTACTTTTGTAATACACATTGAAATTAAAAATTCAAATTTTTATAAATGAGTAAAAAAGAAACAACAACATCTTCAATATCGTCAAAATCTAATGACAAGAAGATGGATAAGATTGATAAAAAAATTGAACAGTTGGAAGACAATATCAATGCTTTGGAGGAAGAAGTCAAGCTCGAAAGAGAAAAGTTTTTAAGACTTTTTGCTGAATTTGAAAATTATAAAAAGCGAACATCAAAAGAGCGCATAGATCTTTTTAAAACTGCCGGACAAGAAGTTCTGACTTCTATGCTGCCGGTTTTAGATGATTTTGACAGAGCGCTCATTGAATTAAAAAAAGGGGAAGATGACACGCTCTTTCAAGGAGTGACTTTAATTCATAACAAATTAAAAGAAACTTTAAAATCCAAAGGGCTCCATTATTTTGAAGTCAAAGAAGGTGATACTTTTGACTCAGAAACCCACGAAGCCATTACACAAATTCCTGCTCCCTCAGAAGAGTTGAAAGGAAAAATAATTGATATTCTTGAAAAAGGATATCAATTGGGTGATAAGATAATTCGCTATCCAAAAGTTGTTATAGGTCATTAAAATAAACTCTGATTTATGAAATTTCCATTCGCAATTATTTCAAACTCGCCGAAAATCAATAAGTGGATAGAACTCCTGCCCGACCGGCTTGCGCTTTAAAGCTTCTTGCGGCAAAGTGGTAAAGGCAGGTCTGACCTGTAAAAATCAGTAAATACAAACAGATGAAAGAAGATTATTATAACATATTAGGCATAGATAAAAGCGCTACTGCTGCAGAAATAAAAAAGGCCTATCGAAAAAAGGCTATTGAGTATCACCCTGACAAAAATCCCGGTGATGCCAAGGCAGAGGAAATGTTCAAAAAGGCAGCTGAAGCTTATGAGGTTTTAAGTGACCCCAATAAAAAAGCGCGTTATGATCAATATGGTCATCAAGCCTTTGATGGTTCCGGTGGATTTAGCGGTGGCGGTATGAATATGGAAGATATTTTTAGCCAATTTGGAGACATCTTTGGAGGTGCTTTTGGCGGCGGCGGCGGCGGCTTTTCTGGATTTTCCGGGTTTAGTGGAGGAGGTCAACGCAGAATGAAAGGAAGCAACCTGCGCATAAGAGTTTCACTTTCACTTGAAGAAATTGCAAATGGTGTTGAGAAAAAAATAAAAGTAAAACGTAAAAAACAAGCACAAGGCACCACTTATAAAACCTGTTCAACTTGTAATGGAAGTGGTCAGGTAACGCGTATTACAAACACCATATTGGGAAGAATGCAAACATCGTCTCCTTGTCCGTCTTGTGGCGGTTCGGGTCAAATTATTGATTCAAAACCACCCAATGCAGATGCCAGTGGAATGCTGCTAACCGAGGAAACAATTTCCGTTAAAATTCCTGCGGGAGTGGTTGATGGAATGCAACTAAAAGTTTCCGGAAAAGGAAATGAAGCGCCCGGCAATGGTATTGCAGGTGATTTACTTGTTGCCATTGAGGAAAAAGCACACCCCACATTGCAAAGAGAAGGCGATAACCTGCATTATGATCTTTACATCAGTTTTTCTGAAGCAGCCCTTGGAACATCTAAAGAAATAGATACAGTCACCGGAAAAGTGAGAATTAAAATAGATGAAGGAGTTCAAAGTGGCAAAATTTTAAGATTGAGAAATAAAGGAATACCCAGCATTAATGGTTATGGTTCCGGAGACCTTTTGGTTCACGTAAATGTATGGACGCCAAAATCACTTTCGAAGGAACAAAAAGAGTTTTTTGAAAAAATGGCAAACGACCCAAACTTTACACCAAAGCCGGAAAATGACGATAAATCATTTTTTGAAAAAGTAAAGGATATGTTTTCTTAAACTATCTGAGTTTAATTTTTTATTGTTATATTTGTTTATGGTTAATTTTAATTAACCATATTTTTCTTTTTCATAGCAATTTTTTTTCCCATCCTATAGTTCCTTTAACTTAGGGTGGGTTTTGTTTTTTAACCATAAATATTTTGTAACAGATTTAAAAATAATCATACAAATAGCTTCAAACAATCAACTTCATGAGTAACATTTTAGTAGCCAATCAAGTCACAAAAAACTATGGAAACTTCACGGCTTTAAATTCGATTTCTATCGAAGTGCCAACTGGAAGTATTTTTGGACTTTTAGGTCCCAATGGAGCCGGAAAAACTACATTCATACGCATCATTAACCAAATTACAATGCCAGACTCCGGCACCGTTTTTCTCGATGGAGAAGCACTTCAGCCACACCACATTCAGCAAATTGGCTACTTGCCCGAAGAAAGAGGACTTTACAAATCAATGAAAGTGGGTGAGCAGGCGTTGTATCTGGCACAGCTAAAAGGACTTTCTAAATCCCAGGCAAAACAAAGACTCAAATATTGGTTTGACAGACTCGATATCGGAAACTGGTGGGATAAAAAAATAGAAGAACTCTCCAAAGGTATGGCTCAAAAAGTGCAATTTATTGTAACTGTTTTGCACGAACCCAAACTGCTCATTTTTGATGAACCCTTCAGTGGGTTTGACCCGGTAAATGCCAACTTGATAAAAGATGAAATCCTCGAACTCAGAAATCAAGGAGCAACCATCATTTTCTCAACTCACAGAATGGAATCTGTTGAAGAACTTTGTGACCACATTGCTTTGATAAACAATGCAAATAAAGTACTTGACGGAAAAGTGACCGATATTAAAAAAACATACAAATCAAACACCTTTGAAGTGGGCTTAAAAACAAATGACCCTGAAACGTTAAAAAATGAGTTGACTCAAAAGTTTCAAGTGACACCAGCAACCTTCAAATCGCTGGACGAAGATTTAAAACTTAAAATCAAAATTGATTCCAACGCAAATCCCAATGAGTTAATAAATTATTTAATCACAAAAGCGCAAATAAATCATTTTGTAGAAGTGATTCCTAGTGTTAATGATATATTTATTCAAACTGTTTCAAATTCTTAAACATGAAAAATTTACGACTCATTATAAAACGCGAATTCAACTCCAGAGTGCGGAATAAATCGTTTATCGTCATGACCATTTTAAGCCCGTTAATTTTAGTGGGAATGATTTTTTTAGTGGTTTATTTAAGTGGATTAAATAGTGAAGAAGTTAGAACGGTGGCAGTTCTTGACGAAACCCAACTTTTTGTAAAGGCATTTGATGATACTGAAAATTTAAAATTTAAGCAGTTAACAGACATTGACCTTGAAGCGGCAAAAACCATCAGTGAAACCAGTGAATATCACGGCTTGTTATACATTCCAAAAACACAAGATTTAACCCAACTTGATAAAAATATTCAATTCTTTATCGAAGGGTCACCCAGTGTATCAACCATTCAATCCATTGAAAGAAGATTGAATTCAAATCTCACCAATCTCAAATTGGAAAACGATGGGGTGGACTTAGTAAAAATTGAAACTTCAAAAACCAATGTGGACATAAAAATTGAAAACTATCAAGGAGAACAAACCTCAAAAATGTCGAGTTGGATCAAAGCAATTTTTGGTGGTGCTGCGGGTTATTTATTGATGATGTTTATCATTATTTATGGGAATATGGTGATGCGTAGTGTGATTGAAGAAAAAACAAACCGCATTATTGAAATCATAATCTCCTCTGTAAAACCGTATCATTTGATGATGGGAAAAATTATTGGAACTTCTCTGGCAGGAGTTACTCAATTTCTCATTTGGGTGGTTTTGGGAGGAATCCTTATGGTGATTGCAACCAGTGTTTTTGGTCTCAACTTAGAGCCATCAACCATGCCAAGTCAGGAAATGATGGATCAAGCGAATGCTTCAGGTATGCAAGCAGTGCTTTATGATATCGCAAGACTACCCATTGCAACATTAATTATTTCCTTTTTGATCTTTTTTATCGGAGGGTATTTTCTATACAGTTCTATTTATGCAGCGATTGGAGCAGCAGTTGATAATGAAACTGACACCCAGCAATTTATGTTCCCCATAATTATTCCTTTGATGCTGGCAATGTATGTTGGTTTTTTTGCTGTGATTGAAAATCCGCACGGTTCTGTTGCTGTCATTTTCTCACACATTCCTCTCACTTCACCCATTGTAATGCTTATGCGCATCCCCTTTGGAGTACCTTGGTGGGAAATTTTAATTTCTATGTTGCTCTTATTTGCTACATTTGCTTTGGTCGTTTGGTTTGCCGCAAAAATTTACCGTGTAGGTATCTTGATGTATGGTAAAAAACCCACTTATAAAGAGTTGTACAAATGGCTGAAATATTAAAAAAATTATGGACAACAAGCTAGAAAACGTAAAAGATGCTATTCCTGGTACTTTCTGGAACACCTTTAATGATTTTCTTCAACTTGAACTCATTCGCTTTGGTAATGAAAGTAATGCTATTGTTATTACAGTAGGACTCCTATTGTTACTGATCACCTCTCTTTTTATTGTAAAAATCATTCTAAGACTCATCCGTAAAGTCTATACCCGTAAACTTGATCCGGATGAGAAATTGCGTTTTCTGGGTGCTTTTAATTTTATAGGGTACTTGGTGTACATTCTTGTTTTTGTTTCCGTTTTAAGCTCTGCCGGTATTGATATCACATTGCTATTAACTGCAACTGCTGTGATTTTTATTGGTCTGGGACTTGCGATGCGCGAAATTTTTCAAGACATCATAGGCGGTATTTACATCATCCTTGATAAATCTGTCCAGGCAGGAGATATTATTGAAGTCAATGGTATTGTGTGCAAAGTTTTTGATACCAAATTGCGCACCACAAGAGCCGTTTCCAGAGATGAAAAAGTGATTGTAATTCCCAATCATAAGTTTGTAACAGACAATGTGATTAATTATACCCAAAACTACAAAAATACACGGCAATCAGTTAGTGTAAGAGTTGCTCTCGATGCAGATGTTGAACTGGTAAAGCAAATTCTCATTGACGCAGCCAAGTCGCAAAAGAAAATACTAAAAACCCATGAACCCTTCGTCTTTTTTGAAGAATTTGGGGAATATGCCCTTCACTTTGGTATCTATTTTTTTATTTCTGAAAGTTTTATCGAGCCCAGAATAAAAAGTGATTTGCGATTTACAATCGAAAAAGAATTTAGAAAAAACAAGATTAAATTTCCCTATCCACAACGAGATATTCATATCAAAGAGAATTCAAACTCAAAATAAAAAGTATTCACAACATGCCAAAAATTTTAATCATAGAAGACGAGGCCGCCATCAGAAGAGTTTTAGTAAAAATTTTAACTGAAGAAAGTGAAACCTATCAAGTTTTTGAAGCCCAAGACGGTCTTGCCGGAATGGAACTTATCAAAAATGAAGATTTTGACCTCATCCTTTGTGATATTAAAATGCCAAAAATGGATGGAGTAGAAGTTCTGGAAGCCACCAAAAAAATTAAACCAGAAATCCCGATGGTAATGATTTCCGGTCACGGTGACCTGGATGTGGCAGTAAATACAATGCGCCTTGGTGCCTTTGATTATATTTCAAAACCCCCGGACCTCAATCGCTTGCTGAATACTGTGCGCATTGCCCTGGATAGAAAAGAGCTCGTGGTTGAAAACAAGCAACTCAAGAAAAAGGTTAGTAAAAATTATGAAATGGTGGGGGAGTCAAAAGCGATTCAACACATTAAAGATATGATTGAAAAAGTGGCACCTACAGAAGCCCGGGTGCTCATCACAGGACCCAACGGTACCGGAAAAGAACTCGTTGCACACTGGATTCATGAAAAAAGCGAACGGTCAAAAGGTCCTATGATAGAAGTCAATTGTGCAGCCATCCCGCCGGAATTGATAGAAAGTGAACTTTTTGGACACATCAAAGGGGCGTTTACATCAGCCATCAAAGACCGCGCAGGTAAATTTGAAGCTGCAAATGGAGGGACACTTTTTCTGGACGAAATAGGGGATATGAGCCTTGCGGTGCAAGCCAAAGTTTTGCGAGCACTTCAGGAAGGAAAAGTACAGCGTGTGGGCAATGATAAGGACATCAAAGTAGATGTCAGAGTCGTTGCCGCAACCAATAAAAACCTGAAAGAGGAGATTAAAGACCACCGCTTCAGAGAGGATTTATACCACCGTTTGGCAGTGATTTTAATTGAAGTTCCGTCATTAAACGATCGAAGAGATGACATTCCTTTGTTAATCGATTTCTTTACAGACAAAATTTCCCAAGAACAAGGCACCGCTAAAAAAGAGTTTAGCAAACAAGCCATCAAACTCCTTCAGGCCTATGACTGGACCGGGAATATTAGAGAATTGCGCAATGTGGTTGAAAGATTGATTATCCTTGGCGGTAAAGAAATCACAGAAGAAGATGTAAAACTATTTGCAACTAAATAACTAATTACAAAACTTTCTTATCTTTAGAAATTCAAGCAAATTCTAAAAATGAATAATATCAATCTTCAGCAATTTAAAATTACAAAACCTGTTTCAATCAAAGACCTGCCCACAAGCTTTCCGCTTGAAGCATCCAAAAAGAAAATAGAAAAAGAACTCAAAAAAACCAGACGCAAACTGGGCGAACTTCAAAATACTCAATATGCACATGGGAAGTATGGTGTGTTGGTTTGTTTACAGGCCATGGATACAGCAGGAAAAGACAGCCTCATCAGGGAAGTTTTTAAAGATTTTAACGTGCGTGGCGTGGATAATCATAGTTTTAAAACGCCTTCTCCAAAGGAGTTGCGATATAATTATTTATGGAGGCATCAGGTTGCACTCCCTCAAAGAGGAAAATATGCCGTGTTTAACCGCACCCACTATGAAAATGTGCTTGTAACCCGTGTGCATTCACATTATATTCTTAACGAAAACATTCCGGGTATTGAAACTGTCGATGATATTGATGATGCTTTTTGGGAAAAACGTTTTGAACAAATCAATAATTTTGAAAAAACCGTTTCCGAAAACGGAACCATCATTATTAAATTCTTTCTCAATATTTCCAAAGAAGAACAAAAATTCAGGCTGTTAAGACGTCTCGATAAACCCAATAAAAACTGGAAATTTTCTCCCGGTGATCTTAAAGAACGAAAGCTTTGGGACACCTATATGAACTATTATGAAGAAATTTTCAACAAATCATCGAAAGGCCACGCGCCCTGGTATTGTATTCCTGCAGATGATAAGGAAACTGCCCGATTGCTGGTAGCAAAAATTCTTCTCAACACGATAGAAGCATATACAGACATAGTTGAACCCGAATTACCTGATGAACTAAAAGCCCAAATCCCTGATTATATCAAGCAATTGGAAAATGACTAGGACCTCTATGACACCAAAAACATTTGTGAACACACTCTCAATACTGCACCTTGCTTTTTTTGGGAGTATGTTGGGTTTTGCAATTATAGTTTATATAATAATTCAAAACCATACACTTGATTTGGAAACTATCGACACTACATTTATTCTGGTTGTTTTATTTTTAACCTTATTTGGGGTGTTTGGAGGAAACGTGATTAAAAAAATGTTTTGGCAACAGCACATTCAAAAAACAGTTTACGCGAAAAGCTGGGCATCTATCAAACAGCTAGCCTCATTAGATATGCAACTCTGGAAGCACCGGCACTATTTGCAATTGTTTCTTATTTTTTAACGGAACAATTTTTATTTTTACTCATTGCTTTGGCAATTATGTTTTACTTTTTTTCTCTTAAACCCAATAAATTAAAAATTGGCTCAGAACTTCGGTTAAATAGAGAGGAACAGATGCAATTCAATAAAGAAAATCAAGAATTAAATTAATTTACTTATGAAAAAATTACTCATTATCCCATTTGCACTTTTACTGTTTTGGACTGCTCATCCACAAAAAGTAAATGAGGAAGACTCCATAATGCTTCGAAAAATTTATGATGAAGCACTTGTTAATGGAAAGAGTTATGAATGGCTCAGGCACATCACAAAAAATATCGGTCATCGCCTTTCGGGCTCAGTGGGTGCTGAAAGAGCGGTTGAATATACAAAACAAGAACTTGATCAACTCAACTTGGATAAGGTCTGGCTACAGTCAGTTATGGTTCCCAAATGGGTGAGAGGCATCAAAGAATATGCATACATAGAAACCTCTCCGGGAAATACGACCGTTGTAAACATCAGAGCACTGGGTGGTTCCACCTCTACACCCCAAGGCGGACTTAAAGCAGGTATCATTGAAGTACAGGGTATTGAGGGCTTGAAAAAATTGAATCGAAGTGATGTAGAGGGTAAAATTGTGTTTTTTAATAAAGCCATGGATCCACGGTTTATTGAAACCTTTGGCGATTATGGAAACACCGTGAGTCAGCGTTCCAGCGGGGCCTATGAGGCATCAAAATTAGGTGCTGTTGGGGTGATTGTGCGTTCAGTAACATTAAAAGAGCACGAAACCCCCCACAGTGGAGGGATGTCATACAGAGACCTCCCCTTAGATCAATACATTCCGGCGGCAGCCATTAGCACTACACACGCAAATGTTTTAAGCAGTATGCTCAAATTACAACCCGATTTGCAATTTTATTTTAACCAAACCAGCAAAATGATGCCCGATGTAGAGTCTCATAATGTTATTGGAGAGATTAAAGGAAGCGTTCACCCTGAAAGAATTATTGTGGTGGGTGCACATCTTGACTCCTGGGATTTGGGCGAAGGAGCTCATGACGATGGAGCCGGAGTGGTTCAATCGATGGAAGTGATGAGAATGTTGAAAGACCTCAATTACAAGCCCAAACATACCATCAGGGTTGTGCTGTTTATGAACGAAGAAAACGGTACAAGAGGTGCCAGAAAATATGCAGAAGAAGCAGACAAAAATACAGAACCACACATTTTTGGAATTGAAAGTGATGCCGGTGGTTTTTCTCCCCGTGGTTTTTCATTTGCTTGCTCTGACGAGGAGTTGGCCTATTTAAAGCAGTGGCAACCACTTTTTGAACCCTATCTGGCAAATTTATTTGTAAAGGGATTTAGTGGTGTGGATATCAGACCCCTTGAAAAAGAAAACAATATTATGACCGGCTTAAAAGTAGATTCACAACGCTATTTTGACATCCACCACGCAGAAACTGATGTCTTAGAACTGGTGAGTAGAAGAGAGCTGGAACTGGGTGCCGCCGCTATGGCATCTATTATTTATCTGGTTGATAAGTATGGAACGGTGAATTATCCGGTGGAATAAAATGTAACTTTCAAACAATATTAAAACACCCTCATATATCTTTTATGAGGGTGTTTTCCTTTTAAAAGGATACACCATCTGCCCACCAAAATCTTCGGGAAAATCATCATCATCATGAAAGCCCAATTCAATATCCCTTCCATCTTTTGGAACATAAGCAGTTTTAAACAAATAATCCCAGATACTCAAAGTGAGGCCAAAATTCATTCCATTAGGATGTTCTTTGGGCAATTGCTTACTGTGGTGCCAGATGTGCATTTTTGGATTGTTAAAGATATATCCCAAAGCGCCATAACTCCAGCCCACATTCGCGTGATTGAGGTGCCCAACCAAGACAGCAAACATATGAACCACAAAAAACTCCTGTATGCCAAAACCAATCATCGCCAGCGGCACATACTGAACAGTTTTATAAAAAATACTTTCCATAAAATGAAACCGAAACTGTGCTGCAAATCCCATTTCCTTCACACTGTGATGCACCTTGTGAAATTCCCAAAGCCAAGGACGTTTGTGCAATTGCCGGTGCACATTCCATTGAATAAAATCGGCGATGATAAACATGATGAGTAGTTGTGACCACACAGGAAGATTCTGAACATTGATGGCCACCAGATTGGAGATGCCAAAAAGCGCCAAAAAATCATTAAATAGCTCGACCCCCACATTGGAAATAGCATTATAGCCTACCAACGAAAAAATGAAAAAATTAAACACTATGTAAAAGCTATCAAGCCAGAACCCACGTCTTAAAATCTTTTGATTCTTTCGCCAGGGAATGATAATTTCAATTACCCAAACGAGAAGCGATAAGGCGATCAACCAATAAAAATAATTGGTCCACGAGGGATTTGAAATTTCACTAATCAAATAGTGATAATAATCTGAAAAAGAGTTTTTGGCGATGTGGATGTATTTTTCCATACTTTTTTAATTGTGCAAAGCTACCCAAACCGGTTTTTTCTGTAAGTAACATCTGTTACACTGGTTTACTCAATTTTTGAGTCCAAATCTGCAATGGTGTTTGTGATAAATCTGACAACTTGATAATAAAACTCAGGATGAATGTATTCAAACTCATCTGAAGGCTTGTGATATCCGGGATGATCTTCCACACCAAAATACAAAAATGGGATGTTATTTCTGTAAAAATGAAAATGGTCAGATTGGGTACTCCAGTCGTCTTTTCCATCGAGACCGTCGTGCCCCAAAGTAAATTTTACAGGGAATGTATTTTGAGGAATGTTGGAAAAATAATTCTTTAGAGGAGGGGTGTAGCGGCTTCCGCAAATGTATATTTCGTTGTGTTCGTTTCGGCTTATCATATCCATATTGATATTGAGCTTGATGTTCATTCCGGCATTGTCTTCAACAAAATACTTGGCACCCTGAAGACCGAGCTCTTCCGCGTCAAGCGCAATAAAAAGGAGGGTGTTTTTTGGTGGATTTTCTTTAAAATACTTGATCATTACCAAAAGGGCAGCAACCCCTGAAGCGTTGTCATCAGCCCCATTATAGATGGAATCATTTTCTATTGCCTTTCCAATGCCCACATGGTCATAGTGGGCAGTAATGGCAATATAATTGTCAGGATTTTCAGTGCCTTTAATGGTGGCAATACTATTGACAGCATCAAAAGAAGTACCTCTTCTTTCAAAAGTAAAGGGTTGCAATGTCACTTCCAGTCCTTGTGAAAGAAACTCATCTATAATATAATTGCGAGCTGCAAGATTTCCGGGTTCACCGGTTCTTCTGCCTTGAAGCTCGTCTGATGATAAATAAGCAAGGTGATGTAAAAGAGCTTCTTTTGAAATAAGTTCAACTGTTTCCTTAGATTTTGGGTGTATCTCAAGTGTGGTATTTTTCAGATTTAATGGGAGTGAAGCGGGTAATGATTGCCCTAAGATAAAACCCGGAGCAACTATAAAAAGAAACAAAAAACGAATGGTATTGATCATACTTTCAGTATTAAAATGAGTCCTCAAAAATACAAATTTTGAGGGCATGTTTTTTTATTATTGTTTGAATAAAAAGAGCGTTAAGAATCGTCCTGTTTTTTTCTTGTAGTCTTTGTATTCAGGAAATCGTTCCACAAGTTTTTGCTCTTCATAGTGTGTTTTGAAATAGAAAAATAGCAAGAAAACTACAGCTAGTGCCAATTTGTATCCGGAACCTAAAAGCAGACTCAAAGAAAAAGCACCGCCAATAATCGCTGTATAAATGGGGTGTCTGGAAATTTTAAAAACACCATTTGTGATTAATTGTGAATTCTTAACGGGTGTGGGAAAAGGAGAGAGGTTTTTATTAAGCTGAAGGAAGGCTGTGAGTAAAAAAATAATACTCAAAAGGAGTAGCGCAATACTTAGGCTTTCTATATATTTGGGAATAGAAAATTGAAATGTTTTAATTTCAAAGAGAAACAAGACAAACAGAATAAACTGAATAAATACATAAACAATATCAGTAGCACATATTTTCACTTATTGAATGCTTTACAAGGAAATTTATTTTCAAAGATACGTGTTTAAGTGAGTGTATTATTCAGAACTGTTTTTATAATCCTATTTTTTAGGGAGAAAATTGTGGAGTGACCCATGAAAGCAATCAGGATAAAACCCATAAAAAAAATAACTTACATTCAACTTTTGTTGTTGCATCTTGGTATAGCGCTGGTGGTCTATCTATTTCCGTTTTTATCGCAGTTTATTTTTTTAGGAATCTGTGGTTTTTTCTTTTTTCTAATAGTGACGAAAGGAAATAAAAACGATGAGGCCTTACTGGCAGCAGCATACATCACGGGGGCCGAATTGTTTTTTAGAATGACAGGAGGTATGTTTTTTTATGAATCAGGAAAATACCTTGTGATTCTTTTTTTATTGATGGGCATTTTTCTCAATGGTACTTCTAAAAAAACCATTCCTTACTGGTTGTATCTTTTCTTATTAGTTCCCGGTATCTTGTTTTCTGCGATGAACCTCAATTATGATACAAACATCAGAACGACCATCGCTTTTAATTTAAGTGGTCCTGTTACTGTGGGGGTTGTTGGAATCTATTGTTTTTTCAGAAAAATAGCTGCCCAAAGAATCCATCATATTTTTTTAGCCATTATGCTGCCCATTATAACCTTGACATTTTACCTTTTTGTTTATACACCCAGCATTAGAGATTCCTTAAGCGGAACAGCATCAAATTTTGCGGCTTCCGGTGGCTTTGGACCCAATCAGGTAGCGACTATTATGGGGTTGGGAGCCATTATGCTGTTTATCAGGCTCTTTACCATTAAAAGCAGGTTGGTTAATTTAATTGATTTGTTCTTGTTGGCATGTGTTTGTTATAGAGGACTAGTTACTTTTTCAAGGGGAGGAATGATAACAGCACTTATTTGTTGTGTCGCTTTTTTTATCATTTACTTTTATATGTCTGATGCCCTCACAAAAGCCAAGCTGATGCCCAAAATAGTGGGAATCTTAGGAATATTATTCATCACCTGGCTTTTTACTTCCATACAAACTCTAGGATTACTGGACAAACGTTATAACAATCAAGATGCAGCAGGAAGAGTCAAGCAAGATGTAACAACAGGAAGGGCAGAATTGATGGAAACTGAGCTAGACGCTTTTTTTGGAGCTCCTTTAACCGGAGTTGGAATAGGAAAAATTAAAGAATACAGAGAGGAAAAAACCGGAATCTCAATCGCAACACACAACGAGTTGAGCCGTATTATTTCTGAACACGGTGTACCCGGATTGATTGCATTGTTCATACTTGGAGCGAGTCCGCTTTTCTATTGGCTTGCTTACAAACCCAATGTGTATTTTTTTGCGTTTTATTTCTTTTGGCTACTCACCATTAGTCATTCCTCTATGCGACTGGCAGCACCGGGCTTTATTTATGGTTTATGCCTGCTATATATTATACATGAAAAGAATTCTCTACATAGGAAACCGGCTAAAACACGATAAAGTGACTATCACCTCCGTGGATACTTTAGGAATGTTCCTTAATAAGGAAGGTTTTGAAGTACGCACAGCTTCCTCAGTTAAAAATAAATTCTTTAGACTGTTGGATATGTGTCTGGCAGTTTTCAGACATAGGAAAGAAACGGATATTGTGCTAATTGACACCTATAGCACAGCAAACTTTTATTATGCCGTTGCAGTTGCCTGGATGTGCAAAAGGATGAACAAACCATACCTTCCCATTTTGAGAGGTGGTAATTTGCCAAAACGGCTGCAAAAAGATAAAAAAAATGTGCTTTTTATTTAATAATGCACACATCAACGTATCACCATCACACTACTTACAAGAAGTCTTTTTACAATTTGGTTATAAAAATGTGGTGTGTATTCCAAATAGTATCGAAATCAAAAATTACCAATTCAATCAGCGTCCTGTAAAACCAAATCTTTTATGGGTTCGCTCCTTTGCGGAAATTTACAATCCCTTGCTTGCCCTTCAGGTTTATAAAAAATTACTTCATCAGTATCCCGACGCCACACTTTCTATGGTGGGTCCTGAAAAAGATGGCTCTTTAGCGAGGTGTAAAAAATATACAAAGGAGCATCATCTCCCTGTTGAATTTACCGGGAAATTATCTAAACAAGAATGGATTGAACATTCCAAAGGATTTTCAATATTTATCAATACCACCAATTTTGACAATACCCCGGTGAGTGTTATAGAGGCGATGGCACTGGGACTTCCTGTGGTCACAACAAATGTGGGTGGAATACCTTATTTACTGAAAGAGAATGAAGATGCACTGCTGGTGCAACCCAATTCTGAAACAGCTTTTATAGAAGCCCTTGAGACTTTGCTGAATGAGCCGCAAACAGTTGCTTTACTCACTAAAAATGCCAGAAAAAAAGCAGAAAGTTTTGACTGGGAAAAAGTTAAATGCCAATGGTTTGATATTTTAAAATAACTTGTTGTATTTTTAAATCCCAAATTTATAGGAATGACAAAGTCTTCAAAAATCCATTTTGAGGTTTCTGAGCGAAAGGTATTACTTCGCATTTTGGATATTGTGACTGTTTTTATAATGCTCTATGGAATGGGCGTTATTTTTGCATTTGATTATGTTACTATATCTGCAGAGCGCTGGGAGTGGTTGATTGTTTTGGCCTTGTACCTTTCTGTTTTTGGAACCGTATTTGAATTGTATGACCTGCAAAAGGCCAGTAAAATAGATGTTGTTTTTAAAAACATCGTCTTGACAAGTTCCTTAACGGTACTGTTATATTTGCTTACCCCTTTCTACACCCCCCAATTGCCGGGAAACAGACTGCAAATCATTTATTTATTCATCGCAATAATCCTCGCTTTATTTCTCTGGAGACTCGCTTACATCATGTTGATTTCAACACCCCGGTTTTATAAACGCATACTCATTATTGGAAATGTAAGCAATGTCGAATTAATGACAAATGCCATTGAAAAATCAGATCCAAACTACAAAGTCATCGGTTTTATCAATACCGGTAAAGAACCACAAATCGGTCAGGAACTACTTCAGTTTAAATCAGAAGATATCAAGCGCATCATTAAGGAAAACGCCATTTCAGAAATTATTGTAGCAGGTACCTTTTCAAAACGCATCTCCCTGCCTGTTTATACCCAGTTACTGGATTTACTTGAAAAAGGATTTTCTATAAAAGAATACACTCAGGTGTATGAAGATTTGACCCAGCGGGTCCCTGTTCACCACGTTGACAAAGACTTTTTCAGGTACTTTCCTTTTAGCCGAAGCAATCAAAATAAATTGTATTTATTTTTTCATCGTTTTATGGATATCGTTATTGCATCCATCGGACTCATATTGGGAGTTTTATTAATTCCTCTTGTATTGATTGGTAACCTTATCGGAAATCGCGGCTCATTGCTTTTTTTTCAAGAAAGGGTAGGCAGAAATGGAAAAACTTTTTTTATTATAAAATTGCGCAGCATGATTAAAAATGCAGAAGTTAATGGAGCCGTTTGGGCGACTAAGGATGATATGAGAGTTACAAAATTTGGAAAGTTTTTAAGAAAATCACGCCTCGATGAGGTGCCGCAGTTTATAAATGTACTTAAAGGGGATATGAGTGTCATTGGTCCACGACCTGAAAGACCGTTTTTTGTGAAAGAACTTTCAAAAGAAATTCCATTTTATGAAATCAGACATATCATTAAACCCGGACTCACGGGTTGGGCGCAGGTAAAAAGTGATTATGCATCTTCAAAAGAAGAAGCACTCGAAAAGCTTCAATATGATTTGTATTACATAAAAAAACGTAGTTTATTCCTGGACTTAAACATCCTTATTAAAACATTCAGCACGATTATATTTTATAGAGGATATTGAAAATCAGGTTTTTATAATTTCATATTTTTTTTAACATACAAAAAACACGAACTTAATTACTGTTAAATTTTATCTATTTGTAAAAAGGAACGTATTTTTTTACTAAATTCGAGCTAATTAATTTAAACTCCCTGCCTATTCAACATCGCTACTCTAATTAATTAAATTTTAATTTTAATTCCATTTTTATTATGGCTAGAGCTATGTTTGATTATACCAAGGCTGTGCTTTCAAAGGTTAGTTTTGACGCAAACCTGTTTTGCAAAGAATTACAAAAAGCACTCAAAAGGCTTCTTCCTTACGAAATTGAAGAATTGAAAGTTTGGGTAAACTCGCTTATTAAAGAGAATCCTGATCTCAACCAATGTCTTATTTATTTGAAACCCTAGTTGATTATAGAGGCTTCCTGAATTGTTGTTTTAAACAATAACGTGAGGTTAGTTTTAAGTGTTAATGAAATTTGTATCCCATTTTTTGTAATAACATTTTAGGAAGCTCTATTTTTTACCACCGGACTAATTATTTTCACGTCCTGAAAAGCAATAGCACCTCTCACCACTCCTGAAATTACATCATACAAAGCATCTATAATTTGTTGCTTGAGTTTACTTTTGTGTTGAAGAATACTCACCTCTCTTGCCGGTGACGGCTCCTTGAAGTGTTTTAAATAACGATTTTCTTTTTCCTTTATATCCAGCGTGTGTAAATAAGGAAGTAAAGTCATACCCAAACCTTCATTGGATAATTTTATGAGGGTTTCAAAACTTCCACTTTCAAGTTGAAAGTGTTCACTCTCATTCCCTTTTGAAGTTTTACACAAATTGATGACACCATCCCTAAAACAATGTCCATCTTCTAACAATAAAATATCCTCAATATCCAAATCATCTATGGCAATGGATTTGTTTTGAAACAATCTGTGATTTTCAGTAATATAGGCCACAAAGGGTTCATAATAAAGTACCCTTTCTTTGATATTTTCATTTAAAAGCGGTGTGGCAGCAATAGCGGCATCCAGATTGCCTTCCTGAAGCCTTTGAATACATTCATCCGTATTCAGCTCCTCAATTTTTAGTTTTACTTTGGGATACCTTTTTGTAAATGCTTTTAAAAACATAGGCAACAAGGTGGGCATCACAGTGGGAATAATACCGAGCTTGAACTCACCACCAATAAACCCCTTTTGTTGATCAACGATATCCTGCATTCTTTCTGCTTCATTGACAATGTTTCTTGCCTGCTCAATGATGATAGTGCCAATGTCTGTTAATCTTAGCGGTTTTGTACTTCGGTCAAAAATCAAAATATCCAGCTCTTCTTCCAGCTTCTGAATTTGCATACTGAGTGTGGGCTGCGTGACAAAGGTTTTTTCTGCTGCCTTGGTGAAGTTCTTGTGCTCGGCAACCATTAAAACATATTTCAATTGTGTGATGGTCATGGTATGTGTTTTGTTGATGTAAAGATAAGAATATTATAAATATATCTTATTCAATTTGTTTATTGAATTGCATCTTAAATCAACCCCCTGGCTTTAATTTCCAAATACTTGTTAATGGTGTTCACGGTGAGGTCTTGTGGTGCTGTTAATACTGTTTGAATCCCCTTTTGGTTTAATTCTTTAACGATGAGTTTTTTATCATATTGAAACTGCCTTGCTAGGGTTTGATCATACAAATCAACCGTATTTTTAATTTCAATATTGGCAAGTTTGTCCAGTTCGGTATTTTCAAAAAAGATGACCACCAGCAGATGACGTTTCGCTATGGCTTGTAAATAATTAATCTTTCTGCGTAAAGAAGATATGTGTTCAAAATTTGTATATAGCATCAACAAACTTCTTTGGTTGATGTTTCTTTTAATAGTGGCCTGTAACAATCCATAGTCTGAATCAAGAAAATGAGTGTCAACATTGTATAAGGTATTTAAAATAGTATTTAAATAGGTGCGCTTCGCCCGGGCAGGTATCATTTTATTGATTTTATTGGAAAACTCAATAAGTCCCACTTTATCCCCCTTTTTAAGTGCAATGTTTGAAAAAGCTAGGGTGCTGTTAATCGCATAATCGAGTAATTTGAGTTCTTCAAAAGGCATTTTCATCACTCTGCTGGAATCTATAATGGAAAAAATGGGCTGCATTTTTTGATCTTGGTATTGATTGACCATCAATTGGGAACTTTTAGCAGTTGCATTCCAGTTCATAGAGCGCAGGTCATCTCCCGTTACATATTCTTTGATTTGCTCAAACTCCATAGTGTGGCCAATGCGTCTTATCTTTTTTAAACCAAAATGACTCAACTTACTGTCAATCGCCAAAAAATCATACTTTTTCATCTGAATGAAAGAAGGATACACTTTCACACTGGCATTGGCATCAAAAGTATAACGGCGTTTTAGCAAAGTAATGGGGGAGGACACATAACAATTTAATTTCCCAAAAGAATAGGAACCCCGATCAACGGGTCTTACATCATAAGTGACCGTTTTTTGTTCGCTACCCTGAAGTGACACTTTCATCAAAAAATCACGTTTTTGAAACTGTACAGGCAACTCATCGATCAATTGGAGTTTTGTTTTAAAACTATAAGCGCTTTTAAGTTTTACCTGAACATAATTGATGTCGCTGTTTGAAAAGCGTTCCGGTAAAAGCCGACTTGCGTGCAAGCCCTTTTTTGAAAAGAGCATACTAAACTCTGCAAGAATGAAAAGCATAAAAATAAATACCACGATCCACACATAGCCAAAGAGACCTTCAAACCAGTAAGACACCAGAAAAAGAAAGGCAATGAATGCGATTGCTTTAAAAAATCGCTCAGTGAGATACAATGATTTTATAGTTTGAATCATTTATCGGGGTACTTCAACAGATTTGACAATCATATCAATCACAGTTTCGGGCTTCATGCCTTCCATTTCACGTTCAGGAGACAAAATGACTCGGTGTCCCAAAACCGGTATCAGCGTTTTTTTAATGTCATCAGGAATGATAAAATCTCTACCGGCGAGTGCAGCAAAAGCTTTAGCGGCATTCATAATAGCAATCGAAGCACGTGGAGAAGCGCCTAAATACAAATGAGGGTGGTTTCTCGTTTTTTCAACAAGCTGAGCGATGTAATCAAAAAGCTTGTCTTCAATCCTGATTTCCTGAACCTGGGCTTTGAATTTTCGTAGGCTTTCCACAGTAAGCACCGGATTGATTTGATCAAGTGGTAAGTTCATTTTTCTGTCGTGATGTGACTTTAAAATGAGGACCTCTTCAGTTGTGGAGGGATAGCCCACATTGATTTTGAATAAAAACCGGTCCAACTGTGCTTCAGGAAGGGCATAAGTGCCTTCTTGCTCCAAAGGATTCTGAGTGGCTATCACCATAAAGGGGTCGTCCATGGTGTATTTGTTCCCATCCATAGTGATTTGACGTTCTTCCATCACTTCAAAGAGTGCCGATTGTGTTTTTGCAGGGGCGCGGTTTATTTCATCAATCAAAACAACATTGGAAAAGATAGGACCCTTTTTAAACTCAAAATTGGACGTTTTCATATTAAAGATAGAGGTGCCCAAAACATCACTGGGCATCAAATCTGGTGTAAATTGTATGCGACTAAAACCGGTTTGGATCGATTTAGCAAAAAGCTTTGCAGTAATTGTTTTAGCAATACCAGGAACACCTTCAATAAGCACGTGACCGTTTGAGAGCAGATTGACTAAAAGGAGCTCTACAAATTCATGCTGACCAATAATTACTTTTCCCAGTTCCGCTTTGATACTTTCAACAGCTTTTTTTAAGTCACTTAAATCGAGCCGGTTGTCAAAATGTATTTCTTCATTTGAATTTTCAATGTTTTCCATCTATTTTGGTTTTAAATTCATTAATTTTTTTGAGTAATTCTATAAGTTCTTTGTCTTTTATTAACGGCTGACTTTCTACCTTTTTCAAATCTTCAAAAAGCGCCTTTACTTTAGAGGATTCTTGATTGCTTTTTAACGCTAATTCATTGAAAAATTGATTGTTTATGTTACTTGTTTCAACTCTTAGTTTAACTCGAATGAACTCCAGAAACTGTGCATTTATTTTTCTTAATACAGCACGGTTATCCTTCGTTTCCCGATAAATACCTGAGATGGTTTGGGTGTATTCAAAAGTCTTATTGGTTAAAGGTTCCAGTATGGGTACCGGTCGTTGTTTTCTTTTTCCGTTAAAGAGCACAAAGAGTAAAACTCCCATCAACAACGTATAATAAGCCCACTTAAAACTCCTTGTTTTAAACAAAATATGTAAAGGCGACACATCCTCGCGACGTCCTGTTTTATAATAATTGTCCCAATAGATTGAGCCTTCGGTGTTGAGGTGTGCTAAAACTTTTGCAGTGAATGGGCTTTTTGAAGGGTCAAGTAAAAAGAAATTAGTAAATATTTCGGGTTGATTGTAAAAGTAGAGTTCTCCCTTTTCAAAGGGAACTTTTAAAAAATTAACTTCGGGCTTGTTTGGTGTGTCTTCACCATCAAAAGCTTCTGAAAACCCTAAAACCCTGTTAGTGAGTGTGTCAATAACATTGAAATAGGAAATATTTAAGTTTCTTTCGATTTGTAACAGCTTCTGCGGGTTTTGAATTTTTGTCAACCAAACTTAACTCTGCCTGTGTTTGAAAACGATTATAAAAAAAGAAAGTACGCATTTCCAAACCAAGGGTGTCCAACAGATTTTCGCTATAGCTGCTTGCAGATAAAAAAACTGAGTTTCCCAGTGCAGTCCAGGCCAAAAGGTGCTCTAGTTCCACCTCGTCAAAACCGATGTGGTTATTGATAAAAAGATAAGTGCCTTCTACTGATTCATTTTGTAAATAAAGATAAGGCGGACTGTCAACTTCAATCAGGTCTTCCTCAAAGTGGTGTTTCAACAAATCGTGAAGCACATAAGTCCCCAAAGGAATTTTATCATTTTTAGCATAGCTGGGGTACCAGTTTACTGGAAGCGGTTTTGTAGCTTCCACATAGACCAGCAGCCCTATTAAAATAAGGAACAAACCAAGTGCTATTTTTTGAAAATTACTCACGGCTTTGTTTTATTTCTTCGTGCAATGCTGCAAATTGTTTACTTGCTTTACCATAATCCTGCTCGAGAACGATAAAGTTTCCATACCAGGTGTATTCATAAAGTATCGATACTTTTTTAAATAGTGTTAAAAGGGGTGTTTTTTTAATTTCATTGATATAATCTGAATTGGTTTTATCAAATTCATAGGCAATGATTTCCCTTTCGCTAAGGCGTTTTAAAACCAACAAAAAACCATAGCGCACTGCAAGCCGGTAATCTTTGTTTGAAAGGGCCTGGTCAATGAGGTCCTGAATGTTTTTAGTCTTTATGATTTCTTCTTCATCTGTATAAAATACTTCCGGGGCTTCTTTTGAGAGTAACAATTTAGAACCCGGATCAATCTTGTAAAACAACCAGATTATAAAGATTAGAATGCCTCCCAGGATGATATATGGGAGCGCATTGAATAGAAACACCAAAAATGAATTGGATTCATAATCACCAAACAGCCAGCTCCAGAATTTAGACCACAATTGGGACAACCAGGCTTTAAATTGATGCCACCAATTCGCTTCCGGGTCAACTTCTGTATAATCAAAGTGTGGGTCTCCCACATATTTTTCCAGCACAGCTTCATCAAATGGAAGGGGGGTGACAGTAGAGGACTCCTCATAAATCACTGTCAAGGGTTCTTCATTTGATTCCGGGAGGTCTTGGGCTTGACCGGTCAAACTAAAAAAGAGCACACTGAGTATCTGGAAAAGTTTTGTCATAGTATTACTCCCGCTGTCCCAGTTTATCAATGTTTTCCAGAGTGCCTGTGAAATTTTTCTTTTCGTTGAGGTGAAAATAGACAAATGCAATCGAAATGAGGATAAAGGTAAACATCAAATACCCGGCAACCATAGCAATCACATCCAGGGTAATTGACACCCAGTCAATAAATTCAAAGGGATTTCCGGAAACTTCGTTGCTCATTGTAAAGCCTTTAACAAACATATACAGCAGTTGTGGCAATTGAAAGATCATTGTGATGATGGAGTAGAGGATATAAATCACAAAGAGAGTAGCAAATGTATTCCACCATTCCTCTTTGATAAGCTTAAAGCTGTTGCTTATGGCCGCTCCAATGTCGTTGCGCTCAAATATGAGAATGGGAAAGGCCAGTGTGAGGCATACCATGAGATAAATACCGGGCAGGACACAAAAAATAATTCCAACGGCGACAATAATTCCGGTAAGCAAATTCAAGCCCAACATACTCCAGAAATACTCTTTTATTTCCCTGCTTACGGTCTCAACTTGCACATGGCCTTGATTGGCTACATAAGATTTGATATAGAGCAGTACAGTACTGTAAATAAGTGCATAAAAAACCACGACAGAACCAAACAACAGAAAAAGAGACAACAAAATATTGTTGCTGAACTCCTGCTGCATAAAAATAGCTTCAAAATTACCCAATGTGGATTGGGTGTAATACACATAACTAAAAATCACAGCTAGCAGGGCAGGACCTGTTATTTTTAGAATCAAACCGCCTAGTTCTTTTCCTTCTATCCTAACAAATTTAAAGACATCAGTGATGATGGTGCCAAGTTCACGTTGTTGTTTAAAATCAATGGTTTCCTTCATTGTTTATGGTTGTTTTGGCATTGTTTGATGCCGATGGTTAATTTGTTTTTTATGTAACTGAATGGGGTAAAACACATAATAAAAAAGAATGAGAGCCAAAGAACCCCCAATGATTAGTATAGCAAGCCAGTCTGGCATGTGGGTTTGACGGGTGACAAAGCCTTCCAAAAAACCGGCAAATATAAAAAAGGGAATGGTACTTATCAGTATTTTGAGTCCGTCCTTGGCGCCTCTTACAAAAGACTGCAAACGCGTGTAAGTTCCCGGAAACAATATGCTGTTCCCAAGTACCAACCCGGCACAACCCGCGATGATAATCACTGAAATTTCTATGGTACCGTGAATCCAGATGGTTCTCACAGATTCCCATAAAAGCCCCTGGTCATAAAAAAAGTACTGAAAAGAACCCAGCATCACGGCGTTGTTCATCAATATATACAAGGTGCCAACACTCAACAACATTCCAAATACAAAAGCATAAAGCGCCACCCGAATGTTGTTTATGGTAATCCCCAAAAACATTTCAACTTCGCCCATTTTTTTATAAACCGCCATGGGGTCTCCTTTTTCAATATTATCCAAAGTCATATTGACATACCCATCCCCCATGATTAACCTTACAAAATCGCCATCGGTGGCTGCAGAAAAAGCACCAATAATGCTAAACAAAGCAAAAGTGATAAAGGATATAAGCAATTGTTTGTGATACACTCTAAAAAATAAGGGAAACTCTTCGGTAAAAAAGGTGATGAAGCGCTTGCGGGACTCCCGTTTTGTTTTGTAAATCTTTTGATGAGCGAGCACTGCCAGGTTGTTGAGGTAGCTCAAGGTGCTGCTTTTTGGATAAAAAGTTTGGGCATAACTCAAGTGGTCTGTAATTTCAATATACAAACCACTGAGTTCATCCGGAGAAATTTGAATATTATTCTTGAGAACACTTTCAAATCTTAACCATTTATCTTTATTTTGTTTTACAAAAGCCGCTTCGCGCATTGAAAAAATATTAGCTGCTCAAAGAAACAGATTTCATGGATAATTTTCAAATAGAAACTGCACAAAATGTCACAATTTCTCAAAATGTCGCCGGCGTTATGGACCGCATTCTGGCTTTTATTGTTGACAATCTCATCATCGCTGCTTATCTGTTTGTTGTTATTTTTATTTTTACACAAACCAATGTAGTGGGCGATGCGGTCTTTGTCTATTATTTCACCATCGGCTTGCCCTTGTTTTTATACCATTTGCTGTGGGAAACTTTTTGGAACGGACAAAGCCCCGGAAAAGCGGCGTTAAAAATAAGAGTAGTGAAACTGGATGGTTCCAAACCGGCCTTTTCAAACTATTTGTTGCGCTGGTTGTTGCGCACGGTGGATATTGCTATTGGTTTTGGCTCTGTGGCCATCGTCACTATGTTGTTTAACGGAAAAGGACAACGTCTGGGGGATCTTGCAGCCACGACTACGGTTATTTCAGAGAAAAACACAACGAGCATCCAATCCATCACCCTCCACCAATTGCCTGAAGACTATGTACCCAAATACCCCCAGGTCATGGTGTTTAAAGACGATGAAGTCCAAACGATGAAATCCATTTACAGAAATGCGATGGCCTATGGAAACCATCATATTATCTTAAAGCTTTCGGCGAAAACCGCTCAGGTGATGGAAGTTACCTTTGACGAAAAACCCATTGACTTTATCAAGAGAGTCCTTGATGATTACACCTTTTATACCCAACAATAATGAGTTTATACCTGGTCATAGACATTTTAGGAACTGTCGCTTTTGCCATTTCAGGGGTATTGACGGCGATGCACAAGCGGCTGGATTTGTTTGGTATTTTTATCATCGCTTTTGTGACCTCTGTGGGGGGCGGTACTTTAAGAGATTTATTACTCAACGTCAACATTGTGTGGATGCACAATATGACCTATGTGTATGTGATTTTTTCCTCAGCAGTGTTTGCCATCCTTTTCAGGAACAAGCTCAATTATTTTAGGCGCACGCTGTTTTTGTTTGACACCATAGGGATTGCTTTGTTTACCATAGTGGGAATTGAAAAAGGCGTCCAACTGGGTTTGCATCCCATTATTTGTATTTCACTGGGAACAATATCAGCTTGTTTTGGCGGTGTGATCAGGGACATACTCTGTAACGAAATCCCCATTATCTTTAGAAAAGAAATCTATGCCACGGCCTGTATCCTGGGCGGCATCTTTTATTTCCTGCTGGAATTAACCCCCCTGGACCCCAACTGGGTTGTGATCATCTCCGGCTCGGTAGTGATAAGCATGCGCTTACTAGCCGTGAAGTTTAAACTGTCATTACCGTCAGTATATCCAAAAGGGGAGTAGGCTAGCTGTTGCTTTTCGTGGTGTTTGTCAGCGAAGTGGGCTTCACCCACTTTTGAGTTATGGCGCCCTTTCAGGGCTTGATTTCGTGGTGTTTGTCAGCAAAGTGGGCTATACCCACTTTTGAGTTATGTTGCCCTTTCAGGGCTGGGTCTCGTGGTGGGTGTCAGCGAAGTGGGCTTTACCCACTTTTGAGTTATAGCGCCCTTTCAGGGCTGGGTCTCGTGGTGGGTGTTATCGAAGTGGGCTTCACCCACTTTTGAGTTAGGTCGCCCTTTCAGGGCTTGATCTCGTGGTGGTTGTCAGCGAAGTGGGCTTCACCCACTTTGAGTAGCGCCTTTCAGGGCTGGTCTCTGGTGGTGTTGATTGGTCGCCCTTTCAGGGCTTGATTTAAAGGGAGACTAAACTTTAAAGGATGACTTCACCTGCCTTTTGGTTATAGCACCCGGTCAGGGTTTCTATTTACAGGTGGTATCTGCTGTGGGTTGATAGCTGCCTAAAATAATGACGCCCGTTGCGCCTCACTCCAGTGTCGCCTTAATATTCACATTGTGTAGTGGCCAGTCGCCCTCATCTGTTTGTAATTTTGCAATGGCATCCACCACCTCCATGCCTGAAAGCACTTTGCCAAAAACAGTATAATTTTTGTCCAAGTGGTATGCTCCATTAGGACTTTGAACGATGTAAAACTCAAAAGGGGAGGAGCGGTCGTCCGGATTTTTCCTGTATTCTTTAGCAGCTGCCAGAGCGCCTCGGTGATTTCGGTGGATAATTTCAGCCGGGAGGGTGTATTTGCCCATTTTACCACGCATTCGGGCAGTTTCCATTCGGTCACTATTTCCGCCCTGAATGATAAAATTGGTAACCACCCTGTGAAACACCGTGGTATTCAAATACCCGTTTTTAATCAAATAAATAAAATGGGCCCGGTGAAGTGGCGTGTTGTTGTAAAGTTCAAGTTTGATGGTGCCTTCTGTGGTTTCCAGAGTCACAAATCGCTCCGGATTCTCTTTGCCATATTCGGTTAAAAAGGCTTCCAGGGTCGCATTTGTTAAGGGCACTAAGGGGTCGAGCGTGTCTTTTAGGGTTTCTTTGGAAGGTTCGAGTTGGTTTTTTTCAATGACTTGAAGGGTATCTTCAACAGAAGTGTTGTCGGTATCAGGGGTATTTTTTTTATCTTCACAATTCAGAAACAAAAACAGCAGGCAAATAACGGGGATATATTTTTTCATCAATGGAGTTTAACAGGTTTAAAACAGCACTTTCAAAGTTAAAAAATTTGGACTTACCCGGTGAGGAAATTCAATTGAATATGGCCCCTCAGGAACGCTTGCAAGAACTTAAAAAAATAGCACAATCCCAAAAAAATGCGAGTAAAGCAGGCGTAATGGCACTGTTTTATCCCAATGAACAGCAACAAACAAACTTAATTCTCATCCTCAGAAAAACATACAGAGGGGTGCATTCCGGGCAGGTGGGCTTTCCCGGTGGCCGGTTTGAAATAGAGGACCGTGACCTCACTGAAACCGCTTTACGCGAAACGGAAGAAGAGATTGGAGTTCCAAGAGCACACATTCAAGTCGTCAAGCAACTCACGGAAATGTACATTCCGCCCAGCAATTTTATTGTTCAGCCGTTTATGGGTTTTGTCGAAAATCAGCCTCAGTTTATTGCACAACCCACTGAAGTGGAGGCACTCATCGAAGTTCCTTTAACACATTTCCTGGATGACAGCGTGATTGTAAATAAAACACTCACCACTTCCTATGCTATTGATATTGAGGTTCCTGCCTACCAATTAAACAATCATGTGGTTTGGGGTGCCACAGCAATGATTTTAAGTGAGGTGAGACACTTGTTAAAAGCTGTGCTTTAAAAATAGGTTTTTTGTATATTTGCCACCCGTTTTTCTCTAATAGAAAAACGCAACCTCAAATGCTATTTTATGGGATTGTTTAAAAAAAATCCTTTTGGTCATATACTTTTTTTAAAACGTTGGTTAATCAGGATTATGGGTGCTATGACCCATCGCCGGTTTAAAGGGTTTAACGAACTGCAAATCGAGGGTTCAGATAATATTCGTAATCTCCCGGAAAGAGGGGTTCTTTTTGTTTCCAATCACCAAACTTATTTTGCCGATGTGGTCGCTATGTTCCACGTGTTCAATGCGAGTCTGCACGGCCGTGATGATTCCATTAAGAACATTGGTTACCTCTGGAATCCGAAGTTAAACATCTATTATGTCGCTGCCAGCGAAACCATGAAATCCGGTTTATTACCTAAAATACTCGCTTATGCAGGTTCCATCTCTGTGGAACGCACCTGGCGTGAAAAAGGCAAAGATGTCAATAGGCAGGTAAAGATGAGTGATATTTCAAACATTGGAAGAGCACTCGATGATGGCTGGGTAATCACCTTTCCGCAAGGCACCACAAAACCCTGGAAACCAATTAGAAGGGGAACGGCGCACATCATTAAAAAATACAAACCCATCGTGGTTCCCATCGTGATTGACGGCTTTAGAAGGTCTTTTGATAAAAAAGGGATTAACATCAAAAAAAGAGGCATCCTCCAGTCTATGGAAATCAAAGAGCCTCTCGAATTTGATTATGATAACGAGACCATCGAAGAAATCGTCAACAAACTGGAACACGCCATCGAGCAACATCCCTCTTTCTTAAAAGTAATCCCCGTAGAAGAACTTGAAAAAGCCGAAGAAATGAACACCAAACGCCGGTGGAATTATTAGGGTTTCAAATTTCTTGCTTTGCCTAAGAAATTCACTTACGGTGGCTTAGCGGAGCGATGTACTGAGCTTGTGGTACACTGAGCTTGTCGAAGTGTCGAAGTGTCGAAGACTAAGCGGTTTTGATTTTAATTCCACAGAATTCCTTTAATAAAAATCACTTAAACCCAAATGTCCTAAGTCCTAAGTCTTGATATCGTAAGTCTTGATACCGTAGTCAATCCCTAATTCAAACAGCAGCATACTACACCTCAAACTTCTCCAATTCTCTGTAATTCTTCTTCAGCTTGCCCAGTAAGATTCCATAAACCACTCTGTAAAATACTAATAAAAGTAAAATCAAAATGATACCCACAACAACTTGAGAGATTAGAAATACCGTAAGAAATTCAGGTCCTGTGGGAACAATGCCATAACTTTCACTCAAAGCTTCTAGAAGGACATCGCTCTTGGTAAAATAAAAATAATTGATCACAACCATCGTAATTGCAAACGCGACCACATTGTAGATGACAAAATAGCGCACTGTTTTGCGGGTGCTTAGGATACGTTCCATCAACGTTTTTGTGCTTTCAGTTACTTTGATAGACACATAGTTTTTATAAAAATAGTAGATAAAGATCAATACAACCAAGTAATGAACCACATTAAAAGCAAGCATAAAGGGTTTCATTCCCAGTTTTTCAATCACCTCAAAGGAAGATTTTGGAGTCACAAAATACAAGCCCACCCAAAACAAAAGCTCCAGAATACTAATAATAAAGATCCACTTGACAATGGAGGTGGACTTTTTAAACAACATATCATAAATTTGATCATAGCTAAGCTTGGGGTAGTCTTGCTCGCGTTGTTTCCAGTTTTGTTTTAATAATTCTAATTGATCCATAGCATTACGGATTGAGGATTGTTCTTAATTTTTCTTTTATACGGTTCATTTTTACGCGGGCATTAACCTCTGTAATACCGAGCGTTTCAGCAATTTCGCGATAGTTTTTATCTTCCAGATACAAAAACACCAAGGCCTTGTCAATATCGTTGAGTTGTTTCACGGCATCATACATCAATCGCATTTGTACTTCCACCGTGTCGTCATATTCATCGGCCGATATTTTAAAACTAACACCTTCAAAATCCCGGGTTTCAACGCGGCGTTTTGATTTTCTGTAAAGCGTGATGGCGGTGTTTAATCCCACTCGGTACATCCAGGTACTAAACTTTGAATCGCCCCTAAATTTTGGAAATGCCTTCCACAACTGTATGGTAATCTCTTGAAACAAATCATTGTGGGCATCTGCATCATTGGTATATAAGCGGCAGATTTTATGCACAATGTTTTGGTTCTCTTCCAGCTGAGTGACAAAACTATGTTCAAGTTCTTTGTTCAAAGTTTTTATAATGGTTAGTTATAATTGATTAGTAGTCGTTCCTTGTTTTTTGTTACAAGCGCTCAAAAGTACCTCCTTTTAATGACTTAAAATGAGAGGATTGTATCAAAGTTAAAATTTATTTTACGCTATTTATGAAGTTTTTATCGATTTTTTAGCGTCTGTGAAATTAGCTAAAAAACTTTTAGTTAATTTTTTATTAATGGAAAATCAACAATTCATTTCTGTTGTAAATTTACATTGGTTTTAAACCCAAATTATGTATTAGAACTTCGTTATGAGGCTTGAAAATACAATAAAATAAGTGTGTTTGGAGATTTAGGCATAGCATCGCTACGGTTAAATCTCCAAATACAAGTGAAACGCCTTATTTTGAAGTAGTTTCAAGCCGGAATAGATTTTCTAATGCATAATTTGGGTTAATTCAAACCCTTATGGACAAAAACAAGTCAAACAGCAAGCCACAGCCTAAAAAGGCAGCGCCAAAACCGGTGTTAAAAAAGGCCACGCAGACTGCTTCAAAAAAGAAGTAATCCCTGCAAACCTTTCGCTTTAAGCGAAAATTGTACTAGAAATCAATTCACGGCCACTCCAAAAGAGTGGCTTTATATTTTGTGACAACTCATCCCTTTAATCTAACAATTGGGTCAGGTATTTTTCTGAAAGCAATCACCATACCGCATCTTTGAACCAAAATAATTCAAGATGCGATACCTTTACATTTTAATGCTCATTTTTTTCCCGGCTCTATTGTTTTCACAAACCACCATTTCCGGAAAGGTTACAGACCCCAAAGGCAATCCCATTATGGGGGCCAACCTATTTATTGAAGGCACTTATGACGGCACAATAACCACGGAAGACGGAAGCTTTTCTTTTTCAACACTTGCAACCGGAGTGCAAACCCTTCAGGTGTCTTTCCTCTCTTTTGAAACATATAAAATAAGTAAAGAGGTCAGCGAACTGCAAGACGTAAACATTCGCTTACGCGAAAGCGTGGATGCCCTCGATGCCGTGGTGCTCTCTGCCGGAACTTTTGAAGCCGGTGACAAAGCACGCAACTCGGTTTTAAAGCCACTCGATATAGTCACCACAGCAGGTAGTGCCGGTGATATTGTGGGCGCCTTGCAAACGCTTCCTGGCGCACAAACCGTTGGTGAGAGCGGCAGGTTATTCGTAAGAGGTGGTGAAGCAGATGAAACCCAAACATTTATAGACGGTATCAGGGTAGCACAACCTTATGGAGCTTCTGTGCAAAACCTGCCCACACGGGGTCGCTTTTCACCCTTTCTTTTCAGTGGAATTTCCTTTTCAACAGGTGGGTACAGTGCAGAATATGGAGAGGCACTTTCCAGTGTGCTACTTCTAAACACCAAAGACGAAGCCGAACAAAACCAAACTGATATTTCACTAATGACCGTTGGGCTGGGGGTGGGCCATTCCATCAAAAAGGAAAGCAGTAGTTTTACTTTCAACACCGCTTACATCAATCTGGAACCTTACCAGGCGTTGGTTCCACAAAACCTGAATTGGAACAAAGCCTTTGAATCCATAAGCGGTGAGGCTGTGTATGTAAACAGATTTGAGAAGGGCATTTTAAAATCCTATGCAGCCTTTGATGCCTCTTCATTTGATTTCAATCAGGAAAATATCAACAGCCCTTCAGCACAACGCATCGATTTGAAAAACAATAATTTCTATACAAACACCTCTTACAAAAGCTACTGGAACAACAATTGGCAGTTTTACAACGGATTGAGCTATGGTTATGGAAGCAATACCATTTTTATTGATGCAGACCAAGTAGCAAATGATGAGCACGCCATTCACCTCAAATCAAAAGCAAG
Organism: Flavobacteriaceae bacterium; assembly: GCA_018402385.1. Taxonomy (GTDB): domain Bacteria; phylum Bacteroidota; class Bacteroidia; order Flavobacteriales; family Flavobacteriaceae; genus Planktosalinus. Next base: position 316,732 of record JAGYJA010000006.1, read on the forward strand.
CCGTCGCTTTTCAAACAGCATCAAACTCGATCTGGGAGCCGATTTTTTCAGTACCCATTTTGAGGAAGGTTTTAAAAATACAACAGGTCAATTTGAGAGCGATTTCTCTTCAAATATCCTTGCAGTGTATGCAGAAGGAGATTTTTTCTTTTCAAAAAATTTGGCTGCAAAAGTGGGAGTAAGGGCATCCCGTCAGTTCCTGCTTGATGAAACCCGCGTATCACCCAGAGTTTCTTTGGCTTATAAATCGGGCGAAAACAGTCAGTTTGCATTGGCTTATGGTCGATTTTCCCAAACTCCAAAACAAGACTACCTCAAATACAACAGCCGGTTACAATCAGAAAATGCGACGCATTATATTTTAAATTATCAATACAACAACAATGGCCGCACCCTGCGCCTGGAAGGCTATTACAAAGATTATAAAGACCTCATTCGCTTTGATGGAGAGACAGTGCAGTTTGATGCTCAGTTTAATAACACCGGCAACGGCTATGCCGCCGGACTCGATTTTTTCTGGAGGGACAATAAGACTGTGAAGAACCTGCAGTATTGGGTTTCTTATTCTTTTATCGATACAGAACGTTTGTACCGCAATTTCCCAAAACAGGCAACACCCCCTTTTGTGGCACAACACACCGCTTCTTTAGTAACTAAGTATTGGGTACAAAACTGGCGCTCTCAGATAGGATTTTCTCATACGTTCCATACCGGCAGACCCTATAACAACCCCAACGAAACAACATTTATGAACGGTAAAACAAAAGCCTATAACAGTCTGGCGTTTAACTGGGCGTATTTGCTTAGCGAACAACAAATTCTCTACTTTTCAGTGTCCAATCTGCTGGGTACTCAAAATGTGTTTGGGTATGAATATGCCAACACACCCAATGCAAATGGCACTTTTGACAGGCGCGCCATCACACCCACTGCAGACCGGTTTTTCTTTATTGGTTTTTTCTGGACCATCAGTGATGATAAAGAAAGCAATCAGTTGGATAATTTGTAAAAAATTGTGGTAACGCCCTGCTTAAGAGGGGCTGAAGTTTACAGCGTTATTATGTAAGATAATTTTTTATAAAGTCAAGCCATTTACAAAAGCCGATATTGGATTTGAGATCTAACTATAAAAAGTGATATATTTGGGAATACATCTAAAACATAAGGTATAGGCACCCTATTGGTTGTATATACGCAATAAATAAAATAAATCAGTATAACAGATATGGAATATATCAACAATAGATAGAAGTTCATATTGGACATACTAATGTTGCCATTAATTTAAAAAAGAATGAACAGACCGGTAATAATTATACTACTGTCTTTATTAATTTTTAGTTGTACAGATAAAAATCAAACCCATAATAAGATAACGGAACTGGAAAAATTGCAGACCGAAAATGATAGTCTAAAAAAAATAGTAAAAGAAATAAGTAATAAATACGTATTTGATAGTATAAGTTTCCGAGATATCTCTTCATTTAACAACACATACGAAATAAATTCAAGTTTAAAGGGAGAATTTGTTATTGTAGGTTACAATAATGACATTGAAAACACCAATGTGATTATGTTTGACAGTATAACTTATAATCCAAAAAAACTATTTAATCCTGACACACTTAAATTAAAAAATGGTGGATATAACTACGAAATGAAAATGGATGCTGAAAGGGTCTATTGGAGAGTTGAAGTTCAGATAAATCACAAATATGGAAAAAATTACGAAGGAGTTTTGATAAATGCTTATCAAGCGAATGAAAACTAATGGCAACACCGGCGATAAGCTATGGCTTCTAACGGCTCACTCGGAAAATTGCCTAACGGCCAGTTCGCTGCGCTCGTGTCTCACGGATTTTCCTCATAGATGGTCGTCCTGTCATTAACTTCAAACCCTGGGGAGCAACCATTGATAACTATCAAGGAGAAGGTGCATTTCAAACTTATAATGACTGCGGGAGTGCCACGCTTTTGCAAATTTTTCAAATAGATAACCCTAAAAACTCAGAAAAACCACTCTTAAACACTGTATTAATGACCTATCAAAACGCCGCGCTTATCAATGAGACATTTGAAGGCTTTTATAATTCGCTTTATAAAAATTAAAAAAAAACCATGTCCTGAGTTATTGCTTCTCGTGGTTTAACATTCATAAACACACAAAAAACAAATACATTTTCAATCATCACTCCTCAACAAACCCCATACTCAATGAATTCACACAATACCGTTGTCCGGTTGGGGTGGGGCCATCGTTAAAAACATGTCCCAGATGACTGCCACAATTGGAACAAAGAATTTCTGTACGTAGCATACCATAGCTGCTGTCTTTGATATATTCAATACTTCCTTCCACGGCACGATCAAAAGCCGGCCAGCCACAGCCACTGTCAAATTTAGCCTCGCTTTCAAACAGCAAGGCTTGGCAGGCTGCACATTGATACCGGCCTCGTTCATTGTGAATGTTGTAAGTGCCGGTAAATGGGCGCTCGGTACCCTTTTTGCGCAGAATTTGGTATTTCTCTTCTCCTAGCAACTCCAGCCATTCGGCCTCGGTTTTTTGAATGGGATACGTCTTGGAATCCATCAGCTTAGTTTTTGGGTTTAAAACTCAGTGCAGCCCCATTGATACAATGCCTCTTTCCGGTAGTATTTTGTGGACCATCATCAAAACGATGCCCCAAATGGCTTCCACAATTGGCACATTTTAACTCGGTGCGGGCATAACCCACTTTGTGATCAACATCCAGCTCCAGATTTTCATCCACCCCTTGATCAAAGGATGGCCAACCAGAACCCGAATCAAATTTGTGCTCACTTTCATAAAGCACCACAGCACAGGCTTTGCAGTGGTATGTTCCCGGTTCATAGATTTTATCCAGCGGACTCGTAAAAGCGCGCTCCGTACCGGCTTGTCGCAGGACGTAGTATTCGAGTTCGCTCAACTGGGCTTTCCATTCCGCTTCCGTTTTTACAACTTCATAGACAGTCGCTTTTTGGGAATCGTTTTGTGCTTTACTGTTGCAACTCCACAGACTTATTGCCAAGAGGCATAGGGTGATTCTTGATATCATAGCTTCCTTTTTTTTTACTAAATTAATTGATATAATTACGATTAAAAAGGGGAGAGGGTTCTTTTTAACGAAAATTTAGTGAAATCCACCGTTCATAAAAAAACCTCCCAATCAAAATGAAATCAGGAGGCTATTAATTTTTTATGAGAAAGGGCTTATTCCAGTTCAAGTGCCTGCATCACAGCGTTGTAATCAGAAAGGTCAACACCGGAATTGGTAGCAAATTCAGAAGGCACCACTACAAACCGAAAAGTCTGGTTTTGGGTATATTCAACAGGGACCGTGGTCAAATCAAAATTACCATCTATTTGAATCATCACATCAAAAAAGGTGTGGTTATAAACATATTGAATGATATCACCGTTGTTTAAGAAAAAATTTTGAGGAATCAAACTCCACAAATCAACATTATCAGGCAATTGACCTTCCAATCGATACACGAGAATCGCATCAGATTCAAAAACCTCAATCGAGCTTGGGATTGTGATCAGTGACTCCTGAAGTCCGTTTTGACTGTTAAACTGAAAATTAACGGTGCGTTCAAACGTCTGTCCCAGTATATTGATACCATCAAATCCCGGAGGTCCTTGTGGCCCTTCACAAGCAGTGAATAAAAAGAAGACGGTTCCTAAAGTAAATATGAGCTTTTTCATAATAGTTGATTTTAATTTCTTAGATATAAACAAAATGCGTACCGAAAATTTTTAAAGCACCAAAATAGGAACAATTTTTGATTGATATTGCTAAAATAAATACAAATTATTACAATGGACTCCTTGTCCTCTTTTATTCAAACCGACATATTTATGTAAGTGACTTATTTCAAACAAATGTTACTAAACTTAAGACAAAATTAATTTATAAAAACAAAGTTTTTGTATTTTTACAAGAGTATCAAAAAAAATAGCAACAAATGAAAACAAAATCTTTTATCATACTAACGACGATGATGGTCTTGCTCATCGCTTGTACCACCAATCCCTTTACAGGCAAAAACACCTTGGCATTGGTTCCAAACTCTCAGATTTTACCCATGTCATTTCAGCAATACAGCGAGTTTCTAAATGAAAATAAAGTGGTAAAAGGGACTGCAGATGCTCAGATGATTCAAAAAGTGGGGCAAAAAATCTCCACAGCCTCAGAACGTTGGCTCAATGCAAATGGGTATCAGGGCTACCTCAAAGATTATCAATGGGAATACAACCTGGTAGAGGATGATGCCGTAAATGCCTGGTGTATGCCGGGAGGTAAAATTGTTTTTTATACCGGTATTTTACCCGTTGCAAATACAGAAGCACGCATCGCTGCCATTATGGGACATGAGGTGGCACATGCTTTGGCCAATCACGGTCAGCAACGCATGAGCGCCGGGCAATTACAACAAATTGGTGCGGTGGCAGGAAACATCGCTTTGGCAAATGACCCGGAAAATCAAGCCTTGTTCAATACTGCTTATGGTGTGGGTTCCTCTGTGGGCGTGATGCTTCCTTTTAGCAGAAGTCATGAAACCGAAGCAGATAAAATTGGACTCACTTTAATGGCCATCGCAGGATATGAACCCGCAGAATCAGCCGAATTGTGGCGCAGAATGCAACAACAAGGAGGGGGCGCTGCACCACCGCAATTCCTCAGCACACACCCCGCCAGTCAAACACGCATCAACAACATTCTGTCCTGGGTAGAAGAATCGAAAGCTGAAGCCCGCAAGTTTGGAGTGACCTCTTTCAAAAAGTAATAAAAAAATAGCCTTACTTTGTGAAAGGGAGATAGGGAGATAGGGTGATAGGGAGATAGGGTAGATAGGGTGATAGGGAGAGTGGGAGCAAAGGTTTTAGGCTACATCAATTCGGTATTCATTATTCGATATTCATTATTCGATATTCGTAATTTAAATTATCTAACAATTTTAAATGCAATTCCAAATCCACCCCCGGCCTAAGAAAGTGTTTCGTAAAAAAATAGCCGGAGGTTGTGAGTTTGTGAGTTGTTGAGTGGGTGATAGGGAGAGTGGGAGATAGGGTGATGGGGAGAGTGGGAGCAAAGGTTTTAGGCTTTATCAATTCGGTATTCATTATTCGATATTCATAATTTAAATTAACTAATAATTTTTAATACAATTACGATATCACCCCGGCCTACGAAAGTGTTCCGTTAAGAAAATGAAGTGAGCGGAGGAGCAAGTAAAAATCCTTGACATTCCAAATCAATAAAGCTATAAAAGAGTGTTATGAAGTTTACAAAGTAATAATTCATTGAAGAACCTTTATTTTTACGCCGCAGCGAACGAAATTTTTAGGAACGCTTTCGTCAGCCTAGGTCCCGCACCTGTTGCGGGATTTTGTTTCTACGTCACCCTGAGCTTGTCGAAGGGTTGGGCAATGCAAAAAAGAAAAGAAAGTAAATGGAATATCCGGAGTATTAAAAATAATCCAACATATACTTAACACTACCTAATTTTCATTTTACAAAAAATTAATACACCTTATTTTAAGTCGCAGCGAACGAAATTTTTAGGAACGTTTTCGTCAGCCTTTCCCTCGCGCCTTCTGGTTTGTTCACTAAAAATGTCCTCACTTCGACAGGCTCAGTGACCGCAGGACATTTTCTTAACATTCCGCCCTGGTTCTTTCGTGTCAAGACAATAGAACATGAGAAGTAAATGTACTTGGCATCATTTATAAAGTTTAGTCGAAAATCTCTTAACTTTGTCTTTTTAGCGAATAGAATCTTTAAGAACACTTTCGTCAGCCTAGCGTTTTTAGTTCTTTTATTGGCAATGCAAAAAATAACAACTCAAATGAAATAAAAAGAGTGAAATTGATGTAAAAATAATATGAGACAAACACCTGAAAAAGGAAGTAAAAAACTCCTCTTTGCCTGGGCATTTTACGATTGGGCAAACTCTGTTTATAGCTTGGTCATTGCATCAGCAATATTCCCCATTTACTATGCCTCTTTGTTTGAGGCGGCACAAACAGAAACAGTAATGGTTTTTGGAGGCGAAATACGCAGCACCCCCTCATTAGTTATGTAACCGCAGCAGCTTTTCTGCTGGTGGCATTTATGTCACCCCTTCTTTCAGGAATTGCAGATTATGTGGGAAACAAGAAAAAGTTTATGCAATTTTTCTGTTATCTGGGGAGCGCTTCCTGTATTGGCTTGTTTTGGTTTAGCCTGGATGCGATTTACTTTAGCCTGCTTTGCTATTTTTTAGCTTTGATTGGTTTTTGGGGGAGTTTGGTGTTTTACAATTCTTATTTGCCTGATATTGCTTACAATGAACAACAGGACAAAGCCAGCGCACGCGGATTCTCAATGGGTTACATAGGGAGTGTTGTTTTGTTGCTGTTCAACCTTTGGATGGTGATGAAACCGGAATTTTTTGGTCTGGGAGAAGGCGGGGAGGCCGCCATGCTGGCCATGAAAATTTCGTTTGTAACGGTGGGGGTCTGGTGGGCACTTTTTAGCCAATACAGTTTTTATTACCTGCCGGTGGGCCCTAAAAACAACAATAAAATTACTCGCAACGTTCTTTTAAACGGTTTTCGGGAACTCCAAAAAGTACAAAAGTCTTTGTTGGAAAACATCCAACTCAAACGCTATCTCTCTGCATTTTTTGTATATAGTATGGCCGTTCAAACGGTGATGCTGGTTGCGACTTACTTTGGCGAACAGGAAATCAATTGGGTGGACTCCACAGAAAAAACAATGGGACTCATCGTTAGTATTCTCATCATTCAACTGGTTGCAGTGCTTGGTGCCGAATTGACCTCCAGGTCGTCTGCACGCTTTGGAAACATCCCCACACTCATTGTAATCAACAGCATCTGGCTGGTGATTTGTATTGTTGCTTATACCATAAAAGAACCCATACAATTTTATATAACCGCAGGGGTTGTGGGACTGGTGATGGGCGGCATTCAATCGCTTTCCCGTTCGACCTATTCAAAATTTTTACCTCAAACCAAGGACACCACATCCTATTTCAGTTTTTTTGATGTCACTGAAAAAATTGGCATTGTCATCGGAATGATGCTGTATGGTTTTATTGATCAAATCACGGGAAGTATGCGCAATTCGGTATTGTTTCTGGTGGTGTTTTTCTTTTTGGGCATAGTGTTGCTGTTACGCGTTCCGCGAAAGCTTCCAAAAGAAAACAATTCTCCGGAGAATTCAGATGCTTTAAAAGACAATTTTTGAGCAAAAAATGAGTTGTATAAAGAAATTGAACTTCAAATAAATATTTTTTACTTAAGTTTGCGAAGCATCCACCTAGTTTAAAAATCTACTTATGAGCCTGAAACATATTTTCAAAACTGTAATTTTAATTGCTTTTGTTTTTATTTCCTGTGACAACGAACCCCTGGAAGGAGAGTTTATTGTTGATGACCCCACACTACTCAACCCTGAATTTTCAGCAGAAGTTGAAGGATTTACCTTCGTTGCTGATACAGCCCGTGCGCAGACCGTTCAAGGGGTGACCACAATCACAGGCATTAGAGTTAACGGTGATGTTATCGATTTAAGACTCAATGGTGCCGGTGTTGGTACTTTTGATATGGTCACTCAGGGAGAAGCCATTTTTGGAATCAATGTGGACCCACAAGCGTTTTCTACCCTAAATCAGGGGGGCTTCGGTCAGGTGGTCGTCACTCAATATGATACGCAATTGGAAGTGATATCAGGAACCTTCTCATTCACGGCAACTCGACCTATACTGGATGCAAACGGTTTACCCATACTGGATGGAACAGGAAACCCCACCTTTGATGTTGTAGTGATTACTGAAGGAACTTTTACAGAAATATCTCTGGAAAGTGACGGAACCGTGGGAGGAGGAGATGAACCCGAATTCTTCGCTGAGGTTGAAGGTTTGCCTTTTGTTGCCGGAAGTGAAAATGCCGGTGCTACTTATATAGAAGAAACAAACACCCTTATCATTCAGGGAATCAATAATGAAAGACTCATACAAATCAATATCATAAACCCCGAATTGGGCACATTTGACCTGGGTGCTGAAACTGAAAACGACACCAAAGCGACTTACATCATTGATGAGCAGGAGCCTTATTCAACGCTTCTGGCTGAAGGAGGTGTCGGAACGATTACGATTACTGAATTTGATTTGGAGAACAACATCGTCTCAGGTACATTCTCTTTTGTTGCCGGCAGAAATGAAGGAACAGAAACTGTGACAATTGAAAATGGCTTTTTTAACAACCTGAACATCGCCGCCGGATTGCCCGGTGAGGGAGACGATTTTATGTTTGCATTTATTGATGGAATCTCTTTTTCAGCAGATGAAATTTCAGTGGAAACCACAGAAATACACGCCATTCAGGCGATCAAAACAAGTACCGGAGAATCCTTTTATTTTAACTTCCCGGCCGATTTAGAAACAGGCACTTACCAGTTGACTTTTGACGGAGAAATCAATGCGGCTTATTTAGATGGCGAAACAACTTTCGGTTCGCAAACAGGCCTTTTGGTCCTGCTGGAAAACAGTCCGGAGTTCATCAGATTTGCCTTTAATATGCAAACCGCCCTGGAACCCGGAGGCGAAATCATTCACAGCATCACAGAAGGTTCTTTTAAGTTTGCTCTTTAAGACACACTATTCTTTAACTCAATCTTATAAAGAGTTAAATTAAAACCCGAAACCAACCCCGACCTGGGAAAGTGTTCCGTAAAAATAACAGCCGGAGTTTGTGAGTTGTTGAGTGGGTGATAGGGAGAGTGGGAGATAGGGTGATGGGGAGAGTGGGAGCAAAGGTTTTAGGCTTTATCAATTCGGTATTCATTATTCGATATTCATTATTCGATATTCGATATTCGTAATTTAAATTATCTAACAATTTTAAATGCAATTCCAAATCCACCCCCGGCCTAAGAAAGGGTTCAGTGAAAAAAATAGCCGGAGGTTGTGAGTTTGTGAGTTTGTGAGTTGTTGAGTGGGTGATAGGGAGAGTGGGAGATAGGGTGATGGGGAGAGTGGGAGCAAAGGTTTCAGGCTCTTTTAATTGAGTATGTTAAATAAACTGTGTCAAATTTATGGGGTGATAGGGAGAGTGGGAGATAGGGTGATGGGGAGAGTGGGAGCAAAGGTTTTAGGCTTTATCAATTCGGTATTTATTCAATATTCATTATTCGATATTCATAATTTAAATTAACTAATAATTTTTAATATAATTACGATATCACCCCGGCCTACGAAAGGGTTCAGTGAAAAAAATAGCCGGAGTTTGTGAGTTTGTGAGTTGTTGAGTGGGTGATAGGGTGAGTGGGAGATAGGGTGATGGGGAGAGTGGGAGCAAAGGTTTTAGGCTTTATCAATTCGGTATTCATTATTCGATATTCATAATTTAAATTAACTAATAATTTTTAATACAATTACGATATCACCCCGGCCTACGAAAGTGTTCCGTTAAGAAAATGAAGTGAGCGGAGGAGCAAGTAAAAATCCTTGACATTCCAAATCAATAAAGCTATAAAAGAGTGTTATGAAGTTTACAAAGTAATAATTCATTGAAGAACCTTTATTTTTACGCCGCAGCGAACGAAATTTTTAGGAACGCTTTCGTCAGCCTTCCACTCGCGCCAGCTGGCTCGTTCACTAAAAATGTCCTCAGGACATTTTCTTAACGTTCCGCCCTGTTTCTTTTTTCATCAATGGAAATCGACGAAGGAGATTAACTCCGTTGAAGCTAAAGGTTTCACGAAAACCTATAAAAAACAATTACAAGGTCTTGAGTAAAAAAGAAAAGGAGTTTATTAAAAACTCCAAATTAATAATGATAACTCTATAGTATTAATAATAATCGATCTTCACTATTTTAATGAACTAACAATTTTAAAAGCAATTCCAAAATTAAACCCGGCCTAAGAAAAATAACCGTTAAGAATTTTGTAAAATGAGCCGTTAAGCATTTTCTTCTGTTTGAGCCGGCAAAATTGTAGTTTCAATAACGTTTTAGAATTTAATTAGATTGCTTAAATAATTTGAAAGTCTTTCGGGCGAGTTAAGAAAATGTAGGCTTATTTTGCAAAATTTAGGTTATTTTTCTTCAGCCTAGATTTTTTTGTTTCTTTTTTCATCGATGGAAAAAAGAAAAGAAAGTAAATGGAATATCCGGAGTTTTAAAAATAATCCAACATATACTTAAAGATACGTTTAAAACGAAATTGTTACAGTTTGAAATATTTTTTTTGAATTTTAATATCATTTTTCATTGTTATATGATAAAATTGCCACGAATGCACAAATAATAAAAAAAAACATCCGTGCACCTGCCTTTGCCGGTAGGCAGGTTCGTGGCTTATCTTAAACCGTCACTCAAATCCCCCTAGAAAAACATTCGTGCATTCGTGGCAATAAATGCTTTTTGTTGATAAACAGAAAAGGCACCAATAAAATAAACGAAATTACCTTTTCTTAAAAATTAACTCCACTGGCACAACTATTGCCTAAATATGTTGGATATTTGCCATTGAATATCCCATAGAACGCAGTGTTGCGTTTACAAACTAACTAGAACCCCTTTAGTAACCCTTAAATTCACATTGTGTTTTATGACACAATGTCTTAAATAGATATATGTCAAATTCAAAAATAATCGATATAGACAGTTTGTCATTTCAGGAACTCAATGAGGAAGCCGATTTGATCCCTTTGATGACGCCCGAAGATGAAGATGCCATTAATAAAGAGGTATTGCCCGATGAGCTGGCAATTTTGCCCTTGCGCAATACGGTTTTGTTTCCCGGTGTGGTGATTCCCATTACTGCCGGAAGGGACAAATCCATCAAACTCATCAATGAGGCCAATAAAAAGTCAAAAGTGATTGGTGTGGTCTCCCAAAAAGCAGAAGGTGTTGAAGAACCGGAAGAAAGCGACATTCACAGACTGGGCACAGTAGCACGCATTTTACGTGTCCTGAAAATGCCCGATGGCAACGTTACCGTCATCCTTCAGGGAAAGAAACGCTTTGAAATCGACAAAATGACCAGCGTTGAGCCCTATTTTAAAGCCAAGGTAAAAGAAGTTGCAGAAGCACGCCCTGCAAAAAACAACAAAGAATTCAAAGCGGTGATTGAATCCATCAAGGACCTCGCACTGCAAATCATCAATGAAAGCCCCAACATTCCTTCAGAAGCTTCCTTTGCCATTAAAAACATTGAGAGCAACTCTTTCCTGATTAACTTTGTTTCTTCAAATTTAAATGTTGATGTAGAGGACAAGCAAAAATTGCTTGAAATCAATTCGCTGGAAGAACGCGCCATGGAAACCCTGAAGTATATGAACATCGAGTTTCAGAAGTTGGCGTTGAAGAATGACATCCAATCCAAAGTGCGTTATGACCTGGACCAGCAGCAACGGGAGTATTTCCTGCATCAGCAAATGAAAACCATACAGGAAGAATTGGGTGGGGTCTCACACGAAGAGGAACTGGACGAAATGCAGCAGCGCGCCAAAAAGAAAAAATGGTCTGAAGCCGTCGCCAAGCATTTTGAAAAAGAACTCGCCAAAATGCAACGAATGAACCCGCAGGTGGCGGAATATTCCATACAACGCAACTACCTCGATTTGTTTCTGGACCTTCCGTGGAATCATTTTTCAAAAGACAAATTTGATTTAAAACGCGCCAAGCGCATCCTGGATAGAGATCATTACGGACTCGATGATGTCAAAAACGCATCATTGAATACCTCGCAGTCTTAAAACTGCGCAACGATATGAAATCACCCATCCTCTGTCTGTACGGACCTCCGGGAGTGGGGAAGACCTCTTTGGGAAAATCCATAGCAGAAGCACTGGGACGTAAATATGTGAGGGTTTCTTTAGGCGGACTCAGAGACGAATCTGAAATTAGAGGCCACAGAAAAACATACATTGGTGCAATGCCCGGTCGCATCGTGCAAAGCATTAAAAAAGCAGAAACCTCCAATCCGGTTTTTGTATTGGATGAAATCGATAAACTTTCCCTGGGAAATCAGGGCGACCCGTCTTCGGCGTTGCTGGAGGTTTTGGATCCCGAACAAAACAACGATTTTCATGACAATTTCCTTGAGGTGGGATTTGACTTGTCCAAAGTGATGTTTGTCGCTACGGCAAATACCTTAAATACCATCCAGCCCGCCTTGCGTGACCGAATGGAAATCATCAATGTGACCGGTTATACCATTGAAGAAAAAGTAGAAATCGCCAAACAGCATTTATTGCCCAAGCAATTAAAGGAACACGGTTTGAACACGGCTCATTTGAAGATTGCCAAGCCGCAATTGGAGAAAATAGTGGAAGGTTATACACGCGAATCAGGGGTGCGATCTCTTGAAAAGCAAATCGCTAAAATGGTGCGCCACGCAGCGATGAACATCGCGATGGAAGAGGAATACAATGTGAAAGTAACTAATGAAGACATCATTAAAGTATTGGGTTCACCCAAACTGGAACGCGATAAATATGAAAACAATGAGGTGGCAGGAGTCGTCACCGGACTAGCCTGGACGCAAGTGGGTGGTGATATTTTATTTATCGAATCCACCCTTTCAAAAGGAAAAGGAAACCTCACCATCACCGGAAACCTCGGGAAAGTGATGAAGGAGTCGGCAACCATTGCGATGGAGTTCATCAAATCAAATGCCGATTCTTTGGGCATTGATCCGGATGTATTTGAAAATTACAACGTCCACATTCACGTGCCCGAAGGGGCCACGCCCAAAGACGGTCCCAGTGCAGGAATTACTATGCTCACTTCGTTGGTATCGCTTTTCACCCAGCGCAAAGTCAAGAAAAGCCTGGCCATGACCGGCGAAATTACCCTCAGGGGAAAAGTATTGCCTGTGGGAGGAATCAAAGAAAAAATTCTCGCTGCAAAACGTGCCAGAATCAAAGAAATTTTACTCTGTGAAGACAACAGAAGCGACATCGCAGAAATCAAGGAAGACTACGTCAAAGGACTCACATTCCACTATGTGAAAGAAATGCACGAAGTCCTCCAACTGGCACTCACCAAGGAAAAAGTAAAAAACGCCAAGAAACTATAAACAGATTAAAGAAAAGCCCCTCTCCCTAGGAGAGGGGTTGGGGTGAGGACAAAATTAACCTACAGACCTGTCAGGTTTTAAAACCTGACAGGTCTTGAAATAACCAATTTCAACCCCACTTTTTTTATTCCTAAAAAATAAATTATACTTGCACTCGTTTATTAGTTATGCTTATTCTCCCAAAACTGAGAATGAAAATCCTTACTGCTAATGCCTAAAGAGCTTGTTATTGCTTTCTTATTGTTGTTTACAGTTTTGAGTCAAGCTCAAATCGGAGGTAAAGGCACCTATCAATTTCTCAATTTGATGAATTCGCCACGCCAGGCTGCTCTGGGCGGAAAAGTCATCACAAACTATGACTATGACCCCAGCCAGGGGCTCTACAATCCCGCCACCATCAATCCGGCGATGGACAACCAGCTTTCTGTCAACTACACCAATTATTTTGCCGATGTCAACTATGGAACCGCCTCCTATGCTTACCTGTGGGACAGACGCACCCAGGTGTTTCACACGGGAGTCACTTACATTAATTATGGAAGTTTTGATGGTTTTGACGAGCAAGGGGAATCCACCGGTTCTTTTGGTGGGGGCGAAGTGGCGCTGTCTTTTGGCTATGCCCGCAACATCCCCTGGACCGATTTTCACGTGGGTGTCAACGTCAAACTCATCTCCTCAAAACTGGAAGAATACAGTTCGCTGGGCGGTGCAATCGATGTCGGATTGATTTATGTTTATGAACCCTGGGACCTGCACATTGCTGCCGTTGCCAGAAACATCGGGACACAGTTTACACCCTTTCACGAAACCTACGAAAAATTGCCCTTTGAAGTCGATTTTGGAATTTCTCAATCACTTCAAAATGTGCCACTCAGATGGCACTTTACCCTCGAAAATTTACAAACATGGAACATCGCTTTCGCCAATCCGGCAAGGGATGAGTTTGACCTCGAAGGCAATGTCGAACAAGAAAAAATTAATTTTATAGACAATATATTCAGGCGGGCGATTGTGGGCATCGAACTCTTTCCTGAAAGCGGATTCAACATTCGGCTGGGATACAATATAAGACGCTCTGAGGAACTGCGCATCATTGAACAACGGGCCTTTGCCGGTTTGAGTGCGGGTTTTGGAATCAAATTGCGAAAAGTGAGAGTGAGTTATGCCTATTCCAAGTTCAGCACCGCAGCAGCCGCTAATTTTTTTGGATTGAACATCGATTTACAATAATGAAAAAAATCACCATCGCCATTGACGGCTTTTCATCCACCGGAAAAAGTACCGTTGCCAAACAACTGGCCGCTTATCTGGGCTATGTTTATGTCGATAGCGGAGCGATGTACCGTGCCATTACCCTTTTCGCTTTAAAGCGAAATTTAATAGGTAACGATTACTTACATCGGGACGAACTAATCAAACAACTCCATGAGATCCAATTGCATTTTGAGTTCAACCCCACCACCAAAACCGCCGAAATTCACCTGAACGGCACAAATGTAGAAACTGAAATTCGCTCCATGCAAGTCTCCGATAAAGTAAGCCAAATCGCTGAAATCCCCGAAGTGAGAAAAAAACTGGTGGAGCTGCAACAGCATTTTGGAAAAAATAAAGGTGTGGTGATGGATGGCAGAGACATCGGTACCGTGGTGTTTCCCGATGCCGAATTGAAAATCTTTATGACCGCCGATGCCAAAGAACGCGCCCTGAGACGCTATCTGGAATTTAAAGAACAAGGCAAAGACATCTCCTTTGAATCCATTTATGAAAATGTGATGCAACGAGACCATATCGACACCACGCGGGCAGACTCCCCACTCACCAAAGCACACGACGCCATAGAAATCGACAATACCCACACCAACAGGGAAGACCAGTTTCACATCCTGCTGCAACTGGCAAAAGACCGCATCGCCGGTAGAGTCTCCTAAATTCCAAGTACCAAATTCCAAGCACTAAATTCCAAGTACCAAATTCCAAGCACCAAATTCCAAGTACCAAATTCCAAGTACCAAAATAAAAGTGTTAAGTGGTCAGTTTTTAGTCTAAAGTGAGTAAGAAATTAAGAAATTAAGTGAGTAGAAATTAAGAAATTAAGTGAGTAAGAAATTAAGAAATTAAGTGAGTAAGAAATTAAGAAATTAAGTGAGTAAGAAATTAAGAAATTAAGTGAGTAAGAAATTAAGAAATTAAGTGAGTAAGAAATTAAGAAATTAAGTGAGTAAGAAATTAAGAAATTAAGTGAGTAAGAAATTAAGAAATTAAGTGAGTAAGAAATTAAGGTAATAGACAATAATCAATAATCAATAATCAATAATCAATCCCTTAATCCCTCAATCCCCCAATCCCTCAATCCCCCAATCCCTCAATCCCCCAATCCCTCAATCACCACAACCCGCGTTCTTTGCCCCAACCCTAAAGGGTGGAACGCTATACCAAAAACCTGACACGAGCGAAGCGAACTGTGCGAAGCAAAACCTGAAATTTGAATTCCAAACGCTAAGGCTTCGACTCCGCTCAGCTACCGCTCAGAGAATTGCTCAGCCACAACCCAATTCCCATTTACAAATCCCTCAATAACTCAATAACTCAATAACTTCAATAACCCACGTGGTAGCATTCAGCTAACAGCAATCAGCCATCATTCAAAATTCAAAATTCAAAATTATCACCCAATCCCCCAATCCCTCAATACTCAATACTCAATACTCAATACTCAATACTCAATACTCAATACTCATTACTCAATCATCAATAACCAAACCGCTTACTAACAAACATTTAGTGATTTTATATTGTCAATTGATTCGTTAAAAAAAATAACCCTTATATTTGCTCATATTTTCAAAACAACCCAAATTTAAAATCATGAAAAAACTTGCAACAGCTATTGTGGCTTTACTAACAACAACCTTGTTTTTCGGACAAGAAACAAGCAACTTCAATAAATTTTCGATTGAAGTGCAAGGAGGTCTTCACATGCCCATCCAACTCGTGGACAACATCAATGAATCAGACTATACCGACTTCAAAGCCGGACAAATTGGTGTGCGTTATATGTTCAATGAATGTGTTGGTGCCAAACTAAGTTATGGCTTTAACAGCTTTGAAGACAAAGAAAACGCCGACTTCGGAGTGGATTACCACAGAATCACCCTGGAAGGGGTGTACAACATGCAACTGGCAAACCGTTTTGGTATTTTGGCACACGCCGGTCTGGGACTTGCTTTAGCAGCTCCATCAAGCATCGATGAGAATGAAAACACCGCCATCTTTACCCTGGGCCTAACCCCACAGGTAAAAGTGTCAAACCGTGTCGCAGTATTTGTAGATGCCACTTATTTAGTAAGTGCCTCGCAACATTACTATTTCAACGGCCAACTTATCAACCCCGATTTCCAATCCAGAACCGCTGCATTTGCAAACTTTAGCATCGGAGCAACTATCTCTTTAGGTAAAAACAGCACCCACGCAGACTGGGCAAAGAAAAGCAACTAGGATAAGCTACAAACAAATACAAAATCCCAAAGCAAGCAGTTTTGGGATTTTTTTTATTGCTGTATTTAAAAATACCCCTAACTATAGAAATTGTAAAAGAGCAAATGAGTCAAAGTTTAGATATAAATAGAACGATAGACCAATTGCAAAAACCATTCTTTTACGAAATCATTCCCTGTAAAAAAAAAGTAAACTTTATATATTATTTCTAACTTTTTTTTTGTTTTTTTGAAAAAGTAAATCCCAAATTTACAACCTCACTACTTATGAATAAATTACTCCTTACCATAGGCTTGGTCATTGCCTGTAATAGTATCACTGCTCAAACAAATGCATTCAATGTTTTTTCTCTTGAAACCGGTATTGGAGCCACCATTCCAATAAGCCCAAACGACAAACTAGAGAAGTCAAAATTTTTGGCTTTAAAGCAGTTCAATATGGGCGGTAGATATATGTTTACAAAATCTTTTGGACTAAAAGGAAGTTATCAATTCAATGGTTTTCGATCCAAAGAGAATTCAAATCAGGGTATTGACTACCATAGTCTAAGGCTTGAAGCAGTTTACAATGTGGGGCGTCTCTTTCAAATGCCCCATCGATTTCAAGAAAATTTTGCTTTACTAACCCATATTGGATTGGGGTATTCAAGAGGAAAACCCGTGGGCGAAAATTTTTCAGAGCAAACAGGAAATATCCAATGGGGGCTTACTCCTTTATTTAAATTAAACAATACAATTGCACTCAATGCAGATTTGACCTATGTGTTCAATTTAAAACAACACTATACCTATAACGGGTCATTAATCAGTGAGTCTTATGATGATGTTACAGGGGGGTATATGACCTTAGGGGTGGGAGTTATTATCTATATTGGTGAAGAACGAAGACATGTTGATTGGTTATAATTTGTAACCCAATAGTCCTTTATGCAATAGTAAACCTTAGCTGTTTTTTTTGCCGGTCTTTCGGTTAACCACTTTGTATCCTGCTTTTTCTGCACAATCTTTACTACAAAACCAAGTATAGCCATAGTTTGACCAAGATCCACAAACAAAAGCCTCACTTTTTTTTTCTAAAATAGTTGCACAATAGCTGCATACCGTCTCGAGTAAAGGATGTGTCTTTGAAATTTTTACAATTGTTTTCGGCATAATGCTAGATGATAAATAATCATTAGTGAGTACGTTATGAATAGTATTTCAGTGAATTTAAACCTCTCTTTTTTGCCCCATTAATTAGGTGTTCTTGTCAAACTTTTATAAACACAATCCCAGAGTAGTTTTCTTTTAGAAAGTGTAAGTTTTGCGATTGCGGCAGCTTCATCCCAAAGGTTTTGATCCTCACCACATAAAAGTTCAACCATTTTTAAGGCAAGTTGACTGTGATGCTCTCCATCAACTTCAATATGCCGTTCTAAATAGTAATTCATTAAGGTAAATTGATCTGGGAAAGACATTTTAAATTCTTTGACCATCGAAATAAACATTTCAGGAATTAAGTCTTCCCTGCCAAAAGTAAAGGCAGCCGCCATCAAATGGGGTTTACCGGTTTTAATAACATCAAAGGTATGCTGTACAAATCCACTCACAGCAAGAGGCACATCGGCGCTATTGAGTGCCTTCTCTAAATTGGAATGCGATTTAAGCTGGTTCAGAAAAAACGTCATATTTTCTGTGGATGCACCGCTTTGATTCATCGCATCCAGATACATTTCAAAATGACTTTTACGATTGCCATAAAAATCCAAATCACTTTCTTCGCCAACAACCACTTCATTGATAAAAAAACGCACCGCTCCATCTCCTTTTGGATACCAAGGGATAGCCGTAGAAGTTAAATGGATTTGAAGCGCTTTTAATAAGGACATAAAATCCCAAACAGCATATACATGATGCTCCATAAAAACATGCATGTCTTCAGGAGTTTTTATTATTTTATAAACCTGGTGATTCGTAATTTCAGCTCTTAAGCTTGCTATTTTATTTTGAATTCCTTGAAGTCCGGTAGCGCTCACTTTTTAAGTTTTTTTATTTTATAAAAGTAAGATTTGTTTAAATAGTTTAATTTAAATTAACCGCATTATACTTTAACTAATCACCACTTTTCATAGGGGTATGCTATGCATTCAAATCAACTGAAATCAATACCATACCAATTTTTTTTTGTAAACTGTTTATTTAAAATTGATTCTAAATTTTTAAATCGCTTACAGAATTAAAAGTTTCCATTTATGGTGATCGTCTTAGCACATAAAGACACTCAATAGCAATAGTATTTTTATCTTGAAACTTGGGTTGCATTCTTTTTTCTTCAATCCGCAGGGTTTTGGAATCTTCTCTTTAACATGCAAGTAGGAATGCAGTCATTTAATCTTCAATTTATAGCATGAAATGCATTTAAAAACTGTATATTTAGACGAGCTTTGTGCTATAAAACACAAAGCATTCA
The DNA here is from genome assembly GCA_018402385.1 of Flavobacteriaceae bacterium. Lineage (GTDB taxonomy): Bacteria > Bacteroidota > Bacteroidia > Flavobacteriales > Flavobacteriaceae > Planktosalinus. The sequence goes on from JAGYJA010000006.1 coordinate 335,796, forward strand.
TATTCTTTATTTTTAATCAATTATGATTATTGGAATTAAAATATCAAAAATCAATTTCAATTAAAAACGAGATTATGTTATATCTTTTTTTTTAAAATGATTTATTAAATTAGTGTTTAATAACATTAGTAAATCAGTCTCTTTAAAATTTTAGATGCTATTTTGCTTAAAATTAAAGTGAGTAAAATAAGCTATGTAGATTGCTAAAGAAATTATATTTTATAATAAACCTATGAAAAAAATTGCGGTCATCGGTCTGGGGTATGTGGGGTTGCCCCTCGCCAGACTTTTTGCAACAAAATACCCCGTGGTAGGCTTTGATATCAACCAAAATCGCATCGACGAACTCCAAAAAGGACACGACAGCACCCTCGAAGTAGAAGACACCGACCTCCAAGCCGTCCTCCTTGATAGAAATCCATTTCGATTTTCCTCCCCTCCGGAAGCGGACACTGAGCGGAGTCGAAGTGGGGAGGACAACGGCCTCTTCTGCACCCACCACCTCATTGACATTCAGGAAGCCAATGTCTATATCATCACCGTGCCCACACCCGTGGACAAACACCACCGGCCGGACCTTACCCCCTTGTACAAATCCAGTGCTGCAGTGGGCAGTATCCTGAAAAAAGGCGATACCGTCATTTACGAATCCACCGTCTATCCCGGGGTGACCGAAGAAGAATGTGTGCCCGTTTTAGAACGCGAAAGCGGTTTGAAGTTCAATACTGACTTTTTTGTGGGCTACTCACCGGAGCGCATCAACCCGGGCGACAAAGAACACACCGTCGATAAAATCTTAAAAGTGACCGCCGGTTCCACACCCGAGATTGGCCAACAAGTGGATGCCCTCTACAAAAGCGTTATCACCGCCGGGACTTATTTGGCGCCTACCATCAAAGTGGCTGAAGCCGCCAAAGTCATCGAAAACAGCCAGCGCGACATCAACATTGCCTTTGTCAACGAACTCGCAAAAATATTCAACATCCTGGAAATTGACACCCATGAGGTGCTCAAAGCCGCCGGAACCAAATGGAACTTTTTGCCCTTCAAACCCGGGCTGGTGGGCGGACACTGTATAGGTGTGGACCCTTATTATTTAGCACAAAAAGCACAGGAACACGGCTACCACCCCGAGATCATCCTCGCCGGAAGACGCCTCAACGACTCCATGGGAGAATACGTCGCCGCACAAGTAGTGAAGACCATGATTCAAAAAGACATCTCCATTAAAGGCGCCGAAGTACTCATGCTGGGCATCACATTCAAAGAAAACTGCCCCGACGTGCGCAACACAAAAATCGTGGACGTAGTACACGCCCTGCAGGATTACGGTATCAAAGTCACCATTCACGACCCCCTCGCCAACCCCGAGGAAGTCATGCACGAATACGGCCTAAAATGCCATACCGAATTAGATTTAAACAAAACGTCATTGCGAGCGGAGCGAAGCAACCTCGACAACCCGCAAACCCGAAAACACGAAAACTCGTTTGACGCCATCGTCCTCGGCGTAGCCCACAAAGAATTCCTCAACCTGGACTTAAACCCGTTTAAAAAAGAAACGGCTGTAGTATATGACGTTAAAGGAGTTTTAGAAAATGCTGATATGAAATTATAAA
>JAGYJA010000007.1 GCA_018402385.1 Flavobacteriaceae bacterium
CAAATAAACATTTAGTAAAAAAATTGTATTTTTGATTAAATACGCGAATTATGGATTTACAAACTCGAAAACTCAATTTAATAACTTATCTAGCCCAAATTAAGGACGAGATATTATTTGACAAATTGGAAAATTATATCCTAAAAAGAGAGATTGAAAACAATCCTGAATTAAAACCATTTACTGTCGAGGAATTAATTAATCGAATTGAAAAATCTGAATTGGATTTCAAAAATGGGAATGTAAAAAGTCAAGAAGATTTAGAGAGAATATCAGCAAATTGGTAACAATGAAAATAGTTTGGACTGATTTTGCTATCAGAAATTTAAAAGACATTTTTGATTACTATTCTATTGAAGTAAATAAAAAACTTGCTCATAAAATCAGAAAACAAATACTTAAATCCTCTAAACAATTAATAAAAAACCCGAATTCTGGTCCATTAGAGCCTAATTTGACAATTCTAAATAAAAATCACCGATACTTAATAAGTGGACATTATAAACTTATTTACAGAATTGTAGATAATGAAATTATAATTAATGATGTCTTTGACACACGACAAAATCCGACTAAAATGAATGATGAAAATCGGATTGAATAATAAAGCACTATACACAACACCAGCTATAATCTATGGCTTGTCCACGCCCACTCGGAAAATTGCCTAACGGCCAGTTCGCTGCGCTCGTGTCTCACGGATTTTCCTCAGGTCTGGGTTTTGTTTGCTACATTAGTTGCTCAATCCCTGCCTACCGGCAGGCAGGCACGCCACAGCTCATAGCCAAACCGTTGCCAGTAATGCAACCAATCAACAAAAGTTTCCATATAATTCAACTTTTTTATTATCTTTGCTAAAGTATAATGACAAATAAACTGAATGAAACCAAAATTTGAGGTAGTTTTTCTCGAACAGGCTATTGACTTTATGTCAAAATTAGATGTTAAAGCCAAAAAGAAAATCTATTACAATTTAGATAAAGCGAAACTCGAAAACGACCCAAAACTGTTTAAGAAACTGACAGACGACATTTGGGAATTCCGAACACTTTATCAAGGTATTCAATACAGACTCTTTGCTTTTTGGGACAAAACTGACAAAACCGAAACGCTCGTGTTATCAACACACGGAATGGTAAAAAAAGTAAGTAAAGTTCCAAAAGCGGAAATTGAGAAAGCATTGAAAATTAGAGCTGAATATTTTGACGAATAAATTTAAAATTATGGCAACGAAAAATAAAAAAATAAAAATGATGACACTTGACCAAATGAAGGACAAGGACATTGGAAAAGTAGGAACACCAGAACGTGACAAATACGAATTTGAGTTGCGAATGGAGGTGCTTGGCGATATGATAAAGTCTGTCCGAAAAGAACGTAACTTGACTCAAGAGCAACTCGGAGAATTAATCGGAGTTCAAAAATCGCAAATCTCAAAATTGGAACGAAATACTAAAAACGTAACTATCGAAACGATTTTAAAAGTATTCAGAGCGTTGAAAGCAAACGTTAGATTTAGCGTAGAAATGAACGAATCGGAATTTAAAGTAGCATAAGCACTACTGGCAACACCGGCTATAGTTCATTGCTAGGTCGTTGCCGACTTACGAAAATCACTGCGTGATTTTCTAATTGTGATTTATTTGCTAAATTAGTTACTTAAACACGCAACAAACCATAGCCAATCACGACGTTGTGGTGCATTTAAGACTAACTTTTAGAATAAATCAAAATTGCTTTTCAAATCCAAAATATTCACTATATTTGTATCTAAGTGAATACACTTTTGAATGATAGTTATCGAAAAAACATCTGAATTTGACAAGTGGATTAGAAAGCTGAAAGACATTCGGGCAAAATCCAAAATACTTTTCAGAATCCAAAAACTTGAAACCGATGAACATTTCGGAGATTGTAAACCTGTCGGTGACGGAATTAGCGAAATGAAAATTAATTATGCTAAAGGTTACCGAGTTTATTTTAAGGAAAAAGATAACAAAATTGTTATACTTTTAATCGGCGGAGATAAATCGACTCAACAAAAAGACATCGAGAAAGCGAAAAAAATCTGGAACAGAATAAAAAATGATTGATATGGAAACCACAAAATTTGACATAGCGGACTATTTAGATAGTGAAGAAATGATTGCTGAATATCTGAATACAGTTCTCGAAGATGGAGACAGTTCTGATTTGATAGTTGCAATTGGACATATTGCAAAGTCAATCGGGATGACTAAGATTGCGGAGAAAACCGGAATGAGTAGACCAAGTCTTTATAAAGCGTTATCGGACGGATCAAAACCACAATTTGGAACAATAATGAAAGTATTGAAAGCCATTGGTGGACAAATTAACGTAAAACCAGTGTCAGCGTAAAAAAAAAACGATACCACAACTGGTATAACAAATAGCTACTAAGTGCTTTACCCAAAGTTTTTTGAATATTTAAAAACATAAATCCAAATCGGAATGGTTAGCGATTATTTGCACGCTACTTGCCATACCAGAGAACGTTGCCAGTAATTTGACAAAACCAGAAATACTCGAATAAAATGAACATTAATTCTATTAAAATATTCTTACTGATTTTCATTTCGAGTACTTTTTTATCCTGCAATGGACAGGAAGAAACTGAATCGAAAATAATCAAAACCAAATCGTTTGAATTCGGAAAGACTGTATCAAATCTTGCCGATAGAATTTGGGTAATATTTCAAGATTCAAAAGAAAATTATTGGTTTGGAAGTAATGGAGAAGGCATTTTTTACTTAAATGGTAAAGAATTAAAACAAATTACAACAGAGAACGGGTTGGTAGACAATACAATCAGAGGAATTCAAGAAGACAAATCTGGAAATATATTTATTGAAACAGCCAACGGAATTAGTAAATATGATGGGAAATCACTAACAACTTTAGTGCCAATCGTTTCAAAAAATAACAAATGGAAATTAGAAGCCAATGATTTATGGTTTGGTTACAACGCAAACGACTTATATCGTTATGATGGAGATTCTCTTTTTGAATTAAAATTACCACGACAAAATTTAAAAAAGACATTTGGAATTGACACGCTCGTAAGTCCATTCAATAACAACAACCCTTATTCGGTTTATAAAGTCCACAAAGACAAAGATGGAAATATTTGGTTTGGGACATTCGTAGCGGGAGCTTTTCGATATGACGGACAATCATTTATGTGGTTTGGTGAAAATGAACTTTCTATTCTTCCAAATGGCACAGCACCTGGAGTTCGTTCAATGCTTCAAGACAAAGATGGATATTTTTGGTTGAGTAATTTTATAAATAAATATCAAATCCAACCGAACACATTGGAATATGATAAAAAAATCGGAATTGAAAAAGATAAACCTAATTATTTCAATTCAGGCTTATCAGATATAAATGGCGATTTATGGATGACAAATTACGGTGGTGTGGTATGGAAATATGACGGAAAAACTTTATCAGAATTTGAAATCACTAATGAAGAAAAAGATGTTTTGCTAATTACTATTTATGAAGACAATAACGGAATAATATGGCTCGGAACTGATAATGACGGAGTTTATAAAAGCAATGGAAAAAGCTTTGAAAAGTTTGAACTAAACAACTAAAAACTACTGGCAACAATGTGTATAATTAATTGATTGATTCTTGCTTACTTACGAAAGTCCTCGCGGACTTTTTATCTGTGATTTATTTGCTAAATTTAGTGCTTAAACACACAACGAAATCATACACTAGAACGTTAGTCACAAGCTGAAAAAAACTAAAATAATTACCAAAATGGTAACTTTTTTAGTATATTTGCGTCAAACAAGTATAATGTGCGAGTAATAGCGAAACGAACTTTACGAGATTTTTGGGAAAAACACGCTGATTGCGAACAACAATTAAAATCGTGGTACAGAGAAACCGAAAAATTGGAATGGAAAAACATTAACGATTTAAAGAATGAATATCCAAGTGCAAGTATTTTAAAAGACAACCGAATTGTTTACAATATCAAAGGCAATAATTATCGTTTGATTGTAAAATTCAACTTTGAATACAGGATATGTTGGATACGGTTTATTGGAACTCACGCAGAATATGACAAAATTGACGCAAATAACAGCTGATTATGAAAATATTACCTATTAGAACCGAAAAAGACTATCAGAAAGCGCTCGACAGACTTGAGGATATTTTTGATGCAAAAAAAGGAACGGAAGAAGGAGATGAATTGGAAATCCTTTCAATCTTGATTGACCAATACGAAAAAGAGAATTTCCCAATCGGAATGCCCGACCCTATCGAGGCAATTAAGTTCAGAATGGAACAAATGGGAATGAATCAAAAAGATTTAGCAGAAGTTGTTGGCTTTAAAAGCAGAGTAAGTGAAATATTAAATAAAAAAAGAAAACTGACTTTAAATATGATTAGAAAACTGAACACAACTCTTCACATTCCAACTGAAGTTTTGGTTCAAGATTATAAATAAAAAAAGCCAGTTGCCAACACCGGCTCCTATAATCCATTGCCTGTTTTTGGTTAATTGAGAAATTCCTACTTTTAACAAACAATGTCGGATTATCTTCATTTGGGACAAAGGGAACGCAAGCCAGGTAGAAATAATCGATTATCATTAAAAAAAGAAAAAAATGGAAAAGTCAGCAAATGTACATCCTGGAGAAATCTTGATTTACGAATTTCTTGAGCCATTGGAAATCACCGCATACCGACTTTCCAAAGACTTGAAAATTCCGCAAACACGAATTTCAGAAATCATAAAAGGAAATCGCAGAATTACTGCGGACACAGCTTTACGATTGAGTAAATATTTTGGGAATTCAGCAAAATTCTGGCTCGGACTTCAAGATGATTTCGACATTGAGGAGGAAAAGGAATTGAAAGAATCGGAATTGAACGAAATAAAACACTACGAAAATAAAAACGTTGTCTAACAACGGGTATAAAAAATTGCTAGTTTTAGCTAAACCAATGTTAGTTGCTTTGTTTGCTAGATTCTGATTTTCCATCGGGAAATCGGCGCCCTCAAACACGCACGTTCCTTAAACAAACACGTTGGCAACAAGCAAAAAAATCAAAAACTTATGAAATACAAATTTAATCGTAAAACAAAATTTAAATTCCAAAATTTAATGTTCGTTTCAACCATTTTTATTGTTTTGCTATGCTTTTCATGTAAGGAAGAATCGAACTCGTTAAAAAACACAGAAAGTGATTTAATAACGAAAATAAATGCTGTTCAGGAACAAGTGATGGCACAAGGAAATATGACAGAAGTAGAGGAACAGGCTATATTAAGTTTATGCAGCATTGTGTCGCATGATGACGGTTTAGCAACTTATACCACAGACACTAGTTTGATATTAAAAGATGTAGAAATTGCCCCGGTCTATAATGGTTGTGAAGAACTCTCAATAGAAGAAACAAGAGAATGTTTTAATAATAAAGTATCGACATTTTTTAAGCGAGAGTTTAACTTGAGTGTGTCTAAAGATTTAAATCTTTCAGAACCAAAGCAAGTAGTTGTGTTTTTTATAATCAACGAATCCGGAAACCTGACTGGAATGAAAGTTCGAAATTCAGAAGTAACCGTTCAGGCAGAAATATTAAGAGTACTTAGAAAAATGCCTGTAATGAAACCTGCTGTTCACAATGGAAAAATTGTTTCTGTATTATGTTCTATCATAGTAAAATATGGAAATAATGTAGAAGTTGATGTTGTTTATATTCCGGAAAGACCCGATTAATCTTTAATAATACTAACTAAAAAAGCCAGTTGCCAACAAATGCTCCTATGGCTTGTAACGGCTCACTCGGAACCCAGAAGCGTCGGTGGCTCAACGGTCAGTTAGCTGCGCTCGTGTCTCACGGATTTTCCTCAGGCCTGCCTGCCGGCAGGTCTGGGTTTTTTCGCTACATTAGTTACACAGTTAGAGATCATATAAAAAAAATCGCATTCTAAATATTAACAGCAAAGCCGAACTCATAAAAAGTCTTACGAAGATAAATTATAGTATTATTTAAAACTATAAATTCCAAAATAACACCATAATTAATTAATCAGTTATTTTAAGTACTTTCAGAAAACATCTTGTTTTTCTATTGTTCTGTTGCTCTCAGAAATTTCATAATAATGAAAAGTCAGGTAAATTCCATTTCCTTATCTTTATAAAAAAATACCATGAGAATACACCTTCCCCTCCTGCTGCTGGGTACACTCACTATATCGCAAGCCCAGACAGACCCTCGTATGTATGACATCATAAATGCTATTTCTGCCGAAAAGCTTGAAAAAGATGTGAGTATGTTGGCTGGGTTTGGTACGCGGCACACCTTAAGCGATACCATTTCAACAACCCGCGGCATCGGTGCGGCAAGAAGGTGGATCAAACAAGAATTTGAGGTGATTTCCAAAGACTGCAACAACTGCCTCGAAGTATTTTTTCAAAAAGACCTTGTCAAAGAAGGCACCAATGCGCGTATCCCCTTTGATGTGGAGGTGGTCAATGTAGTCGCCATACAGCGCGGTACTAAATTCCCCAACCGATTTATCATGATGAGCGGTGATATCGACAGCCGGGTCACAGATCCCAATGATTACACTTCAGATGCGCCGGGCGCTAATGACAATGCCACCGGTATGGCCGGGGCGATCGAAGCGGCACGCGTTTTATCCAAATACAAATTTGAAAACAGTATTATTTATACCGGGCTATCAGGTGAAGAGCAAGGACTCTTTGGTGGTGCCGGTCTCGCCAATTATGCCAAAGAACAAGGCTGGGAGATTATTGGGGTATTGAACAACGATATGATTGGGAATATACAAGGCGTGAACGGTATAATCAGCAACCGCGATTTCCGTATCTTTTCAGAACCTGTCCCACCCACAGAAACCGAGAGGGAACGAAATGCCCGCAGGTTTTATGGCGGTGAAGTGGATGGCATTTCACGTCAGCTGGCACGATATGTTCATAAAATCACAAAAATTTATATGCCTGAAATGAACCCGACACTCATTTACCGTTTGGATCGCTTTGGGCGTGGCGGACACCACCGACCTTTTAACGATGCCGGTTTTGCGGGTATTCGCATAATGGAATCACACGAAAACTATTACCGACAACATGAAAACATCCGGATGGAGAATGGAATTGCTTATGGCGATGTGATTGACTACGTCGATTTTGACTATGCAGCGAAACTCACGGCCGTCAATGCCATTAACCTAGCTTCGCTGGCGTGGGCACCTCCGGCTCCTAAAAATGTACAGATTGGCGGTATTGTGGAACCTTCAGCAAAACTTAAATGGGAAAAAACAGCAGCTGCAGTGGGTTATAAAATCTACTGGCGCGACACCACCTCCCCCACCTGGGACCACAGTCGCTATGTGGGTGATGTATCTGAATTTACCCTTGAAGGCATCGTTATTGATAATTACTTTTTTGGTGTCGCCGCAGTGGGTAAAGATGGACACGAGAGTTTGGTTGTTTTTCCGGGTGGGGTGTTTCGATAAACTTGAAAAGTTAGACGTTAAGTTTTAGATTTGTTTGACCGATGACGGATGATAGCTCTTTAATGTACGTCCCTGATATAGCTTAACGAACCTGAACTTCCGTAGCTTTAGCGAAGGTTGGTTTTCGAGCAAACCAAATAAAAATAAACAGTTATTCTGTTTAATTCAAAAACTACTGAACACTGCTAACCTCAGTCACCATAGGCTCTCCGTCGACGCTGATGAATACTGAGCACTAAAAAATTCCTTCTTTAAAAAAACATGCTATTTTTGTACAAATTCCACACCGATGAAGAAATTTTCCATTGTTTTGATTCTTATTCTGTTTTCAGGTAACACCTTGTTTTCCCAAACCTTTACCAAACAAGACACCCTGCGCGGCAGCATTACCCCTGAACGTGTTTGGTGGGATCTTACCTTTTACCATCTGGACATTGAAGTAAAACCCGATGAAAAATGGCTGGGCGGTACAAACACGATCAGATATACGGTTTTGGAACCGCATCAGGTGCTTCAGGTGGATTTACAGGAACCCCTAAAACTGGAAAAAGTTACCCAGGACGGTAAGGAGTTAAAAGTAAAAAACAAAGGCAACGCTCATTTCATCACATTAAAAAAGAAACAGAAAAAAGGCGCTTCAGAAGAAGTCGTTGTGCATTACAGCGGTCACCCCAGAGAGGCCGTGAATGCCCCGTGGGATGGTGGGATTTCGTGGAAACACGATGAAGCAGGAAATCACTTTGTGGGCTCCTCCTGCCAAGGATTGGGCGCCAGTGTTTGGTGGCCAAACAAGGACCATATGTATGACGAGGTGGACAGTATGGCGATAAGTGTTCGCGTGCCGGAATCTTTGGTGAACGTTTCTAACGGAAGACTCAAAAATGTGGAAGAACACGATGACAAAACAAAAACCTGGCATTGGTATGTCACTAACCCCATCAACAATTATGGAGTAAACATCAACATTGGGGATTATGTGCATTTTGGCGAAACCTATGAAGGCGAAAACGGAACCCTCGATATGGACTACTGGGTGCTGAGTTATAATCTGGAAAAAGCCAAAGACCATTTTAAAGATGCCCCAAGAAGCATGGAAGCCTTTGAACACTGGTTTGGCCCCTATCCTTTTTATGAAGATAGTTACAAACTTGTGGAAGCCCCCTATTTAGGGATGGAACACCAAAGTTCGGTAACTTATGGCAATGAGTATTTGAAAGGCTATCTGGGCAGGGACTTGTCGGGCACCGGCTGGGGACTCAAGTTTGATTTTATTATCATCCATGAAAACGGCCACGAGTGGTTTGCCAACAATATCACTTACAAAGACATAGCCGATATGTGGGTGCACGAAGGCTTTACTGCCTATTCCGAGAGCCTGTTTGTAGAATATTTCTACGGCAAAGAAGCCGGAGCGGAATATGTTGTGGGTACTTCCAATATGATCCAGAATGACAAACCCATCATTGGCGCTTATGATGTCAATCAAAAGGGCTCCAGAGATATGTACTACAAAGGAGCAAACATCCTTCACACCTTACGTCAACTGATTGAAGACGATGAAAAATGGCGGGACATTCTCAGAGGTCTCAACCGTGACTTTTGGCATCAAACAGTCACATCTGCAGAGATTGAAAACTACATAAGTGAAAAGTCGGGATATGATTTAAGACAATTTTTTGACCAATATTTGCGTGATCACAGAATACCATTTGTGGAGTTTAAAATAAACAGCAATGTACTTTCTTTTCGCTACAGCGAAATCATTGACGGTTTTGATATGCCAGTGAGAGCTTTTATCAATGATGAGTTGCAGTGGATTTTCCCAAAAGCTGAATGGACCGAAAAAATTCTAGAAGTTCCCGTGAACAGTTTGCGCTTGGATCCTAATTTTTTGGTGGACGGAAAGTTAGTAAATAATAAATAAATATTTTCTTTGTTTACTTTAATGTTTATAATCCTTTGTGGCTAAAAAGCCTTTTTGATATGATTCTCAACTATTTAAATTTAAAATCTCTCACAATCATCCTCATTTTCATTTTTACTCTTGGGCTTTACTCTCAAGACAAGGCTCTTTCTGAAATTGAAGAAATAACCATAAAAATGGAGGATATCAATGACGCATTTATTGCTAAAGACACTTCGGCTTTAGCTAAATTACTTCATGATGATATCACTCTTGGCCACTCCAACGGCTGGTTGGAAACAAAACCCGACTTGCTTCAAACCTTAATTAATGAAGGGGTGCTCTACACACAGATCGTGATGATGAGTGAACCAAAATTCCATTTTACCTCAGAAAACCTTATCACTACCAGAAGAGATATCAATGTGAGCGGTGTGGTGAACGATACTTCCTTTGATGTAAAACTCAATGTCCTGGAAGTATGGATTTGTGAAAAAAGTGACTGGCAGCTTCTCGCACGACAAAGTGTAAACAGAAAAGAATAAAAAAAGACCCCTGATTAAAGAGGTCTTTCAAGTTAAGTATTAATGTTTAAATTATGCTTTGGGCATAATTACCTTATCGATTGAATGAATTACACCATTTGAAGCTTTAACATCTGCAGTTACTACAGTTGAAGTACCTCCTTTGGCATCTTTAATCATAACCTTATCATCTTTTATGGAGAGGGTCAATTTTTCTCCTTGAACAGTGGTAACTTCATAGTTGTTGTTGTTTTCCTGGATCGCTTTCACTAAATCTGCCGCGCTCCATTCCCCGGAAACCACATGATAAGTTAATAAAGAGGACAAATCCTCTATATTTTCATCTTTCATTAGGTTTTCCAAAGTCGCTTTCGGCACTTTGTTAAAAGCATCATTGGTGGGAGCAAATACCGTAAAAGGTCCTTCGCTACTCAAAGTTCCAGCTAAATTAGCACTCTGTACCGCTGAAGCTAGCGTTGAAAAATCTTGATTTCTCATAGCAATTGCTGCTATTGTGTTTTCTTCAAATTCTGAACGCATTCTTGCTTCCTCCTCTTCATTCATTGCGGATGCTTCTTCCATTTTTAATTGTTCAGCTTTGGCAGCAGCCTCGGCTTCAGCTTCTTTCTTTTTAGAGTCATCACAGCTTGCAAAAAGCAAACCGATAACTGCTAGTGATAATACAATTTTTGTAAGTTTCATAATGATGGTTTTTTTATTTAATCAAAGATACCCCTAGTAGTTGTTAAATTTTGATAAAGGAAATTAATATTATGTTAATTGTTTTGTTTATTTTTTAATATATTTCAAAATAAATCTCATAAAATGGTCTAAAAAACTATTAATTTATCACTTTCTTATAAACAGGAAGTCATCATCACGCTATTAAAGAAATTTATAATATTTTTACAACAAACTTCCAACAAAAATAGAAATCCAAAAAGATATGATTAAAAGATATATTTGTATAATACTCTCGCTTTTCTTTTCACTAAACACTTTTACACAAGAAGAAAACAAATGGGATGTTTCCAATCCAGGTCACGATTTCAATTACAATACACACAAATTCACAACAGATGAAGGCACGTGGATGAACCTCGATGTTTCACCAGACGGCAAAACCATTGTGTTTGATATGGTGGGTGACATATACACCATCCCCATCAACGGCGGAAAAGCAAAAGCCCTCCGCACCGGAATTCCATTTGAAATACAACCACGCTTCAGTCCGGATGGAAAATACATTTCCTTTACCAGCGATGCGGGTGGCGGTGATAACATCTGGATAATGAAAGCGGATGGTAGCGATGCCAAACAAATCACTAAAGAAGACTTTAGATTGCTCAACAACGCCACCTGGATGCCTAATGGCAATTATTTGGTTGCCCGTAAACACTTTACTTCAGGACGCTCGCTGGGTGCCGGCGAAATGTGGCAATATCACATCACCGGTGGTAGTGGTATCCAACTCACCAAACGCAGCAACGACCAAAAAGATGTCAATGAACCCGTTATCTCCCTTGACGGAAGGTATATGTATTACAGTGAAGACGTCACTTCAGGGAATGTGTTTGAATACAACAAAGATGCTAACAGCCAGATTTATGCCATCAAGCGCTATGACTTTGAAACCGGCGAGATTGAGCAAATCACCGGGGGACCAGGCGGTGCAGCAAGGCCGCAGGTGTCCCGCGATGGAAAGCTCCTGGCTTTTATCAAACGGGTGCGTACTAAAACCGTTTTATACATTCACGACCTGCAAACCGGTGAAGAATGGCCGGTCTATGACAACCTCAACAAAGACCAGATGACTGCGTGGGCTATTTTTGGGGTGTACCCCAACTTCAGTTGGATGCCCAACAATGAAGACATCATTATCTGGGCAAAAGGGAAATTTCAAAAAGTAAACATCAAAACAACTGAAGCAACCACCATTCCTTTTACCGCAGATGTTTCCATTGATATTGCAGAGCGTGTTCATTTTGAGACACCCATTGAGAAGGACGAATTTACCGTAAAAATGATACGCGATGCCGTGACTTCGCCTGATGGAAAGACTTTGGTTTTTAGGGCGCTGGGTTATTTATGGACAAAAAACCTACCCAACGGAACTCCAAAACGCTTAACAACCGGCACTGACTTTGAGGCCGAACCCGCTTTTTCGCCAAACGGCAAAGAAATTGTTTATGTAAGTTGGAATGATACTGATTTGGGTGCGATTAGAAAAATTTCAATAAATGGTGGCACATCCACAAAACTCACCACCGAAAAAGGCATCTACAGGACACCCGCTTTTTCGCCAAACGGGCAAACCCTTGTTTTCAGGAAAGAAGGCGGTAATAACGACCAGGGAAGAGCGTTCACAAAGAACCCAGGCTTATACACGATGAAAATTACCGGAGGAGAAGAACATTTCCTAACCAAAACCGGTGAATATCCCCTCTTTACCAAAGATGGCAAACGCATCTTTTTCAAACCGGTGGTGTCTTTTTTGGATCACTTACCAAAGAGTTAAAGAGTGTGGATTTAAACGGCCAGGACGAACGCACCCATATCAAATCAAAATATGCCAACCGCCTCGTTCCCAGTCCGGATAACAACTGGATTGCATTTTCACATCTTCACAAAGCCTATGTGGCTCCGCTGAATTTAAACGGCCAGGAAGTGGATCTCGACAACAAAACCAATTCGGTTCCGGTTTCACAGATTGCCAAAGATGCCGGTATCAACATACACTGGTCAGCAAACAGCAAGCAAGTAATGTGGACATTGGGTGATCACTACTATAAAAACGACATTAATGACCGCTTTACCTTTTTACCAGGTTCCCCCGAAAAGGTGGGTGACCCTTCAGACAAAGGAAATGTTATTGGTTTAAAAACCAAAGTGGACAAACCCTCTGGTAGTACAGCCTTTACAAACGCCCGCATTATCACCATGGAAGGCGATGAAGTCATAGAAAACGGAACCATTGTCATAAATCAAAATAAAATTGAAGCTATTGGCAAAAGCAGTGACGTAAATATTCCCGCCAATGCTAAAATCATAGACATCACCGGAAAAACCATTATGCCCGGTATGGTAGATGCACACGCGCACGTGGGAGGTTTTCGCTATGGATTGACCACACAACAAAACTGGCAGTTTTATGCGAACCTCGCTTATGGAGTCACCACAGCACACGACCCTTCTGCAAATACCGAAACGATTTTCACCCTTTCAGAAATGCTTAAAAGTGGTGACCTTGTGGGTCCACGTCTATACTCCACCGGCTACATTTTATATGGAGCAGATGGTGATTTTAAAGCCGTTGTCAATAATTTGGAGGATGCGCGATCCAACATCAAACGTACCAAAGCTTTTGGGGCCCTTTCAGTAAAGAGTTACAACCAGCCTCGCCGTGACCAGCGTCAGCAAGTGTTGCAAGCCGCTCGTGAAGAAGGCATCAACGTAGTGCCTGAAGGCGGTTCGACTTTTTTCCACAACATCACCATGGTCATTGACGGCCATACCGGTGTGGAGCATAATATCCCGGTGGCTCCAGTTTACAAAGACATACTTGAAGTTTGGGGTGCCAGCGATGTGGGATACACCTTAACACTACTGGTAAATTATGGAGGACTCAATGCCGAATATTACTGGTACCAAAAAACGAATGTTTGGGAAAATGATAAGCTATTGCAATTCACCCCAAGGGGCATAATTGACTCCCGTTCTCGTCACCGTATGATGGTACCCGATGAAGAATATGAAAACAGCCATATCCTTAGCGCAAAAACAGCAAAAGCCCTGTCAGATAAAGGCGTAAAAGTCAATATGGGTGCCCACGGACAGTTGCAAGGACTCGGTGCACACTGGGAATTATGGAGCATACAACAAGGCGGAATGACCAATCTGGAAACTTTAAAAACAGCGACAATCAATGCAGCTGAATACATTGGTGCCGGTAAGGATATCGGTTCCTTAAAAGTGGGTAAACTGGCTGATTTATTGGTATTGGAAAAAAATCCGTTGGAGAATATTCAAAATACAAACAGCTTAATTTACACGATGATCAACGGCCGATTGTATGATAGTAATACGATGAACGAAGTGGGCAATCACCCCAAAGAGCGTCAGCCGTTTTACTGGGAAAACAACAAATATAACGCCGCCTTCCCCTGGAATGAAGCCAGCAACAGCTTTATGGAGCAACAGTGTTGTGGGGTGGGGCATAATTAGTTTTTGAGTCTTTGAGTTGTTGAGTGGTGAATTCTTGAGTTTGTCTGATGACAGGAGACAGCTGTAGGGTAATTTTGATATATAAAAACTTCGCGACTTTGCGACTTTGCGAGAAAATATTTTAAGAACCATTAAAGAGAATTCCTATAGCATTTGTTGCACTAATTCTAAACACTCTACCGCCTCCTTCACATCGTGAACGCGAAGGATATTTGCACCTTTTAGTAATGCGATGCTGTTCAATGCTGTGGTGCCGTTGAGCGCTTCCTTTGGGTTAATATTTAGGGTTTTGTGTATCATTCCTTTTCTGGAAACTCCAATAAGTAACGGAACATTCAGATTTTTAAACAGTTCAAGATTGCTTAACAATTCGAAGTTCTGTGGGATGGTTTTTGCAAAGCCAAATCCAGGGTCGGTGATGATGTCGTTGATGCCTAAGGCACGGGCTTCGGCTATTCGTTCAGAGAAATAACGAAGTACCTCAAGGGTGACATTTTCATAATCGGTGAGTGATTGCATGGTTTGTGGGGTTCCTCGCATATGCATCATTACATAAGGCACCTGCAGTTGGGCAACGGTTGGCAACATAGCATCATCAAGCTCTCCTGCAGAAATATCGTTGATGATGGCTGCACCGCTTTCGATTGCTTTTTTTGCTATTACACTTCTAAAAGTATCTATTGAAATAAGTGTTTCAGGAAAATTTTTCAGAATGAGTTCAATGGCAGGAATCACACGATTTAATTCTTCAGAAATTGAAATATCTTTAGCGCCAGGACGTGAACTATAACCGCCCAAATCTAGAAAAGTGGCGCCTTCAGAGAGCATTTTTTCGGCTTGACCTAAAATATCTTTTTCATCTGTCAACACGCCGCCATCATAAAAAGAATCTGGGGTGATATTGATTATGCCCATTACTTTGGGTGTGGAAAGATCGATCAGAGTTCCTTTGCAGTTGATGGTCATAAGTCTGTTTTCGCGTATTTGATATTATTGAACTATTTTCCAGGCTAAAATAACTCTTTCTATACTTTTTTTTAGGACTTCCCGAACGAAAGTGTATTTTTGTAAGATAAGCTTAATAAGCCGCATTTTGAACACCATTATGGCAAACACAGAAAAACAGTACGACGAAGTCATCTCAACCTGCAGGGCTTTGTTTATCAATAAAATGAAAGATTATGGCAGTGCGTGGCGCATCTTAAGGTTGCCATCCCTCACTGACCAGATTTTTATTAAAGCACAACGCATCCGCAGTTTGCAGCAAAATGAAGTGAGAAAAGTCAATGAAGATGAAAGCAGCGAGTTTATCGGGATTATCAACTACAGCGTGATGGCGCTTATCCAACTTGAAAAAGGTGTGGTGGAACAACCGGATTTAAACCTTGAGGAAGCCACCGCCCAATATGATGAAAAAATCGCCGAAACCAAAAATCTCATGCTCAACAAAAACCACGACTATGGTGAGGCATGGAGGGATATGCGTGTGAGTTCGCTGACCGATTTGATTATCCAAAAGCTGTTACGTGTCAAACAAATTGAAGACAATCAGGGAAAAACATTGGTAAGTGAAGGGATTGATGCCAATTATCAGGATATGATTAATTATTCGGTGTTTGCCCTGATATTGCTTGGGCAATCTCAGGAAAATTCCAAATTTCAAGCACCAAATTCCAAATAAAATTATAAATATCAAGTACCAAATTCCAAATTCCAAAAATTAATAACATATATATCCAAAACTAATAAAATGGCGGTTTATGATTTAGAGGAACGCACTTTTATTTTTGCCCGTGATTGCAGATTGTGTGAACAGTCATTGAAAAAAACTATTTCAAATATTGAAGATGGCAAACAACTTATAAAAGCTTCCGGTTCAGTTGGGGCCAATTATATTGAAGCCAATGAAAAATTAGGGGATAAAGACTTTATTTTTCGTTTAAAAATAGCAAGAAAAGAAGCAAAAGAATCCAGCTATTGGCTGAGATTACTTTATGCTTTAAACAATGAAGTTACCACTTTAAAAGACTTACTGAATGAAGCTGAAGAACTCAGAAAGATTTTATCAACTATAATTAAAAAGAATGAAGACACCAATTAGCACTTATTTTGGAATTTGGAGCTTGGAATTTGGTACTTGGTGCTTAAAATTTTGGTGCTTCAAGTCAAATTTTAAAACATTTACAAAATAACATCACATGAAAGCACTCGTTTTAATCTCCCGTATCCTCGTTGGCGGATTGTTTATTTTTTCAGGTATCATCAAGTTGAATGACCCCATGGGGTTTTCATTCAAACTGGAAGATTATTTTGCGCCTGATGTATTGAACCTTGAGTTTTTAGTGCCATATGCAATGGCCATTGCCATATTTGTGGTGATTTATGAGGTGCTTCTCGGCGTAATGGTGATTATAGGCTATGCAAGGAAATTCACTGTCTGGAGTTTGTTGTTGATGATCGTGTTCTTCACTTTCCTCACGTTCTACTCGGCTTATTTCAATAAAGTAACAGACTGTGGCTGTTTTGGTGATGCCATTCCGCTTACCCCATGGGAATCGTTTATCAAAGATATCATCCTGTTGGTATTTATCATTATCCTCTTTGTGGGTCAAAAATACATCACACCGCTTTTCGCGAAAGCGTCTTTAAAATATATCGTGATCGCCTCCTTTTTGTTTTGTGTTTTTATTTCTTATCAGGTATTGAACCACTTGCCTTATATTGATTTCAGGGCTTATAAGATTGGTAGCAACATTCAGGAATCGATGTCCATTCCTCCTGATGCGCCCCGTGCCATTTATGATTACAGCTGGAAGTTTAATGTGAATGGTGAAGAAAAAATCGTGGTGACCCAGGGTGACTACCCGACCGTGGATGGCGAGTTTGTGGGTGTGGATACACAATTGGTTCAAGAGGGATATGCACCTCCCATCACCGATTTCACCATTGAGACCGATGATGAAATCCTTACTGACGAGATTCTTGCCATCGAAAATCTCATAATGGTCGTGGTCTATAATGTGGAACGCAGCAACCCCGAAGGTTTTGAAAACATTAAAAAAATCACTGATGAAGCAAAAGAAAAGGGATATACCGTCATTGGGCTTTCGGCTTCCATTGGCGAAACGATTAATGAATTAAAGGCCACTCATAATCTGGACTTTGACTTTTACTTCTGTGACCAGACAGTGCTTAAAACCATATTGCGAAGCAATCCGGGTATTCTTGAACTCAACACCGGCACCATCAAGCAAAAGCTGCACTGGAAGGACGCTTTACAATTGGAATTAAAAACCATAGAATCCAAGCCTATTGTATTTAATGAGCGCTTAAAATCACAACTGGACAGCATCAAGGAACTCGACCAAAGATACCGTTCGTTAATGGGTCTGGGCCCCGATGCCTTAAAAACCAAAGCCGAAGCAATGGGTCTTGAAGAAGAGGAATACAGCGGCGATTTGTGGTCAAAACAAACAACTATTGACCGCTCCAATTTGGCGTTTGTTGAAAAAATATTCAATAACTTTGGATATCCCGGGAGGTCTATGGTTGGGGAACCCACAAATACCGCAGCCTGGTATGTGCTCCAGCATTCTGATAAAATTGAACCCTATTTTCATTTGATCAAAAAAGCGGGTGAAGATGACGAATTACCTTATAGAATGGTCGCCATGATGGAAGACCGCCTGTTAATGCAAGAGGGGAAGCCGCAAAAGTATGGCACACAAGGAAAAAGTTTTGACGATGCTCGCGGGTCATTCATCTGGCCAATAGAAGACCCTGAAAGTGTTAACGAACGTCGAATGGAAGCCGGGTTCAGCAGCACCATTGAGGAGTATGCAAAAAATCTGTTTGGCGAAGACTTTGAATACAAAGCGCTCACTATGGAAGATGTAACTGTGGACTAAATGATACGCTACACACTTCAAAAAACCGGTTATGCATTGATCACCCTTTTTGGAGTTGTCACCGTTATTTTCTTTTTGTTCACCATCCTCCCCGGCGATCCCGCGCGGATGATGCTGGGACAAAATGAAAGTCCGGAGCAAATTGAAATGGTCAAAAAGAAATATGGTTTTGACAAACCTATTAGCACCCAATACCTTTATTATTTAAATGATTTGTCCCCACTCTCTTTACATAGCGGGAATGAAAACGACTACACCTTCCTGGCGGAAGGAAAATACAGTGCCACTCCCCTGTTTAACATTGGGAATGCAAAGGTGGTTATCAAAGTGCCATATTTTAGGGAATCCTTCCAAAAAAGCGGAAAAGAAGTAACCGCCGTGATTGGTGAAACCTTGCCCAATACTATTGTCCTGGCAGTTTCTGCCATCACAATCGCGCTGATAATTGGTATTTTTTCGGAATTATTTCAGCTCTGGTCAAGGACAGTTGGATGGATAAAACCATTCAAATCTTCAGTACGCTGGGGATGAGTGTGCCCTCCTTTTTCAGTGCCATTTTATTTGCCTGGTTTTTTGGGTATGTGTTGCATCAATACACCAACCTGAATATGACCGGGAGCTTGTATGAAGTGGATGATTTTGGTGAGGGCAAATACATTCAATGGAAAAACCTCCTACTTCCGGCGGTGGTTTTGGGGATTCGTCCTTTGGCTGTAGTGATTCAATTGATGCGCAACTCGATGCTGGAAGTCCTCAATCAGGATTACATTCGCACGGCAAAGGCAAAAGGGTTAAGCACGTATCAAATCATTCGCAAACACGCTTTAAAGAATTCATTAAACCCAGTGGTGACCGCTATTTCAGGTTGGTTTGCATCCATGCTTGCCGGAGCAGTATTTGTAGAGTATATCTTTGGGTGGAACGGCCTTGGAAAAGAAATCGTGGACGCCTTGAACACCCTTGATCTTCCTATTCTTATGGGAGCCGTGATTGTGATTGCAACCATGTTCATCCTTATTAATATTCTTGTGGATATTATTTACGGTATGTTAGATCCAAAAATCAGGGGGTAAGTTAAATCGAACCTTTTGTGTTTCCGAAAACATTATACTTTGTGATTCTTTTTGACTCAGTGGCTTGAAAAATTCCAAATTCCAAATTCCAAGCACTACACGATGCCATCTGCCGAACTGAGCGTTAGCTAAATTCCAAATATCAAAATACAAGAAACAAATTTTCATGCTGTCTCCTCATCACATACAGGTAGAATAACCATTAAAGCATTAAGGGGCATTAAACTAAACATCCTTAACTAACCTTAACTTCTTAATGGTTAAACCCCTTAAAACTCAATTTATTTTGATTAAACAAGCTAAGGCATTCATATCCCAACAAAGCTAAATTTTAAGTAAATTTGTAATCTACCAATCGATATTCCTTTTATAAAAACATATTCAAGAAATTTAAAAACAATGAATCAACGAAAAAAAATAATAGCAGCAAACTGGAAAATGTACAAAGACCTGGCGGAGGCCAATGACTTTTTTACTTTTTTAATTGATAAGCTTCCTGATACCAATACAGAAGTGCTCATTGCTCCGGCATTTACCAGTCTTTGGAATGCATTTGAAACCACTCGGGAATATCCCATAGAAATTGTGGCACAAAATATACATCAGGAAGAAAAAGGTGCTTATACCGGTGAGGTTTCGGCAGCTATGTTAAAAAGCGTTGGGGTGCAACGGGTCATTATAGGCCACAGCGAGCGCCGGGAATACTTTGGTGAAGACGATGCCCTGCTTAAGGCGAAAGTAAAAACTGCCTTGAAAAACGAATTAAAAGTTATTTTCTGTATTGGTGAAAAACTGGAACAACGCAAAGCGAATACCCATTTTGATCTGATTAAAAGTCAGTTGCAATCTGCCTTGTTTGATTTAAACAAAAGTGACTGGGAACAGATTGTCTTGGCCTATGAACCTGTTTGGGCCATTGGCACCGGTGAAACCGCCAGTCCGGAGCAAGCACAGGAAATGCATCAATTCATCAGAGAAACCATTGCAGAAGCTTTTGGAAGTGATACTGCAGCCAGTGTATCAATCCTTTACGGCGGAAGTGTCAAACCGGACAATGCGCAAGCCCTCTTCTCCCAACCCGATATTGATGGCGGACTTGTGGGTGGTGCATCACTGGAAGTGGATTCATTTATTGACATTATAAAAGCCGTTTAATGGAACTCGTTTATCTCGAATTTGACTTTAAAGTCACCCCTACTGAAATTGGGAGGGACATCCTTATTGCTGAACTGGGCTATGCAGGCTTTGAAAGCTTTGTGGAAACAGACGAAGGTGTGACGGCTTACATTCAGGAAAAAGACTGGCGTGAAGAATTACTGAATGATATTGACATTCTTACTAACCCGGAATTTAAAATTTCGTTTACCCAGAAACAAATCGAGCAAGTCAATTGGAACGAGGAATGGGAAAAAAACTTTGAGCCCATACTTGTTGACGGCATTTGTTCAGTAAGAGCTCCATTTCACCCAAAACCTGAAGTAGAATTTGACATTGTCATTGAACCCAAAATGTCTTTTGGCACTGGTCATCACGAGACTACACATATGATGATTCAGTTTATTCTCAAAAATGAATGGACTGGTAAAAAGTACTGGATATGGGATGCGGAACCGCTGTTTTGGCGATTTTGGCTGAAATGAAAGGAGCCCAACCCCTTGACGCCATAGATATTGATAACTGGTGTTATTTGAATTCGATAGAAAATACAGAACGCAACAATTGCCAACACATCGCAGTTTATGAAGGCGATGCTTCATTGCTGAGCGGAAAAAACTATGACACCATCATTGCCAACATTAACCGAAACATCTTGCTCAATGATATGGCAACCTATGCTTCCTGCCTAAAAGTTGACGGCGAACTCTACCTCAGTGGTTTTTACACAGAAGACCTCAAAATTATCACAGAGGAATGCAATAAACACAAATTGCATTTCGTTGAAAACCTGGAGCGTAACAATTGGGTTGCGGCAAAATTCATTAAGGTTTAAAAAATTCTTATTTTTGCACCGTGAGTACTAAAGAAAAAATACAAGAAGAATTAGATATTCTTACAGACGAGCAAAAGAACAATGAGATTGTTTTATTCAATGACGATGTCAACACTTTTGACCACGTGATTGAAACACTTGTCTATGCTTGTGAACACACTCCTATTCAGGCAGAGCAGTGTGCCTGGATTGTACATTACAAAGGCAAGTGTACTGTAAAGACCGGTTCTTATGAAGAACTGGAACCCCGTTGCAGCCTTTTGCTGGATGCCGGTTTGAGTGCTGAAATAGTTTAAAATCTCTTTGCCTAAAGTAAAATAAAAGGTATATTTGCATCCGCTTTCAAAACAAGCTTGTTCTTTCAGAGGACACGCCCTCAAAATGGCCTCGTGGCGCAACTGAATAGCGCATCTGATTACGGCTCAGAAGGTTACAGGTTTGAATCCTGTCGAGGTCACGAATAAATATCACAATAAGAAAAAACGCCAAGTTTACTTGAGCGTTTTTTTGTTTGTGAAATTTTCAAAGCGAAGCTTTGTCAGGTTGCGAAGCACTCCTGTCGAAGTCACTTAAAGCAGAAAGTCCGCTATGTTAAGAGCGGATTTTTTGTTTTACGGAGGGATGAAAAGCCTAAGATTTAGATTTTTTAATCTAACAAACCTCCTCCATTATCGATATTCAGGGTTTTCAAAATTCCATCTTGTACCATCATCCCAATCTTTTCTCGAATTTCCATAGGCAGGATAACCTCCTTGGTCTTTCAACATTTTGGCCAGATGCAGTAAATTGTAAGTCATAAAAGTCGCATTCCTATTGGTGAAATCTGAATCATACCCAACAGGAGGATTTATTTTCTTCTCGTTCCACTCTGTATCCCCATAACTGGGTCCCGGGCCTACTTCTCCAATCCATCCTGCGTCTGCTTGTGGTGGAATGGAATAGCCCAAGTGCTGCAGTGCGTAAAGAATACCCATAGCACAATGTTTTACACCATCTTCATTTCCTGTCACCAAACACCCTCCTGCTTTGCCGTAATATACATATTGCCCTTTATCGTTTTGATATCCACTCATAGCATACAAACGTTCAATCAATTTTGAAGCGACAGAGGAACGTTCGCCCAACCAAATGGGTGTTCCAATAATCAAGATATCAGCAGCTTCTATTTTTTTATAGAGTTCCGGCCAGTCGTCTTTAGCTTCCCCTTCTTTGGTCATATCGGGTTGAACACCCACAGGTATTTCATAGTCTGCAAAACGAATAAACTCCACTGATACCCCTTCAGCTTTCATAATGTTAGCAGAAACATCTATCAACTTACGGGTATGGCTTTGAGTTGGTGATTTTTTTAAAGTGCAATTGAAATACACTGCTTTTAAATCAGAGAAATCATTTTTCATAAGTGAAATTTAGATAAATTATTGTTTCTTTAAGTCGAAATGATTCATCAATCATTACTTTTTAGCTGTTTTCATTACTAATTTTATAGGATACACTTCTATTTTAGACAAAAAAGGGCATACATAGAACATCTTACTTTCTGTTACTCAATTTAGGAATCACAAAGGCATTATGGCAAAACACCCTCTCATCACAGGAAAGATGCCCCTTTTCATTACTTGTATTTGTAATACATTGATGTAAGGGTAGTAAATAATAACGACATATTTACTAATATTTAATTTTTAGTTATATACATTAACTCAATTTTAAGTAAATGAAATTTATTTTAATCTTACTTTTAGATTTGATAGCTGTCGCTATAATTTATTTCTCTTACAATGCAGGTATTCCCTTCCGGAATTACCGGTTTAGGGTTTATAGTTATAGCCGTTTTGTTTTATTAAAAACTAAATAATGAAAACCAAAATAGCCATACCCAATTCCAATGGCGAAACCCTTCACGCGACTCTGGAGATACCTCCCAATAAAAAAGTGAATCAATATGCCATCTTTGCTCATTGTTTTACGTGTAGTAGCCAACTGTCGATAGTTAGAACCATTAGCAACGAACTTACACTATACGGTTTTGGTGTGCTCCGCTTTGATTTTACAGGATTAGGAATGAGCGAAGGGGAATTTGCTGATACCAATTTCACCCATAATTTGCAAGACTTAATCACTGTGAATAATTATTTAGCAGAACATTACCAAGCACCAACATTATTAATAGGCCATTCACTGGGTGGTGTAGCTGTTTTGGTCTCTGCCGTTAAATTGAATAACATTAAAGCAGTTGCCACCATTGGTGCTCCAGCCGATGCGCTACATGTAAGTCATTTATTGGGAAACAAAGAAGATATTATTAAAAAGGGTGAAGCAGCAATTTCCATTGGCGGCCGACCATTTAAAATTAAAAAACACTTTTTAGAGGATTTAGAGAATCACGATACCAAAACAATCATCCCAAAACTGCGCATCCCCATACTTATCCTGCACTCACCACAAGACACTGTGGTGGGTATCGAAAACGCAGCAAAAATCTACCAGCTGGCACACCACCCAAAAAGTTTTATCAGCTTGGACGGAGCTGATCATTTGTTATCCAAAAAGGCCGATAGTCTGTATGCGGCGCGTTCCATAGCTACGTGGGCAGACAGGTATTTAAATTTCAACGAAGAACAAGAAAAATTGCTTAAACCGGAAAATGCCCAGGTGGTTGCTCATTTAGATTTACAAGACAATTTCACCACCCAAATTTCCAACGGAAGAAACACCTTGGTCGCCGATGAACCGAAAAATGTGAGTGGCGATGATTTGGGTTTAGCACCGTTTGAATTGCTACAAGCTGCTTTAGGTGCTTGCACAAATATGACCCTAAAACTCTATGCCGAACGCAAAAAATGGGATTTAAAAGAGGTTTATACCCATATGAGTTTTGTTAGAGATAATCAGGATAATGAAAAAATAGAATCCATCACTAAAAAAATAGAACTGGAAGGCAATTTAACCGATGAACAAAAAGAACGATTGATAGAAATTGCCGCAAAATGTCCCGTAAACAAAACTTTATTGGCTGGTGTGAACATTAAAACATTGAATTACAAATAGTTTAAATTTATACATAATATGAAAGCAATTTGGAACAATCAAATCTTGGCTGAAAGCAATGATACAATAGTCATAGAAAACAATCATTATTTTCCAGCTGAAAGTATTAACTCAGCATTTTTTGTGGATAGTGATACCCACACTTTTTGTCCCTGGAAGGGGGAGGCGAGTTATAAATCAGTTAAAGTAAATGGTGAAACTAACAAAGATGCCGCCTGGTATTATCCAGATCCAAAACACCCGGCAAAGGAAATAAAAGGCTATTATGCTTTTTGGAAAGGCGTGAAAATTGAAAAATAATGAAAATTAAAGATTCATTTTTAAAAACCCGTAAGGATACAGAGGCGCTTTGTGCTCCACTGGAAATTGAAGACTATGTGGTGCAACCCCATCCAAATGTTTCACCCCCAAAGTGGCATCTGGCTCACACAACATGGTTTTATGAACAGTTTATTTTAGTGAAATTAGCAAAAAATTACAAAGTATTTCATCCCGATTTTGGGTTTCTGTTTAATAGCTACTACAATAATATGGGTGCGCGCACACTGAGACAAAATCGCGGATTTATGACCCGTCCAACGGTATCTAAAATTTATGAATACAGAAATTATGTGACTGATGCCATTGTGAATTTACTAAACACCAGTCCAATCGATAAGGTGGTGAACATTGTTAGAAATAGGCATCAACCACGAGCAGCAACACCAGGAATTACTGGCTTATGATATCAAATACATCTTAGGAACCCAACCCACTTTTCCGAGTATTGGTGAATTATTTAAACTTCAAGAAGAAACACATACCCAGAAATGGACAAGCGTTTCAGGGGGTATATACGAAATAGGTTTCCGAGGAAATGGCTTTTGTTTTGACAACGAATTACCGATGCATAAGGTGTATTTAGACGATTTTAAAATCAGTAACAAGCTCACTACCAATCATGAATATTTAGAATTTATTGAAGATGGAGGCTATGAAAATTTTAATCTGTGGCACGATGAAGGCTGGCATTTTATCCAAAATAATCATATAAAACACCCGCTTTACTGGTATTTCAAGGATGAAGAATGGTATCAGTACCATTTTAATAGCTTAGAAAAATTAAACCCCAACCTTCCTGTTTCCCATATTTCTATGTATGAGGCCTTTGCTTTTGCTGCGTGGAAAGGTTTGCGATTACCCACTGAGTTTGAATGGGAAATCGCCGCTTCACAATTAAACTGGGGTCAGCT
Source organism: Flavobacteriaceae bacterium (assembly GCA_018402385.1). Classification (GTDB taxonomy): domain Bacteria; phylum Bacteroidota; class Bacteroidia; order Flavobacteriales; family Flavobacteriaceae; genus Planktosalinus. The sequence goes on from JAGYJA010000007.1 coordinate 25,437, forward strand.
TTGGGAATGGACTAATTCTGCCTACCAGCCCTACCCCGGTTTTACTAAGGCAGAAGGCGCTTTGGGTGAATACAATGGCAAATTTATGATGAATCAAACAGTACTCAAAGGTGCATCAGTGGCAACTCCTATGGGACACGAACGAGCCACCTATCGCAATTTTTATCACGCCTCTAGTCGGTGGATTTTTTCAGGAATACGACTGGTAAAAAAGTAAAATAGAATGAACGAATTTTTTAAACACATAAAAGAAGGGCTCAGCAAATCTCCCAAAAAACTCTCTTCACGATATTTTTATGATACCAAAGGCGATGCCCTTTTTCAGCAAATAATGCAACTGGAAGAATACTATTTGCCACGCTGCGAATTGAAAATCATAGAAAGTAGTAGTAAACAACTCGCCAGCGATGTTTCAAAAACACATAAAAAACTACAAGTGGTTGAACTGGGTGCTGGCGATGGAACCAAAACCAAACATTTGCTCAAACAGTTCATGCCTTTTTTTGTTACGCTTGACTATGTAGCGTTGGATATTTCCGCAAATGTTTTAGATACAAACAAAAAGGAAATAGAAAGCGAAATGAATGACATTCAATACAGCAGCATTGCAGGCAATTACTTTGAAACCTACAAAAATTTATTTCCCACTAGCAATGGTAGATTGGTGCTGTTTTTAGGAGCAAACATTGGGAATTATCCCACACCGGAAACTATTGAATTTTTCAAATTTGTAAAAAACAACCTCAAAGAAAATGATTGTTTTTTGGTGGCTTTTGACCTGGTAAAACATCCCAGAAAAATTTTAGCTGCTTATGACGATAGTGAAGGCGTGACCAAGCAATTCAACCTCAATTTATTGGAACGAATGAACCGAGAATTGGAAGCTAATTTTGATATTTCGAGCTTTGATCATTTTCCGTTTTACAATCCATTGACAGGAATTACCTCCAGTCAAATCATCAGTTTAAAAAAACAAACTGTTCGATTTAAAGATGACTTTTCTGTTCATTTTAATGCCTTTGAAGCAATTCATACCGAGGTTTCAAAGAAGTTTTTTTGGAGCGATATTGAAGAAATCGCAATTCAATCAAAGATGAAAATTATACAAACATATTTCGACAACAATAAAGAATATGCTTTTGTATTATTTCAACCCAATCTATAAGCCCGACCCTAGTATTACCGAAAAAAATCAACATCAAATAGATAACTTAAGAAAAGTGTACTACAAATCCTCCAATTAAATCTTATTAAATTTTAAAAATTAAAATACTTTCACTAACCCTGAATTAGCTGTTGCTTTGGATCATAGTAATTCAATATTAATCATACTCTATTTACCAAAATTGCTGTGTGAATATTTATTAATACTAAAGAGGAATATTTTTTTGAGGTCTTTAAAAGTATGTGAAGTTCTTAACAATGATTTTTATGTAAATGATTCCGGTCAGTTTTCTTAAATAATTATTCTTTAACTTTATTGCTTTGACAAAAGCAAAAATATGCAATTAGAAAACTACATCCGCAGCATCAACGACTTCCCCAAACCGGGAATCGCTTTTAAAGACATCACTCCCCTGCTTAACAGTCCTGAAGCGACTTCTGCATGTTTGGATAAATTATTGAAAATGCTAGGTGATCAAAAAGTTGATAAGGTTGTGGGCATCGAATCACGCGGTTTTTTCTTTGCAACCTTACTGGCACAAAAACTCAATGCCGGTTTTGTACCCATCAGGAAACCGGGCAAATTACCACACACAACCATCAGCCGAAGCTATGCGCTGGAATATGGCGATGACCATATAGAAATGCATATTGATGCTATCGAAAAAGGTGACCGTGTATTGCTTCACGACGATGTATTGGCAACCGGTGGGACTGCAAAAGCCGCCTGTGAGCTCATTGAGCATTTGGGCGGCCAAATCATACAGTGTAATTTTTTAATGGAACTAGAGTTCCTTAACGGAAGAGATAAAATCTCAGGTTATGATGTGCAATCTGTTTTAAAATTTTAATACCTTCTTGTGGACTTTACCAAATTCACCACTAAAGGTCACAAACAATGTCCCTTTCCATTCCGAATTGAGATTTAAGGTTATTTTGCCATTGCCATTTTCCAGTCTATTTTCATAAAGTGTTTGCCCCAAAACATTATGGATGGTAATGTTGATTTCTCCATCAATATTTTTCAAGTTAAAAGACACATCATTTTGAGCCGGATTGGGATAAGGACCCACGATATTATTTTCCGCCCATTCACCTGCTGAAAGGCTTGTGATGTCAAATGTCCAGTATCCTTCCGGAGCAACGATGGGTCTGGTTAGTGTCTTTCCGGAATTGGCTTCTGCCCAAATATAATATTCAATACTTGTTGCGTCTGAAGGGACTGATAAATCGGTTACCCAAATATCATTACTGTCAAAAGTCATTGCTGTTTCCTGAAAGTTGGCGTCTCCGGTTTCTCTCCAGAACACTTTGGCTTCCTGAATTCCCGAATTGTGCTTAATCATTGCGTCTAAAGGAATATCAACTGTTGTATTAACTTCTTCCAGTGGTTGATGAACAATCCAAAGCGGATCTGCCACTCCTATAGCGTGAGTAATACAATGAATCGCTCCGCTTGAAGCAATCAAATTTTCTCCAGGGTTGTCAACATCTATACCAACGATGGTATAACCGGGAAGTAACTCCTCATATTGCGCAAGTGCAGGCCCGTCCACCTCAGGTCTGTAAGTGGGAACGATAACTGTACCATTAACAAAAACAGAATTGGTGTAGGTCCTGTAGTGTCCACCTGTATCGGGGTAATTTCCACCTGTACTTGGCGGTGCATCAATCCATTCAATTTTATAATCGGTTCCAAAAGGTGTTTGAAATGTAGAAGTAACATAATCAATATTTGCTTCAATTTGTGGGCCATCTGCAACTCCTGGAGGGTATTTGCTTACTAGTATGGTTTGCTCATCGAGCAATTTCATATGCATATCAATATGGTCGATGGGATCCCATGGAGTTTGATCCATCTTGATGTAATTGGTAATTCCCTGATAATTGAACATAATGTTGTCAATTTCTGCCTCTGTTTTTGGTGTTACTCCATAGGGGTTTCCGGGCTCATTTTCTTCAAGAATTAATTTGGAGGCAAAAGCAGTCCCCAGCCCGTCACTCATAAAATTACCACCGGTATTGACAAGATCATTGGTACCTGAATTTGTTCTGTAAAGTGGAATGTTTACATAATTAGCGTGAGCAACAGGCATCTCATTATCAAGAGGTCTGGGGCGGTTGTAAATCCAGTCCACCAAAGCTAGATCTTCAACATCATTCTCATATATAGTGTTACCGGCATAATCTCTAATCCAAATGGAATTGCTGGGCGCATTTAGAAATTCAACTTGTGACATGTCCACTCCGTTTGAAGACAGAAATGATGAAACCGTCCCTTGATTTTGAGTAGTAATTAATACTTTGCATTCTTCAACGGCTGCCTGAACAATTTGAAGCAAAATATTTTGATAGGCATTGGTCCAACGAATGACCAGGTATTCTATTTCTTCCCATTCAGCAGCTGTTCTTACTGGTACCTGGGGTGGCGGAGTAATTTTATTGCTTTTAAAGCGAAAATCGGAGACAAGACTTTTTTCATTCTCTGAAAGTCCTTTGGGTAAGAGAGGCTCTTGCTGTGCGTTCAACTGAAAGACAGATGAAAATAGAATACAAATCAGCAGGAATGGGAATAATTTTTTCATGGGTAAATTTTGAAATATATTATTAATTTAAGGCATTTTTAGTAACATAAAGTTTCCAGGCAAGTAAAAGGAGTTGCCATTTTTTAGCTCTACTCAAGTCCAGTCGCTGCTTTGTAAAGCTGGGTAAAAGGAGTTTATTGAGTTTCGCCAAAATATTGAAAAGAGTTTTTTTCACTCGCCTAAGTTACAAAATTTAGTGAAATGACCGAAAACAAAAAAACTCTCCATTGCCAGACAATAGAGAGTTTAACTTTTTAAATGTGATTCTCAGTTTACAGAGAAGCGATGTGCTTTGCCAGTTTTGACTTTAAATTGGCTGCTTTGTTATCGTGAATGATATTTTTCTTAGCCAATTTGTCAATCATAGAAACAACCTCAGGATACAATTTTTCAGCTTCAGCTTTGTCCTCAGTTTCCTTCAGTTTTTTTATAACCGTTCTGGTGGATTTGTGCTGGTATCTGTTGCGTAAACGTTTTGTTTCGCTGTTTCTGATTCTCTTTAAAGCCGACTTGTGATTTGCCATTTGTTTTTTTCTTAAATTGTAATACGTTGTTTGTAGTCCGTAGGGGAATCGAACCCCTGTTACCAGGATGAAAACCTGGCGTCCTAACCCCTAGACGAACGGACCGTTAGTTTTGGGTATTTTATTTTAGCAAAAACCCTAAATAAAATGATCAATATTTCAATGTTTTGTAGTCCGTAGGGGAATCGAACCCCTGTTACCAGGATGAAAACCTGGCGTCCTAACCCCTAGACGAACGGACCATGCAAGTTTTAATTGCGGATGCAAAAATACAATTATTTTTGAAAGCTACAATTGCTTATCAAACTTTTTTATTTTTTTTAATAGGCTTTCGCAAAAAGCACCCTTTTTATAGATGGTTTACCACTATACACACAAACACCTTCTTCGGTTTTTGCATTTAATGGGATACATCTTATAGTTGCCTTGGTGAGGTTTTTAATTTGTTCTTCAGTTTCAGAAGTTCCATCCCAATGAGCACTTAAAAAGCCTCCTTTCTTTTCTAAAACATCCTTAAACTCTTCAAATGAATTCACTTCAGTAATACTTTCATTTCTGAATTTCAGTGCCTTATCAAAAAGATTTTTCTGAATTTCTTCTAAAAGTGCCTTCAGTTTATCAGCCAAACCCTCTCTTTCAATAATTTCCTTGCTAAGGGTGTCTCTACGTGCAACTTCTACAGATTTATTTTCTATATCTTTTGGGCCAATAGCAATGCGTACAGGCACCCCTTTAAGCTCATACTCATTAAATTTCCAGCCCGGCTTGTGGGTATCTCTTTTATCAAGTTTCACTCTAATTCCTTTCGCTTTAAGCTCTTTAACGATGGTTTCTGCTTCAGCACAAACGGCATCATATTGCTCATCACTTCTGTAAATGGGCACAATAACAACCTGATCTGGAGCCAGGTTTGGTGGAATTACCAACCCGTTATCGTCACTGTGGGTCATTACCAAAGCACCCATCAATCGTGTGGAAACACCCCAGGAAGTAGCCCAGACAAAATCAAGTTTTCCATCCCGGTCTGCAAATTTAACGTCAAATGCTTTGGCAAAATTTTGCCCTAAAAAGTGAGAGGTTCCTGCCTGTAATGCCTTTCCATCTTGCATAAGTGCTTCAATGCAATAGGTTTCTAATGCGCCGGCAAAGCGTTCACTCTCAGTTTTAGTTCCTTTGATTACGGGGATTGCCATAAAATTTTCAGCAAAATCTGCATACACATTCATCATTTGTTCTGCTTCTTCAATCGCTTCTTGTTGAGTAGCATGTGCGGTATGGCCTTCTTGCCATAAAAACTCTGCTGTGCGTAAAAATAATCGGGTGCGCATTTCCCAGCGCACCACATTGGCCCATTGATTAACAAGTATGGGTAAATCTCTATAAGACTGAATCCATTTTCTGTAAGTATCCCAAATGATGGTTTCTGAGGTGGGTCTCACGATAAGTTCTTCTTCCAGTTTGGCATCGGGGTCAACGATAATTCCACTTCCGTCCTCTGCATTTTTAAGCCTGTAATGAGTCACTACAGCACATTCCTTTGCAAAACCATCCACATGACTGGCTTCTTTACTAAAGTATGATTTAGGTATAAAAAGTGGAAAATAGGCATTTTGATGACCTGTTTCTTTAAACATTCGATCCAGCTCCGCCTGCATTTTTTCCCAAATAGCATATCCATAAGGTTTAATGACCATACAACCCCTAACTCCTGAATTTTCAGCTAAATCTGCTTTTACAACTAACTCGTTGTACCATTTTGAATAATCTTCTCCCCTTGTGGTTAAATTCTTTCCCATACCTATAAGATTGGCATAAATATTGTGTTAAATGTGTTAAAGTATTCTTTGCTTTTTGCAAAACTACTTAAATTTATAGTGTTGAACAATTAAAAACCGTTGTTATGAAAACTTATACAAATTATAAACTTTTTTACAAGCTTCTAGCTGTTGCTGTTTTAACCTTTAGTATGGTTTCTTGCGGCACTTCCAGAGAGACCGCTTATGACGACAATGACGGTATTTACAGTAACACTTCAAACAATGAAATAAGCGATACCGAAGATGTTGACAAAAATTATTACAAACAATACTTCCAAACAAAATCACAAGCCTACGCTGATATTCCTGAAGAGAATGTAATTTTTACAGATATTGATGCCTATACATCCACAGATGCCTATATAGATGAGGAGGGTGTCATTCATGAAGATTATTCTGATTCTTCTGAATCCTATGGTGCTTGGGGTGAAAATTCCGAAGTTTCTATAAATATTTATTCAAACCCCGGTTGGGATTATTACGGTTATTGGCATAGACCTTTTTGGTGGTATGGCAGTGGCTGGGGTATTAGTTATTGGGGGTATGGTGGTTTCTACAGACCCTTCTGGGGCTATGGACATCCCTATTTCTGGTCACCTTGGGGTAGCGGTTACTATGCATATAATCCTTATTACAACCCTTATTATGGAGGATACACAAATTATGTTGCTTACAACAGAGGGAGAAGAAATACAGATCTAAACAGATCAACACGTTCTGTAAATAGAGGAACGAATGCATCTACGCGCTCAAACAGAAGCTACACCAGATCTGAAGCCAACAGAAGAATCAATAATAGCAGTCGTTCAGAAAATGTAAGAAGATATTCCAATCAACGTTCAAGAGGAAACACTACCCGAACAGCACCCAGACAAAGAAGTCAAAATGCCCGAGGAACAAACAACTCGAGAAATTTTCCTTCTACAAAAACAACCCGTTCCAGAACAAATACAAGAAGTTCAGGAACAATTAATCGGGGTGGCACAAGTGTGCGCTCAAGTGGCGGAACTACAACCCGTTCAGGGGGCGGTTCCGGAATTAGAGGCAGAGGCGGTAGAGGATAAAAATTACAAAGTCTAATTCTTAAAATCAATCCAAATGAAAAGAATTTATTTCTTGGTCATACTGTTCTTGGTTTGCCCAATATTATTTGCTCAAAGCATTGTTGATGCTTTGAGATACAGTTCAGAAAGTTTACACGGCACAGCCCGGTACAGTAGTATGAGTGGCGCTTTTGGAGCATTGGGTGGTGATTTATCTGCCATTCAAATCAATCCCGCAGGTTCAGCTGTTTTTCTAAATAGTACTGCCGCAGTTTCGCTTTCATTGCTCGACAAGAAAAATGAAACCAATTACTTTAACAATTCAAATAAAGTATTCAATACCGAATTAAGTTTCAATCAAGCCGGAATGGTGTTTGTTTTTGATAACAGCAATGAGGAATCGATTTGGCGAAAATTTACATTGGGCTTAAATTTTGATGTAACAAATAATTTTGACGATGCTTATTTTGCTTCTGGCCAGAGTACTTCATCAGTTAGTGACTACTTTTTAGGATATGCACAAGGAGTTCCTTTAAATTTACTTCAACTGCAATCTGGCGAAACCATTTCCAGTTTGTATCGATTTTTAGGTGAGACTGAAGGTTTTGGTGCCCAGCAAGCCTTTTTAGGTTTCCAGTCCTTTATAATTGATCCGGTTGATTTTGAGAACCCAAACAATGTCTCTTATGTTTCAAATATAGCTTCCGGACTAAAAAATCAGGAATACAGCAAACAAACCTCAGGCTACAATGCCAAGTTTACAGTCAATTTAGGAACCCAAATAAATGAGAATCTATTTTTGGGTTTAAATCTCAATTCACACCTCATTGATTACAGGGAATCTACTTTTTTCTTTGAAAGTAACTCAAATTCAGAAAGTCTGATAAACCAAGTAGGATTTAGAAACAACTTAGCTGTAATTGGAGATGGTTTTTCCGCTCAAATTGGGCTTATTTCAAGAGCGACTGAGTCTTTTAGATTTGGGCTTACATTTGATACACCCACCTGGTACTTCATATTGGAAGAAACCAGTCAAGCTATATCCACTATAAGAAATGAAGGTGATGAAAGTATAACAGAAACAATTCGACCTAATATCATCAATATTTATGAAGAATACAGACTCAGAAGTCCCGGAAAACTATCAGCTAGTGTAGCTTATTTATTTGGCGGAAACGGACTTTTAAGTGTAGATTATTCATATAAAGATTATTCTACTATGCGTTTTAGCCCTAGTCGAATTGCTGCCTTCAATCAGGAAAACAATAAAATTGATGCCCTTTTTAAAGGTTCTTCTTCAATCAAAGTTGGTGGTGAATACAGGCTTAACAAATTCAGCTTAAGAGGAGGTTTTCAATTTGAAGAAAGCCCTTATAAAAATTCTGAAATGATGGATGATTTAAGCGGGTTTTCCTTAGGACTTGGATATAATTTTGGATCCTTCAAAGTTGATTTAGCTTATGCCAGAACAGAGCAGGAAAGACAGGAACAATTTTTTCCAAACAGTGCTTTTTCAAATGCATCAATTGTAAATACAACTGAAAACTTTTTTTCACTAACTACAAACTTTACATTTTAAATTATTGACTATAAAATTAAAAGAGCCATTTTCTTGATTGAAAAACGGCTCTTTTTTTATAAGATCAAATTGGTTTTTTATCTCTTCAATGTAAAATGTGCTCTGAATTCCTTTTCTCTGTCGTCTTCACGATAGACTACTCTAAACCAGTAATCACTCGAAGGTAACGGCCTGCCGTTGTATGTACCATCCCAGCCGGATCCCGTGGGACTAATCTGCTTCAACAACTTCCCGTGACGGTCAAATATATAAATTTTTGCGTCAGGAATACTACCAATGCCTATGATATTCCAAGTGTCGTGATAGCCATCATTGTTGGGCGTGAAAAACAACGGGTAATCGATCACTCCCAATTCTATCTCTACTGTCCCACAACCATTCCTGTCGGTAATGGTCACTATGTGGGTGCCGGGGGTGACATTGTCCCAAAACCCTTCGTCCTGAAACGCTCCATCATCCAGCCTGAATATATAATCACCAAGTCCTTCTGCACTGGCTTCTATAGCGTGTTGTCCCGCAAAGGCTGAAGTCGCTGCCTGTGCATTAAATATTAAAGGGGGTGATGAAACGGTCACTGTCGTACTCGCCTGGGTCTCACAACCGGTTAATGCATCGATAATGGTTACTGTATAAACCCCGCCCTGGGTCGCTGTAATACTTCCCTGGGTCTGATCAAATTGTATCTGACCGTCAATCTCCCATATGAAAATGTATTCCGGGGTGCTCAACCCGGTGTCAATCACAGGTGGTGAGGTCGCTCCAGATTCTTCCACTATGGGGTTGCCAAATTCATCCACACATAGACGATAGCTGTCCTGTAATGCATCAAAAATGGGGACATCTACAACAACTAATGAGACTTCAACAACCTCAAAACAATCTTCAATATCTGCAGGTAAATCCGGATTGGGGTCGCTATAACTCACCCGGGCCCAGATCGTGGTGGTGGGACTTGTATAACTTGCCGGGGCAGGTATCGCACCAATCCCTTCCTGGGCGTCTTCCAAAACCTCGTGGTAGCTCAAATCATACGCTGCGGGATCTTGACCTGATAAAATCTCTGCATCCAACTCGGTTAAATCAAAGGTGCCCTCGCCGGTGCCGATACCATTGTCATCTATGTTCTCACAGGCTATCAAAGGTTCTGCAGGCTCTGTGATGATAACACCTTCTTGTACTAACAAATCAAAACTTTGTACGCCACCCACATAACAGCTTGTATCTTCATTGAATATCCCCGTGTAAATCGTCTGGGGGTTGCTGGTGTTCTCAAAGGTCGTAGTGTTGACTATCGGATTGGTATTGGTCTGGGCTTCTAATTCACTGCGGTAATAGCTCACTGTATAAAGCAATGGGTCCTGACCGTTTAATATCTGGTCTTCTCGCTCTGTTAAATCAAATACCGATTCACCGTCTGCTCCTATCTCACAGGCAACCATATCTTCTACTTCACCACTGTCATCGGGAAGCGGGTTTACTATCAAGGTTAACTCCACAATCTCAAAGCAACGTTGCTCCTGGTTTTGATTGGTCACCCGTACATAAATAATCTGCTCAAAGGGGTCGTGTTGGTGTATAAAACACTCGCTGCTCCCAGTGGACCTATTGCATCTAACTCCTCGCCTAACAAGGCCGCTTCCAGAGTCTCATAATACAACACTTCCCAGTCGCCGCCATTGAGGATCTGGGCCTGGGCCTCTACCAATTCAAACTCTTCTATCCCTTCAGGGTCATTGTCATCACACAACTCTAACGGATCGGGTGCTCCAACAAGTGGATTGCTATAAACTCGCAACAACAGCGTGGTAAAGCTCACACACTCGGTATTGCCATCAATGACTCTTACATAAAGCAATTGTAAATTCTCTCCAATATATTCTGTCTCCGGGTTGATGCGGTTTTCATCTTGCTGGGCGTCGGCTTCTGTCTCATAGTATCTTACCTCTACTCCTGCTATACCGCCCGTAATCTCATCATTCTTATCGGTTAAATCAAATACGGTAATCCCGTCATAGGGCTCGCCTAAATCATCACAAACATCTAAAGGCGTGGGCTGGATCGCTACAGGACCCGTGGTGACTTCTATCTCAAAACTAACCGTGGCAAAACATCCGTTGTCATTGTCTTCCAAGCGAACCCAAATCGTTTGGGGGTTACTCGTGTTTGTATGGGCTGTTGGGTCGGGAATGGGATTGTCGCCGGTCTCTGAATCGACCTCACTCTCGTGATAGGTCAGGGTGAACAACAGGGGGTCTTGATCACCATAAATCAGGTCTTCATATATCGTTAAATCAAACTCTGAAGTCGTCCCTTCATCACATAGAACAATGGGGTCTAATGCTAAGGGTATTTCAGGCTTGGGCAACACACGCAAACGCAGTTCGATAATCACAAAACACGCAGGGTCTGGGTTTGGAAAAGCAACATCCCGCTCTACTCGAACCCAAAGGGTTTGTAGAAACGGCGTTAAGTTCTCATAAAGAACATCGGGGTCTATCTCAAACACGCCGTCTTGTGCATCCAATAGGGTCTCGTGGTAACTTACAATCACATCAACATCACCATTTTCAATGATGGGGGTTTGACTCGATAAATCAAACAACGCAAACCCATCAGGACTGTCATCACATAAATCATAATCCAATCCGTCTGCCTCAAAATCGGTCGCTGCAGGTAATGGCAATACTTCAATGGTTAAAGTCGTTCTTGCTTCACAACCCTCAGACAAACTAAACACACTCACAAAAAGAATTTGCTGGGGGGTCTCTATGTTTTGATAACTCTCCGGGTTCGGAATCGGGTTATTGGCGTCTTGATCGGCCTGGGTCTCATAATAAAACACTTGGTAGTCTTCATTGCCGCCGGTGATAAAATCATCGTTCTGGGTTAAATCAAATATCGTAAAACCATCGGTGGTACTGCCGCTTTCCTGATCATCACACAATCGCATCTCCAAAGGAACTGCTATGGTGGGGAACTCGCCCACTATCAACTCAAACTGGCTGATGCGAAAACAACCGGTGTCCAAAAACTCCAAACGAACCCATATGGTCTCTCCTCCACTGGGGTAATCCGTGGTATTGGCAATGGGGGCGGCTCCGCTTTGGGCATCAAACAAACTCGTATGGTAGGTGGGACCTATAAGATCTGCGGGGTCTTGAATCCCTATCACAAAGGGGTGTTGTCTTCTAAATTGAAATCGGCTATGCCGTCGCCATCTGCATCACACGAAAACAAATCACCAAAATCGGCCGTGGGTACATCGGGTAAGGGCAAAACTATCAAATCAAGGGGGACTATCGTATAACAGGCCGGTGCCGTGCTGGGTGGGGTAACCACTCTGGTTACACGGGCATAGATGGTTTGTAAAAAAGGAACTTCATTGGTATAGGGTATGGGCAACTCAGTACCAACGACTCCGGCTTCCGCAGTGGGTAAATCAATGTAGTAACTCACCGTTACATTTAACTCGCCATTGATGATCTCTGCGTCTTTTAAACTCAAATTAAAATTGGAAATCCCTAAATCATCACCATTGTCACAGGCTTCTAAAGGGGTGGGTAAGGCAGGAGTGGGATTGGGCAATACTCTCAAGGTTAAGGTCGTGGTGGAACTACACTCTTGTAAATCGGTTACTCTGGCTACGACCGTCTGGGGGGTAATGGTGTTCTGAAAGGATTCAGGGGTCGCAATGGGGATGTCGGCGATTTCATCGGCAGGGGTTAAATACCAGGTCACGGTCACATCGGGAACGCCACCGGTAATCTCATCATTGCGCGTGGTTAAATCAAAGGTGCTTAGCTGATCGGTCGTGCTGCCACTGGCGGCATCATCACACAACTCATAGGGCAAGGGTAAATTGGCAACCGGTAAAGGGTCCACTATGAGTTCTAACTCCACAATGGCATAACAGCTCTCTCCTGTCGAGGGGGGGACCGTGCCGGGGTCGATACTTAAATCGTTCCCCACTACCAGGATATAAATAGTCTGGTTATTGGGCAACTGGTTTTGATAGGCTCCAGGGGTGCCAATGGAGGCCGTAAAATCTCCCGGAGGGGCTAACAGTACTGACTCGCCTGCTGCAATCGCATCGGGCTCATTTACGTAGTAATAAAATTCATAGTGGGTCGGGTCCAGACCGTTAAGTACTTCGGGCTCTACCTCTGTCAAATCAAAGACTTCTACTCCATCGCCGGGATTGTTTACATCACACAGTCGCAAAGGCTCGGGGTCAACTATATCCGGGGTGTTGCGTACTTCTAAATTTAATGCCACTACACTATAACAACTGCTCACGGCACTCTCTACTCGGGCCCATACAACATCAAAGTAGGGGTCGTCGTTCTCATAAGGGGTGGGTAACTCATTGACCGAATTGATCGCATCCAACTCCGTACCGTGGTAGGTCACCGTTAAATCCGGATCGCCCAAGGTGATGTCGGCATCGGCATCGCTTAAAGTGAACTCCCCAAATCCGTTGTTGTCATCGTCGCATAAAATTAAAGGGGAAGGGGTGGGGTTTACTAGTGGGTTTGGTATGACAATTAATTCAAAGTTTGTAAACACAACACAGGGTGTATCTGCATCATCTACGCGTACATAAATGGTTTGAGGATTGGCAATATTGGTATAATCTAATATTGGTAATGGATTATCTCCGGTATCAGCATCGGCCTGACTTTCGTGAAAAGTGACTGTAATATTTGGCGGAGTTACCGTTATTTCAGGAATTTTAGTAATAAGATCAAAGGATGTAAAACCATCAGCAACCAGGTCATCACATAGCTCATAAGGAGTCATATCTGCTGGCGGGGTAACTACCGGATTGATATAAATTTGAACATTGAAAGAACCTATTTCGACACAATTAATAACAATATTTACTAATCGCACCCAAATAACCTGGGGTTTTCAATATTGGGATAAGCAGTGGGGTCTGCAATTGCATTAATTCCTGCAGCAGCATCAAGTTGAGTTAAATGATAAGAAACTAAATAATCAGAAGGGTCTAATCCTCCAAAAATTGTGGCTTCCTGTACTGTCAAGTCTATGGGGTGGCCGGTATCCAAAGGTCCATCAAAACAGAGTTCAAGGTCTTCCAGTTCAAATGGAATGAAGTCAGCGGGTCGCACCTCAATTAAAAAACTGGAAGTTGTAAAACACCCCGTGATGTCATTTTCCAATCGCACAAAAATAGTTTGAAATGGGGTGTCGATATTGACATACGCATTTGGGTTGAGTATTTCATTAACTGCATTTTCGGCGTCATCCAAATTTTCATAATAGGTTACAGTAATATCAGGTTGAGCTCCTACAAGTTGGGGTTCAGCTACCGGCAAGAAAAAAGTAGCAAATCCATCATCATTAAGGTCACAAACAATGATAGTATCTACCGGACCGGCAACAGGGTTCTCAATCAAAGTAACATCGATATCAAAATCGTTGTTTAATTCATTAGTTTCAGCAAGAATGCCCGTACCATCTCCTATATCATCCACAACAGCAGTAAGTGTAAAATCATTGGGAATTCCTAACGGTATTGTTAGCGTCACGGTACCACTTTCTGACCCATTAATAGGAATAATTGCAATGGTTGAGGAATTGCCCACTAAGGTCCCGTCAGCATAAAATGCTATTGGAATTCCGGGCGGAATTATATCTGTACTATTTATATTATAAACTGTGTAGTCAACCTCAATATCCCTACTATCACAGGTTAAATCTACATTATCTACTTCAATGGTGGCATCTGGTAATTCAGAATTAACACTTGTTATCACATTATGCACCAATACAAAATCTTGGTTTGAGGTAAGGTTTATTTCAATAGTAGTATTACCAGGCGTAATAATACCCTCTAAATCATAAAAGTCTAAATCCATGTTATAGGACTCAGCACTTCCAGTATAACTATTTGTACTATTAAAAGCATTGTCAGCAGGGTTTAGTGGAGGATCACTAATCAACGCACCTTCGATTAATAGTGACTCTCCATTTGCAATAGTAGCGTCTCCTTCCCAAGCTAAAAAACCAATTTTAGAAAGTTCATCTGATGCAACATCAATACCTGTTAAAGTAATGTCAAGCGTCGTGTTTGTTGATGAAACAAATTCGAACCCGTCGAACAAACTAATTTGGTTTTGTAAAAGCGCAGGGTCTTCATAAATTATATACATTGCCCAGCCTCCAAAATCAGTACCATTACCACAAGCACCGGTAGCGTTCATATCCACATCAAGATCTGAAAAAGTATAGGTGCCGTTTCCTGTAGCACTCACTATTGCAGTTACATCTGCATAAGCACCAAAAAAGTTAAGATTAAAACCAGAAAGGATAGTAGATAAATGAAAATCTCTAGAAGCAACTACCGGTGTTCCATTTAAAGTGACATTAAAATCTCCTCCAATTCCATCTGTCCAAGGTGCAGCCCAATACAAATGAGCAGACACAAGAGTTTGTGTAGGCTCAAGGTTTAACTCTGCTGAAGAACTTGCCAACAAACCACAGGGATTGGGAGAAGCGTTGAGGGTATTTCCAACCGCTGTAAAATCATATTGCCCATTGAATTGTTGGAATTCAGCGATTGGCTGTGAAAAAGCCGTGAAGGAAATTAAAAAAACAAGAATCCCTTTTAATAAAAATTGTAATTTTTTTTTCATGGTTTGTTATTAGCTGCTATAAATATACAAATTCATTTTATATATTTAATTTTTAGTAAATTAACTATTCATATTTTAACTTAATACTAAAATTAAAAGAGCCATTTTCTTGATTGAAAAACGGCTCTTTTTTTATAAGATCAAATTGGTTTTTACTTTATCTCTTCAATGTAAAATGTGCTCTGAATTCCTTTTCTCTGTCGTCTTCACGATAGACTACTCTAAACCAGTAATCACTCGAAGGTAACGGCCTGCCGTTGTATGTACCATCCCAGCCAGATCCCGTGGGACTAATCTGCTTCAACAACTTCCCGTGACGGTCAAATATATAAATTTTTGCGTCAGGAATACTACCAATGCCTATGATATTCCAAGTGTCGTGATAGCCATCATTGTTGGGCGTGAAAAACAACGGGTAATCGATCACTCCCAATTCTATCTCTACTGTCCCACAACCATTCCTGTCGGTAATGGTCACTATGTGGGTGCCGGGGGTGACATTGTCCCAAAACCCTTCGTCCTGAAACGCTCCATCATCCAGCCTGAATATATAATCACCAAGTCCTTCTGCACTGGCTTCTATAGCGTGTTGTCCCGCAAAGGCTGAAGTCGCTGCCTGTGCATTAAATATTAAAGGGGGTGATGAAACGGTCACTGTCGTACTCGCCTGGGTCTCACAACCGGTTAATGCATCGATAATGGTTACTGTATAAACCCCGCCCTGGGTCGCTGTAATACTTCCCTGGGTCTGATCAAATTGTATCTGACCGTCAATCTCCCATATGAAAATGTATTCCGGGGTGCTCAACCCGGTGTCAATCACAGGTGGTGAGGTCGCTCCAGATTCTTCCACTATGGGGTTGCCAAATTCATCCACACATAGACGATAGCTGTCCTGTAATGCATCAAAAATGGGGACATCTACAACAACTAATGAGACTTCAACAACCTCAAAACAATCTTCAATATCTGCAGGTAAATCCGGATTGGGGTCGCTATAACTCACCCGGGCCCAGATCGTGGTGGTGGGACTTGTATAACTTGCCGGGGCAGGTATCGCACCAATCCCTTCCTGGGCGTCTTCCAAAATCTCGTGGTAGCTCAAATCATACGCTGCGGGATCTTGACCTGATAAAATCTCTGCATCCAACTCGGTTAAATCAAAGGTGCCCTCGCCGGTGCCGATACCATTGTCATCTATGTTCTCACAGGCTATCAAAGGTTCTGCAGGCTCTGTGATGATAACACCTTCTTGTACTAACAAGTCAAAACTTTGTACGCCACCCACATAACAGCTTGTATCTTCATTGAATATCCCCGTGTAAATCGTCTGGGGGTTGCTGGTGTTCTCAAAGGTCGTAGTGTTGACTATCGGATTGGTATTGGTCTGGGCTTCTAATTCACTGCGGTAATAGCTCACTGTATAAAGCAATGGGTCCTGACCGTTTAATATCTGGTCTTCTCGCTCTGTTAAATCAAATACCGATTCACCGTCTGCTCCTATCTCACAGGCAACCATATCTTCTACTTCACCACTGTCATCGGGAAGCGGGTTTACTATCAAGGTTAACTCCACAATCTCAAAGCAACGTTGCTCCTGGTTTTGATTGGTCACCCGTACATAAATAATCTGCTCAAAGGGGTCGTGTTGGTGTATAAAACACTCGCTGCTCCCAGTGGACCTATTGCATCTAACTCCTCGCCTAACAAGGCCGCTTCCAGAGTCTCATAATACAACACTTCCCAGTCGCCGCCATTGAGGATCTGGGCCTGGGCCTCTACCAATTCAAACTCTTCTATCCCTTCAGGGTCATTGTCATCACACAACTCTAACGGATCGGGTGCTCCAACAAGTGGATTGCTATAAACTCGCAACAACAGCGTGGTAAAGCTCACACACTCGGTATTGCCATCAATGACTCTTACATAAAGCAATTGTAAATTCTCTCCAATATATTCTGTCTCCGGGTTGATGCGGTTTTCATCTTGCTGGGCGTCGGCTTCTGTCTCATAGTATCTTACCTCTACTCCTGCTATACCGCCCGTAATCTCATCATTCTTATCGGTTAAATCAAATACGGTAATCCCGTCATAGGGCTCGCCTAAATCATCACAAACATCTAAAGGCGTGGGCTGGATCGCTACAGGACCCGTGGTGACTTCTATCTCAAAACTAACCGTGGCAAAACATCCGTTGTCATTGTCTTCCAAGCGAACCCAAATCGTTTGGGGGTTACTCGTGTTTGTATGGGCTGTTGGGTCGGGAATGGGATTGTCGCCGGTCTCTGAATCGACCTCACTCTCGTGATAGGTCAGGGTGAACAACAGGGGGTCTTGATCACCATAAATCAGGTCTTCATATATCGTTAAATCAAACTCTGAAGTCGTCCCTTCATCACATAGAACAATGGGGTCTAATGCTAAGGGTATTTCAGGCTTGGGCAACACACGCAAACGCAGTTCGATAATCACAAAACACGCAGGGTCTGGGTTTGGAAAAGCAACATCCCGCTCTACTCGAACCCAAAGGGTTTGTAGAAACGGCGTTAAGTTCTCATAAAGAACATCGGGGTCTATCTCAAACACGCCGTCTTGTGCATCCAATAGGGTCTCGTGGTAACTTACAATCACATCAACATCACCATTTTCAATGATGGGGTTTGACTCGATAAATCAAACAACGCAAACCCATCAGGACTGTCATCACATAAATCATAATCCAATCCGTCTGCCTCAAAATCGGTCGCTGCAGGTAATGGCAATACTTCAATGGTTAAAGTCGTTCTTGCTTCACAACCCTCAGACAAACTAAACACACTCACAAAAAGAATTTGCTGGGGGGTCTCTATGTTTTGATAACTCTCCGGGTTCGGAATCGGGTTATTGGCGTCTTGATCGGCCTGGGTCTCATAATAAAACACTTGGTAGTCTTCATTGCCGCCGGTGATAAAATCATCGTTCTGGGTTAAATCAAATATCGTAAAACCATCGGTGGTACTGCCGCTTTCCTGATCATCACACAATCGCATCTCCAAAGGAACTGCTATGGTGGGGAACTCGCCCACTATCAACTCAAACTGGCTGATGCGAAAACAACCGGTGTCCAAAAACTCCAAACGAACCCATATGGTCTCTCCTCCACTGGGGTAATCCGTGGTATTGGCAATGGGGGCGGCTCCGCTTTGGGCATCAAACAAACTCGTATGGTAGGTGGGACCTATAAGATCTGCGGGGTCTTGAATCCCTATCACAAAGGGGTGTTGTCTTCTAAATTGAAATCGGCTATGCCGTCGCCATCTGCATCACACGAAAACAAATCACCAAAATCGGCCGTGGGTACATCGGGTAAGGGCAAAACTATCAAATCAAGGGGGACTATCGTATAACAGGCCGGTGCCGTGCTGGGTGGGGTAACCACTCTGGTTACACGGGCATAGATGGTTTGTAAAAAAGGAACTTCATTGGTATAGGGTATGGGCAACTCAGTACCAACGACTCCGGCTTCCGCAGTGGGTAAATCAATGTAGTAACTCACCGTTACATTTAACTCGCCATTGATGATCTCTGCGTCTTTTAAACTCAAATTAAAATTGGAAATCCCTAAATCATCACCATTGTCACAGGCTTCTAAAGGGGTGGGTAAGGCAGGAGTGGGATTGGGCAATACTCTCAAGGTTAAGGTCGTGGTGGAACTACACTCTTGTAAATCGGTTACTCTGGCTACGACCGTCTGGGGGGTAATGGTGTTCTGAAAGGCTTCAGGGGTCGCAATGGGGATGTCGGCGATTTCATCGGCAGGGGTTAAATACCAGGTCACGGTCACATCGGGAACGCCACCGGTAATCTCATCATTGCGCGTGGTTAAATCAAAGGTGCTTAGCTGATCGGTCGTGCTGCCACTGGCGGCATCATCACACAACTCATAGGGCAAGGGTAAATTGGCAACCGGTAAAGGGTCCACTATGAGTTCTAACTCCACAATGGCATAACAGCTCTCTCCTGTCGAGGGGGGGACCGTGCCGGGGTCGATACTTAAATCGTTCCCCACTACCAGGATATAAATAGTCTGGTTATTGGGCAACTGGTTTTGATAGGCTCCAGGGGTGCCAATGGAGGCCGTAAAATCTCCCGGAGGGGCTAACAGTACTGACTCGCCTGCTGCAATCGCATCGGGCTCATTTACGTAGTAATAAAATTCATAGTGGGTCGGGTCCAGACCGTTAAGTACTTCGGGCTCTACCTCTGTCAAATCAAAGACTTCTACTCCATCGCCGGGATTGTTTACATCACACAGTCGCAAAGGCTCGGGGGCAACTATATCCGGGGTGTTGCGTACTTCTAAATTTAATGCCACTACACTATAACAACTGCTCACGGCACTCTCTACTCGGGCCCATACAACATCAAAGTAGGGGTCGTCGTTCTCATAAGGGGTGGGTAACTCATTGACCGAATTGATCGCATCCAACTCCGTACCGTGGTAGGTCACCGTTAAATCCGGATCGCCCAAGGTGATGTCGGCATCGGCATCGCTTAAAGTGAACTCCCCAAATCCGTTGTTGTCATCGTCGCATAAAATTAAAGGGGAAGGGGTGGGGTTTATAGTGGGAGGAACATCCAGTACAATATCAAAACTTTGGGCTGTATCAAAACAAGTGGGCTGGGCAATATTTTCGATTCTAACAAACAATGTTGTAGGAGAAATGTTCAGATTGTATGGGTTGGGTAATGCACCCACATTGGCATCAGCATCAGCTTGAGAAAGGTGATAGGTTACATTAAAATCCAATGGATTTTGAGCTCCAAGAACTTGTAGGGTAAAAAGAGCTTGTAAATTCACTAATTCATCACCCGAGTTATCCTGATCACAAATAGCAAAGGGGTTTGGAGTCACAGGTTCTGAAGTTACAGATGCGAAAGTAATTGTAAAGGAAGCCGTTATAAAACAGGTCCCTGTTGAATTTTCAATTCTAATGTAAATTTCTTCTGTGGCTCCCCCAATAGGATAGGCAGCCGGGGTCGCAATGGGCGCATTCCCTGTATCTGCATCTGCCTGAGAATTGTGATAGGAAACAGAAAATTCAATGGGATCCTGACCCCCCAAAACGATGGGGGTATTTACTGTTAAATCAAAAATACCGGGAGTTCCTCCATCATCACAAATAAAAATATCGATGGGTGGACTTGCAATAATCGGTTGGGGTAGAAAATCTATTAAAATATCATCCGTTACACTACAAGTGGGGTCTAATGGGTCAATAACCTCTACACTATAAAGTCCGGAATTTGGAGCTGTAACAGTGAAGGTAGGATTTAATGTTGATGGGGGTCCTTGGGAAATTCCGCCAAAAAACCATTCATATGTCGCTCCAGCCGGCGCATCTGCACTGGCATCTAAAATAATATCACTATCGTCACAAGTTGAGATATCAGGACCCAAATCAACTGTAAAGGAAGCAGAAGTTGTCACAACCACTTCATCAGTTAAAACAACTACATCACCGTTACAGTTATTTGTGTATGTCACTTGAGCCGTATAGGTCCCCGGTGCACAAACATTGATTGTTGGGGTATTGCCTATTATAATCCCACCTTCATCCAGCCAAACAAAATCATAAGTCGGGGCGCCAATGGGCGAAAATTGCCAAGCCTCATTTGTGGCTGTCCAGGGGGAGTCAGAGGTATTTCTGCCGGGAGGAACATAAGCAACCGTACCCGCATTGTTTTGAATTCCAACTGCTGCATTACCATCATTCCAACCGGGACAAGCCGGTTTGTCCTGAATATAAATTTCAATTACATTTGAGAATTCATAAAAAACAGCCATATGGGTGGCTTCTAAATTTGTACAAGAGAAAAGTGGCACTTCAAAATAAGAAACTACAAGTACTCTATTTGGGAACGTACCCAAAACCTCATAACCAATTTCTTCGGATGTTGATGCAGAAGGATCAATATCATGAACCGGTGTAAAAACATTGGCTTCTGACAAAGCATCTTGTGTATTGTTTGGTAAATTTTCAGAAAACGACCAGCCGTTTGTTAAATCCCCGGGATCAATATCAAATCGTAACACTCCATTGGAACCTACCTGAAATTCTTGCTCCAAAACCCCAAAAAAACAAAAATCAAAAGGTAAGCTTTCAACTATAGACCAAGCATCATCAATGTTTGGATTTAACTGATTTGCAAGCCCGTCAAAAGGAAATGGCGGATTAAAAGGGATGGACGAAACTGTGTAGTTTTCACTTGCAGTTTCAAAAGTTTCCAGGAAGTCTGCTGTTAAATCCACACACCCTCCACCAAGACATTCAATTGTTTGATCGGGGCCGGCATCAACAAACAGAGAACCGGGGCCTTGAGCTGCAAGCTGAATTGAGAAAATGAAAATAAATATTACTTGAATTTTGGGGACTAAATATCTCATTGCTTAAAAAATTATATCGCCCGAAATTTAAGAAATTATTATGAAAATGTAAGAATATTGCTCCTAAAATATCATTTTTACCATTTCCCTATCTTGTCAATAATAGCTATCTTTGCAAACTATTTGCCAAAGGCGAAATGAACTTTAACACTATGGGTTTAGAAAAACACTTAAAAAAAATAGAAGAACTGGGCGAGAATCACATCGGAACTTCCAGTGACACCCCTCTTAGAGATGACGCATTTGAACTGAGTGATAGTGAAAAAATTGCCCTCATTAAGGAGGATGTGAAACACATTATGGAAACTTTGGGTCTTGATTTAACAGACGACAGCCTTCAAGGCACCCCAAACCGTGTTGCCAAGATGTTTGTCAATGAAATATTTGGAGGCTTGCATCCAGACCGCAAGCCCAAAGCTTCTACTTTTGACAATAAATACAAGTATGGCGAAATGCTGGTTGAAAAAAACATCACTGTTTACTCTACTTGTGAACACCACCTCCTTCCCATTGTAGGAAGGGCACACGTGGCATATATTTCTTCCGGGGAAGTGATTGGACTTTCAAAAATGAACCGTATTGTGGATTATTATGCCAAAAGACCCCAGGTACAGGAACGCCTCACCATTCAGATTGTCAAAGAATTACAAAAGGCATTAAATACTGAAGATGTAGCTTGTGTGATAGACGCAAAACATTTGTGTGTGAACTCCAGAGGCATAAGGGATATTGACAGCAGTACCGTGACTTCAGAGTTTGGAGGAAAATTTAAAGAAGCTGCCGTGCGAAGAGAGTTTTTAGATTATATTCAAATGGGAACAGAGTTTTAATGGTTTTTGGATGACAATTCAACAGTTTACTTGATGCATATGTTAATTGAATTTAGAAATACTATCAAATAAAAAGCTTCGGTCATCGGTCAATAGTCAACAGTCTTAATATTCATCATGGAATTATACAAAAACCAACAACTGCAGATTTACAATTCCCTTTCTAAGAAAAAAGAAACCTTCACTCCTATTCATGATGGTTCCATTGGGATGTATGTATGTGGACCTACGGTTTACAATAATGTGCATTTAGGAAATTGCCGTACCTTTCTCTCGTTTGATTTGGTTTTTCGTTACCTCAAACATTTAGGCTATAAAGTTCGTTATGTGCGAAATATAACAGATGCGGGACATCTTGAAAATGATGCAGACAGCGGTGAAGACCGCATTGCCAAAAAAGCCCGTATTGAAGAAATCGAGCCGATGGAAGTAGTGCAGCGCTACACGATTGATTTTCATAACACGATGGCCAAATTCAATGCCCTCCCTCCCAGTATTGAACCTACAGCTACCGGTCATATAATAGAACAAATTGGCATTATTGAAGAGATCCTTAAAAATGGTTTCGCTTATGAGCGAAATGGTTCTGTCTATTTTGACGTATTAAAATTTAATGAAACACACCATTACGGAAAATTAAGTGGTAGAAACCTGGAAGATATGATTGCCCACACCCGGGAGCTTGACGGTCAAAGCGATAAAAAGAATCCACAGGATTTTGCACTTTGGAAAAAAGCCGAACCGCAACACATTATGCGCTGGCCCTCCCCCTGGAGCGATGGTTTTCCAGGTTGGCATTTGGAATGTACTGCTATGAGCACCAAATATTTGGGCGAGCAGTTTGACATTCACGGCGGCGGGATGGATTTAAAATTTCCTCACCACGAATGTGAGATTGCCCAAAGTGAAGCCTTTTGCAATACAAACCCTGTAAATTACTGGATGCACGCCAATATGCTGACCCTTAATGGTCAGAAAATGGCCAAGTCCACCGGGAACAATATTTTGCCTAACGAAATTTTCTCTGGTGAAAATACTGTTTTAGCGAAACCCTTTTCGCCCACAGTAACCAAATTTTTTATGTATCAGGCTCATTACCGAAGCATTCTTGATTTTTCAAGTGATGCTCTGGAAGCCGCTGAAAAAGGATACAACCGCCTGATGGAAGCTGTTAACCAACTCGACAAGCTTCCCACAGGAAATGAAACTTCAATGGATATCGCCACCTGGAAGCAATCTTGCTATGACGCTATGAATGACGACTTTAACAGTCCCATTCTCATTGCTCAATTGTTTGAAGCCGCAAAATTTATCAATTCTGTCAAAGACAATAAAGCGAGTGTCACTAAGGAGGATTTAAACACTTTAAAAACCACTTTACACGCTTTTATTTTTGATGTTTTGGGACTTCAGGAAGAAACCACCGACAATCAAAACACCGGTAAACTTTCAGGCACCGTTGAGTTATTGATCAAATTGAGAAATGAAGCCCGCGCCAATAAAGATTTTGCCACCAGTGACAAAATAAGAGATGAGTTGGCAGCTATAGGTATTCAATTAAAGGATGCTAAAGAGGGGACGACATTTAGTTTGTAAAGATGGTAGATGACCGAAGACGGAAGACCGATGTTGGACGATTTAAAAATAATACACCTTGTTAAAAAAAATACTCATAGCGCCCTTTGTTTTTTTAATTAAGGTCTACCAAATTCTTATTTCACCGCTCACCCCTGCAACCTGCCGCTACCAGCCCACCTGCTCCCACTACAGCAAAGATGCTTTACAAAAACACGGACTTTTAAAGGGTGGAAAATTGGCCATTAAACGAATTTTCAGTTGTCATCCCTGGGGCGGAAAGGGATATGACCCGGTGCCGTGATGGGTTTATGGTTTAATGTTTAAGGTTTAAGGTTTAAGGTTTCAAATTGTTTGTTGATTTCAAATTACTCATCTTTACCCCTTCCATTAAAAACAATTTTGGCCCTTCGACAAGCTCAGGATGACAAATTTGGAATTTGGGGTTTATAATTACTATCTTTAACCTCATTAATTTTTAAAAATCACCTATGCATTTTTTAAGTATTGTTTGGGACCCTACTACCGGTTTGGATTTGGGTTTTATCACGCTCCATTATTACAGTTTGATGTTTGTTATTGCCTTTGGGTTGGGATGGTTTCTTATGAAGCGCATTTATGTAAGAGAGGGTATTGATTTAGAAAAATTAGACAGTATTTTTATTTATGCAGTGGTAGCTACCTTAATTGGAGCAAGATTAGGCCATGTGTTTTTTTATGACTGGGATTATTTTCAGCATCACCTATTGGAAATCTTTTTACCTTTTAAAATTGAGCCCGAATTTGAATTCACCGGTTTTACCGGTTTGGCCAGTCATGGTGCTGCGATAGGAATCATTGTTGCCATGTATATTTACAGTAAAAAAGTGGTTCAAAAACCGTTGCTATGGGTGTTAGACAGAGTGGTGATCCCTGTGGCAAGTGGTGCTGTTTTTGTTAGGATTGGCAACTTTTTTAATTCTGAAATTATTGGTCAACCCACAGGTAGTGACTATGGTGTTGTTTTTGCAAAACTTGGTGAAGATTTCCCTAGACACCCCACTCAGCTTTATGAATCAGGAGCCTATTTACTTGTGTTTTTAATTTTATGGCTTATATATTGGAAAACTAACAAGCGTGAAAAACAAGGGTATTTGTTTGGACTCTTTTTAGTATTATTATGGTCAGTGCGTTTTTTCGTGGAATTCATCAAAGAAAACCAGGTTGATTTTGAAGAAACAATGGCTTTGAATATGGGGCAATGGCTGAGTATTCCATTTATTATTTTGGGACTCTATTTTATGTTTCGTCCAAAAAAAGAATTCTAGAAAAAACTTAAAGAAAGTCTGGGTATATTTTCAAATGTATGGAGCAATTTTTTTTAAATTTCTAAATAAAAAGCCGCCAATAAATTGGCGGCTTTCTCCTTGTTTTATTTGAAAATTACTTATCTCTTGATAAATTTTAAGCTATTTCCTTGTTCATTTTTTATGATATAAACTCCTTTTGATAAATTTTGAACGTTAACTTGTGAAGTATTTTGTTCTTGCAATATCATTTTACCAGTAAGGTCATAAACAGTGTAATCACCTATTTTATTTATTTCTAAAAGGGCATCCACAGGATTTGGAAATACTTTAAAATCTAAAGTATCAAAGTCAAAATCCGGATTTGACAGTATGATGTTAGACAATTCAAAAATACTTAGCGTTGCACTAACTTCATTAGATATAACCAATAAGGCTTTTCCGGTCCCACTGTTCTCAGGAGCAATATAAACAATTCCTTCAGGCCCTAAGTCGCCACTTGCGGCAGCACCGGGAACAGCTCCCCTGCTGTTTTCATATTCTAAAAATACAGGTGCATTTGGATTGGTTACATCATAAGCCAACACACCACCGATGCGTTCTAAAATTATAAAAGCGTAAAAGCTCCCATCAATTTCCTGAATAATAACATTTTCAGGTTCTACCCCTTTATTGTCGCTTCTATTCTTAAAACTATTGTTGGAGTTACTGGCATTGAAAATAGGTCCGTATGTAGGATCTGCTGCTGTAATATGAGCAAAATCATTACCGCTATCGTATATTAAATCTCCCGTATCTCCATTAAAAATACTGAAAGAGCGACCACCAAATACGTGAATTTCTTCAAAAAGGCCATCACCATTTGCATCTCCGGAGGCAGACGTAACATTAATTTTACCGAGATTGGATTCTAATTCCAGAATTTCAATATTTTGAAATACAGCCGGATCAAGTATATAGTCAGCATCGGATATATTGCGTTCTTCTTCAAAAGCATTATACTCTCTGGCATCTCCTTCATTAGCTGTTACCAAATAGTTGATTCCGGACATGTTATAAGTTGCTATACCATCGGGCATATACATACCCTTTATAGGCCAGGAGGCGTCAAAAATAAAATCGGTTTCATTTGAAACGTCCAAGGTGTTTTCCGGTAAACTATGGTCTTTGAGTCCAAAAGATTTAATGTCTGTAACCGTATTTGTAGTTAAATCAATTATAGCATATGCATTGTTTTCCTGCAATGCAACATAAGCCGTTTGAGAATCTTCTGTTACTGCTATAAATTCCGGTTCCAAATCTTGTGAAACAGTGGCACCGGGGCCGTATATTCTTACACCATTTGATACTAAAGTAGCTTGTTGACTGTCAAAAGCATTAAAATTGATATTCGTAACATTCGCTTGAGAAATTCCAGACAATCCAACGGTAACATCAATAACACTAATGCTGCCTTCAGGGTCAATGCTATAATCACTATTTGGCTGTCCTTCATTTGCAACGACAACACTATTGCCATCAGGTGTAAAAGTTAACATATCCGGTAAAACACCCACCTCAACTTGAACTGCATTATTACCATCTACATCAGTAAAAACTACAAATCCATTATCGGTTTCCACATTAGCAGCAACTGCAATAGCAACGAGACCATTTTTAACGTCAACACTTTGGGCACCCGCTCCAAAAGCTGTGACATCAATATTACTAATCGTTGATGGGACAGTGGGATCACTTAAATCTATAATTTCGATTTTAGTGTCATTTACTACATACAAACGTTGCGTGGCGGCATCAAATTTTACTATTTCAGCGGTACCACTTTGATCTACTGTATAACTGGTTAGATAATTGATATCAAGAACTGTATCATCTGTAGCAGGTACTTCATTATCATCATCTAAGATATAAACCGGGATTACAGAATTACCTAAATTAGCATCTACCGGGTTTGTTAATTCTAAAACAAAAAACACACTACTATCATCTGTAGCATTATCAATAATAGGAATATTTATAGTTTGTGCGGCTGTAGAACCCGATGCAAAAGTCAAAGTTGTTGTTGAGAATGTGAAATCTGAACCTTCTGTTGCAGTTCCACCCATCATTAGTGAGACGTCCACCGTTGGTGAGTTAGTAGGTGCGACAGAGGGTGAAACCTCTATACTTATACTTCCTGCATTTTCATTTACTGAAACTACTGTTTCAACAAACGCCAACTGAACTTGAGTTGACTGAGGGGCATCACCCGGAGAACCAATATTTGGAACTGTACCGGAGCTTCCGCCTTGTGCCAATGTTTCGACAGCACCATTAGCATTGCCTACTACACTAAAGGCGCTTAAATCTACATCATAAGATTGACCATCATTTGCTGCAGTATCAGGATATGAAGCAGTTTCAAAGGGAGATGACGCTAAAGGATCACCCAACCACAGGTTAACAGTATCACCGCCTGCACCAAGACCTGCACCATCTACAAATCCGATTTCAACACCTGATAAATCTAAAACTTCTCCCCATACATTTTGAAAAGCTGTAATATCTGTAGTATTATCTGTTACCAAAACCACTACTGATTCTCCGGGTTGGATGTCTGTAAGGCCTTGTATTAAATCGGCTGTGGTAGCATCTGCAGATTCATCGTCATAATATAAATCAGGGTCAGTTCCTGAAACCCATGCTGATCCACCATGGTTTTTTATTTCAAACCAATCTGCAGTTAGGTCTGTACCTTCTTGACCCGGAAAGATTTCTGTTATCAAAAGTTCTGCAGGTAACTGCATAGCATCAGCAGGAGAACCAATATTTGGAACTGTACCGGAGCTTCCACCTTGTGCCAATGTTTCAACAGCACCATTGGCATTCCCCACTACACTAAATGCGCTTAAATCTACATCATAAGATTGACCATCATTTGCTGCAGTATCAGGATATGAAGCAGTTTCAAAGGGAGATGACGCTAAAGGATCGCCCAACCACAGGTTAACAGTATCACCGCCTGCACCAAGACCTGCACCATCTACAAATCCGATTTCAACACCTGATAAATCTAAAACTTCTCCCCATACATTTTGAAAAGCTGTAATATCTGTAGTATTATCTGTTACCAAAACCACTACTGATTCTCCGGGTTGGATGTCTGTAAGGCCTTGTATTAAATCGGCTGTGGCAGCATCTGCAGATTCATCGTCATAATATAAATCAGGGTCAGTTCCTGAAACCCAAGCTGAACCACCATTGTTTTTTATTTCAAACCAATCTGCAGTAAGGTCTGCCCCTTCTTGACCAGAAAAGATTTCTGTTATTACAAGTTCTGCAGTACTTATACTGGCAGGCGCAATTCCAAAACCCTCTAATCCATCAGTTCCCGTTGGGGTTGTACTAATGGTTACAAATCGGGTACTCGGGTCTGTAAAACCAACAAGTTCTCCTGTAGTGATTCCGGTTAAAAGCGCGATGTTTTGGTTTCGGGTTGAAACCCCATTACCTTCCCATGCACTTCCGGGGTCATTTCCGGGCTCACCAAAAACATCGGTAACCGTAGTTCCAAGTTTTAAAACCAAGGCATCATCACCATTGAATGTAAAAGCTTTTTCATAAAATAAAACCCCGTTTGCAATAGCAACGGTTTCCATATCACTCGTTCCAACAATAAGAACTTCACCGGGTAAAAGCACTCCCGTATCAATTGTAAAATCCAGACTTGGGGCAGCACCATTTGTGCCTTTTTCAATATTAAGATTATCAACTGAGAAGTCGATACTTGAAAGGGTATTGTTCCAAATTTCCAATCCTTTTGGAGTTGTTCCACTTTCAGTCTCTACATATTGGCTTATGATTTGAGAAGAAGCCATAGTAGAAATCAGCAAAAAGATAAATAAGTTAAGGTGTTTCATTGTAAATTATTTTAGATGTTAATTTGCCCAAAATTAAAATCTTTCACAGCAGCACACTTTAAATGAACATTACTAAATTGTTTAAAAATAAATTGTTTAAAAAAATTGATTTTAAATTGCTTAAAACAGATTGAAAACCGTTTTTAGCCTCTCTGAAAATAAAATATTATATTTGTTATAGACCTATGGTCGTTTTTATATTAACTTTTACCTGAAGAACATTCAAAAAACCAACCCCGTTAATCTCTCTCTTTCCTTATTGCCCCCCTAAATAAACTCAAAATGAAATACATGACATTAAATCCATCACAATTAAACAGCAGACCCCTGAATAAAATTTTTATTGGAACTGTCCTGTCCTTTTTTATATTATTAGGTTGTCAAGACAATAAATCAGAAAAGCCTGTTCAATCCGTTGAAATTAGCTTTACCAAAGAAGGTGAGTTACACCTCATAAAAAAAGATACCGATAGCATCATACAAACTCTGGATATAGAAATTGCAGATGATGAGTACAAAACCCAAACCGGTTTGATGTACCGCGAATCTATGGAGGACCACCAAGCAATGCTGTTTATTTTCCCTGATGCACAAATTCGCAGTTTCTATATGAAAAACACAGCCCTCGCTTTGGACATCATTTATATTGACGAAAACAAAAAAATTGTGAGTTTTCAGAAAAATGCCAAACCTTATGATGCGACTTCGCTGCCTTCAGGTTTTCCTACTCAATATGTACTTGAAATTAACGCCGGGCTATCAGATCAATGGGGTCTTGAGGTAAATGACCGTATTGAATGGATTAAAATAGAATGAACTTTTCGTTGAACCATTAAGAAGTTTATAATTTACCTTCTTGATAGATGTGCTTTTCAAAATTGTAAATCTTATTGACTTTTGAGCAACTCAGCTTTTTAAAAATACAATTTCCTAAACTATAGTCTCTTAACTTTAATTGATTATATGATCAAACAAATACTTCTCATTCTCCTGGGTTTATTTTTTTTACTAAATGGGGTCAATCACTTTTTCAATACTCATTTCTTAAAAGAGTATGCAGAAAAACGCTCCTTAATTGCACCAAAGTTGATGGTAATTTTAAGCGGATTGCTGCTTATTACCGGCGGGCTGACGCTCATCACCGGTTATTTTATAATTGAGGGAATTATTGCACTATGTATTTTTCTTGCAGCTGCTTCTTTTATGTTACACAAATTCTGGGCAATACAAAAAAGAGAAACCCTTATGCTGGAAGCTATGCACTTTGTCAAAAACTGGGCGATTCTTTTTGAGTTGGTTTATATTGCGACCACCATAGAATAAAAATCCATACCTACCTGTCAACTGCCAACAGTCTTCTGACATTTCTCATCTTTATATTCTTTTTTCTAAAGTCAAAATATTATCTGTTTTCAAACCTCGCCTTCATCTTCTCCACTATATTAAATGCAGCCGGGCAAATGGCTACATTTTTTAAAGTCAAATTAGAAATCTGCTGGAACTTTTTTCGGTCAGTGTGCGGAAACTCGCGACAGGCTTTGGGGCGCACGTCATAGATGGAGCAATAATTATCGGCACCCAGAAAAGTGCAGGGCACACTTTGAAGCACATAATCTTTGTCTTCGTCAATCTGAAGATAGGTGTCAATGAACTGCTGCGGCTTCATTTTAAAATGTTTAGCAATACGCTCAATGTCTTTATCTGTAAACAAAGGTCCGGTGGTTTTGCAGCAGTTGGCACATTGAAGGCAATCGGTTTGTTGAAACTCCTCTTCATGCAATTGTTGCATGACCACATCCAGATTTTTGGGTGGTTTTTTTTTAAGTTTAGTGAAAAACTTTTTATGCTCGTTATGCTTATCTTTGGCGAGCCCCGGGAGTTGTTTTAGAATTTCTTCCATAACACAAAGATACAAATGCAAAAAGACATTTTAGGTGCCGCCTTATTGGATTATTATCACGATAGATACACCGAGGACATCCTCACAGAAACCAATATCTCTGAAGAAGATACGCTGCCCCTTCCCTATTTATTCCGAAATTTTAAGGAAATGCCACTTATCGAGCAAAAAGCACTAGCCCTCGCCAAAGGCAAAGTCCTTGATGCAGGCTGTGGCGCCGGAAGCCACGCTTTGTACTTGCAGGAAAAGGGTCTTGATGTGACCGCGATTGACCTTTCGCCCGGAGCGATTGAAGTGTGTTTTCTCAGAGGGGTTCTCAAGGCAAAAGTGATTGATATATTGGATGTAACCGAAAAATTTGACACCATTCTACTTTTAATGAACGGTACAGGGTTCTTTCAAAACCTGGAAAAAGCCCCATATTATCTAAAGCACCTCAAAAATCTTCTGAATCCCGATGGCCAAATCCTTATTGACTCCAGTGATCTCATCTATATGTTTGATGTGGATGATGATGGAGGCGTGTGGGTTTCCACCGAAAGGGAATACTATGGAGAGCTCACCTTTAAAATGAGTTATAAAGGCAATACTTCAGCCGAGTTTGAATGGCTCTATCTTGATTTTGAAAGGCTTGAGCAGGTATCCAATGAAGTGGGGTTGCAGTGTGAGCTTATTGCAAATGGAGACCATTATGATTATCTTGCCAAACTAAAACTGTAAAATAAACGTACATAAAATGAGTTCTATTGCTATTAAAAATATCTCAAATATTCTCAAGATGAAAGTTATTTGCTCCCGATTTTTGTACACTGTGTTTATACTATTTTTACTAATGGGTTGTAAAAAGGACGATGATAATCCGCCTGAGGATCCAACCATTGCAAACAAACAAGCCACCGGAACATCTGCTGAAGATTTTTTAAGAGATACTGAGTTTACAAGTCTTACAATAGAATTTGTATATGCTGAAGGCTTTCAGCCGGAAGCGGGTACTGTGACTAATTTAGTTAGTTTTTGGAAGAGCGGCTTCATAAACCTCAAGGGATCACTATCGTTGAAACTGTTATTCCTGCACCCCCGGGAAACTCCTTTGATATCGAAAATATTATAAGCATTGAAGAAGAACACAGAACCATCTATAACGACGAAAACAATCTGGCAGTGTATATCTTTTTTGCTAATAGAAGTTCGAGTAACGATACACCAAATCGGGTGACATTGGGTTCAGCATACAGAAACACTTCCATTGTTATTTATAAAAAAACCATCAATGAAATCGCCGACTCAAACGGTATCGATATTCCGCTTACTGAAAAAACCACTTTAAATCACGAATTGGGTCATTTATTAGGGTTGGTTAATCTGCAACTGGATGATATTCACCAACAACATGAGGATACTCAAAACAACAAACACTGTAGGGTTGAAGAGTGCTTGATGTATTTTGAAACAACTGGAAACAGATCAGCCATTGCCTCATCCCTTTTAAGAAAATCAATGGTAAGTGATTTGGACCCGCTTTGTATAGAAGACCTTCAGGCGAAAGGGGGGAAATAAAACGAAAAGTATTATGGTTATTCAACCCTCGCAGGGTTTTAAACCCTGTGAGGTTCTTAAAATCATTCGTGCATTAGTGGCTTAATTCTCATACACCATTTTACCACTCACAAAAGTAGCTTCCACCTGGATGTTTGGAATATCGGCTTCATCGCAAGTCATGATGTTTTTGTCAAGCACGATGAAATCAGCAAACTTGCCCATTTCGATACTTCCTTTTTCATGGTCTTCAAAATTGGAATAAGCAGCCCAGATTGTCATCCCTTTTAGGGTTTCTTCCCTTGAAAGGGCATCGTGTTTTGAAAGCCGCCTTCAGGAAAATTCTTTAAATCTTTTCGCGCGACAGCTGCATAAAAAGTATAAAACGGACTCACCTCTTCCACTGGAAAATCTGTTCCCAGGGCGATGATGCCTGCTTTATCCAGTAGTGTTTTGTATGCATAAGCCCCTTTCATTCGTTCGGACCCCACGCGGTCTTCTGCCCAGTACATATCACTGGTAGCGTGTGTGGGTTGTACTGATGGAATTATCGCATTTCCGAAATAATCAAAATCCTCCATAGAAACAATCTGCGCGTGTTCTATTTTCCAGCGACGGTTATTGGCAGGTCCCAATGCTTCGGTATAGGCTTCCATCACCACTAAAGCTGTTGAATCACCAATGGCGTGGGTGTTCATTTGGTACAACGACTCCGCTATTCTATGGGCTAAATCCTGAATTTCATCCACGGGCGTCACAAAAATTCCATAATGATCAGGATGGTCTGAGTAAGGTTCTTTCAAGGCCGCACCACGCGAACCCAAAGCCCCGTCACCATAAACTTTTACAGAGCGTACATTCAATTTTTCAGTTTTGACAATACCTTTGGGCAAGAAGTAATCCAGATTTTCAGGGGTATTTGAAATCATCGCGTAAATGCGCATATCTAGTTCTCCAGTTTTTTGCAGGCTGTCAATCAAATAGATGATTTCCTTGTCGAGACCGGCGTCGTTGACGGTGGTAAGACCATAGGAAAAACAAATATCCTGAGCGTCCTTTAGTGCCTGTGTGGCATCTTCAAGACTGGTTTCCGGTTTGATGGAATTGATCACACCCATTGCGCCATCAATAAGAATACCGGTCATTCTTCCATCTTTGACTTCCACATAGCCCCCTTCTGTTTCGGTTTGTGCAGTGATTCCAGCCAAGTCAAGGGCTTTTTGGTTGACCAAATAAGCGTGACCGTCAATGCGAGTTAATGCGACGGGGGTATTGGGAAAGAGTTCGTCTAGTTTTGCTTTATTGGGAAATTCTTTTACGTCCCACAAGTTTTGGTTCCAACCACGGCCTTCAATAAAATCAACTTGTTTTTCTTCCTGAAAGGCCACTACCCTATTCACGACCTCATCAAAACTTTCAGCACCCACCAGGTCCACTACTTTTTGATTGAGGCCCAGCCCGTAAAAATGAGCGTGTGCATCAATAAAACCGGGGAGTAT
Source organism: Flavobacteriaceae bacterium (assembly GCA_018402385.1). GTDB lineage: Bacteria > Bacteroidota > Bacteroidia > Flavobacteriales > Flavobacteriaceae > Planktosalinus. Next base: position 59,760 of record JAGYJA010000007.1, read on the forward strand.
GGTTTTACCGGCAAAGTCATAGGTTTCTGCAGCTTCATAGCGGCTTTGTAAACTGGAGGTGGTTCCCACTTCTACGATTTTACCGTTTTTAACCACAAAGGCTTCTGCAGTGTCAAAGTTCTCGTTTACGGTATATACCTCTGCATTGATAATTAGTAAATCAGCCTGCATCTTGTTGCCACAGGAAATCAAAAACAGGGTTGAAAGGAAAAGGAAGAAAGTTCTCATTGATGTCTAATTTGATTGGTTTGTAAAATTAAGAAATTTACAGGGACTTGGAAAATAATCTAGTGTAATGGTTATTTGTTAATGGAGAAATGGTTTTTGGTGTGTAAGCTTCCCCACATTAGAACTGTTAGTCATTGAAATATTTTTGAGAAACTTGATCGAATTAGCTTCGCTAAAAATGCCTTCACTTCGACTCCGCTCAGTGACCACGTGGGGATTGGTTACCAATCAAACTTATAAGTCGCTCCACCCAACACTTGTATGCCTTGTACCGGTGTGTTCAGCCATTTTTCATACGTATCGCTTAGCAGGTTACTGCCTTTTAAAAATACCGTGAGTTGTGGATTGATGTGATAGCCGGCGTGAAGGTTTACATCCACATATCCATCAAGTGTTTGTGTCACAGGTTGAACGGGCAATAAGGGGTCAAAGCTGAATTGGTCTTTACGCTCGCCCACATAAAACAGACTCAAACCGCCATAAATTTTTTCAGTAAAAGCGGCATTGGCAAAAACAGTGGCTTTTAATTCGGGCAGGTTGAATGCCTCAGGAAGTGCATCTAAGGAGTAATTAAAATAGCTTGCATTGATTCCCACTGTGACGTTTGTAGTTACTTCAGCTTGCAATTCTCCAAAAACTTCTAAGGTGGTTACTTCATCATATACCACTCCAAAAGAATTTCCAAATTCATAACCCTCCGGATTTTGAATTGAATTTATTAAAGGGTTGGAAAGAAAAAATGGTTTGTTGATTTCGTTTGTGTAACTTCCCTTTAAATTGTAGCTCACTGTGTTTGTAAATTTTCCTTTTACCCCTGCAAAACCTTCATATTGCCTGTCTGTGGGTCCCACAAAAAGTGTGGGTGAAACATAAGGATTTGCTTGCGAAAAATCGTAATAGGAGTTTTGATCCAATCCGCCATCGGCTCCGGCATAAAGGGTAAGGAATTCGTCCACAAGTTTGTATGAGGCAGCCACTTTTGGGTAAATAAATACATCGCTTTCACTATTTTCTGAATCCATTCCAAAAACAACCTGAGCTCCTAAGTTTACAGAAAAATCATCATCTTGAAATCTTATAAATGGATGGATTCCGGTATTGAGGTAACTGTATTTTATGTCCATTTGAGGATCAAAAAAGCTTTTGTCAAAGCTTCCGTTAAGGTAATCCACGGAGGCATTAATCCCCACATCCTGACCACCAAGGTCAAAGAGAAACTCGGGTTTTGCAATAAAATTAATTTCAGAAGAACTGTATGAATCACCAAAATATCTCAAAAGAACATCTCCTCCTGAAAAGGGCGAATCTTCCATTTTAAAGTTTCCATTGAGTGCAATTCCATAAAAGGAATGGTTTACACCGGCATTGTCTGCAAGTTGCACTTGATTTTCTGCTGTAAAATCCGGTGGGAGTCCATACCAGTTGTATAATTGATGAATGATTCCGGCTCCAAGATTATAACTCATAAATCGGCCACTGCTTTTGTAATTGACATCTAGTGCCGTATTGTAAAAATGATCATCGAGCAACACCTCTTTTATACCTCCCTGTGAAGAATTGTGTTTAAAAAACAGTTCTACCTCATCGTCGCGATTCACTTCAAAACGGCTGTAAAATTCGCCTAAAACCGAAGTGTAATTCCCAAAACCCAAGGTGGCATAATTGGTGAATATTTTCTCAGGCCTTTTGCGTTCAACGGTGGTAGCCTGTCCTTTAGCAGGTGTAAAAGTAGAAGCTACCGGCACTGAAAATATACCATATTGCACCTCCTTTTTTGTGTCATTTAAAGAATCTTGCATCACCGGTGTCTCTTTGATTTTAAAAGCATCTGAAACAGTGGGTGTATAGGGTTTCACCACATTAATCACCTCGGTGCCAATGGGATCCTGGGCATAGAGCGAAGTAGCAATCAAACAAAATGAAAGTAGTGTAAGAAAGTTTGAGGTTTTATAAAACATATTCTTGATATCGTTAATTGTTAATTGTTATTGGTTTGTTGTTTGTTCACAGTTTCTGGTCAGTTTCTGGTTTCTAGTTGTATACAAACTTCAACCTGAAACCTAGAAACCAGAAACTAGAAACCTTAATTCTCCTCTGCTTCCACTGAGGCGTTTGTTTTGGCTTCTTCGGCTTTGATTTTGTTGAGCTCTGTGCGGGCTTCTTCAACTATCTCTTGGAAATCGGCAAAATTTTCTATCACACTTTCCAAAATGTAAGTTGCTTGAAAAGCATCTTTTAGAGCGTAGAAATTTTTAGCCATTACAACAAGTCCTTTTCCACCCCAAATTTTATATCCTGAAAAATCTTTGGCCAGTTTTTGTACCGTGGCATTGGATAGTTGAAACGCACCAGATTTATTTTCAAAATAAGCCTGATAATACAATGCCTCTGCTGCCAGTTCTCCGCTTGCTGTTTTTTGAACTTCAGCATAGGCGTTTTTAGCTTTGGTTTCATCACCGGTTTTCATAGCAGAACGGGCAATGATACTGTGCGCATCGTTTTTGGCTCTGGGATCGGCGCTTGCATCTTTCAAAACTTTTTCTGCAAACACCACTGCCTGTTGGTAGTTTTCGCCTTCATAATAAACCTTCATCAAGTTGGATTGCGCAAATATGATATTCTGGGCGCGGGTGCCTTCTGTTTCCAATCGCTCCAGGAGGGGTTTCGCTTTTGCGAAATCATTTCGTTCCAGGTGAATTTGAGAAACACGTGACAAGGCTTGTTCTGTAAATTCATTGCGTTCTCTGGAAATCACAAAGGTGTAATTGGTGACTGCTTTGTCTTTTTGGTTCCCCGAAAAGTACAATTCGGCCAGGTAAAAGTTTGCAGGTAAACTATGGATTCCATTAGGGAAATCCTTGATGTATTTTTCCAAAAGTTCTAAAGCTTGTGCGTCATTTTGTAAATACCTGTTTTCAGCTGCTGCGAAAGAAGCCTGATCGAGTTCAGCATCTGCTATATCAATAAAATCAAGTGTTTGAACCCAACGTGCATATTCATCCACTTTACCCAAATCAATATATATCAACTTTGCAGAAGACACCGCCTGAATGGCTTCCGGCGAAGAGGGATAGTCATTTGCTACCTTTTTGAAAACAGTCAATGACTGCTCAAGTCGCTCTGTATTGTTTAAAATCAATCCTTTTTTCAGTAATGCTTTTGGCACATAACTACTTCGAGGCACATTGGTTATGAGTTTATCATAAGCGGCGATGGCTTCGTTGTTTTTATTGAGAGCCAGTTGGGTATTTCCCAATTCATAAAGCGCCACATCGCGGTAGCTTGAGTTGGGAAAGTTTCTGTCAAAAGCGGTGAGTTCTTCCAGCTTGGTAGCCGTTCTATCGACAAACCCATAACTGATGGCTTTTTGAAAAGCTGCATAATCTGCTTCTGCTCCACCTACTTCAATCACTTTGTTATAGCTTTCCATTGCCGGCCAGTATTGACTGCTAACAAAATAGCTGTCTGCAAGTCGCAGGTTGGCATCTTTTTGTCTGGCCTGGTCAATACCCGGTTGGGATAAATAGTTTTGGAATGACGTTATGGCTTCTGTGTAGTTTTTGGTTTTAAATTGAGTGTAAGCCAGATGGTAGTTGCTGTTTTTTGCCTCGGGGGTGTTTCTATTTTCAGGAAGCTGCTGAAACTGCCTGAACCCAATGAGTGCCTGCTCAAAATTATTTAATTGAAAATCGGTTTCTGCTTTCCAAAAGGTGGCTCTTGCTGTGTATTTGGCATCCCGGGGCTCCTTGAGTGATTTTTCAAAATGTTGCTTTGCCAATGCATAGTCTCTTTCTTGATAAAGTTCCAATCCCCGGAGGAAAGCGACCTTTTGATATGCGAGTTTGTTTCCAAAATTTTTGTTGTTTTCCAGTAACTCCAGTGCGGCTTTGTAGTTTTTTGAGGAAATATAAGAATCAATCAATAGGTCTTCTATTTCGGTTTTGTTGTTTGTTTGCGGGTATTTTTCCAAAAAAGCAGTGAGCACCTGTGGTACCGAAGTATATGCGTTCCCTATTTCATAACTCAGTTTGGCATAATTGTAAAAAGCATCTTCCTGAATCTGGGCACTAAAACTCATTTCAGAAGCATTTTTAAAAGCGTTTAGTGCTTGTTGCTTTTTGTCTTGTTTGAGGTATGAATCGCCCAGGTGGTAATAGGCATTTTGAGCAACGGCATTGCGCCCGTCAATGATTTTATTGAATTCTGTAATGGCTTTTGCATAATCTTTCTGCATATAGTAGGCATAGCCTAACTGGTAATAATCGGTGTTGTTCCACCTTCCGCGGGCACCCCTGTATTCGCTCAAATATGGAATGGCTGCTTCATATTGTCCTAAATTGAAATAACTCTCCCCTATGATTTTTGAAAGTTCTGATTTTTCGCGTGGATTTGATCTACCATACTGTTCTTTTCCTAAACGAATGGCTTCTTCAAAATTGCCCAATTTAAAATTCATATCTGCCTGAAAGTAAGACAGGTTTTCAGACAATCGTTCATCGTCTTCAACACCTTCAAAAAATTGACTTGCTTCTTGATAGTCATCTCCTTCATAAGCCATATAACCCAAATAGTATTTTGCCTGTGCACCATATTCTTTTGAGGTGGTAATGCGGTTGAAGTATTTTTGAGCTTCTGTGGGGCGTTTGTTTTGAAAATAAGTGTATCCTTTTTGAAAATAAAAGCTTTCGCGTTCAGCGAAACTTAAATTACCCTCATCAACTTTGTCAAACCACTTCATCGCTTGTGGAAACCTTCCTATTTCAAAATAGTAGGTTCCCACCTCCATAAAGGCATTGTTTCTCTTTGTGCTGGTGGGGTGATTTGCCACAAAATCTTCCATCATTTGCTCAGCGCCCTGTTGGTTCATTCTTATGGCAGCATTTGCAGCATAATAAGCACAATCTGCTTTGATGCTCTCATTGGTAGAGGCACGTTCAATTTTTAAAAACTGGGATTGTGCTGCACTGTATTGCTTGTTTTGGTAGAGTGTTAATGCATTTTGAAAAGCAGCAAAATCATTAGTATAAATCGCCGTTTGTTGTGCAGTAACAGAAATAGTAAAAAGAAAAAAACAGCCAAGTAAAAGGATGTGCTTTTTAATCATAGTGTGTGGGTTTATCGTTGACCAAAGATATTGTAATCTCTATTTATTTTATTCATTTTAAACGTGAGAATTTTGTTAATGTTGTTTTTGATTTTTGTAAATTGAGCTTTCGGTTGTAGATTCGTTTTTTAGAAACCTAATAATCAGACTGATTCTTAAATACTCCTCTTTTATATGAAAAACTCCATTCTCATTACCATTGTATTTTGTGCAATTACTGTTGGCTATAGCCAAAATCAATTGACTTTTAAAAATATCACTGAGGCTCAAAACGGCTATATCGGCATCAACACAAAAAGTCCTGACGCTATGCTCACAGTAAAAGGAACCATTCACACTCAAGAAGTAATGGTTGATCTTGAAGGGGCTGTAGCACCGGACTATGTATTTGAAAAATACTTCACGGGAACCTCTCTTTTGAATCCGGCTTATGAGTTTCTTTCGCTTAGCGAAATTGAGCAATTCATTGAAGAAAACCACCATTTGCCAAAAGTTCCATCAGCTGAAGAAATTGGTACAAACGGTCTTTCTTTAAAACAAATGAACCTGATTTTGCTTGAAAAAATTGAAGAACTCACCCTTCATACCATCGCCCAGCAAAAACAGATAGACGCACTTTCTAAAAGAATCGAAACGCTGGATCATGAATAAATGGTTACTTTTTCTTTTTCTGTCGTTTGGTTTCACGTTTTTAGGACAAGTAGCAAGAAGAATTGTACCACTATCACGTGACAATTTCAAATCCGGAGTCTTTAAAAATCATCAAACAAAATAACGGCACCCTTAAAATTGAAAACCCGAGAAACGGAGCGGAAACTCAAATTTTTGCACGACACCCTGTTTATGCATTCCAACCTGCTTTCCCAAATACCCAAAAGGAAAACCTCAAAAACGTTTATCGTGTTTCCACAAACAGCAATGTACTTTTGGGGCAATTACAAAATCAACAGCCTGAAAAATACAGCAGAATTGGTCAATATTACCCGGCACCCAATGCCTATTACCCCAATGATTATGGAACCACCAGCCCGGTGGAGAATTTGGGAGTACCTTTCCCGATGACTGGACTCGATTTAATTAATGCGCCCGGAGCCTGGGGTATTACCAGAGGTGATAAAAAAGTGGTGATTGGAATTTCTGATGGTAGGATTGATTCAACAAATGTAGATTTGATGGGAAGAGTGAGTAATTATTTGAAATACTTTAAAAAAACTGGTGGAGCTGTGTGCTATCACGGTACCGGTATTGCCTCAATTATTGGAGCCAGGGCTGATAATGAATTTGGAATTCCGGGAATTTGTTCAGACTGTGACCTCATTGCAACGGGTTATGGTCGTTTTGAGTACATCGAAGAGCTGGTTGAAGCAGGCGCAAAAGTAATCAATACCAGTTGGGCACTCTGCGGCTTTGGTGCTTACCATCAAAATGTACAAGAACGCATCAATGAATGGTATGATGAGGGAATTTTAATTGTTTCCAGTGCCGGAAATTCAAAAAAATGCAACCCATACCTGAGAGATTACGCTTCCAACTATGCCTATCCCGCTTCATTTAAACGGGTAATTTCTGTAACAAAAGTATTTGCAGATTGTGGTCACTTTGAAGATTGTATTGTTGATGATGAAAAGTATGGAATAATCGCCAGTAAACTCAAAGACAGACACATTTCAAGATTGAGAATGCAACAAGAAGGCTCCTTTGATAAACTTTCACCCATCAATGCTCAATTTGGCGCTCAGCATAATCTTGCAGTGGATATCTCTGCTCCGGCAGAAACTTTCAATATGGGTCGCCCGGAATGCGGTTATGAAGAGGACCTGTTTGTGGGAATGACTTCAGCTTCAGCTGCGTTTGTGACGGGGGTGATTGGACTCATTTGGTCTATAAATTATTGTTTGTCAAGTGCAGAGGTTGAAAGTATTCTTAAGTTGAGTTCTGTTGACATAGAAAACCTTCCGGGTAATGAACCTTTTAAAATGAAATTAGGTGCCGGTCGTGTTGATGCATACAGTGCTGTAAAAATGGCTCAGGAGATGCAACTTGAAAATGGAATTGTCGAAATTTCAGGCAGGGATTTTTACCGTTTTGATTTTACATTATTTTCGTCGCCTTACCAAATTGGAATTGCAAACCAAACTTTTAGGGATTCTACAACAGTTGATTTTAAAGCTCGAAAACGTATTCATTTAAAACCGGGAACCACTTTAAAACCAGATAAAAATGGCTTTGTAAAACTTAGTATTGACCCCACACTTCCCACTGAAGAATGTTTCCCAAAACAGGTAAACCCAAAACCCAAGTTAGAACGTGACAGCATTCCAAACTCGCCTAAATCTGAAGCTCCTTATATAATTAAAGGTGATAAAACAATTAGAGGATTGCGCATCAGCCCGGTTGAAGGAGTGATTGATTCCGATTACCTGGTAGTTATTGAAACCGATAAAGAAATTTTCAGACAGCAGTTTAAAAAAACAGAAGTAGCTGAAATTCCCTTACAGAAAGTTGTAAATGAAACCGTCACAATTACTGTGAGTACAGAGCTATACAGAACTCAAAGAAACATGACAATCAACAGGGATTGAGATGAGTAATTTTTGTGTTTGCATTGTTTTTCATTGCTTTTATTTAGAAAGTCTCAAGTCTTAAAACTTATAAATATGATTTTACAATCTTTTTCGTTAGTAGAAAGAAAATAACATGTAATTTCGCTGTAAAGCAATAAATCGCTATGTCAAAACCTGTTTTATTTTTAAAAAATGCCTCAATTTTCCAAAGGGAAACCTTGATTCTTTCTGAAGTGAATGTATCTGTGGAAAAGGGAGAATTTGTCTATCTTATCGGAAAAACCGGAACCGGTAAAAGTAGTTTTATGAAAACGCTGTATGGTGACATCCCATTGATAGAAGGCGAAGGCGAAATTGTTGACTTTAATTTAAAAACGCTCAAAGAGAAAGACATTCCTTTTTTACGAAGAAAACTGGGTGTAGTATTTCAGGATTTTAAATTACTCAATGACCGAACGGTCAATGAAAATTTGATGTTTGTTCTCAAAGCCACCGGCTGGACGGATAAAAAGGCTATGGACAATAAAGTGGAAGAAGTTTTGAGTAAGGTGGGTATGAAAACTAAAGGCTTTAAGTTTCCCTACCAGCTCTCTGGAGGTGAGCAGCAACGTGTGGCTATTGCTCGTGCTTTGTTAAACGACCCCGAACTCATCCTCGCCGATGAACCCACAGGAAACCTTGACCCACAAACCTCTGTCGAAGTCATGGAAGTTTTACAGGAAATCAATAAAAATGGTAATACGATTTTGATGGCCACGCACGATTATGCGCTTTTATTGAAATATCCCTCCAAAACATTAAAATGTGATGAAAATCAGATATTTGAAGTGGTACAGAAAACGGTTTAACTCAAAACGATGCTTTCTATACTGATACCTACATACAATTACAAAATCACAAAGTTGGTAGAAACCCTTTCTATGCAACTAAAACAAGTAGATTTTCCTTTTGAAGTACTGGTGCTTGATGATTGTTCGAAAAACATCGATCTCATAGAAACCAATAAAACCATCACTCAATTTACAAATTGTTATTACATACAAGAAACTGTAAACAAAGGTAGAACCGCCACCAGGCAGGCACTTGCAGAAACTGCCAAATACAATTGGCTCCTCTTTATGGATGCTGATGTACTTCCCCTAAATGATAATTTTATCAAAATACTAGACATTGAAAACCAAACAGCAGACGTGGTTTTTGGCGGAATCTCATATGAAAAATCCAAGCCTGAAAACGATAAAATACTACGGTGGAAATATGGAAAAGCCCGGGAAGCAAAACCGGTTTCTGAACGTGAAAAAATTCCTTATCTTTCCATTATATCGCAGTGTTTTTTGATTAAAAAAAGTGTGTTTTTAAAAGCCAATGATTTTCACGACAATGTGTATGGCGTGGATGTGCTTTTTGCACAAAACCTTGAAAAAATGCAAGTTCAAGTTTTACACATCAACAACCCCATTATTCACCTGGGGCTGGAATGCAGTGAGAGTTTTATCAAAAAAACAAAAAAAGGGCTAGAGTCACTTTACCAATTTGAAAAAGAAAATAAAATTCCAAAGGATTACCGGCCCATTCAAAAAGCCTATCAAAGTCTGAAAAAAAACGGCGCACTAAAACTCTTTATGAAAATCATGAAAACCTTTGATAAAGCCATTCTAAAAAACTTAAAAAGCAGCAGTCCCTCATTGTTTTTATTTGATTTATATCGACTATACTATTTTGTCCAACATCAGAATAATTTAAACCCTAAAACTAGATCCTAAATATCAAAAATGCCCAATTTCTCAGTCGTCATACCGCTTTATAATAAAGAAAATTTTATTTCACAAACTTTAACGTCGGTTTTGAACCAAAGTTTTTCTGATTTTGAAGTGGTAATTGTCAATGACTGTTCGACAGACAATAGTGTGGCAATAGTAAACCAATTTAAAGACCCCAGAATCAGGTTGATTCACCATCAAAAAAACAGTGGCCTTTCTGCTTCCAGAAATACCGGTATTAAGAATTCTGTTGCAAACTACATCGCCTTTTTAGATGCTGATGACCTTTGGAAAGTCGATTTTCTAAAAACAATTCATTTTTTGATTCAAGAATATCCGGAGGCAGATTTTTTTGGAACAAAATATGAAGTCAACCTTGATGGTAAAAAGGTCATTGAATATACAATTCCAATAAAGGAATTTGAAGTACACGGCATTATCCCCAATTTTTTTGATTATAGTCGCAACTATTCAATATATACTCCGTCGTGCTTTTGTGCCAAAAAAGAAGTATTTGAAAAAGTGGGTTATTATAACGAAAAAGTCAATTACAGTGAAGATGTTGATTTTAACATCAGAGCTTACGCCGAAAACCAATTAGCCTATTACAACAAAGTACTAGCAACATACTTAATGATTTCTGAAAACCAAATTACACAGGAAAGCCTTCTAGGTAAAACCATACCTGACTATGATTTTTTTGAAGAGAAATACAAAGACAGGGCAGACATTAAAAAATACCTTGACTTTCAGCGATATGTAAAAGCTAAGCAGTTTAAACTTTCAGGGGATACTAAAATGTTCAAGAAACTAGCATCAAAAATTGATGGAAAGAACATCAACTTTAAGCAAAAAATATTGTTGAAATTGCCCAATTTTTTTGTGAGACTCATTAGTTTTACAAAACAAAAGTTACAAAAAAAGGGCATTGAGTTCAACAGTTATTCGCGTTGATTGGTATATTTTAAAAAGGCATCAAAATCCCTAATGTAGTCACTCTCATCATATTCTTTAGAGGCAATTACAAGGCAAACCGCTCCTGAAGAAAAATTTTCTAGTTCCCGCCAAACCCCACTCGGTATAATAAGACCCTTGTCTGGTTTGTTCAAATGAACAGATTTACGTTCATTTCCATTATCCAACACTACATCAAAACTTCCACTTAGTGCAATCAGGCATTGTTGCAACTCAATATGCGCATGTCCACCGCGGTGAGCATTGCTGGGTATGTCATAGAGGTAATAAACACGTTTTATCGGGTAAGGCAAAATATCTTTTTCAATCACGGAAATATTTCCCCTGACGTCTTCAATTTTTGGCAGTTGTAAAATTTCATAATTCATTATTTACAGGTATTTTAAGATAATCGAGCCATTGCATCCCTATGGATTCAAAGTTAAACTTTTCTACACTATTCACGGTATTGGATTTTAACTCATCATAAAGTTGTTTGTCGTGAATCAGAGTTTCTATTGCACTTGTCATTTCATCAAGATTTTGGTTTTCAACAAGTAAACCATTCTCTTTATGTTCAATTATTTCTCCCGGCCCTGATTCACAATCATATGCCACCACGGGAGTGCCACAAGCAAGGCTTTCAATAAGCACATTTGGAAAACCTTCATTTATACTGGTTAATACCGTTAAAAAAGCGTTACTAAAATAAGGAAAAGGATTTTCCTGATAGTTCAAAAATACCACATTGTTTTCCATCCCCTTTTTTTGAACCAGGTCTTGCAGGTCACTTTTGGAATCCCCATCGCCCATTAAAATCAGTTTATATCCTTTATCAATGGCAGAAGTGCGTGAAAACGCATGGATCATATGGTCAAATTGTTTGACGGGATGCATTCTCCCCATCCCTAAAATATAAGGAAAATCAAAAGGTTTAAATGCAGTTGCAGCAGCTGAAATTGATTCAAGCCTTAACGGGTTATAAATCGTTTTTACGTTTTTATAATTGTAAGTTGATTTTATTTTTTCCTCCAAAGCTTTTGAAACGGTGATGATACCGTATGCTTTTTTATAAATAATCCCGGCCAGGTAGTTGTTTTTAGGGAAATAATACCGTGTATCAAAACTCCTGATGCTCATGACATAAGGAGAGGTATATAAGAAATTTGCAATATAATATTCCTGCAAAAACTTGTTCTTTACCCTAAAGTCGATGATAAAATCAAAATGTTGTTTTTTTAAATAATTCTTAAATGCCTGAAAGCGATACCACTTATTTGAAATCCCGTTGGATTCGTCTTTGAGTTTTCCCATATTGAATAGGGTTCCGGCATACTCGTAGGTGACGACATCCTGAACAATAATATGGTGTACTTCAATGCCTTTGGCTTCAAAAAAAAACGACAAACCCGCCTGCACTTTTTCTGCACCACCTCTGCTGAGCATTTCCCCAACGAGCGCAATTTTAAAACGGTGTTGTTTTATCATATAAGAATAATTAACTTCGAGGCAAATATAACCAATCTATGAAGATTTTATTGCTTGGCGAATACAGCCATCTGCACACCACTTTAAAGCAAGGTTTAGTGGCTTTAGGACACGAAGTTACCTTAGTGGGCGATGGCGACGGGTTTAAAAATTTTCCTGTGGATATTTCCATCAGACCTATTTTCACTGAGAAACCGGTTATCAAAACGATTAAAAAAGCACTTTATAAAATTTTTGGTTATGATTTGAATAATTTGGAACGCGGACTCCGTTTTTATAAACAGGAAAATAATTTCAGAAACTATGACCTTGTCCAGCTGATCAATGAAAAGCCTATAAAGACCAGTCCTTGGCTGGAGCAAAACCTACTTAAAAGACTATTCAAACACAATAAAAAGGTGTTTTTGCTGTCCTGTGGAATTGATTACATAAGCTTGCAGTTTATGATGAATAATGGTTTCAGGTATTCATTGATGGATCCTTATTTGGAAGATTCCGAGCACAAAAAACATTATCAATATATAATGGATTACACAACAAAAGACAATAAAAAGACACACAAACTGGTGTTTAAACACATCAAGGGTGTGATTGCTTCCGATTTTGACTATGTTTTGCCTCTGCAAGGTCATCCAAAGTTTTTGGGTCTAATTCCAAATCCGGTCAACTGTGATGTGATTGATTTTATACCTTCAGAAATAAGCGGAAAGATTAAAATTTTATTAGGTATCAATCGGAGTACAGCAGTTAAAAAAGGTATTCCATTTTTTGAAAAAGCAATTCAAATCATCAACGAAAAATACCCCGACAAGACCGAAATCATCGTAGTGGAAAGTCTGCCCTATTCTGAATACATCAAACTTTTTGACAAAGCACACATATTATTGGATCAGGTATATGCTTACGATCAGGGTTATAATGCTCTGGAGGCTATGGCCAAAGGCAAAGTGGTTTTTACCGGTGCCGAAAAAGAGTTTCTGGAGCACTACAATTTGCAAGAAGACCAAGTTTGTATCAACGCTTTGCCCAATGTAAATGCACTAGTGGAAAAGTTAAGTTGGTTAATTGAAAACCCTGATGAAATTAATCGCATTGGTAAAAATGCCCGCGCCTTTATTGAGCAGGAGCATCATTACTTGAAAGTAGCTGAAAAATATATTGGAACTTGGTGTAAAACAAAATTAGATGAAAGAATTTAAAAGGGTAAATTTATTTGTGCCCGGAGCCGCAAAATCTGGCACTAGCAGTTTGCACGATCTTTTAAATCTGCATCCTGAAATTTGTATGTCTAAAAACAAAGAACCCCATTTTTGGACAAACAAAATAGTGTCAGAAAATACAGAACAAGATATTATGTATTACTTAAAGAATTTCAATTTAGAGAAAAGTTATTCTTATTATGGAGAGTCCAGCACAGGGTATTTTTACTTTGACCTTTTTAAAAACAACTTGCTAACTTTAAAAAAATTAAAACCAAAATTCATTTTTATCCTTCGCAATCCCATAGACAGGGTATATTCTCATTACTGCTATGTTAAAAGCCTGGGAAGCGAAGATGACAACTTTAAAGATGCTGTGCTAAAAGACCATCAAAAAAACCCACAACCCGAAGATCTTTTACCCGAATTGATTGTCAAAAACTATTATCAATACAGCCTTTATGGAAAATGGCTATCAAAATTTTATGAAATATTTGATGAAGACCAAATTAAGGTAATCCTTTTTGAGGACTTCAAAGAAAACCAACTGCAAACTTTAAATGAGTGTTTTGATTTCTTAAAGCTGCCCAAACTTGATACAATCCCTGAAATAAAATCCAATGTTACGGTAAAAACAAAATTTCCAAAAATGTATAAGAGATTGAGGATTCTCACCTTGAGTAAAAACAGATTCAGAGATGTGGTCAAGCATTTCTTTCCTAAAAAATTCAGAAGGAAGTACAAAAAAAATATTTCAGAAGCTTTTTTAAACTTGACTAAAACAAATGAACGCTATCCAAAACTCTCTGAAGAACAACGGGAGTGGCTCTTTCAATTGTTCAAAGAAGATGTTGAACTTCTTAAAAAGATAACTTCTATGGACTTCAAAAAATGGGAAGATTTTTATTAAAAACTATTGCCCTTTAGACTTTAAGAAATTTCTTATTGCACTTAAAAAATCCATTTTCTTGTTTAAGAGATAAAATGATAAAGATGAAGAAACAATAACCAAAAGACTGAAAATAAAATATTTCAACATATCATTTTCCAAAAAAGTGCTCATAAAAGTCGCGAAACATAGTAACAAGCAAATTAAAAAGAGACCATAAAATGAAGCCGGAAAATAAAATTTATAAACTGCTTTTGTTATTATATTCATCAAAAAGAAGTGAAGTACATAATAGCTTAAAAAGCTAATTCCCAAACCTACCAAACCTCCATAATAGTAACCAAGAATATTAAAAGTAAGCAACAAAGCATTAAATAAAACTGCTGTCTTAATAAAAATTTTTGAATCTCCCTTGGCTACAAAAATATACCCCATACACATAGATACTCCTTTAAAAAGAGTGCCCAATATTGCCCAAGCAACAAAACTGGCTACCGGTAAAAACGCTGTTGAATAAAGGAGTTGAATGACAATTTCTGCAAAAATTAAAAATAAAACAATAATGGGTGTAATCAACAGAACAGCAATATAAGCCTGATGTAAAACTGTTTCTCTAATTTTGACAATATCATCAGCAATAGCAGCTAATCGCGGATAATAATCTGTGGACATGGCACTAAAAATCATACCGACATACGAATTGATAATCACAATTCCTGCATGATAAAACCCAACCTCATCCACACCACCGGTATTACTCACAAAAAGCTGAACCAAAAACATTCCTAAAGCAACCAAAAGACTGCTGATACTCATCATCACCCCCAGCCTAATCATTTCCTTTCCTTGAGAAAAAGCTTCTTTTGTGGTTACTTTTTCCGGCTGAAGTCGCACTCTTTTTGCAAAATAATGACTAAACAAAAATGTCATCAAAAAGGAAATAGCGATTGCCGGTGCAATAGCGTCAATTCTAAAAAAATAGTAAAGTGGCACTACAATGGAAAGTCCCACAGCACTGCCCATCAAATTGGCTTTGGCAAGGGATTTTAGTTTTCTCAGTCCTTGCA
Organism: Flavobacteriaceae bacterium; assembly: GCA_018402385.1. Classification (GTDB taxonomy): domain Bacteria; phylum Bacteroidota; class Bacteroidia; order Flavobacteriales; family Flavobacteriaceae; genus Planktosalinus. The sequence goes on from JAGYJA010000007.1 coordinate 75,013, forward strand.
AAACCACCAGATTACCATAAGCCAGTTGTTTGATTAAAATGGCAAATGCAATCCAAATAAAAGCCAACGTAAATTCATCACTATCAAACGCCCATTGGCTTAGAAACGGTGCCAAAACAATTGTAAGAATTGCTCCCAGAAGTCCGGTAAACCAGACCAATCTTCTTAAAACCCCCAGTACCCTAATGATTTTCTGCTCGTCTTTTTTGCCAAAAGCAGCAGACACATCCTTGACGGCACTGCGGTCCAGACCTGCACCCGTGAGCTCACTGATAAAATTTAAGGTAGTAAATAACAATCCGGAAATACCCATCCCATAAGGACCTAGTAAAACCGCAATCACCTTTGAACGAATAACCGCTATCAAAATCTGAAACACCTGCACCCCACCAAATAAGGAAGTGGCTTTAAAAACTTGGCGGTATGCATTACGGTTTTCGTTCATGAAAAGTTATTTCAAATGTCAAATTTGAAATATTAAATCGCTAATAACTATTAATTACCTTTATAACTTCCTGAACTTCCTCATCTGTCATTACGGGACTCATTGGAATACTAACCACAGTGTCGTGTAATATATCAGTAACAGGGAAAATCAGGTGGTTCAATTCAATCAAGCCTTTTTGTTTATGTGGAGCAATGGGATAATGAATCAATGTTCCCACTCTATGTTGTTCCATATAGTCCATAAATTCGTTTCGGTTTTTTACCCTGACAACAAAAAGATGAAAAACATGTGCTTCATAATTAGGCACCACAGGTAAGATGACTTTTGGATTGAAAAGTTGCGTGAGATAGGTTTTTGCAATTTCGCGACGCCTGTTATTATCTGTATCCAACTGTTTTAATTTGACAAGTAAAAATGCTGCTTGCAATTCATCAAGTCGGGAATTAAATCCTTGTAATTCATTCACATATTTTGTGGAGGCGCCATAGTTCCGCAGTTTCCTTAAAACTTCAGCCAGTGCATCATCATTGGTAGTCACTGCCCCGCCATCTCCTAGAGCTCCCAGGTTTTTTGTAGGGTAAAAACTGAATCCGGCTGCATCTCCCAGATTTCCGGCTTTTAAAAAGTGGTGAGTATCATTTGGAATTTGGGGTTTGGAATTTGAAATTTGGAATTTTGCCCCATGCGCCTGGGCTGCATCTTCTATCACTAATAAATTATGCGCTTTCGCGAAAGCGGTAACTATGTCAATATTGGTGATTTGACCATACAAATGCACCGGCATAATGGCTTTGGTTATTGTGGTGACAGCTTGCTCCAACTTTGAAATATCAAAACCGTAGGTATCTGCTTCAGCATCCACCAAAACGGGTTTTAATCCGGCTTGTTTGATGGCGAGAATGGTGGCGATATAGGTATTTGCAGCAACGATGACCTCATCGCCTTCCTTTATTTTCCCCAATACTTTATACCCTTCCAATATCAATCGTAAGGCTTCCAAGCCATTTGCAACACCTATGCAATTTTTGACACCGCAATAATGAGCAAACGTCTTTTCAAATTGAGCAACCGAATTCCCCAAAATGTAATATCCGGAATCCAGAAAATGTTTAAACGCTTCCTGAAATTGGGTTTCAAAACGGGCGTTGATTTTATGAAGGTCTAGAAAAGGTATCACACAAATCTGTTTGTTAAATTTTTATACTTAGCAGTTTGAATTTCATAGAAATTTTGAACGACTGTACTGGCTCCAAAACTTTCTTTCCAGTATGCAAGTCCGTTATTGATTTTACTTCCATTTGCCTCACTGCTTGTTCCAAAGCTAACATACTTTTTGTGTTTATATTGCCTGATAATAAAGTCAAAAAGTAAGTCTAATGCACCTTCATCACGGTTCTCATCACCGGAACTGTATTGAAAATGTGCCACCTCTTTCATTTCAAAGATAACGGCTCCTGCTTTGAGAGCATCTTCTTCATAAGCGCCATAGAATATGATGTTGTTTGGAAACCTGTCTTTTAATAATTCAATTTCTGAAAGTGAATGAGTTGGGTTTACTTGAAAACGATTTTGTAAGTTTGGAGTTAAGATGCTTTCCCAAAATAATTTTAAGTCGTTTGATTTTTTGATTTGCAAGCCATTTGAAGTTGCCTTGTTGATTGCTCTTTTTCGGTTGCGATTGGGAGTATATTTTGAGTTGTTATCAATTATAAAATAGGTATCAATTCGTTTTAATTTTGCTTCAAGAAAAAATGTCAATAACTCTAATTCTTGACAAATTGGGTATTGATAAATAACCGGAATTGACTTAATGTGTAGCTTCAATATCTCATTATCAAAAAGGTATTTTAAAACTCCTTCATAGATTGCAATGCAGTCCTGAAGGTTGCTTTTTCCAGAGAAAACAAGACCACCATAACTCAACCCTTGATGGGAGTAAAGTTCATTACTATTTAAATTTGCAGGTAAAATTGAGATAAGCTTCTCATTATTAAATACCAGTAATGAGAAATCCTGAAAACGATCACTGTGGTACTCCATAAAGTCACGGTAAAACAAAAAGGTGGCGTTTTTAGCTCGGCTTACAAAGTCATCCCATTGGTGTTTATATTCCGGTTGGTATTTTATTATCTTATAATTCATTAATTTCTTCGGTGTTTGGAGGAAACCTCAAAAACATGCTCCAAAATCTTTTCTTCGGTTTGATTAAACTCCAGGTTTCTTCTTTTCATTACTTCGCGGGCTACTTCAAAAGCTTTATCAGTTTTAAAAGTGGTCATTCCCGCTGCGCCACCCCAGCTAAAACTTGGGATAAAATTGCGAGGGAAGCCGCTCCCAAATATATTGGCACTCACTCCCACTACTGTTCCTGTGTTAAACATGGTGTTGATACCACATTTACTGTGGTCACCCATCATCAGCCCACAAAATTGCAAGCCTGTTCGTGCAAAATTTTCGGTATTGTAATTCCACAGGCGCACCTCGGCATAATTGTTTTTTAAATTGGAATTGTTAGTGTCTGCACCCAGGTTGCACCATTCGCCTATGACTGAGTTGCCCAGAAAACCATCATGTGCTTTGTTGGAATAACCAAAAATAACCGAGTTATTCACTTCACCGCCCACTTTACTGTGAGGACCGATGGTTGTGGGACCATAAATCTTAGCACCCATTTTCAAGGTGGAATGCTCGCACAGGGCAAACGGACCTCGAATGGCGCTTGCTTCCATAACCTCAGCATCCTTTCCAATATAAATGGGACCCGAACTTGCATTGAGCGATGCCAGCTCTACTTTGGCACCATCTTCAAGAAAAATATTTTCTTTATTGACACAAAAAACCGATTCAGGTATAGGTTGTGATTTCCTTCCTTTTGTAATCAATTTAAAATCCCGTTCTATGGCCTGGCCGTTTAACCGGAATAGATCCCAAGTGTTAGAAATTTTAAGAATATCATCATGTGTATATTGAATTACCTCAAAAGTATCAAAATCAATTTCCTGATTTTTGGAGTAAAAATAAGCGATGGGCTGGTCTTCAAAAAAAACAGCTTGGTTTTCTTTGAGGTTCTTCACAATCCCTGCTAGATTTTCCGAAGGAATAAACGCGGGATTGATTTTAATGTTTTTATCGAGTTCTACTTTTTGAAATTTATCAGAAAGATAGTCTTCTGTCTCAATAGATGTGGAAGCTTGAAGGAGTTTTTCCCACTTTTCACGAATGCTTAAAATTCCTATTCTTAAAGAGGCAATGGGTCTTGTATAAGTAAATGGCAGGAGGTTATCGCGTTCAGGTCCATCAAAAAGGATGTAATTCATAATTCACTTTATTCAATTAATAGTAAAAGTATTGAAAATTATGTAAACGCAAGAAACTAAAAGAGATTGTAAATAAAAAAAACTGCCCATTTGGGCAGTCATAATTAATTTTTTATAGATTTGGATAGGTATCATCTAAGTAATCAGGAATACCATTTTCATTTGTATCTGGAAACTCGATCGTTCCATCCGGAAGTATGTTGATTTCATCACGAGTTAAAACACCATCTCCATCATCATCAGTATCCAAAAAATTTGGAATTCCATCCTCATCAGTGTCGTCATCATTAAGAAATTCATTGTTATTCAAATCTTCCATATAAGAAGGAATACCATCCTCATCGTGGTCGATATCTGTAGTAACATCAAGTAAATTAAATGTAAATATCAATTGTGAATAAATGGGTATATTACTATTTGATGGAGGATTTGACCAAAACCCCATTCCAGAGGGTACAAAAACAGCACCCACTCCAAATCCATCAAAGCTAAGTGTTCCATCAGGGTTTTCAGTAAAGCTCGTTGCACTATTAAATTCCACAATCGCCTCTTGAAAACCTGTAACTACTGAAGTCAAATCAAATTTAATGGGAGAATCTGAAGCATCAAAAGTATTTAAATCCAAATACTGACCTTTAAAAGTTACAAGGGTTTCATCAGCAAATATTGGAGAGTCACCTCCACCTTGTAAAACATTCAAGTAGTAAAGGGTGTATATTACTTCCGGTTTGACTCTATCAGTCACTTGTTTTGAGGTTACTTGGTCAATCAAAGGTATTTTATCAGCATTATCACCTTCACGTTTTCCAAAAACTATTTTATAATCAAAATTTGCCGGTGGGTTCTCAAATTCTTCATAATTATAAAAATGATTTTGAAGAAATTCTTCAATTTGAATTTTAGCAACTGCAGCTTCCTCTGCTCTATCTCTTTCAGGAATAAATTCAAAACCATCATCGTCATCATCCTTCTTACATGAAGTGAATCCAACTGAAGTTACTAGAAGTAAAAAAAGTATTTTGTATGCAAATTTCATTCTGTCTAATTTTAGTGGTGCAAGATACAATATTCTCTTATTTTTGTAAACATATTAACTAATTTTAAACAGCACTAGTATGCGTGTGGACAAATATCTGTGGTGTGTGCGTTATTTTAAAACCCGTAGCATCGCTACCAATGCTTGTAAAACCGGAAAAGTAAAAATCAAAGGTGATACTATAAAGCCTTCCCGTGAAGTTTATCCCGGTGATCAAATCCAAGTTCGCAAAGATCAGGTTGATTATATTATCGAAGTCCTTGATGTTCCTGAATCCAGACTGGGAGCCAAGCTTGTTGATATTTACAGAAAGGATATTACACCCAAAGAAAACCTTGAAAAACTGGAACTTCTTAAATATTCAAAAGATCACTATCGCAAAAGAGGCACCGGTCGCCCAACCAAAAAAGACCGCCGAGACCTGGATGATTTTGTAGATGAGGATTAAACCGCTAATTTTTTAACCAATTTTCGAGAATTTGACTACCTAAAGGTGTCAAAATGGATTCAGGATGATATTGTACCCCTTTTATATCCAAAAATCTGTGTTTGAAACTCATAACGTTTCCAAAATCATCAACAGAAGTAACCTCAAGTGCTTCTGGCAGAGGATTTACGGCCACCCAGGAATGATAATGACCAATTTCAAAAGACTCAGGAAGGTATTTAAATAAATAATCGTCAGATACAATTTTAACCCGGGTAGAAACACCGTGCAATGGAAGCTCTAAATTCATAAGTGCCCCTCCAAAATGTTCAACAATCGCTTGATGCCCCAAACAAACACCTAAAATGCTTTTTGAAAATGCATATTCGTTTAAAAGCTGAGGCATCAATCCGGCATCTTTTGGTAGTCCCGGACCAGGAGAAAGGACAATTTTGTCAAAACGGTTGACACTTTCTAAATCCAATTCGTCATTTTTAATCACCGTGATTTTAGCAAGATTGAACGCATCAAGCAGGTGAACGATGTTGTACACAAAAGAGTCGTGGTTGTCAATAACAAGTATGTTCATTAATAGAAGCTAAAAAATTGAATTTCTTTTGACAATACAATACTACAACTTTTTTGAGGCATCAAAATATTACTTAGCCCTCAATTTGAGTACTTGTTCAATATTTTCCAATGAAAATCCTTTCGCCTTCAGCAAAATCAAGTAGTGAAAAAGTAAATCGGCTGCTTCATTTTTAAACAATTCATCGTTGGAGTCTTTGGCCTCTATAATCAATTCTACAGCTTCTTCACCCACTTTTTGGGCGACTTTATTGATGCCTTTTTGCATTAAATCCCGAGTGTATGATTTCTCATCACCACTTTCCACGCGCTTTTGAATGGTTTGTTCCAATTGGTAAAGAAATCCTTTGGCGGTTTCTTCGTTAAAACAAGTTGTGCTCCCGGTGTGGCAGGTGGGTCCCATTGGCTCGGCTTTAATGAGCAGAGTGTCCTGATCACAATCAATTAAAATTTCTTTGACCAATAAAAAAATACCGGATGTTTCACCCTTGGTCCACAAGCGGTTTTTACTTCTGCTGAAAAAAGTCACTTTGCCTTCAGTCTTGGTTTTTGCGTAGGCTTCTTCATTCATATAACCAAGCATCAATACCTGACTGCTGGCAAAATCCTGAATGATGACCGGCACCAGGCCGTTTGTTTTTGAAAAATCTATAGACATCTTACGGGTATTTTTTGAGTTTGTAAATAGGTTTTAAGCTGCGGGATGGGTATTTCTCCAAAGTGAAAAATACTTGCCGCCAGTGCAGCACCGGCTTTGGTTTTCTGAAAAACTTCCTTAAAATGAGCCATCGTCCCTGCCCCACCCGAAGCAATCACCGGAATGTTGACTACCTCACTTATAGTGTTTGTGATTTCGATAGCAAAACCATTTTTAGTTCCGTCGTTATTCATGGAGGTGAGCAAGATTTCGCCTGCACCGCGACGCTCTGCTTCCAATGCCCATTCCACTGCATCGAGATCTGTGGGTATTTTACCACCATGACTGAATACTTTCCAGTTTCCATTGGTGTTTTTTACATCCATAGCAAGTACCACACATTGATTGCCAAAATAATTAGAAATATCAGTAATTAACTGGGGGTTTTTAATGGCAGCACTGTTGATGCTCACTTTATCGGCACCCGCAAGAATGACGGCTTTGGCGTCTTCCAACGAGTTAATCCCACCACCCACAGTAAACGGAATATTAATAGCCGAAGCAATTTGAGTAACCAATTCCACCAGTGTCTTTCTCTTTTCAAGTGTTGCGGTAATATCGAGAAAAACGAGTTCGTCTGCACCTTCTTCTACATACCTTTTAGCAAGTTCAATAGGATCACCCGCATCACGGATATCCAAAAAATTAACGCCTTTAACGGTCCTGCCGTTGGCGATATCCAGACAGGGTATGATTCTCTTTTTTAGCATAGTTTCTCTAATTCTTTTAAAGTGATTCTTCCTTCATAAATCGCTTTTCCTAATATCACACCGGTGCAACCCAGTTCGCGGAGTTTTATCAGGTCATCAAACTCTGAAACACCTCCGCTGGCGATGAGATTTATATTGGTTTCTTTTAAAATTTCTTTATATAATTCAAAAGAAGGCCCTTGAAGCATCCCGTCTTTGGAAATGTCAGTACAAATTACTTGTTGGATGCCTTTGGATTCATAATTTTTAATAAATTCAATCACATCGAGTGTTGAAGTTTCTTTCCATCCGTGGATAGCAATTTTTCGGTTTTGGGCGTCTGCACCTAAAATGATTTTATCTGCACCATACATTTGCAGCCAATTTTCAAAAATAGCGGGTTCACTTACTGCAATACTCCCCCCTGTAATCTGATGAGCGCCGTTTTCGAAAGCAATTTTAAGGTCAGCATCCGTTTTTAAACCGCCGCCAAAATCGATTTTTAAATTAGTTTGCGAGGCAATTTGATAGAGTACCTTGTGATTGACAATGTGTTTTGACCGGGCCCCGTCAAGATCGACGAGATGCAGGTATTGGACACCGTGATCTTCAAATGATTTGGCGACTTCCAGTGGGTGCTCGCTATACGTTTTCTGCGTGTCGTAATCACCTTTGGTGAGTCGCACACATTTTCCGTTGATGATGTCTATAGCTGGAGTTACTCTCATATCTCTAGGAAATTTTTAAGTATGCGCTCCCCCACTCCGGCTGATTTCTCCGGGTGAAATTGGGTGGCATAAAAGTTATTTTTTTGCATGGCTGCACTGAAATCAATTCCGTAATTACAGATAGCTTTGGTATCCTGTGAAACTTCCGCATAATAACTGTGCACAAAATACACATCATCAGCTGCTGAAATGCCTTTTAGCAAAGGACTATCTTTGACTTCCAAAACATTCCAACCCATATGCGGAACGATTAGATTATTGGGAAATCGCTTCACTTTAGCATCAAAAATTCCGATGCAGGTAGTATCATTTTCTTTACTGTGTTTACAGAGCAATTGCAATCCCAAACAAATCCCCAAAACAGGCTGTTTTAGTGAGAGGATTAAAGTGTCCAATTGGTGTTCTTTAATATAAGCCATTGCGGTGCTCGCCTCGCCCACTCCGGGAAAAATTACTTTTTCTGCACTTTTTATAATTTCCGGGTCATCTGAAACTACACAAGGATATCCGAGTCGTTCCACAGCATTTTTTACTGAAGTGGTGTTCCCTGCGTTGTATTTTAATATAGCAATCATAAAGTTCCTTTTGTACTGGGTATGGAATAGTTTTCGGTTTTTGAGACGGCGGATTGAATCGCTTTCGCGAACCCCTTGAAAATCGATTCAATTTTGTGGTGTTCATTTTCACCTTCGGCTTTGATGTTCAGGTTGCATTTGGCATGGTCGCTGAAGGATTTGAAAAAGTGCATAAACATTTCAGTGGGCATCTCGCCTATTTTTTCCCGTTTAAAATTGGCTTCCCAAACCAACCAGGGTCTTCCTCCAAAATCGATGGCTACCTGTGCCAGACAGTCATCCATTGGCAATAAAAATCCATAACGGGTGATGCCTTTTTTGGAACCTAAAGCTTTTAAAAATGCTTTCCCAAACGTGATGGCGACATCTTCAATGGTGTGATGCTCATCAATATGCAAGTCGCCTTGAACCGCAATGTCCAGATCGATATTCCCATGCTTGGCGATTTGCTCCAGCATATGGTCAAAAAATCCAAGTCCGGTGTGGATGCTACTTTTACCTGAACCATCGAGGTTAACAGTGACACTTACTTGTGTTTCATTGGTGGTGCGCATAACGGTTTCCTTTCGCGGCAGCGCTTTTAAAAAGTGAATATCTCTTTCCAGGAAGTGGTGGTTAAAGTTGCCTCGGGGTTTATATCGATCCCAATAAAAATGGCTTTACAGCCGAGGTTTTTTGCCAGTTGTACATCTGTATTTCGGTCACCAATCACATAGGAATTTTCTAAATCATAATTTCCTTTGATATAATGTGTTAGCAAAGCCGTTCCCGGTTTTCTAGTGGGTGCATTCTCTTCAGGAAACGATTTGTCAATGAGTATTTCCGAAAAACGTACTCCTTCATTTTCAAACGCCTCAATAATTTTATTTTGTGCCGGCCAAAAGGTTTCCTCGGGAAAAGAAGTTGTGCCTAATCCATCCTGATTAGTTACCATCACCAATTCAAAGTCTAGTTCTGTGGCGATGCGGGCTAAATACTGAAACACCCCGGGGTAAAACTGTAGTTTTTCAAGGCTGTCCAATTGAAAATCAATGGGTGGTTCTATGACAAGTGTACCGTCACGGTCTATAAATAGGACTTTTTTCATTTTTAAAGGTTTTTAAGTTCGTTGATCAATTGATTATTTTCTTCAGGAGTGCCAATAGTGATGCGCACACAGTTTTTGATGACGCTGTCCCTGTTTCTGATGATGATGTTTTTCTCAACCAGTTTGTTGTAAACCAAATGGGCATCTTTTACTTCAACCAATAGAAAATTTGCGTCTGATGGATAAATTTTAATGACCTGATTCAGATGCATAAGGGCTTTATAAACTCGTTTTCTTTCTTTGTATATCATGGTGAGATGTCTTCGTGTGGTTTCGTGGTTTTTAAGTGCTTTCAGTGCTGCTTTTTGATTGAGTGTGCTCACGTTATAAGGCGGTTTTACTTTATTCATCAACTCGATGATGGTTTCACCGGCATAGGCCACTCCTACTCTTGCTGCTGCCAAACCAAGTGATTTGCTAAAAGTCTGCAAGACAATTAAATTGGAGTAATTCAATAATTTTCCAAGAAGTGAAGGACTCCCTGAAAAGTCAACATAGGCTTCATCGACAACCACAATGGCATTGCATTTAAGTAACTTTTCAATGTTTTTAATGCTGTTTCCTGTGGGGTTATTTGGCGAGCACACAAACACAATTTTAATATTTTGATTTTCCTCTGTTTGACGATAAAACTCTTTAAAGTCAATCTGAAAATCTGTTGTCAAGGGTACAGTGATTACCTCTACATTATTAATACCCGCCGATACTTCATACATGCCATAGGTGGGCGGAAACGTAATGACTTTGTCCTTTCCCGGCTCACAAAAAATGCGAAAAACGAGGTCGATGATTTCATCACTTCCGTTTCCGATAAAGATGTTTTTGGAAGGAATGTCTTTAAGCTGACTCAATTTTTCTTTCAATGCTTTTTGATACGGATCCGGATAACGATTGAATTCGCCAAACGGATTTTCATTGGCATCCAGAAAAACACCTTCTGAACCGCTAAACTCGTCACGCGCACTGGAATAAGGCTTCAGCGCACGGATGTTTTCTCTTACTAAACTTTCTAACCTATTCATTTTGTAAAGCTTTAAGTCTTAGGGTAACCGCATTTTTGTGCGCCTCAAGTTCTTCTGCCGCAGCCATTAATTCGATTGCAGGTCCAATGTTTTTAATTCCCTGAGCGCTGAGTTCCTGAAAGGTGATTTTCTTTACAAAACTGTCCAGGGAAACCCCGCTGTAATTGCGGGCATAGCCGTTTGTGGGTAAGGTGTGGTTGGTTCCGCTGGCATAATCGCCGGCGCTTTCACAACTGAAATTTCCGAGAAAAACAGAACCTGCATTTGAAATTTTTGGAATGACTTCATTGTAATTTTCAATCGCTAGAATCAAATGTTCAGGGGCATATTGATTGCTAAAGGTGATACATTCGGTTATTGACTTTAATAAAATGGCTTTGCTACTCAAGAGAGCCTCTTCAGCCATATGCTTTCGCGGAAGCGCTTCCAGTTGGATGGTGATTTCTTCAAGCACAATATCGATTATTTTTTCATTATCAGAAAGCAACATCACTTGACTGTCTGTGCCGTGTTCTGCTTGGGAGAGTAAGTCGGCTGCGACAAAGGCGGGAACGGCGGTAGCATCTGCAATGATCAAAACTTCACTAGGTCCGGCGGGCATATCGATGGCGACGCCGAAATTTTGAGCCATTTGCTTGGCCGCAGTGACATATTGATTTCCAGGGCCAAAGATTTTATCTACTTTGGGAATGCTTTCTGTTCCAAACGTCATCGCACCAATGGCCTGAATGCCACCCACTTTGAAGAGATTTGTAATTCCTATGAGTTGGGCGGTATATACAATTGCGGGATGAATGTTTCCGTTTTTATCGGGTGGAGTGCATAGTACAATTTCGGTGCAACCGGCAATCTTTGCGGGTATTCCCAGCATCATAACTGTTGAAAATAGTGGCGCCGTTCCTCCCGGAATATAAATCCCTACTCGTTCAATGGGCCTGCTTTCACGCCAGCATATTACTCCGGGAGTTGTCTCTGTTTTTTGAGCTTTTTCAATTTGTGTTTTGTGAAAAACTTCTATGTTTACAGCCGCTTGTTGTATGGCTTTTTTTAAATCATTTGGAACATCTGTAGTTGCAATTTGAATCTCACCTTCAGAGACTTTAAGTTGATCTAACTCCACGGAATCAAATAAGTTAGTGTATGATTTCACACTTTCATCGCCATTGTTTTGAATGGCTTGAAACACTTTATGAACAGTATCTGAAATGGATGCATTTTCTATTAATGGGCGCTTTGATAATTCAGGCCAGCTTTCAGGATTGGGAAATTCTATTTTTTTCATTTTTATAATTGTATTAAAGAACCATTTTTTCAATAGGTACGACAAGAATCCCTTCTGCACCGTGGGCTTTCAACTGGTCAATGACATCCCAGAATTCATCTTCTTTTACCACTGAATGTAAACTGCACCATTCCTTATTAGCCAGTGGTAAAATGGTGGGTGATTTCATTCCGGGTATTATTTTTGTTATTTGATCGAGGGATTTTATGGGACAGTTGAGGAGTATGTATTTATTGCCATTTCCGTTTTGAACGGCCTGAAATCTGAAAAGAAGACGGTCGAGGATTTGTTGTTTTTCTGTGCTAAGCGCAGTATTGGAAATCAAAACAGCTTCACTTTTGGTCACAACTTCCACCTCTTTGAGTCCGTTCATCAAAAGAGTGCTTCCGGTGCTGACGATGTCAAAAACGGCATCAGCCAGGCCAATTCCTGTGGCGATTTCAACACTGCCACCTATTTCTTCGATTTCGACAATTATGCTTTTAGAATCAAAATACTTTTGGAGGATGATGGGATAAGAAGTGGCAATGCGTTTTCCGGAAAAATACTGAATGTCTTTATAAAATTCATCTTTGGGAATGGCGAGTGACATTTTGCAATTGGCAAAACCCAGTTTTGAAATAACTATTACTTTTTTGTCCTTTTCCCAGACTTCATTTTCTCCAAGAATACCAATATCTGCAACGCCCTGTTCCACATACTGGGGAATGTCATCATCACGTAGAAAGAGGATTTCGATAGGAAAATTTGAAGACTCGGCTTTGAGTTTTCTTTCGCCATTTGAGATCTTAATTCCACATTCTTGAATGAGTTTGATGGACTTTTCGCTTAAGCGACCACTTTTTTGGATGGCAATTTTTAGTTTACTCATAGTTTTTAATTAGTGTCTGAGTAAAACCAAAAGGGAAGTCATAAAAAAACCCGTCAGAGATACTCAGACGGGTTTTAAATTTTATGTTCAATCGCTACATAGAATCATCAGCTCGCCTGTTGGCCAGAATGATGATGGTGATGCAGTGTGATGAAATTCATTTCTTGAATATTGATGAGGCAAATATATTTGATTTTTTTGAATAGAAAATTGTTTTACGAAAAAATTAAGAAACTAAACAAAAATGGAGCTTGACTTAATCATAATTTTCACAAGAATTTCCTCGATTTTTTGCCCCAACACTAAAAGGTGAAATCGAGGAAAATTAGACCTACTGTAGTGATTAATAAATGTTAGAGAAATTGTATCGGTAATTAAAAATGGTTAATAAATAAAACCAGAAATCCTTTGAACCCATTTAAAATATACTAATTTTAAACTTTTCAAATTCAGTGACTTTCTGACTTTCAGAGTGCACATAATCAAAGAATTAACTCCAAATGATCAACTTATACAACACCCAAATCGAATCGCTTTCTATCCACAAAGTGGGAAACAAAAGCAGAAATGAATCTGTAATTTTATCACAAAGTCCATACAAACTGGATGACGAGTTAACACCATTAATTAAAGAGTTTTTCTTCAAACCTTTCAGGGACAAGGAGGAAAGTTATTATCAGTTTTCACACGAGCAGGATTTGGAGTTTCATCCATTATTTAATCTGGTTTCAAAATTATTTGACAACCCGGACGAGGCACACGTGTTGAGTCTGGAAATTACAAAACACCTTTTTGAACAATCTCAACATCCCCACATAAAAAGTGGCGAGGTGTATGTAGCTTATTTGGAGAATATGCAGATTGACAATGAAAAAGTGGATGGTATTGGTATTTTTAAATCTGAAATCAAACAGGATTTCCTGCTTTTTGAGGAAAAAGAAAATCAGCTGGACCTCATCCTCCAACAAGGAATTAATTTAAATAAACTCGACAAAGGTTGTTTGATTTTTAACACCAAAAAAGAAGAAGGTTATAAAATACTTTCCATTGACTCAAACAAATATGACACTAAATATTGGTTAGAAAGTTTTCTGGGCGTTTCACTTTTTGAAGACGAAATTTTCTACACTAAAAAATATCTAAAGTTTTGCCAGGATTTTGCCCGTGATGTGGTGCTACCTTCTGAGGATAAGCAACAAGAGGTCATGTTTATGAATCGCAGTGTCAACTATTTTGCAAAAAATGATGAATTTGAGGAAACAAACTTTATGAATGAAGTCATAGATAACCCAGACTTGCATCCTGAGTTTAGACACTACAAACAAGAAAAAGCGCCTAAATACCATATTGAGGATATTTCTAATTTTCCAATTGCCAACAATGCAGTGACAGCTGCAAGAAAATCAATCAAGAATGTGATTAATTTGGACACCAATATCCAGATCAAAATGGATTTTATCAATCCGGAATCTGCAGAACGGTTTATTGAAAAAGGCTGGGACGAGGAAAAACAGATGTATTATTATCTGGTTTATTTTAACAAAGAGCAAAAAACATAATTACTGCATCGCTTTAATTTCTGCTACTTTTTTTGTGTTTACGGTTTCATAATTTCGTTTGATAAACTCAAGCGCTGTTTTAACAATTTGTCCCATTGATTTGCATCGCTTGAACTTCATATCATATGTCAATTCATAAAGTTGAGTGCGTAGTTCTTTGAGGTTTGAAGTGGACGAAATTTGATCTTTCATCATACACCTTATTAATAATCTCAAACGGCTTTGAGAAGAGATAATCCTTTTTGCCAGCAAGGAGCGTTCTTCTTTACGGTATTGTTCAATAGAGGTTTCGTGTAGTTTAGATGCCACTAAATCAACCATTTTATAATTTTCTTTAAAAAACTGAGGTCGATAGACTTTCAAGTTTCCTTCATAACATTGCTGATCAAAGTCGATAGCCCGAATCTTATATTTTACATGATCAAAATCGTGAGTTGGTACAATGACATAATTGTATGAACGCATATCGCCAAGCAAAAGCATCATACAGCGTTCATTGAATTTTACAAATTCTTTAGCAATTTGCGTTTTACCATACCCGTCGAGACTATCAAGCTCATTTTCAATAAATACATCTCCCGGTATTCCAGCGATGTGTTCTTCGATCAATGTATCACCGTGAACCACAAAATTGATTCTATTGGGTGACAAAGCGTGTTCTAGTTCAAGCCCATAAATTCTTGAAGCATCAGCTCTTTTAATATAAAAATAAGTATAATTATCGTTGAGAATATTTCTTATTTTTATTCTGAAAGGTTTTGAATTCCCGAATGTACAATAGTCTATAGCATCAACATTTAAAAATTCTGTAATGTCATCACCTCCATCTGAAAAGAGAATGGTATAAACCTGTTTTAAGTTGTGAACGAGTTCTTCGCGTTCAGAATCAGAATAATAAACACTCACCCAAAGTGTGTCTTCATCATTTTTATCATAAACAGCTACAGAGCCTGTAAAACGAAGTAAATCATCATAAAACACCGGAATAGTCATATCCCGGTTATACCTTTTTAAATATTGGAAAAGAAAATCCTTCACAGGAAAGGAAGGTTTCTTTTTTGACATTAATTTTTCTTCCATTGGATTTTGATTCTCTTTAAAAATTCTATCTTTAATATTGAAACTTAATGTAACAATATAAGAGAAATTAAGTCATATACAAACAATCCTTAAAATTAATCAATTTTGGAAACCATTCTTACAATTGAAAACTTAACCAAACACTTTGGCCCCATAAAAGCAGTTCAAAATTTATCTTTTACAATCGAAAAAGGCAATGTTTACGGCATTTTAGGCCCTAACGGAAGTGGCAAATCGACCACTTTGGGAATGGTACTCAATGTGGTTAATAAAACGGAAGGTAAATTTCACTGGTTTGATGGAAGTGATTCCACTCACAATGCACTCAAAAAAGTGGGGGCGATTATTGAACGGCCCAACTTTTATCCCTTTATGACTGCCTCACAAAACCTGGAATTGGTTTGTAAAATTAAAGAAGTTTCAAAAGCTAAAATTGATGAGAAACTGGAATTAGTGGGTTTACTGGAGCGGAAAAACAGCAAATTCAGTACTTTTTCTCTGGGGATGAAACAACGTTTGGCAATTGCTTCGGCTTTATTGAATGACCCAGAAATATTAATCCTCGATGAACCCACAAATGGTCTTGACCCACAAGGAATTCATCAAATAAGGGAAATTATCAAAAAAATAGCAGCAGACGGCACAACAATTCTGTTGGCTTCCCACCTGCTGGATGAAGTAGAAAAAGTGTGTACCCATGTTGTTATTTTACGTCAAGGGGTCAAACTCTATTCCGGCTCTGTGGATGGTATGAATGCCAGTCACGGATTTTTACGCTTAAAAGCGAAAATCAAACCCATTTAAAATCAGCCTTGGAAAGTCACCCCGATTTTGCATCTGTAAAAGAAGAAAATGGGTTTCTAATAGCCTATTTAAAAAACCCTATGGCTCCTTCTGAACTCAATAAATACCTATTTGAAAAAGGAATTGCACTTTCTCATTTGGTGCACCGAAAAGAAAGCCTGGAGGAACAATTTTTACAACTCACAAAATCCTTAAACTAAAAGTATGTTACGTCTTTTATCCATAGAACTTCACAAATTGCGATATAATAAATCGGCTAAGGTGATATCCATCGTCTATTTTGTACTCATTACTTTTATTGCTTTGATTGCTTCCATCGAATTCAATTTTGGAAATATCAACTTTAGAGTTGCAGATCAAGGCATTTTTAATTTTCCATACATCTGGCACTTTAATACCTATATTGCTGCGATTCTAAAAATATTTTTGGCTATTGTCATTGTATCAATGATGGCAAATGAGTACAGTCATCGCACACTCAAACAAAACCTTATTGACGGTTTGAGCAAAAAGGAATTTGTGCTATCAAAATTTATTACTGTAGTCGGTTTTGCATTGATATCAACATTATTCGTTTTTATTGTCTCTATGATTCTGGGATTGAGCTTTTCAGATTTTACAGAAATAGGAATCATTTTTAGCAATCTTGAATACTTATTAGCATACTTTATAAAACTCCTGGGTTTTTTCTCCTTTTGTTTGTTTCTAGGAATTTTGGTAAAACGTTCTGCCTTTGCCCTAGGGTTTTTGTTAATCTGGTATATTTTTGAAGGGATTATGTATTTCGCTTTAAAATTGCTATTCTTCAGAGGCACCAATGTAGCGGAAAGGATTGATGATTTTTTCCCTCTGGAATCCATGTCCAATCTCATCGTAGAGCCCTTTTCAAGAATTGGTGCCATTAAATCTGCTGCTTCTCAGTTGGGTGAGGGTTTTACAAAAAGCTATGCCGTGCACTGGGAAACCATTTTAATAGTAATCGCCTGGACTATTATTTTTATTTATCTGTCTTATGTGGTTGTGAAGAAAAGGGATTTGTAAAAGAATGCCACTAATGCACGAATGATTCTCTTTTTATGAATGCCCTAAAAGCTATAGGGATGGCAAAAAGAGTTTACTATCATTCTTTCTATTCATAGAGATTAACTACGTTGAACCTTTGGTTTCCTGCTTTCGCAGGAATTTGCCTTGCAACATCACTTTATCAATTTGATTGCTCCCAAAGGAATAAGGCAAAAACCCATAAGATGGGATGGGTTTGGTGAAAATTAAATTAGCTACTTTCCCTTTTGCAATACTACCGTGTGTTTGAGACAACTCCATCGCCGCTGCACCATTAATTGTAGCAGCATTGATGGCTTCTTCAGGAGTCATTTTCATTTTGATACATGCGGTTGCCACCACAAAATTCATATTCCCGCTGGGAGTAGAACCCGGATTGTAATCTGTTGCCAATGCTAACGGAAGTTGTGCATTTATTAATTCACGTGCCGGTGTGTATGGGATACTTAAAAAATAAGAACACGAAGGCAAAGCCACAGGTATTGTTGCTCCTTTTTTGAGGATTTCAATATCTTCGGGCAAGAGGACTTCAAGATGGTCCACACTCAAAGCGCCATTTTCAATCAGCTGCTCTAATACCGCCTATAGCCGTAAATTGGTTGACGTGAATTTTTGATTTAAGACCATAATCTTTCCCTGCCTGCATAATTTTGATAGTTTCAGCAACAGAAAAATAACCTGTTTCACAAAAAACATCAATGTAGTCCGCTAACTTTTCTTCAGCGATTTGAGGTAGCATTTCTTCGATAAGCAAATCGATGTATTTGCTTCTTTTTTTTACAAAATTTAATGGAATGGCGTGAGCTCCCAGAAAGGTAGCTTTTATCGCCACGGGATAGTTTTCTTTTAAGCGTTTAATGACACGCAACATTTTCAACTCAGCTTCGGTAGTGAGTCCATAACCACTTTTAATTTCAATGGCTCCGGTTCCCAATTGCATCACCTCTTCCAATCGCCTGGCACTTTGGTGATATAAATCATCTTCCGTTGTTTCCTGCAGTTTTTTTGCAGAATTCAAAATACCACCACCTCTATTTGCAATTTCCTCATAACTCAACCCATTGATTCTGTCAACAAATTCCTGTTCGCGGTTTCCTGCATAAACAATATGTGTATGGGAGTCACACCAGGCTGGTAAAACACTTGCTCCAGGTACATCTGTAATTTGATTGTAATCATTTGAAGGTACATCATCCATCGTCCCAAAATCTGCAATCAAACCATCATCAATGACTAAAAAAGCATTTTTAATTGTGGGAAGCTCTTTCATCTCATCACCAATCAAAATGGGTTTTGAAGTGATGCCAATCAATTCTTTGATATTTGTAATTAGATGTGTCATAGTATAAACAATAGTTGATAGTACAAAGTTAGAAATATGGACTAAAGTAACAAGTTTTGAATTCATTCTTTAAACTTTGGTAATTTCAGTTGGTCAAAATCAAAGATTATATTTTTGTTAACCCCCACAAAAAAGGACGAGTTTTCTTAACTTGCTGCTCTAAAAATAACTGGCAATGAACAACAATTCCAAACCCGGCATCAACACGATTTGCACTCATACTGGCGAACTGAAGGACACACAATTCAAAGGAGCTGTATCACCTCTTTATATGTCAACTTCTTATGCATTTACTGATGTAGATGAGAAACGGTACCCACGTTATTTTAACACCCCAAACCAGCAAGCTTTAGCCATAAAAATTGCAGCCTTGGAAAACACCGATGCCGCACTTATTTTTGGAAGTGGAATGGCAGCTGTCAGCACTTCTCTCCTCGCCTTTTTAAAGCAAGGAGACCACGTCTTACTTCAGAAAACTCTCTATGGAGGCACCTTCAATCTGGTGACTGAAGAGTTTGATAAATTCGGAATTCAATATTCATTTACAGACAATTTATCTGAAAAAGCTTTCGCCGAAAAAGTACAATCAAATACCAAAGTCATTTATATAGAAACCCCATCAAACCCTTTAATGACCATTACTGATATTGAAATGGTAGCCCAGCTGGCTAAAAAGCACGGGATTGTCACTATGATTGATAATACCTTTGCCTCGCCTGTCAATCAAAACCCAATCGACTTTGGAATTGATATTGTGATCCACAGTGCCACCAAATATATGGGAGGACACAGCGACATCCTTGCCGGTGCAGTTGCAGCTTCACAGGAACACATAGATCGCATTTTTCACATGGGTAAAAACCTTGGGGGCAACTTGAGCGATTATACCGTTTGGCTTTTGGAACGCAGTATAAAGACAATGGGAATTCGCGTGAAAGCCCAAAACAGAAATGCCAAACGTTTGGCAAAATTTCTAAACAATCATCAATCCATTGCAAAAGTCTATTACCCGGGATTAAAATCACATCCCGATTATGAAATTGCAAAAAAGCAAATGAAGGGTTATGGCGGGATGCTTTCCTTTGAGCTTATTGAATCCATAAATGCAAGAGAATTTATAAAGAAACTCCAACTCATCAAATCCTCAATGAGTCTTGCCGGGGTTGAATCAACTATACTTTTGCCGAGTGAGACTTCACACGCTTTGCTAAGTTTAGAAGAGCGAAAAGCGCAAGGGATTTCAGAAAACTTATTGCGTTTTTCAGTTGGAATTGAGGAGAAAAAAGATTTAATTGCAGATATAGAACAGGCTTTGGAGGCTTGTAAGTAATAAGAAATTTTAATTAACGGGATACCCGCCTTCGCGGGTATTAGAAATATGAAATTAGATATACTAGCCATAGGAGCACATCCTGACGATGTGGAATTAGGATGTGGAGCAACACTTGCCAAAGAAATCGCCGACGGAAAAAAAGTGGGTATTTTAGATTTGACCCGAGGTGAGTTGGGAACCAGAGGCACTGCTGAAATTAGAGATACTGAAGCTGCAAAGGCTGCAGAAATACTGGGAGTTTCCTTTAGAAAAAACCTCGAATTTGCTGATGGCTTTTTTGTGAATAATACTGCCTCCCAGCTTGAAGTCATTAAAATACTGAGAAAATTCAGACCAGAAATTGTGTTTTGCAATGCAACAGATGACAGGCATATTGACCATCCTAAAGGAAGCCAGCTCGTTAGTGATGCTTGTTTTTTAAGTGGTTTGAGAAAGATTGAAACCATTTTTGAAGGAAATAAACAAAAAGCATGGCGACCCATAGCTGTATATCACTATATCCAGTGGAAAAACACAACACCCCATTTTGTTGTGGATGTTACCGGTTTTATGGAAAAGAAAATGGAAGCAGTCATGGCTTATGAAAGCCAGTTTTTTGATCCAAAAACAAATGAACCTGAAACTCCCATTAGCAGTTCCAACTTTAAGGACAGCATCACATACAGAGCGAGAGATTTAGGACGATTAGCAGGTGTGGAATTTGCCGAAGGTTTTACAGTAGAACGCACAATAACAGTCAATTCTATTTTTGATATAAAATAAACATGAATTTGTTTTGAAAATGACCGCAAATTAAATTAAATTTGCGTCCGCTTTTGAAAACTCTTCATTTTTTGAAAACTCTTCATTAGCTTTTAAAATGGTGGTTGTAGCTCAGTTGGTTAGAGCGCTAGATTGTGGTTCTAGAGGTCGCCGGTTCGAGACCGGTCTTCCACCCAAAACCAGAGCCTCTGTATTTGCAGAGGCTTTTTTTGTGGCTAAAAATTTTAAAAATGAATGAGGTCGAGAAGTTTATCCCGATGAGTAAAGCGATATCGGGAAGACCGGTCTTCCACCCAGAATATAAGTCTCTGTGAAAGCAGGGACTTTTTTTGTTAGTACATTTTACAAATAACATTTTGTATATTTAGACTGCCGAAAAACCAACCTGATGAAATTTGTATTCAAGTTAATTTTTCTTTTTATTTTTTTTGGATCCAGTGCCCAAGAGATTGAACTTTACCAACAATTCAATGGTAGGTATGATTATCTCGCAATTGGAAATACGATGAACACAGCTGAGAATGGTTCCGGAGCTCCATGTGAAATCTTAACCAGTTCTTCTGCAAATCTTGAACTCCAAGCAAATCAAAGCGCAATTGCAGCTTATCTATATTGGGCTGGTTCCGGGGAAGGAGACTTTGAGGTCTCACTCAATGGAACCCCCATTGCTGCTGATCGAACTTTTGCAGATCAAATAGATGAAGAAAGAGTTTTTTTTGCTGCTTTCACTGATATTACAGACCTTGTTCAAACAATTGGAAATGCAAACTACACCCTTTCTGATCTTGATTTGACAGATGTTATTGGTCCTTATTGTCCTACAGGAACCAATTTTGCAGGTTGGTCTATTGTTGTTATTTATGAAGACCCCGGATTACCTCTTAATCAACTTAATATATATGACGGTCTTGAAAGTGTATCAACATTTAATAATGAGCTTAGCTTCCAACTGGACAACCTCAATGTAATCGACAATCAGGGAGCAAAAATAGGGTTTCTTGCCTGGGAAGGAGATGCATCAATTTCCGTGAATGAAACTTTACAGGTAAACGGAAATATCATAAGTAACCCGCCTCTCAATCCCTCAAACAACGCCTTTAACAGCACCAATAGCTTTACAAACAGTGATGAATTATGGAATATGGATATTGATTTTTATACTATTCAGAACAACATTCAAATTGGGGACACTCAAGCAACAATTTCGCTTACCTCGGGCCAGGATTTTGTAATGATTAACAACATCGTCACTGTATTAAACAGCCAATTACCTGATGCTACCATCGAGATAGACAATGTAATTGCAGGTGATGAATGTGACAACCGTGAGGTATTTTTGGAATTTACAGTCTCTAACATCAATAGCACAGATATACTACCCGCAAATACCCCAATTGCTTTTTATGCCAATTCCACTTTGGTTGGAAATGCAGCTACTCTTATCGAAATTCCCATCGACGGCTCAGAATCACAAGAAATTACTATAACCATTCCACAAGCAATACCAGAAGAATTTACTTTAACAATTGTTGTAGATGACCTCGGAAATGGAAATGGAGTTGTTACTGAAATCGATGAAACAAATAATGAAGACAGTACAGAAATCACCTTGCTTGTATCTCCGGAAATATCAGGACTCATTGATTTGGAACAAGTGTGATGCTGTGGGCATTGAAACATTTGATTTAACTCAGTCCACTCAACAAATTGACCCTTCAAACAACCTTAGCTTTCATCTCAATGAAGTTGATGCTGAAAACAACCAAAACCCCATTGAAAACCCTGAAAATTATATCAATATTCAAAACCCTCAAACCATTTTCATAAGGGTTGCAAATGAATCTTGCTTTTTGATTGATAGTTTTGAAATCGAAGTCATTACCTGCCCTCTCCCCGATGCTACAATCGCTTTGATTGACGATTTGAATGCATGTCGCCAGCGTGATTTAGAAGTTGTATATCAAGTTGCAAACACTTTAGGCACAGCACCACTGCCGGCTCAAACACCCATAGCCTTTTACATCAATGAAGAACTTTATACCACAGATTTCACACCCATTCAAATACCCATTGGTGGTCAAATACAAATGACAACTTCGATGCAACTTTCAGACAATACACCTGATGTGTTTGAACTTAAATTAAGTATTGATGACCTTGGTGATGGCACCGGTATTGTTGAAGAACTGGATGAGACAAACAACTTGTATCTCACCACAGTAAATTTTGAAAGTATTCCTGAATTACCTCCTTTACAAGATATGGAATTGTGTAATGAAGGGTTTGGATTTGCTGTTTTTGATTTAACGTTACAAATTGAGCTCATTAACCCTCAATCAAGTGCAGAAGTAACATTTTATACTTCATTTGAAGACGCTCTCGAAAAAAACAATCAAATTTTCTTACCGGAAGCTTACCAAAGTATCGCTAACCCCCAATCCATTTATGTGCGATTAGATAATGAAATTTGTTTCACAATTTCTTCCTTTAAAGTTTTAACTGAGAACTGTCCACCTTTCATTCCGGAAGGTTTCTCTCCAAATAACGATGGCATCAATGATTATTTTGAAATATCAGGATTACTCAATATTTTCACAGATCATGAACTCCTCATTTATTCAAGAAAAGGAAATCTGATTTTTAGAGGAAATAACGACATTGGATTTTGGGATGGAACTGCCAATGAAGGTTTACTCTATGATGGTCCTGTTCCATCCGGACTCTATTATTACGTTTTAAACCTCAATCATCCTGATTTTAAACCCTTTATTGGTTGGGTTTATTTAAATAAATAAAATAAGCATTGGTCATTTATATTCCCAAATTTAATGCCTAAATTCAAGATTTTAAAAGCCAAAACAAATTAAAAAAGTACTCCCTTGACAATGAAAAATTTAATTATTTACAGTAATAAATCACTTGAAAAATATATCAATAAAAGAGAACTAGAAGTAAAATTTGGTGAGTCAGTACTTACTATTAATGAACTTGACGAATTAAAAACCACCCCGGCAAAATATGTATTACTTGGTATTCCTGAAGATATTGGAGTTTTAGCAAATTCAGGAATTGCCGGCACTAGAAATGCCTGGATTGCTTGCCTCAAAGGTCTTTTAAATATGCAGGCAAATGACTTCACCACCCCCGAAAATTTAGTCATTCTTGGTGAAATTGATTGTGCAACTCAATTAAAAGCTTCAGAAACTCTTGACAAAGAAGATGCTCATTATTTTGAAGAACTGGGGACAATTATCAAACAAATCGATACAAAAGTAGCAACAGTTGTTGAACACATTGTCAAAGCCGGAAAAGTACCCATCATTATTGGTGGTGGCCATAATAACAGTTATGGTAACATCAAAGGCACTTCATTTGCCCTGAAAAAACCCATAAGTGTCATTAATTTTGATGCTCATGCCGATTTTAGGCCACTAGAACACAGGCACAGTGGCAATGGCTTTTCTTATGCTTATGAAGAAGGTTTTCTCAACCATTATTTCGTTTTTGGACTTCAAAAAAATTACAATTCACAAGCTGTTTTTGATGTGCTTCATAAAAACAAAGAAACCATCTCTTACAATTTGTTTGAACATATTGCAACACACCGCACAAAAGCTTTTGGGCAAGCAATGAAAGAGGCAGAATCCTTTACGCTGGCAGGTGAAAAATTTGGCCTTGAAATGGATTTTGACAGTATTCAGGATATTCCCAGCAGCGCCAAAACGCCCAGCGGATTTTCAGTAAATGAAGCGAGACGTTTTATCAGTTATTTTGCGAAAAACGACAATGTTGCCTATCTACATCTTTGTGAAGCAGCTCCAAAGGCCGGTACAGATGAAGAAAAACAGGTGGGTAAACTACTTGCTTACCTTGTTGTTGATTTTATAAGTTAGTTAACACTCTCTTTTTCTAACTTGTTGTAATTTAACGTTTCAAACTATAAAAATCACTATGAAACGTAAAGGACTGTTTTTATTAATTATAATGATTACCGTTTTTAGCTGTAAAAATAACACAGATAAAACTCCAGAAACCAAAATTGAAACACCAATTTCCAAAGCTGAACCATCCATAGATATTCAGCCAATCAGCCATGCTACAATGATACTTGATTGGGAAAATACTAGTATGTATTTTGATCCTGTGGGTGGAAAAGAAGCTTTTGAAGGAAAAAAAGATCCTGACATCATTTTTGTGACTGATATCCATGGGGACCACCTGAATGTGGAAACCCTTCAGGCTGTTATGAAAGATTCACAAATCATTGCTCCCCGTGCCGTGATTGACCAACTCCCTGATAACTTAAAAGAAGGTGTTATTGAACTTGGAAACGGGGAATCCACCGATTTTGAAGGTTTTACCATCACCGGAGTTGCTATGTACAACTTAAGGGAGGAAGCATTAAAATACCACGAAAAAGGACGTGGTAACGGCTATATTATTGAAAAAGATGGTTACAGAGTCTATATTTCCGGCGATACAGAAGACATCCCGGAGATGCGTAATCTCAAAGACATTGATCTCGCTTTTGTATGTATGAATCTGCCATATACCATGACCGTTGAAAGTGCAGCCTCAGCTGTTGCCGACTTTAAACCAAAAACAGTAGTCCCCTATCATTACAGAGGAATGGATGGATTTGCAGATGTTGATGCCTTTGAAAAAATGGTCAATGAAAAAGCTCCCGAAGTAGAAGTTAATCGCATCGATTTTTATCCTAAGGAATAATAAAAAGATTTAATATATGAAAGTAAAGATTTTGCGATAATATTAATTTTTTGAATTTGCTTTTGATTTTCTTTTCAAGAAAATAATGATGTTACAACCTATTGAGAATAACTTTCTACTATATAAAAATTAAACATAACTAGCCCCGATGGAGGCATCGTTGGAGCTCTTTTAATTGCTGAGTCACAGCAATTAAAAAGCGACTGCCGAAAGCGGGTTTCAGCTCCTAATAATTTAGTAAAATAGTATCAAAAAAAAATCCGTTCTGAAAAATATATCAGAACGGATTTTATATATGGATTATTTAAGGTTATGCCTTTGCAGGAGTTGCTCCTTCTTCAGCTTCCTCTTCTTCTTTGTATTTAAGGTCAATGCCCTTTTTCTTTACAGTGTCAAACATCACCGGAGTTGCAATGAAATACCGATGAGTAGGTACCTACAATCACACCTATAATCAAGGCAAACATAAAGCCTCTGATGGATTCTCCACCAAAAATAAAGATGGCCAGTAACACAATTAAAGTTGTGAACGAGGTGTTGATGGTTCTACTAATGGTACTGTTTACAGCGGCATTTATGACCCTGAAAAGTTTCCAACTGGGGTTTTCATTAAAGTACTCCCTAATGCGGTCAAACACAACCACGGTATCATTCAGCGAGTATCCAATCACAGTTAATATTGCGGCAATAAATGCCTGATCGATTTCCATTGAGAAGGGCATCCAATCTTTAAAGAGAGAGAACAGACCCAAAACAATGATGGTATCGTGCATAACGGCCGCGACAGCTCCCAAACTAAATTGCCAACGTCTAAAACGTAACAATATGTATAGAAACACCACAATCAATGAACCGGTAACCGCCCAAACTGATGCGCGTTTAATATCACTTGCAATAGTGGGTCCAACCTTCATAGACTGCATCAAACCAACCTGTTTGGTATCATCGTCACTCAAGAAATCTTGATAGGTAAATCCTTGTGGGAAATTGGGTTGTAAAGCCTGAAACAACAACTCCTGCACTTCGGTATCTACTTCTCCACTTTGTTCATCCACTTTATAAGCGGTTGAAATCTTCAATTGATTAGCACCTCCAAAAGTTTTTGCTTCTGCTGTTCCATAAACCGCAGCCAAATCTTGTTGAATTTCTGAGGCGATTACTGTTTTGTCAAAACGAACAGTGTAAGTACGCCCTCCTACAAAGTCAATACCCTGATTTAAACCTTGGGTAAATAAAGAGCCCAAAGAAAGTAGAATCAAAAATCCAGAAATGATATATGCTACTTTGCGTTTTCCTAAGAAATTAATTCCCACATTTCTAAATAGGTTTTTAGTTACAGCTGTTGAGAAATTTAATGGCTTTCCGTTAACAGTATAGCGTTCTATGAATAATCTTGTAATAAAGATCGCTGTAAACAATGAAGTCAAAATACCAATTAATAAAGTGGTCGCAAACCCTTTAATGGGTCCTGTACCAAATATAAGTAGTATTAAACCTGTTAAACCGGTGGTAATGTTTGCATCAAGAATGGAAGAAAGTGCATTGTTGAAACCATCTTTGATGGCGTCCTTTTGTGCTTTTCCTTTATAGAATTCTTCTCTGATACGTTCAAAAATAAGTACGTTTGCATCCACCGAAATACCAATGGTTAAAACGATACCGGCAATACCGGGAAGTGTCAACACAGCTCCCAGACCCGCTAGAATTCCAAAGATAAACAAGATGTTAACCACCAGGGCGACATCTGCATAGATTCCGGCGCGACCGTAATAGAAAATCATCCAAAGGAGAACCAATACTAAAGCCAGTAAAAATGAATTGATACCACTATCAATTGCTTCCTGACCCAATGATGGTCCCACAATTTCACTTTGAATGATATCTGCTGAAGCGGGTAATTTACCGGCACGTAATACATTTGCAAGGTCAATCGCTTCAGTAAGCGTAAAGTTTCCGGTAATTTCTGAACGACCTCCTGAGATAGCACCACTAGATACACCCGGTGCTGAATATACTATATCATCGAGTAAAATGGCAATCTGGCTTTGTTGAGCAGAGGCAAGCCCGGTCATTTCTTCCCAGATTCTGGCACCTGTTCCATCCATTTGCATCGTAACAGCAGGTTTTCCTCTTTGGTCATAGCTTTGTTGTGCATCTGTGACCACATTTCCACTTAAAGGAGGGAGGTTATCTCTATTTGCTTTTACTGCATATAAGTCTGTAAACTGCTCTCCTGTCTCAGGGTTAAGAGTTGGTTTACCCCAAACAAATTTTGCAAATCGTTGTTCTTGTGAAAGTAATGCTCTTACTTGAGGCATTCTCAAATAACTATTTATCTCGGCAGTATCTCTCAACTTAAATGTCGCGATGACCGGTCCACCCTGACCTCCAATTCCTTGAATTTTTCCAAATATGGGGTCTTCTTCCACATTATCAACAACATCATCAAGATCTTCGCCACCCAATAATTTAGAAACATCATCTTCCTCATCAGCAACTTGTGTTGTATCTGTTTCTATTTCTTCCGGCTCTTCAGTAGTCGATTTTTGAATTGCTTTTACTGTTTCATTAGCTGAAGACATAAAGCTCAGCATTTCATCCATTTTGAATACATGCCAAAATTCCAACTGTGCAGTGCTTTGAAGGAGTGCCTGCACTCGTTGTACATCTCTAGCACCTGGTAATTCAACTAATATACGAGCTGACTCTCCTAAACGCTGAATATTGGGTTGAGTAACTCCAAATTTATCAATACGTTTTCTTAATACCTCAAATGCTGCATCAATAGATTCGTTTACTTTTCGATTTAAAACAGCCTCGACTTCTGTATTAGACATTTCAAAATGAATGTCTTCACTCAACGTTTTATTGGCAAAAATATCTGGTGATGCCAGACGATTTTCTCCGGGTATTTCATTAAATGCTTGAAAGAAGGCCTCTAGAAAAGTATCTGTTCCTTCTGTTTGAATTTCTACAGCTCTGTCTAGTGCTTGGTTAAATGCAGGATCTCTGGAATTATTAGAAAGGCCCACGAGAATATCTCTTACTGAGATTTGTAGAATCACGTTGATTCCACCTTTTAAATCCAAACCTTTGTTAAGTTCCTTTTCTTTAGCATCATTGTAGTCTATGCCTAGAAGTACAGGATTGCTTCCAATAGAGTCAAGGTAATTTTTTTCTTCTAAGTCTCTTGCTACCACATAGTTTTCAACATCACTAGCGATTTTGTTTGCTGCATATTCTTTAGCTTCTCCTTCAACTTTTGTCGCTATATAAGTAAATGAAAGTTGATAGATACTCACTAAGCCAAACAATATTGCAAATACTTTAATCAGTCCCTTGTTTTGCATTCTTTGTAAAATTAGGTGTATAAATGTTAATTATTGGTTTTTTTCAAACGTGCAAATATAGAATTTCCAATAGGAAATGACAATTATTTTTTAAGTTTTAAAAACACTGAAATTTCTTAAAAACAAAATCCAAATCCCATAACACAATTTGTGCCGTGATTTGGATGCTGTTTATTGTCTTTTTATCGGAAAAAAGTATGTAGATTCCTTGAAAACTAGTTTAATAGCGCATTTACATCTCTAACGGCGACTGCACTCTTTTCCATTATTTCTTTTTCTTCTTCAGATAGTGGGATTTCAACGATACTTTCAATTCCGTTTTTGCCTAAAATAACCGGAACACCGATACAAAGGTCTTTCATTCCATATTCTCCATCTAGCAGAACAGAGCAAGGAAACATCTTTTTCTGGTCACAAGCTATCGCTTGAACCATTGAAGATACTGCTGCACCCGGGGCATACCAGGCAGAAGTACCTAGAAGTTTAGTGAGGGTTGCTCCTCCCACTTTGGTATCTTCCAGCACTTGTGCCAAACGATCATTTGAAAGGAAGTTGGATACCGGCACACTATTTCTTGTAGCCAGACGCGTTAAAGGAATCATTCCTGTGTCACTGTGCATACCGAGTACCATTCCGTCCACATCAGATTGTGGGCATTCAAGTGCTTCTGCAAGTCTGTATTTAAAACGAGCACTGTCTAATGCACCGCCCATTCCGATTATTTTGTTTTTGGGTAGTCCTGTCACTTTATGAGCAAGGTAAGCCATGGTATCCATAGGGTTGCTCACTACGATAAGAATTACATTGGGTGAATGTTTTACTAAATTTTCAGAAACAGTTTTGACAATTCCGGCATTGATGCCAATTAATTCTTCACGTGTCATTCCAGGTTTACGTGGAATTCCACTAGTGATAACAGCGACATCACTGTTTGCTGTTTTTGAATAATCGTTTGTAGTTCCTGTAATTTTTGTATCAAAACTCATTAATGATGCAGTTTGCATCAAATCCATGGCTTTTCCTTCTGCAAAACCTTCTTTGATATCAAGAAGAACTACTTCTTCAGCAAAATCTTTAATGGCAATGTATTCTGCACAACTAGCACCAACGGCTCCTGCACCAACAACTGTTACTTTCATATAATTTCGTTTTTTAAGTTAAAATTGAAAGTGCAAAATTACAAATATCCTGATAAAAAATTGGGTATTAAAGCATTAAATTCCAAAACCAATTCCAGCACTTGCCGTGCTATATTCAGCAAGGTTGTATTCTGCATAGATGCTGAAAAAAGCCAGACTCAATCGGGTTCCCAAAGTCGCTTTAACACCGGATGCCTTGTTTTTTACTGAAAAAGGATCTTCAAAAGTACTGTTGGTTTCGGTCAATGGAGTACCGGCTCTAACTGTATAGGTCCCCAGGACATCAAAGTCTGAAGTCCCTGTTACATAGCCCAATCCGCCATAAAAGTTAATCACCGGAAGCTTCGTGGAAGCGTGCAGTTGGAACAACCAGCTGTTTTGTTTCACTTCAAACCGCTGTTGTGAACCTTCAATGATTTGACTGTCTGTAAAATCAAAGCTTCCGTTTAAACTTGTATAACCGATGAATCCTGAGATAGCCAAAGGAAAAACATTATCTGCGGGAAGCATTTGGGTAAATTCATGTTGAAGTCCAAACCCGATGAGTCCGGTTTTCACATCTTCATAATCTATTTTTGGAAAGTAACGAATTTTCAATTCGGTTGCTTTAAAAATTCCCATCCGAGCCTGAATAAAAGCAGATGGTAAAAAATTCATATTTTCTGAAGCAAGTCCTTGGGGGAGATTAAACTCTACTTCTTCTTCAAAAAGTCCAGTGCCGTCAGTTACAATAGCATACATTCTTACATTGGGGTTGTTTTCGCCAAAAGCGGTAGCCACATTTTTAGAGGTACTTCCATCCCTAAAATACAAGTTGTTGTAATCTGCAGTATTGAGGGTGAAATCTCGCTTCTCATCTTTAACAAATGTGGCATTACCAATTAATGAAATTTCAAATTTAAGTGGTTCTTTCACCTTAGCTGATTGAATCCAACCGTTTGACAAGTTGTAGATCACACCTTCTGCTGCCGGAGAGATATACCCCTTTGCAAAGCGCTGCGCATCTTCAATACCAGCTGCTAAAAGATCCTCCAATTGATTTTGTGCATAGGTAACTAGATTTACCAAAAGCAATATAAAAACACATAATTTTCTCATAATAGTTATTATTTTCAAACATTAAATTTACTATTACTATAACAGCTTCACTACATAAAACCCTATAAAGTCTTTTAAATTATAAAACCCCTCAAAAGAAATATTCCTGAGGGGTTTAATAAAATGGAAGATGGCATGTAATTATGCGTCTATATTTGCATAAATAGCATTCTTTTCTATAAACTCCCTGCGTGGTGGTACTTCATCGCCCATTAACATAGAGAAAATATGATCTGCCTCACTTAGATTGTCAATAGTTACTTGTCGTAAAGTTCTAAACTCCGGATTCATAGTGGTATCCCATAGTTGTTCTGCGTTCATTTCACCAAGACCTTTGTAACGCTGTATTGCTGCGCTTCCTCCATATTCTGCGTTGAGTGCCTCACGTTCTTTTTCATTCCAGGCATAGGCCTTTTTATTTCCTTTTTTGATTAAATATAAAGGTGGTGTTGCTATATAAACGTGCCCGGCTTCAATGAGCTCGCGCATGTAACGGAAAAAGAAAGTCAAAATTAAAGTCGCGATGTGGCTACCATCCACATCGGCATCACACATGATGACTATTTTATGGTATCTGAGTTTTGAAAGGTTAAGGGCTTTGCTGTCTTCTTCGGTTCCTATTGTTACCCCTAAGGCAGTATAGATATTTCTTATTTCTTCATTTTCAAAGACCTTGTGTTGCATGGCTTTTTCAACGTTCAGAATTTTTCCTCGTAAGGGTAAAATTGCCTGAAAGTTTCTATCGCGTCCTTGTTTTGCAGTTCCGCCCGCAGAATCCCCCTCGACCAGAAACACTTCACACAAACTTGGATCTTCTTCAGAACAATCTGATAATTTTCCGGGAAGTCCACCAATACTCATTACTGTTTTACGCTGCACCATTTCACGTGCTTTGTTGGCAGCGTGTCGTGCTTGTGCAGCAAGGATTACTTTTTGAACAATTGTTTTTGCGTCATCAGGGTTTTCTTCCAGATAGTCTGTCAACATTTCTGATACTGCCTGGCTTACTGCTGCAGTAACTTCTCTATTTCCTAATTTTGTTTTGGTTTGTCCTTCAAATTGAGGTTCAGCTACTTTTACCGAAATGATAGCAGTAAGTCCTTCTCTAAAATCATCTCCTGAAATTTCAAACTTTAATTTGTCTAACATTCCAGAGTTATCTGCATACTTCTTGAGTGTAGTGGTTAGACCTCTTCTAAATCCTGAGAGATGTGTTCCACCTTCATGAGTATTAATATTGTTCACATAAGAATGTAAATTTTCATTAAAGGAGTTGTTGTAAATCATTGCCACTTCAACAGGAATATCATTTTTTTCAGATTCCAATGAGATGACATTTTTGATAATGGGCTCTCTGTTTCCATCCAAAAAGCGGATAAACTCTTTTAAACCCTCATCACTATGAAAAGTTTCTGTATTAAATGTTCCGTCATCATTGGGGTATCTTCTGTCTGTAATGGTGATTGTGATACCTTTATTAAGGAAGGATAGTTCCCGCATTCTTCCTGCGAGTGTATCATAATTAAATTCAGTAGTTTGTTGAAATATTTGAGGGTCTGGTGTAAAAGTTACTAATGTTCCTCTGTCAGAAGATTCACCAACAGCTTTTACAGGATATTGTGATTTACCTAATTGATATTCCTGTTCCCAAATTTTTCCATCTCTGTAAACAGTAGCTTTAAGATGGGTGGACAAGGCGTTTACCACTGAAACACCCACACCATGTAATCCTCCTGAAACTTTATAAGAATCTTTATCAAATTTTCCTCCGGCACCAATTTTTGTCATTACAACTTCAAGTGCAGAAACACCTTCTTTTTTGTGAAGATCTACCGGTATTCCTCTTCCGTTATCTTTAACAGTGAGAGAGCCATCTTTATCAATCCAAATATCTATTTTATCACAATGACCGCCCATGGCTTCGTCTATGGAGTTGTCAACCACTTCATAGACCAAATGGTGCAATCCTCTTATTCCGGTGTCTCCAATATACATAGATGGACGCATTCTAACGTGCTCCATTCCCTCCAGCGCCTGAATACTATCTGCGCCATAATTTTTCTTCGATTCTTCGCTCATAAATTTTTAGTTGAAATTTTAGTTTTCCAAAAG
Organism: Flavobacteriaceae bacterium; assembly: GCA_018402385.1. GTDB lineage: Bacteria > Bacteroidota > Bacteroidia > Flavobacteriales > Flavobacteriaceae > Planktosalinus. The sequence goes on from JAGYJA010000007.1 coordinate 108,149, forward strand.
CTTTTTATCTCTGTTTTTAACTAAAAAAGCCTAACGAGCAAATATAACAAAACCAATAGTAAATTTAGGGGTTACCACACTTTTAAAGCATCAAGTTATTAACAAATTTTTGTGGAAAATTAGACATTATCTTGCTATCTTATTTCAAAAGATAGAATTATCCAAAACCCTCAAAATAATTTTAACATAAGTTCTTCGTTTAGTTAACAACCTTTCCAACTTAATTAGAGTATTTTTAAAAAATAATTGAATGAAATTCCAAATTTTGAAAAACACTATCGCCTTACTTCTACTCCTTTTTGTAATGCCTTTAATACATGGCCAGGAGTTCCCAATTCTAGATACCAGCCCTTTGGATATAACAATTGCCAGAAATACAGATATGTCACCAATAGTGAGGGTAATCTACAGCAGGCCACAAAAAAGAAACCGGACCATTTTTGGAGATCTTGTGCCATTTGGTGAGGTTTGGCGCACAGGGGCAAATGAAGCCACCGAACTTGAAGTTTATGAACCCTTACTCCTTGAAAACCATTTACTGACACCTGGCACTTATACACTTTATACCATCCCCGGAAAAACAGAGTGGACCGTTATCATCAATTGTGAAACAAATGCCTGGGGTGCTTTTAGTTATGATGAAACGATGGATTTAATTAGGATTCAGGTAGAATCTAGTCGTGCAGCAGCTGTAATTGAATCTCTCTCAATGGCGTTTAAGCCCAATTCTGATGGTGTTAGCCTTATGATTGGTTGGGACGATCGCTTTATAGAAGTTCCATTTAGAAAAGTTCAATAACACTAAGGAATATTTAAGTACTTGTGTGTTTGAAGTGAAACCTTCCATTTTGGGCTTTTCATTACATAATCAACGATTTCAGGCATCATTTTCTCTCTTTTGCTCCATTCAGGCTGTAGGTATAGCAAGCAATTTTTATTGACTTTTGCCGCTTGTTCTTCAGCAAAACGAAAATCGTCCTGATTGAAAATTATCATCTTCAATTCATTTGCCCTTTGGTAGATTTCATCTTTGGGCAATTTTATTTTTTTTGGAGAAAGACAAATCCAATCCCAAACACCGGTCAACTTATAAGCACCCGAAGTTTCAATATGAATTTGAAGATTTTTTTCTTTAAGCATTTTGGTAAGTGGATCCATATTCCAGGTTAAGGGCTCCCCTCCTGTAACAACTATAGTGTTTGAATAGTTTGATGCATTATTGACAATCTTATCAATGGAAGTGGGAGGATGGAGTTCTGCATTCCAACTTTCCTTTACATCACACCAGTGACAACCTACATCACAACCGCCCACTCTAATAAAATACGCTGCTGTACCCTTGTGATATCCTTCTCCTTGAATGGTATAAAACTCCTCCATCAAAGGAAGCATAACACCTTTATTTACTAAATCTTGAGTTTCTTTCTTCATCAGAATGCAAAGATAGTAAAAGGGAATGCCATAGAGATATTGACAACAAAAAAATGATTAAAATAATACCTTATTATGTGTCAAAGGTTATTTTTTTTAACTAAAATAAATTAAATAATAAATGTTAAATGAATATATTTGAAACTTAAACATTTAAAAATGAATTTCTTATCATGAAAAAAACTTACTTATTCTTAATGACTAAAGCAAAAATATGGGGACTTTTTTCTCTTATTTTTGTTTTTAATCTCTCCTTTTCCCAAAACAATTACACGATTCAATTTCAGGATACCACAGTTGATTTTCCTGAAAACATTCAAAATTTTGACTGGAATCAAATGCCCGAAAGAGCACATTTTGACAATGGCTATTTTGGCTGGGTTCAATTTTATGAAACCCCAAACCAAACCATTCAAGACAGATTCAAAAATGCAAATCTGCAGCTCTTGGAATACATACCACACAAAACTTATTTATTTTTCTTTCCAGAAAACACCTCAATTAACTTTTTGAAGGATAACGGCGTAAGAGGTATCATTCCTTTAGAAGCCAATTATAAAATATCTAAAGAATTACAAAATCCACCCTTTGAGTCCTGGGCTATGGATGGGGAAAACTACCTGGTCACTTTACAATTTCACGATAACGTGAGTATTCAATATGTAATAGACCAACTTGCCGTTCTTCAAATTAAAGTAAAGCAACAATATAAAAATACTGATTTAATCGATTTGTCCATTCCTGATAATTGTCTTGAAGAACTTGCAAATCTACCCTTTGTGAAGTGGATTGAATTAATTGTGCCGCCGGATGTTAAAGACGACACTAGAGGGCGAAGTTTACACAGAGCTAACAGCCTTGATACACAAACAAGCGTAGGCACAAACTATACAGGCGAAGGTGTAGGAGTATTGGTGAGAGATGATGGAGTTGTGGGTCCACATATTGATTTTCAAGGAAGAATCAATAACAGTGGCGCCAGTGGTTCAGGTCAAACACATGGTGACGGAGTAGCGGGCATCATGGCAGGGGCCGGCAATTTAAATCCAGATATGAGAGGAATGGCTGCCGGAGCAGATGTATATGTATCAAACTATGCCTCTAATTTTTTGGATGCTGTAACACAGAATTACATCAATAATGACATTGTTCAAATAACAAACTCATCTTACAGTAATGGTTGTAACGCAGGATACACTTCAACTGCCCGTACTGTTGATTTACAATCAAACTCCATTCCCGCTTTAATGCATGTTTTTTCGGCCGGAAATTCAAATAATAGCAACTGTGGTTATGGTGCAGGAAGCCAATGGGGAAATATCACCGGAGGACACAAACAAGGAAAAAATGTAATTGCAACAGCTAATGTGTTTTTTGACGGATCACTAGTGGGCTCAAGCAGCAGAGGGCCGGCACATGATGGAAGAATCAAACCCGATATTACAGCAAATGGTCAAGGTCAAAATTCAACGAATGAAAACAATCAGTATTTGGTATTTGGCGGAACCTCCGGTGCTGCTCCTGGTATTGCAGGTGTATCAGCTCAATTGTATGAATTGTATGCAGAGTTAAATGGTGGTGACCATCCTCCAGCTGCATTGATTAAAGCAACACTCCTTAATACTGCCAATGATTATGGTAATGTGGGACCCGATTTTAAATTTGGATGGGGTATTGTCAATGGAAACAGAGCTGGTAAACTAATTGAGGATGAAAGGTTCTTAAGTGATCAAATTTCTCAAGGAAATACCAACACTCACACTATCAATGTACCCGCTGGGACCTCACAGGTGCGATTTATGGTTTATTGGAATGACCCTGCAGCAGCAGCTGGCTCAAACACAGCTCTTGTTAACGATTTAGACCTAGTGGTTAAAGACCCATCAACAAACTCTTTATTACCCTGGATACTCGATCCAACCCCCAGTCCAGTAAATCTTGATACTCCGGCAACAAATGGAATCGACAGATTGAACAATATGGAGCAAGTACTTATCAACAATCCTGATGCCGGAAATTATGATATTGAAATTACCGGATTTAATGTGCCCTTTGGACCTCAGGAATACTTTGTAGTTTATGAAATTATTACAGAAGAAGTGGTTGTTACCTATCCAAACGGAGGAGAGAGTTTTACTCCAAATGGAAATCAAGCCATTCACTGGGATGCCACAAATACCACCGAAGACTTTTTGCTTGAATACTCCACAAACAACGGAGGGAGTTGGTCAACAATCACAACTGTAAACAGCAACTTAAGATTGTTTTCCTGGAATGTTCCAAATGAAATTAGTGGAGAAGTGCTGTTAAGAGTAACCAGTGGTGTTTATCAAGATGAAAGTGATGCTAATTTTTCAATAGCTAATTTCCCCGGAGGTCTCATTCAAGTGACCCAAGTTTGTCCCGAAACCGCCTCCTTTAGTTGGAATGCTGTACCCGGTGCAGAATCGTATGATTTTTATGTTTTAGGTGAGAAATATATGGAAGTTGCAGGAACAACAAATACTAATTCTATCACCATTTCGATTACTGATCCTGATGATTCTATCTGGTTTGCCGCTGTTGCTAAAAATGCCACTTTGGGATGGGTATCACGCCGATCCAATGCAATATTTTACGCAGGAGGTTTACAGAATTGTTCACTGGCTAATGATATGGCATTACTTTCAATAAATAATGACCAGAATGACTTTAACTATGTATGTGATGATACACCTGTTACCATTTCGGCTACAGTTGTAAATACCGGAATAGATTCACAAAGCGACTTTACAATGCGTTATCAAATTACCGGACAAGATGCTGTTGAAGAAACATTTACAGGAACACTCAACCCCGGACAACAAATCCTTTATGAATTTGACACTCCCGTTTCAATAACTGAGGAAGGAGCATATACTTTAACTGTTGAAGTAATGAATCCCGGCGATCAAAATACAACAAATAATGTTGAGGAACTTAGTTTTTATGCAACTACAGAAGCCACACCAATTGATTTTCTCGAAGATTTTGAAGTCAACGGCTTCCCGCCAAATGGATGGACTATAATTAACCCCGATGATGATACAACCTGGGAAGAAAGAGTCCAAATTTTAGGTAGCGATGGTAATTTCTCTCAAACCAGTTTTATCAATAATTTTACCTACGATGCCCCGGGTGAAGAAGACATATTCCAAACAGAAATTTTTGATTTGACAAATGCAAGCTCTGCTTTATTATCATTTGATTTGGCGAAAGCACAATTTTCAGCAAGCTTATCTGATGGATTACGTGTTGAAATTTCTATTGACTGTGGAGAAACATTTACGACAATCTATGAAAAGGATGGTTTGGATTTATCTACAATCCCCAATTTTGTTACAACTAATTGGACACCCAACACTCCCGGAAACTGGAGAAATGAAGAAATTGACCTTACAAATTATATGGGTAATATTGCTCAGTTCAGATTTATTAATATAAATGGTTATGGAAACAGCACTTTTATTGACAACATAAATATAGAAACTGTTTTGAGTACCCAATCTAGCGTAAGCAACCCATTTGTAATCTATCCAAACCCTGCTTCTAACGAGGTATTTTTGAGATTTCAAAACACCCCGGAAAGTGATTTAGAAATTACAATCACAAACGCAATGGGACAAATAATTTTCAAATCTAACTCCATATCGATGGATGGAAATAATCAAGCCATTATAAACTTGGTAAACTACTCCAGTGGACTTTATTTTGTTAGTATCAAACAAAATAACTCCACCCAGATTAAGAAATTGATTGTAAAATAAAGAATTCTCTTTTATCTGAACAACTACCCTTGGTGAATTCACCAAGGGTAGTTTTTTTTCAAACTAAACTGTTTATAAAAGGAAATTAAATTCAAGTGCCAACTTGTCACCTCAATTTGATTGGTACTTTTTTTGCCATATCCAAGAAAACATTTACTAAACAGAACATATTATGGCAACAGGAAACATTAATGTATCGGTAGAGAATATCTTTCCGTTAATTAAAAAGTTTTTATACAGCGACCACGAGATTTTTCTTCGGGAGCTTATTTCAAATGCAACAGATGCAACTCTAAAACTCAAACACCTTACCTCCATTGGCGAAGCCAAAATAGAGTATGGTAACCCAATGATTGAAGTCAAAATTGACAAAGACAATCAAACCTTACACATCATTGATCAAGGTGTTGGGATGACAGCAGATGAAGTAGAAAAATACATCAACCAGATAGCTTTTTCTGGTGCAGAAGAGTTTATTGAAAAATACAAAGATAAAAACGGTAAGGATGCCGGTATCATTGGACACTTTGGTTTAGGTTTCTATTCAGCGTTTATGGTGGCCAAAAAAGTGGAAATCATCACCAAGTCTTATACTGATGCACCGGCAGCTCACTGGACTTGCGATGGTTCACCAGCATTTACACTTGAGGAAACAGACAAAAAAGAGCGTGGCACAGAAATCATCCTGCATATTGCAGATGATAGTACCGAGTTCCTAGAAGAAAATCGCATAAGCGGTCTGCTTACAAAGTACAACAAATTTATGCCGGTACCCATCAAGTTTGGTACCCGCACAGAAACTTTACCAAAGCCCGAGAATACAAAAGAAGAAGACCCCGCTCCCACTCATGAAGTTGATAATATCATCAATAACCCAAACCCCGCCTGGACAAAAGCACCCACAGATCTCAAGGATGAAGACTATAAAAACTTCTATCGTGAGCTATATCCCATGCAATTTGAGGAACCCCTTTTCAATATTCACCTCAACGTGGATTATCCTTTCAACCTTACCGGAATTTTGTATTTCCCCAGATTGGGTCAGGATATGAATATGCAAAAGGATCGTATTCAGTTGTACCAAAATCAAGTCTATGTGACTGATAATGTAGAAGGAATTGTGCCGGAGTTTTTAACGATGCTCCGTGGAGTCATTGACTCTCCAGATATTCCTTTAAACGTTTCCAGAAGTTATCTACAAGCTGATGGAGCCGTTAAGAAAATCTCCAGTTACATTACCCGCAAAGTGGCAGATAAATTAAATTCCCTATTTAATGAAAGCAGAGAAGATTTTGAAAAGAAATGGGATGACATCAAAATTGTCATAGAATATGGAATGCTTTCTGAGGACAAATTTTTCGAAAAAGCTCAGAAGTTTGCCTTGTACCCCACAGTAGATGGTACTTACTTTACCTATGACGAGTTGGTAGAAAAAATAAAAGCCAACCAAACAGACAAGGATGATAAATTAGTAATTCTTTATGCAGGTGATAAAGATGCACAACACGCATATATCGCTTCCGCGAAAGAGAAAGGCTATGAAGTCCTTTTACTTGATTCACCCATTGTGTCTCACCTCATTCAGAAGCTTGAAAGCGAAAAAGAAAAAGTAAGCTTTGTGCGTGTGGATGGTGATCACATTGATAACCTCATCAAAAAAGATGATGAAGTGATTTCAAAACTTAATGACGAAGAAAAAGAAAGTCTTAAAACAGTTTTAGAAGAAATTGTTCCAAAAACTAAATTTTCAGTGCAGCTGGAAGCAATGGACAGTAACGCCAGCCCGTTTATCATCACACAACCCGAGTTTATGCGCCGAATGAAAGAGATGAGCCAAACCGGAGGCGGTGGTATGTTTGGAATGGGCAATATGCCTGAAATGTACAATCTGGTTGTCAATACAAACCACGAGCTCGTGGGCGAAATTCTAAATACAAAAACCAAGAAAAAACAGGAACGCCTTATCAATCAGGCATTAGACTTGGCGCGACTTTCTCAAAACCTATTGAAAGGAGAAGAACTCACTGCCTTTATAAAGCGTAGTTATGATATGATTAAGTAATTTTTTCAAAGGATCACTTTTGCTTTAAAGCTGAGTGTTTTTTACCCCAAAGAAAAGTGGGGTTAAATCTATTCAAAAATACCCGCCTGCGCGGGTATTTTTTTTGGCAAAGTACTTGATAAGGTCTTATCAGAAACCACTAAATATATCTCATTATGAAACCAATATTACTTTTCGCTTTAAGCTTATTTATCTTTCAAGGTGTTCACTCACAAACCATTCAAAACTCAAGTTACAGTACTACTGGTTATGTAAAGGCAGATGGCACCATTCAAAACTCAAGTTACAGCACCGTGGGCTACATAAAGGACGATGGAAGAATTCAAAACAGCAGCTACAGTACCATAGGCTTCATAAAGGATGGTGGACGCATCCAGAATAGTAGTTACAGCACCGTGGGCTATGTAAAAGAAAGTGGCACAGTGCAAAACAGCAGTTACAGCACTATTGGATATGTAAAAGAAGATGGAAGAGTGCAAAATAGCAGTTACAGTACAATAGGGTATGCAAAAGGCATAAAAAAAGAATGGGCTGCTGTGGTATTTTTCTTTTTCAAATTTGATTAAAGCCTTCATTTAAAGTTTTATTATCATCTGGTTTTTGCAAATCAAAGGGAGATTCTTTATGTTAGCGTCGGCATTTTTAACCTGCTAGAATAACTAACTCAACTTCAAACCTTTTTGAAAAAACTACCCCAACTAAAGGATTTTGTTAACCGCAAGCAATTTGAGGATGAACATCGTCCAATGTTCTCAAGACTTAATAAAGACATACCGGCTGGTATTGTCGTCTTTCTCGTAGCGCTTCCACTGTGCTTAGGCATTGCTTTAGCTAGTGGTGCTCCTTTGATTTCGGGATTGATTTCAGGAATTGTGGGGGGTGTGGTTGTGGGTTATATAAGCAAATCTGGCACTAGTGTTACCGGACCCGCTGCCAGTGTTTCTGCGGTTATATATATTGCTATTCAAGACTTGGAACGCTTTGAGCTATTTCTGGTTGCATTAATTATAGCAGGAATTATTCAAGTTATTTTAGGCGCTTTAAAAGCTGGCATAATTGCTGATTACATGCCCACGAGTATAATTAAGGGTTTGTTAGCCGGAATTGGTGTTATACTTATCCTTTCACAATTACCATATATCGTTGGTCTTGATTTTGATAACAACAGGTATTTGGATACTTCAGAAAACTTTATAAGTAGAGCACCAGAGGTTATTGGAATGTTTTTTAGTTCATTTACTCCCGGAGCAATCTTGTTATCCATGCTCTCCCTTTTTATTTTGATTTACTGGGAAAAAACTCCGCTCAAAAATTTTAAATTATTTCCCCCGGCTTTGTTTGTCGTAATATTTGGAGTCTTAATTAATCAATTGTTTAAATATTTTTTGCCTTATCTATATCTGGACGGAATCCACCTAGTTAATATCCCAAATATAGACAGCATTTTTTCTTTTTTTACTTTTCCTGACGTAAGTGGTTTTACAACCGGAAAAGTATGGACAACAGCAGTTACCATTGCAATTATAGCCTCAATTTCTTCATTACTAAATATTGAAGCAACTGACAATCTGGACCCTTTAAAACGTAAAACCCCTCCCAACAGAGAACTCATTGCCCAAGGAATTGGAAATGCTTTGTGTGGTTTATTGGGTGGAATTGCAGTAACCTCTGTGATTGTACGTAGCTCAGTGAATATTGAAGCTGGTGGTCAAACCAAATTCAGTACAATAAGTCATGGTTTTTTATTACTCGTGAGTGTCTTGTTTTTGAGCAGTGTCATCAACCTTATTCCACTAGCGACACTAGCGGCTATACTACTTGTTGTGGGTTATAAATTGGCATCTGCTAAAGTATTTAAAGAACTTTTTCAAAGAGGTTGGGATCAATTTATTCCTTTTATTGTTACCGTCTTTTTTATAGTAACAATTGATGTCTTAACAGGGGTATTGATTGGAACAGCATTAAGCTTGTTTTTCTTATTAAGAAATAACTATTACAACCCATTTTTTGTGGTTAATACAAAATACATTCAAGATGAAGTCATCAAACTAGAGCTTGCCAATGAGGTCTCTTTCTTCAACAAAGCATCGATTAAAAATACATTATGGAGTATTCCGGATAACAGTAAAGTATTAATTGACGCTACATTTACTAGTTATATTGATAAAGATGTTATTGACATTTTAAAAGATTTTCAAAATACAGTTGCAGCCGAAAACAATATCGAAGTCAATATTATTGGATTAAAAGACACCTATGATGTGGGTGAAGAAATCAATTTTTTTGAACAAAAAAAAGAGCGAATAAAAAAAACCACAACCCCCGAAGAAATATTGTCTTACCTTAAGGAAGGTCATAAAATTTATGTGAGCGGTAGTGATAATCTGCAACGTTTCAGAAATAAAGAATTAGAGGAATACAGAAACACAATTCCTTTGGCTGTTGTAATTAGTTGTCTAGACCTTAAAGAGCCATTACCAATTGTGATGAATGCAGAAGTGGGTGATTTAGTAAACATTCGTTCTGCAGGACACATAATTAATAAACATGTGATTAAAAATGCTGAATATGCTTGTGAGCAACAAGGTGCAAGACTCATATTACTTTTTGGAAACACAGATAATAAACTCATTGATGAAGCATTAGAGGATTACCTTGAAAATCGAAAATCCAAAAGCCTGAGCCTAATAAAAGATGTTCTAAGCCAATCTAAATTTACCAAGGAATATCTTCAGTCAAAAGATAAAAAAGAAATCGTTAAAGAAATTGTAGAAACACAACTTGAACTCGCCAAACAAAAAATGGTAGAAAATAGCAACTTTTTGAAAAAAACATACCTTTAGGACAAGTGGGTATCGCCTCAGCAATGTTTAATCGAACAACTAAAAATATTAAATTTTCACCGCTTTATAAAAACATAAAAAATGAATAGAATCTATTTTTTCCTTACCTCATTCTTACTTTGTGGAACTACTCTACTCTTTAGTCAAACAGACAAAGAACTTGCAGCTTCACTCATAACCAAAGAAAAAATTGAAGGTCACATCTATTTCTTAGCAAGTGATGAGCTTAAAGGCAGAGCCACCGGAACAAACGAAATAAAAATTGCTGCACAATACCTTGCCAATAATTTTCGAGCTTATGGTGCAAAACCCGTTCCCGGTGCTAACGGTTATTTTCAAGATGTTCCCTTTTCAAAAACCACTCCGGCAACAACACGCAGTCTTCTTGTGAATGGCGAGGAGACAGCAACGGCTCCTGTTCCGGTGGGTGGAGGAAATATTGATTATGATGGCACCGCTGTTTACCTCAATTATGGTTTGGAAGCAGATTATGTGGGACAGGATGTTGCCGAAAAACTGGTATATGTAAAAGCCGGAAGTGAAACAGCAACCAGTCCGCAGGAAATGTTTCGATTGATGGAAGAAAAAAGAGAACTCGCTAAAAAGCACGGTGCAAAAGCCGTTATAGAACTTGCTAATATCAACCCAATGGTTTGGAATTTTATTGAAAATGCTTTCGCCGAAAGTCGAATGACTTTGCAAAATGAAGAGGATGAAGACGATTTTAACTACATCTGGGCAATGGATCCGAATAACGAAACCGCCAACTCATTAGCATCAAAACGCAGCAATTTTGCAAAATTGACGATTTCAGGCATCGAAGAGCAAACCATTATGTGTCGCAATGTGGTGGCAATGATTGAAGGCACAGACCCCAAACTTAAAGATGAATATATTATTTACTCCGGTCATTATGACCACGTGGGTATTGGTACACCAGATGCTTCAGGCGACTCTATATACAATGGGGCAAGGGACAATGTTGTGGGTGTAACTACTGTCTTGAGTATGGCTGAAAATTTAGCTAAGCATCCTACAAAAAGAAGTGCGTTGTTTATTTTATACACCGGTGAAGAAATGGGTTTACACGGAAGCTCCTATTATGTAGAAAACCCCTTACTTCCTTTAGAAAAAATGGTGTTTTGCTTTAATAGTGACAATGCCGGTTATAGTGACACCTCTCTCATTACTATTTTTGGATTGGGAAGAACCACCGCTAAAAATGATATTAAAGTTGCATCAACGGCTTTTGGGCTAACCGCTATTGACGATCCTGCTCCCGAACAGAATCTGTTTGAACGAAGTGACAATATCAACTTTGCAAGAAAAGGAATTCCTTCACCCACATTTTCAATGGGATTCAGGTCTTTTGATGGTCAAGTGACTGATACCTATCACAAACCAAATGATGAAGCACATACCATCGACTATGACTATTTGGTCAAGTTTTTCAAATCTTATGTGCTTGCAGGAAGGCTTATTGGCAACAATCCAAAAACACCTTTTTGGACTTCAGGGGACAAATATGAAGCTGCCGGAAAAGCTTTGTTTGGGAAGTAATTTTAATATTTCTGAAATCTATTTAAATTATAACAATTGACCATCATACTCTTATATCCAATAACTAATACACTATTAACTAACAAAAAATGACAAATAACGACATCCTTAAAAAACTACGTGTAGCTTTAAAGCTTACCAATGATGATATTGTTGCAATCATGAAATTGGTTGATTTTCAAGTTTCAAAATCTGAGCTGGGTGCCTTATTTAGAAAAGAAGACCACCCTAAATATATGGAGTGTGGCGACCAGTTTTTGCGAAATTTTCTCAATGGGTTGATTATCCATTTGAGAGGCCCAATGGAGAAAAAAAGTTCAAATACCCCTTCAAATAAAAAGCCCCTTCACCAAAAAGCAAAAGGGCTTGACACTAACAAATTGGGAATAAAAAAGGGAAAAACTAAATCTTAGTAAAGCTTAGCAGGTCAATACTTCCATCGCCTCCACTTACGTGTTTTAAATCAATTTTAGAGCTTGTTGTAGATTCAATACGCCAGTCTTCACTTATTTCTTCAAAGGGACCATCATTATCTGGAAAACTTATAATTAGTTTTGGGGTACTATCATCGGTTCCGGTGACCCAAGTTCCGTTTTTGGTAGTTGAGCCATTTGTTGCTATGACAGTTCCGTCATCACCAAAAGAAAATATAAACCCATTGAAATTGCTTGTTTGATTGTCTCCATCCTCAACAAAATTACTTACTCTCCAGGTTCCAGATTTGATAGAAGTTTCAAGCTGAGCAATTACAGTAGAAGAGTCTCCGGAATTTGAGTCATCATCACTACTACAAGAAATTAAAGGGATACTCAAAAAGAGCATAAAAAAAATACTTAAAATGTGTTTACTTTTCATAAAATTGGTGTTTAATTATTAATTGAATTGGGGTTAAAATTTTTCAAATATGAGTATATCAGCATCATTGTCATCGTCGTCAGCTAGTTTCACTTGGTTGTTTTGTGTCTCAACAACCAGCCAATCATCATCAATTTCATCTAATGGAAAAACGCTTATAAAATTTAGTTTGAGTTTTAGCTCATCATCACTATTTAATGTCACCTGCCAGGTACCTTCAAGTGTCACCTGAGAATTTGAGGCTATTACCAAACCATTTTCAAGGAAATCAAAACTAAACGAATTAAAATCTGAAGTTTGATCATCCTCACCATCTTCAAGAAATAGAGCAACAAACCAATTTCCATCATTAAGAATATCTTTTAACTCTTGAACAGCAGGATTTCCTCCTCCACCACCTCCTTGAGTGGGAGTTCTTGAAAAGTGAAGATAGTCTGTACTTCCATCACCACCACTTACATCAAACAGTCTAATTAATTCATTACTAAAGTCAATCACTTTCCAGTCTTCTTCCAATTCATCTAATGGAAAATCATTCCCAAAATCAAGATCTAACTTTATTTGTCCTCCACTTGAATTTGTTATTGACCAAGTTCCGGGAACAGTATTTGAGCTGTTTGTTGCTGTTGCTGTTCCATTGCTATTAAATGTAAACTCATAACCTGCAAAATCATCTGTTTCATCCTCATCATCAAAAAAGTAAGAAACAAACCAGCTATCTGTCGTCAATACAGTTTCCAGATCAACGGGATTTGGCGGGTCTGTAATGATTTCTTCACAATTTTCTATAAGTTCCTGCAGTTGAGAATTTGAGTTTACGGTTTCAAATGTGCCGTCTGCTAAAATCACAGTAATTGGAAAGTCAATTGCAACAAATACACCAGTTTCCAATGAGGATAAAAATGAGAAAAATTCTGCATTACTATTAATTGTAGTAGTTCCTATTTGTTCATTGTTTGAATTAAAAATAAAAAGTGTGATGGGATAGACCAGTTCAATACAGTCAATGGCTTCATTTAATGATTGACAGAGTTGACCTAAATCATTTAACTCTTGCTGATTGTTTACTGTTAGTGTAGAAAAATCTTCAAAAACTACTGTTATTGGAAAAACAATAGTAATGGGTGAAGTGATATTAGCTAGCGGCAGCAAATCAGTTGGATTTGAAATAGTTAAAGTTTGACCATTGATAATTACCTGATAAGGAAACTGAATGGATGAGCAGGAAGTACCATCAATAAAGTCATCAATACTTCCGTTGTTTTGAGTGGTGTTGAGCAAGAGATTTGTCAAAGGAGTTTCAAGGGTGATTGCATCTCCCGGAGTTTCATCAATAATTTCTATTTCTTCTTTCTGACAAGAAAAGAAAAACAGACTTAAAATAGAGATGAAAAAAAATGAAGTGTATAGATGTTTCATGGCTACTTAATCATTTATGTACATAGAACAGCAAAGTTATAAAATACCCTACCCACTATTTTAAAAACTTTTTAAATACATTTACATTTCAAAATTTAAATTTATGAATGAACAGGATACAGTCTGTGAAGAATCTGTTTACAATAAGTTATTTCAAACTTTGTCACCATCAATTTATAATTTCATTTATTTTAAATGTGGGAATGTTGCGCAAGCTGAAGATCTTGTACAAGAAGCATTCATAAAGCTTTGGGAAAACTGTGCAAAAGTACCTCAAGCAAAAGCCAAATCATTTTTATATACTGTTTGCAACAATAGTTTTCTCAATGAGGTTGCTCATCAAAAGGTGGTACTAAAGTTCACAAAAAAAACCACGCCAATCATTAATGAACAGTCACCTCAGTATGTTTTGGAAGAAAAAGAATTTGAACAAAAATTACAAAAAGCACTTTCAAATTTAACAGAAGCACAACGTACAGCATTTTTAATGAACCGTATTGAGGGTAAAAAATACCGGGAGATTGCAGAAATTCTTGAAATATCTGTTAAAGCTGTCGAAAAAAGAATGAGCCAGGCCTTAGAATCTTTACGAAAAGAAATAAAAAACATCTAATTTAGGTAGGGTAATTAGCTCCACCCCTGTTTTATAACCAGAGAATCTAAAACAAATGAATGAAGAACTTCTACATAAGTATTTTAATAACGAAATTACAGAGACTGAGTTGGAACAACTAAAAGTCTCTGATGAATATCGTGATTATTTAAGGATTTCAGCACACACCTCCCAATTGCAAACACCTGCTTTTGATAAGGATAAGGCTTGGAAAAACCTTTCTGAAAAGGTGAAAAAAGAACCAAAAGTGATTTCTCTTTTTAATTCCAAAAACCTATTGAAGTATGCAGCCATCTTAGTTTTGATTGTTTCAGGACTTTTATATGTTACAAGTCTTTATACTACTGTCACTGCACCACTCGCTGAAAAAAAGAGCTTTACATTACCTGATCAATCTGAAGTGGTCCTGAATGCCGGTTCAGAAATAAAATTCAGTAAAAAATCCTGGGATCAAAAAAGAACACTCTCTTTAAATGGTGAAGCACTTTTTAAAGTTGCTAAAGGAAAAACCTTTGATGTGAACACCTCTCTGGGAGTTGTTAGCGTTTTGGGAACCCATTTCAATGTACAAAGCAGAAATACTCACTTTCACGTGACCTGTTATGAAGGAAAGGTTGCCGTTACTTTTAACAATAACCAAATACAACTTTTTGCCGGCGATAGCGTTATTATAGAAGATGGTGAAATTATTTCTCAGCAAAAAATAAGCACACTTCAACCGGGATGGATGCTTGATGAGAGCTCCTTTGAAAATAAACCACTATGGTGGGTCATTGAAGAACTTCAACGGCAATACAAAGTTACTGTCACAATTGAAAATATAGATAAAAACACCCGATTTACAGGAGCATTCACCCACACTAATCTTGATGCTGCACTTAAAACAATTTGTGTGCCATTAGAATTAACATACAGCATTAACCAAAATGGGAATGTATTAATTTATGGGGCAAAATAGGGGGCGTTACTTTCAATACATAATTACATTGATTTTGTTTCTCTACGGAAGCCAACAAGCTAATGCTCAAAACACAGAAGCACCCTTGCTCACTATTCTGGATCAAATTGAGGAACTCTATGACGTAAAATTCTCCTATGCCAATGAAGTTATCGAAAACACGCGTTCCACACCACCGGATTATACCCAAAAACTTTCGGGAATTCTGGACGAATTGTCAAAAAAAACATCTTTAACTTTCAAGTTTATTGATGAGCGTTATATTGCAATATCACTTTCACAAGATGCATTCATTGACTTGTGTGCAATCCTTATTGACGGTGAAACACAATTCCCGCTTGCTGGTGCAACAATTGAAGTAATAGGAACCAATCAAACAACTATATCTAATGCTGAAGGACTTTTTTTACTAAAAAATATTCAAGCCGATGCACAAATTGAAATCAGATTCATTGGGTTTGAAAGCCGCATTGTGAATGTACAAGAAATCCAAGAAACAAACCCCTGTGTTCAAATAAACTTGAATCCAAATATAAGTATTCTCAGAGATGTTGTTCTGGAGAGCATTTTTGCAAAAGGCATTAATAAAACAAATGACGGGACCTTAAAATTAGATGTCAGCACCTTTGGAAACCTTCCGGGACTCACAGAGCCGGATGTTTTACAAATGATTCAAGCGCTACCCGGTGTTAATAGTGTAGATGAAACAATTTCAAATATCAACATTAGAGGAGGAACTACAGATGAAAATCTCATCTTATGGGATGGTATCAGAATGTATCAAAACGGTCACTTTTTTGGAATGATTTCAGGGTTTAACCCTTACTTGACTGAAAATGTTTCCTTTTACAAAAACGGTACTCCGGCTCGCTATGGCGAAAGTGTTTCTGGTTTAATTTCTATGCATTCCTCAGAAGAGTTTCCTGATAAAATTAAGGGAGGTTTTCAACTCAATATGATTAATGCGGGTGCTTTTGCAAAAATACCGGTAAACGAAAAATTAGTCATTCACACTTCAGGAAGACGCACTTTTACAGACCTCTTTGAAACTCCCGCATTTAAACAATATTTTGACAAAGTATTTCAAGATACTGAAATTACCAACCTTCAGAATAATCAGCAAGGGACACTTAGTTCTGAGGATGAATTCACATTTTATGATTTTAGCTTAAAAGCCATCTATGCTCCGTCAAAAAAAGACCGTTTCAAACTCAATTTTTTAAACATTGACAACAGTTTAGACTTTACAAAATCATTTGCAACAGAAAATTCTCAAACATCTGAAACAAGTGAACTTGATCAAAATAGCATTGCGGGTGGGCTTTCCTGGAATCGCAATTGGAATGAAAAGATAAATACAGAGGTATTACTTTATGGCACCTATTATTTACTCGATGCCTCTAACCTTGATATCTTTTCCAATCAAAAGTTTGAACAATCCAATGAAG
This sequence comes from Flavobacteriaceae bacterium, assembly GCA_018402385.1. GTDB lineage: Bacteria > Bacteroidota > Bacteroidia > Flavobacteriales > Flavobacteriaceae > Planktosalinus. The sequence goes on from JAGYJA010000007.1 coordinate 125,123, forward strand.
TTTTAGAAACAGGTGCACAATTTGATTTTAATTGGCAAATTAAAGACAACTACCGATTTACAACAGGCTACCAATTTACTGAAACCGGCATTAGCAATAAACAAGAGGTGAATATTCCGCTAGTAAGGAATTTTGTAAAAGAGGTTTTGTTAAAACATGCGCTATATGTGAGTAATTTTCTGGAACTTCCTAAAACAAAAACGAGTATTAGAGCGGGTTTGAGAGGCAACTATTTTCAAAAATTCAACACCATGCTCATAGAACCCCGTGTCAATATTCATCAAAAATTAGGGAATGGATTTGCACTGGAAGTAGCTTTTGAGCAAAAAAGTCAAACTGTCACACAACGCATCGACTTTCAAAGTGATTTTTTGGGTGTCGAAAAACGCAGATGGGTGCTTGCAAATGACAAAGATGTACCCATTGTGAACAGCACTCAATTTTCTTTTAATATACAATATCAAAAACGCAATTGGTTAATTCAAGCAGAGGCCTATTCAAAAAAGGTGAATGATATCACTTCTGCCAATCAGGGGTTTCAAAATCAATTGCAATTTGTGCGCACCACAGGAAATTATGAAACGCAAGGTGTGGAATTTGTGGTTAACAAAAAAACCAAAAACTGGAGTAGCTGGTTGAGCTACACTTTTGCAAAAAGCGATTATACTTTTGATAGTTTAGACCCGAGTACTTTTCCTCATAACTTTGACATAAGGCACCAAGTAAATTTGGCAACATCTTATAGTATGAATCAATTTAAAATTGCTTCAGGGATCAACTGGTACACAGGGAGACCTGTTTCGGTTCCGGTAAGCCGTGATGCCATTGAAATAGTAAACAGCCAACCTGTCATTCGTTTTGATGACCCAAATACGAAACGAAATGACGATTATTTTAGAGCAGATGTTTCTGTAGAATATGAATTTAATATATCACAAAATACATTTGCAAAAATAAATGCTGCCGTATTGAATGTAACGAATCGTAAAAATGTATTAAATACATACTTTACAATTGATAGTAACAATGAATCAGAAAACCTTCAAATCAATCAGGTAGAGCAAGTTTCTTTAGGGTTAACACCCAATGTGTCTTTGCAAATTTTGTTTAACTAGAACAGAGGATATTTCATTTACCGAATATAATCTAAGATTGTTATAGAAAATGGGGTGTAAAAAATAGGAAAGTGTTTTCCTGTTTTGGCTCCTCTGCTAAAAAATTTATTTCTATTTTTTCTTATTGAACATAGCTTTAATAACAAAAGCGTGAGGAAAAGTCAAAGCGGCAATAAAAGGAAACAAAATAGATAAGAGCAGTTTCTTTTGATCTTGAAAAATAAAAATTAAAAAAAATAATCCACAAATTGAAACAAACCAATATAAAAATGAATTGGTAAAATATTTATAGATGCTTTTTTTAGATATATCGCTGTACAAATATACTATTTGAGAGCGTATAGAAGGAATTGAATGCCAAAAATAAAATATATAGCAAAACCCCAAACAATTTTTGAATACTCAAAAATAGCAGCTAAAATCGCAAGAATTAATATTTCCCTCCATAACCTCTCTGACACGCCCAACCCTCTTTTGTATAACAAAACGCCTAATGATAGCAACAGGATTGAACAAAAAATCAAAACAACTTGAAAAGCTTTCAAGGGAACCTTTGCTTTTGTTATTTCATATATTATCTCTTGAGATTCCCTAAAATTTAAAAGTAGAAAAAGAGACAATAAAAACCCACCATAAAAAAAAGCAAAAACTCTTTCTTTTAAAGATACTCTTGTTTTATCCTCAAGCCAATGTTGTTCGCCAAAATGATAAGCACTAAGCGCAATAAAAATGATCAAAAATAATTTTGGAGAAAAGAAATAAAAGAACCCAAATACAAAGATTAAGAATACATATTTTAAAATTATTACAACCCAACTAAACTTTTGAGGAGTATTCTTTTTTATAATTAAAACATCATTGGCTCCGTGAATAATTCCAATAGTCAAAATTAAAAATAAACCAACTATTTCTTGAAATGTTTCAATTAAAAATCCTCCAATCCAAAAACAGAAAAAGGTGATCAATATTAATTGATTATTAAATTTCATTCTTGTGAAAAAAAATTATTGTATTAAATATCATAATGTTTTATTAAAATAAAAAATATATTGTTTAATTTTTTATTATATTTGATTAAACAAAACTAAAAACTTTCAAATTATGACAACATTTTTTAACACAATTTTACTAGTTACAAAACTAGATCCCACAGATTATGTAGGCTTTACCTTCTTTATTGGAGCAATGGCTATGATGGCAGCTTCTGCTTTTTTCTTTCTATCACTAAATACCTTTGATAAAAAATGGCGAACTTCAATCCTTGTCTCTGGACTAATTACTTTTATTGCTGCTGTTCATTATTTATACATGAGAGACTATTGGGCTGCTTTTGCAGAATCTCCAACATTCTTTAGGTATGTTGACTGGATTCTGACTGTTCCATTAATGTGTGTTGAGTTTTACTTAATACTTGTCATTGCTGGAGCAAAACGTTCATTAATGTGGCGATTAATTTTCTTATCTGTGATCATGCTAGTTACTGGATATATTGGTGAAGTAATTGATAGAGATAATGCTTGGTTATGGGGTCTATTATCAGGTGCTGCATACTTTGTCATTGTTTATGATATTTGGTTGGGTAGAGCAAGAAAGCTTGCAGAAAAAGCAGGTGGAAATGTTTTAAAAGCTCACAAAGCTCTTTGCTGGTTTGTTCTTGTTGGATGGGCAATTTACCCAGTAGGTTATATGGCCGGCACACCAGGATGGTATGATGGTATTTTTGGCGGATTAAATCTTGATGTTATTTACAACATTGGAGATGCAATTAACAAAATAGGATTTGGTCTGGTAATTTACAACCTTGCTTTACAAGCAACTAAAAGTGAACTAAATCAGGCTGTTAAATAAGTTTAAGTATATATTATTTTTTAAAGAGGCTGTTTTTAACAGCCTCTTTTTATTTTACATTCTTTGAGGCACTTCTATACCCAGCAACTTGAAAGAAGATTGAATGAGCTCGCCCACCTTTCGTGAAAGCTGCACTCTAAATTGTCGTTTGTCCTCCTCAATTTCAGCTAAAATGGGAACACTCTGATAAAAGGAGTTGTAAGACTTGACCAAATCATACACATAATTAGCCAATAAAGCCGGACTGTAACTTGAAGCAGCTTGTTGGATAACCTCCGGATAAAGTTGTAACTGTTTGATGAGTTCTTTTTCCTTTTCGTGCATTTCCACAATGGAAGGCAAAGTGTAGCTTGAATTTTGATCCTTTCTTAAAATGGATTGAATGCGAGCAAAAGTATATTGAATAAAGGGCCCGGTATTTCCTTGAAAATCAACTGATTCTTCAGGATTGAAAAGGATGCGTTTTTTGGGGTCCACTTTGAGGATGTAATATTTTAAAGCACCCAACCCGATGGTGTTATATAAAGAGTCTTTTTCGCCTTTGCTATACCCATCTAGTTTACCTAACTCCTCAGAGATTTCTTTTGCAGTTTGAGCCATATCAGCAATTAGGTCGTCTGCATCTACGACAGTTCCTTCACGGCTTTTCATTTTCCCGCTGGGAAGGTCAACCATACCATAGCTCAGATGGAATAAATTTTCTGCCCAGCTGTAACCCAACTTTTTGAGAATGAGAAACAAAACTTTAAAGTGATAATCCTGTTCATTACCAACTGTATAAACCATTCCGCCCACATCGGGATAATCTTTGGCTCGTTGAATTGCTGTGCCAATATCCTGGGTAATATACACTGCGGTTCCGTCACTGCGTAAAACGATTTTTTCATCAAGACCTTCATCGGTAAGGTCTATCCAAACGCTGCCGTCTTCTTTTTTATAAAAAACTTCTTTTGCCAAACCTTGTTCTACAACATCTTTCCCTAGCAAATAAGTATCACTTTCATAATAATAAGAATCAAAATCAACACCAATGCTTTTGTAGGTTACTTCAAATCCGTCATAGACCCAACCATTCATCATTTTCCAGAGTGCTACTGTTTCAGTATCTCCATTTTCCCACTTCTGAAGCATCAATTGAGCTTCCAATAGTAGCGGAGCTTCTTTTTTGGCTACTTCTTCGGTTTTTCCATCAGCGATAAGCGTTTCAATTTGCTTCTTGTATTCCTGATCAAACTTTACATAGTAATTCCCTACCAGTTTATCACCCTTAAGTCCTGTACTTTCGGGAGTTTCTCCATTTCCAAATTTCTTCCAGGCCAGCATACTTTTACAAATGTGAATGCCACGATCATTAATGATTTGGGTTTTATAAACTTTTTTCCCTGAAGCTTTTAAAATTTCGGCGACAGCATAGCCCAGTAACACATTTCTAATATGTCCCAGATGTAGAGGTTTGTTGGTGTTGGGTGATGCATACTCCACCATCACAGCTCGAGAGTCTGTCGTAACCGGCTGCGTTCCAAATGTGGGATTGTCTTTGATATTTTTGAAAAAATCAAGATAATACCCATCTGCAATAACTATGTTCAAAAACCCTTTTACTACATTAAATCGCACAACCTCTTCCAGATGAGCCATTAAAAAAGCTCCCAAATCATTTCCTAATTTCTCAGGATTTGTTTTCAAAAATCGTAACATAGGGAAAATCACCACAGTAATATCACCTTCAAATTCTTTGCGAGTGGCTTGAAACTCGACTGCGGGCAGTTCTATTTGGTAAAGAGAGAAAAAAGCTTCTTTAATTTTGGCTTCAAGTAGTTGCTGTAGATTCATTTGTTGTGGTTTATGCAGTGGTAATAACAAGGCGCAAAGATAAGGAGAAAAATTCTTACTTGTAATGAGTTTATATAATGTTGTTTAGGGCTTTGAGATTGCTTTTAGGAGTTTATTAACGATAGTCTTTCAGGTATTTTCTATCTTTAGAAAATGCTTTTAAACGTCTCATATAACAATCGGGAAATTACTAGAAAAATAGATGCCGAAGTGGGTAAACCTTTCCCCTTGCTAGAACGCATCAAAATGAATGGTGTGGGTTCACCAAAGTTGTTTATCACTTCTACAAGCATAGAAATTTATAACCTGCTCATTCTGGATAACAACCGCAATGTGTGTAATATCGAAATGAGACCTAATGGAATTATTGTGGGTTTTCGTTCCCAATTGGAATCTTATGGGCTGATTATCCCTTATTACAAACTCAATATCTATAAAGGCAAGGCTGAAGAATACAGTATCTATCGTGATCATCATTTTATCAAAGTGAGTGCCACAGACAAACCCACCCACCGCTTCTTCCAAAAAGTCATCAATTACAAAATTGACAATGCGCCTACTCAGGTAGGAGATTTGTAAAATTTATTTTACATTCTTATAACATTACCGTGATTCTAAAAACACATAAATAGAGTTCCTTTGCAGCAAAAACAATGGACCTATTTCTTTATGCTTTTGCAGCGCTTTTTTCAATTATCAACCCGCTCGGAACCGTCCCCATTTTCGTAGGTTTAACCCAGGATGAAGAAACCGCAGAACGAAAAAAAACAGCCTTGCTAACAGCTATCAATGTGTTGGTCATTCTTGTGATATCTTATTTTTTGGGAAAATACTTGTTACAATTTTTTGGAATTAGTTTGAACTCCCTGCGCATTGCCGGAGGTTTGATTATTGTCTCTTCCGGTTTTGCCTTATTGACAGGCCGATTTGCAAAACACAAGGGAATGAAAAACAAGCGGGTACAAAAAGATCTATCACAAAGAGAGCGTTTTTCATTGACCCCACTAGCCATCCCTATGCTGGCAGGACCCGGCTCTATTTCTTTACTTATCACATTCCAGCAAGAATATGGATGGAGTGTTGACAGCATTTATATCCTCACGGCAGTGATTCTGGTTTGTCTAACCACTTTTTTTATTTTACGATCTTCTTATTTGATTGCAAAAAAACTGGGAGCGTCAGGCATCAATGCTATTTCTCGTATCATTGGATTTATTGTCATTGCCATTGGTATTGAATACATCAGTGGGTCTGTGTTAGATTTAATGAAAGGTTTTTAATGATTTTATTTTTTGGAGTTAACGCCCCTTTAACTCAATAAACCATGGAGATTCTGTATCTTTAAAATAAAATACCTTGAAAATACTTCTCACCGGGGCCAATGGCTACATTGGTAAACGTTTATTACCTCAACTTTTAGAATTGGGTCATCACGTTGTTTGTTGTGTGCGTGATAAAAACAGAATGGAGTTTGATGAAGCTTACGCTGAAAACATAAGCTTTGTCGAAGTGGATTTCCTCGAAGAAGTCAATACTGAATTCTTCCCCAAAGACCTTGATATCGCTTATTATTTGATTCACTCGATGAGTTCGTCAACAGGAAATTTTGACGAAAAAGAAGCCCTTTCAGCTGAAAACTTCAATAAATATATGGCGGTTACTTCTGTGAAGCAGGTGATTTACTTGAGTGGTATTGTCAATCAGGAGGAGTTGTCAAAACATCTTTCATCACGAAAAAAAGTAGAAGAGATTCTCTTTCAGGGCAATTTCAATCTCACCGTTTTACGTGCGGGCATTGTAGTGGGTTCGGGGAGTTCTTCCTTTGAAATCATAAGGGATTTGTGTGAAAAATTACCCCTTATGATTGCACCAAAATGGCTTGAAACCAGAACCCAACCCATCGCAATCAGGGATGTAATAACTATGCTGTCCGGTGTAATATTAAACGAAAAATGTTATAACCAATCCTTTGACATTGGTGGCCCCAATATTCTCACTTACAAAGAAATGTTGCAGCGCTACTCAAAAGTGAGAAAATTGAAGTTATGGATCATTTCTGTTCCGGTAATGACACCCCGTTTGTCCTCATACTGGTTGTATTTTGTGACTTCAACGACTTATTCGCTGGCGGTCAATCTTGTGGAAAGCATGAAAACTGAGGTGGTTGCTAAAGACAACAAACTTTTGGAAATTTTGGGTATAAAACCTATTACTTATGAGGAGGCGATAGAAAAAGCCTTTCAGAAAATTGAACAAAATTTGGTGGTTTCCAGTTGGAAAGATGCATTGATTTCAGGACGATTCAATGATTTGAAAAATCAGATACAAGTCCCACAATATGGATGTCTTAGCGATGTAAAAACCATTAAAGTGAAAGATAAAAATCAAACGTTTGAAAACATTTGGGCCATTGGAGGAAAAAGGGGTTGGTATTATGGCAATTGGTTATGGAAAGTGAGAGGCTATATGGATTTAATGACCGGTGGTGTGGGCTTGCGACGCGGCCGAACCCATCCCGATAAGATATTTGCGGGGGATGCACTTGATTTTTGGCGGGTACTTTATGCAGATAAAGAAGAAAAACGTTTACTACTTTATGCAGAAATGAAACTACCCGGAGAAGCCTGGTTGGAATTTGAAATCAATAAAGAGGGTTTCTTAAAACAAACGGCAACCTTCAGACCCAAAGGATTATGGGGGCGTCTCTATTGGTATAGTGTTTTACCGTTTCATTATTTTATTTTCGGAGGAATGATTCGTAATATTGTAAAATACAAACCTGATTGATATGAAATATATACTTTGTTTAACACTGGCATTACTATCATTCATTGGATGTAAAAAACAACAAAAAACAACTTCTATTACTGAAATTGAAATAGAAAAAGACACCTTGCTTGAGGAACTTGTCACCCTGATGACCGGTTCCTTTAACAGTGAGCGCCAAGCATCCATTGACACCAATTTCAGAAATGTAACTTTACATATGTACCCCATCTGGGCGGATAGAGAAGGTAAATGGATGTATGTTGAACAATCTCTAACAGACAATCAGGAAGAGCCTTACCGACAGCGAATCTATAAATTGAGCAGAGAAAATGACAGCACATTTAGAAGCGATATTTATACAATACCTAATGCCGGTTTATGGGCTTGTAAATGGCAAACTCCTGCTTTTTTTGACAGGTTATTATTAGAGAGTATTCAATTAAGAGATGGCTGTGAGGTCTTGCTCAAAAAATCTCCTGAAAATAAATTCATAGGTAAAACAATTGATAAAAATTGCCCAAGTAATCTTAACGGAGCCACCTATGCCACTTCAGAGGTAGTCATTACAGAAAATAAAATTATTTCCTGGGACAGGGGCTTTAATGAAAAGGACAGTTTGGTTTGGGGTGCAAAAGAGAGAGGTTATGAGTTTGATAAATTTCAAGAATAAAATCAATTTTGAATTTTAAGCCTTATATTTTACTCTTTTGGTAAAAACACTTCTGCCATCATACAACGGGCACTTCCACCACCCAAAGTTTCAATTGTATTAAGATCACTGCTTAAAATCTTGCTATACTTTTCTATGGTTGCCACCTGAGTTTGTGTCAAACTGTCAAAAGCAGATTTTGACATCACAGTGATGGATTGGTCGTTTTTGTCTGATACTTCCAGCATATTTCCGGCAAACTTTTCTACCTGGACTTCAGAAATGAGTATGACCTCTTTATCATCCTCTTTAAGGTGTTGCAGCACATTTTTACGTTCCTTTTTATCGTCAATACAATCAATACAAATTACTGCAAAGTCTTTGGCAATACACATCATCACGTTAGTATGGTAAATGGGCAATCGCTTTCCTTCAACAGTTTGAAAGGCCGTAAATAGAACAGGTGTATATTCAAAATCCTCACAAAATTCAATAAGTAATTCTTCATCCGCTCGGGGCGAAAGGGCACAATATGCTTTTTTATTAATGCGGTCCAAAACCAAGCTACCTGTACCTTCAAGAAAAAGTTCTTCCTTTTCAGCAGGGGTATAATCAACAATGTTCTTAATTTTAAATCCCTGGCTTTCCAGCTTCAAAATAACTTCTTCTCTTCGCTCTCTTCTTCGATTTTCAGCAAACATGGGATATAGAGCAACATCACCGTTTTCATGAAATGAAACCCAATTGTTAGGAAAAACAGAATCGGGAGTGTCCTTAGTTCCATCATCATTAAAAATTACAACATTTACACCGGCATCCTTGAGTTTTTGAACCATTGCATCAAATTCTTGCTGAGCTAAGTTGTTGACATCTTTTCCTTTTAACCCGTCACTAGTTGCTTGGTAATAATTATTCACGGCCGTTTGTTCATTCAGTCTGAAAGCTGCCGGACGAATCATTAAAATAGTGTTGGTGGCTTGTTGCATGGCGTTGTATTATTTTGGTTGCAAAAGTAGGGAAATGTTAGTCATTTTTACTTAAACAGATTCAAAAACTATTTCATTGAAAAATTATACACCAAACCAATACCATAACCAGCTCCTTGAAAAACATTTCTTCCTGAAATTGTATATGAAAAGCTTGCATATATCCCAAAATCTTGACCCAAAGGCCTGTAAATAGTTCCTCCCGCTTTATGATAATCAACACCTATTTCTTTAAAATTTTGTGGTGGTGGGGTTCCTCTATAATCTATTCCTCCTGAAGAATTTTGGTAATCATACCACACATCATAATACCATTTAGACATCGCCCGACCTGCCTTAAAGGTGAGAGGGAAACTATTAGGAACTTCTTCAAATTTAAAAGAATAGCCACTCTGTAAGGTTAAAAACCAGCCTGTATTGCAATGGTAATGGAACATCCCGCGGGTTTCCAATATAGTGGCTCTTTGTCCAATATCATTTAATCCCCCGGTTTCATAATCGCTCAGCGGAGAAGAAAATCCCAAACCTGAGCTAATTTCTAATCTACTGTTTTCAAATTCAAATGTATAGAAACGGTATTTTAAAAATAATGTAATATCCTGAACCCTAAGTTTATCATTACTTACAAAGAAAGGCAAAGAGGTATTTATATCAAAATCTGGTGTAATACCATAAGCAACAAATGCAGACCCGAAAAAGAGTGTTCTGCCAATATCAGACTTTTCTGTTCCAACAAAGTAATTTGGTGTGTCTTCATATCCCAGACCTAAAGAAGTACTGGCATTCCCGGAGCCTCTGTAAAATCCATCAATTTTTCCCTGGGTGAATCCTTCACAAATTGATAAAAATAAAAAAAGTATTGCAACAATTTTTTTCATAAAACGATATATTGAATTTATACCGTTCATAGTCGAAAAAAATAATAAATGATTACATCAATCTCTAATCAAAGGTAAAGTACTACATCTCAAAAGCCCTTCCTGTTTAGCAATTTCAGCATAAGGAATTTCTTCGACTGTAAAGTTATTTTCGCGCAGCCAGCTATTTAATCTGGTGAAATTTCGTTCAGAAACAACCACATTGGGTGCGATTGAAAATACATTGCTAAACATATGATACATTTCATCACGGGTGATATGAAAAAGGTTTTCCTTTCCAAAAAGATTTACTAAAAATGTATAATCTGATTCTTCTCGAAACCCTTGTTTGTATATAATGGCTTTGGTTTCTCCCACAGGTTGAAAACAACAATCGAGATGGAGTGCATTGTCACGTGCTTCAATTTTGGATTTTACCAGATCAAATTCTTTTACTTTTTTATGTGGAAATAATTGTTTGATATACTCTACGCCTTCCATATTGGTCCTCGCAGTCATAAATTCTTTATAGTCACTCCCCTTGTAAGTTCCAATAAAAATATAATCCTTCCAAAGCATCACATCACCCCCTTCAATATGAACTTCATCTGGTGGTCTCACCACTTTTGAAGGGTTTACTTGATCTATTACATATTGAATAGCGTCGAGTTCCCTTTCGCGATCAGGTAATATATTTGCTTTTACAAAAACATCATCAATGACAAAAGCAATGTCTCTTGAAAATATCTGATTGTAATCTGCGATTTCTTCGGGTCTAAATACCTGTACATCATATTTTTTTAAAACGTCAGCAAAAGCCTCCATCTCCGGAATCATATCTTCGTTTTTAGGATAGGTGCCTGCGAGAATGTGTTCCAAAGATTTTGGGTCATAAGCTTCTTCTGCAAGAGGCGTTGGACCGTTACTGTTTGCTGTTCCCAAAACTACGGCTCTTAGTCTTGAAGTTTCATCTTTGACGTTTAATTTAAGCATCTTCATACAATTTGTTCAAATATATAAAAACTCCATCGAGATTCCTCTGGATGGAGTTTATAAACTAAAAATTGTTTTTAATTATCGTTCACTTCTGGTTTTAAAAGCTCTGTGTGTATAACCGGTATAGACTTGTCTGGGCCGTCCAATTGGTTCCTTACCCAGTCGCATTTCTTTCCACTGAGCAATCCATCCGGGAAGTCTTCCCAAGGCAAACATCACTGTAAACATATCTGTTGGAATACCCAAGGCTCTATAAATAATCCCTGAATAGAAATCTACATTGGGATACAAATTTCTTGAGATGAAATATTCATCCTCTAGTGCTACTTTTTCTAATCCTTTAGCAATGTCGAGAATAGGATCTTCAATTCCTAGCTCTCCAAGTACTTCGTCTGCTGCTTTCTTAATAATTTTTGCACGTGGGTCAAAGTTTTTATATACTCTATGACCAAAGCCCATTAAACGGAAAGGATCATTTTTGTCTTTTGCTTTTAAAATAAATTTTGAAGTATCACCTCCGTCTGCTTTAATCGCTTCAAGCATTTCTATCACTGCTTGATTTGCACCACCATGAAGTGGACCCCAAAGTGCTGCAATACCGGCAGATAAAGAAGCAAATAATCCACTGTGCGATGAACCAACGATTCTCACAGTCGAAGTTGAACAGTTTTGCTCGTGGTCTGCGTGTAGTATCAATAATTTATCCAATGCTTCAATGAATGTTCTATCGACTTTGTAGTCTTCATTAGGTTGCTGGAACATCATTTTATGAATGTTTTCAACATAGCCTAAAGAGGTGTCTCCATAATTGAGCGGTAAGCTCATTTTCTTGCGCATTGTCCAGGCAACTAAAACCGGGAATTTTCCTAAAATCTTAACAATGGCTTTGTACATATCCTCTTCAGAATCAACATTGACTGATGAAGGGTTAAAAGCCACTAATGCATTGGTTAATGACGCAAGTACACCCATTGGGTGAGCCGACTTTGGAAACCCATCTAGAATGCGTTTCATGTCTTCATCCACTATGGATTGACCTTTGATGTCTTTATGAAATTTAGAAAGCTCCTCCTGTGTTGGTAATTCTCCAAATATTAACAAAAAACACACTTCAAGAAAAGAAGCTTTATCTGCAAGTTCTTCAATACTGTAACCCCTGTATCTGAGAATACCTTTTTCTCCATCAAGAAATGTAATGGCACTTTCACAAGACCCTGTATTCTTATATCCCGGATCTAAAGTTATGACATTTGAAGAAGCTCTTAATGATTTTATATCGATGGCTAGTTCATTTTCTGTTCCCTCAACTATGGGAAATTCATATTTTTTTCCATCAATTTCTAATGTGGCTATTTTTGACATATTTAAGTATGTTATTTAATTTTCTTCTTTTTGCGAAGATACAAAATATAAGACGATTTTTATAGTGAAAACCAATACTCAGGGGTTAAAAAATCCTTAATTAGAAGTGATTTAAATATCAATTCACTTTAAAGGCTTTTTCTTGTGGAAAATATCCCACAGAACCCAGCTCCTCCTCAATGCGAAGCAATTGATTGTATTTTGCCATCCGGTCACTACGGGAAGCCGAACCGGTTTTGATTTGACCACAATTCAATGCTACAGCCAGGTCGGCGATAGTATTGTCTTCTGTTTCACCTGAACGGTGAGACATAACTGATGTATAACCTGCATTATGGGCCATGTTCACCGCCGCAATGGTTTCAGTTAAAGTGCCAATTTGATTGACTTTAATGAGAATAGAATTGGCAATGCCTTCTTTGATTCCTCTGGAAAGTCTTTCAACATTAGTAACAAATAAATCATCTCCCACCAACTGCACTTTATCTCCCACTTTTTCTGTGAGGTATTTCCAGCCTTCCCAATCGTTTTCATCCATACCATCTTCTATAGAAATAATTGGATATTTTGAAGCCAATTCAGCTAAGTAATCGGCTTGTTGTTTTGAAGTTCTCACCTTTCCGGATTTTCCTTCAAACTTAGTATAGTCATATTTTCCATCAACATAAAATTCAGCTGCAGCACAATCAAGGGCAATTTTGACATCAGTTCCCATTTTGTAGCCTGCGTTTTTTACTGCCAGAGCTATGGTATCTAAAGCGTCTTCTGTTCCATCTAGGGTGGGAGCAAATCCACCTTCATCACCCACAGCTGTACTTAATTTTCTATCGTGCAATACTTTTTTCAAGTGATGGAAAATTTCTGAACCCATCTGCATGGCGTGAGTAAAATTATTGGCTTTAACAGGTATAACCATAAACTCCTGAAAGGCAATGGGTGCATCACTATGAGATCCGCCGTTGATGATGTTCATCATAGGAACCGGCAGGGTATTAGCACTCACACCACCCACATAGCGATATAAGGGCAATCCAAGTTCCATGGCTGCAGCTTTGGCAACAGCAAGGGAAACACCCAAAATGGCATTGGCACCCAGTTTTGATTTGTTAGCTGTACCATCCATTTGAATCATAGTCTGGTCAATCAGGTTTTGGTCAAAAACGGCGGCGCCCAATAGTTTTGGAGCAATCACTTCATTGACATTTTTTACAGCTTTTAAAACGCCTTTGCCCATATAAGCTTTCCCACCATCGCGCAATTCAACAGCTTCATGTTCACCGGTAGAAGCTCCGGATGGTACTGCAGCGCGTCCAAGAATACCGCTTTCGGTAATCACATCTACTTCAACGGTGGGGTTTCCTCTGGAATCAAAAATTTGTCTGGCGCGGATATCGACTATGATACTCATATTTTATAAATTTTAGTATAGCTGAGGCATAGAATTTTACGCCTCTTAAAATTAATTTTTTTGTATGTTCTCTATAAATTGATCAAAAAGATAACTTGCATCGTGTGGTCCCGGACTGGCCTCTGGGTGGTATTGTACTGAGAAGCAATTCTTGCTTTTCATTTTAATTCCTGCTACGGTATGATCATTGAGATGCACGTGGGTGATTTCTATGTCAGGATGATTTTCGGTTTCTTCCCTGTCAATGGCAAAACCGTGATTTTGTGAGGTAATTTCTCCTTTTCCGGTAACCAGATTCATAATGGGGTGATTGATTCCCCTGTGACCGTGGTGCATTTTATATGTTGAAATCCCATTAGCCAATGCAATTACCTGATGGCCTAAACAGATACCAAATAATGGTAAATTTCTATCAATAATTTCTTTTGCAACTTCAATGGCATTGCTTAGTGGTTGGGGGTCACCGGGACCATTTGACAAAAAGTAGCCATCAGGTTTAAATGTAGCCATTTCTTCAAAAGTGGCATCATAAGGGAATACTTTGATGTAACAATCCCTTTCAGCCAGATTGCGTAAAATATTTTTCTTGATGCCTATATCGAGAGCGGCAATTTTATAAGTAGCGTTTTCATTTCCGAAAAAGTAGGGTTCTTTTGTGGACACTTTGGAAGCCAATTCCAACCCTTTCATATCGGGCACGTCTTCCAGTTGCTTTTTAAGTCCTTCAATGTTATCAACATCTGTAGAAATAACGGCATTCATAGCGCCGTTGTCACGAATGTAACTTACCAAAGCCCGTGTATCAACATCTGAAATTGCAAAAAGATTGTTGTCGTTTAGAAACTCTTCAAGTGAGGTATCTGCAATATCACGGGAGTAGTTGTAACTAAAGTTGCGGCAAATCAAACCAGCAATTTTAATACCTTCAGATTCTATCTCGTCTTTGTTGGTTCCATAATTACCGATGTGGGCATTAGTGGTTACCATGAGTTGGCCAAAATAAGAAGGGTCTGTAAAAATTTCCTGATAGCCGGTCATTCCTGTATTGAAACAAACCTCACCAAAGGCTGTTCCGTCTTTGCTTCCCACGGCTTTACCGTGAAAAATGGTTCCGTCTGCAAGTAAAATAATGGCTTTTTTTCTAGTGTGGTACTTCATGAAGATACAAGTTGTGTTGTTTATACTAGGATGCAAAAATAATATAAAAAAAGGGATAAACTATAACAGTTTATCCCTAGTGTATTTAGAATGAAATTAAAAACTTATTCTTTCTCATTTTTTGGTTCTTGCTCGTTATTTTCAGGAGCGTCGTTTGTTGTTTCAGGTGCAGTAGCTTCAGGAGTTGTTGCTTCCGGAGTTACTTCTTCTGTTTTTTCAGCTGGTGCAGCTTTTGCAGTTGTTTCATCTGCTTTATTCGCTTTACCGGCACGACGTGTTGATTTTTTCTTTGCAGGTTTGTTTGCGTTATAGACTTCGTTGAAGTCAACCAACTCGATCATTGCCATATCTGCGTTATCACCCAAACGGTTACCCAATTTGATGATACGTGTATAACCTCCCGGACGGTCAGCTACCTTTACAGCTACTTCTCTGAAAAGTTCAACTACAGCTTCTTTTTGACGTAGTCTGCTATAAACAATACGTCTGTTGTGTGTAGTATCCTCTTTTGATTTTGTTACTAAAGGCTCTACAAATTGCTTAAGGGCTTTCGCTTTGGCTACAGTTGTATTGATTCTTTTATGCTCTATAAGAGAACACGCCATATTTGCCAACATTGACTTTCTGTGCGCTGTCTTTCTGCTTAAATGATTTATTTTTTTTCCGTGTCTCATTTTCTTAGTTATTAGAGATGAGTGGTGAGAAAAATCTCTTTATCTCACTTCTCAAATCTCAAGTCTTATTTAATCTCTGTCTAATTTATATTTTGAAAGATCCATTCCAAAGTTCAGTCCCTTTACATTTACCAACTCTTCCAATTCAGTCAATGATTTTTTACCAAAGTTTCTGAATTTCATCAAGTCGTTTTTGTTGTAAGAAACCAAATCACCAAGGGTATCAACTTCTGCAGCTTTCAAGCAGTTCAATGCTCTTACTGAAAGGTCCATATCTACTAATTTGGTTTTAAGCAGCTGACGCATGTGTAAAGACTCTTCATCATAAGTTTCAGTTTGAGCAATTTCATCGGCCTCAAGGGTGATGCGCTCGTCACTGAATAACATAAAGTGGTGAATCAAAGTTTTTGCAGCTTCAGTTAAAGCGTCTTTTGGATGGATTGAACCATCTGAAACGATTTCAAAAATCAGTTTTTCATAATCTGTTTTTTGTTCTACACGAAAGTTCTCAATGCTGTATTTCACATTTTTGATGGGTGTGTAGATAGAATCTGTAAAAATGGTACCAAGAGGTGCGTTTGCTTTTTTGTTTTCTTCAGCAGGTACATATCCTCTACCTTTTTCAATGGTCATTTCCATATTCAGATTTACTTTGGATTCCATATTACAGATAACTAGATCTGGATTAAGAATTTGAAAACCTGAAATAAATTTTTGAAAGTCACCGGCAGTAAGCTGGTCTTTTCCAGACAGCGACATTGTCACTGTTTCATTATCGATTTCATCAATTTGACGTTTGAATCGCACTTGTTTTAAACCAAGGATTATTTCGGTTACATCTTCTACTACTCCCGGTATGGTTGAAAACTCGTGGTCAACTCCTTCAATTCTGATGGATGTGATTGCGAAACCTTCTAAGGAGGAAAGTAGTACTCTTCTAAGCGCGTTACCAACGGTCAACCCATAACCTGGCTCTAAGGGGCGAAATTCAAATTTCCCCTCAAAATCGGTGGAGTTGATCATTATAACTTTATCGGGCTTCTGAAAATTTAGTATTGCCATGTTTGTGGTTCCTAAGGTTTATTATTTAGAATATAATTCTACGATGAATTGTGTATTGATGTTTTCAGGAATTTGAATTCTTTGAGGAGTAGAAACAAATGTTCCTTCCATTTTATCATTATTCCAGTTGATCCACTCATAAGGGTGGGAAGCGTTTGAAAGTGATTGAGAAATAGCTTCGAGTGATTTTGATTTTTCTCTAACTGCAATAACATCTCCGGGCTTAACGTGATATGAAGGAATGTTTACCTTTTCACCGTTAACTAAGATATGTCTGTGAGAAACCAATTGACGGGCAGCACTTCTAGAAGGAGCGATGCCCATTCTGAATACCACATTGTCTAGTCTTGATTCACATAACTGAAGTAATACATCACCTGTAATACCATCAGCAGCAGTCGCTTTTTTAAACATATTTCTGAATTGACGCTCAAGGATACCATAAGTATACTTTGCTTTTTGCTTTTCCATTAACTGGGTAGCATATTCAGATTTTTTACCTCTTCTGCGAGCGTTTCCGTGTTGCCCGGGAGGGTAATTTCTTTTTTCAAATGCTTTGTCGTCACCAAAGATAGCTTCACCGAATTTACGGGCTATTTTAGTTTTTGGACCGGTATATCTTGCCATATTAAAATTTGTTTTAGAAGGGATGATGAATTAAGGTCTGTCCTCCATCTATCGTGTTCCTTCTCTTGTTTATACTTATTGTTTAAATATTCAATGTTCAAAGTTTAAAGTTCAATGTTGATCTTCAAACTTCTAAGTTTTCACTTCTAACTTACTTAGACTCTTCTTCTTTTTGGAGGTCTGCATCCGTTGTGAGGCATTGGAGTGATGTCAATGATTTCAGTCACTTCAATTCCTGCATTGTGAATAGAACGAATTGCAGATTCTCTACCATTTCCGGGTCCTTTAACATACACCTTTACTTTGCGTAAACCAGCATCGTGAGCTACTTTTGTAGCATCTTCAGCAGCAAGTTGTGCAGCATAAGGAGTGTTTTTCTTAGATCCTCTAAAGCCCATTTTTCCGGCTGAAGACCAAGCGATTACATCACCGTTTTTGTTTGTCAACGAAATGATGATATTGTTAAAAGAAGCTGTAACGTGTGCTTCACCTACAGATTCAACAATAACTTTACGTTTTTTTGCGGTTGTTTTTGCCATTTCTCTAGGTATTATTTAGTTGCTTTTTTCTTGTTAGCAACAGTTTTACGTTTTCCTTTTCTGGTTCTTGAGTTGTTTTTAGTGCGTTGTCCACGTAGCGGAAGTCCAGATCTGTGACGAATGCCTCTGTAACATCCAATATCCATTAAGCGCTTGATGCTTATTTGAACTTCTGAACGTAACTCACCCTCAATTTTAAAATTTCCTACAGCATCACGAATGCGACCGATTTCATCATCGTCCCATTCATTTACTTTTTTGTCTTCACTTACTTCAGCTTTTGCCAAAATGTCTTTGGCCCGGCTTTTACCGATACCAAATATGTAAGTTAACGCGATTACACCCCTTTTTTGTTTCGGGATATCTACACCTGCTATTCTTGCCATATCTTAACCTTGTCTTTGTTTGAACTTTGGGTTCTTTTTGTTAATAACATATAATCTGCCTTTTCGACGCACAATTTTGCACTCGGCACTTCTTTTCTTAATGGATGCTCTTACTTTCATTTTTTTAGTATCTGTAAGTTATTCTTGCCTTACTTAAATCGTAAGGGCTCATTTCTAATTTTACTTTATCACCGGGTAATAATTTGATATAGTGCATACGCATTTTACCCGATATGTGTGCTGTAACAATATGACCGTTTTCTAATTCTACACGAAACATCGCATTAGAAAGTGCTTCAATAATAGTTCCGTCTTGTTCTATTGCTGCTTGTTTTGCCATAATTATGCTACTGCTTTTCTGTTTTTTCCTGATTTCATCAAACCATCATAATGTCTGTTTAACAGGTATGCATTGATTTGTTGCATCGTGTCAATAGCTACACCCACCATAATGAGGAGTGAAGTTCCACCATAAAATAAAGCCCATCCAGCTTGTAAGCCTAAAAGTTTTACGGCAAATGCCGGAAAAATTGCTATTAAAGCCAGGAATATTGACCCCGGCAAGGTGATTTGAGACATTATTTTATCTAAATATTCTGCGGTATCAGACCCTGGTTTAATTCCGGGTACAAATCCACCGCTTCTTTTTAAATCATCAGCCATTTTGTTTGTTGGTACTGTAACTGCAGTATAAAAGTATGTAAATACTATAATCAACAAGAAGAATACCAAGTTGTACCAAAATCCAAATATATCACTAAACGCCACAGTAAAAGACTGTGCTGTCTCTGAAGTTGACATTCCTGCTAAAGCTGCCGGCACAAACATAATTGCCTGGGCAAAGATGATTGGCATTACACCAGATGCGTTTAACTTTAATGGAATATATTGTCTTGATCCTGCAGCATTTTTTTCATAACCTCCACTTGCTGTTCTCCTAGCATATTGAACGGGTATTTGACGGATTGCCATTACCAATAAAACAGATAAAAGAATGATGACAAACCAGATAACAAGTTCAATGAGGATAAAGATTAATCCACCGTTTGATTCAAATACTCTTGAAGCAAATTCTTGAACAAAAGATTGCGGTAATGTTGCAATAATACCAACCATAATTAATATGGAGATACCATTTCCAATCCCTTTATCTGTAATCTTTTCACCTAACCACATTGCAAATATACATCCTGTGGTCAAAATGATTACAGCAGAAGAAATGAATGCTACACTATTTCCAAGTAGAAAGGCCTCTGGTGGTAAAATATTGAACAAGTTGTATATATACCCGGGTCCTTGAACCAACGTAATTGCAATTGTTAACCAACGAGTAATTTGATTGATTTTCTTTCTACCGCTCTCTCCTTCTTTTTGAAGTTTTTGAAGATAAGGCACAGCAATACCCATTAATTGTACCACAATAGAGGCAGATATATATGGCATAATACCCAAAGCAAAAACAGAAGCATTTGAAAATGCTCCCCCAGTAAATGCATTAAGTAAACCTAGAATTCCACCGTCTGTTTGATCTGCTAAACCTTGAAGTTGAGATGCATCAATACCAGGAAGAACTACCTGTGCACCAAAACGATACACAGCAAGTAATCCAAGAGTGATTAAGATTCTGTTTCTCAACTCTTCTATTTTCCAGATATTTTTTAGGGTATTAATAAATTTCATTCTATTGAGTTGTTATAAAATTACCACTTCACCACCTGCAGCCTCGATAGCATTTTTTGCAGTTGCTGTAAATTTGTGAGCAGATACTTTCAATTTTGCTTTAAGCTCTCCTCTACCTAGTATCTTTACACTTTCGTTTTTTGTTGCTAACCGCAATGAAATCATAGTTTCAAAGTCGAGGGTATCTTTGATTTTCTTTTCATCAACAAGTTTCTGAAGCGTATCTAGGTTAACCCCCTGATATTCTTTTCTGTTGATATTGGTAAAACCAAATTTTGGAACACGTCTTTGAAGTGGCATTTGTCCACCTTCAAAACCGATTTTTCTTGAATAACCGGAACGAGACTTGGCTCCTTTGTGACCTCTGGAAGCGGTTCCACCACTACCAGACCCTTCACCACGACCCAATCTCTTGCTATTTTGTACTGAACCTGCAGCAGGTTTTAAGTTACTTAAATCCATAGTTTATATTTCTTATTTAGCTTCTTCGACAGAAACTAAGTGTTTTACTTTATTAACCATACCAAGTATGCTTGGTGTGTTTTCATGTTCAACTGTTTGACCAATTTTTCTTAGGCCAAGCGACTCAAGCGTTCTCTTTTGTGTTTGAGTTCGGTTGATAGCACTTTTTACTTTGGTTACTTTTATTTTTGTCATGTCTCGCTTTATTTATCCTTTAAACACTTTTTCCAAAGAAACCCCACGTTGACGAGCAACAGTATGAGCACTTCTCATTTGTAATAAAGCATCAAAAGTGGCTTTTACAACGTTGTGTGGATTTGATGAACCTTGTGATTTTGACAATACATCGTGAACTCCCACTGCTTCAAGTACTGCACGTACAGCACCACCGGCGATTAGTCCGGTACCTGGAGCTGCTGGCAATAAGTTTACTTTTGCTCCACCATATTTTCCTTTTTGCTCATGAGGAAGTGTAGTCTTGTTCAAAGGAATGCGTACTAAGTTTTTCTTAGCATCTTCAATTGCTTTGGCAATCGCTGAAGCTACATCCTTAGATTTTCCTAATCCCTGACCTACAACACCGTTTTCATCACCAACAACTACAATAGCTGAAAACCCGAAAGCTCTACCACCCTTAGTTACTTTGGTAACACGTTGTACTCCAACCAGACGATCTTTTAATTCTAAACCACTTGGTTTTACTAGTTCTACGTTTTTATAATCTTGATACATAATATTTAGAATTTAAGTCCGCCTTCTCTGGCTCCTTCTGCTAATGATTTAATTCTTCCGTGGTATAGATATCCACCTCTGTCAAAAGAAATTGTTTCTACTCCGGCTTTAACAGCTTTTTCGGCAATTGCTTTTCCAACAAGTTTTGCGGCTTCAACTTTAGTAACTTTTGAAGCATCTATATCTTTATCTCTTGAAGAGGCAGCAGTAATGGTTTTACCGTTTACATCGTCAATAAGCTGTGCATAGATTTCATTGTTACTTCTGAAAACTGCAAGTCTTGGTCTTTGTTCAGAGCCCGAAATTGTCTTTCTCACTCTGAGTCTTATTCTTGTTCTTCTATCGTTTTTAGATAATGCCATAACTTTTATGCTTATGCAGATTTACCTGCTTTTCTTCTTAATTGTTCACCTACAAATTTAATTCCTTTTCCTTTGTATGGTTCTGGTTTACGGAAACCTCTAATTTTTGCAGCTACCTGACCCACAAGTTGTTTGTCGTGAGAGGTGAGCTTTACAATTGGGTTTTTTCCTTTTTCTGAAACAGTCTCAACTTTTACTTCCGGAGCAACATCCATCACAATGTTGTGAGAATAGCCAACAGCTATATCGAGCTTTTGACCTTGATTGCTTGCTCTGTAACCAACACCGACTAATTCTAATTCTTTAGTCCATCCTGTTGAAACACCTTGAATCATGTTGTTAATCAAAGATCTGTATAAACCGTGTTTTGCACGGTGAGCCTTTGAGTCTGATGGGCGCTCTACGTAAGCATTTCCTTCTTCAACCTTAATGGCCACTTCTGAAAATTCTTGATTTAATTCTCCCAATTTTCCTTTTACCGTAATGATGTTTTCGTTAACAGTTACTGTTACACCATCTGGGATTGCTACTGGATTATTACCTATTCTAGACATCTTGTTTGTCGATTATTAGTAAACGTAACACAATACTTCACCACCCACGTTTTCTGCTTTGGCTTGTTTGCCGGTCATTACACCATGAGATGTAGAGACGATGGCAATACCTAAACCATTAAGAATTCTAGGAAGTTCTGTTGAACTTGCGTATTTACGTAAACCAGGTTTACTTATTCGTTGTATTTTTCTAATTACAGGCTCTTTAGTTATTTTATCATACTTTAAAGCGATTTTGATAGAACCTTGCGGGCCATTATCGTCTTCAAATTTGTAACTTAAGATATACCCTTGATCAAATAAGATTTTTGTTATCTCTTTTTTCAAGTTTGATGCAGGTATTTCAACCACTCTGTGGTTTGCCTGTGTTGCATTTCTGATTCTCGTTAGAAAATCTGCGATAGGATCTGTTGTCATTTATTTGTATTTGCGGATGCGGTTTTTCGATGTGCATCGAAACCTTCACCCAGTTAAAATTATATTTACCAGCTAGCTTTTCTAACTCCCGGAATCAAACCTTGGTTTGCCATTTCACGAAATGTAACTCGTGAAATTCCAAAAGTTCTCATATACCCTCTAGGTCTTCCTGTTAATTTACAACGATTATGTAATCTTACAGGTGAAGCATTTTTTGGTAATTTTTGCAGTGCATCATAATCACCAGCTTCTTTTAAAGCTTTGCGTTTTTCAGCATACTTATCTACCAATTTTTGTCTCTTTACCTCGCGGGCTTTCATTGATTCTTTAGCCATCTCTTAGTTCTTTTTAAAGGGTAACCCTAATTCTGTTAAAAGTGATTTTGCTTCCTTGTCTGTTTCTGCAGTGGTCACAAATGTGATGTCCATACCTTGGATTTTGTTTACTTTGTCAATATCAATTTCAGGGAAAATGATTTGCTCTGTAACTCCCAGGTTGTAGTTTCCTCTTCCGTCAAATCCGCTGGCTTTAATACCATTAAAGTCACGCACACGAGGTAGTGAAGATGTAACAAGTCTATCTAAAAACTCATACATGCGCTCTCCACGTAATGTTACTTTCACCCCAATTGGCATTCCTTTACGTAATTTAAAAGAAGCAACGTCTTTCTTTGAAATGGTTGCTAAAGCTTTTTGACCTGCGATTCTTGAAATTTCATCCACTGAATAGTCAATTAGTTTCTTGTCGGCAACAGCTGCACCTACACCTCTTGAGATTACTATTTTTTGCAATCTCGGAACTTGCATTACATTTTTGTAACCAAATTCTTCTGTAAGAGCTTTAATTACTCTGCTCTTGTATTCTTCCTTAAGTCTTGGTGAATATCCCATAACTATATTACTTCATTAGATTTTTTTGAAAAACGAACTTTCTTGTCGCCTTCCATTTTAAAACCAACTCGTGTTGCTTTTTTTGATTTTGGATCAATTAAAGCAAGGTTGGATATATGTATAGGAGCTTCTTTTTTTACAATTCCTCCTTGCGGATTCTTTGTATTAGGCTTCTCATGTTTGGAAACCATGTTTACTCCTTCTACTATGGCTTTATTTTTTTCAGTGATGACACGCATTACTTTTCCTTCAGAACCTTTATGGTCTCCGGCAAGTACTACTACATTGTCTCCTGTTTTAATCTTAAGCTTTGTCATCGTTTATAATATTATAACACCTCTGGTGCTAATGATACAATTTTCATAAATTGTTTATCACGCAATTCTCTGGCAACAGGGCCAAAAACACGTGTTCCTCTCATCTCTCCCGTTGGGTTTAAAAGAACACAAGCGTTGTCATCAAAACGAATGTAAGAGCCGTCTGGTCTTCTTACTTCTTTAGTAGTGCGCACAACTACAGCTGTAGATACCGCTCCCTTTTTGATGTTTCCGTTTGGTGTAGCTTCTTTAACAGTTACTACAATCTTATCTCCTATGGAAGCATACCTTTTTTTAGTACCTCCCAACACACGGATGGTAAGCACTTCTTTTGCTCCCGTGTTATCTGCAACTTTTAGTCTTGATTCTTGTTGTAACATGATTATTTAGCTCTTTCAATGATTTCTACTAATCTCCAACACTTAGATTTACTTAAAGGTCTTGTTTCCATGATTCTTACAGTATCTCCTTCGTTGCAATCGTTCTTTTCGTCGTGAGCGACATATTTTTTAGTCTTTAACACGAACTTTCCGTACATAGGGTGTTTCATTTTCTTAACCTCTGCAACAACAATGGATTTTTCCATTTTGCTACTGGTTACTATCCCTATACGTTCTTTTCTTAAATTTCTGTTTTCCATCTTTCAGCTTCGTACAATTATTGTACTTCTCTTTTAATTAGTTCAGTCTGAATTCTAGCGATTGATCTTCTATGAACTCTTAGTTGAATTGGATTATCCAATGGTGAAATAGCGTGAGCCATTTTCAGATCAGTATATACTTTTCTAGACTCTACAAGTTTTTCTTGCAACTTAGCCGTAGATGCTTCTGTTATTTCTGCTTGTTTCATAGTGTTGAATAATTAAGCTTGAAAATCTCTAGCGGTTATAAACTTAGTTCTTACAGGTAACTTTTGTGCCGCAAGACGCAATGCTTCTTTTGCAACATCTGCAGGTACTCCGGCTACTTCAAAGAGTATTCTACCCGGTTTTACAACAGCTGCCCAATATTCTACAGCTCCTTTACCTTTACCCATACGTACTTCAAGAGGCTTTTTTGTAATAGGTTTATCTGGAAATATTTTGATCCAGAGTTGACCTTCTCTTTTCATAAAACGGGTAGCGGCAATACGCGCAGCTTCTATTTGACGTGCAGTCAAAAAGTTTGAGTCTAATGATTTAATACCAAAGGTTCCGTTTGATAATTGGTTTCCGCGTTGCGAAACACCTTTCATACGGCCTTTCATTTGCTTACGGAACTTTGTTCTTTTCGGTTGTAACATTTTCTTTTATTTAAAAAATTACTTTCTACGACGTGGTTTTGGTTTTCCGGCTCCTCTTTCAGGCTTTCCTCCTCCTTGTTGCTTTTTTGACAAACCAACTAATGGTGAAAGCTCTCTCTTTCCAAATACCTCGCCTTTCATAATCCATACTTTCACTCCCAGTCTACCATAAGTAGTATGAGATTCAACCAGTGCATAATCTATGTCTGCTCTGAAAGTAGATAAAGGAATACGACCTTCTTTGTAAGATTCTGAACGTGCCATCTCTGCACCGTTTAAACGGCCAGAAATTTGCACTTTAATTCCTTCAGCATTCATTCTAATTGCAGCAGCAATTGCCATTTTGATTGCACGTCTGTATGAAATTCTACTTTCAATTTGACGAGCGATACTTGTTGCTACTAAGAATGCATCCAGTTCAGGTCTTTTGATTTCAAAGATATTGATCTGTACTTCTTTACCGGTAATTTTCTTAAGTTCCTCTTTTAACTTGTCTACCTCCTGGCCGCCTTTTCCGATAATGATACCGGGTCTTGCAGTGGTGATAGTAACGGTTACAAGTCTAAGAGTGCGCTCAATGATTACCCTTGACACACTTGCTTTTGCTAAACGAGCATGAACATATTTTCTAATCTTGTCGTCTTCAGCAAGTTTATTGCCGTAGTCATTACCTCCATACCAGTTAGATTCCCATCCTCTGATGATTCCAAGGCGATTTCCGATTGGATTTGTTTTTTGTCCCATTTAATTACTTGCTTTGTGTGTTATCTTTAGCTCCTAAAACCACTGTTACGTGATTGGAACGTTTTCTAATTCTGTGTGCACGACCCTGAGGTGCTGTGCGTAAACGCTTTAACATGGTTCCACCATCTACGCGAATTTCCTGAACAAAAAGGTTTGCATCTTCTATGCTGGCCTCTTCATTTTTTGCTTGCCAGTTTGCAATGGCTGAAAGCAAAAGCTTTTCAAGTCTGCGTGAAGATTCTTTTGAACTGAACTTCAAAATATTAAGCGCTTTATCTACGTTTTCACCTCTTACTAAATCTGCCATTAGGCGCATTTTTCTTGGTGATGTTGGGCAGTTATTCAACTTTGCAAAGGCGATATTTTTCTTCGCTTCTTTGACTTGCTCTGCTCTTTCTCTTTTACGAACTCCCATAGCTTATTATTTTTTTCCTTTGTTTTTAGCACCTGCATGACCTCTAAAAGATCTTGTGGGTGAAAATTCGCCTAGTTTATGTCCTACCATATTTTCAGTTACATATACAGGAACAAATTGTTTCCCGTTGTGAACTGCGATGGTTTGTCCAACGAAATCCGGAGTAATCATAGAGGCTCTAGACCACGTCTTGATAACACTCTTTTTGTTTGACTCCACATTGAGTTGTACTTTTTTCTCTAATTTATAATGAACGTAAGGTCCTTTTTTTAACGATCTTGCCATAGCTTATTTCTTTCTACGTTCTATGATATATTTATTACTCGATTTTGTCTTAGTACGGGTTCTGTAACCTTTTGCAGGTATTCCGTTTCTAGAACGTGGGTGACCTCCAGAAGCACGACCTTCACCACCACCCATTGGGTGATCGACAGGGTTCATCGCTACCGGTCTTGTTCTTGGTCTTCTACCTAACCACCTGCTTCTTCCGGCTTTACCGGAAACTAGCAATTGGTGGTCACTGTTTGAAACAGCTCCTATGGTAGCCATACAAGTAACAAGTATCAATCTGGTTTCACCTGATGGTAATTTTACAGTTGCAAATTTACCGTCTCTTGCCATTAACTGAGCAAATGCACCGGCACTTCGCGCCATTGTAGCTCCTTGACCGGGTCTTAGCTCGATACAAGAGATAATTGTACCAAGTGGTACATCAGAAAGTGGCATTGCATTTCCTATTTCAGGAGCAACATTTGCACCTGAGACAAGATTTTGACCAACTTGCAATCCGTTTTGAGCGATGATATATCGTTTTTCTCCGTCTTGGTAGTTCAATAAAGCAATGAACGCTGTTCTGTTTGGATCATATTGAATTGAATCAACAGTGGCCGGAATTCCGGTTTTGTCTCTTTTGAAATCAATAATACGATACTTTTTCTTGTGACCTCCACCTACTTGGCGTATGGTCATTCTTCCGCTGTTGTTTCTACCTCCCGATCTTTTTTTCGGAGCAAGCAAGCTTTTCTCCGGCTTATCAGTAGTGATGGCATCAAAGCCATTTACTACTCTAAAACGCTGACCCGGGGTAATGGGTTTTAATTTTCTTACTGACATTGTTGTCTAATTTCTAGATGTTGTTGTAAAAATCTATTGTTTCTCCTTCTGCCACCTGTACAATTGCTTTTTTGAAAGCATTTGTTTTACCAGTTATGACACCCGTTTTTGTGTATTTCGTCTTTCGGTCGGGACGAACATTCATTGTGCGAACTTTAGTAACAGAAACTCCATATGCTGATTCAACAGCATCTTTGATTTCAATCTTATTCGCCTCATTTGCAACTACAAAGCCGTAGCGATTTTTGTCTTCAGCATCGCGGGTTGCTTTTTCTGTAATGATGGGTTTAATTAAGATATTCATAATTTCTATTTACTTAAGTTTTGCTCAATCCCTTCTAACGAACTCTCTAACAGCACAAGACTGTTTGCATTCAATATTTTGTAAGTACTTAATTCTGAGTTGATTATAACTTCTGTACCTTTCAAATTGCGCGACGACAAATATACATTATTATTTAACTCTCCCAACACAAACAAAGATTTTTTGTTTTCAAGGCCCAATGCGCCAAGAAGACTTGTAAAATTCTTTGTTTTTGGTGCTTCAAAAGAGAAGTCTTCAATAACATAAATTTGCTTGTCTTTAGCTTTCATCGACAAGGCCGATTTACGAGCTAAACGCTTTAATGTTTTATTAAGTTTGAAGGAATAACTTCTTGGTCTTGGACCAAAAACTCTACCTCCACCTTTGAACAATGGGTTTTTGATATTACCGGCACGAGCGGTACCAGTTCCCTTTTGTTTTTTAATCTTTCTTGTACTACCTGCAATCTCTGCACGCTCCTTAGCTTTATGAGTTCCCTGACGTTGATTTGCCAAGGTACTGCTTCACATCTAAATACACTGCGTGATTGTTTGGCTCTACAGCGAAAACATCCTTAGAAAGGTTTACCTCTCTACCTGTTTCTTTTCCGTTGATATCTAATACTGCTACCTTCATTATTTCTGAATAATTACATAAGCGTTTTTATGGCCGGGAACACATCCTTTTACCACAATCAAGTTCTTTTCAGGAACGATTTTTAAAACTCTTAAATTTTCAACTTTCACTTTTCCACCACCCATTCTACCTGCCATTCGCATTCCTTTGAATACTCTTGCAGGATAAGATGCAGCTCCAATAGAACCGGGAGCTCTAAGGCGGTTATGCTGTCCGTGAGTAGCTTGACCTACACCGGCAAAACCGTGTCTTTTCACAACACCCTGAAACCCTTTACCTTTTGAAATTCCGGATATATCCACAAATTCACCTTCGACAAATTGCTCAACTGTGATAGAATCACCTAGTTTATACTCCTCTTCAAATCCTTGGAATTCTACGACTTTACGTTTTGCAACGGTTCCTGCTTTTTTAGCGTGGCCTTCGGCAGCTTTATTAACAGTCTTTTTGTCATCGAAACCAAGCTGAAGAGCTTCATACCCGTCAACCTCTTTGGTTCTGACTTGGGTAACTACACATGGTCCTGCTTCAATCACGGTACAAGGAATGTTCTTTCCGTTCTCATCAAAGATGCTGGTCATGCCTACTTTTCTTCCAATTAACCCAGACATATTTATTTAATTATTAATTAATACTATTTATTTGATTCTATTTAAAAAATTTCAGGGTCAAAAATACGTTCGACCCTGAATGTATTTTTACCGTTTTTCCTTCGCTCGCAGCTCCGGACATGTATACCCACGCAGGTGGGTATCTCGTCATTCATCTGCCAAATTGAACATTTTATTGACGAGATTTCCGCCTTCGCGGAAATTTGAATTTATCACACCTTGATCTCAACTTCAACACCACTTGGCAACTCTAACTTCATAAGAGCATCAATGGTTTTTGAAGAAGAACTATAGATATCCAGCAAACGCTTGTAAGAACTCAATTGAAACTGCTCTCTTGATTTCTTGTTTACGTGAGGAGAACGCAATACAGTAAAGATTTTTTTGTGTGTTGGCAACGGAATGGGTCCGGTAACAACAGCTCCAGTATTCTTAACTGTTTTAACGATTTTCTCAGCAGATTTATCTACCAGGTTGTAATCGTATGATTTAAGTTTTATTCTAATTTTTTGACTCATCGCTCTTAAAATTAATCGTTAGATCCTTTTGCTTTTTTAATGACTTCTTCTGAAATGTTTGAAGGAGTTTCTGCATAGTGAGAAAATTCCATTGTTGAAGTTGCTCTACCTGATGATAATGTTCTTAATGTGGTTACATAACCAAACATTTCAGATAAAGGAACAGTCGCCTTAATGGTTTTTGCACCAGCACGATCCCCCATATTACTCACTTGACCGCGACGACGGTTTAAGTCACCAACGATATCACCCATATTTTCTTCAGGAGTGATTACTTCAATTTTCATAATAGGCTCAAGGATAACTGATCCGGCTGCTTTTGATGCGGCTTTATATCCCATTTTTGCAGCAAGTTCAAATGAAAGTGAATCTGAATCCACAGGGTGGAAAGACCCATCCTTAAGTGTTATCTTCATACTATCCATCTCAAAACCGGCAAGAGGCCCATTTTTCATAGCTTCTCTAAATCCTTTTTCAATTGCCGGAACATATTCTTTAGGAACATTTCCTCCTTTGATAACATTCAAAAATTCAAGACCCATTTTTCCTTCTTCAGCGGGTTCCATTGTAAATACAATATCAGCAAATTTACCACGACCACCTGATTGTTTTTTGTAAACTTCTCTGTGATCTGCTTGTCTTGTAATTGCTTCCTTATATTCAACCTGAGGTTCTCCCTGGTTAACTTCCACTTTGAATTCGCGACGCAAACGGTCAACAATGATATCAAGGTGAAGCTCACCCATTCCTGAGATAATGGTTTGCCCTGAAGCTTCATCAGTTCTTACAGTAAATGTAGGATCTTCTTCAGCAAGCTTTGATAAAGCCATACCTAATTTGTCAACATCAGCTTTGGTTTTTGGTTCCACAGCGATACCAATTACGGGATCTGGGAAAACCATACTTTCCAAAACAATAGGATGTTTTTCAGCAGACAAAGTGTCTCCTGTTTTTATATCTTTAAATCCAACTGCCGCTCCAATATCACCTGCTTCAATATAATCGATAGCATTTTGCTTATTAGCGTGCATTTGGTAAATTCTGGAAATACGTTCTTTATTTCCTGAACGGTTATTTAAAACATAAGAACCTGCATCAAGTCTTCCGGAATAAGCACGGAAAAATGCCAAACGACCAACAAACGGGTCTGTAGCAATTTTAAATGCCAATGCAGCAAAAGGCTCAGTAACGTCGGGTTTTCTTAATTCTTCTTTTTCAGTGTTAGGGTTCATTCCAACGATACCTTCTTTATCTACCGGTGAAGGTAAATAACGACATACCGCATCTAGAAGAAACTGAACACCTTTGTTCTTGAATGCAGAACCACAAATCATAGGTATGATACTCATATCCATAACAGCGGCTCTCAAAGCAGCGTGTACTTCATCTTCAGTAATAGAGTCTTCATCTTCCATGAATTTCTCCAACAGGTTTTCATCATATGCAGCTACTTCTTCTATAAGTAGTGCACGGTATTTTGCTGTTTCTGCTTTTAGTTCTTCAGGAATCTCAATAACATCAAAGGTAGCTCCTTGAGTTTCTTCATGCCAAACAATGGCTCTGTTTTTAACTAGGTCAACGATTCCTTTGAAATCTAATTCATCACCAATTGGCAATACAATGGGCACAGCATTAGAACCCAACATTTCCTTAACTTGATTACAAACATTTAAAAAATCTGAACCTTGACGGTCCATTTTATTTACAAAGCCCATTCTTGGAACTTTATAATTGTCTGCAAGTCTCCAGTTAGTTTCAGATTGAGGCTCAACACCATCTACTGCACTAAACAAGAAAACCAAACCATCAAGTACACGCAGTGAACGGTTTACCTCTACGGTAAAATCAACGTGACCGGGGGTATCAATAATATTGAAGTGGTAGTCTTTAGCTTCGGGAGTTGGTTCTGCATTTTCCATTGGAAAAACCCACTTACAGGTAGTTGCAGCAGAGGTGATTGTGATACCTCTTTCTTGTTCTTGCTCCATCCAGTCCATTGTTGCAGCACCATCGTGTACTTCACCTATTTTATGACTTACACCGGTATAGAAAAGAATACGCTCTGTTGTGGTTGTCTTTCCTGCGTCAATATGCGCAGCAATCCCTATATTTCTTGTATATTTTAAATCTCTTTGTGCCATTGTAAATTAAAATCTAAAGTGTGAGAATGCTTTGTTTGCTTCAGCCATTTTATGTGTATCCATACGCTTTTTAACAGCAGCTCCTTCTTCTTTTGCGGCAGATAAAATTTCAGAGGCTAGTTTTTGAGCCATAGATTTTTCATTGCGCTTTCTAGAATAAGAAATTAACCACTTCATAGCGGTTGATATTTTTCTGTCTGGTCTGATTTGCATTGGGATTTGGAAAGTTGCTCCACCCACTCTTCGGCTTCTTACTTCTACGTGAGGCATTACATTTGATAATGCATCTTTCCAAGTTTCAAGTGCCGATTTCTCATCGTCTTGTTTTTTTTCTTCTACAATGTCTAATGCATCGTAAAACACTTTAAAGGCAACCGATTTTTTACCATCATGCATCATCATGTTCACAAAACGTGTAACAAGTTGATCATTAAATTTTGGATCTGGTAAAAGCGGTCTTTTTTTGGCCTGTCTTTTTCTCATGTCTTCTCTTTAAAAGTTGTTAATTACTCTTTGGGCGTTTTGCTCCGTATTTAGATCTACGTTGTGTTCTTCCTGCAACACCAGCGGTGTCTAAGGCTCCACGAACGATGTGGTATCTAACTCCCGGCAAATCTTTTACCCTTCCACCTCTAACCAATACTATCGAGTGCTCTTGTAAATTGTGGCCTTCTCCGGGTATGTATGCGTTTACTTCCTTTCCATTGGTCAATCTTACCCTTGCAACTTTACGCATTGCAGAGTTAGGTTTCTTTGGAGTGGTCGTATATACACGCGTACACACTCCTCTTCTTTGAGGACACGATTCTAAAGCAGCCGATTTACTCTTCTTGGTTATTTTGGCTCTTCCTTTTCGTACTAATTGTGAAATTGTTGGCATATATAATATTTGTTACTAGAATATAATAAAATAATCCCCTATTTTTAGGGTTGGCAAAGGTAGAAATAAATCTTAATTAATCAAATCTTAATTCATTAATTTTCAAATAAGTCATTTTTTATTTTTAGCATTGCACGAAAAAGCCGTTACTTTCGTTTAAATACAACAATATATCCTGACAATTGAGACCCTCATCACATTTTTTTTTATACCTATATATATATACTGTTTTTTCACTAAGTGCTTTTAGTCAAGAATTACATTTAAGTTTAGAGGGAATTGACAGCACAGAAACAGCCGTTTTAAAATCAAAAATTGCAAAAACTGTTTTTTCTAATTATCAGACATTAGAAACTGCTGTTGACACATTAAAAATCGACTTAGAGCGTGCTGGTTATATCGAGTCTGAACTGACAGAATTGACAAAAACCTCAGACAGCAGTTACCTGGCTCTATTTGAGCTAAACACACTTTATGATAAAATCATAGTTTATAACATCTCAGATCTATCAAATTTTGGAATCTCTAAAAGAGAACTGGAAAACAATTCCTTCAATTACAGCTCCAATGAAATGACTATTGCATTTGAAAACATTGAAGCCGTTTTAAAATATCTTAGTTTACAGTTAAGTGAAATGGGTGATCCATTTGTAATTGTTGAATTAGAAAATTTAAAACCATCAACCCAACAAAATACACTTCAAGCAAATCTTAAAATCACCACTCAAAAAAAACGAAATCTTACTGCAATAAAAATAAGAGGATATGAGAATTTTCCTAGAGCATTTTTGCGGTATAGCATTGGCATCAAAGAAGGAATGTTGTTTCAGCAGCAAAAAATAAATCAACGAAGTTTGCTTTTGGAGAATCTTAGTTTTGTTAAAAACACAAAAGCGCCCGAAGTCCTTTTCACAAATGAAGCAACCGAGGTTTATTTGTATTTAGAAAAAGTTCCAAACAACAACTTTGATGGAATTTTGGGTTTTACTACAAATGAAGAAACAAATAAGCTTGAGTTAAATGGTTATCTCAATTTATTATTAAGCAACAATTTAAACTTTGGAGAACAATTAGAAATTCAATACAGAAATGATGGAAACCTTCAAGAAAAATTTCAAACAACTGTAGAATTACCTTACCTTTTTAAATCACCTGTTGGTTTGGAAATGGGGTTGAGTCTTTTTAAACAAGATAGCACATTTTCAACTGTTGAAAAGAACATACTTGCATCTTATAGATTTGACACAAAATCCAAAGTTTTTGCAGGTTATAAAGATTATGAGTCCAGTAATTTACTTGATGAACAACAAGCTGGAGGATTCATCGAGGATTATACATCACAATTTTTTGTATTTGGCGGCAGCTTTATCAATTCACAAAATAGTTTATTATTTCCAAACAAGACTCAAATTTTGTTAAAAAACGAGCTTGGCACAAGGAAGACTCTTACATCTGATGACTCACAGTATAAAATAGAATTAACCGCAAATCACATATTAAACCTTAATAGTTTAAACAGTGTTTACTTAAACAATAATACCCGCTTTTTAGTATCAGAAAAGCACTTTACTAATGAGCTTTTCCGCTTTGGCGGCATTAATAGCATAAGAGGCTTTGATGAAAACAGTATCGATGCATCATTTTTAAGTGTACTAAACACAGAATATCGATTTTTATTAAACCTAAATACCTACCTCCACTCTATAATTGACATTGCTTATTTTAATAATGAAACACTGGATTTAAAGAGTCAAATTTATAGTTTTGGTCTTGGTATGGGACTGAGAACCAAAGCAGGTACTTTTAAAATTGAAATTGCCAATGGAACATTTGAAGGGCAAGATTTTAAATTTTCGAACACAAAGCTACACTTAAGCCTAAATTCTAGATTTTAAATACACATAACATTCTCTTAACCTTAAATTTAAAAAAAAAACAAATTTTCATTACAAAAAGTTGTTTTATTAAGTTTTTATTAAGACTTTTGGCATTGGCTAATTCAAATAAATTATAAAAATGAGAACAAAGTTTAGTGGAATTTTAACGCTTTTATTGGCGTTTACCGTGCAACTAACGTTTGCACAACAAACAATCTCAGGTACAGTAACCGATGATATTGGTTTACCATTACCAGGGGTTAATATTGTAATCAAAGGAACTACTACAGGTACCCAATCTGACTTTGATGGAAATTACACCATCGATGCCAATGTTGGACAAACCTTAGTATTTACCTATGTAGGTTTTTCAACTCAAGAAAGAGCTGTAACTGCCTCTACAACAAGAATCGATCTACAAATGCAAGCAGGTGAAGAACTCACTGAGGTAATTGTAACCGGTTATGGTATTAAACGAGAGAAAAAAGCGCTCGGTTATGCTGTATCTACGGTAGATTCAGAATTAATTGAAGGTAAACCACAATCTGATATAGTTAGATCACTTAGCGGAAAAGTAAGTGGTGTACAAATTACAGGGACTGGTGGTGCCACAGGTAGTGGTACAAACTTTATTATTAGATCAAAAAGTTCAATTACCGGAAGTAACCAACCGTTATTTATTGTAGATGGTGTTCCTTTTGACTCTGGAACAAATCAACAAACCGGTTTTGGTGGTGGTAACACTGTTGTTAGTAGCAGGTTTTTAGATTTAGATCCAAATAATATTGAATCTGTTAGTGTACTTAAAGGTTTAAGTGCTGCAGTACTTTATGGACAACAAGGTAGAAATGGAGTTGTACTTATTACAACTAAATCTGGAAGCAGTCGTAATGTGAATGAAAAATTTGAAGTGAGTTTAAATCAAACTACTTATATTACAGAAATTTCTAACCTTCCAGATTACCAAAATGAATATGGTCAAGGTTCAGACAACTTTTTAAACGCAGGATTTGTTGGAAACTGGGGGTCTCGCTTTGACGAGAATTTAGAAATTATTCACCCACTTAGCACTTTATGGGGTGATGAATTCCCGCAATTTGATGGCTTATTAATACCTTACAAAGCAGTACCAAACAATGTTGCAGACTTCTTTAGATCAGGTGTTGGTCACTCAACTTCAGTAAACGTTGCCGGAAGTACAGATCCTAACACAAGATATAACTTAAATTTTGGTTATAACAATGAAGAGGGTTATATCCCTGGTAATGATTTAACTAGGTATAATTTAAGCGTTGGTGGAAGCACCAAACTATCAAACAAATTTTCTTTTGATGGAACTTTAAATTATAGCAGACTTGAAGTAAACACCCCGCCAATTGCTGCAAACAATGCAGGTGGAGCAGTTTCTATCTTTACAAGGTTATTATTTATCCCTAGAAACTTAGATTTAATGAATTTACCTTATTCAAACCCACAAAATGGGGAGTCTGTTTATTACAGATCAGATCAGGAAAATCCATTATGGTTAGTTGATAATGCTAGAACGGCTCAAAGAACAAATAGAATGTTTGGTAAATTGGCTTTCAACTATGATATTTCAGACAAGTTAGCTTTAAACTACAGATTTGGTCTAGATACTTATACCGAAAATCAAGACTTTTCTATAAACAAAGGGTCAGTTACACTTCCTTACGATACAGGTTATAGAAGAACAACCTCTGGTACAAGTTTTATTTTTGACCACAATATCAACTTAAGTATAAACAACGTTAATATCTCTGATGATATCTCTTTCACTACTCAATTGGGCTTTAATGCCAGAAGAGATACTTACAAGCAATTTGGTATTGTAAGTCAGGATCAAATTGTGTTTGGCGTAACAAGACACAATAACTTCTTATCGAGTACAAATAATGACCCAGCAGTTGGAGGAAGAAATCTTAACTTTGATTTAGTTCAAAATGTTTTTGGACTTTATGGAGAAAGTACATTTGATTTCAAAAACTATTTATTCTTATCTGTGATGGGTAGAAATGACTGGGCCTCTACATTAGAGCAAGACAATCGCGCATTGTTTTATCCTGGTGCATCTATTTCCTTTATCCCAACTTCTGTTGAAGGCATAGGATCTTCTGATGCTGTTAACTACTTTAAAATTAGAGCCGGTTATGGTACATCTGCAAGATTCCCAGGCCCTTATAATACACGTGATGTATTGGCAACTAATCCAGTTGCATTTACTGCTCTTGGTGATGCTACCGTTACAACAAATTCTTTAAGTGGTGCAAGAGCCAATAGAGATTTAAAACCTGAACTTCAAGAAGAAATTGAGGCCGGTATTGAGGCAAATTTCTTTAATAGAAGAGTGTCTTTAGATTTTACTGTTTATAAAAGAACTTCAACTGATCAAATATTACCTGGTAGCCCGTTAGCTCCTTCTACAGGATTTACAAGTACTACTATTAATATTGGTGAGGTAGAGACTGAAGGTATGGAAGTTGGTTTAAATTTTACACCATTGAAGTCTGATGACTTTAGCTGGGATGTTATAAATAATTTCACTGCTTATGAGACCATAGTTACTGATTTGGATTCACCTACTGTTTTTGCCGGTTTTACAAACTTAGGTAACTTTGCAATTGAAGGAAAACCATTAGGTGTTATTCAAGGTTCATATGCTCTTAGAGATGAGAATGGAAATTTACTAATAAACCCAACAACTGGTAAAATTTACGACAGTACAGAAATTTCTGAAACTGAGGACGGAAGATTTGCTGATTTAGGGATAATTGGTGATCCTAACCCAGATTGGACGCTTTCTACTATAAATACATTTAGATACAAAGGGTTTGTTCTATCTGCGCAAGTAGAATATCAACATGGAGGTGATATATTCTCTCAAACAGCCACACAATACTATAGACGTGGTGTAACAAAAGCGAATGTTGACAGAGAAGGTTCATTTATTATTCCCGGGGTTTTAGCTGATCCAACTACAGGTGAAGTATTGGTAGATGGACAAGGTAACCCAATTGAAAACACTATTCAGTTAAACGCTAATGATTTATACTTTATCAACTTGGTTGACCCATCTGGTCAAGGTGTGTATGATGCTTCTCACTTAAGATTAAGAGAAGTTAGTTTAGGGTATGAAGTGCCTTCAAAATTATTAAGAAATAGTCCTTTCGGATCTGTTAACTTAACAGTATCTGGTCAAAATCTTTATGTAAAAGCATTTAATTTCCCAGATGCTTTTAATTTCGATCCAGAAGCATTAAGTACTGGTGTAGGTAACGGGTCTGGTTTAGACTTTCAAACTGGACCAAGTTCTAAAAGGTATTCATTTAGCATAAAAGCAACTTTCTAAATTATACAAACTATGAAATATTTAAATAAAATAACAATATTGAGCTCTCTATTTTTGGTGCTGATTAGTTGTGAAACTACAGACCTTGATCTTTTAGAGAACCCAAACACGATTAATGTGGATTTGGCCGACCCAAATTTCATATTAAATGATTCACAATTACTATTTAGAAATGTGTACAACGGTTACAACGGTTCTGCAATGGCTATTTCTAGAATGAGAAATCAGTTCAGTACATACCCAGAAAATGTTGGAGTCTTAACACTAAATGGTGCATGGACAAATACATATCGTCTAGCAAATAATAGTGATTTACTAGAAGCAATAAATGAAAGTGATGCAGAGGGTATTCCATACCATCTAGGTGTTGCAAAACTTCTAGAAGCAATGGCATTTGTCTATCTTGTAGATTTTGTTGGTGATGTGCCATTTAGCGAGGCTAATAATCCTGAAGAGTTTCCTTTTCCAACCGTTGATAATGGTGAAACTATTTATGATGCTCAATTCACAAATATTGATGAGGCTATAGCATTACTTCAAATTGAAACAAATGTACTTCCTCAAGATTTGTACTATGATCAAGATGCATCAAAATGGATAGCACTTGCAAACACTTTGAAAATTAAAATGTACAACCAAATTAGGTTAGTAGATCCTGCCAGAGCAACATCTGGAATAAACAGTGCTTTATCAAGTGGTTTAGGTATCATAGATGAAAATGATAAAAATTTTCAATTTAGTTATTCGACATCTAGTACTCCGGTAGATAGTAGACACCCTTCCTTCACTGGAAATTATCAAGCATCAGGTGCAGTTGGTTACAATAGTAATTACTTATATGATATCATGAACTTAGGTGATGATCAGCCTCCTTTTGTTGAAAACGGTACCGCTGACCCTAGAGGAAGATATTACTTCTACAGACAAACAAACAATGAGCCATCCGGTAGTAATTTACCTTGTGCTAATACAAACCCAGAAAGTTATGATTACTGTTATGTTGGTAATCTTTATTGGGGAAGAGATCACGCAGATGATGAGGGGCTTCCTGCTGACAACTTAAGAAGAACCACTTGGGGAGTATATCCTGCTGGTGGAGCTTTTGATGAAGATCAGTTTTTAGCTGCAAGATCAGCAGATTTAACTACTAAAAATGGAGAAGGAATTTTACCTATCTTCCTATCTTCATTTACTCATTTTACTTTGGCTGAAAGTGCATTAACACTTGGAACATCTGGTAATGCTGCTACCTTTCTGGAACTTGGTATAAGAGAAAGTTTTGAAGGTATTTTAGATTTCACAGGTAATCTTGATAACAACTCTTTTGGTGCTTCACAAGCTGACATAGACTCTTATGTTACTCGTGTAATGACAGAATACAACGCAGCTAGCAGTACAGGTAAATTGGATATCATTATAAGAGAATATTTTATTGCTGCTTATGGCAATGGTATTGAACCCTATAATAACTTAAGAAGAACTGGATTCCCTTCTTCAATTCAAGCTCCAATTCAACCTGCCGGTCAATTTCCAAGATCCTATTTATACCCATCAAATGAGGTTGATGTTAATACTAATTTAACTCAAAAATCATTATCTGATCAAGTATTTTGGGATACCAATCCAGGTGGATTTATAAATTAATTAAAATCAAAGAAAATGAAAAACAATAAAATCATAAACATACTGTTCATTGCGGTTATTAGTATTACACTAATAGGCTGTCAAGATGATGACAAAAATGTATTACCGGATTTTGAAAGAGGTGGATTTGTTCAATTTGTTGAAAACCCCATACTGGAGGTTAATTCAACTACTCCCTTTCAAGGTACTGTATTTGATCCACAGGGAAATGCTGCACAATATGAATTAAGCGTATCAGCAAGAATAGGAAATGTTCAGCAAGATACACTTGTATTCAAAACTACAAACACTTTCCCTTTAGATGTTAGCTTTACTTTAGATGACATGGCAAATTTATATGGTATTTCAGCAGAGGATTTTGGAGGCACAGATAGATTCCAATTTTTAGCTACAGTTACCACTGATGAAGGCTTAGTTTTTGATTCAAATCCTCCTGGATTTGATCAAGAAACCGGAGAATGGAATGGAGGTACTTATACCCCTCCTCTTGCAGCTCCTGGACTAAGAAGTGCAATGAAATATTTAGTAAATATTGTTGAATAATAATTAAACTAATTATTAAATCCAAAAAAACCCGCTTAATAGCGGGTTTTTTTATTTATTATATTTGAAAATAATTACAATATTCTTACTCTTATTTTCATTCAAAAAACTCATTTGTGGAAAGTGTTTTTTATACCTTTGCTCTATGCAGAAAGAATCACAAATAATAGGAATTAGAGCCATTATTGAAGCAATCCAAGCCGGCACTACATTAGACAAAGTATTTATCCAAAAAAATACCCAAGGGGAGTTAATGAATGGTTTACTCAAACTCTTAAAGCAAAAGTCTATAAACTTCTCTTATGTGCCCATTGAGAAGATAAACAAACTCTCACAGGGCAATCATCAAGGAGCCGTTGCTTCCATCTCCCCTATTTCATTTGCTATACTTGAAGAACTTGTTGAAGGGGTTTTAGCACAAAAAGAAAATCCTTTGTTTTTAATTCTAGACCAATTGTCTGATGCACGCAACTTTGGAGCAATTATACGCACAGCCTCTTGTACTGGTGTAGATGGCATCATTATTCAAAAACACGGTGCTGCTCCTGTAAATGCAGACACCGTGAAAACCTCCGCAGGAGCAGTCTTTCAGGTGCCCATTTGTAAAGTCGATCATATCAAAGATGCTGTTTACTATTTGCAGGGTTCTGGGATCCAGATTATTGCTGCTACAGAAAAATCTTCACAAACCATTTATGAAATTGATTTAAAACCGGCAACTGCTTTTGTAATGGGCTCTGAAGACAAAGGAATCAACCCGTCTGTATTAAAAATAATTTCAGCGACAGCCAAACTGCCGTTGCAAGGGGAAATTGCCTCTTTAAATGTATCCGTTGCTTGTGGTGCCTTTTTGTATGAAGCTGTAAGGCAACGGCTATAAATTTACCACAGAGTTTCACAGAGCAGACAAAGAGTTACACGGAGTAATTTGGGATTTTTATCATTCCTCTCTCTTTCTAAAAGTATAAGTGATTTTAACTTTTGGTTGCTTGGTTTCAAGTGATGATTTATTTGGAGTTTGGAATTTGGTGCTAGTAAATTCTTCTTTTTCTTCTTTAGGCGTAGGTACAAAATTTCCGTATTCATCAAAGTGTTTCATAAATTCATCTTCTTCCTCGATATAGTTGTCTTGTTCCCATTTGTAGAGTTTCGGTTTTTCAATTTTGGTTTTAAACAAAAAAGAAAATAAAAATCCAACAAAAAGGCCGGAGAGGTGACCTTCCCAAGAGATTCCTTTTTCTATTGGAAACACATACCACAAAAGTCCACCATATAGAAAAACAATAATCAATGACAAAGCAATCAAACGATAATAGGCCGAAAATACACCTTTAAAAAAAAGAAAAGAAACGAGCATATAAACCATTCCACTGGCACCTATATGATAAGAAGGACGACCAATCAACCAGGTTAAAAAACCGCTTAAAAGCAATCCAAAAAATAAAACCCGCCAGCTATCCTTTCTATAAAAATAAAATAAAGCTGTTGACAATACCAACAAAGGGATGCTATTATTAAAAAGGTGCTTTAAACTCCCGTGAATAAAAGGGCTAAAAATAATACCTTTTAGTCCTTCCAAGGTTCTAGGATATACTCCATAAGAATTAAAGATTACACTAAAGCGCATCTCAAACCAATATACAAGCCAGATAACTAACACAAAAAGAATAGGATAGCCTATGGTACCTGTTGTAAACGAAAATGGATTATCGATTTTTTTCATACATACTTGCATGTTCCAATAACTCTGCCGTAATAAATATACTGAAATTGTGGCAGTCATTTAAAATTTCAAAATTCAAGTACCAATCCCGATAGCTATCGGGACCAAAAATATTAATACGATGTTAGCAAGTCAAAATTTAAAAAATCAATAACTTTACACAATGAGTATTCCCTTAGCTGAACGCATTCGACCAAAAACATTAGATGACTACATCAGTCAGCGGCATCTGGTGGGTGAAACCGGTGTTCTCACTGCTCAAATCAAACAGGGCATTGTGCCTTCTATGATTTTTTGGGGACCACCCGGAACCGGAAAAACCACACTGGCAAATATCATTGCTAATGAAAGTGGGAGACCCTTTCATACCCTTAGCGCAATAAGCAGTGGTGTTAAAGATGTTAGGGAAGTCATCGAAAAAGCCAAAAAAGGCGACGGGCTTTTCACCATCAAAAATCCCATACTTTTTATTGACGAAATTCATCGTTTTAGTAAATCACAGCAAGACTCCCTTTTGGGTGCAGTGGAAAAAGGCTGGATTACTTTAATTGGCGCCACCACAGAAAACCCCAGCTTTGAAGTGATCGCTGCACTTTTATCACGATGTCAGGTTTATGTGTTGAAGCCGTTTGAAAAAAGTGATTTAGAAGCCCTTTTAAAGCGAGCAATTGAAAAAGACGACTACTTA
This sequence comes from Flavobacteriaceae bacterium, assembly GCA_018402385.1. Taxonomy (GTDB): domain Bacteria; phylum Bacteroidota; class Bacteroidia; order Flavobacteriales; family Flavobacteriaceae; genus Planktosalinus. Next base: position 167,291 of record JAGYJA010000007.1, read on the forward strand.
CTCCAAAAAAATGTAAAACTTCAGGAAACTGAAGCAATTTTGAGGCTTTCAGGCGGTGACGCAAGAAAATTACTCAATATATTCGAACTCGTTATTCAATCTGAAACGGGAAACAATATCACGATTACCAATGATATGGTCATGCAAAAGGTGCAACAAAAAACCGTGCGCTATGACAAAACGGGTGAGCAACACTATGATATCATTTCGGCTTTCATTAAGTCTATTCGCGGCAGCGATCCCAATGCCGCTGTCTATTGGCTTGCCAGAATGATTGCCGGCGGTGAAGATGTGAAGTTTATTGCCCGCAGATTGCTTATCTTAGCCTCTGAAGATATTGGAAACGCAAATCCAACAGCATTGGTAATTGCAAACAATACCTTTCAGGCTGTTGCAACGATTGGGTATCCAGAGTCACGCATTATTTTGAGTCAGTGTGCCATTTATTTAGCAAATTCACCCAAAAGTAATGCAAGTTATATGGCCATTAATGCAGCGTTGGAAACTGTACAGAAAACAGGTGATCTTGAAGTACCTCTTTCGATTCGGAATGCACCCACCAAGCTCATGAAAGAATTGGGGTATGGTGACAACTATCAATATGCTCATAACTATGAAGGCAATTTTGTTCCCCACGAGTTTCTGCCGGAAGAAATCTCAGGAAAAACATTTTATGAGCCGGGGAATAATGTTAAGGAGAATGCATATCGAAATTATTTAAAGTCACTTTGGAAAGAAAAATATAACTATTAAATAAAAAATCTGCGCTAATCTGCGCCATCTGCGGGACACTTTTATGCTATACCACAGAGTTACACAGAGAATGCAAAGAGATTCACAGAGAAAAAAATGAAAGGTAAATTAGTAAAAGACAAAGCCACCCCGAGAGGAAAATATCCCCACGTAAAACGAGTGGGCGATTTTATATTTGTTTCGGGAACAAGTTCGCGTAAAGCAGATAATACCTTTGCCGGTGTTGAACAAGTGGACGAAATGGGCAGTATGAAACTCGATATCGAAGCACAAACCCGTGCCGTCATTGAAAACATAAGAGATTTTCTCGCAGAAGAAGGTGCCGGTCTGGAAGATGTGGTTGATGTGACTAGTTTCCTAGTCAATATGAATGATTTTGCCGGTTATAACAAAGCCTATGGTGAATATTTCACTTCAGATGGCCCCACACGCACAACAGTAGCAGTCCATCAACTCCCCCACCCACATTTACTGGTGGAAATAAAGGTGATGGCTTATAAACCTTTGTAGTTTCGTGTTTCAAGTTTCAGGTTCAAAGTTTTATACTTTGATATTTAAAAGAATAGAATATTAAAGCTTTTTATTTATAAAATATGTAAATAATAAAGCTATAACTAAGGCGAGTGCAGATTCCGGAAGTAGAAATATAGATTGTTTGAACCCATTTAATGTAACTGAAGTTCCTTCAAAAATAAAATGGCTTTTTATCTTGATAGCATAGAAAGTTCGGATAGGAATCAAACTGTATAAAATTGTAAAATGAAAACTTACAATTAGAATTAAATTGACGATTGCTCTAATAAAAGGTTTATCTAGATTTATATACATCTTAAAGTTATTTATAAATTAAAATTATAAAAATTGACAACTAAAACCAAATCCATACAAAACTTCATCAACGGCAACTTCCAAAATCCGAAGTCCGGCGAATGGATTGACAATTACGACCCCTCCTGTGGCGAGGTCTATGGAAAAATCCCCAATTCTTCGACTGTTGATGTGGAAGAGGCAGTTATGGCTTCCGCGAAAGCGTTTCCTGTATGGTCAAATACCACCGTAGATGAACGCAGCAAAATACTCCTCAAAATAGCTGATGGGATTGAAGCCAAACTCCAGTTCCTCGCTGAAGCAGAATCCAAAGACAATGGCAAACCCGTTTCTTTGGCAACTGCGGTTGACATTCCAAGGGCGGCGAGTAACTTTCGGTTTTTTGGGCACGCCATTACACAATTTGCAAGTGAAGCACACGAAAGTGTTGGGCACCAAACAGTAAATTTCACCCTTAAAAAACCACTGGGCATTGTTGGCTGCATTTCGCCCTGGAATCTTCCACTCTACTTATTTACCTGGAAAATTGCCCCCGCACTTGCCGCTGGAAATTGCGTGGTTGCCAAACCCAGTGAAGTGACACCGATGACTGCTTTTCTCCTAGGCGAGATTTGTAATGAGGCCGGTTTACCTCCCGGAGTTTTAAATATCGTTCACGGCTTGGGGCATACCACCGGGCAAGCCATTGTTCAACATCCGCAAATCAAAGCAATTTCATTTACAGGAGGAACCGCAACCGGTGAACACATCGCGCGAACGGCTGCTCCAATGTTTAAAAAATTATCGCTCGAACTGGGCGGTAAAAACCCCAACCTCATCTTTGCAGATTGTGATTATGAAAAAATGCTCGACACCACAGTACGCTCCTCATTTGCTAACCAAGGGCAAATCTGTTTGTGTGGTTCGCGAATTTTTGTGGAAGCAAGTATTTACGAAAAATTCAAAACTGATTTTGTTGCACGTGTTAAAGCATTAAAAGTGGGACATCCTTCTGAAAAAGAGAGTAATCTTGGCGCTTTGGTCTCCAAACCACATCTTGAAAAAGTACTTTCTTATATAGAAGATGCACACCATCAGAATGCTAAAATACTTTCAGGTGGAAACCGAGTAATTGTACCGGGATATGAAAAGGGGTACTATCTGGAACCCTCTGTCATTGAGGTAAAAACCAACCAATGCAAACTCAACCAAGAAGAAATTTTTGGTCCGGTGGTCACAATAATGCCTTTTAAAACCGATGAGGAAGCTTTAGCAATGGCGAATGATGTGCGTTATGGTCTTTCAGCAACTTTATGGACCAATAACCTCAACCGAACCATGCGTTTCAGTAATGAATTGCAAACCGGAATTGTTTGGGTCAATACCTGGATGATGCGCGATTTGAGAACACCCTTTGGTGGAATGAAAGACAGTGGTGTGGGCCGTGAAGGGGGATTTGAAGCGCTTCGATTTTTTACAGAACCTAAGAATGTTTGTATTCAGTATTCTTAGAAATTTAAAATCCTTAAATTTGAAAATAAAATAGTAACATAAATAAAAAGACACCCGCCTGCGCGGGTGCAGGTTATGACAAAAAAACTAAGAATAAACGGCCATTCACACCTGCTTCCTTATCCTGAGGAAATTCCTCAGTTTATGAAAGACAAAGGCATTTTTTGGGTTGATAAAGACCGAAAGTTTATGCTTCAAAAAAACTGGAGTCGCCCGGTAACAGATTCCAGCTTCTTTCTAAATGAAAAACTGGAGTGGATGGAGCGCAACAATATTGACCATGCTGTGGTACTTAACCTTTCACAATTGTATGGAAACGGTTTGCGGGTAGAAGAAATGAAACAGGCACTACGTTTTCAAAATGACTTTAATGCCCGCATCCAAAAAGAAAACCCTTCAAAATTTACAACAGGATTTGTGGTTCATCCGGGACTTTTAAAGGGCGCCATGTGGGAAATGGAACGTTGTGTGGAAGAACTGGGAATGCAATTACTTTGTCTTCCCACACACTACATGGATACTATAGGAACCTGGCGTTGTATTTTTGATGAAGAAAATGAAGAGCTTTTTGAACTCGCCAGTAAATACAACCTGGCTGTGGAAATTCATCCTTATGACGGTGAGAAATTCATCCTTTTAGAAAACACCTCTTGGCGTTTTCACCTCATCTGGATGCTGGCACAATGTGCAGATGCTTATCACTTTCTCACGCTGAATGGATACCAGGATAAATATCCCGGAATGCGCACTTGTTTTGCTCATGGCGGTCAATTAGCACAAATCAATCTGGGACGACGCATTCAAGGATTTGATGGCAGACCAGACTTATTTGAAGGCAAACAACACCCCAGAAAAGCCGTGGGACATAAAAATATTTTCTTTGACACATTGGTGCACGACACTGGTTCGCTTGGTTTGTTAGTAAAAAACCAAACCTCAAAACAAGTCATTATGGGCCTTGATGACCCCTATCCGCTTGGCGAAATGGAAAGCGAAAAACAATCCTCCTATCCCGGTAAAATCCTGGATTTAGCTAAAGAACAAAACATACTCACAGAAACCGAATGTGATGCGATCTGGAGCGATAATGTAATTCAATGGTTGTGTGGGGATAATGAGGAAGCAAAACAAAAGTTAATTAACAGAATTACAGGGGCATAATTATAATTTAATTACCCACAAGTAAAGGCCTAATATATTAGACCCTCAAAGTAAATACACAAATCAATAATGGATTTTATTTCTGAAGAACTCGACAATTATGTTGTTGATCATACACAAAAGGAACCTGAATTACTTCGGCAATTAAATCGGGAAACCCAGGCTAAAGTACTTCAACCAAGAATGCTTAGCGGCCCTTATCAAGGACGGGTATTGAGTATGATTTCAAAAATTCTTGCTCCAAAAACCATTCTAGAGATTGGTACTTATACTGGTTATTCGGCACTTTGCCTGATGGAAGGAATTCAAAAAGAGGGTATCCTTCATACTATTGATCACAATGAAGAGTTGTTTTCGCTACAGCGAAAATATTTTGACAAATCAGGTTATGGTAAGCAAATTATTCAGCATACAGGAAACGCTTTAGATGTTATTACAAATCTTTCCGAAACTTTTGATCTTGTTTTTATCGATGCTGACAAAGAGAATTACAGTAATTATTTTGAGTTGGTGCTTCCAAAAATGAAAAGTGGTAGTGTGATTTTGTCAGACAATGTGTTGTGGAGTGGCAAAGTTTTGGAAAAGCCAAAAAAAGATGATGTTGATACAACAGCACTTATTGCTTATAACAAACTGTTAAATTCTACCTCAAAAGTAGAAAGTGTACTTTTACCAATTAGAGACGGTTTGACTATCACGAGAGTCAAGTGACACCTAATTAAAATTGACGTTTCACCGGGCCGGTGATTTCATTGATATCTTCTTTTGCTTTCTCAATTTCTTTTTGAACATCCTGAGTGATATCAACATCAATTCCTCTTTCTTTTGCTCCTTTGGAAATTTCACTTTTAATATCGTTGGTCGCATTTTTTATTTGTTTGATACCTTTTCCAAGCCCACGAGCAATTTCAGGAACCTTGTCTGCTCCGAACACCATGAGCACGATAAAAAGGATAAAACCTATTTCGGCACCGCTGATGAATAAAAAAAATGCGTTAACTATCATAGTGCAAATATAAGGAAGTTTCTATCGGCTTAAAAGAAATTATTCAATCGTCTTAAGATAGATTTCACTCTTTTTTTCAAGAAAATCCATCAATTTGAGTTCGTTGTTTTCTTTCAGTAAGTCGGCAGTAAAGCCATTTTCTATAATATAGTAAATAAAATTTTCGATACGTTCTTCCGGGATGAGTAGTAATTCAGTAAAATAAGTTTTAGGGAAACGTTGATTTAACGCGACAAAAGAAGCATCACCTCGTTGCATTTGTTCAAGTGAAGATAATTTTTGAGACCGATCTCGATTTCTAAAAAGAGTTTCCCCTAGAAAATCAACAAAACCTAATAAATTAATAGTCCCAATGTGTTCTGTTGCCATTTTGCTTGTTTTATCCAAGGCATTGTTTTTAACACCACTGCTTTTGTCATCACTAAATTCAAACCCATACTCGAGGTCTTCCCAGGATAAATTGAAAGCTGGAAGCGGATCTGATGTATTTATTCTAGCGGCATCCACAACAATATTACCAGTAAGATCGTGGGGTCTCACTATTACTTCATCGAGTTGAAAAACTGCAGGATTTACATAAATTTTCATAACCTTAGAATCTACAATTCCTTCATCCACTATGACCGTAAATTTTTGAAATTGAAGTGCACTAAACAGCACCCTGTCATTGACACCCACTTCAAGGTTAAATTCCCCAATCTCGTTTGTGATTGTCCCCTTTTGGGAGGATACATTGTAAATAGATATGGCTCCAAGGTCCTCTCCGGGAGGCGCCGTGATGCTTCCTGCTACCATTACACGTTCAATTTGCTGAGAGAACACACTAAATGGAGAGAATAGAAGAATAAAGAGTAAAAGTTTTTGCATAGTTAAAATTACATTTTATTTCTTTTGCCAATTTTAAACAAGTGTTAAAACTTTATCCTTAAAAAATATTGTAATTTTAAGGTTTTAATGAGATTATAAAAAATTATGAAAAATTGCATTATCGCCAGCACCTCAACCGTTTATGGCGGAAATTACCTTGACTATTTATTGCCTGAGCTGAAACATTTTTTTGCAAATACTCAAGAGATTATCTTTATCCCATTTGCACAACCGGGTGGTTTAAGTTGTGATGACTACACTCAAAAAGTGCAAAACGCCTTTCAGCATATCGATAAAAAAGTAGTGGGAATACACAGCTTTAAGAATCCAAAAGATGCGCTTGAAAATGCTGGTGGAATTTTTACGGGAGGAGGCAATACATTTAGATTAGTGAATGCACTTTACAAGAATGAGTTAATGAATGCTTTACGCGAAAGCATCCTCAACGGCACCCCTTATCTAGGCACCAGCGCCGGAAGCAATATCTGTGGCCTAACTATGCAAACTACAAACGATATGCCCATTGTTTATCCGCCAAGTTTTAAAACTTTGGGGATACTTCCTTTTAACTTGAACCCCCACTATCTTGACCCGGAACCCAATTCAACTCATATGGGTGAAACCCGTGAAACACGCATCAAAGAGTTTCACAGCATAAACAACTTACCCGTTGTGGGACTGAGAGAAGGCAGCTGGCTTGAAGTAAAGGGTGAAAATACGCTCTTAAAAGGGAATTTTGAGGCTCGCATTTTCCTGCAAAACAAACAAGCCTTTGAAATTCAACCACTCACAGAATTAAATACCATTATTTAATGGATTACACAAAAATACTCAATGAAATAAGTGAGGAACTTTCCAATTTTAATAACCCGGGAAAAGTTGCCTCATACATCCCTGAGCTCTCCAAAGTTGATCCATCAAAATTTGGGGTTCACTTATATTGTACAAGTGGAACTCATCACGCTTTTGGTGATACACAAGAGCGCTTTTCCATTCAAAGTATTTCAAAAGTTTTTAGTCTTTCTATAGTAATGAGATTACTTGGGGACGACTTGTGGAAGCGAATGGATGTAGAACCCTCCGGGAATGCATACAACTCCCTTTTTCAGCTGGAACGAGAAAACGGTATTCCCAGAAATCCATTTATTAACTCGGGAGCCCTAGTTTTGGCAGACATATTAGTTTCTGAATTTGATCATCCAAAAGACAAACTATTAAATTTTGTAAGGAATATTTCAGGGGTGCCATCCATTGATTTTGATGAAAAGGTCGCTCAAAGCGAAAAGCATCACGGACACAGAAATGCCGCTTTAGCCAATTTGATGAAGTCATTTGGAAACATAAAAAATGATATTTCAACACTATTGGACGTCTATTTTTATCAATGCTCAATTGCTATGAATTGTGAAGAACTAGCAAAAGCATTTATGGTATATGCTAACGAAGGAAAAATCTTAAATAATGATGAAGAAATTTTAAACCCTATGAAAGTGCAACGCATCAATGCCTTGATGCAAACCTGCGGATTTTATGATGAAGCCGGCGAATTTGCTTTTAGAGTAGGACTTCCGGGAAAAAGTGGTGTGGGTGGAGGTATTGTTGCCATACACCCTGAAAAATACAGTGTGGCTGTGTGGAGCCCAAAATTGAATGAAAGGGGAAATTCACTTCTGGGAATGGAAACGCTGGAACGATTGACTACAAAAACAGGGCTGTCCATATTTTAAAAGCCATGCAAACATCAAAATTTGAAATAAAAGAAATCACCACAGAGCAAACTATAGCCGTGAGACACCCGGTATTAAGAGCCGGAAGGCCTCGTGAGGATTGTTATTTTCCGGGTGATGATTTGAGTACAACTGTTCATTTTGGGGTTTTTGTGAAGAACAAACTTGCAGGTATTGCTACATTTTTGGAACAAAATAATCTTAATTTTGATGGTGAGCATATGCAATTGCGAGGAATGGCCGTTCTTGATCAATTTAAAGGAAAAGGGTATGGTAAACAATTGTTAAAAGCAGGAGAACAACTTGCATATCAAAAACAAAAGCAATACCTATGGTGTAATGCACGCATCGTTGCCAAATCGTTTTATGAGAATCAGGGCTTTAAAACTTTTGGTGATTCTTTTGAAATTCCTTTAGTTGGCACTCACTTTGTTATGTACAAGGAAACAACAAACATACCCGATTCATGTTAAAAAAATTACTTCTCATATCTATACTTGCCGTTTTCTTTGTCTCTTGTAAAGACAAAGTGGAGGTAGTTCCTGAAGTGACTATTGAAGAGATAGAATTGGATTCTCTCAATAGAATAAAAATGGTTTCCATAGACACTTTGTCTTTAGAGGCAATAAGTGACTCACTTATTCAATCATTTTATTTAAACAATCAATTAAAAACCTTTTGGGTCTCTGATCAGTCACGAGGAGCACTTGTCAACGAGTTATTAAAGGTTGAGAAGGAAGGGCTTTTTGAAAAACATTTTGACCTGGATAGCATACAAAAAAAAGAAAGCATCCTTGAAAAACTAACCGATAAAGAGTTGATTTCTTATGATTTTCTTCTTACCAAAAACCTCTTGCGATACATTTATAAGGTGAGTAAAGGCAGTATCAATCCTAAAGAAATGTATGAAGATTATGAGTTAAAACCAGATACTTTTGATTTTAAAACCACGCTGTTAAAGTTTCAGAAAGAAGATTTTGACAAGGTAATTAATGACTTAAAACCTCAACATATAGTTTATAAAAAATTAAGAACAGCATTAGAACTCATTGATGAGTTTCCAAAGGTAAACCTAAACAAAATTGAAGTTGATGGCAAACTGGAAATAAGCGACACTATTGATGTTGTCATTGCCTTAAAAGAGAGATTGATTTTTTGGAAAGATTTAAAACCACAAGACAGTATAACCGCTGTTTTTGATGAGGAGACAGAACTAGCCGTTAAGAAATTCCAGATGCGTCACGGTCTGGCCACAGATGGTGTCGTGGGATTGGGTACTTTATATGCTCTCAACAAAACTCCTGAACAAAGAAAATTACAAATTATAGCTAATATGGAGCGTTGGCGATGGTATCCACGCGACCTAGGTGATGAATATCTAATCATTAATATCCCTGACTATACCTTGCATGCTATCAAAAACAATGACACCACCAAGACAAACAGGGTTATCGTGGGTAAAAGTTCCAGAAGAACCCCGGTATTGACTTCCACATTCAGTCATTTGGTTTTCAATCCCACCTGGACCATACCCCCCACAATTAAGAAGAATGACATTGTTCCCTCCATAAAAAAGGACAGGGGCTATTTAGCTTCAAAAAATATGACCGTTTATGATAAACAAGGCAATAAAGTGAGTGCCGAAGACTGGAATGAAAAAGACGCCCTTTCATACCGGTATGTTCAAAGCCCTGGGGCCTATAACTCCCTTGGACTGGTAAAATTTATGTTCCCCAATCGTTTTATGGTGTACCTTCATGATACCAATTCAAGAAGTTTTTTTGACAAGGCAAATCGTTCCCTCAGTTCGGGTTGTGTAAGGGTGCAAGACCCATTTGATCTCGCGGCTTACCTTTTGGATGATCAAAAAAAATGGAGTTTGGAAACCATCAATCAATTGGTTAAGACAAACACTACAAAAGAAGCAAAAATGACAAAAGATGTCAATGTGCACTTGTTCTACTGGACTGCCTGGAGTGAAAATGGTACTTTACAATTTCGGGATGACCTTTATAATAAAGATGAGGCCTTGTATAAAGCTCTGTTAGACTTGGACTAACTGTGATTTTGTAAGATATTCGTCAGAAGGATAATAAATAAACAAACATGATTTTTCCTTAATTAAATCGATGATGGTTTTACTCTCTTCCTTAGGCAATGATGGACATCCCAGGCTTCTGCCGAGTCTGCCGTGCTGTGATATGAAATTTTCAGATACATAATCTGCACCGTGAATCACAATGGCTCTTTCCCTGGCTTTGTCATTAATGTTCTTTTCTAATCCATCCAGTCTAAGAGAATAGCCATGCTTACCAAAATAAGTTTCAGCAGTGGCATAAAACCCTAAACTGCTTTGAAAAGATTCCGGTATGTTTGAAAAAGATTTGGCATATTCATTTCCGGTATTGCGACCATGAGCCACATAGGTTTGATGAAGAATTTCATTGGTTAATAAATCAATAACCCAAAGCCGCTTTTCATTTGCAGACAAGCTAAAGTCCACAACAGTTAGTAAATTCTTTTTTATTTTTCCGGTTTCCTCTAGAAGGTAATAACCATTAAGCGCCTTAGTAAAACTGTCTTTAGTGGGTAATTCAAAATGGTTTGTATTCAAATTTTCATAGACCATTTCAGCCTTTGAAATTGTAGTTGTGGTAAGTTCGGTTGTGTGGAAGATTGTGCTGCTTAAGTTGGTTGAATGGGAAATAAATCCAAACAACAAAATGGGGAGAATTTTGTATATCATTAATAATCTTTAGGTTAAACTTATATTTGGGCTTCCCAAAAATAGAAATTAAATTGGAATATCAAAATAAAAGAGTCATTAATATTGCTTTTATACCTTTACTAACGAGCTAAATTTTAATTTGTTATTCTTAAAGTGCTAAAGTTTCAGAGACAAAATTACTATCCCAATTCTACATACCTTATTTATTTACAATGCCTGAAATGAAAAGAAAATACTTAGTACATTTGTATCTTAATTTTAATTATGCATAAAAAAGTCCTTTTGATGATATTAGACGGCTGGGGCATCACACAGAATCCGGCCATATCTGCCATTGCCAATGCAAAAACCCCATTTATTGATTCTTTATTTTTAAAATATCCCAATGCGCAATTGCGTACTGACGGTTTGAATGTAGGACTACCAGAAGGTCAAATGGGTAATAGCGAGGTGGGCCACATCAATCTGGGTGCCGGTCGCATTATTTATCAGGAATTGGCAAAAATCAATCTTGCTGTTAAAAACGACACTCTATCTCAAGAACCTGTTTTGAAAGAAGCTTTCGCTTACGCGAAAAATAATCATAAAAAAATTCACCTTGTTGGACTTGTTTCAAATGGCGGTGTGCATTCTCATATTGATCATTTAAAGGGATTGCTTAATGCCGCAAAAGAAGCAAATTTGGAAAATGTATTTGTTCATGCCTTTACAGATGGCCGTGATGTTGACCCAAAATCCGGGTTTGGGTTTATTAATGAATTGCAAAATCATTTAAAATCAAGCGGAGGAAAACTAGCCTCTGTTGTGGGAAGATATTATGCTATGGATCGAGACAAACGCTGGGAACGCACCAAAAAAGCATATGATCTTCTGGTTCACGGTAAAGGCAATCTCTCTCAAAATGCACTCGAAAGCATACAGCAAAGTTATGACAATGGCATTACTGATGAGTTTATTGAACCCATCATCTTAACTGAAAATGAAATACCCATAACAACCATAGAACCAGATGATGTTGTTGTTTTCTTTAACTTCAGAACAGACCGTGGAAGACAACTCACTGAAGCGCTTACACAAAAGGACTATCACGAATATAATATGTCAACTTTACCATTGCATTTTGTAACGATGACAAACTATGATGACAATTACAAAAACATCAAAGTCATCTATAATAAAGACAATATCACTCAAACTTTAGGAGAAATCATTTCAAGATCTGGAAAAAAACAGATTCGCATTGCTGAAACAGAAAAATACCCACACGTCACTTTCTTTTTTTCGGGTGGAAGAGAAATGCCTTTTGAAGGTGAAAAACGCATCTTGTGTCCTTCCCCAAAAGTAGCAACCTATGACCTGCAACCGGAAATGAGCGCCTTTGAAATTAGAGATAAAATCATTCCTGAAATACAAGATAAAACAGCAGATTTTATCTGCCTTAATTTTGCAAACCCAGATATGGTGGGACATACAGGAGTTTTTGAAGCAGCAGTAAAAGCTTGTGAAACAGTTGATTTATGTTCAAAACATATCGTTGAAAAAGCATTAGAAAATGGCTATACAACTATCATTATTGCCGATCACGGAAATAGTGAAACCATGGTTAACCACGATGGATCTCCAAACACTGCACATACCACAAATCCGGTACCTATTATTGTTGTAGATCCTGAAATAAAATCAGTTGAAAATGGTATTTTAGCCAATATTGCTCCCACTATTTTGAATCTTATGGGGATTGAAAAACCCGAAATAATGAATGAAAAATCACTTATATAATTAAAATCATGAAAAAAATATTATTAATACTGCTAGTATCCACATTAATGATTGCTTGTGGAAATGAAAAAAAAGAAAACGAAGAAACTCAAAATGAAGAAACTGTAACTTATGAAGAAGAGGAAGAACTTCCCATACTTCTTGGTAAACAAGAGATTACTACCATAAAATCTGCTCCTTACTCAAAATGGTTTATGGAAAATTACAAGTACAGCCCAAACCAAAAAAAACTGGGCCCTCTAAAAACAGCTCTTGAAGGAAAAAAACTAACCATTTTTATGGGCACCTGGTGTGAAGACAGTCAAATGCAGGTGCCGGCATTGCTTAATGTTCTTGATGCTATCAAATATGACAGCTCGAACATCACATTAATTACTATGTCTGAAGACAAAGACACTCCAGAAGGACTTGAAGATGGACTCAATATTTTATACGTCCCCACAATTATTGTTTATGAAAACGAGTTGGAAATGGGAAGAATTGTTGAATACCCTGTTGAAAGTCTTGAAGCCGATTTACTGGCTATAGCAACAGGTGAAGAATATAAGCACTCATACGCAGACGAGCAGGAATAATTCATTCCATATATTCTTTGTAATTTTGCCGGAATTATGAGAAATAAATCATTAACTATCGCCATCGATTTTGATGGTACATTGGTTGAGAATGCTTATCCAAAAATTGGAAAACCCGTTCTTTTTGCTTTTGAAACTTTAAAAGAACTTCAGGAGCAAGGTCATCGTTTGATTTTATGGACATACCGTCACGGTAAAGAATTAGAAGAGGCCATAGCTTTTTGTAAAGCAAGAGAAATTACATTCTATGCAATCAATAAAAGTTTCCCCGAGGAAGAATTTGACGATACCCAAAGCCGGAAAATTTTGGCTGATATTTACATAGATGACAGAAATATTGGCGGATTGATGGAATGGGGCGAAATATACAGATTGCTTGTCAATGAAAACGGAGGACTCAAAAAGATTAAAAAAGTAAAGGGCTCTTCTCCTTTTTAAAAAAATAAAATATTCAAAATGATTATACCAAAATCAAAAGAAGAAATTGAATTGATGCGGCAAAGTGCGCTGGTTGTATCCCGCACATTGGGAATGATCGCTGCCGAGCTTAAACCGGGTGTAAAATTGAGTTACCTCGATCAACTTGCCGAAGCTTATATCAGAGAAGAAGAAAACGCCCTTCCCGGTTTTAAAGGTCTTTATGATTGCCCCTCTACCCTGTTAATCAGCGTAAATAATCAAGTAGTCCACGGGCTTCCCACTGATATGGAAATCAGGGAAGGTGACATTCTCTCTATTGACTGTGGAGCCATTAAAAATGAGTATTATGGCGACCACGCTTATACATTTGCTGTGGGTGAAATAAAACCCGAAGTAGCAAAATTATTGGAAGTCACTAAAGAATCCCTCTACAGAGGAATCAGGGAATTCAAATCCGGTAACCGTGTGGGGGATATTGGATTTGCAATTCAAAACTATTGTGAAAGCTTTGGCTATGGTGTCGTAAGGGAACTTGTGGGTCATGGATTGGGTAAAAAACTTCACGAAGACCCTGAAATTCCCAATTATGGAAAACGCGGACGCGGAAAAAATTCATTGAAGGTATGACCATCGCCATTGAGCCTATGATCAATATGGGGACGCATCGTGTAAAACAACTCAAAGACGGATGGACCATCGTAACCGATGATGGCCAACCCAGTGCCCATTTTGAGCACAATGTAGCCTTAGTTGATGGCAAACCCGAGCTGCTTTCCACATTTGGATACATCTACAAAGTGCTGGGTATTGAAAGTGATGAGGAAAGTGAGTTTAGACAAACGACGTTGGTGCTTTAGTTATACCACAGAGATACACTGAGACACGCTGAGATTCACGGAGAAAATAGGATATGATTGAGAAAGATTTGACAGATAAAATTATAAATGCTGCTATAGAAGTGCATCGTTCACTTGGTCCGGGTTTATTGGAGTCTGCTTATCAAGAATGTTTATTTTTCGAGCTTAAATCAAAAAATCTTCTTGTTCAAAAAGAAATTCCCTGTCCGGTTGTATATAAAGACATCAAACTAGATCACGGTTATCGCATAGACTTACTAGTTGAAAATAAGGTTGTCATTGAATTAAAAACTGTTGAATGCTTTACAGACGTTCATACTGCTCAAGTTTTAACTTATTTGAAACTAGGAGAATACCCTGTTGGTCTTTTAATAAATTTTCATACTAAGCTTTTAAAAAATGGAATCAAAAGATTCATCAACACTCCCTAAACTCTCCGTGAATCTCCGTGTAAACTCTGTGAGTCTCCGTGAAACAACCCTACCACATGAAAACCCTCTTTAAATTTTTCCTCAATAAAATTCCCAGACAAACGCTTATCAGGTTGAGTTATGTCTTTCGTCCCATTTTAGCGTTTTGGTACAAAGGAAATCGTTTTGAAGACCCCATCGACGGAAAATCATATCGCAGCTTTTTGCCTTACGGTTATGAAAACCAACGGAAAAATGTACTTGCACCGGGAACCCTTTCGCTGGAGCGACACCGCTTGCTTTGGTTGTATTTAAAAAATGAAACGACCTTCTTTACCGAAAATTTAAAAGTTCTTCACTTCGCCCCTGAGCAGGCATTTTACAAACGTTTCAGAAAATTAAAAAATTTAGATTACACTACAACCGACCTCAACTCCCCACTCGCCGATGTGAAAGCAGATATATGCAACTTACCTTTTGAAGACAACAGCTTTGATTTTATTTTGTGCAATCACGTGTTGGAACACATCCCGGATGATACCAAAGCGATGAAAGAACTCTATCGAATTTTAAAACCGGGCGGAATCGGTATTTTTCAAATACCACAAGACCTTTCCAGAGATACTACTTTTGAAGACGACAGCATCGCAGACCCTAAAGAAAGAGCCAAGATTTTTGGGCAGTATGACCATGTGAGAATTTATGGTCGCGATTATTTTGACAGGCTTAGAGCTGTTGGATTTCAGGTGAACCCGGTGCCTTATACAACTCATTTTTCTGATACAGAAATTGAAAAATATCGTCTTCCAGTTGATGAAGTAATTCCGGTTTGCACAAAGTAAAGAATGAGTTCCTTTCCAATTTAACTTTTTATTTCGATTTGAATTTTAATTTTTGGTTATTTTTAGAAACTAATTCTGAAAAACCAACACGATGAAGTCCTTACAAAAACTACTCTCTTTAATTATATTCTTATTTATTTCCGGGAGCTATGCTCAAATTGATTTAAACTATCAATCCCCACATCCAGACATCCTCTCACTCGCAGATGCCCCGATGCCTCCCATAATGAGTATTAATTATGATGGTTCTAAAGCCATTTTAATATACCGCAACCAATACATTTCCATAGAAGAACTTTCTGAAAAAGAAATGCGCCTCGGCGGACTGCGCATCAACCCAAAAACAAACAGCTCCAGTCGTTCTAGAAAATACAACAACATCAGTATTTTTGATATAAATTCTAAAACCGAAATCCCGGTTACAGGTTTGCCCGAAAATGCTAAAATCACCAACATAAGCTGGTCCAATGCTCAAGACAAAATAGCCTTTATCAACGCCACCGAAAACGGTGTAGCACTTTGGGTAATTGATTACAACACTCGCAAAGCCACCCGCTTGACCGAGCCCAATCTCAATGCCAATATGGGCAGCCCAATGACCTGGTTAAAAGATGATTCCGGTTTTATTGTCAAGATGCTTCCTCAAAACCGAAAATCACTTATTGATACAGAAAATGCTGTTCCCTCCGGACCGGTGATTTCTGTAAATGAAGAAGGGCAAAAAGCACAGAACAGAACCTATCAGGATCTTTTGAAAAACACTTCAGACGAAGCCAACTTTGAAACCCTGGCCACATCAGAGTTGTGGAAAGTGACCCTTGACGGAAAAAAATCAAAATGGAAAAATGCGGCCATGTATCGAAATATTTCACCTTCACCCGATGGCAACTACTTTTTGGTTAGTGAAACTAAAAGACCCTTTTCATATATTGTTCCTTACTTTAGATTTCCCACTTCATATACTATTTATGACGGCAAAGGAACACTCTCCAAAAATATCGTGGATGTACCTTTAATTGAAGAGTTGCCTCAAGGTTTTATGGCTGTGCAAACAGGTCCCAGAAGCATTTCGTGGCGTGATGACCAGCCCGCCACCCTCATTTGGGCAGAAGCACTCGATTTTGGTGACCCTGAAAATGAAGTGGAGTATAGAGACATCGTTTTTCAACTGCCCGCTCCTTTTACTGCCCGTCCGCGGCAGTTGATACAAAGCAAACTGCGCTATGCCGGAATTGAATGGGGCGATGACAACACCGCCGTACTTTATGGCAGATGGTGGAACACCCGCACCTCCAGAGTGGAGTTTTTCAATCCCTCAGATCCTTCTGCTGAACCAAAATTATTTGTGGAACGCAACTATCAGGACCGTTATAGTGATCCGGGAAGTTTTGTGACCTCCCGCAATGAATTTGGTAGAAATGTTTTAGAAATTTCAAACGGTAATGTGCACCTGATTGGTGATGGCTTTTCGCCGGAAGGCAAACTACCCTTTGTGGACCGCTACAATTTAACCGAAAATACAACTGAACGTATCTACAAGGCCGAACCCGGTGAAATGCTTGAAAGCATTACCCGAATGCTGGATACTGAAAAAGGCCTTATTTTAACCCGGCTCGAAAGCAGTACAACATTTCCTAATTATTACATCAGAAATATCAAAAACGGTTCTTTGGAACAACTCTCCTTTTTTGAAAACCCGTTTAAAGCTGTTCAGGATGTGCATAAAGAAGTGATTACTTATAAGAGAGATGATGGCTTGGATTTATCGGCTACGCTATATCTTCCTGTGGGATATGACAAAGAGAAAAAAGAAAAAATGCCCATGATTATGTGGGCTTATCCCCGAGAGTTTGTGGATGCTGCTAGTGCTTCGCAGGTGACTTCCAGTGATAATCAGTTTACTTATATGAGTTATGGTTCGCCTTTGTATTGGGTAAACCGCGGTTATGTGGTGCTTGACAATACGGCATTTCCCATTATAGGTGAAGACGGCGAACAACCCAACGATACATTTGTAGAACAATTGGTTGCTAATGCGAAAGCCGGGATTGATGCTGTGGATGCTTTAGGGTATATTGACAGAAATCGTGTGGCAGTGGGTGGTCACAGTTATGGTGCCTTTATGACAGCCAACCTGCTCTCCCACTCTGATTTGTTTGCTGCAGGTATTGCAAGGAGTGGTGCTTATAACAGAACGATGACGCCATTTGGCTTTCAAGCCGAAGAGCGTCACTACTGGGAAGCGCCAGATGTTTATAACACCATGTCGCCCTTTATGCAAGCCCACAAAATGAAAACACCTATGTTACTCATCCATGGTGAAGCAGATAATAACTCAGGAACTTACCCTATGCAAAGTGAGCGTTATTTTAATGCGCTAAAAGGTTTAGGTGCTCCGGTAAGGTTAGTAATGCTCCCCAATGAAAGTCACGGTTATGCTGCGAGGGAAAGTATTATGCATATGCTTTGGGAGCAGGACGAATGGCTGGAAACTCATGTGAAGAATAAAAAAGAGTAAGTTTTTAAGAAGAAAAATATTAATAAAGATTATTCCGTCATTCTTTTTAATATCTTTAATAAATATCTAAAACACTAATCTTTAGCGGCTCTGAAAAACCAATTAAACAAATTATCAAACGACCCCGGCTTATATAAAATAGAAAAAGTCTTTGAAGACGGTGCTGTACAAGAAAATGTTATTTATAAAGACCAATAATAATGAAAACTCACTTTTTAATTGTGTTGCTCTTTATAATCCAAACGGCAACAGGACAAATTTTTAACCCCACGCCTCATCTTATTGATGATGATGCTGGTTTAATATTTTTAACTATAGGTGATTTAAATAATGATGGAAAACAGGATATTATAACCGTTTCTTCTCAGCTATTGGTATGGTATGAAAATTTAGGACAAGGCAACTTTAGTGAACCCATTGAAATCGATATACAACCGGGACAATCTTTCAACATCAATGCTGTTGATTTAAACCAAGATGGTCATCTGGATATTTTGGTGAGTTCCTTTGAAAATGACCAGCTCTACTTTTACCGCAACTTGGGTGGTGGAAGTTTTGCTCCAAGAGTTGTGTTAGCAGAAAATTTAGATCGTGTTAGTGGCGTGGAAGCAGCAGATTTAAACGGCAACGGATTTTTAGATTTGGTAGTTGGCATTACCAATAGCGTAGGGTTGTATTGGATGGAACAACTTGACGGCGAAGGGAATTTTGGGCCACCCTCCCCCATTAGCACCACCTTGTCACAAGCTCGAAATCAAAAAGTAGGGGACATTAATGGTGATGGTTTTCTTGATGTGTTAAGCAACTCGGGAGGAAGCACACTACTATCTTGGTTTGAAAATGATGGACAAGGTGATTTTATATCACAACATATCATTGAAAATTCGGGTTTTTATCGAAATATCATTTTTTTAGAGGATCTAAATTCAAATGGAAGTCTTGATGTTGCTACTTATGGAATTGACGGTGTGCTTTGGTATGAGAATTTGGATGGTTTGGGAAATTTTAGTTCAAAACATTACATAAATTCAAATCCTGATTTCACATATTCTCAACTTGCTGTTTTTGATATTGACAACAACGAGACGTTGGATGTTGTTTATTTGTCATCATCAAACAATGGTGTTAATTATCAACTTAACGACGGGTCAGGTAATTTTAGTACTCCTTTTTTAGTAAATCCCCCTGATGGTATAACTTCAGGAGGAAATTACCCTGTTGATATCGATGGTGATGGTGATATGGATTTAATAAATATTGCTGCAATAAATGGCGACCCTAATACTAGAATTTTATGGTGGTATGAAAATCAAACCATCTTAAATGTTCAGGACTCAGCCATAAAAGGGCTGACCATTACCCCTAACCCTGTCGATGGTCTTTTGTCTATTAAAAGTAAAACTCCATTGAAAAGTGTGCTTTTTTATGAAAGCCAAGGTAAAACACTGAAAAAAATAACCACCGCTTTTGAAAGTATAGACGTTAGCTTTTTGTCAACGGGCGTTTATTTTGTTTTGATAGAGGGCCAAGAAGGAGAACGAGTGGTAAAAACTGTGATTAAAAAATAATTTAATTTTGTGACAATTAAAAAGATATTTATTAAGCATATGCTATGGGAGCAGGATGAGTGGTTGGAGACTCACGTGAAGAATAAAAAAGAGTAAGTTTTTTAAAAAAAAATATTGTTTTTACTATTTATTTTTTTTTATCTTTAAGAATTATTTAACATTCTAACTTAAATTAGTAGTTATGAAAACACCAACCAACCAACCAACCAACCAACTAATTAACAAAACAATACAAGTTGTTGTTCTGATTATGTTTCTATTTAGCGTTAATTCAAGTTTGATAATTGCTCAAGATAGTTTTTTAGACATTTGTGTGACACCAGATACTAATGAAGCAGACCCTGAAGGAGTTCATTCTTATTCAAAAAACCCTGAGGTTCTTAATGCGATGGAACCCGTTGTCGTTAACATTTTTTATTGGCAAATCAATGACCCGGAAGGAAATGCCGGCTCACAAGCACTCAATGAGCAAAGCGTATTAGAATCAATACAGTTTATCAACCTTTATTATAATCCCTTTGGCGTCTATTTTAAATATCGAGGCTGGGATCAATTTAATAGTCCTGTTGTACCGGTTTGGCAACGTCGAACTTCAGAATGTGGTACTAGTTGTGTAAATTATCCTATAGATCCTCAAGCGCCTGACCCATGTAATTCCCCTCCTCAAATAGATCCATTTGGTTATGCAAAATTGAGTCAATGTGAACGATATGAAATGTGGGATTTTGCTATTGACAATGATCACTTTAATGAAAACGTAATGAATGTGTATGTACCTTCTTATGGAAACGAAGATTTTGGAGGTGGTTCAAGAGGTATTCCTGCAAATCAAATAACATCCCATCGCGGGGGTCTTACAGGCAACACCTTTATTCATGAATTAGGCCACGCATTGGGTCTAAGACATACTTTTAGTAGCTGGATTACCTTTGTACCAAATACAAATTGTCAGCAACAATATGATTTCTGTGAACATGTAACGAGAGATCCAAATAACTCTGAATATAATGCTCATCAAAAGGGTGATTGGGTCATTGACACACCCGCAATGCCTGATTTTGCTAATGAATATTGTGTAATTAATTGTCTGCCAACCGGGCAATGTTCTCCAAACACTCCTTTCAGGCATTACTATATTGATGAAAATTGCGCATATACAGGAACAGATTTCCCAAATGATAGAGGTGACTGTCAAGACACTCCTTATGAAATCGAACCGGTCGATGTGAAAAATATGATGAGCTACAGCCCGAGTCACTGTTCAGAAGAAATAACTATAGGACAAGCCATTCGCATAAGAGAATTTCTTGATATTCACTTGACACTTCAACCCTTGAAAAGTACCATTTCTTCACTCTATGAACCTTATAAAGGGGATTATTATGTATCCGGACCACTACCTTCTCCTCCAAACCCTCCATTATTTCAACCCGGTTTTGATTATACTTTTATTTCATGTAGTGGAAATTATCCCGAACCATCTGATTTTGAGGATACTTCATTCTCATATGGTGGTTTCGCTTTGAATACCATAAGTAAATATATTGATGCAGCATATTTTAATACCATTACTCATCCTAATCATACTGCTATCCAAATAGATTTTGGCAGTTACAATCAAAACTTTCAAAATGTAAGAAAATGTTATGATAACTGGAACAGGGCACCCATTGGGGGAAGTGTCATTAAATTTAACGACAATGTGTTTAACACAAATGTTACCATAACAGCTCAAGACTCTACAGGAATTAACAACCCAAGCTTAATCAATACTCTCGACCCAGGTTTATATAAAATAGAAAAAGTCTTTGAAGACGGTGCTGTACAAGAAAATGTTATATATAAAGACAATAATGAATAAGTCGATGAAGTATTGTTTTTTTATCATTTTGCTTTTTGTCCTTCAAATAACAAAGGCTCAGGTTTTTAGCAGCGAACCCAATATAATAAATGACAACCTTGGCATAGTCAATAATATAAATCAAGGTGATTTTGATAATGATGATAATCAAGACATCTTGATTGTGACATCTCAATTGGTAGCTTGGTTTAAAAGTATTGATAGTAATGGCAACTTTAGTGAACCAATTACTATTTCAATAGACCATGGACAATCATTTGACAATCTGGTTGTTGATTTAAACCAAGATGGTCATTTGGATATTTTGGTGAGTTCATTTGAAAATGACCAATTGTATTTTTACCGTAACTTGGGCGGAGGCAGTTTTGCTCCAAGACAAGTGCTTGTAGAAAATCTAAATAGAGTGAGGAGTGCAGAAGCTGCTGATTTAAACGGCAACGGATTTTTGGATTTGGTGGTTGGCATTACAAACAGTGTGGGATTCTATTGGATGGAACACTTGGATGGGCAAGGAACTTTTGGCCCACCCACACCCATTAGTACCACCTTGGCACAAGCACGCACTCAAAAGGTGGGGGACATCAATGGCAACGGCTTTCTCGATGTATTGAGCAACTCCGGAGGAAGCACGTTGCTTTCTTGGTATGAAAATGACGGAACCGGAAATTTTACTACACAACATATTGTGGAAACTTCTGGATTTTATAACACACAGCTTTTTTTAGAGGACATTGATAATGATAGCGATCTTGACATAGTTACTAGGAGTTCAAATGGCATTTTTTGGTATGAAAATTTGGATGGTTTGGGTAATTTTGGCCCCAAACAAACCATAAACCCGACTTCAGATCCTAACATTAATTATCAATCACTTGCAATTTTTGATATAGATAACAATAGCTCAATTGATGTTGTTTATTATTCAACGGTCAATAATGGAATTAATTACCAACTAAATGATGGCTCGGGAAATTTTAGCTCTCCTTTTTTTGTTGATCCTCCGACAGGTCTCCATTCTGGTTTGAATATGCCAGTAGATATAGATAATGATGGTGATCTAGATTTAGTTAATATCGCAACTATTGGGGCTAATACTGATCCTAGATTTTTAATATGGTATGAAAATCAAACCATCTTAAATGTCCAAGACTCAGCTATAAAAGGGCTGACCATTACCCCTAACCCTGTCGATGGTGTTTTATCCATAAAAAGTAAAAACCCATTAAAAAGTGTAAGTTTTTACCAAAGCCAAGGTAAAACACTTAAAAAAATAACCACCGCTTTTGAAAGTATAGACGTTAGCTTTTTGTCAACGGGCGTTTATTTTGTTTTGATAGAGGGCCAAGAAGGAGAACGAGTGGTAAAAACTGTGATTAAAAAGTAATTTAAGTCTATAACAATGAAAAAGGTATTTATTATGCATATGCTATGGGAGCAGGATGAATGGCTGGAGACTCACGTGAAGAATAAGAAAGATTAGAAACTCAAAGCTAAAAAAGAAGCCTCTATTGTCTATTCAAAGGGGCTTTTTTATTCTACAACAACCTTTTGAAAACCTTCAGTCAACCATTCCTGTAGATTTCCTTGCTCATCAACATAGATGATATAGGCATCAATGGCAGATTGTTCTTTCAAAAATGACTTTGTTTCTTCCAGTTCCATCACCATAAAAGCGGTGGCATATCCATCAGCGAGCATACAGTTTTCTGCAAGTACCGAAACACTCAATACATTACTTCGCTTTGGCCATCCGGTTTTTGGATTGATGGTATGTACATATTTTGCTTTGGTGACAGGGTCAATTCGGGTTTTGCGGTAATTGCCTGAAGTCGCCATCCCACGGTCTTTCAATTGTAATTTTTTGATGAGTAAACGTTCTTCGGTTTGTGTGGGGTCATCAATGGCAACAATCCAGTTGTTTCCGGAACTGGTGTTGATTCCTTTCCCCAAAAGTTCACCTCCCAATTCAATAAGATAATTTTCAACTGCATTATCTTCTAAAACTTTACCGAGTAAATCAATCGCATATCCTTTTGCAATGGCATTAAAATCAACAAAAGTTCTTGTGTCATTCTTCAATAATTGTTGGCTTGATGTAAGTGTTAACTTTTCAAAACCCACAAATTGCTTAATACTGTCAATTTGAGTACTGTCTATGCCTTTTAAAGCGCTATTGGGTCCAAATCCATACGCATTCACTAAAGGTCCCACAGTAGGGTCAAAATAGCCTTCTGTAGCTTGCCAGATTTCTTTGGAGGCATGAAAAACTTCTATAAAGTTTGCATCAACTACCACTGTGGTGTCTCCATTATTAATTCTGGAAATATCTGAACTGGGTATATATGTTGACAAGGATTGATTCACTGCATCAAATACTTCTTTTAACTGCTCGTGATAGTCTGTTTTACTTTCATACTGAATGTTATAAGTCGTTCCAAAGGCTTCACCTACATTTTGTATAATTTGCACCTCATTTTTATCTGATTTACAGGATATAAACAGAAGGATAATAAAAACTGTAATTAATTTTTTCATTTAGAATTTTTAAAAAGTTATTTCCTGAATTCCGTTATAAATCACGCTATAATCTTCATCTTTTACTATGGGTTGTTGGTAATCGCTTCCGTGCCCGAGGCCCACGCCGGCATAATAGGTTTTGGCTTCAAACTTATCGGCGTGTTCTTTCATTTTTTTCATAAAAGCCTGGTCATATTCCTGAACGGGATCAGGATAAGTAATGGCTCTTACAATCACAAAATGAAGTGTTTTTCTTTCAACGCCACAAACTGCGGATTCTTTTTTAATTCTGAGTTGATACCCATAAATTCAAAACCTTGTTCTTCAAGGTCTTTGCCCACGATATTCATCGCCAGATTGTGGAGTTCTTGTTCTGTGAGAGGGAGTGACATAAAAACTTTTATTTAAAAAAACCGACACTTTAAAGGTATCGGTTTTATTATTTATATCAAAAGGACGGTTATCCTCCAAAGTCATCAAAGCGGATGTGTTCATCAGGTATCCCATAGTCCTCACCCATCTTTTGAACCGCCTGGTTCATTAATGGAGGTCCGCAGAAATACAATTCGATTTCTTCCGGTTCTTCGTGTTTGCTTAGATAGTTGTCGATTACCACTTGGTGGATAAATCCAACAAATCCGTCACCTTCGCCGTCGATACCATCTTTTACTTTCCAGTTGTCTTCTTCGAGTGGCTCAGAAAGTGCCATATAGAATTTGAAATTTGGGAAATCCTTTTCAAGTTTTTTAAAGTGGTCGATGTAGAACAGTTCTCTTTTAGAACGACCACCATACCAATAAGTTACTTTTCTTCCGGTTTTCAAGGTGCGGAATAGGTGATAGAGGTGTGAGCGCATCGGTGCCATACCGGCTCCACCGCCTACATAAAGCATTTCGGCTTCACTTTCGTTGATAAAGAACTCTCCATAAGGACCTGAAATCACCACTTTATCTCCGGGTTTTTGGGCAAAAATATAAGAGGAAGCGATCCCGGGATTTACAGCCATCCAGGTGTTTTTAGCTCTGTCCCAAGGCGGAGTTGCAACACGCACGTTTAACATAATTTCGCGACCTTCTGCAGGGTATGAAGCCATAGAGTAGGCACGCTCAACAGTTTCGTTATTTTTCATTACCAGTGGCCATAAATCAAATTTATCCCACTCAGCTTTAAAAAGGTCTGGAGTACTGTGTTCTTCAGGGTGTGCTGTAATATCAATATCACTGTATTTAATTTCACATGGTGGAATTTCAATTTGAATATAACCACCTGCTTTGTAGTTCATATCCTCAGGAATTTCTACTACAAATTCTTTTATAAAAGTGGAAACATTATAGTTACGGGTAACTACGGCGTCCCATTTTTTGATTCCAAAAACTTCTTCAGGGATGGTTATAACCATATCCTGTTTAACTTTTACCTGACATGAAAGCCTGGCACCTTCTTTCAATTCTTTTCTTGAAAAGTGTGGTGTTTCTGTTGGCAAGGCCTCTCCTCCACCCTCAAGAACATGGCATTCACATTGAATACAGGTTCCACCACCACCACAAGCAGATGGTAAAAATATTTTTTCTGAACTTAGGGTCGTCAATAAGGTACTACCTGATTCCACTTCAAGAACTTTTTCACCATTAATGGTCAGTTTTACCGGTCCCGATGGTGATAATTTTTCTTTGACAAAAATCAAAATTCCAACCAAAAGTAAAATCAGCACTAAAAATGCGATTACAGTTGCTAAAACGACACCTAATGTACTTGCTGCTAATATCATATCGTTAATTTGTTTCTTCTTGTATTACTTCTTCGTTTACTTCTTCTGAATCGGTGCTTTGTTCAGTACCCTCAGGGCTTTGATAATTTAATGCACTTCCACCACTAGAATCAGTATTTGGAGGTGTTCCTATTTGTATTACCTGTGCAGCATCACCAGAATCGCCATCATCTCCACCAGTTAACATTCCACCAAAACTCATAAAACCAATGGCCATCAATCCGGTAATTATAAATGTGATTCCTAATCCTCTTAAAGCAGGCGGCACATTTGAGTAGCGTATTTTCTCTCGAATAGCTGCAATGGTCAGAATGGCTAAAAAGAAACCAAAGCCTGAGCTTAGACCATAATTGAGGGCCAAATCGATGCTCGCTATTTGTCTTGACTGCATAAATAATGAACCTCCTAGAATGGCACAGTTTACCGCAATAAGTGGTAAAAAGATACCCAAAGAGTTATATAAAGCAGGAAGAAATTTTTCAACAACTATCTCAACCAACTGAACCATTGTTGCGATAGTAGCGATAAACATAATGAATGAAAGGAAGCTTAGGTCATAAGAAGCATACTCCGGGCCTAACCATTCTAAAGCACCACTTCTCAATATATATTGATCTAACAACCAGTTGATGGGAACAGTAATCCCGAGTACAAAAATAACGGCTGCCCCAAGGCCTACTGCTGTAGTAACTTTTTTGGAGACTGCCAGGTAAGAACACATACCAAGGAATGTGGCAAATACCATATTGTCTATAAATACTGATTTAAAAAATAATTCTAAATGCTCCATATTATTTTGTATTTAGTCACCTGTTAGGGATAACTTATAACTACTTTTTATTAATTTTCTTCAACTAAATGTGGACTTCTTGTGCGTTGAACCCATATTATAATTCCAACAACAATTAGTGCCATTGGTGACAACAACATAAAACCGTTGTTTTCATAACCAATGGAGTAAAGCCCGGTTTTTGCAATAGGGTCTCCTAAAACTTGTATTCCTAAAAGCGTTCCGGAACCTAAAAGTTCTCTGAAGAAACCTACAATAATTAAAATAACTCCATAACCGAGTGCGTTTCCAATTCCGTCAAGAAAAGAGCGCCAAACACCATTACCCAAAGCAAAAGCTTCAAATCGTCCCATAATAATACAGTTTGTAATAATCAAACCGATAAATACAGAAAGTTGTTTACTTAACTCATAAGCATAGGCTTTGAGGACCTGATCTACTATAATTACCAATGTTGCAACTACAACTAGCTGAACTATAATTCTGATTTTTGAAGGAATCATATTTCGCATTAGCGAGATCACAATGTTTCCAACTCCCATAACAAATATTACTGAAAGCGCCATCACTATGGAAGCCTTCAATTGAGCTGTAATTGCAAGAGCCGAACAAATACCAAGTACTTGAATTGTAATTGGGTTGTTATCTGTTAACGGGTCAAGTATTAAAGCTCTGTCTTTTTTTGATAATAATCCCATTGCTTATTGATTTATAGATTGTATATAAGGTAAATAGGTTCTTAAATAGTTGCGTAACATTGCTGTTACTCCATCACCTGTTATTGTTGAACCAGCTATGGCGTCAACTTTGTTGTCTTGTTTTCTGTTATTAGCGGGGTCATTGTTTCCCTTTGCTACAGTAATTCCGGCAAAGTCACCTTCATCGTCAAAGATATGTTCGCCTGAAAATTTATCCATAAAGAAACGTTCTTTAATGTTTGCACCCAGTCCTGGTGTCTCTGCTTTATGATCAAAGTAAACACCTTTCACAACTAAATCCTCACCAATGGCTACAAATCCCCAGATGGCATCCCAAAGTCCTTTACCCAGCACAGGAACTATGTAAAATTTTTCCCCATCTTTCTCCCCTATAAAAAGAGGTAATCTTTTCTTGTATTCAGGATTTCTGGTTAAGGCTTCTTCTCTGGCCAAATCAATTAGATAAGCTTCATCATCTTCAATCATTTCTCCACCTTGAATGTAATATTGATTTGAAATGTATGAATCAAAAACTTCTCCCACTTTATCAGTTGCTATGAATTGCACATCATTATCCCCTTCATTGTTATGAATTCCCATCGCATAGAGAATGTTTTGTTGTTTTTCAAAACGTTGGTTTTCAACAATTCTTGGCTTTAATGTAGATGCAAGGAAAGCAAGTAATGAACCAACTACAATGACCATTACGATGGCAAAAAAGAGGGTATATAAATTATTATCTGTTTTCTTAGCCATGATTAAGCAGTTTTTACTTTTAAACGTTTCATTCTTCTTTTGATATTTCCTCTGATGACGTAATGGTCAATGGTGGGTGCAAAAACATTCATTAAGAGAATTGCAAGAAATACTCCTTCAGGATATGCAGGGTTGAATACTCGAATCATTACAGAAATAAATCCTATAAAAAATCCATATATCCATTTACCCTTATTGGTTTGTGAACCTGTAACAGGGTCTGTTGCCATATAGACAATACCAAAGGCCAGTCCACCAATAATCAAGTGTTCCCAGAAAGCAACACTCATCAATCCATAAAAACTGCTCCCTTCTTTTATAACACCGGCATCAACAACCCAATTAAAGATGAGTCCCATAACAAGGGCTCCCACTATGGAGCTGACAATAATACGCCAACTAGCTACCTTAGTGTAAAGAAGAAATATACCTCCCAAAATGATTAGTAGTGTAGAAGTTTCACCTATAGAACCGGGTATAAACCCATAAAACATATCCCATAGGCTATAAACGACTTCATTATTTTGTGCATAGCTTCCCAAAATAGTTTCACCAGAAATGGCGCTTACGTCTGTTGCTCCGGCAGCAATTTGAGCATCACGCTCAACAGCACCATGAACCCAAACCTTATCCCCACTCATCCATGTAGGATAAGCAAAGAATAAAAATGCGCGTATTGTCAATGCAGGGTTAAGAATATTCATTCCGGTTCCTCCAAAGACTTCTTTTCCAATGACTACACCAAAAGCAACTGCTACAGCAAGCATCCAAAGTGGCGTATCAACTGGTATAATAAGTGGCACTAGCATACCGGTCACCAAATAACCTTCTTCAACCTCGTGTCCTTTGATGGTTGCAAATAAAAATTCAATTGCCAATCCAACACCATAAGAGACTACAACCAATGGTAATACGGTCCAGGCTCCCAATACAAAATTTTCCCAGTTGATAAAGTGTTCAAATAGAGAAAAAGTTTCAGGAAAACCGTTAATGGCAGAATAATGTTGATAACCGGCATTAAATATTCCAAAAATCAAACAAGGAACCAAAGCCATGATTACAGTATTCATGGTGCGCTTTAAATCATCTGCGGCTCTAACATGACTTCCGGAGTGGGTGGTCTCATTTGGTAAATACAAAAATGTATGAAGTGCATTGAATGATGCACGCATTTTAGTGTCTTTGTATTTTAATTTTAATTCGTGTAATTTATTTTTTAAACTCATAGCTTAACCAATTTCTTTGTACATAAGATCCAATCCTTTTCTAATAATCTCTTGATGTGGTTGTTTTGAAATACACACAAATTCAGTGAGTGCAAAATCTTCAGGTGCTACTTCATACATTCCAATTTCCTCCATCACATCCAGATCCTCAACCATACATGCTTTTAAAGTTTGCATGGGGTAAATATCAAGTGGAAAAACCTGCTCATACAAACCGGTTTGAACAAAAGCTCTGTGTTCACCATTTGTATTTGTGTTCAAAACATATTTTTTTTTGGGTGTCAACCATGAAAATGTCAATGCTCTCGTAATAGAAATTTTATTGAAAATTGGTTTGTTCCATCCAAAAAATTCATAATCATCACCTTCCGGTATAACAGAAATGGTATTGTCATAATATCCTAAATGTCCATCTGCTTCCACTTTTTTACCGGTTAAGACACCTCCACTAATAATTCGCACATGGTCTTCATTCAAACCAGAATCATAAACCATCGTTGAGACTTCTGCACATGCTTTTGTGCGGTAGTATTTTGGATTTTTCAATGATGAACCGGAAAGTGCAACAATGCGCTCTGCATTAAATTTTCCTGTCAATAAAAGTTCTCCTATAATTACCAAGTCTTGTGGCGTAATTGTCCAAACAAGCTCTCCCTTGTTGATAGGATCGATTTTATTAATGAGTGTTCCCACATTTCCTGAAGGATGTGGCCCGGAAATTTTATGAATGGTAATATTTTGCAAGTTTAAAAACTGGGAAGTACTGTTTTTACCAATACCCACGTGAACCTGGCCATCTGTGAGTTTTGAGAGGGCAGAAACTGCAGCCAGAAGTTCTCTTTCTTTTCCGTTTAGTGTGAAATCATAATCTGCTACTAAAGGGGCAGTAGCGTGAGCAGAGACAAAAATTGCTTTTGGGGTTTTGTCAGGGTTTGCAATCACATCATATGGACGTTGCTTGATAAAAGGCCAACAACCAGATTCCAACAAGTGAGTTTTAATTGCCTCAGAAGAAGCCGTAGCTACATCAAGTTTACCAAAGTCACGAAAATTGTCTTCTACATCTGCTGTAATTACTATTTGAGTAATGACTCTTTTAGCACCTCTTTTAATCTCGGTTAAAGTTCCACTCACAGGTGAAACAAACCGAATAGCTTCATTCTCACGATGATAAAAAAGATCGTCACCGGCTTTAAGGGTTGCGCCTTCTTTTACCACAATTTTTGGAGTAATTAAATGAAAATCTGATGGTCTAATAACGAAAGTGCGGGACCTTGGAGCATTTGTTAGTGCTTTTTCTGACTCACCAACAAGTCGAATGTCAAGCCCCTTTTTGATTCTAATGTCTTTTGACATAGGATTTCAGTGTTTAGTTTTCTGTATATTTATTAAATTGATATAATACCAATTAAAAAGAGTGCAAATTTACAAATTTAAGGACGTATTTCTAAGACTAAAAATAACTAAATTCACTATTTATAATTAGTCTAAATAATAAATGTTTACATTTAAAAAACAAGACCCTAAGTTCAAAAATTGTTTATATTTACCAATGTTTAAAATCAAAAAGCAGGTGCAGATGAAACTATTTATATCTTTATTTTTCTTGTTGTTTACTTTTTTTTCTTTTGGTCAAGTTAAAGAGACTCCTTCTCCTTATCATATAAAAACAATTGCTTTCAAAGGTAAAACTCCACAGGCCCAACTTCCCATTTTAAAGCTTGGAGAAGGTTTTGAGTTAAGTTTTGATGATATTATTGGTGATGAACGTGATTATTACTACACCATTGATCATTATAATTTTGACTGGACACCTTCAAACCTTGCTAAGGGTGAATATCTCAATGGTTTTGATGATGTGCGCATCGATTTTTATGAAAACTCTTTTAACACTTTGCAAATGTATTCTCATTATGTATTGAATATTCCAAACAGGGATACAAGAAGTATCACAAAAAGTGGAAATTATCTCGTTAGTATTTTTGATGATCGTGGAAATCTACAATTTTCAAGAAAATTTATGGTCTATGAGGATGTTGCGAATGTGGGTGTAGAAATCAAACGAACAAGAAATCTCAATTTTATTAACACAAAACAAGTTGTTCATTTTACGATTAATTCTCAAAGCTCGCCATTAATTAATCCAAATCAAAATGTTAAAACCCTGTTACTTCAGAATAGTAGTTTAAATTTTGCTATTTCAGATTTAAAACCGCAATACACTCTAGGCAATGAGCTTGTTTATCGTTATGATTTGGAGGCCTCATTCTGGGGTGGTAATGAGTTTTTTAACTTTGACAATAGTGATGTGAGAGGAGCAACTGTAAACATAAGAAGGGTTGAAATGGAAGATACTTTTATCAATTATTTATATACTAATATCTCCAGAAAAGATAGACCTTATACCTACAATCCAGACATCAATGGTAATTTTGTTGTTCGCAATATCAGAGGTCAGAAATCAAGTATTGATGCCGAGTATGTCTGGGTGCACTTTGCACTTCAGTATTATGAGGACCTCAATGATGGTGAAGAGATTCATATTTATGGAAACTTCAACAATTACACTCTTGACGACTCTACCCGATTGACTTATGACTCTAATAATGATGTTTACAGACTTAAACATTTATTTAAGCAAGGTTTTTACAACTATAAATATGTTATTAAGGATAGAGATGGCAACATCAATCAAGGTGCAATAAGCGGCAACTTTGATGAAACTGAAAATGATTATACTGTTGTGGTTTATTACAGAGATTTGGGAGGCAGGTTTGACAGAATCATAGGTGTGGGTTCAAACAATTCTGAAAATATCACAAACCACTAAAATCCCTTGCTATTGATAAGTTAAAAATATAGTCATAAAAAAACATGCCGGATAAATTTTCTGTTTTTTTAGCAACACTTCTTCCTTCAAAAGAAAAAAACCAAAATTCTCTTCAATTCAGAGGTGAAAAATGTCTCAATTGTGAGCACCCACTTGATAAGAGTGATCACTTTTGTCCTCAATGTTCCCAGCTCAATTCTACAAAAAAATTACATTTTAAAGAATTGATTAGTGAATTTTTTGGCAACATTTTTTCTTATGATAGCAGGCTCATGCTAACGATGAGAGTATTGTTATTTAGACCAGGAACGATTTCTAAAGATTACATAGCAGGCAAGAGGATGCGATATGCCAATCCGTTTCGGTTTTATTTGAGTGTAAGTATTGTGTTTTTTTTAATTAATGGTGCACTCAACAAGATAAATGAATACAGCAATAATTCTTTTGAAAAGTTTAATGAAAGTGAAAAACCTAAAAATATAAAAACATCAAATGACCCGGAAACGGCTAGTGTTCTTGATGAGGTCTTTAAAACAAATTCCTTTTCTGTATCAGACAGTTTAAATACTAATTCCTCAACTCTAAATTATTACAATAAAGATACTGTTGTTTATTATTCTGAAGTTCAGTTAGACACTATGTATCGGGGTCAAAGATTTTATCAAAAGGTTAGTATTTACAATGATTTTTATAAAAAGAATAAAGCGGTAAAACCACAACAAGCATTGGATGAAATTGGTCATGAGAAATCAACTTTCAATTTATGGCTTTATAAAAAAGTAATTGATTTTGACTTTTTTATAACGAACCCCAACTTTGCTAATGATTTTTTTATGTCGAGACTTCCCATAGTTATATTTCTCTTTTTACCCATTTTTGCACTTTTCATTAAGCTTTTGTACATAAGAAAAAACAGGTTTACCTATATGGAGCATTTGATATTTACATTTCACGTGCAAAGTTTATTTTTTGTACTTTTCATTTTTTCTGTAGTTTTTGATTTTGTTTTTTCAACTGATTTGTTTTCAAACATTGCACTTTTATTATTTATTTTTTATTTATACAAGGCTATGAGACGCTTTTATGGACAGGGCAGGTTTAAAACATTCGTTAAATTTATGATTTTAAACACTTTATTTATTACCTTAGCTACCTTTGCCGGAGTGGGCTATGCGCTCATTTCATTTTCAGTTTATTAATTTATGGTACAACAAGTTACAAAAGGAATAAAAATTTCTGTGGAAACCCACTTTGAAGGTACATTTTATAAAAACCAAAAAATGTACTATGCCTTTAGATACCAAATAACCATTGAAAATCAAAGCAAAGATCTTGTCCAACTCACTTCAAGATATTGGAAAATAAAAGATTCATTAAACTCTAATGAAATAGTTACAGGTGAAGGTGTTGTTGGCAAAAAACCTGTCATTAAACCCGGTGATTCTTATACATACAACTCTGGTTGTTTATTACTTTCTCCATTTGGTTCTATGAAAGGTTTTTACAATATGATAAATTTCACGTCCACTCGCAAGTTTAAGGTAAAAGTCCCCTCATTTAGATTGAGTGCTCTATTTGCAATGAATTAGTTTAACTAACGATTTTATTAATTGCTCCAGTCTTTAAATCTTTATAAATCATCCTAACTTGTCCATTATTCTTTTCTATTTGAGAAATGCTAACGGTTTTAATAAAGCCTCTGTCCATTTGTAAATCTATTTCTCTATCTCCAATACCAGCTTTATGATGAAATTCCCATAAATTTTCAGCATCAGCAGGATTCTTTTTTAAAAAATTTTGAAGCCAATCTTTCCGAAGCACCTCCATCTCTTCTGAATATAAAGGCGATGAGCTCCAAATATGATTTGACAAACAAAGTTCCTGAAAGTGAATTTTAAGTTCATCCCATACCAATTGATACAATTTCAAACCAAAATGCCAATCCACTAAAATGATGGTAAAAGGTTCAATGCCCACAAAGTCAAAATCTTTAATTTCTTGAATAGCATCTTCTGCAACAAGCAGTTTTTTAACCACAACTCCCCTGCTCATTTTGTAAATTGATTTTCTTTTGTGAGGCATAAATGCTCCGTTTAACAAATTTATGAGCCGGTTTTTTTCGCTTAAGCCAATCCAGGTTCCTCCTGCAACTTTGTCTTTAGGGTATATCAACTTTACATTATCCTCTGTATATTCTTGCGGACTTAAAGTACTCCTTTCAGGCAATTCATCTCTGTTTGAAGTGAGTATAAAATCATCTTTTCCTTTTGCAATAAATGTTACTGTACACATAGCTTTTAAGTCCTAAATTTGCGATACAACTTACAAAATTTCAGGAAAGAAGTAAAGCCAAATTTTAAAGAGACTCTTTAAAAATTTGTAACTTCGCAGTCAATTAAAATTTAAAGTAAAAACGAGAATTATGGGAAAAGGATTTTATAAAGTACCAATCGCTGTAAATGAGCCGGTAAAGAGCTATGCGCCGGGTTCCCCCGAAAGGGATGAGGTTTTAAGAACCTATAAATCAATGTACAACAGTACTGTTGAAGTGCCTTTATATATCAATGGTAAGGAAATCCGCACGGGTAACACCGCCACAATGTCTCCTCCTCATGACCATAAGCATTCTTTAGGAACCTATCATAAAGCTGAAAAAAAGCACATTGAAGATGCCATTGCAACAGCTACTTGAAGCCAGAAAAAAATGGTCTAAAATGCCCTGGCAACAACGTGCAGGTATTTTCCTAAGAGCTGCAGAGTTAATTGCAGGTCCTTACCGGGCAAAAATTAATGCTGCAACAATGCTTGGACAATCCAAGAACATTTATCAAGCTGAAATTGATGCTGCTTGTGAACTGATAGACTTTTTGAGGTTCAACGTTCAGTATATGACTGAAATCTATGCAGAGCAGCCTGAGTCAACCTCAGGAGCCTGGAACCGCCTGGAATATCGTCCACTTGAAGGATTCATTTATGCTATTACACCATTCAATTTTACAGCAATTGCCGGTAATTTACCCGCAAGTGCAGCACTTATGGGGAATGTGGCTATATGGAAACCCAGTGATAGCCAAGTGTATTCTGCAAAAGTGATTATGGATATTTTTAAAGAAGCCGGCGTACCAGACGGAGTAATTAATGTTGTAATGGGTGATCCTGTTATGATTACAGACACGATTTTAAACAGTCCTGATTTTTCAGGATTGCACTTTACCGGATCGACAGATGTATTTAAAATCCTTTGGAAACAAATAGGCAACAATATAAACAAATACAAAACCTATCCACGAATTGTGGGCGAAACAGGTGGTAAGGATTTTATTGTCGCTCACAAATCTT
Source organism: Flavobacteriaceae bacterium (assembly GCA_018402385.1). GTDB lineage: Bacteria > Bacteroidota > Bacteroidia > Flavobacteriales > Flavobacteriaceae > Planktosalinus. The sequence continues at coordinate 202,606 of JAGYJA010000007.1, forward strand.
CAGACCCCATTCAAATTGCAACTGCGATATCAAGAGGTGCTTTTGAATTTCAGGGGCAAAAATGTTCAGCGGCCTCCAGATGTTACATACCTAAGAATTTATGGCCTTCCGTAAAAGAACAGCTTGTAAAAGATGTAAAATCATTTAAAATGGGATCGCCTGAGGATATGGGTAATTTTATCACAGCAGTGATTCACGAAGGTTCTTTTGACAAACTGGCGAGCTATATCGATCAGGCTAAAAAGATAGCAATGCAGAAATTGTTGTAGGTGGAAGTTATGATAAATCAATAGGGTATTTCATTGAACCTACTGTAATTTTAACTGAAGATCCAAAATACACAACAATGTGTACCGAGTTGTTTGGGCCTGTTGTAACTATCTATCTTTATGACGATGACAAATGGGAAGAAACTCTTCACCTGGTTGATGGCACTTCTGAATATGCCCTTACAGGAGCTGTATTCAGTGAAGATCGATATGCGCTTGAAATTGCTGTTGACATCCTTGAAAACGCTGCCGGTAATTTCTATATCAATGACAAGCCCACAGGAGCGGTTGTGGGTCAGCAGCCATTTGGTGGTGCACGCGCTTCAGGAACAAATGACAAAGCAGGTTCTAAATTAAACTTGCTAAGATGGGTTTCCCCAAGAATGGTGAAAGAAACATTTGTAACACCGGTCGATTATCGTTACCCATTTTTGGGTGAGTAGTAGAAGTAGATATTAGACTTTAAAGATTAGATAAATAAAAAACGCCTTGTTTTACAAGGCGTTTTTTTATTATTTAAATTCTAAAAACTATTCAAAATTTATACTTTGTCCGGCTCTCACGTGTTGGGCGTTTAAAGCGTTATTGTTTTCATCTACCACATAAACAGCAACACCAAAACGAGTGGGGTCATAGGTATTAGGTGATTCAGTTTCTGCAAATTCTGAAAGGTTTAAAGCTGTAAAGGTTCTGGAGTATGTTTCATAAGCAACTGTTGCAGGAATAGATTCTCCAAAAATGTTTGTTGTTAAAGATGCTTCTAAAACATCATCGTGTACAAAATCCGGAATTGGATTGCCCATTTGATAGTAAGGACTTCCCGGTGTATCTACATAATAATTAGTTTGCGGAAAAATCAAACCGTTCTGATAAACATAGGCAACCAACTTGTATGAAGATGGAATTGGGTTTTCAGATATTAATTTTACCTCCACATTAAGATTATCTCCATTCAAATTTGTGTTTATTGCAATGCTCAAATCAGTATCTTCACCGGCATGAGTCAGTGCTAAATCGATAGATTCTGTTCCATCTTCTGGAGTTGGAGCAGTGAGAGTTCTATTGATTTTAGCTGCGGGATAAGCACTAACATCAAAAGCATCTGCTAATTGACTTTCTCCTTCAAAAGCCATAATATCATTATTGTGTATGGCTACTATAACTACATCATCAGATTGTTCTTTAAGCAATCTTACTGCATTGGTAACTCTCACACACCAGCCACACCAAGCCCCGGTATAGTCTTCATAGACTATCTTTCTTTTTGGAATGAACACCTCAAAAGTAGATTCTTCAGTTTGGCTCACACCATTATCATAAACAGCATAAACTGAATATACTCCCGCCACATCAGTTATATAGGTAGCGCCTTCGATAAGATTGTTATCTACATAAAATTGAGCTTCTTCTGTGGCATCGGTTCCATCAGGATTCAGAAGTTTGAATTCAACCGTTTGATTGCGTAAAGCTTTAGATTTGTTGATTACAAGAAATCGTTCAGTTACCACGTTAAATTCTAGTAAATTACTACCATAGTCTTGATAAGTTGCTGAAAAAACATACTCCCCTCCTTCTGAAAATGAATAAGTACTACCCTCGATGGGTTCACCATTAACTGAAATGATGCTTTGAGAAGTATAATCCTCCCCATCGTCTCCTTCTACTGTAAACTCTAGAGTTTGATCAATCCCAATTGTTGATGTTTCAACATTAGCCTTGATGGTGATTAAAGATAATGTATTTGCTCTGTTACCTAAGTAATCTGCACTACAGGCAATAATAAGTAATGAAAATAGTGCTAATAAAAATCCCTTAAATATAAATTTCATTTTTTTGAATTCTAAATTTATTTAACAACAAATTTTAATGTTGAAGAATTGTTGCCGTCTGAAAATTTAATAAAATAAAGACCGCTATTTAAATTTGAGGTGTTAATTTTATTAAGCCCTGCTTCTATTTGTCCACTATTGATTAACTGACCGTTTAGAGATAGCATTTCAAAACTTAAATTGTTTAATGATTCAATATTGAGAAAATCTGATGAAATAGTATTTTGGAGTGTTATTCCTAGATTATTCTCATAATCAGTGATACTTAAATTTGGATCAAATCGGTATGTAAAGGAAATGGACTCGCCTATTTCATTATCATCACCATCTACCTGGAAAAATTTCCAAACAAAATCCATTGGATAATTATTCCCATCACCATCATTTTCATTAAAAAATTTATCAAATTGAGCATTTGTCCCACCTGCAGGAATGGTTACCGGCCCTCCGTTAACTGGATAAACCTGCCCCTCTGCTACATCAAAAATACAAAGTGTAGCAAAACAAAACTGGTAAGAACTTCCATCTCCATTTGTTATGGACTCTAATTGTATTCTAACAAATATATCATCTGTTTGTGATTCATTATTTATCCAGAAATATAAAGTTGCATCGGCTGCTGAAGTTGAATTAAATGCACGAATATCACCATCTAAAATTTGTACATCGTCATAATCTGTAACATTGAATTGAGCATATGTAAAGGTTGCTGATAATAAAAGTGCTAAAAGTAAGGATATCTTTTTCATAATATATGTTTTAAAAAAAAGGGAGGCCGGAAAAGGCCTCCCGGGGAAAATTTATTTAATAATTAATTTTTGGGTTGATTCATTATTACCATCATTCATTTTAACTAAGTATAATCCAGAATTGAGGGCACTTAAATCAATATGACCTCCGTTTGTTACATTTGAAGCATTGAAAATCAGCTTTCCTGTTATGTCAAAAATCGTTATATCCAGGTTACTTTCGGTTTGTATATTAAGTATTCCGGTTGTTGGGTTAGGGTAAATTAAAGCAACCAAAGTGTTGTTATCATTAACTCCAAGTGGATTTCCGGTAGTAGAGAAATTTTCAGACTCTCCTGAACCATAATTTCCATTTGTTGAAAAAATTACCAATCCGTTTGTATCTTGAAGTGTAACCGGACCGCCACCATCTCCAAAAGTATCTATAAGGTTGAATGTATAACAATCATCGGTAAGTGTTATAGTTGGCACATTTATAGTTTGATTATTACCATAAGGACCGCCTTGGGTAATGGTTTGTCCTTCACCATTTTTTATATTCCATCTCACTTCACTTCCCCAGTTGTCTGTTTGAATTGTTAAATCCAGTTCATAATGACTTTCGACTGCTTCATCAAATTCAAGTGTCATTTCATTATTTGAATTATCATCATCATTTGGTAAAGTAACAACTAAAGTATTATTTGCTTGTAAATCAAATTCAATTTCAGGCAATTCAATAGTTTGAGAGGAAACTGAATTGAGCTGCCCTTCCCATTCATAAGTTTGAGCCGCTCCACCATTAACTGAATATTCAATTGTTAGAGCAGTTGTATTATTTGAACCTATGTTCTGTACTTTAATTGTTGGAGCTATAACATTATTACATTGATCCATTATTTCACTTATTTCATTGATTCTAATGTCATTAGCATTTGCTAATCCTGTATAAGTTGAAAAGACTCCGTTTCCACTAACAATATTTTGTTGAGTTTCTGTTATAAAAACAACTAGTTCTAATTCTGCTTCAAAAAAATCAACGGGAACTCCATTGTAATTAGCAGGAATAGTATAAGTAAAGGTTTCATCTACAAAACTACCAGAAGTTGTTGTATTGATATCAACCCCCCATTGTCCTGTTAATAAATGAACTAACCTGTGCATATGCACATAATTATTTCCCATATTACCTCCAGATTGTGGGCCTAAAGTATTGTTTTGTAGTAATGCTACGTTAAGCTTATTAGTTGCCTGAGGACTATTACCAGTATAGTAAGCCTCAACATGTACAGTTAATTCTCGGGTATTAATATCAATTTCAGCTTCAACACCCACGTTAACATAAGATGCTTGAGCAATTGTTTCATTTGAAGAGACGGTCCAAAAACTTCTACTCATTGCAGTGGTTCCTGGAGCTGTCATTTCTCTTCCAGGAAAATTTTGACGGTTTACCGTTCCTGAAGGATAACCAAAACCTCCACCTGAATACGATTGATTTACGATGGCGTTGCCAAAAGGCGTTCTGAAATCAGGTTGACCTGCTCCAGGAGTTGAAAATCCACCTTGATGGATGTTGATAACAAAAAAATCATCAGGGTTATTATCTTTAATCGCATTTGCGATAGCGTGACCTTGAGGACAAAATTGACAGTTAATTCCTGTAAATTCTTCAAGAATTGCTTTTCTGTTTTCTGGATCTGTACTTACAATTGTTTGGCTAAAAACAGGATAGGCAAAAAAAAGTAATGCAGCTAGTAGTTGTAATTTTTTTAGCATGATATTTGTTTTGAGTTATAATAGTTGTTAATATTTTCCAAATATAAATAATTATTGATAATTTAATGAATATTTAACACCATAGATTTGAGAAATACTGATTTACATTTAAAATAAATTTTGATTTTACTTAAATTTTAAATTTTATATTGTTAATATTGTCCTTCAATTTTAATACATTTTTGAATTATGAAAGTTATTTTTTCACTTATTTCGTCATTGTTTTTTCTGATTACTTTTGCTCAAAGTGAGCTTCCTGATATGACCCTCAAAAGCCTTGATGGAACAGATGTAAACATTCAGGATATTTCTAAAAACGATCAAATTGTAATCGTTTCACTTTGGGCGACCTGGTGTGTCCCCTGTATTAATGAACTCGACGCTATTAGTGAAGTCTGGGAACAATGGAAAGATGAAACCAATGTAAAACTCTATGCAATTTCTGTTGATGATGCAAGAAGCGTTAGAAGAGTGAGACCAATGATTAATGGAAAGAGCTGGGATTATGAATTTTTACTTGACACAAATAATGATTTGAGGAGAATTCTTGGTGCAGCTACAGTCCCACTAACAATGGTTGTTAAAAACAACCAAATTATTTACAGACATTCAGGCTATACTCCCGGTGCTGAAGATGAATTGTATGAAAAAGTCGTTAATAATTCCAAATAAACCCTCACAAACTAACTAAAAAACTTACTATGAAAAACACACTGGTGGCAATTTTTTGCTTATGCTCCACTTGGTCTATAATTTCTCAAGATTCCGGAATTTTTTATGGCGGATTTGAATCAAACTCACAATGGCTTCAAGATGATGAAGGTATAAATATCCTTGCTCCCGAAGAACGTTTTCGTGCCAACAATTACTTAACTTTAAACTATAATTTAGGAAAATTTACTGCAGGTATTCAATATGAGTCCTATCTGCCTGTTCCTTTGTTAGGTTATGCACCAAATCTTGAAGGAAATGGAATAGGATCTTATTACCTAAATTTCAAACATGAATCCCTCGATATCACAGCAGGGTATCTATATGAGCAATTTGGCAGTGGTTTGATATTAAGATTTTGGGAGGATAGACAACTGGGTTTAAACAATGCTCTTAAAGGTGTGAGAGTTAAATTTTCGCCCACAGATTATTTACACCTTACAGGGCTTTATGGTGAGCAACGCAATGGTTTTGAAACTTCTGCAGGAGTAACTCAGGGAGTTGATGCCATTTTAGACTTAGGTCAAGTCCTAGAGGTTGATGATTTATTTTTAGACTTAGGAGGGAGTTATGTAGCAAGATATCAAGATAATCTTGGAAGTTTTAACATACCTTCTGCTATTAATGCTTATTCTGGAAGGTTTGATTTGTTATATAAAAGTTTTACAGCTGGTTTTGAAGCCATTCACAAAGAACCAGACGTATTAGTGAATGAAGGCCTGATTACAAACAATGAAGAATTATATAAAGGGTCAGCTGTTTTATTAAATCTTGGCTATTCCCAAAGAGGTCTTGGAATTAATGCTGCTCTGAGACGTTTAGAAAACTTCAGTTTTTATGCTGACCGTTTTGCTGAAGGCAATGAGTTCAATCAAGAATTAATTAATTACGTTCCCGGACTCACAAAGCAACATGACTATCAACTAACAAATATTTATGTTTACAACCCACAGGCTCGTTTGCTAATTTCAGACACACAAGTGCAAGCCGGTGAAATGGGAGCTCAAATTGACGGGTTTTATACCTTTGATAAAGACACACCTCTTGGCGGAAAATATGGAACAAAGCTAAGTATGAATTTTGCCTATTGGGCAGGACTTGATGCTGTTTATGATGTGGAAAACAATGGATATAAATCAGAGTTTATCGGGATGGATGGTGATCGATACTTTAGAGAATTTTCTACTGAAATCAGAAAAAGATGGACAGAAAATTTAAGTGGTATTTACACTTACACAAACGTCATTATTGACAAAGGAATTACAGATGGCAGCCCGCTGGCCATTGATGATATACTCGCAAATATTGCGGTTCTTGAACACACATACCGCCTTGGTGGAGGAAAAGCATTGCGCTTTGAATTACAACACTTATGGTCAGATGATGACCGAAAAAATTGGGCTGCAACATTACTTGAATACAACTTCTCTCCGCGTCTGGGAGTCTATGTAACTGATTCATGGAATTATGGTGGTGAGGATGAAATTCACTATTACAATGTGGGTGGAAGCTACACAAAAGGCAGAACCAGACTCGCTTTGAATTATGGGCGTCAACGCGGTGGATTAATATGTGTGGGAGGTGTTTGTAGACTTGTTCCCGAAAATACAGGATTCTCAATGAATATAGCTGTATCCTTTTAACATAAACAATACAATATTTATGAATGTCTGGTTCTTTGAGCCAGACATTTTTTTTTAAATTAATTCAAGTTTGAGTTTATATTCTTATATTCGGATATCAAAAAAAATCTTCATTCTATGAAAAAGCTTTACTTTCTCTTCGTTTTCCTTTTCCCTCTTTTTATTTCAGCCCAAAGCTTACAAACCGATTTTTTCAATTCTTTGGATAAATCACAAATAAGTTCTGGTATTCTATATGACCGTGTCTATGAAATTGCAAACTTAACTTCAGAAAATACTGCTGCCACCGGAAACAGAATATCACAAGCACTTTCTGAACTTTCCAGGTCAGATTTCCTGAACAGGTTTCCTGAATATGAAGTGATTAAAAATATTAAAAAGCAAGCCTTTATTAATAATCAAATACCTGTAAGTATTGTAATTTCAGAATTACAAAAAATTAATTCTTCAGCTTATGAAGAGGGTTTTATAACTTCCGTTGCTAACGGAAATCTTCATTTAAACCAACCGCTTGAAGAACATCATTTTGACAGTTTTATGGTTCATCTAGCGGCTCCATTGGTTGAAAATCATAAAGGACTCAACGTTACTTTCAGCTTTCCCGAAAACTTAATCTTCAATACAACAGAATTTGAAATCCAAAACATACTGGTCGATTTTGACAATAATGGCTTTGAAAACCTTATTCCAAATCAAACTAAAACCATACAATTCAACTCTGAAGGAGTCAAAAACATAAAATTTAAAGTTACTCTAGAAAACAATGAAGAAATTTTATTGCATTCTTCTATTCATATAACAAAAAGCACCGCAGACTATAACACTCGCAATGCTGGTGCAATTCAACCCATTGAATCATCAATTCCTTATCAAGGTTTTGGCGAAAGCCAAGCTTACAACGGTATTGGTGAATATCAGGTTTTTGTTGATAATGTAGATGGCATCCTTGACAAACCCATTATTATAATCGATGGTTTTGACCCGGGCGACACCCGTGATATTAATTCAGTCTATCAATTAATGAACTTTAACAATGGTACAGAAAACCTGGCTGATGAAGCAAGAGATTTGGGTTATGATGTTGTTATCTTAAACTTCCCTGTTTACACCAGAAACGGAAACGAAATTATAGACGGCGGTGCTGACTTTATCCAAAGAAATGCTTTTGTTCTTGTTGAACTCATTAACGAGATAAACGCTCAAAAAGTAGGTGATGAAGAACTGGTCATCATTGGCCCAAGCATGGGAGGGCTTATCTCAAGATATGCACTTGCATATATGGAACAAAACAGCCTTGAACACGACACCCGCTTATGGTTATCTTTTGACTCGCCTCATCTTGGTGCTAATGTTCCAATAGGTTTTCAGCATTTGTTAAACTACATTGCTTATGGACCACTGGGAGATGTCACGTTTCAGGACTTGGTTGATGGGCTTTTACGCAGCCCGGCTGCCAGTCAAATGTTATTAGACCATGTTGACGGTCATTTATTACCTGGTGACCCGGTGGAATTTGATCCCACAATCGTTTTGCCCACTGGTGCTCCCAACTTTAGAACTGATTTTCAAAATGAACTTGATGCTTTAGGATATCCTCAAGATACCAGAAACATTGCTATTTCAAACGGCAGCGGTGCTAGCGAGACAACAGGCACACCAGGTATGAACGTAATTGACTGGACTTTTTATCCTGATGGCCCTGGAGGCAGCACACGTGCTCTCATAGAATTGTTTTTTACACCACCGGCATCACAAACCATAAGTGTTAGCAGAATAAGAAGTCAAATTCAAATTGTAGTTTGGATAACCGTTGATGAAAGTGAAGCTTTTGCTATGTCTCCTGCCTCTTCTGCTGGTCTTGATAGTGCACCGGGTGGGCAATTTGATATAGCAGGTCTGGCAGCAGGTGCAGGAAACAACCCTATTTTGATTGAGTTTTTAGACAACCTCAACATCGATGCATTTGATTTCATACCCACATTGAGTTCGCTGGCAATCACCTCCACAACAAATTGGTATGCCGCTGTAAGCGAAAGTGACATCGATGTGTTTGATGCCTTTTACATTCCTGAAAGCAATGAACAACACATCACACTTACTCAGGAAAACGTAGATTTCGCAAGAGATGAAATCTTTCTGGACCCCTTATCAACTGAAAATTTTGATTTCGAAAATTTAGCTCTTGAAAATAACCCTATCAAGGAAAACATAGTTTTACTGGGATCTATAGAAAATGCCGAACTTCAAATTTTTGACCTTAAAGGAAAACTAATTTATGAGGAAAACAGAAATTTGGAAAACAGAACAATTATCCCAATCAATATAAGCAGTGGATTGTATATCCTTTCAGTTTCAAACGAAAGTAGGCATCAAAAAATTAAATTTGTAGTGCGATAAGCTCCCGTCAATTAAAATAAAAAAGCCCGAATTTTCGGGCTTTTTTACTTATTGTAATCCGGCTATACTTTCTTTTAAGGTATTGATTTTTGCAAGCGCATCAGCTTCTTTTTGTCTTTCAGAAGCAATAACAGCTTCTGGGGCATTGTTTACAAAACGTTCATTAGCCAATTTGCTTTGAACAGATTTTAAAAAGCCTTCCGTATATTTAAGCTCTGCTTGCAACTTTTCAATTTCTTCTTCTACATTAATAGCGCCAGCAACAGGAATAAAATATTCATTTGATTTTACTCTAAAACTTAAGGAACCTTCTACCTTATCTTCAACATAACTAAGAGTTTTGATGTTTCCCATTTTCTCTATGATGGCATCCAGATTTTTTGTAAAACCCTCAGTATTCAGAATCGCTAAGTCAATAGTCTCTTTAAATGATATGTTTTTCTCTTTCCTGATGGTTCTTATTCCTGAAATAACTTCAGCGGCAAAGTCAAAATCTGAAATTAAATTGTCATCAAAAGGTTTCATCACAGGCCAGTGGTTAATGATGAGAGCGTCTTTAGGGCTTCGGTCTGAAATGTTCTGCCAAATTTCTTCAGTTAAAAAAGGCATAAAAGGATGCAACAAACGCAGATTATTTTCCAGTGCATCAATAATGGAATTGTATGTTTTTTTATCAATGGGTTGACCATAAGCCGGTTTTACCATTTCCAATAACCAGGAGCAAAAATCGTCCCACACAAGCTTATAAATTGCCATTAAGGCATCACTTATTCTGTACTTGCTGAAGTGATCTTCAATTTCGATAAGGGTATTTTGCAATTTTGCATTGTACCAAGCAAGTGCTTTTTCTGTATAATCCGGTTGAGGTATTTCTGCTATTTCCCAACCTTTTACAAGTCTGAAAGCATTCCAAATTTTATTTGCAAAACCTTTACCCTGATTACACAATTGTTCGTCAAAGAGGAGGTCATTTCCGGCAGCTGCGCTTAATAGAAGTCCGACACGCACGCCGTCTGCTCCATATTGATCAATCAAACCGAGTGCATCTGGCGAATTACCCAAAGATTTTGACATTTTACGACGTTGCTTGTCTCTAACCAATCCGGTTAAATACACATTTTCAAAAGGGCGTTTTCCGGTATATTCATAACCCGCGATTATCATTCTAGCGACCCAGAAAAATAAAATATCTGGGCCAGTTACCAAATCGTTTGTGGGGTAATAATATTTGAATTCTTCATTTTCGGGGTCTAAAATCCCTCCAAAAACACTCATTGGCCACAACCAGGAGGAAAACCAGGTATCTAATGCATCGGGGTCTTGATTTAGATCTGAAATTGCTAATTTTTCATTTCCGGATTTTTTTTGCGCAAGCGAGAGGGCTTCTTCTTTGGTTTCTGCCACCACAAAATCTTCTTTTCCGTCACCAAAATAAAAGGCAGGTATTTGTTGACCCCACCACAATTGTCGAGAAATATTCCAATCGCGAATGTTTTCCATCCAATGGCGGTAAGTATTGTTGAATTTTTTAGGGAAAAGTTTGACTTCTTCGGTTTCTAGCACTGCCTTGATTGCTGGCTTTACCAGCTCCTCCATATTCAAAAACCATTGATCACTCAAACGGGGTTCAATAACTGCTTTGGTGCGTTCACTGGTGCCCACCTTGTTCACATAATCCTCCACTTTTAAAAGGTGTCCTTTTTGTTTGAGTTCCTCTGCAATTTCCTTTCTCACTTCAAAACGGTCCTTACCTTCAAAATGCAAACCAAAAGAGTTTAAGGTTCCATTTGGATTGAGAATATCAATAATTTCAAGCTGGTGTTTGTCACCCAGATTTTTATCGTTTTCATCGTGAGCGGGCGTTACTTTTAAACAGCCTGTTCCAAACTCCATATCTACATACTCATCTTCGATAACAGGAATCACCCGGTTTGCAATGGGAACAATGGCTTTTTTCCCTTTAAGGTGAGCATAACGCTCATCATTGGGGTTGATGCAAATTGCAGTATCGCCTAAAATGGTTTCGGGACGGGTTGTCGCAATGGTTAAACTATCATTACTCCCTTCAATTTTATATTTTATAAAGTATAGTTTTCCTTGTTGTTCTTCAAAAATAACCTCCTCATCAGAGAGTGTTGTTTGGGCTTCGGGGTCCCAGTTGACCATTCTAAAGCCACGGTAAATCAACCCTTTGTTATACAAATCCACAAACGATTTGATTACGGAGGCTGACATGTCGTCATCCAGAGTAAACTTAGTGCGGTCCCAGTCACAAGAGCACCCCAGTTTTTTGAGTTGTTCAAGGATGATTCCACCGTGTTTGTCAGTCCATTCCCAGGCGTGCTTGAGAAATTCATCACGGGTTAAATCGGTTTTATTAATGCCTTCTTCTTTAAGTTTGGCAACAACTTTGGCTTCTGTAGCAATCGAAGCGTGGTCTGTTCCCGGAACCCAACAGGCGTTAAATCCTTGCAAACGAGCTCTTCTTATTAAAACATCCTGTATGGTATTGTTGAGCATATGACCCATGTGTAATACCCCGGTGACATTGGGTGGGGGGATTACTATCGTGTAAGGTGTTTTCTCATTGGGTTGTGAATGAAAATAATTGTTTTCCATCCAGTAGCCATACCATTTATCCTCAACGGTTTTTGCATCATAATTTGAAGAGATACTCATTATTTGGTCTGATTTTTGAAATAGTATGCAAAAGTAGTTATAACTTCAAGATTATAAAAGTGAATAACTTAATTTGCTTGAAGTTTAAAAAGTAATTACATTAGCAACTCTAAAACTTAGAAATTATGAAAAAATTTGTGTTAATATTATTAGTAGGCCTTATAGGTTATGCCACACAAGCTCAGGCTAAAATCACTTTTGAAGAAACCACCATTGATTATGGTGAGATTGAAAAAGGTGCAGATGGGGTAAGAACATTCAAATTTACTAATTCAGGTGATGCACCATTGGTTATTGAGGATATCAAATCTACTTGCGGATGTACAATTCCAAAAAAACCCAACGGTCCCATTTTACCGGGCGCCTCAGACAGCATTGAGGTAAAATATGATACCAATCGTTTGGGCCCAATAAGACGTGCCATTAGTGTCTATTCTAATGCTGATGAACCCATTGTGACTTTAAACATTAGAGGTAACGTTAAGGGATAAAAAATACTTACTTTACAAAATAAAAAAGTCCTCTTTTATGGGGACTTTTTTATTAGATATCTTTCAATTCAAACTTAAGCTGTTGTTCAATTCCATTTCTTAAAATTTTTAATTTTATTTTTTTTCCTTCATTACTGTAAAACATTTGATTAAGGTCATTGAGTTCAAATTGATATGCCGGTTTGTTATTTACCTCCAAAATCTCATCGCCTTCTCTCACACCTGCTTGAGCTGCGGGAGAGTTAGGTCTTATTGCTACCACTTGAAAAAGCTGTTTTAACTTAAATTCGATGTTAGAGCTTAAGTTGAGATTAAAAACATTGAGTGCTTCATTTTGGTTCAATCGATAGGCATCAGGTTGAATGCCACTGCGTTCCTTAACAATGGTAAAACCACCTTGTTGCAGCGTGATACCACTCATATTGTAGTGGAAGGGGTCTTTGAAATATTTATTGCTTTTTAAAATGAGGGATTTGTTTGAATAATCAATCGTCCAATTGAAACGCTTTAGAATTTCGCCGCCAAGGCTGCCATGGCGTGTTTTATTTTCGTTAATAATATCGAGAAACCCAATGTCTGGATAGGAAGTGTTTACATTTTCTAAATGATAAGAATTTAAAATAAAGGAATCTACTTTAGAGCGTTTACCAAAAATATCTCCATTGATCCCCAGACCTAAATAATCTTCAAAGGCATCAGGTGGAATTGTGATGCGATCATCACTGTTTTCAAATAACCAAAGTCCATCGCCAGAACCCGAGTCTATTAATAAGTTTAATTTCATTTGAGTGGAATCTTGTGAAAAACTTGCATTTAAAAATGGTTTTCTGTTCTCAAGCACTAAATCTAATTCAACACATTTGCGACAATTTCTTTTTTTATAATATTCCGGTAATGTAAAACGCATTTGCTCTCTTGTGTTATTGACTTCAACTACAAAATCTTTTAAAAATTCAGCACCAATTATCCCGTGAACAGGATAACCCAATCTGGATGAAAAGCTCAATGCCCCGTCAAATACTACATAAATAGTTTGATTAGAGCTTTTCGCATTACCAATTTGAATGGTGTTCCCTTCAGACTTTAGAGCATCCACCGGCTCTCCCTTTCCTAAGCCTCTTAATTTGATGACTTGATAATTTAACAACTCAATCGACTCTGTATCCTCAAAACTAAAAATAACCGTTGAAGATGCTCCGGTATCCAGCAAAAAAGTCAAGGGAACATTGTTCACTTTCACAGGTAATAATATCAAATTATTAATGAGTTTGAAATCAACTTTATCCTTTAGCTTGTTTTTTGAAAACACAAAATTTTCTTGGCTCCAATGCACATAACTGCACAAAAGAAAAAGAATAAAAAGGATAGGATTATACTTAGAATTCAAGCCGTGTGTTTTTTATTTAATTGGCGTATTATTTAAAACATTCTTAAACAAATCTTTGAGGAAATCTTAATTAAATTTTGCAACTTTGTAAGCTAAAAATACAACAAAATGCCACACATTTCAAACAAAGGAAAGTTAATGCCGGAGTCTCCTATAAGAAAGTTAGTTCCTTATGCAGATTTGGCCCAACAAAGAGGTCGAAAAATATATTACTTAAACATTGGTCAACCTGATATAAAAACTCCTGAAGTTGCTTTAAACGCGATCAAAAACAATGATATTTCTGTTTTATCATACAGTCATTCTGCCGGATTTGAAAGTTACAGAAAAAAACTGGCGACCTATTATAAAACCATTGAACCCAGTATAAGCTCAGATAACATTATCGTTACAACCGGTGGTTCTGAGGCCCTTCTTTTCGCGATGGGAAGTATAGCAGACATCGACGATGAAATCATCATACCTGAACCCTTTTATGCCAACTACAATGGCTTTGCAACTGCCTCCGGTGTGAAAGTAGTTCCTGTCATTTCAACCATAGAAAACAATTTTGGCTTGCCTCCAGTTTCTGAATTTGAAAAATTGATTTCACCAAAAACCAAGTCCATTCTTATATGCAATCCCGGAAACCCAACCGGGTATTTATACTCAAAAGAAGAAATTGATCAACTTGCCACTTTGGTTAAAAAACACGACTTGTTTTTAATTGCTGATGAAGTGTATCGAGAATTTGCTTACGACGGATTGAAACATCACTCAATCTTAGCTGTTCCGGGTATAGAAGAAAACGCTATTGTAATTGATTCTGTTTCCAAAAGATACAGCATGTGTGGCGCCCGCATTGGATGTCTAGTTTCTAAAAACAAAGAAGTGATGGCAACTGCTATGAAATTTGCACAAGCACGTTTGAGTCCGCCTACTTTTGCTCAAATTGCCAGTGAAGCCGCTCTAGAAACCCCGCAATCCTATTTTGACGGTGTCATTGCCGAATACAAAGACCGCAGGGATTTACTGGTTTCTGAGCTTAGAAAAATCCCTAATGTAAAAGTGGCCAATCCAGGTGGTGCCTTTTATTGCATCGCTGAATTACCCGTCAATGACGCCGATGATTTTGCCCGCTGGTTGCTCGAAGAGTTTGAATATAATAATGAAACTGTTATGGTCGCTCCCGCCGCTGGATTTTACTCCACTCCGGGTGCAGGAAAAAATCAGGTGCGCATCGCGTATGTCTTGAAAAAAGAAGACCTCCAAACTGCTGTAAATATTTTAAAAGAAGCCCTTGAACAATATAAAGGCTAATGCAAATTATTGAAAATAAAAACCTTAAACAACTTAACACTTTTGGTGTAAACGCTTTCGCGAAACATTTTGTGGAAGTCAACACGGTTGAAGAACTTCGCGTGGCTTTAAAAGACAACCGTTTTCCTGATAAATTTATTTTGGGTGGCGGCAGTAATATGCTGCTTACAAAAGATATTGAAGGACTGGTGATACACATCAACTTGAAAGGGATTTCAATAGATTTTGAAGATGAAAATAGCGTGCACCTCAAAGTAATGGCCGGTGAAAACTGGCATCAACTTGTTTTGAATTGCCTTGAAAACAACTATGGGGGAATTGAAAACTTGTCGCTCATTCCCGGAAATACCGGTACGGCTCCCATTCAAAACATCGGGGCTTATGGTGTCGAACTCAAGGATGTTTTTGTTTCCTGTGAAGCTATAAATGTTGAATCCGGCAAACACAAAACCTTTAGTCTGGAAAAATGTGATTTTGGTTATCGCTCCTCTGTTTTTAAAACCATCGAAAAAGGTAACTATATCATCACAAGTGTGACTTTACAACTCACTAAAAAAGACCATAACCTGAACACTGGTTATGGAGCGATTCAAGACGAACTCACCAAAATGCAAGTGACTCACCCCACCATTCAGGATGTATCTAAAGCGGTGATTGCTATCAGACAATCCAAATTGCCAGACCCTAAAGAGCTGGGCAATAGTGGAAGTTTTTTTAAGAACCCTGTAGTGGACAAAGCTTCTTTTGAAAATTTTTTAGCTCGTTTTCCTGAAGCCCCTTATTATAAAGTTTCTGAAAACGCATACAAAATTCCCGCAGGCTGGCTTATTGAACTGGCCGGTTTTAAAGGAAAACGCTTTGGTGATGCCGGCGTTCACGAAAATCAAGCCTTGGTGCTTGTAAACTATGGTAATGCTTCAGGAGGTGAAATCCTGGAACTTTCAAAAAAAATAAGACAAAGTGTTTTAAATAAATTTGGGATTGCGATCGAGCCTGAGGTGAATGTGATTTAAGCTTTTTAAGCCAAAATTTTATACTTCAATTAACGCCAATTCTTTTCACATTTTCCTATCTTTGCACTAAACTTTAAGCTATGAAGTTATTTCTAATTACTCTCGCACTTTTAGGACTTGCTATCGCAGGAATTGCCATAAAAATCTGGGCAAAAAAAGACGGTAAATTTGCCGGCACCTGTGCCAGCCAAAACCCACTTTTGAATAAAGATGGTGAAGCCTGTGGTTTTTGTGGTAAAACACCAGACCAGTTTGACAATTGCGCTGAAGAAATTCACTCTTAAAACCTCTATTTTTCTTTTATGTTTTCAACACTACTCGTTGCTTTTGCTATTGTTGTCGTTGTAAACTGTATTTTCTATTTGCTTTTTGCCAACTATGCATTTGCAAAAAGTTCTCCTCCGGTTGAACAAAATCAAACCCCGGTTTCGGTTATCGTTTGCTCAAAAAATGAAGCCGAAAATTTAAAAAACAACATTCCGCTTTGGCTTGCTCAAGACTATATAAGTTTTGAATTGATTCTCGTGAATGATGCTTCTATCGATGACACCCTTGATATTATAGAAGATTTTGCAAATAAAGATTCAAGAATTAAAATTGTAAATGTGGTGAACAATGAAGCTTTTTGGGCCAATAAAAAATATGCCCTCACACTGGGAATAAAAAAAGCAAAAAACAACCACCTCCTCTTTACTGATGCCGACTGCAAACCTGCCTCCAATTTATGGATTCAACAAATGGCAAGTCATTTCAGTAATGAAAAACAGCTTGTACTGGGTTATGGTGCTTACGCGAAAGCAAAAGGCTTTTTAAATAAACTCGTTCGCTTTGAAACCTTTATGGCGGCTTTGCAGTATATTGGCTTTGCAAAACTCGGTATGCCTTATATGGGTGTGGGAAGAAACCTTGGTTACACTGCCAATTTATTTTATGAAAACAATGGCTTTATGAGTCATATGTACATTCGTTCCGGTGATGATGATTTGTTTGTCAATCAGGCCGCAACCAAATCAAATTTTGTTATTTGTGATTCCCCGGAAAGCTTCACTATCTCAACACCAAAGAATAGCTGGGAAAGTCTCTTCAATCAAAAAAGAAGGCACCTCACGACAGCCACACATTATAAACTATCACACAAAGTAATTCTTGGGACATTCTATTTGTCCAATGTATTATTCTGGCTGGGTTTGCTCGTTTCATTTGTATTTATTAGGTGGGAATTCGTTTTAGCTTTAGTACTCTTTAGGTTGATCGTGCAATATATAGTGGTTGTCAAAGCACTAAAGAAATTACAGGAAACCGATTTGGTCTATTTTGTTTCTATACTTGAAATTGTGATGATTTGCTTTCAAATGGTTATCTTTATAACCAATCTCTTTTCAAAGCCAAAACATTGGAAGTAAGCAAAAAAAAACTTCTGGAACAAATACATCAAGCAAAAATAGGCAAGCAAACCGCTTTCAATTATTTGCTTGATACTTATTGGAATGAGGTGTATGCCTTTCAGCTCATCAGGCTGAAAAATGAATATGAAGCTGAGGAAATAACCATTGAAACTTTCGCGAAAGCGTTTGACAAGATAAACACTTTCAAAGAAGAATATACCTTCAGCACCTGGTTGATTACCATTTCAAAAAACATCCATATTGATAAGTTACGAAAGAGCAAATCACACATTCAAACCCAAAACTCAGAGGCGATAGACCAACAAATGCAAAAAATTGCAGATGATTCCCCTTCTCCTGAAGACAACCTAATCAAGCAACAAAACCTCGCTGAATTATTACAATTCATCAAGCAATTAAAGCCTCCTTATCAGGAAGTAATCAATTTGAGGTATTTTCAGGAAATGAGTTATAAGGAAATCGCAGAAAAGCTGGACGAACCAATCAACAATATCAAAGTAAAACTGCTGCGTTCAAAAAAATTACTTTCAGAAATAATCACCGGAAAGAGGACTTAAAAGATTTAAGACGATAGACTTAAGATATAAGACAATTCAGAAATAAATAGCAAGGATAAATGCAAATTCTAATCTACAAGCACCAAACTCTAAATCTCCTCATCAACCACTCACAAACTCAAATTCTCACTAACTCAAAAACTAAATAATCGCTAATCTTTTTGTACATTTACACGCAATTTAGTCTATGGAAACACAAACAATCAACCCTCCCCCAATAGCCCCAAAACCCAAGTGGTTGCGGGTAAAATTACCCACTGGTAAAAAATACACAGAGCTGCGCAGTCTGGTTGACAAATATGATTTACACACCATTTGTACTTCAGGCAGTTGCCCCAATATGGGGGAATGCTGGAGCGAGGGAACCGCCACTTTTATGATATTGGGAAATATCTGTACCCGTTCCTGTGGCTTTTGTGGAGTAAAAACCGGCCGCCCGGAAACCATCGATTGGGAAGAGCCTGAAAAAGTGGCCCGCTCCATTAAAATAATGAATATCAAACACGCTGTTGTCACTTCAGTGGACAGGGATGACATAAAAGATATGGGATCTATCATCTGGGCTGAAACGGTGAAGGCAATCAGAAGGATGAACCCCGAGACTACGCTTGAAACCCTGATTCCCGATTTTCAGGGAGTTGAAAAAAACATTGACCGTATTATTGAAGTCAAGCCCGAAGTGGTTTCACACAATATGGAAACTGTTAAGCGACTTACCCGTGAGGTGCGTATACAGGCAAAATATGAGCGCAGCCTTGCCGTTTTAAAATATTTAAAAGACAACGGTATTAACCGAACCAAAAGTGGCATTATGCTGGGGCTTGGAGAAACAGAGGAAGAAGTGATTCAAACTATGAAAGACTTAAGAGAAGTGAATGTTGATATTGTCACTATTGGTCAGTATTTACAACCTTCGAAAAAACACCTTCCTGTAAAAGAATTCATCCTGCCTGAACAATTTAAAAAATATGAAGAAATAGGTTTGGAGATGGGGTTCCGTCACGTTGAAAGTGGAGCTCTTGTGCGTTCATCATACAAAGCTCACAAACACATTCTTTAAAAACAAGTCATAAACAGCATGTCAAACAAGATTAAGATTGCCATCAACGGCTTTGGGAGAATAGGTCGCAGTTTGTTTCGGCTACTTTTAGACCATCCCACCATTGAAGTGGTAGCTATCAATGACCTCGCTGATTCCAGAACATTGAGTCATTTGCTCAAATATGACAGCATTCACGGTGTGCTTAAACGAACAGTCACTTTTTCTGATAACGGTATTCTTGTAGATGGAAAAACATATCCCCTTACAAGCCAAGCAAATATTTCTGAAATTAGCTGGAATGCGGTTGATATTGTTATAGAAGCCACAGGAAAATTTAAATCAAAAGAACAACTTCAAAAACATATTACTGCAGGTGCAAAAAAAGTAATTCTCACGGTTCCACCGCTTGAAGATGATATTAAAACCATTGTTTTGGGTGTCAATGAGTCCATTTTAAACGGAAGTGAAGAAATCATTTCAAATGCTTCCTGCACCACAAACAATGCCGCTCCTATGATCAAGATTATTGATGAGCTTTGTGGTGTGGAACAAGCTTACATCACGACCATCCACTCTTACACCACAGATCAAAGCCTGCACGATCAACCACATAAAGACTTGAGACGAGCCAGAGCTGCCGGCCAATCTATTGTACCCACGACAACGGGTGCTGCAAAGGCTCTTACTAAAGTGTTTCCTCACCTTTCGGAGGTTATTGGGGGTTGTGGTATCAGGGTTCCAGTTCCAAACGGCTCGTTAACTGATTTGACTTTGAATGTAAAAAAAGAAACTTCTATTGAAGAAATCAATAAAGCCTTTAAAAAGGCTTCAGACACTTACTTAAAAAACATATTAGAATATACTGAAGACCCTATTGTTTCTATTGATATTATAGATAACAGACATTCTTGTATCTTTGATGCTCAAATGACTTCTGTAATTGGTAAGTTTGTAAAAGTAATTGGGTGGTATGACAATGAAATTGGTTATTCTTCGAGATTAATCGATTTAGTGAATCACATTTCAAAGAAATAACTATATTTAGCCCTTATATATCAAGAATAATGAGGAGTTCTTTTCATTTAATTTTAACCTCAATCTTAGTTTTGACTTCGTTTTCTCTTTTTTCTCAGGAAAATGAGCCCAAAGCCTCTGATACCATTGCAAAAATTCAAGAGCTGCAACAAGGAGCTTACCAATCCATTTTAATTCAAGAACTTGATAATGTTGTCCCCAAACTTTTAGAAGCAAAAAATCTGGCTAATGCAATTGAAGATGCCAGACAAAAGTCCATTGTTAGCACTACTCTTGCATATTTTTATTACTCTATCTACAGTTATAATTTGGCAAGTACAGAATGCTCAAAAGCCATTGGTTACATAAAAGATGAGCCAAACTCAAAAGAATTGGGTATTGCTTACAGTTTGTATGGATTAATTTCCCTGAAAACAAACAATAAAGAAAATGCAGAAAGATATTTAGAAAATGCTGATAGAATATTTCAAACATTAAATGATGAAGTTGAGCTTGCAAAAGTTACCTATAAAAAAGGGCTTTTTGCTCTTGAAAACAACAATGTTCAGGTGGCATTAAATTATTTTGCAGCCTCATTATCGGTTTTTGAATCTGAAAACATTCCCTTTTATGAAGCAACAGCAAACAGATTTCTTGCAAAGTGTTTGATTATTATTCCGACTGAAAATGAAGAAGAAAAAGAAAGAAACATCAACAGAGCCAAGAATTCTATTGAAAGAGCTTTTGAATTAAGCAGAAACAATCGCTATTTAAAAATTGAAGCAGATTGTTACAAAACTGCCAGCGATATCGCTTTCCTTCAAAATAATACTGAAGAAGCCTATACTTCTTTGAGGATTCACATTGATAAAAAAGATGAACTGGAGGAAATTCACGCAGCTGTTTTAAGTAAAAATTTAGATTTTGAATCTAACAATGAAGAACTTATTGCTAAAATAGCTTTACAGCAAAGTGACCTTGAAGAGCAACAAAAATCGATAACTATGAATCGATTTACCACAGGCTTGAGTGTGGCTTTAATTATCATTTTATCATTACTCACACTCTCACTTTTCAAAAACAACAACCTGAGGGCAAAAGCCAATAATTTATTACAAGACAAAAACGATGAACTTCTCATTGCAAAAGAACGTGCAGAAAAAGCTTCTATCGCCAAGGCCCAATTTCTTTCCACCATCACTCATGAGTTGCGAACGCCCATGTATGCAGTTACAGGCTTAACTCATTTATTGCTTGAAGAAAAACCTCGGGAGGACCAAATCGAGCATTTAAACTCTTTAAAATTTTCTGGAGAATATTTATTGTCGCTTATCAATAACATTCTAGACCTTAACAAACTAGAAGCAAACAAAGTGGAACTTGAGAAGAAATCATTTAGTTTAAAAAAGCGTGTTGAAGATGTGTTGATTGCTTTGAAAAAATCTGCTTTGGACAAAAACAATAAGTTAATGCTTGAGTATGATGAGGGCATACCGCCAAAACTCATTGGAGATCCTGTTGTATTGTCACAAGTGTTAATAAATCTTGTGGGGAATTCTGTAAAATTTACAGAAAATGGGAAAATTACTTTAGTTGTTAAAAAATTAAGTCAAACAGACAGAAGTGTGTTACTTCATTTTGAAATTCAAGACAATGGGGTGGGTATTACCCTGAAAAAACAAAAAGCTATATTTGAAAGTTTCACTCAAGGCTCAGTACAGATTAATAGAAAGTTTGGCGGGACTGGTTTAGGACTTTCTATTGTAAGAAACCTGCTACACTTGATGGATAGTAAAGTACATCTTGAAAGTGAAATTGGAAAAGGATCCAAGTTTTGGTTTGATATAAAATTAAACATCTCTGATGAAAAACCAGATTCATTAGTGTCAAATTCCCAGCTATCTTTAAAGGATCTTGGAGCACTCGAAAACCTGAATGTGCTTGTTGTTGAAGACAACAAAATCAACCAGATGATTACCAAAAAAATTCTGGAAAAAAACAAAATAATTTGCGCTGTTGCAGATAATGGCGAGGATGCCGTTAAAATGGTAAAGGAAAATCACTATGATTTAATTCTAATGGACATTCACATGCCGGGTATAAGCGGTATTGAGGCAACTCAACAAATCAAAGAATTTAAAAAAGACATTCCCGTTATTGCGCTAACCGCAGTAACTATTGATGAAAACCTAGATGATTTTTACAAAGCTGGCTTTAACGAAATCATTCCGAAACCATTCAAAACAGAAGAATTCTTTGAAAAAATTTACCGCACCCTTCAATCTCAAAAGGTTTAATTTTTCATTTTTTCATTTTCTTCAGGAATAAAAGCTGCAGCATTTTTAATGCGTTTTATAAAACCATCTTCTTTGTTTAGAAATGAGATTGAAATTGGCAAATAATACAATTTTGCTGTTTTGATTTTATCTTTCAGGCGCATAAAGTCTTTTTCAGTTGTCAATATGATGTTTTCGTTGTCGAGTTTTAATATTTCCTCCTCGGTAAAATTATGATGGTCTGCAAATTCAAGATGTTCAAAATTTAATTTTAAATCAGCCAGATAATCGACAAGTGGTTTGGGGTTTGCAATCCCGGTGATAAGCTTAAATGATTTTTCCTGAAGAAAATCAAGATGCTTTATCTCATCAACACCCTGAATTACTGATGCATATGCTATGGTTGAAAAGTATATATGTTGATGAAGTTCCAAATTTAAATCATACTGTATTTGTTGTTGCTCTGCATAAGATAAATTCTCAGGACATTTAGTCACTACAATACAATGTGCTCGCTTTACTCCTGTTTTGGATTCCCTTAAATTACCGGCCGGAAGCAAGAAATCATTGATATATAAATCTGAATATGCAGTTAGTAAAACAGTAAAAAATGGTTTCACCCTTCGATGCTGAAAAGCATCATCAAGTAAAATAACAGTTGCCATTTCTTTGAGTTTATTGATTCCGTTTCTACGATTGGCATCAACTGCGACAAGTACATCCGGGAATTTAAGCTTAAACTGTAAAGGCTCATCACCCACTTCTTCAACCGTGTGATGTTTTTCAACCAACTGGAAACCTGTTGATTTTCGCTTATAACCCCTGCTCAAAACAGCCACTTTATATTCATCTTTTAAAACCGAAATAAGATATTCAATCATAGGTGATTTTCCGGTACCACCCACATTGAGGTTCCCCACACAGATAACAGGAATATCAAAAGATGTGCTTTCAAATACACCCACATGATACATCCAGTTGCGCATCGCTGTCACCCCGTGATATAAAATTGAAAATGGAAATAATATTTTCCTTAGTTTATTCATCACAACGAAAATATACTTTTTTATCTTTACCATAAAATACTACCTATGATAATTCAACAAGTAATTGATTTTCTGGAAGAACTCGCCCCGTTACATTATGCTGAAGGCTTTGATAATGTGGGACTTCTTGTGGGAAATAAAGAAACTGAAATTACATCTATTTTGGTCACTCATGACACCCTTGAAAAAGTGATTGATGAGGCCATTGAAAAAAATTGCAACCTCATTGTGAGCTTTCACCCCATAGTTTTCAGCGGTTTAAAAAAAATTACCGGTAACACTTACGTGGAAAGAGTTGTGATCAAGGCTATTCAAAATAACATCGCTATTTTTGCGATTCACACAGCACTTGACAATGCCTGGAACGGTGTCAATGCGATAATTTGTAAAAAACTGGGCTTAGAAAATCAAAATATTTTAATTCCGAAGAAAGAAACCATAAAAAAACTGGTCACCTTCATCCCAAAAGCACAAGTCGAAAATTTACGTCAAGCACTTTTTAACGCCGGAGCAGGAAGCCTTGGAAACTATGACCACTGCAGTTTTAACCTTGAAGGCACTGGTAGTTTTAAGCCCAACGAGGAATCTAACCCAACCATAGGAAAAAAAGGAGAAACCCATTATGAAGCCGAAACTCAAATTGGAATTACATTCCCTGCCCATCTTGAATCAAAAGTATTGAAAACACTTTTTGAAAACCATCCTTATGAAGAAGTGGCCTATGAAGTCACTACGCTGGAAAATGTCAATCAAAAAATTGGAATGGGTATGATAGCAGAACTTCCAGAAGCAATGGATGAGGTGGCATTCTTAAAATTTGTAAAAACCAAGATGAATTGTGGCATAATAAAACACACTAAACTGCTTGGGAAAAAAATAAAAAAAGTAGCCGTTCTAGGGGATCAGGAAGTTTTGCAATTGGAGCAGCAAAACGTGCAGGAGCAGATATTTTTATTACTGCAGATTTGAAATACCATGACTTTTATCAAGCTGAAAATCAATTCCTAATTGCCGATATTGGTCATTATGAAAGTGAACAATACACAAAAACGAATTAGTTGACTTCCTTACCAAAAAAATCACTAATTTTGCACCTGCCTTTGAAAAAGGAAATCTAAAAATATCAGAAGTAAACACCAATCCTATCAAGTATTTATAAGTATGGCAAAGAAAACTGAAGCAACAGTCGAAGAAAAATTAAGAGCTTTGTATGACTTGCAATTAATCGACTCAAAAATTGACGAGATTAAAAATTTGCGTGGAGAGCTTCCATTGGAAGTTAGAGATCTAGAAGATGAAATCACCGGACTCACAACCAGAATAGACAAACTCAAAGCAGACCTTGAAGCAACAGAAGACGCTATCAAAGAAAAGAAAAATCAAATTGAAGAGTCTAAAGGTCTCATCAAAAAATACACTTCTCAACAAGACAACGTTCGTAATAACAGAGAATACAACTCCTTGAGCAAAGAAATTGAGTTTCAGGAATTGGAAATTCAATTGGCTGAAAAACACATCAAGGAATTAAAAGCTCAAATTGAACACAAATCTGAAGTCATAGACCAATCTCAAGAGCGATTGACAGACAGAGAAAACCACCTCACCCACAAAAAAGCAGAATTGGATGATATTCTTGGAGAGACTGAAAAAGAAGAAAACACCCTTTTAAAAGAAGCAGAAAATTATAAATCACAATTGGAAGAGCGACTAGTGAAAGCCTATGATCGTATTAGAAAAAATGTAAAAAATGGTCAAGCTGTAGTGACTATTGAAAGAGGCGCTTCAGGAGGTTCATTTTTCTCAATACCTCCTCAAGTTCAAGTTGAAATTGCTTCTCGCAAAAAAATTATGACTGATGAGCACAGCGGAAGAATATTAGTAGATTCTGAATTGGCTGAAGAAGAACAACAAAAAATGGAAAAGTTTTTTAAGAAACTGTAAATCCAACAACATAAATTTTAACAAAGCCTTCCCATTTCCCGGAAGGCTTTTTTTGTACATTTAAATCAAAAATTGTTATGAGGTACACTATAATTCTCGTTCTGTTCTTAGGAAGTTTATCCACAGTTTCATGTCAAAATTCTCCCGAAAAAAACAAAGCCGAACAACTTGAAAAACAAACCACCGTCACTCCAGTTGAAGTTCCTTCAAAAAACGGACTCAGCAAGGCCTATTTTGCTAGCGGTTGTTTCTGGTGTGTAGAAGCTGTTTTTGAGAGTGTGTTTGGCGTTGAAGAATCCATTTCAGGCTATTCAGGTGGACACACTGAATCTCCAACTTATGAATCCACTAACACAGGCACTACAGGTCACGCTGAAGCTGTAGAAGTGATTTACAACCCAAAAAAAGTAAGTTTTTCAACATTAGTAGATGTTTATTTCAATTCACAAAACATCACTCAAGTCAATGGTCAAGGACCAGACAGAGGTTCGCAATACCGTTCTATTCTTTTTTATCAAAACCAAGAGCAAAAAGAAATTATTGATAAAAAGATAACCAACTTAAACAACCAATTAGGTGATCAAAAAGTAGCAGCTCAAGTATTTCCATTTGAAAAATTCTGGATTGCTGAGGAATATCATCAAGATTACGAAAAGAACAACCCAACCAATCCCTATATACAAAACGTTTCAATCCCAAGACTCAACAGGTTTAAAGCAAAAATGCCAGAGGTGCTTAAAGAAAACAACTAAAGCTGCAATGGCTCACAAAAAAATAAACCTTCCCGCAAAAATATGTGCTACTTGCCAACTCCCCTTTTCCTGGCGGAAGAAATGGAAAAAAACTGGGAAGAAGTAAAATATTGCAGTGAAAAATGCAAAAGGAATAAACTAAAAAAAGTTCAATGAATCACTTAGTTTGGTTTAGAAATGATTTGAGAGTGGAAGACAACACATCACTCACAAAAGCTTGTATGGGAGAAAAAGTGATTGCCCTTTATTGCTTTGACCCTTATTATTTTGAAACAAGTCCTTTTGGTTTCAAAAAAACTGAAAAATACAGGGCAAAATTCCTAATTGAAACAGTTTCACAATTGAAAGAAAGCCTTAATCAGCTAAATATAGATTTACTGGTTTTCTATAAAAAGCCTGAAAATATAATTCCTGAACTTATTCAAAAACACAACATCACAAAAGTTTTTCTCCAAAAAGAATGGACAGCAGAAGAAATAAATACACTTGAACGAGTAAAGCATAAATGTGACCCAACAGTAATTTTTGAAGAAAGTTATGATCAATTTCTCTTTCATCCCGATGACATCCCTTTTAAAAGCTACAAAGAGATCCCTGAGGTGTTTACCAATTTCAGAAAAGGGTGTGAAAAAATTACGCAAGTGCGCAAATTGCTTCCCATTCCAAAAGCCAAACCGCTAGAAAACCGCATACTGAACAACACCAAAATTCCCAGTTTAACTGATTTAGGTTTGGATACTTTTGAAATAGATGTGCGCACGGCATTTCCATTTTTGGGAGGTGAACAACAAGGACAAAAACGTATAGACCATTATTTCTGGGAAACCAAAAAACTGGGATTTTACAAAAAAACACGCAATGGTTTACTGGGTGCTGATTACAGCTCAAAATTCTCCCCTTGGCTGGCAAATGGAAGCCTTTCAGCAAGAATAATTTATTGGCAGGTAAAGGCTTTTGAAGAAACCATTCAAAAAAATCAAGATACCTATTGGCTCATTTTTGAACTCATTTGGAGGGATTATTTTAAATACATTTCACTGAAACACGGCAATTCCATATTCAAAATTAGAGGGATTTTAGAAAAAGAATATGACTGGAAAAATTCAGAAAATGCTAAAACACAATGGATTTACGGAACAACCAAAGAACCTTTCGTAAACGCCAATATGCTCGAACTAGCCAAAACAGGCTGGATGAGCAATCGCGGGCGACAAAATGTGGCGAGTTTTTGGTCTAAAGAACTTTGCCAGGACTGGCGCATTGGTGCAGCATATTTTGAAAGTTTGCTCATTGATTATGACGTGCACAGCAACTGGTGCAACTGGATGTATAACAGCGGTGTGGGCAATGACCCCAGAGATAGGAAATTCAATATAAAACGTCAAGCAGAAATGTATGACCCTGACGGGAAGTTTCAAAGCACTTGGCTGCAAAACACTTTGTTTTAATTATGAAAAAAATCAGACTCATACTTGGCGACCAACTCAATCACAATCACTCTTGGTTTGAAGAAGTCAATGAAAAAACCATTTATTTTATGGCTGAAATGCGTCAGGAAACAGATTATGTTACCCATCACATTCAAAAAATTGTCGCCTTCTTTGAAAGCATGCAAAACTTTGCTAAACACATTAAAAACAAAGGACACAACGTCATTTACTATTCAATAAATGACTCAGAAAACTCACAAAATCTTATTCAGAATTTAGAACAGATAATTAGAGAAAATAAAATCACACATTTTGAATACCAACTCCCAGACGAGTACCGATTAGACAAACAACTGATTGAATTTTGCGAGAAAACCACTATCGAAACTAAAGCTTTTGATACAGAACACTTTCTCACACAAAGAGAGGATTTAGCGACATTCTTTAAAGGTAAAAAGCAAATCATTATGGAATACTTTTACCGCGATATGCGGAAAAAGCATCAGATAATGATGCAAACCAACAATGATCCAGAAGGTGGAAAATGGAACTTTGACCAAAGCAACCGCAAACAATGGAAGGGTGTACCCACCATTCCAAAAGCTCTTTCTTTTGGTAAAAATGTTTCAAAAACCGACAACGAAATAAAGAAAGCAAAAATTAAAACCATCGGAAATATAAATTCAAAAAACTTTCAATGGCCCACTTCGCGTGAAGAATCTCTGAAATTGCTGAACTATTTCTGTGAACACTTGCTGCCTCACTTTGGAGATTTTCAGGACGCTTTACATACAGATGAACCATTTCTGTTTCACTCCCGTTTATCTTTTGCAATGAACAGCAAAATGCTTCATCCACTTGAAGTTATTGAGCAAGCGATTTCACATTGGCGCGATTATAAAGAAAACATTGCTATTTCACAAATTGAAGGATTCATAAGGCAAATACTGGGATGGCGTGAGTTTATGCGAGGAATTTACTGGAAAGAAATGCCTGATTATGCTGAAAAAAACAAACTTGAAAACACAAACAAGCTCCCTGATTTTTTCTGGACGGCAAACACCAAAATGAATTGTTTGCACCACGCCATCAAGCAAAGCTTGGATCACGCATATGCCCACCACATTCAGCGATTGATGATAACCGGAAACTATGCACTACTCACCCAAACCCACCCGGATGAGGTTGACAAATGGTATCTAGGCATTTATATCGATGCCATAGAATGGGTTGAAATAACAAACACACGAGGTATGAGCCAATTTGCAGATGGAGGTATTGTCGCTACAAAGCCCTATGTTTCAAGTGGGAACTACATCAACAAAATGAGTAATTATTGTAAAAGCTGCCATTACAATGTCAAAAAAACAACCGAAAAAGATGCCTGTCCATTCAATGCACTCTATTGGAACTTTTTAGATGATAAAAGAGCCCATTTCAAAAACAACAACCGTATGGCAATGATGATGAATTTATTAGACAAAAAATCTGCAAATGAACTCGAAGGAATAAAAACCAAAGCAATGCACATTATTAAAAATCAAGAAATATATTAACACTTTTGTGCATATAATTAACTTTTAACACATTTTGCTGTTAACTTTCAGTTAATTAATCTTTTATAATAAATATATCAATTATATTTAGTTAAATAACAAATAAATTTAAAATTATGAGAGACTTAATTTGGCTTATTGTAATAATCTTAATTATTGGATGGCTTGTTGGATATTTTGGATTTGGGGAATCTGTAGGAAATTTAATCCATATTCTTTTAGTTTTGGCTGTAATTGGTATTCTTTACCGATTGGCAACTGGAAGAAGGCCTTAAAATGAATTACTAACCATCAAAATTAAAATTATGAAACGTAAAATTTTTAGTTTATTTTTTGTCATACTTTTTACATTTGCTTACACCAGCTGTCGCGAAAAAACCCCCGGTGAAAAAATCGAGGATGGAGTCGAAGAAGTAGGTGATGGCATTGAAGATGCTGTAGATGACAACTAATAAATACAATCAATTAAATGAAAAACCCTTTAGAATCCAAAGGGTTTTTTTTATATTTTTTAGTGGAAGGATAAACCTAAAGGTTTTGAACTTTTGTATATTTACACAAACTAGTAATCCATGAAAAAAACGGCACTTCTTATCCTGATTTCTATCGTAGTATTCTCATGCAAAACCGAAAAAAACGAACCACTTTCAGAAAAAGAACCCCTAACCCTTCCTGAAATGATTGCCTTCGCTCACGGAGTGGAGCATTGGGAAAAGGTTGAAGAACTGAAATTTACGTTCAATGTAGATCGGGGTGAAAACCATTCGGAGCGTTCCTGGAGTTGGAAACCTAAAACAGATGATGTCACGCTCTACAGTAGCGATGACACCATTCAATACAACCGTAAAAATTTAGACAGTCTTTCTCTTCAAGCAGACCGTGCTTTTATCAACGATAAATACTGGCTATTGGCACCTTTCAATCTTGTTTGGGATGAGGGAACCACTTTTTCTCAAAAAGATTCGGTTAAAGCACCAATCAGCAATAAAATAATCCAGCAACTCACCATTACTTATGGTGATGAAGGCGGCTATACTCCCGGAGATGCTTATGATTTCTTTTTTGAAAACGACTTTCAAATTAAAGAATGGATTTTTAGAAAAGGTAACGATTCTATTCCCTCTTTAGTAACAACCTGGGAAAACTATAAAGACTTTAACGGGATCAAAATAGCTTCAATGCATCAAAACCCTGAAGGCACTTTCAAACTCTATTTCACAAACATTGAAGTAAAAACCACCAATGATTAAATTTGAACCCACATTGGCTTTCGCCAAAGAGCAAGACCACTTAGACCCTCTCAACCGCTTTCGCGAAAAATTTCACATTCCAAAAGACAAGCAAGGAAATGAACTTGTCTATCTCTGCGGAAATTCATTAGGACTGCAACCAAAAAACACCCAAAAATACATACAGGAAGAACTCAACGACTGGGCAAAACTAGGCGTTGAGGGTCATACAGAAGCCAAACACCCCTGGATGCCTTACCACGAATTTCTTACCAACTCCATGGCAAAAATCGTTGGTGCTAAACCTCAGGAAGTCGTGATGATGAACACACTCACCACAAACCTTCATTTATTGATGGTTTCCTTTTACCAGCCCACCAAAACCAAATACAAAATAGTTATTGAAAGCGATACTTTTCCTTCAGACAAATATGCTGTGGAATCCCAACTTGATTTTCACGGTTTTGACAAAAAAGAAGGGCTTGTTTTATGGAAGCCCAGAAATGGCGAAGACCTCTGCCGTTTTGAAGATCTTGAAGACATAATAAACAAACAAGGTGATGAAATTGCCTTACTCCTCATAGGAACTACAAACTATTATACAGGGCAATCTTTCCCCATCAAAAAAATTACTGAACTAGGTCATAAACACAATTGTATTGTGGGGTTTGACTTAGCTCACGGTGCCGGAAACATTCAGCCGGAGCTAAACAAAAACGGACCCGATTTTGCCGTGTGGTGCAGTTACAAATACCTCAACAGTGGCCCCGGAAGTTTAGGCGGCCTCTTTGTGCATGAACGGCATGCAAACAACCCAAAATTAAAACGTTTTACCGGTTGGTGGGGACACAACAAAAAAACTCGTTTTAATATGCGGCAAGAATTTGATGTCATACCGGGTGCAGAAGGCTGGCAATTGAGCAATCCGCCCATATTATCCATGGCGGCCATTCGTGCTTCCCTCGATATTTATGAAGAAGCCGGTTTTGAAAATATACTTGCAAAACAAAAAAAACTCACCGGTTATTTGGAGTTTTTACTTCAAAATCTAAAAAATGACCGCATCAGCATCATCACACCCTCAAACCCTGAAGAAAGAGGCTGTCAATTATCACTCGCTGTCAAAAATGCCGACAGAAGTCTGCACGACAAACTCTCCAAAGCCGGAGTAATAAGTGACTGGCGTGAACCCGATGTGATTCGGGTGGCTCCGGCTCCGCTTTACAACTCATTTGAAGATGTATATTTGATGGTGGAACGATTGAAACAGTGTTTAGAATAGTATTAATTATAAGAGATTCCGCTTTTGCGTAAAACAAATATGAAAAACCAAACAATACTCATTATCGGCGCCGGATTGTGCGGCTCACTTCTGGCCTTGCGAATGGCACAACGTGGTTACAAAGTGCAACTCATTGAAAAACGACCTGATTTAAGAACCGTTGACCTTGGTGCCGGTCGTTCCATCAACCTCGCCTTTTCAGACCGTGGCATGAAAGGCATGAAACTTGTTGGGCTAGAGGAGAAAGTGAAAGAACTCTGCATCCCCATGGTTGGCCGTATGATTCATGACATAGAAGGAAATACGTTCCTTAGTCGCTACAGCGGTAGAGAAGAAGAGTGCATCAACTCCATTTCAAGAACCGGCTTAAATGCTCTACTACTTGATGAGGCTGAAAAAATGGAACATATCGCTTTGATTTTTAATCACAGTTGCCTTGATGTTGATTTAGAAAATGGAATTGGAAAATTTCACGATGAAGTAAATAACCGTGAAGTTTTATTAAAAGGAGATATTGTTATTGGAGCAGACGGAGCAGGCTCTGCTTTGAGAAAAAGCATGTTTTTACATAAAAAGTTTTTATTTAGTTTTTCTCAAAACTTTTTAACACACGGCTACAAAGAACTCACCTTTCCTCCCGCAAAAGACGGTGGCTATTTAACTGAAAAAGGCGCCCTCCACATCTGGCCAAGAGGTGAGAATATGGTTATTGCTCTGCCCAATCTTGACGGAAGTTTTACCGTAACACTATTTTTAAATTGGAATGAGGGTGAATACAATTTTGAAAACTTAAACACTCCTGATCGCGTCAATGAATATTTTGAAAAATTCTATCCTGACGCTTTAGAGTTAATGCCCAACTTAGCTTCAGAATTCTTTGAAAACCCCACCGGAGCACTGGGCACAGTAAAATGTAGTCCATGGAGCAGTTATGGAAAAACACTATTGATGGGTGATGCAGCACATGCGATTGTTCCCTTTTATGGTCAGGGAATGAATGCTTCTTTTGAAGATGTAGTGGTGTTTGATGAAATTTTAAACCAATATGAGGGTGACTGGAGCAAGGTGTTTTCAGCTTATGAAAAAGAACGAAAAAAGGATACAGATGCCATTGCTGACCTTGCATTGGATAATTTTCACGAAATGAAAGCCCATACCGCAAGCGCCTTGTTTCAGGAAAAACGAAAACTGGAAACAGCTTTTGAAAAAGAATTCCCGCTGGAGTATTATTCAAAATATTCATTAGTTACATTCAATGAAGACATCCCTTATTCTGAAGCAATGAAAAGAGGACGCGCGCAAGACAAAGCCATTTTAAACCTGCTTGCCGATGGAAAAATAAATACCAATCAAACTTTAAGAGACCAACTCGAACTCGTAAAAAGAGAAACTGAAGAAGTTTTACACGACGACGCCGTAGCAAAAAATTTAATATAAATGACACTCCTGGAAATAGCAAAGACATTAGACCAAGCAGCATCAAAAGCCAAACCGGTGGAACAGATGGCTGCAAAATATAAATTCTCTCTTGATGACGCTTATAAAATTCAGCGTGAATCCATTGCCCTAAGGGTAGCGCGTGGTGAAACTATCACCGGCTACAAGCTGGGGTTTACAAGCAAAGCCAAAATGGAACAAATGGGCGTTCACGACCTCATCTGGGGAATTTTAACTGATGAAATGGAAATCATAGATGATGAAACTGTTGATTTAAAAAGATGGATTCACCCCAGAGTGGAGCCTGAGATTGCCTTTCGCGTAAGCAAAGACATTAACATAGAATTAAATCTGAAAGAACTTTCTGATTATCTGGATATGATGGCACCAGCCCTGGAAATTATCGACTCAAGATATGAAAATTTCAAGTTTTCACTGGAAGATGTAGTCGCAGATAATTGCTCCTCAACAGGCTATGTGATTGGAAATTGGCAACCCATTTCTACAACTATTTCTAATTTAAAAATGGAACTACTAGTGAATAATGAAGTTGTTGAAAGTGCTTCATCCGCAGCAATTCTTGAAAATCCATTACAATCTGTGGTAGAATTGAGCAGACTGGCTTCAAGCGAAGGACTCACGGTAAAAAAAGGGCACATTATTTTTGCCGGGGCAGCTACAGCAGCACAGTTTCTAGTGACTTCCCAAATTTTAAAAGGCCGTGTTGAAAAACTTGGAGAAGTGAGCTTTAAAACCCTTTAGCTCATTAATTATCTTTAACTTTTTGATATTTATTTTGAATGGGATTGCCTTGATTGTCCACTCCGTCAATCAATAAATTATCCTCAGCATCAAAATTTGCCAACAGGCTTTTACCGTCTTTAGTAAACAAATAGATTCCGGGTCTTGAGGTTTCTATAAGCTTTCCATATTCGACATAGTCTTGGTTATTTTTTTCCAATTTATAAATAACAAAGTCGTTGTTATTTGACTCAAGATAGAGTTTTTCGCCATTAAACTCATAAGCCTCTAGAGATTTTGATTTTATTGAATTTTTAGACATTGATTCCTCTTTAACCACTCTGGTTTGGGCAGAGGCAACAGCAGCATCTCTTTTTTCAATGCTTTCGCGAAAGCTTTCTAAATCAACTTGATTCACTCCCATAATTCCAATAATTTCAAAAGACATTCTTATGGCTTCGTGATAGCTTTTTTTGTAATCTTTCTCTTTACTTCTTCCGGGTGGAGAGCGATAAACAATGTTATTGTTACAATCCTTGAGAAGTATTTGAATAGTTGTATTTAGGAAATTAGAATCATCATCCAAATCTAGAAACAAGCCATTACAACGAGGCAGGTCTTTTAATTCTTCATCATAAATCGCGTTGAATCCCGCCTTATTAAATAAATGACGCAACAAGGTGTTGATTTGATATTGATCTTTGCCCTTTTGAAATTCAAACTGTTGAGGAATCAACACATAAGTATATTCACTTAAATCTGTTTGAGCAGGGCTTGATAACGAAAAAGAAAAGAATACTACAAGCAAGAATAATTTATGTTTCATCTTTTGGAAATTTTGAGTCTATACTGCCTGCTTTTAGTGTTAAGAGACATTTTGTAATTGTTATTTGAATTTTATATTAAAACCCAATTGTAAAGATACATGATTTGCTTTAGCGAGATTTCCATACCTCAATAAATTATCGACACCCAGATATAGATTGAATTTTCCAAAATCCCCCACTGCCATAAGACCAATATTATCTGAAGCAAAGGAGTCAACTGTATAAGTTATTTTTCCTGATAAAAACTCTGTAAAGCGTCTGTAATAAAAAAGTGTCCCGGCAAATTGAGGTCTTTTGGGTCTAAATATTGAGTAAAACTGAACTCCCAATCCTTGATTTCCAAAGTTGGTTGTTTCCCTGTTCAAACAATCACATTCATTTTTGCCATAACCCTCTCCAAAATGATAGGTCAAAGCTGCATTCATTTTTAAAGGTCTCAGAACAGTATATTTGTTGTAAAGTGTATCAATGGGCACCTGCTCTTTAACTTCATCTTCAAGATTTTGATAATAGGGTAATGAGGGTTCCCCATCCTCTAAAGGAGGAAAAATAAGGTTGATACCAGTTAAATTATAACTACCTCGAGCCCGGTAATTTTCTACATCATTGGTATGAAATACTGCTCCTAAATCGAGGATACTCGCACTCGCTGTCAAATATTTGTTGATTTCATAAGTCGCGCCAATATCAATTCCAACACCCAAATTACCTCCCAAAAGAGAACGCCCCAGCACGTGACTCACTGCATCACCTGCCTCATTTACATTGTCGTTATCTATTAATGAAGCAATCCCTGATGTTTGAACTTGCACATCTGCCCCTTCAAGTAGATGGTCATAAATATTTTCACCACCATTACTCTCCCGTGTTACAAATATCCCTTTATTGCCAGTGCTTCTAAAATTGAAAATACTGGAATAAATTTTAAATCGTGCACCCACTGTTAGTTTGTCTGTAATTTTTTTGTTGGCACCAAAGTGATATACAGTCAACAAATCACCGGAAGCATTTAGTTCACCTAAGTCAAATTCATAATCGATATAATCTCTATTTCCTTCCCAACTTAATATGGCCAAATCTTTTGGAAAATAAGTAATCATATCAAACTCTTGATAGATGCCCCCTGAAAAATAATAATCACTTTTATTTCTCCAACCAAAACTAATAATTTCCAATTGCTGAGATACTGTGAAAAAGTCAGTATTATTCATGCTAAAAATAGCATTTGTGATTCTAGTGTTTATATCTGAAGTGTTGGATGTTTGAAAAATATCATAAACAGTTACTCCAGAGGATCCGCCATTTATATGGAGGTGTGATAAAAATGGAATTCCAAAATGTTTCTCATATGGAACAATACCACCCGGATTTAAAAGTAGTGATTGAGGAACTTCAGAAACACCATACAAGAGTTGTTTGTTTTGAGCAAAGCCCAACAACCCTAAACAAGGAAAATAAAAATCAAAAAAAGCTTCATACTATAAGTCTGAAAATTCTAGAAAGTAAGTAGTTTTTGATTGCAGGTTTAAAACACCCTCAAGCGATTGATTACCGGTCTGAATAGTAATGTTGACAACCACCTTGTCGTTTTGTGTGAGAAGCTCAATATCCTCACCGGTGACCAGCTGTGTGAATTCTGTTAGCACAGGATCACCGTTCTCACTTATTTGAATAGGAAAGTTGATCGTGTAAAAAGGCTCATTTTCTTCAGAAAGAAAAGTAAAATTTGCATCAAGACCTACAGGAAATGTATTGGTAACCCTAAATAAAAACTCAGCAGCAACAATATTGTCAACTGCAAAATCATCATCAAGAAAACGTATTTCTGTGGTATCTGTAACAGTAAGTGACCCTTCCGTTAAAGGATTTATTTGAAAATCATCTATTTCTAATGTGAAAAAGATAAAATTAACCTCAACTTCCTGACTGGGCGTTATAGCATCGGCCTGGTCAAAGTCTGTGTCCTTTACACAGGAAAAAAGTAAAGTTCCTAAAATAAGAAATAAGCAGGAATATTTGAACATCTCTTTGGGGATTAGACAGTTATTAAACGTAAAAAACAAAAAGGTATTGTTACTTACGTAAACATCTTAAAAGGGATTTACCCTAGTCTAAAACATCTTTTTAATTTCAAGATAGGCTTTTGACCATTGGCTCATCTTGTTGAATTTCATCAAGAGGATTAAAGAATATTGTGTGCATACCCACTGCTTTTGCACCATGAATATCGGCCTCAATATTATCTCCAATCATTACACTTCTTTCGGGAATTGTCATTGCCTGGTCTAATGCATAATTGAAAATTTTAGGATTTGGTTTTTTCACACCCACACGTTCAGAATTTGTTACACTTGCAAAGTAACTTTGAATTTTTGAATTGTTTAATTTTTTAAACTGCACTTCTTCAAAACCATTTGTTATTATATGAAGTTTATAGTTGGGTTTTAAATACTCCAGCAACTCAAATGTTCCAGGAAATAAGTGGTTATTATGCGGTAAAAAATCAATGTATGAAATCGCGAGTTGGTCAATGATTTCTTGTGAAAATTCAAGTTCAATCAACTTAAAGGCATCATTGAGACGACCTCTGCGCAGTTGTTGCTTTGTGATTACTTCATCACGGTATAACTTCCAATAATTTAGATTTATGGGCTCATACACTTTAAGAAATTCGGTTAAGTCAAGTTGTATCTTATGAGTTTCAAATACTTTTTGAAATGCTAAAGACGAATTTCTATCAAAATCCCAAAGGGTGTGGTCTAAATCAAAAAATATGTCGGTAATGGATTTTTCTTTGAACATAACTTACAACAAGTTTTCGTCAGCAAAACTGAAATATGCTTTTTCAGTGATGATAAGGTGATCGAGCACTTTGATGTCGAGACTTTCTGCTCCTGCTTTGAGCTTTCGCGTTAGCATTTTATCAGGCTCACTGGCTTTCAATGTACCCGAGGGATGGTTGTGTGCCAAAATTATCCCGGTGGCGCCCACCTCTAACGCTTTTTTTAATACCAAACGCACATCAACAAGAGTTCCTGTAATACCTCCTTTACTTGATTGCTCTTTGTGAGTGATTTTATTGGAATTATTGAGGTATAAAATCCAAAATTCTTCGTGGGGTAAATCACCAAGAATGGGTTGCATTAACTCAAATACATCACTGCTGGAAGATATTTTATTGAGCTTTACAGCTTCTTCGGCACGACGACGCCTGCCCAGTTCCATTGCAGCGGCAATGGTGATGGCTTTGGCTTCACCAATTCCCTTAAATTCTGTGAGTTGGTTGATGGTGAGTTTGCCCAACTGATTGAGGTTGTTATTGGCTTTGGCCAAAATGCGTTTACTCAAATCCACAGCACTTTCTTCCAGATTTCCAGAGCCAATAAGGATTGCTATGAGCTCAGCATCACTGAGCGCAGCACGGCCTTTGAGCAAGAGCTTTTCTCTGGGTCTGTCGTCTTCAGACCAGTTTTTTATTGAAAATGATGTTTGTTTTTTTTGATTCATCGCTTTAATGAGTATAAAGATAAACATGTATCTTTAAAAAATGAAAATTATTTAGCAGTATGCAATCACTTTTTACAGAAGCGGCTTACGCCGAAATTTTAGAGCGTATAGAAAAACTCAGCCCTGAATCTCAATCCCAGTGGGGAAAAATGAATGTAGCCCAAATGCTGGCACATTGTCAAGAACCTCTTAAGGTCCCATTGGAAAAAATCACATTAAAACCACCCAATGCCATTATGAAAATGCTTTTTTCGTTCTTTAAAAAATCACTTTATGATGATAAACCCTGGAAGCAAGGTTTGCCTACTTCTAAAGAATTCAAGATTGTGGATGAGCGCAACTTTCAAGAGGAAAAAGAGAACTTAAAATCCCTTCTTGCAGAATTTTATGCTGAAAAAGATAAAACCAAATGGCCTCCTCACCCCTTTTGCGGGCACTTTACCACCGAACAATGGGGAAAAATGCAGTACAAACACCTGGACCATCACTTTAGACAGTTTGGGGCGTAGTCTTTTATCCTGCCCGCTACGTCGCTAAAGCTATGTAGCGTCAGCGACCTAACCCCCTCTAAAAGAGTGGGGACTAACTTTTAACTTCAAACTTATACCTTCAAAATGTACCCACCAAAATACCATCAGGAAGACGATATAAAAAAAATGATTACAGTTATTGAGGAATACCCTCTGGGCATGCTGGTTTCTGTGCTTGACGGAAAGCCTCTGGTCACTCA
Source organism: Flavobacteriaceae bacterium (assembly GCA_018402385.1). Lineage (GTDB taxonomy): Bacteria > Bacteroidota > Bacteroidia > Flavobacteriales > Flavobacteriaceae > Planktosalinus. The sequence continues at coordinate 241,601 of JAGYJA010000007.1, forward strand.
TATTCCCATTATTTACAATCACAAGATTCGAAAACTGGTAGCTCATATTGATAAATACAACCCACAAGTAGCTACTTTAAAGGATAGAGCTGAAGTCACGGTGATTTTCAGTGGACCGGATGCTTATATTTCGCCTAGTATTTACACCACCACCCAACTCCCCACCTGGAATTATATTTTTGTTCACCTCACGGGAACCATCACTTTGATCAATGACAAGGAAGAAGCAAAAAAGACAATGATTGCTATGACCGAATTTCTGGAAGGAAAAGAACAAAAATTTGTCTTGACACCCGATAACAAAAGAATGGAAGGTGCTATAAACTACATACAGGCGTTTGAAATTGAAATTACTCATTGGGAAGGCAAGTTTAAGCTTTCACAGGACAAAGTAATACAAGACCAGCTCAACGCCAAGGAGGTTCTGAAAGAAAGTGCTAAAAGAGATATAGATGATTTTGTTGAGAAGATGTATTTTAAATAATATTTTTCACCTCCTCAAAATCCAACCCCCCATAATTACCACTACTCATTAGCAGGAGTGTACTGTTTTTAAAATAGCGATTTAACAAATAGCTTTTAAACTCTTGGGGGTCGGTGAATATGATTAAGTCTTCTCTTTTGAATGCGTCTGCAATTTGTTGTAGCGTGATAGGTTGCAGTTTTTTGATTTCCACCGCATGTGGAGAATAAAACACCACTGCTATATCGGCTGCATCAAGTGCTCCTTGATATTCTTTTAAAAACTCGGGTGTAAGACTGCTGTAAGTGTGCAGCTCTAAACAAGCCACCAAAGTCCTCTCCGGATATTGTGCTTTCACAGCTATTGTGGTCGCCTCTACTTTAGAAGGCGAATGGGCAAAATCTTTGTAGGCAATGGCAGAGTTGCTTTCGGCAATTTTTTCCAGGCGTTTGGAGGCGCCTTTAAACGTTGCTATAGCTTCATAAAAATCGTCTTCATCCACACCCAAATGCTGGCAAATCCATTTGGCTCCGGCCAAATTATTGAGGTTGTGTTTTCCAAAAATTTCAATCGGCATTGGGCCTTCAGGGGTTTTCAGATAAGTCACTCCATTTTCAATGGAATACTCTGGAGTTTGGTAGCCAATTTTTCTAATGGTGTTTTCTGAAGCTTCGACGACTTTGACCACTTCAGGGTCTTCTTCATTGTAATTGATACTTCCTCCTTTTACAATAGAATCAATAAATATTTTAAATTGCTCAATATAGTTTTCAAATTTTGGGAACACATTGATATGGTCCCAGGCGATACCGCTTAACAATGCAATATTTGGTTTGTAAAGGTGAAATTTGGGCCGTCTGTCGATGGGCGACGACAGGTATTCATCTCCTTCCAGCACGATAAAATCATTTTCATTGGTGAGGTGTACCATAGTGTCAAAGCCTTCCAATTGTGCGCCCACCATATAATCGACAGAAACATTGTGGTAATTGAGCACATGTAAAATCATTGCTGTGATGGTTGTTTTACCATGACTTCCACCAATGACTACCCGGGTTTTGTTTTTGGAATGTTCATAGAGATATTCCGGATAGGAATAAATTTTCAATCCTAGTTCCTGAGCTTTGAGGAGTTCCGGATTGTCTGCTTTGGCGTGCATTCCCAGGATTACGGCATCTAAGTCAAAAGTGATTTTTTCAGGAAACCAACCGAAACTTTCGGGCAGTAAACCTGCTATTTGCAGGCGGGATTTTGAAGGTTCAAATATTTCATCATCACTTCCTGTGATGGTGTCTCCTTTATGATGTAAAGCCAGTGCCAGATTGTGCATGGCGCTTCCGCCAATGGCTATGAAGTGAATGTGCATAGGTTAAAAAATTATGTGTAAAGATAAACAATGTGAAATAAAAAAACCTGCCTTTGACGTGCAAGGGCAGGTTTTAATTAGAATTTGTTTTATTCTTATTTTCTAATCGTCATCTCATCAACCAAGTGCTTTGCACCTGCATATTTGTCGATGATAAATAAGATGTAACGCACATCGACATTGATGGCACGTTGCAGTTCATCATCAAATATTACATCTCCAGCCATAGCTTCAATGTTTCCATCAAAAGCGAGACCTATGAGTTCTCCTTTTCCGTTAAGGACCGGTGAACCTGAGTTTCCTCCAGTAATGTCATGATCTGTAAGGAAATTTACAGGCATATGTCCTGCTTTGTCTGCATAAGGCCCAAAATCTTTAGCATTGTAGAGATCAATTAATTTCTGTGGCATATCAAACTCATCATCTCCGGGCTGGTATTTTGCAACGGTGCCTTTGAGTGTGGTATAGTAATTTTTCTTGGCGTCGTTTTTCTTGTCTCCCATTGGCAATGCTCTCACTTTTCCATAAGAAAGTCTGAGAGTGCTGTTTGCATCAGGGTAGTACACCTTATCTGGGTGCATTTCTCGCATCCCTTGTATCATTAATCGATAAGCCTTTTGATATTGCTCTTCCAATTCTTTTAATTCCTCAGATTTGAATCTGTACTCGGTGAGTAGTTCTTGAGATAATTTTACCAAAGGGTCATTTTTATAGACCTCTTCATTGGGACTTTTTACAAATTTCTCAAAGTTTTCTTTTGATGAAAGAACACTATTGTTTAAGAGTTCTTTTAAATATTCTTTAACTGAGGGGCCACCTCTTTTGTAATTCTCTTTAACTTCTTGTAGCGAAGAGACAGGGTTTGATGCTTTGAGTGCATAAAGGTTCACTGTTTCTATCAACACATCTTGTTCTAAAGGCATAAATAAGCCGTCGAAGTATTGATCAATTTCCGGTTGGATTTTTTGTTGAAATGTTTCAGCAGGGATGATTTCCTCATTAACAAGGGTGCCCACTAAGTTATTGAGTCGATTGGGTAATAATATTAAGTTACTACCTCTTAGTACACTGATTAAATAATTGTCATCCTTGCTTTTGACATTTGTCTTTGAGAAATAATTATTTATAACCTCCATCACATTCCCATACTTTTCCTGTTCTCTTTTTGAAGTGATACTCTGTTTGGAGGCTTTTAGAGCTGCCTGTGCTTCTTCAGAAGCATATGCATCACCACTACCCTGTATGTTTGAGTTTGCCCATTTTACAAACTTTTCTTCATCTTTCCTCTTAGATTGGGCAGTTTTATGTTGTTTTAATGCGTCAATCATACCTTGACGGTTTTTCCAGTAATTTGCTATACCGGCATATTTTGAGGCATAGTCCAATTTTACTTTTTGATTGGCATCCATATGAGGTTTCATAGCATCCATTGCTGTTTTTGAACCTTCAACCCATGCAGGATATGCATAGTTTACATTTTGATCTATTCCTGCTGCGGGCATCCATCTATTGGTTCTTCCGGGGTAACCCAAAATCATCGCAAAATCATCTTCCTGAATTCCTTTTGTACTAACAGGTAAATGATAAGGTACTTGAAGAGGAACATTGTCTTCAGCGTATTTTGCAGGATTTCCATCTTGGTCTCCATAGACTCTAAACAAAGCAAAATCGCCGGTGTGACGTGGCCACTCCCAGTTGTCTGTATCACCACCAAATTTTCCAATGCTGTTGGGTGGTGTTCCCACAAGTCTTACATCTGTATAATCCTGGTAAACAAAGTAGTAGTATTCATTTCCGCTGTAGAAGGGACGAACAGAGACGGTGTATTTTCCACCTTCATCATTTTCCTTTTGAATTTTTGCTATTTCCTGATTGATGACTTTTTCTCTTTCAAGTTCAGACATTTCATCGTTTACCAGTGCTAAAATTCTTTCGGTTACATCGTCCATTCTTACAAAAAACCGAACAGACAGGTTCGCTGGTTTTAATTCTTCTCCATAATTTTTTGCCCAGAAACCGTTTGTTAAATAGTCGTTTTCTTCTGAAGATAGTTCAGCTATTTGTCCATAACCACAGTGGTGGTTTGTTAAAACGAGTCCGTTTTTAGAAATAATTTCGGCGGTACAGCCTCCTCCAAATTGTACTATGGCATCTTTCAAGCTGTTATTGTTGACGCTGTAAATTTCTTCAGGGGTGAGTTGCAGACCCATTTTTTGCATATCAACATAATTGAGTCGCTCAATGTGCATTAAAAACCACATGCCTTCATTTGCCTTTATCGGAACAACAAACAAGACTAGAAGGAATAAAATAAGTAATTTTTTCATAAAATTTTGTGTTTGATTTTTTGAGTTTTAAGTTAAATTTTAATTGAGGCTAAATATACAGTTTTAGTATAAAAATCAATAAAAGGAATTCATAATTTAATAATTAAAGTCGGTTTATTTGTTCTTTTTCTATACGGGCTTCTTTAAAATCAGTATTGGAGGCCAATGCTTTATTAATCCATTTTTGGGCTTGATTTTTGTCTCCCAAATGTCGGTATATTTGTGCTTTTCTAAAATAAGCCCATTCCAATGGCACACCATCTTTAACTGAATGATTCTTGATGTATGCGCTTAAATATACAAGGCCTTTTTGTAATTCTATATTATACATTCCGGAAATTTTTCCAATTTGATAATTTATGTTGTTACGTTGATGCTTTTTAGCAGAAGCTTCTCTAATGGCGATTGATTTTTCAGGTTGGTTTGTTTTATTTTCATACAGGTCTGCTAATTTTTCATAGGTATGTGGTGATTGACCAATTGCCATTGCTTTTTTGTAATAACGTTCAGCATCTGAAGATCTGTCAAAATATTCTGCGATGTAACCATAGGAAAGGTATCCATCAACTTCAGATAAATTCATTAATTCTTTTGCATAATCAAGTGCTGTAGATTCACTTCCTCCCAGCATACCGGGTAAAGCAATATAGAGATCAATGAGTGCCCACCTCACCTCGATATGTTTTGGGTCAAGTTGGGCTGCTTTGTGTAAATGTTTTTTTATATCTCCAATAAGCAATGCAGCTCTAATTTTACTGATGCTTTGGGCTTTTCGGCCCAGAACGCCTCCATATTTAAAATTAAAATTTGCATTATCAGGTTGTTTATCTAGCAATTGACTGTAATATTTTGCAGCGGTATCCCAGTCTGATGCATATGCCGCGATATCACCAAGATATTCAATGCTTTTTAAATGAGTGGGATTTGAATTTAAATGCGCCTCAAAATGAGGTTTTGCTGTTTGATATTTTTCTGCATCATACAGTGCAACTCCTTTTTCAAAAGAAAGGTTTTGAGAAAAAGAAAAATATGAGATGAATAAAAAAACTAAAACGAAGTGGCGCATGGGTGTAATTAATATTTTAATATGAATGATGACACTTTATTTTTGTTTTGGCGGGTATTTATTAAAAACTTTTGTCAAGGTTTGAATGTAGTAACTTTGTTTTTGCTCTGGTTTAGAATTTTCTTTAAAGCGACCTTCCGCTTTTGCTTGCCATACCAAAGCATCTAATTGGGCATCAATAAAATCGATTGTGAGTTGTTGATTTACCTCTTTTCCTCCAATGGGAATACCTCCTGAAATTCCTACAGATGTGTTTCTTCCCACACTTCCCATTCCAATTCCAATGGAATTTCTTGAGTTTGAAATATATTCGCTACTGTAAAAATTTATCAATATTTGAGGATTTTCAGACCTTACCATTCCTTTTGAGACCAGAAGGCTGTCAGTGATTTTGACAATACGTTTTTCATCAAGTTCATTCAGTCCGGAAGAGAGCGGGTTATAGAAATCATATGTGGTGTATTTTGAAAAATCTTTTTCGGTATCAAAATCATAGCCCACAGCAGTACCACAGGAATAAATTAGAATGAGGACAAAGAATGTCAAAATATATTTCATTTGAATATTCTATCGTTTTGCCGGTAAATATACAAAAGCTTTACAGCGAAAGAATTAAAGAAGTATTAAAGTTTATCCTCCCCCTAAATCCCCTCCAAAAGAGGGGGACTTTATCAGGTATTAGATTTCAATTTATAAACTAATTTAACCATCTCCCTCCTATGCTTGATTATTTACCAATTAGCATTAATTAAGATTAAGCTTAAATGAAAATTTAAGCTTCTACATTCAACATTCTCCAAAGGGTATCTTTCAACTCCTGAAGTCCTTGTTGTGCAACTGAAGAAATAAACAAGTAAGGAATGCCTTTGAGTTGTTTTTCGAGTTCTTTTTTCATCTCCCCTTTAAGTTCTTCATCCAGCATATCACTTTTTGAAACAGCAACAAGTCGCTCTTTATCTAAAAGCTCTGGGTTGTATTTTTTGAGTTCGTTGAGAAGGATATCATATTCTTCCCGAATATTTTTAGCATCAGCCGGAATGAGAAACAATAAGGTTGAGTTACGTTCAATGTGTCTTAAAAAGCGATGTCCCAAACCTCGCCCTTCTGCAGCCCCTTCAATAATACCGGGAATATCTGCCATAACAAAGGTTTGAAAATCACGGTACTTTACGATTCCTAAATTGGGTTTTAAGGTAGTGAATTCATAATCGGCAATTTTTGGTTTTGCTGCCGTTAAAACAGAAAGTAACGTTGATTTACCGGCATTTGGAAAACCAACAAGACCCACATCTGCCAGAATTTTTAACTCAAGTGTGATATCTCTTTCCTGAGCAGGAATGCCCGGCTGTGCATAGCGAGGTGTCTGATTGGTACTGGTTTTAAAATGCCAGTTGCCACGGCCTCCCATTCCTCCTTCAAGGAGAATTTTTTCTTCATCATTTTCAGTGATTTCAAAAATGATTTCCTGAGTTTCAGTATCTCTTACAACGGTTCCAAGGGGCACATCGATATAAACATCTTCACCATCTGCTCCTGTGCTTCTACCGCTTGAGCCGTGCTCGCCGTGACCAGCTTTCACGTGTCTTCTATACTTTAAATGAAGGAGTGTCCAAAGATTGTCTTTTCCTCTAAGTATCACGTGACCTCCACGCCCCCCATCACCACCATCTGGTCCTCCTTTTTCAATAAACTTTTCACGGTGCAAATGTGCAGAACCTTGTCCTCCCTTTCCGGAAGAGACGTGCATTTTTACATAATCTACAAAATTGCCTTCAGTCATTGTGGTGAATTGTTATTGGTTATTGGTTTATAAATTTATAGGCCGTCAATTACCTTCTTTAAACGCTCTGTGATTTCTTCAATGCTTCCCACACCATCTACGCCAAAGTATTTGTTTTCCTTTTGATAATAGCCTTTCAAGATTGCGGTTTCATCATAATAGACTTTAATTCTATTTCTGATGATTGACTCATCTGCGTCGTCTGGTCTTCCACTTGTTTTTCCTCTTTCGAGTAAGCGTTTTACTAAAACCTCATCATCAACTTCAAGGGCAACCATCCCGTTTACCTGAGTATTTTTAAAGTTCAAGAGCTTATCCAGTGCTTTTGCCTGGGCTTCTGTTCTTGGGAAACCGTCAAAAATAAATCCGTTTGCTCCTTCATTTTTTTCAACTTCTGCTTTCAACATATTAATGGTGACCTCATCAGGTACCAATTGGCCTTTGTCCATATAAGACTTTGCTGAGAGTCCCAGTTCTGTTTCATTTTTAATGTTGTAACGAAAAACGTCTCCAGTTGAGATATGTACCAAATTGTATGAATCTTTTAGAACTTCTGCTTGTGTTCCTTTTCCGGCGCCCGGAGGGCCAAATAAAATGATGTTTGTCATGTGTTGTGTTTTTAATTGGTAAACTTGAGAGAGATTGCGACCCAGACCGTCATAGTCTAATCCGTATCCCACTATAAACTTATTTGGAATTTCAATCCCAATATAATCTATTTTTAAATTTTTTTTATAGGCTTCAGGTTTAAAGAAGAGTGTTGCCGTTTTAAGAGATTTTAAATTTTGATTTGAAAATATTTGGTGTAAAACTTCAAGAGTATTTCCAGTATCTACAATATCTTCAACCAGAATCACCGTGCGGCCTTCTAAACTTTCATTGATTCCTATAAGTTCACTTACTTTCCCTGAGGTGGTGGTGCCTTCATAAGAAGCCAATTTTACAAAACTCACCTCACAGTTACCGGGATACACCCTCATCAAATCACTCACCACCATAAAAGCACCGTTGAGCACCCCTATGAAAAGCGGAGTTTCCCCCTTAATATCATCTGCAATTTCCTGCGCAAGCATTTTAACCGCAGTGGAAATACTTTTTTCATCAATAAAAGGGACAAATGTTTTGTCGTGAAGTTGTATCAAAATATGCTAATCAAAATTGAAAGCGCAAATTTACGAAATATAAGGTATTTAAGCCCTGATTATTAAATTTAAAATTTTGTATTTTAAACTCATCAGTCAACCATAATTCTGGGAATTGCCGCCGGCAATCTCGTTAGCATTTCATAATTGATTTGATTACTGAATTCACTAAAGGAGCTTACGCCAATTTCCATCTCGCCCTGCTTACCAATTAAAACGACCTCATCGCCTTTCTCAATAGTGTCAAGATGTGTCACGTCAACTGTGATCACATTCATGTTGACCACTCCAATAACAGGCACACGTTGCCCGTTAATCAAAACCCTCCCTTGATTGCTCAAAGACCTGCTAAAACCGTGACTATATCCCACAGGTATGGTAGCTATTTTCATTGCCTGACCGGCCATAAAAGAAGTGCCATATCCCACAAAATCACCAGTTTTGACATTCTTTACATCCATAACCTTGCTTTTCCAGCTTAAAAGCCTTTTCAGGGGGTCTTCTTTTAATTTTGATTTTTCAAGAAAATGAATCAGGACTTCCTTAGTTGGAAAAAATCCGTATTGAACAATCCCTAGTCGCACCATATCTCCCTGGGTTTGCGGATACCGCAAGGTAGCCGCAGAGCAAGCTGTGTGTATAAGTTGTGGCTCAAGTCCAAAATCTTTAAAATACCGCTTTGCCCTTCTGAAGTTTTGTTGCTGTTGTTTTATGCGGTAATAATTGGCAATTTCCTCGGCACCGGCAAAATGAGTACACAATCCTTTAAATGTCAAAACATCATTATGGGCCTTTAAAATTTCTGCAACTTCCTGCCACTCATTTACATCAAAGCCTGTGCGGTGCATTCCGGTTTCTACCTCGATGTGAATTTTTGCTTTTTTTTCTGTTTTTTTAGCAAATGAAACTGCTTGTTTCAGTCGCTTTAAATCAAAAATATAACAGGAAATATCCTGTTCAATCGCCCATTCCAATTGCTCATTTTCAACAGAACCCATAATCATAATATCACTGTTATTTTTACTTGCCTTTTGAACCTCATAGGCTTCATCTGCACTAAAAACCGAAAAGTGATCAACACCATTTTCCTCAGCCAAGGGAACAAATAAATCAATGGAATGTCCATAAGCATTTCCCTTGACGACCGATGAAATTTTCACGCCCTCTTTCAAAAAACTTCTTAAAAAGTCAATATTGTGTTTGTAAGCGGCTTTACTGATTTCAATTTTGCTGGTGTGGAGGTCTATGGGCATGCTAAGTAGTTTTTGCAAAGTTCGTAAAACATTTTTGAACCTGTGGGTATCAATTCGTCGGGAAAATCATAATCCGCGTTGTGCAAAGCGGGGCAGTCTTCACCGGCACCAATCCCAAAGAAAGCACCTTTATATTGCTGGGTAAATAATCCAAAATCTTCTCCCCATTTGAAAGGGAGTTTTCGTTCAGCTACTTTAAGATTTAATTTTTTAGCCGCAGCAATAATGTTTTCTACAGCTTTAGCATTGTTATGATTGGCTTTAAAATCTTCTGTGTATTTAAATTTTAAATTGAGTCGGTGTTTTTTGGCCAAAGCAATCAGGTAAACTTCCATTTTTTCCTGTAGCTTTCTCATTTCTGTTTCTGTCCAGGTGCGGATGGTGAAACCAACGGCAGCCTCTCCGGCTGATGTCCCGTATGCTTTACTTCCCAACTCAATATGAATAGGTGTTACCACAGTAAAATCGTCGCGTTCCGGCAGGTTGTTTGACCATAAAGAGGCCTGTAATATCAGTTCAGAAACAGCCATTGCCGGATTGATGCCGTTTTCAGGTTCGGCAGCGTGGGTTGTTTTTCCTTGGAAATCAATTACAATACTGGTTACTGAAGCGGTAAACGAGTCTTTTTTCACAACAACCTCGTGCAATGGATATCCCGGAAGATTGTGCAAGCCAAAAACCCAATCGGGTTTTAAGGAATGTAAATTTTTCATCACTTAAGACTGCAGCCGCACCGGCTCCAATTTCTTCTGCCGGTTGAAAAAGCAATAACGCTTTTCCTTCATTTGGAGGGTTTTTAGAAAGCAGTTTTGCGAGGCCCAATAGCATAGTTGTATGCCCATCGTGTCCACATTTATGGGAAACTCCTTTGGTTTTGGAACGATGTTCAAAATCGTTGACTTCTTCAATTGGAAGTGCATCCATATCAACCCTGAATAAAATATTTGGACCTTTTTTTCCACTGTCAAAAACTGCTACCACACCATAACCACCTATTGAAGAAATGATATGAGAAGGCTTGCATTTTTCCAAAAAGGCAATTATTCTTTTGGACGTTTCTTTTTCTTCACCCGAGAGTTCGGGGTTTGCGTGTAGTACTTTTCGGAAGGTGATCAATTCTTCTATTTCGCGGGTCTCAATCATAATTCATTTCTAAAAAGCTAGTATAACAAAAATGACTGAAAGATGCTAAGAAATTATGAAATTTATGGGAAGCTTTTTGTTAAAAGGCCTTTATAGAAGAAGTTGTTTTTTTACTTTTGCCAAAACTTTTTATGTCATTACAAGCAGTATTATTTGATATGGATGGAGTGATTGTGGATACAGAACCCCTTCACCACAAAGCCTATTATCAAATGTTTTATGACAGAAAGCTAGAGGTAACAGATGCGATGTACCATGGCTTTACAGGCCAATCTACTTTAAAAGTGTGCCAGCAATTGTGTGAACATTTTCAAATAAATGTTGACCCACAAGAACTCGTTTTGCACAAACGTTCAAAATTTCAGGAGCTGTTTATCAATGACCCTGACCTAGCGCTTATTTCAGGTGTAAAAGAACGCATTGAGGAATATCATGAAAACGGACTCACTTTGGTTTTAGCTTCTTCTGCTTCTATGGGAACCATTAATGCTGTTTTTGAGCGGTTCAATTTGAATCCTTACTTTAAAGCAAAACTAAGCGGTGCTGATTTAAAAGCCTCCAAACCACATCCTGAAATTTTTATAAAAGCCGCTCAAGCAGCCGAAAAAGAAAAGCAAAATTGTGTGGTCATCGAAGATTCCACAAACGGAATTCTCGCCGCAAAATCTGCAAACATCGCTTGTGTGGGCTATGACAGCATCCACTCGAAAAATCAGGATTACGGGCTTGCAGACAAAGTAATCAATCACTTTGAAGAAATTGCATTACCCGAACTGAAACATTGGTTCCTTGAGAAAAGCAAGCAAGTTTAAATTTACTTTGATGTGTTTAATTCCAGTTTATTTTCTTCAAAATAACAACTAAGGATGGAAAGCATTTCTTCTTTACCGGAAGCTATTTTTTTAACTTTCTGCCAGACTTCTTCAGAAATATACCCCCGCAAAGGCTGATTTAATTTAGGCATCAACGGGAAAACAGCCTTCACTTTTTCATCCCATTCTTTGTGATAGCGCACCAAATCATCGGGGTAAACAATTTTTCGTTCGGTGCCTTCGTCTTCGGCTTCAAAGGGTTCTGTGATGTTGAGGTAGCCATAATCATCGGTCAATTGTTCACCCGGGTGGATATCGCGAATCGCCACTTCAAAATCATAAGCAGTGCTAATGCAATTGGCATTAAAACTGTGATTGACATACCGACCAAAATCCCAGCAAAAAACAAAGTTCCCTCGGTTGTTTCTATAGGTATAAAAGTCAAGAATTTTTTGGTATTTGGCATCCATTTTAGAAACTTCCTGAGGGGTAAATTCCCTGTCCAAAGCATCTAATGCCCAGGTGATTGTCCCTTTTGGGATGAATTCTGTAGCTACAACTCCGTAGCCAATTTGTTTGCTTATAAATCGCAATTCCGTTTTTGGAAAAATCATAAATAGTATTGGTTAGAATCTATCAAAGGAATGAAATTTTTTGATTCAAAATACAGTGGCTAAAAAATAAATTTTTTCGCTTTCGCGGAAGTAAAATAGTACAGTTTAATTAATAAACTAGTATGTTTTGGAATAATTGATTTTGTCTATTTTATGTTTATTGACCATCTGTCCTCACCCCCGGCCCCTCTCCCAAGGAGAGGGGAGTAATGTTTTCAATATTTAATTTAGGAGACTTTTTGGGATGAACAAAAATTGATAACGGCAATTAAAATTCCTTTTACTTATCTTTGCGAAAACAGAAATTTCTTATGAATTATTTCTCTTCCAATTTCACTTTAGGCATCCTCGGCGGTGGTCAATTGGGCAAAATGTTGCTCTATGAAACCCGAAAATATGACATCGCCACCAAAGTGCTCGATCCCAGTGATGAAGCACCTTGCAAAATAGCCTGCAACACTTTTGTTCAGGGCGATTTGATGGATTTTGACACGGTTTATGATTTCGGAAAAGATGTGGATGTTCTCACTTTTGAAATTGAAGGTGTGAATGTGGAAGCTCTGGAAAAACTGGAAAGCGAAGACGTAAAAGTATATCCATCGTCGAAAACCCTGAGAAATATTCAGAGTAAAGCTGTTCAAAAACAATTTTATAAAGACCATCAGATTCCAACAGCACCCTTTATCATTTTTAAAGATAAATACAACCTGCAGGAAGCCTTGGTTCGCAAAGAACTCCACTACCCTTTTGTATGGAAAAGCGCAACCGGTGGTTATGATGGGAAAGGCGTGAGCATTATACGCGATGCTGAAGATTTGATTCCGCTTTCAGAAGGCGAGTGCATTGCAGAAAAACTCATTCCGTTTAAAAACGAACTCGCAGTAATTGTCGCTCGTTCGGTTTCCGGTGAAATCAAAACCTATCCTGTTGTGGAAATGGAGTTTCACCCCACTGCAAACCAAGTGGAATATGTAATTTGTCCTGCACGTATTGATCACGCTGTCGCGGACAAAGCACGTGAAGTCGCAATGCAAGTTTCCAAAGCGATGGAACATGTCGGTCTTCTCGCCGTCGAACTCTTCCAAACCGAAGACGACGATATTATCGTTAACGAAGTCGCCCCAAGACCCCACAACAGTGGACATTATAGTATTGAAGCCAGTTATACCAATCAATTTGAGCAACATTTACGGGCAATCTTAGATTTACCCTTGGGCAACACTGATAGCAAAGTCGCCGGAATTATGGTCAACTTAGTAGGCGCTGAAGGCCACAACGGACAGGTAGTGTATAAAAGCATCGAAAAAATTATGTCTATGCCGGGCGTTACACCGCACATTTACGGCAAAAAGAAACCCGCCCTTTTAGAAAAATGGGGCACGTTACTATTGTCAATGAAGACATCGCTGAGGCGAGGAAGATTGCTGAGAAGGTGAAGAACTCGATTCAAGTAATCAGTGGGCAGTAGCAGTTGGTAGACTTGCAAATCGATGACATTAATTTAAAATTATTAGGTAACTTTGAACTATTGAACCTTAAACCTTGAACCCGAAATGAGTAAAGTAGCCATCGTCATGGGAAGCGACAGTGACCTGCCCGTTATGCAGGAAGCCGTTGACATTTTAAAAGGATTTGACATCGAAGTGGAAGTTGACATAGTCTCTGCCCACCGCACTCCTGAAAAACTCGTTGATTTTAGTATGAACGCCCACAAGCGAGGCATCACAGTAATTATTGCCGGTGCCGGAGGTGCTGCACATCTTCCGGGTATGGTGGCTGCTATGAGTCCGTTGCCGGTGATAGGTGTACCAGTAAAATCCAGCAATTCCATTGATGGATGGGACTCCATACTTTCCATTTTACAAATGCCGGGTGGTGTTCCCGTGGCTACAGTAGCTTTAAATGGCGCCAAAAACGCCGGTATCCTCGCTGCGCAAATTATTGGTAGTGCTGATAAATGTGTTTTGGATAAAATTGTGGCGTACAAAGAGGGGTTGAAAATGGCGGTTTTGGAGAAAGGAAAGAAAATCAATAATTAACATTTTAAAAACTCCCAGGTTTAAAAATCCTAAGAGGGTTAAATTTGTCTTATCATTAAGGTTTTTCAAATAGAGGTTTTGTAAATTTGTTCCTCAAAAATTTGAACAATGCAACAGCAAAATCCACTACTCCAACCTTTTGATACCGCCCCTTTTTCCAAAATAAAAATGCCCATTTCAAACCTGCTTTTGAGCAAGCCATCGCAAATGCCAAAGCCGAGATTGATGCCATCACTTCAAATAGAGAAGCACCCACTTTTGAAAATACCATCGAAGTATTGGAGTTTACCGGGCAACAACTCGACCGCATTTCCAGTATATTTTTCAATTTGAATTCGGCGGAGACCAATGATGAAATCCAGGCGATTGCTCAGGAAGTATCACCTTTGCTTTCTGAATTCTCTAATGATATTACTTTAAACGAAGGTCTGTTCAAACGAGTCAAAATGGTTTATGAAAACAAAAACGATCTTGACCTTACCCCCGAGCAACAAACCCTTCTGGATAAAAAATATAAAAGTTTTGCCCGCAACGGTGCCAATCTGCCCGAAGATAAAAAGCAGCAATTGCGTGACATTGACAAGCAGCTCGCCAAACTCAAACTCACTTTTGGAGAAAACGTGTTGGCTGAAACCAACAAATACACCCTCCACATCACTAATGAAAAAGACCTGAGCGGACTGCCCGAGCAAGCCATTGAAGCCGCGGCACAAACCGCTGAAGAAATGGACAAAAAAGGTTGGATTATTACTTTGCAATACCCAAGTTATATTCCGTTTATGACCTATGCTGACAATCGGGAGTTACGTAAAAAACTGGCGATTGCTTTTGGAGCAAAAGGCTTTCAGAATGACGAACTCGACAACCAAAAAAATGTTTTGGAAATTGTAAAACTACGTCAGCAAAGGGCGCAATTGTTGGGTTATGACACCCACGCTCATTTTGTTCTTGAAGAACGCATGGCGCAAAGTCCTCAAAAAGTAGAAAGTTTTCTTCAGGAGTTACTTGAAAAAGCAAAACCCGCTGCCGAAAAAGAATTTAAGGAACTTCAAAGTTTTGCAAATAATCTTCCCCCCTTTGGGGGGATTGAGGGGGGACTTCAAAAATGGGACAGTGCCTATTATACCGAAAAATTAAAACAAGAGCGCTTTGACCTCGATGACGAAAAGCTCAAACCCTATTTTAAACTGGAAAATGTCATCGATGGTGCTTTTAGCATAGCTGAGCGGTTGTTTCAATTAAAATTTATCGAAGTTTTTGATGTTGACAACTATCATGAAGATGTGAAAACCTTTCGCGTAAGCGATACCAAAGGTCTTGATGTTGCCCTGTTTTATGCCGATTTCCACCCAAGACCCGGTAAACGCAACGGTGCCTGGATGACTTCTTACAAGCCGCAATATGTAAAAGGTGGCAAAAATGAGCGTCCGCATATTTCTATCGTTTGCAATTTCACAAAACCTTCCAAAACCAAACCGTCGCTCCTGACATTTAACGAAGTGACCACCTTGTTCCACGAGTTTGGCCACGCGCTGCACGGGATGTTGGCCAATACGACTTACCCGAGTCTTTCGGGAACCGGTGTGTACTGGGATTTTGTGGAGTTACCCAGTCAGGTGATGGAAAACTGGTGTTATGAAAAAGAGGCTTTGGAGCTTTTTGCCAAACATTATGAAACCGGCGAAACCATTCCAATGGAACTCATTGAAAAAATAAAAGCATCGGCTACCTTTATGGAAGGGATGCAAACCCTGAGACAGTTGAGTTTTGGTTTTCTAGATATGGCTTGGCACAGTGGCGGTTCGCAACAGACAAATAAATCTGTAAAGGAAATAGAACAAGCAGCTTTTGAGGGCACCAACTTGTATCCTGATGTCCCTGAAAACTGTATGAGCAGCTCGTTCTCCCATATTTTTCAAGGTGGTTATTCCTCAGGCTATTACTCCTACAAATGGGCTGAAGTGCTGGATGCCGATGCCTTTGCATACTTTCTCGAAAAAGGAATTTTCAATGGCGAGGTGGCAGCAAAGTTTAAGGAACACGTCCTCACCAAGGGCGGCACTGAGCACCCCATGGTTTTGTATAATCGCTTCCGCGGAAAAGAGCCCAATCCGGAGCATTTGTTGAAGCGGGCGGGCTTACTTATTCAAGATTCTTAAATTTTAGGCTTAAACTTTTAATATTTAATTAAGACTAAAATTTCTACATTTACAAAAAAAGCTGTGGAATCGCCAAAACACAAAATTGATACCGCTCAGTGGGTAGATCGCTATGCAGATTACCTGTTCAATTATGCTATTTCTCGAGTGAATGACAACTATATTGCTGAAGAACTAGTGCAAGAAACCTTTATTGCCGGTTTAAAGTCAATGAAAAACTTCAAAGGTGAAGCCACGGAGCGCACCTGGCTGATTTCCATTTTGAAAAGAAAGATTATTGATCAATACCGAAAAGCCAATTCCAAAAAAGGGCAGGCTGAAGTGAGAATGGACTTTACTAAAGTATCAGATAATGAAGGCGATTGGCTTGAAGAAAAAGTGGAAGATAGGAATTCGCTCAATGCTGAGTCCAACTTTGAAAATAAAGAACTAGGTCTGGCCATTGAAATTTGTCTTGAAAAGCTCCCTATAAAACAAGCAGAAATTTTCAAACAAAAAACCATTTTAGAACAAGAAACCGAATCTATTTGTAAGGAACACAATATCACTGCGTCAAATCTTTGGGTGATTATTCACCGCGCCAGAGTGCAATTGATGCAATGTTTAAATGACGACTGGTTTAAAAATTAATCCAATGAAGAACAAATTATTCATAAGCTGTGAAGAAGCTGCACACCGCATTGACAAGGCACAATATGGGGAGGCTACATTCTGGGAAAAACTCACCTTTAAAATTCACAATTTATATTGTAAACTTTGTCATTTATATGAAGTTAAAAACAAAAGGCTCACCAGTCTTTTTAACTCCGGTGATATACGTTGTTTAACCAGGGAGCAAAAATCAAAAATGAAAGAAAAGCTGGCAGATACTGCATCAAATTTTTAAAACATTACTTCCAACATCAACCAGGCAATGGGGATGGCTTCCACCCAAAAAGCTGTAAAATAAAAAGGTCGTTTTTCTGAGCTATACCACAAAGTGAATCCTGTTAAAAGAACAATCGTTAAAACCACCCAAAGCGAGTTTTGAAATATCGAGTTAAAAAATATTTCGGCGAAAGCCAAAATACCTAACAAAATAGTTCCAAAAACTTTACTCCTAAAAACCCCCAACTTTTGCGGAATCGTTCCTAATGAAATAGCATCTTCTTGTATGTCTCTTATTTCAAAAGGAAGAATCAGGACAATCACCCATAGAAAACGCAATAAGCACAAAATCAAAACAGTACTGTCAATTTTGGTTTTCACATAAAAAGCGGGCATGATGACTGTGGTTAAAACCAAAACAAGGGCAATTAAAACCAGTTTCATTCCGGGGATGGATCTGAAGTTTTTCCATTTTCGCTTTAGCGGAATTGCATACAGCAATGTCAAAACCCCAGATAGGAGAGCCATGAATTGAGCCGAAACCGGCAGGTGCCCTAAGAAAAAAATCATCCCAAAAAAAGCCGCCAAAGATAAAATCTGAATACTTTTTAAACTCGAAGTCAGGCGCCTGTGATGCCATTTTGCAATGCCGGCATATTTCACTAAATTATACCCACTTATAGCTGCAAAAAAAACAAAACCGACTAGGTGAAAGTCTATCTGAAAATTCAAATAAAACCCTGAAAGAACTGTTAGTGCCACAATGGCAAAAGCCACGTGAATACTACCCTGAATATAAAAATTGAATAAAATTTTCAACACCCTCATTAAACAAAAGTAAGGTTCTTGTTCATAACCCACTATTTTGGTTGAAAAATTAACTAATTTCTAAGCGCTTTCGGCTTAAATAATCAACATTTATATTGTAATTTTGCACAACTAAAATCACTGCAAATGAACACAGATTCCTTCGCATTAAGGCACATTGGTCCAGGAGAAAAAGACCTTGCTGAAATGCTCAAAACCACTGGTGTTGATTCCATAGAACAACTCATCCAACAAGCTGTTCCAGACGACATTCTACTCAAAAAAGAAATGAACCTGCCACGTGCACTATCTGAGCAGGAATACCTTGCCCACATTGGTGAGTTATCAAATAAAAATAAAACATTCAAAACATATATTGGTCTGGGCTACCACAACACCATTTTACCTCCGGTGATTCAAAGAAATATTCTTGAAAACCCCGGGTGGTACACGGCTTATACACCTTATCAGGCGGAAATTGCTCAGGGTCGTCTTGAAGCACTGCTCAATTTCCAAACCATGGTAACAGACCTTACTAAAATGGAACTTGCCAATGCCTCGCTTCTCGACGAATCAACTGCAGCTGCAGAGGCCATGGGGTTACTTTTTGCGGTGCGTGACCGTCAACAACAAAAAGACGGCGTGGTCAAATTTTTTGTTTCTGAAGAAGTATTGCCGCAAACGTTATCTTTGCTTCAAACAAGAGCGATTCCGATTGGTATCGAACTTGTAATTGGAAACCATCAAGAATTTGATTTTTCTTCAGCCTTTTTTGGTTGTTTGCTCCAATATCCCGGAAAAAACGGCATGGTCTATGACTATGCAGACTTTATTGAAAAAGCCAAAGCATCCTTCATAAAAGTCGCTGTTGCCGCAGATATTTTAAGCCTTGTGAAATTAAAAGCTCCGGGCGAAATGGGTGTAGATGTGGTCGTGGGAACCACCCAGCGATTTGGTATTCCGCTGGGTTATGGCGGACCTCACGCTGCTTTTTTTGCAACAAAGGAAGCTTACAAGCGTGACATCCCGGGTAGAATCATTGGCGTCACAAAAGATACTGACGGGAATCGGGCTTTGCGAATGGCACTTCAAACACGTGAGCAACACATCAAACGTGACAGAGCTACTTCAAATATCTGTACCGCTCAAGTTTTACTTGCGGTTATGGCAGGCATGTATGCCGTTTATCACGGGCCAAAAGGGCTGGAATACATTGCAGGTAAAGTACACAATACTGCAATTACCGTTACAAAAGCTCTAGAAAAATTAAATATTCAGCAAACAAATACAACCTTTTTTGACACCCTTCAACTAAAAGCTGACGCCGAAAAAGTGAGACCCATCGCTGAAGAAAATGAAGTTAATTTTTACTATCCTGACAGCAAAACAGTTGTTATTTCGGTCAACGAAACAACTACGATAGAAGATGTCAATCAAATCATTTCTATTTTCGCGAAAGCAACCCATCAAAATGCCTTTGAAATAGAAACCTTAACTGAAGGAAACGCAATTCCTCAAACTGTTATCAGAAAAACAGAATTTCTCACGCATGATGTATTTAATTCCTTTCAGTCAGAGACAGAAATGATGCGTTATATCAAAAAACTGGAGCGTAAAGATTTGTCACTCAACCACTCGATGATAGCCTTGGGTAGTTGCACGATGAAATTAAATGCAGCAGCAGAAATGCTTCCGTTGAGTGATCCACAATGGTGTAACATACATCCATTTGTTCCTGTTGAGCAAGCAAGCGGCTACCAAACTGTTTTAAAAAATCTGGAAGATTACTTAACTGAAATCACCGGTTTTGCAGCAACATCGCTTCAACCCAACTCTGGTGCTCAAGGCGAATTTGCAGGTTTGATGGTCATTAGGGCATACCATGAATCCCGTGGAGATTATCACAGAAATGTATGTTTGATTCCGAGTTCTGCTCATGGTACAAACCCCGCATCTGCAGTAATGGCCGGAATGAAAGTGGTCGTCACAAAAGCAACTGAGGAAGGCAATATTGACATAGTCGATTTGAGAGAAAAAGCCGAAATGTATAAAGAAAATCTGGCAGCTTTAATGGTGACTTATCCTTCCACTCACGGAGTTTATGAATCAGCTATTAAAGAAATCACACAAATTATTCATGACCATGGAGGGCAAGTTTATATGGATGGTGCCAATATGAATGCACAGGTGGGCTTAACAAATCCAGGAGCCATTGGCGCAGATGTGTGTCATTTAAATTTACATAAAACCTTTGCCATACCGCATGGCGGTGGTGGACCAGGTGTGGGCCCAATTTGTGTTGCTCCTCAACTAGCCCCTTTCCTTCCGGGGAATCCTGTTATCAAAACTGGTGGTGAGCAGGCCATTACTGCTATTTCGGCAGCGCCTTATGGTTCTTCACTGGTTTGTTTGATTTCTTATGCATATATAAGAATGCTTGGTGTAAAAGGTTTGAAACAAGCTACTCAATATGCTATCCTTAATGCCAATTATATTAAAGAACGTTTGAAAGGTCATTATGAAACGCTCTATACCGGCGAAAATGGCAGAGCAGCTCACGAAATGATTTTAGACTGCCGGTCTTTTAAACAAAATGGTATTGAGGTTGTTGATATAGCAAAACGCTTGATGGACTATGGATTCCATGCACCCACAGTTTCTTTCCCGGTTGCGGGAACATTGATGATTGAGCCCACAGAGAGTGAGAGTAAAGCTGAGCTCGACCGTTTTTGTGATGCTATGATTTCAATAAGAAAAGAAATTGATCAAACCACTTCAGAAAATTTGAATAATGTATTGAAAAATGCACCTCACACATTGAAAATGTTGACTACAGATGAGTGGGATTTCCCTTATTCAAGACAACAAGCAGCATTCCCATTGGAGTATGTTTCAGAAAACAAATTCTGGCCGAGTTGCAGACGTGTAGATGAAGCGTATGGTGACAGAAATTTAATTTGTACCTGTGCTCCTATTGAAGAATATATGGAAGCTTAACTTTAAGTTACTATCATTTTTATAAGCCTGCATTTTTATAATATGAATAAAAAGCAGGCTATTTTTTTGAATCTGATAATGAATTACTTATATATTTTAAATCTGATAATCTTTGCTAATTATTGTTGAAGTTTAATACATTTTGTTGATAAATTAGTACCTTTCCAAAAAATTAAAATCCTATGGAAGCATCCGTAAAAATAACGGGAATAGGAAGCTATATCCCCGATACCATTGCAACAAATGAATCATTTATTTCCAACCGATTTTTAAATGAAGACGGCTCCGAAATTAAGGACCCCAATCCTATAATTATTGAAAAATTTAAGGCTATTACCGGTATAAAAGCCAGACGTTACATTGAGAAAAATTTGGTAACAACTGACATTGCTTTTTTTGCAGCTGAAAAAGCAATTACAGCAGCAAAAATAGACCCTGAAACCATTGACTATGTAATAGTTGCACATAACTATGGGGATGTAAAATATGGTTCAAATCAGAGTGATACGGTTCCCAGTTTGGCATCGAGGGTAAAGCATTTATTACAAATAGAAAACCCCAGATGTGTTGCTTATGATGTGCTATTTGGTTGTCCTGGGTGGCTTGAAGGCGTGATTCAAGCAAATGCTTTTATAAAGGCAGGCATGGCTAAAACCTGTTTGGTAATTGGCGCTGAAGCTTTATCGCGAGTGATTGATCCTCACGATAGAGATTCCATGATTTATAGTGATGGAGCCGGTGCCGTTATTGTCGAAAAGACTGAAGAAGCAGGAGGAATCCTAGCCCACGATACGGTTACTTTCACTAGAGATGAAGCCCATTTTATCTATTTTGACAGAAGCAATCACCAAGAACAAAATGACAAAATAAGATACATAAAAATGTATGGAAGGAAAGTGTATAATTTTGCATTAACAAATGTGCCTTTAGCTATGAAGGAGTGTTTGGAAAAAAGTGGCGTTAATATCAAAGACATAAAAAAAATATTTATTCATCAGGCCAATGAAAAGATGGATGAAGCCATTTGCCAACGATTCTACAAACTTTATGATATGGAAATGCCGGAAGGCATTATGCCAATGAGCATTGGCGAATTGGGCAACAGCAGTGTTGCAACCATTCCAACGTTGTTAGACTTGGTATATCGAAATAAAATGGAAGGTCACAAAATTGAAAAGGGTGATCATGTCATTTTTGCTAGTGTGGGTGCCGGAATGAATATCAATGCTGTAGTTTATCAATTTTAACCAATGTACGAAGGAAAATACCCAAAAAAGCGTTACAAAATCACCCTTGAATTTTTAAAAGAACTCCTTCCTGAAAATTCTAAAATTTTGGACTTGGGTGTTGAAAATCCCTTTTCAGAAATACTGAAACAAAGCGGTTATCAAGTCAAAAATACTTCTGGAGAAGATCTTGATGAAGATTTTTCTTCTGTACAGCAATCAAATGCTGAGGTGGTTACTGCCTTTGAAATTTTTGAACACCTCATTGCTCCATACAATATTCTCAAAGAAATCAAAGCAAAAAAACTGGTAGCTTCAATCCCTTTGCAATTGTGGTTTGCTCCAGCATACCAAAGCAAAACTGACAAATGGGACAGACACTATCACGAGTTTGAATCCTGGCAGTTTGATTGGTTATTAGAAAAATCGGGTTGGGAAATCAAGCGTAAAATGAAATTTACTAATCCAGTTAAAAAAATTGGTTTCAGGCCTTTTTTACGTCTTTTTACAAAAAGGTATTATTTAGTTTATGCTGAGCGTAAAATATAACTGTTGTGAATTTCTACATCATCATTCCTGCGCATAATGAAGAAGCTTTTATTGGAAAAACGCTCGAGTCTCTTGCAAATCAAACTTTACCACCTAAAAAGCTGATTGTAGTTGACGACCACTCCACAGACAAAACTGCCCAAGTTGTTTCTCGATATTCAGAAAAATTTCATTTCATAAAATTGGTCAAAATAACTTCAGAGGACAAACACCTTCCCGGCAGTAAAGTCATCAAGGCATTTTACAAAGGATTTGAAACCTTGGATGACAACTATGACATCCTCTGTAAATTTGATGCCGACTTGATTTTCTCGGAAAATTATCTGGAAAAAATTGCTGAAATTTTTGAAACAAATCCTACATGTGGGATGGCTGGGGGATTACTTTATGTAAAGAAAAACAATCGATGGGTGTATGAAAACATCGCCAATACAGACCATTTAAGAGGACCAATTAAAGCTTATAGAAAAGCATGTTTTCAGTCGATTGGTGGTTTAAAACAATCCATTGGTTGGGATACTGTAGATGTGTTACTTGCTCAATATTACAAATGGGAGGTTATGATTAATGAGCAGCTTAAAGTACAACATTTGAAACCCACTGGTGAAAAATATGATTCCTCTTCTCGATATAAGCAAGGTGAAGCTTTGTATAAATTAAGATATGGCTTTATTTTAACTTTAATAACTGCATTTAAATTCTCAATCTATAAAAAAAACTTTAATATTTTCTATAATTATTCAATAGGATATTTTAAAGCATTTTTTAGAAAAGAAAAGCATTTGGTAACTAAAAAAGAAGGGGAATTTATAAGGCAAGTAAGATTTAGAGGTGTGTTAAAAAAAATCACTTTTTAATGATTATTTTTTTTCTCACAACCAATTCTTCGCCTATTAATATTAAAAAATATACTCCTTCTTTCAAATCTGCAACCCGCTGCTTTTTATTATAGCTATTTGATTTAACCATTTTTCCTGTAATATCAAATAGTTGAATTTCATTAAAAAGAATTGGGCTTTCAATTTCAAAATATTCATTTACTGGATTTGGTGATATTCTTACTAATACCTCATTATCTGGATTGGTTGTTCCAAGTGAAGAATTACAAATTCTCTGAATTTCGATATTTGAAAGAGCTTTATCCCAGTATAAAAAATCATCAATTGATCCTAAAAAATAATTTGCTGGAGCATAAATATCTCTATCGTGTCGTCCTAATGAACCTGGAGTTAATGAATAAACCAATTGCCCGCCAAAACCAGAATATTCACCTCCAGAATCTACACAATTCACAATAATTTTCATATTTGTTTCAGACTCAACAATAGCAACTATATTAGTCCATTCTCCAGTTTCAATTAACTCAAAACTTGAAAATGTTCTTCTTGTATTGGGTGTATAATTGTTTGATCCGTCACCAAAACTTATTGTAAATCTTCCTGTGGATTGTTGAGAATTAAAAAAAACACCACTACTCCTATCTTCCTCAAATGAAGTATTAAAAAGTTCTCTATCTAAAAAACTATTACTATCATACCTAATCCAAAAAGCAAAGGAAACCGGTAAATCCGGTTTTAATTCTTCAAGGTTTGGAAAATTAATATAACTATCAACACCATTAAAATAAATGGCTGATTCAGGGTTGCCAAACCTATCTTCTACATAAGTGACCTGAAACTCCTCAGCATGATATTCATTACCACTTGAATCTAAAGCATTGCCGTCAAAGGGGTAATGCAATAATAAGTTTCCTTGAATGCTTTGAGCAGTTGAAACTGAAAAAACAAAACCTATAAATAGAATAAAAAAGTGTCTCATTTTATATTGACTTTCTGGAGTCGTAATATATAAATAAATTTTAGACAAAATTTCAAACATCACTCAAACAATTCAGTCAATATTCTCCCGGTAGCGCCATTGGGTCTTGCAATTCCCAGAAGAGCTGATAAAGTGGGTGCAATATCTGTAATTTCAGATTTGTGGTAAGTATGCCCTTTTTTGATTCCGTTTCCATAAAATATAAGGGGCACGTGAGTATCATAAGTAAAGCCACTGCCGTGAGTGGTCCCTCCTCTTTCATACCAAGTTGATATCACTGCAGGGTCAAGAACATAGACCACATCACCGCTTCTCTTTTGGTTAAAACCATTCTGAACCAAGTAGCCGGTATCACGCGTGTATGAATTGCCCTCAAGCTGTTTTCGGGTGTAAGATTTATCTATCTGTGGGTAAGTCAATAGAAAATCTGCGAGGATTTGTTGAACAGTTTCTGCATTCAGGTTTTTTGATTGTAAAACTTCTTTATTTAAAAACACCTGATTACTTTGTATTTTTTCAACAACATCAACAGAAAAAGTGGCCACGGAATATTCTCTGAGTTTGGCTTGTAAGGCAGAGCTATCAAAAAAACCGGCGGGTATATTTTGAGATTGTAAATAACCGGGGGTATGCACAGCTCCGTGATCTGCCGAAAGAAAAATGGTGTAATTTCCTTTTCCCAATTGGGAATCTAAATAGACTAACAATCGTTCAATTTCCTTATCTAACCTTAAATAATTATCTTGAACCTCAACAGAGTTTACACCAAAGGTATGACCAATATAATCTGGACTTGAATAACTAATGGCAAGGAAATCTGTTGTGTTATTTTTACCGAGATTTTCACCTTCAATGGCTGCGATGGCAAAATCTGTAGTAATATTATTTCCAAAAACAGTTTCTTTTATAATGTCAAAATTTCCATTTTCCGGGGCGAGTGTTTTCAAGCTGTATGGGAACACTGAATTTTCAACACCTTTGAATTTATCTTCATAAGGAGACAAATCGGGACCACTCTCCGTGTAAGTTTCAATGGGGTATAAAGTATTCCATGTGTCATTTAAATAAGTTTCTGCGATGTTGGAATCATTAAATTGTTGTACCCACCCGGGAAGTTGTTCCATATAAAACGAACTTGTAATCCAGTTTCCTTCTTCTTTCCCAAGAAACCAGTATGCTGTACCGCTATGACCGGCAGGTAATATGGCACCGCGGTCTTTTAAGGAAAGTCCAATTACTTTTGATTTTTGCTGGGTATGAAGTCGAAGTTGATCTGTTATAGAAGTGGTTTTCATCCTATGGGGTGACATTTTACCAGCTTTATTTGAGGTCCCAACAGGATTCACATCATCGTCTTGAGCACAATAAACGCTTTCTTTAATTTCTTTATCATACCAATCATTTGCAATGACGCCGTGTATGGCGGGATAAGTACCGCTGTAAACTGAGGCGTGCCCGGGGCCTGTATAAGTGGGAATGTAGTTGAAATGATTGTTTTTAAACTCAAATCCATCGTTCATTAATCTCTTAAAACCTCCTTCTCCATACCGATGGTAATAACGGGTGAGATAATCATACCGCATTTGATCTACAAGAATACCAATAACGAGAGCCGGTTTTGAAATCTCATTATTATTCTTTGAATTTGATTGATTGCTTTGAGCTAAACACAAGTTGAAAGTGAATAGAAAAAGAATGCCAAGAGTAAGTAGCTTGTTCATGATTGCAAAATATTTAGACAAAAATACAACACCTCTTACAACTAAAGTTTACTTAATAGTTAAATCCTGACCAATTATTTTTGTTACTTTAGCGGTTATTAGAATTTAGTTTGAATTTGATTATATAATGAAATATATAAGAGATATTGGTTCTTATTTTATGATGTTGCGGCAGGTTTTTAGCAGGCCCACAAAAACATCTGTTCTTAAAAACCTCATTTTTAAGGAAATTAATGATTTGATAGTGAACTCACTGGGAATTGTCGTCTTTATTTCTTTTTTTGTGGGTAGTGTAATTGCTATACAGACGGCTCTCAACATGGACAATCCCTTAGTTCCTAAAAGTTTGATAGGTTTTGCGACCAGACAAAGTATTTTATTGGAATTTGCACCCACTTTTATTTCCATTATTATGGCTGGAAAAGTGGGCTCATTCATCACCTCAAGCATTGGTTCCATGAGAGTAACTGAACAGATTGATGCCCTTGAGGTGATGGGTATAAATTCTTTGAATTATTTGGTTTTTCCAAAAATCATTGCGTTATTATTTTTCCCTTTTATTATTGTGATTTCAATGACTGTGGGAATTGCAGGTGGCTGGATTGCTGCTGTTTATGGTGGTTTTAGCAGTGCTGCAGATTTTGGGGCCGGGCTTCAAGAAGATTTTGTCCCCTTTCATATAGTTTATGCATTTATAAAAACATTTGTTTTTGCTTTTATACTGGCAACGGTTCCGTCTTGGCAAGGTTACTATATGAATGGTGGTGCACTGGAAGTGGGCAAGGCGAGTACAAATTCATTTGTATGGACAAGCGTGCTTATCATATTAGCAAACTTTATTATAACTCAAATGCTCCTTAGCTAATGATTAAAGTTGAAGATTTACATAAAAGTTTTGGTGATGAAGAAGTTTTAAAAGGAATTTCGACCACTTTTGAAAAGGGTAAAACCAATATCATCATTGGACAAAGCGGAAGCGGTAAAACCGTTTTTATGAAATGTCTTTTGGGTCTTTTTTCTCCAGAAAAAGGTAAAATCATTTATGGAGATAAAGCCATTCAGGATATGGATAAAGATGAGAAAAGTGTTTTGCGACAGCAAATGGGCATGCTCTTTCAAGGTGGAGCTTTATTTGATTCAATGAACATTGAAGAGAATGTGATGTTTCCATTACAAATGATTAGTAAAAAATCAAAAAGTGAAATGTTAGATCGTGTGAATGAGGTCTTGAAACGCGTTAATTTAGTAAATGTCAACAAAAAGTTGCCTGCAGAAATTTCAGGTGGTATGCAAAAGCGAGTGGCCATAGCCAGGGCGATTGTAAACAACCCAAAATATTTATTTTGTGATGAGCCCAATTCCGGGCTTGACCCAAGAACAGCTACTGTGATTGACAACCTTATTCAGGAAATTACGCAAGAATATGACATCACAACTGTTGTAAATACCCACGATATGAATTCTGTAATGGAAATTGGTGAAACAATCATCTTCTTAAAGGATGGTCATTTGGTTTGGAAAGGTGATAAATCTTTGATATTTAAAACGGATAATGAAGCGGTTACAGAATTTGTTTATTCTTCAGATTTATTCAAAAAAATAAGGATTGCTCAGAATATTGAAGACGAGAAAATTTAATTTTGCTCCCTTATTTCGACGTTTTCTTTGTCTAGCTTGAGGGCTAACCATTTTTGTAATTTCTCATTATTAGTATTTCTTTTCTGTCTTGAAACTCCTCTATCCCATTCTACTGTAAAAACAGGAATGGTGTCTATTTTTTCAAAATTGGACATTAATGTATTAGAAAACGAAATCGTATTTAACTCTGCATAATTTATTTTTACTTCCTCAATCAAATCTTCAAAAGGAATTTCGCCGGTTGTCAAATCATTTAACTGTTTTTCAAGCGTTCTAATTTTTGTATCTCTCGATTCAAGGGTTTCAACGGCTCGTGAGTATCTATCTGAGAGTGAAACAAAGTCAGTGGTTGAAACATCACCATCATCTCTACCTTGTCTCACAATGAGATCAACATCACTTAAATTTTTATTATTCAATAATTTTGCTCGCCAGGTATTAATCACGGGTTCAGGTACAACATCACCTCCCAAATATGCGGTAATCGTTTTATTCTCATAATCTCCCTCATAACGGATTAAATATGCGTTTTCATACATTACATTTTCAGTAACAAAAACATCTGCATTACTCACAAATATTTCTTGTTTTAATAATTTCCAAAACAATAAAGTACTAGGAATCATAACCACCAAAGCAATGGTAGTCGCTATTTGAGCAATGCGTTTCCTTCTTTTGGAATTGGCATATTTAACTAATGGAAAACCAAGTAGTTTTGAGACAACAAAAGCAGAGAGCGCTATGAAAATCGAGTTTATTGTAAACAAATAAAATGCACCACCAAAATATTCAAAATTACCCACTGCAAGTCCATAACCGGCTGTACACAGGGGTGGCATAAGCGCTGTCGCAATTGCAACACCATAAATAACACTGGGCATCGTGCCTTTTTTAGTTTTAGCGACAATGAGCGCTAAACCTCCAAAAATTGCAATCAAGACGTCAAGAATAGTGGGATAGGTTCTGGCTTCAAGCTCTGGAGTTAACTTTGTTAACGGAGAAAGTAAAAAATACAAATAGGCTGTGAGAATACTCAGGCCAATCATTACTCCAAGATTTACCAGAGAACGTTTTAAAGTATCTATATCATTAATCGCTACAGACAGACCCACACCCACGATGGGACCCATTAGTGGAGAAATTAACATCGCTCCAATGACGACCGCTGTACTACTCACATTCAAGCCAATAGAGGCTACAAATATCGAGAAAATCAAAATCCAGGCGTTGTGACCCTTGAATGAAATTTCTTTTTTTATTGTCTCAACCGTTTCTTCTTTATCTGTATCGTGTCTAACATCCAAAAGCCCGGAAAGAAATAGCTTTATTTCATCAAAAGTTCCTCTTGCACTTTGCTTTAAGTTGTCTGGGTTTATTTCTTCATTTGCATTCATACAATAATATGTTTAAATAAACTTTTTCTTTGCAATCTCTTGAATATGCTTGATATCCTGTTCTTTTTCCTTGGGTACAATTATAAGTGTTTTTCCATTATCAACGATAATATAATTACTTAAATTACTAATTACTACATTTTTTTTGGTATCTGTTTGTATGATATTATTTTCAGAATCAATGAGCAAGGTGTTGGCTCTCACAACAGCGTTATTTTGACTGTCTTTTGGAAGTTTTTCATGCAAAGAGCCCCAGGTTCCCAAATCATTCCAATCAAAAGCTGCTGGGAGCATAAAAACGTTTGTAGCTTTTTCTAAAATGGCATAATCGATGGAGATGTTATCTGCTAAAGCGTAATTTTCTTTGATAAACTGTTCCTCTTGAGACGTATTGTACTTATGAATTCCTGCATAAAATAAATGATACATTTGGGGAGCAAACTTTTCAAACGACTGAACAATACTATTGACACTCCAAACGAATATACCGGCATTCCACATAAAGTTTCCGGCACTTAGAAATGATCTTGCGGTATTATAATCGGGCTTTTCAGTAAAACGGATGACTTTTTTTATTTCGTTTTGTGTTTTTTCAAATTCGATATAGCCATAACCGGTATTGGGAAAAGTGGGTTGTATTCCCAGGGTCATCAACACATCATTATTTGAGCAATTTTCAAAAGCCATAGTGATATTTTTCTGAAAGGCATTCTCATCTTCAATCCAGTGGTCACTGGGTGCTACAAGCATCACAGCATTGGGGTTTTGCATTTGAATTTTTAATGCGGAAAGCAAAATACAAGGAGCAGTATTTCGCATTGCGGGTTCCAGAATTAACTGATCTTCTTTGACTTCCTGAAGTTGTTCTAGAACCAGGTTTTTGTATCGATCATTGGTTAAAATTAATATGTTTTCTGAAGGAACTATTGCCTTCAATCGCTTGAAGGTTTTTTGGATTAGGGTGTCACCCGAACCTAAAAGGTCGTGAAATTGTTTGGGGAATTCCTCAGTGCTCACCGGCCAGAACCTGGAACCAATTCCTCCTGCCATAAGCACTGCATAGTAGTTTTTATTTTTCAAAGCCCTTCTTTCTTTAATTAAGCATTTTCTGTAAGTAATTCCACCTCTGCATTTGGGTTGAACAAATACATTTTTCCTGATTGTACTTCAATACCTTCAAAGCGTTTTACTCGTTTGGCTCCTTTTTTAAAAACTTTTCCGTTGTAAATTTTAAAAAGAGCTCCTTCAGGAATTTCAAAGATATAATTTTTATCGTTGGCAGGGTCGTAATATTTAAGCGCCAAAGCGAGCTTTGCATCGGTATCACTACTTGCTTTTGGGTTTTTAAAGTGTTTGGCAATCAAAGGCAGTAATTGTTGCGGAAAAATGGAAGGATGTATGAAAGGCAACATCAATTTCTGAAAGGTGTTTTTCCATTCATGTCCGTGTGGCTTTATGTGCCGGCCATACCTTTCAAAAGCTTCCAGATGGGCAATTTCGTGAATTAGGGTAATAAAAAAACGGTATTTGTTATTTGAAGCGTTGACAGTAATTTTATGTTGACCGTTTGGCAATACTCTATAATCCCCGTGCCTTGTAACCCTTTGGTTGACAATCTGGAGATACACATTATTCTTTTTAATCAACTCAAAAGTGGGATTGACTGCTTGTGCGGGGATGTAATTTTCAAGAATTTCTGTCATAATTATGGAGTTGAGCTCGACACTTGCATAATTTTTCCGTTGTAGTACTTGTTTCCGGTGAGGGAAAAATCCATCAAATAAGCTGCCATTTCTTTAGCTGTAAGTGGTGCTTTGTAACCGGGAAAGGCTTCTTCTAGCATTTCAGTTTGAACGGCTCCCAAAGCGAGCACGTTGAAAGAAGGGCCAGTTTCTTTGTATTCTTCTGCGAGGAGTTCGGTTAAAGTGATTACGGCTCCTTTAGCAGAGCTGTATGCTGCCAAACCCGGAAATTTCATGCTCCCTTGTATGCCTCCCATACTGCTAATGTTGACCACATGACCATCCTTTTTCATAAATGGGACTATGGCTTGTGTCATTGCAACTACTCCAAAAACATTGACATTATACACCTCCATAAAATCTTTTGAAGTTAAATTTTCAAAAGGTTTATTTATTAGCAAACCTGAATTATTGATGAGGATATCCACCTGAGACCAGTTTTCTTTTACAAATTTTACAGCTACATCAATTTGATCCTGATTGGAGAGGTCGCAAGAAATCGAGGTAAGATTAACTAGATTCAATTCCAGGCAAGGCTTTTCATTTCGCGAAAGCGCCAAAACCTGATGTCCTTCGTTGGCAAAAAGTTGTGCCAGTTCATAGCCAATTCCTCTGCTTGTGCCTGTGATGATGATGTTCCTAACACTCGCGAATGCGGGTGTCTCGTTAATTGTATGTTCCATTATATTATTTAATTATTCATTTCATATAGAACGCAGATAGCTCGGATGATGCGGGTTTTCACGGATTTATTTTTTAATACTGAATAAATAATCCAAAACCCCAATCAGCGATTATCAGATCAATCTGTGTTATCAGCGTGCTATTTTATTTTCATTTGAAAAAACTTTTCTTGAAAACTGTGGTTTTCTACCAAAATTTAAGAGCAAACCCACTTCAATATCAGTTGCTTTTAAATAATTAATTAGTTGTAATTCATGCTCTTCTACTAATGATTCGGCTGCCTTTAACTCTATTATAACTGAATTATTAACAATAATATCGGCAAAATAATTTCCTACAATGGTTTCATAATAATAAACTTTGATGGGCTTTTGCTTCACGCAATATAAACCAGAATTTGTTAGCTCTAAAAGCAATGCATTTTCATAAACCTTTTCTAAAAACCCAAAACCCAATTCATTATAAACTTTGTAAAAGCATTTTATAATTAATTCAGTAGTATCTTTTTCAAGTAGTTGCATTTTTTAAAATATTACTATGGCACGCGGATAACTCGGATGTTACGGATTTGCGCAGATTTTTTGATAAATACTCAATGATTTAATTTAAAACCCAATCAGCGATAATCCATTAAATCAGCGTCATCCGCGTTCTATCAAGATTTGCTTTCTAGTTCCCAATCCTTAAAAATAAAAAAATCCCGTTAATTACTTAGTAAAAACGGGATTTAATATTCTAGTTTTAATTTGTTTAAACAAACATGGTAATAGGATTTTCTATGTATTGTTTCAAGGTTTGTAAATAAGCTGCTCCTGTTGCTCCGTCCACTGTTCTGTGATCACAGGCCAGGGTAACTGTCATTACATTCCCAACAACAATCTGATCGTTTTTCACAACCGGTTTTTGTACAATAGTACCCACTGAGAGTATCGCCGAGTTGGGCTGATTGATAATTGAAGTAAATTCTGTAATACCAAACATTCCCAGGTTTGAAACGGTGAAGGTACTCCCTTCCATCTCTTCGGGTTTTAGCTTTTTATCTCTGGCTTTGGTTGCTAGTTCTTTTACGTTTGCTCCAATTTGAGCAAAGCTCATTTGATCTGCAAATTTCAATACGGGAACTACGAGTCCATCTTCAACTGCAACGGCCACACCAATATGGATGTGTTTTGCAATGATAGTGGCTTCATTGGTCCATTGTGTATTGACCCTTGGGTGCTTTTGCAATGCCATCGCACTTGCTTTTACAATCATATCGTTAAACGAAATCTTGCTCTCACCAGCCTCATTAATAGCGGTCCTTGCCGAAATGGCATTGTCCATATCCAAATCAATTGTAAGGTAATAATGAGGTGCTGTAAATTTGGATTCGCCTAAACGTTTGGCAATGGTTTTACGCATTTGAGAGTTTTTAATCTCTTCAAACTGCTCTTGACCCGCCGGCATATAAGCTTGTGCTCCGGCAGCGGGTTGATGATTTTCAATGTCTTTTTTAACAATTCTTCCGTTTTCTCCACTTCCCTGTACTTGCGAAAGGTTGATGCCTTTTTCTTCAGCCATTTTTTTGGCGAGTGGTGAGGCAAAAATGCGACGGTCTGAAGAACCGGATGTTTGGGTTTTAGTTTCCTTAGGAGCTTCTGCAGATTTTTTCTCTTCTTTTGAAGAAGTATCTTTTGTTGGAGTAGTTTCTTGCTTTTCTTCTTTGGAAGGACTGGTGGAGGCTTTCAAATTTTCAATGATGCCTGAAACATCTGTTCCCTTGGGACCAATAATAGCCAAAACCGAATCAACCGGTGCAGACTCCCCTTCTTGAATTCCAATTTTAAGGAGCGTGCCCGTATAAAAGGATTCAAACTCCATAGTAGCTTTGTCTGTCTCAATTTCGGCAAGGATATCACCTTCAGAAATGGCGTCGCCTTCTTTTTTTAACCAGGACGCAACGGTTCCTTCTGTCATTGTATCACTTAAACGAGGCATCGTGATGACCTCAACACCTTCTGGAACTTTAGTTTTTGAAGTTGATTCTTTATCTTCTTTTTGATCTTCAGATGCAGCTTTCTCTTCTTTAGAGTCTGAGTCGTTTTTATCAGATTTTTCTTTATCGGAATCTTTTTCTCTTTTTTATCTGAATTTTTATCTTTTCCGTTTATTAAATCAGAAATATCTTCACCTTTTTCTCCAAGAATTGCTAGAAGTGTATCAACAGGAGCTGTCTCACCTTCCTGAATTCCAATGTGAAGAAGTGTGCCATCATAAAAGGATTCAAACTCCATAGTGGCTTTGTCTGTTTCAATTTCGGCAAGTATATCTCCTTCAGATACTTTATCTCCAACTTTTTTAAGCCATTTTGCAACCACACCTTCTTCCATGGTGTCGCTTAGTCTTGGCATATTAATTACTTCTGCCATAATTATTCAGGTTTGTGTGCTAAAAATGGATAGTCATCTTGTGCATAAACAGTGTCATACATCACATTCTTTTCAGGATATGGTGATTCCTCTGCAAATTTTTCACATTCAGCAACACGTTCTTTTACGCGTTGATCGATGGCTTTTATTTCTTTCTCTGTCGCATATTTTTTTTCTTTGATCACATCCAACACCTGTGTGATGGGATCAATTTTCATATATTCTTCTACTTCATCCTTTGTACGGTAAAGCTGTGCATCACTCATAGAGTGACCTCTGTAACGGTATGTTTTTAATTCTAAAAATGTTGGACCGTCTCCTTTTCTTGCTCTTTTGATGGCTACATCCATTGCTTCAGCCACTTTTACAGGATTCATTGCGTCAACTTCTCCACAAGGCATATCATAACCAAGTCCTAGTTTCCAAATTTCAACGTGGTTAGCTGTTCTAGCTACTGAAGTTCCCATAGCATACCCATTATTTTCAACACAGAAAACAACCGGTAGTTTCCAAAGCATGGCCATATTTAAGGTTTCATGGAGTGAACCTTGTCGAGCAGCACCATCACCTAGGAAGGTTAATGTTACTGCTTCTCTGTTAAAATATTTGTCTGCATACGCAAGTCCTGCGCCAAGAGGTATTTGTCCACCCACAATTCCGTGTCCACCATAAAAGCGGTGTTCTTTTGAGAAAATATGCATCGATCCTCCAAGTCCCTGTGAGGTTCCTGTTGCCTTCCCATAAAGTTCAGCCATTACACGTTTGGGATCGACTCCCATACCTATGGGTTGCACATGGTTTCTGTATGCTGTAATCATTTTGTCTTTAGTCAAATCCATTGCATGGAGTGAACCTGCAAGAATGGCTTCCTGACCGTTATATAAATGGAGAAATCCTCTTACTTTCTGTTGAATATATACTTGGGCAAGTTTATCTTCAAACTTGCGCCAAAAGAGCATTTCTTCATACCAGTTCAGGTAGGTATTTTTTGTGATTTTTTTCATTTTTTAATGTAGGATATAAGACCTTGCTTTTGTTATCAAAAAAACATAGAGAACAAAAATACTACTTTAGTGAGTAATAAAAAAAGTGTTCAACTTAAAAATTACACAAAAGGAAGAAATGGTGTTTTTGTAGTGGTGGGAAAGCTGGATACATGGTATTCGATGTCTGGTAATAAATGAAAACATTAAAGATAAAACTTTCCGTTTTTAGAGCCAAAACTAATGATAATTAAGTCATTAACAATATGATTTAATTAGAACTATTCCTTTGAACAAGAAGCCTATTCAATAAATAGTTACTTGAGACTGTTGCTATCAAAAAGTAACGGAAGAAGGTCTTTAATCGAGTCTGATTTATAGACTTGACCTGTTTCCCCCATAAAAAATATTTCTATGGGATGGTTTTGTTTTATTTCATATTCTGCTATGGATTGCCTGCAGGAGCCACAAGGGGGTATAGGCACATTTAATGTTTGCTTTTCAGATCTTGCTGTGACTGCGAGTTGCATTATTTTTAAATTGGGAAATTGAGACCCTGCAAAGAAAATGGCGACACGCTCTGCGCACAATCCCGACGGATATGCAGCATTTTCTTGATTATTGCCGGTAATAACCTCCCCATTTTCAAGAAGTATTGCAGCTCCCACTCTAAATTTTGAATAGGGAGCATAAGCATTTTCTCTTGCCTTTTCTGCTGCATCCATCAAATCAAGAGTCAATAAAGGCAAATGATCTTTGGATTTAAATACACTTAGCTGGGTATGTAATTCAATTTTTTTCAAATTCTGTAAATAGACAAATTTATTTGAGGAAAAAAAATCCCGAGTTGCTTTAAGCAATCGGGATTTTTTTTGAATGTATTAGGTTTTAATATTCCACATAGTAATCGTTTTCACCGAAGTTAAATGTCAACCCAAAACGCAGAGTGCCTTCTAGCGGACTTCTCACTTTGGAGGTAGAGAATAAATAAGACACATCTATATTTATTGAAGTGTATTTAAATCCGGCTCCAAGTGAAAGGAATTTTCTGGAACCTTTATCATCACTTTCGTTAAAATAACCCGTTCTAAGAAAGAAAGAATCTTGATAAGCATATTCTGCTCCCAGAGCCCAGGTGAATTCTTTTAGTTCTTCGCTAAAACCACCGGGCGCATCGCCAAATGATTGAAAGACACCTTTAAAAAATGAAACATCATCATCTTTTCCTTCAGCAATTTCTCCATTTGTATAACGCAAAGGAGGTGTTGGAACCAGTAATTTATTCACTTCAGCGGTTACACCCACTCTGTTGAAGGCATCTAATATAAAATCAAAACCGCCGCCCAATGCAAGGTTTGTGGGCAAGAAATTTTCTTGACCTACGTCATCATATTTCATTTTTGGTCCAAGGTTTGAAATATTAAAACCGGCTCTCCATCGACCATCAAATTCATCGTATCTTATTTCTTCACTTTGGTAGTATCCGGCTAAATCAACTGCAAAGGAACTACCGGCTGTTGCATCTTCATCAGCGACTTGCAATTTTAAATCTGACCTTAAATAACGGCCTGCTACTGCCATAGAGAATCGTTCACTCAATCTTAAAGAATAAGAAACATCAAGAGTTAGTTCATTTGGACTTTGAATTAAGGGTTCTTGATCTGCGGTTTCTCTCAATTCAATATCGCCTAAACTAAAATATCTGAAGCTAGCAGCTACAGCGCTTCTCTCATTTATTCTGTTATAATAGGTAAGGTTTCCTAAGAATATATCATTAACAAGCTGGCTTAAGTATGGGGTATAAGTAACCCCTATTCCTTGTTTGTAAGTTGAAAAAGCATATTTTGCCGGGTTCCATTGTTGTGAAAAGCCATCCATAGAGGTGGCTACTCCCATATCTCCCATACCAGCAGCACGAGAGTCTGCAGCAATTAAAACGAATGGAACTGCTGTTGTTATTACTCGTGAATCATTTGGATTGATGATGAGATCTTCTTGGGCATTTGTGTTAAATACTACAAAACAAAGTAGCATAGGTATCAGTATTCGCTTCATAAATTTCAAATTTTGGACAAATATATATTTAATTTTTATAGGATGACTAGTTTTTCAAATTTTTCAACTTTCTTATTGGTTAACGTAGATTTCACCGTTAACTTATACACATAGACGCCTTTGCCAATTTTATCACCAAAATCATCTCTGCCATCCCAGGTTATTTCTCTGGAAAGGAAACCATCTGTGTTGATTATTTGATTGTGGGACCAAACGACTTTTCCGGTAACAGTAAACACTTGAACCTGAACCTCAAGGGGTTCAAATGGGCGGTTGTGATTGAACCAGAACTCGGTGTAATTAACAAATGGGTTTGGGATAGTTTAAGGACTCGTTCTATTTTTATGTCATTACTGCCAGCTACCACAAATTGAATTTCGGCTGTGGCAGAGTTGTTGTAAACATCCCAAGCTTTTAAAGTGAGCGTGTGAAGTCCTTCTTCTAAGTCTCTAAGACGGTAGCTTAACTGAACCTTTGGTGAAATCATCTACTTCTGTTTGATAGTAGTCATTGAGAATAAAAGGGTTTGTTTCATCTCCATCAAGTATTGCTGTTATATCGTGACCTATACCACTTGCTGTATTGATTCCGTTTTCATCTTCGAGTTTGGCAATTAAAATGGGCGAATTGTTTGTAATACCGCCGTTTACAAAACTCTCATCATTCATAAAGAGTCTTATTTGGGGACCTTGAGTATCATCTGGTGCATTTTCATTGAGTCCTCCCACTAGGATGGTCTCATTGGCACCTGCTTGATCTTCTTGACTATTGTTTCTTTTTGCATAAAGGCTTACTCTTCCTTCTCCAACAGGAATTGCTATATCTCTTGGCACGACAAACTCAAATTCAAACTGCCCGTTTGTAATGGTTGCTTGACCATTAAAAATACCTTCGCCCAGAGTTTCAAATTCCATTATTGCCAGATTTCCATTGCCATCTGTTGTGCCATCATTTCCCAGCGTTTGTCTTTGAAGTCTTTTATCATAGACTTTGGCTTCAAGGGTTCCATTATATCCTGATACTAAATTTCCATTTGAGTCAACCACTTCACCTCCCATTCTAATTCGACTTAACGCTTTTAAGGTATCAACAGACTGCCCCAGAGGTACTCCGTTAATTGTGGTCAAACGTATATCACTTTTTGGAAAGGCAAGCTCCATAGCCGGATCGCCCACATAAAAAATCACCCTTCTTTGGGGTGTTGACATTTCATTTTTTGAAAGCCTTACGGCTTCAGCAGGTGGCACAAAATCTGTGATATCAAATGCATATAATTTTGAAGCAAGTGTATCATTGAATTGTCTTCCGGTTGACACTCCGATTTGTCTTGTTGTAGATATGAGGGCTATTGCGCCTCCTTCTCTATTCCAATAAGTAAACTCACCAGCCGTGGGTCTCAAAGGATTATCAAATCGAGTGAATTCACAGGTAACGGTAACAACTAGCGGATAACGATCTCTGTTTCTAAGGTTTTGAACTGTTTGTTTTGTGACTATGCGTTCACTTGATAAACCATCTTCCCCACCGTGTCCAAAGTAATTTAAAACCAGCGTTCCCACATCAATGGTGTTCTCTATTGCCTCATTTACCTTTGGATAGCGGTTTCCACCCGAAGAGGTCTCCTGTTGATAGGAGTCGCTGTGAATCTTTATAACATTTACGAAAGATTTATTTTCAGAAATATCATTACCCAGTCGATCTAATTCAACCTGCAAATTAAAATCTGTGGGATGGTCATCTGCATCATCTGATACTAAAACAAAATTTGTGCGCCAATTTCCCAATGCTACATCAGATTGATATCTTATGACTTTATTTACCATATCATTTGCTAAACTGACATTGTCGACAACCATTCTTCCAACGGCAATGTCTAGCTTATCTGAGGCTTCCATAGTGCCTTCATCAGCATCCATCATTCCAAAAAAATCATCAGACATATATGTTCCGGATGCTGTTATTGAACCCATTTCAGACAAATGAAATGTAGGAACTATATTGTTATTGCCCTGAAGTCTGTTTTTATAATCCACAGAGGTATCTCCAAACAAATTGAGGTATTTTATTCTGTTTTCAGGGGAAGAAGCATTATCATAAATATATTTGACGAAATTTCGTATGGCTGCAATATCTTGTTTTCCGGTACTGAACTCATTGTAAATTTTATCTGTAGTAACAACTTTTACTTTTAGACCATTATTGTTTTTATGGTGGTTTGCCAACCTCAATGCAGGTTGCAGCAGGAATGGCGGGGAAACAATCAAATAATCAATGTCTTGAAAAGTACCCTGTTCATTGAGAAAAACAGTTCCTTTTAAGTTTTGATTTCCCACATTGGATGAGTTCACTTTTTCAGGTGTAAAAAGATCTGTTGTGTGAACGGCTACATAATTCCGTAATTGACCTAACTGTGCTTTAAATGAAATTACTTGAGAACCACTTTCATTTTGAACAGCTGTAATTGATTGTGGATTTGTAACGTCCCAAATTTGTGAGTATGATGACGCATTAGTAAATTGATACTCACCAATACCTGATAATAATGCCGCTTCATCATATCTAAAAGAAAGTTGTTGATTGGTACCCGTCAATTGACTAAGGGCATTTATACTTATAATATCCAAAAAGGCATTGCTTTGAGGGTTTCCGGCATTGTTATATTTTAAAGTAACCTTGACTGTTTCTGAAGTCGCATTAACTATACCTGAAAAACTTCTGCTCGAAGCCAAAATTGAAGTACCTAAAGTTCCAAACTGTAAATTATCCTGTTGCTGGTCATTTACAAGCACTTCCATCGTCGTGGAAACTTCAGAGGTGGCAATTGCAAACACCTTAACCTCCATAGGCTGACCGGTAACAATATTTGGAAAATTAAATTCAAAATTTTGTTCATTTTCAATATCAAATCGATTGCTAAACCATCTATTCCCAACCAGAGGTGGATTCAATTCATCTTTTTCAAAAAACTGATAGTTATTAAATTGATTAATTGTTGTGGTTGCAGCCCCTGTGGGTTCTACAAAATTTGTAATACGTTTTCCATTGGCTCCATCTGCCGTTATAAAATAATAGGCATTGTCATCATATATATTATTATGAGTGTTGTTTTCCTGATTGAATTTAAAATTTTCACCATAGAAAAGAATATAATCACCAGAGTTAAATGACCCATTCTCCTCTCCCACTACTTGAATGGCATTTTCAATCAAATCAAAATTTGTATTTTCACTATTGAGCAAGGGTAACATACTTCCTCCATTGCCATAAATTTTTATTTTCCTGGGATCTATGGAGTTGACATCCATTCCCAAGCTATTTAAAAAGTTTCTGTCAATTTTATAAACCCCTGGCTGATCTATTTTAAATCGATACCATTGACCTGAATTTAAAAGAGAATTTGTAAGACCAGTGCTCCGTGTTGATCTGTTTGTAGTGGATTTAGAATACGAAATATTAAACGACATTAGCTTTTTATAACTGCCATTTTCATAAATAATTGGTGAAATTGAAAGGGTTGTATATATTTCATTTCTTGCTTTACTGCTTTTTATAGTTGAAATCACCTCCCCAGGAATAATATTTAAATCCAACTCTACAAGGTCATTTACAGATATATTTTGAAATCTCAAATTGGTCACGATGAGTGAGTTTGGGTTCACAAAAGCATCATCTTTCCAAACTTGAGAATACAAGTTATCAGAAGTTGAATAATTTAAACTGTTTTCAATTTTTGTTGGCAGTTGTTGGGATTTAGTCGTATTAGCTCTCCCCCAATCTATTGAAATTTGCTTTGATTGAGCAAAAACAGTGAGGGTTGAAACTAAAAATATAAAGAAAGAAATTTTTTTAATCATCAAATTAGTTAACGGCATATTTTAAGAGTTATTACTTTAAATAAATTGTTTGATAAAATTTAAATATTCATACACTAAAAAGGAGTTGAACTCGTTAAATTGTTCATCGATAAATTAGCGATGAATATAAATTTTAAAATAATATTGCAAATTTATCGTTAATTACTATATTGCGAACCCAATTTTTTCTTAATCGAAGCCAAGAATATGAGAAGAACAACAGTAATAAATATTATAATAGTTGCTGCATTCAGCACTATATTATTCAGTTGTAACAAATCAAGAGACTATAAAAATAGCTCAAGAGCCACCGGATGGAGTCTAAATGACAAAGATGGCGGCTTTCAGTACAACCCCCAAGCAAAAGAACAAGAAACCGGTCCCGGATTAGTTTTTGTTGAAGGCGGAACCTACACAATGGGTAAAGTTCAAGATGACCCTATGCGTGATTGGAACAATACTCCTACACAACAACACGTTCAATCATTTTACATGGATGAGACAGAAGTAACCAATCTTATGTATCTGGAGTATCTTGATTGGACAAAAAAAGTATTTCCACCAGAAAACGAAAATTACAGACTCATTTACGATGGTGTTTTGCCTGACACACTCGTTTGGAGAAACAGACTAGGTTTCAATGAAACGATGACAAACAATTACTTGAGACATCCTGCCTATGCAGATTATCCTGTGGTGGGCGTTAGTTGGATTCAGGCCGTTGAGTTTTCAAAATGGAGAACAGACCGTGTAAATGAACACATTCTTGAAACAGAAGGATTTACAAAACGTGGCGCAAGAATTACAGATGTTGATGCTTCTACTACATTCAATACACAAACTTATTTGACCTCTCCAACAGATGCATATGGAGGAAATACTGAAATCACACAAGGAGGAAGAACCTCTGAACGTAATGCTCAAAGAGACAGTACAAATCTGTATGTCCAATTAAAAGACGGATTATTATTGCCAGATTACAGACTCCCCACAGAAGCAGAATGGGAATACGCAGCCCTTGGCTTAGGGAGTTTAAGGAGTTACAATGTTTACCGAGGGAAGAAAAAATATCCCTGGGATGGTCAGTACACCCGTTCTGGAAAAAGAAAAACACGCGGGGATCAATTGGCAAACTTTAAACAAGGAAGAGGAGATTATGGAGGAATTGCCGGATGGAGTGATGATGGGGCTGATATAACCGCTCCCGTCAAATCATATCAACCTAATGATTTTGGACTCTATGATATGGCTGGAAACGTTGCCGAATGGGTTGCTGATGTTTACAGACCCATAATAGATGACCAATTTAATGACTTTAACTATTTTAGAGGAAACATTTACACAAAAAACGCTATTGGCGAAGATGGTAAGGTGACACTTATTACTACAGAAAACATCGTTTATGATACCCTTAGTAATGGTCAAATTATTGCCAGAAATTTGCCGGGTGAAATCCTTCAGGTGCCTGTTGATGAAAATGAGACATACTTAAGGACTCAGTTCTCAGAAAGCGACAATAGAAATTTTAGAGACGGTGACAGACGTTCAACCAGAAATTATCAATCATTTAATGATGATTTGGAAGAAGAGTCTTCAACCCAAATGATGTATAATTCTCCCCAACACAGCGTTGAAGCCGGTGAAGAGGGCGACTTAGATAGACAATATGATCAAGAAAGTACAAGAACTACTTTAATTAATGATGAAGTAAGGGTTTACAAAGGAGGCTCATGGAGAGACCGTAATTATTGGCTAGACCCTGCGCAACGTCGCTACTTCCCCCAAGATATGGCCACAGACTATATTGGTTTTAGAAACGCAATGTCACGTGTTGGAACTAAATCAAAACAAGGGAAAAGTGCACGAAATTAAAAACTTGTATTATCTATAAAATTAAGCTCCGTTTTTCGGAGCTTTTTTTATACCTTTATTTTATGACTATTGAAAACTTACACAAGCTATACCTTCAATCAACAGGTATTAGCACAGATTCCCGAAAAATCAATAAAGGAAATCTTTTTTTTGCTTTAAAAGGAGAAAACTTTGACGGAAATATATTCTCTAAAAAAGCCATCGATCTGGGAGCTACTTTAGCAATAATTGATGATAAAAAGTACGCCTTAAAGGATAAAACAATCCTTGTAAATGATGTATTAAAAACACTACAAGAGCTTGCCACTTTTCATAGAAAATATTTAAACCTACCCATTATAGCACTCACTGGAAGCAATGGTAAAACAACAACAAAAGAGTTGATCTTTTCTGTACTTCAACAGCGATTCAAAACGATTGCTACCCAAGGAAATTTAAACAACCACATTGGAGTTCCCTTAACACTCTTATCAATGAACAAAGACACAGAAATAGGTGTTGTTGAAATGGGTGCCAATCATCAAGGCGAAATTGACTTTTTATGTGAAATTGCACAACCAGACTTTGGCTATATTACAAATTTTGGAAAAGCACATCTTGAGGGTTTTGGGGAGTTGAAGGAGTCATAAAAGGAAAATCTGAACTTTATCACTACTTAAGACAAAACAATAAAACTGCATTTTTAAATAAGGAAGATATTTTACAAATTGAAAAAACCAAATCTATTGAATCATTCTCTTTTGGAAATAAAAATTCATCCCCTGATGTTATTATTGAATTGTTAGAAGCAGATCCCTATTTGAAAATAGATTACTCTAACACAATCATAGAAAGTAATCTAATTGGCGCATACAATTTCTCAAACATCGCAGCAGCCATTGCAATTGGAGCTTATTTT
Organism: Flavobacteriaceae bacterium; assembly: GCA_018402385.1. GTDB lineage: Bacteria > Bacteroidota > Bacteroidia > Flavobacteriales > Flavobacteriaceae > Planktosalinus. The sequence continues at coordinate 285,278 of JAGYJA010000007.1, forward strand.
AAAATCTCTCCAAACGAAATAAAAAAGGTATTGAAGATTATATCCCAGGAAACAACAGATCTCAAATAATTAAAATGGGTAGCAATACTATAATTCTTGATGCTTACAATGCTAACCCCAGCAGTATGTATGTTGCTTTAGAGAATTTCAAACAACTAGAAAACAATAATAAAACAGTTATCCTTGGAGATATGTTTGAACTTGGAGAAGCTGCTGAAGAAGAACATCAAAAAATTGTGGACTTTTCAGAGTCACTTGATTTCAATCAAGTTTTCTTAGTTGGAAAAAACTTTTACAAAACTAAAAACAACACCTCACAAAAATTTGAAAGTTTTAATGATTTTAAATTGTATTTGCAAAATAACAAACTTATAAATACTCAAATATTAATCAAAGGCTCTAGAGGTATGGCTTTAGAAAGGGTATTAGAATTGATCTAGGTTTTACTTTATTGACGTGCTACTAACTTTTCTTAATAACAAACCTTTTGAAAATAAAAATTTCAAGGAAAAATGAGGTCTTGGATTACCTCTCGGTGATCCAAAATAAAACCACTTCTGCAAATACAAGACCAATTGCTTCGCAATAGCCTTTTTATTGTTTACGCCCTTTTGAAAATTTTATTTTCAAGGGAATATGTGAATTTGGATTACCTCTCGGTGATCCAGAATAAAACCACTTCTGCAAATACAAGACCAATTGCTTCGCAATAGCCTTTTTATCGTTTCCGCCCTTTTGAAAATTTTATTTTCAAGTGCTCCAACAATAAAAAGGCCGATAGCTTTCACTATCGGCCTTGTGCTTGATGTGGGTCATACTGGATTCGAACCAGTGACTTCTACCCTGTCAAGGTAACACTCTGAACCAACTGAGTTAATGACCCAAATATTGCAACAATGTAATTAAAAAAACCCACACTTTTGTGCAGGTTTTAAATTGATGTGGGCGCGAAGGGATTCGAACCCCTGACCCCTTGGGTGTAAACCAAGTGCTCTGAACCAACTGAGCTACGCGCCCGCTCTTTGTTTAAGCGGTTGCAAATATAGACCACTTTTTTATTACCTACAACATATTTTTTAAAAAAATCAAATTATTTCTGCAACAACAAAGGTGCTGCCACCCACAAAAACTAAATCTTCTCTTTTTGAGTTTTTTAAGGCTGATTTATAAGCCTCTTTAACAGAATTATACATTGTTCCTTTTAAACCAAATTCAGTTGCTTTTCCTTTCAATAAAATAACATCCAACCCTCTTGGTATTGCCGGTCTGCAAAAATAATAGATGGCTGCTTTTGGAAACATGACAAGCACCTCATCCAGATTTTTGTCAGACACAAAACCTAATACTATGTGTAAATCATTTCTTTCTTCCTCACTAAGTTGCTTTAAAACATAAGATAATCCTTCTTTGTTATGTGCTGTGTCACAAATCACTTTGGGTTCTTTTTGTAACACCTGCCACCTGCCCATCAAGTTAGTGTTTGATACTACTTTATTTAATCCGGCTTTGATTTTTTCTTCAGGGATTTGAAAATTATTTTGTTGGTTTAAAACCATTAAAGCCGCAAGTACCGTTTGTTTGTTTTTTAATTGATAAGTCCCTTTTAAATCTGTTTCAAAGTCAGGAAATGATAACGCTTCAGCGAAAGCGATTTTAGCATTTTTTTCTTTAGCCATTGTTTCAAAAACTTTTTTTGTCTCAGGTACCGTTTCACCTATAACAACCGAGATATTTTCTTTGATGATTCCCGCTTTTTCTTTCGCTATAGCGGAAAGCGTATCCCCTAAAAAAGCAGTGTGATCCATCCCAATATTTGTAATTACTGAAACTTCAGGCACAATGACATTTGTACTGTCAAGCCGTCCGCCCATACCCACTTCAATAATCGCAATATCTACTTTTTCCTGACTAAAATATTCAAATGCAAGCCCCACAGTCATTTCAAAAAAAGAAAGTGCTTGGGTTTCAAAAAAAGGTTTGTGATGCTTGATAAATTCAGTGACATTTTTTTTAGGAATCATTTTTCCGTTTATTTTAATGCGCTCTCTGAAATCTTTTAAATGTGGCGAGGTATAAAGTCCCACTTTGTAATTGGCTTCTTGTAAAACTGAGGCAATCATATGGCTTACAGAACCTTTACCGTTTGTTCCTGCCACATGGATGCTTTTAAAATTTCTTTCGGGATTTCCTAAATAATCAACAAGTAATAAGGTATTACTCAAATCCTTTTTGTAGGCAATACCTCCCACTCTTTGATACATTGGCAACTGAGCAAATAGCCAGTCTAAAGTTTGTTGGTAATTGATAATTGTTAGTTTAGTAAATAATGACTTTTTTAGTGATTTCCTTATTGTCTGCTATAACTTTTAAGAAATAAGTCGCTTTAGAAAACTGGGTTACATCAACTTGAAATTGATTTTGTCTATCATTGAAAACTGTTGAATAGACAACTCGACCCAATTGGTCATATAAAAGCACCTCAACATTTTGAGACACCTTTTTTAATTTGATGTTTATAAAATCACTTGCCGGATTCGGAAATACACTTAATTCAATTATTTCCTCAGGTGCATTGACATTTAATATATTATCTGAAAGGTCGATTTTATAACTTGATCTGCCATAGGTTGCGGCATATAGCATTTCTGAGGATTCATGTATATGCAAGTCTGTAACCACAACCGATGGCAAGTTCTCCCCTAAAATTTCCCAGTTTACCCCTTCATCACCAGATGCCATTACACCAATATCTGTTGCTAAAAATAAATTTCCATAACTATCTTTTACAACAGAATTTATCGGAACATCTGGTAAACTTGTTGAAATATCAATCCAGGAAGATCCATTGTCTGTTGATTTATAAACATGACCGGTGTCTTCACCATAACGGTAACCGGAGAAAGTAACATAAATGGTATTGACATCTTCTCGATCTGTCAGCACTTTTGTGACCCAGCGATTGGGTAAATCATCTGAGATTTTTGTCCAGTTTGACCCACCATTTTGAGTTATCCAAACATTGCCATCATCAGTTCCCACAACAATTTTATCACTGTTTAAAGGGGAAATACTTATGGAAATTATGGTGCCATAGACCAAATTACCGGTATGAGGTCCATTTGACAAATCAGGGCTAATTGCTGTCCAATTTCCGGCAGCATTAATCGATTTATATAAGCGGTTTGCCCCATAATAAAGTATTTGCGGATTTGAGGGATCAAAAGCTATGGGCGTGTCCCAATTTTTTCTATCAGACCCTAGGATACCCGTTGTCGCCGGAAAAAAACTGGCAGCATTGTTTGTTGATTTTCTAAGATTTCCATACTGAGACAAGGCATAAATTACATTGGTATTAGTGGGGTCCACCAATGGCTGAAAACCATCACCACCATTAATAATTACCCAATCATTAAGGTTACCGGTTGTAGTTCTCATGGTGCTGTTGTCCTGAGCGCCTCCATAGATTTTTTCAGGATTTTGAAAATCTACATGAAATCTGTAAAATTGTGTAATGGGAAGGGTTAAATCTTTTATTGATGAAACTCCGTCGTTATTACTTTTATAAAACCCGCCATCATTACCTAGTAAAACCTCACCAGAAACCGAAGGATTAAATGCAAGCGCATGTTGATCTACGTGCACATCAGGAAATGAATTAAACCAACTTGACCCTCCATTTGTAGATTTTTGAACTGTCAATCCAAGATAAAAAATCGTATTTTCATCGGCTGGATCGACAAAGATTCCTTCAAACCACCAGTGAAAACCAACATCCACCAATTGGTTTGAGTTCACTTGTGTCCAGTTATCTCCCCCATTAGTAGTTTTATAAACACCCTGAACGTTTCCAATTGCATCTGCATACATTGCATAGAGCACATTGGGGTTGGATTTTGAAATATCAATGCTAATGCGTCCTTTTTGAGCAGGTAAAGCGGGTAGTCCATTGGTCAATTCAACCCAGGAGTTACCTCCATTTGTTGTTCTGTAGATTCCCGAGGTTTCCCCACCATATTGTCTGGCATTGGGTCTTCTAATGCGTTCCCAACTTGTTGCATAAACAATATCTCCGTTTGTGGGGTGAATGGCCATATCAATTACACCGGTAGAATCGCTGACAAATAACACTTGCTCCCAATCCTCTCCACCATTTGTGGTTCTGTAAACACCTCTGTTATTATCTTTTCGAAATAAGGGCCCCATAGCAGCAACATAAATTCGCTCATCATTGTTGGGGTCTATTTTTACTTTTCCGATACTACCTACATTTGAAAGTCCTTTATTTTCCCAGGATATTCCTCCATCTTCACTTTTGTAAACACCATCTCCATCATAGGCTAAGGAACCTCCACCTGCATTGGGCTCACCGGTACCAACCCAGACGAGATCAGACTCATTTTGTGATAACTCAATGTCTCCAATTGAAAGAAATGGTTGATCATCAAAAATAGGCACCCAACTTGCTCCTGCATTTGTGGTTTTGAAAATTCCGCCACTGGCAGCTCCCACATAATAAGTATCTTGTATTAATGGTGCAATTTCAATGTCAGTTATTCTTCCACCAATGTTTGTGGGTCCAGCAAATTCCCATAAAAGATTGGAATTTCTATTCTGTAAATTTTCTTTTCGCCACAGCTTACCATCCTCATAAGCTCCAGCTTTAATTTCTTCAAGCGGATAAGCACGCTGCATAAATAAGATATCCTTTGGGAGTTTATTAGTTTTTGGAGCTTCTGGAGACATATGATTATTGAAGTCACATCCAGCAAGAACTAAAAGAAGTGGTAATATAGATAACAATCTCTTCATAGCAACGATTTTAAGCTATAAAGATATAGAATTAAAAAGGAAAATTGTATGGGTTTTATTCTGAAAGGGAGAAGCGATAAATGATTCGTCCCAATTGTCGAGCCGGTGCATTTGTATCACTGTTGAACTTTGTTTCCAAAGCAGCCTGTCTAGCAGGATCCAGAAGGCATTTTGAGTTGTTTGTGGTTCCTCTCACACCGGGAATGGCCTTGGTTACATTGCCATTACGATCCACATCAATATCTACAACGACAATACCTTCTTGATTACAATCCTGAACGATGATTTTTTTAACAATAGCCTTTCTTCCGCCAAGGAGGTAATTGCCATCGCCGTCAAGTCCTTTTCCAATACCATAGTAGCTACTGGCATTGGGGTCTCCATCGGGATTACCTTTGTCGCCAGCTTTATTATCATCTCCTTCCCCACTTTGTGCTGTGCCTTCCTGTTTTGGTGCATTGAGGATACTTGATAAAGCATCGGTGGTGGATTGATCAGGTTTTGGCTCTACTTTTGGCACTTCTTTGGGCTTGGTTTCAACCGGAGTTGTGACCTGTTTTGGTTTCTCTTCCTTTTGGATTACAGGGGCTTCTTCATTTTCTTGAGTAACAACTTCTTCTTCGACTATAGGCTCCGGGGTTGTTTCTGTTTGTTGCTGGGTTTGTGAGGGTGAGGTTTGAACTTCTTCTAAAGGTTGTACATCACCGCTGCCAAAATCGGTTGTACCAAAATTAACAGCAATTCCTTGCTCAATTGGTGGATCAAGGTATTTCATACCAAAAAGAAACAGTAACAACACAATCACCACATGTATGATTACAGTGATTCTGAAACTTTTCTTTTCTTCTTCTGTTTTTAAAAAACTCATACTTCTTACTTCGTACTTTTAACTTCTAACTTTAATTCGGTTTTACAGCCAGTACAATTTTATATCTGTTTCTGTTCGCAATATCCATAATTTTTACAGCGTGTTGAATGGGCACCCCTTCTTCAGCTCTTAAAATTATTGTGGGTTCTGTCTGACCTTGTAACTCTCTTTTTATAAAATTTTCAACAGCTTGTTCACTCACTCGTTCTTTGTCAATATAGTAGTCTAAATCCTTAGTGATACTCACTGAAAGGTTTTGCTGGTGAGTGGTTTTTCCTTTTGCTGTTGGTAAAAGTAAATCCAGCGCATCCGGTGTTATGGCCGGTGAGGTCAGGAGGAAAAACACCAAAAGCAGAAATACAATGTCTGTCATCGAACTCATGCTAAAAGTGGCATCAATTTTATTTCTTCCGCGTAGCTTCATACTATGAGGGTTCGTTTAATAAGTCAAGGAAATCAACGGCGTTTGCTTCCATACTGTGCACCACTTTATCTGTGCGCACCACCACGTGGTTGTATGCCATATAAGCTATAATACCAACTATCAATCCGGCAACTGTTGTAGTCATTGCGGTGTAAATCCCTTCTGCAAGTTGACCCATTTCGGCTTGACCGCTACTGGTTGCTAATTGGTGAAAAGCAAGAACCATACCGATTACCGTACCTAGGAAACCAATCATAGGCGCTGCTCCGGAAATGGTAGCAAGTACACTCACATTTTTCTCTAATTTGTACACCTCAAGTCGTCCGGCATTTTCAATGGCGGTGTTAATATCCTCCAAAGGACTTCCAATTCTGGAAATACCCTTTGCGGTTAAGCGCGATACCGGAGAATTGTTTTGTGCACATAGTATTTTAGCACCCTGCAGATTTCCTGATGCTACCTGCTCCCTGATTTGGTGCATAAAATTCTTATCAATTTTTGAAGCCGCTTTGATGGCAAAAATTCTTTCGAAATAAATGTAAACCGCCACAAAAAGCAGCACAAAAAGTATCGCAATGATAATGATGGCACCAGGACCACCATTCATAATTAACTCAAATACCGATAAGGTTTTTTCTATGGATTCTGTTTCCAATAATTCTTCAGTTCCGTCCTGAATAAAGGTTGCTAGCATAGTATGTCTGTTGTTTTTTAGTTAACGAAAGTTACTTCGGTAAATTGTAATTTAGAATTAAATTAACTGCTTCAATGCAATTTCAAAAGCAGTTTTACTAATACCTGTTTTATTACTGTTGTTGTCAAATGTATTTTGAATCGCATTTTTTATGGTCATTGAAGTATCATTAAAAATAGCTTCGTCTGTCATTTGAACGCGGCGCTCCATAAAATATGCAAAAACTCTTGCCATTCCACAGTTTGCTATGAAGTCTGGAATTAAGCTCACTTTAGCATCTGTCGCTTCCATAATTGATCCAAAGAAAATCTCTTTATCGGCAAAGGGCACATTGGCGCCACTGGAAATCACTTCAAGCCCGGAAGCAATCATAGAATCTATTTGTTTTTGTGTTACCAGGCGTGAAGCGGCACAAGGCGCAAAAACCTCCGCCTTAAGTTTCCAAATTTTTTCATTAATCTCGTCAAAAGGAATCATTTTGTCTGACACCAGCGTATTTCCGTCCTTGTTGAGAAATAGCTGCGTGATTTCTTCATAGGAAAATCCGTTTTCATTGATGACGCCTCCCACTCTATCAATAATTCCAACCACTTTTGCACCCATTTGAGCGAGATAAAATGCAGCTGCTGAACCCACATTTCCAAAACCTTGAACAATGGCACGTTTGCCCTTTACATCACCTCCATAAATATCATAAAAATGGCGCACTGCTTCTGCAACTCCATAACCGGTAATCATATCGGCTACGGTATATTTTCTGGTAATATCCGGTGAGTACTTGTTGTTTTCCAACACTTTAATTACTCCTTGTCTCAATTGTCCAATTCGGTTGATTTTATCAGCTTCGGTGGGTTGAAAGTGTCCCGAAAAAACCCCTTCCTGCGGATGCCAAACACCACAATTTTCAGTAATGGGAATGACTTCATGTATTTCATCCACATTCAAGTCGCCTCCGGTTCCATAATAGGCTTTTAAAAGAGGAGAGACTGCTTTGTACCATCTTTCAAGAACTCCCTTTTTTCTTGGATCTTTAGGGTCAAAGTTGATTCCTGATTTTGCTCCACCAATTGCCGGACCTGAAACAGTAAACTTTACTTCCATAGTTTTTGCAAGGGAAAGCACTTCGTTTTGGTCTAATCCAACCCGCATACGCGTTCCGCCACCGGCAGCACCACCTCTCAGGGAGTTGATGACTGTCCAGCCTTCTGCTTCTGTTTCCGGGTCGTTCCAGTGGAAGACGATTTCGGGTGCTTTGTTTTCAAATTTTTGGAGTAATTCTTTCATGAAATGTTGTTTATTGTCGCAGTTAAGTTTATTTTTTTTAATGTGTCACAAATATAAAAACTTAGAGGGGTTTGGTTTGTGTTTTATGGATTTTTTGGGATAGAAAAATGAAATAAATTCAAAAAACAAAAACTGCTCCTGAAGAATGATCTCTTTCAGCTCCGGTCACACTTGCCAGACAATTAATTTCTTCTCTCAACTTCAAAACACCCAGCAATCCAAAAACAACTGCTTCTTTGAATTCGATAAGCTCTTTTGACGGCACCACAAGATTGACTTTCTTGTGACTTTTTACTCTTTTTAGAAGGTAAGAATTATAAGTTCCTCCACCGGTGACCAAAACCGATGTATTTTCAACAAATAAATTTGCCAGTTGAATGGCAACATGTTCAGTAAAGGTGTGCAAAAGATCTTCTGTAGTTGCCTCAGCTTTTTCCAAAAGTGGGAAAATATGTTTTTGAACCCATTCCAAACCAAGGGATTTTGGAGGTTGAAGTTTATAAAATTCCAAGGCATTGAGTTCTTCTAATAGCTTAGGAATCAAATTTCCATTTGCTGCCAGTTTACCACCTTTATCATAAGGAGCACCAAGTTTTTCAGCCAAAGCATTCAACACGATATTCACCGGACAAATATCAAAGGCGATTCGCTGGTTATTTTCTTCGAAAGATACATTAGCAAATCCGCCGAGATTGAGACAGTAGTCATATTCACTGAACAACAAATGATCACCTATGGGAACCAACGGTGCTCCTTGCCCGCCTAGAGCCACATCCTGCACCCTAAAGTCGCAAACCACTGTTGTTTTAATGTGTTTTGCCAGTTCCGGTAAGTTTCCAATTTGAAGAGTAATGCCTTTTTCAGGTTGGTGTAAAATGGTATGGCCGTGAGAGCAAATTGCTTTGGTAGAGTGTATCTCACCTGTACTTTCAACAAAACTATTTATAACTCCTCCAAGATACTTAGTGTACTCAACATTTAAAGTCTGTAATTCAGATTTACTAAGATGAATTCCCTTTTGCAATCGTGTTTTCCAAGATTCAGAATAGGGAATTGTAATTGCCTTATGGATTTCATAGTTCCAGGTATCGCTTTTCGCGAAAGCAACCCAAGCCAAATCAATGCCATCAAGCGAAGTACCACTCATTACACCTATAACGTTGTAGTTTTTTGACTTCATTAGGGTAAAATTAATGGTAATAATTGAAAAAATGGAGGTAAAAAAGTATCTTTGTCCACTTTTTACAAACACACTTCTAAACACCACACTATGGATTTCAATCTTTCTGAAGAACATCTCATGATTCGCGACGCGGCTCGTGATTTTGCAAAAACCGAATTACTTCCCGGCGTAATTGAACGCGACAACAAACAAGAATTCCCTGCTGAACAAATCAAAAAAATGGGCGAGCTGGGCTTTATGGGAATGATGGTACCACCTGAATATGGCGGAAGTGGTATGGATACAACTTCCTATGTTTTGGCAATGGAAGAAATTTCTAAAATCGATGCTTCAGCCTCTGTAGTGATGTCTGTTAACAATTCATTAGTGTGTTATGGATTGTATGCTTATGGAACTGAAGAGCAAAAACAAAAATATTTAATACCACTTGCTTCCGGACAAAAACTAGGCGCATTTTGTCTTTCTGAACCTGAAGCAGGTAGTGATGCCACTTCGCAAAAAACAACTGCCATTGACAATGGCGACCACTATATCATCAACGGTACAAAAAACTGGATAACCAACGGTGGCAATGCTGATATTTACCTGGTTATTGCGCAAACAGACAAAGAGAAAAAACACCGTGGTATCAATGCCTTTATTCTTGAAAAAGGAATGCCCGGTTTTGAAATTGGACCCAAAGAAGATAAATTGGGCATTCGCGGAAGCGACACCCACACATTGAACTTCAACGATGTAAAAGTACCTAAAGAAAACCGCATTGGTGAAGACGGATTTGGGTTTACCTTTGCTATGAAAACTTTATCGGGTGGGCGTATTGGAATTGCAGCCCAAGCTTTGGGAATTGCCAGTGGAGCTTATGAAATGGCAAGAGATTATTCAAAAATCAGAAAAGCCTTTGGGACTGAAATTTGCAACCACCAGGCCATTGCCTTTAAGCTGGCCGATATGCTTGTAGAAATTGAATGTGCAAGACATTTGGTAATGAAAGCAGCCTGGGAAAAAGACAACGGATTGAATTATGATATGAGCGGTGCAATGGCAAAATTGAAAGCCTCTGAAGTCGCTATGAAAGTTGCTGTAGAAGCGGTGCAAGTGCACGGCGGTAACGGTTATGTGAAAGAATATCACGTGGAACGCCTTATGCGTGATGCTAAAATCACACAGATTTATGAAGGAACGAGTGAGATACAGAAAATTGTGATTTCGAGGGGTTTACTTAAAGATTAGTTCTCAAATTACATGTGCCAAATTTTTTAACAAAATCTAAAAAAGAAGCACCAAATTCCAAATACAGATTCTGGAATTTGGTGTTTTTTGTTTGGTGCTATATTAGTTACATAAAGAAATTCCAAACCAACCCAAAACGCACTTTGGCATCCCTGAAAGGATGCCCGGGGGCTGAGAAATAATTGTTTTGAGAACCGAACAAAGAATTAAAATGTTCCCATTTAATATAAATTCTGGTTTGGCTTATTTTTGCATTTACAAATAAATCGAGCATAGGGAAATCCCCAAATTCTTGGTTATTCTGCACATAAAATTCAGCTAAAACCGGGTCATACCCATTCATCTCATAAGAAGTGAAATACTTTCCGGTGATGCCTGTTTGGAGATACAATGCATTTCTGAAAAAGCTATTTGAATAATATAGACTTGCCCGCCCTAAAAGCTCAGGTGCCTTAAACACATCCTGCCCCTCAAGTATGTTTTGATAAGTAACTTGTGCATTGAGAGAAAAATTACCATAATCAAATTGTCTTTTTGCTTCCAATTTTAAATAATTGACAGTTTCGTTATATTGAAAAGGGGTTGTGGTGGTGTCTGTCTCTGTGCGACTAAAATATGTGTAATCCTGAATTCCTGTAAAACTCACAGAAGCGTCCAAGAATTTTTTAGAGAAAACCTCAAATTGAAGATGTTGGGTTTTTATGTTCTTTAAACTATTCTGCCAATTGTAATTCACATAATCACTCTGGTATAACTGAAAGTGAAAATCGGGTGCGACAGAGTTGATATGAACCGTTGCTTTGGCTTTGTTGTCATCATCTAATTCAAAAGATGCACTCCCTAAAATATAATTTCCATCATAGGTGCCAGAGATATTAAGTGCCGCTTTTCCATAAAGTTCAAAGCCTCGATATTGCTTTTGATAAGAAGCACCTGCATCAACAACAGTTCCTTTTAGTCGATTTGTGATGCGTTCATTTTCAAGAATTAATACACTATTATAGCCATAATTAAAGTCAGTATATCCAATTGAAACTCTAAGGTTTCCCAGCAGGTTGTTACTAAAGTTTGCATACCCTTGTGTATAAAATTCTTCAAGAGTCACCCGGTCTTTTAAGTTTTGAAATGCATAAGAGGGTCCAAATTCATCAAAAGGGTTTTCTTGTTCAAACCGATAAAATTTATCTTCAAAACTAATGATGTTCCCCAGCTTTAAGGAGGTGTATGACAAAGAGTCTTTATAATTAATCAGTGCATATTCTTGTTCAAGGTGGAAACGCTTTCCTTTTAAAATATTTTCGGCATCTTCAAAATTCACTTCCAGCCTTCCACGATCTTTAAAATCATCTGTATTGTTGATGAAAAATGGAATAAAATCTGGTTTTAAACCTCCGTTTTCCTGATTGAGTAAATCCTGAAAAACAATGTGCGCCCGCAGATTATATCGATTGTTTTTAGTTTTATAATTAGTAGTGAACCGAAAGTTGCCAGTGCTTGCTAATGTGTTTTGGTAATTACCCAATGAACGCACCCCTTTGTATGCAATAGAAAAATTAAACTGCTCTGATGTATTTATGGTAAAAAAGGCATCGAGTTGCTGTCCTTGTTCAAATGTTGTTTTAAAGTAAAGTTCGGTGAGTGGTGTGGGCACATGAAAATAATTGATGTCTTCTATTTCCATAAAATTAAAATGGCGTGCTCTTGCTCCCATCCTGGGTTTTAACCGTAGCTCACTAAAATCATAAGCAAGAGTATTATAAGTTTGACCCACATTCGCAAATGGCATCAAATGATAATCATCTTCTCTTAAATAATTGTATTTATAATCTTTAAAAATGGTGAGTGTGGTATCAAGAATTGTAGTGTCTCGCTCGTGAGAAATAATTTTATATTCAGAAATCGGTGGCTTTTCACCTTCAAAGTTTACATTGGTATCACCCATTGCCGGTCGATCATCATTTCCGGTATTTGTTGGAAAATTTTGTTGCTGAATAAAAGGCTGGTCTCTATCTTGTGAAAAAAGCATGGATGTACTTAAGGATAGCAATAAAAGTACAATTGAGTTTTTCATTCGGAAATCGTATCTTGAAAAGTTTAAGATGACAAAGTTATTTATTTTAACGCAAAACCGTACTTTTAATTTTTAAATGTTGCAATTAAAAATTCACAACGACAAACTGGAATGTGGTACCGACGAGGCCGGAAGGGGTTGTCTTGCCGGTCCTGTAACTGCTGCTGCTGTTATTTTGCCTGATGATTTTGTAAATACATTGCTCAATGACAGTAAACAACTTTCGCTTTTAAAGCGAAATAATCTAAAACCCCTCATCGAGCAGGAAGCTATTGCTTTTTGTGTTTCACATGTAATGATGGAAGAAATTGATAAAATCAACATCCTTCAGGCGTCCATAACCGGTATGCACCGTTCCATTGCCTCTCTTAAAGTCAAACCTGATTTTATAGCAGTTGACGGAAATAAATTCAGGAATTTTGAAAACATTCCTCATCAATGTGTGGTGAAGGGTGATGCTAAATATTTACATATTGCTGCGGCATCAGTATTAGCAAAAACCTATCGGGATGCTTTTATGGAAAATATTCATAATGAATACCCCATGTACAATTGGAAACAAAATAAAGGCTATCCTACAAAAGAGCACCGCGAAGCCATTAAAAAATACGGGGTCACTAAATACCACCGAAAAAGTTTTAAGCTCTTACCGGAGCAGTTGGAGATTGATTTTTAATTCATTTCTGAAATATAAAATCTCTTAACCTTAATAACTATATTTGCATTAAACCTCAATGAAAAATGAAAAACGTTTGCTTACTTCTTGTATTTCTAATAATAACTAGTTGTAGTTCTGAAAAAGAGAAGGCAGGCGTCTTAAGCCATTACATCCCTGATGACACCTCATTTCTAATAAGCAGCACCAATTTTTCAACTCTTTCATCAGACATAAAAAACAACAGTTTTCTTGCGGCATTTTCTAAAATGCCTATTTACAGCTTTTTTTCAGACAACTTAGAGTTTTCCCGCTACTTGAATCCTGTTTCAGAAGTATTGATAAGTGCTTCATCAGAAAATGACAGTATCCACCACCTCACCATCATAACGCGTCAACATCCAGGACTTTTTGAGCTGGACTCAATCCCTGAGAAAACACTTGAAACATTGAATTATGAGGATATTTCGCTGCAACGATTAACGCTCAGCAAAGGCATTGTTTTTACTACTATGGTCGATAGTGTTTTTATTGCAAGTAGTTCACAAAAAATACTGGAATCTATTTTGCTAAAGCGAAAAAACAAAAAACTAAAACCTCTAAGCCCTGAATTTGAAAGCGCATATAGCACACTTGGAGCGCAAGACATCTCAATAATGGTGAATGGAGAACGTTTTACTGAGTTATTTCATAGAGCTTTTCCAAAAACAGAAAAACTTCCACATTTTGCCTCCTGGGTTTCTCTGGATGCAGAAGTGCAACCCGGCTTATTAAAAGTAAATGGTATAGCCTTGGCTCAAGATACCATTCCACAATTATTGAATATTTTCAAAGGAACCCACCCGCAGAAAAATTTACTTGCAATGGTCACACCTCCATCAGCCTCGGGTTTTGTTTCATTTACTTATGATGACTTTGATATCATTCAAACCAATCTTCAAGCTTTTCAACAAAAAAATGACACTTTAATTGATTATTCTGATTTGTTTACATACTTAAATGAAATTGGTGTCATATCAAAAGGTTCAGAAAAAATTGTTGGCTTGCACGCGATGAGTGGAACTATAACAAAAGATTTTTTTGAACCCCTTCTTGAAAATAATTCTGAATTTAGAGAAATTCCAATAAAAAAATTAAAAGACAGTGCACTATTTAAAAACAAATTTTACCCTTTGATTACTTCCACTCCAAAATATGCTGCACAACTGGAAGACTTTTTTATTTTCGGCGAGAGCCCTTCTTCACTTGAAGAAATTATTACCCATTTTTTGAATGAAACCACCCTGGGAAATTTACCTTATTATAAAGAACACATGTCACAGTTGAGCAGTGAAAGCTCCATATTGCTCATGGGAATTTTACCCAATTTAAAAGATCAAATCGCTGAAAGAGTAACGAGCTCTAACAGTCAAAAAGTAAGCGATTTAAAAATGGGAAGCCATCGTTTATTAGCACTTCAATTTGTTTATGATAGTCATTTTGCTCACGTTAATGGGGCTGTATTGGAGACTCAAGCACAAAGCCGTGGAACAGGTGTTTCCCAACTTTTTGCCATCAATATTGAAAATGAACTGTTGAGCAGGCCTCAATTTTTTTCAAATCATATAACAAAAGGAAAAGACATTGTGGTACAGGATGTAGCAAACAAGCTCCACCTAATTAGTGCACAAGGAAGAGTCCAATGGAGCAAACAACTGGATGGTCCCATCTTAGGAGATATTCAAGAAGTTGATTTGTTGCGCAATGGCAGAATTCAAATGGCATTTGCAACAAAAAACACTTTTTATATTTTGGATAGAAATGGTAAAGAGGTGAATCCATTTCCTTTAAAATTCAATGATGATATCACCCAGCCGCTAGCTATTTTTGATTATGACTCAAACAGAAACTATCGATTTGTGATTACTCAAGGAAGAGACATCTTAATGTATGATTCAAAAGGTAAAACGGTAAGTGGTTTTATATTCAATAAGGCAGATTCTAAAGTCATATTACCTCCCAAACACATACGAATTTCAAACAAAGATTATATACTCATTGCTGAGGAAAATGGAAAACTCAATATCCTTCACAGAACCGGTAAGATAAGGGTTGGTGTTAATTCTAAGTTTGATTTCGGCGAAAGCCAAATCTATTCAGAAGATGCTGATTTTGTATTTTTAACATCAAAAGACCACAAAATCTCAATAGACCAAAGTGGTAAGGTATCTAGCCAAAATCTGGGTTCTTCATCTAAAAATGTAGTTTGGGAGCTATCCGGAAATACAAAGGTCACTTTAGATGACAATATTTTGCGCATCAACAATCAAAAAGTAGAATTGCCATTTGGACTTTATACTACCCCCAAGATTTCTCTCAGCAATCGGCGTATTTTGATTTCAATCACTGATTTACAACAACAACGCACTTATGTTTATAATTCGCTTGGCGAATTGCTTTCAAACTTTCCTGTTTATGGAACATCCAGTATGGAACTGGGTGATGCAACTAATAATGGCAGACCCAATGGCGTTGTGATGGGTGGATCAAAAGAGGTAGTGCTTTATGAGGTAAATTAATAAAAATGCGTTTTGTAAAGTCCATTTTTATGTATCAATTTCATTTGACTTTTTCTTCTTAAAAAAGCGAAACACTTTAAAACTCCCAATAAAAAGTACCAACACCAAAATAAAAGCAAGGATTGGCAAAACAAAAGAAAAGATAGTCATCAATACTGACGCTCCCGTCTCTGTTGTTGAAACCACAGAATTACCCAATCCTGCAGTAGTTCCTGTAGAAGCCGCCCTTGCAGTTGCCATTGTTCCACCAATTAATGATGCTGTGCCGCCTCCTGCAATTATAGCCAGTGTCCATACAACTACCTCTGGCAGTTCAACCAGTTGAGATGCTACCATAATTGTGCCTGCAATTCCTGCAAGTGGCACTGCAATTGTATCGAGAAGATTGTCAACAAATGGAATATAATATGCAAAGATTTCAACTAGTGTTGCTACGCCAAAAATCACTAAAGCCGATGTACTACCTACCCAACTAAAAGATTCTGACAAAAGACCTAAACCCAAATAATCCCCCAAGTTAAAATGTATGACCAAACTAAGTGCAAACAATGGCAAAAAAACCCGAAAGCCTGAAGCAGCAGCAAGACCAATTCCTAAAAAGAGTCCTAATAGAGTAGTCGAAATGTCTAAACTTAAAATATCCATAATTTTGAATTATTTTCAATCTATCAAAATCTTATTTTGTTTTTCTTTCATGATTTTGGCCTCAAAAAGTAATGTGAAGTGTTTGATCAATTTTTGCTTAACTTCTTCCATAGAAACAGTTGCTACTCCAAGTTCTACATTCAATGAAGTGACCGCTTTTTCCTTAATTCCACAAGGAATGATATTGTCAAAATAGCCCAGGTTTGCATTCACATTAAATGCAAAACCGTGCATTGTCACCCATCGACTGGAACGCACACCCAAGGCACAAATTTTTCGTGCAAACGGTGTGCCCACATCAAGCCAAACTCCGGTTTCTCCCGGCGAACGTTCCGCCTCAATGTTGTATTCTTTGAGTGTTAAAATCACCATTTCCTCTAAGAATCGCAGGTATTTGTGAATGTCTGAAAAAAAGTTTTCTAAATCTAAAATCGGATAACCCACCACTTGACCCGGCCCGTGATAAGTAATATCACCTCCTCGATTGATTTTGTAAAAAGTAGCATTTTTTTCAATAAGTTGTTCCTCATCCAAAAGCAAATTATCCATATCACCACTTTTACCTAAGGTATATACATGAGGGTGCTCTACAAAAAGAAAATAGTTTTGAGTTTCTAAACCGGAATTTTCTCTACGGTTCTTGACTTTAGTATCAATAATAGATTGAAATAGAACTTCCTGATAGTCCCAGGTTTCTTTATAATCTCTTGAACCTAAATCCTGAAGGGTAATATTTTTATTCATTTTACAAAGGTACAGCAGTTTTGAGACTTGAACTGTTAGAAAATAAAAAAAGGCTTTGAATAATCTACAAAACCTTTTTTTATTTCGTTGAATATTAGTGCTAAAGTAATATGATAAATTGTTGCCCGTTGAAGAAGAGTGTTACAATATTGTCACACTCACCCTCTCCATAATCCAGCGATGCACTCAATCCATTTTGTTGGATATCAATAACACCACTCACTAAATAGGCACAATTTGTTCTTTTAACGAGTGTTTCAACCACCACACCACTTCTGGTAAATCCATTAGAAAAGGTTGTGTTCCAGTTTCCGTTAATATGAAAAACATTATCTAACCAGCTTCCGGAACCAACACCCTCAACCCATTCAGCAATTCTTAATCCGGTTCTTGTTGCTGTAACTGTTGATTGAGGAAAGCCCACAGTGATCGTTTCATTTACAGTTGATTGCGGAAACCCATTTTGATTTTCTAACAATCTTTCAATTTCACCACCACCACTTACAGGATGTTCATTGTAAGTGAAATTATCAAAAGTATAATCTATGAGCCGCATATTGTTTACTATGGGACCATAAGAAAGTAAAATTTTTCCCGTGACAAAAGCACCATCAGGCAGCGTACATCCTTCTCCAAAATCAATTTCAAGTTGAATAGTCTCGCCAGTCTGCGAAATTGAAATGGTGGCACACGGTGGGAAAAAACTATTTGAACGTCCTTCCTCTTCTTCAATGTAAGCAATTTCCATGATATTAAGAGTGCCTTCAAAAACCAAATCCACTTGTGCAGCCATCTTGTTATCCTCTTGTGAGAATTCAACTTCTTCAACGGTTTCTTCATCACTGCTACAAGAAAAAAACAAGAGTGAAAAGCAAAGTAAGTATGCATAACCGGGTTTAAAAATTGATAAGTCCATACTATTTTTTGTTTAGAGTTATTACACTAAAACTGAAAATCATCCATTTTATTGCAAAATAACTCTTAGAAAGCTTAATTAAACAAATATATTTTATTAATTTTGCCGACTGATTACCAGAGAGGTAATTTTACATAAAAATCATTTAAATAATATTGGCATGTACCCATCAAAAGAAGACAAAGAAAAACTCTTTAAAAAACACGGTAAATCTGAAAAGGATACCGGATCTGCAGAAGGTCAAATCGCTCTTTTCACATCAAGAATTGAGCATTTATCAGCACATTTAAAAAAGAACATTCACGATTACAACACAGAGCGTTCTTTGGTAAAACTGGTAGGAAAAAGAAGGTCATTACTTGATTATCTAATGAAAAAAGATATCGTAAGATACCGTGAAATCATTAAAGAATTAGGATTGAGAAAATAAATATCAAAGGGGCTTTTTGCCCCTTTTTTTATAAACTCTATTTTACGACCAAAAGTAAAATCGAGTTCCATATAAAATGCCTATCTTTGACAGGTTCTGAAAAAGCTACACTTTTAGTTTTTCATTGGTCAATACTACTACACAACACAACGACCATTGTTTAACCAAACATGCATTACTGTGTGTTTATTATTAAATTATTATGATACCAAAAGTTTACAAAGAGGTCATTGACCTTGGTGACGGTAGGGAAATTTCTATCGAAACCGGAAAATTAGCAAAACAAGCCCACGGGTCTGTTGTTTTGCGAATGGGAGATACTATGCTACTCTGTACCGTTGTTTCTTCTTACAAAGAAAGTACCATGGATTTCTTTCCATTAACCGTTGATTACCGTGAGAAGTTTGCAGCAGCAGGCCGTTACCCGGGTGGTTTTTTCAAAAGAGAAGCAAGACCCAGCGATGGGGAAGTATTGACAATGCGTATTGTGGATCGTGTGTTACGACCATTATTCCCTTCAGATTATAAAACGGAGACTCAGGTAATGATCCAGTTGATGTCACACGACGAAGAAGTCATGCCGGATGCACTTGCCGGTCTTGCTGCTTCTACTGCGATTCAATTGTCTGACATTCCTTTTGAATGCCCCATATCTGAAGCCCGCGTAGGAAGAATCAATGGCGAATTTGTTTTAAACCCAAGCCGCAGCCAGTTGCTAGAGTCTGATATCGATATGATTATTGGGGCTTCTGCAGATTCTGTGATGATGGTAGAAGGTGAAATGAAAGAAATTTCAGAAGAAGAAATGGGTGAAGCGATTAAGTTTGCTCATGAAGCTATCAAAATACAATGTGCAGCTCAAGTTCGTTTAGCAGAAGCTTTCGGAAAAAAACCAGTACGTGAATACGAACCTGCAAAAAGCGACGAAGCCATTGAAGCCAAAGTGCGTGAAGCAGCCTACCAAAAAATATATGACATTGCCAAAGGCGGTCACGGTAAAAGAGAAAGAAGTGAAGCCTTTTCTGCAGTTAAAGATGAAGTAATGGCTTTATTTACTGAAGAAGAACTGGAAGAAAATGAAGGTTTGATCAAAACCTATTATTATAAAATCGAAAAAGAAGCTGTAAGAGAATTAACCCTTGCAGAAGGTTTACGCCTTGACGGAAGAAAAACTACAGACATTCGTCCCATTTGGTGCGAGATTGATTATTTACCTTCTGTTCACGGTTCAGCTATCTTTACTCGTGGAGAAACGCAAGCATTGGCAACAGTGACTTTAGGAACTTCAAGAGAATCCAATATGATTGATATGCCCACTCATCAAGGTGAGGAGAATTTCTATTTACACTATAACTTCCCTCCTTTTTGTACCGGAGAGGCCTATCCTTTAAGAGGAACTTCTCGTCGTGAAATTGGTCACGGAAATCTAGCTCAACGCGCCCTAAAAGGAATGATACCAGATGAATGTCCATATACCGTAAGAATTGTTTCTGAAGTATTGGAATCAAACGGTTCTTCTTCTATGGCAACCGTTTGTGCAGGAACGATGGCATTGATGGATGCCGGTGTTCAAATGAAAAAACCGGTTTCCGGTATTGCGATGGGATTGATTTCTGATGGAGACCGTTATGCGGTACTTTCAGACATCCTTGGAGACGAAGATCACCTGGGGGATATGGATTTTAAAGTTACCGGAACGGCAGACGGTATTACCGCGTGTCAAATGGACATTAAAGTAAAAGGAATGCCTTACGAAATTTTAGTAAATGCACTAAAACAAGCTCGTGACGGTCGTTTACACATCCTTGAGAAATTGGTTGAAACCATTGCTGAACCCAATGCAGATGTGAAGCCACACGCTCCAAAAATCATCACCAGAGTTATTCCTAATGAATTCATTGGTGCCTTGATTGGACCCGGGGGAAAAGTAATTCAGGAATTACAGAAAACCACAAAAACCACCATTGTAATTAATGAAGATCCTGTAACTGAAGAAGGTATTGTTGAAATACTTGGAACAAGCCAGGAAGGAATTGATGCTGTTTTAGCAAAAATTGACTCATTAATGTTCAAACCAACTGTTGGTGAGAGCTACGAAGTGAAAGTAATCAAAATGCTTGACTTTGGCGCGGTTGTAGAATATCTTGACGCTCCAGGAAATGAAGTGTTGCTTCACGTTTCTGAATTGGCGTGGGAACGCACAGAAAATGTTTCTGATGTGGTCAATATGGGTGATGTGTTTGAAGTAAAATACTTTGGTTTAGACCCAAGAACTCGTAAAGAAAAAGTTTCACGTAAAGCACTTTTGCCAAAACCAGAAGGCTATACAGAAAGACCTCCGCGCGACCGCAATGACAGAAATGATCGCGGAAGAGATTCAAAAGGCAGAAACGACAGAGACAGAAAGCCGAGAAGGGATTAATCCTTTCTTCATTAAACTAATAAAATCACTTCTTGATACAAGGAGTGATTTTTTTTTAATTTTTTTTGTAACATTTCCACCCATACTTACGTATAACCATTTGAATAAGACATTAAATTCAATACTTAAGACTTGTTACAAAATAATAATTACTGAAAAGACGCTTCCGGAGAAGCAAGGGTTTTAACTCTTGGTCGGTAATAACAGAGTTAATCCGATAGTTCTAAATTTAGTAAAAAGCATTTTGTAGCAAGTCTTTTTAAACTGTAAATCCCATACATGAGACAACTCAAGATTACCAAGCAGGTTACCAACAGAGAAACCGCATCCCTAGACAAGTATCTACAAGAAATTGGAAAAGTTGACTTAATTACCGCAGACGAAGAAGTTGAATTAGCGCAGAGAATCAAAAAAGGCGACCAGCGCGCTTTGGAAAAATTGACCAAAGCCAACCTGCGTTTTGTGGTTTCTGTTGCAAAACAATATCAAAATCAAGGTTTAACCCTTCCCGATTTAATTAATGAAGGAAATCTTGGACTCATCAAAGCTGCACAACGTTTTGATGAAACCCGTGGTTTTAAATTCATTTCTTATGCTGTTTGGTGGATCAGACAATCCATTCTTCAGGCATTGGCAGAACAATCAAGAATTGTGCGTTTGCCATTAAACAAAATTGGGTCTATCAATAAAATAAACAAAACGTTTGCTTTTTTAGAGCAATCGCATGAGCGACCCCCTTCTGCTGAAGAAATTGCCAAAGAACTCGACATGACCATTAATGACGTAAAGGAATCTATGAAAAACTCCGGTCGTCACGTATCTATGGATGCACCGCTGGTTGAAGGTGAAGATTCAAACCTGTATGACGTTTTGCGCAGTGGAGAGTCTCCAAACCCAGACAGAGCTTTATTGCATGAGTCTTTAAGAACAGAAATTGAAAGAGCTCTGGAAACATTAACTCCTCGTGAAGCTGATGTAATCCGTCTATACTTTGGACTGGGCGACCAACACCCAATGACACTTGAAGAAATTGGCGAGACTTTTGATTTAACACGTGAACGCGTGAGACAAATTAAAGAAAAAGCCATTAGAAGGTTAAAACACACTTCTAGAAGTAAGATTTTAAAAACATATTTAGGATAGCTTCGACTCCGCTCAGCTACCTATATTTGGATAAATGGGCGTTAGTGAGTTTTAAAAGTTTTCCTTATATTACGGTAACAAACAGTTATCACTAACTGTTCGTTTTTTGATTGATGAATGAATCCCCGGCTGATTACCGGGGATTTACATTTCCGCGAAAGCGGAAATCTCGTCAATCAAAAATCATAATATATTAATCTCAATTCCCCAGTACAACTCCCCCAATTGATGAGATTTTTAGGTTCAGTAAAGTTAACCTTGTCTTCAAATATTTAAAAAACAACAAACTCTTCCATCTAACTTTAATACCTTTGCAAAAACATCTAATTATGAGCATAAAAATAGCACCTTCCATCCTAGCAGCAGATTTTGCAAACCTTCAACGTGATATTGAAATGGTCAATCAAAGTGATGCTGATTGGTTTCATATTGACATTATGGACGGTGTTTTTGTACCCAATATTTCATTTGGTATGCCCGTTTTAGAAGCCATTTCAAAACATGCAAAAAAAACCATTGATGTGCATTTGATGATTGTAGATCCAGACCGCTACATCAAAACCTTTGCAGATTTAGGCTCAAATATTCTTACCGTTCATTATGAAGCATGCACACATCTGCACAGAACCTTACAGGCTATCAAAGCAGAAGGCATGAAAGCGGGTGTGGCGCTGAATCCGCATACTAGTGTAACTTTACTAGAAGACACCATCAAAGACATTGACTTGGTATGTTTAATGAGTGTCAACCCTGGTTTTGGGGGACAAAGCTTTATTGAAAATACTTATAAAAAAGTCAAGCAACTCAAAGAAATCATCAACAGGAATGGTGCCTCAACAATCATTGAAATTGATGGCGGCGTAACCGATAAAAATGCAAAACAACTTGTGGATGCAGGTGCTGATGTATTGGTTGCAGGCAGTTTTGTTTTTCGTTCTGAAAATCCTTTAAAAACAATTGCAACCTTAAATTCTCAAGTTAACAGCTAATACCCGGCAAAATTAAAATTCAGCATTTTCCTTTTAAACTTATAGAGTTCCGGAAAATGCTGTTTGAGTTCTGCAGGTGATTCAAAAAAATATTCAGCCAGCACAGCCATAAACTCATATTGATTTGTAAAAGCATAGGCCCTGAAGAATCTTGTATTATCTAGTTTATCTTTCAATTCCTGATTGGTAAGACGTCTCAAAATATTTTTAAAATGTTTCATAAACCTTGCAGAGTCGGGGTCTTTACCAGTCATGGCTTCCAGTTGCATAGCGTGCATAAACTCGTGTATTCCCAGGTTAAGATTGTCATTGGTGATTTCATAACCTTTTTCAAAATCTTCCCACGAAAATGCCAATACTTTGTGTTTTGGGTTGAATTCGCCTTTGTGATAAGCATCATTGGCTTTGCTGTAAAACTCCTTGGGATAAACCAGTACAGCTTCTATCAATCCATAGTTATAGTTTCTTCTACCAAAACTCAACATACATCCCACTGCTGAAATGAGAATTTTTTGAGCATCATTTATCTCAAAACCGTCTCTTCCAATAAAATTTTTGGATTTGGAAAATGTTGCTACCCGATGTTCAAACTGTCTCTTATGTTTGTTCGATAGTTTATTATAAAAAGAAAATTGAGTTCTTAAAATGCTCTTTTGTTGTGGATTTAAATTTTTATAAACTACAAATTGTCTGTAAAGCGGCTTGTCAAAATACAAATTATAATTGTGTTCAAAAATTTTAAAAATAAACATGAATATTCCCAGAAAGACAATGCCATAGGCATAAACAGCAAGCCAGTTAAGGTTGTCTTCGGGGTCAATCAATAGCACAAGTAATGGATGAAAATCCATTGAATAGGTTTTAAGCAATAACGATTATTAATACGCTTTCGTATTTACTCCCTTTTTGAAGAATCTCCCACAAAATTTTGAGAAGTATTTTTGAATAAGATATTGAATGTAGTCAAGCTTCCGTAACAACGTGTGATATATTGTTGCAAGTCTATTTTAAGTTCGGCATCCAGTTCTTTGGAGGCGTTGATTTTTTGTTCCATAACTCGCAAGCGATCTCGCAACATCACAATTTTATTGAAGAAGGTATCGATGGGCACTTCTTTTGATGAAAGTGTTTTGTCTTTGGGTTGGAGTATCATTGTTCCCCCGCGCCATTTATCAGCAATGGGTACTATTTCTGTAATGTCGCTCCATCGTTTCAGGATGTCTCTAAGCGATTCTTCCACTTCTGAAAAACTAACGGTGTCAACTTCGTCTTCAACAGCTTCAATCACTTCAAAATCATCACTAACGGGTATGGTTTCCAGACCATTTTCTAAAAAGGTTACCCAGTACATTTTTGAGGTTACGTTTGTCACCACACCTTTTCCGTGAGCTGTGTGGTTGATGCGGGAGCCAATGCCTAATATTTGTTTCATCTATACTATTTCCGCGTGTGCGGAAATCTTGTGTTTAAAGTTCATCAATTTTAACACGAAGAAACGCAATTTTTTAAAAGCGTGCAAACAAAAAAACGCTCAAGTGAACTGATACAGGGATTACCTGCGGTGATCCCTCAAAGCTCCGCTTTGAAAATGTTGCAAACAAAAAAACGCTCAAGTGAAAATGATATAGGGATTACCTGCGGTGATCCCTCAAAGCTCCGCTTTGAAAATGTTGCAAACAAAAAAACGCTCAAGTGAAAATGATATAGGGATTACCTGCGGTGATCCCTCAAAGCTCCGCTTTGAAAATGTTGCAAACAAAAAAACGCTCAAGTGAACTTGGCGTTTTTTCTTTTTGCAACATTTATTCGTGACCGCGGAGGGATTCAAACCCCCAACCCTCAGAGCCGAAATCTGATATTCTATTCAGTTGAACTACGCGGCCTCACATATTCCCGCGAAGGCGGGAATCTCGTTAATCAATACTCAATATTTTCTTAAATACTCTCTATTAAAACCCTCAGAGCCGATCCGCCAATGGCGGTCTATTCAGTTGAACTACGCGGCCTCACATATCCCCGCGAAGGCGGGAAATCGAAGATTCAGCGGAGCTAATCTCGTTAATCAATATTACAGACTAACTCAATTTCTTTTTTACTATACTTGAAATTGTCTTTCCATCTGCCTTCCCTGCCAATTCCTGAGAGACAATGCCCATCACTTTGCCCATATCTTTCATGCCGGATGCACCTGTTCTAGTAATGATAGTTGAAACTACTTTTGCAATTTCATCTTCACTCAATTGCTCAGGTAAAAATTGCTCAATAACTTCGGCTTGGTCAAGTTCAGGTTGAGATAAATCTTCACGTCCCTGTTCTGTGAATATGGCAGCGCTGTCTTTGCGTTGCTTAACAAGCTTTTGAAGAATTTTTATTTCTTGTTCCTCTGTTAAATTTTCTTTGGAGCCAGTTTCAGTTTGTGCCAACAAAAGTTCAGATTTAATGGCGCGCAAAGAGGTTAAAGCATTGGTGTCTTTATTCTTCATAGCCTCTTTCATGGCTGTCATTACTTTATCTTGCAAACTCATAATCTTTAAATTTTAATGGACTGCGAAGATACGACTTTGTGAAATATTACCATTATGAAGTTTATTATTTTAATCTATTTTAAAAATAAAAAAAACCCCAGAAACATTTTCATGTTAATGAGGTTTTGAAGCAAATCTAACACTAAACTTACTTTTAAATAGGTTAATCTACATTGTCATGAAGAAAAGAATTGTTATTTCGCAATTGAATTTCGTCATTTTCATCTGTAGATAATGTAGTTCTGGAGATTTTTTCTTTATCTGATTGTGTTTCATTAAGTTCAATCCCTAAACGCTTGTATGCAGGTTGCTTCTCAAGCTCTTCTAAACGTGAATTACTGTTGTTGAATTTATAATTATGCGCTTTCATTTTTTGTTTTCGCTCCTCTGTGCGCTTTCTTAATAAATCTGTAATAGAGGTGTTTAAGGGGTCTATCTCTCCTTCCTCTTCTTTTTTAGATTCGTTTCCAGAGACTGTTTTTCTTTCAAACACAAGATCTTCATCAACCTCTTCTTGTATTTTATTTTTGTTAGGCTTTGATTCCATCAAGACATCTTCTACTTTTTGATAGTCATCAAGGCTATATCGCTTTACTCCATCTTGTGACACTTCCGTAACTGGAATTATTTCAATGGAATCTCTAACTTCAAGTTGGTATATTTCCTTGTTTTGTATCTCAAGTTTACTTTCTTTTTCCACCTCATTAAGAGGCAAATCAAACATGAGCATCTGGTTTTCTACTTGTTCAGGCTCTTCTTGATGTTTATTTATTTTAGAATCTACTTCAACGACTATAAAGTCATTGACTTCCATTTTATTGACATATTCCTGATCAAAAGAATCTATATCTGTTGCAGAGATTTCGTCATAACTCACTGAAATATTTTTTAATAACTCTGATGTTTCTATATAACCCTCAAATCTATGAGAGGTTTTATTTTCTTCAATATCTTCATCAAAAAGGGTATGTTTTATGATGGGTTCTTCTTTAGACTCAATCGTTTCTTTTTCAACAAAATCTGTATTTGATTTTTGTTTTGATATTAAAACCTGCTCTGCTGTTTGTTCGTCATCGAGGGTATGGATTATTTTTTTTGTTTCAGTATTTACGATTTCGTTTTGCTGTTCTGCATTAAAACCGGTAGCTATTACAGTAACTGAAATTGCATTCTCCAAAGATTCATCTTCTCCAACACCCATGATAATATTTGCTCCGTGACCAGCTTCATTTTGAATGTGATCACTGATTTCGCCAATTTCATCAATGGTGATTTCTTCAGAGCCTGAAACGATTAGTAGTAGTACATTTTTAGCTCCTGAAATTTTATTATCATTAAGTAATGGAGAGTCTAATGCTTTTGAAATGGCCTCGTGAGCACGACTCGAACCTACAGCTGTTCCACTTCCCATTATGGCAGTGCCACTGTTTGCGAGAACGGTTCTGGCATCACGTAAATCTATGTTTTGGGTATAGTGATGTGTGATGACTTCTGCAATTCCGCGTGAAGCGGTGGCAAGTACCTCATCTGCTTTAGAGAAACCGGCTTTGAAGCCTAAATTTCCATAGACTTCGCGCAATTTGTTATTATTGATTACAATCAAGGAATCAACATTTCTTCTTAAATTTTCAACACCAATTTGTGCCTGGTCATTACGCATTTTTCCTTCAAACTGAAATGGAATGGTCACGATTCCCACAGTAAGCACATCGAGTTCTTTTGCCATTTTTGCAATAACGGGTGCTGCTCCTGTACCGGTTCCACCACCCATACCGGCTGTTATAAAAATCATTTTGGTGTGTGTTGAAAGCATTGATTTTATTTCGTCCATGCTTTCTATGGCAGCGTCTTTTCCTATTTCGGGGTTTGCTCCTGCTCCAAGGCCTTCTGTGAGGGATACCCCCAGCTGAATCTTGATGGGCACCGGACTATTTTCGAGTGCCTGTGAATCTGTGTTACAAATTACAAAATCCACTCCTTTTATTCCTTGTTGGAACATATGGTTGATGGCGTTGCTTCCACCCCCTCCCACTCCAATTACTTTGATGACGTTTGACTGGTTTTTTGGAAGGTCAAAAGCTATGTTTTCAAATTCGTTATTGCTACTCATACTATTCTATTTTGAAATTGTAAATTCTATTTATTGTTACTCGGCATTGTCTAAAAATTCTTTAAACTTTTCTGCCCATTTTTCAAAGAAACTCTTTCTGGCTTTTGGGATGTTGCTTTGGTTTTCTTCAGTTCCAGATGTTTCTTTTTCTTCATCGGTCGCTATTGCTTCATTTTGAATGGGTTCTTCTTTATATTTCCCATTTTTTTGAAGACTGTTTAGAACAAGACCCACAGCTGTTGCATAAATGGGGCTTAGGGTTTCAGTATCACTATTCCCAGCTAAGTGTTCATTGGGAAACCCAATTCTGGTGTCCATTCCGGTTGTGTATTCAACAAGTTGTTTTAGGTGTTTAAGTTCTGCACCGCCACCGGTAATAACGATTCCTGCAATGAGTTTTTTCTTTTGCTCATCGTTACCATAAGCTTTTATTTCGGCATAGACCTGTTCAATAATTTCGACGACTCTGGCGTGGATAATTTTTGATAGATTTTTGAGAGTGATTTCTTTGGGTTCCCTTCCTCTCAAACCGGGAATAGAAACTATTTCATTGTCTTTATTTTCTCCTGGCCAGGCTGAACCAAATTTTATTTTAAGCATTTCTGCTTGTTTTTCTATGATGGAACATCCTTCTTTGATGTCTTCTGTGATCACGTTACCGCCAAAAGGAATCACAGCTGTGTGACGAATAATGCCGTCTTTGAAAATGGCCAAATCTGTTGTACCACCTCCAATATCAATTAAGGCTACACCAGCTTCTTTTTCTTCTTGACTTAAAACAGCATTTGCAGAGGCGAGAGGCTCGAGTGTGATTCCTGCAAAATCGAGACCGGCACTTTTTATACAACGTCCAATGTTTCTTATTGAGGTTACTTGTCCCACTACAACGTGAAAGTTAGCTTCCAGTCTGGCACCATACATACCTTTGGGTTCTGTGATTTCGGCTTGACCGTCCACTTTATAATCCTGTGGCAACACGTGAATGATTTCTTCTCCGGGCAGCATCACTAGTTTATGTACTTGATTGCAAAGGCTTTCAATATCACGTTCATTAATGACTTCCTCTCCATCTTTTCGGGTTATATAATCAC
Source organism: Flavobacteriaceae bacterium (assembly GCA_018402385.1). Lineage (GTDB taxonomy): Bacteria > Bacteroidota > Bacteroidia > Flavobacteriales > Flavobacteriaceae > Planktosalinus. Next base: position 314,069 of record JAGYJA010000007.1, read on the forward strand.
TGTGTTGAAGACTTCTAATGTGCTGACCGGCTATTCCTGCAACAACTTCAGATATTTGAATCCCTGAATTTGTCTCAGCATCCTCCACGGCTTGTTGAATGGATTGTATGGTTTGGGTAATGTTGTTAACCACACCGCGATGTACTCCCAAGCTTTTGGCTTTACCAATTCCAAGTATTTCCATTTTTCCATACTCATTGTAACTGCCAATCATCGCTACAATTTTTGTGGTTCCAATATCTAAACCTACTGCAAAATTTTTGTTTTCCATATCTTACTTTTTTGTTCCCACAACTTGATTATCCAGTTTTAGATTTATCAGGTTGTAATCTGAAATTGTACTGTCTTTAAGTGTTTTTTGATAAAAGGCTTTAAAATTTTGAAACTTTTTATCGATGTTTTCGGGTTTGCCAAAATCAATTTTTAAATCATAAACCCTCAAATAAAATATCAAATTATCATTCTCTTCAATTTGAATTCCCACTATTTGATTTTTCAAAAAGTGATCCTCTTTGATTTTCAACAAAAGAGTTTTAATTGATTTATAATTGATGGCTGTATTTCCGGTAATAATTGGCACTCTTGCGGCATGTTCATCAGAGAGTGGCATCTCCATCCCTTCTTCATCTATGTAAAAAGGTGTCAATGCAGCAACACGAGCGATGGGTTTGCGTTGTTTTATTTTTGCCCCTAAAATACCGTCAACCGTTACAAACACTTCAGCTTTTGAAACCATAGGGTTGGTGTTCAACCTTCGTTCCATTTCATTCAAATCTAAAATTTCTTTAGCTACGCTCGTTACCTCTTCATTATTTTGTATTAACAATTTATTAACCGTTGAATAACTAATAAAATGATTGCCATCTTCAAGAAAAACAACCTCTTTGGACACTAAAAATCGTTGCGCATTTCGCTGGGAGCTAAATGCAAAAAGGAAGCTCACCAGAATGATAAGAAATCCAAATTTTATGTAATCCCAGTTAATTTTCATGTACTAATTCTTTTACTACTTTATTGACCTCTTCTCCTATATCTCCTGCTCCCAGCATTACATTTACTGGTGCATTTATTTTTTTTATTTCTGCTGAGAGTTCCTCTTTTGAAACCACCTTTTTGTTTTTATTTTTAATCTTTTCAAGCAACCATTTGGCATTGATTCCCTGAATGGGTTTTTCCCTGGCCGGGTAAATTTCGAGAAGTAAAATACTATCAAACTGTGATAGGCTTTTTGCAAATCCTGCTGCAAAATCCCGTGTCCTGCTAAAGAGATGTGGTTGGAAAACCGCCAGAATCTCTTTTTGAGGATACATTTCCCTTACAGCTTGATGCACTGCATTTATTTCTTCAGGATGATGGGCATAGTCATCAATTAGAACTAAATCATCTGTTTTTATTTTATAGGAGAAACGCCTTTTAACACCTTTAAAACTTAATAAAGCTTTGGGCAGGATGTGGGTTGGGGTACCCAAACATAAAGCCATGCCCAAAGCTAAAGAAGCATTAAACAGGTTGTGACGACCCGGGAGGTTAAGCGTTAAATTATAAATTGTAAGTGTTGGTGTTTTAAAGTCAAACACATACGCACCATTTTGAATGCGTAAATTATGTGCTTCAAAATCTGACCCATCTTCAACTCCCACAGTTTTTCCCTGTAACGGAAGTCCTTTTTTGTGAAGTAAAAAACCATCCTCAGGCACTAGTGCTGCAAAGGCTGTAAAAGCTTCCACTATTGTTTTTTCATCTCCATAAATATCAAGATGGTCTGCATCCATAGAGGTGATGCCGGCAATAAAAGGATGCAATTTTAAAAACGAACGGTCAAATTCATCTGCCTCAACAACGGTAACTTTATTTCCTCTTTGAATGAGGTTAGAATTGTAATTTTCAGAAACACCACCCAAAAATGCAGTAACCTCTTCATTTGCATAAGCAAGCAAATGACCTAAAATTGCCGAAGTGGTTGTTTTACCGTGTGTGCCGGCAACAGCTAAACACTTACTTGATTTTGTGATTTCACCTAATAATTCTGCACGTTTAACTAAAGTAAAGTTGTTTTCTTTAAAGTAATTTAAAATCTTGTTATCAACAGGTATTGCCGGTGTGTAAACAATCAAGCTCGTTTCCTTTTCAAAAGATTTGTTTATAAGCAGTATATCGTCTTCAAAATGGATTTTAATTCCTTGTGATTCCAAGGCATTTGTAATATCTGAAGGCGTCTTATCATACCCTGAAACCTTTTTACCTGCATTAGCAAAATACCGGGCAAGCGCACTCATCCCGATACCGCCGATACCAACAAAATAAAAACTCTTTATGTGCTTCAGTTTATTCATTTACATATTATTCAATAACTTTTCTACCTCATCGGCGATGGCTTTTGAGGCCATTGGTTTTGCAAGTTGTTTAATGTTATTCGACAACTCTTCGCGCTTGCTTTCTGAATTGATTAAAATCCTGAATTCACTTTCAAAAAGAATGTCTAAATCTTTTTCTTCAATCAAAAGGGCGGCATTTTCTTTGGCTACAGCCAGGGCATTTTTGTTTTGGTGATCTTCGGCAACATTGGGCGAAGGGATAAAAATAACCGGCTTGCCAACGATACACAGTTCGGAAACTGAAAGTGCTCCGGCTCTTGAAATCACAACATCTGCAGCAGCATAAGCGAGATCCATTTGGTAAAGAAAATCATGAACTTGAACAAATTTGGTATCATTGTGTCTTTTATACATTTCAAAATAATAAGCGCCGGTTTGCCAAATTACCTGCACATTGCAATTCTCAAAAAATGGAATGGACTTTTCTACAAGCTGATTAATGGTTCTGGCTCCAAGACTTCCGCCAAGTACTAAAAGTGTTTTTTTGTTCTTATCTAAACCAAAATGCCCGATAGCCTCCTCTCTTTTCTCTGAAATGGAAACAATGTCCTGTCTTACGGGGTTTCCGGTAAGGACGATTTTTTCTTTTGGGAAGAATTTTTCCATTTCGGCGTAAGCCACACAAATGGTATTTACCGTTTTTGCCAGCCATTTGTTTGCAACTCCGGCATACGAATTTTGTTCTTGAATCAAACAAGGTATTCCCTTTCTTGAAGCCACTCTCAATAAAGGTGCACTTGCATAGCCTCCTGTTCCAATAACCACATCAGGTTTAAAACCTTTGATTATTTTTTTTGATTTGGAAAGACTGTGAATCAACTTAAATGGAAACGCAAGGTTTTTAATGGTCAAATTGCGTTGTATGCCTGAAATCCAGAGCCCTTCAATTTCATAACCGGCTTTGGGTACTTTTTGCATTTCCATACGGTCTTGAGCACCAACAAACAAAAAGCGGGCTTGGGGGTGCCTCGCCTTTAGTTCATTAGCAATAGCTATCGCCGGATAGATATGACCACCGGTTCCGCCTCCAGACAATATGAATTTATATGGTTTCACTTAATATATCTAATGGGTTTTCTTGACGTGTTTCATTTAAAATTTCTTGACGTTTTGCACTCACACTTAAGATGATACCTAGAGCGAGACAGGTCATCCAAATGGATGTTCCTCCACTACTTATTAGCGGCAATGTTTGTCCCGTTACCGGAAAAAGCTCCACCGCTACTGCCATATTTATAATGGCTTGAAAGATGATGGGAATGCCCACAGCCACTATTACCAATTTACCAAATCTAGTATCTGTATTTCCTGCTACTATAAGGATTCTAACTAACAAAAGAGTATAAAAAAACATAAGTACCAATGCACCTGCAAGGCCATATTCTTCAATAATTACTGCAAAAATAAAATCTGATGAAGACTGAGGCAGGAAGTTTTTTTGAACACTTTTTCCAGGTCCCAATCCTGTAACGCCTCCTGTTGCAATGGCGATTTTAGCTTTTTCAATTTGGTAACCATCTTCTTCACTTTTTTTATCCGTAAAACTTTCTACGCGGCTAATCCAGGTATCGACGCGATTGGGGAAAACTCCGGGAAATGCTTTTGCAGTAAGTACAAAAAGTGCTAACATCACAACTCCCACCCCCAATATAGAAGCGATATACCGCAAAGGATAGCCACCAATATAAACTACCAAAAGAACCATTGAAAACAGTATGGCAGCTGTTGAGAAGTTTGCGGGTAAAATCAATGCAATTACTAAAAATACAGGAATCCACAGTGGTAATACACTCTCCTTAAATGTGATTACTTTATCCTTTATTTTAGACATGTATGAAGCTACATAAACAAGCAAAACTACCATTGCCAATGCCGATGTTTGAAATGTGATTCCCACCACAGGAATTTGTATCCATCTGCTGGCATTAGCACCTTCAATTGTTATACCCTGAGTGAGTGTATAAATTAACAGCACTATAACCACAGGAAGTAAAATTATTGACAATGCTTTGAAATAGTTATGAGGTATTTTATGTACCCCAAAGAGTATAATAAATCCCAGTATTAGATGTACTCCATGTTTTATTAAATAGGAAGAAGTATTTCCACTGCCATATAAATATGCCAAATTACTACTTGAACTATATACAGGCCCAAAAGAAAGCACTGCCAAAATACCGGCAATGGCCCATATGGCTTTATCTCCTTTTATTTGTTGTATATATTTTTTCATTTTTTATTTGTCACATTTCAAATTAATTTGTCTTCTTGACTCTCAACAATTACAAGTTTCTGACTGCTTCCTTAAATTGTCTACCACGGTCTTCATAGTTTTCAAATAAATCAAAACTAGCACAGGCCGGTGAAAGCAAAACGGTATCACCACGTTCTGAAAGTCTGTATGCAAATTGAACAGCTTCTTTCATAGTGTGTGTTTCAGTTATTACCTGTACAATATTTCCGAAGGCATTTATGATTTTTTCATTATCCAATCCCAAACAAATGATGGCTTTCACTTTTTCATTGACAAGTGGTAGCAATTCTTCATAATTGTTGCCTTTGTCCACACCTCCCAAAATCCAAACAGTTGGAGTTGTCATACTGTCAAGCGCATAAAAAGTAGCATTGACATTGGTTGCCTTGGAGTCATTGATATAGGTTACATTTTGAATTTTCAATACGGTTTCAAGGCGGTGCTCCACCCCATGAAAGTTTTCAAGGCTCTCTCTAATTGTTGCTTTTCTAATACTTAAAAGCTTTGCAACGGTTGATGCCGCCATGGCGTTTTTCAGGTTGTGGTTTCCTTGTAATTCTAGACTCTTTGTTGGCATTTGTAAGGTTTTATTATCTGTTGTTATTGTTATATTTTCGTTTTCTATATATGCGCCGTTTTTCATTTTTCGTTGTAACGAAAAGGGCAATTTTTGAGATGCTATGGGATGGTTGTCAATCCATTTTTCAATTATTTTATCGTCTGCGTCATAAATAAAGAAATCTGTTTCTTGTTGGTTTTTTATGATTTGAAATTTGGAGGCGATGTAGTTTTCAAACTTATAATCATACCGATCCAAATGGTCTTCAGTTATATTGGTCAAAATGGCAATATGCGGTTTGAAATGGATAATTCCATCCAACTGAAAGCTGCTTAGCTCAAGTACATAATACTCATAGTTTCCCTCAGCCACTTGTAATGCAAAGCTTTTTCCTATATTCCCCGCCAGTGCCACATTGAGGCCACCTTGTTTTAAAATGTGATGTGTTAAAGTGGCTGTTGTGGTTTTGCCATTGCTTCCGGTGATTCCAATGATTGTCGCGTTTGTGTATTGAGCGGCAAATTCTATTTCAGAAATCACAGTAACACCCTTCTCCACAAGCTTTTGAACGATGGGAGCCTTTTCCGGAATTCCGGGGCTTTTCATCACCAGATCTGCATTCAAAATAAGATTCTCGGTATGTGTTTCTTCTTCCCAGTCAATCTCATTATGTTTAAGAACTTCTTTGTATTTTTCTTTTATTTTTTGTTTGTCTGAAACAAACACTTCATATCCTTTTTGTTTTCCCAAAAAAGCTGTTCCCACGCCACTTTCTCCAGCTCCAAGTATCACCAAACGCTTCATTATCTAATTTTTAGAGTAACAATCGTCAAAACAGCAAGGATGATTCCTACGATTAAAAACCGTGTTACAATCTTACTTTCGTGAAAACCTTTAATTTGATAGTGGTGATGAATGGGAGACATTCTAAAAATGCGCCTTCCCTCACCATATTTCTTTTTAGTGTATTTAAACCAACTCACCTGCATCATTACTGAAAGTGTTTCGATAAAGAAAATGCCACATAAAATGGGTATTAACAATTCTTTTCTAACAGCAATGGCAATCACTGCGATGATTCCCCCAATGGTTAAGCTTCCCGTATCACCCATAAACACTTGCGCCGGAAAGGCGTTGTACCATAAAAAACCTATGAGTGCCCCCACAAATGCCATAATAAAAATGGTCATTTCGCCCGTTCTTGGGATGTACATAATATTGAGGTAATCTGAAAAAATCACATTACCTGAAACCCAGGTAAAAATGCCTAGGGCAATCACAATAATGGCAGAGGAGCCAGCTGCCAGGCCGTCAATGCCGTCTGTGAGGTTGGCCCCGTTGGAGACCGCCGTTATGATGAAAATGACAATGGGTATAAAAAGCAACCAGGCATATTTCACATAATCCTGGCCAATCCAAGTAATTAGTACTGAATAATCAAATTCATTATTCTTTACAAAGGGAATGGTTGTTACCAGTGCTTTGGTTTCTTGATTGGCGATTTGTTGATCGCTCAATTGAGCAATTTGATGTGTTTTAGGTTGCACATTTTCATCCAGTTTTACCGTGATTTGAGGGTGAAAATACATAGTTGCCCCCACAATAAGCCCAAGTACAACCTGACCAAAAACTTTAAATTTTCCGGGAAGTCCTTGTTTATTTTTCTTGAATATTTTGATATAATCATCTATAAAACCAATGGCTCCCATCCAAAGGGTGGTAAATATCAATAGAATGACATAGATATTGTCCAGTTTCGCAAAAAGGAATACGGGTATTAAAGTGGCAAGAATGATGATCAAACCTCCCATAGTGGGTGTGCCTGCTTTTTCATTTTGTCCTTCAAGACCGAGGTCTCTCACGGTTTCACCAATTTGCTTTTTCCTGAGGTAGTTGATGATTTTTTTTCCGAAAACAATGGCTATAAATAAGGAAAATATAATCGCCATAGCAGAGCGAAAGGAGATAAACTGAAACAGCCCCGTGCCCGGTAAATTATAATTCTGATCTAAATATTCAAATAAATAATATAGCATAGTCCTCACCCCAACCCCTCTCCTAGGGAGAGTGGCATTTTTTGGGAATTTTTATTTGTTCAAATTTTCTAAAAGTTCGTTTACAATTTTCATGTCATCAAAATCATGTTTAACCCCTTTTATTTCCTGATAGGTTTCGTGACCCTTTCCGGCAATTAGAATAATATCGTTGCTTTCGGCAAGTTGACAGGCGGTTTTTATCGCTTGTTTTCTGTCTGTGATTGCCATCGTTTTTTTATAATTTTGGGGTTCCACGCCTTTTTCAATATCCTCGATTATTTTATCGGGATCTTCATTGCGGGGATTGTCGCTCGTGAAAATGACTTTATTGCTTAAAGCGGAAGCAATGTGTCCCATCTTTGGACGTTTTCCTGAATCCCTGTTGCCTCCGCAACCCACGACAGTGATAAGTGTTTCATTACCGGTGCGTATGCTATTGATGGTTTCCAATACATTTTTCAATGCATCCGGTGTGTGGGCATAGTCAACAATAGCGGTAATATTTTTCTCTGAAATCTGATATTGAAATCGTCCGCTTACACTTTCAAGCTCACTGATGATTCTCAAGATTTCAAGTTCTTCCAATTCCAATAAAGTAGCTACGCCATAAATTGCCAGTAGGTTATAGGCATTAAAATTTCCAATAAGTTTTGACCAAAGCTCATTGTTGTTAATTTTAAGCAACAATCCACTGAACTGATTTTCGAGCACTTGTGCCTTAAAGTCGGCCTGGGTTTTTAATGCATAGGTAAATTTGCGTGCTTTTGTATTTTGCAACATCACCAAACCGTTTTTATCATCTTCATTGATTAGGGCAAAAGCGGTTTTGGGTAATTGATCAAAAAAGGCTTTTTTGACATCACGGTATTCCGCAAAGGAGTTGTGATAATCCAGGTGGTCTTGAGTTAGATTTGTAAAAACCCCTCCGGCAAATGTGAGTGCCTCTGTACGTTTTTGATGAATTCCGTGTGAACTAACCTCCATAAAGCAATATTCCACACCGTCAATAGCCATTTCATTTAGGTAATAATTTATAGTGATAGAATCCGGTGTTGTGTGGGTGGCGGGGTATTCATTATCGTCCACAAGCACTTTTACAGTGGAGAGTAATCCCACTTTATATCCTGCTTTTTTAAAAAGGTTATACAATAAAGTAGCAATGGTTGTTTTCCCGTTGGTTCCTGTGACACCAATAAGCTTAATTTTTTCTGAAGGATTTCCAAAATAGTTGGAAGCCATAATTGCCAAAGCTTTTTTTGAATCCTCCACTTGAACATAACTCACCCCATTCACAATAACTTTCGGTAGTTCTTCGCAAATAATTGCAAGTGCGCCTTGATTAACAGCGGTTTTGATATACTCGTGCCCATCAGATAAAGTTCCTCTGATTGCAATAAAACAATCGTTGAGTGAAACTTTTCTAGAATCAAATACAAGGTTACTGAACGTGAGGTCGGTGCTTCCAACGACAGCATTAATAGTTACTTTATATAGAATATCTCTTAAATTCATGAAGAAAGTTCTAATAGAATTTGTTTACCTTTTTCAATTTTTTCATCCTCATTCAGGGATTGGGATTTCACTCTTCCGTTTCCGGAGACTTTAACTTTTAGTCCTAAGTTTTCCAAAAGTGAAATTGCATCCATACCTGTCATTCCTCTCACATTAGGAATATTAGTATGTTCCTTTTGTGACAGTGTGAAGTATTTTTGATAATCATTTTCTACAGTCGCCTGCAGTACATCCAGATTTTCTACATAATCAAAGTTTGGAGAGTCAATATAAATTTTCTGCGCAATGCTTTTAAATACCGGACCGGCAACATCAACTCCATAATAGCCTGTGCTTACTTTGGGTTTGTGAATGATTACTATACATGAATACTTTGGTTCATCAGCAGGAAAATAGCCTGCGAAAGAAGAAATATATCTGGGATTTGCAGCCCAGTCTTCCATCCAATATTCTGTTTGGGCGGTTCCTGTTTTACCAGCCATTGAGAAATCAGGTGAATACAATCTGTTTCCGGTACCTCTTTCCACAACATTTTTAAGCACCTCCCTTACTTTACTTAGCGTCTCTGGAGAAGCGATCTGCGGGTTTATAATTTCAATATCAAAGCTTTCAATCTCCTTATTCCATGCTTTTACCTGACGGATAAATCTGGGTTTTACCATGATTCCATCATTTGCAATGGCGTTGTAAAAGGTTAGGGTTTGTAGAGGTGTAATGGAAACACCATATCCATAAGCCATAGATGGCAAGGCATTGAGGCTCCATCCGGTTTTATCATCCGGGTGAGGGATTTTGGGTTTTCCTTCACCAAGAATGGGTAAGCCCAATTGTTTGTCCAAATGCATTTTTTGAAGCATTTCTACAAAATGTTTTGGGTTATTTTTATAATTTTCTTCAATAACTCTTGCAATTGCAATGTTTGATGAGAGCTCCATAGCACGAGCCATAGATATTTTGCCATGGCCACCTTTTCGGGAATCCCTTACTTTTTTGCCATAAAAACTATAAACCCCATTTCCGGTGTCAACCACCGTGCTTGTATCGATAACTTTATCTTCAAGAGCTGCAATAAATGCCATTGTTTTGAATGTGGAACCCGGCTCATGTGATTCTCCTATGGCATAATTGAGTTTTTCATAGTAAGTTCCCTTTGAGGTTCTTCCCAGATTTGAAACTGCTTTGATTTCGCCTGTTGTTGTTTCCATAACAATCACAGTACCGTGTTCTGCTTCATATTCTTCTAGTTGCTTCAAAAGAGCGTGGTGAGCAATATCCTGAATATTGACATTGATGGTTGAAATCACATCATAACCATCTTGAGGTTCAATTTCGTTTTCATCAAAAATGGGCTTCCATTGTCCTTGAGCAATTTTTTGTTTGAGGCGTTTTCCGTCTTTTCCTTTCAGATAATGGCTGTAAGCTCCCTCAAGACCCACTCTTAAAGTATCGCCATTGTGGTCTCGCCTTTCATAGCCCACGATGCGTTCTGCAATTTTTCCAATGGGATGCTCTCTGACTGTACTTTGTTCAGCAATAAAGCCACCACGATAAGGACCCAGATTAAATAACGGGAAAGATTTAATCTCAAGATAATCTGAATAGCCTTGATTTTTAGCAATAAGAAGATATCTGTTTTTATTTGCTCGTGCACTTCTAAAAATACTTTGATAGTGTGCAGATGATTTGCCCAATTTTTTTGCCAGTGCATTTGACAACGGAACAATGTTTTTTTCAAAATTTTCTGCACTCACAGTGACAGCGTCAAAACGAATGTTATAATTTGGAGCTGATGTTGCCAATAAACTTCCATCATCTGCATAGATATTTCCTCTGTTTGAGGGAATGATAAAGTTTTTTGTGGTATTTACTTTAGCAAGTTCCTTATACTTTTCTCCCTCTACAAATTGAATATTGACAATCTTGAAAAGAATGGCAAGCACAAAAACAAACAAACATCCTGCGATGATGTAAAGCCTGTGTAATATGTTTTTGTCTTCAAATGCCATTAGTCTTCTTTTTCGGTAATTATTATTATTTTTTGTGGGGGATTTGTTGATGGTTTTAGTCCCTTTTTTTCCATTTGCGCAACCACTTTACTCTCCATTTTCACCTTCATTAATTTTGAGCGCATATCGACAAACTCGCTTCTCAACTCTTTTACTTCATTATTAAGTTTAGCAATCTGATGAACTTTTCTATCTGCACTGTGTGCACTAGATATCATAACTAAAGCAAGTAGTGATAGAAAAATGATAAACTTCCAATTCTTAAAGGCATCTTCATTAATTAAAAATTTTCCTTTGAGGATGTTATAAATTTTATTTTTCATCATAACCCTTTTTACAAGCGTTCTGCAATGCGCAATTTTGCACTGCGTGCTCTGCTATTCTCCTTAATTTCTTTATCTGATGGGACAATGAGTTTTCCCACTTTTTTAAAAGGAACTTCCACGTGACCAAAGACATCTTTTTCAGGTTCACCCTCAAACAAACCGTTTCTTATAAATCGCTTTACCAATCTGTCTTCCAGAGAGTGGTATGAAATTAGGCTCAACCTTCCTCCGGTATTTAAGAGTTCTGTTGTTTGCAAAAGGAACTCTTTGAGTGCTTGAATTTCCTGATTCACTTCAATTCGTATGGCTTGAAAAACTTGTGCTAATATTTTATTTTCCTTGTGCTTGGGCAAAAACCTGCCCATTGCTTTTTTTAAGTCCTCACTGGTTTTGATGGGCTCTATTGTTCTATTTTCAACGATTAACCGAGCCATTCCGGCGGCAGACTTTAGTTCACCATATTGAAAAAGGATGCTTCTTAAGTCTGTTTCGCTATAATCATTTACAATATGATAGGCTGAAATGGTATCGTTTTGATTCATTCTCATATCCAAATCGGCTTCAAAACGGGTGGAAAATCCACGTTCAGCAACATCAAATTGATGCGATGAAACACCAAAATCGCCTAAAATACCATCAACATTTTTAATATTATGCAGTCTTAAAAATCGCTTTATGTGTCTAAAATTTTGATGGATTAACAAAAACCGACTATCATTTAAACTGTTTTCCAAAGCATCTGTATCTTGGTCAAAAGCAAACAATTTTCCGTGTTCATCAAGTTGCTCTAAAATCTTTTTGGAATGCCCTCCTCCACCAAAAGTCACATCGACATAAACCCCGTTTGGCTTGATTTGCAAACCTTCAACAGATTCTTCCAGTAAAACCGGGTTATGATACATCGTCATCTCCATTGTTTTTGTCGCCCATCACTTCTTCAGCGAGATCTGCAAAATCATTTGCTGCATCGTCGATGGCTTTTTCATAGTTGTTTTTATCCCATATTTCTACAATATTAATTGCAGATGAAAGCACAATTTCTTTACTAATTCCCGCAAAACTTATAAGGTCTTTGGGTATTAACAATCTACCGGTTGTATCGAGCTCTATGACCTTTACTCCGGCAGTAAACCGTCTTACAAAATCATTGTTTTTCCTGCTAAACCTGTTGAGTTTATTTATTTTGAGCATCAACTGCTCCCATTCTTCCATGGGATATAGTTCTAAACACGGTTGAAAAACGGCCCGTTTTAAAACAAACCCCTTTTCAAGCATAGGCGCCAGTTGCTTCTGCAATGCAGACGGAAGCATCACACGCCCTTTGGCATCTGCTTTGCATTCATAAGTCCCAATGAGATTGCGCATGTTTTGTTAGGTTATACTTTTCAAATTCAAATATATTTATTTTTTCCCACTTTTTACCACTTTTTACCACTTTGTTGATAAGTTTTGATTTTTTTTAATCAATTAAGCTTGAAATAGTTGTGTAAAAAGGTGTTTCATAAATTTGAAGTTGAAGAGAATAAAATGGTAAAGAAGATATCCCAAAGAAAAATTAAAGTTCAAATAGTTCGCATTTGAAAAATTATTCATAACATTGAAATACCTATATTTGTCAATGTAAAAGCAAGCTGTTTTATGATTAAGAATTTAAAAAGCGAAGGTAAATTCAGTTATTTTGAAATTGGTGAAGGAAAACCATTAATTATTCTACACGGTTTGATGGGTGGTTTGAGTAATTTTGATACGGTTACCAAACACTTTTCAGACAAGGGATATAAAGTGATTTTACCGGAACTTCCCATCTACACACTTCCACTTTTAAAAACCAATGTAAAAAACATTGCTACTTATGTAAAGGACTTTATTGTTCATAAAAATTTAGGTAAGGCGATCCTTTTGGGAAACTCGCTGGGTGGACATATTGCCTTGCTTTGTGCCAAATTATATCCGGAATACATTGAAGCTCTCGTAATTACCGGAAGTTCGGGTTTGTATGAAAGCGCTATGGGCGAAAGTTACCCAAAACGGGGAGATTATGAATACATTAAGAAAAAGGCGGAAGGCGTTTTTTATGACCCGGCAGTCGCCACCAAAGAAATTGTCGATGAGGTTTATGAAACCGTAAATGACCGAAACAAATTAATAAGAACACTAGCCATCGCCAAAAGTGCCATAAGACACAATATGGCAAAAGATTTGCCTAAAATGAATCATCCCACTTGCATTATTTGGGGAAAAAACGACTCGGTAACACCCCCCAATGTAGCAGAGGAATTCAATGAATTGCTACCTGATTCTGATTTATTTTGGATAGATGAATGTGGTCACGCCGCGATGATGGAACATCCCATAGAATTTAATATCATCCTTGATAAATGGCTTACTGCCCGGGGAATTTAAAAAACAATCATGCAAATCAAATCGGCTGAATTTATTATGAGCAACAGTATTGTTGCTAAATGTCCCCCTTCCCGCATTCCTGAATATGCTTTTATTGGCCGTTCAAACGTGGGTAAGTCGTCATTGATCAATATGTTGATGCAGCGTAAAAGCCTTGCAAAAACCTCCGGTCGACCCGGAAAAACCCAGTTAATCAATCATTTCCTTATCAATAAAAACTGGCATTTGGTTGATTTACCCGGTTATGGTTATGCACGGGTTTCTAAAAGCAGTAAAAAGGTATTCCAAAAATTCATCACCGATTATTTTTTAAAACGCGAGCAACTGCTTTGTGCATTTGTACTGATTGATGTGAGGCACGAGCCCCAACCCATCGATTTGCAATTTATGGAGTGGATGGGTGAAAAACAGATTCCTTTTAACATCATTTTTACCAAAGCCGATAAATTAAAACCCAAAGCACTGGAGCGCCATGTGGAACTCTATTTGAAAAAAATGCTTGAAACCTGGGAGGAGGTGCCTCCTTATTTTGTGACGTCGTCTGCAGATGGAACCGGGCGTGAAGAAGTTTTAAATTACATTGGAGAAATTAATGAATCATTTGCCTATTCATAAAAATTCTTCCCTCTCAACAATCAATTGAATCAATTCTTCAGCATTTTTTAACCCATTGAGTTCCTCTGTAGCGATAAAAAGTTCCAGTTCTCCCTTGTTTTCTAGAAGAACTATGGGAAAAGTATATTTTGAACCAAATTTTGAAGCATATTGCTTTTTAAATTCATCAAGATGCAGAAACTCCATAGAAATTTTACTCGATGTTCTAAATTTTTTCCAAGCTTTGTTTTCTGTGAAAACACCATATGTGATGTCACATAAATTACAGGCATAAGTTTTGGGACTCACTATTTTGTGAACTGCATCTATATAGCCATTCATTTTACCGGAATTGGCATTGTAGATAAAAAGTAGTTTTGGTTTCATGGAGTTTTCTTTAAACCTTTGGTCGAAAAAAAATGTAAAGTTTCCGAAAAGTATGAAATACTTTTTCAAATTAAAAAGGAAGCCACGAATGCACGAATGAAAATTATTCGTGCATTCGTGGCCTTTTTTATATTAATTTTTTGCCACTTATTAGATAAGATTTCAAACCTGACAGGTTTCTTGATAAACTATCTTTTTAATTCCAGCTTGTCGGCAAAGTATTCTGTAAAGTCTCGCATGGTGGCGCTCATTTTTTCATCGTTTGTAGCACGCTCAAAGGTATCTGCCATGGCGCTGAGTGTTTGATGAAAAAAGATTTTCATTTCCTCTAGCGGCATGTCTTTGGTCCATAAATCGATGCGAAGCGATTCTTTGCTCTTAGAGTCCCAAACAGAAAGCATCACGGCTTTGGTTTCTTCATTTTGAACACCGCCATCGGCGGCTGTCCAGCGTAGTTTTTCTGGGATTTTATTTTCATCAAGTGTCACATCAATTTCGATAGTGGACTTATGTGTTTTTGTCATTATTTTCTGGGTTTAAATTTTGAATTTTTATAGATTTCGTCACCGCTTAAGGTGAGTAGTTGTTTTATGTCAATTTCATTGTTTTGGGCGAAAGCCTTCACGATTTGCCAACCCATATATTGCCCCAGCATTCCGGGTGATTCATTATCGAGTTCAAGATAAAACTTTGAAAAAGGAGCCGGATAGATAAAACGCCCGGCCAATTGAGGGTCTGTACTATAAAGCAATTCGCGTTCTACAAAATACCTCCAGATTTCTGCTTCATTGGCTCTTGCCCAATCGATTTCTTCTTGAGTATAACCCATAATTTGTGAAGCATCATAAAGTGGAAGCACTTGTTCTTTTAAATAGAGTTGTTTACCATAATAAACCATTAAATCAATAAATGTTCTCGTTGTGGGCGGTTTTACATAGGGCTCAATAAGAACTTCAGCGATGGCCGGAGTGAGCTGATTTGGTCTGAGGTTTTTTGAAATATATTTGTGAATTTCAGCATAAAAATAATGCTCGCTTCCTAAAAAATTATCCAAGCCCACAACCAAAAGACTGTCTGCATAAACAACGCTGTTTCTGTAATCAACATCTGAAGTTAGGGTAAGTATTTTGGGTTCATTGAAATCTGAAAAATAAAATTTCAAGTGTTGAAACAGTAAAATGATCTCAGCTTCATAGGTTGAAAAGTCTGAAAAAACTTTTGCAACTTCGGCTTCAATTTCCTTTTGAAGGGTATCTTTTGTTTTTTGTATCCAAATACTATCGTGGTATTGTGCCGGAAATAAAAAGGGATACTCCTCTTTTAGGTTTTGTAAATTTTCCGGGGTGATTGCTGCAAATTTTTCATCAAACCGATCAATTTGAACCTCAACCGGTATTGCTAAAACATCTTCCCTGATTTTTTCTTCAGAAGTACATGAAAAAAGCAGAAAACTCAGAAAGAGTGAATATCTTATCATCATATTATAAAAAAGTTATGCTTAGCATAGTTTTAACGAAAATAGTATCTTTAAATTTTATCTTTACTTTGCAAAAATACAAAGGTACCATTAACTCAATAATTTGATGGAAATGCAAACAGAAAAAGTTGTTAAACATATTGTAAATTGGTTAAAAGAATATGCCACAAATGCCAAAATGGATGGATTTGTCGTTGGCGTGAGCGGTGGTATTGACTCTGCAGTAACTTCAACATTATGTGCTCAAACCGGAATGAGAACACTTTGTGTAGAAATGCCCATTCATCAGGCTATGAGCCAGGTTAACAGAGCTAAGGAACACATTGACACCCTACAAAGAAAATTCAGCAATGTAAGCGCTTTAGAGGTTGATTTAACTCCGGTTTTTGAAACTTTTAAATCTCAGGTACCACAAATAGAAGTTAATCCTTTGTCAGACTTATCACTTGCCAACACACGTGCAAGACTCCGAATGACCACGCTTTATTATTTTGCTGGCTTGCATCGCTATCTAGTGGCCGGCACAGGGAATAAAGTAGAGGATTTTGGTGTGGGGTTTTATACTAAGTATGGTGATGGAGGTGTAGATTTAAGTCCCATTGCCGATTTGATGAAAAGTGAGGTCTATCAAATTGGTGAATTCCTACACATAGCACCGTCAATTTTAAAAGCAAAACCCACTGATGGCCTTTTTGGTGATGACAGGTCTGATGAAGATCAACTTGGGGCTAGTTATGACGAACTAGAATGGGCGATGCTTCAAGATGAAAAAGGGATGAACATTAACAATTTTACAGGAAGAGAAAAAGTGGTATTTTCCATCTATAAAAGACTCAATACAGCTAACCAACACAAAATGAAACCGATACCCATTTGTGAAATCCCCTCTAGTTTTAGATAGCTAGTGTATTTTGACGAATTTTCATGAACTTCAACGAAAAGCGTCTTGTTGAACATACTATTTTAATACATTTGTTTTTGTAGTCTATTATTTACAAAGCGAAATAACATTCCTACAAATTTTCAATCATAACTGATTATTAACAATAGATCAACCTCACAACTATGACATCTATTATAATTGCAGACCATCACCCCATGACAAGGAAAGGAATTTCCTGTCTTCTAAAAAAACATACTGAATATTCTATTATTGATAAAGTAAATAATGGCGAGGAGATGTTCAAGTCTCTACGCAAACAACTCCCGGATATATTAATTATGGAAATTGATATGCCTCAAGTAAATGGCATAACAGTTTTAAGAACAATTAAAGCAGAGTTCCCAAATTTAAAAGTACTTATCTATTCTTGCCACCCTGAAGAAATCTATGCTTTGCGCTCAATTAAATCAGGCGCCTCAGCGTATGTTTCCAAAACAGCTTCTACAAAACTGTTTACCAAAGCCTTAAAAAAGTTACCAAAGGTGGTGTCTATCTGAATGACGAACTCACTACCACTTTTACCAGCAGAAATGTAGGAGAAAGTAGTGTGTTAAGCAGGTATAAAAAACTTTCCTCCAGAGAAATTGAAGTCCTCAATCTTTTATCAAATGGCAAAAGAAATAAGGACATAGCAAGTGCACTTGAAATCAATGAAAAAACAGTAAGCACATACAAAACTCGCTTGCTCAAAAAATTAAAAGTAGATAATCTGGCAGACTTGATCCATCAGTCAAGAATGTTTCAGTTTAGCTGAAATCTAGATTTTAAATTTCAGTTTTTAAAGAATTAATGAAGCAATGCCTTAAAAGGCATTGCTTTTTTTATTCAAACCTTCTGATTACAGTTTCCAGCTTTCGCGAAAGCATGACTTCCAGCTTTTTATATTCAAAGATTGTTTGAAGTACATCTTGCTTTTCCTCTTCTTCTTTTTGATTGATTTCTTCAGCAAGACTATTGATTTGTTTTGCAATGAGTAATTTTCTGAGATGCAAGATGGTTTCATTGAGCAGTTGTGAAATCGATTGTTTTTTATTTTTCACATAAATTTCTCTTCGTTCCCAGTCGTGAAGTTGATATTTTTCTTCTTCCATAAAAATATCGGTGATGATTTTTGCTTTTTCAAATTCAAGTTGAGCGATAAAACTATCTGTTTGTATTGGGGTTTCGTGTTGATAATTTTCAATAATAGCATTAAATAATTCCTGAAAAAGAGGGTTTGTGAATTCCATTTCATCCTGCTGTAAGTCTAAAAAGACTTTTTGATGCACTTTCAATTCTTTTTTCTCAGGAACCAGAGTTACCTCGCCGGCTTCATTAGCTTGGAGAATTAAGTCTTCAAAGGTCTCTTCTGCATCTCCATAAAGAAGTAATAACTCCAAAATTTTCATCTCGAGTTGAAATTTCACATCTACTTTTTCAGTAGGTTGTGTTTGTTGATTTACAACCTCAAATGGCTTTTCAGAATTTTTTGAAGTTGTTTTAGCTTGCTCTTTTTTGTTTTTTGAAAGTATTTGTGCCAGACTGTTGAATAAAACTTCTTCTGAAATATCCATGATGCGGGAGCATTCCTGCACATAAATTTCCCTTTTGATAACATCGGGGATTTTTGAAATGCTCACCACCATATCTCTAATGGTATCTGCTTTTTTAACCGGGTCATTTTTAGTTTCATCAACTAGAATAGAGGCTTTAAAATTGATGAAATCCCTTGCATTCTCTTCCAGATAGAGCGTGAGTTCTTCCAGCGAATTTTTCCTTGCAAAACTATCTGGATCCTCTCCTTCCGGGAAGGTGCATATTTTGACATTCATCCCTTGCTCAAGAATCAAATCCACTCCGCGCAAAGAAGCTCGCAGCCCTGCAGCATCACCATCAAAAAGTAGTGTGATGTTTTTAGTCAAGCGATTGACGAGTCTTATTTGTTCTTCGGTTAATGCTGTCCCTGAGGAGGAAACCACATTGTGAATGCCCGTTTGGGTAAACTGTATAACATCAGTATAACCTTCAACCAGGTAGCAGTTATCTTCTTTTGCGATGGCTTGTTTTGCGTGAAAAATACCATAAAGCACTTTGCTTTTGTGGTAGATATCACTTTCGGGCGAATTGAGGTATTTTGCAGCTTTCTTGTCGTTTGTCAAAATTCTCCCGCCAAAACCAAGGGTGCGGCCGCTCATACTTAGAATGGGAAACATCACTCTGCCCTTGAACCTGTCAAATGTTTTGGTTGCTGAGCCAGTCGAAGCATCTTCTTTGACAATGGTCAATCCGGTTTTTTCGAGAAATTCAAGTTTATAGGCTTTTTTTATGGCTTCAGAGGTGAATGCATCCCAGGAATCAGGTGAATAGCCCAGTTGAAATTTTTTGATGGTTTCGTCAGTGAAACCACGTTCTTTAAAATAAGAAAGTCCAATGGCTTTTCCCTCTTCCGTTTTTAAAAGGGTATTGTGAAAATAGTCTTTTGCAAACTCACTGACGAGGTACATGCTTTCGCGTTCATTGGCTTGCTCTTTTTCCTCGTTAGATTGCTCGGTTTCTTCTATTTCAATTCCATATTTATTGGCGAGATATTTAATGGCTTCCGGATAGGTGAAATGCTCGTGTTCCATTAAAAAGGCGACGACATTGCCACCTTTACCACTGGAAAAATCTTTCCAGATTTGTTTTACGGGTGACACCATAAAACTAGGAGAGCGTTCATCAGTAAATGGGCTAAGGCCTTTGAAGTTACTCCCTGCTTTTTTGAGTTGTACAAAATCGCCAATGACTTCCTCCACACGGGCAGTTTCAAATACTTGGTCTATAGTGGATTTTGAAATCAAAAAGAGATGGTTTTGAGTTGCGTTTTAAAAAAGTAAAGTTACTTATTTTCTTAAAAAGAACGTAAGTAACTTTTGAACAATAAATATAGTGGAAGTTCTAATCCATATCCAATCGTAAGCCCAATGAGAGGTTACGTTGCTCAACGGGATTGTCTTTAAAAATGGTATTCAAATCATATTTTGCATACAATCCCACAGTGCGCCAACCCACATAAGCACTTAAACCATAAATAAAATTATTGGTATTGTAGTCGTCTTTTATTTTTTGTTTTATCCCTTTTCCATCCTCTTCAAACTTTAATTTTTGACGGTTTCCAAGGTTGAATCCGGCATACCCGCCCACTCCAAATTTAATATACTTTCTAGTGGAGTATCTAAAGTAATTCTCTTTTTCGATTTTCTTTGATGGGCCCATTTCAAAATGGATAGGAAACACAAGATTGTCCATTCTAAATTTTGATTTATCCAGATTTAGGGGAAACTCCTCTAAAACCGTTTGATCGCCTTGCTCTACAAAAAATTGATTGTCAATGGGTTTTAAACCATTAAATTGAATTGATACCCCATATTTAAACCGCAACCAGTTGCTATTTTTAAAAACACGGGTTTTCCAAGCCCAGCCCAACTCTGCAAAACGGCTTCCGCCAATTTTAAATTGGGAATCATCGAGCGACTCTCCTTTAGTGATGACATTGTTGAGACCAAAAGCGAACACCAAATCGCTGGTTGTGCGCCGGTCGTATTTTTTTTCTTTTTTTATGTTTACTTTTACGATGTTGCCTTCTCCAAAAACACTAATATAGTTTTTTTCATTTCCCCACTCTTCAGTTGAGTTGTTGCGCTCACTGAGTGCTGTTTGGTTTTCAAGAATCGTTATTCTGTTTTCTATATTTAAAGCGTGTTTCTCTGCGGCTTGCTTTTTTAAATTAGTTGCCTCTTCAAATGAAATCAATTCTTCATCGAGTTGATCATTTATTTTTTCAATTTCGATTCTTAATGCTTCACGTTCCTCTTCAATAATTTCTTCTTTTTGCTTCTCAATTTTTTCAGTTGTCGTCTCTTGGGCATGGATTAAAAACCCTGTAAATAGATAAAAAATAAATGTTGCATAAAGTGTACTTGTTTTCATAATTTTTGATTTGATTTTTTCTTTATCGAGGCACCTCCTTATGAAGTGCCTCAAAAAAGAGTGATTGATGAATGAATGAATTGTAAAATATTATTGATTCCTATTTGCAACTGCTTCACGCGAAAGCTGAAGACCTTCTTTAAGGATTTCAAAAACCCGCTCCCTGAAGGATTCTTCAATTTCACCTTCTACATCATCCAGTAAGTCACTTGAAGTAATTACAGGATCTGATTGGATGTTTTCTTTTGAAATATTGGCGAATGCTTCATTCAAAAGTGCATCGATCTCATCATCTGAAACCCCCACTTCCGGATTTAAGTTTGCAATAATCTCATTAATAACTTTTTCTTCTTGACTTTCCTGTTGCGCAAATGATGGCGTTTTTTCTTCAGAAGTTTCTTCCAGGTCGTTAGTTGTATTTTGTTTAGCAATAGATAGATTTGTATTAGGCCGTTGAAGTGTTTTTTTACCTTGCGATTCAACAATTGACGGAGAAGTTGTTTCTTCTCCGGTTACTTTACCATTTGGATTGGTATCTACAAGAGGATTAAGTGTCTTTTCAGGAGTAACGTTTATTGTGTCTTGTATCACTAAGGAGTCTGTCGAGGTTTCTTTTGAATTAAAAAAGACGGTCATCAATAGTATTCCACCCAAAAAGGATGCTGCAATAGTCAGCCACCAATACATTGGTGTGGCTTTTTTATCCTTTTTATCCAATTTGGAACGGAGCTGTTCCCAACTCTTTGAGGAGGGTTCCAGCGTTCTTTCTTCCAAACGCTCTTTTATATTGTTATCAAAATTAGTTGTTTGCATTTGATGTAGATTTTATTGAATTTAATTTTTCTTGCAGCATTTTTCTTGCTTTGTAAAGTTGGGATTTTGAAGTCCCTTCATTGATTTGCAGCATTTTTGCTATTTCATCGTGTTTGAGACCTTCAATCGCAAAGAGATTAAAAACCATTTTATATCCTTCCGGAAGTGAATCGATGGCGTTTTGTATGTGTGCAACCTCAAAATCAAAATGAACTTCATCAGCTTGAGCTTCTATGTTTTCAATTGTTGAATCTTGAAAAAGGGTTTTCTTATTTTTCCGAAGAAAATCGATGGATTGTCTTACCATAATGCGCCTAATCCAGCCTTCAAAACTTCCTTGGTGTTTAAATTGAGATATATTGGAAAAAACTTTAAAAAAGCCATCAAGCATTACCTCTTCAGCATAATGCAGGTCGTTGATGTACATTCTGCATACGCTTAGCATTTTTGGCGCATACAACTGGTAAAGCTGGTGCTGTGCCTGTCTGCTGTTTTGACTTGCAGCTGCAATGAGTTGGGATTGGTTTTTATGTAAGTTTATTATTTTCAAGGTGTCCCCAATGAATTGGCAAATTGTGGTTTCTATTTAAAGAGACGTAAATTAATTAAATAAGGTTGCCTGAACTACTTATTTATTTCTGTCAATTACATAATTGACCATTAAAATGAGGGAATTCTTATAAGGAGATTCTGGATAATCATTTAATATTTGTAGTGCTTGTTGTTGGTAGGCTTTCATTTTTGAAACAGCATAATCAAGGCCGCCTAAGGATTTTACAAAAGCAATAACCTCCTTAACGCGTTTTAAATCTTTATTTTTATTTTTTACGGAATTGATCAGCCATTTTTTTTCTTTTGAAGAACAGTTATTTAAAGTGTAAATCAATGGTAAGGTCATTTTTTGTTCTTTGATATCGATGCCGGTTGGTTTGCCAATTTTTTGGGTACCATAATCAAACAAATCATCTTTTATTTGAAAAGCCATACCAATGAGTTCACCAAAGCGTCTCATTTTTTCGACTTCTTCAGCAGTAGCATTTACAGATTTAGCCCCCATTGCACAACAGGCAGCAATGAGCGTTGCTGTTTTTTGTCTGATGATTTCATAATAGATTTCTTCAGTAATATCGAGGTTTCTGGCTTTTTCTATTTGAAGGAGTTCGCCTTCACTCATTTCTCTAACAGCTACAGAAATAATTTGCAACAAATCAAAATCGCCGTTATCAATGGATAACAGAAGACCTTTTGAGAGCAAATAATCTCCCACCAGAACCGCAATTTTATTTTTCCATAGTGCATTGACAGAGAAAAAACTTCTTCGGCGGTTGCTATCGTCAACTACATCATCGTGTACCAGTGTAGCCGTATGAATTAATTCTATTACCGAAGCTCCTCTGTATGTACGCTCATCAACTTTTCCATTGGAAATCATTTTTGCAATCAGAAAGACAAACATGGGTCGCATTTGCTTGCCTTTTCTATTCACAATAAAATAAGTGATGCGATTGAGCAATGCCACTTTTGAAGACATCGAGTTATAGAACTTTTTCTCAAAAAGTTCCATTTCCTCATGTACGGGTTGCTTAATCTGAGAAACTGTTTTCATTTTGAGTCAAAGATAATTAAAAAAATAAGTGTAAATGTGCTAAGTTTTTTTTGACAACATGAATAATATTAGTATATTAGCTACTATATTTAAACTTAAAAATAAACATTATGAAAAAAATTACTCTTTTTATGACTGCTTTTTTAATGGCAGTATCGATGAACTCTCAGATTATCGAAAATTTTGACGACATCACACTTTTAAATGATTGGGATTTTGTTAATGTAAGTGAATTTGTTGGAACTTCCACCTGGTTTCAAGGAAACGATGGTGTTTTTCCTTCACATCAAGGAGACCCAACTTCATACATTGGCGTTAATTTCAATAGTACTGCAGGTTCCAGCACAATAAGCAACTGGATGATTTTACCAACAACTACATTAAGTGATGGAGATGAAATTATTTTTTTCACTAGAACTGGTGATGGAAGCGCTTTCCCTGATAGACTGGAAGTAAGACTAAGTACAGACGGAGATGGTTCTGTAGCTCCAACTGACTTTGAAGATGAAGGTTCTTACACAATTCTTTTAGAATCTATTAATCCAGACTTAGAAGTTGGCGGATACCCTGAAGAATGGACTCAATATACTATAACATTATCAGGAATTGGTAATGCAGTTGATACTAGAGTTGCTTTCAGATATTTTGTAACCAATGGTGGTCCTTCTGGTGTTAACTCAAACTATATTGGAATTGATACTCTTGAAATTATACAAAATCTTTCAATTGCCGACAATGATATTGATGGTTTTAATTACTTCTATAACCGTCAAAACCAAACTTTAACAATTAACGCTAATGAGGTGTTTAGTAGTATAAACATCTTCAATGTGTTAGGGCAAGAAGTTATAAACAAAAACCTATCTTCTTCAAGTGAAGTAATTAATTTATCTTCCCTAAAAACCGGTGTTTACATTGCAAATGCTAATGTAAATGGAAAAATTGCTACTTTTAAACTTGTCAAAAGATAATCGAAAGCTTTTTTGAATTTCAAAAAGCCTCCAGATATGGAGGCTTTTTTTATTGTTTATTTGCAAGTTGCCCACAAGCAGCATCGATATCTTTTCCGCGACTACGTCTAACTGTAACTGGTATTCTGTTCTTTTCTAATGCACTTATATAAGCATCTAACGCTTTAGAGTCTGCTTGATGGAATTGATCTTCACCAATGGGGTTGTATTCAATTAAATTTACCTTACAAGGCAAATAGCCGCAAAAATCAACAAGAGCATCTATGTCTTCCCTCTTATCGTTAATTCCTTTCCAAACCACATATTCATAAGACACTTTGCTTTTGGTATTTTGATACCAGTATTGCAAAGCTTCCTTTAAATCAACTAGCGTAAAACTCTCGGCAAAAGGCATGATGGATTTCCTGGTTTCCTGAATGGCACTATGCAATGACACTGCAAGCTTGAATTTTACTTTATCATCTGCTAATTTCTTAATCATTTTTGGAACACCAGAGGTTGAGAGGGTGATTCGTTTTGGAGACATTCCAAGTCCTTCAGGCGAAGTAATTTTATCTATGGAGGCCATGACATTCTTGTAGTTCATTAAAGGCTCCCCCATACCCATAAAGACAATATTGGATAAAGGTCTGTCAAAATACAACCTGCTCTCTCGATCAATGGCTACTATTTGATCATAGATTTCGTCAGGATTGAGATTGCGCATTCGTTTTAATTTTGCCGTTGCACAAAACTTGCAATCAAGACTACAGCCCACTTGAGAAGAAACACAAGCTGTAGTTCTGTTTTTTGTAGGAATTAAAACAGATTCAACAATAAGGTTATCGTGAAGTCTAACGGCGTTTTTTATGGTGCCGTCTGCACTTTTTTGTATTTGGTCAACTTGGATGTGGTTAATAACAAAATTGTCTTCAAGGTGCTTTCTGGTTTCAAGTGAAAGATTTGTCATTGCTTCAAAAGTATGAGCCCCTTTAGTCCAGAGCCATTCATACACTTGATTTCCGCGAAAGGATTTGTCTCCAATGCTCTCAAAAAAAGTACGCAATTCTTGTTTAGATAAAGATCTGATGTCTTTTTTATTGCTATTCATAAGGCAAAATTAATGCTATTAGTTAACACTAAGTACATCATCGTAAGAAATATAAAAATTTAACTGAAATTTATCTAGGCAAGTGAAGTTAAAGTGATTTTCACTTCTTAACTACAATTCTCTTTACCAGTGAATTGTTTGTAATACCATCAAAGAGTTTAAGAAAATAAACACCCTCTGAAAAATCTGAAACGTCTATTGTATTATTTGTAAAGGGCAAATTAGCAGCATTCATTTGTTGACCAGTAACAGCGTAAATTTCATAATTTAACTGAGAAGAGTTGTTATTCATCACATAAATAAAATCACTTGTGGGATTGGGATAAATAGAAATATTTCCAATAATCTGAAAATCGGGTGCATTTAATAAATCAATGGAAGTTGCGCCTGTTCCATTGGGATCAAGCCAGTTTGAAAGTCGATTACTATCAGTTGTACCAAAATCCCAGGAAGTTTCAAAACGGCCATAAATATCAAAGCCGCCATTATTTAAAGTGCCGGTGCAAAGAGCAGTACCACCTGCAAGCTGACCAATAATTCTTCCTTGAGGATCAAAAAGGGCAGAACCTGAAGACCCACCCTCAGTTACTCCCAGTTCCCAATTACCCACTCTCCACATTTGAGCAGTTGGGTTTCCACCAAAATTGAAGGGTTGTTTTGTGGGAGGGTCATCGTCTCTACATACTTTCATTATATCTCCTTCTGGATGGTGTATCCCTACAGTATATTCAGGAATGTCTGTGGTACTTCGATTCCAGCCCGCCCAAGCCAAATTCCAGGCTGAGGGTAAGTCTGCATCAATATTGACGAGCATAAAGTCAGATTTTGTGTTTGTCGCTAATATTGAGGCTCCACTTACTGTATGGTCCATATTACCATTTGAACTATTCTGATTTTGCGCACAGACAGGATTTGGACTCACCCAGTTAAACCGAAAAGCCCAAGCTCCTGTATTTCCATTGTTGCAGTGATTTGCAGTTAAAAAATAAGGTGCATTGTTATTGTCTGTATTGTTTATCAAAGTTCCTGAACAAAGAGTGCCACCTGCAAGGATAAGTGCAACTGAACGCTTCAAAACTTCTTTGATATTATCAAAATCATTTCCAATAGAACAATCAACATCTAAATTACAAGGACCTGAATGATTGAGACCTCTGTTCACCACATTTTGAGCAAGAGAACGATAGCCGTGAACTACTTTTGAGATATTTAAACTTCCATTGTTTCTTTGTGAAGATGGCTCAAAATATTCAATCCAAACATTATCTCCATCCACAAACCAAGTCCCTAATTGTCTATCATCTCGATTTTGAGATGCAGTGTAAGCACCCAGCAAATCTGAACGGTCGTCATTGTAAAGATAAAGATTGGCGCCGGGAGGTATATAAAAATCGTCAAATATAAAATTCAATGTGTTGGCCCCAGGAGATTGAATGTTGATGCGCCAAATTCTGTCTCCATTACTCATTTCATCCCAAACTCCAGCATTGGATGTATTAAAATTGACTTCTATTTCTTTTCCAAATCTCCAAGCCACGTCTCTACGGGCATCATTGATTAGGTCTTCTGCCATTAAAGCAGGTAAATCAATCTCTTCCAAAATAAAAGGAGAAACACTTCTAGTATGATTTAATTTCCAGCTCAAGGGCTCTCCCTGGTTGGTTACCTGAGAGTAAGCTCCGGAAAAAATCAAAAAAAATAAGAGTAGCGTAATTTTTCTCATATAAGCGTGTTCCTTGAATCTACTAAAATAGCTTTTTTCTCTTAATAACCAATAACTTAATAAAAAAATCCTCACTAATTTTTTAAATTAATGAGGAGTTCAATAAAGATTTATTATTATATAGTTACAAGATCAACATGGCATCGCCATAAGTATAGAAGCGATATTTTTCTTTGATTGCTTCAGCATAGGCTTTTTTCATGAAATCATGACCTGCAAAAGCAGAAACCATCATGAGGAGTGTTGATTTTGGAGTATGAAAATTAGTTACCATACAGTTAGCAATGCTAAATTCATAAGGAGGGAAAATAAATTTATTAGTCCAGCCTTTGTATGGGTTTAATGTTCCCTGAGATGAAACAGTGCTTTCAACGGAGCGCATTACAGTGGTTCCCACTGCACAGATTTTACGTCTTTTAGATTTACCGTGATTAACAATTTGAGCACTTTTTGCATCGACCTCATATTCTTCAGAATCCATTTTATGCTTTGAAAGATCTTCAACTTCAACAGGACTAAAGGTTCCTAAACCAACATGCAGTGTTACCTCTGCAAAGTTGACTCCTTTAATTTCCAATCGCTTAAGTAAATGTTTTGAAAAATGGAGTCCGGCTGTGGGTGCAGCAACAGCGCCTTCATTTTTAGCAAAAATAGTTTGGTAGCGTTCTGCATCTTCGGGCTCGACCTCGCGTGTGATGTATTTTGGCAGTGGTGTTTCTCCGAGTTCAGTTAATTTTTTTCTGAATTCCTCATAGGTTCCGTCAAAGAGAAAACGAAGTGTGCGCCCTCTTGAAGTGGTATTATCAATAACTTCAGCTACTAGTGTTTCATCATCGCCAAAATACAATTTATTTCCAATTCTTATCTTTCTTGCTGGATCAACAAGCACATCCCAAAGACGTGTTTCTGAATTGAGTTCTCTCAAAAGAAATACCTCAATTTTTGCACCGGTTTTTTCTTTATTTCCATATAACCTTGCGGGAAATACTTTGGTGTTGTTTAAGATCAACACATCATCTTCTTCAAAATAATCAATCAAATCTTTGAACATCTTGTGCTCAATGGTTTGTGTTTTTCTGTCAAGTACCATCAATCTGGACTCGTCTCTGTTTAAGGTGGGGTATTCTGCTAATAATTCCGGAGGTAAATTGAAATCAAAGTGAGATAGCTTCATAGATTGCGATTGTTAAAAAGTTTGATTTTTACAAGGCTGCAAATATACAACCTCAAAACAGGCGTTGTCAAGTAAAAAGGGATTTATTATTATTTATTTTTTGCAGAAGAAATTAATGTTCTGTTGAAATGGGTTTCAACTCAAAACCAATTTTTTTTAAATCTTTCCAAAATACAGGATAGGATTTTTCAACCACTTCCGGGTTTTCAATCATAATGGGAAATAAAACTGCTAAGGGTGCAAATGCCATTGCCATTCTGTGGTCTTGGTATGTTGAAATTAGAATATTGCCCGATGGGTTCTCAAATTGCTTTGATTGGAACGCCTCAAGGGTAAAACTGTCATCTGTTGTTTTACTGTGCCCACCCAGCTTTTGAAGTTCAGTTTTAAGCGCTTCGAGGCGGTTTGTTTCCTTTATTTTAAGGGTATGTAACCCTGTTAGCTCACAAGCCATTCCAAGTCCAAAACAACTTATTGCAATGGTTTGAGCAATATCTGGTGTGTTTATTAAATTAAGCCTTAATCTATTTATTTTTGGATCGTTAAACTTTGAAATTGTAATCGCATTCTCGTGATAGGTAGTCTCCACTCCAAAATTTCTGTAGATTTCAACTAGTGCAGCATCCCCTTGTAAACTTTCTTTACAAAATGTAGAGAGTGTTAAAGAGGTGCCTAAAGGCGAAAGTGCCACTATAGAATAAAAATAAGAAGCTGACGACCAGTCTGATTCCACTGTAAAAGATTTGTTACCAACAGTTGTTTTGAAAGGTTTCACATTGATGGTTTTATCTCTCATAATATATTGAACGCCCAGTTGCTCCAGCAAATCCAATGTCATTTTTAAATAGGGAAAGGAAGTTTTATTTCCTTCAAGAGTCAATTCAAGACCGTTTTTTAATGTGGGTGCTATTAAAAGTAATGCCGAGATGTATTGACTACTCACATTTGAATTTATAGTTACTTTATTTTCGGAAAGTGTTCTACCTTTTATTTTTAGAGGTGGAAATCCTTTTTTTTCTAAATAAGTGATTTCTGCACCCAACTCCAAAAGAGCGTCCACGAGAATAGTAATGGGTCGTTCTTTCATTCTTTGTGAACCTGTTAGAATTACTTCCCTTCCTTTTTGAATAGAAAAATAAGCCGTTAAAAATCGCATTGCACTACCGGCATGGTGAATATCGATTGTTTTTGATGTGGTGTTCAAAGCTTTCTCAAGAAGCATTGTATCTTGTGCTTCTGAAATATTTTTTATTTCAATTTCAGGAAAAAGTTTTTGAAGTATAAGCAATCTGTTTGACTCACTTTTTGAACCACAAATGTGAATTTGAGAATGGGGGATATTTTTATTTAGGCTAAGGCGAATATTCATAAGCTTGTTATAGTGGATCGTGAATTTTTGCTAAAATTAAAAACACTATACAGACAATTACTTTAGTTTTTCATTATTTTGATGGCGGTCGTGATCTCTTTTTGCTTTTAGTGCCATCTTTTTATCAAAAGCGGCCTGCAGGTCAATTCCAGTTTGATTGGCCAGACAAAGCACCACAAAAACCACATCTGCCAGTTCCTCACCCAAGGTCTTTGCCTTTATCACTTTCTTTTTCACTTTGCTCGCCATAGCGCCGGGCAATGATGCGCGCCACTTCTCCCACTTCTTCTGTGAGTTGAGCCATATTGGTCAACTCATTAAAGTACCTCACACCATGTTGCTTGATCCAGTTGTCAACTTCAGTTTGTGCATTTTTTAAGTCCATTTCTATTGTTTTGACAATGTTATTTTTTCAGTTAGCTTAGTCACTTTAGCTTCAAAAAAAGATTTTAGGGATTCATAAGATTCTGCCGCAACTATGGATGCATTGATATTTGAATTGATTCTTAGTTGTATGTTATTTTCTGTATTAGAAATGATGTATTTGAAATCTCCCTGTCCACCTGCAAATTGAAAAATTTCAGACTCCGGAATTGATTCTATTTTATAACCATCAGGAATATTGATATTTATTAAGTAAGTTTCTTGTGTTGGAAATTTAAAATCTATGGGATAATCACGTTTTTCTTTATTAAATGGATTTGAAGTTGGTAATAGGAAAAATGTGGGTTGGATGAATATTTTATCACCAATTTGATCGAAGGCATTGTTATTTTCAAAATCGTAACTTTCAATTAACGGCTTATAAGGATCTTTCTTATTTTGAATAGAAAAATCTTTCACTTTAAAATTGATAAAGTTGTTTTCAATTTTTTCTACACGTTGAACATCGGTACTACTTGCATAGTTTTCTCTATAATCAAGAGCCAAATTGTCTGTTAATGTATTTCTTAATTTCCCTTGAATTTTGCCTCCTTCAAGTATATTCACTTCCATATTGGTTACCCTTCGTGAGGGATTTCCTGGCATAAGGTCTATTTCTTCTGTTTCTAGATACTCACTAATTCTCTGGCCAAACCAATTGAGTGCTCTTTCAGGTAACACATTGGGTGTGCTGAATTTGCTTGTGGCATCAAATAGAAATAATTGTCCATCTGTTTGAACTGCCGAAATCACATAATTAAATCCAGTGACTGTAGGAAAAAAAGGGATGCCAAAATCTTTAGTGCTCAGTAATACCGGGTTGGCATTTAGTCTGGCTTCTTTAAACATTGCGGTGAGAATTAAATTGATTTCGGCTACATTTCCTGTTCTATTTTTATAAGCATTTTTAACGCCCTCTTTTGTATATTTTCCATATTTACCATTCCAAGTTATTTTGTTTTTCAAAAACTCAAAAATTGCATTGGCTTTTTCTTGATTAGTGTTTGCATTGGCAATTATTGGTGCAATTTCTGCTTCAAAATAATTTTTTTCTTTTAGTTCTTTCCCAAAACGTTCTTCTTTAAAAATAGTTTTGACAACATCAGCCCAGGTTTGGGTAAAGTTTTCTTTTTCTTCAACGTCTGGGTATTGAGTCCATTCTAATTCACTTTTAATTGAAGTGAGGTAATTTTGAAGATTGTTCAAATAATCTTCCTTGGCAAACTTTGGAACATTTTCAGCGGTGAAGGTTGTTTTAACTACATGAGCTTCATAGAGCTGTTCTTTTGTTTTGATTGATACCAATGCTGCATTATTATCCTTTACAGTTGGTGAGTATCTAAATATAAAAAGTGTCTTGTCTTGAATGTCTTCTCTTTTTATGGGGTAGACTCCTTTTGTGTAGAATTTATATCCTAAGTATTCTGGTGATATTTGGGTGTATTCTGCAAAATTTACCGGTATATCTTCTTGAAAGTAAAAGGTGGGTAATGACCAGGCATAAGGGGAAGTAACTTTGTATTTATATTCAATTACAGAACCTTCTTTAATATTTGGGAAGGTAAATTTTTCAAGAATTCTATCGTCGCCCATATCTTCTTGAAACTGATTTTCATTGTTCAATTTATCCTTTGTGATTTTCTTTCCATCCAGATTGTAGGTAAATGCTCTAAAGCCAGAAATTGTTTCATTTTTACCTGCTTGGGGTCTGTATAATGGAATTTCAACAGTTGCTTTATCAAAACCTTCCTTTTTATAGATTTTAATTCTGACCTCCACCTCTTGCACATATTGCCATTGATAGTCATATTCAAAAAAGATGTTGGATTTTTTATAAAGTACTGCTGCCGATGCTTCAGGGTCTGTGGGGTGTTCTTTTTCCAGTATTTCTTCTTCAGATACTTTACCAAATTCAAATTTTTGAGCGTGAACTAAAAAACTGGAAGAGAATAATAAAAGAGTGATGATCAGTTTCATAATTGAAATTTTATTTTGATGTATTAATCAGTTTTAGTAAGTGTTATTTTTTCAGAAAGTTTGGCAACTTTTGCTTCAAAGAAATCCTTTAAGGGTATATAAAAATCAGCCGGAACTATTGTTGAGTTTATGTTTGAATTAATTCTGATTTGAATATTATTTTCAGTTTGAGAAATCAAATATTTAAAATCACCTAAATTGTTTGGGAGTTCAAATATTTCAGATTGTGGAACCGATTCTATTTTATATCCTTCAGGCAAGAGAATGTTTATCAAATAAGTTTCTTGAGTTGGAAATCTAAAATCGATGGGGTAATTGCGTGTTTCTTTATTAAATGGGTTTGTGGTTGAAAGTAGAAAAAATGAGGGTTGAATGAATATTTTATTATCTATTTGATCAAACGCATTGGTTTTTTGAAAATCATAACTTTCAATTAGCGGTTTATAAGGGTCTTTTTTATTTTGAAATGAAAACTCTTTCACTTTAAAATTAACATAGTCTTTTTCAATACTTTCAATGTATTCAGTATCGCTGATGGGCGCATATTTCTCTCTGTGTTCAAGAGCCAAATAATCTGTATAGGTATTTCTTAATTTACCTTCGATATTACCTCCTTCCAGAAGTTTAACTTCCATATTAGCAACTCTGCGGGAGGGTTTTGTGGGCATCAGGTTTAGTTCTTTAATTTGCTCATTTTCCCTTACTCTGCGTCCTATCCAATTAATTGTTCTTTCGGGCAACACATTTGGTGTGCTATAAGTGCTTGTTGCATCAAAAAGAAGTAACTGTCCATCTACTTCTACAGATGAAACAAGGTAATTAAAACCATCAACCGTGGGGAATAAAGGGATGCCATAATCTTTTGTACTCAGAAGCACCGGATTTGCATACAGACCTGCGTGCCTGAACATAGCGGTGAGAATCAAGTTTATTTCTGCAACATTTCCTGTATTGTTTTTATAAGCATTTTTGACACCCTCTCTAGTATATTTTCCGCGAATGCCATTCCAAGTCATTTTATTTTTTAAGAACTCAAAAATCACCACTGCTTTTTCTTGATTTGATGTTGTATTTGCCAACAAGGGTGTAATATCTGCTTCAAAATAATTTTTTTCCTTAAGTTCTTTACCAAAACGATCACTATTCACAATGGTGTTAATCACGTCGTCCCAAGTTTTTGTAAAATTTTTTGCTGCTGCTTCGGGCATACGTGTCCATTCTAATTCCTGCTTTATTGATGTTAGGTAATTATTTATATTATTCAAATAATCTTCCTTGGCAATTTTTGGTACATTTTCAGCAGTGTAGATTGTTTTGAGCATTGCTGTATTTAAAGAAGATTCTTCTGTTTTAGCATAAGACCCCACTTTTTGTGTTGGAACATATCTAAATGTAAACTTTTTTTGCTCTCTGGATTCGTTTTGCTTCACAGCGGTGTACCCTTTGGTAAAAGTTTTATATCCCAGATATTGAGGCACTTCGATAGTGTATTCGGCAAAATCAACAGGAATTTCCTGTTGAAAATAAAACCAGGGTAATGAGTAAATATATGGAGAGGTTATTTTGTATGAATATTCAATCACAGAACCCTCCTTAATATTGGGAAAAGTAAATTTTTCAAGCATCCATTCATCGTTAAAATCTTCTTGGAATTGGCCATCATTTCTCACTCGGTCTTTTGAAATTTTTTTACCCTCTAAATTGTAAGTGAATGCTTTGAAGCTCGAAAAAATTTCATTGCTTCCTGAACCCGGTTTATACAAAGGAACTTGCACTGTGGCATTCTCAAATCCTTCTTTTTTGTATATTTTTATTCGGGCTTCCACCTCTTGTATATACTGCCATTGATCGTTATACTCAAAATAAATTTTCGACTTTTTATATAGAACCGCAGCTGTTGCTTCAGGGTCTGTGGCGTGTTGTTGTTCTAAAATTTCTTCTTCTGAGACTTTACCAAATTCATAAGTCTGGGAGTGTAAAGCAATAAAGGTAAATGCCATAACAAGTGTGAGAAGTAGTTTCATAGTTTGCTTAAATTTTAATTAAAATCATTTTTATATTATCCTGAAGTGCTGCATAGCTTAAAAAATCTCTAAACTCTGTATAAGATTCTTTTGGGTAAGTTCCTGCTTTAAGGAGAAAATTTCTGCTATAGGTTATTGTATGGTTATCGTTTTTTTTTATGTTAACTTCATAGTTTCCAAAAGGGGTCGATTTGTTGAATACAGTTGGCATCGCTTCAATTTCATAACCCTCTGGAAGTTTTAAATCAAAAGTAGAGGATTCATAAAAACCACGTTTGATTAAGATGGGCTGTGTGCGTTCTTCATACTGCGGTGGTACAGATTTGTATTTTGAAAATGGGTTTATTTCTACTATATATCTGTCACCAGACTTAGAAGCAAAATTCTTAGCAGAAATTTCAATTTGCTCTTTAAAAACAACCTCCCTTTTATCATTTTCAAATTGAATGTTGTTTAGCTGCAGATTTCTAACATTTACCCAACGTTTTTTGTAATGGGTATCAACCTCTTGAGTTGAATATGTTGGGAGATATTGTTTTCTATCATAATCAAGGCCTGTTGCTATTATATTGAGGGAAGCTGCTAAATTGCCATTCTCGTCTAAAGATCCTTTTATAGTGAATGACTCTTGGTTATCTTCATTGAGATATGAGGTAGTTTTTACAAGTTTTCCACCATTGGGTTTAATGACGTGAGCATACCGATTGTCTGAAAAATCTCCTATAAAACCAAAAGGGTGAATTTGGCTTGTGCAGTCTGTAAATACATAGTCATCTCCATTAGGTATTGCCAGAATTACATGATTAGTTTGTGAAATTGAATAAAATTCTGTATCTAAATTAATTTGATTAACTCCTGAATTAATTCTTGTATAATAAGCAGTAACACCCACGGCCTCCATAAGTGCTTTGGTATAGTTTGATAAACCTTTACAATCACCATATTTTACAAGATCTACTTCAGCTGCAGTAATGGGTTGGTACCCACCAATCCCCACTTGAACACTTATGTAGCGGGTATTGTTTTGTACATACTCATACACAAGACGTGCACGTTCTAGTGGATCATTGACACCTTCAACCAATTCTTTGATTTCAATAAGTGTATTTTCAGAAACTTTATCACGCCCTTTTAAAATATAATTATTGAACCATTGTCCAAGTTCGTTCCAACTTTTAGCTTCTCCAGTTACACCTTCATAGGCAAACTTTTGCGAAAAAAATTTCACAATAGGTGCTATTTCATTAAAATTGGGTGAAAAAAGCTCATGAGTTATTGCTTTTAAATTTTGAGCTTCATAATGAATAAAACCCGGAGTATTAGTTTTCTTTATCTTTATCATCTCGAGGTTTTGCTCTTTGTTTTTTAATTCAAGTTCGCTTGGATTGTAATTAATTGAGAATCTTTTATCCTGAGTACTTATTCTGTACCAACTTAAAAAATAAAAATTGGGCAAAAAAACTGTGTTTTTTGAGGTTGTCTCATAAGTGATTTCAAAAGTGTATGGATATGCTGTGGGCGTATAATCAACATAAATGACTCTTGCGTCTGAGTAGAGGGTGCCACTTGAAACACGACTGCGATCTTTAAAGTCCTTTTTTTTGTATTTTTTTATTTCTTTACCCATAGCATTGTAAATCTTTACTTCTGCTTTGTTTATTTTTACTGCATTATCGTAGTAGATTGAATTATTAATTAAATTATCTCCTTGCTTGTTTAAAACCGTCCAAATGTTAGTGACTTTAGAGGTCTTGTTTTTTAAAGAGTTTATTTCAATTTCCATAAAATCCTGCCTAAAAACTGCATCGGCATTTTCCAATAACTCTTTTGGAATTTGAGTAACAGAGAAATCCTGATTTTGTGCATAGCCAAAAATGCAAGGAAAAATAAATAAATAGAGTAGCCGCATTAACATTTTTTTAAGAATTCAAAAATAAAAATTTTACTTAGTGAACCAAGCTTAAATTGAAAAAAATCACTCTTTATTTTTGGTATCAATGACAATGGTCACAGGACCATCATTCACTAGTGATACCTGCATCATCGCACCAAACTCTCCGGTGCTGACGGGTTTTCCAAGTGATTTTTCAAATGTGCTTACAAATTGTTTGTAGAGGGGAATCGCAACATCCGGTTTTGCGGCTTTTATGAAAGAAGGACGATTGCCCTTTTTTGTGGATGCGTGCAATGTAAATTGACTCACAATAAGTATGTCACCTTTTTTATCTAAAACAGAGCAGTTCATCGCTCCGGTACTGTCGGCAAATATACGAAGTTTACTGATTTTTGCAACCAGCCATTCAATGTCTTCAAAATTGTCCCGGTCTTCGATTCCTAAAAGGATTAAAAGCCCATGACCAATTGCAGCCACTTTGTTTTCCTCAATGGTGACGCTCGCTTTTTGAACTCTTTGTATTACTGCTTTCATTCCTATATGCCCGCGAAAGCGGTTATCTCTTCATTCCCACACTAGCGGGGAATCCCATTAATTTTCTTCATCCCAGTGATCAGTTCTGTAATGGGCGTCTTCACCTTCCAAAATTTGAACATAACTTCGGTATCTTGACCACGGTATTTCTCCAGCCTCCAATGCCTCCTTTACAGCACATTGAGGTTCTTTTAGGTGCAGACAATTATTAAATTTACAATGTTCTTTTCGTTTAAAAAATTCAGGAAAATAATCTGAAAGTTCTTCTTTTTCGATATCAACTACACCAAAACCTTTCACCCCCGGGGTATCAATTATTTTGGCATCAAAACTCAAATCATACATTTCAGCAAATGTGGTGGTATGTTGACCTTGCAGGTGTTGTTCAGATATTTCTTTGGTCTTAATATCGAGACCGGGCTCTAAAGTGTTAATTAAGGTTGATTTACCAACTCCACTATGGCCTGCAAATATGCTTACTTTGCCTTTCATTAATAATTTAAGTCGGTCAATATTTGCTCCGGTCTGGGCTGAAAGGGTCAAACATTCATATCCAATAGCACTGTAAATCGCTTTGAGGTACTCAATCTCAAGGGTTTCTTCATTATTATAAGCATCCATTTTGTTAAACAACAAAACGGTTTTGATGTGATAGGCTTCAGCAGTTACCAAAAAACGATCGATAAACGACGTAAATGTGGGCGGGTTATTTAAGGTAATAACTAAAAAAAGTTGGTCAATATTTGCAGCGAGAATATGAGTGCGTTTAGAAAGGTTCACTGAACGACGCACAATATAGTTTTCTCTTTCTTCTATTTCAGAAATGATGCCTTGTGTTTTTTCATCTTTGGTTTGCAGCTTGAAGGTAACCTTATCTCCCACTGCTATGGGGTTGGTGCTTTTAATTCCTTGTATTCTAAACTTCCCTTTAATTCTGCATTCATAGAACAAACCGTTTTCGGCTTTGACCGTGTACCAGCTTCCGGTAGATTTATAAACGGTTCCTTTCATGCTATTTGCTTGTTTGTTGAATTGTATTTTGCTGATGCTCAATAGATTCTTGATGAATGGCTTTAAAAAGTTCTGTTATAAAATTTTCGCTTAGGTTTTGCGTGGCTCCGGCTTCTTTCATTCGTTCCAGGATTTCATTCCAACGTTCTTTTTGAAGAATAGTGACATTTTCAATTCTTTTAAGGTGGCCAATTTCGTCTGCGATTTTCATTCGGTTTCCTAAATTAGACAATATATGGGCGTCAATTTCATCAATTTGTTTGCGGAGTTTGCTTATTTTAATATGAAAATCTCGATTACTGGCATGTTCATTGCGCACCCTAAGTTGAGCAGTGATTTCAAGGAATCGCTGTGGGGTAATTTGCTGTGCAGCATCGCTCCAGGCTTGGTCTGGTGTGGTATGGGTTTCAATCATCAAACCATCATAATTGAGATCCATACCTGTTTGGCTCAAATCAAAAATTAAATCACGCCTTCCGCCCATATGTGATGGGTCGAGTATCAAAGGTACATTTGGAAAATGATTTTGAAAATCGATGGCGAGTTGCCATTCCGGATTGTTTCTGTATTTGGTTTTGTGGTATGTTGAAAATCCGCGGTGAATAGCGCCAAGGTTATTGATATTTGCCTTTTGAAGTCGCTCAAGAGCCCCCATCCAAAGTGAAATATCAGGATTTACGGGGTTTTTTACTAGCACGATTTTGTCAGTTCCTTGAAGTGCATCGGCAATTTCTTGAACAATAAAGGGGCTCACCGTGCTGCGAGCACCAATCCACAGTACATCAATATCAGCTTTTAAAGCTTGTTCAACGTGGTCTTTATTAGCGACTTCTATAGCGAGTTTTAAGCCCGTTTCAGATCGTGCTTGTTGCATCCATTTTAACCCAATGGCACCTACCCCTTCAAAATTTCCAGGGCGTGTGCGGGGTTTCCAAATGCCGGCACGTAAAATAGTGGAGTCACTTTCTTTTAACTGATGGGCTATTTTAAGGACTTGTTCTTCAGTTTCTGCACTGCAAGGCCCGGCTATTAGAAGCGGATGCTTAAATTGCATTTTTTGTAACCAGTTTGCCTCCTTACTTTTTTGCATCGCATTTTTACTATCTTCACTTAGATTTTAAGAAAAATAAATGATGGGTGTCCTATTTTTTTTTATTTTGTACGCTTACGCGAAATAAATTCGGTTTTTTAAAGTTTTTTAAAGTAAACACAAAATTACAATAAATCTTCAAGTATCTTGCCTTTAATTTGTGACTCATATTATTTAAAATTATGTCTATAGCAGTTCAAAACATCTCTAAAATGTATGGCGAGCAAAAAGCGCTTCAATCGGTTTCTTTTGAAATCAATAAAGGTGAAATCGTTGGCTTTCTGGGTCCCAACGGAGCAGGAAAATCAACTTTAATGAAAATCCTAACCACCTTTCTTCCTGCAACAGAGGGTACTGCAACCGTTAACGGTTTTTCAGTAACCGAAAACAAAAAGGAAGTTCAAAATACTGTGGGTTATTTGCCGGAACACAACCCCTTGTACCTCGATATGTATGTGCGCGAGTACCTGCGTTTTAATGCTTCTATCTATAAAATTTCAAAAGGAAATGTAGAAGAAGTCATTGAACAAACCGGACTCACCTCTGAAGCCCATAAAAAAATAAGTGCCCTTTCCAAAGGATATCGCCAGCGAGTGGGACTTGCAAATGCACTTCTCCACAATCCTGACGTTTTGATACTCGATGAGCCCACCACGGGGCTGGATCCCAACCAAATTGTAGAGATTAGGAACCTCATCAAAAATGCCGGTAAGGAAAAAACAGTATTTCTCTCAACTCACATTATGCAGGAAGTTGAAGCCATCTGCGACCGGGTAATTATTATTAACAAAGGAACTATTGTAGCCGATAAAAAAATGAATGATTTGAAAGATTCTAAAGTTCAAATCATAGAAGTAGAATTTGACTACCGGGTGGAAGAGGTGGCCTTACAACAACTTCCCAAAATTAAACAGGTGAATAACACCCACGATTTTATCTACTCACTCACTTTTGATACTGAGAAAGACATGCGCCCTGCCGTGTTTGACTTTGCCCATGACAACGGACTCAAAATTTTGCAACTCAATACTAAGAATAAAAATTTAGAGCAGCTGTTTAGAGAGTTGACAGAACCGATCGAAAAATAGTAACACTTTTTACTATCCTCAAACTTTTAAAAATTTAAAAATTGCTTTCGGGTTTGTTGTTTTTTAATGCTCATCAACAACCGCTTCATCCCTGTACTTGCAACACGCGTGAACACTGTTATAAGCTTCTTCCGTAGCCGTTATTTTTTCGGTGTCATGGCCCACGTCTGCAACCCGTTGGTGAATCGTGTCCAAAGTGGTTTTTCGTTCGTCATAAATGAGGGCTAGCATATGTGTTTCCACATTCCATACCGCTGATTTCACACCTTTAGTTTTGATAGCGGCTTTTTCAATCCTTTCCTTGCACATCATGCAAACGCCATCTACTTCAATTGTGGCTCTGGCATTTTTATCCTGTGCCTGAAGTTGTACTCCAAACATAAGGATTACTGCAATTAAAACAATTTTTCTCATAATTTTATTCCTTTTTTAAATTTAAACAATTTTCTACTTCTAACTTCTAACTTCTAACTTCGTACTTCTAACTTTCCCTCACATTTTCCATCGCAATCCGGCATAATACATACTCCCAAAAATGGGACCATACACAAAAGTCGTATCAAAATAGTCGCCAAATGGGTCATCGGCTGCAACTATGGGATTTGATTGGCGCACATTGGTGATGTTTTCACCACCCACATACACCTCAAATTTAGGACTAAACACTTTGGTAATTTGTGCATTTAGTGTATTTAAGTGTGGCGTTTTTTCGTTTACGCGAAAGGCTTCCGGATTGGATAGCGTGTTTGGAAAACGCTGTTCACTCAGCCAATTGTAAGTGGCATCAAATTTCCATTGCGCTCCTTTTTCATTGAGTTTGGTTTCATAGCCCGCATTGGCAAAAAAACGGTGTTTGGGTGTCAGTGGTTTTTGGAGTCTTCCCTGTAAATAATCTGTTTTCACATCAAAGAGACGATACGAAAGCCTGACGTCAAGCCTTTCTGCCGGGGTATAATTGACCTCCGTTTGAAAGCTATTGGCATAACTGCTTCCTTCCAGGTTGTAAAAACGCACTTGCCGTGGGTCTTCCCAATCCACGACTACCTGATTCCGGAAATCGGTTCGATAAAAGTCAAAGACTATATCAGCATCTCGGTTAAAAAGACGGAATCCCTGCATAAAAGAAACACCATAATTCCAAGCATCTTCGGCATCCAGTCCATAAAAATTACCGCTGCTGTTCAAAATGGAAATCGCCCTCGACGAACCAAACAGCTGTTGGTTTTCAGCAAAAATACTGGGTGCCCTCACGCCCCGTCCAAAAGAAGCTTTTAAAGAGGATTTTTCCCAGGGTGTATAGCGCATATGAAAGCGGGGTGTTATAAATGTCCCTATTAAATTGTGGTGATCCATACGAACCCCCGCGGTGAGCAATACATCACTGAGGTTGTCATAAGCATATTCAAAAAATGCACCAACTGAATTTTCGGTACGCAAATAAGTATCCGTCAGGATGGTTTCATTATAACGATCATAGGTAAAACTCACGCCTGTTTTAAAATTGTGCCGGGAATCACCAATAATCGAGTTAAACATCATATTGGAATAAAAACTATTGTGTTGAATGTCATATACATTCAATCCATAATAAGAGTCTTGCTCGTGAAAACTGTATGCCCCCTGAACGCCAAAAGATTGGTAGGGCATATCAGGAAACACATAACCCAATTTTAGAGACGCCTCAGCCCGATTTGTTTTTATTTCGCCCCCCCAGGCATTGGTGGTGAATTTATCGGTCTCCGGATTGAAATTCACTTGCCCGATTTGCTTTTGGTCTGTTAAATACCTGATATTCAAAAAACCAACAAAACCTTTTTCAGCATTCATATACTGCCATCGATTTATCACATTGAGTTGTTGTTGCAAGGGGTTGTCCAGAAAACCGTCGTCATTCATATCATTTTTAGTTTCTCGCAAGTTTCCGTGCAGATACAGACCGGTATGCCAGTTGTTATTGAGTTTAAAGTTTAAATGGTTGTTGAGTTCCAGCCGACCATCAGCACCTGCATAGGCATTCAGGAAGAACCGTTCATCGCTTGATGGCTTTTGCAATTCAGCATTGATTTGTCCGGCAATGCTTTCATAGCCATTGATCACACTACCCGCCCCTTTGGAAATCTGTATGCTTTCGACCCAGGTCCCGGGAACAAAACTCAACCCATACGCCTGCGAGGCCCCACGAATGGAGGGAATATTTTCTATGGCAATCAGGGTATAGGGACTGGTTAACCCCAGCATTTTAATCTGCCGGTTTCCGGTAAGGGCATCGGGAAAATTCACATCGATGGACGGATTGGTTTCAAAGCTTTCCGCCAGGTTACAGCATGCTGCTTTGAGTAATTCGGCGCTGCTAACATTCGTGACATTTTGCGCTTCCAAATAGGAGCGAAAGCTGGTTTGCTTCCGGTTTTGGATGACCACTTCGTCCAACGTGCCTTCCGGCAGCAACCAATGTCTTATGAAGCCGGGTCCTGTTACAGATAGCGTATCTGTTTTATAGCCCACATAGCTCACAATCAGTTTGCGGTATTCATTTTTATAAGGCAATTCAAATTCGCCGTTGAAGTTGGTTATGACTCCGGTTTCTGTACCCTCCCAATAGATATTGGCTCCGGATAGCGGAACGTTTTTATCCGGATCGGAACCTTCAAATATGATTCCTGATAGTTTTTCTTGTGCTTGTAAAGTTTGCAGGCTCAAGCAAAGTGCCAACAGCCAAATGGGTTTATAGTACATATTCTAAAAAAATTACATGAAAATAAAGTCGTCCGGGGACGAACTTGGTTTCGATTCATTTAGAAAATGCTAAATCAAATAGGTTTGTAAAAGTGTCAGCAGGTCAATAGCCCTTTCAGGAGGTGTGTAAAACGTAAAAGACCGTTGTTCTTTTGAAAAGGCAACAGCTTCTAATATAAAGTTAGCTTCAGACGCAGCATATGAAGGTACATCCAAGGTAGTATATATACTTTTTCCGGAAAACTCTTTATCGGTTTGTAGTTGGAAATAGGTGTCGGCGCAGCAATCATCTTCTTCCCGATTGTTTTCGCAAGCATCATCGCCTTCCACATCGGCGCAACTCATGGTTTCAAAACCAATGGCAAAGGATTTGTCCACGACAATGCCTTCACAAAAGTGCTGACCGAAAACCATCCCGGTTCCGCCAAACAACAATAAAATTGCCAATAAAGTTGATAAACATTTTTGCATTTTACAAATGTACATAATTATTGTATTGCTTTGAAAAACAAGTGGATTTTGATTTTTAGAGAATCAATTTTAAAATAACATAACTAATAATAAGATATTTTTTTATTTACTTTGAGAGACTACAGGTTAAGACAAACAACTATATTTTAATATAAAGTGGTCTTCACTAGCATCCAAAATGCCATAATCAGCATTATCGCATTTTCAATAAATGTAGCCTGTGTCATTGGGAGTTTTAATGCTGTTCCCAGGCAGGCACATTGAATTGCTTTTTTATCCAGCAATGTTTTAGTGACACCTATCGTTGTTATTCCCAAAATTATAATCGTTGCAATTAACGCAATTTCTGTTTGAAATCGCATCAAGAACATCAGCCCGAGTGCTGTTTCTATAAAGGGATAGATCCAGCTATAAACGGGAATTACTTTTGCGAGCGGGTCATACATTCTGAATGAGTCTGGAAACCCTTTTAAGTCGAGCAATTTAAAAAAGCTAAAGACGATGTAAAACAAGCCCATAAAATCAAACATGGCCTCGCCTAGGTTCCATTCTTTATAATTCAATAAAACAGCGGTCACGGTGATGTATCCCAAAATAAGGAATAAGGGGGTCAATTGTTGCCACTTTGATTTTTCCTCCTCTTGTACCCCTTCATTAGTAGATGAGAACACATTGGTCTCCTTCTTTTCGGAAAGTTCATATTTATCGGGCAAAGCATTTTTCAAGGTTGTGGTTTCGATATGATGCTTCATTGTAACTTCTGCTTCGGCTTTATTCAAATCCACTGAAACATCAGTGACCCCGGCAACATTTTTAAGTTCCTTTTCTACTTTGGCTTTACAGCCATCACAAGTCATTCCTGTTATTTTGTATGTGTGTTTCATTTTTAGTATCCTTTTAAAAAACCCGAAATGTTTTCGGGTTTATGGTTGATTCAACAAGGGTGTTTCAACTTAAAAATTAGTTGACAGAAATTACGCCAAGTATTCTTCACAGGCTTTTGCACATTCTCTACAGGCTTTTGCGCATTCTTGGCAGTGTGCATGATTGTGTTGTCCACATTCATCTGCACAGGCGTTGCATACTTTGATACAGTATTGTACCAGGCCGTCCACATCTTTATATCCTGTGGCGAGAATCTGGTTGAGTGCTGCACAGACTTCTGCACAAACACGGTCAGTCCTGATGCAGTCCACCATCATTTTAACATTGTCTTCATCGAGGCAGGCATCTGCACAATAATTACATTGATTGATGCAACTTCCCAACGCATGTATTAACTTTTCATTTTGCATAACTTTTGATTTTAAAGGTTTACATCAAAGTTACAGCCTATGAAATGAAAAGGCTTATAAAAAAATGGTAAGAAA
The DNA here is from genome assembly GCA_018402385.1 of Flavobacteriaceae bacterium. GTDB lineage: Bacteria > Bacteroidota > Bacteroidia > Flavobacteriales > Flavobacteriaceae > Planktosalinus. The sequence continues at coordinate 358,253 of JAGYJA010000007.1, forward strand.
TTATGATTTTAAGGAATTTTTAAGCGGAATCGATGGCTTTCCGGTTTTTGAGATGCAACCGGCGGTATTGAGATGGGGTGATGCCCGTGTGTTTTTTAAATGCTGTGGAAAGGTACCCTGCGTTACCAAATCCCAGATCATCTGCTATTTGGGTGATGCTTAGTTCATTATATTCAAGCAATTCTTTAATGCGCTCTACTTTAATTTCTTGCTGAAACGTATTGATACTCTTTCCTTCCAAAGCCTTGAATAGATTACTCAGATGACTGTAATCAAAATGCAATTGTTCGCTGAGAATCACAGAAAGATTTTGATTACTAAACCCTTATCCCTCATATATATCAGATATAATGATAGATTTTATAGCATTAACAAGTCGTTCATTTTTATCTTCCAAAAGTTCAAAGCCTACTTTTTTGATTTCGGACTGAAAGGCCTTTTGCTGACTTTTTGTTAAAGGCTCTTCCAAGACAACCTCTCCCAGGGAAATTTTCACATAGGGAATCCTCAAACGTTCCAGAATTTGCCGGAGCGTCATTTTACAGCGTCGGCAGACGACATTTTTTATGTGGAGTGTGGTTTGCATAAAACTAGACCCGTCAGGTTTTTAAAACCTGACGGGTCTTGATTAAATTAATTAATCCATATGGTGGTGGTTTCCACTTTCACCATCTGCAGGCTCGGTAAGGCTCATTTCCATTTCGTGGTCATACTGGCAGCACTGCGGTAATTCTTTATATGCTACCTCACTTCCGGAAACTTGATCAGTGTCATAACCGGATGCTGCGATGGCATTGTGAATGGCCATTTCATCGGTTTTTGTGTCGTCGTATTTCACCTCAATCTTTTTTAGGTCGATATCCCAATTGGCCGCAGCAACACCTTCCACACTATTGGCGGCTGTTTCGATGGTTTTTTTACACATCCCACAATTGCCGCGCACACCAAAGGTGGTTTCAGCCATGGCTATTTCTTTGACTTCTTCAGTCATTTCTGTTGTTTCCTCTTTTTCTTCTGTCTGGTTTTTACAGGAAGTCATTCCTATGACTGCCAAAACAGCGATACTTAATAGTACTTTTTTCATGGTTTTAAAAATTAAAGGGTTATTAATTGTATTCAAATTTAGTTATTATTCTCTTCTATCCGCTTTAAATAATCTTTCATCAAAGCGATTTCTTCTTTTTGTAGTTTGATAATATCTTCTGCCAGTTTTTTGGTTTCAGGGTCTTGCAAATCAGCATTTTCACTGGTTAAAATCGCTGAAGAATGATGCGGTATCATCGCTTTCATATATTGTACATCCGAAATACCGGTTTGGTTCCGCATCATATAATATACAGCACCAAAGCCAATAATCGAGACTGCTAAAATCAGTGCGTTCAGCTTTTTATTTTTGTACATTCCCCACATATACAACAGCATCACTACTGCCATGGGTGCAATCATCAGCAGTGTCATATAGGTGCGCATGGTGCTGAGCATCACGTGGTCAATACTGGCTGCATTCAAGAACATTACGGCATACATAATCACAAAGGAAGTAGCCATCATTAAGGCAAATTTCAAGTATTTGTTCATAATATCAGTTTTTAAGTTAAATATATCCTTTTGTGTACTTTATTCTATTACCTGAACTATTTCCCCACATTTCAACATCATACTACCAAAATACGGATTTTTTATCTCTTTTGAAAGGCTGAGCCAGTCAGCTCCATTGTCATTGTCTGCCATGGGGCAGTGCTGTACATAGATTACCTCATCATACGGTCCTGTTTTCTCAATAAACTGGATGAGCACATCTGAAATCGTCTGAAAATGCGTGCGTATCCCTTCAATCTCCTTCTGATTGTTCACCGGCTCCAAGGCTGTTTTCATTTGCTTCTCAAAAGCCATCCAAAGTTCATGAGCTTTTCCTTCAAATTGTTTCATATTGATTTTCCCTAAAGCCTCCTCAAGCTCTTTGCCTGATTCTTTGGCATTTTCAAAATTATCTTCGGCCAAATGTTCTTTTAGGGAAAAATAACTTTTAAATAGGGGCTGCAGTGCTTTTTTGGCTTCGTCAGTAAGGGATACTTTTTCAATTTGTTGCAGGTGCATCTCCCGAAATTGTTTCCCCATGATTGTGCCCGGTATTTACACTTCCTCCCTGCGGACTCATCATACTGGGCCTGCCTGAAAGTTGCACAGCCGCATCAATGGTAAACGCACCATTGACCACCACCTCTTCACCTTCAGACAAACCGCTTTTCACGATGTAATTTTCACCAAGAACTGAACCCAAATTCACTTCCCGTAGGGCAAATCCGTTACCCTCTTTTACATACACGATGGCGCGTTTTCCGGTCCATAAAATCGCCGACTTGGGAAGGACCATCTCGTTTTCAACCGTTTGTCCGGGCGCTGCCTGTACCGTTCCTGAAGCAAACATTTCAGGTTTTAACTTGCCCTCTTTGTTATTGACTTCAACACGGGCAGTGGCGACACGGGTTTGGGCGTTCAATAAAGGGTCTACAAAAGAAATGGTTCCGTCGAAAGTTTCGCCGGGAAGCGAATTAACTGTAAAACTTATTTTACTTCCCTCTTTTACCCAGGCCATCTGGCTTTCATAAACATCAAAAAGCACCCATAGCTTGCTTAAATCAGCTATTTCATATAGTGACATACCACGCTCCACATAATCGCCCAACTCCACATTTTTTTTGGTAACCACTCCGCTAACATCTGCCTGAATGTAGAAGCGATCCAGTGGTTTTTCATTGGCAATAATTTGATCGATCTGTGCATTGCTGATTTTCCAGTTACTCAACTTTGTTTTTGCCGCTTCAAAAAGTTCGGGTTGTGAATTACGGATGGCAAAGGCCTGCAACAATTCTTGTTGGGCCGTGACCATTTCCGGCGAATAGATTTGTGCCAGGGTTTGTCCGCGGGAAACCTTTTCACCCGTAAAATTGATGCGCAGTTGTTCAATCCTGCCCGGTAGGTGTGTGCTTTGCGAATAAGAATTCCGCTCGTCCACTTGTACTTTTCCATTCAATCGGATGGCGCGTTCTGCATCGCTTGTTCCTATAATCATAGTACTCACATTGGCCAGTCGCAAGGCATTTTCACTCATGACAAACACGGCAGGGTCTCCCCCCTCATCCTCTTCCAATGGAATAAGGTCCATCCCGCAAAGCGGACAATCACCCGGTTCCGGTTGCTGGATTTGCGGGTGCATGGAGCAGGTCCAGATGGTATCTTCAGACACCTCTTCTTGCGCTTGCTCTTTATCATTTTGACCGCTTCCGCCAAAAATCAACCACCCCAGGAGTAATCCCAGTGCCAGTATCGCAACCGCTTTTATTCTATTTTTATTTCTTGTTTTCATCTGTTAATATTTATTGTTTTTTTAAGGTCAGACCTGCCTTTGCCGGCAGGCAGGTGCAATGCCCACAAAATCATTTTCGGTTGGTTTACCATTTTGTTAATGGGCATTTCATAATTACTCTGTTTTAGAACGTACGTATTCCAGTTGTGCCTGAGCAACAAAGCCATTTTTCAGGGCTTCCAACTGTTGGGTTTGTATCAATAGTTTTTGTTGGTTCATCGTTAAAACTTCTTCAAAGTCAGCCGTGTTGTTGGCAAAACCGGAAACATACAAGTGTGTAGCTTGATCAATGCGTTCCAGTTGTTCTTCATAGAGTTTTAAAAGCTTTTCCGTTTGATTCAGCTCATACAGTGTCATTTCATAACTGCTTTGTAAATTGTTTTTTTGAGCCGTTTGCCTTGCTTCCACTTCCACTTGCATAAATTCCACTTCCTTTTTTGCTGCTTTGTATTTCTTTCGAAAGATGGGTAGTGTCACGGTAACCATCGGCATAATAGCGTCTTGTCCGTTCATTTCCGGATTGGCATCGGTGCGTTTGGAAATAATGGAATAATCGACTCCGAGCCCAAACTTTGGCAATCCGTCCTTTTCAATTGCGGTAATGCGGCTGTTTAAAGCGGTCTTTTCACTGTCCAAAGCTACCAAGGTGGGATGTGCTTCAAATAGGTTGCCATTTTCCGTTTCTTTTTTCAAGGCAAGGTTTTGACCCAACCTAAGCGAATCGGCAATCACAACCGGCATTATTCTCTCCCTGTTTAAAAGCAGGTTGAATTGAACTTCCAGTGGCTTCTTTTTATCTTTCAGCAATTCGATTTCGGTGATTGCCGCTTCCCGTTCCATATCCACTTTAACCACATTCACCATAGGGGCATTTCCGCTTCTGAAACCACTTAAAGCGAGTTCGCGATAGCTGTCGAGGATGCCCAGGTTTTCTTCTTTGAGCGCAATGGTTTTTTCCAGCACATACAACTCGGCATAGCGTGTTTTGACATCGACAAACAACAGGCTGCGTTGATTGATATACTGATGAAAACGAGCCTGTGCAGCAGCTAGTGGCAACATCTTCCTGCGCTTTCAATGTACCGAACCACGGAAACATCTGCGTCAATGAAAATCTGGCTTCCTGAGCTCCCAAACGGGTTTCTATCATACGTCCAAAAGCACTTACGGTCAAGGTAGGATCAGGCAAGCTCGCTACCTGAGGTGCTTTTTGCAATGCCGCTTCAAAACCGGCATAATCTGCCTTAAGTACCGGATTGTTTTCTGCCGCTTCCTTTAAGTAATCGTCCAGAGATTGTGAATGCACACCCTGATTTCCTAGACCAAACACAAACAATCCTAAAATTATATATATATAAGTTGTTTTCATCTTATTCAGTTATTTCGTTATTTTTTACAACAGTCTCCCTCCAGTAAGCCTGTAACACCGGCACCACAAAAATGGTCATAATCTGGATGACCATACCACCCACAATGGGAATGGCCATAGGTACCATAATGTCTGAACCTTTTCCTGTTGAGGTCAATACCGGCAAGAGTGCAATAATGGTCACCGCCGTCGTCATCATTGCGGGTCGCACCCGTTTCAGTCCGGCTTCCATCACAGAATCACGCACGGCTTTGACCGTTTGCGGATTGTTTTTTTCAAATACCTGATGGATGTATGTTCCCATCAAAACACCGTCATCGGTAGCAATACCAAAGAGGGCGATAAACCCAACCCATACCGCGACACTCAGGTTGATGGTGCCCATCTGAAAGAGGTCTCGCATGTTCATACCTGCCAAAGAAAAATCCATAAACCAGCCTTGTCCATACAGCCAAATCATGATAAACCCTCCTGCAAAAGCCACAAACACCACCGAAAAGTGAATGGATGAGGCAATAATGGTTTTAAACTGGAAATACAACAACAAGAAAATGATAATCAAACTGATGGGAATCACAATAGCCAACCGCTCCATCGCCCGCACCTGATTTTCGTAATTCCCGGAAAAAGTGTAACTCACACCTGATGGCACTTTCAATTCGCCGGATTCAATTTTATCAGCAATGTACTTTTGCGCATCTTCAACCACATTTACCTCCGCATAATCGGCTTTTTTGTCAAACAACACATAGCCTACCAGGAAGGTGTCTTCACTTTTGATCATTTGGGGTCCGCGCACATAGTTGATTTCTGCCAGTTCGCCCAGTGGTATTTGTGCTCCTTTACCTGTTGGTACTAAAATGTTTTTCAGGTTTTCGGGGTCATTGCGCAATTCCCTTGGGTAACGCACCCGCACCGGGAATCGCTCCCTTCCTTCCACCGTGGTAGTAATTTCCATCCCGCCCACAGCGGTTTCAATAGTGCTTTGTACATCCTCAATACTGAGGCCATAACGGGCAATCGCCGGACGGTTAATTTCAATCTCCAGATAGGGTTTCCCCACAATCCTATCAGCAAAAACGGCTTCGGTTTTCACCGAAGGGACTTCTTTGAGCAGGGTTTCCAGTTGGGTTCCAAAATCCTGAATGGTTTGCAGGTCGGGCCCAAAAACTTTGATTCCCATGGGTGCCCGCATACCGGTTTGCAACATCACCAAACGGGTTTCGATGGGCTGTAATTTAGGTGCTGATGTCACCCCCGGCAAGCGGGTTGCATTGACAATTTCGTCCCAAATATCATCGGGACTGTTGATGTGTTCCCGCCAGTTCCTGAAATAAGCGCCATCCTCCTCTTCGATTAAATCGGAATTGGAAAATCCGTTGTTCAATACCTCCTCATTGGATAATTTATCACCCGATTTCAATACAAATCGCCTTTCCCTGTCTGTTTTAAACTTTAGTGGTTTTCCATTAGCATCTAAGGCATATTCCGGTTTGTAATTGATGACGTTTTCATACATCGAGATGGGTGCCGGGTCGAGGGCGCTTTCAATGCGTCCCAATTTCCCCACAGCGATGTCCACTTCGGGTATGGCTGTTACGGCCATATCGAGTTTCTGAAGGATGTCTTTAGTCGCTTCCATACCGGCGTGGGGCATGGCTGTGGGCATTAGTAAAAAGCTTCCCTCATCCAGTGAAGGCATAAACTCTTTGCCTACTCCGGGAAAACTATGTGCCATGGTTGACCACGCGCCTGTGGTACGGATATTCACTCCCACCTTATCAAAACCTGTAGCCATAGATCCAAATAGTTTCGGAAAACCAAACCAGATCATCGCTCCAAAAAAGATAGTGATGAGCGGCACCAATAAAAACTTGCCTTTGTTTTCCAGACACCAGGTGAGAATATGACGGTAAAACTTTACCACACTGAACAGGATGACCAATATCACTGCCAGCAATACCAGCACAAAAATATAGTTGGTAACCAGCGAATTGCGGTATCCCAGGGGCAGCCATTCTTCGGTTAAAAACAAAATTGTGACCGCCAAAATCAACCCCAGAACGATTCGGGAAGTGTATTTTCCTAAAAGTTCCGGTTTTTTGGTCTCAAGTATTTTTAGGATTCCAATAGCGGTCAATGCCAAAGGCAACCAAAAACTGAAATACAACCAAAAGGCAATACCTATTACAATCAAAAAGATGTTGGAGAATTGTTTCCATTTTTCTTTTTTCACCTTAAAATTGAACGCGTAATAGGAAAGCATCGGTAAAATGACAATCCCCACAATAAAGGATGCCACCAGTGCAAAAGTTTTGGTAAATGCCAGCGGTTTGAAAAGCTTTCCTTCGGCGTTTTCCATAAAGAATACGGGTAGAAAACTCACGACGGTTGTTGCCAGGGCGGTGGTTACTGCCGGTGCCACTTCGATGGTGGCTTCGTAAATCACGTTGAGTAACTTTTTACCCCGCGCACCTATATTCTCCGGAAACTCGAGATGCCGGATGGTATTTTCGACAAACACAATCCCTACATCCACCATCACCCCAATGGCAATGGCAATACCGGAAAGCGCCACCACATTGGCATCCACCCCAAAATACCGCATCACAATAAACGTCATTAAAACCGCTATGGGCAGCAAACTTGAAATCAGTAGCGAAGCCCTCAGGTTGAGTACAAGCACAATGATCACAATAATACTGATGAGGATTTCGTGAGAAAGAGCGTGTTCCAAGGTGGAAATCGTTTCATTGATCAGCTGTGTGCGGTCATAGAAAGGAACAACGGTCAATTTACTAACCGTCCCGTCAGCCAGCACTTTCTCTGGCATCCCTGAAGCCATCGCCGCTATTTTCTGCTTGGTATTTTCAATCACCTGCAAAGGATTGGACCCATAACGTGCCACAACCACACCTCCTACAACCTCAGCACCCCCTTTGTCGAGAACACCACGACGTTCCGCCGGGCCCAGGGCAACGGTTCCTATGTCTTTAATTAAAACTGGTTTGTTATCGGTTTCGGTAACCACGGTATTTTCTATATCTTCAATCGATTTGATATATCCCAAGCCCCGCACCAGGTATTCCACCTTGTTGACTTCAAGGGTTTTGGCACCGGCATCGCGGTTAGTGTTCCTTACCGCCATCATCACCTTATCGATACCGATGTTGTAAGCTCTGAGAGCATCAGGGTTGACGTCAATCTGATATTCCTGTACAAAACCTCCAATTGATGCCACTTCTGAAACCCCTTCGGCAGCACTTAAACCGAGTTTCACATAATAGTCCTGCACTTTACGCACTTCGTGAAGGTCCCAGCCACCTGTAACATTGCCATCCCGGTCGCGGCCTTCCAGGGTGTACCAAAACACTTGTCCCAGTGCTGTGGCATCAGGACCCAAGGTGGGCTGGGCATCATCGGGCAACAAACCGGCCGGCAGCGAACTCAGCTTTTCCAGAACTCGGCTGCGTGACCAGTAAAACTCCACCCCTTCTTCAAAAATGATGTAGATACTGGAGAAACCGAACATAGATGTACTGCGTATGGATTTCACCCCTGAGATTCCCAACAAGGAAGACGTAAGCGGATAGGTAATCTGGTCTTCAATATCCTGAGGTGATCGGCCCGGCCATTCGGTAAAGACGATTTGTTGGTTTTCACCTATATCAGGAATGGCATCAACTGCAACGGGGTCGCTGGGAAGAAAACCTGTATCCCAGTCAAAAGGAGCGGTAACCATCCCCCATCCTATAAAGAACAGCAGCAAGATGACGGTAACCAGCCGGTTGTGTAAAAAATATTTTATGAGTTTTGAAAACATAAAAATTGATTTTGAATTTTAGTAATTGTTAACCGTAGGGGATATTAAAAAACCCTACAATATGCTTCGGGAAGAAGTCAAACTAAAATTTAAAATCAGATTAAGTATGTTTCGTTAAGGATATACCGGTCTAAAGTGAGCCGGGGCGGGGAATATTGCTCAAAGGGGATATGCTTTTCAGCAAGCGGTTCAAAGAGGCTTATGTATGAATAACTGAACAACAGCGCAAACTGCAGCGTTTGCAGTTCGTGCTTTTCGAAAGAAATTTTCAACTCTTCTTGTCCTTCAACGGTTATGGAGATGTCTTTACAACAACTTGGTTTTTGAACCGTGTTTTCAGCAGTTTTAAATTCCATTTCCATCCCGCATTTTTTGACTTCAGAAAAAATGGCTTTGTCCACCAAATGACCACCACAGTAGTGCATATCCACCGTAAAAGACATGGTGGAAACCAGCACTAAAAGCGCCATAAGAGGACTCATTATTTTCTGAAAAACGGATTTCATAAGAAACAAAGATAGCTATTTTTTCAATACGTCGTGTTTTTTAGAAAAAGCTTAACTATTTGATTTTCTGTTTATGATAGTAAAAAGCCGGCAGTAACAGCAAGACAAAAAGCGGTTGAATTAAAAAGCGTCTCACATAAAAAAGGATATTGTAATTGCTTTCAGGTGTGGCGTTTGCGACCAACCAAGCCATCCAGGGAAGCAGGATGATAAAGGCCAGCACATACAATACTACTGAAAATTTAATCACATCTTTTTCCCGGAAAGCCACCCAAAGTATCAATAATGAAATAGCAGTATTGATGAGGTAGCGATAAGAAGTATGCAAAAGCAATTTTCCGAATTCCACATCGGGTACTTTTTTGTTTAGGTAATCCTGTTTAAAAAAGGAGAGTAAGGGGTCATAAAACAACTCCGCTTCAAAAAGGCGCACTAGCAGGAGTAGTCCGAATAAAATTACAAGCAATCCTATTTTAAACGGTTTTTTCATTCTCAACTATTTTAGCAGGAATTTTTCTCACCCAAAGCACCCATAGCAGGAACACCATTCCGTAAATTATCGCCGGAAAGACAACGCCGTGTAAAATTTCCTCAAATTGTGGATATTCATAGAGTGCAATGGCCAAAAGGACGATGCGGAAGAGATTGGCACAATAAATCAATACCGAACCCACAAAAATATAGAGCAAGGTGGGTTTCCATTTTTGATGGAATGCCACGATAAAAGCAGCAAAGAGGGCCATGACACTCAAGGCATTACAGCCTTCTACAATGCGTGCCAGATATTTTCCGTTGATGATGAGTTTCATGGATGCTTCCTTGGGGTGTGGTGTGATTTCGGCTTTATAGCCAAATGCTGTTGTCAAAACCGAAGTTTGTTTGGCCACCAGATGTGTAATGGGATCCGGATAATACCTATCAGATTTTCCGAAATGTAAATAGGCGTTGTAAAGAAGGCTCAATACCACATAAGTCCCCAAAAAGAGAACGAGAAAGCGGATGACGGATTTGTATTTCTGAAAAAGTGCTTTCAATAATTGTGTATTCGTTTATACAAAAGTAGAGAAAAGAGATGGATAAATAAATCTACAGGTGTTTTACAAAAAAACATTTGTAAATGGTGTTTAAACATTAAGGCATTAAGGTGTATTAAGGCAATTGCTCTTAACTTAACTTAACTTAACTTAACTTCCCTTAACTTCTTAATGGTTTTAAAAATCCAAAGGTAATCTGGGAACTATCTTTTTTTCCCGCAGATCACGCAGATACGCGCAGATAAAAACTTAAAACATGATGCTCAACAGCTCCTCAGCAGTGATGTCCTTAAAATAACGTTTCAAATCAAACTGACTTAATGCTTTCTTGATTGCTGCTTCATCATGGGGTAAATTGATCATTGCTTCTTCTATGGGTGCAATGTCCCTGATATGAAAGAAATCACCGGTGATTTGTGCTTTTTGGATGATGCCTTTTTCGACATCCAGATGCACTTCAATCACACCGCCTTCTGCACGCATTCCCTGTTTAAAGTTATATTCGGGTGAGCGACCAAAATTCCATTCCCAGGTGGCATATTTTTCATCTCTTATTTTTTGAATTCCGGCAAGGTCATCTTCCGTAAACTCATACATTTTAGCATCGGGAAATGTTGAAAGTATGTGATTCATGATGACGTGCTGTAAACGCTTCCAGCGAAAGCGGTTCTTTGAGGTGATTGCTTATGTTTGTCACCCTTTTTGGAACCGATTTTGTACCACGCCCTTTGTATTTTAAGCGGGTTTACTTTTAAAGCGCCCGACACATCTTTCATTTCAGACGAAAACAACAAGGTCCCGTGGTGCATTACTTTGTTTTTAAACACATGTTCTGCATTGCCTGAAAACTTTTTTCCTTCAATCGTCAGGTCATTGCGACCTTCAAACTTTGCGTCAATTCCCAGACCCTGAAGCACTTCCAAAACAGGTTTAGTATATCTTCTGAAATCCACCATATCTTCTTTGTCACTAGTGCGGGTAAATGTGAAATTGAGATTGCCTAAATCGTGATACACCGCTCCTCCTCCTGAAAGTCGCCGCACTACTTTAATGTCTTTTTCCTTTACATAGTCGAGGTTGATTTCGGCCAAGGTGTTTTGGTGTTTCCCTACAATGATGGCATTGTCATTTTGCCACAGCATAAAGCAATCTTCATCAAGGTGTTTAAAGATATACTCGTCGGTGGCGATGTTAAAATAGGGGTCGGTACTATGGTGATGAATGCAAAGCATGGGTTGTGATTTTAGTTCATAAAATTAACCAATCTCTTTCTTACATAAAAGTAAATACAATGATAAAAGTTTCAATTCCCTCTGGGCTTGGCAATAAGTATTCAAAGTAAACAACGCTTAGGCATTTCAATGTTAAGTATCGGTTAATAAAACCCATTTCATTAGATTCAAGTTTAACAAAAAAATACCATTTGTGGAGGAGACATTATTTGGTTTTTAAATACTTTTGTCAAAACATTTTCATTATGCCTTTTAACCAGTTAAAGCCCGGGGTTTCACAAATAGTAAGTGATTTTACTTTAAAATCAAATGAAAAATTGACGAAGGTCTGTGAACTTCTTCAGGATAAAATACCCTATTACGACTGGGTGGGCTTTTATTTTGCCAATGAAGCGGAACGCACTTTACATTTAAAAGCTTTTGCCGGCGAACCAACAGACCATACTGTGATTCCTTTTGGGAAAGGCATTTGTGGGCAAGTGGCAGAATCCAATCAAAACTTTGTGGTTCCTGATGTCAAGGCTCAGGACAATTACATTGCCTGTAGTTTCACTGTCAAAGCAGAAATTGTAATCCCTTTGTTTAAGGATGGCAAAAACATCGGGCAGATTGATATTGACTCCAATACCATTGACCCGTTTACTGAAGCAGATGAGCGTTTTTTGGAATGGGTGAATAAACAGGTATCAAAAACCCTTTAATACTTTATAAACTTTTTACTCACCCGCTCGCCGGTTTCACTTTCAAAAACTACAAAATATAACCCTGACTGAAGCTGGTTGACATCTATTTGTGATTGCCCTGCTTCTATAAAATGGGTTTGTTGCAGTTTACCGTTCAAATCAAACACATTTGTTTGCACCTTTTGGTTGAAATTGTTGTTGACATACAAGGTTTTTTTCGTAGGGTTGGGAAAAAGTGTAAAAATATTTTGAGTAAATATGTGGTTTGATAAAAAACCGCTATTATATTTTACCCAATCTCCAAGATTATTTGTAATATGTAATACGTTATAGTTGCCAAAATCTTCTATATTGTAAATAAAAGGGTTTTTAGGGTTTCCATTACTTTCTAGTGGTAATTCTACAAAAAATGAATTATGCAAATCTATAAAATTTAGAATATCGGGGTCTTCACAAGTATTTGGCTGAATATCAAAAAGTTCAGCTAAAGAGAATTGATTGTCTGAAACATCAAAATAAATAATATTAAATCCAAAACACTGTGATGTGGAAGAACTAAAGAAAAATTCAAAATAATCACCTAAAAGGCTATCAAACCCCCCATTAAAATCAGTAGGTGAATTAAGAACTTGACCGTCTATGTTGCCTTCTATAAAACTCCAAGTGTTATTTAGTAAGGCCTCAGATTGCGAATATACAGCATTTGTTGTTTGGTTAAACAACATTTCTGGTAAGCCAAGCATAAAGGCAAAGCTAAAAAAAATTACTTTAATTTTTAAATTAAATGTTTTCATAACGCTTAGTTTTTGATGAGGTTCTTAGAGTCTTGCACTTCTCCATTGGCAACTAATATCACACTGTAAAGTGAAGTTGGATAGCTTGAGACATTAATGGTGACAGTGTTGAGTGTGGTGTCTAAAATATAATTATCTGAGGAGCCAGAATTTTGGTTTACGAACATTATATATGCAGAGTTGGCATTGTATGCAACGTAATTGACAGTAACTGTTGAAGTTGCTGGGTTAGGCACCAGACTTTGTATTTTGTATGGGTTTACGGTTACCTGCAGTTCATCATAGTCTTTTAAACCGTCCAGGTTTGAAATCACTTCCAGCTTATATTGTTGGGTAAACTGAGGGGACACCGTAATACTGGTCCCGGTATAAATCAGGTTGCCGTCGACATCATACCAGTTATAGATTGCGTCCTCATTGATATCTGCTGCTTGCAGGGTGATGCTATCACTTCGGTCAATTTCTTCATCACCACCGGCATGTGCAAGAAAGGCAGCCCTCGGCTGCTTCCTAACTTCATAAGTAACCCCTCCAACCACTTCATTTGTACTATTATCTTTTTGGATCACGTGATACGTATAGAGCCTTTTATCAGTTAACTTTTTTGTTAAAAAATTAAAAGTGATGTAGGCGGTTCCAAATTCGTTGGGTAAAAATTGCAGATTGTCCAAAGTGAAATTATCGTCGGTGGCGATGAGTTTTTTTTCATTTGAGGTTGCTAGAAACGCTGAACCTTGCTTGTTTCCCCTTTGCCATGCTGCATACAACACTTCGTCCATAACGACACCAATTTCTGCCTCTTGATATATTGGACTTCCTGATTCTTTATCGTCTGCTTTTAAAACAAGTTTATAACTCTTGGATTCATTGGAAAAATTACCAACACCCGTAATACTTCCAACCGCTAATGTGTTGGGAACCACATCCACAATATTCATGTTTTTCCAGGCTATATTATTGTTGTTCACCACATTTTGAGGAAGATTGCTTGTTTCCTGGACTGTCATCGGGTCATCATTGGATACAATCCTGGCCACCAAACAAAAATGCCAGGGGTTTGTACCTATGTTTTGAAAATCCTCAGGGTTGGGGACCAACCAGGGAATTTCGATGATGGCTTCTTTACCGGGTGTCAATTCTGGTATTGAAACTGTTGCTATTTGACCCCCCAAAGTAACACCATCTATACTCATCGATCCATCCCACAAATCTGGCCAAATACTGGGCGCTGCGTGTGATTTTGCCCAATAAAGCTCAAGAGTGTCATTACCTGATGAGGTTATACAACTTCGGTTGGTAACTCGCACATTGACATAATTGGGCTCTACAGGATCATATTCGGGGTTTTGATGGACATCAATATAGCTTTCCCCTGAATTGTGCCGTACCCATATTTCCTGAGTGTTCCAAAACACTTCTTCAGTATTCTGGTCCGGTTCAACTCCGTAATCAACCATAGAGTTACGCACCATTAAATCCAGCTCGCCAATGTAGTTGGGGTCATCCATACATTTGGCGGTTAATACCGCACGGTATGCATTTACTCTTCCTGTACCTAATTGACCAACATAAGGTTGATTCCAAGGTATATGATAAATATCGTCTGCGGTGGTCATGATGATATCTTTGACCTGTTGTGCTGTTAAATTAGGATTGGCAGCAAAAACTAAGGCGGCAACACCAGTAACTATTGGTGTAGCGGGAGAAGTAGCAACTTTTAAATGATAACCAGTAGGAAAATTGTCATAATCATCTGTAATACCCAATAAAAGCTGTCCTGGGGAGGTTACGTCTACTTTATCATTATGTGTGTGAGAAGAAGTGTTTCCAGTATCGGGGCGTGTTAAATGAACATCTTTCCACGATCTAAAATACCCGGGCACACAGGTATCACAAGCTTTAATGTCATGAGAGTAGCCGGGAGCAACCCTTTCTCCTACCGTGGTTACTGATAACGTGCTTTCATAAGATGCAGGAAAAGCATGGCCATGACCATCTCCACAACTACCTCCATCTGGCCCGTTCCCTGCTGCTGACACTACTAGTATTCCCCTTGCTGCAATACTATCTAGTATTTTGTTATGTGTATCGTTAAAAGAACAAGTAGCAAGCCAACTTGTGTTAATTACTTTTACACCAGGAACATTTGAAACTGCAATTAAGCCATTCATGAAAGCCTGTCTTGATACTACTAAATTTGATTCGTGCGCGATTGAAGCCATCCCTTTATTGTTATTAGTTTTAGCAGCAATCATTCCCGCAGTTGATGTTCCGTGGGGTGTATTGTCTATTGGTGTAGGGACCTCTATTATGTTTGTGCCGATTAAATCTTCATGATTTAAATCAACTTTAGTATCCGCAATTCCAACTAAAATTCCATTACCTTTTGTTATAGTCCAAGCGAGAGGAGCTCTAATTAGATCTAGTGCTGTATTTCTTCCTCCTATAATTAAGTCATTATAATCATCTGGAAGAATTGAAAAGCTAGTTGTTTGATTTTCTAAAAGCATTTCATTAAAAAAAACTTGTTCATAAAAATTAACTTCGTGGCGATTCAAAATTTCATTCACATTAATTCCAGTTGAAACAGAAAGTAAATATGTTCTTTCAATATTGGAAAATTGAACATCGGGAAACGCCTTCTCAAAAGTAAAGACAGGCTTTGCATTAAGAGCCGAAGCAAAACCTATGTTTTGCATCGTTAGGGTCAAGGTCTGATCTGCATTTACAATTTTTTGTATTTCCCCCAATTCATACCCTTCTTTAATTTCAAGATAATAAGAATCAAGGTCTTGTGAATAAATGTACACAAAGGGCAGCACTAAAGCAAAGCATAAAACTAATTTTCTCATAGTGGTTGGTATTTAGATGTTAGTAAATTATTGTTGTGATCATCTAAATCAACTACCATACAGGGGAGAAATGCTTTATCAAAAGCTTAATAGTAGTGGAATAGTAAAAGTTAAAGAATAAAAAAATATAGTTTTATTTCTTAACGATGGATTATAACATACAGCAATTTACCCCCCCCCTAATTAACTATCCAAAAATATATTGTTAATTTTATGTTAAATTATTATACATCAAGTAATCAAATCCATCATAAACCCACTTGTCCATTTAAAATATTTGTTGGCAGAAGAGAGTCTCTTTATATATGTTATTGCACTTTTCTGAGTTTTTTTGATTTATTCATATCGAGTTGCATTTCAAGGTGGTTTTTACCATTGCGTTGTTTCAGAGATCGAAATCCCCTTGTTTAAAGATAGAAAAAATATTGGCTAAATTGATATTGACTCCAATACTGCAGACCCTTTTACTGAAGAAGACGAACGCTTTTTGGAATGGGTGAATGAGCAGGTAGCGAAGGTTTTATAGTAGTCAGTTGGCAGTTGCAGTGGTCAGTGAAAATCCAAATCCCAAGCACCAAATTCAAAAAAGAACACAAAATTTTACATTGTATCTTCTTTAGGTGTCAAGCCATAAAGATTCACAATGCAAATCAAAAAGTTGCATTGGAAACCAATTAATGATTGCTATTTGGAATTTGGTGCTTGAAAAATTGGTGCTTTTCCATATGAACTTCCCTCTCACCACTCACCACTCAAAACCAATCTACATTCCCGTCCTAATCGCTTCCACAGGGTCTAGTCTGGAAGCAGAAATTGCAGGGATTATTCCCGAAATCAATCCAATACAGGCAGACACTATCGTTCCAATGGCCAGGTTTTTCAGTGAGACCACAAATTGGAAATCACCTGTTAACATAGATGCCAAAATGGAAGCAATCCAAACGAAAAACAATCCAATCAATCCACCCACAATAGCTAGAATGGTGGCTTCAAACAAAAATTGGTAAAGTATAAATTTGTTTTTGGCACCCAGTGATTTTTGAATACCAATGAGGTTTGTGCGTTCTTTTACGGATACAAACATAATATTGGCAATTCCAAAGCCTCCCACCAGCAAAGAAAACCCACTGATGATAAGTCCCATAAAATTAAGTTGTCCTGTGAGATTATCAATCAGGTCTGAAAACCCCTTGAGTTCATTGATAAAAAAGCTCTCAATATCATCCGGTTTTAATCCGCGAACAGACCTTAAACGTTGTGTGACAGTGGCAATAAATTCTGCTTGATCGACCCCTTTTTTTGGCTTGATAACAATTTGTGGAAACGAACCCCGATTGTTATCCCCATAAATGCGTCTGGCTACATTTACCGGAAAAAAAACACTGCCATCCTTTGAGTTTCCAAATAGTCCTGCCCCTTCTTTCTCTATAACACCAATCACGGCAAATTTTCTCCCATACATTCTCACCGTTTGTCCCACAGGATCTATATTTCCAAAAAGGCTGTTTGCAATTTCATCTCCAATAACTAGTACAGGAGCTCCACTGTTTGATTCAGATTCATTAAAGAAGCGTCCTTTGGCAAGTTGTAACGATTCAATTTGGTAATATTCATGTGTGATGGCACCAATTTGAACATTAGTCACTGTCTTATCTCCAAACCTAATTGTTTCCTGCGGCACATTCATTCCATAGGTAACCGCTTCGGCGTCATTTAAATTTCTGCTTAAATATTGATATTCTTCATATTTTACATCGGGAAACTGCTCACGGCGCCATCTGGGTACTGAAGTGGGACCGAAGGAATAACGTGCAACAATTAAAGTGCTATTGTCCAAACCACTAATACTACCTTCAATCTCTTTTTTGAGAGAATCAACTGCCGCCAGGATACCTATTATTGAAAAAATCCCTATTGTCACACCAAGTAATGACAAAAATGTGCGCAACTTGTTATTAACCAATGCGCTAATTGCAAAAGTAAAGCTCTCTTTAAGTAACCTAAGGTAGATAACCATAAAACAATTAGTATCTAATTTTTAAAAGTTTCAAATAGGACGTAAATCCTATAAAATTGTTACATTATTTTGTAAATATACGACCATTTCCTCAAGTTTTTTCTTTGTAAATAACTACTTTTGCACTTTAACAAACACAACACAATGAACGATTTAAAAAAGGCTACCTCCGCACTTATTTCAGTATTTAGTAAAGACGGTTTAGAACCCATTGTACAGAAATTAAACAACCTGGGAGTGACCCTTTATTCTACCGGAGGTACAGAAAAATTCATCAAAGATTTGAACATTCCCGTAATCCCCATTGAAGAGGTAACATCTTATCCATCCATTTTAGGCGGAAGGGTTAAAACACTTCATCCCAAAGTTTTTGGAGGTATTCTTAACAGACAAAACCACGAAGGCGATGTTGCCGAAATGGCTGAATACAACATTCCTCAAATTGACATTGTGATTGTAGATTTGTATCCTTTTGAGAAAACAGTCGCTTCGGGTGCTGAGGAACAGGATATTATTGAAAAAATAGACATTGGGGGGATTTCTCTCATTCGCGCTGCTGCCAAAAACTTTGCCGATACGCTTTGTGTTTCTTCAGTGGATGATTACTCTGAACTTTTGGAATTGCTTAACGCGAAAGACGGAAACACGACACTAGTTGACCGTAAACGTTTCGCCGCCAAGGCATTCAACGTTTCCTCCCATTATGATACTGCGATTTTCAATTATTTCAATACTTCGGAAAATTTACCCGTTTTTAAAGTGAGTTACAATCAAGGACAAGAATTGCGCTATGGCGAAAATCCCCATCAGAAAGGATATTTCTTTGGTGATTTTGATGCCATGTTTGAAAAACTGCACGGCAAGGAACTTTCTTATAATAATTTGCTTGATGTGGATGCTGCTGTCAATTTGATGGGCGAATTCAACAATGAAAAACCCACTTTTGCTATTTTAAAGCACAACAATGCTTGTGGAATTGCTCAGAGAGAAACTGTTTTAGATGCTTACATTGCAGCGCTTGCAGGAGACCCTGTTTCCGCTTTTGGTGGAATCTTGATTAGTAATACAGAAATTGATAAAGCTTCAGCGGCTGAAATCAATAAGCTGTTTTGTGAAGTCGTCATTGCACCTTCTTTTTCGCGTGAAGCGGAAGAAATCCTAAAAGAAAAAAAGAACCGAATTCTTCTTGTACAAAAACAAGTAGAGTTGCCAAAAAACTTAGTTAGGACCTCGTTGAATGGCGTTTTGGCACAAGAAAAAGATTTAAAAACTGATAATCTTTCAGATATTTCAAATGCTACAGACAATAATCCCACAAACAGTGAGTTAGAAGACTTAATCTTTGCATCAAAAGTTTGTAAGCACACCAAGTCAAACACAATCGTATTGGCAAAAGACAAACAATTGTGTGCATCTGGAACAGGACAAACCTCGAGAGTGGATGCACTAAGACAGGCCATTGACAAGGCCACTTCTTTTGGATTTGACTTAAAAGGAGCCGTGATGGCAAGTGATGCCTTTTTTCCATTTCCAGATTGTGTTGAAATTGCAGACAATGCAGGAATAACCGCTGTCATTCAACCCGGTGGCTCAATTAAAGACCAATTAAGCATTGATTATTGCAATGCTCACAAAATGTCAATGGTATTTACCGGAACACGCCATTTTAAACATTAATTTTTTTACATTTGTTTATTACATTAAAAACAGACCCTAAATAATAGATTACTGATAACAAACACACTATGGGATTTTTTGACTTCTTGACCGAGGAAATTGCCATTGACCTTGGAACTGCAAATACCTTGATTATTCATAACGATAAAGTGGTGGTTGATAGCCCGTCAATCGTCGCGCGCGACAGAATTAGCGGTAAAATCATCGCCGTGGGAAAAGAGGCTGCGATGATGCAGGGAAAAACTCATGAAAACATTAAGACGATCAGGCCTCTTAAGGATGGAGTAATCGCCGATTTTGATGCCAGTGAGAAAATGATCAACATGTTCATCAAAGACATCCCTGCTTTAAAAAATAAATGGTTTACACCTTCATTGAGAATGGTAATTTGCATTCCCAGTGGTATTACTGAAGTGGAAATGCGCGCAGTAAAAGAAAGCGCAGAGCGTGTGAATGGTAAGGAGGTCTATCTTATTCACGAGCCTATGGCAGCTGCGATTGGTATCGGGATTGACATTATGCAACCCAAAGGAAATATGGTGGTCGATATAGGAGGTGGAACTACAGAAATTGCTGTTATCGCTCTGGGCGGAATTGTTTGTGACAAATCAGTTAAAATTGCCGGTGATGTATTTACCAATGATATTGTTTACTTCATGCGTACACAGCATAACCTCTATGTGGGAGAACGCACTGCTGAAAAAATAAAAATACAGATTGGTGCTGCCACAGAAGACCTTGAAAACCCACCTGAGGAAATGGCTGTTCAAGGTCGTGACTTACTAACAGGAAAACCAAAACAAGTTCAAACCTCTTACCGTGAAATTGCCAAAGCACTTGACAAGTCAATCCTGAGGATTGAGGATGCCGTGATGGAAACGCTTTCACAAACACCGCCTGAACTTGCCGCAGATATCTACAACACAGGAATCTATCTTGCAGGAGGAGGCTCTATGCTGCGAGGGCTGGATAAACGTTTATCTCAAAAAACAGATTTACCGGTTTATATCGCTGAGGACCCCTTGAGAGCTGTCGTGAGAGGAACAGGAATTTGTCTTAAGAATTTGAATCGTTACCGAAGCATCTTAATTAAATAAGTTACACCCTCTTAAAGTTAAGTTGTTTCATAGTAAGTTTTTATATAAATAGACTTTTCGGTATAGTATAAAGAGAATTTTTAGGATTATTTAGTATGCAACAGATCATCAATTTTTTCATTCGCAATAAAAATTTTCTGTTGTTTTTATTTCTGCTCGCCATTTCACTTGGCTTGACCATTCAATCACATTCCTACCATAAGAGCAAGTTTGTAAGTTCCGCCAATTTTTTGACCGGTTCTATTTATACTGTGAAAAGTGACATTTCTACTTACTTTGGTTTACGTAAAGAAAATGAAGTACTTTTAGAAGAAAACAGCCGACTCAAAAACCTTTTACAACTTTCTGAAAACGATGAGGTTACAATTGCTGATTCAACACTTGTTGAATTGGGATTTGTGTTTCGTCCAGCAGAGGTCATTAATAATAATTTTTCAAAAGCAAACAACTTCCTTACTATAAAAGGCGGTAAAAATCAAGGACTCAAACCGGCAATGGGAGTAATAACAAGCAATGGCATTGTTGGTATCACAGACCAAGTGGGTGCCAATTTTTCAACAGTTTTATCAATTCTTAATTCAAACTCCAGTATTAGTGTTCAGTTAAGTAAAACAGGGCATTTTGGTTCATTGGTTTGGAATGGTAAAGACCCTAATGTTTTACAACTTATCGATATTTCCAGACAGGCTCCTGTCGCTATTGGTGACACGATATCAACAGATGGCAGGTCAACCATCTTTCCTAAAGGCATTTCAGTGGGAACTGTAAATGATTTTTCATTTGATCAAAGTGAAAATTTTTACATCATCGATATCGCATTATTTAACGACATGACCCGTACAGAGAATGTGTACATCATTGAAAATAAGAATGCCGAAGAGATTAAAGAACTTGAAACCCGATCTACCGATGAATAATCCCTTGGTTTTACATATCACCCGCTTTGTCGTTTTGATTTTAGCTCAGGTATTCATCTTTGATCATATTTTATTGTTTGGGTATATCAATCCATTTATTTATTTGCTTTTTCTTCTCTTATATCCGGTGAAAGTAAATCAGCAGCTATTTTTATTTCTTGGATTTTTGTTAGGGTTAACCATGGACTTTTTTAGTGATACTGGAGGAATTCATGCAACAGCTTGTTTAATGCTGGCATATGCACGCCCTTTTGTACTTAAATACTCTTTTGGTGTGAGTTATGAATACAATACCATCAAAATCAATCAAACAACAATGACCGGAAGACTCACTTACATTTCTTCTCTTGTACTCATCCATCACTTGATTTTTTATACGCTGGAAATTTTTAATCTCAAGCACACACTTTTCATCTTAAAATCTGCGTTATTTTCAAGTATTTTTACTATACTGTTGTCACTGATATTGATGATTATTTTCAGCACTAAAAAATCATGAGAACACTGCTTATTTACGCTTTAGTAATTCTCACCGGAATTGTTTTTACGGCAAGGCTACTCTATTTACAAGTTTTTGACAACTCCCTTAAATTAAGGTCTGAATTGAATGCTGTAAACAAAGTATATGACATCCCCCAACGCGGATTTATTTTTGACCGAAATGGAGAATTAATGGTCTCCAATCAACCCTCCTATGATGTCATGGTGATTCCCAATACTATTAAAAACCTTGATACCACCGCTTTTAGCAATTTATTAAATATAACTAAAGAGCAGTTAGAAACCTCTTTACAACGTGCTAGGGTTTATTCTCCCAGGCTTCCTTCTGTTATATTACCTCAACTTACTAAAGATGAATATGCTCATATTCAGGAAAGCATGTATCGTTTTCCGGGTTTTTATATTCAAAAAAGAGCGCTCAGGGATTATCAAGTAAATCATTCAGCAAATATACTGGGGTTTATTGCTGAAGTCAATCAAAGAGACATTGAGCAAAATCCTTATTATCAAATGGGCGACCTTATTGGAAAAACAGGAGTTGAAGCGCAATATGAAACGCTGTTAAGAGGTCAAAAAGGAGTGATGTACATTCAAAAAGATCGATTTAATAGAGATATTGGACCCTATAAAGAAGGGATTTATGATACACTTCCTGTGCAAGGAAAAGATATTAAGCTCACAATCGATGCTGCACTCCAAGCCTATGGAACTGAGTTAATGAAAAATAAACGCGGGGGCATTGTTGCCATAGAACCCAAAACAGGCGAAATCCTGGCATTGATTACTGCTCCCAGCTATGATCCTGCGCTTCTCATTGGAAGAGAGCGGTCAAAAAATTATACCCAACTTTATTATGACAGTATAGCCAAACCTTTGTATGACCGAGGATTGTTGGCAGAATATCCTCCCGGTTCAACATTTAAAATGATTACAGGACTTATTGCTCTGCAGGAGGGCGTTTCAAGTATTAATGAAACTGTGTATTGTAATAGAGGGTTACGTTATGGCCAAAATGCTTTTTTGGGCTGTCGTGTCCACTCAAACCCTGTGGACTTGAAAGAAGCTGTCGCTGTATCTTGCAATGCCTATTTTGGTACTTCATACAGAAAAATATTTGACAAATACAATACACCCCAAGAAGGAATGGATGCTTGGGAAAAGCACTTGAAAAGTTTTGGATTGGGTAATTTTCTTGGTAATGACTTGCCCATTGGAAAGCGGGGAAAAGTACCCACTTCAGATTATTACAACAAAATATACAACTACCCAACTTATAAGTGGTACAGTACTGCCACAATTTCAAATTCCATAGGACAGGGTGAAATTATTACCACACCCATCCAGCTTGCAAATATGACAGCTGCCATTGCAAACAGGGGATATTACATAACCCCTCATATTTTAAAAGAATTGGAAGGAGATGTCACAAAAGACTCACTCTATACCCAAAAAAATTACACCACCATTGATCCTGAACATTTTGACCCCATTATTGAAGGTATGTTTGATGTGTATAACAAAGGTTCTGCACGATCATTGCAAGTTCCCGGTATTGAAATTTGCGGAAAAACCGGTACTGCTGAAAATTTTACACGCATTGACGGTAAAAAGGTTCAACTTACAGACCATTCAATTTTTGTGGCGTTTGCACCCAAAGACAACCCTCAAATTGCTATAGCTGTTTTTGTTGAACATGGTCATTTTGGGAGTAGGTATGCCGGAAAAATCGCTAGTCTAATGATTGAAAAATACCTAAATGGTGATATCACCAGAAAAGATATGGAAGACTGGATATTATTAAACAGTCTTGAAGATGAATATGCAAAACCACTGAGTGGTGAACCCTTTAGAATCAATCAATAATGCAAAGCAGTGTGCGTAAAGGCAAATTTGACTGGACAACTATATTTTTATTTATAGCAATTGTAATTATTGGTTGGATTAACATTTATTCTGCTTCCCTTTCAGACAATGCTGATGTGTTTTTTAATTTTGGTTTTCCGCATAGTAAGCAACTGGTTTTTATTGGTTTAAGTGTAATATTAATCTTTTTTATATTAGGCGTTGATTCTAAATTCTACGAGCGTTTTTCAAGTATTATTTATCTTCTGGCTATTGGTTCACTCTTAGGTTTATTTGTTTTTGGAAGTACCATTGCAGGGCAAACAGCCTGGTATGTGTTTGGTAACGTGAGCATTCAACCCTCTGAGTTTGTAAAAGCAGCTACCGCATTGGCCATGGCAAAATACCTAAGTGACATTCAAACAAACATCAAGGATTTCAAAGATCAATTAAAAGCATTTGTAATCATTGGAGTACCCATTGTTCTTATTTTACTTCAGCCAGACCCCGGAAGTGCTATGGTATATCTTGCTTTTATATTTCCTATGTATCGGGAAGGTTTGCATTTTATTTATTTATTATTGGGCTTTTTTGCTGGGTTTTTGTTTGTAATTACCCTTGCTTTTGATCCCCCTCTGGTGATTTTTGGTATTTTGTTAATCGCATTGATTCTCTTTCTTAAAAACAAAAAGAAAAAACCTAATTTGCTTAAATACATTGTGATTTGCTCCGCTTGTATTGGATTTTCACTTTCAGTTGATTTTGTTTTTGACAATGTATTTAAACAACATCATCGTGATCGGTTTAATATTGTTTTGGGAAAAGAAGTTGACATAAGGGGAGTTGGTTACAATACAAACCAAAGTGAAATCGCGATAGGAAGTGGTGGGTGGACCGGAAAAGGGTGGACAGAAGGCACTCAAACCAAAGGTAATTTTGTGCCTGAGCAACATACCGATTATATTTTTAGTACCGTGGGAGAAGAATGGGGCTTTTTAGGCAGTTTTATAGTCATATTGCTTTTTGTCTTACTTATCCTAAGAATTTTACATCTCGCTGAAAAACAAAAGTCAACATTTAACCGCGTGTATGGGTATAGTGTGGCGTCCATTATTTTTGTACACTTTTTTGTAAATATAAGTATGGTCATTGGCTTGTTTCCCACTGTGGGTATTCCTTTACCATTTTTAAGTTATGGGGGCTCAGGTTTGTGGGCCTTTACTGTTTTGATTTTTATCTTTTTAAGATTGGATAGTCAAAAGCATATTCACGGATAAACCTACTTCAACTTCCAAAAACTATAATCCACAGGTCCTTTTAACTGTGCTTCAATTTCCTGATTGAGGTTATTAAAAATTGAAAATCCCGTTTGCTTCTCAATTTGTGAAATGGGTGTCACAAAAGTAGAAAGCGACTCACCTGTTGGTTGATTTGGCATTAAAAAACCGATAGCTTTTGGTTCAGAAAGATGCATTCCCACAACCACTTTAAAAAAATAGTCAGGAATGGTGACTTTGTCTTTTCCAATAGAATTTAGACCTTCTTTTAAAACCCCTCCGGTAATAATGTATAATTCACCTGTTTTTGGGACCCATTGTCTTATCTGCATTTCCAGTCGGTTCCAAACACCTGCATTAAATTTTGAATCCTGTGGACTGGCATTGCTGGTGAGAAAAGTTTCGGCATACGCCTCATAAGAAAAACGCCTGTCTCCAGCTGGGCAAAGATGGCCGCGATCATAACCGCTCCCCCTGTAATTGCGCCAGTCTGCAGAACCCCTTTTCACCTTTTTATCGATTTCAAAATAAGGCCTGTCAAAAGAGTTGTCACTCAAGTGACCGGGATGTAATGCATACGCAACCCATTCAGCTTGTTTGTGTTTTTTGCTGTAAGACAATGTATAAAATTGATGGTAAACAATCTCACCGCTTGTAGATTGAGGTAAAAAAGATTTATCAAAAAGGCTTTCATTTATATCATTTTCTTTGAGAACCTCTTTAGTTTGCGTGCTTTTATTAAACTCATAATGATTCTCAAAATAATACAGCCCGGAAACAATTAAAACGATGAGTAATGGGTAAATAATTTTTCGACTCATTGCAATTAAGTTTTTACATCCAGGGCGTCCCTGAGTGCATTTCCAATTAACATGAAAGCCATCACGAGACTCATAATTGCAATTCCAGGGATCACTGCAAGATAGGCTTTACCTAAAATAATATATGAATAATGGTCTTTGATCATGGCGCCCCAACTGGGCATAGGAGGTTGTGCGCCAATTCCTAGGAAACTTAACCCACTTTCAATAAGAATGGCTCCTGCAAAATTTGCTGCAGAAATTACAATTACCGGAGCTAAAACATTAGGGATGATGTGTTTTGAAATTATTCTGGCATCATTAAATCCCAATGCTCTTGCGGCAGTGACAAACTGCATTTGTTTGACGCCCATCACTTGACCTCTAACTACTCTTGCCACTTCAACCCACATCGTTAGACCCACAGCAATAAACACTTGCCAAAATCCTTTTCCCAAAGTCAATGTGATTGCAATCACAAGAAGAAGTGTTGGTATTGACCAAGTGACGTTAATTAACCACATTATAAAAGCATCCACTTTTCCTCCATAATATCCTGCTATAGCGCCGAGCGTGATTCCTATGATTAAAGAAATAAACACAGCAACAAAACCGATTGATAATGATATGCGAATACCAATTAACATGCGACTCAATAAATCCCTTCCGTATTTATCAGTACCTAAAAGGAATTTTTGTGTTTTAATGTATTTTTCAGCAATTTCTGAATTGGTTTTTGCTTCTGGAAATTGATTTAAAGAATACTTTTTTATCATCCCTGTGAATTCTCCGTCCACATATTCCTCAATCGCAATTCCTTTTTCTGTAATGGTATAATTTGATATGGGTATTGCGGTATCTGTGCTTTCAATTCCAAAAAAAAGATTTTTTATACCACTTTGATTTGAAATGACTCTTGATGGTATGGTGAGAATTTGAGTTTCAAATCCGGGTTTTTTTGAATGAATTGAAAGGTGCATTTGATTGGCGTTTGAAGAATTATCTGGCGCAATCACATAACAAAATACAGCAACAAGAGCACAACAAACCAAAAAACTAAAACTAAAAACGCCCCAAAAGTTTTTCTTAAACTTCTGGAGCGCTATCTTAGTTAATGATGTTGCTTTTACACTCATAGCAACAACTTAGTCCTTTAATTTTGCTAGTTTTTCTATTTTAGTCTTACTTCTTTTTAAGTCTTCAAGCACATGAACAGCTTCTTCTACATAGATATCCTGGCTTAAATTTTTATGCCATCTGCTTCTTTTTTCACTTAAAATAGAATCCATTTTTTTTAACTCAACTTCTTGGATGTGTGAGCTAAACTTTAGATTGTTTTGATATTCAGAAATAGCATCAAAGGCTTTTGAACGTTCTTTATTTTTCTCAACGTCTGCTATGTAATTATCATAATTAAGTGGCACTAAATTATTATCTCTGCGTTCTTTGATCCATCTTGCTTGTTCTTCAATGAGCTTGAGATGTTCATTAACAGCCATTCTTTCTTTACTGTTTTTGATGACTTCTTCAAAGTCAAAATTTCCATCCCAAGTTGTGTAGTTTGCGGGTGCAATTTTATCATAAGGCAACGGGTTTTTATAATCTCTTTCACCAACATCTATAAAACTAAATCTATCTGGCACCGCCACATCACTTTTCACACCTTCAAGCTGCGTAGAGCCTCCATTGATTCTGTAAAACTTTTGTGTGGTAACTTTAAGCGCTCCCAAGTCACCGTGTTGATTGTTGCGCATCCAGCGATTTAAATCAATTACATTTTGAACTGTGCCTTTTCCATAAGTTTGCTTGCTACCAATAACAATTCCCCTCTTATAATCCTGCATAGCAGCTGCTAAAATTTCTGAAGCTGAAGCTGAAATTTCATTTACTAAAATCACCAAAGGTCCATCCCATTCGACGTCATTACTTTTGTCTTGAAGCACTTCCACTTTACCGTCACCAGAAGCGATTTGAACTATGGGCCCTTTTTCTATAAATAATCCGGCGATATCGATCGCTGTTTTTAATGAACCTCCTCCATTATTTCTCAAATCCAGTACAAGCCCTTCCATGCCTTCATCTTTAAGTCTTAAAAGCTCATCTTTTAAATCGCTTGCTGCATTTCGGGCTTTATAATTGGTCATGTCAAAATAAAACCTTGGCAGTTCTATCAGTCCATATTTGGTGTCATTTTTTTCTATTACCGCAGATTTGGCATACGTCTCTTCAAGTTCAACAACATCTCTTATTATTGTTACATCCTGAAAACTACCATCAACTTTCTTAACAGTGAGGATGACTTTTGTTCCTTTAGGTCCTTTGATTAGGTTTACTGCATCATCGAGTCTCATCCCACCAATGCTAACAGATTCTGTTTCATCTTCTTGCCTTACTCGGGTAATAAGATCCCCTACTTCAATTTGTTCTCCTCTCCAGGCAGGACCACCACTGATTACCTCAACAACTTTAACGCTTTCTCTTTGCTTTTGAAGACGTGCCCCAATTCCCTCCAGTTTACCAGACATCGCAACATCAAAGCGGTCTTTATCTTGTGGAGCCATATAATTTGTATGAGGGTCAAATTCTTCAACAACAGAATTTATGAAAATCGCGAAATAATCATTTCGATTCAAGTCATCCATAAATGAAAAATAGTCCTCAAGTGATGACAAGGTTGACTCCCTTGCTTCTATTTCAATTTCAGTATCAGATTTTGGTTCTTTGGGTTCAGGAAGTTCCTTTTCAGTTTCATCAAAATCAGATTCATCTGCGTTTTCACCGGGTTTTACATCTTTTAAGGCATTTTGTTCTTCCTTGATGTCATAGTATGTTGAAATGGTAGAAAACTTGAGTTGTTGCCTCCATCTTTCTTTAAGTTCGTCTAAGTCTTTCGCGTAATCTATTTTGTCATAATCTACATCTATAGTCTCGTCCTTATCGAAATCAAATGGAGTTTCTAAAGCTTCTTTGTAGATATTTTTTGCATTTTCCATTCGTTGTTCAAGTCTTGAGTTAACGAGATCGAAAAATGTCAAGTCTTTATTTTTTAGCTGATCATCAATTTGAAACTCATATTTTTTAAACTCTTCAATATCTGAAGCCAGAAAATATCTTTTAAGTGGGTCAATATCATTGATAAACTTGGAGTGAACTGCTGCTGAAAATTCGTCATTAAACTCTTTGTTTGCAAAATGAGTTTTTTCAAGCACATAAGTAATTAACTCGATAAGTACTTTATCTTTATCAGGATCGTCAATTGATTTTGTGGTAAAACTGCAAGAAGCAGCAGCTACAAAAACAGCTAACAAAAGTACTTTGAGGTTCTTTTTCATAAATCGCATAAGAATAATTTTTTTGGACTACTAAAATATACAAAAAACCGTGCCAGATTAAGTAATCAGTACTAATTTTATGTTAAACGTGAATTGTTTTGGCAAGATAAAAAATGAAGTAGAAATAAATGCCCTTTTATTGATTTTTTTACGTTCTTGATAACTTTATTAAAACAGGAAGAAAGGCAAGGTAAAAATTGGATTTTAAATTATGTATTTTAGCATAAAAAAATTTAATGAGTAAAAAAAGACCCTTAATATTGGTTACCAATGATGATGGAATTTCGGCACCGGGAATTCGAATGCTTATTTCCATTATGAAAGAAATTGGAGATGTTATTGTTGTTGCACCAGACACTCCTCAAAGCGCTATGGGGCATGCGATAACCATAAATAACACTCTATATATCAATAAAATCAATATTGACGATGATGTTCAAGAAGAGTACAGTTGCTCAGGAACACCTGTTGATTGTGTGAAACTGGCTGTTCATGAAATTTTAAAGAAAAAGCCTGATATTTGTGTTTCAGGAATCAATCACGGATCAAACTCTTCTATAAATGTCATCTATTCAGGCACCATGAGTGCCGCGGTTGAAGCCGGAATTGAAGGTATACCCGCAGTGGGGTTTTCTTTACTTGATTATTCCTGGGATGCCAACTTTCAAGCAGCTTCAAAATTTATTAAACAAATCACACTGGAAACTTTAAAAAATGGATTACCAAAAGGAGTTGTACTCAATGTGAACATCCCAAAATTAAAAGAAAAAGACATCAAGGGTATGAAGGTTTGCAGGCAGGCCAATGCACAATGGATTGAAACTTTTGATAAACGCACCAATCCGCAGGGAAGGGATTATTATTGGCTCACCGGCGAATTTGTAAATGAAGACAAAGGGGAAGACACCGATGAAGCAGCACTGGAAAAAGGATTCATTTCTATTGTTCCGGTACAATTTGATTTAACAGCACATCACGCTATCAAAGAAATAAACAAATGGGAACTGTAAAACAAAACATAAAAAAAGAAATCTTCAGTGGTTTTTTAATTGGAATTTTTGCAAATCTTGCAGGAATGTATTTGTATATCTATTTCTTTTTGGATTATGATTTTGAAACCTCTATCCAATTAGCTAAAGAAAATGACAGTATTGGAAATTTAATTGCCCTGGGTGCTATTTTAAATTTAATTGTCTTCTTTTTATTTATCAAAAAAAGACAGCTTTACCGTGCTAGAGGAGTTTTGTTGGCAACCATTTTAGCAGCGTTAGTTATTTTATTTACTAAGTTTTGAAATGAAATTTAATTAATGAGACCCCGGAACACGCGGGGGTGAGGACATGAAATACTATATCATTGCCGGAGAGGCTTCAGGAGATTTACATGCTTCAAATTTGATAAAAAAAATCAAGAAGCTCGACACCCAAGCAGAAATTCGGTTTTGGGGAGGAGAACTCATGGAAGCTCAAGGCGGAACACTAGTCAAGCATTATCGCGAACTCGCCTTTATGGGTTTTATCGAAGTAGTGCTCAATCTGGGCACAATATTAAAAAACATCAAATTTTGCAAGCAGGATATTGAAAGCTTTCAGCCAGATGTGCTTATTTTTATTGATTATCCCGGGTTTAATATGCGCATTGCCAAGTGGGCCAAACAAAAGGGAATTCCCACACATTATTACATTTCACCACAAATATGGGCGTGGAAAGAAAACCGCATCAAAGCCATCAAACGCGATTTGGATGCTATGTATGTCATCCTTCCGTTTGAAAAAGAATTTTATGAAAAGAAACACAACTTCCCGGTGCATTTTGTGGGACATCCCTTGATTGATGCTATTTCCAACCGGCCTTTGGTGAATCCGAAAGACTTTAGGGAAAGTCTTGGACTTGACGCCCGTCCCATCATCGCCCTTTTGCCTGGAAGCCGAAGGCAGGAAATTAAAGTGATGCTTTCAGTGATGCTGGAAGTCGTCAATGATTTTCCAGATTACCAGTTTGTGATTGCCGGGGCACCCAATCAGGATGAAGCTTTTTATCGCGAATTTATCAAACAAGAAAATGTACATCTTTTGCTCAATAAAACGTATGATTTATTGAGTGTTTCTTATGCAGCTTTAGTCACTTCCGGAACGGCAACTCTGGAAACCGCACTTTATAAAATACCCGAAGTGGTATGCTATAAAGGCAGTCGCATTTCTTATGAAATCGCTAAACGTGTAATAAAACTCAAATACATTTCGTTAGTGAACTTGATACTGGATAAAGAAGTAGTCACTGAACTCATTCAGACAGATTTTAATAAAAAACGCTTAAGTGAAGAATTGACAAAAATTCTGGATGATTACAAACGAGCAACGCTGTTTCTGGATTATTATGACCTTGAAAAGAAATTGGGCGGAAAAGGTGCCAGCGAAAAAACAGCAAGTTTAATCGTCAATAGTATAAAAAAATAAGTTTTTGTGAAAAAAATATTTCTTTTAATTATTACAACTCTTATAATGGTTTCTTGTGGGTCTTCAAGAAAAAAATATGATAAAAAAATTGTATTGGATCCCTCCACCCGAAACATTCCTAAATCTCCTGAAAAATCCTTTCCAAAAACCAATGAAAATGAAGTGGTCATCTATAATGAAACAGAAGCTTCTTCAACAAAACCTATGGAATTAAAAGTGAGAAATATTATTGAGGTTGCTCGATCTTTTCACGGCACTCCATACAAATTTGGTGGCACCACCTCAAAAGGAATGGATTGCTCAGGTCTTATTTATACAGCTTTTAAGGAAGAAGACATCCATTTACCCCGCATATCAAGGGATATGGCTGCCAAAGGAAAAAAAATTAGTCTCCATGAAGTCACTGTTGGTGATCTTGTTTTTTTTAAAACAGACAACAGGCGCAATGTGATTAACCACGTGGGTCTCGTTGTAGATGTTTATCCCGGTAAAATCCTATTTATCCATTCTTCCACTTCTCAGGGAGTGATTGTTTCAGCCCTCGATGAGTCTTACTGGAACAAAGCTTTTGTAGAAGCAAGGCGGGTTATTTAAATTTCTTTTGGTTTTTTATTGCCCACATAAACCATCAATAATACGGCCGGAAACATAATAATACTGTAAATTGCTGACGGAATCGTCATCACAGAATTCTGAAGAATCCCAGCTGCAATGGCTATGCCCAGTGTGCCGTTTACAATTCCCACTTCAATACCCACTGCCAGCGCCTGGGCTTTGTTTTTGGTAATGGCTTTGGTGATATAATAGCCAAAAAACATGCCCAAAAGATTTAAAAGCAGGGATAAGGGCCCGGCTTTGATAAAGAATTCACCCAGGTTTGCTCTTTCTTTGATAAGCACAGCCGCTATAATCAACACTAAGAATAAGGCCGAAAGTATTTTTACAGGCCGTTCAGCCTTGTGGGAGAGTTTGGGGTATTTCTTGTGAATAATCATCCCCGCACACACCGGAACAATCGTAATCACCAATATCTGACCAATGGTTTTCAAAAATGGAAGTTCGATTTTCTGAGTTTCTCCCATAAACTGTAACATCCCAAAATCAACCAAAATGGGAATGGTAAACACCGTGATGACACTTGCGGTGGCGGTCAAGGTGATTGAAAGTGCCACATCGCCTTTTGCGAGATGTGTAATCAAATTGGTTGTTGCACCACCCGGACAAGCAGCCAGTAAAACAAAACCAACAGCCAGTTCCGGCTGAAGCGGAAAAATAAACAACATTCCAAATGTCAATGCCGGAATAAAAAGCAATTTCAACACCAGCCCCACTCCCACCGCTTTAGGAAATAAAATCACATTTCTGAAATCATTGGGTTTTAACGTTAACCCCATCCCCAGCATAATAATAAACAGGGCAAGGGGGAGGAAGAGTTGTGTGATTAGGTTGGATTCCATAAAAAACTAAAGTGTCTCCTTCAACCATCTAAAAAACTCCCCTTGCCAAACCTTGGCGTTTTGTGGAGTGAGAATCCAGTGGTTTTCTTCAGGGAAGAGTACAAAACGGCTTTTGATTCCTTTTAGTTGCAACACTTGAAAAGCTTCCTGGCTTTGGCCCACGGGCACACGGTAATCTTTGGCCCCTTGAATGATCAGCATAGGCGTGTTCCACTTATCAACATTATTGATGGGGTTGAATGCTGTATAGGACTTTTGAGCGTTACTATTGTTTTTATCCCAATAAGAACCCCCAATATCCCAATTGACAAAGAAAAGTTCCTCCGTAGTGCCATACATACTTTCCAGATTAAACACCCCGGCGTGAGAGATAAATGTTTTAAAGCGATTGTTGTGAATACCGGCAAGGTAAAAGGCAGAATAGCCTCCAAAACTGGCGCCCACTGCTCCCACCCGTGTATCATCAACAAAAGGCTCTTTGCACAAAGCATCGATAGCAGACAAATAATCATCCATAGCCTGGCCGCCCCAGTCTTTGCTTATGTCTTCATTCCATTGCACACCATGGCCTGGCATTCCGCGACGGTTTGGCGCTACAACTATGTAACCCTGTGCTGCCATCACTTGAAAGTTCCATCTAAACGAATAAAATTGACTCAAAGCGCCTTGAGGTCCGCCTTGTAGATACAAAAGTGTTGGATACTTTTTAGATGCATCAAAGTTGGGCGGGTAAATAACCCACACCAACATTTCTTTATCATCGGTAGTTTTTACCCAGCGTTTTTCTATAGTACTTAACGAAATGGAATCATAAATAGCATCATTTACTTTGGTGATTTGGTTCCAAGCTTTCGACTTTAAATCATAGGAGTAAATTTCGGTTGCTTGATTAAAACTAGTGCGAGTAAGGATGATTTTATTTCCTGAAAATCCCACGATTCCTGTAATATCAAAATCGCCTTTGGCAACTTCTTTAACCACCGGAATTTTCTTGGTATTCCCGGGAAAATCTACTTCAAACAAGTTAACCGTTCCGCCGGAAGGTGCAACAAAGAAAATTTTTGATCCGTCTGGACTCCATTTAAAGGAATTAACGGTACCGTCCCATCTTTCGGTAAGGTTCAAATCCACACCATTGTGTCTTACAATAATATCGTTTTTATCACTTTCAAATCCGTCGCGTTTCATTTGTAACCACGCGAGATTACCTTTTGATGAAAAAGCAGGGTATTTATCATACCCGAGATTGTTTTCAGTTAAATTTTTGGTTTGACCGCTTTGCAAATCATATTCATAAATGTCAGTATTGGTGCTGTTTGCATATTCGGTTCCGGTGAGTTTTTTGCTTACATAAAGTATTTTAGTCCCATCTGTATTCCAAGTATAATCTGAGCTTCCACCGAAAGGCTTTTGAGGAGAATAGTAAGGCTCATCTTTCATGATATCGATTCCTTCTTCCTCGCCCACTTTTTTGTAAAACACGTGGTTGTACTCACCCACATTATAAGTATCCCAATGGCGGTAATCAAGGGCATCATAAATCATCACATTTGACTCTTCAACACCTTCATAATAGTCCTTTCCTAATACTTTTTGAAGTTTAACTGCTTTGTGATACAAAAGGTGTTTGCCATCGGGCGAACGGTTTTCGTCGCGAACCAAGTCACTGTGGTCTTCAATTTCAGTAGCAGTTCCACCTGAAATGGGCACTGAATATACTTTGCTGCTAAAATCATTATCATTTACCGAAGGTGTAGTCACGCGATACACTACAGCATTTCCGTCCTTAGTGATTCCTATAGGTGAAACTCTGCCGAGTTCCCAAAGTTTTTCAGGAGTCATAACATCTTGTGCTAGCAAATTTAGTGAGCCTAAAAAAAGTACCGATAAAGCGATGTATTTTTTCATAGAATATGGAATATTTTGAATTTGAACATTGAAGTTCTAAAAGTAATTAAAATATTTATTATTTTAGATTGTATTATTAGTTACTCTCCCCTTTTATTAGCTCTCCATTTATATAAAGCCGCTTTTTAAATAGTCATTTGCTATGCGGTTGGTTAATATTACAGCTCTTAAAATCACATTGGTTTTCCTGGCAGGGATTCTATGCAGTCATTATTTTGAATTTGCATTGGAGTTTTTGCAAGGAGTTGTAATCTTCAATTCGGTTTTGCTCCTTCTTGCTTGGTGGCGATCCAAAACAATGATTTTTCAAGATGGGGTTTTTGCGAGCATTTCATTGGTCGCACTCTTTCTTTTTGGAGCCTGGGTTTATCAATTGCATCAACCCATTAACCATTCAACACATTACTCCAATGAGGAGTATGAAAACAACAACGTCATTTTTCAACTCAAAATCAAGTCGCAATTAAAACCTGATTTATTCAATGAAAAATATATTGCTTCCATTCAATCAATTAACGGTAAAGAACTCACCGGCGACCTGCTTTTATTAATTGCAAAGGACCCTATTGCTTTAGGGATTGAAGTGGATGAACAACTATTGATTGCTTCTGATTTTCAAGAGTTGCCCACGCCAAAGAATCCTTACCAATTTGATTATGCTGCCTATTTGAATCAATTGGGGATTTATCATCAATTGCGATTAACCAATGGAGAAATCATCAAAAAATTTAAAGGTAAATCGACCCTTAGAGGGATCGCCTTTTCAATAAGGAAAAAAATCAACAACCGTCTCATAGAAAACGGTTTTAACGGAAATCCCTTAGCCCTTATCAATGCACTGCTACTGGGTCAACGACAAGAAATTTCACAAGAGGTATATTCTGATTTTGCTGCGGCCGGAGCAGTGCACATCCTTGCTGTCTCTGGACTTCATGTGGGAATTATTATGTTGATTTTACAGTTTTTCTTCAAACCTTTGGAACGATTACCTAAAGGAAAGACCCTCAAAATTTGTTGTGTGGTTCTTTGTTTGTGGATTTTTGCTGTGATTGCCGGGTTGTCGCCTTCGGTTTTGAGGGCGGTAACTATGTTTTCCTTTTTGACATATGCTATGGAATCAAATAGAGAAACAAGTACTTTCAATACTCTATTGGCTTCGGCATTTTTACTCCTAACTTTAAATCCAAATCTTATTTTTCATATTGGTTTTCAAATGAGTTATCTGGCTGTTTTTGCCATCATTTGGATCAACCCGATGTTGCAAAAACTTTACAGACCCAAAACTTTCATTGACAGAAAACTTTGGGAAATTACAACGGTTTCATTTTCTGCTCAACTGGGCGTTAGTGTTTTGAGTATTTACTATTTCAATCACTTCCCCGGTTTGTTTTTTATTACAAACCTGGTGGTGTTGCCTTTTTTGGGTTTGATTTTGGGATTGGGTGTATTGATTATATTTTTGGCAGTCATAAAAGGCTTGCCTGCGATTTTTGTGGAAGGGTATTCAGCTTTACTGGAGGGGTTGGTTTCTTTTATTAGCTGGGCAGCAAGTCAAAGAAGTTTTTATTTTGATGAACTCTCATTTTCAAAACCAGAAGTGATTCTTTTGTATCTTTTTATCATTACCGGTATATTGGTCCTTCAAAAGTTTTCAGGCAAGCATTTTATTTACTTTCTTACTTGCATCATTTGTTTGCAGCTTGTATTTATCTTAGAAAAAATGGAAGGGGCTAATCAGGAGTTTGTTATTTTTCACAAAAGCCGAAATTCCATTTTAGGAATTAAGAATGGGGATCATCTCCGGTTGTTTTCAAATCTTAATTCTGAAAACATCAATAATGAAAACCTGATAAAAAATTACCGAACCAAAGCTAAAATAAAGAAGGTAACAACAGACACCATCAAAGAAACATTTCAATATGATCATAAAACAATTGTAATTATTGACAGCCTGAGCGTCTATCCAACTATTAAAAACGGGGTTGATTTCGTGATTTTAAGAAACAGCCCACGTCTGCATTTGGAACGAATGATCGACAGTTTAAACCCAAAAAATATCATTGCCGATGGCAGCAATTACACTTCTTATGTAAACCGCTGGCGCGAAAGCTGTCAAAAAAGAAAACTCCCTTTTTACCATACAGGCAAAGAGGGAGCTTTTAATATAGATTAAAGCTTATTTGTTATTGAAAAGTACCTTTGAAATTATTTTGGTATTCGTTCCAAGCCTCAGTGGTAGTTAATTTTTTATAATCATCTGTAGCCATCATTTTGAGGAAAATTTCCAATTGTTGAGGAGTTCTATATCCGGCAACGGCTTGAATAAATTTACCGTTTTCATCAAAATAAGCAAGGCTTGGATAACCGGTTACTTTTAATGCCGAAGTAAATTGATGGGTCCCATTTCTGCCTTTTCTGCCTTCTTGATATCTTGGGTTTGTATATGTAAAACCATTATAGGTGACCTCTTCTGTACCTTCAGCGTTAAATTTAACTGAATAAAAATTCTTGTTTAAATAATTGATAACGTCTTTGTTAGTAAACGTATTTCTATCCAACAATTTACAAGGTCCACACCAAGTTGTATATACATCCACAAAAATCTTTTTGGGATTTTTCTTTTGAGCTTCGAGCGCTTCGTTCATCGTCATCCAGTTGATTTGTTGTCCTTGAAATGTCAACGGACTTAAAACAAACACAAGCAGAAATACTAGATACTTCATAATCATTTTAATTTTTTGTTATGCTTTTTTGTAATGTTTTTGCTGAAAATCAAAAAGCGTTCCAAATATATGAAACGCTTTTAAGAGATTAAAATTTGTAAGACATCTTTAACGAATACCGTGCATCATTTTTATTAATTTACCATTAAGTAATAACATAATTATACCTGCACCAATGGGTACTAATGTAAATATCATAAAGAAAGTTGCCATAGAATATTTTGCTACAATTACATCGATGTAACTACCAGTTATTCCTCCGAGTAAGTTTGCAAAGAAGCTGGACACAAACCAAATTCCAAACATCAAACCGACTAGTTTTTTTGGCGACAATTTACTAACATAAGACAAGCCCACGGGAGACAAACATAATTCTCCCAAAGTATGGAAAAGGTAAGCAACTACTAAAAATATCATGCTAACTGCTGCTGTTGAAGCACCCTGAGGTATTGAGAGCGAACCATAAGCCAGGATTCCAAATCCTAAGCCTAGTAAAATAAGTCCTATGGCAAATTTGACAGGACCAGACGGGTTGTATTTGCTTTCCCAAAGCTTTGAAAACAAAGGTGCAAATGCAATGATGAAGAATGAATTTAAGATTCCAAACCAAGAGGCAGGTACTTCAGATTGTTCTGAATTAAATTCACGGTACAACATCCAGATAACTATGGCCCATATAATAACAAAACTAATTCCTAGGAATATATTTGAAAGTCCATATTTTTTAAAGGTTTGCTTAAAGAGCAAAATTAACACCCAGGTGATTATTAAGAGAGGCACTACAGTTAATAAGGTATTGAATACTTTGAATATCAAGGCTCCATTATCTACCAAGACTCTATCGGTGTAATCTTTTGCAAAAATGGTCATTGAACCTCCGGCTTGTTCAAATGCCCACCAAAAGAAAATAGTAAAGAATGCAAAAATTCCGATTACTTTAAGTCGATCGTTGCTAACATTTTTGGGCACTTCAACTTCTTGAACATCTGGATTTTCATCTTCCTGAATGTACACACCTTTAGCACTGTCGATAAAACTATCTGTTTTGGCTGGTTTCAATCCAATTTTGCCAAAAATACTTTGTGCATAATAAAATTGCAGCATACCAAAAAACATAAAAATACCAGCCAGACCAAACCCCCAGTGCCAGCCCACTTTTTCACCAATGTAACCACAAAGCATAATACCCAGGAATGCCCCGGCATTGATTCCCATATAGAAAATGGTATAGCCGGCATCTTTTTCTTTACCTTCAGTTTTGTATAATTGCCCTACAATCGATGAAATATTTGGTTTAAATAATCCATTTCCAATAATTAACAAGACGAGACCCAAATAGAAAAAAGGATCAGCAAAAACTTCAAACGCCATCGAAAGATGCCCTAAGGTCATAATAAGTGCCCCTAAAAACACAGCTTTTCGGTATCCAGTTATTTTATCGGCGATGAGGCCACCTAAAATAGGAGTAATATATACTAACGAGGTGTACCATCCATAAAGGATTAAAGCATCTGCACGCTCCCAGCCCCATCCTTCATCAAGCACAGAAGAAACTAAGAACAGCACTAACAGTGCTCGCATTCCATAATAAGAAAAACGTTCCCACATTTCTGTAAAAAACAAAACAAACAAACCCGTTGGATGTCCTAGCACTGTTTTTTGATTATCAATCGATCCTCCAAATTTAAATTCCATATAATTTGTGTTAATTAGTTAATATTTAATTTTATAAGTTTTGTAAAATGAATTTGGTCATTTTATTGTATAAGTGAAGTCGGGTATTTCCTCCAAAAATACCGTGATTTTTATCAGGATATATCAACCAATCAAAATCTTTATTCGCCTGTACCAGTTCTTCCACCAGTCTTGTGGTGTTTTGAACGTGCACGTTATCATCAGCGCTTCCGTGAACCAGTAGATAGCTACCTTCCAGTTTATCAACATGTGATATTGGCGAGTTTTTGTCATAACCATCTGGATTTTCTTGTGGGGTGAGCATGTAGCGTTCTGTATAAATTGTGTCATAAAAACGCCAGCTCGTTACCGGTGCTACTGCGATGGCCATTGAAAAAGTCTCAGGGGCCTGAAACAAAGCATTGGAAGACATAAATCCGCCATAACTCCAACCCCAAATGCCAATTCGGTTTTCATCAATAAAAGGCAATTGGCCCAGCTTTTTTGCAGCATCTATTTGATCAATAGTTTCATACTTGCCCAGTTCCTTTTGAGTGAGTTTTTTAAAGTCCCTGCCCTTTAAGCCGGTTCCTCTTCCGTCAACACTCACAACGATGTACCCTTCTTGAACCAGCATTTGATGCCAATAGTCATTACTGTTGTGCCAGGTATCTGCAACCGTTTGAGAACCGGGACCTGAGTATTGAAACATAAAAAGAGGATACTTTTTGTTGGGGTCAAAATCCAAAGGCTTTATCATATACATATTGAGTTCATATCCGTTCAAAGAAATGGTTGAAAACTCTTTGGGAGATATTTCATAAGACTCTAATTTTTTCTGAAGTTCAGTGTTGTCCTTAATGACTCTCACAAGTTTTCCATCTTTTGCATTTCTCAAAGAGTAAACAGGGGGTATCGTGGTACTAGAATATGTTTGGATAAACAAACTGAAATCTGCACTAAAAGCGGCTTCATTTCTTCCGGGGGCTGCTGCAAGTTGGGTTTTATCCTTTCCGTTCACTTTGATGGAATAAACGCCGCGGTTGATGCTACCGTTTTCTGTGCTTTGATAAAAAACGCGATTGGTCTTTTCATCAAAACCATAATATCGGGTTACTTCCCAGTTTCCATTTGTAATCTGGTTGAGTAACTTTCCGTTTTTATCATAGTGGTAAATATGGTTCCAGCCACTTTTCTCACTGGTCCAAATAAAACTATTATCCTCTAAAAAAGTAAGGTCAAAAGTAACATCCACATAGGCGTTATCAGTTTCTTTTAAAATGAGTTGTGAGGAATTCTTTTCTACATTATAAAATATTAAATCAAGTTCATTTTGCTGTCTTCCCATTAACTGAAAACTTAAAATATCTGCATCGTTTGTCCATTGCAATCTGGGTATGTAGTAGCTATTGAATTGGCTTACATCAATTTTAGAAGTAGTTTTAGATTTTGAATCATATAAGTGTAATGATACCTCAGCATTAGTTTCGCCTGCTTTGGGATATTTAAATACTTCTTGTGTGGGGTAAAGTTTGTCTCCATAGACGTCCATAGAAAACTCCGGCACATCTGTTTCATCAAAACGAATGAATGCCAGCTTGTCTCCATCTGCATTCCAATCAAAGGCTCTTACAATATAAAACTCTTCTTCATACACCCAGTCGCCAATACCGTTGATGATGTGATTTTTCTTTCCGTCAAAGGTAATTTGAGTGGTTTCACCGTTTTTCAAGTCTTTGATGTAAAGATTATTTTCAAACCCAAAAGCAATCTTAGACCCATCTGGTGAAAAGAGGGGTTCTTGTATTTTATTTTCTGAAACCAAAGTGAGTTTTTTAGAATCTAAATCATACACATAATAACTTCCCAAAGTGGACCTCCTGTAAATGGATTTTATGGAAGCAGCAATCAACATTTTCTTCTCATCTTTACTGAAACTGTATGAAACAATTTGATCCAGTTCTGATAGATCTGAAGAGTTTATTAGCGTCGCTACTTTTTCTGAAGTATTGTAGTCATAAACATCCACAGTAGATGTTCTGGTACTTCTGTCATAATTTAAGACAGAATACTGATTTCCGTTTTTTAAGGAATGAAGACGCTCGAGAGAAGCTGTTCTAAATTCACCTCCCCATATTTCTTCAAGGGTGATTTTGTTTGTTTGTGAAATTAAGTTAACAGATAAAAATAAGAAAACAGGGAGAATTATATGATGAAAACGCATAATGGTACAGTTAAATAATTGTTAGGTCAAGTTTACTAAAAAATATGCAAAATTTGGCATTTTTTCCCCATTAAATATAAGGCACTTGTAGATATTAAAAAATCACTTTCGGGAAAACCACCGGGAAAAACATTCCAAAACGTTGCAGGAAGTCTTATCTTTGCTTTTCAATTTTAGAAAAAATGTCAAAAAAGGTTTCAGGGTTTTCAAAACTCAATAAAACACAAAAAATAGACTGGCTCATTCAAAATTGTTTTTACGGGGATGCCACTTTTAAAGCTATTTTACTTTCTTACTGGAACAGCAACAGTAAATTGCAACAGCTTCACGACGAGTTTATAGAAAACACCATTAGCAACTTTTACCTTCCTTTTGCGATTGCTCCAAATTTTTTAATTAACGAGAGATTATTCACAATTCCAATGGTTATAGAGGAAAGCTCTGTGGTAGCGGCGGCAA
Organism: Flavobacteriaceae bacterium; assembly: GCA_018402385.1. Classification (GTDB taxonomy): domain Bacteria; phylum Bacteroidota; class Bacteroidia; order Flavobacteriales; family Flavobacteriaceae; genus Planktosalinus. Next base: position 400,274 of record JAGYJA010000007.1, read on the forward strand.
GTAATGCAGCAAAATTTTGGCTAGACAGGGGCGGTTTCAAAGCTGAAGTCCTTTCAACAACTAAAAACGGTCAGGTACACTTTAATTTTTTTGGCGATAAACAAAAACTCATTGCTTTTTTTAAAATTGTAAAACCTACTCTTTTCAAAAGTATTGAAGATTTTGAAAAAAACATGAAAAAAAGAGGCGGTGGTTTATTAAACATTGAACTCATCGATAAAAACTCAAAACTTCCGGGTTATTATCAACTCCATTGTACCTTTGAAACTGCAGATGCCATGGGTGCCAATTTTATAAATAGCTGTCTTGAGCAATTTGCTAAAACATTTAAAAAGGAAGCTTTATTATTTTCAGATTTTTCGCAAAGCGAAAAGGAAATTGATGTGGTGATGAGCATTCTTTCAAACTATGTCCCCGAGTGTCTTGTGAGAGCAGAAGTTTCTTGTAAAGTTGACAAACTCACCACGCCTGAATTTGACGGTCATTATTTTGCCGAAAAATTTATAAGAGCGATTGAGATTGCCCATGTAGAGCCAAGGCGTGCTGTCACTCACAATAAAGGAATCATGAATGGGCTGGATGCCGTGGTTCTTGCCACCGGAAACGACTTTAGAGCCATTGAAGCCGGGGTTCATGCTTTTGCTTCGAGAACAGGTCACTATTCCAGCTTAACCAATGCTGAAATTCACGGTGATACTTTTCGATTTTGGATAGAAATACCGCTAGCTATTGGCACTGTGGGGGGATTGACATCGCTTCATCCGTTGGTGAAAGTCGCTCTGGGTATTCTGCAATATCCAAATGCAAAAGAGCTAATGCAGATTATGGCTGTGACAGGATTGGCTCAAAATTTTGCTGCTGTTAAATCACTCATCACCACAGGCATTCAGGAAGGCCATATGAAAATGCATTTGATGAATATTCTCAATCAATTAAATGCCAGCTCTGATGAAAAAGAAAAAGCGATTGTATATTTTCAACATACAACGGTTTCTCATACGGCTGCAATTTCTTATATTGAATCTTTAAGAAAATAAATGGTAAATAAAACCTTTTACAGCAACGGAAAGCTATTGATTACTGCAGAATATCTTGTTCTTGATGGTGCAGAAGCGCTGGCAATTCCCACTGTTTATGGTCAGGATTTAAATGTAAAAAATACAGACAAGGAAGGGTTATTCTGGACGAGTAAAAATGACAAAGGAGCCGTTTGGTTTGAGGCAATTTTTCAAATCATTCCAAAATTATCCATCAAATCATCTTCAGATCATAAAATTGCTGAAACACTTTTGGACATTCTTCAGACCGCAAAAAAATTGAATGCTGGTTTTCTTACTGATTTTTCAGGCTTTGAGGTTATTACTCATTTAAATTTTCCCAGGGAATGGGGTCTGGGTACTTCATCGACATTGATTAACAATATCGCTCAATGGGCAGCGGTGGATGCTTTTGATCTTTTAGAAAACAGCTTTCGCGGAAGCGGGTATGACATTGCTTGTGCGCAAGCTGATACACCAATCGTGTATTCAAAATCAAAACACGTATCAAAATCTCAGCAAGTAAACCTAAAATGGCCATTTAGTGAGTCCCTATTTTTTGTGTATCTCAACAAGAAACAGGACAGTAAAAAAGCGATTGCTCATTACAATGCACTTTCTCAAAACAAGGAGTTACATATTAAAAAAGTAAATGAGCTCACAAAACAGTTTATAAATTGCAACACTCTATCTCAATTTGAAGCATTCATTGAAGCACACGAAGACTTACTTTCAGACCTATTAAAAATCCCAAAAATCAAAGACAGTTTATTTGCTGATTACAGCGGGAGTATTAAAAGTCTTGGAGCATGGGGTGGTGACTTTGTTTTGGTTACCCGAAAAGATGTGCTTGCTTATTTTACCGAAAGAGGATATAAAACTATTATTCCTTTTAATAAAATGGTGAAATAAAAAAGCCTTTCAGTACAACTGAAAGGCTTTCTATAAAGGTTTTAATTGCCCTTTTAATACAAATTCGTTCTGCGATCCTCTATCTTGGCTTTCTTTTTAAGCGCATTAAACACACTTGCATTGATATTTGAGGCTCTCCTGTTGTTAATTTGAGTAATATAACTTGAAAAGTCCTCTCTTTGAGCTGCCTCAATAGCAGAAAGTTTTCTCACCATATAGACTCCATTCTTTCCTTCAATAAGACCTGAGGTTTGTCCTTGATTCAGACCAAATGCAGTACCCACAACTTTTGGTTCAGTACCGGCATCGGGGATGAGTGGTGATTTTCTGTTTAGAGCGTTTGCCCGTTTTACTTCAACATTATTTGCTGAAGCTAGTTCCTCTAAGGTGGTAACTTTGTTGTTTTCTATGATTTGTTTTGCCTTTTTCTCATTTCTTACCAAAGGAGTCACTTGAGCAGTTGCTTCAGAAATTGGCATCAATCCTTTTGGGTTTTTATTTGTGAGTTGGACAATAGCATAACCGTTGTTGACATTAAATCTTTTAATGTCTCCCACATTTGTTTCTTTTTCAAAGGCCCATTTAACTATTTCGCGATTGGAGCCAATTCCGGGAATGTTTTCTTCCAGTTCACCCACTCGGTTTACGGGTCTCACATCACTAATATCATCTTCCTTTGCAGCTGAAATAAAATCTGTACTCAATGCTTTGGATTCAAATCGAGTTGCTTCGGTGAAGGTTTGGTTTAATGTTTGTTCTGAGGGCTGAACAGATTTGACTACATAAGCCACTTTTATGGCTTTTTGTATGTTCTTTTGTTCTTCAATTTTTATGATAAAAAAGCCCAATTCTGTTTCAACGATTTCCATATCACCTTCATCATTATCAAAGGCAAAATCATTAAATTCTTTGATTGAAACTGAACCGGGAGTTAAATAGCCCAGATCCCCTTTATTTTCTTCAACACCCGGGTCATCAGAAAATTGAACTGCAAGGTCTTCAAATTTTGATGCATCTCTTTTAGCGACATTTAAAAGGCTATCTGCAAGTGTTTTTGCTTCTTCTTGTGTTCTACTGGTTGAACCAGCTGTTTCTAGACCATCCCAAGATATCATTATGTGCTTGGTTTTGACTGAATCTGCCATTTGACGAATGTCTATTACCTTTGCCAAATTATATCGCCCCTGAGTTTTGAAGGGTCCATATACTTCACCTTTATTTAAATTATAAAGGGTGTCTGCAACATCAGGAGGAAGTTGGTTTTTAAAAACCCATCTGTCAGTAAATTGACCTTCTGAGTGTTGAGAAACAAATGAAACTATGTCTGTTGCTTCTTGAAAGCTGGGAAGTGTATCATTTAATCCAGATATTGAATTGTATTTGATTTGAGATTGCAAAAGCGCGTTTATTTCGTTTTCTATAGTTGCTTCATCTTCTTCTGAAGGAGTTTCAGCAAAAAGAACATATTGAAAATCAACAGCAGCTTCTACCTCATATTTTTGAGCATTTCGCTTGATGTAATCCTCGATGTCTTTGTCAGATACTTGAATTTCTTCATCAGGAATACTTGAAAAAGGAATATGTACAAATTCAACATCTACTTTATCATTTTCTAATTTGTATTCTTGTTTTCCTTCAAATATAGTTGCAGTCAAACCTGCTCTTATTAAGCTATAGTATGTTTGTTCTATAGCGTTTTGGCTGATGGTTTTTTCAAAATCTACAAATTGAGCGTATTGTTCTGGTGCATTTTCTCTGACATCTGCCAAATATTCCTGAACTTTTAAAGGATCATAAATTCCGGCTTCATTTGAAAATGTGGGGTTCCCACTAAGATTTTGAGCCAAAGCATTTTGCAGCTGTTCATCGCTTATTTGTAAACCTAACTTTTCAAATTGCTCTCTGAACAAGTTTGCGCGCACTTCATTGTTCCAAACTGCGTTTGCTGCTTGTAAATTTGTGGCATTTGCTCCCATATTTCTTAAAGCATTTTCTACTTTGTTTAAAAAATCATTACGGGGAATATCATTTCCATTGATAGTGCCTACTGTGTTTTGCTCTTTATTTGAAGTAAATCCTCCTCCATCGATTACATCAACAAAAACAAAAGCAAACAATGCCATTGCAATGATTACAATCAAAAATACCGAGCGTTGTCTAATTTTATTTAATACAGCCATTTTTTATGAAATTTTATAGGGGGCGAAAATACCAATTTTGAACAACTTATGAAAAACTTATTGCTCAAAAATTCACTTATTTTTAAAAATAATTTAGTTGAAGAATTTATTGTCCCAAAAAGGGCTTGTTTTATATGAGGAACTGCTTTCTAAAACACGATAACAAGGTGTTTGTAAATCATATAAAAGTAAATTATTTTTCGTTTTGTTGACGTTTTTCCAGTTTTTTTCTAAAGTTGCGTTTAAAGAAGAACATAAATAAAGCAACTACGCCAAAAAATATAAATAATTTAGCTCTATCGAAATTCGTGTTCCAATTTGTAATAACTGCTATTAGAGATAGAAAAAACATCACTAAATAAGCATACTCAAAAATTTTATAAACTGTTTTATTCATCTTCTATAGTATTATCAACATATTGGACTCCCACATTTTTGCGGGAGATAAAGTTATTAAAATCCTCACTGGAATCAAAACGTGCTCCATCGTTGAATGAGCCGTCTTTAAATTTAATTTTATAAGGTTGATCTGTGAAAACCCATTTATTTTTTTGGTCCCAGTAGAGTTGATTTGCATTTAAAATTAAGCTGTCACTTGTAATTAAAACTACATTTCCTCTCAAATCCACTAAATTTGCTTCTTCAAAATGAATTCCATAATCTGAGGTCACAGTACTTTTCTCTCCATTTTCATTCCAGAATTGCACTTCAAGACCATCAGGAAATTCTGAAAAAGAAAAGTTATAATTTGAAAAATCTAGCAATGTGGGGGTCATAAGATTTGCCACCAGTTTGCCTGAATCTGTGTATTTTAAATCCACACCACTTCCTTCGGCAATGGGACCGAGGTCTGCTATGGAAAGTTGCTGTTTTTGTCTATAATTTCCTTCACAAGCAAAAAGCGTTATGACTGTAAAGACAGCCATAACGCTTTTTAAGCTATGTGAAAAAAAATTCATTTTAAAGGTTTGGAACTCTTACACTTCCTCCCACCCAGCACTTAAAGCTAATGGTTTTACCTTGCATACCTTCTTGAAAGATATCTGCATTTTGTGGAGCACGCTCCATATAGCTTTGAGCGGCAGCATTTGCGTTACTAGCTACAGATGGATCAACTCGAGCAGCTTTTCTAGCTTCTTCAGCAGCTAGCCAATTGATAGCTCTTTTTTCAAAGATGGTTTCACCACAATTATTAGAACTATTAGCATACATTCTTGCTATTTGAAGGTAAGCTCTCCCATAAGAAGGCATTGCTTCTATTGCTTTTCTATAAAAGGATCTCGCATTACCTAAGCTGCCAGCATTTCTGTAATTTTCTCCAATGTTATAGTAAGTCCTTGCTTTTCTTGCATTATCTGTTTCCAATTCAGCAGATTGAACATAGTAGTCAAGTGCAACTTTAGGTTTACCATCAGCCTCAGCCAATTGTCCTAAATAGAATGCAGATCTAGATGATGGGTTTAAGTTATGTAACTCTTGTACTAATTTGAAAAATAAAGGATCTTCACATTCTTTAGCAGAAAGTCTTCCTGCAGCCCCTTGCAACCAGTTTATATCTCCTTTTTTCTGTTCAAAATCTCTTTCATACATAGGGACTAGATTTTCACAATCTGCAAGTATTCCCAGTTTTCCGTTCACACTTCCTTTCACCTGTGAATATGCTCTAAGATTTGTTTCTCCGGCACTTAACAGTTTTGATTGTGATTGATTTAATGCTTCTCCCGCATCTTGCTTTTCAATTAAGGGTGTGATTTTGGATGCAAGTGCATTTTCTTCAAGTTCAATTTTTCCAATCAACTCATCATAAAGTTCAAAAACTTCCAGTATATCTTTCTCTCCAGAATCATGCAAGTCAACGGCAAGTGAAAAATAGGTGTATAATGCCTTAGGACTTGTGAAATTCTCTTTATCTTTTTTGTATGCGGCATCAAACGCATCAAATTGTTCCTGAGCTGATCCAATTTTATTATCAAACATTACTTGAGCAAAATCTGCTAAGATACCACCTTCAGTAGTTTTGGTTGGAAAATGCTGTAAACGCTCTCTAAGCAACTTTTTATACTCATTATAATGAGTCATTTTTTGGTCTTGAGGTGCATTTTCTATGCTGTTTTTATACAATCTTTCTCCATATTGATATATGGACAAATGGAATGAAGCACAATTTTTACGTAACTCTTCCAAGTGTGGAAGGGCCGCTTTATAATTTTCAATTTTTGCTTGTTCAACAAAGAGATTTAAAGATATTGTACAATCTTCATTGTTTGAGGCAAAGCCAGTGTTAACCGCCATAAGCATTGTCAAAAATAAAAATGTGATTTTAGTTTTCATTGGTAATAATTTTTTGTGAAATATTAATCGTAAAGTGTTTTTATAAACCATCTATCATTTAAAGATAAGCTTATGATTGTATTGAAAAAGTTTTCTTTTACCAGCCCATTGTTTGTTGTGCCTCTATTTCCATACTCAAAACCGATGTTAAGATTTGAGAACAATCTCCCCACAGGCATTCCTACTCCAAAAGATATGCCAAACTCATTTATCTTCTCATTGTTAATGACCAAGCCTGTGTTTTCATATCTGATTCCTGCTCTATATGTTACTTTTTTAAAATACCCTGAAAGCGCATTATGACTGGGAACAAAGAAACCTCCCAGTTTGTATCTGGAAGAATTGGTGAAACTTACATTATCAAGTGAGAAAGCTCTGTTAGTAAAATTACTAGTTTCTTGGAGTGAGTACTCTCCTCCAACAAACCATCTTCTTGGTTCTCCAACACCAATACCAAAGGAATATTGAGATGGAAGTGTTAGTTTTGTATCTTCAACATCAACATCACGTGGATCTACTTCTACTTGAAAGTCTGAGTTAGGTATAAAAACACTGGAAACTGTTCTGAAATTTTCAGAATTTAGTCTTGTTTCAGGAGTATAGGTAAATGAAGAAAACATTTCTAAGTTTTCTTTTATCATTCTTTTGTATGTAGCTCCAAAATTAAGACTAAAACCAGATAAATCTGACCTGTTCACTTCCTGGGTAGCAAACTCAACATCAGCATTAGAAAGTAATGAATTATTTTCTATGTTACCAAAGTTGTAATTAGCATCAATCCCGACACTAAAATTATCTGTTATGAGGTAGCCCAAAGATAAAAAAACTTTATTCATTCCTCCCTGACCCGTATTTTGGATCATACTTTCACCCGATTGATTTTCCAAATTATATCCCACAGACGTCAAAGGCAGTATTCCAAAACCGGCACCAAATTTTTCACCAAGTGGAACTCCCAGCGCCAGATAATTGATTGAAGTTGAAGATGCATTTCCTTTTTCTTCAAGGGTTTCTTGAGTGACATATTTGTGAGCACCCCCCACTGAAAATGCGACAAGTTTTAAATGTGCATATCCTGATGGATTTTGTAAATTTAAGTGGATGCTATCTGAATACATACTAATACCTCCCATACTCCTGTTTTCAACAGTGCCTCTAAAATTTGTTGATCCAACCCCAAAAAATGAATATGGAGAAGAGGTTGCTTCTTGTGCAGATGTTACTGTAGTAATACATACTAGAATTATTACTAAAAGTCGTTGTATCATGTATTAATGATTATATTCTAATAAATAGTTTAAACCTTCCAGAAGAAAATTTGAATTGGCAAATATGCTATTTTTTAATCTATCTCGCAAAAAATGTACATTACCGCCTGTTAAAATAACTGTTAAATCTTCAAAATCTTGTTTGTAATGACTTATCACTCCATCAACTTCAAGAGTCACACCAAAAATCACTCCGGAGTGAATAGAAGTTTGTGTGGAATTACCAATTATGTTTATTGGGGGGTTTGCATCCAGTAATGGCAATCTTTCTGTGTAAGCATGCAAAGCCTTATACCTCATATTAATTCCCGGAGAAATTGCTCCCCCTTTGTAGTACCCGTCTGAATTTAAAAAATCATATGTGATACAAGTTCCTACATCAATGATTAAAGTATTTTTACCTTGATATTGATCACAAGCAGCACTTACCAAAGCTATCCTGTCAACACCTAAGCTTAATGGAGTTGTATAATCATTGACAAAAGGAGTTTTTATCTGAGGAGTAATTTCAAACACCTTAAAATGCCTGTACAATTTACTTTTTGATTTTTCAGAAAAACCACCTACAACACTCAAAACAACTTGTTTTGTTGAGGGGTATTCGGTTAAAATAAACTCAATATTCTTATCAAAATCAGACTTTACGTCAATTTTTTTGTAAACCAAGATTTTCTTATCAAAAATCGCCAGTTTAATTAAAGTATTTCCAACATCAACTATTAAGTTCATTTATAATCAAATAAGGGACAAAAATACAATTTGAAATTTTATTACTTGCAAACCACTTGAAGAAATTAAAACTTTTTTTAATTTTATGCTTTGCACAAAATAAAATAAATTTATATTTGCACCCGCTTAAGCAACTACTTTGTTTTGCTTTAGTGGGCAAAGCCTAAAAACCGAAAGGTACCTTAGCTCAGTTGGTAGAGCAACGGACTGAAAATCCGTGTGTCCCTGGTTCGATTCCTGGAGGTACCACAAATAATCCCCAAGCATAATTGTTTGGGGATTTTTTATTGTGGCGCAATACCTTTTCATATTATATTCGATTACTGTTGATAAATTTTATATCGGTGAATCTCCTGATGTTGCCGTAAGACAAAATTTACACAATCAGCACCATTTTAAAAATAGCTTTACTAAAATTGCGAGTGATTGGGAAGTTAAATTGATACTTGAATGTGAATGTAAAAGCGATGCCATTTATCTCGAAAAATTCATTAAACGAATGAAAAGCAATTCTTTTACTTTAAAAATTATAAAAAATCCAACTATATTGAGAGATATCTTGTCTAAACGATAATGTGACCTGGCTCCCCCGAAGGCTCGGGGCTGGAGGTGCCATTTTAAATCTCCTGTAAACCCTGCGTTTACAAGGTTAATTCTTTTTAGGACTTAAAAATAAATTATTCGACCTTGTTAACTGTGATTTCAGTATGTTCACCTTTTTTTAGATTTGTGTAAGTGCCAATTTGATTTTTAAAATCAGTAAATTCCACGTTCATGGTATTTGGAGGAGAGGAACCTTCATTAATGGCATAAATTTTAATGCTTGTAATGAGATTGTTTATAGGTATTAAGAGTTCTTTTTTTTCTGCTGTTAGCATATAATTTTCCACAATAAATTTATCGTTGACACTGATACTTATAATATCACCGTCAATTTTACCTCCATCAAAGTAAACTAACTTGACGTTTTGACTTTTTGAAAATATATTTAAATTTTCATTTTTAATTAACACCCCATTATTTAAAGTGTCTAAAGTTTTTACAAAACTTATTGTGTTTTTTGTTTCATCATCAATCAACTTACTTCTCGATATTTTTTTGTCCATTTTCTCTGCCCTTTTCATAATCCTGTTGATATTTAACATACTAATATTTCCATCAATACATTTTTGACCATCTTTGAAAAGCCCTTTAAAATTGCCTTCCATTTTATGTTTGTCACTAATCTTTTTCAACTTGCCTTCAAAGTTTATAAAGCAAAAATCATTTTGGGTAACTGGCGATTTAGTATACAAAATATCATATTCTTGAAATTTCATTGTTCCCTTATTCTCGTCATAAATTCCTGAAATCATGGATTTAGTTTCGTGCTCCCCAGATAGATCTGTTATTGAAAATCCACTAATAATCCCATTTTCTTCAATAAAATTTAATTTATATGAAATCATTGTGGAATCATTTAATTTTATAAAACCAACATATTCAATAACTTCCTGGGAAAAAAATTAAATGTAATAAAAAACAAAAAAATCGTAAAAAAAAGTTTGGGCATAATTGTATTTCATTTACTTTTAGCAAATCTAACTTAAATTTTATATATAATGAAATTAAAAATATCTTGTCTAAACGATAATGTGACCTGGTTCCCCCGAAGACTCGGGGCTGGAGGTACCACAAAAAAACCTGAAACTATAGTTTCAGGTTTTTTGTTTTTGAGATTTTATAATTATTTATACTTCCCTTTTAACTATTCATCTAGATAAAGCCTTTGAATAGCTTTTAAAAAAGTTTAGAAAAATTATGTCTGTCTAATTGAAATTTATTATCTAAATCAATTTGAACAATTTTCATTGTAGAAAATAACGACCTCCTCAATTTCTTTTTTCTTGAATTCTTTATTCTCGAGTTTTGAAACCAATACTGGACAATCTGAAAAAAAGTCTTTAGAAGTCTTTTTATAGTTTGTAAACAAATCGTTTATACCAATATTTACAGCAATCTTTTCCTCAGACCTTTTAACATAATAAGTTATACTATTTGTAAAAGTAGGACCCATTGCTCCTGCTCCGTTAGCGACCATTTCACTTCTTGTATATAGAGAAACATTTCCCTCAACTAACTCTACCATTAAAGTACCGGCTTTGTCTGAATATTGTATGTATTTTTTTATGAAATTATGTTTTTCCTTTTTACCGGTATAAACTATTTTATCTATTTGAGAATAAGATACATTTTGTCTCTTTTTATTTGAGGTAAAAGAAATATCATCTTTGTGTGTTGAATATTTCTTTGTAAAAAAGGTAGCTCCGGATTTTGTGTGAATCGTATGTCCTTTTTCTTGGCTAAATACTATAAAACTTAGAGAGAAAAATAAAAGTAAAAAATAGTTTTTCATTTAGAAATTTTTAAAAGTTGTCAAATGTAGGTAATAATTTGATAACCGTTAAAAATACAGATTCGTTTTATTCCTTCAAAACTCTAACAGAAAACCCATTTCTTTTGTCGTTGTAAAACTCAACAACATATGTATTGCTATAACTCAAGTGTCTAATCCAAGCCTGAAGTTCATCGTGATTTGTAGTTGTCCAAAAAACACCTAGATTATCAACCATTGTAAAATCACCTTTACTACTTCTGCCACCACCTGGCAGTGCAGAAAATCCACTGGTATTAACTGCACCAACATTTGGAGACATCCAGTGTGATGAACCAATTTGCTTTAATTTACCCCCCGCAACATTTTCACCTCCAAGGCAATCTGTCAATTGCTTCCAATCTTCTTTTGTGGCTACTCTCCAGCCCTGAGGAGCAATTCCTCTTGGATCATTGACTGCATACCAGTTATACAATTTACCAAAAACAGGCCCATAAGAACTGTCATTTAAATAATAGCACCAAGCGCCGGTTTTAAGTTTGGCCCACTCTTGTGGATCTTGAACTTGTGGGATTTCATCTCCATTATTATAATGTGAAACATTAAGGTTTTCAATCATCCACTCTTTCCCATCACACATTTCCATATACCTATAGACATTCCCTTCAACATCAGAAGCTGTACCCGATTTTTGAATGGGTGTACTTACATTCTCAGTGGTAATTAGACTATTTTGGGACGGCTTTTTATTTTTATCACAACTCACAAAAAAAACAAACAGCAAACCAAAGCAGAAAGTAATTTTGGAAAAACAATTCATTTCATTAACATTATATTAACAAATATATACAATTCAAATTAGATTCATTTAATTTTCAATTTTTTCATAAAACTTTGTTAGGAATACACTGTTGTTCTCGACAGAAAAAGTATATTTATAACAATGAATCAAAAAACAGCAATTTTAATTTTTGCACAATCAGCCGCTGAGGAGAGTAAAAACAAATACTTTTCAAATGGAATTCAGCTGTTTTCTGCACTAAATGAGCACGTCATTAGTAAAGTGAAAAAAACAGGTCTTTCTTATTACCTCATAACAGAAAAAGAACAAATTGGAAACTCATTTGCAGAGCGCTTTACAAATGCCATACGTTTTATTTTTGATAAAGGTTTTTCAAATATCATTACCGTTGGCAACGACTGTCCTGAATTGAATTCACTACAATTAAGTCAAGCAATATTAAATCTAAGGGAATCAAAAACTACAATAGGTCCCACATTAGACGGCGGATTCTACCTTTTGGCATTTCACAAAAAACAATTTGACAAAAATGCTTTTTTAAACCTTCCTTGGCAAAAAAAATCTTTACGTAAAGAGCTTGTTAAGTATCTTGAATTAAAGAATGCCTGCATAACAAACCTTTGTTTTTATAATGATTTAGATAGCTTTGATGACATTAAATATTATCTTTCTCATAAAATTAATATCTCAAAGGAAGTTTTACTACTACTGCAAACCTCTAATACGATATCCCTTCAAAATATTAAATCTATTTTTTTAGAAAAATCCTTCATTACTTTCCATTTTAACAAAGGCTCTCCTATAGTCAGTTAATCTTTTAAAAAACTTCTGATGGTTTATTTTAAAACCAACAAGGTTTCATTTACGTAAATGTATTAACTAACATAATAAAAATGAACAACAATTATTACGACCCAAAAGATCTAAAAAAATTTGGAGACATTTCACAATGGAGCGAAGAACTCGGTGAGAAATTTTTTGATTACTATGGAAAAGTATTTGAAGAAGGTGCCCTTACCGCACGTGAAAAAGCACTCATCGCACTTGCCGTAGCCCATACCGAACAATGTCCTTATTGCATTGATGCCTACACAAAAGACACCCTGCAACGCGGTGTGACTAAAGAAGAAATGATGGAAGCCATTCACGTGGGTGCTGCCATAAAAAGCGGAGCAACACTAGTACACGGCGTGATGATGATGAACAAAGTAAACAAACTTGACGGATAATTGGTTTCATGTTCCAAGTTTCTGGTTTCAAGTTTAAAATAAATTTCTATGACAAAGCTTAAATTACAATCTTTACATAAACGGGAAAGCGAACTTGCACAAACCAACCGCCAACTGGAAATTCTCTCCAACGGGATTTTCAAAAGCGGTGAGTTGCCCAAGTTTAGAGATAAAATTGCTGATACAGGGCACTTTCCCTTGCGACCTAAAAAGTTGGAAATACTGCAAATCAACTTGGGATATATGTGTAATCAGGTTTGTGACCATTGCCACGTAGATGCCGGTCCAGACCGTAAAGAAATCATGACAAGGGAAACAATGATGCAATGTCTGGAGGTTATTAAAAATACCGGAGCACACACATTAGATTTAACAGGAGGTGCCCCTGAAATGAATCCAGACTTTCGATGGTTTGTTGAAGAAGCTTCTAAAGCCGGCATTGCAGACTTTATTGTCCGTTCCAATTTGACCATCATTCGCGCCAATAAAAAATACTACGATTTACCTGATTTCTTTAAAAAACACAATGTACACGTGGTTTCCTCCATGCCACACTGGACACGAGGAAAAACAGACAAGCAACGCGGCGACGGTGTTTTTGATAAATCCATAAAAGCATTACAGGAACTCAATGCTGTGGGGTATGGTATGCCGGACAGTGAGTTGCGGTTGGATTTGGTATATAACCCGTCAGGAGCGTTCCTTCCCGGAGATCAGTCCACTATGGAGCGTGATTTTAAAAAGGCGTTAAAAGAAGATTTTGGCATTCATTTTCATAATCTGTTTGCAATAACAAACTTACCCATAGCCCGTTTTCTGGACTACCTCATCGCTTCAGAAAATTATGAAGACTATATGACATCACTGGTGGAAGCTTACAACCCTGCTGCGGTAGAAAACGTGATGTGTACCAATACCATTTCCATTAGCTGGGATGGCTGGCTCTATGATTGCGATTTCAACCAAATGCTGGAGTTGAAAGTGGACAGCAAAGTCAAACATATCAAAGATTATAATGAAGACTTGCTCAACGACAGGAACATAATTATCTCTCAACACTGTTATGGATGCACGGCCGGCGCCGGAAGCAGTTGTCAGGGAAAAGTAACATAAGAAGATGATTAAAAGCTTTCAAATAATAGCCCTTTTAATAGGCTTTGGAGTCTCTGCTCAGGGTTCACTAGACACTGTTTTATCAAAATTCAACAAGGAAACCATTCCTTATATATCTGCCGAAGAATTAAAAATGATGCAGGACATCACCGATTTTCTTTTATTAGATACCCGCGAAAGAAAAGAATTTGAAGTCAGTAAAATTGAAGGAGCTGTCTATGCCGGATACAATCAATTTTCTATAAATCAATTCGCCAATTTTGCAACAGATAAAACCCGGCCTATTGTAGTTTACTGCTCTCTGGGAATCCGCTCTGAAGACATTGGCGAAAAACTTAAAAAAGCCGGTTACACTAATGTTAAGAACCTATACGGTGGTATTTTTGAGTGGAAAAACAATGGATTTTCCGTAGTTGATTCTGATGGAAATGAAACCGAAAAAGTACATGCTTTCTCAAAACAATGGAGCAAATGGCTCCTTAAAGGTGAAAAAATATATTAACTAAGAAAAAAAGACTAAGGCTTGAAAACGAACAAGAAACCTACTTCTGCAAATAATAACAAGATACCCGCCTCCGCGGGTATGAACCTACTCCTAATTTTTACCAGAAACCCGGAACTTGGAAAATGCAAAACACGCCTGGCAAAAACCATTGGGGATGAAGCAGCTTTGGAAATCTATAAATTCCTTTTACAACATACTGTTTCAATAACTCAAAATTTACCTTTCGATTTGGAAGTCCATTATTCAGACAAGGTGCATCACAACGATCTCTGGGATGAGGACATCTATATCAAAAAGCAACAAACAGAAGGGGATTTAGGCGAAAAAATGCAACACGCCTTTCTTTCCGCATTTAAAAACGGATATAGAAATGTCATTATTATTGGAAGTGACCTCTATGATATCACTCAGGAAGATTTGGAAGAAGCCTTTAAAGCACTGGAAAGGTTTGAATATGTGCTGGGTCCATCAGAAGACGGCGGTTATTACCTTTTAGGGATGAACCTCTTTAAACCAGAACTCTTCAAAAACAAAGCATGGGGCACAAATACTGTTTTACGAGACACACTAATTGACCTGAAAGATGAACATATACAATTACTAGAAGAACGCAACGACATCGATGTCTATGACGACCTCAAGGACGAACCCGTTTTTCAACAATTTTTAAAGACAACTAACTAAATATTAACTCCAAAAAATCCCCCCTCCGGTCACTGAGCGAAGCGATGTACTGAGCTTGTCGAAGTATCGAAGTGTGTAGGAGCCGGAGAGAAGACTATGAAAGAACATCTAAACAAAACCGTACAATTTTTAAAAGAACGCGGCTTCGGCACCCCTGAAGTTGGTATCATCCTGGGCACCGGCCTGGGACAACTCACAGAAGCCATAGAAATCGAAGTGGAAGTAAGTTACAACCACATTCCTTATTTTCCAACAGCTACCGTGGAGTTTCATCAGGGAAAATTCCTTTTTGGAACACTTTCGGGCAAGAAAGTCGTGGTGATGCAAGGGCGTTTTCACGTTTATGAAGGCTATAGTATGCAGGATGTTACCTATCCTGTGCGCATTATGGAACAGCTGGGCATCAAGACCCTTTTGGTTTCCAATGCGGCCGGAGCCATCAATCTCAATTTCAAAAAAGGTGAATTGATGCTCATTGACGACCATATCAATTTACAGGGAACTTCGCCACTTGCCTTTAAAGGCGTTTCCCAACTGGGCGAACGCTTTGCAGATATGAGCGCACCTTATGATCTTACCATTAACAAAAAACTAAAAACGATTGCTAAAGAAAAAGGCATAAAGCTTCACGAAGGCGTATATGTCTCAGTTGTGGGACCGCAACTGGAAACCCGTGCGGAATATCGAATGCTAAAAATCATTGGCGCAGATGCCGTTGGGATGAGTACCGTGCCCGAAGTCATCGTCGCAAAACATTTAAATTTACCCGTGGTGGCAGTATCAGTGCTTACAGATGAATGTGACCCCGATAATTTGGCACCGGTAAACATCAAAGAAATAATTGCCATGGCCGCAAAAGCTGAACCACAACTGGTGAAGCTTTTTAGCCAATTAATTAAAGATTTGTAGCTTTTTTTAGAAGCTATTTGCTTCGCCAGTTCGCTAAAGCTCGTGTCCCGCTATCCGCTCTATCTTTTTTCGCTCTAAAGAAGCAAAAAAAGGATGCCGCTGCTATCGGGGTTAAAATCAGAAAGAAATATTTAATCGCATATAGAAGTAAGATTGATACCAAATAAATGACTAAATAAAATAAAAAAATTAAAGTACAGCTGTAATACATTACTAATCAACAATTTAATAACACTATTAACTAATAAACAAATGAGCTATTTAGAAACCACTTACGACGTCTATAAAGAAGCAGCCCTTACACCTGATGTGGGTTTATGTTGCACCACAAATCCCATCTGGGAATTACCGGGGTTGAAAATCCCAAAAATCATGCAGGAAATGAACTACGGTTGCGGAAGCACCGTTCATGCACGCGACCTTTCAAACAATCCAAAAATGCTCTATGTTGGCGTGGGCGGCGGTATGGAACTCCTTCAATTTGCCTATTTCAACCGTCAAAAAGGCGGCGTTGTGGGTGTCGATATGGTGGATGAAATGCTGGAAGCCTCCCGCAAAAACTTTATCGAAGCCGAAGCGCAAAACCCCTGGTTCAAAAGTGATTTTGTCCAACTTAAAAAAGGAGATGCACTTAACCTTCCGGTGGAGGACAACTCCATTGATGTAGCTGCACAAAACTGCCTGTTCAATATTTTCAAATCCGAAGATTTAAAAAAGGCCATTGAAGAAATGTACCGTGTATTAAAACCCCACGGAAAACTGGTGATGAGTGATCCCACCTGTGAGCAACCCATGAACGACACCTTGCGCAACGACGATCGTTTGCGTGCATTGTGTTTAAGCGGAAGCTTGCCCATTGCAGAGTATGTAAAAGCACTCACCGACGCCGGTTTTGGAACCATAGAAATTCGCGCCCGAAAACCCTACCGCATCCTCGACCCAAAACACTACCCTACAGACGAACTTATTTACATTGAATCCATAGAAGTTGCCGCCATCAAAGACCCTATGCCTACAGACGGTCCCTGTGTTTTTACCGGTAAAGCTGCTATTTACTTTGGCGACGAACCTTTTCTGGATGACAAAAAAGGACATATCCTGCTGAAAAACCAACCGTTGGCCATTTGTGATAAAACAGCCGGAGCTTTGGCTGACCTGGGACGTGATGATATTTTTATTAGTGAATCTACCTTCCACTATGACGGTGGCGGTTGTTGTTAAAAATTTAAACAATGAAAAAATCATTTCTTATCTCTTTCCTTGTTTTCATTGTAGTTGCCTTCACAACCACAGGCTGTGCGTTATTATCGGCTGCAGGCTTTACAAGCAGAGGGCTCCCAACACCACATGTTCCTGAAAAACTAACTTCCATCACGGCAAATTCATCCGTCAACCTGGACCACAGTGCGTGGACCGTGTTGTTAAAAAAATATGTGGACACGGAAGGAAATGTAGATTACAAAGGCTTTAAAAACGATCGTGCTGCACTCACTTCCTATCTCAATTGTCTTTCAGAAAACAAGCCTGATGACAGTTGGTCTGTTCAGGAAATACTTGCTTACTACATCAATGTTTACAATGCCTTTACGGTGGATTTGATTGTGGAAAATTATCCTGTCGAAAGCATAAAAGACATCAACGGTCCCTGGACCCGGGCTATTGTTCCTATTGGAAACACCAAAATGTCCCTGGGTGGTGTGGAAAACGGCTTGTTGAAAAAAATGAACGAACCCCGGTTTCATTTCGCTATCAATTGTGCTTCAGTTTCCTGCCCCAAATTGTTGAATGAAGCTTACACGGCAGCCACTATCAACGAGCAACTCGACAAGGTTACCAGAGAATTCATCAATTCTGATGAAAATAAAATTTCTGAAAATAAAGCAGAACTCTCCAGTATTTTTGACTGGTATGAGAAGGATTTTTTAGTCCACGGTATTGATAACATTATTGAATACATCAATCAATACAGCGACACAAAAATAAACCCCGATGCCACCATAACTTATTTGGAATACAACTGGGGACTTAACGAAAAACGATAGTTATTTTTCTTTATGAAGATTAGCATCATCATACCCGTTTTAAATGAGGAGGAGACAATTGCTTCACTTTTACAATATTTGAAACAAAATTCCTCTTCAGTAAACATTGCCGAAATTCTTGTGGTTGATGGTGGTAGTGTTGACGGCACTGTGGACATCATAAAATCCACCCAGGCTTTATTAATTACCTCAACCAAAGGAAGAGCCAAACAAATGAACGCCGGCGCAAAACAAGCAACCGGTGACATTCTTTATTTTCTTCATGCAGATTCTTTTCCGCCTAAAAGTTTTGACAAATTTATACTGGGAGAAGTTAAAAACGGCAACAAGGCCGGTTGTTTTCAAATGAGGTTTGACCACAATCACTGGTGGTTACGGCTGGCGAGCTGGCTTACCAAGTTTAGTTGGCGTGCTTGTCGCGGTGGCGATCAAAGCCAGTTTATCACCAAGCAACTCTTTGATGAAATTGGGGGATATGATGAGTCTTATGCCATTTATGAAGATAATATATTGATAAATGAATTGTACAAACGCAAGCAATTTGTCGTCATCCCACATTGGCTAACCACTTCTGCCCGGCGATATGAGGAGATGGGTATCTGGAAATTGCAATACCATTTCTGGACCATTTATGTGAAAAAGTGGTTTGGTGCTTCAGCAGAGGATATTCATCGCTATTATTTAAAGTATATAAAAGTTTAATTAGAAGAACTGTAATATTTTTTGAGAACTGCTTCAGTTGGTTTATTTTGAACTGTAAATTGATTGTTTTCAATACCTCCGGCTTGTGAGTGATTATGAAACCACTTCCAATGAAATCCGCCGGCAAACCAGGGTTCCTCCCAGAATTCTTCAAACAAAGCCTGCGTTAAATTTTCTTGAGCGAGATGATTTACTTCGCCTTCAACACGTTCTGATTCCCAGGGTGATTTACCTGCAAAATCCCTGCTGCGGTAACCATATTCTGTAAATAGAATGGGACGTTTGAATTCATCCTTTAGTTTATTAATTTCTGTTTTATGGGTTAGCCACCCTTCACGGGCTTCTTCTATTGTTGGTGTTTTGCTTTCAGAAATGGGATAATAAGCATCAATTCCAATAAAATCCAACTGATTCCAAAAAGGAACCTGCTGTTTTGCATCCCAGTTTTCAGCATAGGTTAGTTTCCCTTTGTAAATGGTTTTTACTTCTTTTATAAGTTGTTTCCAAAAATCAGGGCGTGCAGATACAAATGTGTTTAATTCTGTTCCAATACAAAGCATTTCTGTTCCGATTTCCTGAGCTAATCTTGCATAGAGCAAAATAAAATTTCTGTAGTTTTCTTCAAACAAATGCCAATCAGCTTCAGATTTCATCGCGATATGGCCTGTAAATTCGCCTCGACGAATCCAGATTTGTGGCTTGACCATCACTTTGATTCCTTGTTGATGAAACAACGCTATGGTTTTCTTTGCGCCTTCTTCACGCTCGCCCCACCATTGTCTTTCGATATTGAAAATAAGTTCTGTTGACTCTAAATTTTGCATAAAGGCAAAAGGCATTACTGCAGCCCAATTCGCATTTATATTCACTACCGGTTGAACATGGGAGCTGTCAATGACATCGCGGGAAGCGACAAAACTCACTCCATTGATTTTAGAAATGCGTTCTTTTTCCTGAGAATTGCAGGAAGTAAAAGTGGCTAAAAGTATCAGGAAAAAAATATTCCAAACGCTCATTCAGTAGTTATTTCTACAATAGTAAGAAAAAAAAGGGTGAAATTCTATTTTGCGTTCAATCTCCAATCATATTCATAGAAGCCTTCTTTACAATCTTCAGAAATTTTTACTTTTCGGTATTTGTTTGTAAACTGAATTAAAGTTTGACCGTTTTTAGTGAAGTCTTCATCATACCATTCCATAATTTTAGAAAAGAGCACTTCTTTTTCTTTCAGTATTACAAACTCGGGGTTGTTTAACGCTTTTACGGTTTGCTGTTGCAACTGATTTTCAAGGGTTTCTGGACGATAAGCTTTGTTAATTATGGGAGGGCAACTCAAAGCGGCACATACCAGTACAAAGTGAAAACGTGGTTCATGAAATTCAGCGCGCAACATGACATTTTCGATATCATTCAAGGTGATTGATTTTCCGGCGATATCATATTTGATTTTATTGAAAAACCCATCAACATCTATCACCTTTTTTAAAGGATAGTTGTTAATCACTCCTTTGATAGTGGCAATATTATAAGCATTGATCCAAAATGCCTGATAGGTTTTTGCATTGCTTTTATCTACCTTAATATCTTTCGCTTTAGCTAATAAATCATTTAAAGTTTCGGGATTCTTTTTTATTGCTGCATAATCTATCTTGCAATTGGTAACATATTTTCCGAATAGGGCGTCTGCTTCATCAAAAAATTGTTCGGTTTTGCTTTGCGAAAAAACAAAAGATGACACTGTTAGAAATAAAATTAAAAGATTGACTTTTTTCATAATTATTTATTTGTTGTTACTAAGTCGGATAAATTATTGTTTTACTTACAATCTATATACGTAACTCAACCATAAACGGTTTAAACGCGTATATAAGATAAATGAAATACAGATAAAATCTTTAAAATTTCATTAAGTTTATCAAAACTAATCCGACTGAGAAAAAGTTGGGTTAAAAATTTACCTCAAAAAACATCCTATGGAACACATTGCCATCATTGGAAACGGCATCGCAGGAGTCACTGCTGCAAGGCATATCAGAAAACTTTCAGATAAAAAAATTACCATTATTTCTGGTGAAACTGACCATTTTTTCTCCCGCACCGCTTTGATGTATATCTATATGGGACATATGAAGTATGAACATACCAAGCCCTATGAAGATTGGTTCTGGGAGAAAAACCGCATCGAACTCAAAAAAGCCTGGGTTTCCAAAGTGACGCCTGAAGAAAATAAATTGACATTCGCTACCGGTGAGACAATGCATTATGATCAACTCATCATAGCTACAGGCTCTAAGCCTAATAAATTTGGCTGGCCGGGGCAGGATTTAAAAGGTGTACAAGGTTTGTACTCAAAACAAGACCTCGACTTATTGGAAGAAAATGCTCCCAATAACAAAATTTGCAAACGAGCAGTAATCGTTGGTGGTGGGCTTATCGGCATCGAACTTGCTGAAATGCTTTCCACCCGAAAGATTCCGGTAACATTTCTTGTTCGTGAAAAAGATTTTTGGGGAAATGTGTTACCCGAACCCAATGCAAAATTGATTAATAATCACATCAAAGAACACCATATCGATTTGCGATTGGGCGTCAACCTAAAAGAAATTTTATCTGATGCAAATGGCCGAGCAAGAGCGGTGATTATTTCAGAAACAGGAGAAGAAATACCATGTGATTTGGTGGGATTAACTGCAGGGGTTAACCCTAATATTGATTTTCTAAAAGATAGCGGAATTGAATTGGGAAGAGGCGTTAAAGTAAATCGATTTTTAGAAACAAATTTTGAAAATGTTTTTGCCCTTGGCGACTGCGCAGAGCATCAAGAACCCACAGGAGAACGAAGGTCCGTAGAAGCAGTTTGGTACACCGGAAGAATGATGGGTGAAGTAGTCGCTCAAACCATCTGCGGAAACAAAACAGCATACAAACCCGGCCACTGGTTTAACAGCGCCAAATTTTTTGATATTGAATACCAAACATATGGCTGGGTGTTTCCACAACCACGTGAAGGGGAAAACCATTTTCATTGGCAACATCCTGATGGCAAAAAATGTATAACCATCAACTTCAATTCACAAAGCAGAAAATTTTTAGGCATCAATACTTTTGGAATACGAATGCGTCATGAGGTATTTGATCGTTGGCTCTCTGAAGAACGCACATTTGATGAAGTTTTAGAAAACTTAGAACAAGCCCATTTTGACCCTGAGTTTTACAAACGCTATGAGAAAGATATCAAGCAAAAATATAAAACAGAACACAAAATAAACGCTTAATTATGGCACATAATATTTCTGCAACTGGAGATACCACTTATACCCTTTCTCTTCAACAAAAGTTAGCTACTCTTTTGGGATTTGCCGGACTTTTTATACTTGCACTGGCGACTTTCAATATGAGTTTTCCCAATAAAACATTTTGGCTCACACTTTCCTTAGGAGCCATTTGCACCGGTATTGTATGGTTTGGTGTCAACCAATATCAAAACAAAACAGCCGGCATTAAAAATGACGGCATTCAATTCAAATCCTTGACATCACGCGGGTTTTTGGCGTGGATGTTGGGTATTTTCCTGACAGGGTTGTATATTGTCCTTTATTTTTATCCTCAGTATTTAGGTCTTACCGCTCAAGGCGAAAGCAACACCGGCCTGGTGGCGCTTTTTGACCCATTAAGTAAATTATTAAGCGGAAACCCGGCCAGTCAATGGTTTGTATATGGCACCTTTTATACCATCGCAGTGGTGTTTTTTGGAATAAAATTCATTTACAAATACCGTCATAATCACTACCAGCGATTACGCACTTTTTCTGTTATGTTTTTTCAATTGGGGTTTGCTTTTTTGATTCCAGAGTTTATGTCTCGTTTAAACAGCGACACTTTTTCTTTACCTTATTATGACTTAAAAAACATTTGGCCGCTCAACCATTACAACTTTGAACAATACCGCGTTGACGAATTCATAAGTGCCGGAAATATTGGTATTGCTTTACTTATTTTTGGAGTAGCTTCCATTTTTATTATAACTCCCATTCTCACATACAAATATGGGAAACGCTGGTATTGCTCCTGGGTGTGTGGCTGTGGCGGACTCGCAGAGACTGCCGGGGACTCCTTTCGCCATTTGAGCGACAAACGTTTGGTTGCATGGAAGATAGAGCGCTGGGTAGTACACAGTGTGGTTGTTTTTGTGGTGGTAATGACAACTGCAGTAATCTATTCTTATCTGGGGGATGCTTCAAAAGGCTATTGGTTGACGCGAAATACATTTCTCATTGGTGTAGCGGTATTACTCACTAGTGTTTTTGCCGGCGTGATGATTTTTAAACGTAATGAATTTAAAAAAGACGCTAAATATGGCGCGATGGGATATTTAGCCATAATTCTTGTGTTGATAGGGTTGCATTATTTCCAAGGTTCACAATTGTTTTTATTTGAAACGGAAACTTTAAGAAGCACTTATGGTTTTCTTATCGGAAGCATTTTTGCAGGAGTGATTGGCACCGGGTTTTATCCCATATTTGGAAACCGCGTGTGGTGTCGCATGGGTTGCCCAATGGCCGCTATTTTAGGGTTCCAGCAACGGTTGTTTTCAAAATTTAGAATCACCACTAACGGTGGACAGTGCATCTCCTGTGGCAATTGCTCTACTTATTGTGAAATGGGAATTGATGTGCGTGCTTATGCTCAAAAAGGCGAAAACATCATTCGTTCCAGCTGTGTGGGTTGTGGTATTTGTGCTGCGGTTTGCCCACGTGGTGTTTTGAAACTGGAGAACGACAGCATGAAAGGTAGAATCAACCCCAATGAAATTCTTCTGGGAAATGACGTGGATTTGATGAAGTTGGTGAATGAGAAATAAAGTTATTTTTAATTAGACAACTAATTCAAAGTCTTAAAAATAATCTTATTTTAGACGTTTACTATGAACAAGCGCACAAAAATTATCCTTAGTTTATTGCTCCTTGCCCAAATCATTGGGTTGCGACTGCTTTCTTTTTTTCCGGAATTTGTTGAAAAATATTACAGCTTGGGAGTTTTCCCATTTATTTCAAAAATATCCAGACACCTCTTTGGATGGATTCCCTTTTCTGTGGGTGATGTGTTTTACAGCGCATTGATTATTCTGGGAGTTCGGTGGTTGTATCTGAATCTCAAACGCCTCAAAACAAAACCTCTTGGTTTTTTTCTTGATATCACAGCCACCTTATCCATCGCCTATTTTATGTTCAATATGCTCTGGGGTTTTAACTACTACAGGGTGCCATTGCATCAAACACTGGGAGTTGAGCGCGATTATACTACAGAACAACTTCACTCATTTACAAAAGATTTAATTTTAAAAGCCAATCAACTTCATCGAGAGTTGGGATATGAGGATTCCATTAAGGTTGAAAACCCTTTTTCACATCGGGAAATTTTTGATCGCTCCACAAATGGATATGACAACCTTAGCGAAAAGTTCCCCACATTTTCATATCATCCCAAAAGTATTAAACCCTCTGCCTGGAGCTTGGGGCTAAGCTATATGGGGTACAGTGGCTACTACAACCCGTTTACAGCAGAAGCACAGGTTAATGATATGATTTTAGGTCATCGATTTACGGTAGTTACCTGTCATGAAGAAGCCCATCAACTGGGCTATGCAGCAGAAAATGAAGCCAATTTTCTTGCGTATCTGGCAACTACTCACAATGACGATTTGTATTTTCAATATGCCGGGACCATTTTTGCTTTAAGGTATTGCGTCAATGAACTCGCCAGAAGAGACATGGATTTGTATGATGAAATCATCGATACTGTTAATTTTGGGATTCTTGAGAGCTATCGTGAAGTGAGGGAGTTCTGGCAAAGTTATGAGGGCCCTCTTGAATTTATTTCAAAAACCTTTTTTGACAGATTCCTGAAAGCCAATAACCAAGAAAAAGGATTGCAAAGTTATAGTTATATGGTAGCGCTACTGGTAAACTACCATCAAGAAAAACCGCTTTAAGAATTCAATGCTCTCTTAAATTGCTGTTAAAAAGCCTTAAGAATCTGTTAATGTAAGAAGTGTTTTTTATTTTTAGAGATTCAATCTATTTAATTTAAAACAACAATGAAAAAAAAGTTTCTACTTTTCCCCTTATTCTTTCTATTTCTCCACGCCTCGGCTCAAGACTATTTTCCAAAGAATGATGGCGTAAGCCACACCAATCAAAACTTTACCGCTTTCACAAATGCAACACTGTTCGTGACTCCCACTCAAAAAATTGAAGGTGGTACACTACTCATTCAAAACGGAGTCGTTATTGAAGCCGGAAAAAATGTGAAAATCCCTGCAAATACATCTACAATCAATCTGGATGGTAAGCACATTTATCCCTCATTTGTAGATCCATACAGCGATTTTGGAATAGAAAAACCCAAACGCTCCAGAGGCGGTCGCTCTGCACAATATGAAGCTTCAAGAAGTGGTTACTATTGGAATGACCACATTAGAACTGAAATCAATGCTTTTGAAAAATTTAAGTTTGATGACAAAAAAGCCAAAGAACTTATTGACGCAGGTTTTGGTGCTGTAAGCACACATCATCAAGATGGAGTTGCTCGCGGTACCGGAATGGTCGTTACCCTTAATAATAAAGGAAACAACAACGAACGAATCCTTCAACAGAAAGCCACCCAACATTTCTCCTTTACTCGCAGCCTTGAAATGGAACAAGCTTATCCCAGTTCAGTGATGGGTTCAATGGCTTTATTACGCCAAATGTATTATGATGCCCAATGGTATGAAGGCGGTAATGCAACCACAAAAGATCTTGCTTTGGAAGCTTTAATCGCCAATAAAAATTTACCTGCCATCTTTGAATCTAAAGACAAACTCAACAACCTGAGAGCAGATAAAGTGGGTGACATTTTTAATATTCAATATACCATTGTGGGAAGTGGTTATGAATATGAAAACATCAATGAAGTAAAAGCAACAAATGCTACTTATATCATTCCACTCAACTTCCCGGATGCTTATGATGTATCCAATCCTTATCAAGCAAGCTATGTTTCCCTTTCTGATATGAGAAAATGGAATCAAGCACCCCAAAACCCGAAAACCCTGGCTGAGAATAGCATTCCATTTGCCTTTACAACACACGATATAAAATCACCTAAAGAGTTGAAGGCTAAAATCCAAAAAGCAATGGAGTATGGTCTCAGCTTTGAAAAAGCCCTGGAAGCTTTAACTACTGTCCCTGCACAAATTTTAAAAAACAACCGCATAGGCAATCTCAATAAAAATGCTTTTGCTAATTTTATTATTACCTCAGGACCTCTTTTCGAAAAAGGAACCACGCTCTATGAAAACTGGGTTCAAGGTCAACGACACGAGATTAATGATATGTCTCAAAAGGACATACGGGGGGAGTACAGCCTTACTGTAGCCGGCACAACTTATGAGTTGTCAATTTCAGGTGAACCCGGAAAACCCAAAGCCGAAATAAAACAAGATACCCTCAAGCACAAATCCACTTTAAGCTATAACAAAAACTGGATGGATCTCACTTTAACTAAAGATGATGAAACATACAGAATGACTGGAATTGTGAATAATGATTCAGACAATCTCAATGGAAGACTTATTTTACCCAACGGTAATGAATCTACATTTAGAGCAAACAAAACAGCTCCAATGGCTGAAGGCGATGAAAATGAAGAGGAAAAAGATAAAGAGGAAAAAAGCACACCCACCATACTTCCTCTTACCTACCCAAATATGGCTTATGGCAATACAAGTCTTCCACAACCTCAAGACATTTTATTTAAAAATGCCACAGTTTGGACCGGAGAAGAAGCAGGCATTCTTGAAGCTACCGATGTATTAATCAAAAATGGAAAAATTTCTAAAATTGGTAAAAACCTTGCTGCGGGAGGAGCCCGCGTGGTGGACGCTACCGGAAAACACCTTACAGCAGGTATCATAGATGAACACTCCCATCTGGCACTTTCTTCAGTGAATGAAGGAGGTCATAACTCCTCTGCCGAAGTCAAAATGGAAGACGTCGTTGACCCGGATGATATTGGAGTTTACAGAGCACTTGCAGGAGGTGTTACCTCTGCACAATTGCTCCACGGTTCAGCAAATCCCATTGGTGGTCGTTCAGCTCTTGTAAAATTCAAATGGGGTGAAACGGCAGACAATATGATTTACCAAAACGCTCCAAAGTTTATCAAATTTGCTCTCGGCGAAAATGTAAAACAATCCAATTGGGGATCAAACAGTCGCTTTCCACAAACCCGAATGGGCGTAGAACAAGTTTATATGGACTATTTTCAAAGAGCCAAGGAATATGAAGCTAAAAAGAATAGTGGTACTGCATTTCGCTATGACGAAGAAATGGAAACGCTCGTTGAAATCCTCAACGGTGACCGATTTATAAGTTGTCATTCTTATGTACAAAGCGAAATCAACATGTTGATGAAAGTCGCTGAAAAGTTCAATTTCAATGTCAATACATTTACCCACATTTTAGAAGGCTATAAAGTGGCCGAAATTATGGAAAAGCACGGAGTCGTGGGCGCCTCTACCTTTAGTGACTGGTGGGGTTATAAGTTTGAGGTTAACGATGCGATTCCTTATAATGCTGCCATTATGTACAATGCCGGTTTGAACGTAAGCATCAATAGTGATGATGGCGAAATGATTAGAAGATTAAATCAGGAAGCTGCAAAAGCTGTCAAGTATGGCGATGTTCCGGAATATGAAGCTTGGAAAATGGTCACCATTAATCCTGCTAAAATGCTTCACATTGATGATCGTGTGGGTAGTATTAAAGAAGGAAAAGACGCGGATGTGGTATTATGGAATAACAATCCGTTATCCATGTATGCAAAACCTGAAAAAACACTTATTGAAGGTGCTGTTTACTTTGATATGGAAGATGATATTCTTAAGCGGAACGCCATTAAAAAAGAGCGCAACGATTTGATTAAAATGATGCTGGATGAAAAAAATGGAGGTGGAAAAACACAATCTCCAAGCAAAATGCCTCAACGTGATTTTCACTGTGAAACAGATCATTTGGCAGAAGGATTCCACAGCCATCATTAATCGCTTAATTTTAAAAAACAATAAACAATATGAAAAATATATATAAATCAATCTGCCTTTTGATGCTTCCTTTTATAAGCATCACATTGACTGCTCAACAAACACCTGCGCCTGCACAATCACAAGCCATCTCAATCACAGGAGCAACAGCTCATATAGGAAATGGTACCATCATTGAAAACGCAACCCTTGTTTTTGAAAATGGAAAAATTACTGCTATTGGTAGTGGTGGAGTCACAAAGGGAAAAGTAATAAACGCTCAGGGCAAACATGTATATCCGGGTTTGATTACTATAAACAACACTTTGGGATTGGGAGAAATTGATGCCGTTAGAGCCAGTATGGATGTCAATGAAATTGGCACCATAACACCCAATGTAAGAAGCTTAATTGCTTACAATGCTGAAAGCAAACTAGTTGAAAGTATGCGGCCCAACGGTGTTCTACTGGGGCAAATTGTACCTCGCGGCGGAAGAATAACCGGGACCTCATCTGTAGTTCAATTTGATGCCTGGAACTGGGAAGATGCCGCTGTGAAGGTAGATGATGCTATCCATATGAACTGGCCAGACAGCTTCAGAAGAGGACGCTGGTGGATGGGTGAATCCAGAGCTTATCAGCCAAATAAAGATTATGATGAAGATATTCAAGCTGCCCGCGATTTTTTAATTGCAGCCAAAGCTTATCACAAATCAACTCCCAAGGAAAATAATCTGGCCTTTGAGTCGGTGAGAGGACTTTTTGAGGGCAGTAAAAAGTTTTATGTGAGTGCATCAAGTGAAAAAGAAATCATAGATGCTGTCACATTTGCTAAAGAAATGGGCATCCAAAACACGGTGCTCGTGGGTGGTTACCACGCCTATAAAATCACTGAATTTCTCAAACAAAACAACATTGCTGTTGTTGTTAGCAGAACACAAAGTACGCCTAGCTTTGAAGACGACGATTATGATCTGCCTTACAAATCACCTAAACTCCTTCACGACGCAGGTCTTTTGGTATCCATTGATCCGGGAGGACGTATGGAACGTATGAATACCAGAAACCTACCATTCTATGCAGGTCAAGTTGTGGGACAGGGAATGAGCCACGAAGAAGCGCTCCAATTGATAACCTTAAATGCTGCTAAAATATTAGGCATTGATGCAGACTACGGAAGTTTGGAAGTTGGAAAAAGTGCTACACTATTTATCTCTGAAGGAGATGCCCTGGATGTAAGAGGAAACAAGCTTACACAGGCTTTTATTGATGGAAGAGAAATTTCATTGGAAAGCCACCATACCACGCTTTATAACAGATATTCAGAAAAGCTGGAAACTGATAAATAACTTTTAGGTTAATAGATGATTGAACCTGCTTTTACCTTGTGTTTAAGCAGGTTTTTTTATTCTACAAATTCAGCATTAACAGGTGCACTAAAGAGACTTTCCGGTAATACCGATTCTGAAACCACTACTTTAGAAAATGACATGGTGCGTGTGGGTTTTTGCGGTTTGTTGTTTTCGGCCTCATACCATACCATGGTTTCAGGAAGGAGCAAGCCGCTTTCTTCTAACCAGGTGTCATATTTGATATAATGCCAGTCTTTGCTTTTCTCTCCTTCAAAATAAGTAACGGTATAGCCCAGCCATTCCATTTTATATGTTTCTTTATCATAATAGATGAGGTATTCGTCATCCGGCGAGTCCCCAACACTTCTGCCAAACCCAATGTGAATTGCTCCTAGATTTTTTCTTTCAAAAACTACATCTTTACGCTCTGTATAAAAGGCTCTCGGGTCTGAAATGATAAAGGGCATGGCGTGAAAATAAAAAATGAGATTGTAATAAAAGTTTGCATTTCCCTTAAAAGTTTGGTCTGGATCTAGCTTCCAAACATTTCTTCCATCAAAGCCCAAAGTGAAAGTCTCTGCTTCAATTCGGGTTTTTCGGGATTTTAAATCAGTTTTATGGACTTCTGCACCATCACTTTTTTGAACTTTAAAACTGAAACTATTCATTTTTTTCCAGTTTTCAAGACCACCGTGAGCTTCAAATATTTTATTCAAAATCAAAGGAAACTGCTTACTCTCTTCAGCTTTAGGTGTTGGCTGTCTTGGTTCTTGCTCCTTACTTTGGTTACAAGAATAAAGTAGAACAACACTAAAAAACAATACTAAAAAACGTTTCATAAAATCAATTTAATCTATGTATAAAGATATTTATAATTAGGGTCTTAAACCAAACCTTTGCTGCTAAAGTTTCCAAAAAAGAAATACCTTTGTTGTATGCAGAAACACATTAGCAGCATCCAAAACCCCTTAATCAAACAATTGTTATTGCTTCAGGAAAAATCCCGTGAGCGGAGAAAAACCGGACTTTTTGTAGTGGAAGGTGAACGAGAAATTTCGCTTGCAGTGAAGGCCGGTTATGAACTAGTTTCTCTTTTTTATTGCAATGAAATTTATTCAGAGCATATTTTTAAACATTTAACCGGGCAACCAATGGATCGCATTGAAGTGCCCATTGAAGTGTATCGCAAAATAGCTTACCGCGAAAGCACAGAAGGAATCATCGCCATCGCAAAATCAAAAACGCATTCACTGGACGCGCTTCATTTCAATTCAAAAAACCCTTTAATTCTCATAGCTGAAGCTCCTGAAAAACCGGGTAACATCGGCGCTCTTTTACGCACTGCTGATGCAGCAAACCTTGATGCGGTTATTATTGCAAACCCAAAAACAGACCTTTACAATCCCAATGTGATAAGGAGTAGTGTGGGTTGTTTGTTTACCAATCAAATTGCAACAGGAAGCACACAGGATATCATTTCGTTCCTAAAAGAAAAAAACATCGCTATTTATGGGGCAGCTTTGGAAGCCTCTATAAATTATACAACTATTGATTATAAGAAAGCCTGTGCAATTGTTGTAGGAACAGAATCTACCGGTTTGAGTGATGAATGGACACAAAACACCACACAAAATATCATCATTCCAATGGATGGTGAAATTGACTCAATGAACGTCTCAGTAGCAGCCGCCATTCTTATCTTTGAGGCTAAAAGGCAACGAAAAAAAATAGTATAAGCACCAAAAAACAAATTCCAAGTACCAAAATTGGAATTTGGAATTTTTAAATTTGGAATTTCACATATGACCCCACAAACACTTTTTTACATCCTTATCGGTATTTTGATTTTCAGTTTTATTACTGACAAATGGCTGAATTTTCTCAATGCTAAAAAGTTTGATACCCCCATACCCGATGAGTTAAAAGATGTCTATAACGAAAAGGAGTATGATAAATCACAGCAGTATAAAAAAGTAAACTACCGGTTTTCATTGTTGAGTTCAACGGTGATGTTTGTCGCCACTTTGTTGTTTTTCTTTTTGGATGGCTTTGCGTTTGTAGATGGCATTGCACGAGGGTTTACAGATGACTCTATTTTGGTGGCCCTGGTGTTTTTCGGGATTATTTTTATTGCTAGTGATTTGCTTTCCACACCGTTTTCATATTACGATACTTTTGTGATTGAGGAAAAGTTTGGTTTTAATAAAAGCACCAAAAAACTCTTTTTTGCTGACAAGCTAAAAGGCTTGGTGTTGGGTGCGCTTTTGGGTGGTGGTATTCTGGCACTCATCATCTGGTTTTATGAATCCACCGGGAAGGATTTCTGGATTTATGGTTGGATTATGATTACTGTATTTACGGTTTTTATGAATATGTTTTATGCAAAGCTCATTGTCCCGATATTCAACAAACAAACCCCTCTTGAAGCCGGAAGTTTAAGGGACAAAATAGAAGATTATGCTCAAAAAGTGGGCTTTCAACTCGACAACATTTTTGTAATTGACGGCTCCAAACGCAGCTCCAAGGCCAATGCTTATTTTTCAGGCTTTGGAAAGGAAAAGCGCATTACGCTTTTTGATACCCTCATCAACGACCTCAACGATGAAGAAATCGTGGCCGTTTTGGCGCACGAAGTGGGCCATTACAAACGCAAACACATTATCGTTAACCTGTTGAGCAGTATTTTGTTAACAGGTTTTACGCTTTGGTTGCTATCGCTGTTTATTGGGAGTCCGCTATTGTCACAGGCCCTGGGTGTTGAAGTGCCTTCATTTCATATTGGGCTGATTGCATTTTTTATTCTTTACAGTCCCATTTCGACCAGTACCGGTTTGGTGATGAATTATTTGTCGCGGGTTTTTGAATATCAGGCAGACAATTATGCCAAAGCCACTTATGCCGGTGAACCCCTGATTTCGTCACTCAAAAAATTGTCAAAAAACAATTTAAGTGATTTGACACCCCATCCCTGGTATGTTTTTATTCATTATTCGCATCCCACATTATTGCAACGTTTCCGTAATTTAAAGGCATAAATATTGTTGTATCTTAAAAAAGTTAGTTGTACTTTTAGGTTATGACCCAGGATGTTTTAGAAAAAGAAAACAAAGAAATTGCCAAGCAATACAAAGAGCTTCTTAAAATCAGTTACCGCACACTTTCGCCGGAGGATAAAAAACTGATAAGAAAGGCCTTTGACATTGCTGTGGATGCACACAAAGAACAACGGCGAAAATCAGGTGAAGCATACATCTTTCACCCCATAGCCGTTGCTAAAATTGTCGCATCAGAAATTGGCCTTGATGCTACATCCATTGCTGCTGCTTTACTGCACGATGTTGTTGAAGACACCAGTTATACCCTCAACGACATAGAACAACTTTTTGGTGCTACCGTAGCTCGCATTGTTGATGGTCTTACAAAAATTTCAGCGATTGAACAGGAACGCGACGTTTCGCTTCAAGCAGAAAATTTTAGAAAAATGCTACTCACTCTCAATGAAGATGTGCGGGTCATTATCATTAAAATTGCAGACCGCTTGCACAACATGCAAACGATGGAATCAATGAGAGTGGATAAGCAAATTAAAATAGCTTCAGAAACCCTTTATATCTATGCCCCACTGGCGCACAGAATTGGTCTTTACAACATAAAAACCGAGCTGGAAGATTTAGGACTCAAATACACAGAGCCCGAAGTGTACAATGATATCTTCAACAAAATCAAAGAAAGTAAAGAAGAACAGGATAAATACATTGAAGAGTTCAACAATATTATTAAAACATCACTGGATAAAGAGCAGCTTGATTATGAGATAAAGGGACGCCCAAAGTCCATCTTTTCGATTCGCAGAAAAATGCTCATGCAAAATGTTACCTATGAAGAGGTCTTTGATAAATTTGCCGTAAGAATCATTTACAAATGTGATTTAGAACTGGAAAAATTCATTGCCTGGAAGATTTATTCCATCGTAACAGACCATTTTAGACCTAATCCAACGCGTCTTCGGGATTGGATTTCCTCACCCAAATCAACCGGTTATGAAGCGCTACACATTACTGTTATGGGTCCTAAAGGTCGCTGGGTTGAAGTTCAAATTCGCAGCGAGCGCATGAATGAAATCGCCGAAAAAGGATTTGCCGCTCATTACAAATACAAAAACAACAACGAAGAAGAAGATCAGAACCTCGAAGCCTGGCTCAATCGTCTTCAAGAAGCTTTGGAAGGCTCTGAAACCAATGCTGTAGATTTTGTTGAACAATTCAAACTCAATCTATATGCCAAAGAAATTTTTGTTTTCACTCCCTTAGGTGATTTAATCTCTTTACCAAAAGGCGCAACTGCCCTGGATTTTGCTTTTAGCATCCATACAGAAGTGGGCACTAAAACCCGCGGCACAAAAGTCAATGGAAAACTAATGCCCCTGAGCACACAATTAAAAAGTGGTGATCAGGTAGAAATCATTACATCAGAAAATGCGAAGCCCAATGCAAACTGGTTAAATTATACCACTACTGCCAAAGCAAAATCTAAAATTAGATCCTCTCTCAAAGAAGAAAAGAAAAAGATTGCAGAAGATGGAAAAGAAATTTTATCCAGAAAGTTGAAATCCCTGAAAATAAATCTGGACGAGAAAACCATCAATCAAATGGTGGTGTTTTTTAAAGTAAAAACCAGTCTTGATTTGTTTTACAGAGTGGGCAACGGCATTATTGACAACCAGCAGCTAAGAAACTTTGCAGGTTCAAGAAGCAATGCTTTATTAGGGTTTTTCAAAAATCGAATACGAAAACAAGCGGACCCTGCTGAAATTGAAAAAGATGAAATTTCAGTCAAATATGACCAATTGGTTTTTGGAAAAGAAGAAGAAAAGCTTGATTATACCATTGCAAACTGCTGCAACCCCATACCAGGCGATCCTGTTTTTGGTTTTATCACAGTGAGTGATGGTATTAAAATTCATAAAAACAATTGTCCCAACGCGCTGCAGCTGCAAAGTAATTTTACATACAGAATCATTCAAGCAAAGTGGATTGATTCCTCTCAACAAGACTTCAAGGCTCAGATAAAAATAACAGGCATTGATAATCTTGGGTTGGTAAATTCTGTTACTAAGGTGATTTCAAACCATATGAACATAGACATTAAGAGTTTAAGTTTTGACAGTGATGACGGCGTTTTTACCGGAAACATTATCGTAATCGTAAAAAATAAAAACATCTTAAATGAAGTCATCACCAAAATCAAAAAAATTAATGGGATTGATAAAGTGACAAGAGTCTAAAAAAAACGTAAATTTGCAGTTGAAAAATGACAGATACTAAAACAAATATTAGCAACAATCAGGCAATCGTAAAAAATGTTTTTACAAGCTTTTTAGAAGAAAAAGGGCACCGTAAAACACCTGAACGCTTTGCAATTCTTCAAGAAATATACAACAACTCAGAACATTTTGATATTGAATCACTATATATCAAAATGAAAAATAAGAAGTATCGTGTGAGCAGGGCCACACTTTACAACACCATTGAGTTGCTTCTCGATTGTGGTTTGGTGCGCAAACACCAGTTTGGAAAAAATCAGGCACATTATGAAAAATCCTATTTTGACCGCCAACACGACCACGTTATTTTAACTGATACCGGTGAGGTTATTGAGTTCTGTGACCCGCGTATCCAATCGATAAAAAAAACCATAGAAGAGGTTTTTGATATCGAAATTACAAATCATTCACTTTACTTTTACGGAAACAAAAAACAACCGAATAATACTTAAAAAATGGCAGTAGATTTACTACTTGGTCTGCAATGGGGCGACGAAGGAAAAGGAAAAATAGTTGACGTTTTAACCCAAAACTATGACATTGTAGCAAGATTTCAAGGGGGACCCAACGCAGGACATACCCTAGAATTTGACGGTATAAAACACGTCTTGAGAACCATCCCTTCAGGTATTTTCCATTCAAAAACTATCAACCTTATTGGAAACGGAGTCGTCATTGACCCCGTGGTTTTTGTCAAAGAATTGGAAGGCCTCGATAAATTCAATATAGACTATAAAAGCAAACTTTTTATTTCGCGTAAAGCACACGTCATACTTCCCACACACCGCTTGCTGGATGCCGCTTCAGAAGCCTCAAAAGGCAAAGCAAAAATAGGTTCAACGCTCAAAGGCATTGGCCCCACATATA
The DNA here is from genome assembly GCA_018402385.1 of Flavobacteriaceae bacterium. GTDB lineage: Bacteria > Bacteroidota > Bacteroidia > Flavobacteriales > Flavobacteriaceae > Planktosalinus. The sequence continues at coordinate 435,697 of JAGYJA010000007.1, forward strand.
TGGACAAAACCGGAAGAAACGGTTTGCGTATTGGCGATTTGGAAATGCCAAATTGGGAAAAAAACTATCGTGCTTTAGCAGAAAAGCATTTGGGACTTATCGACTTTTATGATGTAGATGTTCAGTTTGACCTTGATGAGATGGAAGAAGAATTTTTTACGGCAGTTGAAACTCTTAAAACATTGACATTTATCGACAGTGAAGAATACCTTCATCAAGCTCAAAAAGCAGGTAAATCCATCCTTGCTGAAGGCGCACAAGGCTCCTTACTTGATATCGATTTTGGAACTTATCCTTTTGTGACCTCCTCAAACACCACAGCAGCAGGTGCCTGTACAGGTTTGGGAATTGCACCCAACAAAGTCAAAGAAGTATATGGTATCTTTAAAGCATACACAACACGCGTAGGGAGCGGACCATTCCCCACAGAACTCTTTGATCAAGTGGGAGAAAAAATGGCTAAAATTGGTAATGAATTTGGTGCCGTGACCGGAAGACCCAGACGTTGTGGCTGGCTGGATTTAGTAGCACTAAAATATGCTGTTGCCGTTAACGGAGTGACACAACTCATGATGATGAAAGGCGATGTTTTAAGTGGTTTTAAAACCTTAAAGGTTTGTACCGCTTACAAATACAAAGGAGAGACCATTAATCATTTGCCTTTCAATATTGAGCCGGAATATGTCACCCCGGTTTACATTGAAATGAAAGGTTGGAAAGAAGATCTTACAAAAATTAAAGAAACTGATAAATTTCCTAAAGAACTCAATGACTATATCGACTTCCTGGAAAAAGAACTTGAAGTCCCCATTAAATTAGTTTCTGTGGGACCAGACAGAACACAAACCATTCACAGATAAACTCAGAAAATTTGCAAATGGCAGTACCAAATCGATACATAAAAAAAGTACTGATGGTTCTCCTGTTTGTTGTGAATATTCCATTTCTATTTGCACAGCAACCGCAAAAAGTTGATATCCAATCCGGGTTTTTAGAAATTAGACCTGACTTGCCAGACGCGGTTATTTATACCAAAGAACTCTCAGAACAAGTTTATATCGTTCATGAGGGCGTTGAAATGTGGTGTGACCAGGCCTTTGTCTATATGAAAGATAATTTTGTAAAAGCCTTTGGCAATGTGCGCATCACCCAAGGTGATACCATGACCTTAAACAGTAAATATGCCGAATACAATGGCAATACAAAATTTGCTTTTGCCAGTGGGGATGTGATCTTGAAAGAACCCAATTCTACTTTAACCACAGATACGCTTTATTTTGACAGAAACAAACAACAGGGTTTTTACCGAAGTGGCGGGAAAGTTGTAGATACCGCCAGCACCCTCACAAGTAGAATTGGTCGCTACTTTGCTGAAACAAAACGCTATCAGTTTTTGTCAAATGTGGTTTTAGTCAATCCAGATTATACCATCAATACCAATCAACTCGACTTTTATACCGAAACAGGACACGCTTATTTATATGGTCCCTCAACCATTATTGGTGAAACAAGCAATGTCTATAGTGAACGCGGTTTTTATGACACCCGAAATGACAAAGGACACTTCTCCAAAAATGCAAAAATTGATTATGAAAACAGAACTGTCTTTGGGGACAGCCTTTACTTTGACCGAAATAAAAATTTTGCCTCTGCAACAAATAATATTAAAATACTTGACACCTTAAACAATAGCATTGTAAGAGGACATTATGCTGAAATTTTTAGAGATAAAGACTCTGTATTTATTACCAAACGTGCCGTTGCAGTTACCCTAAGAGATAATGACTCTATCTACATGCACGCAGACACTCTTAGAATTACAGGCAAACCAGAACGCCGCATCTTGCGTGGATTTTATGACGCCCGTATTTACAAAAGTGATATGAGTGGAAAATCTGACTCTATTTACAGTGATGAAAAAACCGGAATCACAAAAATGATCCGCAACCCGGTGATGTGGAGTGGAGAAAGTCAAATGACGGGAGACACCATCCATTTGCTGTCAAATACATTAACAGATCAACTTGACACACTCAAGGTTTTTAATAATGCTTTCCTCATTCAAAAAGACAGTGCCGGTTTCAATCAAGTAAAGGGAGACATACTCATTGGTTTGTTTACAGACAATGAACTTGACACCATCAACATTAATAGAAATGCCGAAGTCATTTTTTTTACACGCAATGAAAACGACGAACTGGTGGGTATCAATCACTCCAGGGCAAGCTCATTGCAAATCACTTTAAAAGAACAAGAGATAGAAACCATTAGATTCATTCGACAGGCAGATGGAAAACTGCACCCGGAATCACAATTCCCTGAAAATGCAAGAATTTTGAGAGGATTTAACTGGCGGGGTGAGGAACGATTGCTCTCCAAAGAAGATTTATTTAAAGGAAAACCCATTCCCATATTGCCTAAAATCACAGGTATTCCATTACCGAAACTGGAAGAAGCATTTTTTGACGATACACCAGAGGAAGAAATTAATATTCCGGAAGCCTCTCGTTTACTTCCTAAAGATTTACAAAACCAACCCGATGACTTTACACCCTTGAGTGATGAAGATGACTCAGAAAACTCTGAGAATTCAGAAATAAAGAAAGATCAGAAAATTGAAGATTAAAATTCAGAACTTTATAAGGAATCTAAAAAGGAATTAAACAGTATGTCAAATAAGGAAGATTTCTTTAAATATCAAGCTCAAACCACTCCTCATCCACTTGCTATGGAAGTCTCCCATGCAAAAGGGTCTTACATTTATGACACAGACGGTAAAGCACACCTCGACTTTGTGGCAGGTGTTTCTGCCTGCACTTTAGGGCATTGTCACCCCAAAGTTGTAGAAGCCATAAAAACTCAAACAGAAACCTATTTACACGTTATGGTCTATGGTGAATACATTCAAAAACCGGCCATAGAATTCACAAAACTGTTGGCATTTCAATTACCTGAAAACCTTTCAACCACCTACTTAACAAACAGCGGTACTGAAGCCATTGAAGGCGCCATCAAACTCGCCAAACGCATCACCGGAAGATCTCAAATAATAAGTGCACACAATGGGTATCACGGAAACACAATGGGCTCCTTGAGTATTATGGGCTTTGAAGAACGAAAAAGTGCCTTTAGACCCTTAATGCCCGATGTTTCTTTTATTTCGTTCAATGACGAAAAAGACCTTCAAAAAATAACAAATAAAACAGCAGGGGTCGTTTTAGAAACCATTCAGGGCGGTGCCGGATTTCTATTGCCCAAAAATGAGTATTTAAAAAAAGTAAAACAACGATGTGATGAAACAGGTGCTCAATTAATTCTTGATGAGATTCAACCGGGTTTTGGTCGCACCGGAAAACTTTTCGGTTTTCAAAACTTTGACTGCATACCTGATATATTGGCAGTTGGAAAAGGAATGGCCGGCGGTATGCCGGTAGGGGCATTTATATCGTCCAGCGAAAAAATGAAACTTTTACGGGAAAACCCAAAACTGGGTCACATTACTACTTTTGGGGGGCATCCCGTTATTGCAGCAGCAGCACTGGCTACTCTCAAAGAATTAACAACTTCAAACCTCATTGCTGAAACTTTAGAAAAAGAAAAGCACTTCAGAAAATTATTAAAACATTCCTTAATTGAAGAAGTGAGAGGAATGGGATTAATGCTTGCCATTATGGTAAAAGACGAAGAGACAGCCACACAAGTTATACTTCGTTGTAAAGACAAAGGCTTGATACTTTTTTGGCTGCTTTTTGAAGGAAAAGCAATACGCGTCACACCTCCATTAACTATTACAATCGATGAAATTGAGGAGGGCTGCCATATTTTACTAGAAGTTCTTGATACAATTAATCACTAATTTATTATTTATCTATCTGATTATCTTTAGGTTAACAGCATTTTGATGTTGATTAATTTGTTAACAAGATATTAGGCATAAACTTTGAATATAGATTTACATTAGTAAATTTAGTTAAAGAAGAAATCCCAAAAATCCACGTCTATGCATTTGAGTCATAACGAAGACAAAAATTTCTCGCTTTCCCGTTTTGAATCCATGTTAAAAACTAATAATGTCCTTTTCTTTGACTCAGAAGAATTTGAAGATATTATTAATTATTATATGGAAAATGGGAAAATTGCTTTGGCCAAAAAAGCGACAAAACTTGGCCTGCAACAGCATCCCACATCGACCAATTTAAAATTGTTTCAGGTAGAGATGTATATTTTTGAGGATAAACTTGAAATTGCCGAAGAACTTCTTAATGAATTACAGCTTCTGGACAGCACAAACGAAGAAATTTATATTCAAAGAGCAAATATCTTTTCCAGAAAAGACAATCATAAAAAAGCAATCAATCTGCTTGAAAAAGCCCTGGAACTTACAGAAGACGAGGCAGACGTTTTAAATCTCATTGGAATGGAATACCTCTTTCTTGAGGATTATGAAAATGCTCGTTATTATTTTATGAAATGTGTTGAGATAGATATCTATGACTATTCTTCCCTTTATAATGTTATTTATTGTTATGAATTTATGGAGCTTCACAATGAAGCCATCGATTATTTAAATATATATCTCAATTCAAACCCTTATTGTGAAGTCGCGTGGCATCAGGTGGGGAAGCAGTATTTTATGATGAAGAATTTCAAGAAAGCACTAGCTGCTTTTGACTTTGCCATTATTTCAGATGACACATTTGTGGGGGCTTATCTGGAAAAAGGAAAAGTCCTTGAAAAAATGAAACGCTATAATGAGGCTATTGAAAACTACACTATCACCCTCAATCTTGAGGATCCAACTTCATTTGCGCTGTTACGCATAGGCAAATGTCACGAAAAACTGGGCAACAAGGATCTGGCGCTTGAATACTATCAAAAATGTGTTGAAGAAGATGCGCTTTTAGACAAAGGCTGGATAGCTATTACAGATTTTTACACCAAAAAAAGAAATTACCAAAAAGCGCTTTACTACATCGATAAAGCCATCAATATTGACAGTGAAAATGTTCATTACTGGAAACGATATGGCACTATAAACTTCAAATTAGGACTTTTTGAGGAAGCTGAAATTGGTTATAGACGAGCCATTGAACTGGGAAATTATGAATTACAAACCTGGTTGAGCAGAACAGACCTATTAATGCAATTAGGGGAATTTGAAGCTGCAATCAACAACTTGTTTCAAGCCACGGAATTTTATCCTGAAAATGCAGAGTTGGAATATCGATTGAGCGGTTTGTTTTATTTTTTAAATGACACCATTAAAGGAAAATTCCACCTTGAAAATGGCTTGAAAATAGATTCAGATTATAGTATGGTTTTAGAAATACTCTTCCCAAGTGTTTTTGAATTAGAAGAAGTTCAAAATTTAATCAATCCCTTCAGAAAAAGTTCCCAATAAATTTCTTTATTTTTGGGCTTAAATCAACCCATCAATGAAAGAAAAAAACACCCTTCAACACCTTTTTTTATTTTTAAAAGGGATTGCAATGGGAGCAGCAGATGTCGTGCCCGGTGTTTCTGGAGGAACCATCGCTTTTATTTCAGGCATTTATGAAGAGCTTGTTTCTACTATTCACAATTTAAATCTTAAATTTTTTTCGGTTTGGAAGGAAAGAGGCTTTTTAAGAGCTTGGAAGTTATATAACCTTCGATTTTTAATTATTCTTTTTGGGGGTGTTGCAATAAGTATCCTTTCACTAGCCAAATTAATTGGTTGGTTATTGGAATACCACCCCATTTTAGTGTGGGCTTTCTTTTTTGGGCTCATTTTAGCAAGTATCATTTATATCGGAAAACAAATAAAACCTTGGAACTCAAAGATTATACTCGCTATTTTACTGGCAGGTTTTGGATCCTTTTTTATCACACTAGCAGAGCCCATGACTTCTCCTGATAATCATTGGTCAATCTTTTTTTCAGGTTTTGTAGCTATCATTGCTATGATTTTACCGGGCATTTCGGGATCTTTTATATTGCTTTTATTAGGCTCTTATGAAGTAGTTTTAAAGACCTTAAACAATTTTAGGGAATCTATTTTTCAAGGAAATTGGGAGCTATTAGGAGATTCGGTTTTAAAATTAGCTGTTTTTTTAATTGGAGCTGTTCTGGGTATAAAGCTTTTTTCCGGTGTACTTACCTGGCTATTTAAAAACTACAGAAACATCACCTTGGCAGTTTTGACCGGTTTTATGATTGGTGCGTTAAATAAAGTTTGGCCTTGGAAAGAAGTGCTAAGTTGGAGACTCAATAGCGAGGGCGAAGAAGTTCCCTTTCTGGAAAAAAGTGTTTTACCTTCAGAATTTTTAGGAAATCCGCAACTCACAGGGGCAATAATAAGCTTAATTATTGGGTTTCTAATTATATTTCTTTTGGAAAGAATCGCTACTAAAAAGGCTGAAAAAATATGACACAACCACGCACTTTCTCTGACAAAGTCTGGCTTTTATTAAAAGGTCTTGCAATGGGTGCCGCTAATAAAGTTCCAGGTGTGTCTGGAGGTGTTGTTGCTTTTGTTGCCGGATTTTATGAAGAATTTATTTACTCCCTTCAAAAAATAAACAGAAAAGCATTCAAACTCATCATTGCAGGAAGGTTTCGCAGTTTTTATCGTTATGTCAACGGTCAATTTTTAAGTATATTAATTCTGGGAATGCTCATCAGCTATTTTAGTGTTTCACAATTGCTCGATTATTTAATTGTGCACTATGAGCTCTTTGTATGGAGTTCTTTTTTTGGAATGATTCTGGGATCGATTTATTATATAGCAAGAGATTTTGATGAATGGACAAAAAGAAACATCGCCATTCTACTTTGTGGAATTATAGCGGGTATTAGCATAAGTTTTCTAGAACCGGCAACAGAAAATGACAATCTTATTTTTGTATTTTTTTGTGGAATCATAAGTGTTTCGGGAATGACTTTACCGGGACTTTCGGGTTCTTTTATTTTGATATTACTTGGAAACTACGTGCTTTTACTCGTTGACTCTGTCAATGCACTATATAATACAATAGCAGAAATATTAATCTTTGATTTCAGCTTTGTTGACAATATGGAGAGACTCCGCCTGTTGAAAGTGTTAATTTCTTTTTCATTGGGCTCTCTCGCAGGTTTGGTTACACTTTCACATTTGTTAGGCTATCTTTTAAAACACTTCAAAAGTGCTACTTATGCCGGAATTATTGGGTTTATAGCAGGCTCTTTGGGTGTGGTTTGGCCTTGGAAAGAAAAAATAGTTGCTAAAGATCTTTCAGGAAACACCATTTTTGATACAGAAGGCAACCCCATACTTACTAATTACAAAAGATTTATACCAAATTCAATAGATTATGAAACAATCATCGCAATCTTTTTTATATTTGTAGGCATTCTTATCGTTTTAGCATTAGGCTGGTATGGAGATAAGACAAAAAAAATAAATTAAGTTTTTTCATCCCCAATGAAACTAAATAATAATCCAAATTTTTATTATGGCTACCTACGGTCTTTTGGGGAAAAACATCTCTTACTCTTTTTCAAAAAAATATTTTGAAAACTTTTTTGAAACTGAGAAATTAAATCATCGCTACATTAATTTTGATATTGAATCCATAGATGAGATTCAAAAAATACTATCCATAGAAAAAAGCTTGAAAGGCTTGAATGTTACTATTCCATACAAAGAACAAATAATCCCATTTCTTTATAAAATGGATAAAGAGGCTAAAGAGATTGGAGCTGTAAACACCTTGAAAATTTCAAAAAAAGGAAACTTGATTGGTTACAATTCTGATCATTATGGGTTTGCAAAGTCACTTGCTGAACACTTTCCAATTGAGGGCAAAAATGCGTTAATTCTTGGCACAGGAGGTGCTTCAAAAGCCATTGAATATGTATTGAAAAGCTTGAGTTTTGATTACAAATTTGTGTCCAGGGATAAAAAAGAAAACGCTTATAGCTACAATGAACTTTCAAAAGAAATTATTGAAAGTCATAAATTAATCATCAATTGCACCCCTTTAGGAACTAGCCCAAACATCAATGCTTTTCCAAAAATTCCATTTGAGGGTGTTGGGACCAAACACCTCCTTTTTGATTTAATATACAATCCAAGACTTACATTATTTCTAAAATTAGGAAAAGATCAAGGTGCCAGAATCGTAAATGGAGAAGCTATGCTTCACTATCAGGCAAAAAAATCATGGAAAATATGGAATTCTTGACCTAAAAGCCCATCAAAATCGTTGTTAAACTTTGCAATTACAAGAGTTGTCACTATCTTTCCAACCTCAACAAATTTTGAACCTTAACATTGAAACAAATGTCTGAACAGGAAAATAAACCCGAAAACAAAGAAATACTTCACTCGGATAACGATCAAATCAAGCCGCTAGATTCAAATGAGGAATCAACTTCTCAAGAAGGTGAAATAAAAATCAATCCTGAAGAATCAGAATCTCCAGCCACAGATACTTCAAATGAAGACTCAAATGAAAAGGCTTTAGTTGATGAGAAGGAAAATCAAACAAATGAAACGCCAGAAGAAACTCACCCTGAGAATTCTACTGAACAAAAATTAGAACCCGAAACCATCCCCTCCATAACCGATGAAAGTGAAGATGAAGAAGAAGTGACCTCTTCTGATGACGATGACGATGAAGAAAATGATGATGAAACAACTAATTCCAAGGATAAAAAATCTGTTGACTACCACAGTATGACTCAAAAGCAACTTGTGGCAGCCTTAAAAAGCATTCTTAATACAGGTAAAATTCAAGACATTAAAAAAGAAGTTGAGGAAATTCGTGTTGAATTTAACAGTCAATTTGACGAAGAATTAAATGAGAAAAAGGAAGAGTTTCTTGCTCAAGGCGGAAATATCATAGATTTTCACTACTCCTCTCCCCTAAAGAACGAATTCAACACCTTGCATTTTGAGTACCGTGAAAAACGTAATAATTATTACAAAAGCCTTAAAAAAGACCTTCAAGCCAATTTACAAAAGAGACTGACACTTATTGAAGAATTGAAAGGACTTATAAGTGTCGAGGAAAACATAAACACCACCTACAAGCATTTTAAAGATATTCAAGAACGCTGGCGAGACGCTGGTCCTATACCTCGTGACGGCTACAACACCGTTTGGAACAATTACCACCACCACGTTGAAAACTTCTATGATTTCCTTCACCTCAACAGGGAATTTCGTGATTTAGATTTTAAACACAACTTAGAACAAAAGATAAAAATTATCAACAGAGCTGAGGAACTCGCAGATGAAGCAAACATAAACAAAGCATTTAGAGAGCTTCAAATGCTCCACAAGATGTGGAAAGAAGATACCGGACCGGTAGCAAAAGAATACCGTGACGATGTATGGGACCGCTTTAGTGCTGCCACAAAAGTATTACACGACAAACGCGCAGCACATCAAAAAGAAATTGAAAAGGATTTTGAAAAAAATCTTGAAATCAAAACTGAAATAACGAATCAAATAAATCACTTAACTGAAAATACCAAAGACAGTCATCAAGCCTGGCAAAATGGCATCAAAACTCTGGAGGAATTAAGAGATCAATTCTTTAAAGCCGGCAAAGTTCCTTCACAAAACAATGATGCAACCTGGACAGCATTTAAAAATGCCGTAAGAAATTTTAATAAAAAGAAAAACCTTTTTTATAAAAATCAAAAAAAAGAACAATTTTCCAATCTTGCTAAAAAACAAGAACTTATTAAAATTGCCGAGGAAAACAAAAACAGTGAAGATTTTGATGTTGTCACCCCATTGATGAAAAAAATCCAGAATGACTGGAAGCAAATTGGTCATGTGCCCAGAAAAGATAGTGATAAAATCTGGAAAAAATTCAAAGCTGCTTGCAACCATTATTTTGACAGACTTCACGCAGACCGCAATAAAGAAAATGAAGAAGAGGTAAAAGCATTGGAATTAAAAAATGCCCTGCTTGAAGAATTGAAAGCATTTGAACTTACTGATCAATCCAAAGAAGATTTAAAATTTGTCAAAGAAAAAATCGCTAAATGGAAAGAAATAGGCCGTGTTCCTTTTAATAAAAAGAACATTGAAAGTAAGTTTAATAAAGTTATTGATGGCCTTTTCAAGAAACTCGATATGAGTAAAAAAGAAATTGAGCTTCTCAAATATGACAATAAATTAAACAATATTACCTCACACGATGATGATAGAAAAATCCAAAATGAACGCTTCTTCATCACAAAAAAAATTGACGAGGTAAAACAAGAAATCAATCAATTAGAAAACAACCTTGGATTTTTTCAACATGTGGATGATAAAAATCCGCTGGTAAAAGAGGTTCACAAAAATATACAGCGTCACAAAGATGAACTTGAACTCTGGAAAGAAAAACTAAAAAAATTGAAAGAGGTGATGTAAGTTTTTTCAAGCATTTGATTTTCTAAAACCCATTCTAATTTCTTAAAATGAACTGCATTCTCTGTAACTCCGGGTTATCTGAGCCCATTCATATTGAAGAACGGCATCGGTTTTATGATTGCAACTGTTGTGGTTCAATTGTGAGAAGTACAGATACCTTCCCTAATGCTATTTTTGAAATTGAACGCTATGAGAGTCACAACAACGATATTAATGACCCGCGATATCAAAATTTTGTTTCACCCATCACCCTTGCCGTTCAAGCAGACTTTTCAGCTCAAAACAGTCTGGGGCTAGATTTTGGAGCAGGTACCGGTCCTGTTATCACAAAGGTGCTCAATGATAAAGGCTATTCCCTCAAATTATATGATCCTTTTTTTCATCCTGATAAGTCTGTTCTTGAGGAAAAGTATGATTATATTGTTTGTTGTGAAGTGATAGAGCACTTTCATCAACCTTTAAAAGAGTTTCAGTTATTAAAAAACCTTCTCAAGCCAAAAGGAAAACTATATTGTATGACTGATATTTTTAGATATCAAATCAGTTTTGGAGATTGGTATTATAAAAACGACCCCACACACGTGATTTTTTATACTGAAAAATCGTTGCAATGGATTCAAAAACAAATGGGTTTCAATGAACTCATTATTGAGAAACGTTTAATTGTTTTCAGCTAAATTTCTTCCGCAATCAATTCATTGAGCAATGCTCTCATTTTTCGGCTATTCCAGTCTGCTACACCTGTTTTTTTGATTATAATTTCCCCTTTTTTATTAATCAAATAAGTTGTGGGTAGCGCATTGGAATTTAATTTCGCCGGAGCCTCCTCCAACGGTTGATAAACGGGAAATTTGTAACTATGTCTTTCCATAAAACGATGGAGGGTTTCACTTTTTTCGTTTGAAATGAAGTAAAAATCTACCCGGTCCCCAAAGTCATTATACAATTCCTGAAAGGAAGGCATTTCAGCAATACAAGGAGGGCACCAGGTTGCCCATAAGTTGATAACAATTACTTGATTTTTTGAATCTTCCATAGTTTTAGAAGCTCCGTTAAGACTCCTAAGTCTCCAAGAATAATCCTGCAATATTTCCCTTTTTTCCTCTGAAATTGTTGAAGGACTAAAAGCAATGATCCGCTGAACAAACACCTGAATGGGCATACGCGTTTGAGGAATGATCAACAAAAGAATCACCAACCCAAACAAGATGTTTGATTTGTGCTTTTTTAGAAAACTGAATAATTTATTAGAAGTCATATTGCTTTAACAGTCTGCAAATATAGTTGAGTTAAGACGCCTTAAAACTACCTTTTTAAAAACCTTAACACACCCATTTAAGCCCTTTTTGGCTGGGTAGTATTAATCAACTGAAACAATACTTCATCCTTGAAACTTCCTGCATAAAAATTCCAATCTCTTTTTACTCCTGCTTTTTGAAAACCAGCTTTTTCAAACAAGTCCATACTTTTTAAGTTGTCTTCTCCAATATTTGCATACACCTGATGAACAGCCAGTTGCGAAAAAGCATAATCACAGATTAATTTGATTGCTTCTAATGCATAGCCTTTACCCCTGTTTTTTTCTTCGGATATGATAATACCCAAACCCACTCTTTTATTTTTTGGATCAAAATCATAAAGGTCAATAAGTCCCAGCAAATTATCATTCAGGTCAATAATGACAAGCCGCAACTGCTTGACTTCATATATGTCTCTTAGGGCATTGTCGAGGTACTGCTTGAGTACAAATCGTGAAATGGGTGTTTGCGTATTGCCATATTCCCAAAATGCTGTATTATTTTCTAGTTCATACAGGAAATCCAAATCTTTAGGCTCCAGTGCTCTTAACTTTATTTTATTTCCTGTGATCATTGCCATTTCCCATTAAAAACCTGAACCGCAGGCCCCACTAAATATATATTTGTATAATGACTTCCTTCCTTTTGAAATCTAACAATTAAATCACCACCAGGGGTCTTTAGTTGAATTTCGTTTGAGATTGATTTTCCTGTAATATGCATCGCTAAAGCAACAGCAGTCACTCCGGTTCCACATAGAGAGCGTTTCTGCTTCAACACCTCTTTCATAAGTACGAACTGCAAATAGATTTTCTTCAAGCTGTTGTACAAAGTTGATGTTTGCTCCTTCTTTTCCATAAAGATTGTGACGCAGATTTGCCCCTTCAGTTTGAATATCGAGTTGATCCAAAGCGTCACAAAATGTCACGTGATGAGGGGAACCTGTATTCAAAAATATAGATTCCTTTTCAGTTTTAAAAGTGCTAACATCATTCATTTTTAAAGACACATTTCCATCTACAAGATGTGCCTCATGAACCCCATCAATGGCTTCAAAAACGGCCTTTGTATCTATAATGTTAAGATAATTTGCAAAATGCACAAGACATCTTCCGCCATTTCCACACATAGAACTTTGATTTCCGTCTGCATTGTAATAAACCATTTTAAAATCCAAAGTGGGATGATTTTCAAGTAGTATCAAACCGTCAGCTCCTATGCCAAATTTTCGGTCACAAAGTTGCGCGATTAGGTTGGTATTATTTTTGGGGAAAAATAATTCACGGTTATCAATGATAACAAAATCGTTCCCTGTGCCCTGGTATTTATAAAACGAAAAATTCATATATACAAAGGTAAGGGTATTAACAATTTTTTTGCTGTTAAATGCTCGTTAAAAGCATTTTTAGAGCAAAAACAACTTTTAATTTTACAAAATTATTGTCAAACATTTAAAAATAGAACTATGAAAAAAATTGCAAATTTATTTATCATCGCGCTATTTTCGGGAGTGATTACTTTGGGCGGTTATAAACTTTTAGTTGAAGAAAAAACTACAACAACAAACATTCCATCTGAAACCGCTTCTTTTATACCCACAAATTTTAACACCCCAAGTTTTATAGAAGGTACAAACCTTGATTTTACAATCGCTGCAGAAAAGACCATCCACGCAGTTGTTCACATTAAAAACAGAACAACGGCAACCTCTCCAACAAATATTTTTGAATATTTGTATGGAAGGGGTCACCAGCGAGAAATTGTGGGTTCCGGAAGTGGAGTTATCATTAGCCCGGATGGCTATATTGTGACAAACAACCATGTGATTGACAATGCCTCTGAAATTGAGGTTGTCCTGAACAACAATCAATCTTATGATGCTGAACTTGTGGGTACAGACCCCAAAACAGACATTGCTTTGCTAAAAATAAAATCTGATAACGATTTGCCTTATGTCCCTTTTGCAGATTCTAATGCGATAAAAGTTGGGGAATGGGTACTGGCAGTTGGAAATCCCTTTAATCTCACTTCAACGGTAACAGCCGGAATCGTAAGTGCCAAAGCAAGAAACCTCAACGAGTTTGACGGAAATCCGCAATCATTTATTCAAACTGATGCCGCAGTGAATCGCGGAAACAGCGGTGGTGCTTTAGTAAATGCAAATGGAGAACTTGTGGGCATAAATACTGCCATTAGCTCACAAACAGGGGCTTTTATTGGCTATTCATTTGCGGTTCCTTCAAATATCACAAGAAAAGTAATTGAGGACATACTCGAGTTTGGCAATGTACAACGCGCAATCTTAGGTATTCAAGTACTAAACACAAATTCAAGTCAAGCAAAAGAAATGGGCATTGACAAAATTCAGGGAGTCTATATTGCTGATGTAGAAAAAGGAAGTGGCGCAGACCTTGGCGGAATTAAAGAAGGAGATATTATCAAAAAACTAGATGAGATTACAATTACAAAATTTTCTGATCTATCTGGCTATTTAAGCACAAAAAGACCCAACGACATTGTGAACGTTACCCTAGATAGAAACGGAAAAGAAAAAATTATTCCCGTAACTCTGGTCAAACTGGAAACTTATGAAATTGAAAGCCTTGGGCTAGAAGTAAAAAATCTCAATAAAGAAGAACTTAAAACCATTGGCGCAAAAAATGGTGTCATCGTGACCAGACCTCTCACCAGAGATATGGCTCAATACAATCTTTCAGGGATAGTTATTACAAAAATCAACGATGAAAACATTCAGGATATTGATGACGTAAAAACCATTATGAATGCCCGAAGTCCAAACACACCCATTAAAATTACATTTATCGATCAAAAAGGCGAAACAAACACCTTTATTTTCAGATAAAATCCAATAGGTAAGTGTAAATAGCTACCTCTTTGAAAATCAAACTTCAAGGAGGTAGTTATTTTTTAAAATATACTTTACTAAAACGTTTGAAATAACTAATTTTGCAGCAAAATAAAATCCACACCTAACCCTTTAACAAAACAGCTATGAGTTATCAAGAAGTTTATGAAAAAGAACTTTCTTTTCAGGCCGATAGAAGACGTGCTTCGGTTGAATTTATTAAAATTATCAGTGATCTTTGGTATGATAAATCCATCGAACTCGTTTTATTCAAAAATCAATTGATTGATAAAAATGTAAGCGAAATTTTGAACCTTCATGAGTATGCCGGGGAATTTGTTCAAAAACCCATTTCCATTTTTGATTCGGTTGAAATTGCTCAGGCAATCAAAATGCTTGACCTCCCGCCGGCAAAACTAGATATAGGAAAACTCACTTATGAATTTCACCTTGAGGATGATAAATACAGCGATGCACTTGCCTTTGTTTCAGACAAATTAAAAGATGCCTCTCAAGACAAAAGTAAAAAACCAAAAGACGTTGTGCTTTATGGTTTTGGACGCATAGGCAGACTACTCGCCCGTGAATTAATGGCTAGGACAGGAAAAGGAAGTCAGTTGCGACTCAGAGCCATTGTTACCCGAGGTGCTGTCAATCAAACTGTTTTGGAAAAAAGAGCCTCATTGCTTCAATATGATTCTGTTCACGGCGACTTTAACGGAACCGTTCAAACAGACGTTGAAAATAGCGCTTTAATTATCAACGGAACCACTGTTCATCTGATTTCAGCAAACGCCCCCGAAGAAATTGACTACACAAAGTATGGCATTAATGATGCTTTGGTTATTGACAATACAGGAGCTTTCAGAGATGAGAAAGAATTGAGTCGTCACCTCCAATCAAAAGGATCTTTAAAAGTGTTGTTAACCGCTCCCGGTAAAGGAGTTCCAAATATCGTTCACGGTGTCAATCAAAATGATTACAACCCAGATGAAGTTTCTATTTTTTCAGCAGCATCATGTACTACCAATGCAATTACACCGGTATTGAAAGCGATTGAAGATACTTTTGGAATCGTACAGGGACATCTGGAAACCATTCACGCATACACTAACGACCAAAACCTTGTTGATAATATGCACAGTAAATACAGAAGAGGTCGTGCAGCAGCTTTGAATATGGTTATTACTGAAACCGGTGCAGGCAGCGCTGTCGCGAAAGCTCTTCCCGAGCTGGCAGGAAAGCTCACCTCAAATGCAATCAGGGTACCCGTTCCAAACGGTTCATTAGTTGTTTTAAATTTAGAACTTAAAACCGAAACTTCAAAGGAAGGTATCAACGCTGCTATTAAAAAATATGCGCTGGAAGGAGATCTTGTTGAACAAATAAAGTACTCCTTAAACAATGAACTGGTATCAAGTGATATTGTTGGAACATCTGCTCCCGCAATTTTTGACAGTAATGCTACTATTGTTAACGAAGCCGGTAAAAATGCCGTTCTTTATGTGTGGTATGACAATGAATATGGTTACAGCCACCAAGTGATTCGTTTGGCAAAATATATTGCAAAAGTGAGACGTTATACTTACTATTAGTCATTAATGCTTTTTATTAAAAACCACTTTTGAGCATTCATAAGTGGTTTTTTTATTCATATTGAAAATTTAAAAAATTATAATGGTAAATTTGCGATAAAACCACCTAATCGTTTTAATATGGACCAAGCAACTAAACATGAAGAATTGTTGAGTCAGGCAAATCTTGATATAAAAGACGGTTTCTTTGATGAAGCTACTAAAAAGCTCGAGCTAATTATTAGTGAAAACCCAAACTTCGGAAAAGCTTACAATCATTTGGGGTATATGTATGAAGTCAAATTCAGGGATTTTGACAAAGGCGAAACCTTATATAAGCTAGCCATTGAAAAAAGCCCTTTATATACTGCAACTTACTATAACTATGCGATTTTACTTTCCACTTTGGGAAAATATGACGAACTCAAAGAGTTACTCGACACCGCCCTTACACTTCCAGGTATCATAAAATCTACTATATATAATGAATATGGCATTATGCTGGAACAGCAAGGAAAATTTGATCAAGCCATTGATTATTATCGAAAATGTGCACTGGATTCACTTGATAATAATGTGATTGACAGAGCCAAGCAATCGATTGAACGATGTAAGTTGAAAAAAGAAATTTAATCCCTCCTTAAATGGAGTTTATACCAGTGGAGGAATTATGCGAATAGATATCATCACCGTTTTACCCGAATTACTTAAAAGCCCATTTGAAGCCTCTATTTTAAAAAGAGCCATTGAAAAAGGGCTGGTTGAAATTCACTTTCACAACCTGAGAGATTTTGTTACAGACAATTACAAACAGGTGGACGACTATCAATTTGGTGGTGGAGCAGGAATGGTAATGATGATTGAACCCATTGATAAATGTATCAGCAAGCTTAAAAGCGAAAGGGATTATGACGAGGTTATTTACATGACTCCGGATGGTGAAACCTTAAAACAACGAATGGCAAATCAACTTTCATTAAAGGATAACCTCATCATACTCTGTGGGCATTACAAAGGAGTTGATCAGCGCGTGAGAGACCATTTTATTACCAAAGAAATTTCTATAGGCGATTATGTAATGAGTGGTGGCGAGCTGGGAGCGGCTGTTTTATGTGATACCATTATCAGGTTAATTCCCGGTGTATTGGGAAATGAGTCAAGTGCATTAACAGATTCTTTTCAGGACGATTTGCTGGCACCCCCCATTTACACTCGACCGGCAGAGTACAAAGGCTGGAAAGTACCCGATATATTAATAAGTGGAAACACTCCAAAAATTGAGGAATGGAGGGAAGAACAGTCTTATCAGCGCACTAAGGAAAAAAGACCTGATTTATTGAACGAATAATTACTTAGTATAGCTATAATATTAAATTTAAATAATTATATTTGCACCCGCATTGAAAAATGCAATCTCTTCAACCTCTGGCGAAAATCGTGCATGTTGTTTTGATTTTAATTCCAACACTAGTAAAAATGGAAGATTTAGTAAAATTTGTACAGGACGAATTCGTTACCAAAAAAGAATTCCCAAAATTTAGTGCCGGTGATACAATCACTGTTTATTATGAAATTAGAGAAGGTGAAAAAACAAGAACACAGTTCTTTAGAGGAGTTGTTATTCAGTTAAGAGGAACAGGTTCTTCTCAAACATTTACCATTAGAAAAATGTCTGGTGACGTGGGTGTAGAGCGTATATTCCCAATCAACCTTCCGGCATTGCAAAAAATTGAAATCAATAAAAAAGGTAGTGTTCGCAGAAAACGTATTTTCTACTTCAGAGAACTTACCGGTAAAAAAGCGAAAATTAAAGAAAAAAGAAGTTAATTTATTCTTTAATATCAGTAAAACAAAGGCCTCGTCATACGAGGCTTTTTTTATGAACTATTGTTAATAACTCCGGTGGATAAGTTGTTGATTTATAATGGACTGAAAAATTTGCAATTTAGAAATGTGATGCTATATTTGAATATCAAAATTACAATTCGAAGCAGTTAACACTAAATTGAAAATGTATTTTGGTCTTAATTTAAGTTCTTTGTCATACTTTTTTATTTGTTTGAACTGCCAAATTAAATCTCATGATTATAGTTTTGGCACTAGAATAAAATTGTTGGGATGATGTTTTAATTTCGATAGCTAGTTTTAGGACTGGTGATTTGAAGTTACAAATTGAAATCCGTAAAATAGTTCACGGTACAGGTTTAGTAATTAACCTGTCTCAGTTATCGCAAGATGAACCGGCAAAGAGTTATTTTATTTAAAATTACAGTTCGAAGCAGTTAACACTAAATTGAAATGTATTTTTTGACAATGTGACTTACTTTATGATGACTTTTACCATTTGCCTGAGTACTATCTGGGTTTTCCGAAATTCAGCTCTTGTATGAGAATGTAAGAGTCAGGATAAAATCAAGTTCAACTACCCTTAGGGGAAAGTAAACGACGGTTTTAATCCAGTGAGGTAATTCACGATACAGGTCTCATAATGATCCTGTCTTGTCATCGCAAGATGAGTCGGTAACGAATTATTATCAAGAAAGCCATCCACCTCTCGAGGCGGATGGCTTTTGTCATTTATAAGGTTTTAGTTAATTTTACTTCTGCCCGGCCAATTGTTTAAATTTCCCTTTGCTTTTTCTAATGCGCACTGCTACTACTTTATATTCAGGGCATTTGGCTTCAGAATCGTGTACATCACCGGTAATCATATTAATCATAATTTCAGGAAAATGAAAGGTTGTGCTTAAAACACCTTGTTTTACCTCATCTGTGATTCGGGCTTTGACATCCACTTTTCCTCTAGGTGATTCCACACAAACAAAATCACCTTCAGATATAAAATGTGTTGAGGCATCTTCGGGGTGAATCATCAAATAATCATCTCCCAGTAACACTTCATTGGATGTTCTGCGAGTCATTGCGCCACAATTGTAATGTTCCAGCTCTCTGTTTGTTGTGAGTATATAAGGATAGTCTTTTGCATTTTCTACCAACTCTTGCGTTTCTTTCCAGGGTTTAAATATAAATTGCCCTTTCCCTATTTTAAATGTTTCCTTATGCAGGATTTGAGTATCCGTCCCGTCTTTAGCAACCGGCCATTGTTTTCCATTTTTACCTAAATTTTCCCAAGTGATACCTTCAAAGAACGGGACGATTTGTGAAATTTCCTCCAGCAGCGTTTTTGGGTCATAATCTGCTTGAGGGTAACCCATTTTATTCATTATATCAACTATAATTTGCCCGTCTGCTTTTGCAATTCCGGCGGGTTTCACAACTTGTCTTACAGCTTGAACACGCCTTTCTCCATTGGTAAAAGTGCCACTCTTTTCTAAAAATGAGGCTCCGGGAAGTACAACATCAGCATATTTTGCTGTTTCAGTCATAAACAACTCCTGAACAATCACTAAGTCTGTACTTTCCAGTGCTTTGATTACCTTTTGCGTATTGGGGTCTGTTTGTACAATATCCTCGCCAATCACCCAAAGGGCTTTGAGTTTTCCCTTGAGTGCTGCGTCAAACATTTCAGGAATTTTATAGCCAATGTGGCTTGGGACATCAACACCATAAAAGCTGTTGTAAAGTTTATTAACTTCAGGTTTTGTAATGTCTAAATAGCCGGCTCCCTGATGTGGTTGAACGCCCATATCAGCACTTCCCTGCACGTTGTTTTGACCGCGCAACGGATTTACGCCCACGCCTCTTCTACCAATATTTCCGGTGAGTAAGGCTAAATCAGCTATCTGCATCACAGTAAAAGTACCCTGTGAGTGTTCGGTAACTCCTAAACCGTGAAACGACATCGCGTTAGGTGCTTTCGCGTAAGCAATTGCAGCTTCTTTTACAAGATTTCTATCAACTCCACTCACCTGCTCAATGTGGTCTAAGTCTATTTTCTTAATTTCCTCAATGAAGTCATCATAACCCTCTGTGCGCGTTTCAATAAATGAAGTATCGACGAGACCTGCCTCAATAATGTAATACATCATCATATTAAGAACGGCAACATTGGTTCCGGGTCTCAGTGGGATGTGATAGGTAGCATATTTTGCCAGTTCTGTGCGTCGTGGGTCAATGACGATAGACACATTTCCGGTTTTCATAGCAAACTGTTTCATTTTTGCTCCCGTCACCGGATGTGCATCAGTGGGGTTTGCGCCAATCACAAGTATGCAATTGGTATCTTTGATATCATCTATAGAGTTTGTAGCTGCACCGGTTCCAAAGGTTCTTTGCATTCCCAGTGCTGTGGGTGAATGACATACCCGCGCACATCCATCAATATTATTGGTGCCAATGACTGCTCTGATGAATTTCTGCATCAAATAATTTTCTTCATTGGTGCATCGGGCAGAGGAGATTCCGGCGATGGAATCGGGGCCAAACTCATTTTTAAAATGAGTCAGTTTACCGGCAATGTAATTGTAAGCTTCTTCCCATGTTACTTTTTCAAAAGCACCATTTCGTTTAATCATAGGCGCATCCAGGCGTTCAGGGTGGTCATAAAATTTAAAGGCATAACGTCCTTTCAAACATGTATGTCCCTGGTTGACTTCGGCATCATAAGGAGCCTGAATACTGAGAATTTCGCCACTGCGTGTGGAAACATCCAGGTTACAACCCACACCACAATAGGTACAAATTGTTCTGGTTACATCAGTGGCAGCAATGGCTTTTGACTGAAATATATCTGAAATAGCAGAGGTGGGACAGGCTTGAGAGCAAGCTCCACAACTCACACAATCTGAATCCATAAAGCTTTGGTCAATTCCTTTAATGATGTGAGAGTCAAAACCACGTCCGGCCATACTTAAAACAAACTCACCCTGCACCTCATCACAAGCTCTCACACAGCGGTAGCAGTTAATACATTTTGATAAATCTGAGGTCATATAAGGATGGCTCAAATCTTTTTGTTTGTGCAAGTGGGTGTCACCTTCAGGATAACGAACATCTCGAATGCCCACTTGCGCAGCGACAGTTTGCAATTCACAATTTCCATTGACCTCACAGGTAAGGCAGTCTAAAGGATGATCTGTTAAGACAAGTTCTATAATGTTTTTTCGTAAAGCTTGAATTGATTTTGAATCGGGGTATATGTATTGTCCTTCGGCAATGGGTGTGTGACAGGAAGCCAAAGTTTTTGAATTTCCATTTTCTTCTAAAGCAACATCTACTGAACATACCCTGCAAGAGCCAAACGGATCCAGGTTGGGTGCATCACAAAGTGTGGGGACTGCTTGTTGTCCTTTATGTCTTCTTAAAAAAGATAAAATGGTTTCTCCTTCTTTAATTTCAAAGGGTATGTTGTTTATAAAAGCGGTCTTCATGGCATCGGCTTTTTTAATTAAAATAGTGTTTCAACTCATCTTCAAAATAAGTGAGTGCATTTCTCACCGGGAGCGGAATTCCGCCGCCGTGCGCACAAAGGGATGTTTTTTCGAGCGTTGTGAGTAAATCGTCAAATAAAACGCGATCTATTTTATAATCTGATGTAAAGGCTTTGAGTGCCATTTCCTGACCTCTTTTGGTTCCTAAACGGCAGGGAAAACATTTACCGCAACTTTCATAAGATGCAAAATCAAACAAATGTTCTATAAATTTGAGAATGGGAAAATCTTCAGGCACACATATAATGGAGGCGTGTCCTAATAAGAACCCATTTTGTGAAAACGATTCAAAATCAATATTCAAATCCTCAATTTTATGAATGGGTACTAATCCACCTAGCGGACCTCCAATTTGCATGGCTTTGACCGAAGATTTAAATCCGCCGCCCAATTCATAGACCACTTCAGCGAGCGGTGTTCCCATTTCTACTTCGTAAATTCCGGGGTTGTTGAAAAAACTATCTAAACTAATGAGTTTGGTTCCCGAAGATTTTTCAGTTCCTAGTGCTTTCCAATTGGCGCCACCGTTTTCAAGAATGTGATGAACGGTTGCCAATGTTTCTACATTATTAACAATGGTGGGTTTATTAAATAAGCCTTGTTGTGCGGGGAATGGAGGGCGAACACGCACTTCAGGTCGCTGGCCTTCAATGGAGTTGATAAGGGCTGTTTCTTCGCCACAAATATAGGAACCTTGAGCCTGTATGATTTTAAATTCAAAATCAAAGCCACTATTTTGAATGTTTTTTCCGCAAAGATCGGCGTTTTTAAGAGCGTCGATGGCTTCTTGAACAATGGAAATGGATTCAGGGTATTCTGCTCTGATATATAAAACCCCATAAGCAGCTCCGGTAACATAACCGGAAATGAGCATTCCAAAAAGCACAGAATGAGGTCGTTCTTCCAGTAAATACCTATCTGAATAAGCCCCTGGATCTCCTTCGTCTGCATTGCAAATAATAAATTTTACGTCACTTTTGGCATTTCGGCAAAACTCAAGTTTGAGTCCCATTGGAAAACCGGCTCCACCTCTTCCGCGCACGTTTGAATCTTTTATTTCTTTTAAGACTTCAATCGATTCCTTTTTTAATGCCTCTTTAAAAGGAGTGTAATAATTTTCTATGGAAGAAAATGGCGCTGTTAAAATTGCTTTTCCGTTATTTTTAACTGTGTAATTGTCTTTCCGGAATGAGTGAGATTCAGAACTATTTTTGATAAAATGATTGATGTCAACACCTGAAAAATTTTTCCCTGGTAATGATAGGCACTGTTTTCGTGACAACGACCCAAACAGGTCATATGTCCAATTTCATCTTCTTTGAAATACTCCTTTAAACGGTCAATGACTGTTTCTTGAGTTCCGGCGCAAACGCAAGCGGTACCATTGCAGACATACACTTTTTTTCCTTTGTTTTCCGGCTTCATAAAATCATAAAATGAAGCGGTGCCAAAGGTGTTGGCTTTACCTATCAAAAATTCTTGGGCCAGTTGGTCTAAACTTTCTGTTGAGGGCGTACCGGTTTGCTGGGCAAGTTTGCCCATTTTATCAAAAAGATTGTTATCCAATCCTTTCCTTGCAGATAATTCACTCAAATTTTTAGACATTGCCGGTAAACAATTTGGTTACAACCAAATATAAGAAAATATCTACAAAGATTTTAGTTAAGAAACCTCACCGGAATAAACATTAAAACCATCCTTTTTTAAAAAACCAATAAGCGTTTGGTTGTGTTCTTTAGCAAGTTCAACTGCGAGACTTGAAGGCGCTCCCACGGCAACAATTGTACTAATCCCTGCCATAACCGCTTTTTGAATCAACTCAAAACTGGCCCGGCCACTAAGAAGAAGAATGTGCTTATTTAAGGGTAGTATTCCATTTTTCATTGCTTCGCCAATAAGTTTATCTAATGCATTGTGTCTGCCAACATCTTCCTGAATGAATAGTAAGTTACCTGAAAAGTTAAAAAGTGCAGCCGCATGAATACCGCCGGTAAGGCTAAACAAGGATTGCTGATTTGAAAGTGTTTCTTGCAATCCAAATAGTAGTTTTTTTGAGGGTTTTTCGTGAGTTGCAATTTTGAACTGCGAATTGGTTTTAATGGCTTCGATACTCGTTTTCCCGCAAACACCACAACTGCTGGTCGTGTAAAAGTTGCGGTCGGTTTTGTCTAGTTGGATTGACACTCCTTGTTGAAGTTGAACCACCACTTTATTATCACCAAATGGAAATACACTTTTTACCTGTTTGTAATTTTTGAGTAGCCCTTCAGTAAACAGAAAACCCAAAGCCAGTCCCTCATCATTCCCGGGTGTGCGCATAGTAACTGAGATAGGATATGCAGCTTTTGCTTCAAATTCCTGTACTTGAATCTCAAGGGGCTCTTCTACAGCAACAATATCTTCTTGTGTAGAAAGATTATTTGACTTTTGCCGTTGAATTTTAATATAATGAACTCCTTTTTGCATAATCAACCAGTGTCTTTTTCAAAGTTACTTCTTTTCTAATTTATTTCCTATGCAAAATTATAGAAGGTGGTATTAAAAAATATTCGATTCCTGCGCTTTTAAAAGGTTTTGTAAATGCTTATATTTGCAAACCTTGATAGCTAGGTCAAGTTGAATAAATTTGCCATTTCTAGTTTTTAATAAATATCTTTTTCATGACAAAACAATCCACGATCATCTATACAAAAACAGATGAAGCGCCTGCGCTTGCTACCTTTTCATTCTTACCCATTGTTCAAGCTTTTACTGCTCCTGCAGGAATCAAATTAGAATCACGTGACATTTCACTTGCAGGTCGCATACTCGCTAAATTTCCCGATTATCTCACTGAAAATCAAAAAATAAATGATGACCTTGAGGAGCTTGGAAATCTCGCTAAAACCCCGGAGGCCAACATTATCAAACTTCCAAATATAAGTGCTTCTGTTCCTCAGCTTGTTGAGGCAATAAAAGAATTACAGACAAAAGGATTTGCCATACCAGATTATCCGGAAGACCCTCAAAATGAAAAAGAAAAAGAAATCAAATCCCGCTATGACAAGATAAAGGGAAGTGCTGTAAACCCTGTTTTACGTGAAGGAAACTCAGACAGAAGAGCTCCCAAAGCAGTAAAAAATTACGCTAAAAAACACCCTCATTCTATGGGCTCCTGGAGTAAGGATTCTAAGTCTCACGTTTCAACGATGGCCAGTGGCGACTTTTTCAATAATGAAAAATCGATCACCCTTTCTCAAGATGACAGTTTGACCATAAATCATGTGGATTTCTCAGGAACCACAACCTCTTTAAAAAAGGACATCAAAGTGCTTAAAGGCGAAATTATTGATGGAACTTTTATGAGTAAAAATGCGTTAATTGCTTTTTTAAATACTCAAATTAATGACGCTAAAGCGAAAAATGTTTTGTTTTCGCTTCATATGAAAGCGACGATGATGAAAGTTTCAGACCCCATTATATTTGGCCATGCTGTTGAATTATTTTTTGCTGATGTTTTCAAAAATCACAGTGATTTATTATCTAAAATTGGAGTGGATGTTCGCAACGGTTTTGGTGATTTGGTATCAAAATTAGGCCTTTTGACTTCTGAAGAAAAATCTGCAGTTGAAGATACCATCAAACAGTGTTATGAAAAGGGTCCTTCACTGGCAATGGTGAATTCAGATAAAGGAATCACAAATCTTCACGTGCCCAGTGATGTGATTATCGATGCTTCCATGCCGGCGATGATTCGCACTTCCGGGAAAATGTGGAATGCTCAAGGAAACCCTCAAGACACCAAAGCGGTCATTCCGGACAGTAGCTATGCTTCTATTTATCAAGCGACCATCGATTTCTGTAAAGAAAATGGCGCTTTTGACCCCACCACGATGGGAAGTGTTTCCAATGTGGGTTTGATGGCTCAAAAAGCTGAAGAATATGGCTCTCACGACAAAACTTTTGAAATACAAACTCCTGGAAAAGTACAAGTCATAAATGCTGCAGGAGTACTTTTAATGGAGCATACCGTTGAAGCAGGAGACATCTGGAGAATGTGTGCGGTTAAAGATGCACCCGTTCAAGATTGGGTAAAACTTGCAGTAAACAGAGCACGTGCAACCGGGAACCCAACTATATTTTGGCTAGACGAAAAAAGAGCGCACGATGCAGAGCTCATCAAAAAAGTCAACCTTTACTTAAAAGATCATAACACTTCAGGGCTTGATATTCAAATTATGAATCCTGAACAGGCTACCCTCTTTTCTTTAAAACAAATCAAAGAAGGAAAGGATGCTATTTCAGTTACCGGAAATGTATTGCGTGATTATTTGACAGATTTATTTCCCATTCTTGAAGTGGGCACCAGTGCAAAAATGCTTTCAATTGTTCCACTTATGAATGGTGGTGGTCTTTTTGAAACAGGCGCCGGAGGGTCTGCTCCCAAGCATGTAGATCAGTTTTTAGAAGAAAATCATTTGAGATGGGACTCGCTGGGAGAATTTTTGGCATTAGGGGTTTCACTGGAACATCTGGGTGAAAAAGACAACAATCAAAAAGCACTTGTTCTCGCTAAAGCACTTGATGAAGCTACTGAAAACTATCTGGAAAACGACAAATCGCCTTCCAGAAAAGCAGGCGAACTGGATAATCGGGGAAGTCATTTTTACTTAGCACTTTACTGGGCTGAAGCTCTTGCAAATCAAAACAAAGACATTGAGCTTAAAGTACTCTTTCAAACCATTGCAAACGAAATAAAAGAAAATGAAGCTCAAATTGTTGAGCAACTCAATGCTATTCAGGGCAAACCTGTTGAGATTGGTGGTTATTATTTTCCAGATATTCATTTAACTGAAAAAGCGCTGAGACCCAATACACTCTTTAATTCTATTTTAAAGAAAATTACAGAATAGAAAATCAAAAAGGCTGTCTAAACTTAGACAGCCTTTTTTTTATTAGTTAGTACCACTTATCAATAAGCAGGTAGTGAATCAATATACTTTGTCAATGCACTTTTACTGCTTGAAAATTGAAGTGCATCTCTCACTACAAAATAATTTTCAGGGTCAACAACACTTTTATATGCAGATTTTGCAAACTGTAATCTTCCGGAATCAAAAGACAATAAGGACATCAATTCTTTGATTTGATGAGAAGTAAAAAAATTAGTTCTCAAAGTTGATTCCAGTAATTCCAGACGGCTGGAATCAAATGAATCATTTTCTACAGAATTTTTCAATTGTTGAAACATTTCATTGGAAATCACAGGAGCTTCATCAACAACAATCACTTCATCATCAATAAAATAAGGTTCGATACCAAACACTTCAAAATCACCATTACTAAAAAAGGCTAAAGTTGTTGCTTTGCGAGCTAAATTAATGCCGCCTCTGTAAACAAGAAATTTTCTGTTTTTTCTAAACTCATAAATTTCAACAGGGTTAAAACCGCTGTTTAATTCATCAATGATCAATACATCACCCTTAACATTAAATGTTTCATTGCCTAGTTGAATGGCGTAATTGGCTCTTGTTTGCTGAAATTCAACTTGCAAACTCGCTATTTTACTCTGACTGAATCCCATCTGGACCAGAAATAAAAATAGTGCTAAAAATTGTAGTCTTGTTCTCATAACGTTCGTTTTACCTGTTATTAAAATGCTTTTTTCAATAGCCGTGCCAAAAATAATCTTTTTACTAAAACCCCCTAAACGATAGGATTTTATTAACAACAAAATCTTCTTAAAACCTTATTTTTGCTTTAAAAAAAATTGAAGAAGAACTATTTATTTACTTTTCTTTTGTGTTTTTTCTTATTAGAATTTGGAAATGCACAAACCAAAAAATTCACCTTAAGCGGCACCATAACGGAAGCCAATTCTGATGAAACCCTAATTGGCGTCAATATTTTAATCCCTCAATTAAAAACCGGAACCATCACCAATGAATATGGGTTTTATTCCATTTCACTTGAAGAGGGAACTTATGAATTTGTATTCAGTAGTTTGGGTTTTGATGAAGTCAAAAAAACAGTTGATTTAGATCAAAACATAAGACTGGATGTTGTCTTAAATGAAACCACAGAGTCCCTTAATGAAATTGTTCTTAAACAAGATGTGGAAAGACTCAACATCAGAAATCCACAGATGAGCGTGAATGCTTTGTCAATTAGCACCATTAAAAAAATGCCTGTTGTACTTGGAGAGACTGATGTAATCAAATCCATGCTTTTACTTCCCGGTGTCACCAGTGCAGGTGAAGGAGCCAGTGGTTTTAATGTGAGAGGTGGTGCTGCAGATCAAAATTTAATTCTTCTTGATGAAGCCACGCTCTACAACTCTTCACACCTTTTTGGTTTTTTCTCTGTCTTTAATCCTGATGCCATCAAGGACCTCAAATTATATAAAGGAGGAATTCCCGCTCGCTATGGCGGAAGAATTTCTTCAGTGCTTGATATTTACCAAAAAGACGGTAACCGAAATGAATACAAAGCCACGGGAGGTATTGGTCTTGTCGCCAGCAGACTGCTCGTTGAAGGACCCATTGTAAAAGAAAAAGGTTCCTTTCTTTTTGGCGGAAGAAGTAGTTATGCCCATTTGTTTTTACCCCTGTTTGACAATGATAACGTCGCTTATTTCTATGACCTGAATACCAAGTTGAGTTACAAACTCAATGATAACAACAATTTGTACCTTTCAGGGTATTTTGGACGTGATGTTTTTGAAATCTCCGACAGCTTTAGTAATACTTTTGGGAATACCACTTTAAACTTGAGGTGGAATCATCTGTTTTCTGACAATTTATTTTCAAACCTTTCAGCAATCTATTCTGATTATTATTATGGGCTCGCTTTAAACTTTGTGGGTTTTGATTTTGACAGTGGCATACGAAATTTCAATCTAAAATATGATTTCAAACACTATATTTCAAACAAGTTACAACTCAATTATGGCCTCAATTCCATATATTATAAATTCAATCCAGGTGAAATCAACCCCACTACAGAAACTTCGGGAATTAACCCCCAAAAGCTCGATGACAAATATGCTTTTGAAAATGCGGGGTATATCGATGCTGAAATTCAAATAACAGATAAACTAGCTGTCCAGGCAGGATTGCGATTTTCCACATTCAATCGATTGGGACAAACAGGATTCCTTTCTTACGAAAATGACACCCCTATTCTTTTCAATGAAAACCTAAATATTTATGAAAAAGCGACTCCCTTAGATACGTTAACTATTTCCAGGGGAAAATCTATTGCCTCATTTTCAAACTTAGAACCTAGGTTTTCTATGGCATATAAATTAAATGAGAGATCTTCCATCAAAGCAAGCTATAATCGCACATCACAATACATCCATTTAATTTCAAACACCACCTCGCCTACTCCTTTTGATGTATATGCTCCAAGTGGAAAATATATCGACCCTCAACTCGCAGACCAAGTTGCTGCCGGATATTTCAGGAATTTTGACAACTATTCCCTGGAAATAGAAGGCTTTTATAAAAAAGTAAAAAACCGATTGGATTATGTTGACGATGCCAATTTAATTGCCAATAACGCCATTGAGCAAGTACTGCTTTCAGGGGAAGCCAGAGCGTATGGTTTGGAAGTTTTGTTTAGAAAAAACACGGGGAAACTTCAGGGTTGGATTGCCTATACCCTTTCCAAAAGTGAACAACGCACCCCCGGAAGAACCACACAAGAAATTGGCATCAACAACGGTGAGTGGTATAATTCTGCTTGGGACAAAACTCACGATATTTCTGTAACAGCAAGTTATGAACTCAATCCAAAGTGGAATTTTGGTGCTAATTTTATCTTTCAAACCGGGCAACCTTTTACGTTTCCTAACGGTCAATATGTTTATAACGGCATTGTTGTTCCCACCTTTGAAGCCAGAAACAGCAGCAGATTACAGACATTTCATCATTTAGACCTTTCAGCAACATTAACGCCTTCAAAAAACAAGGATAGAAAGTGGCAGGGAGAATGGGTTTTTAGTATTTACAATGTCTATAACCGGATGAACGCCGCTTCAGTTTCCTTTAGAGAAAACACAGATACTGGTAGAAATGAAGCTGTAAAGCTTTCAATTTTTGGAATCATTCCGGCAGTGACTTACAATTTTAAATTTTAAAAAATGAACACAATAAAAATATTTTTATTCATTTTCGCTTTAAGCTTCCTCTCTTGTGAAGAAGTTATAGATTTAGAACTCAATGAGGCCACACCCAAACTTGTCATTGAAGCCTCTTTAAACCATTTTCCTCAACAAGGTGTTACAAGCTTTCCCAAAATCAAACTTAGTTTAACTGCGCCTTTCTTTGAAAATGAAATTCCGCCAGTAACAACTGCAGAGGTTACAATCACAGATGAAGAAGGCACAATTTTTCCTATTCCACATAGTGAGAACGGTTCCTATATAGGAGACTTTGAAGTCCAACCCAATACTACATACACCCTTCAAATTATATATGAAGGCGAAATTTACACTGCAACAAATCAACTTGTAAGTGCTGTTCCCATTGAATTTGTAGAACAAACTGATGATGCAGGATTTTCAGGCGAAGACATCGAGTTAAAAGCATTTTTTACCGACCCTGCTGGTGCAGAAAATTATTATTTCTTTGAGGGACTTTCAGAAAAAGGGAATATTTATGATGCCATTAGTGATGAATTTTTTAACGGAAACCTCATTTTTGGATATTATCTTGTGGAAGATATTGAACCGGGTGACGTGGTAAGATTCAACCTATATGGCATCAATGAGCAAAATTATAATTTTATTTTCACTCTTTTGCAGCAAGGTGATTCTCCGGCAGGTCCTTTTGAAACACAACCTGCAACTGTGAGAGGAAACATTGTCAATGAAACCAATCCAACTAATTTTCCTTTAGGCTATTTTAGGATTTCAGAAGCCTACACTTTTACATATACAGTTCAATAACAATCCTTATTTTTGTGGTATGGATTTTATAAAAACAACTGAAGCGGATTCAAACTTTGACCATTTAGAGAAAATGGGGCTTATAGATTTGCTCAAAAACATCAACAAAGAAGATAAAACTGTAGCAATTGCTGTTGAAAATGCACTTCCACAAATAGAATCCTTAACTAAAATTGTCGTCAATAAATTAGCTCAAGGCGGAAGACTTTTTTACATTGGTGCAGGCACTAGTGGTCGCCTGGGCATACTGGATGCCAGTGAATGTCCGCCCACATTTGGTGTTTCACACGATTTGGTTCTTGGTCTCATTGCCGGTGGTGATACTGCCATAAGAAAAGCAGTAGAATTTGCAGAAGATTCCCTCACGCAAGCTTGGAAAGATTTAAAGGCTCATCATATTTCACAAAAGGATGTCGTGATTGGTATTGCAGCTTCAGGCACCACACCTTATGTGATTGGGGCTTTAAAAGAATGCAATGCAAACAACGTAGTTACCGGTTGTATAACGTGTAATTTAGGAAGTCCGCTTTCAAAAATTGCTCAATACCCCATTGAGGTCATTGTTGGACCGGAGTTTGTTACCGGGAGTTCCAGAATGAAGGCCGGCACCGCACAAAAAATGGTATTGAATATGATTTCAACAGCCACGATGGTGCAACTGGGCAGAGTAAAAGGAAACAAAATGGTGGATATGCAATTGAGCAATCACAAACTTGTTGAACGTGGTATTCAAATGATTATGAAAGAGCTTTCTGTTTCCAGAGAAAAGGCAAGGCAACTTTTAGAACAACATAAGAGTGTTAGAAACGCTATAGCAGCATATTCAAATAAATGATAAATGAAAGAGCAAAAGCACACAAACAAAGAAATATTAATGACTGGCATCAAATATATGGCACTTTCTTTACCTTTGATGTTTGTGGGTCCTTATGTAATAACCCTTGGATTTTTAAATAAAGACAATGCAACCTTTTACTTGTTTTTCCCCTTAGGACTTATACTTGCAATAGCTGCTGTTTTTTTCGCATTCAAAGGGATTAAAACTATTATGAAGTCTATGTTTGACTAAAATATTTTATCTGCTAAAATGAAAAAAAGAACCGCTAGCTAGCGGTTCTTTTTTTATTTATTTATGTTAAACCCTTTATTTTTTAATCACTTTTATTGTCTTAGTGTTTCCTTCAGATACAATTTTCACTAAATAAGTGGCATTTGACAAAGCTGAAAGATCTACTTCTACAGATGTTGCGTTTGTTTTTTGTGCTAAAATTGTTTGCCCTAAGAGATTACTAATTACTACCTCAGAAATAGTTTTATTGTAATCCAGGTATAGCATATTATTTGTTGGATTGGGATAATAGCTAAAGCTTGAATTGTCAAAGTCATTTAACCCAAGTGTAATCGTTACAGTAACACCAAAAGGGTCGCTCAAACAGCCCCCAACGATATTGACTGCATAATAAGTTTCTCCATCAACTAATACTGTATTCGAAGGCAAAGGATTTGTACCAGTTAATGCATCATCTTCTGAAGCAAACCAAGTTACATTACTGGGGTCAACAACTATATCGGCTAGGGTAGCCCCTTCTTGAAAAGTTTGTTCTGTGTCACCGGTTGGTGCTGGTGGCGGTGTACAACCATCGAGATTCAATCTTCCAAAATATTGTCCGGAATCTCCTGAAATCAAGGTACTAATACCTGTTCCTGGATCCAGCCTGTGAACTCCAGCAGCACTTGTCCATAAAATTTCACCATTACCTAGTTTTGCGACACCTCTTAAATTTCCTTCATTCCAAAAGTCAAGTATGGAGCCATCTGTTTCAGAAAAACGATACAACCCATTTTGATTTCCTCCGCTTATTATGCTGAAAACAGCAGCAATAATTACTCCTGGTTCTTCAATTGCTATTTGCTGAACAAAATTAACTACCCCGGGTTCAAGGATGTTTCCTATAACATTTCCGTCATAATCCCTTCTTTCTATTTTGGATGTACTAGCACCAATGTAAGAAATATAAACTTCGCCATCCCCATTATCTATGATATCGAAAGAAGAAATATTATCAGTTAAAAAGAAGCCAAGATTATTTCCGTCAAGGTCAAATCTTATAATAGCATCACCCGGAGCTCCATTTTGAGTTCCTGCATTTGTTAACCAAACTTCACTATTATTGATTAATGCCATGCCTTTTATGTTATCAAGACCTCCTTCGATAGTGCTCAATAAATTACCGTCTAAGTCATACCGTTCAATTTTATCACCAATTTGATATGAGATCCATATTTCCTCTCCCACTTGAATCAGGGCTTTAGGAGTACCTGCATCTAAAACAATAAAAGAGGGGTCAATAATGTCTCCAGTGACGGGATCTAATAAAACAACATTTGGTGACTGGATTACTGCGATACGCTCTTGTGCTTGCAATGAAAAAGTTAAGCAAAGTACACTTATTAATAATGCGATTAATTGAGTAGTTTTAAATTTCATAATTGTAAGTTTAAAATTACCTATGAATATATATAAATTTTCAGAGATTTACAAAACTTTCAATTTTTCTTACATTTTAAAAGCCTATTTAAAAAAGCATAGCGTTTTAATTTTATAAAACTGTAAAGTGCTTCAGAAGAGTTTCGGGTTGTTTTAAAACAAAAAACCCCTCATCGTTAAATGAAGGGTTTTAAAAGAAGGCGGCGACATACTCTCCCACTGGATAGCAGTACCATCTGCGCTAACGGGCTTAACTACTCTGTTCGGAATGGTAAGAGGTGAGCCCCGTTGCTATAACCACCTTAAGCTGTAAAGCAGTAGTGAGATTTTAGTATTGAGTAGTGAGACAAAAATCTCCATACTCTATTCTCAAAACTAACTTCTAATGACATAACATAAAGGAAAAAACAATACTAGAATAATTAGGTAATCTTTAATTTATAAAGAGTTAGCTCCCTGCCTGTCTTGCAACAGGCAGGAGGCGGTGTACATAAGCTTACGGGTTATTAGTATCACTCGGCTATGACATTACTGCCTTTACACCTATGACCTATCAACGTGGTAGTCTCCCACGACCCTTAAAAGAAATCTCATCTTGTGGTGGGTTTCGCGCTTATATGCTTTCAGCGCTTATCCCTTCCCGACGTAGCTACCCAGCAATGCTCCTGGCGGAACAACTGGTACACCAGCGGTCAGTCCAACTCGGTCCTCTCGTACTAGAGTCAGATCCACTCAAATTTCTTACGCCCGCTGTAGATAGAGACCGAACTGTCTCACGACGTTCTGAACCCAGCTCGCGTGCCACTTTAATGGGCGAACAGCCCAACCCTTGGGACCTTCTCCAGCCCCAGGATGTGACGAGCCGACATCGAGGTGCCAAACCCCCGTCGATGTGAGCTCTTGGGGAGATCAGCCTGTTATCCCCGGCGTACCTTTTATCCTTTGAGCGATGGCCCTTCCATGCGGAACCACCGGATCACTATGCTCTACTTTCGTACCTGATCGACCTGTATGTCTCTCAGTCAAGCTCCCTTATGCCATTGCACTCTACGCACGGTTACCAAGCGTGCTGAGGGAACCTTTAGAAGCCTCCGTTACTCTTTTGGAGGCGACCACCCCAGTCAAACTACCCACCAAGCACTGTCCCCCTTGCGGGGTTAGGCTTCAAATAAACAAAGGGTGGTATTTCAAGGACGACTCCACAACACCTAGCGATGCCGCTTCAAAGTCTCCCACCTATCCTACACATTACTTATCCAAAGTCAATACTAAGCTATAGTAAAGGTGCACGGGGTCTTTTCGTCCCACAGCGGGTAATCGGCATCTTCACCGATACTACAATTTCACCGAGCTCATGGTTGAGACAGTGTCCAGATCGTTACACCATTCGTGCAGGTCGGAACTTACCCGACAAGGAATTTCGCTACCTTAGGACCGTTATAGTTACGGCCGCCGTTTACTGGGGCTTCAATTCAATGCTTCTCCGAAGATAACATCTCCTCTTAACCTTCCAGCACCGGGCAGGTGTCAGGCCCTATACTTCATCTTTCGATTTTGCAGAGCCCTGTGTTTTTGATAAACAGTCGCCTGGACCTCTTCACTGCGGCCCCCGCCGAAGCGGGGGCGACCCTTCTCCCGAAGTTACGGGTCGATTTTGCCTAGTTCCTTAACCATGAATCTCTCGAGCACCTTAGAATTCTCATCCCAACTACCTGTGTCGGTTTGCGGTACGGGCTGCTTCACTCGCTTTTCTTGGAAGTCGCTACTCTGGATTATCACCGCAGCCGTAGCCTTAGTGTACTATCGCCGTGTTACCACTGGCTTCAACGTACTATTCCGTCAGTACGCACCAAATTCACGCCTCCGTCACTTTTAGTGTGAGCAGGTACAGAAATATTAATCTGTTGTCCATCCACTACCCCTTTCGGGTTCGCGTTAGGCCCCGACTAACCCTCAGCTGATTAGCATAGCTGAGGAAACCTTAGTCTTTCGGTGTGCGGGTTTCTCGCCCGCATTATCGTTACTTATGCCTACATTTTCTTTTCTAATTAGTCCAGCAAGCCTTACAGCTCACCTTCAACCCCATTAGAATGCTCCCCTACCAGTTATATATAATATAAATCCATAGCTTCGGTAGTATATTTATGCCCGATTATTATCCATGCCGGATCGCTCGACTAGTGAGCTGTTACGCACTCTTTAAATGAATGGCTGCTTCCAAGCCAACATCCTAGCTGTCTGTGCAATCCAACCGCGTTTATTCAACTTAATATACATTTTGGGACCTTAGCTGATGGTCTGGGTTCTTTCCCTCTCGGACATGGACCTTAGCACCCATGCCCTCACTGCTGATTATCATTTTATAGCATTCGGAGTTTGTCAGGAATTGGTAGGCGGTGAAGCCCCCGCATCCAATCAGTAGCTCTACCTCTATAAAACTAGTTATCAACGCTGCACCTAAATGCATTTCGGGGAGTACGAGCTATTTCCGAGTTTGATTGGCCTTTCACCCCTACCCTCAGGTCATCCCAAGACTTTTCAACGTCAACGGGTTCGGTCCTCCACTATGTGTTACCACAGCTTCAACCTGCCCAAGGGTAGATCACACGGTTTCGCGTCTAACACTACTGACTAAAGCGCCCTATTCAGACTCGCTTTCGCTACGGATCCGTGACTTAATCACTTAACCTTGCCAGCAACGTTAACTCGTAGGCTCATTATGCAAAAGGCACGCCGTCATCCGCCATAGGCGGACTCCGACCGCTTGTAAGCGTATGGTTTCAGGTTCTATTTCACTCCGTTATTCACGGTTCTTTTCACCTTTCCCTCACGGTACTGGTTCACTATCGGTCTCTCAGGAGTATTTAGCCTTAGCGGATGGTCCCGCCAAATTCATACAGGGTTTCACGTGCCCCGCACTACTCAGGATACTGCTATGGATTATTCTCTTTACTCGTACCGGGCTATCACCGTCTATGGCCAAGCTTTCCAACTTGTTCTGATTCATCAAACATCCAACAGCGCAGTCCTACAACCCCAGTATTGCCGTAACAACACTGGTTTGGGCTAATCCGCGTTCGCTCGCCGCTACTTACGGAATCACTTTTGTTTTCTTCTCCTCCGGGTACTTAGATGTTTCAGTTCCCCGGGTTTGCCTCCGCCTTACGGCAGATACCATATCTTCAATATGGTGGGTTGCCCCATTCGGATATCTGCGGATCAATTTGTATGTGCCAATCCCCGCAGCTTTTCGCAGCTTATCACGTCCTTCTTCGCCTCTGAGAGCCTAGGCATCCCCCATACGCCCTTACTTTGCTTATTGTACTTTTTGCTCTTTAATGAGTTAATTATTATAGACACTTACGTGTCTTTGCTCTCTTGATCGTCCGAAAACTCTCAAAATTGCACCTATTATTTCTCGTATTCTTTTTTCCAATATGTCAATGAACGTTTTTCTAGTAGTGAGTAGTTAGTAGTGAGTAATGAGACAAAATTCTCAATTCTCAATTCTCAGTACTCAATACTGAATCGTGGAGAATATCGGAGTCGAACCGATGACCTCCTGCGTGCAAGGCAGGCGCTCTAGCCAGCTGAGCTAATCCCCCGTCTTTTAGTAGGCAGTCTCGGTATTCAGTATTCAGTCTAAACTGTACTGCGTACTGCTCTCTGCGTACTGTAAACTGGTTGCCCAACTTCTAAAATTTCCTTCGGGCACCGTAACTTTATGTGTAGGTGACCTTTCAATATGTTTTTTATGAACTTTGTACTTAGTTATTAATAACTTCATCCTTCTAACTTCTAACTTTGTACCTTTCGTAGTCTCAGGCAGACTCGAACTGCCGACCCCTACATTATCAGTGTAGTACTCTAACCAGCTGAGCTATGAGACTATTTATAAGATAATAGATGTAAGAATATAGATAAAAGACTGCTGTTGATTGCTCATCTGATCTATTCTCTTTGTTCTCTTCTCTATTTTCTCAGTATTTTAAATTGACAGTAAACCAAGTAATAACACTTCTAAGATGCTTAATTAAGAGCTCTTATTATTAAAAAAGTGTCGTCTTTCTCTAGAAAGGAGGTGTTCCAGCCGCACCTTCCGGTACGGCTACCTTGTTACGACTTAGCCCCAGTTACCAGCTTCACCCTAGGCCGCTCCTTGCGGTGACGGACTTCAGGTGCTTCCAGCTTCCATGGCTTGACGGGCGGTGTGTACAAGGCCCGGGAACGTATTCACCGCATCATGGCTGATATGCGATTACTAGCGATTCCAGCTTCACGGAGTCGAGTTGCAGACTCCGATCCGAACTGAGATAGGGTTTATAGATTCGCTCCTGGTCGCCCAGTGGCTGCTCTCTGTCCCTACCATTGTAGCACGTGTGTGGCCCAGGACGTAAGGGCCGTGATGATTTGACGTCATCCCCACCTTCCTCACAGTTTGCACTGGCAGTCTGGCTAGAGTTCCCGACTTGACTCGCTGGCAACTAACCACAGGGGTTGCGCTCGTTATAGGACTTAACCTGACACCTCACGGCACGAGCTGACGACAACCATGCAGCACCTTGTAATCTGTCCGAAGAAAGGGTGTTTCCACCCCTGTCAGACTACATTTAAGCCCTGGTAAGGTTCCTCGCGTATCATCGAATTAAACCACATGCTCCACCGCTTGTGCGGGCCCCCGTCAATTCCTTTGAGTTTCATTCTTGCGAACGTACTCCCCAG
This sequence comes from Flavobacteriaceae bacterium, assembly GCA_018402385.1. Taxonomy (GTDB): domain Bacteria; phylum Bacteroidota; class Bacteroidia; order Flavobacteriales; family Flavobacteriaceae; genus Planktosalinus. Next base: position 473,360 of record JAGYJA010000007.1, read on the forward strand.
GTGGGATACTTATCACTTTCGCTTAGCCACTGAGCATTGCTGCCCAACAGCTAGTATCCATCGTTTACGGCGTGGACTACCAGGGTATCTAATCCTGTTCGCTACCCACGCTTTCGTCCCTCAGCGTCAATGTACTATTAGTGATCTGCCTTCGCAATTGGTATTCCATGTAATATCTAAGCATTTCACCGCTACACTACATATTCTAACCACTTCATAGTAATTCAAGACTTCCAGTATCAATGGCAGTTCGACAGTTAAGCTGCCGGATTTCACCACTGACTTAGAAGCCCGCCTACGGACCCTTTAAACCCAATGATTCCGGATAACGCTTGGATCCTCCGTATTACCGCGGCTGCTGGCACGGAGTTAGCCGATCCTTATTCTTACGGTACCGTCAAGCTCTCACACGTGAGAGTGTTTCTTCCCGTATAAAAGCAGTTTACAACCCATAGGGCAGTCTTCCTGCACGCGGCATGGCTGGATCAGTGTTCCCACCATTGTCCAATATTCCTCACTGCTGCCTCCCGTAGGAGTCTGGTCCGTGTCTCAGTACCAGTGTGGGGGATCCCCCTCTCAGGGCCCCTAACTATCGTAGCCTTGGTGTGCCGTTACCACACCAACTAGCTAATAGTACGCATGCTCATCTATTGCCAATGAATCTTTAATTATTAAATGATGCCACTCAATAATACTATGGGGTATTAATCCAAATTTCTCTGGGCTATCCCCCAGCAATAGGTAGATTGCATACGCGTTACGCACCCGTGCGCCGGTCTCTATAATGCAAGCACTATATACCCCTCGACTTGCATGTGTTAGGCCTGCCGCTAGCGTTCATCCTGAGCCAGGATCAAACTCTTCATCGTTAAATCTTAAATATTATTCAACAACTACTTCTTTGACCGTCTCAATTAATCTCTCAGGTTTTTATTACTCGGTTTATTCTCTGTATTATTCAAAATCGTTTCCAATTCCAAAAAATACGCTGTCAATTCAATATATCAATGAACTTTTGTTCTCTTTATTCTAACCACCCTGCATCGCAAAGCGGGTGCAAAGATAATATCCTTTTTTTATCCCGCAAGACTTTTTGAAATTTATTTCTTAAAAATCCAATCCCAAAAAAACCTACATTAAATACTATCACTGAACTTGCAATTAACTTAACTAAATCTCTCCAACTAAGCGGGTGCAAATATACAAGAGTATTTTAAAATGACAATAAATAATTAATTAAAATTAAAATATTATCTAAAACACTGTTTTTCAAGTATATATGAGCTAATAATTATGTTGAACGTCACTTAGTTGAAAACATTCCCTCTAAGCGGGTGCAAATATACAACCGGAAATGACTTTTGCACACATTTATTTCATTAATTTTCAAATTAAAACACAAGGTCTTGAAAATCTAATATTTAACACAAAAATAAACTAGCAATGTTTCTAATTTAACTTCAAATCAAGTCTCATTGCCCTTTTGAAAATCAAGAATTCTAAAGCGAATGTAAAGAAAAGTACCCCTGATTATGGTTTTAAAAATTCGTCATATAAATAGGGTTTCTTTATTGTTTTGCATATAAAGAGATATTATCTTTGTCCCCTAAAATATGATACCTATATATATGATCCAGATTACTTTACCTGATGGCAGCATAAAACCCTTTGAACAAGGAAGCACTCCAATGGACGTTGCTAAAAGTATCAGTGAAGGTTTAGCACGCAATGTTATTTCGGCATCTTTCAACAATGAGATTGTTGAAACGTCAACGACATTGACGACTGATGGTAGTCTTGTTTTATACACCTGGAACGATAAGGAAGGTAAAAAAGCATTTTGGCACTCCTCTGCTCACCTCTTGGCGCAAGCTCTTGAGACTTTATATCCCGGAATCAAATTAACCATTGGTCCTGCTATTGATAATGGCTTTTATTATGATGTTGATTTTGGAGACCATTCCTTTTCTGATAAAGAATTGAAGGCGGTTGAAGATAAAATGTTGGCGTTTGCAAGGGAAAAGTTTGAATTCTCTATGCGGGATGCTTCAAAACAGGAGGCTTTGAATTATTATAAAAAACAAGGAAACGAATATAAAGTTGAATTGATTGAAAACCTTGAAGACGGCACCATCACCTTTTGTGATCACGCAGATTTCACCGATTTATGCCGCGGGGGTCATATACCAAACACGGGGATTGTAAAGGCAGTTAAACTTTTAAATGTTGCCGGGGCTTACTGGCGCGGCGATGAGAAAAATAAGCAATTGACACGTATATATGGTATTTCTTTTCCAAAACAGAAGGACCTGACCGAATATTTACACCTCCTGGAAGAGGCTAAAAAAAGAGATCACAGAAAACTGGGTAAAGAGTTGGAGTTATTTACGTTTTCAAAAAAAGTGGGCCAGGGTCTTCCATTGTGGATGCCAAAGGGTGCTGCTTTACGCGAAAGACTGGAAAACTTCCTGAAAGCCGCTCAAAAGAAAGCAGGATATGAAATGGTGGTGACACCTCACATTGGACAAAAAGAGTTGTATGTCACTTCAGGGCACTATGCCAAGTATGGCGAAGACAGTTTTCAACCGATACTTACGCCAAACGAAGGAGAAGAGTTTTTATTAAAACCTATGAATTGTCCGCACCACTGCGAAATTTACAATTCAAAACCGTGGTCTTATAAAGATCTCCCCAAACGGTTTGCAGAATTTGGAACAGTATATAGATATGAACAAAGTGGCGAACTTCATGGATTGACCAGAGTGAGAGGCTTTACTCAAGATGATGCCCATATTTTTTGTACTAACGACCAACTAGATGAAGAGTTTAAAAAGGTAATTGACCTGGTGCTCTATGTTTTTGGTTCTTTAGGTTTTGAAAACTTTACAGCTCAGGTTTCCATTAGGGATAAAGAAAAAGCTGAAAAATACATCGGTTCTGATGAAAATTGGGAAAAAGCAGAACAAGCAATTATCAATGCCGCTGAAGAAAAGGGACTTGATTATGTGATTGAAAAAGGTGAGGCTGCTTTTTATGGCCCAAAACTGGATTTTATGGTCAAGGATGCTTTGGGCAGAAGCTGGCAATTGGGCACCATTCAAGTTGATTATAATCTACCCGAGCGATTTGACCTCACCTATAAAGGAAGCGACAACGAGTCACACCGTCCGGTAATGATTCACCGAGCTCCTTTTGGAAGTATGGAGCGTTTTATTGCCATTTTGCTGGAGCACACAGGAGGTAACTTTCCTCTTTGGCTCATGCCGGAACAAGTTAACATACTGTCTTTGAGTGAGAAATTTGAGAAATACAGCAAAAAAGTTTTAAATTTGCTAGAAAATGACGAAATTCGCGCCCTCGCTGACAACAGGAGTGAGACAATTGGCAAGAAAATACGAGACGCTGAAACCGGCAAAGTACCGTATATGCTGATTGTAGGTGAACAAGAAGCCTTAGATAACACTGTTTCGGTGCGCAAGCATGGTGAGGGTGATTTAGGTACAATGAGTGTTTCTGAGTTCATCACCCTGATAAAAAAAGATATTAATAGTAATATAATAGAGTTTAACGTTTAACTAAAAATTTTAAGTCATAGCAATAAGAAGAAAAAGAAGTAGAGGTGCTGCTCGAGTAATTAAAGAAGATCAGCATAACATTAATCGAAGAATTCGAGCCGAGGAAGTGCGCCTTGTGGGCGACAATGTAGAAGTGGGTGTTTACCCCACAAAAAAAGCTTTAGAAATGGCCGAAGAGCAAGGTCTTGATCTTGTTGAGATTTCGCCAAATGCAAATCCTCCCGTTTGTAAAATCATGGAATATTCAAAATTCATGTATGAGCAAAAAAAGAGGGAAAAAGCACTTAAAGCGAAAGCATCTAAAGTTGTAATTAAAGAAATAAGATTTGGTCCACAAACCGATGATCACGATTATGAATTTAAAAAGCGAAATGCTGAAAAGTTCTTAAAAGATGGAGCCAAAGTAAAAGCCTTTGTGTTTTTTAAAGGCCGCTCAATTATATTCAAGGATCAGGGTGAAATTTTATTATTGCGATTAGCTCAAGATTTAGAAGAGCTAGCAAAAGTGGAACAATTGCCTAAATTGGAAGGTAAAAGAATGATTATGTTTCTTGCACCTAAAAAAAGTAAATAATACCCTTTTTAATTCGAAAAGGTCACTATAAAGAAACTGAACTTGATTCTGAAACAAGTTTGGAATGAAATTGCGAAATAATTAAATAAAAACTAGGAAAAATGCCTAAAATGAAAACAAATTCCAGTGCAAAAAAGCGTTTTAAGCTAACAGGCACCGGGAAAATTAAAAGAAAGCACGCGTTTAAAAGTCACATCTTAACAAAGAAGTCTAAAAAACGTAAGCTTAAATTAACTCACGACACACTTGTTCACAAGTCTGACGAGAGTAACGTAAAGTTAATGCTTCGTTTGAAGTAATAACTTTCGGTTAAACCATTTATTAACCCTGGAGATGGGCTACAAAAAAGACACAAGGTCTGAGTAAGTAATTAAAGTGGTGATTTTCGCCCGCCTGCTACAAAAAACAAATTTTATTATGCCAAGATCAGTAAATTCAGTCGCTTCCAGAGCCCGAAGAAAAAAGGTAATGAAGCAAGCCAAAGGATACTTTGGAAGACGTAAAAATGTATGGACCGTTGCAAAAAATGCAGTTGAAAAAGCATTAGTATATGCTTACAGAGACCGCAGAGCAAAAAAGAGAAACTTTCGTGCCCTTTGGATTACCCGCATCAATGCAGGTGCCAGACAACACGGGATGTCTTACTCACAATTTATGGGAAAAGTAAAAGCTAATAACATCGAGTTGAACCGCAAGGTGTTAGCCGATTTAGCAATGAACCACCCAGATGCGTTTGCAGCAATTGTAAATAAAGTAAAATAAGGGCTTTTGCCTAATTCAATAACCTTATTATTTCGCATAAAAAAAGTCTTCCTAAATGGAAGACTTTTTTGTTTTTAATTCATTTTAAATATATCTAATTGAGAAGACCTCCTATTTCATTCATAAAAGACAAGTCAAAGTTTTGAGAATTAACTTTGTTCATCATTTTCACAATTTGAGAAGGATTCATATCCTCACCAATTACTCTAAAAAGTCCAAATCCTTTTTCTGAATCTGATGCAAAAATGATGATTTCATCAATAGCCTCTACATCGCCTGTAAACAGTAATGAGGCACCCATATCATTTGAGCCATATTTCATCAAAGTCTCATAGGTGTCAGTACTCAAAATAGAGTTTACCCGCTGCTTTTCAACTTCATAGAATTCTTTGTTTTCATCTTTCAATTGAAGTGCTATCATATTTACTTTCTTGATGCTTTTCACGGTTTCCAACTGTTCATCACTTAAGCTGTTATCTTCTGTTAAAAGTAAACTGGAAGGCAGATCAATCGTGATAAAGTTGTTGTCATTTTGCTTTTCTACAATGTACTTTTGAAGAGAGGCATTGTTTCCACAAGCACTAAATAAAAACATACTTAGCACCAAGGATATTGATATATAAATTGCTGTTTTCATATTATTTTAGTTTTTGTTTTTATCAATATTTTTAAGCTGCTCACTTCCGGGAACATTTAAATCTGCTGTGAGTTGTGAAATTTGTCTTAGGTCAATATTTCCGGTGATGCTCATAACAACAGCTTTGCTATCTTTACTGTTGGCGTCTTCCAGGAACATAAATAATTCAGTTACAAAATTATCATTCTTACCTTCCTTTACGTAAAACTTGATATTTTTCCCATCATCGCTCACGCGCATCAATTCAGAAAGTGCTGTTGATGATTTTAAATAAGAATCTACTGTTTTTTTCATTTCTGCAGCAGTTCCGGAATTTGATGTGGTAAATATTTTGATGTTTTCAAGATTTTCAACCATGTTCAAGTACTCTTTTGCTTTGGGGTCGTTTGAACTTAAATCGATTTTACTCATCAATTTAAACATACTTTTTGTGACAATCATTGAAGTGACATCTTGTTGATCTTCAAATTTATCAAAAACACCTTGGCTAAACAGAGTCTGTGAAACAAGTGCTATGACTGTTATTGCTATTATTTTTTTCATCGTTTTTGGGTTTTAATTAGTACTTATTTATTTAAATATTTTGTTTGTTGACTTTTCAAATTCCTGAATAACTGCAAGGTTTTGGGCGCTACTATTGAATTGATAAGAAATAAAATTCAAAGCTTCTTTTGTCTTTTCAAAAGCAAGTTCAGCTTCTATTTGTTCTGCTGTGCTTATTTTATTTGAATTGTTGTTTATAAAAAAAGTGACGCCTAAAGCGACTACCAGAAGTGCCGCAACTGCCCCCCATTTTCTCATATACTTATAAAAGGGTTGCTTATTGGTTTCTGAAATTTCAGGTGTAACACTGGTTTTTTCAGATTTCGCTGAAGCGAAAAATGCAAACATGTCCTGATATACTTCTAAATGTGGTGCCACTTTGCCACTTTTAAAATACTCCTGAAGCATTTTTTCTTCAGCTAAACTGGTAGTGCCTTCCAAATAAGCATCCAGTAATTGTTCAATTTTTTGTAAGTCCATAATTGTACTTTTTAATTAATTCTTCTCTAACCATTTTGCGGGCTCTTGACAGATTCACACGAATGGCGGTTTCATTCATTTCCATTACGGCAGCGATTTCGCTGTATTCATACTCCTCTACATCCCTCAGTTGTAAAATAATGCGCTGTTGTTCCGGCAATTGTTTCATAATTTCAAAAACCATGCCCACTCCGTCTTTTGCTTCTACCTGGTCTTCAGTTCGGGAATCATTGCTTTTATAGTTTTGATGCACGATGGTTAAGTTTGAGGCCTGTTTTGACTTGAGTCTGTCCAAACAATAGTTTTTTGTCATCGTCATTGCATAGGCTTCCGGTTTATTGTATTTTTTTATCAGTTCTTTTCCATTCCACAATTTCAAATACACTTCCTGTACTGCATCCTCTGCTTCATCGTGTGAAACCAAAATGCGTTTTGCCAGGCGATACAATTTATCTTTTATCGGCATTACAATATGCAAGAACTCTTCTTTTTGCATTGGGTCAGGTTGGTGGTTTTTGTCGTTGCTTACAACTTGATGACGAATATCTTCTATTTTTGTTACAAATTAATTGCTTTTTGCAATAATGTACTTATTTTTAGGGTTATTAAGCTTAGTGTAAAAAAAGTGAACCCATGAAAAAGTTTAAAATTATAGCGCTGTTTCTTTTATTGTCTGTTAGTTTTCAATCTTGTTTTGAAGACTTTGATGATAACATTCAAAACATCACCGCTCTTGACATACAAAACTTTATTTATAGCGCAATGAATATTTGGTACCTCTACAAACCCGATGTGCCAGATTTGGCCAATGACCGTTTTGGCACTCAAAATGAACTCAATGAGTTTTTGGAAACTTTTACAACTCCAGAGGATTTATTTGATGCACTCAATGCGCCTCAAGATCGATTTAGTTTTATTGTGGACGATTATAGGGTTTTAGAGGCAGCTCTTGCGGGGATTTCTCTCAGCAATGGTATGGAATATGGACTTGTTTTTTATCCTGGAAGTGAAACCAATGTGTTTGGTTTTGTGCGTTATGTGATTCCAAACAGCGATGCTGCTCAAAAAGGCGTTGAACGGGGAATGATTTTTAATACGATTGACGGAGCTCAAATTACAGATCAAAATTTCACGCTTTTAAGAGAACTGAATTCTTACGATATTGGGCTGGCTAGCTTTGATGGCACTAACATTACCCCAACCGGCGAAACCATCACATTAAATAAAAGTGAGCTCCTTGAAAATCCCATTCATATTGCTACTACTTTAACTGTTGAAGGTCAAAAAATTGGATACCTCATGTACAATGGTTTTACGGGAGATTTTGATGAGCAGCTGAATGATGTATTTGGAAATTTCCAAGCAGAGAATCTTTCAGAATTAATTATAGATTTGAGGTATAACAGTGGAGGTTCTGTTAGATCTGCGATTGATTTGTCAAGTATGGTAACAGGTCAATTTACAGGACAAATTTTTTCAACTGAAGTATGGAACCCAGAATTACAAGATATATTTGAGGAAAATGACCCAGAGAGTTTGATTAACAGGTTTAACAACACCATAAGAACCGGTGCTGCAATCAATAGCTTAAATCTTAACAGGGTTTTTATTTTAACAAGCAGAAGTACCGCATCTGCCAGTGAGCTGGTTATTAATGGGCTCGATCCTTATATTGAGGTCATTCAGGTGGGAACGACCACCACCGGCAAATTTCAGGCATCTACCACGTTTTATGATGGTCCACCACCCAATTTTAAACGATCTGAAGCCAACCCCTCTCACTTTTATGCAATTCAGCCCTTGATTTTCACTTCTGCGAATGCAAATGGGGTAACAGGTTTTGTGGATGGTATCCCACCAACAATCGAGTTTCCTGAAGATTTGACTAATCTGGGCATACTAGGTGAACTTAATGAGCCATTACTTGAAGCAGCTTTGAATGAGATTTTTGGAGGAAGACCTCAAAGAAAATCGCCGTTTGAATTCAGGGAAGCCGGGAACAGTAAAATGCATTTACCTACATACAACAGAATGTATGTGGACGAACTAAATATGCCCATGTATTAATTAATTCAGATCTGAACTATTGACGGTAATTTGATTTCTCATAAATGCCTGACAAATATGGTTCATTGCAGAAACTGTTTGTCTGATTACATTAGTGATAGTAGAAACTGTCACTCCTTTTTTAGATAACCTTTTGGCATTTTGATAAAGAAAAGTGACCATTTCATTATAAAATTCCTCATTGTTATCAATCATTTGACTTAATGAGGGAGCGTGTTTAGCATCAATATCAACATAAAGGTGTACTTCCTCTATTTTTAATCTTACAAATTGCCTGAGTTTATCTAAAATTTCCAAAGCCAAATCATCTTCACTTTCGATTATAAATTTGATGTTATGAGACACATCTTTAATGTCTTTGGTTCCATATACTAAAGAACGCAAAGCAATCATATTTGAAGTGAGTTGTTCAGATTCCAGAACACTTAAATTTTTCTCTTGAAGTTGAAGATAGAAAGTCGTGAGCTCATCTTCCAGACGTTTAATTTTATCATATTTTTCATTGATATTTACTGCTGTTTGAAAAATAGATTTCCATCCTGATCCTTTTTTGTTGCCATTTGTAACAGCAAAACAATGTTGAATAAAATCTTGAACATTTATATAAACCTGACCCAATTCATCCTTAATCGCTTTTAAGGCAACTTCAGGAAATTCTGTTGTAATATTTTTTATGTAAAGTGTATCCCCTTTGGGTTCGGCTTCTTTAAATCTTCTGTTGAGAAATTTTTGAAAGCTTCCTAAAAATGGCATAAAAAGTAAAATTCCCGCTAGATTGAGAAGTGTATTTAACAACACCAGTTCCATCAATGGGTCTGTCATATTGAAAAAAGCATATACCCCATCAACCACTTGTTTTAAAAACAGGAAGACAACAATCCCGGCTGTTGAGTTAAATATTACATTGGCAATGGCAAGTCTTTTTTTATCAGCGGTACCACCAATTGACCCCAGTAATAAGGTAGAAGTTGTCCCAATATTGGCACCAATAATCATAGCAAACGACTGGTAAACGTCAATCAATTCAGCGTTAAGCGCACTTAAAATGATAACTATCATTGCTGAGCTTGACTGTATCAATGCTGTAACAATCAATCCCAGTAGTAAAAATGCCCAAAGCCCAAATTGGGCGAAAAATGTCATATCGATTTGATCTGCGACGGCATCCAATGCATCTTTCATAAAATCCAAACCCAAAAAAAGCAATCCAAATCCAATGAGGAACACCCCGAGATTTTTCAAAAATGGCCTGCTTTCTAAAAAAGATAGGATAGAATACCCAAAGCAAGAAGAGGAAAAGAAAAATCGGCAATGTTCATTTTAAAACCCAGTGCTGCGACAATCCACGCAGTAAACGTAGTTCCTAAATTTGCTCCCAACACAACACCCAATGCGTTTTTCAAACTCAACATGCCGGCTCCCAAAAATGCCAGCACCAGTAAAGTAACCATTGAGCTGCTTTGTAAAATCGCAGTAACAAATGTGCCCGTTAATATGCCCTTCCAGCTTCTTTTGGTAAACCGCTTGATGATTCTTTGAAATGATTTTCCTGCAAGTCCTTTAATTCCTTCTTCCAAATGGCGCATTCCGAAAAGGAATATTCCCAATCCGGCTAAAAACATCCAAAAATCAAAAGGCACTTCTTGCATAGATCAAATCAAAAATTAAACATTCTTAATTGGCAACTCTGTATTTAATGAATTTAAATAGTTCGCCGGTCCAAAGCACTGTTGATGAAAGTACTATAAGAGTCAAGAATTCAGGAACTGATATAAACTCAAATGAGAAAATGTGTTGAAAAAAGGGTACTTCAATGATAATTATCTGGACAATTACTGATATTACTATTGCAATGTTAATGTATTTATTAGAGAAAAAACCAATTTCAAAAATAGACTTTTTTAGTGAACGCATATTGTATAAATTAAACAACTGGGAAAATGCCATCACTATAAAAACCGCTGTTCTGGCTTTTTCGAGACTCACATCAATAAACCAGAAATAAACCAAAAGTGACAATACTGTCATTATTCCGGCCATCATAAACAAAAAAGGCAAAATACTTTTGTTGAGTATTTTCTCATTTTGTCTCACCGGTTTTTCTTTCAATAAATCTTTGTGTCCCCTTTCTGCTGCCAGGGGTTTATCACAAAGACCGTCTGTAATGAGATTTAACCACAGAATTTGAGTGGCCGTCAATGCCATAGGCAATCCCATAGCTACCAGCGAGATTAGTGTCGTTATTTCGGCAAAATTTGTGGTTACCAGAAAGAAACTGGTTTTTCTGGCATTAGAAAAAACAATTCTACCCTCTTCAATGGCATTCACAATGGTTGCAAAATTATCATCAGCCAGCACCACCTGTGAAGCTTCCCGTGCCACATCTGTTCCCATGATGCCCATTGCCACTCCTATATCAGCTTTTTTTAGAGCAGGGGCGTCATTAACCCCATCCCCGGTCATAGCTACTAATTCTCCCATTGCCTGTAATCGTTCAGCTATACGCAGCTTGGTCTTGGGTGTCAAACGAGCAAATACCGAAACACTGCTTATAACTGCATCAAATTCCCTTTCATCCAGATGGAGTAATTGTTGTTCATTCAAAGCTGACAAATCATCGTCATTAGATTCCTCCAAAATGCCCACTTTTTTTGCTATAGCTACAGCAGTATTTATGTGATCGCCGGTTGCCATTATTATGCGTATGCCGGCATTCTTGCATTGTAATACTGCTTCCTTGGTATTGGGTCTTGGTGGATCAATCATTCCGGTTAAACCGGAAAAAACAAGTTCTTTTATGAGGTCCTCTTCTATTTTTTCTACAGCATCTGGCAACTTTTTATAGGCGAGACCAATCACCCTCATGGCCTCATTTGACCATGAATTCATCATATCTCTGATTTCATTTCTTGTTGAGTTCCCGAGAGTAATCTCACCGGTATTTGAAGAAACAAAAGTTGAATTTTCAAGAATATTTTCCGGTGCTCCAATCACAAAGAGAAATTTTTCTCCAGAAATTTCAATCAGCGAAGCACGCATCTTTAATTTTGAATTGAATGGCAGGTCATCCAATTTTCTAAGTTTTTCTGAAGATGAAAATTTCACACCAGCTTTTGCAGCCAGAACAAGAAGTGCTCCTTCTGTGGGGTCACCCGCCAGTTCATAAACATCAGTAATCTTATTGTGTTTGATGGATGCGTTATTTGAAAAGGCAGCGATTTTAAGTAATTGTGTTAAGGCTGGCTCCGCATTAGGCTCCATAATCTTTTTATGCCTACTAAAATTTCCCGCGGGTAACCATCCCTCCCCACTTACATCTATTGGTTCATCACCATAATGAAAGACTTTCTTGACAGTGAGTTTGTTTTGGGTGAGCGTTCCTGTTTTATCTGTAATAATTGTAGTAACAGCCCCCAGCGTTTCCACAGAGGTGATATCCCTGATAATGGCATTGCGTTTTGACATTCTGTATGAGCCAATGGCCAAAACCACCGAAAGTACTACAGGCAAACCTTCAGGAATTACAGACACCAAGGCCGCAATGGAAACCAGCAATAATTCATTCAACTCATAATTGCCGGAAATATATCCAACTGTGAAAAGGACTACAGCACTCAAAACTGCCAATAGTGCCATTTGTCGCCCGAGCCTATTGGTTTTCTTCTGAAAATTGGTTTGTGCGCGTTTTATTTTAGAGAGTGTTTCAGCGATTTCACCCAAAGCGGTATCGAGACCCGTCCCACAAACAACCGCTTTTGCATAACCTCCGCTAACAAAGGTGCTTTTAAACAGCATATTTTTTTGATCGGCCAGTGGAGTACTTTCGGGAAGTGTTTCATTATTTTTTGACTCCGGAACAGATTCCCCCGTAAGGGATGCCTCTGTTACCTGGAGGTTTTTGGATTCAATTATTCTTGCATCGGCAGGAATACTCTCACCCTCTTCCAGGATAATGATATCTCCGGGAACCAGCTCTCGAGAAGGGATGACTGATTCTTTTCCCTCTCTCACTACCCTTGCTTTTTGTACAATCATTTTTTTTAGAGCAGAGACAGCCTGTTCTGCTTTCATTTCCTGAACAAAACCAAGAGCCGCGTTAATCACAACAACAGCCAGGATTACATACATATCAATCACGTGACCGGCAACATATGAGATTACTGCTGCCACAATCAATATGACAACCAAAAGGCTTTTAAACTGTTTGAAGAGCGTTTTTAACCAAGAAATTTTTTCAGCTTCAGGAATTTCATTCCATCCGTGTATTTCACGTTGCTTTTTTATTTTATCAGAATCAAGACCATTTTCTGATACCCCATAATATTGAAGCACAGAAACGACAGGCATCGCATAAAACCAAATCTTCTGTTTGTCTGTAATTTTATTGGCCATAATCCATTGATAAAAAATGAAGTTAAATACCAAAATTAAATGTAAATTGTCACAATGTAAATGAGATTAATCATCCTTTAATGGAAGTAAAAAGAATAGCAGACCAATTTTACACCGCTTTCGCCAAAGGCGATGCCGCAGCTATGACTTCTTTCTATGCAGATACTATTGAATTTGAAGATCCCGTCTTTGGTAAATTAAAAGGTGAAAAAGCCAAAATGATGTGGCATATGCTCATTGAACGTAGCAAAGGAAATTTGAAAATTAGTCATAAGGTTCTGGAAGCCAGTGAAAACAAAGTCAAAGTGCACTGGACAGCTGTTTACCCTTTTTCAAAAACAGGAAGGATTGTCACAAACCGAATCACAGCATCGATGGTTATCGAAAATGGAAAAATCATCCAACACACAGATTACTTTAATCTCTGGATGTGGACCCGACAGGCACTGGGATGGAAAGGTTTCCTTTTTGGCTGGACCCCTGCGGTGCAAGCAAAAATAAGAAAACAGTCTAAAGCCTTACTTGCTTCATATCGCCCAAAAAAATAAGAGGCTGTCATAAAATGACAACCTCTCATTGTAATTATTTATTTAATAGCAGTTCAAACACCTTGCATCTCGTGAACGCCTTCATTGATTTCCTCAATAACTTTGGCATTGAAAGCGGGTAAATCGTTTGGATTCCTGCTGGTCACAAGACCTTGATCTACGACCACCTCGCTGTCTTCCCATAACGCTCCGGCATTTTTCATATCATCTTTGATAGAATGGTATGAAGTCACTTTTCTACCTTCAACCACATTTGCGCTAACTAATACCCAGGGAGCATGACAAATCGCTGCTACCGGCTTTCCTTGTTTGAAAAAATCTCTAACAAACTGCAATGCGTTGTCATCAGTTCTTAATATATCTGGGTTGATTACTCCTCCCGGAATGACAAGACCGTTATAATCTTTAGCGCTTATTTCATCAAGTGTATAATTTACATCCACTTCGCCAGACCAGTTTCCGTCAGACCATCCTTTGATTTTTCCTTTTTCCAAACTAACGATATCTACTTGAAATCCTTCTTTTTCCATCGCCTCTTTAGGTGAATTTAACTCACTTTTTTCATATCCGTTTGTTGCTAATATGGCTACTTTCTTATTCATAATCTTTCTGTTTTAAAATATTAAACTTCATTTACTCAAAGCTAACCAATAGAGACAAGAAGCCTTGCCAATGCTATTGTAAATCTTTATTAAAAACAGTTAATGTTCAGATTTTAAAGTGGAATGATATTTTTTCAGGGACATGAAATTTGATAAATTCTATTAGATTTTGGTATCATTTACCATTTTTAAATCTTGAACATGGTCAGGAAATGCAATGTTATTATCTTTAAGTTTTTCTAAAACAGCGAGCATAATTTCAGTTTTTAAAAGGCCATCTCTTGCTCTGGTTCCGCGAAGGCTGTACCAATATGAAACTGTAAGCTGCACTGTTCCGTTATCAAAATTTTTGATTAATACTGAAGGTTTCTTGGTTTTTAGAATTTGATTAAATGTCATTAAGGTTTCCTGAATCATTTTAATCACATCACTGATTTTATTACTGTTAAAAACACTGATTTCAAAGCTTTCCAGCAGTTGGTCATCTATTGTAAAATTAATTAGGTGTTTTTTGATGATATCTGAATTGGGAATATACACATCTTTACCGTCTGTGGTTTTAATTGTAGTTTCTCTAATTGAAATTTTAATCACTCTTCCCAAATGATTTTCGATTTGAATCAGGTCACCCATCTCAAATGGGCGGTCAAAAATCATGACAATCCCGGCCAGAAAATTTTCACCAATGTCTTTTAATGCAAATCCAATGATAAAAGTGGTTAACCCGGCAGCACCAATTATAGTTTGCGTTACAGCACTCAATCCTAACACCCTGAAAGCCATTAAAATCAAGATGATATACAAAATGATTACAATAATATCAGTTACAAATTGTGCTGCGACAGTATCTTTGGCTCTTTTAACAATACGTGAAAAAAGCTGCTTTTTTATCAAATAAATAAAAAGGGCTCCTATACCAAAAAAAATAATGGCAAAAACCAGATTGGGAACCAAGTGTAAAAAACCCTCATAAATTTCAATAAGACGTTCTTTAAAAATACTTTCCATATGACTTAATTATCTATTTATTAAAATATAGGTTTGTTAAAAATAAGTTTGATTTAAATATAGTGCGTTTATTCTTTCTTATTTGTGATTTCCAAATTAGATTGAAGTCGTTCCAATATCCTCTTTTCCTCTTCGGGATTGATATGTCTTGAACTGAGTTTATCAATTTCCTGATGTATTGCAGGCTCAGCAAATTTGTTAGGGCTCACCTTTTCATTTCTGTGCCTTGCAAATTGTACTGTAAATTCAGCTCCAAAAAACAAGATTAAACAAATATAATTCACCCAAAGCAAAATAATCACCACAGAGGCCGCTGCACCATAAACTGAAGCCGGCTCACTTTGTCCAAAATAAAAACTAATTAAAAATTCGCCCAGTAAAAATAGAACTGCAGTTAGGGCAGCACCAATATAGGTTATTTTCCAACGAATTTTCACATCGGGCAAAAGTTTAAACAACGCAGCAAACAGTGTTGTTAATATTAAAAAGGAGATCCCGAAATTTAAAATATCTATTAAAACTGCAGTAAAGCTTTCTGAAATTTGCTCGATATGTTCTTTCAAAACACTCAGCAATGCAGAAATTACCAGCGAGATGAGTAATAAAAAGCCTATGACCAAGACCATACCAAAAGAAATGAGGCGGTCCATCAACATCCTTACAAATGTGGCCTTTTTTGCTGCCACGCTCCAGATGTGATTCATCGATTTCTTAAGTTGAAAAAAGACCCCGGTCGCAGCAAAAAGAACCATTCCAATACTAAAAATAATGGCTAAAGTCGAGTCTTCAGATTCTGAGACGTTTACAATCATTGTTTCAATCGCCTTTGCACTATCCCCGCCGATAAAGTCACTAATCTGTGCTGTGATTCTTCCCTGCACTGCTTCTTTTTCAAAAAATGAACTTGCTACAGTAATAACAATAATTAAAAGAGAAGGCAACGAAAACAATGAGTAGTAAGCAATTGTGGCTCCTTTTGGGAAAGGGTCATTTTTCGTCCAGCTTATAAATGATTTTTTGAGTAGTTTGAAAAAAGTTTTAAAAAATTGAATCATAAATTTCAGTTGATTGCAACTAAAATTAAGCAATATCTTTTCTAAATTCTATAAAAAAAACTTAAAGCTTAAAACAAAAGAAGTCGCCCAAAGGCGACTTCCATTTGATTATTTACAGTTGACTCTTCATTAAAAATTCAAACTAAAGCCCAGCCGCACATTGCGACCACGAGTGGAATAGCGAAACAATTCTTCATAGTTTTCATCAAATATATTGTTGATTCCGGCAAATAATTTCAGGTTTTTCATCACCTGATGGCTCATATAAAAATCAAGCAATCCATAAGCATCCAGAGTGACAGATTCCTGTTGAAAAGTCTCCGAACTGAAAAACCGGTCTTCACGCTCAGTATTGTATTGATAGCTTAGTGAGAAATTGGTTTTTACACTTGGCTGAAATTGCAAAGAAGCATTGATTTTGTGTTCAGGGATGCGCAGTGCAAAGCGTTCATCAACTTCTGTAAAGGTGTAGTTGGCTGTCGCCATCCAGCGGCTGTTGAATCGTTTGGAAAGCTCCACCTCCACTCCGCTTGCAGTAAATTCATCAGCGATGTTCTGGTATTGCGAAATAAACAAATCAGGGTCCACCGTCACAAAATCGACATAGTTTTTTTCATTTCGGGTAAAATACACGGCACTGGCTCTGAAATTGGTATTTGTAGTAAACTCCAGTCCGGCTTCAATGGTGGCGTTCTCTTCGGGCTTTAATTCTTCATTTCCATAAGACGGGTCATAAATCTGAAACAAGGAAGGCGTGATATAGGCCGTGCTGTATGAAGCCAGCACCTTTAAATTGTTTTCGCTTAAAGCGAAATTATAAGAAGGGTTGATGTTGTACACCAGCTTATTGTCATACACCGAATGGGTATTCAAGCGCGCACCGGCATTCACATTCAACCCAAATTCAGAAACATAGACAACGTTCACATAAGGGTCAAAAATAGTGAAACGCGCATCGTCTTTATCAATTACCTGAGCAAATTCGCTTTCGCCGAAAGGAATACTAAACGCATTCATATTGGAAGTGGAGTAATTAAACCCAACGATTGCCGTAAACTGTTCCCCAAACCGATGCTGCAGATAATTGTCCAACGCATAAAAACGGGAATCATATTTCACCGGAAAATTATCAGAAAGTTCGCGTTCAATCCACGCATAGGAATCATTGAACACATACTTTCCGTTTTTGTATTTCCACTCAAAATTTCCACCGGTGCGCAATTGTCGCGATTCTGAAAGGTGGTCAGCATCTGTAAAATCAAAGTTATCAAAACCGGCTTTGAATTTTCCATAACTGAAAAACTGACTCATCTTGATATCATCCGTCAGATGCACACCTAAGTTTGCATAGGCATCAAAACTGTTAAACACATCGCTTTCAAAAGGTTCTTCATCCTCCGGTGCTGCAATGGCTGAAAGTCCGTCCACATAGCGGTTGTTAATGGTCGCCAGGTAGAAGAATTTACCTAAAGTTCCGTTTACATTTACTGAGTTTGTAAATTCCTCAGCGCGATACTTGTCCACCCCTTGTGCCTGGTTGGTCCCCACAGTCGAAGTAAAACTTGCTGCAATGGGTTTCTCGCTCGATTTTTTGGTGGTGATGTTGATGACTGCTGTGGCAGCTCCGCTTCCGTACAGCACGCTGGAAGCACCTTTCACAATCTCAATCTGCTCAATGTTTTGGGCAGGCACGAGACGCAGGTCATAATCATTGGCGATTTGCGAGCCGTCTGTCACCTGCACTCCGTCCAGCATAATGACTACCTGACGGTTTCTGCCGCCACGTACATAATAGCCTAAGTTTTGACCATCAAAACTGCGGCTACCGTTGATTTCAATACCTGAAACCTCATTAATCACCTGCGCAACAGATTTTCCGGTGCTGCGTTCCAGGGTTTCTGAAGTGATTTTTGTGACTACTTTACCGCTGTTTTTACGGTGGAGTTGTACTTTTGAGTCGATAAAAACGGAGTCTAATTGTTCTGCTTTTTGAAGTTCCTGGGCAGATACCAGTGTTGTGGCACACAACAGTGCCGTAATCATGAGTTTGTTCATTGGTTAAATAAATTAACCGGGAAATAAGGTATGAAGCATTCTTCACCCAAACTTTTGTCCCGAAAGTTTGACATTGGTTTTTGAATGTGGCAGGTCTCCTGGCTCGCGTCTTGTTGTTGGTCTTCCCATCAGCCGGTGGCGGACAGTGACATTGAAGTGAACAACAAGCTTGATAGCTTACAGTTGCGGGAACAGCTTCGGTTTTACACCGAATTCCCTTTTAATTACGCATCCCTATCTGGGAATTGCAAACCAAAATTCTGTGCGAAAGTAAACATTTTTGATTAAGTTAGAAATTAAAAGTTAGAAGTGCGAAGAAGGAAAATGTCCTCACCCCAACCCCTCTCCATACTTCGACAAGCTCAGTAACCGGAGAGGGGCTTAAATAGTTAAGTAAATTAATACTACTTTTGTTTTTCAATAGACTTGAGACATTAGATATGAGATATCAGACTTTAGTATTTCTATTTGCTTTTATAGTATTTACTTCCTGCAAAAACGAAAAAAACAACACTCCTGAAACCACAACCACTACTGAAGAAAGTATTGAAATCAGTTATGCAAAGGGCTTTTCCATCACTGATTATGGGGATTATAAAGTTATCGAGGTTACCAATCCGTGGCCGGAAGCGGGAAAGACGTTTCGTTATGCTTTGGTCAAGGATAAAGAAAGTTTTACTTCCGAAGAAACCTTTGATGCTATTGTGCAGGTACCTGTTCAAAACCTCATTGTTACTTCCACCACCCACATTCCGTCGCTGGATATGCTGGGCGAAACTGATAAACTCATTGCCTTCCCAAACCTTCATTATGTTTCTTCAGAAAACACCCGCAAACGCATCACCGAAGGAAAAGTCACCGAAATAGGCAACAACGAGTCCATCAATACCGAAAACGTCATCGACCTGCAACCCGATGTGATGATAGGCTTTGCCGTTAACGGAAATAACAAGACCTATGAGACCCTGCAACGCGCCGGTATTCCCATTGTTTTTAACGGCGACTGGACAGAACAAAACCCGTTAGGGAAGGCAGAGTGGATTAAGTTTTTTGGGGCGTTCTTTGATAAAATGGAGGAGGCCCATGCGCTTTTCAGCGAAATTGAAACCGAATACAATGCCGTAAAAGAACTCGCACAAACGGCAGAAAACTCCCCACCGTCCTAAGCGGCGCACTTTGGAAAGACATTTGGTATTTACCCGAAGGCAACAGCTGGGGCGCTCAATTTATTGCTGATGCCAATGGCGAATACCTGTGGGCGGAAAGTCAAGGCACCGGTAGCATCGCCCTGAATGTGGAAACCGTACTAGAAAAAGCTCAAAATGCTAAATACTGGATTGGCCCGGGACAATTTACGACTTACAAAGAACTGGAGGATGCTAATAATGTTTATACTCAGTTTGATGCATTCACAAATAAAAACGTGTATAGTTTTTCCAGCTTAAAAGGGGAAACGGGTGGTGTTATTTATTACGAACTCGCCCCCAACCGACCTGATTTGGTTTTAAAGGATTTAGTAAAGATATTGCACCCGGAATTGTTGCCTGAATATGAACTTTATTTTTTTAGGGCTTTGGAGTAACATTTAAATGTGGGAGTAGTTGTACCGCAAAGTTACGCAGAGTTTCCGCAAAGGACCGCAGAGGAAAAGAGGAATAAACCCTTTGTGAAACTTAGCGCTTCTTTGTGCCTCTTTGCGGTATAACCTTCAATGTATAGTCAAAAGTTTGTACATTAGCTTAAGTCAGGGATTTCATAAAAAATTAAGGTATGATAGAAAATGAAATTTCAAATACAATTATTGGTTGTGCTATAGAAGTTCATAAGCACTTAGGGCCGGGTTTGCTTGAATCAGCTTATCAGGAATGTCTTTTTAAGGAAATTCTAGATAATGGATTATTTGTTCAAAAAGAAGTACCAAGACCCATTGTCTATAAAGATGTAAAACTAGATCACGGTTATAGAATTGACCTTTTAGTTGAAAACAAAGTAGTTATTTAAATTAAATCTGTGGAAGCTTTGAACGATATTCACACAGCTCAGATGCTTACTTATTTAAAACTTGGAGATTATAAATTAGGTCTTTTGCTAAACTTTCATGTGACCTTAATGAAAAATGGAATTAAAAGAATAATTAATTCTTCAAATACTTATTAATTCTCACTTTGCGTAACTTTGAGCTTCTCTGTGCCACTTTGCGGTATAACAAACACCATAACTCAAAAAAGCTATACCGCAGAGTTACACAAAGACTCCGCAAAGAACCTCAGAGAAAAACTATTAAAAACTATCTTTGCGCAACTTTGTGCTTCTTTGTGCCACTTTGCGGTACAACTAAAGCCAAATCAACAATATAAACTAAAACACTGGAAAAAACGACCACATACAACAAACACTTTTTCGCTTTAAGCATCCTGCTTTTGGCGGTGTTTTTTGGGAATATAAGTTTGGGCTCTGTTTCCATTCCGTTGAAGGAAGTGGCTAAAGCACTCTTTTATCTCGATACCGAAAAAGCCTCCTGGACGTTCATCATTCAGGACTACCGACTTCCCAAAGCTCTTAACCGCCATTATGGTGGGCGCCGGGCTTTCCATTAGCGGACTTTTAATGCAAACCCTTTTCCGGAACCCGCTGGCGGGGCCTTTTGTTTTGGGGGTAAGCAGCGGTGCCAGTCTGGGTGTGGCTTTGTTGATTATGGGTGCTTCGGGGATTGGTGGTGCGTTTGGGCTTTTGCTACTTAGCAAATGGTCACTGGTCATCGCTGCCGGATTGGGAAGTTTACTCGTGATGCTGGCAGTTCTTGCCGTGACCGTAAGGGTCAAAGACACGATGGCGATTCTCATTATCGGATTGATGTTTGGCAGTGTGACTGCCGCTGTGGTGGGTGTTCTCGCCTATTTCAGTCCGGCGGAGCAATTGCAACAGTATATCTTTTGGTCGTTTGGAAGTTTAGGGAACAACTCCTGGGAAGGCATGGTCGTTTTGGCTGTTTGTTTCTTTTTGGGTTTGCTTTTGTCGATTGTGACTATCAAACCCTTAAATGCATTGCTTTTGGGAGAAAATTATGCGAAGAGCCAGGGACTCAACATCGGTAAAAGCCGTTTGTTTATTTTGATTGCTACTTGTATTCTTGCCGGTGCCATCACTGCTTTTGCCGGGCCCATTGCTTTTATTGGGTTGGCCGTGCCGCATATCACCAGACAGTTTTTCACGACAGCCAATCACAAAATACTAATCCCCGCCGTGTTGTTATGCGGAGCTATTTTAATGCTTATTTGCGACAGTATTGCACAAGTACCATTTACTGATTATACTTTGCCTATCAACGCCATCACTTCGTTAGTGGGCGCACCGGTGGTGATTTGGTTATTGGTTCGGAAAAGGAAGCTTTTGTTTTAGTGTTCAGTAATCATTAGTTCCGGAGGTTGAGCGGAGTCGAAACCGGTTTTCAGTAATCAGTAAAAAAATACTTTGTGTAACTTTGCGGAACCTTTGCGCAACTTTGCGGTATAACCACGAAGCAATCCTAATAAGGCTATACCGCAGAGAGCCACAGAGAAGCACAGAGGTACGCAGAGAAAAACATCTTTAATTAACCTTTTATATGTCTAATCCCGAAAACTACACCCTTCAAACCCAAGACCTTTCCATAGGCTATTTCCATAAAACCGGAAACCATGTGGTGGCAAAGGACCTCAACTTTTCTTTGAGCAAAGGAGCACTCGTCGGATTGGTAGGCAGTAACGGTATCGGCAAATCCACTTTGTTGCGCACCTTGTGTAAAGTGCAGGATCCTCTTTCCGGAAAGGTCATTATCAATGGAAATACTTTAGATTCTTATAGTTTTGAATCTCTTGCAGAAACCCTCAGCGTTGTCCTTACCGAAATACCAGCCTCCAAAAACATGACCGTAGGCGAACTCGTCGCCCTGGGACGCCAACCCTACACCAATTGGCTGGGCACCCTCACCGAAAGTGACAAAACACACATCATACAGGCCCTGGAAGCCACCGAAATGCTCCCTTTTAAAGACCGAAAATGTTATGAACTCAGCGACGGGCAGTTGCAGCGTGCTCTCATTGCCCGAGCATTAGCACAGGACACACCCATTATCATTTTGGATGAACCCACCACCCACCTCGACATTTACCACCGGGCCTCCATTTTAAAACTCTTGAAAACCCTCAGTAAGAACAAAACCATCCTCTTTTCCACTCATGAAATTGATCTCGCTATCCAGTTGTGTGACCAAATGATCGTCATGACCCCCGAAAAAACCTTTTTTGGAGACCCTTGTGAATTGATAGATGAAGGTTGTTTCTCTGGTTTGTTCCCTAAAAATTTAATTGATTTTGATGGGGAGACGGGGAGTTTTAGGATTGTGAAGTAAATCTTTTAAACTACTTATTCATTTTTTAAGTAACTTTGAATTATGGACATACAACTGGAAAAATATAAAATCATAGAATGGATTACTTCTTTGAAGGACAAAACAATGATTAGTCGTTTAAAGTCACTGAAAGAAGAAACTAAGGATGAAGATTGGTGGGACGAATTAAGCTCAGCTGAAAAAGAAGGAATACAAAAGGGTCTTCAAGATATTGAAGATGGCAACACGATTTCTCATGAAGAAGTGATGAAAAAACTTAAAAAGCGCGTTGGCCTTTGAAAATAATCTGGACAAATAGTGCCTTATCCAGCTTCTCAGAGATCATTGACTTTCTTGAAATAACTTGGGGAGAAAAATACATTCAGGAATTCTATTTACTAACCGAAAGCACTATTATTCAAATACAAGAAAACCCATTTCAATTCAAAGCTTCACAAAAACATCCAGATATTAGAAAAGGGTTTGTTCATAAACACGTTAGTCTCTTCTAAAAAGTAAATCTTGATGATAATCAAATCTCCCTATTATACTTTAGTGATAATAGAAGTAAAGAAAAATAGAGGAGGAAACCTATCTTTATTCAAAATTCTTTACCCTAAAATTTTAATTGATTTTGAAGGGGCGACGTCCAGCTTCAGGATTGTAAAATAAAGCACCCTACTTCATTTCATTTGTTCCTGCCCCGCTTCAAATGCACCCCGGCATAAATGAACCCATTTGACACCAAATGACCCTTTTTGACCCCTTTTGACACCCCATGACACCATTTGACCCTTTTGAGCAAAAAAAGAGGGGTTTTCTCCCAGTTTTCTCCCAGTCTTGTTCTAGTACGGTTTTAGTTTTGTTCGGGTTTTGTTCGGGTTTCCTTCGGGATTGTTTTTTAAAAAAGGTACTATTCAGGAACATGCCTCGAACAAGTGTGGATTTCAGGGTGGGACAATGGGGAATGTGTTTGTTTTTTTGCAGGAATGAGGAAAACCGTAAAGCGCTTCCTATTTTTTTAAGTAACTTTGGTGGATGGAGGTTTTGAGGATTGTTTTATATTTGGGTAGCTACAATTAATGATGTCTAGGGTCAATAAAAATTAAATATCCATTATTGGATTACAAAAAGATAAATGGGAAAAAAATTAACAGTTTTTATGATTGATGGGACGGCCTATGGACCTAGGCTAAGCGAAATCGGGAATTGGGTTGGTAAAGCAATTTACAGTCCTAGGGCAGCCATAAATAAAATCATGACAAGAAGTGAATTTAATAACCCAGGTATTTATTGCTTAAAAGGCGATCCAACAGATGAAGCTTATGACGAGAAGATTTACATTGGAGAAGCAGAAAACATTAGGACAAGATTAAAACAGCATTTAAGTGATCCAAATAAAGATTTTAAAGAACTAATTTTTTTTGTGAGTAAAGATGAACTTCTAACAAAAACACAAATACGATATCTAGAATCTAGGTTAGTACAATTAGCAATAGATGCAAAAACTGCCCAAATTGATAATGGAAACTCCCCAAGCTTACCTACACTTCACGAAGCAGATATTTCTGATATGGAATATTTTCTTGAACAGATTAAATTAATTTTACCAGTAATGGGTTTTAAATTTTTAATCTCTTCTACTGCGAAAGATGAGAAAATTATAAGTAGTGAAAATAAAGATTTTGTTCACGAAACTTATTATATTAAAACAAATTCTTTCAAAGCTTCAATGAAAGAAACTGATCAGGGGTACATTATTTTAAAAGGAAGTGAAGCAAAAAAAAGATTGTCAAATTCTTGTACAGAAACATATAGAAATCTAAGAAGAAAGTTATTAGAAACAAAAATTTTAATCGAATATAATGATAAATTAATTTTTGCCGAAGACGCCGTTTTTAATAGTCCAAGTGCAGCATCAAACATGGTTTTAGGGAGAAATTCAAATGGGTTTACAGAATGGATTAACGAAAAAGGCCAATCTTTCAGAGATGTTCAAGAACTAATAAATAAATAGCAAAAATGCCTACCACCCTTACCTTAATACTTCTAACAATACTTTTCCTCGCCATCGGTATCGCCCTGGGCTTCTTTATCAGCAACATCAAACAAAAAGCGGGATTGTCCTCGCTGGAAGAGCGGCTGCGTTCGCAGGCGGAGAATGAAAACAAACTTCAGGGACGCATCAACGAACTGGAACAAGAACGGGAGGCCATCCGTGCAGAAAAAGACCAGCTTGCTCTGGAACTCACCCGCCGCAATGCTGATTTTGACAACCTAAAACAACGCAACGACGAGCAAAAATCCGAAGTGGAGAAACTGCAGGAACGCTTCCAAAAGGAATTTGAAAACCTCGCCAATAAAATACTGGATGAAAAGTCCACCAAGTTCACTACCCAAAACAAAGAGAATATTGATGCTATCTTAAAACCCTTGCAGGAAAAAATACAGCATTTTGAAAAACGGGTGGAAGAAACCAACAAAGAAGACATTAACCGCACCGCAGACCTACGTCAGCAGATCATTGGGTTAAAGGAGCTCAACGAGCAGATGAGCAAAGAAACCACCAACCTCACCAAAGCCCTCAAAGGCGACACCAAAATGCAGGGCAACTGGGGCGAACTTGTTTTGGAACGTGTCCTGGAACGCAGTGGATTGAAAAAAGACAGTGAATATTTTGTACAACAAAGCTTCACCAACGAAGAAGGCCGGCGCGTGATGCCCGATGTCATCATCCATTTGCCGGGCGATAAAAAACTGGTGGTGGATTCTAAGGTTTCGTTGGTGGCCTATGAGCGCTATATCAACGAGGTGGAAGACACTGAAAAGCCCCAACATTTAAAAAATCATCTTCTTTCCATCAGAAAACGAGTGAGCGAACTGGGCGAAAAGAACTACCACCAGCTCTATGAAATGGATAGCCCTGATTTTGTGTTGTTGTTTATTCCCATCGAGTCTGCTTTTGCGATTGCTTCAATGGAATACCCGGCTTTGTATAGTGATGCCTTTGAAAAGAATATCATCATCGTGACCCCCACTACCCTGCTTGCGGTGTTGAAAACCATCGACAGTATGTGGCAGAATGAAAAACAAAAAGAAAACGCCATCGAGATTGCCACACAGGCGGGACGCTTATATGACTCCTTTGTCAACTTGACTGACGAACTCATCAAAGTGGGGAATCAGATAGGCACCGTGCAAAAGTCCTATGAAAACGCCATGGTCAAACTCACCGGAAAAGGCAACCTCATCAAACGCGTGGAAAACCTGAAAAAACTGGGTGCCAAAGCCAGTAAGCAACAAAATGAGAAATTGTTGAAAAGGGCCAGTGAGGATGAGGATATGTTACCATTAGAATAAATAATCACGAGAATTTCTCCTGCAGATTTCGCTGATTTGCGCAGAAACTAAGTTTAAATGCTGAAAAAATCTGCGGTGATCTGCGCGACCTGTCTGCCGGTAGGCAGGTCTGCGGGCTAATAAATTTACAGCCTATCCTCCTTAATCTCTTCCACAACTTCCGGATTTAACAAGGTGGATATATCCCCGAAGTTGGAAAAATCCCCTTCTGCAATTTTTCGTAAGATGCGCCGCATAATCTTCCCTGAGCGGGTTTTAGGCAAACCGGAAACAAATTGAATTTTTTCGAGTTTGGCGATGGGTCCTATCTGGTCAGTAATCAAATCGTTGATTTCTTTACGCAGGTTGTTTTGGTCCCTTCCGGCACCGGTTTCTTTTAAGATGACAAAGCCATACAGTGCATTCCCTTTTATGTCGTGTGGAAAGCCCACGATGGCACTTTCGGCGACAGCCGGATGCTCGTTGATGGCATCCTCAATGGGTGCTGTGCCCAGATTGTGTCCTGATACAATAACCACATCATCCATACGCCCGGTAATGCGGTAGTAGCCCACCTCATCGCGCAAAGCACCGTCACCGGTAAAATACTTTCCGGGAAAGGCTGAAAAATAAGTTTGCTTAAACCGCTCATGGTCACCCCAAATCGTGCGCGCCATCCCGGGCCACGGGAATTTTATACACAAACTCCCCACCACCTGATTGTCTTCAATCTCATTGCGCAGCTCGTCCATCAAAACGGGTTGTACCCCGGGCAAAGGCAGCGACGCATAGGTGGGTTTAGTTGGCGTTACAAACGGTAAGGGCGAGATGAGAATCCCACCTGTTTCTGTCTGCCACCAGGTATCCACGAGCGGGCATCTTTTTTTACCCACGTGGTCATTGTACCAGTGCCAGGCCTCTTCGTTGATGGGTTCGCCCACAGAGCCGATGACTTTCAGGGAGGACAAGTCGTGTTTTTCCACAAAGTCCAGGTTTTCTTTCGCCAAAGCGCGTATCGCCGTGGGTGCTGTATAAAACTGGGTGATTTTATGTTTTTCGACAATTTCCCAAAAGCGACCATGATCAGGATATGACGGCACGCCTTCAAACATCACAGTCGTAGCTCCGTTTAATAATGGGCCGTAAACAATATAGGAATGACCGGTGATCCAGCCGATATCAGCGGTGCACCAATAGACATCATTTTCTTCATACCTAAAAACATTTTTAAATGTATAAGCCGTATACACCATATAACCGGCCGTGGTATGCAACATTCCTTTAGGTTTTCCGGTCGAGCCGGAAGTGTACAAAATAAATAAGGGGTCTTCAGCATTCATAATTTCGGCCACGTGATTGGCTGAAGCTTTATCCAGCAAGGGTTGCAGCAGTTGGTCACGGCCTTCTTTCATTGTGATTTCAGCATTTGTGCGTTCAACGACAAGCACACTTTTTACATCAGGGCAATTCTTTAGAGCATCATCCACGATGCCTTTGAGGTCGATGGTTTTGCTTCCGCGAAAGCCGCCGTCTGCTGTAATCACGATTCTACAATCAGAATCATTGATGCGGGTTTCTAAAGCTTTTGCCGAAAAACCTGCAAACACTACGGAATGTACTGCACCAATTCGGGCGCAAGCCAAAACGGAAATTGCCAACTCGGGAATCATTGGTAAGTAAATACACACTCTGTCCCCTTTTTTGATGCCTTGTTCTTGAAGGACATTGGCCATTTTAGCAACGCGTTCATACAATTGTTTGTAAGTAATATGTTGAGCTTGCTCATTGGGGTCATTAGGTTCAAAGAGGATAGCGGTTTTATCACCCCGCTTGGCAAGATGGCGGTCGATGCAATTTTTGGTGATGTTGAGTTTAGCGCCGTCAAACCATTTAAACCGGGCTTCCTGCATATCATACTCCAGCACGTTGTCCCATTTGCGGTACCAGGTGAAGTTTTCATCGGCAATTTTGTCCCAGAAGGCTTTGGGTTCCTTAACCGATTTTTTATAGGCTTTGAAGTAATGCTCGAGGTTTTTGATGGTGTAGAAACTCATAAATCTAAAAATTTGACTTAAAGTTAGTAATTCTCTTGAACTTTACTGACTTAAATAAAATTAGAAAAAAAAAGTTCGGCGATTGCCGAACTTTTTTTTTTAATACTTGATTTGAATCTATTTACTCAAATACATCTTTCTTCTGCTGTACAACTCATAAAACGCATCGTCTTTTAAGCTGTCAATGAATAAGATGCTTTCGCCTGTACTCTTCATCTCGGGCCCCAGTTGTTTGTTGACATTGGGGAATTTGTTGAAAGAGAATACCGGTTGTTTGATAGCATACCCATTCAATTGCGGATTGAAATTGAAATCAGTTACTTTCTTTTCACCCAGCATCACTTTGGTGGCGTAGTTTACATAAGGCTCACCGTATGCTTTGGCTATAAATGGAACCGTTCGCGAAGCACGCGGATTGGCTTCAATAATGTAAACGATATCATCCTTTATGGCAAACTGCACATTGATCAATCCCACCGTGTTCAGAGATAAAGCGATTTTTTTGGTATGGTCTTTTATTTGCTGCATCACAAATTCGCCGAGATTAAACGGCGGCAAGGTTGCATTGGAATCACCGGAGTGAATCCCGCAAGGTTCAATATGTTCCATAATTCCGATGATGTACACATTCTCACCGTCGCAGATGGCATCGGCTTCTGCTTCAATGGCGCCATCGAGATAATGGTCTAAAAGAAGTTTATTATTGGGGATTTTACGCAGCAAATCAACCACGTGTTCTTCCAGTTCTTGCTTGTTAATGACAATCTTCATTCCTTGCCCACCCAAAACATAGGAGGGTCTCACGAGTATCGGAAAATCAAGTTCATCTGCAATAGCCAACGCTTCTTCAGCGGTTTCAGCGACACCAAATTCAGGATATGGAATGTTGTTTTCCTTTAATAAAGTAGAAAAACTTCCACGGTCTTCAGCTAAATCGAGTGATTCAAAGGTGGTGCCTATAATTTTTATTCCGTAACGGTCTAATTTTTCGGCTAGTTTTAATGCGGTTTGTCCTCCTAATTGTACAATCACGCCTTCCGGCTTTTCGTGACGAATGATGTCATAGATATGTTCCCAAAACACGGGTTCAAAATAGAGCTTGTCTGAAATATCAAAATCGGTTGAAACCGTTTCCGGGTTGCAATTAATCATAATGGTTTCATAACCACATTCGGCTGCAGCCAACACTCCATGCACACAGCAGTAATCAAACTCGATTCCTTGTCCGATACGGTTGGGACCGGAACCCAATACAATGATTTTTTTCTTATCGGAAACTACACTGTCATTGGCAGCATACCTTTCGCCTGAAGGTAATTCCACTTCATTTTCAAAGGTGGAATAATAGTATGGTGTTTCTGCTTTAAACTCGGCAGCACAGGTATCCACCAGTTTGTAAACACGTTTGACATTCATTTCCTCCCGCTTTTTATAGACCTGACTTTCAAGGCAGTCCAGCATATGGGCAATCTGACGGTCGCCATAGCCTTTTTGCTTGGCCTCCAAAACCAATTCGCGCGGAACAGTATCAATTGCATATTTTGAGATTTCTTTTTCAAGATGATAGAGCTCTTCATATTGCTTGAGGAACCACATATCGATTTTGGTGATTTCGTGAATGCGGCTCAACGGGATTCCCATTTGAATGGCGTCATAAATGACAAATACCCGGTCCCAGCTGGCGTAAGTGAGTTTTTCGATGATTTGGTCATAATCCTTGTAACCTTTTCCATCGGCTCCCAGTCCGTTTCTTTTGATTTCAAGGGATTGAGTGGCTTTGTGAAGCGCTTCCTGAAAGGAACGGCCAATGCCCATTACTTCTCCCACAGATTTCATTTGTAGGCCAAGGGTTCTATCACTGCCTTCAAACTTGTCAAAGTTCCAGCGAGGTATTTTTACAATCACATAATCCAAAGTAGGCTCAAAAAGTGCCGAACGTAGATTTGGTAATCTGGTTGCTTAATTCGTTTAAGTTATAGCCAATTGCCAGTTTTGCTGCAATTTTTGCAATGGGATATCCTGTCGCTTTGGATGCCAAGGCAGAAGAACGCGACACCCGCGGATTGATTTCAACTGCGATGATATCTTCCTTTTCATCCGGGCTTACGGCAAACTGCACGTTACATCCGCCGGCAAAATCACCGATGCTGCGCATCATTTTGATGGCCATATCACGCATACGCTGGTAGGTCCTGTCTGATAAAGTCATGGCAGGTGCGACTGTTATAGAGTCTCCTGTATGGATGCCCATCGGGTCCATATTTTCTATGGAGCAGATAATGACGACATTGTCATTTTTATCGCGCAATAATTCCAGTTCGTATTCCTTCCAGCCAATCAAGGCTTTGTCAATCATCACCTCGTGAATGGGTGAAATTTCCAGGCCGTGTTCCAGCAGTCTGTCAAAATCTTCAGGTTTGTAAACTATGGAAGCCCCGGCACCACCCAATGTATAGGAAGCCCTGATGACTAATGGAAAGCCGAATTGTTGAGCGATTTCTTTTCCTTTGAGGAAAGATGTTGCTGTAGCTTGAGGCGCCATTCCGACACCAATTTTCTCCATAAGATTGCGGAATTGCTCTCGGTCTTCGGTTATATTGATGGCGTTGATATCCACCCCAATGAGTTTAACTCCAAAGTCTTGCCAGATACCCTTTTCGTCTGCTTCAATACAGAGGTTCAAAGCTGTTTGTCCTCCCATAGTTGGAAGCACTGCATCAATCTGTGGGTGCTCTTTTAAAATTTGAATGATTGATTTTGTAGTGAGCGGCAATAAATAGATGTGATCTGCCATCGCAGGATCGGTCATGATGGTTGCCGGGTTTGAATTGATAAGAATAGTTTCAATCCCGTCTTCACGCAGGGAGCGAAGTGCCTGGCTACCGGAGTAATCAAATTCACAGGCCTGTCCAATGACTATGGGTCCTGAACCAATAATTAAAATGGATTTAAGGTCTTTATTTCTTGGCATTTACAAAAACATTAAAAAGTTACTAAGTGTTAGGGTATAAAAAAAGGTGTTACTTAAAAAAGTAACACCTTATATTTTTAATAATGAAATCATTATTTTTTGTGTCTCGGTTCAGAAGATACAGATACTTTTTTTCTGCCTTTCGCTCTGCGAGCGGCAAGCACTTTTCTACCGTTTACAGTAGCCATACGCTCTCTAAAACCGTGTTTGTTTCTTCTTTTCCTTTTGGATGGCTGAAATGTTCTTTTACTCATTGTAATATAGCTTTATCTTCTGAAATATCTTAAAAACTTTTAGGAACAATAGCTCCTCTCAAAGTCGGGGGCAAATATACAAACCTTTTTGGGTTTGACAAATGGATTTATTAAATAATTTTTATTTGTTTTTAGTACCTTTGAAGCCACATATAAAAAAACCAATTATGTTTCATAAAAATATAAAATTAGTCCTTACAGTTTTAATCTTAGGCGTTGCTGTGTGGCAGTTTACAGAGGGGAATATAGGTAACGGTATTATGTATATCCTCCTTTCTGCGATGTTTGTTTTTCTCTATTACAAAAATGAGATTATACTACTTGCTTTTTTACGTTTGCGAAAGCAAGACTTTCCAGGCGCAAAAAAATGGCTTGACAAAATCAAAAATCCTCAAGCCTCCCTGGTTAGAAAGCAACAAGGGTATTATAATTATTTAAATGGATTGATGGTTTCACAAACCAATATGAATGAGGCAGAAAAATACTTTAAAAAAGCGATCCAACTGGGACTTTCAATGAATGCAGATTTGGCTATGGCCAAATTGAATCTTGCCGGTATTGCTATGACTAAACGAAGAAAGCGTGAAGCTCAAACACTACTTACTGAAGCAAAAAAGCTTGACAAACACAATATGCTGGGCGAACAAATCAAAATGATGAAGCAGCAAATGAAAAAGATTTAATTTTTCTTACACATAAAAATCTTTCAAAAAGCATCTTTACAACTGATTTTCAGGTAGTTTGTCGTAATTATTATTATTAAACACCCTTTTTCAGAACCAATTCTTACCTTTATTTAACTGTTTAAATAATTTATATGGTAAGACTTTTACTTTGTATCTTCTTATCGGTTTCATTTTCACTCAGCAGTCAGGAACTGCCGGAGCAATATTTTTCTGATGCCATATCTAAAAATATAAGGCCTTATAAAAAGAAAATGAAAAGTGCTCATCGTGTTCAAGATTTTGAACGCGCTGATTTTTTATTTGATTCCCTCGTAAAACATGTTATTAATGGAAGTTATTTTGATGACTTTACTGTTAAAAAAATAAGCGGCCGAAAAATTTCATTTAGTACGTTCGACAAACCTGTATTTTTAATGACATATGCCTCCTGGTGTACACCGGGTTCCGGTGAAATTCCTGCTTTGAATGAGATAGCAAAAAAATATAAAAATGAGATTGATTTTGTCGTCTTATTCTGGGATAAAAGAAGGGAAGTAAAAAAGGTAGCTAAAGAATATGACAGGAATGTAACGATTCTCTATGTTGATGAATTAGACAATAAAAACTGTCATATAATTAGAAATTTAAAGCACAGTTTAGGTTTTCCCACTTCATTCTTTTTAGACCAAAATAAAAAAATTGTAGATGTGAGAAGAGGGGTTCTTCATCATTACAATGAAGCCTATTCTGTTTCTTATTCATTAAATTATGAATCTTTTAGAAATGGGATTTCTTTACTTTTAAATGCTGATACTGAGGAAGAAATTATTGCGACTTCAAATAAATAATTTATTTCCAAAAAATCAATCTTAGTGCAACTATAATCAGGATACATCCAAATATTTTTTTTAAAAGTGCCTGATCGATTGCGATGGCAAATTTTGAACCAAAATAAGCACCCACTACAAAAGTCACTGCAATAACCGCTGCATATTTCCAATTGACATGGCCGGCTTCATAATAGTTGTAAGCAGCAATTAAGGTAACAGGAACTGCGAGTACAGCCAAGCTTGTTCCCTGCGCTTCATGTTGGGTAAATCCAAGGGCAAAAACCATCATTGGAATCATAATCACTCCTCCGCCAACGCCAAGGAGCCCGCTAAAAATTCCGGCGAGTAATCCAATTATAACCAAGATCAAAATTAAAGACATAGGTTTCATGTTTTTAATAATTTATTCTAAACTTGTGTGATAAAATCCTTGTTGCGGAATTTCTATTTCATATTTTTTCCTAGACTTATTATTCAGTTTAGGTTCTCTCAACCAAGGGTTGTGAATTTTTAAAATTTTATAATTGATTTTATGCAGTTGCGCAAAATTTGCAAGGTCTGTGACAGCGGTATCAATTTCTACTTTATAAGATGGAACCATAGAGTATAAATCAGTTTCCCTGAAGTTAAAACCATAATTATTTGGGTTACTCATGATTTCTTTAAGTGCTAAAATGCGGAACATATAGCGCCCTGTTTCTTCTCCTAACAACAAATTGTAGTAATCTTCGACTTGTTGCCCGTCCAGTCTTCTATTGATACCGGCGTTACCGGCATTGTATGCAGCTGCAGCGAGTGTCCAACTTCCAAAACGCTCTTTAGAAGCCAGCAAGTATTTACACGCTGCTACTGTTGATTTTTCAAGGTGATAGCGTTCATCTACATTGTCATTGACTTCCAGTCCAAATTCTCTAGCGGTGGCGGGCATAATTTGCCAAATTCCTCTGGCTCCAGCAGGAGAAACAACATTTTGAAGACCACTTTCAATCACGGCGAGGTATTTAAAATCATCCGGCACACCATATTTTTCTAGAATGGGCTCAATAACAGGAAAATGTTTATTGGCTCGTTTAAACATCAACAGTCCATTGGATTGCCAATAGGTATTTACCAGTAACTCCCTGTCCAATCGTTCTCTAACATCGGGGTCATTTACAGGAACCGATTCTCCTGCAAAATCAATATATTCCGGGATTGGGAGTGCATATACATTGTAATCATTGAGACGTTTGCTCTCAAAGCGTTCTTCTGTTGGCGGATCTTTTTCTGCAAAAATAAAGAGTCCGCTAGTGAGTATGATTCCCGCTAAAAGTATGAGTTTATATGGTGTTCTCATGGATAAAAATTAGTATTTGTAATGTGGGATTAAGTTAGGGATTATTTTTTTATTTCATTTAGGCTTTGACCTAAAATAATTTTGGGTAAATTTTCATTGAACCATTTGAATTTATTGAGAATCATTATGTGTGTGCCACCATTTAAAACAATACAATCCTTAATTTTTTCTATAGGGAAAACAATATCTTCATTACCGTGGATATGAATGACATTGGGGTCTGGAATCTCTCTATTCCAACAAACCATTTTCTCTATTGCCCAATCTAAGTATTGCTCATTTCTTACAGAAAGGTATTCTTGATACATCTGCAATCGTTTTTTAGTTTTTGGCCCAATGGCAAATTTAGTTAAATCATCAGCGCTTATGACCAGTTTAGTGGGCACCAGTTTATAAGCTAATGTTTTTCTAGCAAATTGAAGTCTGAGTGGCAACTCATGTTTGCTTTTAACACTTGAAATAATAATGATTTTTCTAAGATTTAAAAAGGCTCTCATCTCTTGAACCATCACTCCTCCAAATGAAACACCAATGAGGACTGCATTTTGATCTTTAACTTCAGCTGCCATTCTTTCAGCATATTGTTCAATGGTTTCTTTTTGTTTTGGTATTTTCCATTCAATAAACTGTATTTTAAATTGGCTTTCAGGAAGAGAAATATGTTTAAATATTTCTTTTCCGGCAGCGAGACCCGGAACAAAATAAACAGTTATAATTTCTTGATTCATTTTAATTTAACAGCAGATTCTTAATAAAATCAACTTTTATTTGTAAATTTGTACCACAAAATTAAGGATTTATTCTACAGCGATAAAAATCCATTAAAACAATTCATAATTCCCCGACAGAAAATCATATTTCTGTTTTATTATAAATGTTTTAATACCCAACCTACTTTTTAATAGCCGTAAACAACACATTGATTTATCATGATTAGCGAAGTAGAAATTAAAGACAACGAGTTCTTAAGACAATTTGAGTTTTACCATCAGGATCAAATGGCGAGAATTGAATACAGCTTGCAAGAGCGCAAAATTTTCCTCACTAAATTTGAAATGCCTGATGAAATGAAAGATGAAGGTCTTCTGGAGCCCTTTATGGAAGCTGTTTTTCAAGAAGTTAAAAATCGAAACATCAGCTTAGTTCCCACCTGTTCTGAGGTTACCTCTTTTGTGAGAAAATACAGAAGAAAATACAAAGACCTGCTTCCTGTGGGTATCAATATCTAAAGGTAGAAGTGCGAAGTTAAAAGTTAGAAGTGATCTAAATTATAACAAGTTCATTTTCAAATTCAAACCTTACCAGCCCATCGGTATCTATTTCAGTAAGTTTTATTTTGTGTAAAGTGTTTACCAATTCTGGATTCCAGGGGTATTTTACTTTAATATAGTTTTCAGTAAAACCGTTGATGTAGCCTTCTTTGTTTTCACCTTCAAAGAGCACTGTCCTGATTGTTCCTAATTGTGATTCATAAAAGGCCCTTCTTTTCTTTACGGAAAGTCCGCGGAGCATTTTACTGCGTTTTGCTCTTACTTTTTTTGGGACTACATTTTTCATTTCGGCTGCTTCAGTATTTTCCCTTTCGGAATAGGTAAAAACGTGTAAATAAGAAATATCCAGCTCATTTAAAAAATGATAAGTCTCTAAAAATGGTCTTCTGTCTCCCCCGGAAAGCCCACAATCACATCTACACCAATACAAGCATGTGGCATGACTTCTTTTATTTTATTTACCCGATCTACATACAGCTCACGCATATAGCGGCGCTTCATATTCTTTAAAATTTCATTACTCCCAGATTGCAACGGAATATGAAAATGAGGCACAAAGGTGTTTGATTTTGAAACAAAATCTATGGTTTCATTTTTCAATAAGTTGGGTTCAATGGATGAAATTCGCAAACGTTCAATACCTTCCACCTCATCCAGCGCTTTTACCAAATCTAGAAATGTGTGCTCGTGGCGTTTGTTGCCAAATTCGCCTTTACCATAATCGCCTATATTTACTCCGGTTAAAACAATTTCTTTGATACCCTGTTCTGAAATTTCTTTGGCGTTTTCCAACACATTTTCAAGTGCATCACTGCGCGAAATTCCTCTTGCTAAAGGAATGGTACAATAAGTACATTTATAATCACAACCGTCCTGTACTTTCAAAAAAGCACGTGTGCGATCACCAATAGAATAAGCGCCCACATAGAAGTCGGCTTCCTGAATCTCGCAGGAGTGCACCTCTCCAAATTCGTTTTTAGAAAGGTCGTTTAGGTAATCGGTGATTTTGAATTTTTCTGTAGCACCTAAAACCAAGTCCACCCCGTTTACATCGGCGAGTTCTTCGGGTTTTAATTGTGCATAGCATCCCACCGCTGCAATAAATGCTTCAGGGTTTGATTGTTGCGCTTTTTTGACAATTGTTTTAAATCGCTTATCGGCATTTTCTGTAACCGAACAAGTATTAATCACATAGATATCTGCTTTTTCCTCAAATTCAACACGTTCAAAACCTTCGTCAGTAAAATTTCTGGCGATGGTTGATGTTTCTGAAAAATTGAGTTTACACCCTAATGTATAAAAAGCGACTTTTTTTCTATGATTCATTCTTGTACTTTTGGAAAATTCCCGGGCGGCAAAAGTACGGATTTTTTCACAGAATAGATAAATGACAACAGACTAAAGATTATACACTTATGAGTTTTAAAAACATTTTAATTTCTCTTCTACTCTTTGTAGGTTTTGGTTTTTTCTTGTTTCTTGTGAAAGTTCAAAGGATAAAGACCGTGAACATCTGGTTTTTCGTTACAATGAGCATCAAAATATTGCATCCTTAGATCCTGCTTTTGCCAGAAACGCCTCGACCATTTGGGCTACCAATCAACTCTTTAACGGTTTGGTACAACTTGATGATTCTTTAAACATACAGCCTGATATTGCACATCGCTGGGAAATAAATGACAGCACCCAAACTTATACTTTTTATCTGCGCGACGATGTCTATTTTCAGAAGCACTCTTTGTTTGGAAAGGATTCTACAAGAAAAGTGATTGCCCAAGATTTTGTGTACAGTCTCAACCGTCTTAAAGACCCCCGGGTAGCATCACCGGGAAGCTGGGTACTTCAAAATGTAGCTGACTTCTATGCAGTGAATGATACAATTTTTGAAATACAACTGGCACAACCCTTTCCTCCTTTTTTGGGATTGCTGGCAATGCGCTATAGTTCTGTGGTGCCAGAAGAAGTTGTGGAGCATTTTGGAAGTCAGTTTCGTTCCAACCCCATTGGCACCGGACCCTTTCATTTTAAATTGTGGGAAGAAAACGTCAAACTGGTTTTAAGAAGAAATAACCACTATTTTGAAAAAGACAAAGAAGGGAATTCGCTGCCATATCTTGAAGCCGTGGCTGTCACTTTTTTACCTGACAAGCAAAGTGAGTTTTTACAGTTTGCCCAAGGGAATCTGGATTTTATTTCGGGAATCGATGCTTCTTACCGCGACGAGCTCCTCACTGCAGACGGGCGCTTAAGACCCAATTATGAAAATGAGGTGAAAATGATCAAAGGTCCTTATCTAAATACTGAATTTATAGCCTTGCAAACACGCTCTGAACAAAACAGTGCCTTGCAATCTCCTCTTTTTAGGAAAGCATTGAATTACAGTTTTGACCGAAATATCATAATTACTTATTTGCGAAACGGAATAGGTTTAGCCGGAAGTAGCGGGATCATTCCCAAAGGATTACCGGGCTATGATGCTATTGAAGGATACAATTACAATCCCGAAAAAGCCAGAATGCTACTGGAGCAATACAAACAAGAAACCGGTGATCAAAACCCCACATTGGTTCTAACGACCGATAGCAACTATCAGGATATTTTTGAATACCTGCAACGGGAGTTTGAAAAAATGGGCATCCGGACTTCGATTGATGTGATGCCCTCTTCTGCCATAAGGCAGGCACGGGCAGATGGCTATTTAGATGCTTTTCGCTCCAGCTGGATTGCTGATTATCCTGATGCTGAAAGTTATCTTTCTTTATTTTACAGCCCCAACCACACCCCCGCCGGGCCCAATTATAGTTTTTATGAAAGTGAGGTTTATGACAGTTTATATACCTACGCGAAAACTTTAGTGGACCTAAACGACCGAAAAGTTGTGTATCAAAAAATGGATTCACTGATGATAAATGAAGCCCCAATTGTACCCTTGTTTTATGACGAAGCGGTGCGTTTTGTACAAAAAAACGTATCTGGTTTGGGCATCAATCCACAAAATTTTCTTATTTTGAAACACGTTAAAAAAGAAAAATAAAATGGGATTTGGTGGATCAGTTCATTCAATGATAACTTCTCTTAAAAACAATAAGAGGAGCAGAAAAACGATTTTCGAAAAAGACATCATTGAGAATAAC
The DNA here is from genome assembly GCA_018402385.1 of Flavobacteriaceae bacterium. Classification (GTDB taxonomy): domain Bacteria; phylum Bacteroidota; class Bacteroidia; order Flavobacteriales; family Flavobacteriaceae; genus Planktosalinus. The sequence continues at coordinate 511,881 of JAGYJA010000007.1, forward strand.
GGGGCCTACTCTAAATTTACCGATAGCAAAAAAATGTCTCCTATTGAGTTTAAAATATTTCAGGAGAAGCTTAAGGAGAATAGAAGAAACAGCCGGCGACGGTTTTTGATTGTCTTTACCGTTAGTTTAACACTTGTGCTTGCCGTTTTGATTTATTTTTTATTCTATTTTAAACTACCCGTCTAAAGTATAGATAGTAAATATTTGCCCCCACGATAAAAGTATTGGTAATGATAATGGGCCAGGAAGTTTGTAGCATAAATCCATAGATGATAAACGCAATACATCCAAATGAATTGATGAATCTAAGGGTTTTTATGTTTTTCATTAAAAATGAAATGATTAAAAGAGCAGAGGCCAGATAGCCTACGAGTTCGGTATTTGAAAAGATTTCGTTTTCCATAATGCATAAAAAAACCTCCATAGGATTGCTACAGAGGTTTTGTTTTTAAATGATATTGAATTAGTTGATCACGTTACGTTTACGATCCACCTCTTTCAGGTAGATTTTACGCAATCTGATTGATTTTGGTGTCACCTCAACATACTCGTCCTTTTGGATATATTCAAGGGCTTCTTCCAAAGAAAACTTAATCGCCGGGACGATTTTCGCTTTATCATCAGCTCCTGAGGAACGCACGTTTGAAAGCTTTTTGGTTTTGGTTACATTCACAGCCATATCATCGCCACGAGAGTTTTCACCAATTACCTGGCCTTCATATATATCTTCATTTGGATCAACAAAAAACTTACCGCGTTCCTGCAATTTGTCAATAGAATAAGGAATTGCTTTTCCGTTTTCCATAGAAATTAAGGATCCATTTTGACGCTCAGGAATTCCGCCTTTAAACGGTTGGTACTCCAGAAAACGGTGTGTCATAATTGCTTCACCGGCAGTAGCAGTAAGCAATTGATTACGTAAACCAATAATTCCTCTTGAAGGAATCTGGAATTTACATATCATACGTTCGCCTTTGCCCTCCATACTCAACATTTCCCCTTTTCTGATGGTCACCATATCAATGGCTCTTCCGGAAACTTCTTCGGGTAAATCGATGGTTAATTCTTCAACCGGCTCACATTTAACACCATCAATTTCTTTAATGATTACTTGTGGTTGCCCAATTTGAACTTCATATCCTTCACGACGCATCGTTTCAATCAACACTGAAAGGTGCAATACACCACGTCCAAAAACCATAAATTTATCTGCACTGTCTGTGGGTTGCATCCGCAGTGCCAGGTTTTTTTCCAATTCGCGTTCCAAACGCTCCTTGATATGTCTTGATGTCACAAACTTTCCGTCTTTTCCAAAGAAGGGAGAGTCGTTGATAGTAAATAACATACTCATTGTGGGCTCATCAATAGCAATGGTTTTTAATCCTTCCGGATTTTCAAAATCGGCTACGGTATCTCCAATATCAAAATTTTCAAGGCCCACCAAGGCACAAATATCACCCGCAAAAACTTCGGTTACTTTTTTTCTTCCCAGACCTTCAAAAGTGTGCAATTCTTTTATTCTAGATTTTACTTTGCTTCCATCTCTTTTTACTAATGAAATGGGCATTCCTTCATTTAGAGTGCCTCGTTGTAAACGACCAATGGCGATTCTTCCGGTAAAAGAAGAGAAATCCAGAGAGGTAATCAACATCTGCACGGTTCCTTCTTCAATTTTTGGGGAAGGGATGTGCTCGATTACCATATCGAGAAGGGGTTCAATATTTTCTGTGGGTTTTTTCCAGTCTTCGCTCATCCAGTTGTTTTTGGCTGAACCATACACAGAAGGGAAGTCTAATTGCCATTCTTCGGCACCCAATTCAAACATCAAGTCAAAAACGGCTTCGTGTACTTCTTCCGGAGTACAGTTTTCCTTATCTACTTTATTGATAACAACACAAGGCTTTAAGCCAAGGTCAAGGGCTTTTTGCAATACAAAACGCGTTTGTGGCATAGGACCTTCAAAAGCATCCACAAGCAACAACACACCGTCTGCCATATTAAGCACACGTTCCACTTCACCTCCAAAGTCGGCGTGACCGGGGGTATCAATAATATTAATTTTAGTGTCTTTGTAAACTACAGAGACATTTTTTGAAGTGATGGTAATACCACGTTCACGTTCTAAATCATTATTGTCCAGGATGAGATCACCTGTGTTTTCGTTGCTACGAAAAAGGTTACAGTGATACATAATTTTGTCAACCAATGTAGTTTTACCGTGGTCAACGTGAGCAATAATGGCGATGTTTTTAACTTTAGTCATAAAAAGGGCTTCTTTTTGAGCGTGCAAAGGTACGGTTAAATTTTATTATTTTACTATTCCCAAATATAATGTTTTGGTTGAAAAATTAAATTATAGTTAGTTGATTGTTAAATTTTTAAAAAATGTATCTTTATAAAATTGTAAACCTATCCAATGAAAAATATCTACTCATTTCTAATTATAGTGCTAATGCCATTTTTAGTTGTATCACAATACGGTCCTCAACAGATTATTTCTACCACTGCAAATGGAGCCAACAAGGTTTTTGCAGCAGATTTAAGCGGAAATGGTTTTAATGATGTTATAGCGCTTTGCGGCAATCCAGATTATCAAATCAAATGGTATGAAAATTTAGATGGCAATGGTAATTTTGGCCCTGAAACTGTCTTATCAGATACGCCAGCATTTTTTTTATTCTTTGAGGCTGTGGATTTAAATTCAAACGGACATTTGGATATTCTCTATCTCGAAAACAACCCAGCAAGGTTGGTCTGGAAAGAAAATATTGATGGCAATGGTAATTTTGGTCCCGAACAAGTCATATTAGAAAATCAAACAGCTTTTATAATGGAGGTTATGACATTTGACATTAATAACGACTCACATACTGATATTATCATAAACTTTTCTAATAGTTTTTTTGAAAATAATATAGTATGGTTTGAAAATAATGGAACAGGCACTTTTGGTGAACCAATTCTTCTTTTGGATAATATTTTGAATGCAACCGGCCCTCTAATTGTTGACATTGATAACGACGGATTGCCTGACCTGCTTTTATCATACAACAGCTATAATCCGGCAGGAAGATTGGTTTGGTATAAAAATTTAGGAAACCAAACTTTTGGTGCTGAACAGCTTATTTATCAATTTGAATTTTTTATGTCAGACTGGACAAATATTATTGACATTAAATATGTTGATATTAATACAAATGGAAAAATTGACATTGTAATAACTGCACATAATGATGATATAGGTACTTTTCTTTACTTACTTGAAAATTTAGACAATCTCGGTACATTTAGCGACTTACTGCCAGTTAATATAAGCTCATTTTCTTTTGATTTTTATGATTTAGACAATGATGGAGATATGGATGTATTGATTTATAACAGGTTTTCAAATACAATTACTTGGCAAGAAAACATAAATGGTGATGGAGTATTCAGTTCACCAATGCTAATATCTTCCGATGTTTTAAGTCTTAGACATGCTATAGCCGCTAATATCAAGGACAATGGAAACCTTGAAGTTATTTCTGCATCATTTAATGATAATAAAGTGGCCTGGTATGAATATACAGGTTTAAGTACAAACGACTTTTCAAAAAATAATTTGACCATATACCCAAATCCCACATATAATTTTGTGAGCATTGATTCATCTGAAAACATCTCAGAAATGAGTTTGTTTACCATTCAGGGGAAAAAACTAGAATTGCAAATCGACCTTGACAAAATTGATATTTCCAATTTAACACCCGGGATCTATTTTCTTAAAGTCAAATTTGAAAATAACTCAGAAGTCACCAAAAAAATAATTAAACTATAAGGGATTAGTTATCTTTGCATTTCAAATTGAATTTTATGCAACTCAACTTAATACCCAAAATAAAACACTCTCAATCCAATAATTTCTTTTTGCTTGCAGGGCCCTGCGCTATTGAGAGCGAAGAAATGGCAATGCGCATAGCTGAACAAGTTGTAAATATTACAGACAAACTTCAAATTCCCTACATATTTAAAGGCAGCTTTAAAAAAGCCAATCGCAGCCGTATCGATAGCTTTACAGGCATTGGGGATGAAAAAGCATTAAAGATTCTCAGAAAAGTTTCTGAAACTTTTGATGTCCCCACAGTCACAGACATACACGAAGTGAGTGATGCCGCTATGGCTTCAGAATATGTGGACGTGCTTCAAATTCCTGCATTTTTAGTACGCCAAACAGATTTGGTCGTCGCTGCAGCAAATACCGGAAAAGTAGTCAACCTTAAAAAAGGCCAATTTATGAGTCCTGAAAGTATGAAACACGCCGTCACCAAAGTAACCGATTGTGGCAATCCACAAGTTATGGTAACTGACAGGGGGACGATGTTTGGCTACCAAGATATGATTGTTGACTTCAGAGGAATACCCACAATGAGGGAATTTGCACCCACTGTGCTTGATGTGACTCATAGTCTTCAACAACCCAATCAAAGCAGCGGTGTCACCGGAGGTCGCCCCGATATGATTGCCACTATTGCCAAAGCTGGAATTGCCGTGGGTGTGGATGGCATCTTTATCGAAACCCACTTTGACCCGGCAAATGCTAAAAGTGACGGCGCTAATATGCTTGATTTACAATATCTTGAAAAATTAATGCGGGACTTGACGGCAATGAGAAAGACAGTAATCAATCTATAACTTTAAAAAATGATTTTTGTCATTTTTTAACTCAAATCTTCTTGCCACATTTGTTTTCTAAATTCTGAAAGCATGACACAACTCACCATTCCACTTTACAATTATACAAATGGCGCTTTTATAATGATTGTCATTTTTGGACTTGTTATTGTTGGTTTAATCGCCGGAGTCTATTTAATGATGAACAATGATAAAAAGAAAAAATCTGAAGAGTAGCAGGAATAGATACTAAACAATTAACAAAAAAAGGTTGAAGCTGGCGCTACAACCTTTTTTAATAAAAGCCCGCAGTATTAGCTCCCCAACTAATAAAGCACTGTAAAGATGCGTTAATTGCCTTATACTAAACAAGGGGGTTTTTCCTGTTTTTTTAGAAAGGTTTTCTTTTAAAGCACTGAAGTTTCATTTACATACTCCTGTAAATAATTAAATCTTTGGGTAAGCTTACCGCCTTTGGTAATTAAGGCACGTTCAAGTACGCCATCCTTATCTCCATTAAAAAAAGCCGGAATCAGGTGTTCCATGAACATCTCTCCAAAACCTTCACTGGCGTCTTTAGGTAACTCACAGGGTAAATTATCAACAGCCATTACTGTAATCGCACCGGGAGCATCAAAAGCGACTTCCATTTCAGATTTTGGGTCATAGCCATAAAAAGGATTTGCTATGGTTGAAGGTCTTATCGTACAGGCAACGGGGCCATCAATGTCACAGGAAATATCAGCCACCAGATTAATTTTAAAGTCGGGCTGTTTAGCATCTTCTCTGGTGAAGAAAAAGGGAGCACCATCACCATAAAAATGACCCGTGATGAGCATGTCGCTTACTTTAGCAAAACGCATAAAGTCACTCTTGTAACCTGAAGGATCCCTGAAAAAAGCTCTTTTATCTCCGGGTTGCCCATCTTTGCGCTTGTTGTAATCCATTACATCAATAAAGCAAAAAACAGCTTGGTTGAATGGTTTAGATAAAAAATCTTCAATTGATATTTCAGGGATTTGCATATGGTCTAGAATTTCCTTGGCACCATAAGCTACTTTACCCCTTCCGGTAAGTACAATTTTTATATTGGGTAGTTTTATTTTATCTAATTCAGCTTTTACAGCGTCAAAATCGGCTAAGTGTTCTACTTTGGGCAAATCAAACAATCCATCTCTTTTTCCCAATGCTCTGAAACCATTATAGGCTCCAACCAAACCGGCAAAACGTCCAAAACCAATTAAGCGGTGACCACTTTCATCCACTATGGTTTCATGGTCATACAGCTCGATGTTTTTTTCAAGAATTGCTTTAAGTAAGTTTCGGTTATAGGGTTGTTTTTTTATGGTGTGACTGAAGAAAAAATATTTTTTATTCGGAATCAATGCAGAAATGGGTACTTCTTTAACTCCAATCATCACGTCACAGTCACTCACGTCTTCTGTTACTTCAATTCCACTTTCGCGGTAAGTGCTATCAGGAAAAACACGAATGCTTGAAGATTCTACTATAATTTGGGCATCGGGAAACTGCTGTATGACTTCTTGACTCTTTTCAGGCGAAAAAACGACACGTCTGTCCGGCGGATTCTTACGTTCTTTAATAATTGCAAATTTTACAGGCATTTGGAATGTTTTTTGTGATGACTAGTAATAGGTTTGCAAAGATAGGATTTTAAGCTGTATCTTTGCCTTTCGCTTAAAGCGAAAACTATTTTAATGGGGTCGACTGGTTTTGACAGCGAGACTAATGGAATAGTAAGCACGCCGAGCGCTGGGTTACAGCTCGTAAATCTCATAATTCACACTTTTTAAACGGCGAAGATAACTACGCCCTAGCTGCATAACCCGAATTATAGTAAGGTAATGCCTCGTCCGACTAGGTCGGAAAGCAGGATGTCTCTCAACGGCCTTGGTTTGCGGCAATTGATATAGAGACATCGTAAAAGTAAACCTAGAAATCACAGGGTCTTGATGTGATTTTGAAACTCAATTGAGACTAAGGACAGCTTTGGATGTTTTTTTCCGGTGTTGTCACAAAAATTAATAAAAAACTAAGCGTGTAGAAAGCTTTTTTATTACTTGTTTGGACGAGGGTTCGAATCCCTCCGACTCCACCTTCGCCCTCCTTAGCCCTCCGTAGCTTACGAGTTTACGAGAAAGCGAAGGAGGGCTTTTTTATTTCTTGAGTTTAATTAAAATTTTGACTCTGCGGACTCAGAAGGGCTTCGGTGGACGCAGTCCACCTTCTCATAAAGTTTCTTCTGACGCAGACTACCAACATATAAAGTTTCATTGGACGAAGCCCACTTCTTATTTATTCTTTGAAAGAAACTAAAGTTTAAAAATTTATTACAACCGTTGAATTTTTTTACTTTTAAATATCTCCTAAAAATGTATATTTTATGTATGTCGAAAATGAAAAACTTTGGTACGTCTATATTTTACTTTGTAATGACAATAATTTTTATACAGGATGTACAGATAACCTAGAAAGAAGATTTGAACAACACAACAAAGGCTTCGTAAAATCAACCGAAATGAAATTACCAGTTTCAATTGTTACACAAATAACATTCACTGATAAATACACAGCTTATAATTTTGAAAAATACCTAAAATCGGGTTCTGGTATTGCTTTTAGAAATAAAAGATTGGTTTAAAACTTTATCTATTAAGTTTATAAAATTCTAACTAAAGGGGCTTCTCCCTCCGAAACTTTCGAATTTTATGAGAAAGTGTAAGAGGGGTTTTTTATTTCTGCAGTTTTATAAAATTTAGGATAGGACTACAATCGTCGAATTACGTTTAATTTATTTTTCTTCAGAGTACCGGCTCTTGATTATTTAAAAATTTAACGACCGCTTCCGTTCTGTTATTGACATGAAGTTTTGTATAGATATTTTGTATGTGCTTTTTTACAGTTTCTTTGCTAATAAAAAGGTTTGATGCAATTTCTTTATACCCGAGCCCTTTAGAAAGTTCCTTTAAAATTTCATATTCCCTTTTGGACAAGTGTTCCAGATTTGCCGGTATAGCTTCGGGTTTTGTGAAAAAAGAAAAAACTTTGCGTGCGATATTACGGCTCATTGGTGTTCCCCCATTGTATAGTTCCCGGACGGCTTCAAGCATTTTACCATTTTCCTCACTTTTGATGATGTAGCCATCTGCCCCACTTTTCAATGCTTCAAAAATCTTGTCTTCATTGTCAAAAAAACTGCAGACTAAGCAACGGGCTTCAGGTCTGTGCCTTTTAATATGCTGTATGACGTTCATGCCTGAACCGTCCAAAAGATGCAAATCTATCCAATACACATCAGGATAAATATTTACAAAGTCGTTTAAAAACGCTTTTTCACCTCCATAGGTTTTTATACATAAAATATCTTTGGTACTGTTAAGTAAAAGTTCAACGTTTTCCCTGAAGCTTTTTTCGTCTTCCAGAACAGTAACTTTTATAACTTTATCAAATTTCATGAATCAAAATTAAAATTAATCAATCAGGGTATAATTCAGTATTTTAACTATACTGGTCAATATCACTTTGGGGAAAATTCACATTCAAGATGATGGTAGTACCTGTATGGTCTGAAAACACATTTAAATTTCCTTGTAAAGCTTCCATACGGCTTTTCATATTTTGAATTCCATTTCTAGAGTAACTATCATGGTTAACATCAAAGCCTTTCCCATTGTCAGCTATTTGAATCTTGAAAACTCCATCTACATAGCTAAAAGAAAGTTCTACCTGATTTGCTCCTGAATGCTTTAAAATATTATTCAATGCTTCCTTTACAGATAAAAAGATCTGTTTTCGTGTATGTCCGCTAATTCTTAACTTTGGAATATCCTCCTGAACTTGAACATTTAACTGAACAAGAAAATTACCAAGCAGGTTTTCAGCATAGTGATTGCAATACCAAATAAGATTATCAATGAAATCATTTTTATTGTCTAGCGTCCAAACGATATCTCTTACTTTTAAAGTTACTTCTTTGGCCATTTCCAATAATTTCAGATGTTCCTTTTTGGATTTTTCATCGACTGTTTTATTGGTTAATATTTCAGTATAAATACGCATCCCTGAAAGGCTCGTTCCCAAATCGTCGTGCATGTCCTGCGATATCCTTCTTCTTTCGTTCTGAGTGGAATGAAGAATTTTTTGCTCAGATTCAAGCTCTTTCTGCCTAATTGTAATTTCATTTTGCCGTTCACGAAGTCTTCTTGAATAAATGAACCAAATAATAGCAGAAACCAGTAATATCGACAAACTTACCAGCAATAATGTATAAAATGCGCTTTCCTTAGCCTGTTGTAATTTTAGGTTGTGGGTTTCTCTTTCAATTATTATCTGTGTTTGTACATTATCAATTATTTTCTTTTCTTCAAGAGTAAATAAAGTGTCACTAAGAGTTTTATATTCTTTAAAGTAATCCAGCGCACTTTGGAAATTCTCTTTCATTTCATAAGCTCCTGACAATTGCTCGCTGGCTAGTAGTTGACCCTTAAGAAAATTAATTTTTACACTGGTTTCATAAGCAGCTTTTGACATCTCCAGAGCCTCATCTGGTTTTTCAGTATACCTGTACAAACGAGCGAGTTCCAGTTGGGAAAGGGTAATTTCTAAAGGTGATTGCAATTGTTCCCGCATTAGCAAGCTGCTTTTCAGATATTCTTCGGCTTTGGAAAAATTACCTTTGTCAAGATAAACTGTACCAATGTTTGCCAATGCATAACCGGCAATGTAGGAATAGCCAATCGCATTGGCATATTGCAATGATTTTTGTGAGAAATATAAACTGGAATCAAGTTCCTTGAGAACGTATTTGACACGGGCCAAATTAGTATTAAGGTTCGCAATTTGTATAGTATCTTCAAACCTGAAACTAAAAATGAGTGCTTGTCTATAATTTTGCAGGGCTTCGTCATATCTTCCCTGATCACTCAAAACATTTCCAATACCTGAAAGTGTGCGGCCAATCCCTTTCTCATCATTTATTTCCAGCCTTATGGAAAAACTTCTACGATACATTTCTATTGCATTGTCGTATGCTCCAAAATCATAGTAAATATTTGCAATATTACTCAGCGTCGAAGCCATGCCTTCCCTGTCTCCAATCTCTTCCCGCAGGGCCACACTTTTTTTATAATGCTCAAGAGCTTCATCATATGCACCTTTTTTCCTGGAATTGTATCCTAAAGAATGATATATAAGCGCCTTGTCTTTGGTCGTCCCTTTTTCATTGGCCAATGCAAGAAACTTAAGCAGATAGTTCTCAGCATCTTCAAAATAAGCAGTATCGCTCATTTCATAAATCTGGGAGCGAATTAATTTAAAATCATCTTCAGAAATGGAACGATCACCAGCCATTTTCTTATACAGGGAGTCTACTTGAGCTAAATATTGATTTTTTATAACCTGTTGTGAAGCGACTGCCTCAGCAGAATAGGGGTTATTTTGAGCATTAGCTATGTCAAGTGAGAAGAAGAGCAACAACACTGAAAAATAGTTCAGCTTGATAAAGATAAATTTGGGGATTATCATAAAATAACCTTTCATCTGATTTTAATAACTCCAGATGAAAACCAAATATACTGTTTTAACCTTTACTTTTTACCCGGCCTAAACAAAATGCAAAAAAGCCCGCGAGAGCGGGCTTAATATTAAGTGGCTATAAAAAAATCTGTTTTTATTTAATAACTTCCTGAACCTTCTAAAGTGGTGGTTCCACCAGAAGTTATATTCCTGATTACAGAAGAAAAAGTAAAGCTGTTTGCTCCTGTTTTTGTCAAGCTACCGCTTTCAGTTACATAAAGGTTGGAACTTCCGTTTAGTATTCCATACAAGTTGCAGGTGTTAAACGCTTCTTCCCCGTCAGCAAAGGGATAGGATCCCCCATTTGCTACAGGCATATTATAGATGATAAAAGTATTGTCACCGCTTTTGGGCACTAAGACTACATCAATTCCCGAACCTGCACAGCTGGAGCCGGGGGTTGATGCACAAATGGCATTATATGTTATTCCATTAAAATTAAATTGGCCGGTGCCTGTCTCGTTTCCGGCTCCACCACCACCTGTGCAATCATCACTGGTGGGGCATATAGTTATGAATCTACCGCCATCAGGTGATTTAAATTGTCCTGTAGTAACTTCCCCATTATTCCAATTTACCGTATAAGTATATTCTGTGTTTTTATTTACAACAAATCTCATAACAGCACATTGGGTAAATGTTAATGGATTTCCATCGAGTCCTAGAATAGTCCCAGTATTACAATGAACTTTGGATTCGGCATTATCATTGTCTCTAACTAATATCCGAAAAATATCATATTTAGAGTGACAAAAGTTATTATCTTCATAAAAATGTTGTAGCCCGCTTAAAGTAACACCATTGACGGTAACCGATGCTACACAATCCATTTCACTATGCGTAAATAATATAGTTGATTTGGACAGACTATTAGAAAAATTGATTGGTACAGGTGGCACCTCTCCGGTAATAGTTACAGAAGAACCCGTAATATCTGTCCCACTAAGAGCTATCATCCTTGTAACAGAATTAAGTGTTCCCGTGATATTGCTGACATTTCCAAAAATACCGGAAGACTGATTTATTGAAATATTGTAATCTTCTCCTTCTTCATCAACAGTACCAACCATACCGCCATTAAATAACTCTATGGAGATTATTCCATTATCTTCTATAGTTATATATCCTTCCAATTCAGATGAAGTATTATTTGAATAATTACCGGTGAAAACTCCGGAAAATATAAAGTCATCCCAGCTGACTTGTTTGGAGTCAGAATCATCTTGACTACAAGCGGCAAACAAGAATAAGCTTATAACAAGCACGACTGTAGGTGCTATTATACTTTTAAATGTTTTCATTTGTTTAGTTTTCTAATTTAAATATTTACAGGGTCAATTGCATTGTTGAACATCCTCCGTTAGTGATTGTTATGGTACCATTCCAGGTCAAGTTTTTACAACTTGCACTGTAACTGTATGTGCCAGCCGGTAATTCAAAATTGGCGGAACCGCTGGCATTACAGCTAGGATTCGAGCTGTAATAGTTGCTTATCACCCCACTAGTTCCGTTAAGCACCACTGTAATATTACCGCAACCCAGATCAGTTTGCACCCAAAATGTAGCATTGCCAGTAGTCGCATTTCCACCACCGCCATTACCTCCACCATTACCTCCGGCATCCAAACACGGATTTTCATCGGCTTTAGAATAATACTGTGCATTATGGGTATTAACCCCCTGATCAGGAACACCAACCAACAATTGCCCATTGGTAAACATTAGAGGAAATTTAAGGACATCTCCCTGTATTACAAAAGTCATAGAAGGTTCTGAAGGATTAAAGGTGCCGTTTGTTATGTTTCCATTGGTGCAGGCTATTGCAGAACTCTCTCCTAGCCTGAGATAGGTTTCCATACCATCACGCTTCCAATCTCCATAATAACTCTGACTCGGGTCATTTTCTACTTCGTCATTGGTAGTGTCGTCTTCTATTTCACAAGAAGTCATTTGAAAAGCCATTACAAATAAAAGGAGGTATTTAGCATATTTATTTATTGTTTTCATAACATGAATTTTTGTAGGATTAATTTATCAAACATAGTATACAGTTAAAAATCTGGCAATAACCTTTATGGGGTATTTTTAATAGATGTTAAAACTCTTTGATAAATTATTACTACGGAAGTTTCAAGTTTTGATGTCAAATTTTTCACACCAAAGGAAATACCATTTGCATATATCGCAATTGCAATTGGTGGTTAGAAAAAATAGAGATGAAAATGAAGTAAACGGAATAATAGTTAACTTAAAAAAATGTACACAATGTAGAAATTTAAATGATGACACTTCAAACTATAAATATCATAAAGAAATACGTAAAAAAACCTGCCAGATTTAACTGAGCAGGTTTTGTTGTATTTTTACTTTAGACCTGAAAGGTAAGGCTTGTTGCATTCCGAGTTTGGAGTATAAGGGATTACAGGTTAGTACTCCTAAAAATCAGCAACAGAGAACGCATGACAATAAAGTATCTTTAATCATTTTAAGCCTTCTTTCCCCTCATCGTAAGAACTAGTCCCACTACTAATAGAATCGCACTTATAATACCGATGTCCAGTTAGCCGAACTAACAGCGATATACATTCCCAAAAAACTAAAACTTTCTGAGTCTTGCATGGCCTCAATACCAAAAATAATGGTTCCCAATGCGCATAAAATCAAAAAATTGTTACAATTGATTTCATAATTATAAAATTAAGGTTGTTATTAGTTAAAGACACATAAAATAGAAGTTTAAAATGTCCATTAACTAAAGTTGATACTCCAACCGATATATAATAAGGCATTCCATCTGACCGATTGAAACCAAATAAAAATGAACTGATGAAATGATTAAAAAAAAATTAGAACTATATTCAATAAAAACTAAATTTTATTTATATTTGCTTTAACTTTATTAAACAATGAGTCCAAAATTACCCATTCAATGTCCTTCGTGTGATGATGCTTTAAAAGTTTCTCAACTGCGTTGTGACTCTTGTTCGACCCTTGTGAGTGGTAATTATTCCATGCCTGTATTTTTAAAACTTGCTGCAGAGGAACAAGATTTTATTCTTAAATTTTTACTCAACAGTGGCAGCCTCAAAGAAATGGCAAAACAGATGAACATGAGCTACCCCACCATAAGAAACCGACTGGATGACCTCATTGAAAAAATAAACCGACTGAAAGACGATGAAAACACTGCTCTTTAATCCGTTTAAAAAATACAGTGAGCGTCAACTGCTCCTCTTTGGGGGTATTATGGCCTTTGCCGGAATTGTTTTTGCAACTTTGACAAACACCCATTTTGACGGTGTGCTGGATACGCATTTTGGGAAGGATGTTTCATTAAAAACCGCTGCTATACAAAGCATCATCAATATAGTAAGTATCGTTTTGGTCTTTTATCCGGTGGGAAAATGGATTAACTCTAAAACGCGGTTAATTGATATTTTTAATCTTTCTCTTATTGTTAAGATACCGGGTTATTTTATGATGCCATTAAACATCAATAACTGGGCATATTTTAAAACGGAACCTCTTTTATCAGCTATATCAAATCCTTTTAATATACAATTTACACAGGAATTGCTATTGTTTTTAATTATAACATCCGTTTTGGCCATGCTCGTTTTTGTCTGGTTGATCGTTTTGCTTTATAACGGCTTTAAAGTAGCCACAAATTTAAAAGGAACCAAACACATCATTATGTTTACACTTGCAATTATTGTCGCAGAAATTGTTTCAAAAGTCTTATTAATGTTTTTTTAAAATGGATTTATCAAGCCCACTATTTATAATACTTTGTACCCATGGACTTATAACTTTATCTGCCGGCTTTATAATGTTAAAAAAACCACCAAAAAAGATAAACCATTTATATGGTTATAGAACAAAAAGCTCCATGTCTTCTCAAGAGAAATGGGATTTTGCCCAAAATTATTCTTCAAAAGAAATGATACGTCAAGGCGTTGTAATTATAGGTATTGGATTGATAGGTATATTTATAAAACTATCAGAAATAATAAGCGTTTTTATTGCGCTTTCTTTAGTAATTGCATCGGTAATCTTGTTACTTTATAAAACAGAAAAAAAATTAAAACAATCTTTCAAAGAAAATGAAAACATACAAAGAAACACAGAAATTTGACCAATGGTGGCTCAGGCTTCTATTAGCCGGTGTTTTAATCGTCTCTATACTGCCCCTTTATATGATGTATCGTGAAGACGGTTTTGATCAAGATTATAATTGGGTAATTTTTCTTACTGTCGGCATTACATTTGTAGTTGTTATTCTGTTTTTTTTATTACGATTAGAAACAAAAATAAACGCTCAAGGCATTCATTACCGCTTTTTTCCGTTGCCTGAAAAACAAATACCCTGGCAAGATATTGAGGAGTGTTATGTTAGGCAATACAGTCCTTTAAAAGAATTTGGCGGCTGGGGAGTTAGGTTTGGCCTTAACGGAAAAGCATACAATGTTAAAGGCAATAAAGGCATTCAACTGGTTCTGAAATCTAGTAAAAAAATTCTTATTGGCACACAAAATGAGACAGAAGTAAAAAACGTTATTAATTCTTACAAAGATAATATCAAATGAAAAACATCACTCTCGCAGTTTTCTTAACCGCTTTTATCGGATTTGCTCAGGAAAAACAATTCAGTTCTGAAGAACTTACAATCAAAAATCAGATTGAAGGCACTTTACTAGTTCCAAAAACAGAAACTCCTGCTCCACTTGTTATTATCATTCAGGGTTCTGGCCCAACAGACCGAAATGGCAATCAGCCCAATATGCAAAACAACTCCTTGAAATTACTTGCAGAGGGTCTTATTGAAGAAAACATCGCCTCATTCAGGTTTGACAAAAGGCTGGTTAAAATGGCACAACAAGGCCGATTGAAGGAGGAAGATATTCATTTTGATGATTTTATAGAAGATGCTATTTCAGTGATAGAACATTTTCAAGAAGATAATCGGTTTTCAAAACTTATTATTGCCGGGCACAGTGAGGGTTCACTGGTGGGTATGCTCGCAGCTAATAATCGCTCAGATGCGTTTATATCCATAGCAGGTGCGGGTCAGGTAATAGACAATGTAATTGTTGAACAGCTTAGAAGGCAAACACCCGAAGTTGCTGAGGAAGCACGAAAAAACTTTGACGAACTGCGCGAAACAGGTGCGGTAAAAGATTACTCTATTATGCTTTCATCTATGTTCAGAACCAGTGTACAACCCTTTATCAAAAGTTGGATGAATTACAATCCACAGGAAGAAATTGCTAAACTTGATATTCCTGTTTTGATACTCAATGGCACCGAAGACATACAAACTAATGAAGAGGAAGCCCGATTACTGCATCAGGCAAAACCACTGGCAGAAATGTATCTAATCGAAGGAATGAATCATGTTTTTAAGGAAATTACAAAAGGGGACACCATTGAAAATGCAAAATCATATAACGAGCCACAAAGACCGATTATGACGGAGTTGGTTGAAAGAATTTCAGTATTTGTGAAGGCACTTGAATATTGATTGACGTAAGACTTAAGGCAGGTTTTTTATTTCTAACCGCAATTTGATAATTTAAAAAAACCTTCCGGTCACCCGACATCTGGCATTCATATACTTACCACCTCATAATCACACTTCCCCAGGTAAACCCACTTCCAAAGGCGGCAAGCACCACAAGGTCACCTTCATTGATTTTTCCTTTTTCCCAGGCTTCAGTTAATGCAATGGGCACTGAAGCTGCAGTGGTATTTCCATAATGCATAATATTATTATACACCTTGTCATCTGAAAGGCGAAAACTTTTCTGAATAAACTGTGAAATTCTCAAATTGGCCTGATGGGGAATCAACATATCAATGTCTTCTCTCTTTAAACCATTTGCCTCCAGACCTTCCATAATCACTTCTGAAAAACGCACTACTGCATTTTTAAATACAAATTGCCCATTCATAAACGGGAAGTACGATTCATCATCAGGATTGTTATCTTTTAATATATCGTTGATCCATCGTTTACCCATCCCCGGTGCAATGAGTGAAAGTTCTTCTGCAAATTCGCCTTGCGAATGTAAATGAGTGGAAAGTATGCCTTGCTCGTCATTATCTGATCTACTTAAAACTACTGCTCCCGCTCCATCTCCAAAAATCACAGTGACTCCCCTGCCCCTGGTGGTTTTGTCCAATCCGTGAGAATGCAGTTCAGAACCAATTACCAGGATATTTTTGTACATACCGGTTTTTATGTATTGATCTGCGATTGAAAGTGCATACACAAAGCCAGAGCATTGATTGCGCACATCGAGCGCACCCACTGTTTTTATATCCAGTGCGTGCTGCACCTGAACTCCGGGTCCGGGAAAATAATAGTCGGGACTCAGTGTGGCAAATATGATAAAATCGATATCGTCTTTTGAAATATTGGCGCGTTCAATGGCGACTTTTGCTGCTTTCATACCCATTGATGACGTGGTCTCCCCGCTTCCGGGCTCCACCCAGCGT
The DNA here is from genome assembly GCA_018402385.1 of Flavobacteriaceae bacterium. Classification (GTDB taxonomy): domain Bacteria; phylum Bacteroidota; class Bacteroidia; order Flavobacteriales; family Flavobacteriaceae; genus Planktosalinus. The sequence goes on from JAGYJA010000007.1 coordinate 528,624, forward strand.
CTTTCCTGTATTCCTGTGCGTTCCTGAATCCAAGCATCATTGGTATCCATCATCTTTGATAAATCATCATTAGTCACCACATTATCAGGAACATAACTTCCCATTCCAGAAATTCTTGAAGTATATAATTTTGTCATTTCTTATGCTATTTTACGCGAAGCAAGATAAAGATTTATAATCAATGAAAGATTGGTTTTAACGCGTGTTTTGTATGCGTGCATAGGAGTTGAAAGTAAAAACAAAAGAGGCATACTCCTTTGAAGAACGTGAGCATGCCTCTTTAAAACAACCTAACCAATAAATAAAAAATTCTCTGTGTTTGTGTGAAAATTAATTTTTCATAGCAATTTATCTTCCACAGTAATTATCTATGATGTAAATATAATACTGTTTATGATTTTTTCAAAATATCTAAACAAAATGTTTTGTTAATATTTTGTAAAGAAAACTATTGATTCTCAGTATAGATACGATAGTCATTAATGCGCACGCGTGCCCCCAGATCATTCATCAAATTATAGAGTCCAAAAAAGGTGCGGTTAATGTAAAGAAAGTGCTTAGATCCCCTGTTACCATTCATTTTTCTTATCTCTGTATCTTTGGAATATTTTTCACTCAATTCTGCTATCTTCCCAAAAAATAAAGGGTCTGAAAAGTCAAAGGTTTCGCGGTGGAATGGCTGTGTAAATAAACTCAGCATTTCATGAAACAATTCTGAGAAAAATTTCAGTTCTTCATCGGTATCTTCTTTACGTAAAATTTCCAAAGCCATCATCTTTTCATTAAAGATTTTGGGATTGTTGATATTTTCCGGTTTTGCCAGTTCAAAATAAGGGTCATAAAATTCCTGAGGCACCCGCTTTATACATCCAAAATCAATGGCAATCAATTCACCTTCCGGGCTCACTAAAAAATTCCCGGGATGGGGGTCAGCATGCACACTTTTAAGCACATGCATTTGATACATATAAAAATCCCAAAGGGTCTGACCTATTTTGTCTGCCAAATCTTTGTCTGTATTGTGTTTGGTAAATTCAGAAAGATGTACTCCATCCATCCAGTCCATTGTGAGAATACGCTCACTGGAAAGGTTTTCATAATATTCAGGAAATTTCAAGTTGGGAATGTGTGCACAAGCTTCTGTGATTTCACGGCTTTGTTGTAACTCAAGGTTATAGTCTGTCTCTTCCATGAGTTTGTCTTCAACCTCCTTAAAATACTTATCTGAATCTTTGGCTTTGATGTTAAACATTTTAAGAGCAACCGGCTTTACCAGGGCAAGGTCACTACTAATGCTTTCAGCGATACCGGGATATTGAATTTTAACCGCCAATTTTTTTCCATTAAGCGTAGCACGATGCACTTGCCCAATACTGGCAGCATTGACAGAGTCTGCTTCAAAGGTGTCAAACAAAGCTTCGGGCTCTTGACCCAGGTATTTTTTAAATGTTTTTCGCACCAGCGGAGCAGACAATGGCGGCACCTGAAATTGAGCTAACGAAAACTTCTCCACATAAGCCCGTGGCATTATATTTTTTTCCATGCTTAGCATTTGAGCCACTTTTAGTGCACTGCCTTTCATGCTTTTGAGTCCGTCATAGATATCTTCAGCATTCTCCTCATTGAGCTTATCCTTTGTTAATTCAGGATTTACTAGCTTGCCTCCGTAATATTTTAAATAATTACCCCCCACTTTTACACCTGTTTTTACCAGCTTGGAAGCACGTTGTATCTTTCCCGTTGGGATATGGTCTAATGTTTTCATTCAATTTTGTATTTACAGATTACCGCAGATTTGCTAATCCCTTTTAACTTTTACCTTCGTACTTCTAACTTTGAACTTCCTAAGCCATTTTCTCTTTCCATAAAAACTTGCCAAAGTCTATCACGCTTTCCAGTGGGGTTGTTGCAAATACATCAAAAATTGCACGAACTGACTTTTCGATGACCACATCTGTTTTCTCAAAGGAAGGCGAATTGTCATCCATCCAAAACTTCAGGATAAACACAAATTGCAACCAGGCACCTTCAGAAAAAATGACTGCAGGTTGTTTTAGAAATTTAAGTTGTTGCTCGTCATTCTTTTCTTCGATGAGTTCGCCGGCAAATGCTTTTATTTTTTTACGTAAAGGTGATAATTGCTGCATCATTTTGAGCTTGTCTTTGTCTTCATTTAACGAAAACAATACATAACTGCGGTTTGCAGTGAGCAATTCAAAAAAGGTATAGAAAAATGTGAGCATTTTTTCTTGATTTGAAAAGCTTTCATACTCTTTATTCTTTTGTGAAAGATCTGTTGTCATTTGATAAAAAGTCGTCCAGATTCCTGATTTCAGTCCTTCAAAGGATCCAAAATGTTTATAAAAATCTTGTTCAGTAAAACCGTTTTCCTTTGAAAATTTGTAAATAGATACAGGCGCTTTTTCGTGCTCAAGCACATATTGCATATACGTATCTATCAATTGTTGACGAGTTACATTTTTTGTTGCGGAAGTCTTTTTTTTAGTAGCCATAAGAGTGATTTTTAATGCTATACAAAGATACAAAATGTTCAACCTAAAATACTGTTGGGTTAAACAGAAAGTTTTGTTAAAAATATTATTGAAACTAAATCATAGATATTCTGGCAATTCATAATCTGAATACTATTTCAGGTTTTTTTCTCATTCAATTTATTGTTAACTTTCGTAACTTTAAATTCAATCTTCTTGAATAAATGCTCATAGACAACTTCAATAGAACTCACGATTATTTGCGCATTTCACTTACTGATGCCTGCAATTTTCGATGTCTTTATTGTATGCCATCTGAGCAAATGAAATTTATGCCGGCAAAGCAATTGATGCAAGTGGATGAAATTGAAACAATTGCAAGAATATTTGTGGATTTGGGGGTGAAAAAAATTCGATTGACAGGTGGCGAACCCCTGGTGCGAAAAGATGCGAAAGACATTATTGAGAAGATTTGCTTATTGCCCGTAGAACTCACACTTACGACTAATTGTGTTTTAGTTGATGAGTTTATTCAAGTGTTTAAAAAAGCAGGAATTGAATCAGTTAATGTGAGTTTAGATACCCTAATTCCTGAAAAATTCAATAAGCTTACTAAGCGCAATTTGTTTGAGAAAGTTTGGAGCAATATTCAATTATTAATTGAGGAAGGTTTTCACGTCAAAGTGAATATGGTAGTGATGAAAGGAGTCAATGACAACGAAATTCTCGATTTCATTGAATGGACTAAAAATCAACACGTGCATGTGCGCTTTATCGAGTTTATGCCTTTCGATAAAAATCAATGGAACAGTTCCAAAGTATTCAGTTATCAGGAAATTTTAAATCTTGTTGAAACCCAATACAATTTCATCAAAATTAAAGACAAACCCAATGCCACTGCTAAAAAATACAAACCACTCAACCACAGAGGTACTTTTGCAGTCATTAGCACGATGAGTGCCCCCTTTTGTCACAATTGCAACCGGATGCGACTTACGGCAGATGGCAAAATGAAAAATTGCCTTTTTTCAAAAGGAGAAGCAGACATACTTACTGCTCTGAGAAACCGGGAAGATATTGTTCCCATTATCAAAAAATGTATAGGGCAAAAAGAGAAAGCCTTGGGCGGACAATTTGATAGTGATTTTCACAATATAGACATTAACAAAATTGACAACCGAAGTATGATTCGAATTGGCGGCTAACTTTTACCCAGCGTTATTCCCAATGTGTCATATCGAAAAACAAATACAACTATGATTTCTGTTTCTGAAGCAAAAAAGCAAATCATCAAACACAGTAAATCACCTCGGGTTGAAGAAAAATTACTTTCTAATGCTTTAGGGTTTGCTCTTGCCGAAACACTTTATGCAAAAATGGACACACCGCCATTTAACAACTCTGCGATGGACGGGTATGCATTTTCTTGTGCACTTTGGGATAAAAAAAGTTCGTTGACCATCATTGGTGAAGTCCAAGCCGGAAGCAATAACAACTTGAAAACCGGCCCCAATGAAGCCATCCGAATTTTTACAGGAGCTCCCGTTCCGGCAGATGTGGACACGGTAATCATGCAGGAAAAAGTCAATCTTGAAGATGGGAAAATCACTATTCTTGACGATGGCTTATTTCAAGGAAGCAATATTCGCCCTAAAGGTTCCCAGACCAAAAAAGGCGATGTAGCCCTTAAAAAAGGACAAATAATAACCCCGGCTGGTATTTCTTACCTTGCAAGCATGGGGTTTTCTAAAGTGAAGGTGTATGCAAAACCCAAAGTGAGCATCATCATTACAGGAAAAGAACTTGTTAAAGCTGGAAACAAACTTAAATCAGCTGAAATTTATGAGTCAAACGGTATGGGTTTAACAGCCGGCTTCCGCCAAATGGGAATTGAGCCACTTTCTGTTGCTCTTGTGGATGATGTTTTAGAAAGTATAGAAAAAGCCATTCAAAGCCAACTTAGCAGTGACATCATATTACTTACCGGTGGCGTTTCAGTGGGTAATTATGATTTGGTACCGACGGCTCTAGAAAATTGTGGCGTAGAGAAAATTTTTCATAAAGTAAAACAAAAACCCGGAAAACCATTCTATTTTGGAAAAACAGCAACCTCATTGATCTTTGCACTTCCCGGAAATCCTGCAGCAGTAATGACGTGCTTTTATGAATATGTGACTGCTCCAATTGATGCCTTTACGCAAAAAAAACACCTGAAGTCATTGACAATGCGTTTAAAAAATGATTTTAATAAAAAACCGGGGCTCACTTATTTTTTAAAAGGTAAAACTATCGAAAGTGAAGTGGAAATTTTAGACAGTCAACTCAGCTATATGCTTAATTCTTTTGCTGTAGCCGACTGCCTAATTACTCTTGAAGAAGAAAAAACGGAATTCAAAAAAGGTGATTTAGTAAAAGTACTAATGATTGATTGAAATGGAAATAAAAAACTATCAAATAAAAGGGCGCATTTGGCTGGAAACAGATGAAGGACACCAATTGGGTCCCGGTCGGCAAAAGCTTTTACAGGCAATAAAAGAACTGGGTTCAATTACTGAAGCAGCTAAAAAGATGAAGATGTCCTACCGCTATGCCTGGGAAATTATAAATGAATTGAATTCTGCTTCCAGCTTGATTATTGTTGAAAAGAATACCGGTGGCAGCGGTGGTGGTGGCAGTAAACTCACGGCAGCAGGTGAAGCCTTGTTAATGCAATATGAGCATTGTAAAATTGCTTTTGAAGAATTCAAAACAGAAATTAATAGTCGAAAATAAATGAGTGCTGAAATCACCACCCTATTCTTCGCATTGCTTTTTGTGGCAGCTTTTTTTTATTCCTCAGTGGGTCACGGTGGGGCAAGTGGCTATTTAGCATTAATGGCTTTATTTTCCTTTACACCCGAAACGATGCGGCCCACAGCATTGGTGTTGAATATTTTTGTTTCTGGTGTTGCTTTTTATCAGTTTTACAGAAAAGGATTTTTTCAATGGAATTTGTTTTGGCCTTTTGCCATTACTTCTATTCCTGCGGCATTTATTGGTGGTTTAATCACGGTGGACGAACAGATTTATAAACGCATTTTGGGCATTTTACTTCTTTTTGCTATAGCCCGCTTTATGGGTTTTGGAACCAATGAAGATAAAAACCCAAAAAAGCAATTACTATTGCTTTCTTTATTCATTGGTGCTGTTATTGGACTTTTTTCAGGTATGATTGGTATTGGTGGTGGGATTATTTTGAGCCCTCTTATTTTGCTTTTGGGTTGGGCAAACTTAAAACAAACAGCTGCTATTTCAGCATTGTTTATTTTCGTGAACAGTATTTCCGGTTTGTCAGGATTGGTTTCGCAAGGGGTGCAATTCAACACTATAATGTGGGCAATGCTTGGAGTGGCTTTAATCGGTGGTCTATTAGGTTCTTATTTTGGTGCAAACAAATTCAATAGCTATAAACTAAAATTTGCACTTTCTTTTGTATTATTAATCGCTTCGGCTAAATTAATTTTTACTTAAAATGAAAATGCCATTTCAAAACACCACAGGATATATTCTCGCCGGAGGCAAAAGCTCCAGAATGGGTGAAGATAAAGGGCTAAAATTATTTAATGGAATTCCACTTATACAAAATGTAATTAATCAATTGGTATTGGCCGTGGATAAAGTAGTCATTGTTTCAAACAATAAAGATTATGAGCAATTTGGACTGGAAGTTATTGAAGATGTATTAATAAATAAAGGGCCTGCGGGAGGAATTTACACCGCTTTACAACATAGTAGCACCCATTTAAATTTTATTGTAAGTTGTGATATGCCATATATTTCTAGTCAAGCAATTCATTTTATGCTTGAAAATAGCAGTAAAAATGCTGTTTGTATTCCGCAATTTAATAACAATCTAGAACCCCTTTTTGGTGTGTACCCAAAGGGTTGTTTAACTAGTTGGAAAAAATCTATTGAAAAAGGAATTTACAAACTAACAGATCTGGCAGAAAATTATAAATTAGAAAAAATCGTTGTGGATAAGAACCTGCTTTTTTCTGAAAAACTATTCAAAAACATCAACACAAAAGACGATTTTGATAATGCTTTAAAGATTCAATAATATGGAAATAAATGTATTGCTTTTTGGACAGTTATCTGAATCTATCGGAAAGTCAAGCTTAAAACTTACCGGTATTTCGACTACTGATGAATTAAAAATAAGGTTGCAACAGCAATTCCCCGGTTTGGAAAAAATGACTTATTCCATCGCCGTGAATAAACAAATAATTCAAAAAAACACCCCCTTAAATTCTGGTGATGAAGTAGCACTATTACCCCCATTTTCCGGTGGATAAATGATTAAATATGAATGAAATAAACAGGCATCAAAGGCAATTACAATTATCCGGTTTTGGCAAAGAATGTCAGGATAAATTGGCTGTGGCAAAGATTCTTGTTATAGGTGCAGGTGGTTTGGGTTGCCCGGCATTGCACTATCTCGCCGGTGCCGGTGTGGGAACTCTAGGAATTGTAGATTTTGACACGATTTCTATCACCAATTTGCATCGACAAATATTATTTTCTACTGATGATGTTGGCAAATCAAAAGTATTAGTCGCAGCTCAAAAACTAAAAGCAATCAATCCTGAAGTTGAAATCAAAACATACTCAACTCAACTCACAAACCTGAACGCACTGGAGATTTTAAAAAATTATGATTTAATCATTGATAGCACTGATAATTACAGCACCCGTTATCTGGTAAACGATGCGTGTGTGTTGCTGGAAAAACCATTGATATATGGTGCAGTGATACGCTTTGAAGGACAAGTGGGTGTTTTTAATATTGAAGAGAATAGCCTTAAGACCAACTATCGGGACTTATTTCCCAACCCACCCAATCCGGACTCAGCATTTTCTTGCAATGATATGGGAGTTTTAGGAGTTTTACCGGGAATCATAGGGACGTGGCAAGCTTCAGAAGTTATTAAAATAATCGCCGGAATAGGAACGCCTTTGGTCAATAAAATTTTAACTTTAAATTTATTGGAAAACGCTGCTTTTGAATTTGAAATCACTAAAAACAATGAATTTCAACCAAATATTCCTAAAAATAAAGCTGACTTTTTAAAATTCAACTACGAGTGGTTTTGCGACAAAAACTATCAAAACGTGATTTCTTTGGAAGCATTTGACCAAATTAGAAAAAATCAAAAATGTACCATTATTGATGTGCGTGAACCCAATGAAACACCAATTATTACTGAATTTGAAGCACTAAATCTACCATTGAGTCGCTTTCGCGAAAGCATTTCAAAAATGGATTTTACAAATACCGTTGTACTTCTTTGTCAAAGTGGTCAACGCAGCATAAAAGCACTGGAACTTTTAAAAAAACAACAACCTTCAATAGAAGCTTTTAGTTTAAAAGGCGGCATCATAGAATGGAAAACACACAGTAAATCAAATTATCATGAACAATCACAAACCTAAAAATGTTTTTATCAAGGGCGCTATACCTCCCGAATTCATTGGAGAATCCATAGCCAAGCACAGCAGCAAACAAGACATAGGTGCTCATAGTATTTTTCTGGGGCAAGTGCGCAATGATGTCATCAATGACAAAACCGTTGTAGCAATTGACTACTCAGCCTATGAAGAAATGGCAAATGAAAAGTTTCACGAAATACGCGAAGCTGCTTTTGAAAAATATCCGCTAAGCTGTCTGCATATCTATCACAGCTTAGGCAAAGTAGCTAAAGGTGAAATTTGTTTATTTGTTTTCACCTCATCAAAACACCGAAAAAACGCTATTGCCGCTTGTGAATATCTCGTAGAGCGTATCAAAGCCGAAGTTCCTGTTTGGGGCAAGGAGGTTTTTAAAGATGAAAGCCATAGTTGGAAAGTGAATCATTAATGATTCATTTCAATTATTAATAGTCAATCAACAATATAAAATAATCAATATTCAATCCCAATGATCGATATTACATTTAAAATAAAATCACATCGCACCGCAATTGCACAAGCTACCGTCAAAGTAAGTAAACAAGAAACCATTGATGCCATTCACAATAAAACGGTGCCAAAAGGAGACGTGCTGGAGGCTAGCCGTGTTGCAGGGCTTTTTGGAATTAAAAAAACCAGCGAGTTAATTCCTGATTGTCATCCCTTGCCAATAGAGTTTGCTGCTATAAAGTATCGCATCGAGGGCTTGGAAATCATTATTGAAACTGAAGTACAAACCATTTACCGCACCGGTGTGGAAGTGGAAGCAATGCACGGTGCTTCAATAGTAGCACTCACTATGTATGATATGCTTAAACCCATCGACAAGGGTATAGAAATCAAAGATATAAAGCTCCAGGAGAAAAAGGGCGGAAAATCTCAATACAAGGATGTTTTAAAAAGAACCCTCAAAGCTGCCGTCATTGTTTGTTCTGATAGTATTTCTGCAGGTAAAAAAGAGGATTTCGCCGGAAAGGCCATCATCAAAAAACTGGAAGACATTGGGGGAATAACTATTGAAGAATATATAATCATTCCTGATGAAATAAAAGATATACAGCAAAAGGTGCTCGCCCACCACAATCAAAAAACAGACCTTATCATCGTCACGGGAGGCACCGGATTATCCCCCCGCGATGTAACCCCCGAAGCGATAAAACCCCTGTTAGACCAAGAAATACCTGGTATTGGCGAAGTAGCACGTGCTTATGGCCAGGAACATATGCCTTATGCAATGCTATCAAGAAGTTTGGGTGGTCTCAAAGGAAATTCGCTAATTTTAGCACTTCCCGGCTCTACACGTGGAGCTTCAGAAAGTATGGATGCTTTGTTTCCTTACCTCTTGCACATTTTTAAAATTATGGAGCACTCGTCTCACGATTAAGTGTGGTTTTGATTGAAAAAAATATAATATTTAAATTATTAATCGTAATATTGCAATATACAAATTGAAATAAAAAATGGGAGTCACAAAAACAGATTTATTCAGTGAAACACAAAATGAATTGGCAAACATCGCCCGGGTTATTGCCCACCCTGCGCGTATTGCCATACTTCAACACCTCTTTAAAACTAAAGAATGTGTTTGTGGGCATTTGGTGAATGAAATAGGTCTGGCTCAGCCCACCATTTCACAGCATTTAAAAGAATTGAAAAATAGTGGACTTATCAAAGGCACCATTGAAGGGACCAGCGTCTGTTACTGTATTGATAGTGAAAATTGGAATAAAATGCGACACCTTTTAACCGAATTTTTAAATCAAGATATGAACGCCAAAGAGGTGTGTTGTTAATATCAAGAAATGTAAATTGAATATTTTAAAAATAAGAACAATGAATCTATCAGAAATTAAATCCAAACTAAGTGAATTAAGTACAATCGCTTTTCAATTGCCCAATGGCGACTTAGTTCCCAGGCATTTTCACGTTACCGAAGTGGGAAAAGTCACTAAACATTTTATTGATTGTGGAGGAACAGTGAGGAATGAAGAAGTAGTCAATTTTCAATTATGGGAAGCCAATGACTATGACCATCGTCTACACCCTGAAAAATTAATTCAAATTATTGAACTTTCCCAGTTCAAACTTGGCATCGCAGATGATTTGGAAATTGAAGTGGAATATCAGGAAACAACCATCGGGAAATATGGCCTTGATTTTGACGGAAACCATTTCCTTTTAACCACAAAAATGACAGATTGTTTAGCTAAAGATAACTGTGGAATTCCCCCGGAAAAATTAAAAGTAAAAATAGCTGATTTAAACAAACAACCTTGTTGTGCCCCTGAAAGCAATTGCTGTTAAATTTTAACCAAACAATTAAAAAATGAAAAGCGACACCACTCATTTTCAAAAAATCGAAAGTGTAATAAACAGCTTAAACCCAAATTCGTTATCAAAAGAACGACAGCAACTTCTTCAATCTTTAATTGATTATATTCAATCAAAAGTGAATAGCCAACAGGAAATTCAACTGAACTTTATCTGTACACACAATTCACGACGAAGTCATTTGTCCCAAATTTGGGCTCAGGTAATGGCTTCTTTTTATAGAGTAAACGGTTTATGCTGCTATTCGGGAGGTACAGAAGCCACAGCATTATTTCCTGAAGTAGTCCAGACTCTTGAGAGACAAGGGTTTAAAATTGAAAAAATTTCTGAACAAAAAACCCGGTTTACAGCATTAAATATGCCGAAAACGCCCACCCTGTGATTGGGTTTTCAAAAGTTTTTGACCATAGTTTTAATCCAAAGAGCCGATTTGCAGCTATACTGACCTGCTCACAAGCAGATGAAGGCTGTCCTTTTATTTCGGGTGCTGAAAAACGTATTCCCATTACCTATGAAGACCCAAAAGCATTTGACAACACCCCGTTACAATCTGAAAAGTATTTGGAACGTAGTATTCAAATTGCAACAGAAATGAAATTTGTATTCGCATCCATTAAAGCCTAAATCATGACCGCTAAAAAGGAAATTGCATTTTTTGAAAAATATCTGAGCTTATGGGTTGCGTTGTGCATCCTTGGAGGGATTGGCATTGGTTTCATTGCCGGAGATCTTATGGAAATTATGAGCACTTGGGAAGTGTATCAGGTAAATATTCCCATCGCGATTCTTATATGGATGATGATTTATCCTATGATGCTTCAAATAGACTTCAGTAGCATTAAAGAAGTGGGCAAAAAACCCAAAGGAATTTTTTTAACACTAGTAATGAATTGGTTAATCAAACCCTTTACTATGGCCTTTTTTGCCTGGATTTTCTTCACTAAAATTTTCGCGGCTTTCATAGATCCTTCTTTAGCGGGTGAATATATTGCCGGTGCTATTATACTGGGTGCTGCACCGTGCACTGCGATGGTTTTTGTGTGGTCCTATTTAACTGATGGTGACCCAAATTATACTTTAATGCAGGTTTCGATAAACGATTTAATCATTTTAGTTGCATTTGTTCCCATTGTTGGGTTATTACTTGGTATAACAGATGTTGTAGTTCCTTATGAAACACTCGTTTTAAGTATATTGATTTATGTAGTCATTCCTCTTATTGCCGGGGCTATAACAAGTAAATATCTCATTAAAAAACGCGGAGAGGACTGGTTTAAAACTCAATTTTTGCCGAAATTTAAACCAGTTAGTATCATTGCGCTCCTGCTTACTTTAATACTACTATTTGCTTTTCAAGGTGAAAATATTCTTAACAATCCTTTGGTTATTTTATTTATAGCGGTTCCATTAATCATTCAAACCTATTTTATTTTTTTTGCAACCTGGTTTGCAGGTAAGAAATTAAAATTAACACATCCGGTTTGTGCGCCGGCAGCTTTAATAGGTGCGAGTAATTTCTTCGAACTTTCTGTAGCTGTAGCTATTGGTTTATTTGGTCTTCAAAGTCCGGCAGCATTGGTATGTGTGGTGGGAGTACTGGTAGAAGTTCCTGTAATGTTGAGTTTGGTAAATTACGCAAACAAAAAGAAATTCTAAGAAAACTTTATTTATATAAATATCATAAAAAAAGGCGACTCTGAGTTGAGTCGCCTTTTACTTGTTTCAATATACCTATTGGATTAAGCCAAGTCAAAACGATCAAGGTTCATCACTTTATTCCAAGCCTTTACAAAGTCTTTCACAAACTTTTCTTTAGCATCTTCTTGAGCATATACTTCAGAAATTGCTCTTAGTTGTGAATTTGATCCAAAAACCAAATCAACCCGTGTACCGGTCCTTTTAATGGCTCCGGTTTTTCGATCGTGAGCTTTAAAAACATCCGCTTCATCAGAAGAAGGTGCCCAAGCAACACTCATATCAACAAGGTTTGTAAAAAAGTCATTACTCAAAACACCTGGTCTGTCTGTAAATACACCGTGTTTAGAGTTTTTATAATTGGCGTCTAAAACACGTAATCCACCAACAAGCACAGTCATTTCCGGAGCACTGAGCTCTAAAAGTTGTGCTTTGTCTATTAACATTTCTTCATCAGAAACGGTAAAAGCTGTGCGACGGTAATTGCGAAAACCATCTGCTTCTGGTTTTAACCAATCAAAGGATTCAGCATCTGTTTGCTCGGGAGTAGCATCTGTTCGCCCGGGAGTAAAAGGAACCTTTACATCAAAACCTCCATCCTTTGCAGCATTCTCAACAGCTGCACAGCCTCCTAAAACAATAAGGTCTGCCAGCGATACATTTTTATTGGATGATTGTGCGTTGTTAAAGTCGCTTTGAATTCCTTGAAGTGTTTGAAGCACTTTTGCCAGTTGTTCAGGTTGATTCACTTCCCAATCCTTTTGAGGTGCCAATCGAATGCGCGCTCCATTGGCTCCACCTTTCTTGTCAGAACCTCTATATGTTGAGGCTGATGACCAGGCAGTATAAACTAATTCTGATACAGATAACCCGGATGCAAGAATCGTTGTTTTTAAATTAGCGATATCACTCTCATTGATTAGTTCGTGATTCACTTCAGGAATGGGGTCCTGCCAGATTAAATCTTCAGCCGGGACTTCAGGGCCCAGGTAGCGTGATTTTGGCCCCATATCTCTGTGAGTTAATTTGAACCAGGCACGAGCAAAAGCATCGGCAAATTCATCGGGGTTTTTATGGAAGTGTTCTGATATTTTACGGTATTCAGGGTCCATTTTCATGGCCATATCTGCCGTACTCATCATAATGCCTACTCTTTGGGAGGGAATTTCAGCATCGGGAGCGTGGTCTTTTTCGGCTAGACCGACAGCTGCCCATTGTTGAGCCCCGGCAGGACTTTTTGTAAGTTCCCATTCATAACCAAACAATACATCAAAGTAGCTCATATCCCATTTGGTTGGTGTGGGTGTCCAAGCACCTTCCAGTCCACTGGTGATTGTATCTCTACCTTTTCCACTTTTAAAACTGCTCTTCCAGCCAAAACCCATTTCTTCCAGCCCAGCGGCTTCGGGCTCTGCTCCCACAAGTGCTGCATCTCCGGCTCCATGAGTTTTACCAAATGTATGACCTCCTGCAGTCAATGCAACCGTTTCATAGTCATTCATTGCCATTCTTTTAAATGTTTCACGAATGTCTTTCGCTGAAGCTAAGGGATCTGGATTCCCATCTGGGCCTTCAGGGTTCACATAAATCAACCCCATTTGAACAGCCGCCAAAGGATTTTCTAGATTGCGTTCACCAGAGTAGCGCTTGTTTCCTAACCAGGTATCTTCAGCTCCCCAATAGATATCTTCTTCGGGTTGAAAAATATCTTCTCTTCCTCCAGAAAAACCAAAGGTTTTAAAACCCATTGACTCTAAAGATACATTTCCGGCTAAGATAAAAAGGTCTGCCCAGGAAAGTTTGTTTCCATATTTTTGTTTTACCGGCCAAAGCAATCGGCGAGCTTTGTCTAAGTTTCCATTATCTGGCCAGCTGTTCACAGGTGCAAATCGTTGATTTCCTGTTCCTGCTCCACCACGTCCATCGCCAGTTCTATATGTCCCTGCACTGTGCCAAGCCATTCGAATCATAAATGGACCATAATGACCATAATCTGCAGGCCACCAGTCTAGTGAAGTTGTTAAAACTTCCTCCAGATCTTTTTTAACTTCTGAAAGGTTGAGCTTATTGAACTCTTTAGCATAATTAAAATCTTCTCCCAGCGGATTTGACTTTGGAGCATGTTGATGTAGAATGTTTAAGTTGAGCTGATTGGGCCACCAGTCTTTGTTCATTCCTCCTCCTGTTCCTAATTTTGTGTTTGAACCGTGCATAACAGGGCACTTGCCTGAATCCTTACTCGATTCATTGATTTCCCAAACTTTGTTGTTGTCAGGATTGTTTGAATTGTTTTTGTTATCCATATTGAAAATATTTAAAGGTGTAAGTTTCTTGTTTTGGCTAAAGTACCTAAAAGTATTCTTACAGAAAATGATTTTCAATAGATAAAACCTATAGTGGATGTGGAAATTTAATAGGTGACCAAAGAATTTAAATTTAAAGTTTGGATGCATTTATAATGAGCCTTTTTCTTGCCCAAAAAAGTAAAATATGCTTATTTAAATAGCTAAATCCTCAAAAAGAAAATCAAGAAAAAATGTATCTTTGCAGGCGATGAATATATCTCTTTTCCATTCAAATCCTTATCCTAAAACGCTCGAAAAGGGTCAAGTGAGCTGGCAGTCACCCAGTAACATTGCACTAGTAAAATACTGGGGAAAATATGGTGAACAGCTTCCAAAGAATACTTCCATCAGTTTTACGCTATCAAACTGCCATACCAAAACAACGTTATTTTATGAACCTAAAACAAGTAATGGCCTTGAGTTTGAAGTTTACCTTGACGGAAAAAGGGAAGCAGGTTTTGAACCCAAGATTTTAAAATTTTTTAAGCGTATTGAAAAATACATTCCTTTTTTAAATGACTATCGTTTTAGAATTGAAACCACAAACAGCTTTCCTCATAGTAGTGGTATAGCCTCTTCCGCTAGTGGAATGAGTGCACTTTCTCTGTGTTTGATGGAAATGGAGCTCCGTCACTTCGACAAGTTCAGTACATCGCTCCGCTCAGCGACCGGGTCAGAAGAAATGACACTTGAATATTTCAATCAAAAAGCTTCCTTTTTGGCACGCTTGGGTTCAGGAAGTGCTTGTAGAAGTATTGAAGGACCGCTGATTGTCTGGGGGGAGCATCCCGAAATTCCGGGAAGCAGTCATCTTTTCGGAACTAAGTATCCTTTTGAAGTACATCCTAATTTTGATAACTATCAAGATACAATCCTTTTGGTTGACAAGGGAGAAAAGCAAGTTTCCAGCACTGGGGGTCACGACCTGATGCACGACCACCCTTTTGCTGAAGAACGTTTCGCGCAAGCAAATTCAAATATGAAAAAATTAATTCCTGTCTTGAAAGCAGGAAACCTTGATGCGTTTATCAAAATTGTGGAAAGCGAAGCACTGTCACTACACGCAATGATGATGACTTCGATGCCCTTTTTTATTCTTATGAAACCTAACACTTTGGAAATCATTAACCGTATTTGGAATTACCGTAAAGAGACCGGTAGCAAAGTGTGTTTTACACTCGATGCCGGCGCCAATGTTCATGTTTTGTATCCGGAAAATGAGAAAGAGAAAGTTTGTGACTTCATTAAGAGTGAGTTAGTTGTGTATTGTCAAAATGCAAATTATATTTGCGACCAAATTGCCAATGGAGCAAAAAAATTGTAAATTTACATTGTACTAATTGTATCAAAATATGCGAGGACCCCTTTTCTACTCTAAAATACTGCTCTTTGGAGAGTATGGTATCATCAAGGACTCCAAAGGTTTATCCATTCCCTATAACTTTTACAATGGAGCGCTGAAGATTGATGAGCAACATACAGTTGCTACTCACAAGTCAAATCAGGGTCTGAAACGTTTTGCTGAGCACCTTGAAACTATGCAGGAGGAAAATCCGGCATTGGTAACATTTGATGTGGATACCTTGAAGAAGGATATTGAAGCCGGTTTGTATTTCGACAGTAGCATTCCACAAGGCTATGGTGTGGGCAGTAGTGGCGCATTGGTAGCAGCAATTTATGACCAGTATGCCAATGACAAAATAACTGTTCTCGAAAACCTCACCCGAGAAAAACTATTAAAACTCAAGTCTATTTTTAGTGCGATGGAGTCTTTTTTCCACGGAAAATCTTCCGGACTCGATCCATTGAACAGCTACTTGAGCTTACCCATATTAATCAACTCACAAGATAATATAGAACCTGCCGGCATTCCTTCCCAACTCAAAAAAGGAAAAGGCGCTGTCTTTTTGTTGGATAGCGGTGTAACCGGTGAAACGGCTCCCATGGTGCAGATTTTTATGGAAAACATGAAGCAGGAAGGCTTCCGGGCGATGCTGAAAGACCAGTTTGTAAAACATACTGATGCCTGTGTGGACGATTTCCTAAAAGGCGATGTAAAGTCTTTGTTTTCCAATATCAAGCAACTTTCCAATGTGGTGCTGGATAACTTCAAACCCATGATCCCTCAACAATTCCATAAACTTTGGAAACAAGGTATCGATACCAATGCCTACTACCTGAAGCTATGCGGAAGCGGCGGTGGTGGCTACATTCTTGGTTTTACAGAAGATCTTGAAAAAGCCCAACAAGCTCTGAAAGATCATAAGTTGGAAGTGGTTTATAGTTTTTAATCTTTTTACTTTTCTTTTGATATCGTTTTTAAAGTGGGAATATTTTTGCAATCCCTATCTTTGAGTTGTTTAACACAATCTTTCATCTCTCGTCAAATATCTCATGTCCTTACTCAACTACAAACGAAAAAAATTCCTTCTCAAGATTTTGAGCCTGTTCTCGGTTGTAAGGGGGTATAATATTTTGATTATTGTCATTGCTCAATATCTCACTTCTATCTATATTCTGTCGCCGGGTAAACCTTTTTTCAGTGTTTTGTTTGATCCCAATTTATTTATAATTGTTCTGGCTTCTTCTCTGGCAATTGCTGGCGGCTATATCATCAATAATTTTTATGACGCAGAAAAAGATTTAATCAACCGGCCTAATAAAACTTTTCTCGACAGTTTTATAAGTCAAAATACCAAGCTTTCAGCTTATTTTGTACTGAATTTTCTTTCTGTTATTTTGGCAAGCGCTATTTCATTCAAAGCAGTAATCTTTTTCTCGTCCTATATTTTTTGGATTTGGTTTTATTCACACAAGCTTAAGAAATACCCATTTATTGGTAATTTAACGGCATCAATTCTGGCCATTACGCCCTTTTTTGCGGTGTTTATTTACTATCAAAATTTTGCTTTGGTCATTTTTGTACACGCCACCTTTTTGTTTTTAATCATTTCCATGCGGGAACTTGTTAAAGACCTGGAAAACATTAAGGGCGATTTAGTTCTGGATTACAAAACCATTCCCGTGGTTTATGGTGAGCGGTTTTCAAAACAAATACTTACTTTTTTAAGTTTTTTTACATTGATTCCCATATACCTGTTACTTACAAAGTTTGAAATAGGTTACATGAATTTTTATTTTCTTTTTGCTGTTCTTCTGCTGGCCGTGTTCCTCTTTTACCTTTGGCGTTCATCAGCCAAACTTGATTATATGATTCTTCACGCGATTTTAAAACTCATAATTGTGTTGGGAACCCTTAGTATTGTGCTTATTGATGTGAACTTATTGCTCAGTAGAATTATGTAAACTACAATTGATTGAAAGACATAAAATAAACTACCTTTGCAAAAAAATTAGGATTATGGCAAAAGAACCAGAAAAACGAGGCGGAAAGCGAGAAGGAAAATCCAAATCCAAAGACCTACTAAAGAAAAATAAATTTGCTCCAAAGGAACCCAAAAAAAGGCAAGCTCCCAAAGGTAAAGCAGATTCTGACGAAATGCGACTCAATAAATTTATCGCCAACTCAGGTATGTGTTCGCGTCGTGAAGCAGACCTTTACATCTCCACCGGACAAGTTCAGGTCAACGGACTAGTAGTAACAGAAATGGGCCATAAAGTAAAGCTCACCGATGAGGTTAAGTTTGATGGAAGACGCATCAGCCCCGAGAAAAAAGAATATGTGTTGCTAAATAAACCAAAAGGTTTTGACACTTCTTACAGCGAGGAAACTATGCATAAATCGGCTGTTGGTCTTGTGGCAAATGCATCCAAATACAAACTGGTGCCCGTGGGACGATTACAACGCAACACCACCGGATTGTTATTGTTTACTAACGACCACGATATGCAAAAAAAACTTACTGACACCGGTTTGATGATCAGAAAAATCTATCAGGTTTCTTTGGATAAAAATCTTAAGTATGAAGATTTTCAAAAGATTGAAGAAGGACCCACAGTAGAAGGAAAAAAAGTGAGAATTGATGCCGTTTCCTATGTGGAGAATGCCCCCAAAAGCGAAATTGGCATCCAATTGAGCAGTAATCGCAACAACATTGTAAGAAAAATTTTTGACAGCTTTGGTTATGATGTCATCAAACTCGACCGCGTTTCTTATGCCGGTCTTACCAAAAAAGATTTACCCCGAGGTCACTGGAGGCATTTGACCAAGCAGGAAGTAATTAATTTAGGGATGATGTAAATAATTATCTTTAAAAGGTCTGCCACTAATGCACAAATAAGGATGATGTATTTTTTAAGTTGTTATAAAGTATAGCTGTACAACTGTTTTTGCCAGTAGTTAGGTTCTTTGCTATATAAACCATACTTTCAGTCTGAAAGCAAATCCTTGGATTTTAAGCATTGTCTTTTTCTTTTTTATTTTTTGTAATTCCTGTATTGTAATTCATTTTTTTTATTTTCATTTGTAGTGTGCTAAGACGATATAATTCTCAAAACAGCAATAGCACATAGTGTTGCCTTATGAAGTTTTTTTTTCGGTTTATGTTTTTGGATATCAAAAAAGTGCCCTTGAATATTTTTCCTAAGACAAAGAACCAAATTTTATTAAACACTACCCTTTTACTCATCGCATTTTCGGTGCAGGCTTTTGTTGTCTTGACTCCCATTCGCATTTAATTTCACATTATTGTTTCGTTAATTTACGAGATTCATTTTTGTGATTACAAACTTTTACTTAATTTATACGAAATTTTAAACTACTGAATGAAAACCCGATATATAGATTTAATTGACCAAACCTTTTACTTCCCACAGGAAGAGTTTAAACTAGAAGACAATGAACTCCAATTCCACGGAATCGATTTAATGGAACTTGTTGAAGAATATGGAGCACCATTAAAGTTTACTTACCTTCCAAAAATATCAGAAAACATCAATCGTGCAAAAGGTTGGTTTCAAGCGGCTTTAAAAAAACACAAGTACAAAGCAAAATATAACTACTGCTATTGCACCAAAAGTTCTCATTTTGAATATGTTTTACACGAAGCATTAAAAAATGACATTCATATTGAAACCTCCTCTGCTTTTGATATTGATATTGTAAACAAACTAAAGAAGGACGGAAAGATTAATGACACAGCTTATGTAATTTGTAATGGCTTTAAACGTGATAAATACATCTCAAACATTGCTAACCTGATCAACAGCGGCCATAAAAACTGCATCCCTATCATTGACAATTATGAGGAAATTGGTTTGTTGGATGAAGAAATTAAGGGGAAATATAAAATTGGTATTCGCATCGCATCAGAGGAAGAACCCAAATTTGAATTCTATACCTCTAGGCTTGGCATTGGTTATAAAAACATTGTTCCTTTTATAACCGTCAAATCAAAGACAACAAAAAAGTACAGCTCAAAATGCTGCATTTCTTTATCAATACCGGAATTCGCGATACTGCTTATTACTGGAACGAATTGCTAAAATGTATGCAAGTATATGTTCAGTTGAAAAAAATATGTCCTTCATTGGATAGCCTTAATATTGGAGGTGGTTTTCCAATTAAAAACTCTTTGGGTTTTGAATTTGATTACCAATATATGGTGGACGAAATCATTCATCAAATCAAATTGGTTTGTGAAGCTGAAGAAGTTCCGGTTCCTCATATTTTTACAGAATTTGGCAGTTTTACTGTGGGCGAAAGCGGCGGAGCCATCTATGAGGTGCTCTATCAAAAGCAACAAAACGACCGTGAAAAATGGAATATGATCAACTCCTCATTTATTACAACCTTGCCAGACACCTGGGCTATCAACAAGCGCTTTATCATGCTTGCTGTCAACCGATGGAATGATGAATATGAGCGCGTTCTTCTGGGCGGTTTGACGTGTGATAGTGATGATTACTACAACAGTGAGCAGCACATGAACGGCATTTACCTTCCCAAATACAAAAAAGAAAAACCTTTGTATATTGGCTTCTTCAATACAGGGGCTTATCAAGAAACCATTGGAGGCTTTGGAGGATTACAACACTGCCTGATCCCCTCACCAAAACATATATTAATAAACAGAGACCAAAACGGTAATCTTACCAAGCAACTATACAGTGAACAACAAAAAAGTGAAGACTTACTAAAAATTTTAGGATACAATGACTAAGAAAAATTATGCCGGTATTCCGGACAAGTATGCTCGCATAGACGAAGCAAAAGTGGTGTTAATCCCCGTTCCCTATGACGGAACCAGTAGTTGGCAAAAAGGAGCAGATAAAGGTCCGGAAGCCTTTTTACATGCTTCAGAAAACATGGAACTTTATGACATTGAAACTCGTTCTGAAGTATACAAAAAAGGAGTTTATCTCGCCCCTCCTGTAACTGAAAATTCTTCCCCCGAAAAAATGGTAGATGTCGTTCATAAAACCGTAAAAAACTACATTCAGCAAGAAAAATTTGTAACCATTTTTGGAGGTGAGCATTCAATTTCCATTGGGACTATTCGTGCATTCAATGAGTGTTTTGAAGACCTTACTGTTGTTCAAATAGATGCCCATGCCGATTTACGTCCTGAATATGAGGGTTCAACCTGCAACCACGCTTGTGCCCTTTATGAGGCAAGCCAAAATTGTAATTTAATTCAGGTGGGAATTCGTTCTATGGATGTTTCCGAAAAGGAATTTATGGATGAAAACCAAACTTACTTTGCTCACGATATGGTCACAGATGATGACTGGATGGAAGATGCTATTGGTCAAATGACGCCCAATGTGTTCATCACCATCGACCTCGATGCCTTTGACCCTTCCATCTTACCTTCAACGGGAACCCCAGAACCCGGCGGACTGCTTTGGTATGAAACACTGGACTTTTTAAAACTCATGTTCAAAAAGAAAAACGTAGTTGGCTTTGACATTGTGGAGCTTTGTCCTAATGAAGTTGATAAATCATCCGACTTCCTGGCGGCAAAACTATACTACAAAATGTTGAGCTACAAATTCAAATATGAAAACCGAAAAAACGACGATGATGACGAAGAATAAAGGAGCAATCTCTCAATTTATTGAAAAATACTATTTACACTTTAACGCTGCGGCATTAGTGGATGCAGCAAAAGGCTATGAAGACCAGCTGAACCAAGGTTCAAAAATGCTTGTTTCTCTGGCTGGTGCTATGAGCACAGCTGAGCTGGGCAAAATATTTGCAGAAGTCATTCGTCAGGATAAAGTGCACATTATTTCCTGTACCGGTGCCAATCTGGAAGAAGACATTATGAACCTGGTGGCACATTCACATTACAAGCGCATTCCCAATTACCGTGACCTGACCCCACAAGAAGAATGGGATTTACTTGAAAAAGGACTCAACCGTGTTACAGACACTTGCATCCCTGAGGAAGAAGCCTTCAGAAGATTACAAAAACACATTTTTAAAATTTGGAAAGATGCCGAGGACAAAGGCGAGCGCTACTTCCCACATGAATTTATGTATAAGATGCTGTTGTCTGGAGTTCTAGAAGAGTATTATGAAATTGACATCAAAGATTCATGGATGTATGCTGCCGCCAAAAAAAACCTCCCCATTATTGTTCCGGGTTGGGAAGACAGCACAATGGGCAATATTTTTGCTTCTTATGTGCTAAAAGGTGAACTCAAAGCAAGCACTATGAAAAGTGGTATTGAGTACATGACTTTCCTGGCCGACTGGTACACCGATAATTCAGAGAAAGGAATTGGTTTCTTTCAGATTGGTGGAGGGATTGCCGGTGACTTCCCCATTTGTGTGGTACCTATGCTCTATCAGGATATGGAACGAACAGACACACCATTCTGGAGTTATTTTTGCCAAATATCTGATTCTACAACCAGTTACGGTTCTTATTCCGGTGCTGTGCCCAATGAGAAAATCACCTGGGGAAAACTGGACATCAATACCCCAAAATTTATCATAGAAAGTGATGCTACTATCGTTGCACCTCTTATATTTGCCTACTTATTAGATATGTAATTTATGAAATGCCTACTAACTAATTATAATGCTATGGATATCCTTTTTGAGGCATTCCATCTGACCTATAAAAAACAATAGAAAAGCACAGATGAAAAGAATTATAGTTGATTTTAAGAAACTTACCCCTGAAATTTTAAAACTTCTGGTTGAAAAATACCCAGATGGTTATGATGATTTAAACATCATTTCGTTTAAAAACGCTGCCGGCGAAATTGTGGAATGCGTTGAAGTGCGCACTGAAGACACCATTTACTTAGTTAAGGTAAGCACCAAACTGGAACGCACCATGGAAAACTATGATGAAGACGACTATGAAGACTTTGCAGATGATGATCCGGAAGCGGTACAACCACCGGAAGAATTGGCCGATGAAGTGGACGAGGACGACGATATAGATTAATCTTTTTCACATACATTGAAGAACCCCCACTTTTATTTAAAATGATGCGGGGTTTTTTATTTGACAAACTGAAATCGACTTTACTCTTTATATCAAAAAATACTGTTTTAAATTTTATGAATCTGGTATTTAACGGCATCAATGATTGTTAATTCAAAAAATACATTTTTAATTGTCCTCTGTTTTTTGCTTCAATTTCACCTCGGTATTCACAAGTCCACTTGTTTTTAATCAAATCATAAGTACTTTCACTTATGTTAATTTTTCCGGGTTGTGACATAGATTCCATTCTGGAGGCAACATTTACAGTATCCCCCCAAATGTCGTAAGCAAACTTTTTACTACCCACTACACCTGCTACCACCGGACCAGTATTAATTCCTATTCTGATATCAAAAGTCAATTTATTTTCAAAATCGTTCTCCTTTGTTTTTGCAACAAAACTTAAAATCTCACTGGCAGCTAAAACCATTTTATTGGCGTGATCTTCTTCATTGCCATGCAAACCTCCTGCGCACATATAAGCATCACCAATAGTTTTTATTTTTTCAAGACCAAAAGACTCAATGATTGCATCAAATTTTGAGAAGTAAAAATCCACTGTTTTAACCAATTCTTCTGGGGAAAGATTTTCAGAATAGCTTGTAAAACCCTTAAAATCTGAAAACAAAACAGTTACCGAATCATATTTTTTGGCTTTCACCTTACCATTTAGTTTTAACTCTGTTGCGGTTTCTTCAGGTAGGATATTAAGTAATAAACGGTCTGAGCGGTCCCGTTCTTCCTCGATGATTTGTTTGGTTTTTCTAATAAACAGATAACGCCTATACCAAAGTATGGCTAAAATTGCTATAAAAAACAATACTATGCTTATAGATAAAGTGACAATGCGTTGATTTTTCCTTTTTTGCTCGAGTAAATCGACTTCGATTTGCTTTTGCGAAACTTCAAAATCTGTACGTAAATCAGCTATTTGCTGAACATTTTCTATGTTAATTATACTATCCCTGAAAGCAATATGATCTTTATAATGTTTAAAAGAAGCTTCTTGGTTTCCGGCGGTTTCATATAATTGAGAAAGGGTTAAGTTTGCATCGCTAATTTGTTCTCTCAAGCCGTATTGAGTGGCTAAATCCAGACTTCGTTGTGCATAATTTAAAGCGATTGGAAATTCATTTCGCCTCAGGTAAATATCAGACATAAAGGTAAGGTAGATGGTAATCGGGTAATAATCTTCCAATTCTTCCAGCAACATCATCGCCTCATTAATGTGTTGTTCTGCCAGTGCATCTTTGCCCTGCTCAGCATATACCATTCCCACATTTCCAAGGTTATAAGCTGTCCCAATGGGATAATTTACTTGTTTAAAAAGAAAACCCGATTCTTCAAAGTAATCCAAAGCTTTATCAAATTGTTCATTTTTAAACGCTTCGTCTCCGGCATTCAGTAAAGCAGAGGCCAGGGTGAGCGAGTCATTTGATTTTCTTAAAAGGTCAATAGATTTTGAATAATAACTTTCAGCATTGGTTGCATTGCCAATTTTTGAATACACATCAGCAATAGTCAGATAAGCCCCACCCTCAAATGATTTATCTTCAATTTTTGTCGCAGTCTCACTTGCTTTTATATAAAACTCCAACGCTTTTGTCAAGTTGCCGGCTCGTTGATAAACCTGACCACTTAAACTATAGCCTCTGTATAGATACAAAAAGTTTTCACTTTTTATTGAGAGCTCAATTAATTCCTTGGCATACTTCAAGGATTCTTCTGCATCGTTAGCACTATTGAAAGACAAATTACGCAGGAGTTCAAGTTTATCCAAACCCTCTATCTTGCCTGCATCATAGATGATTTTTAAACTATCTGCAAGGTTTCGATCTTGAGAAAAAGTAATTTGTAAGCAAAATAAGAAGCAAAGCAACCATATACTTTTGCTCTTGCTTTTGAAATTCATGACTGAATTATTTATTAATCATAATTTTTGGGTCCTGATTGTAAGTTACCGCTCCAACAGTATAACTTATGCCATAAGACTCTATGGTATTTGCAGGAAAATTGCCAATCACCCCTTTCCAGGTTCCGTCAGGTTGTGGTGCTGGGTTTGTACTGAAGACGTTACTGCCTCCTGTTTCATAAATCCCTGTGAGGGCGCCAATATCACCCCCTTTTTTAAAGACAATGATGTAGCCTGACTTTACAGATGTTGTTAAATTGTCGTCATCCATTTGAGTACTGGCGACATTTGTCCCATCAGAAATAGTGGGTGGAAATGGATTTGCATTTGTTGCACTAATAGTAATGGTTACTGTTGTTGATCCGCACATAATTAAAAGTTTTTAGGTTAGTAATTAGACTGTTAAGATAAATCATCTTTCAATTATAAAAACTTCAACTAGTATGAAATGTGCTTATTTTTGTCCGAAAGGCTCATTATATTTTTCAAAGGATTTTGCCAAAAAAATCAATATGTTCACTTTAGAATTCATTAAATAAACTCAAGACCAATCATAAAATTGATTGGCAGCTTAAAACAAAAAGACTATTTGGAAGGAGAAACATATTCAAAATAGCGCTTATCACCAAGGTTCCCCTCAGGTATATAAGTAAATCCTAAAAACCTAAACCAATTAATTTGTTTGGGGTGATCTGATACTGAATATAAAAAACAAGTGCCTCCTTTAATAATTTTTGATTGTTCTCTTAAAATCTCACGCATATCAAAACTTAGTTTTAAAGCGTGTACTTCCATATGTTTACTAGCTATAAAAAATGTTTCAAATCTATCCTCGTCCTTTTTGAGACATCCCAAGATAGCAATGGGATTGTTATTTTCAGTTTTCCAGATTTTGGAATACCCTTCCTTTTTAGCCAAAATCAATTGGCGTTGCATATCTGTAAGTGTACTTTCAGGAGAACTCTGCAGGTGAAGTGCCCACTCATTTTCAGTTATTTTCCAAGGGTTTTCGAGGATATAAAGTATCTCTTCAGAACTTATTTCATCATTATGTAATGGCATAAAATGGAAGTTTATTAATGAATTTTGAAGTGATAATTTTATTGAATCAATATACAAAGTTTTTATGAGTTATCATTGTGCATTCTTTACCCAATACCTATTTTTGTAGTTCAAAATTTATCCATTTGATATGAAACCAGATCTTTTTGAAGCACCCGATTATTATAACCTTGATGAATTATTATCTGACGAGCACAAACTCGTGCGTGATGCAGCCCGCGAGTGGGTTAAAAGAGATGTTTCTCCCATCATTGAGGAGTATGCTCAAAAGGCTGAGTTTCCTACACAAATCATTAATGGTTTGGCAACTATTGGAGCTTTTGGACCCTATATCCCTGAAGAATACGGCGGTGCAGGTTTAGACCAGATATCTTATGGTTTGATTATGCAGGAAATAGAAAGAGGTGACAGCGGTGTGCGCTCAACTGCTTCCGTTCAGTCTTCATTGGTAATGTATCCCATTTGGAAATATGGCAATGAAGCTCAACGACAAAAATTCCTACCAAAACTGGCGAGTGGTGAATGGATGGGTTGTTTTGGTTTGACCGAACCCGACCATGGAAGCAATCCCGGCGGAATGACAACTAACTTTAAAGACAAAGGTGACCACTACCTGTTAAATGGAGCTAAAATGTGGATTTCCAATGCACCCTTTGCTCAGGTTGCTGTTGTGTGGGCAAAAGATGAAAGCGGAAGAATTCACGGCCTCCTTGTTGAACGTGGCATGGAAGGCTTCTCAACACCTGAAACACATAACAAATGGTCGCTGCGAGCTTCAGCTACCGGAGAGCTTATTTTTGACAACGTAAAAGTACCCAAAGAAAATTTACTACCCAATAAATCAGGTTTAGGTGCGCCACTGGGATGTTTGGATTCTGCTCGTTATGGTATTGCTTGGGGAGCCATCGGAGCGGCTATGGATTGTTATGATACAGCCCTTAGATATTCTAAAGAGCGAATGCAGTTTGGAAAACCAATTGGTCAATTTCAATTGCAACAAAAGAAACTAGCTGAAATGATCACCGAAATCACAAAGGCTCAATTACTTACTTGGAGACTTGGTGTGTTGCGCATTGAAGACAAAGCCACTTCGGCTCAAATTTCTATGGCAAAACGCAACAATGTCGATATGGCAATTAACATTGCTCGTGAAGCCCGACAAATTCTTGGGGGTATGGGAATTACCGGTGAGTATAGCATTATGCGACACTCCATGAATCTGGAAAGTGTCATTACTTATGAAGGCACACACGACATTCACTTGTTGATTACAGGATTTGATATTACTGGGTTGAACGCTTTTAAGTAATAATTTGCTTTTTTTTAACCCGAATAACTTATCTTTTTACCTGAATCAAATAGTATCTATTTATGGAAGGAACAAAAAAATTACTGTTTATTTCAGTAGCTATAGTTGTGGGTCTTTATTTTTTATTTTTAGGCCTCGTTGAAGCCAAAGTATTTTTAGCACCTTTAGTCATTGCAATCATACTCGCCTTATTGATGATGCCAGTTGCCCGAAAAATGGAATCCTGGAAAATTAACAGACCCATAGCAGCTTTACTTAGTACATTTGCCTTACTATTACTTTCCTTTGGTTTTTTTATTGTAGTCTCCTTACAGGTAAACAGTTTCATAAATGACTGGGACACGATTGTAGAAAATATAAAACCAAAGCTGGAACAGCTGGAAAACATGTTTTATGAAAAGACTCCAGTAGATGAAGAAACCGTTAAAGAATACAAGGAAGAAAACAGCCTAAGCACTATGGCAAAAGGTGGCGGAGAAAAGGCATTAAGTTTTGTAAGTTCTATTTTTGGGTTTATCACAGATTACCTGCTCGTGTTTATTTACATATTTTTTCTTATAAATTACCGGGGGAAATTTCGCGTTTTTATCTTAAAATTATTTTCTGAGGAAAACCAAAAAGAAGTGAAGGATGTGATAAAACAAACCACAAAAGTGGGACAGCAATATTTGCTTGGAAAATTGATTTTGATTCTTAGCTTGAGTGTTCTTTATAGTATTGGTTTGGGAATTTCTGGAGTAAACAATTTTATACTTGTAAGTATTATTGCAGCATTTTTAACTCTAATTCCGTTTCTTGGAAATCTTATTGGGATGATACTTGCTGTTGCTTTTGGCTTCATTTTAAGCGGGGACTTTAGTGTTCTTATTGGAATCCTAATTACATTTACCGTGGTTCAGTTTCTGGAAAGCTATGTTTTTGAACCCTTTATTGTGGGAGACAAAGTAGATGTGCAACCTTTTTTTGTTATTCTAGCTATTATACTTGGAAACTTACTTTGGGGCGTGATTGGAATGGTTTTAGCGGTACCCATTCTGGGGATATTAAATATATTATTCAATCATATCGAACCTTTAAAACCACTTGGATTTTTATTCAGCAACGAGGAAAAGAAACAGAAAAAGTAAAATCCATTACCCTTAATTTAATTACTAAATAAATCCTAAAATCCTATTATTTAGCATTTTATTTCAAAAAAAATTTTTTTTTAACTTGTATATTCAAGCTCAAAATCAACCACATTATGAGCTTTGCAAGAAAATTACTTTACAGTGTTGCCGCTTTATCCACCGGACTTTATTTCTTAATTTTAGGATTGGTTGAAGCAAAAGTTTTTTTAGCTCCTTTGGTTACAGCTATAATTTTGGCATTGTTGATGATTCCCGTTTCCAACAAAGTAGAATCCTGGGGGGGTGGGCAGAGGAATTTCATCACTTATAAGTACAATCATAATCTTGTTAATTTCGCTTGGCATTGCTTCTTTAGTATTTTTTCAGGCAAAAAACTTTATTAATGACTGGGAAACGATTGAAGAAGCAATGGCACCTAAAATAGTTTCATTAGAAAGTTATTTTCTAGGTGAAACAGATTTGAAACAAGAGGATATTGACAGTTTCAAAGAAAAAGGCGACTTTTCAACAATGCTCTCTTCTCCAAATTCAGGTAAAACAGTTTTTGGAGCTTTAGGTTCTCTGATGGGTTTTATAACCTCTTTTATACTGATGTTGGTTTATATTTTCTTTTTGTTGTTCTATAGAAAAATGTTCAAAATATTTATCCTCAAATTGTTCTCTAAAGGAAAGGAGAGTGAAGTAAAAAGTGTCATTAATCAAACTGCAAAAATTTCCCAACATTATTTGGCCGGCAGGTTGGTGTTGATGATTATCCTCGCCATTTTGTACAGTGTGGGTCTTGGAATATCTGGTTTAAGTAATTTTATTTTTATTGGTATAATTGCTGCTGTTCTGAGCTTAATTCCCTTTTTAGGTAATATAATCGGTCTTGCTTTGGCTATGGCATTCGGGTATTTAACCACTGGTGAAACAAGTGTTTTGTTTGGTGTCATTTTGACCTTTGCCATTGCACAATTTATAGATAGTTTTTTACTGCAACCCTACATTTTAGGAGGCAAGGTCAATATACATCCCTTGTTCATAATTCTTGTTTTGATTCTTGGTAATACAGTGTGGGGTATCGTTGGGATGGCACTAGCCATTCCTGTTCTGGGAATTATCAACATTGCCTTTAATCATATCAAGGAATTGAAACCCTTGGGGTATTTATTAAGCAATCCAAAGGAGTAAGATTGCTTATTCCTCTGGTGCGAGAGTGACTTTCAATCCGTCCAGGTGAGGAGTAATATGAATCTGACAACCCAAACGGCTGTTTTCCTGAACGAAAAAAGCTTCAGAAAGCATGGCTTCTTCTTCATCCCCTTTTTCAGGGAGTTGGTGATTGCTTTCAATATAACATTGACAAGAAGCGCACATCGCCATACCTCCGCAAATACCAATTGTTCCCTCTGGAGCGAGCTCATAAGAACGCACAATCTCCATGAGGTTCATATTCATGTCTGTGGGAGCCGGTATTGTGTGTGAGACTCCTTCTCTATCTGTAATTGTAATTGTTACATCTGTCATAAATACAATTTTGTCATCCCCTTATTGGGAAAGCCGGAAGGGGACTAATCAATCGACTTTACTACCGCTTTTGGGGCTTCTTTTATACTACCGTCAAAACCATGAACTCCGCCCACGGTGGTATATTTCATCACATATCTTTTATCGGGATGAATGCGTTGGTAAGCACTTTGGCACATTAGGGTAGCTTCATGGAAACCACATAATATCAATTTCAATTTACCCGGATAGGTATTGACGTCACCAATGGCATAAATGCCCGGAATGTTTGTTTGATAATCGAGTGTATTATCAACTTTGATGGCATTTTTTTCTATTTCCAATCCCCAGTCTGCAATGGGTCCCAGCTTTGGAGAAAGTCCAAACAAAGGGATAAAGGCATCTGCCTCAATGCATTCTTCTGAAGCATCTGCTTTTTGAAGAATAACAGCTTCAAGTTGATTGATACCGCTTAAGCCGACAACCTCAGCTGGTGTGATGAGTGTGATTTTTCCCAATTTTTTTAATTCCTGAACTTTTTCAACTGAGTCAAGCGCACCGCGAAATTCATTTCTTCTATGAACAAGGGTCACTTCAGCGGCGATATCTGAAAGGAAGATACTCCAGTCGAGTGCAGAATCTCCACCACCGGCGATAACTACTTTTTTATCTCGATATACTTCAGGGTTTCTAATAAAATAAGCAACGCCTTTGTCTTCAAACTGTTGAATGTTTGGAATGAGTGGTTTTCTGGGCTCAAAACTTCCCAAACCACCGGCAATAGCTACCACAGGAGCTTGGTGTTTTAAACCACTTGTCGAGGTTACAATAAAAGAGCCATCTTCTTGCTTTTCTATTGTTTCTGCGCGTTCACCTAAAGTAAATTCGGGTTGAAACGGCTCGATTTGTTTCATTAAGTTTTTAACCAAATCGCCAGCAAGAATTTCCGGGAAACCGGGAATGTCATAAATGGGTTTTTTGGGATATAACTCGGCCAATTGACCTCCCGGTTGGGGGAGCGCATCTATCAGATGGCATTTTAATTTTAAAAGACCTGCTTCAAAAACGGCAAAAAGTCCCGTGGGACCTGCGCCTATAATAAGTATATCGGTTTTAATCATGATGTGTGTTCTGAGGTAATTGGTAAAAGTAAGCTTTCAGGAAATTTGTAAAAATGATATCCATCATCAATTAAACTCCTAAGTTGATAACACTTTCAATTTGAGGAGCATATTTTTTTATGGTCATTTCCACGCCACTCTTTAAGGTCATTTGGTTTACTGAACACCCCACACAAGCTCCTTGCAACTGAACAGTAACACTTTTACGATCATCAATGGAAATCAATAAAATGTCCCCACCATCACTTTGTAAAAATGGCCGGATTTCCTCCAAGGCTTTTTCAACGTTTACTTTTAATTCCTGATCAGTCATAACTTATTTTTTAATTGCGCTACAACCTGCCATTGTGGTTATTTGAATGGCCTGTGTGGGCGGGAGATTTTCATTTCTATCTACAGTTTCCTGTACAATATTTCGCGTAAGCGTTTCAAAAGCCTCTTCAAGTGGCGTTCCTGTTTGCATGGCTGCGGGTCTTCCCGCATCGCCGGCTTCCCTGATGCTTTGAATAAGGGGTATATCACCTAAAAATGGCACTTCCAGATCTTCGGCAAGATTTTTAGCACCTTCTTTTCCAAAGATATAGTATTTGTTTTCGGGCAATTCTTCAGGGGTAAAATAGGCCATGTTTTCAACGATTCCCAAAACAGGCACATTGATGCTTTCTTGCTGAAACATGGCCACACCTTTGCGAGCATCAGCGAGAGCGACATTTTGAGGGGTGCTTACTATCACTGCTCCGGTAATGGGCATGGATTGCATAATGGAAAGGTGTATGTCACCAGTGCCCGGGGGCAAATCAACCAACATAAAATCGAGTTCGCCCCAGTCTGCATCAAAAATTAGCTGGTTCAGCGCTTTGGCTGCCATGGGGCCTCGCCATATCACCGCTTGGTTGGGCTGTGTAAAGAATCCTATGGAAAGTACTTTTACCCCATAATTCTCAATGGGTTTCATTTTTGACTTTCCATTGACATTTACTGATAGTGGTTTTTCCTGAGCCACATCAAACATAATGGGAATAGAGGGACCATAAATATCTGCATCCAGCACACCCACTTTAAAACCCATTTTTGCAAGAGTTACAGCAATATTGGCGGTTACTGTGGATTTCCCCACTCCTCCCTTGCCAGAAGCAATGGCAACAATGTTGTGAATACCGGGAATGGCTTTTCCCTTAATTTGAGGTTTTGAAGGGGCATTGACTTTGATATTAACTTTTACCTGTGCATCTGGGTGTACTTTGTCTTGAATCACCTTGATAACATCTGTCTCTGCCCGTTTTTTGATGTGAAGGGCGGGTGTTGTAAGTACTAAATCAACAATCACCTCATCAGCAAATGTGATGACATTTTGTACCGCTCCACTATCGACCATATTCTTTCCTTCGCCGGAAACTGTTATGGTTTCTAGCGCACTCATAATCTCTTTCTTATCTAGCTTCATGTATGCAAAATTTTATAAACCTTTGTGTTGGCTATGACAACTATATAAGAACTTGTCTTTCATTTTAAAGGACCAAAATGGGCTTCATAGTTCTTTTTCAGTAGCTTATATAGAATAATTCTAAAGTGCAAATATACAAGGAAAACTTGATTTGGCGAAAGGGTTTGATTTATTTGATTGATGGGGGTATAAGTAAATTCTTTTATGGATTAACCTAAAAAATCTACACTACTAGGGTTGTAATTTTTTACTTTTTACCAGGGTCCCAAAAAACATTTTCAAAATCTTGAATTTGGTTATCTATCACTACGATTCCCTCATTTTCTAATAATTGTTGCATCAAGTTTGTGCCGTCAAAATGGTGTTTACCGGTGAGCAGGCCATTTCGGTTTACCACACGATGAGCCGGTACCTCGGGCAAATTGTGAGAGGCGTTCATTGCCCAGCCCACCATCCTGGCACTTCCTGCTGCGCCAATGTGTTTTGCAATGGCGCCATAAGACGTTACTTTTCCGTGAGGAATTTGCTTGACCACCTCATATACACGTGAAAAAAAGTTTTGATTCTCTGAAGACAATTAAATGATATTTAAAATTTTCAATAAGGTAAAAATAGAAATAAGTCCCGTGATAATCCCAATCATGTAGTTAACGTTTATTTTTAGCTCGCTTTGCTTTTTCTTTACATAATCAAAATAGTGAGCATAAGCGGCCAGCATAGTCAAAGTACCCAAAATTGAACCAATAATACAAAATACAATAAATGATTTTGTAAAATCAAACCACCCAAAAGATGAAAAAGTGATACTTAAATAGACCCAATATGGAAGCGGAAACAAATTGAGTGCCGCTAGAAACAACCCTTGAAAATAACGGTGTTTTTTTGATTTGTGATTTACTTGTTGTGAAAAGGATTTTTTTCCTTTTGCAATAAATAAAAAGTAGATAGTGATGCAGATAAAAATGCCCAATCCCACCTGTTGAAGCATACTTATTATTTCGGGATGTTTGTCAAGGTATCTGGCAAAAAGAAGTGCAAGATATGTTTGAATTGCAACAGTAGTGATGACACCCAGCGAAAAAAGGAATGCATTTCTTCGGCTTTCTTGAATACTTATTTTTGCCGCTGTCATGTTGAGAAGCCCGGGAGGTATCACACCAATCAAAGCAAAAACATATCCGAAAAAGAAATAGAGTACAAACTCCATAAAAATTGTTTACCAAGTGAAGATAAAAAAAATTATTTAGTTGAGCTTAAAGGCAATATAAGTAATTTTCTTACCCACTTCAAGATATTGCTTCTCATAAAAGGTTTGAATACCGGTGACTTCTTTTGGGGAGTATTCATTGCTATACACATCGTGATGTGCATAAAGTATTTCTTGACCCAATCCGTGGAGCAAGCCTAGTGTATAGCCGTGCATAAACTCACTGTCTGTTTTCAAGTGAATGAAGCCTTGCGGCGAAAGGACTTTTTTATACCGATTCAAAAAATCCTGGTTTGTTAAGCGGTGTTTGGTGCGTTTGTATTTGATTTGAGGATCGGGGAAAGTAATCCATATTTCAGAAACTTCGTTTTCAGAAAAAAGAAACTCAATCAATTCAATTTGTGTGCGAATAAAAGCGACATTGGTCAAGTTTTCATCCAGTGCTGTTTTTGCACCCCGCCAAAAGCGAGCCCCTTTGATGTCAATGCCAATAAAATTTTTGCTGGGATTTTTTTTGGCCAAAGCAACGGTATATTCGCCTTTTCCACAGCCCAATTCCAGAACAATGGGATGGTTATTTTTAAAGAATTTAGTATTCCAGTTTCCTTTTAATTCAAAGCTTCCAGAGGTAAGCTGTTCTCTTTCAGGCTGTATGACATTAGAGAAGCTTTCATTCTCCTTGAAGCGTTTTAGTTTGTTTTTGCTACCCACAACAATAAGATAAAGTTTTGGCAAAATTAAGGAAATAATACCCAGTGGGAATAATGATTACCTTTGTTTTTATGCAGCATAAAAAAACAATTTTGGTAGCACCTCTGCATTGGGGATTGGGACACGCCACGCGATGTATCCCCATTATCAATGCGCTTTTAGAAAGCAATTACAATCCTTTACTTGCTTCAGATGGTGCTGCACTCACGCTTTTGCGAAAAGAATTCCCCACATTAGAATGGGTGGAGTTGCCTTCCTATCAGATTACTTATGCTAAAAGGGCATCGGGTTTTAAATGGAAACTATTGTTTGACAGTCCAAAAATGATGAAAGCCATCAAAGCTGAAAAAAAAATAGTGAAACAATTGGTTGCAGTTGGGAAAATTCAGGGGATTATTTCTGATAACCGTTTGGGAGTGCGCAGTAAAAAAGTGCCGTCGGTTTTTATTACACATCAATTAAATGTACTTACAGGGAGTACCACCTGGCTTAGCACGATGATGCATCTTGATTTCATTAAAAAGTTTGATACTTGCTGGGTGCCTGACTTTGAAGGGATGGGAAATTTAAGCGGAAAACTGGGACATCCTGATAAAACACCTTCAAATGTTCAATACATTGGCCCGTTAAGCCGTATGAAAAAAAACGATTCAGAAAAAAAATATGATCTTTTGGTATTACTTTCAGGACCGGAGCCACAACGCACCTTTCTGGAGGAAAAATTGATGCTTGAACTGCGAGGGCTGGATAAAAAAATTCTATTTGTTTTGGGCAAAGTAGAGGAAAAAATGCATTGTTATTCAGAAGATAATTTTAGAGTTTATAATTATATGAACTCAAAGGTTTTGGAAAAGGCAATTAATGAAAGTGAATTAGTTATTTCCCGGTCCGGTTACACAACAATTATGGATTTGGCTGTTTTAGAAAAAAAAGCGTTTTTTATTCCCACACCCGGTCAATTTGAGCAGGAATACCTTGCAAAAAGACTTAAATCAAAAGGAATTGTGCCTTCTTGTAACCAGGAAGATTTTAAGGTGAGTAAACTTAATAGTAGTTTTTTATTTACAGGATTAAAGAGTCAAGAAAACAGTATTGATTTAAACTTGTTCTTTGGACTTTTCGAGGGTGAAAGAAAACTCTGAACCCACTTCTAATTCACTTTCAACATAAATTTTTTCGCCGTGTGCTTCTAGAATATGTTTCACAATGGAGAGTCCCAAACCAGAACCTCCTTCTTTTCTTGAACCGCTTTTATCAACTCTAAAAAAGCGTTCAAAAATGCGGGTGAGATGTTCCTTGGCTATCCCTTCTCCGTTATCGGTGATTCTTACAATGACTTTATTTTTTATTAAATCTTCAATACTCACCTCTGTAGTGCCACTTTCTTTTCCATACTTAATAGAGTTGACAATTAAATTTGTGAGCACTTGCTGAATGCGTTCCCGGTCTGCAAACACAAAAATGGAATTTGAGTAATTTCTATCAAAAGTGAGGGTAATATTTTTTTTTGCAGCTTTCATTTCCAGCAAATCAAACACATTTTGTACCAACTCGATAATATTGAATTGTTCTTTGTGAAGATTTAAATCGCCCATTTCGAGTTTGGTAATCATATCGAGATCCTTTACGATATAGATGAGTCTGTCCACACCTTTGCTGGCACGTTGCAAGTATTTTTTTCTTACTGATTTGTCTTTCATTGCACCGTCGAGTAGAGTGAGAATGTATCCTTGAACTGTAAACAAGGGTGTTTTTAACTCGTGTGCTACATTCCCCATAAATTCCTTTCTATAAGCCTCGCGCACTTTGAGGGTTTCAATTTCCAGCTTTTTGTTATTGGCAAATTTTTCTACTTCACGGGTGAGTGAATCCATATCTGTAGTGATATGCTTTGGATGTAAGGTTGAAGCATCGAGCAAACTCACATCGTTGTATATTTTTTTAACTTGGTTGTAAATAAAATGCTTTACGCGAAATTGAATAATTAAAAAAGAGAAGAAAAAGAAAAGGAGCCCAAATGCAACAATGTAATAAAAATTCAAAGCGTTAATTAGATATAAAAAGAGGGTCAATAAAACAATTGCTGTTAAACTAATGAAAAGGGAAGTATAGACAGCAAATCGGTATGTTTTTTTAATTTTTTTGGACATTAAACAACAAATTTATACCCAACTCCTTTTACAGTTTTAAAACTATTATCTCCAATTTTTTCTCGTAATTTTCTAATATGAACATCGATGGTTCTTCCTCCTACAACCACTTCATTGCCCCAAACTTTATCAAGTATATCTTCCCGTTTAAAGACTTTTCCGGGTTTTGAGGCCAGAAGAGCTAGTAATTCAAACTCCTTTCGCGGAAGTGTAATTTCCTTTTTGTTTTTTATGACTTTGTATTCCTCTCGATTGATTACTAAATTTCCTAAGTTAACCGTTGCCTCCTCAGAAGTGGTTTCTTTGAATCTTCTTAGAAGTGCTTTTACTTTACTTACCAGGACTTTTGGTTTTATGGGTTTTGTAATGTAATCGTCTGCACCTGCTTCAAAACCGGCAACTTGTGAATAATCCTCACCTCTGGCGGTTAAAAAGGTTATGATGGTATTGGCCAAATCTGGGATACCTCTCATTTTTTCACAGGCCTCTATACCGTCCATTTCGGGCATCATCACATCAAGGATAATTAAGTGTGGAAGATTTTTTTTTGCTTTTTTAATAGCTTCTATACCATTCTCAGCGGTATAAACTTGATAGCCCTCTGCTGACAAATTGTATTCTACAATTTCCAAGATGTCTGGCTCATCATCAACTAATAAAATTTTAATGTCCTTTTTCTTCATGATTTGATTTGATAAGTACAATTTTGATAAAGTAAAGATACTATTAAAATACTTTCACTAGAAAATTTGTGTATGAATAATAACAAAATGGTAACACAATCATAAAATTAAGAAAAAGACTAAGTGATTAGCTATTGAATTTGTTTTGAACATGTTACATTAATATTAAATTTTTTATAAAATGAATATTTCTTCACTCAAGACATTCTTTTTTTATACATTTGCACAATAAACAATTTCACATAAACAATTTAAAATGAAAAAAATTACTTTACTATTAAGCTTAGCCTTAATTTTCTCAATTCCAACCCAAGCACAGGATATTGTTGCTTATTGGAATCAAAACAGCAATGATTTACCTAATGGTGGTTTTGGCTTTTTAGCTGAACCAGATGTTTTTCCACAAGCTGCTGATTTAGGAGCAGGCTCCTTAACTGTGGGTGGTGGTATTCTAGATGAAACTGAAACAAATGGTAATGGTGATCTAGTCTATAGTTGGATTCCTAGTTTTGCTGGTTCAGAAATAAATATGGAAGATGGTGACGTTTCCGGAGGTTCCATTTCTATTCAAGGAGGTACTGATAACGCAAATAATGGTGCTTATATTCAGTTTGAGTTTTCAATGGCAAACAAAGAAAGCCTTGAAATTAGCTACGCTACAAGAGGAACAGCATCAGGGTTTACATCTCAAACCTGGTCTTGGAGCACAAATGGTACAGATTTTACAGACTTTGGGACGATCGAAGATACTAACGTGACTGAATTCTTTCTTGTTGAAGCATCAGCTCCTGCAGATTTAGATAATGCTGCAACTGCATATTTGCGTGTAACTCTTGACGGTGCTACTACTACAAGTGGTAACAATCGTTTTGATAACATTAAATTTACCGCAGGTATTTTGAGTACAAATTCATTTGACAAATTAGGTTTAAACCTGTACCCAAACCCTGTTAAAAACGGTCTTGTAACTATCAAGACAAATAACAATCAGCCTCTTCAGGTTGCTGTATTTGATGTTTTGGGTAAACAAGTTATCTCTAAGACAGTTACAAACAATACTTTAAATGTTTCTGCTCTAAAATCAGGAATTTACTTAGTTCAGGTAACTGAAAATAATATTACATCAACAAAAAAGTTGGTTGTAAACTAAGGCATTTAAGTCATAAGATTTAAGAAAGCTTCCGTAAATTGCGGAAGCTTTTTTTATTTATACAAGTCTATCTTCTAAATGAGTTTGGATTCAATTTTTACAATCAGTTCCGTTAAGGATTTTGAACAAAAAGCTTTGGAAACTTTTCAATACCAGTTTGAAAACAATTCCGTCTATCGCTCTTTTTGTGATTTACTTTACAAGCACCCCGCTGAGATTTCAAGAATTGAAGAGATTCCTTTTCTACCCATTGAATTTTTTAAATCAAAAAAAGTGGTATCATCATCAAAAAAACCAGAAACCATTTTTACTAGCAGTGGCACCACCGGAAGTCAAACAAGTAAGCATTTTGTAACGGATTTAAATCTTTATGAACAAAGCTTTAATAACGGATTCAATCACTTTTTTGGCCCAATTGAAAATTTTGTGGTGCTGGGACTTTTACCTTCTTACCTTGAAAGAGAGGGTTCATCTTTAATCTATATGGTTAATGATTTTATTACTAAAAGCAATCACCCTGAAAGCGGGTTTTATCTTAATCAATTTGAATTGCTGGCAGAAAAATTAAAAAGTCTGAACACTGCCGGAAAAAAAGTTTTACTCATTGGTGTTTCTTTTGCATTGCTTGACCTTATTGAAAACCATCAATTTGCACTGAAAAATACCATTGTAATGGAGACCGGTGGCATGAAAGGAAGAAGAAAAGAACTAATAAGAAGTGAGTTGCACGCCCTGTTAAAAAAAGGCTTTGGGGTTTCTCATATCCATAGTGAATATGGAATGACAGAACTAATGTCTCAAGCCTATTCAAAAGGAGATGGTATTTTTCAAACGCCTCCTTGGATGAAAATAATAACCAGAGATCCGGAGGATGCCCTGACTTTGGTGAGAAATCAAACTGGTGCCATCAACGTGATTGATTTGGCAAATATCAACTCTTGTTCATTTATTGCTACTCAGGATTTAGGTCGTGTTTATCAAGATGGAAGCTTTGAAATCATTGGCCGTTTTGACAATAGCGATATCAGAGGATGTAATTTGATGGCGCTATAGAAATGTTATTTTATTCTTAAAAAAGTAATGATAAACAGAAAGTTACGACATAGTATATGAAAGTTCAACCATTGTAATAAGTTAATTATTATCCCCGTTTTGGGCTTTCAAAAATGGTTAGTTAGTTGACTGAAACCCTAAGAAAATTCTTAGGGTTTCTCTTTTTACTTTATGTGCAGTATAAAGTAATTTTTCTTTCCTCTTTGCAACAGGACAAAACTACCGTTTATCAAATCGTTCTCTGAAATGACGTAAGTATCATCCACTTTTTCCTTATTCACTGAAATTGAATTTTCTTTTAAGGCTCTTCTAGCCTCACTGTTTGATTTCAAAAATCCGCCAACTTCAGCTAAAGCGGCAATGATGTCTACTCCTTCTGAAATTTGCTTTTGCGAAACCACTGTTTGAGGCACCCCTTCAAAAACATCTAAAAATGTGCTTTTATTCAATTTTTTTAAATCTGTTGAAGTGGAGTTGCCAAATAGTATGTTTGAAGCGATAACAGCGTTTTCGAGGTCTTCTTTAGAATGCACCATCCTTGTCATTTCTTCTGCAAGTCGTTTTTGTAGTAGTCTTAAATGAGGTGCTGTTTTGTGGGCTGACGTTAAGGATTCAATTTCTATTTTAGATAAAAAAGTAAAGATTTTGATATACTTTTCAGCATCTTCATCGCTTGTGTTCAGCCAGTATTGGTAAAATTTATAAGGTGAGGTTCTTTCGGCGTCTAGCCAAATATTTCCACCTTCGGTTTTACCAAATTTGGTTCCATCTGCTTTTGTAATCAACGGACAGGTGAGCGCAAAACCTTTGCCACCTGCAATGCGTCTAATGAGTTCGGTACCGGTGGTGATGTTTCCCCACTGGTCACTTCCACCCATTTGAAGTGAACAATTGTTCTCACGGTATAAATGCAAGAAATCATAGCCTTGAACAAGTTGGTAAGTAAACTCTGTAAATGACATGCCTTCTTTAGCATCGCCGGTGAGGCGTTTTTTTACAGAATCTTTCGCCATCATATAATTTACTGTGATGTGTTTCCCCACGTCCCTGATAAAATCCAAAAACGAAAACTCCTTCATCCAGTCATAATTATTGACCATTACGGCAGCGTTGTCTATATCACTTTCAAAGTCAAGAAAACGTGAAAGTTGTTTTTTTAAAGCCTCTTGATTGTGTCGCAATGTTTTCTCATCGAGCAAATTGCGCTCTTGGGATTTTCCCGATGGGTCTCCAATCATTCCGGTTGCACCGCCAATTAAAACGAAGGGTTTATGCCCGCTTTTTTGAAAATGACGCAGCATCATAACACTTACTAAATGCCCTATATGTAGAGAATCTGCAGTGGGATCAATTCCAACATAAGCAGCACGCATTTTTGCAAGTAAATGTTCTTCAGTTTCAGGCATGACGTCTTGAATCATTCCCCGCCATTGCAATTCTTCAACAAAATTTTTCAGCATATTAAAAAAAGTTTTTACAAAGATAGATTTATCAACCAAAAGAGGAAGCAGAATTTTAAAAAAGAGTATTTTAGTAAAATGATATTAGTAACCGGTGGTACTGGCCTTGTTGGCGCACATTTGCTCTATTTTTTGCTTAATGAAGGGCAAAAGGTACGGGCAATTCATAGATCAAACAGCAATCTTGAAGCTGTTAAACAAGTGTTTTCTTATTATACAGAAACGCCTGATACTTTTTTCAATCAAATTGATTGGGTTGAAGCAAATTTAATTGATATTCCTGCGTTGACAAATGCTTTTAAAGGAATTGATTACGTTTATCACGTCGCTGCCTATGTGAGTTTTGACCCCAAAAACTTTCAGAAATTAAAAAAATCAAACATTGAGGGAACTGCAAATATTGTGAATTTAAGTTTGCAATTTGAGGTTAAAAAGTTGTGCCACGTGAGTAGTATCGCCACATTTGGAAGTGAAGGAAATAAAGAAATCAATGAACAAATGCACTGGAATCCTGATGCAGACAACAATGTGTATGCCATTTCAAAATATGGTGCAGAGATGGAAGTGTGGCGTGGTACTCAGGAAGGTCTTGATGCTGTTATTATTAACCCCGGTGTCATTTTAGGAAGTGGTTTTTGGATTAAGGGAACCGGAGTTCTTTTTGACAAAGTCTATAAAGGACTTTCCTATTATACAACTGGCGGAATGGGCTTTGTTGATGTGGTTGACGTGGTTAAAATTGCTATTGAATTGATGAAAAGCACCATTAAAAATGAGTGTTTTATCTTAATTTCTGAAAATGAATCATACAAACAGTTGCTTTCAAATATAGCGATTGCCTTTAATAAAACCCCTCCAAAAAAAGAATTGAAACCGTGGATGCTTGATCTCGCTTGGAGATTTGACTTCTTAAAAAGCAGCCTGAATTTTGGAAAACAAATGCTATTCAAAAGTACTGCAAAAGCAATTGTTATTAAAAAACATTATAACAATAATAAAATCAAAGAAGCGCTTCACTATGATTTTATACCCCTTGCAAAAACGATTGAAACGATTACAAAAAACTACAAGAAAGCCCATATGGGGCACTTAAAATAATTGGACAAACCACCCATCAAAAACAATCTAAGATCAATAACACTAAAATTTTCGTATTGATAAAAAAATTGTTCTAATTAATTGTATCTCTTTCTAGTTTTTTGAGAATTTTTGAATCTTTTGGTGAGTCAATTAAACCTTCAGTCCTAAGGAGCTTGAGAGAGTCTGTAATAACCTTAATGGAATCTTGCTTTCTTTTTTCCCTTACAATTAAGGTGTCAATCTCTCTTTTTTCAGATTCAAGGTAGTCTTTTACTTTGGTATGAATTCGCTCATATATATCTAAGTTGGCTCCATAGTATGCATTACTGGTTTCATACTGTAAACTGTCAATACTGTGTTTTTCAAATATCAACTGATGAGGCGTCATACCGGTTTGTTGTAAAGGAAGCCGATTTACACTTTTTGCTGCATTGAATAAATGAACATCGATAAGGACTTCCACCATTTTATCTTCAGGGATGAGATCTTTGGGTTTTTCAGGATACTTGATGTCCTGACAACCCAAAATCAGCAAGCCAACAATTATTAAGAATGATTGAGTGGTGAAGCCAAATTTTGATATTTTAACGATTAAATTCAAGGCGTTGTGCTTTACTTGTTTTTGCAAATTTTGTGTTGTTGTAAACAATTTTACCGTTGACTAAGGTATGTGAAATTCTGGATTTAAAAGTAAAACCTTCAAAAGGTGACCATCCACATTTGTAAAGAATGTTACTTTTATTAACTGTCCAGGGGGCATGTAGATCGACCAATACCAAATCTGCCTTATAGCCTTTTTTGATAAATCCTCGTTGTTTAATTTCAAAAAGAATCGCCGGGTTATGACACATTTTTTCGACAATTTTCTCCAGTGTTATTTTTCCGCGATGGTAGTTTTCAAGCATGGCAACCAGAGCATGTTGTACTAACGGCCCACCTGAAGGTGCTTTTGTATAAATATTCTTTTTTTCCTCCAGGGTATGTGGCGCGTGATCTGTGGCAATTACATCAATGCGGTCGTCCAGTAAAGCCTTCCACAAGCCATCACGGTCATCTTTAGTCTTTACTGCAGGGTTCCATTTAATTAAGGATCCTTTTTCTTCATAATCTTCATCTGAAAACCAGAGGTGATGAATACAAACTTCTGCCGTGATTTTCTTTTTTTCAAGAGGGATTTTATTGTCAAAAAGGGCTGTTTCTTTGGCTGTTGAAAGATGAAAAACATGCAATCTTGCTCCAGTTTTTTTGGCAAGAGCGATGGCTTT
The DNA here is from genome assembly GCA_018402385.1 of Flavobacteriaceae bacterium. Classification (GTDB taxonomy): domain Bacteria; phylum Bacteroidota; class Bacteroidia; order Flavobacteriales; family Flavobacteriaceae; genus Planktosalinus. The sequence goes on from JAGYJA010000007.1 coordinate 571,607, forward strand.
TGAAGACGATAAATAACAAGCCTCCTCGCTTCTTATTATTGCGTGGTATTCCATTGGGATATCTTCACCAAATTTTTCAAGGTGCTCTTCCAGATTCGTTTTTATGGTATTTTCATCCTCACAATGAACCGCAATAAGCAATTTTGACTTTGAAAATATTTCTTCTAGAACTTTTGGGTCATCCACAAGCATATTACCTGTTGACGAACCCAGAAACAATTTTAAAGCAGCCACTTTTTTGGGATCCACTTTTAAAATTTCCTTGAGGTTATCATTGGTTCCGCCAAACATAAAAGAGTAGTTTGCCCACGAAGTATTTTTTGCAATTTCAAATTTGTCCTCCAACAATTCAATTGTTGTGGCTTGAGGCGAAGTGTTTGGCATTTCAATAAATGAAGTGATTCCTCCGGCAATAGCCGCCTTTGATTCGCTTGCAATGGTTGCTTTGTGAGTGAGGCCGGGTTCCCTAAAGTGCACCTGGTCATCAATCACACCCGGAAATAAATATTTTCCTTCTGCATCAATGATTTGAGTGTCTGAAGATTTTGCACTGATGCTTTCTGCTATCTCAACTATTTCTTCATTTTGAATGAGCACATCACTGTTTGTGATTTTTCCCTCATTCACAACATTGGCATTTTTGATTAATACTGTGTGCATGGATTATATTTCATAGCGGTTAAACAAGCTTTTAAATTTCATTGATAGTACCCCAAACACGGCTTCAGAAATGATACCCCCACTCATTTTTGATTCTCCTTTTGTTCGGTCTGTAAAAATCACGGGGATTTCTGTAATATTAAATTTTTTTAAATAAGCTTTGAATTTCATTTCAATTTGAAAGGCATAGCCCACAAATTGTATTTTGTCAAGATTGATGGTTTCAAGCACTTTTCTTCTATAACAAATAAAACCAGCGGTGGTGTCAAAAATGGGCATTCTGGTAATAAATCGCACATATTTTGAGGCCATCCAAGACATAAGCACTCTACTCATTGGCCAGTTAACTACATTCACTCCTTTTACATAGCGTGAGCCAATAGCGACATCATAGTCCTGTTTTTCACAAGCATTGTAAAGCCTTATTAAGTCATTTGGGTTATGTGAAAAGTCAGCATCCATTTCAAAAATATATTCATACTTTCTTTCTAAAGCCCATTTAAAACCGGCAATGTATGCTGTACCTAGTCCTGTTTTTTCAGCTCTGAAAAGCAGGTGTAATTTGTCAGGAAATTCTATTTGAAGTTCCTCCACCTTTTTTGATGTTAAATCGGGTGAATTATCATCAACAATCAATATTTCAAAATTTCGCTGCAGCGAAAAAACATTTCGAATCAGACGTTCTATATTTTCGATTTCGTTGTATGTAGGTATAACAACCAGTGCTTTGGACATTCCCCAAATTTTGGGCAAATGTACTCATTTTTATATTGACAGCTTGTTTAAAAAATGTTATTGTTGCCGGTAAATTGCGTTTTAAATGAAGTAAATTTGTCTTTAGAAATCGAGGCTTTGGAAGAAATTATCAGAAATACCACAATCCCGGACTGGATCACACTTTTACTATTTGTTTGCTTTGCTTTAGTGGCAGCAGCAAAGATGATTAATGCTTCCAGATTTAATGAGTTTATTCAGCTTGTAATCAGCAATAAATATTTTTTGGTACACGGCAAAAACCCACAAATATTTAATCCATTCAACAGTTTGTTACTGCTTGTTCAAATAGTTTCAGTTTCCATGTTTTTATTTCTTCTTTTGGTTTATTTTAGGGAAGATGTTAGCCTACATAATCACATTGTATTTATTCAAATTATGGGTTTCTATACCCTGTTTATTAGTTTGAAATTTTATATTGATAAGATAATTGCAACCCTTTTTTCAATTGAGAAACACATGGAGACTTACTTGTACCAAAAGTTAAGTTTTAGAAATTTAATCGCTCTTTTGCTATTGATTTTCAATATAATTTTACTTTATGCCGTTGATCCATCCTCTTATTTATTAATGATCATGGTTGCTGTCATTGTTGTTTACAATGTCATTTCGCTGACTTACAGCTATAAAGTTCAGGAAAAGTTAGTGAGAGGCCATTTGTTTTATTTTATTTTATATCTTTGCGCACTTGAAATTTCACCCTATTTTATAATGTATAAGATACTGGTATTTCAGTGAGATTTTAATCAAAAAAATAACCAGGTTTATGAAAGTGAAAACAATTTTGGTTTCCCAACCAGAACCTATTATCGAAAACTCTCCTTACTTTGAACTTGTAGAAAAGCAAAAAGTAAAAATTGATTTCAGACCCTTTATTCATGTTGAAGGGGTTTCCAGTAAAGATGTAAGGGCTCAAAAAGTTGATTTGAACAATTACTCAGCAATTATACTCACCAGTAGAAATTCTGTGGACCATTTTTTCAGGATTGCAGAAGAAATGCGTTATAAAGTGCCTGACACATTGAAGTATTTTTGCCTTTCTGAAGCAGTCGCTTTCTACCTTCAAAAGTATGTGGTGTACAGAAAGCGAAAGATTTATGTGGGGAAACGCACTTTTTCTGAACTGTCGCCAATGATCAAAAAATACAAGAATGAAAACTTCCTGTTGCCCTGTTCAGATGTTTTAAAACCTGATGTGCCAGAAATATTAAACTCGTTGAAAGTAAAATGGAAACAAGCCACATTCTATAAAACCGTAGTAAGTGACCTTTCAGATTTGAAAGATGTGTATTACGACATCTTGGTGTTTTTCAGCCCCAGCGGTATCAAATCACTATGGGAGAATTTTCCTGATTTTGAACAAAACGATACACGTATTGCCGTGTTTGGGAATACCACCGTTCAGGCGGCTAAGGAAAGTGGTTTACGCGTTGATATACAGGCGCCCACCCCTGAAACACCCTCCATGACTATGGCGTTGGAGAAGTATATTATTGAAGCTAACAAGAAGAAATAAAGTTTAATAAGTAGTAATAAAAAAAGCGACACTTTTTCAAGTGTCGCTTTTTTTAAAGTATTTATTATTGAAAATTATCCCATCGGTGCTCCACCTAAAATTTCTTCATTGGCATAAGATTCAAACTTGGCAAAATTCTCCCTGAATGAAGCTGCCAACTCTTTTGCTTGTACATCATAAGCTTTGGCATTTTTCCAGGTGCTTTTTGGATTTAGTACTTCGTCTGGAACATTAGGGCAACTTGTGGGCATTGCCAATCCAAAAATTGGGTGGTTTTCAAAGTCCACATCATTGAGCTCACCATTCATCGCCGCAGTTATCATAGCTCGGGTATATTTTAATTTCATACGGCTTCCAATCCCATAAGGACCTCCGGTCCATCCTGTGTTGATTAACCAAACATTTACACCGGCATCTTTCATTTTTTTGCTCAGCATTTCAGCATATTTAGTAGGGTGCAACGGCATAAATGGTGCGCCAAAACACGCTGAGAAGTTGGGCATGGGTTCATCTACACCAGCTTCAGTTCCGGCAACTTTTGCGGTATAGCCACTAATGAAATGATATGCTGCTTGTCCCGGAGTTAATTTTGAGATGGGAGGCAGTACCCCAAAAGCATCTGCCGTAAGGAAAAATATATTTTTCGGGTTTTCAGCTATCGATGGGGTTTGAATATTATCAATATGGTAAATAGGATAACTCACACGGGTGTTTTGCGTGATGGTGATGTCTTTGAAGTCCACTTCACCATTGCCATCCATAATCACATTTTCCAGAATTGCTCCTTTTTTGATGGCTCTGTAAATATCCGGTTCCTGCTCTTCAGTAAGGTTGATTACCTTGGCATAACAACCACCTTCAAAGTTGAATATTTTATTATCTGAAGTCCAGCCGTGCTCATCGTCACCAATCAATTTTCGGTTGGGATCTGCAGAAAGAGTAGTTTTTCCTGTTCCGGAAAGGCCAAAGAAAATAGCGGTTTCACCGTCTTCACCCACATTGGCAGAGCAATGCATCGGTAAGGTATTTTTATCAACGGGCAGAATGAAGTTCAAGGCAGAGAAAATCCCTTTTTTGATTTCACCGGTATAACCCGTTCCGCCGATTAAGGCAATTTTTTTTGTAAAGTTAAGGATGGCAAAATTGTGCTGCCTGGTTCCGTCAACATCGGGGTCTGCAATAAACCCGGGGGCATTGATTACCAGCCAGTCTGGAGTAAAGTTTTCCAGCTCACTCTCTTCTGGGCGAAGGAACATATTGAAGGCAAATAAATTTGACCAAGGATATTCATTAACCACACGAATGTTCAATCTCAAGTCGTCGTGGGCGCAGGCATAGCTATCCCTTACAAACACTTCTTTTTTCGATAAATAATCTGTGACTTTGTCATATAATTTATCAAACATATCTGTTGGAAACGGAATGTTGATGTTCCCCCACCACACCTTGTAACGTGTGATGTCATCCTTTACGATAAACCTGTCTTTTGGCGAGCGTCCTGTAAATTCACCTGTATTGACCGCCAGTGCGCCTGAATTTGCTTCAACGCCTTGGCCTTTTTCGATGGTGATTTTGTGGAGTTCGTCCGGAGAGAGTTGGTAGTTAACTTTTGCGTTTTTGATTCCGTAGGTGTCCAGCGAAATCGTTTTAGTTGCTTGGTTACTATTGACCATAACTTATATTTAATAATTGTTGTGGGCTACAAAAGTAAAAAATATTTATGTAGAAAGCCCTTAAAAAAAGAAGATTTATATCGACTTTAACTTAATAATTTTCAATAAAAAGTACAACCATCCAATGATAAAGCAAGTACCACCAAGAGGTGTGACAAATCCAATCACTCTAGTATCAAAAGGCAATACAGCATTGAGGGAAAGCAGATATATGGAGCCTGAAAATAAGAAAATTCCTAAAGTAAAAAATATAAAAATCGGTTTTTGAACAGCCCTTGTAAGAAAATGAGACATTCCAATAAAAAGAAGGCCAAGAGCGTGGTACATTTGATACCTTACCCCCACTTCAAAAGTAGTTAAAGCCTCTGCAGATATCATTGATTTTAAAGTATGTGCTCCAAAAGCACCAAAAACCACAGACAACATTACAAAAACAACTCCACAAATAACCATATTTTTATACATACTTCCTTTTTTGAAACGTTTACAATTTAGTACATTCGTAACCTAATATTTTACACCACAAATTTACAAAATTAGAATGAGGAATATCTTAATAATTGGTGCAGGAAGATCGGCAAGCAGTTTAATAAAATACCTTTTGGACAAGTCTGAGGAAGAAGACCTGTTTATAACCATTGGCGATCTTGAAATCAAAGCTGCCACTCATTTAATCAATAAACACCCCAATGCAAAAGCTGTTGTTTTAGATGTCTTTAATGAAAATCAACGAAGAGAAGCTGTAGAAAATTCAGACATAGTAATTTCTATGCTGCCCGCACGCTATCACATTGAAGTTGCTAAAGATTGCTTAGAATTTGGTAAAAACATGGTCACAGCCTCCTACATCAGTGATGAAATGATGAGCCTTGATAGCCGTGTGAAATCAAAAGAACTTGTGTTTATGAACGAAATTGGTCTCGATCCGGGGATTGACCATATGAGTGCCATGCAGGTGATTGACCGCATTCGCGAAAAAGGAGGAAAGATGCTTCTTTTTGAATCGTTCTGTGGAGGTTTGGTTGCTCCTGAAAGCGATACCAATCTCTGGAATTACAAATTCACCTGGAACCCCAGAAATGTAGTTGTTGCTGGACAAGGAGGAGCAGCTGAATTTATCCAAGAAGGAAAATACAAGTACATTCCATATCATAAACTCTTTAGAAGAACGGAATTTCTTGACATCAACGGATATGGACGTTTTGAAGGCTATGCCAACAGAAACTCCCTAAAATACCGCGAAGTGTATGGTCTTGAAGATATTCTCACTTTATACCGCGGCACCATTAGAAAAGTAGGTTTCAGTAAAGCCTGGAATATGTTTGTTCAACTGGGAATGACAGACGACTCTTACCGCCTTCAGGATACTGAGGACATGAGTTATCGCGATTTTGTAAACTTGTTTTTGCCTTATTCTCCAACAGATTCAGTTGAACTCAAAATGCGCCACAACCTCAACATCGATCACGATGATGTGATGTGGGATAAACTGGTCGAACTTGATATTTTTAATCCCAACAAAAAATTAGGCCTCAAAAATGCTACGCCCGCTGAATGTCTTCAAAAAATCCTGATGGACAAATGGATGCTCGAGCCCGAAGACAAAGATATGATTGTGATGTACCACAAATTTGGTTATGAACTCAATGGTGAAAAACATCAAATTGATTCCCATATGGTGATAAAAGGTGACGACCAGATCTTTACCGCTATGGCAAAAACCGTGGGATTACCCGTTGCCATTGCCACACTCAAAATTCTGAATGGAGAAATATCCACTCCCGGCGTGCAACTTCCCATTACAAAAGAAGTATATGAACCCATCTTGAAAGAACTGGAAGACCACGGCATCATTTTTAAAGAGTATGAAATGGATTATCTCGGGTATAACCCTGATAATGTGTACGAATAAATTTAACATTTGAAAACACTGCTGTTACTTCACGGTGCTATAGGTGCTAAAGACCAGCTCGAGCCTCTCTCTGAACATTTGAAAGGGCAGTTCGACGTTCATAACATCAATTTCAGCGGACACGGGGGCACACCCTTTGACGGTCCGTTTTCCATTGAAAAATTTGCCGATGAAATTTTAAACTACCTTCAGGAAAACCAACTCGAGAAGGTTTCTATTTTTGGATACAGTATGGGTGGTTATGTGGCCTTGTACCTCGCTTCAATACATCCTGAAAAGGTGGAAAGGATTTTTACACTGGCTACCAAATTTGACTGGTCACCGGAGATTTCCCAAAAGGAAACCAACATGCTCAACCCTGAAATCATTAAGGAGAAGATTCCCGCTTTCTCGAAAGCGTTACAGCAGCGGCACCAGCCACAATCCTGGGAAATGGTCCTGGAAAAAACCTCTCAAATGATGCTGGACCTGGGGACAAAACAACCGTTAGCACAGGAAGATTTTCATACAATCAAAACACCCATTAAACTCGCCATTGGTGATGCAGATAAAATGGTGAGCATCCTTGAGACCAAGCAAGTTTCAGAATGGTTGCCCAATGCAACACTCCTCATTTTACCAGATGTTCAGCATCCCATTGAGAAAGGGCCAATACCCCGTTTAGCGGAAGTAATTACAGCATTTATAAAATAAAAAAAGCACCAAAACCCTTTTGGATTTTGGTGCTTATAATTTGTTATTTTTTATGTTTAGTCCCTTCCGAGATAAATCATAATAAAATAGAGCAAGGTTGCGAGAGAACCAACCGCAGCTACCACATAAGTGCGTGCTGCCCATTTTAATGAGTCTTTTGCCCCGGCATGCTCTTGTGGGGTCAGCATGTTTTTATTGGTCATCCAGGCCAATGCACGGTTACTGGCGTCATATTCCACAGGAAGTGTAATAAAACTGAAAAGCGTTCCTAGTCCATACATAATGATGCCCACCAATAAAAGTGTGTTTCCAAAAGCGGTTCCTGCGGCTAAAACCAGACCACCCAAAATCACCCATTGTGAGTATTGAGATGCCACGCTTACCACGGGCACCAGTTTGGAACGCATATCCAGCCACGAATACGCCTGAGCGTGTTGCACAGCGTGCCCCACTTCGTGAGCGGCAACTGCTGCGGCTGCGGCATTGCGTTGCATATAAACGCCTTCACTCAGGTTCACGGTTTTTTTCATCGGGTTGTAATGGTCTGTCAACATTCCCGGTGTGGAAATTACCTGTACATCACGAATGCCATGATCAGCCAGCATTTTTTCTGCGATCTCTTTACCACTCATCCCATTTTGTAAATGGACTTTTGAGTATTTTTTAAACTTGCTCTTTAAGCGGTTGCTTACATAGAAACTCACTCCAAAAATGAGCGCCGCTAAAATATAATATCCAATCATTGTTTTGTTCTTTTTTTAAATTTGATTGTTTCACATATACCAAAAATCTTGCCGATTTTTTGTGCTGTCATTTCGTCTTATCCCACAATATTCACAATCTTCCCGGGAACAACAATCACCTTTTTAGGAGTGCGACCTTCCAGGTATTGCTTTGTTTTTTCGTGAGCCATAACCGTTTTTTCAATGTCTTCTTTTGATAAATCCAATGGCATTTCCAGTGTGAAACGCATTTTTCCGTTAAACGAAATGGGGTATTCCTTGGTGCTTTCTACCAAATGGCAGGCATCAAACTGTGGGAATGGCGCTGTTGAAATACTCTCATTATGTCCCAGTTTGCTCCACAATTCTTCCGCAATGTGCGGTGCATACGGCGAAATCAAAACAGCAAGCGGTTCCAGCACTTCGCGCGAACTGCATTTTTGAGCCGTCAATTCATTCACCGCAATCATAAACGTGGAAACCGATGTATTAAAACTAAAGTTCTCGATGTCTTCCTCCACTTTTTTGATGGTTTTGTGCAGGGTTTTTAAACTGTCTTTGGAGGCAGGACTGTCAGTTATCACAAGCCCGTTGTCGTCGCAATAGAGTTTCCAGAACTTTTTCAAAAAGCTATGAACGCCGGTGATACCAGCCATATTCCACGGCTTGGCTTGCTCTAACGGACCGAGGAACATTTCATACATTCGCAAAGTGTCAGCGCCATATTGGTCGCAAATATCATCGGGATTGACCACGTTGTACTTGGACTTGGACATTTTTTCGACTTCGCGCCCCACTTTAAATGTTCCGTCATCTTCTGTTATAAAATGGGCATCTTTATATTCAGGTAACCACTTTTTGAATGCTTCTATATCAAGTTCATTTGAAATATTTACAAATGACACATTTGAATGTAAAGGAGTAAAGTTATTCCAACTAGTCTGAGAATCAGTACCAGTTATGAGAACACCTCTGGGGTTTTTATTTTCTTGAAATAATGAATTTTCTATTTTTTTATATTCTTGATATTCAGCAAATGATTTTTTTTCTGAGATAACCTTTTCTAAAAAATTTCTACTAAATAAAATAGGATTTACAAATTGTGATGAATTTAATCTATAAACAAACGCACTCTCCCCCAAAATCATCCCTTGGTTGATCAGCTTTTTAAACGGTTCGTCCACTTTTAAAAAGCCGAGGTCATATAAAAACTTGGTCCAGAAACGAGAGTACAACAAGTGACCGGTAGCGTGCTCGCTGCCGCCAATATATAAATCGACATTTTGCCAGTAGTCCAATGCTTCCTGGCTTGCAAATTCGTCGTCGTTTTGTGCATCCATATACCGGAACAAATACCAGCTACTACCGGCCCAGCCGGGCATGGTGTTAAGTTCCAAAGGGAAAACGGTATTGTTGTCAATTAACTCATTGCTAACCACTGTATTTTGTGCTGCATCCCACGCCCAGACATCAGCGCGACCCAAAGGTGGTTGGCCGTCTTCGGTGGGGAGGTATTTTTCCACTTCGGGCAATTGTATGGGTAAGTGCTCGTGGTCGATGGTTTTTGGGATTCCATTCACGTAATATACGGGAAATGGCTCACCCCAGTATCGCTGGCGGCTAAACACCGCATCGCGCAATCGGTAATTTATTTTTCCGGTACCTTGACCGATTTTTTCGAGTTCTTCTATGGCTTTTTCATTGGCTTCTTTGTAACCAAGACCATTTAGAAAATCAGAATTGACAATTTTAAAGCCTTCTTTTTCGGTAAAGGCAAAGTCCTCCCCCAGCCCCTCCAAAGGAGGGGTGCTTGTACTTTCAAAGATATTGGGAATTGGGATGTTGTAGTGTTTCGCGAAAGCATAATCCCGTTCATCACCACAAGGCACGGCCATCACGGCGCCGGTACCATAACTCGCTAACACATAATCGCCAATCCAGATTGGAATGGGCTCATTTGAAAACGGATGCTCAGCATACGCCCCTGTAAACACTCCCGAAATGGTTTTCACATCCGCCATACGCTCGCGTTCACTGCGTTTGGCAGTCTGCTCGATATAGGCTTTCACAGCTTCTTTTTGCTCCGGAGTGGTTATTTTTTCAACGAGTTCGTGCTCGGGTGCCAGCGTCATAAATGATACTCCGAAAATGGTGTCGGGTCTTGTAGTAAATACATCAATCTTCATCTCCGACCCCTCAGAGTCCTCACCCCCGGCCCCTCTCCCAAGGAGAGGGGAGCTGGATTTGTCTTTAAATGAAGGTCTATTGTTAAGTTCTGTTTTTATTTTTTCAAGAACATTTTCAATTTTATTTAAAACCTCATCATTAGAAAACCGAATGACTTTGTATCCTTTTTTTACTTCCAGCAAAAGCTGTCTCGATTCGTCTACATCTTTTTGATTTTTGTGAATTTCTCCATCAATTTCAATAATTAGCATTTTTTCAAGACAAACAAAATCTACTATGAAAGTATCAATGGGTTGCTGCCTTCTAAATTTATCCCCCAGCTTTTTATTTCTTATTTCCTGCCACAAAGTTTCTTCTGCTTTTGTAGGACTTTTACGCATTTCTTGTGCCTTATCTAAAAGCATAGAAATTTTACTGTGCTTTCCAGTTAAGTAGCCGGCAGTTCCCCCTCCTTGGGAGGGGGCTAGGGGGAGGACTTTAAACGAAACGGCCGCACCAACGGACCTCCCAATCCAATTCGTCTGCGAATCCTTCAACGGTTGCGGCCAGTCAATCTGGTTAAGTCCGTCGAGCAGGCGTTGAGCATAGGCGGTAATGCGCATACTCCATTGCTTCATTTTTTTGCGTACCACAGGATGCCCTCCGCGTTCGGAGACACCGTTTACGATTTCGTCGTTGGCCAAAACGGTTCCCAGAGCGGGACACCAGTTAACTTCGGTTTCGGCAAGGTAAGTGAGGCGGTATTGTAACAGTGTTTTTTGTTGTTGCTCTTCGTCATAGGCATTCCACATTTCAGCAGTAAAAGGCACGATGTTTTCATCACATACTGCGTTGACCGTGGTGTTTCCTTCGTTGGTAAAACGGGTGATGAGGCTCTCTATGGGTTCAGCTTTGTCAGTGTCTTTGTTGTACCAGGAGTGGAACAATTCAGTGAAAATCCATTGTGTCCATTTGTAATAATCAGGGTTGGAGGTGCGCACTTCACGGCTCCAGTCAAATGAGAATCCAATGCGGTCCAGCTGCTCGCGGTAACGGTTTATATTGGTTTCGGTCGTAATGGCAGGATGTTGTCCTGTTTGAATGGCATACTGTTCCGCCGGAAGGCCAAATGAGTCATAACCCATTGGGTGCAACACATTAAACCCTTTGTGGCGTTTGTAGCGCGAATAAATGTCACTGGCAATATAGCCCAGCGGGTGCCCCACGTGAAGTCCCGCTCCCGAAGGATAAGGAAACATATCCAAAACATAGTATTTTGGCTTGTCACTTTCGTTTTCGGCTTTAAAGGTTTGGTTTTCTTCCCAGTATTTGCGCCATTTGGCTTCTATGTCGTTGAAATGGTATTTCATGATCACCCTTGGATTTAATTCGGCAAAAATACAGTTAAAGGATGAAAGTTAAAAGGGAATGGTAATCCTTTTGTTTTTTTGAGAATTCTTTACCTTTGGGGCCAAATTAAAACCCTTAAATTTATACCATGAAATTACTATCTACCTTACTATTATTATTTACTTTTTCGATTGCGGTTGCCCAATATGCCACCCCGGGAACAGGTGTGGACTGGACACTTGACGATATTGCTGCTGCGAGTCCCGGAACGGTTACATTTACCGGCTCAACCTATACCCTGCTTGAAGATTTGTTTATTTCTACAAATGATATATTAAGAATTGATACCGACCTGACATTGGAAATCGAAGCCGGTGTAAGAGTAACGGTACTTGACCTGGGTTCTTTCTTTATCGAAGCTGACGCTGTAACGATTACCGCTGTTAATGTAGCTTCGCCTTATGAAGGTTTTCGCTTTGAGGAAGGCTCAACGGTTGCTATTGAAAATGCTACCATACAATTTGGAGGAGGTCTTCAGGTATTGACTGAAACCTTCACTTTGAACAATTGTTTGTTGACCAATAATGTATCTGGAGTGGCAACAGGAGCTACTGTGACACTTTCAAGAGGGATGCCTGTCATTACTAATAATCAGTTTTTGTTTAATGCCAATCCAGCGATTAGTTCAGGAGCAAACCAGAGTGTATCTGCAATTATCTCCGGAAATTACATTGAAGGTAACAACCAGACCAACAATAACCGTCCGCAAATCAATATGGGAGCCACCCGTGTGAATGATACTTTGAAAATCTTAAATAATATCATCATTGGTGATCGCGATATGGAACAAGCCGGAGGAATTGCTGTGGCAAATCTTGTTGGGGGCACCTTAAGAGTTATTATTGAGGGCAATACAGTCATCGATAACCGTTATGGGATTACGGTTGTGGGGCCCAATTCATATGCTTTGATAAAAGACAATATTATTGAAGATAACGACACTCAGGGCAATCCAAATTTAGGCGGAAGTGGTATCAACCTGAATGCTCCCACAGGTGGTATGACAGTGGATGCAACAGGAAACCAAATTAGAAGAAATCTCTGGGGTGTTACCATTCAAGGTCCTGTTGATGCTAATTTTGGAGATGATGAGGACAATCCCGGGTTGAATGTGTTTGCTGAAAATGGCAACAATGGCGAAATCTTTGCACTTTACAACAACGGACCCACTAACATTTCAGCAAAAAACAACTGCTGGGTAGAAGATGGCGAAGGTACTTTGGCTGAAGCCGAAGGAGTTATTTTTCATATTGAAGATGACCCTACGCTCGGCGAAGTAATTTTTGATCCGGTATTTTGTGACCCTCTTGTGGGAATTGAAGATCGCTTTTTGCAAAATTTCGTCTTTTACCCAAATCCTGCTATAGATGTAATTACATTTAACAATAATATTTTATTTCATACCCTTGATATATATGATTTGCAAGGTAAACGTGTTTATTCTAAACAAGTTTCTCAAGGGATAAATAGTATTACTATAAACCTGCCTGAAGGAATGTATTTTGCAAGTTTTAGCAATGATGAAAACAAAATTGTTAGAAAACTGCTTGTGAAATAACATCTTAGAATATAATCTAAATTTTCTAAAACCCTATTCAATATGGCTTTGAATAGGGTTTTTAGTGTATAATGTCTTTTTTGATTTAAGGTTATCGTATTAAATGTATTAATAGCAAACTTTAGGATTCTTCTAACTCTTTTGTGTCTAAAATCATTTTAAACAGGAACTAAATCTAATAGCTTTTGATTATTGTATTTTATCAATTTGTAAGTTTAAAATAGATACAATATAATTGGATATAACCCGTTGTGCATTATGATTTAATAGAAAAAAGTTGTTCATTTCACTGATAATCAGTAACTTGTTTTAGCCATAAAACATTTACAATGAACAACTTGAATGCAAATTACGAAAGAATATTGGAAGTATTGAGAAAAATATCAAAAGAACAACTTTTAACCTATCAAAGACGTCAGCCCAAGCTTAGTGACTTAGAACTTGTTAGTTTGAGCCTAACGGCTGAATTTATGGGTATAGATAGTGAAAATGATTTATTTAGGAAACTTCCTGAAGCATTATCAATTAAGATAGAGCGAAGTGTTTACAATAGAAGAAGACGAAAACTTGCAAGTAGCCTCGATGCTATTCGTTTAAAATTAGCATCAAATTTTAATGAGTTTGAAGACTACTTCGTTGTGGATAGTATGCCCTTGGAGGTTTGTAAATTATCTCGCAGTTCTCGTTCAAGGATTTGTAAAGAGGATGCCTTTGCATTTCCTGATAAGGGCTACTGTGCCGCACAAAGTTCTCATTATTATGGTTATAAATTGCACGCAGTATGTTCGATAAATGGTGTTTTTCAAAGTATTGATTTGAGTCCAGCTTCTGTACACGATATAAATTACCTTAAAGACATTAAGATGCAAATAAGCAATTGTACATTAATTGGTGATAGAGGATACTTATCAGCAGAAATACAGCTTAACCTTTTTGAATCCTGCAACATAACACTAAACACACCCAGAAGAAGCAACCAAAGTAATTACAAGAAACAGCCTTTTGTTTTTAGAAAAAAAAGAAAAAGGATAGAGACACTGTTTTCACAACTATGCGACCAGTTTATGATAAGGCGTAATTATGCCAAATCTTTTGAAGGATTTAAGACAAGAATATTAGCTAAGATAACTGCATTGACAACTGTACAGTACATCAACAAGTTTATATTTAACAGAAATATCAATAATATTAAAATCAGTATAATTTAAAATGCACAACGGGTTGGATATAATAAATCAATATTCAGTTATATAGTTTACCTTTGTGGTATTAGTATAATTGAATTTATTAGAAATTCTCTCTCCCCTGCTAAAGCAACCAATTAAAAGTATTTGGTTACCTATATAACTTGTCTTAATTTTTTTTATTTACATACACCACAGTTTGCAGTATTTTTTATAGAGAAAGACTCTACTTTACTATCTAAAGGCTTAATTTATTTAAGTCTAAACATTATTTAATTAAAAACTCATGAAAATTAATCTAAAATTTTTCTTATTCCCGTTTCTACTATTGCTTTCAACCGTTCTTTATTCACAAGTTGGTATAGGCACGGCAATGCCCGATGACTCTTCTGTCCTGGATCTTTCTTCAAGCAGTAAAGGTCTTTTAATGCCGCGTTTAACAACAGTAGAAAGAGATGCTATTCTACTTCCGGCATCAGGTTTAATGATTTACAATTTGACCTTAAATGATGGACAAATAAATGAGGGAACCCCCTCAGTTCCTAGTTGGATAGGCATTAAAGATAAAGACGGTTCTAGTTCTATGAATTCCTCGGTTATTGAAGGTGTATATACCACCACCACATCTACTTCTTATGAGTTAGTGTCCGGAATGACGATTTCTCCTCCTTCGGGGACTTACGCTATTTTATTCAATGCCCAGTTCGCTCCAACATTTAGTTCAAACCAAGGGGTTACGGATGCGACAAATCTATATGACGAATTAATGGCCTACCCAGGCGGGGTACCGCATGCATTAACTTTTGGTAGTGGAGAGGTTTTGTCTCCGGGGATTTATGATGTGGGTGGAGCACCATCTATTGCCGGTACACTGACGATGGATGGAGGTGGAGACCCCAATGCGGTCTTTGTTATCAGGGGTACAGGGGCCTTTACTACCGAAGCGGAAACAATTGTAGTATTGGCAAATAGTGCAAACCCAGAAAATATATTTTGGGTTTCTAATGAAGCCCTGTCTACGGCCATTAATACAACAATGAAAGGAACCATGCTTAGTGGTGGAGCCGGTGCGGGTGAAGTATCATTAGGCGCCGGTTCAAACCTTGTAGGCCGGCTGTTTACAAGGCTAGGAGCAGTAACTCTTGGTGCTAATGTTGTTCTTGCAATTCCAACAGGTAATTCTCCTGTTAATTTGGGAGTCCTTTCTACATTTGCGATGTGGAGCTCTTCTGGTGCGGTTTCAGATGGAGTAGGTGCCACAACCACTGGAGATGTGGGTACTGCATTAGGGGCTTTGACAATGACCGGCACACATAATGGTACTCAATATCCTGCAGGCACAACAAGCAGCCCAAGTAATACCGTTACTGCTTTCAGTATTTATCAAAATGGGGTGGAGGTGATAAATTCCAGCAGAACTGTTAATTCACTAAATACAATAGTCTGTCTTCAGGCTATGGTTTCTATAACCGAGGGGGAATCCATTGAAATAAAATGGAAAGTGGATGCTGGAGAAGAAGCAACTTTGGACAACAGAATCTTATCTTTGGTTCGTGCTGGGTATTAATTGGATTGAATTTTAAACAAACGATTTCTGGTTTCAAGAAGACTCCCAAATGCATTAACTCAAAAAAGATGGATAGAAAACCCGGTCAGAATTTGGTGTAAATAGAACCCCATTTCTATTCAAAATCGGCCCTATCTAAAAAGGAAAGCGTTAACTTTGCAGTTCTTAAAAAATGAAGCCGTGAACTTAACCAAAGCAGAACAATTAGAACTTTCTAAAGAAGAAATGCTGGACTATGGCGATGCTGTCATACGGTCCATTGTAGAACATTTTGACATTCAAAATGATAAATATCCTGTGGCAACTGCATCCAGAGAAGAAATGGATACCTTGTTTTCAGAAGAAGTTCCTGAAAAACAGAAAGATGCCCGTGAGGTTTTGGATTTTGTTCTGCAAAAGGTGATGACCCAAAGCAATGTGGTGAGTCATCCCAAATCATATTCGTTTGTGCCCGGACCCAGCAATTTTATTAGTGCGATGGGTGATGCTTTGGCCAGCGGGTTTAATATATTTTCAGGTGGATGGGCCGCATCGCCTGCAGCTGCTCAAATAGAAATTGTGACCTTAAACTGGTTACTTAAAATGTATGGTTTTCCAGTAAAGCGCGGTGGTGGTATTTTTACCAGCGGCGGTTCTATGGCCAATTTAACAGCAATAGCAACTGCCAGAAATGTAAAATGCGGAGACGATTTCTCCAAAGCAGTCATCTACCTTTCAGACCAGGCACACTCCTCCAATATCAAAGCCATTCGTGTTTTGGGTTTCCGAAAAGAACAAATCAGGATCATACCCACAGACGGCGAATTTAAAATTGCAGTCAACAAATTAAAAAACGCTATTGCGAAAGACAAAATTGAGGGATGGCAATCGTTTTGTTTTATCGCCTCTGCCGGAACTACCAATACCGGAACGGTGGATCCACTCAACGAATTGGCTGTCATTTGTAAAAAAGAAAAAATCTGGTTTCACATTGATGCCGCTTATGGCGGTGCCGCCATCTTAGCAAAAAACGGAAAACAATTACTCTCCGGAATCGAAAAAGCAGATTCCATTACCGTTGATCCCCACAAGTGGTTTTTCCAACCCTATGAAATTGGTTGTCTTTTAGTGAGAAACCACAAATGGCTTGAAAGGCACTTTTACTGAAAAACCAGAATACCTGCGAGATATTGAAGGCAACGAGTCTGAAATTAATTTTTATGACCACGGCATTGAGTTAACACGTCGTTTTAGAGCTTTGAAGTTCTATATGTCCATTAAAACTTTTGGATTAAAAGCATTTCGAAAAGCCATCACTTACAACATCAAACTTGCAGAACAAACGGAAGACTACCTGCGAAAAAGCAATACCTGGGAAGTCGTTTCCCCGGCAACACTGGCGATTATCAATTTCAGGTACCATCCCATCAGCGGGAAGTTGTCTAGACAAACAACTCGATAAAATCAACCAGAAAATATCAGAAAAGGTCGTGGCTTCCCGTGAAGCCTTGTTGGTTACTACCATTTTGAATGGACAAGTAGTCTTGAGAATGTGTTTAATTAACCCACGTACGACGATGGAGGATATAAAAAGCACCTTGCAGCTTTGTGAACAATTTGCAAATCAATAAATGATTAAGAACTATGACATACTCATCATCGGCGGTGGTGCCGCCGGTTTTTTACCGCCATCAATGCGGCAGAATTAAACCCAAATTTTAAAATCGCCATCCTCGAGCGCGGTAAGGAAGTGTTGACCAAAGTACGTATCTCAGGTGGTGGGCGTTGCAATGTCACCCACGCCGAGTTTATTCCCAAAGAGCTTTCTAGAAAATATCCTCGCGGCGAAAAAGAACTGCTGGGACCGTTTCATAACTTTATGACCGGCGATACCATCGCGTGGTTTGAAAAGCGTGGTATCGCGCTGAAAATTGAAGAAGACGGAAGGATGTTTCCCGTGACTGACAATTCGCAAACAATTATTGATTGCTTTCTTTCAGAAATAGAACGCTTAGGTATTGAAGTGCTGCTGAATCATTCTGTTCAGGAAGTTTCACAAGAAGATGAGATTTGGAAGGTTGAAACAACACAAGGCTCTTTTCAAGGCAAACACCTCATTATCGCTACCGGGAGTAATCCCAAAATTTGGAACATACTAAAAGGCCTGGGACACACCATCGTTCCACCGGTACCCTCGCTCTTTACTTTCAATATCAAAGACAACCGCATTGCTAACTTGCCCGGGGTTTCTACAAATGCCTCCGTAAAAGTTTTAGGAACAGGGCTGGAGAGTGAAGGTCCGCTTTTGATTACCCACTGGGGATTGAGTGGTCCGGCAATTTTGAAGCTTTCTGCTTGGGGAGCTCGAGAATTAAATCAACTGGATTATAAATTCACACTTCAGGTCAATTGGCTTGAGTACCTAAGTTTTGACGAAACTTTAGAGCAATTAAAGGAAATCAAAAATAACAATGCCAAACAACTAGTAGCAAAACACCCACAGTTTGAATTGCCTAAGCGCCTTTGGCAAAATCTGGTCAGCGCTGTCGGAATAGATATCGAAACTAAATGGGCTGAAATCAATAAAAACCAGTTGCAAAATCTCGTCAACCAACTCACCCAAAGCCAATTTGAAGTGAACGGAAAAAGCACTTTCAAAGAAGAATTTGTTACGGCCGGCGGTGTGGACTTAAAAGAAATCAACTTTAAGACGTTTGAAAGTAAGTTGCATAATAAACTCTATCTCGCCGGCGAGGTTTTAAATATAGATGCCATCACCGGCGGCTTTAACTTTCAAAATTGCTGGACGGGTGGGCACTTGGTGGCGCAGGCTATTTCGGAATAATCAAAGTTTTTGAAAAACTAACCAATTCAGAAATCACCCGATGCAAAGCGATCATTAAAGAAACATTTGTTGATTAAATAAGAAACTATTGATTTGATCGCGTTGGTGAAAGAGAAATATTAGTGTTATGATTAAAACAATTGTTATAATATGTCTATTAATTGCTTGTGAGGGTTTTTCAGAAGAAAAAGAAAACATCCCCCAAGGCACATTCAAATATGAACTCTACTTTGCTGAATTTGGTGGACGAATAAACAACAGTACCTGTGATGTAGAAATAAATGGCAACAACATAAAAGTTTTACAAGACAGAAGCACAAACTTTTCAGGAGGAAAAGTTCTTTTTGATGGTTTAATTTTAAAACATAAATCTGGCGTTTGGATTTTAGGTGAAGATAAAAAAGATAAAAATGCAGAAGAAGTTGGCGGTTGTACTGAATTTCCAATAATTTATTTTGATTGCAAATTGATTGAATGGTGTTGATTCTTTACTTGCGCTTCCCCCTAAAAAAATTCACCCAAATCGAACAAACCAAAGCCACCGCAGTTAGAATTAAAGTCCAGGCATTTACTAAATCAGCTTCAGGCAACCAGCCGGTAAATTTCTCAATTAAAAAAGCGATATAGCTACTCGGCATTCCGGTTTCACCCAGTTGGCGTAGCACCTGATAATGCCAGTCAGTTAAAAAGCAGTAGCCAAACCCATACCAGATGCCCAAAATCCCCCAAGAGAACAGCGTGATTAATAAACTATAAAAATGCCACTTTCGGGTTTTGGGTAACAGCCAGCCAAAGAGATTGAACAAGACAAGTACTGTATGAAAGCTATAAAAAAGATAGTTTAAAAAATGTAGCCAAAAGGATTCCATAACAGTTTTCGTTTAAACCGAAAAAAAGATACGCATTTTTTAAATACAGCGGCATTCTGAACAGGAAGAACTAATAGGAAATGATTTCTTATATAAATTAAACACATAAAACATTGATTTCACCCCATAAACTAAGAATTTATATACAGCAAAATGTTAGTTTTTAAATCTCTTTACGTCAAAACAAAAATTATGAGTGCATCCATATTTATAAAAACAATCTGTGTTCTTTTTCTACTTCCACCATTGGCTTCAGAAAAGGAATTTATTAAAGAGTATGATGAATCCGGCACTCTCATCAAGGAAGGCTGGGTAGAAAATGATTTAAAAGAGGGCTATTGGGTTTATTATTTCCAGGATGGGAGCACACAAAAAAAAGGACACTATCATAAGGATAAAAAGGAAGGTTATTGGTATTTTTATTCCGAAGAAAAAGCGCTCTTGAAAGAAGGGCACTTTGCTTCAGGTATAAAAAATGGTTGGTGGATCTTTTATGAAAGAAACAAAAAAGTGAAAATGCAATTTGAAAACGGAAAACGAGAAGGTTTTGCTTTGGAATACACCAATCACGGACTTCAAAAGGCGATCAAATATGAGGGAAATCAAAAAAAGGGAGAGTGGACATCGCTTTGGAGTTTTAGAAAAGACAATCCCCAAGTGCAGTTTTAAATGAGTACAGACATCAGAGTCATCATTCCGGCATTTAATGAAGAGGCGTCCATCGGCAAGGTGATTGCAGACATTCCTACTCTTGTTTCAGAAATTATTGTGGTCAACAACACCTCCTCAGACCAGACGGAAGCCGTTGCCAAAAAAGCCGGTGCCACCGTGTTGCGGGAAGAAAATATGGGGTATGGCTATGCCTGTTTAAAAGGGCTGGACTATCTTGCCGGGCAAGAAAAGAAACCGGACATTGTGGTTTTCCTTGACGGCGATTACAGTGATTATCCTGAAGAATTGACCAAAATCGTGAGGCCCATTATTGAAGAAAACATCGACTTAGTGATTGGTGCCAGAGACAAGCGCTTACGCGAAAAAGGTTCTATGACCTTTCCGCAAATATTCGGAAATTGGCTCGCTACCACCTTAATGCGTTTATTTTTTAGGGCTCGGTTTACAGATTTAGGGCCATTTAGGGCCATAAAATATTCAAAACTTTTAGCTTTGCAAATGGAAGACAAAACCTATGGCTGGACGGTAGAAATGCAACTGAAAGCCCTGAAAAAAAACTATACTTATGTGGAAGTGCCCGTGCGTTATAAAAACCGCATTGGTGTTTCTAAAATATCAGGAAACTTAAAAGCAGCGGTCAAAGCCGGAATAAAAATACTAGGTTGGATCTTTAAATACAGTTTTAAAAAGTGATTTTAGAAACCATAACCATCATTGTTTACACCACGGCATTAATCTTTATTTTGATTTATGCACTGGCGCAATTGAACCTGCTTTTTAATTATGTGAGAGCCCAAAACAAGAAGGAAACTCCCAAAAAAATCAATTGGGAACAACTTGATGAAGTGCCTTATGTAACCATTCAATTGCCGGTTTATAATGAGAAATATGTGATGGAGCGGCTTTTGAGAAACATTGTATTGATGGACTATCCCAAAGAGCGTTTGGAAATACAAGTGCTCGATGACTCCACAGATGAGACCCTTGCAGAAACAGCTGCTTTGATTACTGAATTGCAACAAACCGGTGTGGATATCCAACACGTTTTACGCGAAAAAAGAACCGGCTTCAAAGCCGGTGCACTCAAAGAAGGGTTGAACACCGCTAAAGGGGAATTCATCGCCATTTTTGATGCCGACTTCCTCCCCAAACCCGACTGGTTAAAACGCACAGTTCCTCATTTTACCTCAGAGAATATTGGTGTGGTACAAACCCGCTGGGGGCATCTCAACCGGGATTATTCCATTCTTACCAAAGTACAGGCCTTTGCGCTTGATGCTCATTTTAGCCTGGAGCAGGTGGGTAGAAATAGTCAAAACCACTTTATCAATTTTAATGGTACTGCCGGCATTTGGCGCAAGCAATGCATCCTCGATGCCGGAAACTGGGAAGGCGACACCCTCACCGAAGACCTCGACCTGAGTTACCGCGCCCAGATGAAAGGCTGGAAGTTTGCTTATCTGGAAGATGTGGAAACACCGGCAGAGCTTCCGGTAGTGATTAGTGCGGCGCGTTCTCAGCAGTTTCAGATGGAACAAGGGCGGGGCTGAGAACTTTCAGAAAATGAAATGGCGATTGCTCACCTCCTCTTCCATTCCGTTGAAAACGAAAGTGCACGGGCTGCTGCATTTACTCAACAGCACCATGTTTTTAAACATCTTTATCGTGGCTGTTTTGAGTATCCCGATGCTTTATATCAAAAATGAATATGAGCACCTGAAAGTCTATTTTATCGTCATGAGTTTCTTTGTCATCAGTACGTTGATCTTTTTTGTTTGCTACTGGTTTATGTTTAAAAAAATCTATGGGGGCAGCTTCCTGAATTTCTTTAAATACATTGGGATGTTTTTTACGTTTTTCTCCATTGCGATGGGCTTTTCATTGCACAATACCATCGCTATTTTGGAAGGGCATTTTGGCAAGAAAAGCGAATTCATCAGAACCCCCAAGTTCAATATCAACTCCATCAAAGACAGCTGGAAAGGCAATATCTACTTAAAAGAAAAAGTCTCTCCACACGTGCTTATTGAAGGGCTGTTGATGCTGTATTTCGCTTTTGGGATGTACAGTGCTTTTGTGGTGGGCAAGGAAGGTGATTTTGGTCTGTTTCCCTTTCACCTGATGTTGTTCCTGGGCTTTGGCTATGTGTTTTTTAAATCGCTTAAGCGAAGCTCATGAGGCTTTGGCTGCAACTCCACCGCATCCCCCTGCTGATGGTTTTGGCAAGTCTTGTGTTTTATGGGTCCTTTGCATACCAACTGGAACGTAGTGATTTTATCAAGCTGCTCAGCCTCTATGCCGCCCTGTTCTTTTTGTTTTACAAACTGGTGCAAACCAACGCCGGCAATTTCAACTTCTTGTTCTGGACCGGTATCACCCTGAGAGCTGTTTTTATTTTTTCTCTCCCCAACCTCTCACAGGACTTTTACCGCTTCCTCTGGGATGGACGGCTGTTGATTCAAGGCATCAATCCCTACCTTTTTACTCCTGATTCCTTCGCTTCGCTTGGAATGACGATCCCACAGGGACAAGAACTCATCAACGGCATGGGCACCCTCAACGCAAGCAACTACAGCAACTACCCGCCGGTATTGCAGTTTTGTTATGCCCTCGCCGCCCTTCTTGCCGGAAACAGTGTTTTAGGTTCTGTAATCGTGCTGAAACTTATCCTGATTGCTGCAGACATTGGGACTTTGTTGTTTGGAAAGAAACTACTTGAAAAACTCCAGCTGCCCACCCACCATATCTTTTGGTTTTTCCTAAACCCGTTTATCATCATCGAACTCACCGGCAACCTGCACTTTGAAGGGGTGATGGTCTTCTTTTTGGTGGGGGCGCTTTACTTTATAGCGGTCAAGAAATGGTTGTGGAGTGCGGTGTTTTTAGGACTCTCTATAACGACCAAACTCATTCCCTTGCTGTTTTTACCGTTGTTGTTGCCTTATTTTAGAAGCCAATTCCCGTCCATAAGGCAAGCACTGAAGCAACTAAGCCGTTACTACATGGTAGTTTTGTTGACCGTGGCTTTGCTGTTTGTCCCCTTTCTTTCTAAAGCTTTTATTGAGAACTTCTCAGCCACCCTTAGCCTTTACTTTACCAGCTTTGAGTTTAACGCCAGTGTGTATTACCTCATTCGCTGGATTGGTTTTGAAACTGTGGGCTGGAACCTCATAGGCACAGTGGGCAAAATACTACCGGTAGTGGTGATTGTGTTTATACTGTACCTCAGCTTTTTCAAAAAGGCAAAAGACCTTTCCCGCTTGTTGGTATTGATGTTGTTTGGTATTTGTTTTTACTACCTGCTCTCCACCACGGTGCATCCCTGGTATTTGACCGTCCCTTTGGTACTCAGCATTTTTACCCGCTACCGCTTTCTGCTGGTGTGGAGTTTTATGATGGTGTTGAGTTACTCGGCCTATGGCCCGGGTGGGTTTCAGGAGAACTTGTGGTTGGTGGGCTTGGAGTATTTGGTGGTGATGGGGTATTTTGGGTGGGAGGTTGTTGTTAAAGGGGAGGTAGTGTGCCACGCGATGCAATCGCGCAGTAGCGAGGGAGGTAGCAGTGTCCTTTAAATTATTTTCTATTTATTTAAATTAGTATTTGCGAAATCAAAATCAGAAAAATCTTTAAAGAGTAAAATCCCTTTCTCTTTAGTCAAATAGTTTTGTAATATCTCATAGTTTCCTTTTGGAAAACTAATTTGGTCACCTTTAGTTAAATATCTATCTCCACCAAACTCGCACTCACATAATTCTCCACGAACAGCAGTTGCATAAACGGTTACTTTTTCTTTATACCCTTCTTTCCATTTCTTTTTAATTACCTGAATTTTTTTTCTGTTCTTTTTAATTAGTTTGCGTAAGTCAGACAGATAATCACTATAATTTTCAGGGAAATTAAATTCTGTTCCGGTAGTCAATGTAAAGGGATAGGAAACCTTACCTAAACAACAAGATTCTAACTGTTCACTGCCAAAGAAATCATATAAGAAAAGCGAAAAGATTCTCGGTTCTTTATAATCGTTTGATTTTTCATGTTTTTCTAATGTTGCAACCCAATAATAGGTATAAGTAGTGTTTTTATGTAAACCTTTATTTCTATCGCTTTCAAAAGTCAGAATCACAAACTCTTTTTCAGTCAGATTTTGAGCAAATCCATTTAATGATAAGAGAAGTAGGATTATTAAGATTACTGTGTTTTTCAATTTATATATTAATTTTCATAAAATTCTAACATTTATTAATTGATGTTCTAAATTATCATTTTAGCTGGAATTTTTACTGTTTTACCAACAATAGATTTTAAATCGGATAATCTTAAATCTTGGATTTGATTGTGGTTCAATTCCATTAATTACAGTTTTTGCTTATTTCTTCGTAGGCATCAGCATTTCCTAATTCTCCAGATTTTGATAAATCTTTGCAACCTTTTTCTTTATTACCTTTTTTAATTTGTGCTAATCCTCTCAAATAATAGGAATTGTAGTGGTTCTCGATTATGATTGCCTTATCTAAATCAGATATTGCCTTATCATATTGACCTAAACTCAAATAAATTTCTCCTCTTGTTTCCCAAAAATGCCAATCTGTTATATCCAGTTCTAATGCTTTGTCAACAAAAGGTAGTGCTTTATCATATTCTCGCAATAGTACATATGTATAAGCTTTATTATTGTAAACCATACCTATTTTGTTATACTGCATTGGATAATTAGAGTTTAACTCAATTACTTTATCATAATCACTAATTGAACCATAATAATCTTTTAATTGTCCTTTTGCCATTGCTCTCCACATTAGGACATCGGTATTATTACTATCTTTTTCAAGGTACTTTGAAAAATTCCAAACTGCTAAAGCGTATTCGCCATTGTGAAAATGTTGTAAAGCAATTTGAACTTCATTTAATGATGAACTATTAGATGATGAGTTATTGTTAGCTTGCGTTGTATTTGTACTCTGACTTTTCTGTTGGTTTACCCAAACGTTATAGTCAGACATAATTTTTCTTATTGCCGTTTCAGTTTTTTGAAGATATTTTGTTGCGCTTGCCAAATCTTTATCTTCAATATCAGTTAAATCTTTATATTCTCTGTTAAGACGATTTAAAAATTGTTTTTCTGAAATTTGTGGTTTTAATTCTAAAATCCAATTTTTTAAATTATAAAGATATTTTTGATTTGCTTCGTATCTTTCTTGTAATGTTATTGTTACGGAAGAAATTTCACTAAATGACATTGGTTCATAACTCGATGGTGTGACTGTAGAATCTCTATTGACTTGTGAATAGATTAAAGTGGATATAAGTAAAAGGCAAAAAATTAAAATTCTTCTCATAATATTTGGTTTTATATGTTTGCTAACGTTTGTGCATATGAGTTGTGGCGTGGAATGAACAACTAATTTAGCAAACAAAACCCAGAGCTGCTAACCGTTTTCATTCCGTTGTGATTATTTCAATTGTCTGTTTTTTTTCGGGTGGGTTTTTAATTCGAATATTGATTTTTTTATAAACCCACTCATTGTTGACAAGATCAGCAGAAATATCCATATTTGCTCTCCCTTTTGCTCCAACAACACGAATTGAGGAACTCACCGTTTTGTTGTCGTTTGAATATGCTACTTGTCCTTCAAGAATTGCAAGATTGTCAATGGGCTTAATTTCCCCAAGCAGTTCAGTCACTCTATGATTAGATTTCACTTTTTTAAGGGCATTTTCATAAAGTTCAGTGTCGGCATATGCTTGGGCTAAATCGTTTGTAATGCCGCCCATTCCTGATGAGAAGAATATGGAGATTGTAATAACTATGATTCCGCAAATTGTCACAAACCATTTCCAATTCCGTTTCCACCAACTTTTTTGTTTTATCAATTCGTTATTCATTTATCAATTTTTATTTTTAACCTATGTTTTCTAATTGTGGGAAACGATTTGGCTATGAGCTGTGGCGTGGATTGAGCAACTAATTTAGCAAACAAAACCCAAACCTGAGGAAAATCCGTGAGGATTTTCCGAGTGAGCCGGTACAAGCCATAGCTTATCGCCGGTGTTGTAAAACGTTTTTATTTCATTCGCACGAATTTTCCAGAATGTGAAATTATGTGTAAATTCACTCGCATTATAAAATAAATTGTGTCTTTATTGCAATTAGTAATTTCATAATATGGTTGTCCGTTAGAAGTTAATGCTTTTTGAAATTCAGTTAATGAGTCCGATGGGTTTTCAAGCGATTTTAATCGAAAGGCACTTTTTTTAATAGATTCGATTTTGAATTTTCTATTTGAGTCCGAGTTAATTTCTGTCAAATATTGTCCGTCAATTTTAAATTCAAATTTCGGATAGTTTGAAAACTGATCATCATAGATAACTTTATATTTTCCGTCTTTTAAATCGCAATTATAGTCCGCGCATTTAAATCCGAAACATAATAAAATTGATATGTAGAATATTTTTTTCAAATGCACCACAACGCTCTAGGCTCGTATGTTTACAGAGTTTAATTTATTATCCATAAATATAGTAGTTTTCCATTTAATAATAAGAGCTAAAATAGAAGGGACAGAGAGTTTCTCGGCTAGATACAATTAGTGATATCGTTTCATAGAAATCCGCCCTTCTATAGTTCTCTTAGAATCTGAACAGTACCTAGATCCACATAGTAGAGATCGAATCAAATGCGAGCAAAGATGACAAAGGGAATTATGGCTTTAAAAAACAATTATAATGAATACAATATTAAAACAATGTTTGGGTATCGATGTCTCTAAGTCAAGCTTAAGTCTATCTTTAGGTTATCTGACTAATAATCTAAGTAAGAAATTTGAGAGTCATGTAGATGTCAGTAATGATCTTTCGGGCTTTAAGGTCTTGCATAAATGGCTAAAAAAATCCCTTGATGCAGGGATTAATTTCACAATAGTTATGGAAGCCACAGGTGTCTATCATCAGCATGTGGCACATTACCTTTATGAGCAGGGATATGATGTATGTATTATGCAATCGGGCCGTGTAAAGCGCTATGCCCAAAGCTTGGATCAACGCTCCAAGACAGATGCCCTAGACAGTAGAATGTTGAGCATGCTGGGTCTGGAAAGGAACCTTCGTCCTTGGCATCCACCAAGTAAAACCTTGCAACAATTAAAGGTATTGAGCCGAGAGCGCAGTACGCTATTGAAGGACAGAACGGTAGAGATCAATCGTTATGGAGCGATTTTATCAAGTGTTGGTAATAATACCAAGGCATCGAAAAGGCATCGAGCCAGGCTTAAGTTGTTAGACCTCCAGATAGAATCCATCGAGGAAGAGATGCGCTGCTTGATATCAAAGGACAGTGCATTGAAGAGGAAAATTGATTTTTTGGAAAGTATACCCGGTATTTCATTCATTTCAGCAGCTACAGTGGTTGGAGAGACTTTGGGATTTGAATCAATAACTAACGGGAAACAGTTAACGAGCTATGCTGGTTATGACGTTGTCTTAAGAGAGTCTGGTAATTTTAAAGGAAAAACAAGGATAAGTAAGAAAGGAAATAGCCATATCCGGGCAGTCCTGCACATGCCATCAATGACCTGTGTGCGTTGCAATCCCACATTGAAAGCGTTTTATAACAGATTAAAGCCCAATAAGGCAAAGCCATTGGTTGCACTGGTGGCCGTACAACGTAAACTGTTACTGTTGATGTTCACTCTATGGAAGAACGAAGAGAACTATGATGCGGAATTTGAAAATAAAAAGCAGCAAAAGCATGAAGCTCTTGCTGCACAGGATAACAATTTGGTAAACCAATTTGTTTCCTAAAATTTTAGAAAAAAACTTGTTTTATAACACAGTACCTATGAGCTGTGGCGTGGATTGAGCAACTAATTTAGCAAACAAAACCCAGACCTGAGGAAAATCCGTGAGGATTTTCCGAGTGAGCGTGTACAAGCCATAGCTTATCGCCGGTGTTGTGCATAGTTTTCTATATTATTTGTAGTAAGAAAATTAAAAAAATAGCAGTTATAGATAAGATAAAATCTAATAAAGTAAACTCTCTGTCATCAAAAAGATCTCTTTTAGATTCTTTTAAAACTGTAACAAATTCCTTTTTTTGGTATTTTAAGCTTGTCCATCTTAAAAGTTGAAATGCAATTAAGAAAATCCAAAAATTTCGAAGACCACGTATTGCATGCCAATCTGTATTGTCAAGTCCGTGTCTATAGTAAATTCCAATTTGGATAAAGGAAAGCACAAACCAAATAATCCATACATTTAGATTCCTCAAAGGTTTGTAGTTAAAAAATAAAGTAAAGAAGTAAAGACCGAATGAATAATATACAATTGGCTTTCTAGTTTCAAATCCGACAGGCTCAATTATCAAAAAGTAGAAAGAAAAGCACAAGCAAATTCCGATGAAAAAGAAATTAAATGCACTTATTTTTTCTCTTTTAAATAGTCCGTTTTTTGTCATTTTTTAAATTATGCACAACGGTCTTGTATATGAAAAGTAGCGGATTTTAAGCACTAACTTTTCAGTTTAACAATGACCTCTAATTTATTCATTTTCTTTCGATTAAGCGATTAAACCGCTATTTTTTATATACGTTGTTGTGCGTAGTTATTATATTCTTTTTTAATGCGATTTCACATATTAAATCAATTTCCGAGTTTGTAAAATTCAGTTCGTAATTTTCAAATTCTTCCAAAATTTTCTCGGAAAGATTTATACTTCTCAAATGTCCTCTTTGTACTAATTGCATCCAAGTTGCATCTTCTGTCTCTAGATAACCTCCCGAGCTATTTGGAATATGTGAACCGTGTCGATACATTTTCATACTGTCCCACATTAGTTGAGTAAAAGGTTGTCCGACTAAATTATTTTTTGTTGCCGTTGTGTAAGCTAAATATTTATCAGAAATATATTGAATATCTGGTATCACACCTATTCCAAAAATCCCCATAAATTGGTACTTATAATCCCTTACAATTCTTGCCCTATTTGAATATGCATTAATAGAGAGTAAATTGGCTTCACTCATATAGATAACCCTTGAAAGGTATAGGAAGATTAACTTTAATAATTTAGTTTCAAAGTTCTCAATTGATTTTTCAATTTCCCTAAAACCGTCATATCCCAATAAAAACTGAATACGATATAAAGAAGTAGCACACGCATCTACACCTCTTAAGCTATGCCAAAAATAATTTGGATAACGTAAAGCGTATTTAAGAGATTTTTTTAGAATTGCTATTCCATTAGAATAGTTTTTTGCTTGAATAATAGGTTCTGAAATTAAATCATAAATATATGGGTGATTGAAGTCCTTGTATTTTTCATATAATTTGGACAATCCTTTTCCGTCAACACCGTGTAAAGAAATATATTCTTTTACAGTTTTGTATTTTCCTTTATTTATTTCTTCAAAAGATAAGTCGCCCGTTTTAATTGCTTGAAAGTCAGTTAGAAATTCTTTTAAAAATTCTTCATTGGGTATTTTAACCTTATTTACAATTGAAATTTTTAAAGGACTATTCGCATAAATTTCATTTTCCGAGCATTCAACAATATGTTTTAGCAGTATATCTTCTTCTGACGATAACTCTCTCTTTTGGGATAGATTTTCTCTAAAAGATTCAATTAACAAATACAAACCATTTTTACCCTCAATCTTCTTTTCTTTAGAATAGTTTTTAAAGAAATCCTCAAACTCTGTAATTGAGAAGAGTAGTCCAAGACTTGATTTTAGACCTTTGTTAACTGTTTCATCCATTATAATGGTGGTAATGGATTATAATTTTCGTGTAAATATGGACCTGTACATAATTGACCAATTATATTTTCAACTTTACCATATTCTGACATATCAGTTTCCGCAATTATAACTCCTGACATTTGAGCCAAAGCATCTATTTTAGAAAGTCCTGTTCCGCCAAACGCACTCCACATTAAAATAAGTTGGTCATTCAATAGGTAGTGTAAATATGTAAATTCTATTTCTTCAATGTCATCATTTTTGCCCTGTTTTGCTCCCCTAATTTTATCGGAAAACCCTGCATAAGTAACACTGCCAACTGGATTATTGCTTTTTTCAGAAAGCAATTGTAGCAATATTGGTTGTGTTTGCACTGCTTGATTTTGATACAAGTTCATCATTTCTCGAAAACCAATATTAAAATCATTCCATAGCACATTACCATTGAAAGAATTTTGAATTTTATCCCACATAAAAAAAGTTGAATACTTTCTGTAGAATACATTCAGAAGCACTTTCTCTCCATATTCACTTTTACTGTATCTACTTCTCCAAGCTTGCAAGTTGTCCATTCCTTCTGCAAGCTGATTTCTTAAATCTATTCTCATTATTGATTAAAATAATTAGTGTTTTGCCTTAAAATGTTCTCCGCTTCTTTATTCCCGAGTTTATATGATTTTACCAAATAGTCTATTCCTTCTTGTGGTTTATCTTGATTGTGGTAAATCACAAATAGCTGGTAATATGCTTGATTTAATTCTTTTATGCTTACAGAAATTTTTAAATCATCGATTGCTCCTTGCATATCATTGAGATAATATTTTGCCAAAGACCTATTATAATATATCATAGCATCTTGTTCAGCAATTTCAGAGTCATTAAAATTTACTCGATTTGAAACATATTCAGAAATCAACTTGTCAAAAACTTCAAGTGATTTTTGGTGTTCGCCATTTTGAAGTAAAGAAGCAGCCATTAAAAATAATGCTGGTTCCCCTGTTAATTTCTCCTCTTTTTTTCTGTTAAATATTCCCATTTTGGTTGGTTTTAATTACGCACAACGTTTTTGTGTATGATTAGTGGCGTGTTTAAGCAACTAAGTTAGCAAATAAAAACCAAATAGAAAATCCGCGAGGATTTTCGTAAGTAGGCGAGAACTAGCCATTAATTATACACGGTGTTCTACGCAGTTTTTATTTCGTAATGTATGTTTTTTCGTTCTACAAATTCTTTTTTCACAATTGTTGAAATCAAATCTCCGAGAGTAATATCTTTTTTCGGTTTTAGATTTTTGAACGGTAACTTATGTTTTTTTATTTCGTTGCTCAAATACTTATTAAAAGGGAATATTACTATTCGCAATAAAATTTTAATCGCATTATAAGGGATTACAATCGGTAAATAAATTAGATATTTCGGATTTGCAACTTCCCATTCAGACGTCAAATATTCAGAATAATCAAGATTTTTAAAATCAACGTTAAATTCTTCTGCGAAATCAATAAGAAATTGTTCATTATCCATTCCGTAAAACCCCAAATCTTCTTCTATTCGAGTTTTGCTATTTGGATTTTTATACCATTTTGCATTTCTTTTCGAAAAAAGAATAACATCAGAGTAAATCTTTTTTAATTCAGCAAATTCGATAATTAATTTTTCGGTTGTCATTTTTTTCAAATTGCGTAGAACATTAGTATATACAACATAATTTTAGGTAGTCTCAAATTTAAGTTATTTTTTTTAAACCAATAAAATTCTGTAATATACTCATAATCAATAACAAAAACGAGTGCAAACGACTACAATCGACTACAAACGAAAGTAAATGTATAATAACCGAATAAAATTTGGAGGCTGTCACATCTTTGTACCGTTGAATAGAACCAACAGGTCGAAACAACAAAATGTATTAACTGTTTAACAATTAAATTTTATTATTATGAACGCACTTAGAAACAAAGTACAGTTGATTGGAAGATTAGGTCAAGAACCTGAAATCATTACCTTCGCCGATGGCAACAAAATGGCCAAATTCTCGCTGGCAACAGATGACAGCTACAAAGACAAAGACGGCAACAAAGTAGAACGCACAGACTGGCACAACATCGTCATCAAAGGCGGGCTTGTAAAAGTCGTGGAAGGCTATGTCAAAAAAGGACAGGAAATTGCCCTGGAAGGCAAACTCACCACCCGCGACTGGGAAGACAAAGAAGGCAACAAACGCTACATTACAGAAGTAGTGTGCAATGAATTGTTACTACTCTCCAAATAGGGATAATCACAATTTCCAATCCCGATTGCTTCGGGGCCAAATTCCAATGGCTAGGGAGACCTCCTTGGAATTTGGTTCTTGGAAGTTGGTGCTTAATACGAATTCCATATTTTCGCAGTATGATTACTAAAGACACATCCAGTAACCTGTTAAAATCTCACTTTGGTTTTGATAGTTTTCGACCCCATCAAGAGCCCGTTGTAAACGATATTCTTTCGGGTAAAGATGTCATCGCTATAATGCCCACCGGTGGTGGAAAGTCCGTTTGTTTTCAGCTTCCGGCAATGATGCTCTCGGAACCGCCATTGTCATTTCACCACTGATTGCCTTGATGAAAGACCAGGTGGATGCCCTGCACGCAAACGGCATTGCTGCTACTTTTTATAACAGTAGCCAAAGTCAGGAAATTCAAAATAAGGTACTTCAAAACCTACAAAACCAAGAACTCAAACTCCTCTATGTCGCCCCGGAAAGCTTGTCCTTTTTGATGCCTTACCTCCATAAAAACAACGTTTCTCTTTTTGCCATTGATGAAGCGCATTGTATCTCTGCGTGGGGACACGATTTTCGACCGGCTTATACACAGCTTGGCAAGCTTAAAGAAACATTTCCTGATATTCCCGTGGCTGCATTCACTGCCACAGCCGACAAGGCTACTCAAGAGGACATTCTCGTTCAACTCAATATCCCCCGGGCAAAAAAGCATCTGGCCTCTTTTGACCGTAAAAATCTCTTTCTTGAAGTGCGCCCCGGCACTAACCGCTTGCCACAAATCCTGCGGTTTTTAAATAACAGAAAAGAAGAAAGCGGCATCATCTATTGCCTTAGCAGAAAAAGCACTGAAACCCTTGCAGAAAAACTTACCACAAACGGATTTCAAGCACAAGCTTATCACGCCGGCTTGGACGCTGAGGAACGCAGCCGCATTCAGGAGGATTTTGTAAATGACCGCACCCCCATTATCGTAGCCACTATTGCTTTTGGTATGGGAATCGATAAAAGCAATGTGCGCTGGGTGATTCATTACAATCTGCCAAAAAATATAGAGAGTTACTATCAGGAAATTGGTAGAAGCGGCCGCGACGGTCTGCCTGCTCAAACTTTGCTTTTTTACAGTTTTGCCGATGTTGTGAGGCTTAGACAGTTTATTGATGAGTCGGCCAATCGCGAATTCCAATTGGCCAAACTGGAACGTATGCAACAATTTGCAGAAGCTTTAAGCTGTCGGCGCATTGCTTTGCTTAATTATTTTGGCGAACATATTTTTGAAAACTGCAACCATTGTGACAATTGCAAAAGACCCCCTCAGTTTTTTGATGGGACTGTCTTAGCGCAAAAAGTATGCTCTGCGGTCTATCGCCTCAAAGAGCAAGAGCCTTTAGGCACTTTGATTGATGTGTTGCGGGGTTCAAAAAATGCGCAGGTGTATGATAAAGGCTATCAAAACATCAAGACCTATGGCATCGCAAAAGACATCTCCTGGATCGATTTGCAACAATACATCATTCAATTAATCAATCAAGGGGTTTTAGAAATTCGTTTTCACGAAAAAGGGCGCTTACTGTTAACGCCTTTAGCAAATAAAATTCTTTTTGAAGGCTACAAAGTGAAACTCGCTTCTTTGCAAATCAAGGAAAAAACGGCTGTAAAAGAACGTATAGAAAAATCCGAATCTTTTGGTTTGTTTGAAAAACTGAGACAAGTGCGCCGTGAAATTGCGATTGAAGAAAATGTTGCTGCCTATATTGTTTTTAGTGACGCCGCCTTAAAAGATATGGAAGCTGTTCTGCCTCAAACCGATGAAGAATTTCTTCAGGTTAACGGTGTGGGTTTTACTAAAAATGAAAAGTATGGACAACGATTTCTGGCAGCCATTCAGGCTCATTTAGTTTCAGAAGAACAAGACATACCGGAAAAGAAATCAAAAGTTCCCACGCAGCAAATAAGCTATGAACTGTTTGAAAAAGGCTTGTCTATTCCTGAAATTGCCTTGCAAAGAAGTCTCAAAGAAGACACTATTTATGGACATCTTCAAAAAATGCATCAAGATGGAAAACCCATAAACCTCCTTGATTTTATCACAGAGAAGGAAATCCTTCTCATTAAAAATGCCAAAAATGAATTGCAACACAATGAGGAAAGCATCAAACCCATTTTTGAACATCTTCAGGAAGAAGTGCCTTACTGGAAAATAAAAATGGGGCTTTATTTAGAAACATAAAAATTGGAAAATTAGATTGGAATAAACCAACCCACTTCTATTGAAAATACCCTTTGATTAAAAAAAATTTCTATCTTTATACTTCTCCCCATTAGTTTAAAAGAAACACTTATGGATAGAAAATGCAACCAATGTGGTGAAAAAATCAGAGGACGGGCTGATAAGAAATTTTGCAGCGACTATTGTAGAAATTCTTATAATAATAAATTTTATAAAAACAGAAAAAGCCTAATTCGCAATACGAATAATATGCTTCTTAAAAATTACCGAATTTTAGAATCACTCAACCCTGAAGACAAAACCAAAACCACTCACGATAAATTATCTAAACTGGGTTTTGATTTTAATTTGTTTACCAGCATTTACACCACCAAAGCCGGAACGGTTTACTATTTTGTTTATGACCAAGGCTATTTGCCATTGGAAAATGACTATTATGCATTGGTTAAAAGACAATAAACTTTTAACAAAATCAAATGAAAAAAGAACAACTTAAAAAGCTTAGTGATGACCAGCTTAAAAACAAGCTTAAAGGAGCCAGCTCAGTTATGCAGGTCTCTTTGGTGCTTTTTATCATTTATGTAACCTATATGATTTACAGTCTTTTTACAGGAAACTGGGAGCTTAATATTTCTTCGGGAGTTATTTTACTGCTTTTTTTGGCTGTGATTCTTCCAAACCACACTTCTATAAAACAATTAAAGGAAGAGATCAAACAAAGAAAAGCTGCGGGATAATTTTTAATAATTAAAATATAAACGTTTGCAGATTAATAATAACCAAATACAATTGCTAGCACCCCAACAATAAAGCAATAGACCCCAAAATAAGAAAGTTTACTTTTCTTAACCAGCGCAATCATCCATGTACAGGCAAGGATACCAAAAATAAAAGCGCTTGCAAAACCGGCAATGAGAATACCCATATTGTTCATCTCCGGTGAGATCTCTCCACTTAAAATGTCCTTGGCCATTTTCCCTAAAATAAGAGGAACCACCATTAAAAATGAAAAGCGAGCAGCGCGCCCACGGTCAATTCCAAGTAAAACAGACGTCGCTATCGTAGCTCCACTGCGAGAAATACCGGGAAGTATGGCAATGGCTTGAGCCACACCAATAACAAAAGCATTTTTAAAACTTACTTCCTTGACGGTGTCCTTTGCACGGTCTGCCAACCAAAGTAGCAGGGCAGTGACAATCAACATAAAACCAACCAGCGTTAAATCACCGCTAAAAAAAGATTCCAGTTCGTCACTAAAAACAAACCCAATAAAGGCTGCTGGAACCATTGATACGAATGATTTTGAGCGAAAACTTGAATTCCTCATTCCATTGAAATTGAAAAAGGCCTTTTACAATTTCAACAATATCTTTTCTAAAAACCACTATGGTACTTAAAGCGGTCGCAAAATGGACTACTACGGTAAATAATAAACTCTCCTGCGGAATGCTTTGGTCGCCCAGAATGGCTTTCCCAATTTCAAGGTGGCCACTGGAAGAAACCGGCAAAAACTCTGTCAATCCCTGAACGGCTCCCAAAATGAGTGCATCAAGATAGGTCATTTATTATTTCTTTGGATTTAAAAGTATCGCATACACTTCAATTGCAAAACCAATGAGAATCAAAGCGGGAGCTAACCTGATGCGTTGTAAATTATAAATCTCCGGATTAAAAACATTGGGGTCGTCACTTCCGCCCCCCAGCATTAAAATAAATCCCAGAGATATAAAACCAATCCCAATAAACATCCATTTGTAATTTTCTTTTTGGAAAATAAATTCTTCTTTGTTTTCTAACTTTCTTTTCTGTTCTCCCATGTATGTAAATTAATTTATAGTCTTGAATCTATCATCTAATAATAAAGCTCATCAGTCCTTAAATTCAAAAACCGTTGTGTTGCAAAAAATGTGCTCAGCCAGGTAATGAAAACTCCTATTACAAAAATGAATAAAAATAGTGCTGCCAAAATTAAGGGCTGTTCCAATAAAAGTAATTCTGGGAAAGTTTGGTTTAAATAATAAATCACGATTCCCATACCTATCCAGGCCAAAACAATACCCACCATTCCCAACTTGATGCTTTTCCAGATAAATGGCTTTCTAATAAAACCTTTTGTAGCACCCACCATTTGCATCGTTTTTATGATAAACCGCTTTGAGTAAACTGAAAGCCTTATGGAACTGTTTATTAGAAGCACCGCTATAAAAGTGAAAATTCCACTAATAATTAGCACCCAAAGACTTATTTTTTTTACATTATCATTCAGCAAAGCAATTAAGGGTTTGTCATAAGCCACCTCGTCAACAAATCCTTTGGATAAGATTTCTGAAGTAATGGTGTCCATTAGCTCCGGCGTGACAAAATCGGCTTTGAGATAGACGTCTATGGAGTTTTGAAGCGGGTTATCCCCTAAATAATCAATAAAATCTTCTCCAATTTCTACACTCAAGTTTTCTGCGGCTTCTTCCTTTGGAACAAAAGTCGCATTTTTTGTATATTCTGCCAGCGACAAACTTTTTTGCATTTGGTTAATCTCAACTTCTTTAGCAGTATCTTTTAAATAAATTGTCAACGCAATTTGCTCTTTGAAGTGATCGGCTACTTTTTTAGTGTTCAACACTAAAAGTCCTAAAAGCCCCAGTAGAAACAATACCAGCGAAATACTAATCACCACAGAAAAATAAGAAGAAATCAACCTGCGTTTCTGGTATTTCTCAAAAGATGTACTCATAAGATAGTGATTATTTGAAGTGTAAAAATACTAAAGTTTAAGGAACTTTTAGTTGCTTATTTTACTTGAAATAACTTAAAAATATTGGAAAAAGTATAAATTTCAAAAAACAAAAAGCTCCTCATTTCTGAAGAGCTTTTCTCGATGTGCGGGCGGGGAGACTCGAACTCCCACACCTTGCGGCACCAGATCCTAAGTCTGGCATGTCTACCAATTCCATCACGCCCGCTTGGAATTTACATTAAAAAATTGCTGAATTGTGCTTCGCACTCCGAAGCTTCAGCAAAGGAGTGCAAAGATAAACAAAGATTGCAATAAAAAAACAAGTTCCTTTATAAAAATAACAGATTTTCGTAGTTTTACCATTCATTAAAAATTTTCTATGAAGAGCGCAAAAAATTACATTGAAGAAAACAAAGACCGTTTTCTCAACGAACTTATTGATTTATTAAAAATTCCATCCATCAGTGCCGATTCTGCTTATAAAAAAGATGTGATCGCTACTGCTGAAGTCATCAAAACCAGTCTTGAAAAAGCCGGTTGTGATTTGGTAGAAATCTGCGAAACACCCGGATACCCTATCGTTTATGGTGAAAAAATAATCGACAAAAACCTTCCCACCGTGCTGGTGTATGGACACTATGACGTGCAACCGCCAGACCCACTGGATTTATGGGACAGCCCGCCATTTGAGCCGGTTATCAAAAAAACCGATATCCATCCTGAAGGTGCTATTTTTGCACGTGGGGCCTGTGATGACAAGGGGCAAATGTATATGCACGTGAAGGCGATGGAATATATGACCCAAACCAATCAACTGCCCTGCAATGTCAAGTTTATGATAGAAGGTGAAGAAGAAGTGGGCAGTGTGAGCCTGGGCTGGTTTTTAGAGCGTAACCGCGAAAAACTGGCAAACGATGTCATCCTGATTAGTGATACCGGAATGATTGCAAAAGACGTTCCTTCCATCACCACGGGATTGCGTGGTTTGAGCTATGTGGAGGTAGAAGTCACCGGACCCA
The DNA here is from genome assembly GCA_018402385.1 of Flavobacteriaceae bacterium. GTDB lineage: Bacteria > Bacteroidota > Bacteroidia > Flavobacteriales > Flavobacteriaceae > Planktosalinus. Next base: position 609,784 of record JAGYJA010000007.1, read on the forward strand.
ATCGTGATTTACACTCTGGTTTGTATGGTGGAGCTGTGGCCAACCCTATCAATGTGCTGGCAAAAATGATCGCCTCCCTGCATGATGAAAACAATCATATCACCATTCCCGGTTTTTACGATAAAGTAGAAGAACTTACTACTGAAGAAAGAGCTAAAATGGCCGAAGCTCCTTTCAGTCTCGATGCTTATAAAAAAGCATTGGATATGAACGATATCTTTGGTGAAAAGGGCTATACCACCAATGAAAGAAATTCAATTCGTCCCACACTGGATGTCAACGGAATCTGGGGCGGTTACACCGGTGAAGGTGCCAAAACGGTGATTGCCAGTAAAGCGTACGCGAAAATAAGTATGCGCTTGGTACCCGATCAGGACTGGAAAGAAATCACCGAATTGTTCCAAAAACATTTTGAAAGCATCGCTCCAAAAGCCGTGAAGGTAAAAGTAAAACCACACCACGGCGGAACCGCTTATGTCACTCCTATTGACAGTCTGGAATACCGTGCAGCGGAAAAGGCTTATGAAGCTACTTTCGGAAAAACACCCATCCCGCAACGAAGCGGCGGCAGTATCCCCATTGTAGCCCTGTTTGAAAAAGAACTGAAAAGCAAAACCATCCTGATGGGCTTTGGACTGGATAGCGATGCCATTCATTCACCCAATGAACATTTCGGTATCTGGAATTACCTAAAGGGTATTGAAACCATCCCGCAGTTTTTCTATCATTTCAGTGAGATGAAAGCCAACTCTTAATCAATTGACTACTTTCGGTCACTGAGCGAAGTCGAAGTGCAGTTTTTTCATTATTTTACGGAGATGAAAAAAGATTCTTAATTGGGGCTTCGGCACTATTTAAATAATAAAAAAACCCGCTGTTTAGCGGGATTTTTTGTCTTATATCATATGTCCAGTAGTCTTACGTCATACACTTAAACCTTCTTCACAAAATCAGTAATAATCACAATCTGCTGGCCATCAACCTTACCTTCTATGTATTTTTCGTTTTCGTGATCGAGGGAAATTCTACGAACTGCGGTCCCTTGTTTTGCGACCATACTGCTGCCCTTCACTTTTAAATCTTTTATTAAAACCACTGAATCTCCTGCTTCCAAAATAACCCCATTGCTATCTCTGTGAATAATTTTATCACCTGATGCAACACCATCGCCATCTGCTTTAGCCCAGGCAAGGGTTTCTTCATCGAGATACATCATATCGAGTAAATCCTGCGGCCAGCCTTCCGCTTTGAGGCGGTTTAGCATCCGCCACGAAAGCACTTGTACTGCCGGCACAGTGCTCCACATACTGTCGTTTAAACTGCGCCAGTGGTTGGGGTCTTTGATTTCTGGGTTTTCTATTTGACTGATGCAGGTTTCACACAGCAACACATTGGTTTCGGCTATATCGCCTGGTGAGTTGGGCAGGTCATAACTTTTAAGGTTTTCATTGACGTTACACATTTCGCAACGTGAGCCGCTTCTTTCCAGGAGTTGTTGTTCGGTGAGCATATAAAATAATTTATGGCAAATGTAATACTTTTATCAACCCTCTCAGGGTTTAAAACCCTGAGAGGGTTATTCATTTTGAAAAACATTTCCTTCTATGTTTGTAGAATTAAAAAATTATTCTACATTTGTAGAGTAACAAACTTTTACCCATGCAATTATCCAAAGCCGAAGAACACCTTATGCAACTTTTGTGGAAACAAAAACGTGCCTTTATGAAAGACCTTATTGAGGCTTCCCCTGAACCCAAACCCGCCAGCACCACCGTGGCCACCCTTTTAAAACGGATGCAGGACAAGGGCTTTGTGGACTATGTGCAGGAAGGCCGCTCACGGGAATATTTCCCGCTCATCAAAAAGAAAGACTATTTTTCAAAACAGGTCAACGGGCTGATCAAGAGTTTCTTTAATGACGACACGGCACAGTTTGCTTCCTTTTTTACACAGGAAACCAACCTCAGTAAGAAGGAACTTGAGGAACTTAGAATGGTCATCGATTCAGAAATCAAAAAGAAAAAGTAATGGAAATGTATTTAGTAAAATCGGCAGTGATACTTACCATTTTGTATGGTTTTTATAAACTCGTTTTGGAAAATGAAAGCATGCACATTTTCAAACGTTTTTATTTGCTGGGTTCTTTGCCGGCAGCTTTTTTGATTCCTTTGGTCACTTTTACAAGTTATGTAGAGGTGCCCATAAGTTCAGCTCCTGTATTTATCGGCAATACACTTCCTATGCCTATGCCGGCAACTGAGGTTTCGGTGAATATTTGGCCTTTTGTTTTATGGAGTTTGTATGCTTTGGGAGTGGTGTTTTTCAGTATAAAATTTGGAAAAAACCTTAACCAGCTGATTTCAAAAATCAAGAACAACCCAAAATTCACCCGTGATTCCATCAATCATATCTTACTGAAAACTCCTGTTGTTCCTCATACGTTTTTGAACTATGTCTTCCTCAATAAGCAAAAATTTGAAGCAAACGAAATCCCGGAAGAAGTAATTCAGCACGAACACATTCATGCCAAACAAAAACACAGCATCGATATCCTGCTTGTCGAACTTTTACAGATTGTCATTTGGTTCAACCCGTTGCTGTACTTTTTAAAAAGAAGCATCAAACTCAACCACGAATTTTTAGCAGACCGCGCCGTATTAAATCAGGGAACTGACACGGCAACCTATCAAAACCTTTTATTGGCATTCTCATCACATGCTACCACGCCAAGCCTGGCAAACTCCATTAATTATTCATTTATCAAAAAACGATTTACAGTTATGAAAAAGCAAACATCCACAAAAGCCATTTGGCTGCGAAGTCTTTTATTAGCTCCTTTATTAGGAATTATATTTTATGGTTTTAGTTCCAAAGAAGTGATTCAAAAAGAAGTGATTCCTCAACAAGAAAAAACAGAATCTTATCCAAGTGTAGAAGGCACTCTTGGGGCACCTCCTTTACCCACTAAATTACAATTTTCAGATTCAATTAGAGATAGTTGGATAAAAGATTTTGACGATTCATTTCAAAAAGAAAACCTTCCTTTATCCTCAAAAAGTATCATTTTTAAAATAAATGATGACGAATCGTTTAGCATCAATGGCATTCCTTCCTCTTTGGAAAATTACAAACCCACATTAAAATCTCTCATCACAAAATTTGAAAACTTGGATAATGAGGATGAAATAAAGGTATTTGTGAAATCTGAAAACCTTGTGAAATTAAGTTTTATAAATGAAATTGGTGAAGAATTAAAAAATTATAATATCGTTACAATTCAAGTTACAAGCGGCATTCTGGACGATAGAAATGAAAAAATCAAACGAACTCCACCAACCCCTCCAACTCCGCCTAATCCAAAATTTGGAAAAAAATCGCCACTACCATTGCTGCCGGCAACACCACCACCGGCACCTTTGAATGACCCCATAGAATACATCAAAGCCTTGCATAAAAGTGGTGCGGTTTTCTTTATTGGTCCCCACCAATACAATTATGAAGAAGTGCTTGAAATGGCAAAAAAATCAGACGATTTAAATATAGATCTTAGTGAATATCCCAAAGTAAATTTATTGGGTTGCTAACCTGAAAACAATTCAAGTGTTATTAAGTAAAGCCTGTGTCGTTAAAATCACTTGATAATACAACATTCCCTTATAAAAGAGCGTTTTAGTAGTTCATCAATCAAAAATCATCAGTATGCTAAAACGCTTTTTTATTTTCTGCTCCGGGGCAGATACCAAAATTCTCGACTCCTGTTCTCCCGGCGAACAAACCAAATATGCCGGCATTGGTGCCACTGTCTTCTTTACCGCCGTGATGGCTTTTATCGCTGCCTCCTATGCGCTTTACACTGTGTTTGACAATTACATTTCCGCTATTGCTTTCGGGTTGGTCTGGGGATTGCTCATTTTTAACCTGGATCGTTTTATCGTTTCGACCATAAAAAAGAAAGACAACTTTAAAAGCGAACTGCTACAAGCTTCCCCACGTATTTTGCTTGCCGTGATCATCGCCATTGTCATTGCCAAACCGTTGGAATTAAAAATATTTGAAAAGGAAATCAATCAGGTGTTGCTGGAGCGAAAAAACGATTTGACCCTTGCCAATCAGGAGCAAATTGCCACCCAATTCACACCAAAAGTCAATGCGCTTGATGCGGAAATTGCCACTTTAAAAGAAGAGATTACCACCAAAGAAGCGGAAGTAAACGCCTTGTACAATACCTATATTTCAGAAGCCGAAGGTACTGCGGGCACTCAAAAACTTGGGAAAGGGCCTGTTTATAATGAAAAGCGTGAAAAACACGATGCGGAGCATGCCGCCCTCCAGGAATTGAAAGCAACCAACACTGAAAAAATAGAACAAGCTGAAAACCAAATCCTGCTTTTGAGTGAGGAATACAACACCAAAGTTTCTGAAAGCCAGCCTGTTATCGATGGCTTTGACGGATTGATGGCCCGGGTGGATGCGCTCAACAGCCTGCCGTTGTTGCCGTCGCTTTTTATCATGCTCTTGTTTTTAGCCATTGAAACTGCGCCCATTATTGCCAAATTGCTTTCGCCAAAAGGCGCTTATGACCTGAAGCTCGAGGAAGAAGAGAACGCCCTGCAAACCTGGGTAGCCCAGCAAATGCACCAGCGCAAAGCCGTGCTGCAAACCGATACCGAAGTCAATAACCGCGTGTATGCAGACATCGCAGAAGAGCAGGAACTCTATGATTACAAACGCAAAAAAGCACGGGAATTACTGCAACTTCAGGCGGATGCTTTTTATAATAAGCAGAAAGAATTAATAGGCTAAATTTGAATCATTAATAATTAGTGTTTACCGCTACATCAAAGCTTTTGCCGTGCAATGTCGGGTGAATGTCGGGTGAAATTCAAAGATATTTATTGTACATTGAGTTGTTCATTTGTAGTATTGCGCTATCAATCAATGATCCAAAAACATGAAACAGCCCGAACTAGGACAAAAAATCCTTGATTTAAGAAGAAAAAAAGGACTCACTCAGGAAGACCTTGTAGAAAAGTGCAACATCAATGTGCGCACCATTCAGCGGATTGAAGCCGGTGAGGTTTCGCCAAGACCTTATACTATCAAAACCATACTCGCTGCCTTGGATTATGATTTTGAATCCATAAGCAACACCAATGAATCAAAAACTGAACAACCCATCATTGACCCTGAAAAAATAGGGTATGTGATAAAATCATTAACCATTGCTTGTGTTTTTGGAGGTGTTTACTTTTTATTAGGATTTCCTGAGTTTTATGCAGATTGGATAAGGGTATCAGAAAACGAGATTCCTTACCCAAAGCTTGTCTATATTCTATTGAAAGTTAGTATACTTATCTCTGTGGTGTTTTTTATAAAAGGATTTTGGGTTTTGGGTGTAGAACTAAAGAATACCTTGCTGAAATTTTCATCTCTTGTGTTAATTATTTTTTCTGCACTCATTTATATGTATGATATCGTCTCCATTTTTATTGAGGTTATTCCAGCGGAGTATTTTATGAGTGGCATGTCTTTAAGTCTAGGTGCTATAGGGATTTTATTTGGAGTTGCCATCGTAAAACTCAAAGAGCAATTGGGCAATACAGCATTGGTAACAGGGGTTTTTGAAATCATTGTTGCGGTATTCTTCTTTACTGTTTTTCTTGCCTGGTTTGGCTTTATTTTACTGATTCCATTAACACTGCTTGAAATTATTCTGCTTTACAAGGCACTTGAAAAAATTAAAAATGATAGAACGCATCCTCATAATGTGTAACCAATTCGGTGGTTTTATTTTTTAACACAGCGATAATGTCAAATCGGGTTTCGAGTTCAATGTCATTGGCTTCCAAATAAGCATTCATCACTTTTACAATTTGCTTGATTTTGGAAGGAGTGACAAAACTCTGAGGGTCGCCAAAAAAGTCAGAGTTTCGTGTTTTTACCTCTACACAAACGACCAAGTTGTCTTTTTGCGCAATGATATCGACCTCAGCATGTTCATAAATATAATTTCGGTCTAAGATTTTATAACCGGTTGCCAGCAAATGTTGAGCTGCCAGTTCTTCACCAATTTTTCCGAGTTCGTTGTGTGATGCCATACTTTATAAATTCCAAAATAATAAATACCAAATTCCAATAGGAATGAACAAAATACAAAAATTTTAATTGTGTGGTAACATTTTGATTACGTGAAAATCTCACGTCTAATCTCTCACGTCTAACATCTATTTTCTACCTTTACAGAAATGGAAAAAACCGCTTTAGAAATACAGATTTCAACCTTGCCAGACAGTGCCGGTGTGTATCAGTATTATGATAAAAACGATAAAATCCTCTATGTTGGCAAAGCCAAAAACTTAAAAAAACGGGTTAGTTCTTATTTTACGAAAAGCCATGACAATGCCCGCACACGGCTTTTAGTCAGGAAAATTCATGAAATCAAGCACATTGTGGTCTCCTCAGAAACTGATGCGCTACTTCTTGAAAATAACCTCATCAAAAAATACCAGCCGCGCTACAATGTGATGCTCAAAGATGACAAATCTTATCCGTGGATTTGCATAAAAAACGAACGCTTCCCCAGGATTTTTCCCACCCGAAAAATGATCAAAGACGGCTCAGAGTATTTTGGCCCTTACACCAGTATGAAAACCGTCCAAACACTGTTGGAATTAATCAAAGGGCTTTATCCCTTGAGAACCTGCAATTATGACCTTTCGCAAGAAAAAATAATAGCCGGAAAATATAAAGTGTGCTTGGAATACCATTTGGGAAATTGTCTGGGTCCTTGTGAAAACCTGCAAAGCGAAAAGGAGTATCAAGACAATATGGACGCCATCAGGCAAATTGTAAAGGGAAATTTCAAGGACTCCTTGCAGCGTTTCAAAACTCAAATGAAACACTATGCAGAAAAACTTCAGTTTGAAGATGCCCAACGCCTGAAAGAAAAAATCGAAATTCTTGAAAATTACCAATCAAAATCCACCATTGTCAATCCAAAAATCAATGATGTCGATGTCTTCTCCATTGTATCTGATGAAGGGTATGGCTATGTCAACTTTTTACAAATCTCTTTTGGAAGCATCATCAGGTCACACACGTTGGAAATTAAGAAAAAACTGGACGAAAGCGACAAAGAGCTTCTAGAACTCGCCATTATTGAAATCAGGCAGCGATTTGATTCACTTTCCAAAGAAATTTATGTCCCTTTTGATGTGGAAGTGGGCGAAAACATCAAAGTACACATTCCCCAATTGGGTGATAAAAAAAACATACTGGACCTCTCCATTCGCAATGCGAAATACTACAGAATGGAGCGTTTTAAGCAAATCAAGATTACAGACCCTCATCGTCATGAAAACCGCATTATGGCCCAAATGCAAAAAGACCTTAGACTGCCCGAAGAGCCCCGTCACATCGAGTGTTTTGACAATTCAAACATACAAGGAAGCAATCCTGTTGCGGCCTGTGTGGTTTTCAAAAACGGAAAACCAAGCAAAAAAGACTATCGTAAATACAACATAAAAACAGTCACAGGACCCGATGACTATGCGTCTATGGAAGAAGTGGTTTACAGAAGATACAAAAGATTGCTCGAAGAGAAGCAACCTTTACCACAACTCATCATCATAGATGGAGGGAAGGGTCAGTTAAATTCGGCACTAAAAAGTTTGGATGAATTAGGCTTACGCCGAAAGATTGCCATTGTAGGAATTGCAAAAAGACTGGAAGAATTATTTTTTCCAAACGACCCAATTCCTTTATATTTAGACAAAAAATCGGAAACGTTGAAAATTATTCAGCAATTGCGGAATGAAGCCCACCGTTTTGGAATTACATTCCACCGAAACAAAAGAAGCAATCAGGCGTTAAAGACCGAACTCGAATCCATCCCCGGAGTTGGTGAAAAAACCATCATTGACCTTTTGAAGCACTTTAAAAGTGCAAAGCGTATTTCTGAAGCGAACGTTCAGGATTTAGCAGCTTTGGTTGGTCACCATAAAGCTGAAAAAATTATTGACCATTACAAGAACATAAAATGAAGCAAATACTTGTTTTTATAATTGCACTCTTCCTTTCTGGAATTTCCTTTTCACAAGAACAGGAAGATGTGAAAGTGGGTCTTGTATTGAGTGGTGGCGGCGCCAAAGGCTTAGCACATATTGGAGCATTAAAGGTCATTGAAGATGCCGGAGTGCGCATAGATTATATTGGCGGCACCAGTATGGGTGCCATAGTGGGGGCTTTGTATGCATCAGGTTATAATGCCAGAGAACTGGATTCTATTTTTCATGTGCTTGATTTTGATGAATTGATTCAAGATAATATTCCAAGAGCAGCCAAAACCTTTTACGAAAAAAATGAATCTGAAAAATATGCGATTTCCCTGCCTTTTGATGGATTGAAAATTTCCTTTCCAACTTCTTTATCCAAAGGACAAAACTTATTCAATTTAATTTCAAAATTAACCGGGCACGTAAGTCATATCAATGATTTTTCAAAACTACCCATTCCTTTTTTTTGCATGGCAACAGATGTTGAAAAGGGAATCTCTGTAAAATTAACTGAGGGGTATTTACCACAAGCGGTTTCTGCAAGTGGTGCTTTGCCCTCAATTTTTAGTCCCATTGACGTCAACGGACAAATGTTAATTGATGGAGGGGTAACAAATAATTATCCGGTTGACGAACTAAGAAAAATGGGCGCCGATATTATTATTGGAGTTGATGTTCAGGACAGTTTGCTTTCTCGGGATAATTTAAAGTCTGCCATAGATATTTTGGTCCAAATCAACAATTACAGGACTATAAATGATATGAAAGATAAGCGGAAAAAGACAGATATCTACATCCATCCTGATATTAAAGAGTTTTCTGTTATCTCCTTTGATAAAGGTGCGTCAATTATCAAAGTGGGGTATGAGGAAGCTACAAAGTATAAAGAACAATTGCAAGAACTTTCACAAAGGCAAAAAAATCAAAAATCAACTAAAATCGAGAAAACATTTTCAGACAGTCTTCAAATCGACGTTGTTGAAATTTCAGGCACAAAAGACTATACACGTTCTTACGTTTTAGGGAAATTAAAAATTAAAACGCCTGCTCAAACAACATATAAACGCTTCAGTGAAGGCATAAACAACCTTAGTGCTACAGGTAATTTTAGCCAAATTAATTATTTTTTTAGCGAGGACGAAAACAACAATAATGTCTTAAAGCTTCAACTCGCTGAAACACGATCGAGGGCATTATTAAGATTAGGTGTTCATTATAACGATTTGTATAAAAGTGCAGCTCTTTTAAATTTAACCCGAAAACGTTTAATTCAGAAAAACGATATTGTTTCTTTTGACTTTATTTTAGGTGACAACATCAGGTATAATTTTGACTATTATATAGATAAGGGATTCTACTGGAGTGTGGGTGTGCGTTCACGTTACAATAAATTTAAAAAGAACGTCAATTTCAGTCTTTTCCCGCCAGATATTGCAGAATCTATACCACCGGTTGCTAATATTGAGATTAAATATGAAGACCTGACTAACCAGTTTTATGTACAGACATTATTCAGGCAAATTTACTCGCTGGGAATCGGTGCAGAACATAAAAAATTAAAATTTACTTCAATAACTATTGAAGATACCAATGAGAATGAACGTTCCATTTTTGAAAATACAAATTATTTTAGTGCTTATGGATATTTAACTCTGGACAGCCGTGACAATAAATATTTTCCGAAAAAGGGAGTTTTTTTTGATGGAAAATTTAATTTTTATGCCTTTGCCACGGGCTTAAATGAAGAGTTTGAGCCTTTTTCAATTGCGAAAGCATCTCTTAGTTATACATACAGCCCGAATTCAGATTTATCATTAACCCTTTCCTCTGAAGGTGGTTTTAAAATAGGAGGTGAAGAAACCGTTACACTCGATTTTTTTGTGGGAGGTTATGGCTACAACAACATTAATAATTTTGTTCAACTTTTTGGGTATGATGCCATAAGTATAAGAGGAGATACTTTTCTAAAATCTGCTTTAAGGGCCGATTATCAAATTTATAAAAAAACTTATGTTTCCGCAGTTGCTAATATTGCCAATGTGGGCGATAAACTATTTGAATCCTCGGCTTGGATAGACAGAATTCCACACAGAGGTTATGCTCTGGGTCTTGCCAGCGATACTTTTATTGGCCCCATCGAAGTTTTTTACTCTTATTCTACTGAAATCAAACAAAGTCAATGGTATGTTAGTTTAGGCTTTTGGTTTTAATTAAATCTTAATATAAATCTGTTATTTTTTTCCGATATTTGTTAGCAAAACAAGTCGTTATGCCATTTTACCATCAATTAGGAAAAATACCTCCCAAACGCCATACACAATTTAGAAATCCCAATGGCGAATTGTATTATGAACAACTCTTTGGCACCATTGGTTTTGATGGTATGTATTCAAATATGTACCACATACACCGCCCCACACAGGTGAAAGAAATAAAAAACCAATACAGTGTTGCTCCCAAAATTGTCAATCCAAACAATATGCAATCCTATAAATTATTTGGATTTGATATAGCTCCTGAAAAAGACTATCTTGAAAGCAGAAAGATTGTAATGACAAACAGCGATTGTCACATCACACTGGCGGCACCTCAAAATAAAACTCAGGATTATTTTTATAAAAATACAGATTCTGATGAGTTGCTTTTCATCCACAAAGGTTCAGGAAAATTAAGAACTCTTTTAGGCAACCTCGATTTTAAATATGGGGATTACCTTCTTATTCCAAGAGGAATCATATACAAAATAGACTTTGACACGGAAGATAACCGGCTTTTTATTGTGGAATCAAGAAGTCCCATTTACACTCCAAAACGTTATAGAAATTGGTTTGGGCAATTGTTAGAGCACTCCCCTTTCTGCGAAAGAGATTTAAGAAAACCTCAAGAACTTGAAAATTATGACGAAAAAGGAGAATTTCTTATCAAAGTTAAAAAAAGAGATGAAATATTTGAAATGGTTTATGCCACACATCCTTTTGATGTAGTGGGTTATGACGGCTATAACTTTCCGTATGCTTTTTCCATACATGATTTTGAACCCATTACAGGACGCATACACCAGCCGCCGCCGGTACACCAAACCTTTGAAACGAATGCTTTTGTGGTGTGTTCTTTTGTGCCGCGTTTGTATGATTATCATCCACAATCCATCCCGGCGCCCTACAACCACAGCAATATAGACAGTGATGAAGTTTTATACTATGTAGATGGCGACTTTATGAGCAGAACAGGCGTCAAACCCGGAAATATTTCATTACACCCGGCAGGCATTCCTCATGGCCCCCACCCGGGAACCTATGAAGGAAGTATTGGCAAGAAAGAAACTAAAGAACTTGCAGTTATGGTGGACACTTTCAAACCTTTAATGCTCACAGATGAAGCTATGAAAATTGCAGACGATACTTACTACCAATCATGGTTAGATAAATAAAAAACACAAAACAACAGTAACAATGAGTAAAGAAGTAAAATCAGTTGACTACGGTCTCGAAAAAATATTTGAAGGTGCACAAGATTTTTTACCCCTTCTTGGAACCGATTATGTAGAGTTTTATGTGGGGAATGCAAAACAGGCAGCTCACTTTTATAAAACCGCTTTTGGATTTCAGTCCTATGCTTATTCTGGACTTGAAACAGGTAACAAAGAAAGAGCATCCTATGTGTTAAAACAGGATAAAATACGCTCTGGTGCTTTCAACGCCACTCTACAGCAACTCACCCATCAATCAACATATTAGTAAAGCACGGTGATGGCGTAAAGGTAATCGCCCTTTGGGTTGAAGATGCCACTGCGGCCTTTGAAGAAACCACCAAACGTGGTGCAAAAGCCTTTATGCAACCCACCGTTGAAAAAGATGAACACGGCGAGGTGGTGCGTGCAGGAATATATACTTATGGAGAAACCGTTCATATTTTTGTCGAAAGAAAAAATTACAAAGGCGTTTTTCTTCCCGGATATAAAGAATGGAAATCAGACTACAATCCGGAGCCGGTGGGTTTAAAATACATTGACCACATGGTGGGTAATGTGGGCTGGGGCGAAATGAACCAATGGGTCAAATGGTATGAAGATGTGATGGGCTTTGTCAATTTCCTTTCCTTTGACGACAAACAAATCCACACTGAATACTCAGCATTGATGAGTAAAGTTATGAGTAACGGTAACGGAAGAATTAAATTCCCCATTAATGAGCCGGCTAAAGCAGCCAAAAAATCCCAAATAGAAGAATATCTGGACTTTTATGAAGGCCCCGGCGTGCAACATATAGCCGTTGCCACAGATGACATCATCAAAACCGTTGCGCAATTGAGGGCAAGAGGCATCGAGTTTTTACCACCACCGCCGCAGGCCTATTATGATGACATTCCCAGACGACTGGGGGCACATATGGAAATCATGAAGGAAGACATCAACGAGCTTCAAAAACTTTCTATTCTTGTAGATGCAGATGAAGAAGGCTACTTGCTCCAAATTTTCACAAAACCCATTGAAGACAGACCCACTCTTTTCTTTGAAATCATTCAGCGAATGGGTGCAAGAGGATTTGGCGCCGGAAATTTTAAAGCACTTTTTGAATCTATTGAACGAGAACAGGCGCTTAGAGGTACCTTATAATTTTGTAACAAAATAAACCAATCAATCGTTATTAAATTAATGAATCATTGTGGAACGACAATTGCAATGCTCTATTTAAACCAGTATGAAATAAACCTATGAGAGTATTTTTGATTTTAATTTCGCTAATTATAAGTATCCCTGTTTTGGCACAAAAAAAAGCATTTCAGGATGGCGAGTGGTTTAAATTCAGAGTTTCCTATTCAGGGTTTTTAACTGCAGGTTATGCCACGCTACAAGTTGACAACGCAATTTTAAACGGTAAAGAGGTTTATCATGTAAAAGGCTATGGAAGAAATTCTGGTCTTTCAAGAATATTCTTTAAAGTGGAAGATATTTACGAAACTTATATGGACAAAAAAAAGGATATTCCATACAGGTTTATTAGAGATATCAATGAAGGAGGTCACACACGAGACATTATTGTTGATTTTGACCACACTAAAAATTTAGCCCTTGTACACGACAGAAAAAAAAATACCAAGAACACACATCCTTTTCCCGTGGGTGTACAAGATATGCTGTCAACATTTTACTACTTACGGAACAATGTTGACGCACGCAATCTAAAACCCGGTGATTTTACAGATGTAGATATGTTTTATGGGGACGAAAGTTTTAAGTTTCGCCTTAAGTTTTTGCGTAAAGAACTTTTAAAGACTAAATTTGGCCAAGTTGAAACGCTTGTTTTTAGGCCCTATGTTGAGTCTGGAAGAGTGTTCAAAGAAAAGGAAAGTCTAACGGTCTGGATATCTGATGATGACAATAAAATTCCTTTAAAAATTGTAGCAGATTTATCAGTGGGTTCATTAAGAGCAGAGCTCGATGAATTCAAAGGTTTAAAACATTCCTTTAAAATTTTAGCAAAATAATTAAATGAGTACAACTCCCAAAACAAATGAATTAATAGAACAATTAGAAAAAAAGTTTTCTAATTTGGGTCAAGATTTAAATGTTCATTTGGAAGGACTTTTACACAGCAAGCCCATTACATATTGGGATTATATTCAAACTGATGCCCTTCTTAACTTACAAATTCAACGCACCAATTTACCCGATGAGATGGTCTTTATTATGTACCATCAGGTCAATGAGTTATTGTTTAAAATGATTCTATGGGAAATAGAGCAGGTTGCTTTTAAAAAAAATCTAGACGCTCCTTTTTTTAGTTCGAAATTAATGCGCATTAGTCGTTATTTTGATATGCTAACCTCCTCTTTCAATATAATGAAAGAGGGAATGGAGGCAGAACAGTATATGAAATTTAGAACCACTTTAACTCCAGCCAGTGGGTTTCAAAGTGCTCAATACAGAAAAATTGAATTTGCCTCTACAGAGTTAATCAACCTCATAGACAAAAGGTTTAGAGACAATATTGACCGAAACACGCCCTATGAACACGCCTTAGAACATCTCTATTGGCAAGCTGCAGGTAAAGATTATAAAACCGGAAAAAAATCACAATTACTCAAAGCCTTTGAAGAAAAATATCGGGTTGAGTTTGTAGATTTTACAGAAACTTATAACAAAAAGAATTTATACACCAAATTCAAAACACTTCCTGATGAAGTAAAAAATGACTCCGCATTGATCAATGCAATGCGTGACTATGATTACACCGTAAACATCACTTGGGTTATGGCTCACTATGATGCTGCAAACTATTACTTAAGTGGTGGTGATTCTTCAAAAATAGTAGAAGCAACCGGCGGAAGTGAATGGACAAAGTATATGCATCCCAAATACCAAAAAAGAATATTTTTCCCCAGTCTTTGGTCCAAAGATGAAATCGAAAACTGGGGAGCAAACATTTAAAAAAATAAAGCCTTGACAAAATTTAGTTATCTTTTTCTCCTATCCCTTTTCATAATAAGCTGCAAAAACGACTCAACAGGTGACACAGAAATCCTTGAAATTGAAGAACCCAAAATCATTCAAGAATTTGGTTTTTCCTTAAATGATTTTAATGTTACAAGAGACACCATACAATCCGGAGAAACTTTTGGGTTTTTAATGGATAAGCAAGGGGTTTCACCTGCACAAGTGTTTTCTATAGTAAATAAAGTTAAAGATACCATTGATGTTGCCCGATTAAGAGCAGGAAGGCCTTATACCGTTCTCAAGTCAAAAGACACAACAAATACAGCTCAAGTGTTCATCTACCAACCCACAAGAATTGATTATGTAGTCATTCATTTGAGTGATAGCATTCATTCATACAGTGGCAAACTTCCCATTTCAACAAAAAGAAGGGTTGCTTCTGGTGTTATTACCTCCTCATTATCACAATCAATGGTTGATGAGGGTTTGAGCCAGATGCTTGTGCACGAGCTCTCCAGTGTTTACCAGTGGACCGTTGATTTTTTCAAACTTCAAAAAGGAGACAATTTTAAAATTATTTATAACGAAAATTACATCAACGATACCATATATGCCGGCATTGAAAATGTAGAGGTAACACTCTTAAATCATTATGGAAAGCCTTATTATGGTTTTCGGTTTATGACAGACAGTGTTCAAGGAGTCTCTGACTATTATGACGAAAAAGCAAACACCCTTCGCAATTTCTTTTTGAAAGCACCATTAAATTACTCCAGAATTTCCTCCCGTTTTAGCCCCAGCAGACTGCATCCTGTAACCAAACAAAGGCGTCCACACCTTGGCACAGATTATGCTGCACCACACGGCACCCCCATTGTTTCTACTGCTAACGGCGTTGTAGAACGCTCAGGTTACACCGGAGGAAACGGTAATTATGTAAAAATAAAACACAACAATACGTATTCTACTCAATATCTTCATATGTCAAAGAGAGCTGTAAAAAAGGGTGAGCGTGTAAAGCAAGGAGATGTCATTGGCTATGTGGGAAGCACCGGTCTTGCTACAGGGCCACATGTATGTTACCGGTTTTGGTACAATGGAAAGCAAGTAGACCCTTACGCCATCAAACTTCCGGCTGCAGAGCCCATAAAAGAGGAATTTAAAGACGCCTATTTTAAATTTATTCAACCTCTTAAGGCTGAAATTGACGCCATTCCCGAAAAAACAATCTCTATTTAAGATTCCAAGTCAGTTTTTAAAATAAATTTAATTCTTTTAAAAGTAACATCTCTTGTTAACAAACCTGTTAAGAAATTTATTTCCCTTTAAATCAGGCTACTATAATTTAAAATAACTTTGTTCTATGGATTTGATTAGCATCAACTATTCTTAACAATATGATAAGATATAATTCTAAAAAAATGCTTTCTTTTGCATAAATTTTAACTAACAAATATAATTATGAAAAAACAACTACTCTTTTTATTTTTAATGGTAAGCACATTAGGATTTTCTCAAGGTGTAGTGACTGGTAAAATAGTCGCTGGCGACTCTAACGAGCCCCTTGCAGGAGCAAACGTCATTGAGGTTGGAACCTCCAATGGTACAATCACCGATTTTGATGGCAATTTTACTTTAAACGTAAGTGATAACTCAGGATCTTTTGAGATTTCTTATTTAGGTTTTCTTAACTCCAGAAAGCTATTTTCATTGACAAATGGTTCTGCAGATCTTGGCACTATCACACTTGAGCCCGATGCAGATGCCCTTGCTGAGGTTGTAATCGTGGGAAGAGGTATTATTGACCTTGCTTCGGACAGAGCTACTCCCATTGCAGTTTCAACGATAACTGCCGCAGAAATTCAGTCTAAAGCTGTGGGTAATGTTGAATTTCCAGAGGTAATGAAAAATACACCTTCAGTTTACGTTTCAAACCAAGCAGGTGGTTTTGGAGATTCTCAAATGTTTTTACGTGGTTTTGATCAAACAAACACAGCCTTTCTTTTAAATGGTCAGCCTATAAACGGTATGGAAGATGGTAGAATGTACTGGTCAAACTGGTCAGGTATGGCAGATGTAGCCAATGCTGTTCAGGTTCAAAGAGGTCTTGGTTCTTCCAAATTAGCTATTTCATCTGTTGGAGGAACAGTTAACATAGTATCAAAAGCCGCTGAGAGAACACAAGGTGGTTTTTCAAGATTAATGACTGGAAACGATAGTTACATGAAGGGGACTTTTAGTTATGACACAGGCCTCCAAGATAAATGGGCATTCTCATTCTTACTTGATCACTGGCAAGGACACAGAAAATGGGCCAATGGCACAGCAGGACAAGGTCAAAACTATTTTATTGGTATAGGATATGTTCCTAATGAAAGTCACTCGTTGAACTTTTTGATTACAGGAGCACCGCAATGGCACGATCAAAACTTTTCTGTAGGTCTAGATGCTTATGATGAATTTGGTTTAAGACACAACAACAATTCTGGATTCAAGGATGGCGAACGTTTTACTTTCAGACGCAATTACTATCACAAACCGGTAGCTAACCTTAACTGGGACTGGACTATTAATGAAAAAACAAACCTTTCATCCGTTCTTTATGCCTCTTGGGGTCGTGGAGGTGGAACAGGTCCTGTTGGAAGTTCAGGCAACATTAACCCATTCAGAAATGAAAGCAATAATGAAATTAATTTTGACGACCTTGTTGAAAACAATATTGCAAACAATCCTGATGGTATAGGTACTTTTGGAAGTGCCGCTATGAGAAGAATGTCAGTAAACAACCACAACTGGTATGGATTTTTAACAAACCTAGAATTCAACCCAACTGAAAACTGGTCAATGAATGTGGGTGCTGACACACGTTTCTACAAAGGCGACCACTTTCGTCAAATGAATGACTTCTTAGGTCTTAATGCCTATGCAGATAACTTTGGATATGGCGATCAAAGACCTGATGACTACCAGCTCACAGAAACTTTTGAGGCAAATCCGTGGGCTTCTTTATTCAATTTCGCAGATGAAGACCAGCGTTTTGCATATGATTATTCAGAAAATATCAATTATGTAGGTGGATTTGGTCAGGCTGAATACAAAACTGACAACTTCTCTGCATTTATTCAAGGCGCAGTATCTACCCAGAGCTATCAAAGGGAAGGTCGCGCCCAAGGATCTGAAATTGAAGGTATAGACGGTTTAGGGAAATCTGATAAAGTAAATAAGTTTGGCTACAACATTAAAGGAGGCTTAGGTTATTCATTTACTGACAGCAGTACCCTTTTTGCCAATGCGGGCCAATACTCCAGACAACCTTACCTAGACAATATTTTTGACGATGTAAGAAATTCAAACTATATTTTAGATGGCGACAGCGAAGTTGAAAATGAAGAAATCACAGGTCTTGAGGCCGGCTACAGGTACAGAGGTGGAAATTTAAGTATTGACATCAATGTGTATCACACTACTTGGGGTAACAGATTTGTATCAGGCGGATTTATTCCCGGAAACCCAGAATCTTCAAACCCTGTAGAGCAAGTTGACAGATACCAAAGATTTACAGATGTAACTCAAGTACATATTGGTGGAGAGTTTGAAGTAAGATACCGTTATACAAATAAAATTATGTTCCGCACTATTGGAAGTATTGGTAGCTGGAAATATGATGGTACGACTCCTTTTCAAACCCGGGATGCTGAAACAAATGCACTTTTAGAAGAAGGTTCTGTTCCTCTCACAGGAACGTATGTAGGTAACGCACCGCAAACCTCATTTGGTTTTGGATTCAAATATGAAATAATAACCGGCTTATCTATTGATGCAGATTATAACATATACACAGACCTTTATGGTTTTGTAAATGCACGTGACGTGATTGAAGCCTCTCAGCAAGGTGAAACATTCCAAGCAGAACGTTTATCTCCATATGCATTGCTTGATGCAGGTATTACTTATAAATTTAATTTTGGTGGAAACAACTTCACAATTCGTGGAAATATGTACAACGTAGCCAATGATATTTATCTTGGCCAAAAAGATTCTTTTGGTTACTACTATGGGAATGGAAGAACCTGGAATGCCAGCGTTCGCTATGACTTCTAATAAATAATCCTTATTCAAATAATTAAAAACCACTTCTTGGAAACAAGAGGTGGTTTTTTGTTTAAATAAACACTATTTTTGTAAATCTTAAAAACAAAACTTATGGCTTTAGACAGAATTTTAGACGTTATTCATGGGTATTGGGCTTACTTGGTTTTACTAGTATTGTTACTTGCCTCTCTCAATGCGATTGTAAAATATTTTTCAAACCAACCCTTTGGTGCAAAAGATTTTAGAGTTTCATTATTTGGCCTTATTTTGACTCATATTCAGGTCATTTTAGGGTTATTATTGTACTTTGCACATCCCTCCTTAGGCTTCGCTTCATTTACAAGAGATGACTTGACGATGGCGGATATTATGGGAAATAGTGAGTTAAGATTGTTTGCTGTTGAGCATCCATTAATTATGATTATTGCCGTTGTTCTTATTACAATTGGTTATTCAAAACACAAAAAGCAATTGACCTCCAAAGGAAAATTTAAAATGCTGGCCATCTTCTATACGATTGGTCTTATACTTATCTTAAGTAGAATTCCCTGGGATCATTGGTTGACTTCATAAAGAAAAAAACTCCCGTCTTTCAACGGGAGTTTTCATTTCTTATTGGTTGATATAAATTTAGTTTGACTCTTCAGATGCTTCTTTGATTAATAATGTATATACCGGAAAATGGTCACTATATCCTCCTGTAAATCCACCATCTGCAAAGGCTCTGTATGGGTAGCCTTTATACCTTCCTCTTGGGTTTGCAAGATAAGGAGGATTATAAATACCGGCTCTGTAAAACTGATAAGTTGAAAAATCCTTACTCAATAATCCAGCAGATACAATAATTTGATCAAATAAATTCCAGCCATCTCGCCAAGCTAAAGTGCCCAAACCGCGTTTGTGCATATCCTCCATAGGGTTGTAAAGCTCCTTGATATTAACATCTTCTCTATTTGATTTTGCTTGAAGTACTTTTTTAATACTTTGGTTTGTGGGGTCATCATTAAAATCACCCATATTGATAATTTTAGCATATGGATCAATGGCGTGTAATGAGTCTATAATTTTTTTATTTAATTCTGCAGCTTTGATTCTGTTTGGTCTGCTTCTGGCTTCACCACCACTTCGGGATGGCCAATGATGAACAATAAAATGAACTTTATCCCCATCCAGTAAACCACTTACCACAAGTTGATCTCTGGTATAAATTCGTTGATTGGGGTCATTATCTCTATAAAGTAGTAATTCTCTGCTTTGTGTATTTGTTGGTACAAAAAGCCCTTTTTTGTAAATAAGTGCAACGTCTATACCCCTTCTGTCTGGTGAATGGTAATGTACAATTCCATAGTCACTTGAAAGCAAGGTTTTCTGGTTAACAAGATCCTCAATCACTGCTCTATTTTCCACTTCACAAAAACCAACAACCGCAGGAGTGGTGCCTGTAACATCTACACCAATTTCAGAGATGACTTTTGCCACATTTTTTAACTTTGCATCATAAACCTCTTGGGTGTAATATGCATCTGCTCTGATGGTTCTGTCGTGATAAATGGTAAATTCATCTTCTTCTAAAGAAAATAAGTTTTCTACATTATAAAATGCAACAGCATTCACTTTATATGTCTTCTTGCTTTGACTAAAAGCACCTGAAATAAAGGTAAAAGAAGTGAGTAAAACTAAAAATTGTATTCTTGTCATTCTTAATAGAGATTAATTAATTGTAAAGCCTAAGGCAAAACTTGCGCCAAAGGTAAATAATTCATTTAAATAATGTAATTTTGCGCAGCAATTATAATGATTTCTTAATCTATTCAAAACCAATTACGAATGAAAAAAAACACATTAACTTTTCTGTTCTGCATTTTTGTGGTGAGTCTTTTACACGCACAAGAAGCAACAGTAAAAGGTAGAGTGATTGAAACCAATTCAGGGGAACCCATTCCAAATGTTCAATTAAGTATTGAGGAAAGTATCTACAGCACTACATCAAATGCAAATGGTATTTTTACAATCACTGATTCAAACTTACCGTTGGGGGAACAAATCCTTTTAGTTGAAAAATCAGGTTACAACACTTTAAGATTTCCAATTACTATTCAGAGTGGGGGCACAGTCAACCTTGATCCCGTTTTAATGGAAATTGATTTTACTGAGGCACAATCTCAAATTGGAGTCATATCTCTTGCAGATGATGAACTCGATCAAGATGATGGCACATCAACAAATGTTTCGGGGCTTTTACAAGCGTCAAATGATGTTTTTCTTAATGCCGCTGCCTTTGATTTTAGTGCAACATTTTTTAGACCAAGAGGGCTTGACAATGCCAATGGAAAAGTGCTTATCAACGGTATTGAAATGAATAAACAATTTGACGGAAGACCTCAATGGGGTAACTGGGGCGGTTTAAATGACGCTCAAAGAAACCGAGATTTTTCAATGGGGCTTTCTGCAAATGATTATGCATTTGGTGACCTTGCCGGAACCACAAACATTGTGATGAGAGCATCGCAATACCGCCAGGGAGGTCAAGTTTCTCATGCCTTTGCAAATAGATCTTACCAGGGTAGAGCGATGGGCTCCTACAACTCTGGCGTGTCTGCAAATGGTTGGGCTTATTCTGTGCTCATTTCAAGACGTTATGGAAATGAAGGTTTTATCGAGGGCACCCTTTATGATGCAAATTCTTTCTTTGCTTCGGTTGAAAAAATAATCAACCCTAACCATAGCTTAAACTTTTCTGCTTTCTATACACCAAATAGAAGAGGTCGCTCAACAGCGATTACTCAGGAAGTTTTTGATATAAAAGGAAATCAATACAATCCGTTCTGGGGAAAACTAGACGGTGATATAAGAAATGCCCGAACAAGAGAAATTGAAGAGCCGGTATTTATGTTAAATCACTATTGGACAATCTCTGAAAAAACCAGACTCAACACAAATGTGGGTTATCAGTTTGGTAAAATAGGTAATTCAAGAATTGACAATAATGGAACAACTCTAGTTTCAATTAACGGAGAGGAAACCTTTATTGGGGGTGCCAGAAATCCAGATCCAAATTACTATCAAAGAATGCCCAGCTACTTCTTGAGGTTTGAAGATCCCACTCCAAATGATTATCAAAATGCCTACCTCGCTGAGCAGGAATTTAGAAACAATGGTCAATTTAACTGGGAAAACCTATACCTAGCTAACCAAATTGCTAAAAATGAAGGTAGAAATGCAGTTTATGCACTACAAGAGGACCGCATTGATGATACTCAAATTTCAGCAAACACCATTTTAAATACTATTCTTACAAGCAACATAACCCTCAATGCCGGATTAAACTTTAGATCTTTAAAAAGTGAAAACTTTGCAAGCATCAAAGATTTACTTGGTGGCACCGGTTTTTTGGATATAGACTCTTTTGCTGAAGATACAATTGATGTGGAAGCAGGAGATATTGCCCAAAGTGATTTAAGAAATAGAAACCGCATTGTTCAAGAAGGAGACCGTTATAAATACAATTATGAAATGGATGCAACTGTCACTAGTGGTTTTGCGCAAGCCCAATTCAAATACAGAGCAATTGATTTTTATTTGGCCGCTCAGGCTTCACAAACCTCTTATCAAAGGAATGGACTATTTGAAAATGGATATTTTCCAGGTGCGCGTTCTTTTGGAAAAAGTGAAAAGCTTGACTTCACAGATTTTGGCGCAAAAGGTGGGCTTACTTACAAAGTAACAGGACGTCATTTAATTGACTTCAATACTGCTTACATGACTAAAGCACCCGGCATAAGAAATTCTTTTTCAAATGCACGACAAAACAACGATGTTGTAATTGGCGTTGACAGTGAAAAAATTCAATCTGCAGACTTGAGCTATATTTACCGCTCACCCATCATCAAAGCAAGAATTACCGGTTTTTATACAGGCTTTGAAGATGCAACAGAAATTGGCTTTTTCTTCACACAATCTATTCAAGGTCAAGGAGTGGATAATGACGCCGCTTTTGTGCAAGAAATTACAACAGGAATTGAAAAAAGACATCTGGGTGGTGAACTTGGTATTGAAGCACAGGTCACACCCACAATCAAATTAAAAGCTGCCGGTTCTTTTGGTCAATACATCTACAACAACAATCCAAACATCTATTACACTAGTGCAGATTTTGAGAATCCAATCACTTTTGGTGATGGAACTACAAAGCTTAAAAACCTTCATATTTCTGGTGGGCCGGAAAGAGCTTATCAATTAGGTTTTGAATACAGAGATCCTGATTTTTGGTGGGTAGGTGCAACAGCAAATTATTTCTCAAATGGATATATAAATGTTAGCAAATTGAGAAGAACAGATGCATTTACCACAGACACAGACGGCTTGCCCTTCAATGACTTTGACGAAAATATTGGAAGAGGACTTTTACAACAAGAACAATTTGACGATTATGTTCTTGTCAACCTCGTTGGCGGAAAGTCCTGGAGAATTAACAACTATTTTGTAGGTTTCTTTGCAACTATAAACAATGTTTTCAATCAAGAATTCAAAACCGGTGGTTTTGAGGACTCCAGAAATTCAGATTATAGAAAGCTTGTTGAAGAGTCAAACAGAGACACTCCGGTTTTTGGTTCAAGATACTTTTTCGGAAACGGAACCACTTATTACATAAACGCATATTTTAGATTTTAATAAAAAACCTTATAAATAAATTACAGATGAAAACGAATCAATTTAAAAAAATAATAATGGTACTACTTGCTTTTGCAGTAGTTACCTCTTGTGTTAAAGATGATGACTTTGACATTCCAAACTTAAACATTGAAGAGCCTAACATAAATGCATCAGATATCATAGAAATTGGTGCAGTAGCAGGTGAATTAGCTCAATCTGATGAAGACCAGTTTACTTATAGTGAAAGTGGAAAATTTATGGTGGGCTATCTGGTATCCAGTGATGAAGGGGGTAATTTTTTCAAGCAAATGATTCTTCAAGACAAACCAGAAAACCCAACTGTAGGAATCAAAGTTCTCATTGATGTTAGCCCTCTTTTTGTTTCTTATGAAGTAGGAAGAAAAGTTTTTGTCAAACTTGATGGTTTAACTGTGGGGACCTCAAATGGAGTTTTAGCACTTGGCGTAAGAGGTCCATTAAGACCGGAAAGAATCCCATTTCCAAAAAGAGAAGAGCATATCATCCGCTCAACAGAAGTGGCTACAATTGTTCCCAAACCATTGACCATAGAACAATTTTCAACTTCAAACACAAATTTAATGATTAGATTGTCAGACATGCAATTTAACAGAAATGAGTTGGATAAAACATTTGCTGCTGAACCAGGAGATGAGTTTGATGGCGAACGAATCATTGAAAGTTGTGCCAATGAAGCTTCTGTGATATTAAGTACTAGTACTTTTGCTGGCTTTAAGGGAGTTACTGTGCCTGCAGGAAGAGGAACTATTGATGCTATTTTAACTCGCGATTTCTTTGATGAATTTTATACTATCTATTTGAATGACCCAACAACGCTTAACTTTGATAGCCCAGAAAGATGTGACCCAGACCTTATTGGTTGTGAAGGTCCTTTTGGCGGTCCAGACACCTTGTTTACAGAAGATTATGAATCAATATCAAATATAAGTGAGTTGACCGGATGGATAAATGTAAACGTTAGCGGTGGAAACACAAGATTTGTTCTTGGTGAATTCAGTGGAAACCAGTATGCCCAAATCACTGGATTTAATACAGCGGAAAGTGATATTCAAGCTTGGTTTGTAACACCAGAATTGGACTTTGACACTTTTACAATGCACCAACTTGATTTAGATATTGAAGCTGCTTTTGACAATGGTAAAATTCTTTCTGTATTGATTACAAATAATTTTACCGGGGATGTGACCACCACAGACTGGCAAGAGCTTGATGTAGATGTGCCAACAGGACCTTCAAGTGGTTTTGGAGGTTTCCAGAGCGTTGGCCCTATAAATTTATCTTGTTTTGAAGGCAATGTAAGAATTGCATTTAAGTATGAAGGATCAGATCCATCTGCTACAACAAGATATCACTTAGATAATATCAGAATTACAGGGGTGCAAAACTAAACCTCCGTTTTTTTAATTAAATAAAAAAGCTTTCAGTTTTCTGAAAGCTTTTTTTTGATTGATAATTTTCGCTTTAAGCGGAATACTATTCTTACTTTATAATGTTTTTATAATTAATTCCCTTTAATCCTCACCCACAAATCACCTAATAATTCTTGAGCATCATCCCTATTCTTTTCCGTTTCTTCTGCATAGATAATTTCATTTTTTTCAGTTAAATGATAACTAAAGGTGAACTCAGGGTTTACCGGATCATTATTTAATAAACCAAAACGCAAATCGTTAAAAAATAAATGGCCCTCTTTTTCAGTTATTGTAAACCAGCCTTCTGCAATTTTTATAAGTCGCTGCATATTTGGTCTATCTTTCCATTCACCCAAAAGATGATGGTTTTTTGAAAAAGAATGAAATGTAATGGGCTGACTGTCAAAAAAAGAATAATCACCAATTAAAAAAGCTTCCTCCGTTTCTACATTGGCCACCCAAAAGATAGAGGTAAGAGGCCCGGGTTTGTTCTGAATTTGTTTGTAATCAATGTTCTGTTCCTCAAGAGCATTGGTGAATTTCATATAAGTAACTCCCTTTAAAACTAGTGTTAAGACTAAATAACTACTGCTAATGATTAGGCCTAAACGATTGTATTTCTTTCGCTTTGGTGATGTGCGCTTTTGAAACATCGTTAAAATAAGAAAGAATAAAAAAGGCAGCGTATAAAGTGGATCAATCACAAAAATATTTTTAAACGCCACACGGTATTCAAATGGCCAAAAGAATTGTGTTCCCCAGGTCGTAAACCCGTCAAGTATGGGATGGGTAATCAATGCCCAGAAAAACAACCAACTCCAGTTTTTCCAATGTAACCCCGATTTTTTTTCAATTTTGGAAACCAACCAACCAAAAATAGGCGCAAATAAAATTGAAAAGAAAATAGAGTGTGTAAACCCACGATGAATTTCAATAGCAGTAATAGTATCTGTAAAATAATTTGCTACAATATCCAAATCCGGTATCGTTCCAGCTATGGCTCCATAAAGCATTGCTTTGTTACCCACTTTTTTCCCTAAAACCGCTTCTCCAACAGCAGCTCCTAAAACAATTTGAGTTAATGAATCCATATGATTAGTTTGTGAGTTTGCGAGTCTTTGAGTTCGTGAGTTAAAATATTCAACTCATCTTGAACAGCTTCTTTAAGGTGCCGGATTTGGGATTTCTTCGTGTATTCTATTAATTTCATTTAAAATTTCTTTAGACAGCACCACCTCTTTGCTTGCAATGTTTTCTTTTAATTGAGCTACTGTTGTTGCTCCTAAAATTGTACTTGTCACAAAAGCTTGTTGTCTTACAAATGCCAGGGCCAAATGGGTCAATGAGAGTCCGTTTTGTTTTGCTAGCTCATTGTATTTTCTAGCAGCTTCAAAACTGTTGGTTTTGTGATACCGGTTGTAATTTGGAAATAAAGTCACTCGTGCATTTTGTGGTGTTTCATCCAGGTATTTCCCGGTGAGTTGACCAAAGCCTAATGGAGAATAAGCTAAATAACCCGTGTTTTCACGTAACAAAACTTCAGTCATCCCTATTTCGTCTTTACGATTGAGTAAATTGAAGGGGTTTTGAAGGGTGGCGATTTTGCGTTTTCCATTTCGGGCTTCTTCCACAAAGCGCATCACTCCAAAAGGACTCTCGTTGGAAACACCAATGTGTCTTATTTTACCTTCTTTGACAAAATGCTCGAGGTTGTCAAGGACTTCTGCAATGTTATCCTGCCAGTTTTCATACTCCTTGTGGTTGTAGTTGCGTTGCCCAAAATAATTGGTATTTCTCTCGGGCCAATGGAGTTGATATAAATCGAGGTAGTCTGTTTGCAAACGTTTGAGGCTTTTGGTAATAGCATCATTGAGTGAGGCTTTTGAAAAGTCAAGAGGTGTGCGAATGTGATCAAAATTACGACTGGGACCGGCAATTTTTGAAGCCAGAATCACATTACTTCTCTTTCCGGAGTTAGCAAACCAGTTCCCAAGGAAGGTCTCTGTACTGCCTTGCGTCTCTTTTCTTCCGGGAATGGAATACATCTCTGCTGTGTCAATAAAATTAATGCCATTGTCTAATGCAAAGTCCAGTTGCTGAAAGGCTTCTTCTTGGGTATTTTGTTCTCCCCAAGTCATAGTGCCAAGGCAGAGTTCGCTTACTTTTAAATTGGTATTTGGTATGGTAGTATAATTCATAGTAAAAAGCCCCTCCTTTGGAGGGGTTGGGGAGGATTAAATTTCATTCAGCAACTTACTGATTTCGTCAAGTTTTGGAGTGAGAATCACTTCAATTCTTCGGTTTTTGGCACGACCGTCAGTGGTGGTGTTGGGCGCTATGGGTGCGAATTCCCCTCTACCCGCGGCAGTGAGATTGTCTTTAGGAATTCGTGGGTTTTCAGTTAAAATGGAAACTATCGATGTGGCTCTTTTTGTTGATAAATCCCAGTTGTCTTTAAGTGGACCACTTCCGCCGTAAGGCACATTGTCTGTATGTCCTTCTATCAAAACAGCAATATCAGGGTTTTGTGCCAACACATTTCCCAATTGAACAACTGCCTGGCGACCGTTGCTGTTTACTGCCCAGCTTCCACTTTCAAAAAGGAGTTTATTTTCCATCGAAACATATACTTTGCCGTCGCGCATCTCCACCGTAAGCCCTTTGCCTTCAAAGTTTGTGAGCGCTGCTGAAATGGCATCTCTCAAATTGTTCATCTGTGATTCTTTTGCAGCTATGATTCCTTCCAGTTCATCCACTCTTTTTGAACGGGCGGCAAGATCTCTTTGCAATTGCTCCAATCTCGCTTGCTCCTTTGCCAAAGCCTTTTCCTTTTCATCCAATTGGGCAAGAAGGTCGCGGTTTAATGCCAGGTTTGAGGTTAAATTCTCTGAACTATTAGCTTCCAAAGCATCATAAGAATCTTGCAAGCGTTTCAATTGATTTTGAGTAGCTGCAAAATCAAGGGCGAGCTGGTCACGTTCTGCCTGTAAACGCTCAAAATCCCTTCTCAGGTTTTGAAGTGTGTATTGATCAGTGTTTCCGGATCGGTTATCAAGTTGGGCCATTAGAGCGGAGTTCTCGGCTTTTAGGGCATCATAATCTGCTTTCAAATCTTCAAAAACTTTTGATGACACACAAGAAGAAAACGTAAGTGTGATCATTGCTAATGCAAATAAGTATTTCATTTTATTAATAATTTAATTGTTATTTAAAAATTGCAAAGTCAAAAACGGTTTCGACTTCACTCAACCTCCGGGGTTAAATGTACTAGTACCAAGCAAAAAAAACCAAAACTCTCCTTCTAACTTTTAACTTCTACCCTCTAACTTCTACAATCCTATTTCAATTTCTTCACCCAAGAATTTAGGTTGTTTGCTAAAAAGCAAATCTGAAAACATTTTTACACGGGCAAGATACTCCCTGAATTTTACTTTTATACCACTACGCAAATTAACATCATTTGCATTAAAGCCAATCGCTTTCAAGCCTCTTTTTTCGGCAAGGTAAATGGCTCTTTCATTGTGAAACTTTTGCGAAATCACAGTAATACTTTCCTGTCCAAAAACGGCTTTAGCCCTTACCATAGAGTCCAGTGTTCTGAAACCGGCATAATCCAGAAATATTTTTTCTTCCGGAATGCCCATTTTCACAAGGTCATTTTTGAAGGTTTGCGGTTCGTTGTAACTGCGATGCCTGTTATCACCACTCACCAGTACAAATTCAATTTTTCCTGAATGAAACAATTCCGCAGTAGCATTAATTCTATACTGATAGTATAAATTGATATTCCCATTTTTAAGGTATTTTGAAGTTCCTAAAACCACTCCCACCTTACTTTGGGGTATTTTATCTATATCTGTAAATAGCTTGTCTTTTGCAAAACCCGTAATTACAGTATCTGAAATTAAAATTAAAGCCACATTCACAAGGGTCAAAACCCCTGAAATATAGAATGCCTTTTTGATTTTACCCCTTAACTTCATCAAATTACCTGCCTATTTCAACCAGCAGCGGACAGTGGTCACTGTGTCTGGCTTCAGGTAATATAACGGAACGTTTTAGTTTTTCTTGCAATGGTGGTGTCACCATGTGATAGTCTATGCGCCATCCTTTATTATTGTTGCGGGCATTGGCGCGGTAACTCCACCATGTGTAGTTATGAGGTTCTTGATTGAATTCCCTGAAAGTATCTATAAAACCACTATCAATAAAGCGGCTCAACCACTCACGTTCTTCAGGCAAAAACCCGGATACCTTGGCGTTTCTAATGGGGTCATGAATATCAATAGCTTTGTGACAAATGTTATAATCCCCGGAAACAAGCAAGTTTGGGATTTCTTTTCTAAGGTCTTTGGAATACTCCAGAAAATCATCCATATAATTGAACTTAAAGCCAAGACGGGCATCATTGGTGCCGCTGGGTAAATACATACTCATCACAGAAAAGTCATCAAAATCTGCCCTGATGTTTCTTCCTTCAAAGTCCATATAATCAATCCCGGTACCGAATTCTACATGATTGGGTTTAGTTTTGGAGAGTATCGCCACTCCACTGTACCCCTTTTTTTGGGCTGAAAACCAATAATTAAACTCATAACCGGCATCTGCAAAAAGTGCAAGATCCAGTTGCGATTGGTGTGCTTTGGTTTCCTGAAGACAGATAACATCGGGGTTTACAAGTTTTAACCAATCTAAAAACCCTTTGTTGAGTGCTGCTCTTATTCCGTTGACGTTGTATGATACTATTTTCATTCCCATATTCCCGCGTAGGCGGGAATCTCGTGTTTTAAATTACTAATTATTAACATTGCTAAAATAATTATTCTACACCACTTTTAACAATTGAACCCAACAAAGATTTCTATACATTTATAAACACAAAATATTTGTACAAATCCAAAAGAACTGAATTAGATTATAATTTTGGTTTTTGTGTCGAATCTCGGTGTATTAAACCCCCAATGAGGGAATAAAATAAATGAGTAAGGTTTCAGTTTAAGTAGTTGATGAGAAGTATCCTTTTGACATTCTTTATTCTTGGTGGTTTTTTTGCTTTTTCGCAGGAAACCCAGAGCAATTTCCGCACCGTTAAGGTTCCCGTTAAAGATACCATTGTTATTGATTCTGTGAGTATTAATCCGGCGCGTTTTGAATTATTGGATAAAAACAATACACCCATTGATACTTCAGCTTACCGCGTAAATTTTGATGAGGGTATTTTGTATCTCTCTGAAGAACTTCAAAGCACTCAGGACAGTCTTATCATCAATTACCTAAAGTACCCCACGTTTTTAACTAAAAAGTATTCACTTTTTGATACAAGCATAATTTCTGAAAGCACCGGAGCGATGGACAGGCTCTACTCATTACAACAATCCACCCGAGAAAATAATTTTATCCCATTTGACGGTCTTAACACCAGCGGAAGTATTTCCCGAGGCATCACTATTGGAAACAACCAGAATGCAGTGGTCAACTCTGAGCTTGACCTTCAAATAACCGGGAAAATAAGTGAAAGAGTGGG
Organism: Flavobacteriaceae bacterium; assembly: GCA_018402385.1. Lineage (GTDB taxonomy): Bacteria > Bacteroidota > Bacteroidia > Flavobacteriales > Flavobacteriaceae > Planktosalinus. The sequence continues at coordinate 639,994 of JAGYJA010000007.1, forward strand.
AATACGAGCCTCTATTCAAGATGCTAATATTCCTGCTCAAGAAGGTGGATATTCACAAAATTTAAATGAATTTGACCAGATTTTTATTGAACTTTTTAGTGACAACTGGAACATAAGAGCCGGGGATATAGATTTGGTAAATGAACAGAGTTACTTTGGAAGGTTTCAGAAAAAAATTCAGGGAATTTCTCTGGGAGGTTCTATTAAATCTGATGAATCTGAAACTTCGATGTTTGTTTCGGGCGGTGTGGTGCGTGGTGTTTTTGCACGCAGTGAGTTTGTGGGCCAGGAAGGGAATCAAGGTCCTTACAAACTAGTGGGGCCCAACGGGGAGCTTTTTATCCTCATCATTTCAGGTAGTGAGCGGGTTTTTGTAAATGGCATTTTATTACAACGGGGTGAAAACAGGGATTATGTGATTGATTACAATGCCGGCGAGGTGCGTTTTAACTCCACTTACCCCATTACTTCAGATATGCGCATCACGGTTGAATATCAATATTCAGATAGAAATTACACTCGTTTTATTGGTTATGGAGGCGGGAATTATACTTCAGAAAAACTCGATATTGGTGCTTATGGCTATATTGAAAGTGATGCTAAAAACCAACCCTTACAACAAAACTTAACGCCAGAGCAAGTGGATGTTTTAAAAGAAGCAGGTGATGACACTTCTCAAATGATTGCTCCATCTGCGGTTCCTGATTCCTTTTCAGAAAATAAAATTTTATATCGAAAAGAACTCTTTGACGGTCAGGAAATCTTTGTGTTTTCAAACAATCCTGAAGATGAATTATTTCAAGTGCGATTTACGCTCATTGGCGAAAATCAAGGTAATTATGTAGTTTCAGATAATTCTGCAGTCAGTAGGATTTTTGAGTTTGTTCCTCCTTTAAATGGCATTCCACAAGGAAATTATGAGCCTGTCATCAGGCTTTTTGCTCCCACACAATTGCAAGTGGGTGGTGTAAACGGAACCTATCGCCCCTCTGAAAAAACAACCATCGGGTTTGAACTTGCCGCCAGTAAAGAGGATCTTAATTTATTTTCAAATATTGACAATGAAGACAATACCGGGTTTGCAGCAAGAGTTCAAGCCAGACAAAAAATTATTGAAAGGGAAGAAGGCCTTCAATTGGATGGTTATCTGAATGTTGATTATGTTGATGAAGATTTCAACACTGTGGAACGCTTGTATAACATAGAATTTAACCGTGACTGGAGTCTTGACAATCCAGAAGGCAATCAGAGCTATATAGTTACCGGCTTGCAGGTTGCTGACGCGAAACTGGGCTTTGCCAATTATGAATTTCAAAAGCTTGATTTTTCTGAAGATTTCAGCGGTAGCCGACACGTTTTGAATGGGGCAATGCGTTTTGGAAACTTACAAACTTTTGCCAACGGAAGTATTTTGAACAATTCAAGCACCATACAAGAAGCTGATTTTTTAAGACTGAATGCACGCAGCATATATGGTTTTAATAAGGCTTGGGTGGGAGCAAAAATAGCTTCAGAAGATAACCGGCAACGGGTAATTTCAAATGACAGTTTAACGCCCATTAGCCAACGATTTTTTGCTTATGAAACGTTTGTGGGTGTGGGTGACAGCACCGCTGTTTTTGTTGAAGTGGGTTATAGAAATCGTGCGAATGACAGCCTTAGGGAATCTAATTTGCAACGGGTGAGCCAATCCAATACATTCTATTTAAAATCACAATTGCTTCAGACTGAAAACACCCAACTTTCCCTTTTTGCCAATTATAGGGTGCTAAGAGATGAATTTGGTGATCGCGAAGATGAGCAATCTTTAAACAGTCGTTTGCTATATAATCAACGGTTTTTAAATGGGGCTATCCAGTGGAACACTACTTTTGAAACAAATAGCGGGGTATTGCCCCAACAAGAGTTCACTTTTGTGGAAGTAGAACCCGGCCAGGGAACCCACGTTTGGATCGATTACAATGGCAATGGAATTCAAGAGTTGGAAGAGTTTGAAATTGCACAATTTCCAGATGAGGCAAAATTTATTAGAGTGCTTTTGCCCAATCAGGTTTTTGTCAAAATTCATCAAAACAAACTTGGACAAGTGCTCACAATCAATCCCGGATTTTTTACTGAAAATCAAAAGTCCAAAGAAATCCTTTCAAAGTTTTACAACCAAACCACCTATTTAATTGACCGAAAAACCCGAAGGGAAGGGAGTAGTTTTGATATTAACCCATTTGTCGCCGATGAAGAAAATCAGCTGGGGTTAGCCTTTAATTTCCGGAATATTCTATTTTTCAACAGAGGCAAACAACGCTATAGCACCAGTTATACATTTACAGATTCCCGATCTGAAAACCTGTTATCTGTGGGCTTGCAAAAAAATAGCTTGACGGGGCATAAGTTAAATTTTACACATAAATTTGGCACTAGTTGGCTGGCAAACTTAAAGACACAATTATCTGAAAATAAAACAACTTCAGAGAATTTTGAGCAGCGCAATTTTACTATCGAGAGTTATGATTTTGCTCCTAAACTTTCTTATTTATTTTCTGAAAATGCCCAGTTTTCAGTAGTGTATCAATATACAAACAAGGAGAATCTTTTGGGCGAAAGAGAGCTTTTGAAACAGCAAAAAATGGGAATTCAGTTTACATATAACAAGGCTGAAAAATTTTCGATAAACGGCGACTTTAATTTCATCTCCAATGATTTTACAGGAAGTGCTTTTTCGCCGGTAGCCTTTCAAATGCTGGAGGGTTTACAACCTGACAAAAACTTTACGTGGAGTTTGTTATTTCAACGCAGCATCACAAAATATCTTGATGCAAATTTGTCTTATTTTGGTCGAAAGAGCGAAAACTCAAATACCATCCATACGGGTACGATTCAGATAAAGGCTTATTTTTAGCGCATAAAAAAAGGTCTCACAAATGCAAGACCTTTTAAAAAAATTTGATTGACTAGTTTGTTATTTTACGATAAGACGTTTTACACTTCCAATGTTTTTGTTGCCAATTCTAACAAGATAAACTCCTGCAGCTGCATAAGACATGTCTAACTCATATTTATAACCGGTACCATCTTCATTTTTCACAACATTGCTTAATAGTTTTTGTCCAAGCATATTGTGTACAGTGATGTTGAGTTTGTCAAAATCTGTTGTAGTTGGTAATAATACATCAAAGAGTTTATTTCCTTTACTTATGATAAGCAACTCTGTTTCATCGATGTTGTTACTGCCAACACTTAAATTTTGATCACCACAAAGTTGTAGTGTCCAATTCAACAATGTTCCACCATCACCACCTGCGTTATCGGTAATCACAAGCGTCCAGTCACCTGCAGTGTTTAGACCATTGAAGTCTGCCAGTGAACCGTCTGGTTGAAAAATACCAGAATAAGGAGGTGTTCCACTTGCAATTGGATTTGCAGCAGCATCATCAAAAGTAGTGTCTGTAAGGTTGTCTCCATCTCCTCCGTGACGGTCAAATAGGACTACCTCTGTATTGTCTGGACCCACAAGTTTTATATCTAAATCTCCCACCCAAGTGTGGGTTAAATTAACAGTAACATTGACGTCGTTTAACACAAAATCGTCGCCAAAATTGATAACAGAAGTTGTAACAACACCTGCACCAGGTCCTATTGGAAGGTTTGGTGAAACACTTTCAGAGTTACAAGATAAATTAACAACAGTTTTTGTAGAAGTATCGTTGCTGTTATCTGAATCACTTGTAAGGCCTGTACTTGAAGTAAACTCATAAGTTCCCGGAGTGGAAAGATCTGCAAGAGCTGTGAAGGTATAATCAAATGTACTTCCAGGATTCACAGGACCTGCAACAGTTTCTACAACAGGTGTTCCACCATCAATTGCATAAGATACGTCAAAATTTGATTGTGCTTGTGTACCAAAGTTTTCAATTTCAATGGTTACAGATTCGTTACCTAATCCTTCACCATTTTCTGGACTGGTGATTTCTGTGACTCCAATATCATTAGCAAAGACGTGAGTGACATTCTTGGTGATGCTATCATTATTATTATCCTCATCTCCAGTTAAGTTTGTAGCAACCACAATTTCATAAGTTTCTCCCTCAGCAGATAAGTCTAGTGTAGCTGTAAAAGTATAATTTGCAGAGTTTGCAGATAAAATTGGACCGGGAACAACTTCATTTGCTATAACATCGCCATCAAGAACCAGGCTCACAGGTATATTAGATTGTGTATCAAGACCAAAATTGAATACAGTAATTTCAACTGTTTCATTTGCTGTTAAAGCACCACTATTTGGAGTTACAATTGCTACTGTTCCCATATCGTCGTTAAAATCTGGTGCAATTTTAAATCTACCAACAACACCTTTTCTACCGCTGTTCATATATTCATTAATAAACCAAAATGTTTTATCATCATTGGGATCTATATCAATCTTGTTGTAATCACCATATCTTAGACCGGGAATGTTAGCATTTCCTAATGCAATTAATTCTTCAGAAATTGTCATGGTGCCAAGAGGATCACTTGCAAATCTACCTGTATAATATGAGCTCACTCTAAAATCAGTTGGATTTGGAGTGGTGGGACCTGCCATCCCTGAATATCCCATACCAATGTTTCCTGAGCCGTCCATCATTAAACTGGCATGCCAGGCATGTTTTCCATTAGTTGATGTATAAGTTCCTTCCTGATGGATGGTCCAGGGTTGTCCATCACCTGCTTGCCGAAGCTCAAACCATCTAACACCTGCCAACTCTCCAGCTGATGCATCTGTATCAACAACAAAGTTAAACACAGCAGAGTTATGACTACCAAATTTTCTAAATTGTGCTTGATTCATTATGGTAGCTTGAAGAGCATCAATTGGTATTCCTCCACCTGGTTGTGTTAGGTTTGAAAAACTACCTCCATCAAAAACAGAGATGAATGGAGTTGTTGTTAATTCAACAGGTGCAGACATTACAGAATTTGCCGGAGTGTCCCAATCAACATCCAGATTCCAAAGTTTTATGTGGTCATTTGCAACACCTCCCCAAGCATCATCTTGAAGGTAAATAAAAGTTGCATTACCTGCTGCCGGCATATCATCATTAGTTACATTCAGAGCTTGTGGGCTGTAGAATCCACTGGTTACAATACCCGGTAAATTAAATCCTAATATTTGAGCTCCAGGAACTCCAGCAAGCATTTGATCTCTGTTCAATGCCCATACTTTATTAGCAGAACCTGTATTATCTGTCATATAATAACCATCACTCCAAACTGAAAGTTTTTGATAGTCATTAATTTGTGGTATGTTATAATTATACCAGCCATCATTGATGGGGTCTGGCCCATCAGACACTGCAATTTGAGCACCGCCACCAAGGAAAGATAATACCCATCTGTCTGCCGCACTGTCGTATGAAACGGTCAAGTCACAACATCCTCCGTTTGGAAAAATTGTGGGATTGGGAGCAATTTGTCCTGTCAAAGGATTGCCCTCTTTATCAAAAATTCTAAAACCGGTGTTAAATGTAACAACCACGTGATCCGGGCCAATAGCAAGATCTGGATCTGTGGGTTGTGAACCTGAAGCATAGGCATCAAAAACAAGATCTGGTGCTTTACCTGGAATGGCTTGCTCAAGAAGATTTGGGTTTCTTACAAAGAAATCGTCCTCAATTTGAGGATCTTTTCCAATCAATACTTTGTGAGGAAAAGCTCTTCCATCCTCAATTTGTCCTCCAATTTTTTCTCTTGAGGGTGGTAATTCGCCTTGAGAAGCGATAGAAGGCACATACTGCATGGTCATTGTTCCTATATGTGAAGGACCAACGGGATTGTTGTTTTGCGAATAAGCTCCTAATGTAAGCAATAGAAACCCAACGCAAAATAGGTAATTCATTTTCATTTTTTATAAATTTAAGTTAAGAGAGTAAACTTAATAAATTAACATTATTTAAATAGAAAACAATAGTTAAATTTCTATATTTAATATTCATAAATTTTTTTAAAAATGAAATATTCAAAATTTATATTAAGTAATGTTATGATTTTATTGATGTTTTCTTGCAATTCTAACAAAGCAACATCAGAAGATGATTCCAGTTTAATTAGTGATAAATCAAATATTGAAAATGGTTTTAAAAAAGCCACAGTCATATACTCAGAGACTGAGGGAGATTGTCCTTATACCATTTCAGTTGAAGGAGAAACGACTCTTTTTGATCCAGTTAATTTAGGAGAAGAATATAAAAAATCTCAAGCCACTATTTGGGTAAAATACCGCCCTTTGCGTATGCCTAATAGATGTGACAAAGCAAATCCGGTTGAAATTACTGATATTGATTCAAGAAATTAAATAGCAGCACTAAAATTGAAATGAAAAAAGGTCGTCTAAAATTTTAGACGACCTTTTAATTATTCTATAAAAGAAGGTTTATCTTACGATAATACGCTTAACAAAACCTTGATTGTTTGTTCCTACTCTCACAAGGTAAACTCCTGAAGAAGCATAAGACATATCAAGATTGTAAGTGTATTTACCATCTACATTATCTAATAAATTGTAAGCGATAATTTGTCCGCTAATGTTATACACATTAATAAACACTTTATCAGCAATATCTATGTTTGTTGACAAAATTGCCTCAAACTGATTGTTTCCTTGATTAACTACAACTAAATCTGCACCTTCTAAAGGGATATCATTGATATCAAGTGGCTCATTAGTAACATCGACACTTACTTCATCATTTCCTGGATCTTCATCCCCTGTTAAATCTGTACCCGCTGTAATAGTGTATGTTTCATCAACAATACTAAGGTCTGCAGTAGTTGTAAAGGTATAATCAGCATTTTCAAGTGGGTCTAACGTTCCCGTAAATGTTTCAACCACATTTGTTCCACCGTCAATGTTATAATAAACATCAAAATTTGATTTTGGCTCTGATCCAAAGTTTCTAATGGTTATAATAACTTCCTCATCATCAGTCAAAGGACCACTAACGGGAGTTACTATTTGAACAGCTCCTAAATCATCATTAAAATTTGGTGCAATTTTAAATGCATTCAAAACGTTTCTTCTGTTGTTATTAAAAAACTCATTATTGTTGTAAAAAGTGAGGCCATCTGTTGGGTCTATGGTTGTATGTGAGTAATCAGCATATCTTGTATTTGGATTGTTTGCTGTACTAAGAGCCATTTGATTTTCAGCAATTGTCATTTCACCAAGTGGGTCGTCTTCAAATCTTCCTGTATAATTAATCGCTACGCGCTCCTGTACATCTCGTGTTCCAATAGTTGAATAAGACATTCCAATATTTCCTTCAATATCTATAGCCATACTTCCATTGAATGCGCTTTTCTCACCTGTTGAAGTGTATGTTCCTTCTTGATGGATTGTCCAAGGACCGCCACCCACATCTTGACGCAATTCATACCATCTAATGCCCGCTTGATTTGCACCACTAGCATTTACTTTTACAGCAAAATTCAATACTGCAGAATTGTATGTTGGGAATTTTCTCAATTGTGCTTGATTCATAACAGTTGCCTGCATTGCATCAATAGCAGGCCCACCACCTGGTTGAGGCAAGTTTGCAAAACTTCCTCCATTGAACACACCACTAAATGGTGTAACAGGTATTTGTACAGCAGAAGAAATTGAAGAGTTTGCTGGTGTATCCCAATCTAAGGTTACCGACCAAAGTTTTAAGTGATCATTTGCAACACCACCCCAAGAATCGTCTTGTTGATAGACTACCGTTGCAGGAGTTTCTGGCAAGTCTGTGCCCAACGCATTAAATACCTGTGGACTGTAAAAACCAGAGGTTACTATACCAGGTAGTTGAAAGGATTGAAATTGTGCTGGTTCTCCTAGAAGCATCTTTTCTCTTTCTACAACAAACAATCTATTTGAACTACCAATATTTGCAGTTACATAATAACCATCGTGCCATATAGAGAATTTTGTGTAATCTGGAAATGCTCCTGTATTGAATTGTCCTTGATATACAAACCAACCATCATTTACAGGGTCTGGACCTTGAGATACAGCTACTTTAAAGCCATTTGGATTGTTACTAAATTCTGTAATAATAAAACGGTCAGTCTCGTGGTCATATAAAAATATGGGGTCTCCAATCACTGCTCCTGAAAATATTGTATTTAGAGATGCTGAGTTTGTAATGGGAGTTAAGTCTTTGTTGAAAATTCTAAACCCAACATTCCAACCTGCAATTACGTGATTTGGACCAACAGCAACTGTAGGGTCTGTTGGTGTAAATGAGGGTCCATTATTTGCATTTAGATTTTGAAAAATTGCATCTCTCCCGGGATATTTTAAAGATTGTGCTGCTGCTCTGGCTAAAGGATCTTCCTGACCTTCTGCAGGAAGGCCTTTCCCTGGAATTACATTGTTAACGTGCTTGTGTTTTGGATTTACCTCGGGTCCATCAATTTGTTCTCTTTCCTCTCGACCGCTAAGACCTTCAATAAAAGTTCCATTTCGCATTTGTTCTGCAAAGCTGGGAACTATTGTTGGGGTTGCAAAAAATCCATGATCTACTGGGGGAAACGATTCTTCTTGTGCGTTTACAAAACCCACAAAGCATACTAAAAGAAGTAGGCTTAAGTAATTTTTAAAATTCATTTGTAAAAGTTTTAGTTAAAGTAAAATTTAATTGATTGAAAATAAGGCTATAAATTTAGTGAATAAGATTAGAAATAGAAAACCTTTTTCTGTTAAAGTGTTAAACATTTAGTCTCAAATATCAAACCATTAAGGCCACAAAAAAAAATCTCTATCTTCAAGAAATCGAAGTTTTTTCCTAATTGTTTCCAAATGTCCTTTTGTTAAAGACACTAAAATGACATCATCTTTTTTAAATTCCTTTTCATTCAAAGACTCTCCCAAACCATCATATACCACAGAATGCCCCACATATTCAAATCCTTTACCGTCTGTTCCAATTCGGTTTACACCAATGCAATAGGCCATATTTTCAATTGCACGTGCTTGTAATAAAACATCCCAGGCTTTTATTCTAGCTTGTGGCCAATTTGCGACAAAGAATACTGCATCATATTCCTCCACATTTCTGGCCCAAACCGGAAATCGCAAATCATAGCAAATCATTGGGCATAATCTCCAGCCTTTATATTCTATAATTAACTTTTCACTTCCCGCTGTATAGGTATCCTGTTCATTTGCTAATGTAAAGAGGTGTCTCTTATCATAAGTTTGCATTTTCCCTTCTGAAGTTATAAAAAACAGGCGGTTGTAAAAATTGTGATTTTCTTCAATGATGATACTTCCTGTAATGGCTGCGTTTTTTAATTGAGCCATTTTTTTCATCCAAGCTATGGTTTCACCATTCATACTTTCAGCAAATGGAGCCGCATTCATGGTAAAGCCAGTGGTAAACATTTCAGGCAAAATAATCAAATCAACCGGTTCTTGAATTGATTCAATTTTTTTTTGAAAATGCTTCCTATTGCCTTCAGGGTTTTCCCATTCCAGTGTTGTTTGAATAAGGGCTATTTTAAATTCTTCTGTCATAACTTGCTCAATATTTCAGTTGCTTGTTTGAGAGTTTCATCCTTTTTTGCAAAACAAAAGCGAAGCATTTTTGGGTCTTCACCGTTTTTATTGAATACAGAAATGGGTATGGATGCCACTTTATGCTCTATAGTCAATCGTTTTGCAAAATCAACATCCTTCTCATCAGTAATATTTTTATAGGAAAGCAATTGAAAATAAGTGCCTGAAGCCGGTGTATATTCCCAACGGGATCCTTTAATTCCTTCTAAAAACAAATCCCTTTTTTGCTCATAAAATGAGGAAAGACTTTCATAATTTTTTGAGTTTTCAAGATAGGTTGTAAATGCCACTTGCATCGGGTGATTAACACAAAACACATTAAATTGGTGCACTTTTTGAAATTCTTCCATCAGTGTTTTTGGGGCTACACAATACCCCATTTTCCAACCGGTATTGTGAAAAGTTTTGCCAAAAGAAGCCGTAATAAATGAACGCGCAGCCAACTCCGGAAATCGGGCAACACTTTGGTGCTCCTTCCCGTCAAAAATGATATGCTCATACACCTCATCACTTAAAATCAATATCCCGGTATCACTTACCAACTCTTGTAAAGTTAATAAATCATCCTGGTTTAAAATAGTTCCACTGGGGTTGTGTGGACTGTTGATAATAATCATTTTGGTTTTTGAGGATATTTTTTCTTTTACCTCATTCCAATCTATTGAAAATTCAGGTAGCTTAAGCGAAATACTTATGGGCTTGCCGCCTTGAAGCACGATTGCTGGCTCATAACAATCATAAGCAGGTGCAAACAAAATAACTTCGTCGTCTTTTGAAATACAAGCCGAAATGACAGTAAAAATCGCCTGAGTCGCTCCTGCAGTAATGGTAATATCAGTTTCAGGTTTGTAATTGCTGCCATAGAGATGATTCATTTTATTGCAAATGTTTTCGCGTAAAGCGTAAAGACCTGCCATTGGTGCATATTGATTGTGGCCATCATTCATTGCTTTGGTCACTAAATCAATAAGTGTTTGATCACTCTCAAACCCCGGAAATCCCTGTGATAAATTCATGGCGTTATATTCAGTAGCCATTTTGCTCATCACTGAAAATATGGTAGTTGAAACCATTGGAAGTTTGGATGAAAAGGGAATTTGCATAAGACTATTGATTTGCTAAAGTATAAAGTTCTAAAAATAGCTTGAGATCACCTAATTTTAACCAAAAAGATGGGCAACGACCTCTTCAATTCCGGCTACTTTCTGAATCTGTATTCCTGAATTCATTTTAGGAATTTTACAATACTTGGAAATCATAATCGTTGCAAAGCCAAGCTTTTCCGCTTCCAGTATGCGTTGCTCAACTCTTGCAACGGGACGCACTTCGCCGGCAAGTCCAACTTCTGCGGCAAAGCAAATATCTTTGGGCAAAGGGATGTCCTCATTGCTGGAAAGTATGGCTGCTACCACGGCGAGATCAATAGCCGGGTCATCTACTGTGATGCCTCCCGTTATGTTTAGAAACACATCTTTAGCGCCCAGACGAAAACCCGCCCTTTTTTCCAAAACTGCCAATATCATATTGAGACGTTTGGCGTTATAACCGGTGGTGGTGCGCTGTGGTGTGCCATAAACCGCAGTACTCACCAATGCCTGAATTTCAATCAATAAGGGTCTTATTCCTTCTAAAGTGGCAGCAATCGCTGTACCGCTGAGAATTTCTTCATTTTTGGAAATCAAAATCTCACTGGGATTTGCTACTTCCCTTAAACCATCAGATAGCATTTCATAAATTCCAATCTCGTGTGTTGATCCAAATCTATTTTTATGTGCCCTTAAGATTCTGTAAACATGGTTTCTGTCGCCTTCAAACTGCAGTACTGTATCAACCATATGTTCCAGTATTTTTGGCCCGGCGATGTTTCCGTCTTTTGTGATGTGGCCAATAATCAAAACCGGAGTTGCTGTTTCTTTGGCATATTTTATCAGTTCTGTGGTGCATTCTTTGATCTGAGAAATACTCCCCGCACTGCTTTCTATATAGTCACTATGAAGTGTTTGAATGGAATCTATCACAACCATTTCAGGCTGTAATTCTTCTATTTGTCTGAAAATATTTTGTGTTTTTGTTTCAGTGAGTATGTAGCAATTTTCTGCGGTTGTGGTGATGCGTTCTGCGCGCATTTTGATTTGCTTTTGACTTTCCTCTCCAGAAACATACAGCAGCTTGTATGGCATTTGCAATGCGATTTGTAAAAGCAATGTTGATTTTCCAATTCCCGGTTCACCTCCAAGTAAAATTAGAGACCCGGGCACGATACCCCCACCCAAAACGCGGTTAAACTCTTTGTTTTTTGTGTCGAGACGGGCTTCTGTGGTAGCGTCAATTTCATTTATTTTTAAAGGTTTTGTTCGCCTATTGGCAGAGGGACTTTCAGATGTTTTCCAGCTAACTTTTTCAGGTTTTTCTATGAGCTCTTCAGTGATGGTGTTCCACTCTTTACAGGCTGTACATTGGCCTTGCCATTTAGCAAATTGAGTCCCGCAGTTTTGACAAAAAAAAGCTGTTTTTACTTTCGCCATTAGAATCCAAAATCTAGTTTGATTTTATCTGCTTTATCAAGTAGTAAATCAATGGTGATGAAGCCCACTTCTTCAAGCTCGTATGCAGCTTGATAAGTGCGCATGGCTTTTTTTGGCTCTCCTGTTTCTTCAAAAAAGCGCCCTAAATAATAAGACCCTATTACTTTATCAGGGTGTTCTTTTCGGGCAAGTTGCGCTACTTGTTCCAGTGATGCCCATTCCTTTTTGCGTTCTGCGGCAGAAGCAATAGCAATGATATCGTTTTCACGTATGGTGGTTTTAAAACCAAATAAATCTTCAATGGTGTTGTATTTTGTAATTAAATAATCAAAAACAGGAGTTTGAAGTTTTAAAATAATTTCGTCATAATCTTTTTTACTGATGGGTCTATAGATGGAGAATATTTCCTCTAATGCTGCAGGAATGGCTTTTCCCACAAGTGAGTAATGTGAGGCTCCCTCAAAATCATCAAAATAGTAATGGATGTTTTCCTTATTGAGGGCACTCATTCCTTTGTGCAATTCCAGGGTAATTTCTCTAATGGGTTTTATGTCATTTGACCCCGTAGCCAGATAATAAAATATTTTATTGGGTGTCATGGAAAGTTTTTCCGGTATGCGTGTTTCTAAAAGAGGTGCCAAATCTGGGCTTAGAGATAAATAGCCATTGAATAAGGGTGGGTCTTTGAAAAGATAATAGTTGATGAAATTTGCCGTAAACTCATGACCCACAGCAAGTATGAATTTTGCTGTTCTGTATTTTTCATCAATGTAAGGCATTAATTCCAGACCAATAAACTCAAAGAAATTAGCTCCTGTTTCTGTGGGGAAAAAGTTTGTATCATCATAGAATCCATCATGGTCTCTGGTACTTGATTGCATAATACCAATTACGATTGCTTCAGGCATTTCTTCCCAGTAAGAATAGTAATCTACATTTCCGGCAACGGGTTCAAAGAGATAATCACCATCAAGTACCAAAACGATGGGATATACTTTTTCAGTATTCGCATCATAATTCCGCGGAAGCTGTATCTTTAATTGTCTGGTTTCGCCAAGCTTGGTTGAATTAAATTCTTCATAAATTACCTGAGAAGTAAGGTTTGAAGCCAATAACAAACACAATGCATAAAGAAAACTTTTAGCCATAATTAAAAGTATTAAATATTTAAAGATGGAAAGGTATAAATTATTTTGCTTTGTTCAAGGCCGGAAGAAGCAGAAATGAAAGACCTCCTAAAATTATTACTGCTACAGTTTGTGATGTCCACACCAGCCATCCAAATGCAGTACCTGCGGTTTCAGGGACATCAAAAAGTAATAAAAGCGCTGCGGTAAAAAAGGGGTAGGACCCAAAACCTCCATTTGTAAAGGCAATGGTTAAACTGCCTACAACAAATGCAGTTAAAATTGCAGGAATTGAAATTCCGGAAGTTTCAGGCAGTGCAAAGATCATTACATAGAACATGCAGATATACATTAACCATATAAACACGGTATGCCCCAAAAACGCCCATTTTTGCTTCATTCTGAAGATACTAAAAATTCCTTCCTTCAAACCGGAAATAAATGTTTTGATTTTTTGGCTCAATGTTGAGTTTGATTTTTTTAGAAAATAAAAACCCAAGAAAATCACAGGAACAGCAATACCTATGGCAACATAAAGTTTAAACAAATCAATATTTTCATCTTGAAAAAACCAGAAATTAAAGGAAACTGAAGACTAATGGTCACCCCAATAAAAATGAGAAGTATGATAAAGTCAAAAGCACGTTCAGAAATGATGGTTCCAAAAGCTTTGTCAAAGGGTACATTTTCATATTTATTAACCACAAGTGCTCTGGAAATTTCACCGCTTCTGGGTATAAATAAATTCATTAAATAAGTAATATAAACTGCTAAAATTTTATTTGAAAACCTGAGTTTATATCCCATGGGTTCAAACAAATACCCCCAACGTATGGCTCTGGAAATATTACTTAGAATACCAAAGAAAATTGAAAGCAGGACAACACCATAATTGGCCTCTCTAAAGTGTGTTTTTATTATTTGTAAATCTTCAGGAGAAAAATTTGAATATGAATACCAAATCAAAAAAACTCCCAAAAGAAGAGGAAGAGCTATTTTCAGGAAATGAATGATTTTTTTTTTCAATTTTAATTGAGAAGGTTGGTTTCTTCATCAGGAAAAATAAGAGCCGGCTTGAAAGTTCTGGCTTTTTCTATTTCCATCATCGCATAGGTGATTAAAATAAGTACATCACCCACAGCTACTTTTCGTGCTGCAGCTCCATTAAGAGTAAGTTCGCCACTATTTCTGGGACCGGGAATGGCATAGGTTTCTATGCGCTCACCATTGTTATTGTTTACAATTTGAACTTTTTCTCCCTGAACGATATTTGCGGCATCCATTAAGTCTTCATCAATGGTAATACTGCCAATATAATTAAGGTCTGCTCCAGTGACTTTTACTCTGTGAATTTTAGATTTTACAACGTGTACAAACATTTTGCAAAGATAATTAATTTAATGCGATATTATCGATTAGTCTCACTTCACCGGCGAAAACAGCAATAAAAGCGCGGTATTTTTTATTTTTTTCAACAATTTGCAAGGGTTTCAAAGTGCTCTCATCAGCAATTTCGAAGTATTCCAAATTCAATTCTGTATTATTTTTAAAAGCTTTTTGAACATCTTGCATAATTTCTTTAGCACTTTTTGTGCCAAAATCTTTTTTGACTTGCTTTAAAACTTTGAAAATCAATTTTGATTCTTGCAGCTGACTATCATTAAGTCGCTTATTTCTGGAACTCATAGCAAGGCCTGTGGGTTCTCTTAAAATGGGGCAACCAATGATATTCACTTCAAAATTTTGAATTGCTACTAGCTTTTTTACGATTTGAAGTTGTTGAAAATCTTTTTCTCCAAAATAAGCATTGTCAGGTTTTAGCAACGAAAAAAATGTTGTTAAAACCGTTCCCACACCGTCAAAATGACCGGGTCTAAATTTACCTTCCATCTGGTTTTCAATCCCACCAAAATCAAAATGTTGGGACACAATACCATTTGGATAGATATCCTCCACCTGTGGAATAAATATTAAAACCCTGTCGTCAAATTTTTCAAGCATCTCGAGATCTTGTCCAACAATTCTGGGATAGGCATCAAAATCTTCAAGGTTGTTAAATTGTGTGGGGTTTATAAAAATACTTACAATTACAAAATCATTCTCTAAACAGGCTTTTGTAATTAGAGAAAGATGCCCCTCATGCAAAGCGCCCATAGTAGGCACAAACCCAGTTTTACCCCCTTCTTCATTGATTGAAATTAACACCTGTTTTATGGCACTAAAGTTGTTGAATACCTGCATGTAAGAGTTTTGATTGGGCTGCAAACTTAAGATAATCTGTTCAATCTGCATAAATTTTCGTAATTTTGCGTGTTTTTTAAACCCTAACTAGAATAAAGAATTGATTTATGAAAGATAAAAGAGTCTTGTATGTGTCGTCAGAAGTTATTCCATACCTACCTGAGACCGAGATTTCTTCGATGTCGTTTGAAGCACCAAGAGCGGTGAACAGTAAAGATGGACAAATAAGAATTTTTATGCCACGTTATGGAAATATCAATGAACGAAGGCATCAATTGCATGAAGTCATCCGCTTATCGGGCATGAATCTTGTTATCAATGACCTTGATATGCCCCTCATAATTAAAGTAGCTTCCATACCTAAAGAAAGAATGCAGGTTTATTTTATCGAAAATGATGACTATTTTAAACGAAAAGCCACCTATGCTGATGAAGACGGCGTTTTTTATCCTGATAATGATGAACGAGGCATTTTTTTTGCTAAAGGAGTTATTGAAACTGTAAAAAAACTAAACTGGTCTCCAGACATAATACACGTTCACGGCTGGCTTGCCTCTTTTCTGCCGCTCTATTTAAAAAAATATTATGGTAACGAGCCCCTTTTTGAAAACAGTAAAATTGTAACGTCAATTTACAATCAAGGTTTTACGGGTACTCTGGACAAAGAGGTCAATGTAAAGTTAATGTATGATGGCATTGAAGAAGAAGATATAGCAGAATTAAAAGACCCCTCCTATGTCAACCTGATGAAAATAGCAATTAAAAATTCTGATGCTATCATAATTGGTTCCAGTGAGATTCCAACACAACTTGAAACATTTCTTAAAGAAATCGATAAACCTGTGTTAAAATTTCACAATAAAGAGGAATTTCAGGAAGCATATATCGACTTTTACACCTCCAAAGTACTAGATTAAACACTTACTATTATTTACATAATGAAATATACAAATCCCTTGTGCAAGCTAACAACCTTTTTATTTTTAGCAATTATTATAACTTCTTGTCAAGAAGATTTTAACACTGTGGGTAGCGATATTATCGCAGATCCAAACTTTGAATTTGACTTGTTTGACGAGACCTCTGTCGTGGCTTACAGTAGAAGAGCTATTCCCGTTCAAACAAACAATCTTCCTGTTTATCAACTGGGCGTTTTTAACGACCCGGTTTATGGTTTGACAGAGTCAAGTATTTTATCACAACTCACCCTTGATCAAACAAACCCCACTTTTGGTGAAAATGTTGAAATTAAAAAAGTGATTTTAAACCTTCCTTATTTCAGCACCGATGAAGGTACAGGGGAAGATCAAATATTTAAACTCGACTCTATTTTTGGTGGAGAACCCTTCAAATTATCAGTTTATGAATCAAATTATTTCCTGAGAGATTTTGATCCCACAACCGGTTTTGATTCACCACAGCTTTATTATTCTAATCAAGGCCCCATTTTTCAAAACTTTTTAGGACTTAAATTGTTTGACTCCATACCATTTAAACCGTCAAGTGACCCTACTGTTTTATTCCCGGGAGAAGATAACGAAGAAACACTCTCACCGCGTTTAAGAGTTGAAATGGATATGGAATCTAACCCCGAAGCCCTTAACCTCTTCAAAGAAAAAATATTAGATCAAGAAGGGAATGATGTATTGTTAAATAACACCAATTTTAAAAATCACTTCAGGGGTATTTATTTCATTGCTGAAGCAATAAATAATCAAGGCACCATGATCCTTCTGGATTTAAATAATGCAAACATTGAAGTCGTATATGAAAGAGACCCCTTCACTGGTGATGGTGGTGATGGAAGATCTCACAAATCAAATAGGGAAGATGAAAGAGTTGAAGAGACTTTAACACTTTCATTAAACGGAGTCAATGTAAATACATTCAAAAACAACCTTCCCACTCAACTAGAAAATGTTTTAAATAATCCCAACACAGAAGGTGCAGAGAATCTTTACCTCAAAGGCGGCGCAGGAACAATTACCGTAATTGAACTTTTTGGAGAAGACATTGATGGGAATAACGTCGCCGATGAATTGGACGATCTGAGGACTAAGAAGTGGATTATTAATGAAGCTAATCTCACATTTAAAGTCAATAAAAATATTGTACCCTCTGAAAGTTCTGAGCCGGAGCGTGTTTTTCTTTATGATTTAAACAACAACCGGATATTGATAGATTATGAGCTTGATAACAGTTCCTCTTCATCAGATTTAGTGAATTTTAAAACCAATCACTTGGGGAGACTCCAAAGAGATGATTCCAATAACGGTGAATACTACCGTTTGAGAATAACGAATCACGTTAGTAATTTAATAAATAAAGATTCAACAAACGTAAGACTTGGACTGGTGGTAAGTCAAAATATTAACCTCATCTCATCACAAGCACTTCAAAACACACTCCCTTTGGGCATAGAAAGTATTCCTTCAGCAAATGTGATATCACCGGAAGGGACAGTGCTGTATGGTTCAAATCCCTCAAACCCTGAGGAAAAAGTAAAGTTAAATATCTATTATACTGAAATAAATAATTAAACAGAGTTATGTGTGGAATTGTTGGTTACATTGGTCACAGAGAAGCTTATCCCATTGTTCTTAAAGGTTTAAAAAGGCTTGAATACCGTGGCTATGATAGTGCAGGAATTGCAATTTATGACGGTAAAGAAATTCAGTTATGCAAAACCAAAGGGAAAGTTGTTGATCTTGAACAAAAAATCAAAGAAGAAACACCCACATCCGGTACACTGGCAATTGGACATACCCGTTGGGCAACCCACGGTATCCCCAATGACATCAACTCACACCCTCACTATTCAAATTCCGGCAATCTTGTCATTATCCATAACGGTATTATAGAAAACTATGACTCCATCAAAAAAGAGCTCATAAAAAGAGGATATCATTTCCATTCAGACACAGATACTGAAGTATTAGTGAACCTAATTGAAGATGTCATAAAAAAAGAAAAGGTAAAACTAGGTAAAGCTGTTCAAATTGCATTAAATCAGGTAGTGGGAGCTTATGCTATTGTTGTCTTTGACAAAGCAAAACCCAACGAGCTCGTTGTTGCAAAATTGGGAAGCCCCCTGGCAATTGGTTTAGGTGAAAATGAATTTTTTGTAGCCAGTGATGCCTCTCCATTTATAGAATACACAAACAACGCCATTTATTTAGAAGATGAAGAAATGGCAGTAATAAGAAGGCACAAAGGTGTTAAAATAAGAAAAATCAAAGACGATTCTCTGGTTGAACCATACATTCAAGAACTCCAACTCAATTTAGAACAAATTGAAAAAGGGGGCTTTGATCATTTTATGATGAAAGAAATCTATGAACAACCCTCTGCAATAAAAGATACATTTAGAGGAAGGCTTTTGGCAGACCAGGGAATTATCAAAGTGGGTGGGCTTGAAGATCACATTCAGAAATTTGTCAATGCAAACCGCATTGTCATTGTTGGCTGTGGCACTTCTTGGCATGCCGGTCTGGTTGCAGAATATATTTTTGAAGACTTAGCAAGAATTCCCGTTGAAGTAGAGTATGCCTCAGAGTTTAGATACAGAAATCCAATCATTACCGAAAAAGACGTGGTCATAGCAATCTCCCAAAGTGGTGAAACTGCAGATACACTGGCAGCAATAAAACTAGCAAAGTCTAAAGGAGCTTTTGTCTATGGAGTTTGCAACGTTGTGGGATCGACTATTTCAAGGGAAACTCATAGTGGGACATATACTCATGCGGGACCAGAAATTGGAGTTGCATCCACAAAGGCATTCACAACTCAAATTACCGTTTTGACGCTCATCGCTCTCAAGTTGGCAAGTGTTAAAGGCACCATTTCATTCAGAGATTACAACATATACTTAAGAGAATTAGATTTAATACCAAAGCGTGTTGAAATTGCTTTAAAATCAAATGACCATATCAAATCGATAGCCAAGATATTTAAAGATGCCAAAAATTTTCTTTATCTGGGTAGAGGATATAATTTTCCTGTTGCACTTGAAGGCGCTCTAAAGCTGAAAGAAATCTCTTATATCCATGCAGAAGGATATCCCGCTGCTGAAATGAAACATGGCCCCATCGCTCTAATCGATGAGGAAATGCCCGTTGTAGTCATAGCTGTAAACAGCAACCATTATGATAAAGTAGTAAGTAACATTCAGGAAATAAAATCAAGAAAAGGAATAATCATAGCCGTTGTGACAAAAGGAGATACAACAGTGAGAAATATGGCAGATTATGTGATTGAAGTACCGGAAACACCTGAATCACTCACCCCACTTGTCACTACAATTCCCTTACAACTTTTATCCTATCACATTGCTGTTTTACTGGACAGAAACGTTGACCAACCTCGAAATTTAGCAAAATCTGTAACGGTAGAATAAAATAGAATTCTAAAAAAATATTTTTGCCATATCTAATTAAAATTAGCTATATTGTTGTCGCTAATTTATAAACATAAGATATGAAAACATTTTTCCCCTTTATTCTTTTTTTATTTTGTTTTACAACCTATTCCCAAACAACCGTTACAGGAAATGTTGTAGATAATAATAGTCTCCCCATTCTGGGAGCAAACGTTTTAGTGACCGGCACTTCGCAGGGAACTGTAACAGATTTTGACGGTAATTTTACACTCACTGTCAATGAAGAACCCCCCTTCACAATTGAAATAAGTAGTGTTGGTTTTGAGTCCCGCACTTTTGAGGTGACAATTAATGACCAAGTGATTAGTGCTGTTTTGACCGAAGGCAGTGCACTGGATGAGATCGTTATCTCTGCTTCAAGAACACCTGAACGCATCTTTGAGTCCCCTGTTACTGTTGAACGATTTGGGATTAAAGAAATTAAAAATACGGCTGCTGCCTCTTTTTATGAAGGCCTTGAAAACCTCAAAGGGGTTGACATCAACACAAACAGTTTAACCTTTCAATCGATTAACACCCGTGGCTTTGCAACTTTTGCAAACACTCGTTTCGTCCAACTTGTAGATGGAATGGACAACGCTGCTCCAGTTTTAAACTTTCCTTTGGGAAACCTTTTGGGAATGACAGAATTGGATGTACACAGTGTTGAATTACTTCCCGGTGCTTCTTCTGCACTTTATGGAGCCAATGCCTTTAATGGGATATTATTTATGACCAGCAAAAACCCTTTTGACTTTGAAGGAATCAGTGCTTATTACAAGCAAGGTATCACTTCTCAGGAAGCTGCCGGTGACAATAGTTTCTTTGATGTTGGAGTGCGAGTAGCTAAAAAATTCTCTGATAAATTTGCAGCGAAAGCAAACTTTTCCTTTTTAAAAGGAACAGACTGGTTTGCAGTAAATGAAGAAGATGTTTTAAATCCCGGAAGAGACCGCTCACATCCCAACTATGATGGACTAAACGTTTATGGAGATGAAGTTTTTACAAATATTAAAGGTGTGGGAGAAGGTCTGGCAGCTGCTGGGATAATTCCAGCAAGCGCAGTCAATCTTTTACCCAGCGAAAATGTAAGCAGAACAGGATATCTCGAAAGTGACCTAACCGATTATAATGCTGAAAGTGTTAAATTTGATGCTGCATTATATTACAGACCTTGGGGAAATGATTTTGAAATCAGCTATTTAGGAAAAATAGGCGTAGGATCTACGATTTATCAAGGGTCAAACCGTTATGCAATTAACAACTTCTTCTTACAACAACATAAGATTGAATTCAAAAATGACAATTTCTTCTTAAGAGGATATATTACAGATGAAGATGCAGGAGACTCTTATGATACTCGTTTCACAGCTGTAAACTTAAATAGACAATGGAAATCAGATCCACAATGGTTTGGTCAATATGCCGGTGCCTTTGTTCAAGGTACATTAGCAGGTCTAAGCCCTGAACAAGCCCACGCTTTGGGAAGACAAACTGCCGATACAGGCAGATTTGAACCCGGGACTGAAGAATTTAAAAATGCCCTTAACAAAGTAACAAATGACCCCAATCCTTTAACAGGTGGTCAATTTAAAGATGCTTCCCAATTGCGCCACGCAGATGCCAATTACAACTTTACTCATTTGATGCCAGATATTGCAGAAATTCAAGTGGGAGGTTCTTTTAGAGAATACAGATTGAATTCTTTTGGAACAATTTTTACAGACTCTGACGGGCCAATTTCTTACAATGAATATGGCGCTTATCTTCAGGTTCAGAAAAAACTAGTTGAAGACAGATTGAAGCTCACAGGTTCTGTTAGATATGATGAGTCTGAACTTTTTGAAGGTAGTTTTTCTCCTCGCTTTTCAGTTGCTTATACAGCCGGAGAAAAAAGAAATCACAACATAAGAGGTTCTGTACAATCCGGTTTTAGAAACCCTACTACTCAGGATTTATTTATTGGTCTTGATGTGGGAAGAGCCATATTGGTTGGTTCTGCAGAAGCAAACCTCGACCGATATGTAAGACCATTTCCAATTAGTGGAGCAGGAGCTGCAGCTACAGGAAGCTCAACAGCTACTATCTCCGGACGAGATGCTTATGAAAATGCCTTCTCACTTAGCTCGGTAAACGCCGGTGCTCCTGAAGCAGCAAATGTTGACCTAGTAAAACCGGAACAAGTAACCGCATTAGAAGTAGGTTACAGAGCACGGCTTGGAAAAGTAATTCTTGATATGAATGTGTATTATAACCAATACCAAGATTTCATTTCTAACGAAACTGTGATTGTTCCTTTATATGGTGAAGTTGGTGATAATAGCCTTTCCTTATTGGCCCTTCAACAAGGCGATGTTAAAGCTTTTCAAACTTATACCAACTCTGATGCCGATGTGAAGTCCTATGGTGCTACCATTGGTGGAGGCACTAAAGTGTTTGGAAATTTTGACTTTGATGTCAATTATACCTTTGCAGAAGAAGATTTTGACCAAGCCTCTGCACCAGATTTTAGAACAAGTTTTAACACACCAAAACACAAGGTAAAAGCCTCTTTCGGAAATACAGATTTATTTACCAATTTTGGATTTAACATAAATTACAGATGGAGCGACGCTTTTCAATGGCAAGCAACATTTGCAGATGGAAACGTGCCTGCTTACTCAGTAGTTGATGCTCAGATAAACTATAGAATTCCGGTTTTAAAATCGACACTTAAACTGGGGGCTGCAAACATTGGAAACAATGAATATTTCACGGCCTTTGGAACCGGTCTTATCGGTACTCAATACTATGTTTCCCTAACAATAAATAATTTATAATAAAGTAAAAACGAAAAGACATGAAAATTAATAAATATAAATGGATGTTATTATTTGTTGGAGCACTTTTTATTGCTTGTGAATCTGACGATGATAGCATTTCAACAGATGATGAACAAATAATTGTTGTTTCCGGTGAAGCTGATTTTTCAAATTATGTTTCAGTTGGAAACTCTTTGACTGCCGGATACACTGACGGTGCCTTATTCATTGCCGGACAGGAAAGCTCTTTGCCAAGTATTTTAGCTCAGCAATTTGCATTAGCAGGTGGAGGAGAATTTACACAACCCATAATGGGAGACAACCTTGGAGGTTTACTTTTAGGAGGAAATGTAATCGCTCCCAACAGATTGTTTTTCAACGGTTCAGGACCCGAAAGAGTCCAAGGGATGCCAACCACTGAAATAACGAATACTTTGAGTGGACCTTTCAACAATATGGGAGTACCCGGTGCTAAAAGTTTTCATCTTGTAGCGCCTGGTTATGGGAATGCCGCAGGCGTTCCCACCGGACAAGCAAACCCTTATTTTGTTAGATTTGCAAGTAGTCCAAACACGACCATAATTAATGATGCGGCAGGACAACAGCCCACTTTCTTTTCGCTATGGATTGGAAATAATGATGTTTTATCCTATGCAACAAGCGGTGGTGACGGCATCAATCAAGCAGGAAATTTAGACCCATCCACTTATGGTGGCAACGATATCACAGACCCCAATGTGTTTGCACAAGTTTATTCAAGCGTTGTTGATGGAATGACTACCGGAGGCGCTAAAGGTGTTGTGGCAAATATCCCCAATGTAACCAGCATCCCTTATTTTAACACCGTACTATTTAACCCTTTAGATCCAAACAATCCAAATTTTGGCCCCCTAATTCCAACTCTGAATGCAACATTTGCAAATCTCAACCAGGTTTTTGTTGCTCTTGGAGTTCCGGAAAGATCTATTGTTTTCAATGAGAATTCGGCAAGTCCAGTTGTTGTTAAAGATGAATATTTGACAGATTTATCTGCACAAATCGCAGGAGCTTTAATCGCAGGAGGTGCAGACCCATTAACAGCACAACTCTTTGCAGGTCTTTATGGTCAAGCCAGACAGGCTAATGAAAACGATTTATTGGTTTTACCCAGTTCAACAATTATTGGACAATTAAACCAGCAAGCCTTTGATGATTTAGTGGCTTTAGGAGTACCTCCGGCAACTGCAGGTCAGCTCGCCGTGAATGGTGTCACATTCCCTCTTGAAGATCAATGGGTATTATTACCTGAAGAACAACAAGAGGTTGCCTCTGCAACTGCGGCATTTAATCAAATCATTGAAAGTGTTGCCAACCAAAAAGGGCTCGCTTTTGTGGATGTATTTTCTATATTAAATGAAGTGGCTGATACCGGGGTCGCCTTTGACGAATACAATATGAATGCAGATTTGGTATTCGGTGGAGCTTTTTCATTAGATGGTGTGCATCCCACAGCCAGAGGGTATGCGTTTCTTGCTAATGAGTTTACGAAAGCTATCAATGCAAAATATGGTTCAACCTTACCTCCGGTAAAAGCAAAAGATTATATCACGCTTTATCCTGCGTCGTTGTAATCAAATGATTTATATTATTATAAAAAGACCCACAATTTTGTGGGTCTTTTTTATTCTATTGCAAATGTCTCATTCAAGGTCCAGTTTGCTCGAATGTCTAATAACTTTGGAAAGTAAATCACTTCTTCCGGTTGCAATTTTCTTAAAAAATTTCCGGTGTCCCATATCCCATTTTGATTTTCATCAATTACAATTCTAACATAATAATTTCCCGGAACAATGTTTTCAAAATTAAAAGTGGTTTGATTTTCAACACCCAAAAGTTCTCTTCTCAACTCTCCATTTTCTGAGACGAGTTGAACGATAAGTGGTAAAGATTTTGGCTCATCAAGATTAAAAGATAAAAAACCATAGTCAGAAGGTGTTCGGGTGTTAGTTTTGAATGAAATGGTGTCGTTCACTGCTCCAAAAAAATCAGTGATTGCCTCCGGAAAAAATGTGATGGTGTAAAGCTGCCTTTCCGTTTTTTCAAAATCAAAACTGAGGAGGTTGAATCTTTGGTCAAAATCAACCTCAAATGGAACTGCTATTGTGTCCTTGTCAACAATTTCAATGAGGCTTTTTTCAAAAAATCTAATTGGTGTAGTGCCTGTTACAAGAAATTGTTCATCAAAAGCTAATGCGCCTGTTTTCAAAGCAGAAAGTTTTAAGCTGTCTCTTTCTGCTTTTTGCATTCTAACCATTAAGGTGTCCACTTTATTAGTATTTGTTACCTTAAATTGTAAAGAGTCAGTTTCCATTTTTGGTTGAAACCAATAATATAAAGAATCGCTTTTTAAATCTTTTGTGATGGTTTCTTCAAATCCCAAAGGCTTTGATGACAACAATTCAATAGCAATTTCATTGCCCTCACCTTCATATCCAAACTGGATTCTCTGACTGTTGAGAGCCGATGGTCTTGCCAATTTGTATTCGGGAATCTCCTTGAAAAGATTGATTCGATATGTAGTGTCTGAAGGGACTTTTATAAATTCAGAAACATACCCAATTTTATCTGCTTGAGGTTCAAAAGTGTAATTGGAATTATTGTCTTTTAGACCAACGAGTAAGTAAGTCCCTTCTCTAATATTTTCAATTTCAAAAAATTCCGGATTCTGCTGAGTTGAAGCGATGTAAAGTGGTTTACTGTTATAGACAATAGAATCTGTAAAGTTTTCATTAACTTCATATAGCATAACGGTGACATTTTCTTCCGGCTTCACCTTTAATGCATCACTAATTGTGCCTCGAACTTTAAGACTGTCAATATAGCTCCCGGTTGAAAAAACATATTTAAAAAACTCAAAAGAGTTCTCTTCATTATTATCCACAATACTAGTTCCAAAGTTGATACTGTAAGTGGTGTTTTCTTTTAAGGTGTCATTAATTAATATTTTTAGAAGTTTTGAGGTGCTAAAAGGAGTAATTGTGGGTTGATTATCTAATGGCGGCGAAATAATCAACTGTTGTTGTAAGTTTTTTAATTTAATATATTCATCAAAATAAATGGTGATTTCATTCCCCTTGAAATTAGTGGAATAATTTTCAGGAACAGACCTCAAAATTACAGGAGCGATCGTATCCCTGGCTCCTCCATCAGGGTTTCCACGCTTTGCACAATCCACAAATGATAAGGACAAGAGAACAAGAAAAATAATATAAAGAAATTTACCCTTCATACTGCAAAGATGCAAAAAATATCCATGAAAGTAGTTTGCTATATGTAAATGAAAACAGAAATAACTAGTTCTATTTTGTAATTGCCATCGTAGCAAAACTAAGACGAACAGCTGCTGCCTTTAAAAGCTTTAATGAACAAGATTCCAATGTGGCTCCAGATGTGATGATGTCATCTACAATCAACAGGTGTTTCCCGGCAATTTTATGCGCATTTTGCACAGTAAAAACCTCTTCCTGACTAAAGATCCTTGAAATACGTTCTTTAAAAACCTGAGACTTTGTGGGAGTAACCTTTACCAAAACATCATCAACATAAGGGATTTCAAGCGCTTTTGCTATTTCCTTTCCAAACCCTTCTACCTGATTAAACCCTCTTTCTCTTAATTTCTTTTTATGGAGTGGCACCGGGAGAACCATATCAATCTCTTTGTATGCTTCAATACCTTTTAACTCTTCTCCAAGCCAGGCACCAAAAATGAGTCCTATTTTTTTCCCTTTTTTATACTTTAGAGCGTGAACAAATTTTTGAGTAAGACCGTTTTTTTTAAAATATAAAAGTGAAGTTGCATTAACGACAGGAACCCGCCCATAAAATAGTTGAAGCATTTCATCGCTACCTGAAGCGTGAAAACAAGCAAGTGGCAACTCGTGCCTGCACACTGCACAAATCTCAAGTTCACTAGCACCCAATTCCTTGTGACAGCCTCTACATAGTTTTGGAAAAAAAATATTTAACATAATATTTGAACTATTTATCGCAACTTAAATAACATTTTTAATTTAGTTCAACTAATTTAGCAGTATCATAACAAATTACAAAACCTAAATCAACCCAAATGGAAACAGAGAACAAAAACTCAAAATTAAGATGGTTAATCGGCATACTCGCCATTTTACTCATTGCCTTAACTGTTTTTACAATTAAACTTTATTTTGATAGTCAGGAAAACGCAACCAATTTAGAAATCCAAAAAATGGATATTGAAGAAGAACTGGAAGAGTTGCTCGTTAATTACAACTTAGCCATTGAAGAAAACCGTTCAAAAGATAATGAACTCATTGAGGCAAGAGATCGAATTGAACAGCTGCTGGATTCTGTAAAAGGAGCACAGGCCAATCTGGATTTGATAAGACGTTATCGCATTGAGATCGGCCAGCTTAAGACAGAAAAAAACGCCTTGTTTAAAAGAGCAGACAGTCTTCAAAATGTCGCAGAAATTTTAAGAACTGAAAGAGACAGTACCACAGTCGCTCTTGATGAAACCGTCAAAAAGGTGGATTCCATTTCATTACAAAATGAAGCACTTGCCCAAGTGGTTGCTATTGGTTCTGCTTTGAAGGTTTCCCGATTAAAAGGAGAAGGTGTAATAGTGAGAAACAGTGGCAAAATAGTTGAAACAGATCGTACCAGAAGAGCTGACAAAGTGAGAGCTTGCTTTACCCTCAATGCAAACGAAATTGCAGAAAGCGGTGATAAACTACTCTTTATTCAGGTAATAAATCCCGAAAACAATGTGCTTGGAGAAAAATCTGTTGTGAATTTTGAAGATAAAATATTGACATACAGCGCCACTTCAAATGTGTTTTACGACAAAGAAGAACTGGATGTGTGTGTACTTGTCAATACAACGGAAGAAGATTTAGTGCCCGGAACTTATTACATCAATGTATTTGACGGCCCGCGTTTGGTTGCCAATTCTTCAATCGATTTGAGATAGAAAACAGAACATACACAACCGCAAAGCAAGCTTGCTAGTACTTAAGAAAAGGCCTTTTGGTTTTGTGGCAAGCCAGGAAAAATTAAAATCTCGATTATCAAGAAAAAATAAAAACCACTTCGGCTTTTTTCGCAGTGGTTTTTTTTATTTTTGCCAAATGATAAACAAAGAAGAACAATTCAAAAGGGTCGTCTCCCATGCAAAAGAATATGGATTCATTTTTGGCTCCAGTGAAATCTATGACGGACTCAATGCCGTTTATGATTATGCACAAAACGGTGTTTTACTAAAAAACAACATTCGGGAATATTGGTGGAAAAGTATGGTGCAAATGCACCAAAACATCGTGGGTCTCGACGCCGCTATTTTAATGCACCCTACTACCTGGAAAGCTTCCGGGCACGTTGATGCTTTCAATGACCCGCTTATCGACAATAAAGATTCCAAAAAACGCTATCGTGCCGATGTGCTCATTGAAGACTTTGCAGAAAAGTTGCATCAAAAAGCCGAAAAAGAAATTGAAAAAGCACGCAAACGCTTTGGCGAAAGCTTTGATGAAACACAATTTGTCGCTACAAACGAGCGCGTCATAAGATATAAAACTCAGCAAAAAGAAATCATAGAGCGTATGGCAAGGTCTCTAGGTAATGAAGACCTCGCCGATGTAAAAGCGCTTATAGAAGAACTCGAAATCGCAGACCCCGACACCGGTTCAAAAAACTGGACAGATGTCAAGCAATTCAATTTAATGTTTGGCACCAAGCTGGGAGCAGATGCAGATAAAGCTACAAACCTGTACCTGCGCCCTGAAACTGCTCAGGGAATTTTTGTCAACTTCCTCAATGTGCAAAAAACCGGAAGAATGAAAGTGCCTTTTGGAATCGCTCAAACCGGAAAAGCCTTTAGAAATGAAATTGTTGCCCGTCAGTTTATTTTCAGGATGCGTGAATTTGAACAAATGGAAATGCAATATTTCGTTCGCCCCGGCGACGAAATGAAATGGTATGAATACTGGAAAGACATTCGTTACAAGTGGCATATGTCATTAGGCTTGGGCAAAGAAAACTACCGCTTCCACGACCACGAAAAACTAGCACACTACGCAAATGCAGCGACAGATATTGAGTTTGATTTCCCATTTGGTTTCAAAGAACTGGAAGGCATCCATTCACGCACCGATTTTGATTTAAAAGCACATGAAGAATTTTCAGGTAAGAAACTGCAATTTTTTGATCCGGAATTGAACAAAAGCTATGTGCCTTATGTGATTGAAACCTCCATTGGATTGGACAGAATGTTCTTGGCTGTTTTCAGTAAAGCTTTAGAGGAAGAAACCCTTGAAGATGGAAGTACACGCATTGTTTTAAAAATTCCTTCAGTGATTGCACCCACAAAAGCAGCGGTATTACCCTTAGTCAAAAAAGACGGTTTGCCCGAAATTGCCCAAAAAATCATTGAAGAGTTGCAATGGGATTTCCAAGTGGCTTATGATGAAAAAGACGCCATTGGAAAACGTTACCGACGTCAAGACGCTGTTGGAACGCCTTTTTGTATCACAGTTGACCATGATACCATTACAGAGAATACAGTTACCATTAGACATCGCGATTCCATGAAGCAAGAACGAGTCGCAATTGATAAACTTTCCTCAATAATTGGGAAGGAAGTAGCTATCAAAAACTGGTTAAAATAACAAAACATTCCTTTTAAACTAAAAAAGCCCTTCATAGAAAGGGCTTTTTTTATTCAATTTTTTAAAATCAATTTGAAAATAATATAAACATAAAGAGTTGATATTCAATATTTTTAACTATTTCATAATCAATTGTTCAACCAAAGACTATTATTTTTAAAAAAATACATATCTGTTTATTTTTTAATGTCTTAGGGTTGTTTTCTTGATTTTAAAATCCTTATATTTGCGGTCTTGTAAAAAAATTAATTTTAATCCCTAAAATATTTTAGAATGACAAAAGCAGATATCGTAGCTAAGATTTCAGAAAAGCTAGGAATGGAAAAAGGAGATGTTCAAGCAACTGTTGAAAGTTTCATGGAAGAAGTAAAAACCTCTTTAGAAGGTGGTGACAATGTTTACCTTAGAGGTTTTGGAAGTTTCATCATCAAGACCAGAGCAGAAAAAACCGGACGAAACATTTCAAAAAACACAACGATAAAAATACCTGCACACAACATACCTGCGTTTAAACCTGCAAAAGTTTTTGTAGAAGGCGTTAAGGAAAATGTTGTTGTTAAATAATTAATAACTTTAAAAAAGAAACACTATGCCAAGTGGTAAAAAAAGAAAAAGACACAAGGTAGCAACCCATAAGCGCAAGAAAAGAAGTCGCGCTAATCGCCATAAAAAGAAAAAGTAGTTTCTAACTACTTTTTTCTTTTAAAACACACAACGTTCTTTGAAAAAGAAATTTTATTGACTAACAATGGTTTTGGGTAAACTTTTGTTGTCAAACTAAGGTTTCACCGGGTACTATTCTTGCCTCAGAAAGGTGAGAAACCTGTGAGAAATATTGTTTAATCCATCTGTCCTGAAAAGTCTTCAACATTATTGAAGCAAAAAACGGGGCGGATATAAATTACGAAGAGTGAACTACGAATTATTTATCAGATCCAGTTCCTCAGAAGTTGATTTTGCCCTTCTTAAAGATGGAAAACTAATTGAATTACATAAGGAAGACGACGACAGTGAATTTGCAGTTGGTGACGTGTTTATCGCCAAAACCCGCAAAACTGTTCCGGGTCTAAATGCCGCTTTTGTTAATGTTGGATACGAAAAAGACGGATTCTTACATTACCAGGATTTAGGTCCACAACTGCCTTCCCTATTAAAATTCACAAAACTTGTAAGCACAGGTAAACTTAAAGATTACTCTTTAAAGAATTTCCCATTTGAGAAAGATATTGATAAAAATGGCAAAATAAGTGACGCCATTAAATCAAATCAATCCATTTTGGTTCAAATAGTAAAAGAACCCATCTCCACCAAAGGACCCAGAATAAGTTCTGAGTTGTCACTTGCCGGGAGATACATCGTTTTGGTTCCTTTTTCAGACCGCGTTTCTATTTCTCAAAAAATAGAATCCAAAGAAGAAAAAGAACGATTGAAACGACTGGTTCAAAGTATCAAGCCAAAAGGCTTTGGTGTTATTATTAGAACCGTAGCAGAGGGTAAAAAAGTAGCAGAACTGGACAAAGATTTACAAAATTTGCTCGACCGCTGGTCTGCAATGTGTAAAAAGCTACAAAATGCACATCACCCATCAAAAGTGATGAGTGAAATGAACCGAGGCATCTCTCTCATAAGAGATTTACTAAGCGATTCATTCACTTCCATTTATATTGATGATGAAGTGCTTTACTTAAAAATTAAAGATTATGTGCACGAAGTTGCACCACAAAAAGAATCAATCGTTAAGTTGTATGACTCAAAAGTACCAATCTTTGAAAAGTTTGGTATCGAAAGACAAATAAAAACGTCTTTTGGTCGCACAGTTTCAGGAAGTAAAGGTGCTTATCTGGTGATAGAACACACAGAAGCCCTTCACGTTGTCGATGTCAATAGCGGTAACCGCTCAAACAAATCAGACAGCCAGGAAGCAACGGCACTTGAAGTCAATTTAATCGCAGCAACAGAGCTGGCACGCCAACTCCGCCTGCGCGATATGGGAGGAATTATTGTCGTCGATTTTATCGATATGGCAAACCCCAACCACAGAAAACAACTGTTCAATCACTTGCGTGATGAAATGAAAGATGACCGGGCAAAACACAAAATTTTGCCACCAAGTAAATTTGGTTTAATCCAAATTACAAGACAACGCGTTAGACCTGAAATGAATATTAAAACCCGAGAGCTCGACCCCAACGGCGAAGCCGGAGAAGTTGAAGCTCCCATTTTAATCATTGACAGGATTAATGCAGATTTAAAAAGATTATTGAAAAAAGACTATAAAAAGATAACCTTAAACACACATCCTTTTATAGCAGCCTTCTTAATAAAAGGCTTTCCATCGATACGTTCTAAATGGTTTTTAGAACATAAAAAATGGGTGAAAATTCAACCAAGAGATGCTTACACCTATCTCGAATACCACTTTATTGATAAAGATGGTAAAGAGATAAAATAAAAAAAGCGCTGAATTCTGAACTTGCTTCAGAACCTCAGCGCTTTTTGCTTTTATATACTTTTAAAATCTACCCCTTCAAACTCGCACTCAAATATTCTCTGTTCATACGAGCAATATTTTCCAGCGAAATACCTTTAGGACATTCAATCTCACAAGCCCCGGTATTGGTACAATTTCCAAAACCTTCTTCATCCATTTGACGCACCATGTTCATTACACGATCTGTCGCTTCCACCCTTCCTTGTGGTAACAGAGCAAACTGAGAGACTTTAGCCGAAACAAACAACATCGCAGACGCATTTTTACACGCCGCCACACAAGCTCCGCAACCAATACAGGTTGCTGCATCAAAAGCTTTGTCGGCATCGTGCTTTTTTACTGGAATTGCATTAGCATCAATAGTATTTCCAGAAGTATTTACTGAAATAAACCCACCGGCATGCTGCACCCTGTCAAACGAGCTTCGATCCACCACAAGGTCTTTAATCACCGGAAATGCTTTGGCTCGAAACGGCTCAATAAAAATAGTATCCCCGTCTTTAAAGGTACGCATATGCAACTGGCAAGTGGTGATATAACGATCCGGACCGTGGGGTTCTCCGTTAATTTGTAACGAACAAGAACCACATATCCCCTCACGGCAATCGTGATCAAATGCAACCGGTTCTTCACCTTTATTGTTCAATTGCTCATTGAGCATATCGAGCATGTCAAGAAAAGACATATCGGGTGAAACATCATTGATTTTATAATCAACTATTTTTCCTTTTGTGTCAGCATCTGTTTGACGCCAAATTTTTAGGGTTAAATTCATAGCTTTGCTATTTTAAGTTAAATAGAAATTGAGTAATTAAGTTATTAAGTAGCTCAGCTTCATTTATTTTAATTTTTGATTTTTAAGATATTTTATTTAGCCGTTCAGTATTAATAACGCCTTACTATGAATATCTTTTAAATCATCAAACATTTCCTGTGTAATATACCCTTCATCTAAAGCAATTATTGCGTGGTCTAATGTTTCAAATAAAGAACCTCTTGCTATTCGACAGAATTGTATGTTTTCTTGAAAGTTATACCTTCCATAACCTTCAGCAATATTATTTCCAACAGATCTTGACGATCTTCTAATTTGACTAATCAAAGAATATTTTTCTTCATTGGGGATATTAGAAATAATAGAATTTTTAACGAAAAGTCTTAGGTTTCTAGCCTCTTTCCAACATTCTAAATCCTCAAAAGAATTATGACTACTCATCACTTAATTTCAAAAATCAACCTAATTTCTTAATTGACTCAATTTCTCAATTACTTATAGCTACGCGTAACCAATTTCACATTCTCAAAATTCAATTCTTCCTTATGCAACACAGCTTCACTGGGTTTGCCTTTGTATTCCCAGGCAGCGACATAAGCGAAATTTTCATCGTCACGCAAAGCTTCCCCGTCTTCAGTCTGGTATTCTTCGCGGAAATGACCTCCACACGATTCATTTCTATGTAAAGCATCTTTGGCAAAGAGTTCACCCAGTTCTAGGAAATCAGCAACACGTAGTAGCTTTTTCCAGTTCTTGGTTTAGTCCGTTTGCGGTACCGGGAACTCTCACATCGCTGTAAAATTCATCACGCAAGGCTGCAATTTCAGTAATGGCCTCATTCAATCCCTTTTCGTTTCTTGCCATCCCCACTTTGTCCCACATAATTTTACCTAATCGTTTGTGAAAATGGTCAACGGTTTTCGAACCTTTACTATTCATCAGGTGTTCTATCTGAGAGCGCACATTGTTTTCAGCCTTTTCAAATTCGGGCAAGTCGGTTGAGATTTTTCCGGTGCGGATGTCGTTTGCCAGATAGTGACCAATAGTATAAGGTAACACAAAATACCCGTCTGCCAGTCCCTGCATCAATGCAGAAGCACCCAAACGGTTGGCGCCGTGATCAGAGAAGTTGGCTTCCCCAATGGCATAACATCCTTCGATGGTGGTCATCAAATTGTAATCCACCCAGATACCACCCATGGTGTAATGCACGGCAGGATAGATCATCATCGGGGTTTCATAAGGGTTCTGATCCACAATTTTTTCATACATCTGAAAGAGGTTACCATATTTGTTGGCCACCACTTCAGTTCCTAATTTCTTAACGAGTTGGGCGTCATTTTCATCAAGGTGCTTCACTCTGGCCTGTTCTTTTCCGTAGCGTTGGATCGCTGCGGCGAAATCAAGATACACGGCCTCCCCTGTTTTATTGACACCAAAACCGGCATCACAACGTTCTTTAGCAGCTCTGGAAGCCACATCACGAGGCACCAGGTTTCCGAAAGAAGGATATCTTCTTTCCAAATAGTAATCCCTGTCCTCTTCTTTTAAGTCAGTGGGTTTTAGTTTTCCTTCTCTGATGGCTTTGGCATCTTCCAGTTTTGCAGGCACCCATATCCTTCCGTCATTACGTAAAGATTCAGACATCAATGTCAATTTTGACTGGTGGTCTCCTGAAACGGGAATACAGGTAGGGTGAATCTGTGTATAACACGGATTGGCAAAATAAGCCCCTTTCTTGTGAATTTTCCAGGCTGCAGTTACATTGCTTCCCATCGCATTGGTGGAAAGGTAAAACACGTTTCCGTAGCCTCCGGTTCCAAGCACAACCGCATGGGCTGAATGTCTTTCAATGGCACCGGTAACCAGGTTTCTGGCAATGATGCCTCTGGCTTTTCCGTCAACGATTACCAAGTCGAGCATTTCGTGACGGTTGTACATTTTTATTTTTCCGCGACCTATCTGGCGGTTCATCGCTGAATAGGCACCAAGTAATAGTTGCTGCCCTGTTTGTCCTTTAGCGTAAAAGGTTCTGGAAACCAGCACCCCTCCAAAAGAGCGGTTATCGAGCAAGCCACCATATTCACGGGCAAAAGGAACGCCTTGTGCCACACATTGGTCAATGATATTTGTTGAAACTTCAGCCAGGCGATAGACATTGGATTCGCGTGAACGGTAGTCACCTCCTTTTACAGTATCATAGAAAAGACGGTGTGTAGAATCGCCATCGCCCTGATAATTTTTTGCGGCATTGATTCCGCCTTGAGCGGCAATGGAGTGTGCACGACGCGGTGAATCCTGAAAGCAAAACGCTTTTACATTATAGCCCAACTCAGCCAAAGTAGCTGCAGCAGAACCTCCGGCAAGACCGGTACCCACTACAATCACATCAATGTTTCGCTTGTTGGCCGGATTGACCAGGTTGATTTTATTTTTATGATTGGTCCATTTTTGAGAAATGTGACCTTCAGGTGTTTTTGAATCTAAAGTTGCCATAGACGATTACTGATTTAAGTGGTGATACAACGCGATGATAATAAATCCAAGCGGGATGATAATGGCATAAGCGGTTGTAAAACCTTTTAATGCTTTTGAATATTTATTGTTAAACCCAACCGACTGAAAGGACGATTGAAAACCGTGCAACAGGTGAAGTGCCAGGAAGATGAATCCAACAATATACAGGGCCGTTCTCCACAAAGGTTCAAAGGAATGCACCACGTGGTCATAATAGCGGTAATTTCCGGCGGCATCGAGACCGCTCATATCGCCTTGTACATATTTGATGTTCATCTCAGGCACCCAGAAATCAATGAAATGAATCACTAAAAAGATAAGTATAAACCCACCGCTGTAAATCATATTGCGGGACATCCAGGAGGAATTGGCACTGCCGTTGTATTTGGCATAGGAAATGTTTCGGGCATTTCTGTTTTGGATCTCAAGTACAAAGCCCATAATAAAGTGAAACAACACTCCAAAAATCAAAATGGGTTGTGCCACATATTGCACCACAGGATTTACTCCCATAAAGTGAGAGATCTCATTGAAAGTTTCTGCGCTAAAAACAGAGGTGAAATTGATAAAGAAATGCTGTGCAAGAAAGATGACCAAAAACAGGCCGGAAAGGGCCATTGCTACTTTTTTGGCAATGGATGAAGTAAGAAAACCGCTCATATGGATATTTGTTTACAAAAAGGTACACAAAAATACGATGCACATTGTTTATCTACAAGTGAACGATGAGATAAAGTTAACTATTTAGAATGGTTATAAAAAGCAGAAGTAGCATCGTGAGATGTTGATTTCGATTTGGAAAATCAATTACGGTTGTGAAGGCTCAAAGTCATGAGACATTGCGCATTAGAAAGTACTCAGCTTTTTTTTCTTAACCTTTTTCTAATAATTTCAGGATTACGGCTTGTGTGTAAAAGTCCAAAAACAATTACCTGACTTTTCTTTTCTTCAATCATATAAAATATGGCATAAGGAAAACGGGGAACCAGTGATTGCCTTAAGTCTTTAAATTTGCATTGGTAAAGTTTTGGATGCTTCCCTATGTAATCAATTTCTCTATTCACCTCTTCTTTAAACTCTTCACCCAAAGATAGACGTTGTTCATTATACCACTTTTTTGCTTCTCGTAGTTCAGCTTGAACAATAGGCAGTAATTTGACTTTGTAGGACATTACCAGTCATTTTTCACATTTTCCCAGTCTAAAATATCCGTTGGGTTGTTTTTGTAACTTTCAAGACGTTTGTTCAGTTCATTTTTATGGGCTTCAGAAATTTCCATATTTTCCTCATATTCTCTCATTAATACTTGCTCCAAAGCCACAATTACACTCTCTTTATCCACATTGACGAGCTTCTGTATGAAGTTGTATTTTCTAATTGCTAAATCCATAATTATTAATTTTATTATTGTAAAGATACATTTTTTGTAATATTCTTTTTAAACTGCTCATAAAAAAGAAGTTCAAGGATTTCTTCCAGAAAAACGTTGCGGCTCTGTAAAGCATAAAAAAACCATCAAAGAGATTATTTTTAATTTTTATGGTTTCAAAATTTTAAATGATTTTGAATGTTTTCTTTATTCAAAAATCGAATCAAAAACAATAAAGGCAAAGAGAATAGCAGCCAAATTATTGTGATTGGAATCAAAGCAAACAATGCGTCATTATCAACATAAGCTGAATGAATTGCTAAAATTAATAATAATGTGAAAGCACTTATCAACACTATTGATAGGGTCAACAAAAGTTTTTTAGCCCACATTTTATACTTCATTAATTGAATTCCACCTATTAAAAAAAGAATTCCAATCACCACAAGGAATAACAAAAAGTATTGAATGTTGTTAAAAAAAGAGTCCATATTTGTTAAGTCTTGGGCCTCATTATTTTCATAATTATTGAATCCCAAAAGCGTAAACATTAGTGCACTCATGCCATTACTAAAAACCACTAAACCCGAAATAATCGCAATGGTAAGTCCAACATTTTTTATTGATTTTGGTTTTTCTGTTTCCATAAATTAATTTTTAATTTCTATATCCCTGTAATCAAAATAGAGCGTGTCTTGAGTGTTTTTTTTAATGAGTTTGATAATTAAACTTCCTTAATCTATAATTATGGGATCCCAAGACCTAGACGTATCATTAAGTATAAAATTTTGTCCTTTAATTTTAAAATATGAATTGCAAAATGGGTCAGAAGTATCAGTGACAGGGACTTTTATTTTTAGATTCCTGTCGGTTTCTTTAAAAAACTTTTTTCTGTTTTCAGATTTATCATTGTCAAAATTTAAAAGAACGATATACTCTTTGTAATAAAAGATTCCTGAAAAATTAAGATCATTTAGTGCTATTGAGATCTCGTTTATTAAATTTGATCTGCTTGTTGCATGAAGATAATAATCATCCGTTTCTTGGTGATAAGAAAAGTGTAAATAATGAAAACGTGGTGTAATAGAATTTTTACTTTCAAAACATTTAGGCTCTTTTGAAAGGTCTTCAATTATTTTTTTTATAGCATGTTTGGGTTTATAAACAGTGCCAGTTATTTCTACAAACTGTTGTTCCTCCTGAGCGTTCAGTGAAAAGATTGCAATAAAACAAATAAAGAATGTGATTTTTATTTTCATTTTTGCTTAATATGTAATAATATTCCAAGACTCAGAACTATCTGAAAGTTTAAAATCACACCCTTCTATTTCAAAAATTGAACTACAAAATGGATCAGATAATTTAGTGACAGGAACTTTAATTTTTATTGACTTTCCTGTAATTCTAAAAAATTTTTTTGTTTTGTTAACAATTTCACTATCAAAACTTAAAAATACTAAATACTTCTTGTGATAAAATATTCCTGAAAAATTTAGATTATTTAAATCAATATGACTTTCTTTTATGGTATTTGCCGAACTTTGTGCAATGAGATAAAACTTATCTGTTTTGGGATGATATGAAAAGCTTAAATAATGTTGTTTTGTATCTAAACCAGTATCGTTTTCAAAACATTTTGGTTCTTTTGAAAGATCATCAATTATTTTTTTTATCACACGCTTTGGTTTATAAACAGTGCCAGTTATTTCTACAAACTGTTGTTCCTCCTGAGCGTTCAGTGAAAAGATTGCAAAAAAACAAATAAAGAATGTGATTTTTATTTTCATTTTTGCTTAATAAGTAATAATGTTCCAAGACTCAGAACTATATGTAAGTTTAAAATCACACCCTTCAATTTCAAAAACTGAAATACAAAATGGATCAGAAAATTTAGTGACTGGAACTTTAATTTTTAGCTTCTTTGTGGTTTTTTTAAAAAACTTATTTCTGTTTTCAGTTTTATCGTTTTCAAAATCCAAAAGAACAATATACTCCTTGTAATAAAAAATTCCTGAAAAATGGAGATCATTTAGAGCAATATAACTTTCATCAATGAAATTTGACCTACTTGAAGTGATAAGATAATAATCTCCCGTATCTTTATGAAATGAAAAACTTAAATCATGAAAACGTGGTGCAAATGGATTGTCACTTTCAAAACACTTGGGTTCTTTTGAAAGATCATCAATTATTTTTTTTATAACACGCTTGGGTTTGTACAAAGTGCCCGTTATTTCAACAAACTGTTGTTTATCCTGGGCGTTCATTGAAAAGATTGCAATAAAACAAATAAAGAATGTGATTTTTATTTTCATTTTTGCTTAATATGTAATAATATTCCAAGACTCAACCTTATCTGTAAATTTAAAATTACCCCCTTCTAATTCAAAATCTGAACCGCAATAAGGCTCAAAATTATCAGTGACGGGAACTTTAATTTTTAGCTTCTTTGTGGTTTTTTTAAAAAACTTTTTTCTGTTTTCAGTTTTATCGTTTTCAAAATCCAAAAGAACAATATACTCCTTGTAATAAAAAATTCCTGAAAAATGGAAATCTATTACTTCAATAACATATTCGCTTATAAAATTTGATGAGCTCATAGTAATTAAATAATAATCTCCCGTATCTTCATGAAATGAAAAACTTAAATAATGATAACGTGGTGCAAATGGATTGTCACTTTCAAAACACTTGGGTTCTTTTGAAAGATCTTCAATTATTTTTTTTATCATACGCTTTGGTTTATAGACAGGTCCAGTTATTTCTACAAACTGTTGTTCCTCCTGAGCGTTCATTAAAAAGATTGCAATAAAACAAATAAAGAATGTGATTTTTATTTTCATTTTTTATTCTTTAAATTGTGTTTCCATAAAATCTCATTCAATTATAGGCAAAAGCAACCCTTGGCTTTTTTAGAATTATTTTAAATAAGCTATTAGAAGAAGGATTGGTATAATCCCTACTCCACCACCAACTCCCCGGCCTTCTTCACCCCATTTAAAGTGACCTCCACAGTATAAGTACCTTGTGGCAAATAGTAGT
Organism: Flavobacteriaceae bacterium; assembly: GCA_018402385.1. GTDB lineage: Bacteria > Bacteroidota > Bacteroidia > Flavobacteriales > Flavobacteriaceae > Planktosalinus. Next base: position 679,550 of record JAGYJA010000007.1, read on the forward strand.
TCCCATTTTGCTTTTCCTCAATAGTAGTGTCTTTATTTTCTTTTAAATAGGCTTTTCTTCCGGTTTCGGTGAGGGTTAAATCATACTCATAAGTATGAAAACCTTTATCCACATTTAGGGTATTACTATAAACAGTAGCTCCTTTTGCTGTTTTGATATTTACAGTTGCTGTTCCGGTTGCACCGGCATAAAGCCGAATGGCCGTTGAAGGTGCAAAGGGCTCACGCCAACTGCTCCAGCTAGTTCCCCAACGAGAAGAATGACGCACCTTGTCCACATCAAAAACAACCAAACTTTCATTCAGTTTATCAGGGCTCATTTCCTGAAGCATCGCGATGTTTGTCTTGTAAATCGAACGCCCGTGAGTCCCTAAAACCAAGTCTTTGGCTTCAGCTTGTATGCGTAAATCGTGTACAGCCACATGAGGCAAATTGGACGAAAATCGCTCCCAACTTTCTCCGCGATTGAAGGTTACATAAGCACCATTATCAGTTCCCAAATAAAGAATGTTTTCATTGGCGGGGTCTTCACGAATCACATTTACCGGCGAAAGCGGCAAATTACCGTTTATAATTTTCCAGGTTTTGCCGAAATCCTCACTCACATACACATAAGGTTTAAAATCATCCCAGCGATAGCCGTTAAGCGTGACATAAACGCGCTCTTTCTTATGCTTAGAAGCAATTACCCGCGACACCCACAAATCTTTGGGGAATGTCGTTGAAATGTTTTCCCAGCTTCCACCACCATTGTGAGTGATGTGCAGCAAGCCATCATCACTTCCGGCATAGAGCAAGCCAAACTGAAACGGTGATTCATCAATGGAGGTCAAAGTTCCGTAAGCCACATTTCCTTTTTTTCCGCCTTGAGTTAAATCAGGTGAAATGGCGGTATAATCAGCTCCTTGATTCATCGAACGCATCAATTTGTTTCCGCCATAATAAAGGATATCCTGATTGTGTTTGGAAAGTAAAATAGGCGTTTGCCAGTTAAAACGGTAGGGCGCTTCACCCAACTCATGTTTGGGTTGGATGTAAGTGGTTGTTTTTGCACCCCGGTCAAGCCGGAAATAGTTTCCAAATTGAAAACCGGTATAAACAATATCAGGGTTGCGATCATCCACTTCAATATACATCCCGTCACCTCCCATTATTTCTTTATAAGGATAATCACCGGTATTTTGCCAGCGTGTGGAATAGGAATAATTACCGGGCCCCACCCAAACTCCGTTGTCCTGCGAACCGGCATAGACATTATAAGGTTTTTGGTTGTCCACTTGCAGGGCATACACCTGCATCACGGGAGTAGAATTTGCCTTAAGCCAGCTTTCGCCATCGTCAAAAGTAATGTTGACACCCCCATCGTTTCCGTTGATGAGATGCCCGGGTTTTTTTGGGTTTAACCAAAGGGCATGATGATCCACATGCACATTGGGGGCATCCATCGATTCAAAGGTTTTTCCGCCGTCTTTGGATTTTAAAATGGGAACTCCAAAAATATAAATTGCATCAGGGTTGTTTCGCTCCACGCGAATTTCACCAAAATAATAGCCGTAAGAATAATAAATATCATCCAGGTAATCTTCATGGGTTTTCTTCCAGGTTTTTCCGCCGTCTGTGGATTTAAAAACCTCAGCGCCTATAACGGGTGTATCAAAAAGCATGGCGTTGGCATCTTCCAGATATTTAGCCAAATCGATAGGTTTTACGGTCCCGCCGCTCACCATTTGTTTTACGTTTTCGGCACGGTATTTCTCCTGAAAATTGTTTTCACGTAAAAAACGGTTCAACGTGCTGTTGTCCAATTCCAAAAACTGAGCAGCTGTCATCGTTTTAAAATCCTCTTTGGTGAGTATTCCTTCCGCTTGAGAATCTTTGTCTTTGGGTCTCAAATCTTGATTGTCGTGAAAAGCATAGACCGTGTTGGCGTCATGCACCGCCAACCCAATACGCCCAACACCATTCCCGGTGGGAAAACCACTCCCTTCCACAGAAACTTTTGTCCAACTGTTTCCGCCATCGGTACTTTTGTAAATGGCTGAGCCTTCACCATTCCCTTGAAAATGCCATGCCTTGCGGTCCCTTTCCCATGAAGTGGCATATTGAATATTGAAATTACTGGGATCGGCTTCCAGGTCAATGATGCCTGTTTCGTTGTTTATAAAAAGCGTTTTGTTCCAGGTTTTTCCACCGTCTGTGGTTTTGTAAATACCACGCATTTCGTTGGGCGAATACAAATGACCAATCACGGCAACCAGTACTTCATCAGGGTTGTTAGGGTTAATGATTATACGCCCAATATGATGTGAGTCTTCCAAACCAACATTTACCCAAGTCTCCCCTTTGTCTGTTGATTTCAAAATCCCAATCCCCGCATAAGACGAGCGTGAGGAGTTGTTCTCACCGGTACCCGCCCAAAGGGTTCCATTTTTCCAGTCCACGACAATATCACCCAGATTCTGTGTGGGAGCATTGTCCATGACCGGTGTAAAACTGGTTCCGTTATTGTTAGTGTACCACAATCCGCCACTGGCATAAGCCACATAAAACTCCATCGGGTTGTCAGGATTCACATCCAGATCGACCACCCGACCGCTCATTACGGTTGGGCCTATATTAATAAATGCAATGTTTTTAACCAGCGAATTTTTAGACAGCGTTTCTGTTTCCTGAAGCGATTGCTTCAAAGCCTCTGCAGTCGTTGCCGCCGGTTGTGCAATTGAAAAAGAAACACTCAATACAAATAGAAGGGAAGAAAAAATGGTTTTCATGATTGGTAAATTTTTATGCTGATGAAAGTACATATTTGAGTGGTGGTTTCAAAATTAATTTTTCAAGATTACTTGATAACTGTTTTATCGATTCAAAGGCTTTGTGTAACTTTGTTTTTTCCGCTTTAAGCGGAAGGAATAATGGATTTACGAACCTTAAAAAACGAGATTCCCGCCTACGCGGGAATGTGTGGTATGAAATACGAAACGATAAACAAAGCCCTCTACATCAAAAACCGCAAAAACTTTATGGCGCAAATGGCGCCTAAAAGCTTGGCCGTTTTTAATTCAAACGATATATATCCCATCAGTGCAGACAGCACGATGCCCTTTCAACAGGCACGTGATATCCTGTATTTGAGTGGTGTGGATCAGGAGGAAAGTATTTTGTTGCTGTTCCCCGATGCAGTGGACCCAAAAAACCGGGAAGTGCTTTTCCTAAAGGAAACCAATGAGCACATTGCCGTTTGGGAAGGTGAAAAATTAACCAAAGACCGCGCGTTTGAAGTGGCTGGTATTAAAACAGTTTATTGGCTTCAGGAGTTTGACAAGGTGTTTTTTGAGTTGATGACGCAAGCAGAATCAATTTATTACAACACCAACGAGCATTACCGTCAGGCGGTGGAAACCCAAACCCGGGAAGACCGTTTTATTGCAAAAACCAAAGCACAATTTCCTGCACATCGCTGGGCTAAAAGCAATCCCATACTGCAACGGTTGCGCAGTGTAAAAGACCCCATCGAACTCGAGTTGATGCAAAAAGCCTGTGACATTACTGAAAAAGGTTTCCGTAGAATATCTGAATTTTGTAAAACCCGGCGTGATGGAATACAATATTGAAGCGGAGCTGATGCACGAGTTTCTCAACAACCGCTCCCGCGGGTTTGCCTATACTCCCATCATAGCAAGTGGCAACAATGCCAATGTTTTACATTATATAGAAAACAATCAAGAGTGTAAAGCCGGCGATTTGATCCTGATGGATGTGGGTGCAGAATATGCCAACTACAGCAGCGATATGAGTCGCACCATTCCTGTTTCAGGAAAATTTACCAAGCGACAAAAAGAGGTGTACAACGCTGTGAATCGCGTAAAAAATGAAGCCACTAAACTATTGGTCCCCGGCAATATCTGGAAAGAATACCACGTAGAAGTGGGTAAAATTATGACTTCAGAATTACTTGGATTAGGACTTCTAGACAAAGCCGACGTTCAAAATGAAAACCCCGACTGGCCTGCTTATAAAAAATACTTTATGCACGGTACTTCACACCACATTGGTCTGGACACGCACGACTATGGTATTCTCTGGGAACCCATGCAACCCAATATGGTTTTCACTGTAGAACCCGGTATTTACATTCCCGCAGAGGGTTTTGGTATACGACTTGAAGACGATGTCGTTATCCAAAAACAAGGCGAACCCTTTAACCTGATGCGCAACATCCCGATTGAAGCAGAAGAGATTGAGGAATTGATGAATGGGTAGTATTGTTAGTAATCAGTGTTCAGTAGCAGTAATCAGTTAATTGATGTTTTATGTTTCTGAATTATAAATCCTCTAAGTTTCATTACACACGCCAAGGTAAAGGAAAAGCCTTGGTTTTGCTTCATGGTTTTTTAGAAAATCAATCCATGTGGGAGCCTTTTATTCCTGACCTTTCTGAAAAACATACTGTGATTACTATCGATTTACCCGGTCACGGAAAAAGTGAATGTTTGGGTTATATCCATTCTATGGAATTGATGGCAGAAGTGGTACATGCCGTTCTGACTCAGGAAAACATCAATCAAGCGACATTTATTGGTCATTCAATGGGCGGCTATGTGGCTTTGGCTTTCGCTGAAAGGTATCCAAAAAACAGCAACGGTATTGTCTTATTAAATTCCAATTCAAAGCCCGATAGTGCTGAAAGAAAACAAAATCGTAACCGTGCCATAGAACTGGTAAAAAAACACAAGGATGCCTTTTTAAGTATGGCAATCACAAACTTGTTTGCTGAAGAAAATAGGGAGAAATTTGTCACAGCTATTCAAGAATTGAAACAAACAGCTTTGGAAATGCCGGTTCAAGGAATTATAGCTGCACTTGAGGGAATGAAAATAAGAAAAGACCGAACAAGGGTATTAAAAAAGTTTTCAAAACCAAAGATTATTATCGCGGGCACAAAAGACCCCATAATGCCTTTTGATGAGGTTAAAAACCTAGCCATCTACTGTAAATGTAACTTTTACGCCTTGGATGGAGGCCATATGAGCACTATTGAGAATAGAGATGAAATGTTAAAATTAATGCATTTCATCGAATAATTTTACTTTTTGTCGGATTTTTCATTCATTTAACTACTTTTATATGAACTAACAAACTAAACTCCGGCTCATGCAAAAAGCTACCCCCAAAGCAACCTCATCACTCGGAACAATAGTATGCTCAATGATTGGGCACAACTACAAAGAAACAAATCGAATCAATAATGTTATTTCTGAATACAGGTGCAATTGTTGTGGCCACGAGGTAACAGAAAATGCACAAGGCTCTCTGGAAGTTTTAACTCCAAAAATGAAAGACATTAATGCCTGTCTATCTTCTTTTATTCAGAAAAAAATGCGTAGAGCCAGTTACTCTCAAGTGTCTTGAAAAGAATTCCACCCCCTTGCCTTTAAAGGAATTTTTGTGTTTGCTCGTGTGATTAAATGCATTCCTTCACTTGCTGAAGTCATATGTCCAATCACGGTCAAATGCGGATTCCCCTTGATTTTTGGAAAATCTTCTGTAGCGATTGTAAAAAGTAATTCATAATCTTCACCACCACTTAAGGCTATGGTCGTGCTATCCATGTTGAACTCCTCACAGGTCGCAATCACCTGCTGGTCTAATGGGATTTTATCTTCATATAAATTACAACCCATTTTTGAATTTTTACAAAGGTGCATCACTTCTGAGGAAAGTCCGTCACTAATGTCAATCATCGATGTGGGTTTTACTTCAAGAGCTTTTAAAAGTTCTTTGATATCCTTCCGAGCTTCCGGTTTCAACTGTCTTTCTACTAAATAAGTGTAGGGTGTCAAATCGGGTTGGTTATTGGGGTTCACCTGAAATACTTGTTTTTCTCTTTCTAAAACCTGAAGCCCCAAATAAGCCGCTCCCAAATCCCCGGTAACAACCAGCAAATCATTTTCCTTGGCGCCACTTCGGTAAACAAGTTCATCTTTTTTAGCTATTCCCAAAGCAGTAATACTAATAATTAAGCCTCGGGTTGAAGAAGTCGTGTCTCCACCCACCACGTCAATATTATAAAAGGATGCAGCAGTTTTAATACCGGCATAAAGTTCTTCGACAGCTTCAAGCGGGAAGCGGTTTGAAAGAGCAATAGACACAGTGATTTGTTTTGCCTCTGCATTCATAGCATATACATCAGAAAGATTGACAACAACAGCCTTGTAACCAAGATGCTTCAAAGGCATATAACTCAAATCAAAATGCACCCCTTCAATCAACAAATCTGTGGTTACCACCTGGTAGTTGTCTTTTTCATACAAAACAGCAGCATCATCACCCACGCCTTTGATTGTAGAAGAATGTTTGATCTTGAAGTCTTTGGTCAAATGATCAATTAGACCGAATTCGCCCAGACTTGCAATATCTTTCTTTGGTTTTGAGTTCTCTTTAGACATAGTTTCTATTTGTGGTGCAAAATTACAGTTTATTTAGACAATAGTAAAAGAAGAGGCTATCATTAGTTAAAATCAGGATTTTGTAGAAGTATTTTAACAATTGTATGGGTTTGTTTCATTTGAAAAAATTGTAGTATTGTAAACTTATAAATAATAAAATCTAAATCGTGAAAATTAAATTACTCTCCCTACTACTTTTAAGCTGTGGCTTTATTTTTGCCCAAACCCCTTGTGTGAATGGATTTGCTGGTCCATATCCTTGTGAAGGCTATGATTTACAATCTCAAATTGACTTAAATGTTCTGGATGCAGGTTTGGGAAATGACTCTTGGGGCTGGACAGATCCGGACACTGAAAAAGAATATGCAATTATGTGCCTGAGTAACGGTACAGCATTTATAGATATTTCTGATCCTGTAAACCCCATTTATTTAGGAAAATTACCAACACAAACAGGTAGTAGCACCTGGAGAGATGCTAAGGTCTATAATAATTTTGCTTTTATTGTTAGTGATGTTAACTCAGGGCAACACGGTATGCAGATTTTTGATTTAACCCGCTTACGCAACGTTAACAACCCCCCAGCTATATTCAATAATGATGCTCACTATGATGGTTTTGGAAATTGTCACAACATTGTCATCAATGAAGAAAATGGCTATGCTTATGCCGTGGGTTCAGATACTTTTGGCGGGGGGCCACATATTGTAAACATACAAGACCCTTTAAACCCTGTTTTTGTGTCAGGATATAGTGCAGATGATTATACGCACGATGCACAAGTAGTAGTTTATACAGGACCAGATCAAGAACACGTTGGCAAAGAACTTTATATTGGTAGTAACGAAAACGAAATCGTCATACTTGATGTAACCGATAAAAGTGATGTTCAATTTATCAGTTCAGTATCATACACAAATGTGGCATACTCTCACCAAGGATGGTTTACAGAAGACCAACGATTTTTTTTATTGGGGGACGAAATCGATGAAATTGATTTTGGCTTCAACACCAGAACAGTCGTTTTTGATTTTACTGACTTAGACAATCCATCTCAATCTTTTGATTATTCCGGGCCCACACCTGCTATAGACCATAACGGCTATGTGAAAGGCGATAAATTTTATTTAGCAAACTACACTGCAGGAATGCGCGTGATTGATGTTTCAGATTTAGACAATCATACCTCACAAAATCCTACAATGGTTGAAACAGGGTTTTTTGACACACATCCATCCTCAGATGATGTAGGTTTTGATGGTGCCTGGAGTATCTATCCATACTTTGCAAGTGGTAATATTGTAATAAGTGATATGAATAGAGGATTTTTCCTGGTCAAAGACCCCACCATTTTATCAACAGAGTCTTTTTCAAAAGATACATTTAGCTTGTTTCCTAACCCGGCTAAGAACTATGTTACATTGGAGTCTCAAAACACCCCCATTGAAAAAATCCAGCTCATCAATACTTTGGGACAGCAGGTTTTATCAATTGAAAACAACAACACGATTAAGAGAACGATTGATATTAGTTCATTAAATCCTGGTTTGTATTTTGTCGTTCTAAACGGAACTATCACAAAAAAATTAATGATTAAATAAATATGTTTTTGCCCCGCCTTACCCAATTTAAATTTGTTTTTATTTGCTTTTCAATGATTCTATTTTCTTGTAAAAGTGATGACGAAACGATACCAATAGACGACACGCCTCCTGTCTCGTTTACAGGCGAAATAGAATGGGCAAAAACCTTTGGCGGCTCTCTTGAAGATGATGCCAACTCCATCATTGAAACACCTGATGGTGGTTATGCTGTTTTAGGTTTTACGCTGAGCAACGATGGCGATATTACAGACAAAACGACCACCGATGCCGATTTCTGGGTTTTTAAGACAAATACAGATGGTGAACTCCAATGGAGCAAAACTTATGGTGGCTCAGCAGATGATCGAGCAACAAAAATCATCAATACAAATGATGGTGGCTTTGCAGTGATTGGCTACACACGAAGTAATGACGGAGATATTTCACAAAATAACGGCTTTTATGACTTTTGGCTCTTAAAACTAGACGGGTCAGGAAACATGCAATGGGAAAAAAGCTATGGCTTTTCAGGAAACGATCAAGGTCAATCGTTGATTCAAACTTCAGATGGTGGATATTTCTTAAGCGGATTTATGGATTTTGACGGAAGAGCTGCACAGCAACAAAGTACAAACAAATCTCCCAATCGCCACGGTGTGGGAGAATTCTGGGGAATTAAAACAAACGCTTCAGGAACAGAACAATGGAATGCTTACTTTGGCGGAAGAAATAATGACCGGGCTTATGATGTTGTCCAAACTTCAGAGGGTGGTTATCTATTAGTTGGAAATTCAGAAAGTGATGATTTTGATATTACAAATCCAAGGGGGAGCTATGACTTTTGGGCCGTAAATGTAAATGCCTCAGGGAGTTTAGTTTGGCAAAAAAACTACGGGGGCTCTGGTATTGAAATCGCTTATTCTATCACCAAAACTTTAGATGGTAATTATCTTATTCTTGGCGACACTAGAAGCTCAGACCAGCAAATCACCAACCCCAAAGGAAATGCAGATGCTTGGTTAATAAAAATTAATGACAATGGCGAATTGCTATGGCAAAAGAGCTATGGGGGCTCTCAATTTGATACCGGAAGGAAAATCATTGAAAAGCCAGACGGTAACTTAATTGTTTTTGGCACTTCAAGAAGTAACGACCTAGATGTAAGCAATAACTATGGACAAAGTGATTTTTGGCTTCTTATAACCGATGAAACAGGCAACATAAACTTTGAAAAAAACTATGGAGGTAGCGGTCTTGACTTTGGTAATTCCAGTATCTTGACCTCAACCGGAAACATTGTTTTAGCAGGAAGTACAGAAAGTAATGATTTTGATGTGCCCAATAATCAAGGGTCAAAAGACGTTTTAATAATTAAACTAAGGTAAACACAATTATGAAAAAATTATTTATCACACTCTTAGTTTCATTGGTATTTATTGCCTGTGATAGCGATGATGACAACAACACTCCGGCAGATGTAGCGGTTAACTTAAAATTCTCTCAAAATTTTAATGAATTACAAGTCACGGCTTTAAATCTCTCTACCACAACTTATGTAAACGAGATGAATCAAGAGTTAAATATAACCAGGCTACGATACTTATTGTCACGTTTGGTTTTAACAAACTCAAATGGCGAAACTTTTTCTTTAAGCCCTTATCATTTAGTGGATATTTCAAGGCCTGAAACTCTTACCTTGAACACCAATGTGACAATCCCTGAAGGGGATTACAACCTTTCATTTGTCTATGGTTTCAACGAAGAAGACAATCAAGATGGTGCCTATAACGATTTAAATGCTGTTTCCTGGAATTGGCCTCAAATGTTAGGCGGGGGTTACCATTTTTTACAAATGGACGGTCAATATAATGTAAACACAGAACCGGCTCCTTACAATTTTCATAATGGAACTGCAAGAGTAAGTGAGGGTGTTTTTGAACAAAATTTTGTGAATTTTAACCTTCCAAATACACTTTCTATCTCTGAAGGAAATACCATCAACATCAATATGGATATTGCTGAATGGTTCAGAAATCCAAACACTTGGGACTTAAATGTATATAACACGCCTTTAATGCCAAATTATGATGCCCAAAAACTTATGCAGCAAAATGCTGCAACCGTCTTTAGTGCATCAGTAGAATAAAATTCTATTTTGTTTAAAAAGCTAACATATTTTTTCCTTTACTCACTATTTTTAATTTCTTGTTCAAATAGTGATGATAATGGCTATGTTGCTACACCATTAGACCTTGAAATTCCTGAGCTTTTTCACAATACTTAATAGCGCCGGAGATACCTGTTTCAAATCCACAAACTGTTGAGGGTGTCGCATTGGGCAGAAAACTGTTTTTCGACCCCATCCTTTCCGGCAATGGTACTCAAGCCTGTGCCGATTGTCACCGCCCGCAAAATGCCTTTTCAGATCCTCGCCAATTTAGTTTGGGTATAGATGGCATACCCGGTTTTAGAAACTCTATGCCACTGCAAAATCTCGCGTGGAATTTCTCTCAAAAATTCAATTGGGATGGCAGTGCACCTTCACTCGAAGATCAAATTTTTGAACCGGTAACAAACCCCATCGAGATGAACAATACCTGGCCACAGGCAGAAGCAAGTTTAAAAAATCACAGTGAATACCCCCAACTTTTTAAAGAAGCTTTTAATGGAGCAACCATTGATTCTATATTGGTTACAAAGGCGATTGCCCAATTTTTACGAACCCTCATTTCGGGAAACTCCAGGTTTGATAGGCACCTTTTAGGAGAAAATATTTTAACACCCCAGGAGCTCAATGGAATCAATGTGTTTATGTCTGAAGAACTGGGAGATTGTTTTCATTGCCATGGAAATCCCTTTAATCCGCTTTGGACAGACAATACCTTTCACAACAACGGGCTGGACGCCTCTTTTACTGACCTTGGTTTGGGGAATGTAAGCGGAGATCCAAGAGACAACGGAAAATTTAGAGCGCCTTCACTTAGAAATCTAGCATATACAGCACCCTATATGCACGATGGACGTTTTGCCACTCTAGATGAAGTCATCAATCATTACAGTGAAGGGCTGGTGTTTTCAGAAACCATTGACCCGCTAATGAAATCAGTAGCTCAAGGCGGAGTGCAACTATCTGAAGAAGACAAAGCAGCCCTTAAAGCATTTCTGCTTTCGCTTTCAGACCCTGAATTTATCAATAATCCTGATTTTCAGAATCCAAATTAAATAAGAAAGTTAACCACTCCATTTCCTTTATCTTTCCTCCTTGGAATTGACTATTATTATACATTATACATCTATTTAATTTTATAATTTATCTAACATTAGAAGACGCTATAATATTTGTATATTTGCAGCTCTATTTAGAACAAATCTATTTAAGATGATAAAAGTAAGCGATACAGCAAAAACTAAAATCTCCCAGCTTATGTCTGAAGAAGGTTTTAATGTTATTAACGACTACGTGAGAGTGGGCGTAAAAAGTGGTGGTTGCTCCGGTTTGTCTTATGAATTGAAGTTTGATAATTCATCTCGTGATGAAGATAAAATTTTTGAAGACAATGCCGTTAAAATCATCATTGATAAAAAGAGTTTTCTTTATCTGGTGGGTACCACACTGGAATACAGCGGTGGCCTGAACGGAAAAGGATTTGTTTTCAACAACCCAAACGCTAACCGCACTTGTGGGTGTGGCGAGAGTTTTTCGCTTTAAGCTAAAAAGGAAAAAATTATGTCAAAATATACAGAAGACGACTTACAGAAAGAACTCGAAACCAAAGAATACAAATATGGTTTCTATACAGATATAAAATCTGACACCTTTCCTGTGGGCCTTAATGAAGAGGTAGTAGTAGCAATTTCCAAAAAGAAAGAAGAGCCAGAATGGATGACTGAATGGCGATTAGAAGCTTTCAGATACTGGAAAGAAATGGTTGAACCCGAGTGGGCAAATGTACATTATCAAAAACCCGACTTTCAGGCGATTTCTTATTACTCTGCACCCAACTCAAAACCAAAATATGACAGCCTAGACGAAGTGGATCCTGAACTCCTGGACACTTTTAAAAGACTTGGGATTTCGCTGGACGAGCAAAAAAAACTCGCCGGCGTGGCCGTTGATATCGTGATGGACTCGGTTTCAGTCGCGACGACATTTAAAAAAACACTGGCAGAAAAAGGAATTATTTTCTGTTCCATTTCAGAAGCAATTAAAGAGCACCCTGAACTGGTAAAAAAATATTTAGGCACTGTTGTACCCCAACGTGACAATTTTTATGCAGCATTGAATTCGGCAGTTTTTAGTGACGGTTCGTTTTGCTACATACCAAAGGGTGTAAGATGCCCCATGGAGCTTTCCACCTACTTTAGAATCAACCAGGCAGGAACAGGCCAATTTGAAAGAACACTCGTCATTGCCGATGAAGGAAGCTATGTGAGTTATCTGGAGGGTTGTACAGCACCATCACGTGATGAAAATCAATTACACGCTGCTGTCGTAGAGTTAATCGCTCTTGACAATGCAGAAATCAAATATTCAACCGTTCAAAACTGGTATCCGGGAAATAAAGAAGGAAAAGGAGGCGTTTATAATTTTGTAACCAAAAGAGGGCTTTGCGAGAAAAATGCAAAAATCTCCTGGACACAAGTAGAAACAGGTAGTGCCGTTACCTGGAAATATCCAAGCTGTGTGCTTAAAGGTGATAACTCCATTGGCGAGTTTTATTCCATTGCTGTTACCAACAATTTTCAGCAAGCAGATACCGGAACCAAAATGATTCACCTTGGGAAAAACACCCGAAGCACCATTATTTCTAAAGGTATTTCAGCAGGGCAATCCCAGAACTCATACAGAGGTTTGGTGCAAATAAGTCCGCGTGCAGAAAACGCCCGCAACTTTTCACAATGTGATTCTTTATTGATGGGGAATAAATGTGGGGCCCACACGTTCCCCTACATTGAAGCAAAAAATAAAACCGCTAAAATCGAGCACGAGGCTACCACCTCAAAAATTGGTGAAGACCAGATTTTTTACTGCAATCAGCGTGGTATTGATACTGAAAAAGCCATTGCACTCATTGTAAACGGCTTTAGCAAAGAAGTGCTCAATAAACTACCGATGGAATTTGCAGTAGAAGCTCAAAAATTACTGGAAATAAGCCTAGAAGGTTCTGTAGGATAAAAAAACAACTAACCCCTTAAATTAAAATCCAATGAAAAAAGTTTTCGTTTTGTTTAGTGTCATTCTTGTTCTTGCAAGTTGTAAAAACAATGAAGAGTCATCAGTAGAAGCTCAAGAAATCAAGGCAGATTTTATTTTCCTTGATGATGCTGCAGTATTAAAAGGTACCGACTTTATTTACGGAGTAAATATTGACGATAAAGCGAAAGAGCTCGCAGAACGTGTAAATCCTGTCAAAAAAGAAGACTTTGACATGGTTCCTGTAGTAGTGATGGGAGTTATCAATAAAAATGAAAGAAAAGAAGAGGGAACCATTATGTGGGAAGAAATTGTTACCATTAAAGAAATTATAAGCGTAAGCGAGAGTCCCTCACAAGCCGATGTAAAACTAGAATAGAAAAACAATGTTACAAATCAAAAATTTACACGCAGGTGTAGAAGAAACCGATATTTTAAAAGGAATAAATCTTGAGGTGAAAGCAGGAGAAGTACACGCCATTATGGGCCCAAACGGATCCGGAAAAAGTACACTCGCCTCTGTGATTGCCGGAAAAGAAGAATTTGATGTCACTCAGGGAAATATATATTTTGAATCTGAAGATATCGCAGAACTCGCTCCGGAAGAGCGTGCTCATAAAGGCATCTTTTTGTCCTTTCAGTATCCTGTTGAAATACCCGGTGTTTCAGTAACCAATTTCATTAAAACAGCCATCAACGAAAACCGAAAAGCAAAAGGTCTCGAGGATATGCCTGCCAATGAAATGCTGAAAATGATCAGGGAAAAAGCCGAAATGTTTGAAATGGACAGAAAGTTTCTTTCGCGTTCCCTAAACGAAGGTTTCTCCGGTGGTGAGAAAAAGAGAAATGAAATTTTCCAATTGGCGATGCTTGACCCAAAATTGGCCATCCTCGATGAAACCGATTCCGGATTGGATATTGATGCATTGAGAGTCGTTGCAAACGGAGTCAATAAATTGAAAAGCAACAAAAATGCAATCGTCGTCATCACCCATTACCAAAGACTTCTCGACCACATTGTCCCCGATTTTGTACACGTGCTAATGGACGGTAAAATCGTAAAAACCGGCACCAAAGAACTCGCTTATGAACTGGAAGAGCGTGGCTATGACTGGATTAAAGAAGAAGCGAAGGCCGTTTAAATGTTTGATGTTTGTGGTTTATAGTTCACCTATTAAACCATTAACTTTTAACCATTAACTAAAAAAAAATGAGTTTAAAAGATAAATTAGTATCCTCTTACCTTGCATTCGAAGACTATATCGATGCAGATTCTCATATCCATGAGATTCGCAATAAAGCGATAAAGACTTTTGAAAATTCAGGATTTCCCACAAAAAAGGAAGAAGCCTGGAAATACACCTCGTTGAACTCAATTATTAAAGAGGACTATTGTATTTTTCCAAAAAAAGAAAACACTGTTGAATTCAAAGAGGTAAAAAAATACTTTTTACACGAAATTGATACCTATAAAATTGTGTTTATAGACGGGGTTTACAACTCGTTCCTTTCCGAAACCACCCACGACAAAGTAGATGTTTGTTTAATGTCTTCAGCACTAAGCAAGCCTAAGTACAAAGCAGTGGTTGAAAACTATTTCAATAAAATAGCAAAAGACGATAGTTTGACTTCACTAAACACCGCTTTCGCGAAAGAAGGAGCTTACATTTTCATCCCAAAACACCGGGAAGTAGAAAAACCCATCGAAATCATCAACTTTGCCACCGGAAATGAAGCCGCACTTTTGTTACAACCCAGAAATTTAATCGTAGTCGAAGAAAACGCCCATGTCCAGATTATTGAACGTCACCAAAGCTTAACCGGAAACGCCGTTTTTACAAACTCAGTTACTGAAATATTTGCTGAAAAAAACAGCTCGGTTGACTTTTACAAAGTTCAAAATGACAACAATGGAGCTTCGTTAATTGACAATACTTTCATTTCGCAAAAAGATGGCAGTAATGTGAGTGTTCACACTTTTTCTTTTGGCGGAAAATTAATTCGTAATAATTTGAATTTCTACCAAAAAGGAGAACACGTCAACTCCACTTTAAAGGGAATCACGATTATTGAAGACAAACAACACGTTGACCACAATACACTTGTAAATCACATAGAACCCAACTGTGAAAGCCATCAGGACTACAAAGGTATTTTTGCCGGAAATTCAACTGGTGTTTTTAACGGAAGAATCATTGTTGAAAAAGAAGCTCAAAAAACCGATGCTTTTCAACAAAACAATAACATACTCATTGATGACAAAGCCACCATCAATTCAAAACCTCAGCTGGAGATTTTTGCAGACGATGTAAAATGTTCACACGGCTGCACCATTGGTCAGCTGGATGAAGAAGCTATGTTTTACCTTCAGACAAGAGGAATCAGGAAAAAAGAAGCTCAAGCATTATTGATGTATGCCTTTGCAAGCAATGTTTTGGAAAGCGTAAAAATACCGGAATTAAAAGCACGCATCACCAAACTCATCGCAAAGAAAATTGGGGTGAACTTAGGTTTCAACTTGTAATAATGTTCTTTTCCAAATATCCAAATAAACTATTATGAATACGAATAGTAAGAGTATTGCATTTGATGTAGAAAAAATCAGAAAAGATTTTCCAATTCTTTCCAGAAAAGTTAATGGTTATCCTTTGGTATATCTTGACAATGCAGCCACCTCCCAAAAACCACAAGTGGTTATTGATGCTTTAGTTGATTACTATTCAAATTACAATGCGAACATACACCGTGGAGTTCACAGTCTTTCTCAGGAAGCCACTGATGCTTATGAGCAAGCGAGAGAGAAAATAAGAGCTCATTTTAATATAAAAAAAACGAGAGAAGTAATATTCACGGCTGGCACTACACATGCAATTAATTTAGTTGCTTCTGGCTTTAGAAAAATTTTACAAAAAGGAGATGAACTCATTGTATCAGCTCTTGAACATCATTCAAATATCGTCCCCTGGCAAATGCTTTGTGAAGAGACAGGAGCAGTTCTAAAAGTTCTCCCAATGAATGAGCAGGGAGAGCTTGACCTCGTTGAATATATAAACCTGTTATCAAACAAAACAAAGCTTGTTTTTGTCAATCATATCTCAAACGCTTTGGGAACCATAAATCCCATTGAAGAAATTATTGAAAAAGCACACAAAGTGGGTGCGGCTGTTTTAATAGACGGCGCGCAGGCTTGTTCACACATAAAACCTGATTTACAAACGCTCAATGCGGACTTCTATACCTGTTCTGCCCACAAAATGTGTGGCCCAACCGGGGTGGGAATTTTGTATGGAAAAGAAGGCTGGCTTGCTAAATTACCCCCCTATCAAGGAGGCGGTGAAATGATTAAGGAGGTCACTTTTGAAAAAACAACTTATGCAGAACTTCCCCATAAATTTGAAGCCGGAACACCCAACATTGCAGACGGAATTGCTTTTGGAGTCGCACTCGATTATTTAAATACCATTGGGTTTGATGCTATTGCAAATTATGAGAACCAACTTCTCGAATATGCCACAGAAAAACTACTGGAAATCGAAGGATTAAAAATATATGGTACTTCAGCACATAAAACTTCGGTGATTTCATTTAACATAAAAAATATACACCCTTATGACATTGGCACAATCCTTGACAAGTTGGGTATAGCCGTACGCACCGGTCACCATTGTGCACAACCCATTATGGATTTTTACAATATACCGGGAACTGTAAGAGCTTCATTTGCTTTTTACAATACATTTCACGAAATTGATGTACTTGTAGAGGCAATTAAAAAAGCAAAAGTAATGCTAACTTAACACTCAACAGAATTATGAAATCAATTTATTCAATTTTAGTTTTTTCAGTATTATTTTTAACCACCTCTTGTGATGAAACACAAAAGGTAATCAATACCGCCAGCAATGTGCAATTAAACGGAAACTATACAATCAACACCGTTCAAGAAAAAAGTTACACCCCAAAAGAACTTGTGATTTCTTTTGATGCACTCAATAAATCAGTCAATGCTACCACTGAGTGTAATAACCTATTTGGATCTTACACTATTGATTTATATGCATTAAACTTTAGCCCTTTAGCCAGTACAAAAAAGTATTGTGAAGGCAAAATGGATGCGGAAAAAGAAATTGGAGAAGCTCTTGAAGCAACAGGTTCATACACCGTTGAAAACGGGGTGCTTACTCTTTTTTCAAAAACAGATAGAAGTCAGTTGCTTACAGCAACAAAAGTTAGAGATACAAATGAAAATTAAGGATATACAAGAAGAAATAATTGAAGAGTTTGCATTTTTTGAGGACTGGATGCAGCGTTATGAGCATATGATTTCGCTTGGAAAGTCATTACCCATTATCGATAAAGCAAACAAAAAAGATGATTACCTCATAAAAGGATGCCAATCTAAAGTTTGGGTTTTTCCGGAGTTTAAAGATGGCAAAGTCTTCTTTACAGCAGATAGCGATGCCATAATAACAAAAGGAATTGTCGCTTTATTGCTCAGAGTGTTTTCAAATCAAACGCCTGAAGACATCTTAAACGCAGACACTGCTTTTATAGATGAAATAGGACTAAAAGAACATTTATCTCCCACAAGGGCAAATGGATTGGTCTCGATGATTAAGCAATTAAAGATGTACGCACTTGCTTATCAGTCACAATTAAATTAAATGAATATGGAAACGGAAGAAAAAATAAATACAGCAGAACTTGGCGAAAAAATAGTAAAGGTTTTAAAAACCATTTATGACCCTGAAATCCCGGTTGACATCTATGAACTCGGTCTCATTTATGATGTGTTTGTCAATGAAGATTATGAAGTGAAAATCATCATGACATTGACAACACCAAATTGTCCGGTTGCTGAAAGTATGCCTCAAGAAGTGAAAGATAAAGTCGCCTCTTTAAAAATGGTCAAAGACGCTGAGGTAGAGCTCACTTTTGACCCTCCTTGGTCTCAAGAATTGATGAGTGAAGAAGCTAAACTGGAACTTGGAATGCTTTAACAAGTTGTCTTTTTTATGGATGAAATAATCAACAAAGTTGCAAACAGTAAACTAAAAACCATCAATCTGGAGGATTATTATCCCCCGGGACAACGAGTGGTTTTTGACATAGCAGACTGGTTATTTCAGGGAATTGTTTTAAAAGAAAAAGACTTTCGCGAAAGCGCAAAAAATCACGCCTGGAGTCAATACAAAAATCAATATGTTGCCCTCACGTGCAGTACTGAAGCCATCATTCCCGGGTGGGCTTATTTATTGATTACAAGTTATTTAAGTCCTTTTTCCCGGAAAGTAGTCGTAGGAGATTTAACAGACCTTGAAACTATTTTGTTTGCCGAAACCCTTCAAAAAGCAGACTTTTCTGAATACACAAACCTTCCCGTTATTATCAAAGGCTGTTCAAACAAGCCCGTGCCAGATAATGCTTACATTTTATTACTTCAAAAGCTTCAGCCTATAGTTAAAAGTTTGTTTTATGGGGAAGCTTGCTCTAGTGTACCCCTTTACAAACAGAAAAAGTGACTTTTTTTAAGATTTGGTTCAAAATAATATTAATTTTGCGACCTATTTTAAAAAAACCCTATTATGAAAAAATCAATTCTAGTAGTTTTATCATTTTTAATGACCGCTGTTGTGTTTTCACAAGATGAAGAACAGGCTCCTAAAGAAGGCTGGTCAAGATCAGGCACCTTTTCATTTTTACTTAATCAAACTGCCTTTAATGCAGAATGGACAGGTGGAGGCACTTCAAATATAGCCGGTAACATTAACCTGGTATATGATGCAAATTACACAAAAGGAAGACTTAGTTGGGATAACCGTTTTATGGGCGACTATGGCTTAACAAAAATCAAAGGCGATGAATTTGAAAGAAAAACAAATGACAGGCTTGAAATAAACTCCATTGTGGGTTACCAAATAAAAGAGGGCAGCCTCTGGTCTTACTCCTTTTTTGCAAATTTTAGAACACAATTTGACAAAGGATTTGAATTTAATGAAGATGTAAACCCCATTACACGTGTTGAAACAACTCGATTTATGTCTCCAGCTTATTTACAATTTGGTCCCGGTATGACCTGGAAAAAATCAGACAATTTAAAAGTAAACATTGCTCCTGCTACATCACGATTAATTTTTGTTAACAGCCGTTTTACAGATGTGGGTAACGACCCACTTGCTATTGCCGCGTTTAATGAAAACCCATACTTTGGTGTGGAAGCAAATGAGACCTTGCGATTTGAATTTGGAGCATCAGTATCTGCTTATGCTAAATTTGACCTAATTGAAAATGTCTCAATGGAAAATTTGCTTAATCTCTATTCAAACTACCTGGAAGACCCTCAAAATGTTGATATCGACTACACAATGAACCTTAATATGAAGATTAACAAATTCCTTTCCGCTAATCTAATATTCCAGGCCATTTATGACGATAATGCCGTACAAGGATTCCAAATTAGAGAAGTCTTTGGATTGGGTGTCAACTTTGGTCTTTAATGATCAAAGAAAAGAAACAATCAAAAGGTTGCCCAAATGGCAGCCTTTTTTTGTATCTTAAAACGAGATTATTAGTATATTTCGCCAAAAAATAAAACCCCATTGAAAAGAACCATTGGAAGAATAGACAAAGCCGACTTTCCTGAATTGGGACTCTATGATATTGCTGTTAAAATCGACACAGGCGCTTATACTTCATCAATTCATTGTCAAAATGTTATTGAAGATGCTGGTGTACTGAAGTGCAATTTTCTTGATAAAGAACACCCCGGCTATGATGGCAAAGAATTTAATTTTAAAGAATATCAAATAAAAAAAGTGAAAAGCAGTAACGGCATTGTTCAAACCCGATATATGATCCAAACAACTTTGATTCTTTTTGATGAACAACAAACCATACAGCTCACGCTTTCAGATCGTGAAGAAATGAAATTTCCAGTGCTATTAGGAAGAAAATTTTTAAATAAAAAATATATTGTAGATACCGGTCTAACCAATCTTTCTTACAAACAACAAACACAAAAATGAATATCAAAATCCTTTCAGCAAATCCCAATTTATATTCGACTAAAAGATTGGTTGAAGCTGCCAAAAAAAGAAATCATCACGTGGAAGTCATCGACCACGCAAAGTGTGATATTGTCATAGAAAAAAAGAATCCGTGTATTTATTACAAAGGACATCTTATAAAGGATACTGATGCTATCATTCCCAGAATAGGAGCCTCTGTAACTTTTTATGGAACGGCCGTTGTCAGGCAGTTTGAAATGATGCGGGTTTTTACAACAACCGAGTCTCAGGCTCTGGTAAGATCTCGTGACAAACTAAGGAGTTTACAGGTGCTCTCCAGAGCAGGTTTAGGTCTTCCAAAAACAGTTTTTACAAATTACTCAAGAAATACTGAGGATGTAATTAAACATGTGGGAGGTGCTCCATTAATCATCAAATTACTTGAAGGCACCCAAGGACTTGGCGTTGTTTTGGCAGAAACAAACAATGCTGCAGAATCTGTACTAGAAGCCTTTAACGGTCTTCAGGCACGGGTGATTGTTCAGGAATTTATCAAAGAAGCAGGTGGTGCAGATATTAGAGCCTTTATAGTTGATGGTCAGGTTGTGGGTGCCATGAAAAGACAAGGAAAAGAAGGTGAGTTTCGCTCTAATTTACACAGAGGAGGTTCAGCAAGCATTATAGAACTAACAGATGAAGAGGAAAATGCAGCCATCAAAGCCGCTCGTGTAATGGGGCTGGGTGTAGCCGGTGTCGATATGTTGCAATCTGCGAGAGGGCCCTTAATCCTTGAAGTAAATTCTTCCCCCGGACTAGAAGGCATTGAAGCCGCCACAGGCAAAGACATTGCAAAAAGCATCATTAGATATATCGAACGGAGTATTTAAAATTAATCGCTATTGGAAATTTTAGGTCAACATATTGGTTTAGGCGAAAGCAAAACTATTCAATTTAATATTGCTAAGCTTTACACAGCAACCAATGTTGAAATCCCTATCATTATCAACAGGGCCACAAAACCGGGCCCCACAGTTTTAATAACCGCCGGAATTCATGGAGATGAAATCAATGGTGTTGAAATTGTAAGACAACTTATTGCAAAAAAAATCAACAGACCCAGCATAGGAACCATTATTTGTATTCCCATTTTAAATGTGTTTGGGTTTTTATCTATGAGCAGGCAATTTCCTGACGGTCACGATTTAAATCGTGTTTTTCCGGGGACAAAAAAAGGATCTTTAGCCAGCAGGGTTGCACACCATTTCACCACAGAAATATTACCACACGCAGACTATTGTCTCGATTTTCACACTGGTGGCGCAAGTCGTTTTAATGCTGCTCAAATAAGGGTTAGCCCAAAGGATTTTGTCGCTTTAAAATATGCTAAAATTTTCAATGCTCCTTTTGTGGTTATGTCTAAAATACTCGACAAATCTTATCGTCAAACCTGCCTAAAAATGGGTATTCCTTCCTTGCTTTTTGAAGGGGGTAAATCTTTGAGCAGTGATAGGGATATTATAGAATATGGTGTTCACGGTGTTTTGAGAATTTTAGATCATCTCGATATGCTAAATCCAAAATTCCAAATTTCAAAAAAAACATCAGAACCCGTTATCATTGAAAAAAGCACCTGGATTAGAGCACATAAAAGCGGTTTACTTCATACCAAGGTACCCTGTAATAAATTTGTCATAAAAGGTGAAACATTAGCATCAATCACAGACCCTTATGGTGAAATGAAAGTGAGCGTAAAAGCACCAAATGAAGGCTATATTATCAATGTCAATGAATCACCCATTGTGCACCAGGGCGATGCTATTTTTCATATTTCAACTTTAGTTTCATAAACAGATCTATGGATAAAAAGCTGTTACGGAAAATCTACTTACAAAAAAGAAATGCGCTCACTGAAAGCGAAATAGAATCTTATAGTCTAGAAATCGCAAATAAATGTCTTCAACTACCCATTTGGCACTGTACAAATTTCCACATATTTTTAAGTATTGATGGCAAACATGAAATCAATACAGACTATGTACTCCACATTCTCCAAGGAAAAGATAAAAACTGTGTCGTGCCAAAAACAGAACCAAAAACGCAGACATTGTCTCATTTTCTTCTTACAGACAATACAACAATTAGAGAAAACAACTGGGGAATCCCTGAGCCCATTGATGGCATTCCATTTCCGGAAGAAAAAATAGAGGTGGTTTTTGTTCCTCTTTTGGCATATGATATTAATGGAAATCGCGTGGGGTATGGCAAAGGTTATTATGACAAATTCTTATCCCTTTGTCATAAAAATACATTAAAAATTGGGCTTTCATTTTTTGACCCGGAAGAAACAATAATCCCAAATTCTCTTACAGATATTCCATTAAATTATTGCGTCACTCCAAATAAGATCCTTGTCTTTTAGAAAAATGATTATATTAGTCCTTTCAATCTAAACAATAAAAATTATGGAAAACCAACCAACAACCCCGCCAGACAATAATTTAGTTTGGGCAATTTTATGTACAGTTTTATGCTGTTTACCCTTAGGCATCGTGGCTATAATCAAATCTTCAAATGTTAATAGTTTATGGGCTCAGGGTAATTATGAAGCCGCTCAAAAAGCAGCAGATGATGCAAAAAAATATTCAATTTGGGGAGCAGCCATTGCTCTTATAGGAATTGTTTTGTATGTTTTAGTAATTGTGATTTTTGGTGTAGGTGGTGCATTCATGGGATACTAAAAATATTTTAAAAGCAACTCTCCCAATAGCTGTTTTGGGAGGGTTACTTATTTTATATCATTCTTTCAACCCTTCTCAACATTCTTTTTTTCTTCCCTGCCCATTAAAATATACTACAGACCTCTATTGTGCCGGTTGTGGTTCACAAAGGGCTATTCATCATTTGATGCATTTTGAATTTTTCCAAGCTTTTAGTTATAACCCCTTGTTGGTATTGACTATTCCTTTGCTTATTTATGCTTTAGTAGTAGAGTATCTCAATTTTGCTTTTGGCACTAAACACAGGGTAAAGCTGTTTTACAGCAATAAATTTATTGTTATTTATTTTGGGATTGCAATTATCTATGCTGTATTAAGAAATATTCCTGCGGAACCCTTTAGCTATCTCGCTCCTCTGAATTAGTTTCGGAAGTTGTTTGTTTTTCATTTTCAACTTTCGTTTCTTTTGGAAAGGCTTTTTTATTGAATACAATAAGAAGACCCACACCTGTACTGATGGCAACATCTGCCACATTAAAAACGGGATCAAAGAAAGTGAAGTAATCCCCACCCCAAACAGGAAGCCATTCTGGCAAATAGCCCTTGTAGAGAGGAAAGTATAACATATCAACTACTTTACCGTGAAATAAGGTGCCATAACCTCCGCTTTCAGGCAAAAGAGTCGCTACTTTTCTATAGCTGTCGTCAAAAACAACTCCATAAAAAACCGAATCAATTATATTTCCCATAGCTCCGGAAAAAATGAATGAAATACCCACAATAAGAACCCGTGACATCTTTTTTCTTACCGAATCCCAGAGCCAGTATCCAATAAAAACAATGGCTACCAATCGAAATAAAGTAAGAAAAAGTTTGCCATACTCCCCGGGAATTTGAGCACCCCATGCCATGCCTTCATTTTCAATAAACAAAATGCGGAACCACTCAAAAACTTTGATTTCATCACCCAACATAAAATGAGTTTTGATGTAAATTTTTGAAACTTGGTCAATTAATAAAATGACAAAAATAAGTAGCCCGGCTTTTTTTAAAGTCATAAAATGATTATTGGAAAGAGAAAACGCCCTTTTACAGAGCGCTTTAAAAATTTACATTTGCATGTTTTTAGCCTCAATACTTAGGGTTGCGTGAGGCACAAGCTTCAAACGCTCTTTGCTAATGAGCTTTTGAGTTACACGACAAATTCCATAAGTTTTGTTTTCTATGCGAACTAATGCATTTTTTAAGTCTCTAATAAACTTTTCTTGTCTGATTGCCAATTGAGAGTTGGCCTCTTTTGACATCACAGAACTCCCTTCTTCAAAGGCTTTGAAAGTGGGTGACGTGTCATCTGTACCATTATCACCATCATTCATATAAGCACTTTTAATCAACTCCAGTTGTTCTTGTGCCTTTTGTATTTTTTCTAAAATAAGAGATTTGAACTCTTCTAGTTCAGCATCATTGTACCTTGTTTTTGTGTCTTCGCTCATGTTCTTATATTTTTTTTATGACCAGTTTGGTTTTAACATCATCAAATTGAATGTCCAGTCCGTTTTCAACTTTTTCTTCTACTTCAAGGGTAGTGGCTAATGTCTCTGTCTTGATGTAAGTCGCATTATTTTTAATGGCGTTACCAATTAAGTCGTTATTTTCAATAATAATTTCAATTTTATCAGTGACCTCAAATCCAGAATCTTTTCTCAAATTTTGAATGCGGTTTACCAGTTCTCGGGCAATACCTTCATCACGCAACTCTTCAGTGATTGTTATATCAAGTGCAACGGTTAAATTTCCACTGCCGGCTACCAACCATCCTTCAATATCCTGAGAACTTATTTCTACATCTTGGAGCTGCAAAATAACACTTTTTCCGTTAATTTCTAATGAAATTTCGCCATCCTGTTCGATTTTTTTTATTTGGTTTTGATCAAACTGATTTATGGTATTGGCAACGACTTTCATTTCTTTTCCAAAGCGAGGTCCCAACACTTTAAAATTAGGTTTAATTTGTTTTATTAATATGCCCGAACCCTCATCAATCAGGTCGATTTCCTTCACATTAACTTCAGATTTAATCAATTCGGCTACAGCCAAAATTTCTTCTTTTTCAGTATCATTCAACACCGGGATCATAATTTTTTGAAGCGGTTGTCTCACTTTTATTTTTTCCTTTTGGCGTAAGGATAAAACCAAAGAAGAAATGGTTTGCGCTTTTTGCATTTTACTCTCTAATCCTTTGTCAATAAAGGAAGCATCAAAAGTAGGGAAGTCTGAAAGGTGTACCGATTCTTTTCCTTTTTTCGCTACAGCGAAAGTCAAATCTTTATAGAGACGTTCCATAAAAAAGGGTGCCACGGGCGCACTCAATTGTGCCACATTTACTAAGCAAGTGTAAAGTGTCTGGTATGCCGAAATCTTATCAGTTCCATACTCCCCTTTCCAGTAACGGCGTCTGCTTAAACGAACAAACCAGTTGCTCAGGTTTTCCTGAACAAAATCTGAAATGGCGCGTGTGGCTTTGGTGGGCTCATAATCGTTGTAATACCCGTCCACTTTTTCAATCAATGTGTGAATTTCTGAAAGTATCCAGCGATCAATTTCAGGTCTTTCTTCCAAAGGAATATCAGCCTCTGAATAATCAAAGTTATCTAAATTGGCATACAGACTGAAAAAGCTATATGTATTGTAGAGTGTCCCAAAAAACTTACGGCGAACCTCAGCAATGCCTTCAATGTCAAATTTTAGGTTGTCCCATGGATTTGCATTGCTTATCATATACCAGCGTGTAGCGTCGGGGCCGTATGTGGCAATAGTTTCAAAAGGATCTGCAGCATTCCCGAGACGTTTGGACATTTTTTGTCCGTTTTTATCCAAAACCAGTCCGTTAGAAACTACATTTTTATAAGCTACATCGTCAAAAATCATTGTGGCGATGGCATGCAGGGTGTAAAACCAACCTCGTGTTTGGTCAACGCCCTCGGCAATAAAGTCGGCTTTTCGCCAGGTGTTTTCTACTTTTTCTTTGTTTTCAAAAGGGTAATGCCATTGTGCATAAGGCATGCTTCCACTGTCAAACCATACATCAATCAGGTCGCTTTCGCGCTTCATCGGTTTTCCACTTTCGGAAATTAATACAATTTGGTCCACAATGTTCTTGTGAAGGTCAACCGTTTCATAATTTTCGTCAGATAGATCACCCACTTTAAAGTTAGCAAAAACATCTTTGGTCATTAAACCGGCACTAACTGCTTTTTGCATTTCTGCTTTTAGTTCTTCTACAGAACCGATAATTTTTTCTTCCTTGCCATCGTCTGTACGCCAGATCGGAAGAGGGATTCCCCAATAGCGAGAACGCGAAAGGTTCCAATCGTTTGCATTGGCCAGCCAGTTTCCAAAACGGCCTTCACCGGTTGCTTTGGGCTTCCAGTTGATGCCCAGGTTCAGCTCGTGCATTCGGTCTTTAAAGTCAGTTACTTTAATAAACCACGAGTCGAGCGGGTAATATAGAATGGGTTTGTCTGTACGCCAGCAATTGGGGTAACTGTGTACATATTTCTCAACCTTGAAGGCTTTGTTTTCTTCTTTTAGTTTGATGGCAAGCTCCACATCAACAGATTTTTCCGGTGCTTCGCCATCATCATAATATTCATTCTTGACATATTTTCCGGAAAATTCGCCCATTTCAGCACGGAATTTACCTTGCAAATCCACTAATGGAACAAGATTCCCGTTTTGATCTTTTACCAGTAATGGCGGCACTTCAGGCACGGCCTGTTTAGCGACCATGGCATCATCTGCACCAAAAGTGGGTGCCGTATGCACGATACCGGCACCATCTTCAGTAGTCACAAAATCACCCAATATTATGCGGAAAGCGTTTTCAGGATTGTTATGAGGCAAGGCATAAGGCAACAATTGCTCATACCGGATGCCTTCCAAATCTTTTCCTTTGCAATTGGCTGCAATAAAGAAGGGTATTTTTTTATCACTCGCTTTATAATCCTGCAGTTCACTTTCGGTTTCTGCGAGTTGAAACTTTTTATCAAATTGTTTGTTAATTAAAGCTTTCGCCAGCACAACATTAATGGGCTCAAAGGTGTATTGATTAAAGGTTTTCACCAACACATAATCAATTTTTGAACCAACAGTCAATGCCGTATTGCTTGGCAGTGTCCAGGGAGTGGTTGTCCATGCGAGGAAATGAATCTCTCCAAACCCTTGTAATGCCTGAGGCAAGGTGTTGTTTAATGCTTTAAATTGCGCCACCACCGTGGTATCAGTTACATCCTGATAGGTTCCCGGTTGATTGAGTTCATGTGAACTTAAACCAGTTCCTGCTTTTGGAGAATAAGGTTGGATGGTGTAGCCTTTATAGAGTAAATTTTTATTATAAATTTCTTTTAACAGCCACCATACGGTTTCCATATATTTGGATTTGTATGTGACATATGGGTCACTCATATCAACCCAGTATCCCATTTTTTCGGTAAGGTCGTTCCAGACATCTGTGTAGCGCATCACGGCTTTTTTACAGGCTGCGTTGTAGTCTTCTACACTTATTTTTTTGCCGATGTCTTCTTTGGTGATTCCCAGTTCTTTTTCAACGCCCAATTCAATAGGCAGGCCGTGAGTGTCCCAACCGGCTTTGCGCTGTACCTGATACCCTTTCTGGGTCTTATAGCGACAAAAGATATCCTTGATGGCGCGAGCCATTACATGGTGAATACCCGGCAAACCGTTTGCAGACGGAGGCCCTTCAAAAAAGATATACGGTTCGTTGCCTTCACGGGTGGAAATACTCTTTTGAAAAATCTGCTCCTGTTTCCAAAAATCCAATACTTCATCGGCCACTTTTGCCAAATCCAAGCCTTTATATTCAGGAAATTTCTTGCTCATGCGTCACGCTTTTATTTAAGGTTGCGAAAATAAGCAATTTAAGGGAAATATCCTTGTTTAAAACGTGTACTTCACCGCCGCAATAAAATTCCTTCCCGGAGCAGTAATTCCTGAAGAATACGTACGGTACCGCTGGTCTGTAATATTTTCAAGCGAAGCTGAAAGTTGCAAGGCATCAGTCAATTGATACCGGGTCGCTAGATTTAAGGTGTACCAGCCCGGGGAATACAAATCACCGTTGCTGTTAACTGGGTAAATCTCCGGCTTATTGGCTTCTGAGGGAGCCAGATTTTCTGCTCTTATTTGTCCGCTGTAACGGGCAAAGGCATCCATTTTTAAGCGGTTATTTTTCCAAATTAAATGCGTGTTCCCAAATTGTGGCGGTGCGTGTCTCAAAGGCGCTTTATCACCATTGTCCAGTTCTTCATACCCTTTGGCAATGGTGTAGTTTGAATTTAAACTCAAATATTCACAAAAGTTGATTCGCACAGCGGCTTCAAAACCATAGACGCGAGCATCAGCAGCATTTTGAATGGTTTGTACATTACTTAATTCTCCTTGATAGAGAATTTCGGTTTCTCCGTTCAGGCTAAAGTCACGGCGCACCAGTGCATTCTCAAGTTTGGTATAAAAAGTGGCCACTTCCACTTTAAGGATATTATCAAAATTGAGGGTGGCACCCACCTCACCGTTATAGGAATATTCTGCTTTTAAATCAGGGTTGGGCACAACCACACTTCCGGGTTCTGAGTCAAATATTTTACCGATGTCGTCTATGTTTGGCGCTCTGAAAGCGGTTGAAAAATTGGTGCGCAATCCGAGAAGTTCACTTGCTTGATAAGCCAAGCCGATGCTTGCGGTGAGGTTGCCGGTATTGATTTGTGTATCTTCAAAAGGGAAATCGTAAAACCGATTATCAAAATCAGCATCAATTTGAAACTGACTGTATCGCAAACCTGATTGAAGGGAAAGTTTAGGTGACATTTTCCATAGTAAACTTGCATAGACCGCATACGATTGCCAGGTGGATCCGTCAGGATATCTGGAAGCTGTTTCCTCTGTTTCCTGAGTTTCAATATTTGTTCTTATGCCTGAAGAATTCACTTTATTATGTACATATTCAAGTCCATAATACAAATCAATTGCATTGATGTTTTTTGTAAAATCGAGATTGGCAGAGAGGGCATCTACTTGTTCTTCAGTATTGAAAAGGCTTGCAGAATTTACATTTCGGTTGAAGCGGCTTTCTTCAAAGTGCTGATAAGCTATAATGAATTTTGAATTGTCATAGAACAAACTCTTGCTTTTACGTTCCAGTTGCAAATTACCTGAAAACCAAACCTGGGGGCCATAATACCACTCTGCATCACGGAGGTTTCCGTTTCTTACTCTGGTTAAACGGTCATAACGGGAGTAGTTTGAAGTTTCAGAATAAAGCAGGTTTAATTGAAAATCCCAAACGTCATTGGGCATAAAACGCACTTTTTGAGCAAGACTTAATTGATCATAGCCGGTGGGTTTTTGAACCCGCGGATTTGAATTGGGAACCTGCACATCTTCATCGTCAATTCTTTGAATGTAATAATTACGCAAATAATCATCAGGGCCTTTTGAACCCATTCTAAGGTCTCCAAAATCACTAAAAGAAATACTGCTTAAAAACGCCCATTCCTTAAACCCGAAATTCAAATCGATATGCCCAGTTTTTTCTTCATTGGCGGTTGCAAATCGCGCAACAGCATTCCCGGAAAAGGACATGCCTTCCTCAAAAGAAAATTTAGGCTTTAATGTATAAAAATTCATCACCCCACCCACGGCATCACTTCCATATACCACAGAGCCGGGTCCTAAAATGACTTCAGTATTTTCGACAATAAAAGGATCTATGGATAGAATATTTTGAATATTGCCGCCCCTGAAAATCGCGGTGTTCATACGGACACCGTCCACGGTCATCAGTAATCTGTTTGTTGAAAATCCACGAATCATGGGGCTTCCGCCTCCGAGTTGACTTTTTTGAACAAATACTTTCCCGCTATTACTTAATAAATCTGCCGTGGTTTGTGGTTGGGAAAACATAGCGTCCTCTGCATTGATACTCACCACAGATTGTGTAATTTCATTTTTACTTTGACTGAACCTTGTGACTGAAAGAACTATTTCATCGAGTTGACCCGAGCCGGGTTTGAGCAAGACGATACCATTATTTTTCAGAATTTGTGATTTTGTAAGAGTAATGGGCTCAAAAGAAGTGTGCTGAAAGTGAATTGTTTCATTGTTGGGAAAGTCTTCCAAAGTTATTTTACCGTCCAAATCAGAAACACCATTTTTGGATTTGTTATAGTTATAATAAACCACTCCCGGAATGGGTTCATTGGTTTCTGAATCAATAATTTTAATTTCTTGTCCAAAAGTAAGATGTGCTGAAAAAATCAGTAAAATTAATACGTATTTTAAATGCATTGTTAGTTAAATAGTTGGTTTAAAACCTGAAGCGATTTGGGTTTTTTAAATCCTTGAATGTGTAATTCATAATACAATAAAAGAATTTCCAAGGTTTCTTTTCGCTCAACTTTTGATAGTTTGATGGTGTTTATACTATCAAAATTTATGCCTAAAAGTTGTTTTAATCCAGTTTTTTTAGGGATTTGTATGCAGTAGATATTGGAGCTTTCAGATTGGAAAACTCCTTCTAAAAGATTAAAATAAAGCAAATTGTTTTCTGTGTCATCTGGATAAAATCCTAAAAAATCTGAGAGTTGTAATAAGAAAAGCAAGTGAAAATTAGCGACTTCACTATTTGTATCAAGCCAAATAATCGATTTTTCCAAAAATGAAAACATCGCTTTGTTTTTTTCTTCTTCTTGAATCACACTTTTTAAAATTTCTGATAAAAACAATACTAGGGATGTTTTTACAATGTGTGTGTGGAGTGTTTGATTTGCATAATACACTTTTGCTTCCTGAATAAATTCTAAAGTTCCTTTGTCTTTGTGATTTGCTTGGATTTCAAGTAAGCTTAATGGCTGAAAAAAAGAAGTTCTTAGTTTTCCCTTTTTAGATTTAAGGATGTTTTTAAGTAAATAAGATTTTAATCCACATTCTTCAGTGAAGCATTTTACAATAAGGTCTGCCTCGCTGTATTTTAGAGACGAAATAACAATCGCTTTAGAAGTGATTTGCATTAGCGAATAATCATTATTTTGGCAATTTTAGTTTCTTCGGCTCCATCTGTGGTGGCCATAATGAAATAGACTCCGGAAGAAACTTTATATTTACCAAATGCCGTGGTGTCCCATTGAACACTTCCCCCTTCTGATACTTGTTCAAAGACCAAGCTTCCATTGACATCAGTTACTTTTACATTGGCTCTTGCAGTCAAGCCATCTATAGTCACGTTACCATTAAATCCCGGCTTTACGGGGTTTGGATAGGCTCTAAGTGATTCCAGTGTGGGATTGGGTGCAGTAGTTGTTCCATTAAAGGCTACGAGCCCGTTTGCAGTTGCAAAGTACACCACTCCGCTTTGTGGGTCGATAGCAATATCTAAAACATTGTTTGAGGGTAATGGCGAATTATTTTTCGTAAAACGCAATAGGGTTTCCTGACCATTTGAGGAGACATAAAACACCCCAGATGATGCAGTAGCAATCCATTTGTTATTGGCTCCATCCACTTCTATATCAGTAATAGATTGTTCAAATAAAAGTTCTTGTGCAACTCCATCATTATCTAAAATAATAATGGGTTGTGCATCTGTATTAGCATCTTCTTGAAAAAACCCTCCCACATTAAAGAGCACTCTCAAACCTCTTAATGTTCCAATCCAAGCTTGATTTCTATTGTCAATAGTGATTGCTCTGACGTTATCATCGGGTAAATTACCATTGCCTAAATCTTCCCCAATTTTTTTTAATTGGTTGGTTGAAGGATTGAAGCCAATCAATCCATTTTCTGAACTGGCGATAAAAATAAACCCTTCTCTACTTATGTCAATGTTGTTGAGCCCTCTTTCGGCAAATGGATCACCTATAATTGATGATACATCAAAGCTCTGAAATTGACCTGTGGATGTGAGTCTATTTATTGCCATATCTGTACTGGTTTGAACAAACCACAAATTACTTTCTCGGTCAAATTCTGAACCAAACATTCTTAAACTATTATCAGATAATGTCCCTGTGAGCGGACTGTTGTTTTCGTCGAATAATACCGAAGGAGTTTTATCTTCTATCTTTAACAAACCATCTATCATTGAGCTGGCGTAAACTTCATTGGGATTGTTTGGATTAATTTTAACGTGTGAGATAACTCGAGCCCCAAGCACCTCTTCAAATGGAATATTTGTCCACTCATTATTCTCAAACTGACTGATACCCCTTTCATTTAATGGATAAGGATTAAAAGCTAAGTTGACTTCCCCAAAAACTGCCCATAATTGGCCCGGTGTAGCATCAATTGAGACTGCTTTATTTAATAATGGCCCATCAGGTAAGATCTGTTCTGCCTGATTACTTCCAAAAGGCACTGCCAGAACCCCAAATTGATTTGAACCAAGATAAACAGTATTATTGTATGCTAATGAAGATGAGAGTGTGTAATCAAAATCAATTAAGTTGTTAACAACCGCAACTTGATTCATCGTCACATCAAAAACTGTTGATCTTGTTTCTGAAGTGACCGTTAAAAAAGAATCTGTCGTGTAAATTTTTTTGTTCGCCTGTGGAAATGTTGCAATTACAACAGGGGTATTCCCGTCAAATTGCAAAAGTCTGGAATTGAAATCTGTTGCGTATAAATTGTCTGCAAATACCTGAATTCCATTCAGCCCAAAGGGATAAAAATCGATCCACTCTTCAAAATTGATCAAATTGGGGTTGTTAACATCGGCTCTTTTCACTTTATTATTCAACGCTGCATAAATAAACCCGTCAAAGACAGCTGTTTGATTCACTCTTAATTGTTGACCAAAATCACCAATAAAAAAGGAATCATCAAATTCTAGTGCTGTTAAATCATAAACCGAAATCCCAAAATCTGTTGAAATATAAATATTCCCGTTAAATTCATTAAAATGGTTGATGCGTTTTTCATTAGGTGGAATTGTTGGTTTGTTTAAAATATCTATTACTGAAAGAATAGAGCCATCCTCAAGTATCAATTCAATCAAACCGCTCGAATAACCAACAACTATAATTTCGAAATTTTCACTGTAATAGATTGTGGAAATTAATTCGCCTGAAAGCCCTTGAATGGTTGTTATGGTATTAATTTCATTTGTGATTAAATCATAAATAAAAACTGCATTGTCTGATGCGGCAATTAATTTGTCATTGCCTTCAACCAAATCAACAATATTTGAATATGAAAACAAAGCTGCCCACTGGTTTTCAAAGGTCTGGGCCTTTATACAAAAGGGCGAAAGACAAATTAAAATAAAAAGGAATTGCTTCATGAAAAGTATATCATCTAACAGATTATTTAACAGATTAAATAAGAAATTATTGCAGGTTTATAAACAAAAAACCACTCACAAAACTGGCGAGTGGTTTTCTTTAATAAAAAATTAATATTATACAACTCCCTGAGCAATCATGGCATCTGCTACTTTCACAAACCCGGCAACATTGGCACCTTTCACATAGTCAACATACCCATCTGTCTGCTTTCCATATTTCACACAGGCATCGTGAATATCTCCCATAATTTTAAAGAGTTTTTCATCAACTTCTTCTGCAGTCCAATTGTAACGCATTGAGTTTTGTGACAT
The DNA here is from genome assembly GCA_018402385.1 of Flavobacteriaceae bacterium. Lineage (GTDB taxonomy): Bacteria > Bacteroidota > Bacteroidia > Flavobacteriales > Flavobacteriaceae > Planktosalinus. The sequence goes on from JAGYJA010000007.1 coordinate 713,165, forward strand.
TTCCAGACCTGAAGTTGAAACACCTCCAGCATTGGAAGCTTTTCCTGGTGAGAAAAGAATTTTTTCTTTTAAGAAAACCTCAATGGCTCCTGGAGTTGATGGCATATTGGCTCCTTCACCCACACAGATACAGCCATTTGCAACTAGTGTTTTGGCTTCTTCCTCATTCAACTCATTTTGAGTAGCACAGGGCATTGCGATATCACACATTACACTCCACGGTCTTTGCCCTTCAAAGTATTTTGCATTGGGATATTTATTGATATATTCACTAATTCTTGCTCTTTTTACGTTTTTAAGCTCCATAACATAAGCTAGTTTTTCAGCATCAATCCCCTCGTTATCTAAAATATATCCACCAGAATCTGAAAGTGTAATTACTTTTCCGCCAAGTTGAGTTGCTTTTTCAGCAGCAAATTGAGCCACGTTCCCAGAACCGGAAATCGCTACAATTTTACCTTCAAAACTTTCTCCTCTTGTTTTGAGCATACTTTGGGCGAAATATACATTTCCATAACCGGTTGCTTCAGGACGCATTAATGAACCTCCGTAAGAAAATCCTTTCCCTGTTAAGACACCCGTAAACTCATCTCTCAATCTTTTATATTGACCAAACATATAACCAATTTCTCTGGCTCCCACGCCAATGTCGCCTGCAGGTACATCTGTATCGGGACCTATATATTTACTTAATTCTGTCATTAAACTTTGACAAAATCGCATTACTTCTGCATCAGATTTTCCTTTGGGGTCAAAATCTGAACCTCCTTTTCCTCCACCCATTGGCAAAGTAGTAAGCGCATTTTTAAAAGTTTGTTCAAAACCTAAGAATTTTAAAACACTCAAGTTTACTGAAGGATGAAAACGCATTCCCCCTTTGTATGGACCTATGGCAGAGTTAAACTGAACGCGATAACCCTTGTTAATCATTATTTCTCCGCTATCTGCGGTCCAAGGAACTCTAAAGATAATCACCCGCTCAGGCTCCACCATACGCTCTAAAAGCTTGTGCCCCTGATATTTTATATTTTCTTCAATAAAAGGCATTACTGTTTCTGCAACTTCCTTAACGGCTTGCAAAAATTCGGGCTCATTTGGGTTTGACTTTTCAACCTGAGCAACAAAGTTTTGGATACTTTCTGTCATTTTTGATAATTTTACGTAAACGTTTTCGTTATTGAGTGCAAATATAAAGTAAAAGAAATTATTTGTTTTTGATTCAAGTCATAAATAGTATTTTTTTAATTAACTTTCAACTTAAATTTGTTTTTATATATTTGTCTTGTCTCAAATAACCTTTATCAATATGAAAACCAAATACTTTGTTCTGGTATTTTTACTTTCAGCTTTTACTCACTATGAGTCTTATTCCCAATTTGGTTTTTCTCACGAGATTGGCATTATAGCCGGCCCTGTTGTTTTTTATTCTGATTATGGACAACGTAATGATATTGAAACCAACATGAAAAATGTGGGTGTTGGAATTGGTCTTATCCATTATTTGAATTTTGCATACCGTGCTGACTGTAATTGCTATACAAGAGATACTTATTTTAATGATCATTTTAAATTAAGAAATGAGATTTCCTACCATAAATCCCAATTTGAGCATTTTGGAAAATGGGTTGACCCTTCAAAAACTTCTTTAACTGCAAATCAATTGAGGGCGATGGAAGGTTCCACTAGTGTTTTTGATATTGGGTCACAGCTGGAATATTTTCCGCTTAGTATAAGAGATTTTGTGGGCGGAAGGTATAAAATTGCACCTTTTGTTAGCTTTGGTTTTCACTGGGTTAATTTTAGTCCAACAGCATCGACTTCTTTTGGCTCTCAAGTTGTAGATTCCCCTCTCAATGTTCCTGATAAATATGTTGGAGCTACATCAAATTCACCCGGATCAACATGGTCTGTAGTTTGGAGTTTAGGATTTAGATATAAGTTATCACCCATGAGTGACCTTATGCTTGATGGACGTTGGCAACATTACTTTTCTAACTGGGTAGATGGTTTAAATCCAGATGTACCTGAGAACAAAGCAAACGATTGGATTTATTGGCTCAATGTAGGCTATATACTCTATTTGGATTAACCTAAGGCTTGTTTTAAATCATCCATTAGATCTTCGACATCTTCGATACCAACACTTAAGCGAATCAACGAATCAACCACACCTGTTTTTTCTCTTTCTTCTTTGGGAATTGAAGCATGAGTCATAGTCGCCGGGTGTCCCGCAAGAGATTCAACACCTCCTAAAGATTCAGCTAGTGTGAATATTTTTAAATTTTCTACAACTTTGATTGCATCTTCCATTCGGTTTCCTTTTGTAGTAAAAGAAATCATTCCACCAAAATCTTTCATTTGTTGTTTAGCAATTTCATGATTTGGATGAGAGGGTAGTCCCGGCCAATAGACCTTATCAATTTTGGGATGAGATGCTAGGAAAATTGCTATGGCTTTCCCATTTTCACAATGGCGTTGCATTCTAATGTGCAGGGTTTTAATTCCTCTTAAAACTAAAAAGCAGTCCTGAGGCCCACAAATAGCTCCACTTGCCTTTTGAATAAAGTATAACTTTTCAGCAAGTTCATTGTTATTGACTATCAAAGCTCCCATCACAACATCACTGTGCCCGCCCAGATATTTTGTTGCTGAGTGCATAACAATATCTGCCCCCATATCAAGAGGTTGTTGCAAATATGGAGATGCAAAAGTATTATCAACAGCTAGAAGGATTTTGTGCTTTTTAGCAATTGATGAACAGGCCTTAATATCTATGATGTTCATCATTGGGTTTGAGGGAGTTTCTACCCAAATAAGCTTGGTATTGTCATTGATAAAGTTTTCAATTTTTGAAGCATCCTGCATTCCAATAAAATGAAATTTTATACCAAATTTTTCAAATATTTTTTTAAAAAGGCGGTAACTTCCTCCATAAAGGTCGTTTGTGCAAATAACCTCATCTCCTGGTTGCAATAGTTTTATGACCGCATCAATCGCTGCTAGACCCGACCCAAAAGCTAAACCGTAATTTCCATTCTCTAAACTTGCCAGTGATTTTTCAAGAGCTGCCCTTGTGGGATTTCCGCTTCGGGAATATTCAAAACCTTTGTGACCACCTGGTGTTGTTTGAGAATAAGTACTTGTTTGATAGATGGGTGGCATGACAGAACCATAAGCAGGATCTACATTGTACTGCCCACCATGAATTGTTTTGGTATTGAACTTCATAAAACTATTTTAAGTTGTAAAATTAATCATAAATGTAAGGGAATATTCGGTCAATTTTAAATCAAAATGTATCTTTAGCCATTGTTTAACAAGTCGCATGTATGTATAAAATATTCCCCCTGCTCCTTGCATTTATTCTGGCAAGTAGTTGCTCTTTTGAGAAACCCTTACAATTTGAAGAAATTACAATTACTCAAGATACCTTTGAAACCTGTGAAACAGAAAATTGTCCAACAATAAAAGTTCACTATATTCAAGCTGTTGAGAATGACACCAAATCGGGCGTAATAAATAAACATATTTTTGAAAGTATTACCAGTAAAATTGCTCCTAACAAAAAAGGCTCTTCAGATTTTTCATCAATACAAGAGGCGCTTGACTTTTTTATAATTGATTATAATACTCTGATAAAGGACATTGGAAATAATTTTTTATCCTATGATGTGGACACTTTTATGCAGGATTCTTATCAGTCTCAAGATTTTGTTTCTTTGGAACTCAACTATTATTTATTCACCGGGGGAGCTCATGGATATTCAGGTACACAGTTTTTGAATTTTGATGCTATAACCGGGGAGCTACTTGATCAAAATAGTTTATTTGTTGATGTTGATGGACTCATTCGCTATAGCGAAAAAATATTTAGAGAACAGTATCAGGTTCCTCAGGAACGATCAATAAATTCGTCAGGGTTTTGGTTTGAGGATGATCAGTTTCATTTGCCTGAGAATATCGGGTTCACTGAAACCGAATTGATTTTGCATTACAATCAATATGAGATTGCAAGTTATGCTGAAGGACCCATTATTTTGACCATTCCATTAATTGATCTTGAAGCGTTTCTGTAAAATATTTGTTTTGTGTTTTGACATTTTCAACATATATTTAAAGGATGAATGTATTTTATTATTTATCAACTTGTAGCACTTGTAAACGCATTTTGAAGGAATTGGACCTTTCTGAAAAAATAAAGCTTCAAGACATAAAATCAAATCCACTTACCAAAGAGCAAGTTGAACACTTACAAAAATTAGCAGGCAGCTATGAAGCTCTTTTTAGTAAGAGAGCTCAGCTCTATAAAGAGCGAGGTTTAAAAGATAAGCGTTTAAGTGAAGATGACATTAAAGAATTGTTACTTGAACATTACACTTTTTTAAAAAGACCTGTTCTCATTTTTAAAAACAAGATTTTTATTGGCAATGCTTCTAAAACTATTGAAGAAGCTAAAATAGCGGTTAATGAATAGCCGCAGCCTTGCACTACTGGCCGCTACTGCTGCAAGCACTATTTATGGTATCAACCATAGCATTGCAAAGGGCATCATGCCTCATTTTATTGAACCTTATGGTTTTATTGTTTTACGCGTAAGCGGTGCAGCTCTTTTGTTTTGGATCATCTCACTTGCATTTCCCTCTGAAAAAATAGACCCCAAAGATTGGAAGCGTCTCTTTTTTTGTGCCCTTTTTGGAATGTCAATAAATATGTTGATGTTTTTTAAAGGACTAAGCCTTTCTACTCCCATTAACAGCTCAGTGATTATTACTCTTTCACCGGTTTTGTTACTTGTACTCTCTGCTATCTTAATTAAAGAAAAAATAACACTTCTTAAAACAGCAGGAATTGTTATTGGCCTTGGAGGCGGGCTTGCATTAGTCCTTTTTGGGGAGAAAGAACAGTTTAATGCCCCTAATATTCCACTTGGAAACTTGCTTTTTATCATCAACGCAACAGCTTATTCAATTTACTTAATACTTGTAAAACCTCTCACTGCTAAATATAGCTCTATCACCCTAATGAAATGGATGTTTCTATTTGCATTCTTTATCAATCTTCCCATTGGCTATTCTGAATTTATAAAAGTAGATTGGCCACAATTACCATTGGATGTGATTTTAAAAATGGGCTTTGTGGTGATCGGTACAACTGTGCTTACCTATTTATTTAATATTTATGCTTTGCGGCAATTAAAGGCTTCTACCATTGGTGCTTTTATCTATTTACAACCTGTAATTGCTGTTATGTTTGCAGTCATTATTGGTGCTGATTTTTTAACTCCAATTAGAATATTTGCAGCTATTTTAATTTTTGCAGGAGTCTATATGAGTTCCCGAAAACCAAAAAATCTAGCTTAGATGAACTGGTTTTTTATCAAACTTTCTGGTGTCTTCTTTAGTAAGGGTTTTAAAGTCATCGGTTTTTTCCATATGGCTCAAACGGTCAAATAAATCTTTTGGAAGTGGGGTGAGTTTGCGTTCCTTCATGTCAATCCAGCCACCCATTATTTCGCAAGTAGCAAAATTTTTTCCGTGAGAATCATAAAAATTGTGTAGAAATTCAAAATACATTCCATCCACAGATAGGCCTTTTAATTGTAATGAAACTGTAATGGGTTTCCCTACAAAAACCTCTTTGAAGTAATGGATGTGCTCATAAAAAACAACCGGTCCTATATTGTAATGAAGCATTTCTCGTTGCCCAAGGCCGTTTTCCATCAAAAACCCCATACGGGTATGACTCATAAAGTTGATGTAAGCACTGTTTGCAAGATGCCTGTTTGCATCAATATCACTCCATCTAATATCAAATTCTTTGGTGTACATTGCACTAATTTTTTACAAACATACACAATATTACTGTGCGTGCATAGTATTTTTGTGTAATTTAGCTTTTCAATTTATGCCTATAATTCGCCCTTCATATAACCCTCCTCTTGTGTTCCAAAATGGGCACTTTTCAACTATTTATTCTTCAAAACTTAGGATTTCTCCAAGTGTAAATCAAGTTCGGGAGCGGCTTACCTTAGTAGATGGCGATTTTATGGATTTAGACTGGAGTTACAGTAAAGAAAAGTCGCGAAAATTGATTGTTCTGCTTCACGGACTGGAAGGAAATGCACAACGCACCTATATTTTGGGCGCTGCAAGTCATTCAAACAATAGAGGATGGGATACAGTTGCAGTAAACTTTAGAGGTTGCAGCGGTGAACCTAACAGGCTATTTAAGTCCTATACAGCCGGCTCTACAGATGATTTAGAAGAAGTTATTTTTCATATTTTAAAAAAAGATAAATATGATAAGGTAGTATTAAACGGTTTTAGTCTTGGCGGTAATTTGATGCTAAAATATTTAGGTGAAGACAAAACAATTCCAAAAGAAATTATAAAGGGTGTTGCTGTATCAACTCCTTTATCACTTGAGAGGTCACTTCTTGAACTCAACAAACGTAACAATTTTGTGTATTCTACTTACTTTCTTTTAGGTCTTAAAAAAAGCTACAAACAAAAAGCAAAGCTTTTTCCTGAACAAGCCTCACAAGAAAGTCTTAAAAAAATTAAATCGTTATTGGATTTTGATAATATATACACCTCAAAAGCACACGGATTTAAAGATGCGTATGAGTACTATGAAAAAAACAGTAGTTTACCGTTTTTGCCAAAAATTAAAATCCCGGTTATGTTGCTTCAAGCTCAAAATGACAGTTTTCTATCTCCATTATGTTATCCTGTTGAATTAGCAAAAAACCAAAACAACATTTTTTTGGAAATGCCAAAGTATGGCGGACACGTGGGATTTTACAATCCGAATAATGTGTATTATAATGAACAAAGAACTATTGAATTTGTTGAAAATATTTGATTTGATGCTAATTCCTCAACACAAATTCTAAACTTTTATCTAACATTGATTTAAACTGTTGCGGCAAATGGTTTTCATTCCAAGGGTGTTTTACATTAAAAACATGATCTGCATTTTGGATAATTTCCAGCTCACTTTGCTTACTCCACTTGTGAACTTTCTCTGCTTCTTCAGGATTTACTGTTGGGTCGTTAGTGCCGTGAATAATGAGATGTGGTTTATTTAAAGCTTTTGATGCATTTTCAATAGATAAACGATCTGCATTTTTAAATACATCCTCAGCAATTTGATAATAAAGGGGCATTTGTTGTTTTGTACGACTATTTTCCACATAAATAACACCGGTCTTTTTCCAGAATTCAAGCGTGTCTTTATCTATAAAGCGAGCACTAAAATCTGAAACGCCGGCCAAAGAAATTACTTTATCAATTCTAGGATCTTCATTGGCTTTAATAATAACAGTACCACTTCCCCGACTGTGACCCATAAGTGTTATTTCTTGTTTAGTAGATAAATTATTATATTGATTTTGGTTTTCGATCCAGTTTAATACACATTTGAGGTCATCGAGTTCTTTGGTAAAGTTATTATTTCCAAATGCTTCTAAATCAGTGAAATCAATGGGCTGATTGACTGTACCTCCATTATGTGAAAAATTAAACTTGAGAAAGTTGACGCCTTTTTCTGCAAAATATTTGGCAAGGATGTCGTTTGTACCCCAATCTTTAAAGCCTTTAAAGCCGTGGCAATAAATAATTGTTTTTTGGAGAAGTTGCTTGTGGGGCAAAAAGACGTCAAGCAATATGGGTTTATTGTGTTGTCCTTCTAGAATAATGTTTTTAGAAATAATCATTTTTTGGCAGTTCTTTTTCTGTGAATGGAATATCAGGATTGCAAATTTCGATAATTAGTTTTGATAGTTGGTCCTTAAAAGAAGCAAGCATCTCATCTGAAATATTGCTTTCTCCATTTCCTCTGGGACTTTCTTTCATTGTAAAGGGCATAAAGCCTTCTTTGAGGTTTTTAAACGAAATTATACCTGCTTGGCTCTCTTTGTTCCTATTGCTATCGGGATTAAAAATATCTTTAGACATAAGTGCATAAGAGAGTATTTGAATTTTTTTACTGTGTTTGTAATCTGTCATAATTGTTTCCCAATCAATGAGATTGAGGTCTGATTGTGTTACATTTCCGGTTTTATAATCTATAATTCTTGTGGTTTCATTAAAAATATCTATACGATCTACCATGCCTCTTATCTTTACCTGAAAATCCAATTCGGGAATATCTAGTTGTGCCTCCATCATATTTTCAATTTGTGTAATGGTGATTGAATTATTTGCTTCAATTTGGTTTAATTCTTGACGAAGGAAGTTGTGGACATACCTTTTTGAAATTTCAAAAATGATATGATTCTTTCCTGTTTTGATATTTCCCTCTTTATATGTTTTTTCAAATTGTTGAGTCACCATTGCATCTACTTTACCCATCAATGAGTTTATAATTTCTTTTGTCAAGACAGTATTAATGTAAGGCGTAAAAAGGTATTGAAGTGTGTCATGAACTATTGTTCCTAAGGTATTTGAAGCAATGGTTTCTTCTATTTCGTCAAGATCTTTTATCTCTAAAATATAGCGATTGTAGAAATCGATGGGGTTTCTAATATAGGTGGCCAAGCCGGAAGGAGAAAAACCATAAGCAGCCAGCTCTTTTAATTTAGTAATTACTTGAGGTGTTTTACTAATTCTCTTAAGTTCTTTTTGTGGAATGGAAATTTTCGGCGAAAATATATTTTCTGTTATTTGATGATTTTCTACTTTCTCACTGAGTAATTGTAAAATAAATCTACTTTGTTCTCCCACCTGAATGCCGGAGGTGTTGTTGTTATATAATAAATCTACTGTTGAAGCCCTGTGTAACAAACTATAAAAATGATAAGTATAGACGGCATCTTTTTCTGTGTGAGTGGGTAATTGGTACTCCTTTTTCAAATCATAGGTGATGAATGATTTATTACTCTTTCCTGCCGGAAGAATTCCCTCATTGGTTGACACTAAAATAACTTTTTCAAAGTCTAATGAGCGTGTTTCCAGCAAACCCATAATTTGCAAGCCTTTGTAGGGCTCCCCCCTAAAATCAAGAGCCGTAATTGAAGTAATTTCTTTGAATAAAGAATAGAGTGATTTGTTGGTTTTAATATGGTCGTACCTCTCGTTTAAGGTTTCTAATTTATTCCACACTTCATAAAGCTTATAGAATGTTTCAATTAAAATGGAATTTGTGGAGGCAACTTCTTTTAAACTCAGAAGTATTTTTTTAGCATTTGCGATGATGTTACTCACCTTTTGATTTGAACTTGAAAAGAGCCATTTTACATACTTTGATTCCTCTGAAGTAGCAGCCTTTTTAAGCATTTCATAAGTTACCTGAGTTAAATTACGCTGCACCAAAATTTGTTCAATCTTATTTGAGCTTTCGGGATATAGTAACTTACCCAGGGGGTGATTAATTAGTTGTAAAATTTCTTTGTAATAGAAAACAGTTTGATTGCCAATATGAAGTTTGAAAAATATTTCAAAAAAAGAGGCTGCTGGCATTGATTTGAGCGGAAACCCCATCGTGATATTAACTGTTTTAATATTTTGAGGTAATGAATTTAAAACAGGCATTAATAGATTTTCATCTGCTAGCACTAAGGCTGTTTGTTCTAATTGTGTCTCAGGAATTGATTCCAGTATTTTGGAAACACATTTTACTTGTCCAATGTTTCCTGAACACTGAGTAATATTAATACTTTTGGGCTGGGAGTAGTGATTTGATATATTTTTAAATGGATGTGTTTTATAGTATTTCCAAGAATTTTTAATTTTTCTAAGAAATAGTGAAGCACTATGATAGGGTCTCTCCATAAAATAGGCATCAGCATTCCAATAGACCTCTGTTGATCCGGTTTCAAGTAATTCTTTGATGATGGTTTCCTCGGCTTTATTTAAGGCATTAAAACCTATAAAAACGTGGTTTTTGTGTTTTTGAGCATCAATATAGTGCTCCATGTTTTTTGCGGCTTCCCGATATACATAACCTTGATGTGCTTTACCATTTTGATGGTTGTTCTTTGTGAATTCAAAATAGAGGTCTGAGAGGGTGTTCCAAAAGGAAAGATAATTTTGAATAAGAGGGGTCTGATGTTCATCGACATACCAATGTTCCAAATTCTTGATATCACTTAAGTAGTTAAAAAACTTTTTTCTATCAATGAGATTGCGATCAATTTCATTAAAGTCATCAAGTAGAACAGCTGCCCAGCTAGTAAAACTTTCAAACGATTCTTTTTCTTTGATGGCTGGACTTCTTAAATAAGCATCATAAAACTCAAAGAGCAGTTCAATTGAGGAAGCTATTTTTAAATCTGCTATGGTTTCTATAAACGCTTCAATACTAAATATTTGAGGTGAAAATTGTATTGTTTTGTTTTGAGATTGAAGTTCTTTTTTAAGAAAGGTACAGGCACGCCTGCTTGGTAAAACAAAGATATAAGATTGGAGTTCTTTTTTAGAATTAAGAATTTCTGAAACAATTTCTTCAAGATATGTAATCATTTCATAAAAATAAGAAACGCCTCTGAATAATCAGAGGCGTTCTTTATTTATTTAAGATGTGTTTATTTATTATTTATCCAAAGATATTTCAACACGTCTGTTTTGTTGTCTTCCTGCTGCTGTAGTGTTAGGAGCGATAGGTCTGTCAGGACCGTAACCTTCAGAAGAAAGTCTGCTTCTATCCATTCCAATAGTAGTTAAGTAATCAAGAACAGAAGCTGCTCTAGCTTTAGAGAGTCTTTGATTAAGAGCTAAACTTCCTGTACTGTCAGTATGACCTTCAATATGGAATTTAGCACTTGGGTATTCTCTCATTATATCAACAATGCTTTGAAGTGCAGCAAAAGATTCTTGTCTAATCGTTGACTTACCAATATCAAATAGAATAGTTTTTGAGAACTCATTTAATTGTTTGATAACTTCAGTATCAACTTCAGGACAACCTTTGTTAGCTACAGTTCCAGGTAAATCAGGACACTCATCTAAGTGATCTGGAACACCGTCACCATCTTTATCTGGCCAAGGGCATCCATTATTTTCTTTGGGTCCGGCAACTTCAGGACACTCATCTTGTGGATCAGCTATACCATCACCATCAGTATCAGGACATCCATTAAATTGAGCTAAACCAGGTACTGTAGGACAAGCATCATCTTTGTCTGGAATACCATCACCATCAGTATCAGGACATCCATTGAATTCTGGAAGACCAGCTTCTAAAGGACACTCATCTAAATGGTCTGGAATACCATCACCGTCTGTATCAGGACATCCGTTCAATTCTGGAAGACCTGGAGTATCAGGACATTCGTCATCTTTGTCTGGAACGCCATCATTATCCCTGTCTTTCAATCCAAACTGGAATAAAACACCTGCTGAATGTTGAAAGTGTTTGATACCATAATCATCTTCAAAAGAGTGCTTGTAAGTTGATTGAAGGTTAAGTGCAACAGACTCAGAAAACCATAATTTTAAACCTAAGAGTGCATTTGCTGTTCCAAAACCAATATCATCAACCCAAGTATAACCACCACCAATACCAATTTGTGGATCAAGCCAAGAACTATTTAGAGCGTTTTTAAGACTGTATTTAACTTCCCCATCAGCTGAAAAGTAAGTAAATTCTTCTGTATTTCCAATACCAAGATCGCTTACATTTAGGTCTCCCAATTTTTCAATTCTGTTAATAGAACCTGCTGCTGTGAAAACAAATCCACTTCCCATATATCTGGAGATAGCTAATCTTGAGACAGAGGGTAACATATTCCAATGGTCATTCACATTGAAAAACTCATCAAAAATTTCTCCTCTTAAGGCTGCTGGGACTCTGTCATCCTCTTCACCAACTGGAAAAACATCAACCGCATTGACACCCAATTCAATGGCCCAAGGGTTGTTTTCGTCTTGTGCAACTACATTACTAATTCCAAAGAATAGAATGGTTGCAACTAAAAATCTGCTAAGATGTTTCATATTCAATAATTTAAATTTTAAGTGTTAATTGAAGCAAAAGTAAGTTGTTAAAATTTATTAACAAAACCAAATCTACTAAATTTTTTAAATATATAACTATTATTTCTTCAAATTATGTTTGTTAAGGTATAATTCCCAATTCCTTACCTACCTTTGAAAATGAAGTTAACGCGCTGTCTATATGTTCTTTAGTGTGTGCTGCTGAAAGCTGAACCCTAATTCTGGCTTTCCCTTTTGGCACTACAGGATAAAAGAAGCCAATTACATAAATACCCTCTTCCAGTAATCTATCAGCCATATTTTGAGAAAGTTGAGCATCATAAAGCATCACTGGCACTATTGCAGAGTCACCATCTATAATATCAAATCCAGCCTTTTGCATTCCTTTTTTGAAATAAGCAGTATTCTCAGCTAATTTGTCTCTTAAAGAAGTGTCATTTTCCAAAAGTTCAAATACCTTGATAGAAGCTCCAACAATAGCTGGGGCCAAAGAGTTTGAAAATAAATAAGGCCTGGATCGCTGACGCAGCATCTCGATAATTTCCTTTTTTCCGGTTGTATATCCTCCCATAGCACCTCCAAGTGCCTTTCCAAGGGTTCCGGTAATAATGTCTATGCGACCCATTACGTCTTTTTCTTCTAAAGTTCCTCTGCCTGTATCTCCTATGAACCCTGCAGCGTGACACTCATCAATCATTACCATAGCATCATATTTATCTGCTAAATCACAAATTTTATCTAAAGGTGCTACTAAACCATCCATAGAAAAAACACCATCAGTCACAATAATTTTAAATCGGGCTCCTTTTTTGTTGGCTTCTATGAGTTGATTTTCCAAATCCTGCATGTTGCTATTTTCATATCGATAACGTGCGGCTTTACAAAGTCTTACGCCATCAATAATTGATGCATGATTTAAAGAATCTGAAATGATAGCGTCTTCAGGACCCAACAAAGGTTCAAAAACTCCACCATTTGCATCAAAAGCAGCAGCATATAAAATGGTATCTTCGGTTTGATAAAAGGATGCTATTTTTTCTTCGAGTTTTTTATGTATGTCCTGAGTACCACAAATAAATCGCACAGAAGACATTCCAAAACCGTGAGTATCCATGGTATCTTTTGCTGCCTGTATGACTTCTTTATTTGAAGATAATCCCAAATAGTTGTTTGCACAAAAATTGATCACTTCTTGACCTGTTGCTATTTTTATTACTGCATCTTGTGCAGATGTGATAATACGTTCTTTTTTAAATAGACCGTTGTCTTTAATTTCCTGAAGTTCTGTTTCCAGATGTTTTTTGATGTTTCCGTACATTTTTTTTAATTTTTACAAAGGTATTTATTTTTATGAAGTTCCATTTACTAGAAGTACCTCAACTTCATCATTAATATAAACAAGTAATTTTTCTTTGATTTCAAACCCCATTTCTGATAAAATATATCCATAGTTTTTAATTTGCTCAGCGTGTTTTGAATTCTTAGCGCCTGTTTTATAATCTATGATAGTTACAATGTTATTTGAAATAAAATTGATTCTATCGGGTCTGAGGCTTTGATTGTCTTTAGTGAAGATTTCTTTTTCATTTTCAGCAACGCTTAGTTCGTTAAAGTATTGAACTAGTTTGGGGTGTGACATTAGGTTTATAAGAATCTCCCTTAATAAATTTGATTGTTCTTTAGTTATATTTCCTTGATCAATGGCATATTTCAATGTATTTTCAAGATCTGAGACCTGTTTAATTTTTGATAACAACTCGTGAATGAGATCTCCCTTTTGAATGGCTTTTTCTTTTTGAGTGTCCCAAAGGGAAGATTTGTTTGTTGCAATTTGTATTGTATTTCTGTAAGGGATTGTTTCTGCAAATTTATCTAAAGAAATGGTCTCTTTTGTAGAAGTTAACGACTTACTCATTTTAGGTTTGGTGTGGTTCCCAAACTCATAAAAGTCTTGAGAATCATCCCAAAGATTAATGTGTTTTAAATAATTGCAAAACAGATGAGTTGTGTTATTTTCTTTGATGCTGTTTTTTTTGTTTGACACAATAAAAAGTTGTTCGGCTGCTCGTGTCATGGCAACATATACAATGTTGAGGATATCAAGTTCAGATTTTTTTGTGTGTGCTTCATAAAGCGCATTTCCAATTTCACTAAAATTTTTCATTTTCTTGCTTACAGGAACTAACATCTCTGAAAACCCTGAAAATTCACTTTCTTCAAGTGGAAACCAAAGTTTATCTTTCTTAAAATCGTGTATATCATCATCTGCATAAGGGTAAATCACAACAGGGTACTCAAGGCCCTTGGCTTTATGAATTGTCATAATTGTTACAGCATCAAGATCACTTGAAACAGCAACGCTGCTTTTTTTCTTTTTGGTTTCCCAAAAATCAATAAAATCATTTATTGTTGTGCTTTCAGATGCTGAAAATTCAAAGACTAATTCTAAAAAAGACTGAACATATGCAACTCGTTTTTGTGAAAGAGTAAAGCTTTGACAAATGGTTTCACAAAGGTCATAAAGCGGAATTATTGTTGGTGTTTTAAAATCAAAAAAAACTTGATAGGCCCTTAATTCAATTTCAAGTGACGCTTTAGATAAAGGTAAAAGTTCATTAATGAAAATATGCAAAGGCTTTGAAATATTCAAATGTGAGTGTAAAAAATAAAGAAAATTTGATTTTGATTTTTTATCATCAAAATTTTGAATGATTTTTAATACATCTATAATGAATACTATTTCAGGAGCGCTTTCAAGTAACAATGCCTCTGAAGAAATAATTTCAATTTGTTGGTTTGCTAAAAACTCTGCAAGAACAACCCCTTGTTTGTTTTTTCTAACCAAGATACAGATATCCTTTTTTAAGTACCCTTTTGATAGTTGGTTGTTGATTATTTCCAAAACTCTTGGTGGGTAAAATTCATCACTTTCTAAATTGTTTCTGGCTTCTATAAAAGAAAGGGAAACGAAACCGCCCATTTTTGCAGTAATTTTTTGTGCATTTCCAATTGTATATAATTCTTTATGAAGCTCAGACCCAAAATAGTTTGAAACAAACGAAAAAAAGGAATTGTTGAATTGAATTATTTCATCATAACTCCTAAAGTTTGTTTCCAAATTTTTAACTTCTTTTGAAGAAGAAGGAAATGGGTTAAAATGGTCATACAAACTTATGAATTGATCTGGATCTCCTCCTCGCCATCTGTAGATAGACTGTTTGGCATCTCCCACCAGCATAAGACTTCCTGTTTTGTTTTTTGAATCAGATTGTGAGAGAGCGTTCTCAATCAAAGGTGTTAAGTTTTGCCATTGCATTTGAGAAGTGTCTTGAAACTCATCAATAAAGAAATGTTTGTATTTTTCACCAAGACGTTCATAAATGAAAGGTGCCGGCTGTTGTTTTATTTCCTTGTTAATGCGCACATTAAATTCTGTAATGGGGAGTATATTTTTTTCTTCTTGAAGGGTAAGGTATTCTTTTTGAATTGCATTTATCAAGGAGAGTGAATTAACATTTTGAGAAAGTGTTTCTAAAAATTCTAATTGATAAATACGTTTTTTCGATTCGTTAAAAATAGTAACAATTTGAAGGCTCAATCGATCCATCGATTCTTTGACCACATCGGTCACTCTTTGTGGATATAGCGCTGAATCTCCCAGGGTCTCTTGCCAGTTTGCTCCTGTTAAAACATTGAAACTACTATCTGCTATTTTTTTAAAATAATTTGGCAGATATTTTCCAGTAAAATCAGATTCATTGAGATTGCTTTTTGCCATTAAATCAAAAAAATCTTCAGCCAATTTAATGAGCTCTATTTTTATTTGTTGTTGTTGTTTTGAAAGCTGAGTTTTAAGGGTTTTAAAATCGGCTAATGTTTTATTTTTGAGATTTTCTGTGTGAGGCATTTCATTTTCACTATATAGTAGCTTGCCGATTTTTCTTAGGTCTGAGGAAATATCCCAACTTTTATCTTCAGCTATTTTTTCAAAACTAAAATCAAGAATAATTGGGGTCAAACCTTTATCGATACCCACTTTTAAAATGAGTTTATCAATGGCCTCGACCATTAAGGAATCTACATCAAGATGAACTTCAAAATTGGCAGGTAATTTTAAATCGCGTGCAAATGTGCGAATGAGACGATGGTTAAATCTATCAATGGTTTCTACATCAAAGGAGCTGTAATTGTGTAAAATATAATTAACGGCACTTGTGGCTCTTTTATGCACCTCAATTGGTTTGAGTTGTGTTTCTTCGCAAACCATAGAGAACAAGATGGTTTCATTTTCCAAAATAGTATCATCAGAGAATGAAAAGAGGTTTTCCAGTATTCTTTCTTTCATTTCACCCACAGCTTTGTTTGTGAAAGTAATGGCCAGAATATGTTTGAAAAAGTCAGGTTTATTTGAAGAAATTAGTTTACTTAAATATGCCTTTACAAGAGTAAATGTTTTGCCAGAGCCGGCAGATGCATTATAGATATTGAATGATGCAGGATTGTTCAAAATATTTTTTTACTAAGATAAGAACATAAGTACAAAATTTTTAAAAGTATCATCTTTTTTAATAGCATCATTAATTCTTTATAGAAACTATAACAGAAAGTTAAATTGATTCTTTGTAAATTTGAGAATTAGTAACATTTAAAACAAAAAACATGTCATTTGAACTACCAAAACTAAAATATGCATATGACGCACTTGAGCCTCATATTGATGCAAGAACGATGGAAATACATCATAGCAAACACCATGCTGGTTATACTTCAAAACTAAACGATGCTATTCAAGGCACAGATATGGAAGGGAAAACCATTGAAAATATTCTGATAAATCTGGATATGAAAAACAAAGCTGTTAGAAATAACGGTGGGGGGTTCTACAACCACAGACTTTTTTGGAATGTGATGTCACCAAATGGTGGAGGAAAGCCAAAAGGAGAGCTTGCAAAAGCCATTGACGCCACTTTTGGAAGTTATGAAGCTTTCAAAGATGCATTCTCTAGTGCAGCAGCAACACAGTTTGGTTCTGGCTGGGCTTGGTTATGTGTTCACGAAGGTGGAAAAGTTGAAGTTTGTGGAACACCTAATCAAGACAATCCATTAATGCCTGATGTGGGCTGTGGTGGAGTACCCATTTTAGGGATTGATGTTTGGGAACACGCTTATTATTTAAATTATCAAAACCGTAGGCCTGATTATATCAACGCTTTTTTTAATGTGATTGATTGGGAAGAAGTTGGAGCTCAATATGCTCAGAACAAATAAGAAGTCAAAACAATGTTTAAAATAAAAAAGGGGAAACAAATGTTTCCCCTTTTTTGCCCCAAATTTACCATAAACTTAACCTACTTATGCTATGGTGAATCAAATATACTAGACAATAATCTTAAATTACACTTTTTTAGACAAAAGGTAATTATATTCGTTTAAAGTTAAAAATGGATGAGGTTTTGTAAGTATTTTAATATTTGACATCAGATGCAAACCAAGGGTATTAAAAATAAAAAAAGGTAAACAAGCGTTTACCTTTTTTTGCCCCAAATCTACCATGAACTTAACCTACTTATGCTATGGTATGTTCAAATATATCTCAAATAATCATATTAAAAACTTACAAAAGTATCTTTTAGATAAAAACCAATTATTATCGATTAATGGTATAAATAGATAAGTATTTTGTAAGAATTAAAATAAATTAATAGGCTCTTTCATTACTTCCTTCATAAAAGTTTATGAATGCCTGATTAACAACTCTGTTTCCGCCGGGGGTGGGGTAATTTCCGGTGAAGTACCAATCTCCTAAGTTTTTGGGACAGGCTTTATGTAAATTTTCAACTGTTTGAAAAATAATTTTAATAGATGCGTTAATGCCATCAGGTTTTAAAATTTCTGCTATTTTATCTGAAATTTCTTCATCTGAAAATAAGTCGTAAATTTCCTTTACAAAATTAGTCACCTCAGCATCTAATAAATTTTGCTGGCTTTTACACTTATGATAGACTTCTTCTATTAGTGATTCTTTGTTGTTTTCTTTAAGTAAAGATAGCGCAGCTTCAAATGCAATTAAGTTTTCTAAACGAGCCATATCAATTCCATAACAATCTGGATATCTAATTTGTGGTGCTGAAGAGACTACAATAATTTGTTTTGGGTTGAGTCTGTCAAGAATTTTTAAAATACTTTTCTTTAATGTAGTACCCCTCACAATACTATCATCTATTATAACAAGGTTATCATCTGGTTGGATAACCCCATAAGTGACATCATAAACATGTGCTACCAAATCGTCTCTACTACTATCTTCAGTGATGAAGGTTCTCAATTTGACATCTTTTATAGCAATTTTTTCAGTTCTCAATTTATAAGACTGAATTTCTTCCAGTTTTTCATGGGTGAGCTTTCCTTGTTCTTTAAGGATGGCTTCATTTTTTTGCTTGATTAATTCATCTTGAGCTGCTTCAACCATCCCATAAAAACAAGTTTCAGCGGTGTTTGGTATGTAAGAAAAAACTGTTTTTCTGGTGTCATAATTAATGGCCTCTAAAACTTTTGGCATCAAGAGTCGCCCTAATTCTTTTCTTTCTTGATAGATTTCTGCATCACTCCCTCTGGAAAAATAGATGCGTTCAAAGGAGCAAGATTTACGCTCAAGCGGTTTCAAAACTTGCTGAATTGAAAAATCTCCAGACTTTTTAACTATAAGCGCACAACCGGGATCCAACTCTTGAACCTCATCAAAAGGCACATTAAAAACTGTTTGAATTACAGGTCGTTCTGAGGCAACAACAACTACTTCATCATCCTTATAATAGTATGTGGGTCTGATCCCCGCGGGGTCTCTTAAAACAAAGGAATCACCGTGTCCCAATAACCCTGCCATAGCATAACCTCCGTCCCAATCTCTTGATGATTTCTCTAATATTTTGGCAATATTTAGCTTTTTTGCAATATAAGGTGAGGCTTCTACTTTTGTCATCCCTTTGGATTTGGCCTTTTTATAAAGTTTAGATACAGCATCGTCAAGAAAGTGCCCAATTTTTTCCATCACAGTAATCGTATCTGCTTTTTCTTTAGGGTGCATTCCTAATCCAATAAGATTGTTAAATAACTCTGTGGTATTAGTCATGTTAAAGTTTCCGGCAATGATTAAATTGCGATGCATCCAGTTATTTTGACGCATAAAAGGATGGACGTTTTCGACGCTGTTTTTGCCAAAAGTCCCATACCGCACGTGGCCCAGCAACAGCTCTCCTACAAATGGCATGTTTCTTTTTTGGGCAGCTACATCATTGATATGTTCAGGATGTTCAGTAAAATAAGTGTTTATTTCTTTATTGATATAGTTAAAAATATCCTGTATGGGTTGGTCGGCATTGGAGCGTTTTCTACTAATGTATCTGCTTCCGGGATCAACATCCATTTTTATGCTAGCAAAGCCTGCGCCGTCTTGACCACGATTGTGTTGCTTTTCCATCATTAAATACATTTTATTTACTCCATAAAATGCAGTACCATATTTTTTATGGTAATATTCAAGTGGCTTGAGAAGTCTTATGAGTGCAATACCACACTCGTGTTTTAATTCATCACTCATAGAGGTAAGAATTGTGGTTTTATAAAAAATAAAACGCTCCAAATCAAGGAGCGTGTATTTATGTTAATTCTATTTCAAATTGGGTTAAATTTTTAAACTGATGTAAGCGTTTTTGTAATTCCTTTTGAGTTACTGTCTGCATGCGCTCTGTTCCAAATTTCTCAACACAAAAGGAAGCCAATGTTGATCCATAAATAACGGCATTTTTCATATTCTCAAAACTCAAATCATCAGATTTTGATAAAAACCCAGCAAATCCGCCGGCAAATGTATCACCTGCTCCTGTGGGATCAAATACCTCTTCCAGAGGTAATGCAGGAGCAAAAAATATTTGTTCTTTATGAAACAATAAGGCTCCATGCTCTCCTTTTTTAATTACCACATGCTCTGGACCCATCTCCTGTATTTTTCTGGCAGCAACTACTAGTGAATATTCCCCAGTAAGTTGCCTGGCTTCTTCATCGTTAATTGTGATTACATCCACTTTGGCTATAACCTCTTTGAGAAGGTCAAGGGTATTATCCATCCAAAAATTCATCGTGTCAAGAATAATCAACTTGGGACGCGAGGTCATTTGTTGAATTACACTTAATTGTACCGCAGGATGAAGGTTCCCAAGCATAACGATTTCAGCATTTTTAAAATCTTCAGGCACTTTTGGATTGAAATCAGCAAGCACATTGAGTTGAGTATCCAAAGTATCTCTGGAATTCAGATCATTGCGGTATTTCCCACTCCAGAAAAATGTTTTCCCATTTTCGATAATTTCCAAAGCTGAAATATCGATATTGCGCTGTTCAAATAAGTCAAGATATTTTCTGGGAAAATCACCACCAACTACAGAAACAATAGCTGCATCTGCCTGAAACTGTGAGGCTGCAAGACCAATGTATGTGGCAGCTCCACCCAGAATTTTATCGGTTTTCCCGAAAGGGGTTTCAATAGCGTCAAATGCTACCGTTCCTACTATGACTAATTTGCCCATGCTTGTTGTTTAAAGTAAGCTGCAAATATACGGCTTTGTATTAACTCTGAAAATTGTTTGTTAAATTAATAAGAACATCACTTCCTCCCAAAATCTGCCGGGATTTCTCCCCAGGCTTTGGTTTCCCATTTGACTATTTTGGTAGAATAAGTGTTTGCTGTTAACCATTGTTCAGCTCTGTAGATGAGTTCAAAAAGAGCCTTATTTTTTGAAGATTGTTTGAGCTTGGTGCGACATTTCTTTACTTTCACCCAACCCATAGCAATTTTTGAATCAGTATAAAGAATGCGGTCGCTGTTGTTTTTTTTAAGATAAGCCAAACCGTGAACCAAAGCTAAAAACTCTCCAATATTATTGGTGCCTTGTTGAAAAGGCCCTTGATGAAACAATTGTTTATGGGTTTGTGTATCGACGCCGCGATATTCCATAATACCCGGATTTCCACTGGAAGCAGCATCAACCGCTATGGAATATAAGTTGGGCTCGCCAAATTTTGCTTTTTCAGCAGTTGAAAGTGATTTCTTTTTTAAACCTTTACCTGCGTAGTCTTTATACTCACCCTCAAAAGCTTTTTTGGCTTCCGCCATAGTGGGAAAAGATTTGTATTGCGCACCGGTGATCCCTGTGATCGCCGTTTTGCATTTTTCCCATGAGTCAAAAATCCCGGTGGGATTGCCAAACCAAACAACGTAGTATTTTTGTTTCATTTCTCCCCCTAGCCCCCTCCAAAGGAGGGGTAGTTTTCATTTGTTAAAATAAGTTTTTCTATCACTTTTGGAAAATATTTTTGCTCCAGTATGTGAATTTTCTCTGCAATCAATTCTGGGGTATCGGTATTTAAAACTTCGGCTTTCGCCTGAAAGATGATTTTGCCTTCATCATAATTTTCATTGACATAATGAATAGTGATTCCGGTTTCAGTTTCTTTGTTTTCAACAACCGCTTTATGAATATGCATCCCATACATCCCTTTACCTCCATATTTTGGCAAAAGAGCCGGATGAATATTAACCACTTTGTCAGGATAATGTTTTAGAAGTGTTTCTGGGAATTTTAACAGAAACCCGGCCAGAATAATCCAGTCAATTTTTGCAAATTGTAACGCATCATAAATATCATTTTCAGTATAAAGCTGATTTTTAGTAAATTCATAAACTTGCACATTCAATAATGTAGCTTTAGATATCACTCCAGCATTTTTATTATTAGTAAGAACCAGAACCACCTCTGCAAAATCACTGTTTTTAAAATATTGAATGAGATTTTCTGCATTACTCCCGTTTCCGGAAGCAAAAATGGCTATTTTTTTCTTCATTTGTAAAGGGTTGGTATCAGGCAATTTCTAATTTTTTACTAGACAAAAGTAAAAGAAATAAGATTGAGTTAATGTAAAAATTACTAAATTAGAGCACATTTTACAAGTATCGTGTTGTATTAAATTAAAATATTTTATTTTTGCGACTTAATAAAATTTAAAAAAACAAAAATTATGTCAGACATTGCATCAAGAGTAAAAGCGATTATCGTAGACAAATTAGGTGTAGACGAAAACGAAGTTGTAACTGAAGCTAGCTTCACTAACGATTTAGGGGCAGACTCATTAGACACCGTTGAATTGATAATGGAATTTGAAAAGGAATTTGATATTCAAATCCCAGATGATCAAGCCGAAAACATTTCAACTGTGGGTCAAGCAATTTCCTATATAGAAAACGCAAAATAAGAAATCTCCCACAATGGAATTAAAGCGAGTTGTTGTTACCGGATTAGGTGCTCTCACTCCAATTGGGAACAATATTTCTGAATATTGGGACGGATTGAAGAATGGGAGGAGTGGCTCAGCCCCTATCACCTATTTTGATACTGAAAAGTTCAAAACAAAATTCGCTTGCGAACTTAAAAATTTTGTGGCAACAGACTATTTCGATAGAAAAGAAGCCCGAAAACTCGATCGGTTTGCGCAATATGCTTTAGTTGCTTCAGATGAAGCAATTAAAGATGCAAATTTAGATTTAGAAAACATTGATAAGTTTCGCGTTGGCGTCATTTGGGGAGCTGGAATAGGAGGGCTTGAAACCTTCCAGGATGAGGTGTTAAACTTTGCTGCCGGTGACGGCACGCCAAGGTTTAACCCTTTTTTTATTCCTAAAATGATTGCAGATATTGCACCGGGTCACATTTCTATAAAACATGGATTTATGGGGCCAAATTACACAACTGTTTCTGCCTGTGCATCTTCAGCAAACGCTATGATTGATGCTTTAAACTACATTCGGCTTGGGCATTGTGACATCATTGTCACTGGAGGTTCTGAAGCAGCTGTTACTAAAGCTGGTATGGGAGGTTTCAATGCCATGCACGCACTTTCCACCTTAAATGAAACTCCACAAACGGCCTCGAGACCCTTTGATGCTACACGTGATGGTTTTGTTCTTGGCGAGGGCTCTGGAGCTCTTATTTTAGAAGAATATGAACACGCCAAAGCACGTGGCGCAAAAATTTATGCTGAAGTTCTGGGTGGCGGTATGTCAAGTGATGCCTATCATGTCACAGCACCCCATCCCGAAGGAATTGGCGTTGAAAGGGTAATGATTAACTGCCTAAAAGATGCTGGAATTTCTGCAGACGAAGTGGATGCCATAAACACACATGGTACTTCAACTCCCTTAGGAGATGTCGCAGAATTAAAGGCCATCTCAAAAGTATTTGGAGCTCACGCAAATAAAATCAATATCAATTCTACAAAATCAATGACTGGTCATTTACTGGGTGCTGCAGGTGCAATTGAAGCCATAGCTTCCATTTTGGCCATGGAACACAACTTGGTGCCTCCAACAATCAACCATACTACAGTTGATGAGAATATTGATCCATCATTAAACCTAACTCTAAACAAGGCTCAAGAAAGAGAGGTTAACATAGCAATGAGTAACACTTTTGGTTTTGGGGGTCACAATGCTTGTATTCTCTTCAAAAAGATTGAACAGTAATCCTTAATGAGTTCATTTCGAGACATATTCCACTCCCGCGCTGATAAAGACGGGGTTTTTTTTCGTGAAATAAAAAATATTCTTGGGTTTAGACCCGGTGACCTTTCTATTTATGAAATGGCCTTTACTCACCGTTCTTCTCAGATAAAAACAAACGATGGTGAAATTTTAAACTATGAAAGACTTGAGTTTCTAGGAGATGCTATATTGGGTGCTGTAATAGCTGCGCATTTGTTTAAAAAGGTTCCCTCCGGCAATGAAGGTTATTTGACAAAAATGCGTTCAAAAGTGGTGAGTCGCGAACATTTAAATGAATTAGGCAGAGATCTTGACCTCATAAGGTTTGTAAGGTCATCCATTCCTTTAGATAACTTTGGCCTCAATATTCACGGTAATATTTTTGAAGCCTTAGTAGGAGCCATTTATCTTGATAAGGGTTTTAAGTCCTGTGAAAAATTTATACAAAAAAGGGTCATCAAACCTTATGTTGATATTGAAAAACTGGAAGGAAAAATCACCAGTTATAAAAGTTTAATTATTGAATGGTGCCAAAAACACAAAAAGAAATTTGATTTTGTGGTCTATGATGACACCGGAAATGATACTGTAAAGCATTTTGCCGTAAAATTAAAAATTGATGATGTCAATATTGCAAAAGCAAGAGCCACATCAAAGAAAAAGGCTGAAGAACGTGCTGCAAAAAGGGCTTATTATAAACTTCAATCCAAGATAAACCAAACAGAAAATAAGTGAGCCTCTCAATTTTAATATAAATTTTACAATAGAAGAGCCAATCATCACCTCAGGAACCCTTATATTTACAATTCATTTTTGCGTAAAAACCCTATGCAGCGACACAACCTAAGTCTTGCCATCGATGAAGAGTTTTTACTTCTTGCCATACACAGTAGTCTGGAAGAATACAAACTCGCTTTTTTAATTAACAAGCATTTAAATTTGCGTTTTCAACGAAAGAAAAAAGATCTTGATTTCTTTAATAAAAGCGGATCAATTACCTACCCAATTTATGAATACATAGATGAAAAAAAAGAGGATGCATTTTATTTATTGAGCAATGTTTGCAAGACAATTTCTGAAAAAACTATTAGTGCAGGAAGCTTGTTTGACATTGAATATGAAGAAAAAACACATTTTCTGGTTAACGAATACAAACAAGCCGATTTTTTGATGAAAATACTTACTGAGGAACCTCAAGTGTATGAAACAGATCTTTTATCAAAATTATTAAAAATCCCTGGCTTAGTTACAGCATATACAATTGACCAAAACAAACTAAAATCAAAACAAAACCTAAATTTTGACTAATGCCACTAAGAAAAAAAACTAAAATTGTTGCTACACTAGGACCGGCTACACAAAGCAAGGAAACCATAAAGGAAATGATACTTGCAGGTGTAGATGTCTTTAGAATCAACTTTTCACACGCTAACTATACAAACGTTAAAGAACGAATAGAAACTATAAGGGAAATTGGTAGTTCACTGGAATTCACACCGGCAATCCTTGCCGATTTACAAGGGCCCAAGTTACGAGTGGGCATGATGAAGGAAGAAGTGATTGTGAATCCCGGTGATGAAATTCTTTTTTGTACAGGAGAGGAATTTGAAGGAAACGCTGACCGTGTTTATATGAACTATGACACCTTCCCAAAAGATGTCAAAGTGGGAGAAATGATACTTCTCGACGATGGAAAACTCCATTTCAAAGTAGTAGCAACAAACAAAAAAAATGAAGTAAAAGCCAAAGTCATTCAAGGAGGGCCTTTACGTTCAAAAAAAGGGGTCAACCTTCCAAATACAAAAATTTCATTACCTGCCTTAACCGAAAAAGACCTTGAAGACGCCGTCTTTGCTATTGAACAGGAAGTAGATTGGATTGCACTTTCTTTTGTTAGGGATGCAGATGATCTAAAAATTTTAAATGACCTTATCAAAGAACATTCAAAATACAAAATACCTGTAATTGCAAAAATTGAAAAACCCGAAGCCGTAAAAAACATCAAGAGAATTATCGCTCACTGTGACGGTTTAATGGTTGCCAGAGGTGATCTAGGCGTTGAAATTCCTGCACATGAAGTGCCTTTAATACAGAAAGAATTGGTTCTCATTGCAAAACAAGCCCGCATACCAGTGATCATTGCGACACAAATGATGGAGACCATGATTACCTCATTGACTCCCACACGTGCGGAGGTAAACGATGTGGCCAACTCGGTGATGGACGGCGCAGATGCAGTGATGTTGTCTGGTGAAACTTCCATTGGGAATTATCCGGTGCAAGTGATAGAAACGATGGCAAAAATCCTTAAAAGTGTAGAAAACTCAAAACTGATTCGCGTCCCGCAAGAGCCCCCACAAATAAAAACCAATAGATATGTTACTAAATCTGTTTGTTATCATGCTGCTTTGATGGCTAATGAGATTGAAGCCAAAGCCATTTGCACTTTGACAAATAGTGGCTATACCGCTTTTCAAATTTCTGCCTGGAGACCCAATGCACATATTTTGGTGTTCAGCTCAAACAAAAACATCATCACCAGAATGAATTTACTGTGGGGAGTAAGAGCCTTTTATTATAATAAATTCGTGAGCACAGACACTACTGTTGATGACGTTAACAAGATTGCCCTGAAAAAAGATTTTGTTCAAAAAGGTGATTTTTTAATTAATCTGGCAGCAATGCCTATAGTTGATAAAGGTATGGTGAATACTTTGAGGGTTTCTCAAGTTTAATTAAAACTCAAATTCCAATTGAACAACAACCGTTTCCTTTTTGGAAACGGTTGTTGTTTTCTTTTCAGTATTGAGATTTGAGAGTGAAATGCCCAACAAGCGCACAGAGTCATGCGTTTTTTCCTGAAACAAAAGCTCTTTAACGGTTTCCAAAATCAACGCTTTATCTGAAATAAAATAAGGAAGGGTTTTGCTGCGTGTTTGCAAAGTAAAATCGCTGTACTTAATCTTGAGTGTAATGGTCTTCCCAGCGACTTTAGATTTTTTAAGGCGGCGCTCGATTTCATCAGCGATGTCTTGTAAGCGTTCCAGCATAAAAATCTCTGAAGAGATGTTTTCAAAAAAAGTGCGTTCAGCGCCCAGTGATTTCCTGATGCGGTTGGGCTTGACCTCGCTTTTGTGAATGCCACGAACTACATAATAATAGTAAGTACCGCTCTTTCCAAATGTTTCGGTAAGGTATTCAAGGGATTTACGTTTCAAATCTTTTCCGGTAAAGATGCCCAAATTATACATTTTTTCCTGTGTCACTTTCCCCACACCATAAAATTTCCTGATGTCCAAATTTTCAAGAAATTCCAAAACTTCTTCAGGACCAATTGTTTTTTGTCCGTTAGGTTTATTGATATCACTGGCCACTTTAGCGATAAACTTATTGATGGAAATCCCGGCAGATGCCGTCAACCCTGTCTGTTCAAATATTTTTTGCCGAATTTCTTTCGCGATAAGCGAAGCACTGGGGTTTCCTTTTTTGTTTTCGGTCACATCGAGGTAGGCTTCATCAAGGGAAAGTGGTTCCACCTTGTCTGTATATTCCAGAAAAATGGTCCTGATTTTTT
This sequence comes from Flavobacteriaceae bacterium, assembly GCA_018402385.1. Taxonomy (GTDB): domain Bacteria; phylum Bacteroidota; class Bacteroidia; order Flavobacteriales; family Flavobacteriaceae; genus Planktosalinus. The sequence goes on from JAGYJA010000007.1 coordinate 740,265, forward strand.
GAGAAATCTCTTTATAACGATCAAAATTGGACCTTACAAAAATCAAATCGGGACACAACTTTTTGGCCACCACACTAGACATCGCACTGCGAACGCCAAATTTCCTTGCTTCATAGCTAGCGGCAGAAACCACTCCACGATCTGAACTTCCTCCCACAGCAACAGGTTTGCCTCGCAAAGCAGGGTTATCCAGTTGCTCTACCGAAGCAAAAAAGGCATCCATATCCACGTGGATAATTTTTCTGATGGGAATTTCGTCGTGCATCACACAAAAATACTGTAATTTTAGGTCTATGAAAAAAACTGCAATCATTTTAGGAGCCACAGGATTAACAGGCGGTAATTTACTTGACTTTTTGTTGAAGAATGACCGATATGGAAAAATCAAAGTGTTTTCCCGAAGTAGTGTGGGTATCTCAAACCCCAAACTTGAAGAACATCTCATTGATTTGTTTGAACTTGAAAAACATAAAGAAATCTTCCAAGCCGATGAAGTTTTTTGCTGTATTGGCACTACCAAATCAAAAACACCTGACAATAGCATTTACAAAAAAATTGATTATGGCATTCCTTTCGCTGCAGCGAAATTGTGCAAGGAAAATAACATTCACACTTTTATTGTAGTTTCAGCAATGGGGGCAAACCCAGAGAGCAAGGTGTTTTATAACAAGACCAAAGGCGAAATGGAACGTGATGCCCTAAAACAAAACATCCCAAACACATACATTTTACAACCCGGATTAATTGGAGGAAATAGGAGCGAAAAACGCCTTGGCGAATCCATAGCCAAGTTTCTTTTCAAAATACTGAACCCCATTATCCCAAAAAACTACCGCACCATTTCTCCTGAAACGATTGCAAAAGCGATGTTGACACTTGCTAACCAAGGGTATTCCAAAAACAGAGTTGAAAACCAAACCATCAAAGAAATCGCAGAAAATGCTCGAAATTGAACGTAAATTTTTAGTCATTACCGATGTCTATAAAAAAGACGCTTTTAAACAAACCCGTATTGTTCAAGGATTTCTAAATACACATCCTGAACGTACTGTGCGGGTGCGCATCAAAGGAGATCAGGGCTTTCTCACTGTTAAAGGAATCTCAAACCAATCAGGAACCATAAGAAGTGAATGGGAAACAGAAATTTCAGTTACAGACGCTGAAGAATTATTGGAATTATGTGAACCCGGTATCATTGATAAAACCCGTTATGAAATAAAGGTGGGCAACCATACTTTTGAAGTCGATGAATTTTTAGGGGAAAATGAGGGATTAATGGTCGCAGAGGTAGAATTAAATTCAGAAGATGAGTTGTTTGAAAAACCGATCTGGCTGGGAAAAGAAGTCACCGGGGAGTTAAAATATTACAATTCGCAATTGAGTTTGAACCCCTTTAAAAAATGGAAGTAAACAACATAATTAATATTACTAATGAAAACATTTTTTTTATTATTGACGTTTACAGTTCTTTTATCGTGTAATCAAAACACTGAGAAAACTTTTGAAACTCCTTGCCCGGAAGAAGAAAAACAATCGATGGCCACTTTAAAAAAGAAACTTACAGAAAAGGGATTTTCAACCTTTGATTATGTGGATGAAGCAACGCTGGATACTGTGTTGATGCAACAATACTTTATGGCTTTTCTAAAACGTGGTGAAAACAGGTCACAATCCAAAGAAGAAGCAGATAGCCTGCAACAACTCCATATGGCACACTTAGGCAGAATGTATGCCGAAGGATTTGCAGATATTTCAGGTCCTTTTGGTGATGATGGTGGACATCAGAGGAATAACTATCTATAATGTGCCCACATTAAGAATGGCAGATAGCTTGGCAAATCTGGATCCTATGGTACAAGCAGGACGTTTGGCAGTAGAAGTGAAGCCTTGGTGGGCTGCTAAAGGATTTTATTTAAGATAAGTTGCTCAATCAAACTTCACCACCTCAACCTTTTCCTGAATCTTGTTGCCTTGATGGTCCATAACGGTCAAAATATATGTCCCGGGACTAACCACTACAGCAAGTTCATGAAAGGTTTCGGTTTTACCAATATATTTTTCATCTAAGTACCAATAAACTATGGCATCACGATTACGATGTGCCAATTTAAAAATAACATCATTTATAGTTTCATCAAAGTCTTTGGGAAGCATCACTTGTTCGCTTCTCTTGGGATAAATGAACGCCATTAATTGTTCATTTTCCGCGACGCAGTCTGGGTGAAAAGGGGGAAGTGTTTTGTATTCTGGATGCAGCCTCGAATAATAGTATTCCATTACCGGGGGCAAGCTAAACCAGTTCTTTTGTTTACTATTTTCCAACGGATAACATGAAGAATTGATGCGATAACTTTCGGTTTCATTTAATGTTGTTTGGAGGTGGTAAGGACACGACGCAGTATTTCCGCCTTGCATTGGAATCCATTCCACAGTAGTGGGTTCACAAAACAAACCTGCTCGGTAACCGCTTTGTGAACAGATGGTCTCTTCCATCAAATCATCATAAGGAATATCAAACCACAGTTTATTTATGGGCAAAACCTTTAAAACATCAAACAAAACTGGAGCCGCCGCTTGAATACCGGTAAGCCCGGGACGCCCTTCACCTATGGCATTTCCCACCCAAACCCCAATGGTGTAATCTGGCGTTACACCCACTGCCCAAGCATCCTTAAAGCCAAAACTTGTTCCGGTTTTCCAGGCGATGGGACGTGCGTCCTGGTAAAAGCTCCAGTTCTCATCTGCGTTGGGACGGTTGCTTTCGCGTAAGCTTTCAAACGTTTTATAAATAGCGCCGGCACCAAACACCGGTGGTTCAAATTGTAAATTTCCAAAGTCCTGTGTTTCGCCTTTAATAAAAACCGGATTACTAAATTCGTTTGCACGATATTGGCTTGAATTTGAAGTAAAATGATTTAACGTGGCGGCCAAATTTGCATATCCCTTGGTCACTTCATAGAGGCTGCTTTCGGCTCCACCTAAAATGAGCGTAAGTCCATAATGGTCTGCCGGGTGATTTATATTTCCCAAGTTCATTTTCTTTAACTGGTTGTAAAATCGCTGCAATCCATAATCCTGTAACAATCTCACGGCCGGGACATTCAAGGAGCGGCTTAATGCGGTACTTGCAGGAACGGCACCATTAAATTGTTTTTCAAAGTTTTCAGGACTGTACCCATTGATTGTGGTTGGAACATCTGCCACCAGGGTTTTAGGGAGCAATTCGCCCGATTGCATGGCCGAAGCAAATAAGAAAGGTTTTAATAATACTTCCTGTACTTCTGGGTTTATCTGTTACATCCACAAATTTTTGATGATCAACGGTAGTGGGAGTATTGCCCACATACCCTAAAATTTCACGCGTGTTTACATCCATCACGATGATAGAAAGGTTGTGAATTTGATTTTGGCGTAATTGAAAGTGGTGGTCTCGTGTGATTTGATTGAGTTGTGATTGAAGTGTTGATTGAATGGTTGATTTAATTAGTTTTCCGGGATGATTTCGCTTCATCTTTTCAGTAAAATGCAGTGTTTGATCAGGCAACGGATAAGGTTTCCCGGGAAGTGGTTCCAGAATGGACATTTCGTAAGTGAGTTCATCAAACACCTCTTTATCATAAAGTTTTTTTAAGAGTCGGTCTCTTTTTTGCTTTAATAACGTCTCATTTTTTCCGGGAAAAATAAGTGATGGTGCATTAGGCAAAACAGCCAACGCAGCACTTTGTCCCCAACTTAGTTCTTTTGCAGGTACACCAAAATAGCGCCATGAAGCGGTTTCCAGACCCACAACATTTCCGCCAAAGGGAGCATTGGACGCATAAAAGTTTAGGATTTCATTTTGCTATAGCCTGCTTCCAGACGGGTTGCTTGAAAGAGCTCGATTACTTTTTCAAAATAGGTGCGTTTTTTATTCTTTCGCGAAAGCCTTATGACCTGTTGTGTAAGCGTGCTTGCTCCCCGCTTTTTGTCTGTTAATAAATTTTCCTTAAGTGCCTTCCCCATAGAAATGGGATTAAAACCGGGATGTCGATAAAAATATTCATCTTCAAAATATTGAATACTGGTTGCAAAGCGAAAAGGCACACTATCCATTTGAGGAAACCGCCATTGGCCGTCTTCTGCAATGCGAGCACCCAGCAAATGGCCTTCCCGGCTTTCAACCACGGTTGATGTGGGGTCGTCAAAAAGGGGTTTGGGGAGACAGAAGAACCATCCCAGGAAAAGAATAATTCCAAGGGATAGTTTAATCTTGTGCCGGTATAAAAAGGTCTTTATTTGCTTTTTTTGAACAGTCATTTATTGCTCCACCTTAATCCACTGCCCTTTGTTTCTGGCCAAGTAATTATTGTCATACATGGCTTCTGCCTGTGAACCCGGAAGATAGTAACTCCCCAGATAAGAAGCATTGAGTTTTACGGTAAAGGTTTTGGTTTCTTTTCGATTTAAATCAAAATAAAAATGAACCCGGTCATCACGTATATCGGTATATCTTGCATCGCCTGATGCGCCACCTCCCAATTCTGTGAAACTGGTATTTACGATTTCCCAACCACCGGGGAATAATTGTGAAAGGGCTACATTGTCCACAAAATCATTGGAGGTGTTTTCAATGCGAATCTGTGCTGTAATTTCTGTGCCTTGTCGCAGGGAGCTTATATCCATTCTTTTGCCATCACCATCAAAATAGTTTGTGACCACATTGAGGTTTCTGCGTTCAGCGAGTTCATCACCCACAGGAAGCTTGCCAGACTGGATGAGCCTTACATAAACCACATTGTCTTTTGTGTTTTTCAGGATCAGTTCATTTTCTCCCATTGTAAAGCCGATTTCACGTTGTGCAACCGCTTGATGCGTTTTTATGTTGTAGGATTTTCCGTTCTGGATATAGGTCACTTCAAGTGCTTTGCCTCCGTTTTTGGAAACCATTTTAGCCAGCGCCATCAATGCAAATGAAGTTTCCTGAGTGCTGTACCATTTTGATGAAGAAAGGTCTCGAGCAATAGAGAGCGAAAGCTCCCTTTGTTTGGCATCATTGATCAATACCATACTTTCCAACGCCATAGCCCTGTTCCTGAAAGGGGATCCGTAAGAGTGATAATCATAATTTTTTGGTTGAAAATCAATATTTGCTGATTGTGCAAGTTGAATTGCCACCCGGTCCTGACCTGCGAGTGCATAAGCGGCTGCCAATCTCCATTTAGCGTCGTTGCTAAGGTTGTTTGTTTCGCGTAAGCGGTTCATTGCTGCCAATTCCGGTTGGCCTGCAAGTGCTAGTGTATAAAGCCTGTATGCCTGGGTGAGCTCTGTATTGTATGCTCTTACATTGGGTCGCCATTGTCTCGCTGCATTTTGTTGGAATCTCAACCAGTTACTTATGAAAGTTACAGGAAGTGCATAGCCTTTGCTTTTGGCCTCAAGCATAAAATGCCCCACATAGTTTGTGCTCCATTCATCTGCCTCGCGCTCGCCCGGCCAGTAACTTATCCCGCCGCCGGCACTTTGGTAAGTGTTTAATCTTCTGATGGCAACCTCGATATTGCGCTGAATTTTTTGTTTTCTGTCCAATGTTATATCAAAAACATCTGCCAGATAGAGTTGTGGAAATGCCGCAGATGTGGTTTGCTCAACACAGCCATGAGGATACTGAATGAGGTATTCCATTCTCTTAGTAAAATCCATAGGGGGCAGCGTGGAAAATTCCAGATAAGCTGCGTTACTTCCCGCCACTCCAAAGGTGGAGAAATTGATGTTTTGTCCAGTATTGGGTTCCAAGGTAAAATCACTTACCCTTTGTGTGATTGGATTGGGGTTTTCCACATCAATTTCAACTTTATAATTGGCTCTTTCCCCACCGCCGCTTGCTGTAATTTCAATGGTTTGTATTCCCGGGGTTGGTAAAACTTCATATTCAAAATTGACAATTTGTTCTCCCACATTTTGAAAGGATATGGATTTGTTGTTTCCGTTAAGGGGTTTTAAACCTCCTGAAGTTGAGACATTCACAGAAACATTTTTCACTTTGGATTCCATTGCAAAAACGGTTACGGGGAGTGTTACTTTTTCTCCCGGAGACAGTTTTCTGGGTAGTGATGCCAGTACCATCAAAGGTTTTCTTACAGGGGTTGCTTTTTCTGCGTTGCCATATGCAGCATTCTTGTTATCGGCAGCAATGACCATTGTGCGTACTGATCCCACATAATTGGGCATCGTTAGATTGTGTGTGGCTTTTTCACCGACTTTGAGCGTAAAGGGCCTAAATACATGACTACCGGTTTAAATCGGTCTGCTTTTCGGTTTTTAGCTCCAGCGGCTTCATCACCACCACCCACGGCATAAATATTTTCAACACTCCCTGAATAAGCGCCAATCACATAGTCATACATATCAAAAGTTCTTACGCCTAAAGCTTCCCGGGTATAAAAAGCCTCGTGAATTGCCGGAGTTCTAAAACGTGTAAGATCCAATAAACCCTCATCGACAATGGCAAGGGTATAAGTCATTGGTTTTTTGTTTTTCTCTGAAACTTTAACTGTAAACTTTTCTTCCGGTTTAAGCACATCGGGAAGTTCCAGTTGAGGTTGTAAAATGGTTGTTGGGTCCTCTACCAGAAGGGGGATCACTCCATAAAGTCTTATTGGCAAATCATTAGCTGTTTGTTCATGGGGTTGCAACAAGGATATGTTTACATAAATATTGGGCGCCATTTCTTTAGTGATGGGAATGGTTGCTTGAGTTTCACCTTTTTTTGTTTCAATCCATTGTGTTCCCAGTACTTCGGTTCCATTTTCGATGCTAATCAAAGCACGCCCTTCACTTCCTGAAGGGAATGTAATTATGGCTGTTTCGCCCACATTGTATTTTTCTTTATCAGCTGAGAAGACTAGCATTTTGGCGCTTTCTGCATCACCGCCTGCTCCTGCTCTTGACCACCAATTTCTGTAAAAATAAGCCACTCTTCCTGTAGCGTGACCACTTTTTGGGTCTATGATGCGAATGAGATAACGACCGCTTTCCTCTTCAGGGATGTTGAGGTTAAAGGTTGTTTTTCCATTAGCCGCAGTTTTAATTTTAAATTCCTGAACAGGGCGGTGTACAGTTGCATTCTCATAGCTGGAAAGGTTATCCTGCCCTCGGCTCCACCACCAGCGCCATTCTATTTTAAATACTTTTACTTCTAGATCACGATTTCCTGAAGCAATTCCTTTTTCATCAACTGTAGCTACATCAAACGTGTTATTTTCATCTGTGAAATAAGAACCATAAGCTCTTGCTTTTGGAGATTGGAGTCCGACAAAATGGGTGAAAGGTGCTAAATCTTTTGAAATAACATCAATCGAAAAATCACCACCACCTTCAAAAACTTTGGTTAAAAAATTTGCCCGCAACATACCGGGTGCATTTTTACTTAGTTCCAGCCTTTTGTTTATGGAGGTTTTGCCTTCTTCATTTAATTTACCTTTTAAGACAGGAATTTCAGTTTCCTCAAATGTTCTAACAGGATCTGTAAAAATGTAATTTGGAAAACCCTTAAATGAAGTGGTCGTTGACCTGATGGTGGCATCCATTTCAATGTTGAGATTTCTGGCGGGGGCCCCGTGAAGCCAGCTAATAGAAGTATTGCCAACTATTGGTTTATCAACGGTGAGGATTTCATCATCAAAAGCGAGGTTTATTTTTAAGCGGTTGGGTTTCACTGTTGCTATGCGTAGAATTTCTGTAAACACTGCACCACCCACATTGATGGTTGCCCGCCAGTTGCCTGTGGGTGCAGTTGCCTCAGTTGCAATGGGGAAATAAAACACATTATTTACTCCTTGTCTTGCCACTGTTTTATGAACCACTTTTCCTCGGGCATCACTTACTTCCAGGGTGACAGGATGGTCTTTTGGAAGTGGATTAGTCAAGTCGTTTAAAACGAAAGAAAGGTGAATGCTATCCCCGGGCCTGTAAACTCCTCTTTCTGTGTAAATAAATCCTTTGAGACCTTTTTGAAGTTGCTTTGCCTGAAACATCAAATTTACTTAGTGACAAGGCGTTTCCATCATCCAGTTTTGCATAGGCATAGTTATTGTTTTTTTGAGCGACAGCAAAAGCGATATTCTTATCGCCATCAAAAAGGATTAAGCCATTAGGCTCAGTTGTAACAGTGGTAATGAGTTGTTGCTGAAAATTGTACAGGGAAATCTTCACGCCTCCCTCAGGATTTGTTGTTAAGAGGTTTGAGGCAGCAAAATGATAGGACTGGTTGGCTCCTTTTTTTACAATAAGCCCCAGGTTTGACCCTAATATATTTGTGCTTAGAACCCTATCTTCATTATAATAAGCGTCATGGCAAGGGTTGTCCCTTTCTTCCCAGTTATAGGAATATGTCCGCCATCTGTAGATGCGATTGTCCCAGTATTGCTGCTCCCGTTCTTCTTCATCAGCAGAAGATGGTTCTGTATCAAAATCTTCATAGTAATAATCATCTTCATAATTTTCCTCCTCATTTGAAGTTACTACTGCATCACAATTATAGTTTGTATGTTCTTTCTTGAAGCTTAATTCAACTCTGTATATAGCTCCTGGGTCTGCGTTGAAATACTCTGAAAGATTGAGTCCATAAGCTTTCCATTGGCCGTCATCGGGAATATCGCCATTGTTTAGTTCAATGGTTTTTTTTGCGATTCTTCTCCCCACCCTGTTCAGGTTATAGATGGAATTGTCATTGAGATTTGAGTTTTGTAAATATTGCAAGACATTATTTTCAAAGATTTTGATGATCCTTACCTCAACAGCATTGAGGTTTACTGCTTCAAAATAGAAAGGTGTTGTGGCAGCATTGGGCAGTATGACACCATTTGAAACCAGTCTTAATGCGGGCTTGAGTTGTTCAAAAGAAATGAGCTCAGAAAATGGTTTTTTAAGTTTGTAACCATCTGCGCTTGTGATGCCTTCAAAAATTTCAACCAAGGCTTCACCCACAATTCTTTCCTGCGGGTAAACCCTTAGTAAATTACCATCCACTTCAAAACGCAAATTGTCTTTGTTTTGGATGGTCACAAGCCCACTAAAATTTTGATTTTCTCTTATTGGGTCTGAAAAATTAATTTTAAGATTGCTGTTTGGGGCAAAATTGGCTGTAACGTTTACTACAGAAAAATTGTTCTTTCCGGCAATGGTAAAAGGGGCTTCCCCTTTGGTTTCTGACTGAATGGATTTTCCATCCCAGGAAATCATAATTTCTGAATCCTCTTCAAAACGCTGGATACTGTCTATAATAAAATGAAATAGTTTAGAGGGCGACGAATTGTCTTTAAAAGCAACCTTCAAAGGGTTTTTGCCCTGTGAAGCTTTTACTAATTGGGGCAAAGTTTTGGGATCAATAACATCATTAGATTGTAACGTGGCTGAAAGGTATTGCCAATCTTTGCTGTAGGATTGCAGATCTTCTATTGAAATTTTAAAGTTTGGGGCTAAGGTTTTAAAACTGAAAGTAAACGACCTGAATTCTTTTTTTAAGTCATCATAAAACTTGTCGAGTTTTAAGGTTACACTATATTCTGTATCAGGTTCTAGATTGTTTTCGGGAATGAAGACTATGCTTTTTCCATTTTCAATTACTAGTTTACCCGGCGTTTTTGGGCTTATTTGCAGGTAATCTGAAGGAAGCTCCTGAGTAAGATCAAACTGATCAAGGGTCTGGGCAAGTTCTATCCGGATGTGATCGGTAACAGATATGCGACCTGTTGTGTGTTGGGTTATGTATTCCCTGAATTTATATAAGTTGTCTGTATCGGTGGTGCTTTCTTTTTTTCCACAGGAAATCAAAATTGAAAAAAAGCCAAATAAAACGAGAAGCTTTGAAAAGGTATTCATTGGGTTGGTATCTAGATTAATAAAACAAATACATAGTGAATGCCCACAAGACATTTAAACAAAAAAGCGTTGGCTCATTTTGATTCAGAGCATTAGTGGATTACACCATTTAATGGGATTAAAATTACTATTTATTATGAGAATATTCCCGCTCGACCTTGCAAATTTTTACGTCATACCATTGATACCAATCTGTTCTTCCTTTTTGCTGTGCTATGCCGTGTTCCCTGTTATTTTTCCAGTTTGCTATAGCTTCCAGACTTTCCCAATAACTTACGGTAATTCCGATCTCGTTTCTGGCACTTTCAATACCCAGAAAACCGGGTTGTTCTTTGGCTAGTTGTTCCATTTTTTGGCCCATTTCGGTATAACCTGTATCATCTTCATTTTTTAGTGAAGTAAATATGACGGCATAATAAGGTTTAAAAATAGTGCTCATCAATCTTTATAGATGCCAATGGTTATTTCGCCTTGAGCGTTCATGGAAGCGCGGTACATTCCTGCAGTGTTAAATTCTGCTACCATATTGCCCTCTTTGTCAATGGCAACAATACCGCCGTCTCCCCCAAAGACGGTACTTTTTTCTGGATTACTTCTTCTGAAGCCTCTTTGAGAGTCAGTCCTTTGTACTCCATTAAAGCCGAAATATCATGTGCCACAACAGCCCTTATAAAAAATTCTCCCCAGCCGGTGGATGAAACTGCGCAAGTTGCATTGTTTGCATAAGTTCCAGCGCCGATGATGGGAGCATCACCAATGCGGTTCCACTTTTTATTAGTCATACCGCCGGTTGAAGTTCCTGCTGCCAAATTGCCGTGCTTGTCGAGAGCAGCTGCACCAACGGTTCCAAATTTTGAATCATTTTGTCCCGGGGAAACTAAAGCTGTTTTCCCATCGTGATCGAGTTCTGTTTTTTCAGAATCTTTAATACGTTGTAAGGATTTGAATCGGTTTTCAGTAAAAAAATAGGAAGGGTCAACAAGTTCAATGCCTTTTTCAGAAGCAAATTGCTCTGCTCCCTCACCACTTAACATAACGTGTGGCGAATCGGTCATTACTTTGATAGCGAGATCTATGGGGTTTTTGATTCGTGTAACACCACTGATGGCTCCGGCATCCTGAGTGTTCCCCACCATTACAGAGGCATCGAGTTCATTGGTATCATGATGGGTAAATACAGCTCCTTTTCCGGCATTGAATAATGGGGAGTCTTCCATTATTTTAATAGTCGCTGCAATTGCTTCAAGGCTGCTGCCGTTGTTTTCTAAAATTTCATAACCCGTTCTAATTGCTTTTTCTAAAATTTCTTTATATGCAACTTCAAGAGAATCACTCATATGCTCTTTTAAAATTGTTCCGGCACCCCCATGAAGAATGATTCCGAAGTTGTTTTTTTTGCTCTTTTGGTTGTTGATTGATGCCCTTTCGTTGATTTTTTGTTCATTTTTTTGCTCACAAGCACTAAAAATGAGAAGAAAACTAAAGAAAATTAAAAAATTTTTCATAAAAAATAAATTTGGCTATAAATGTTAAAAAATACGCATAAATACTGACACTTTGAAATCTTCTTGTCATAATAATTGTAAGAAAAAAGTAGTTGTAAATACTACAATAATCGATGAAACGCACAAAATATAGGACAAAATGTATTTTGTGTTGTTTTTTTACTTACATTTGGTTTGTATTGATTTCCCAAAGTTAATACAAAAATAAGTTCCCAAACTTAACCTACTTACTATGAAAACAAAATTACGCGGACTCATAGTCCTTACTATGCTTGTTGTTTTTGCATCTTGTTCTAAAGATGAAATGGATCAAAATGATGTGGTAAATCAAGATATTGATTTAAGCATTGTAATCAAAAACGACGTTCAAATGTCACAAGACATTTTAGACTTAGTAAATGATCACCGTCAATCATTAGGATTAAAATCCTTAGTTATGGATCAGGCTTATGCTTCTGCTTATGCCGTTGAACATACAGATTATATGATTGAATTAAGTCAAATCAACCATGACAATTTTCACATAAGATCAAAAGCTCTAAAGGACAGAGGTGCTTTAAGAGTGGGAGAAAATGTTGCTTATGGTTATGAAGATGCTGCATCTTTAGTGAACAGCTGGTTAAACAGTCCTTCACACAGAGAAATAATTGAAGGCAATTACACTCACAGTGGTTTTGGTGTCTTTAAAAATGAAAAAAACCGTTACTTTTTTACTCAATTATTTTATTTAAAATAATTTTACATCCCCTATTTTCCCCATAATTTATTTTTTGGATAGCAACATTTCCTGTATTTTTACGTAAATCAAAATCATACAGGAAATGGCTATTCAAAAACCTTTTAATTTAAATGCCTGGATTGAAGAAAACAGAGCGCTGCTAAAGCCACCTGTTGGCAACAAAAACCTTTACAAGGATGCCGGTGATTATATCGTGATGATTGTAGCCGGCCCCAATGCCCGAAAGGATTATCACTACAATGAAACCGAAGAACTTTTCTATCAACTGGAAGGTTCCATAAATGTGATTATTCAGGAAAATGGCGAGCGCAAAGAAATGAAACTCAATGCCGGGGATATGTATCTTCACCCTGCCAAAGTGCCCCACTCCCCTTCAAGAAGTGCCGGTTCAATCGGACTGGTCATTGAGCGCAAACGTGCCGGAAAAGGCTTTACTGACGGACTCCTTTGGTTTTGTGATAACTGCAATCACAAAATTCACGAAACGTATTTTGAACTACACGATATCGAAAAAGATTTCCTTCCTCATTTTAAAAAATTCTACAACTCAGAAGCATTGCGCACTTGTTCAAATTGTGGTACTGTGATGGAAACTGACCCGAGATTTACAGATAGTGACAACTAGTTTAAAACACACAACTTTTCTTTTCATTGGGGGTTGAAATTCATACCTTCGCAAAAACTTTTTTTAATTTTTCAGAAACTACAATTATGGCAACAACAGCTACTGCATTTGGCATTCAGGATGCGTTAGATCAATTAGGTATAAAACAAACAAATTTAGGCACTTCAACAGGTTCCAACTGGTTTTCTTCAGGTGAGGAAATTGCTTCTTATTCACCTGCAGATGGTGAACTTATCGGAAAAGTAAAGACCACCACCAAAGAAGATTATGAAAAAGTAATGACAGCCGCAACAGAAGCTTTCAAAACCTGGCGAGTAAAGCCCGCTCCTTTGAGAGGTGAAGTGGTGCGTCAATTTGGTGATGAGTTGCGTCGTTTGAAAGAACCTCTTGGAAAACTAGTCTCTTATGAGATGGGAAAATCCTATCAGGAGGGTCTTGGTGAAGTTCAGGAAATGATTGATATCTGTGATTTTGCAGTGGGCCTTTCGCGACAGCTTCACGGTTTGACAATGCACAGTGAACGTCCCGGGCACAGAATGTATGAACAATACCACCCACTTGGTGTGGTTGGGATTATTTCTGCTTTTAACTTTCCAGTAGCGGTTTGGGCTTGGAACACAGCTTTAGCCTGGATCTGTGGAGATGTTTGTGTGTGGAAACCCAGTGAAAAAACGCCGCTTTGTGGGATAGCTTGTCAGCATATTGCCGCAAGGGTATTTAAAAACAACGATTTGCCAGAAGGGATTTCCTGTTTAATCAACGGTGATTACCGTGTGGGCGAAATGATGACCACAGACAGACGCGTGCCTTTGGTCTCAGCCACTGGTTCCACCCGAATGGGTAAAATTGTTGGAAAAACAGTTGCTGAACGTCTTGGAAAAACATTATTGGAATTGGGCGGAAACAACGCCATTATCGTCACTCCTGATGCTGATATCAAAATGACGGTAATCGGTGCAGTGTTTGGTGCTGTTGGAACCGCAGGCCAACGATGTACTTCAACAAGAAGATTGATCATTCACGAGTCTATTTATGATAAAGTAAAAGATGCCGTGGTTGCTGCTTATAAGCAACTGCGCATTGGTAACCCCTTGGACCAAAACAACCACGTGGGACCACTTATTGATACAGATGCCGTAAAAATGTATCAGGAAGCTTTGGACCGTGTGGTGCAAGAAGGCGGCAAAGTGATTGTTGAAGGCGGCGTTTTAAGCGGCGAAGGCTTTGAAAGCGGTTGTTATGTAAAACCGGCAATCGCTGAAGCGGAAAACCATTTTGAAATTGTGCAACACGAAACGTTTGCACCGGTGCTTTACCTTTTAAAATACAGTGGTGACGTGCACAATGCACTTGAACTCCAAAACGGAGTTAATCAAGGACTTTCATCAGCGATTATGACGAATAACCTGCGTGAAGCAGAAGCTTTCCTCTCTCATGCCGGAAGCGACTGTGGCATTGCCAATGTCAATATTGGTACTTCAGGAGCTGAAATTGGCGGTGCCTTTGGAGGCGAAAAAGATACCGGCGGCGGACGTGAAAGCGGAAGTGATGCCTGGAAAATCTATATGAGAAGACAGACCAACACTATCAATTACACGACTGAGTTGCCTTTGGCACAGGGGATTAAGTTTGATTTGTAATATTTACAATAGGTATTAGATATAATAAAACCTTCTCATTTTGAGGGGGTTTTTTTTCATTAAAACCGATACCCAATTCCTGCGCCGGCGTGAAACTCAATCGCCTGAAAGCGTTCTTTAACCTCGTCGCTGAAGTTTCTTCCAATGCTTCCGTAAAGGGAGATAACAAACGAATTGCTGAAATTCCATTTATACCCAGAACCCAGTCCAATAATAAAGGTATTCATATCTGTGGTCACTTCTTCAATGAGGGGTGGAAAAAAATCATTGTCTCTAGTCACTTCTTCAAAATCACCAAACCGGTATTTCACAAAAGGGTTGAAATACAAACCCGAACCGGGGTTTTCTGTTCCAAAATAAAAATTGTATCCCAATTTGACACTGTTTGTGTTAAACTTATTAGTGCTTGTCTCGTCATAAAAATTAATTCGGTCATTAATTAACACTTCAGCATCTATGGATTGGTTGTAGTCAAAGAGGTATTCATAGCCCACTTCCACAGAAGCAAAAGCTAATGACTCCGGCAATGTTGAGTTTTATTTCATTGTTTGGAAATTCCTGTGAAGAAAGTGGTCCTATTATTAGAAAAGTGAAAACAAAGAGGAAAAGTTTGTTCATGGCAAATGAGTTTATTTAGTTAAGCTAAAATAATTAAAATTTGTAGGTTTAAACCACATTTCTTCCATTTTCATCAGGATATAATGTCCAGACAGGGTCGCTTTGCCAATACTCCTTTGTATCTAAATCCATGACTGTTACGGGTCCTTTAAAAGCGGCTCCTGTGTCTATATTCCAAACTGTGGCCGCATTGTGTGGAGTGGTTTTACCAATGCGTGTCACGGGGGTGTGGCCAATATAAACCTCATTGAATATTTTTAATCTCTCCGGATAAAGAGAATGCTTTTGATGTAAAGTCTTATCTAACGCCAAAGCCATTTCCCAAAGGGTTCTGTCCCAGTATGCAGCGGTATCATAATGTTCATATTGTGGTCCACGCAAATTTTGGAAACCCGCGTGAATAAAGAGCCTGTTTTTATCGTCTATATGATAACTCAACAGGTTCTTAAAAAAGGATATATGGCTGTTGATTTCACTTTTGTTCAGTTTTTCATAACTGTCAATTGAAGACTGTCCGCCTTGTTGAACCCATTGCATTGGCTTTTCATTATGTGCCAGCCATTTATAACATAAATCATCGTGGTTTCCTCTAATAAACATGCATTTATTTTCTTGTGAAAGCCCGATTAAATAGGAAACCGTTTCTGCGCTTTCGCTCCAGCCATCCACATAATCACCTAAAAATATTAATTCATCATCAGGTTTAATGTTTGCTCTGTTTATGGCTTGTTGAACTCCTTTGAATCCTCCATGTATGTCTCCAATGACTAAGGTTCTCATTTAGCTGTAATTTACTTTTCTCAATATACGCATCACTTCTTTGTATGAAGCATAAATAGCCTCATCATACTCTTTAATAAAAGGTTTTGCCTCATCCAGTTTCTCTTTTGCATCTTCAAAATGATTGAGGTAGCACAGCAAATAGGTGGCCGGTAAATTGGTCATATCCTTTTCCTCTCTTTTATTAAACGGAATATTCTTTCTTAACTTATCCAGCAGTGTATTGTTACTGTTATATATATGATAAAGCGTTTTCTTGTTGAATTGTGGAGGCTCAAAAATGAGGTTGCTGTTGATGCTATAGGAACCGTTTTCATTAAAAACAATCATGAGTTCTTCAAGCGGATAATATTTAGTTTCACTGTGAAGCCCTAATTTAACATATTCTACAATTTTAAAATAATCTTCAGTATAATCAATCGTAATCTCATCCAAAGCGGAATAGAAAAGTCGTACCTGTTCATTGATTAACTCAATATCCACCCGTGAATAAAAAGTATTCCCTTTCACTTTTTTTGGAATTCCAGCCCAGCATACCACAAATATTTCTTTGAACACTTTGTAGTGGGCATCCAGGTCTTTATGCCTGTTTATTATAAAATCCATCACGCCGTCTAAAGTTAATTTGATGTTGTTTTTCGCGTGGTTTTCAATTTCGGCCACTATTGCCGAGTTGACATCTTGTATTTCAATATCAAAAACTTTGGGCATTGAAATGCTCCCGTCCCTGAAAAAAACACTTCCGCCCCAGTATTTCCAGATGTTTTTTCGCAAAGAAGTGATTTTATTGTTTGGCCTAATTGTTACCAGACCCACAACTTTCCCTTCAACTAAATGTGGAAAAGGAATGTTTTCATAAGAAATCAATGGGGCATTTTCCAGATAAGCATTGGCTAAATTCTGTATTTTACTGTCATCAAAGAAGTCAACCCCAAGTATCTCATTGGTGCTGTCATCAATACCAACAACTATGTAAGAATTGTTTTTGGGATTGGAATTACTCAAGGCACAGATGTGTTTTAAAAACTTGGCCTTTCCCTCTTTGTTGCTGAAGTCAAACTTTAACTTTTTGTCATAGAAACTACATTCATCATTGTGAGCAAGCAGGTTTTTGATAAGAAGTCGTTTGTTAATCATAGCTAAATTCCCACCCCCAAGTCTGCTTGGGGGGGAATCTCATTATTAAATTTCCTGTTTCTTATTGACAATTGTACTACTCGCCTGGTCAATACTCATGACAACCAAATCTGCAATATTGACATGTGCAGGGCGTGTGACGGTAAACCAGATGATTTCAGCGATATCCTCGGGTAAAAGTGGTTGGTATCCTTGATAAACTTTTTCAGCGCGTTCCTTATCTCCTTTGAAACGCACTTCACTAAATTCGGTTTTTACAAGGCCAGGGTGGATGGCTCCCACTTTGATTCCGGTGCCATTGAGGTCAATGCGCAGCCCTTGATTGATAGCGTCAACTGCTGCTTTGCTGGCACAATACACATTGCCCTTGGGATACACCTCCTTTGCCGCTGTTGAGCCTATATTAATAATGTGCCCTGAGTTTTTTTCAAGCATTTTTGGTAAGATTGCTTTTGTTACATAAAGCAACCCTTTCACATTGATGTCCATCATTGCTTCCCAGTCGTCTAGATTTCCCTCTTGAAAATTATCAAGCCCGTGTGCATTACCGGCATTATTAATAAGTATATCAATGGAGGAAAATTCTTCAGGCAGTGACGCAATGCTTTTAAAAACATCCTCTCTATTTCTTACATCAAAGCTCAAACAATGAACCTTGGTATCTTTGTCTAATTCGGCTTTAAGCTTGTTTAATCTTTCTTCTCGTCTTCCGCATAAAATTAACTGAAAATTATTTTTTGCAAAAACCCTGGCGGTCTCAAGACCGATTCCTGATGTGGCCCCTGTGATAAGTACTGTCTTTTTATTCATAATTACTTTTAGAAATTCAATAAAATTAATGTTTTTAAATTTCAATTGGTAGTTAATTTTTAGTTAAGCGGAAAGTTAAGTAGTGTTAAAAAAACACTTATTGCTCGATTGTGGGGTTACCTATGCATCAAACAGTTAATAAATAAAATAAAAAACATGAAAACTTTAATTAAAATTAGTTTTGTATTTATCGCGCTTTTTGCATTTATATCTTGCAGCGATAATGATGATTCAAATGAACAAGGAACCTCGAGGTTAATGGTAAGTATGACTGACGCTCCGGGTGATTATGAACATGTATATGTGGATGTTCAGGATGTAGTTGTGAAATATAGTGACAATGAAGATGAGGTGTCCCTTGGAGATATCAATGTTGGCATCTATGATTTACTTGAGCTAACAGGAGGGGTTAGTGTCATACTGGCTGACGAAGAAGTACCTTCAGGAAATATTACACAAATGAG
Source organism: Flavobacteriaceae bacterium (assembly GCA_018402385.1). Classification (GTDB taxonomy): domain Bacteria; phylum Bacteroidota; class Bacteroidia; order Flavobacteriales; family Flavobacteriaceae; genus Planktosalinus. The sequence continues at coordinate 758,441 of JAGYJA010000007.1, forward strand.
GCTTGTACTAGGTTCTGAAAATTCCATTGTGATTGATGGCGAAACCTTCCCACTTCAAACACCAAGTGCGCAACAATCAGGATTAAAACTGAATGTGAATCAAACTTTAGAAGATGGTATTTTATATGAGTTCTTGCTTGATTTTGATGTGAATGAATCTATAGTCGTTCAAGGTAATGGTGGATATCTTCTAAAACCTGTTATTAGAGCCAGCACAGCAGCAGAATCAGGGTCTATATCAGGAACGGTTCTGCCGGTCGGGTTTCAAACTTTGGTAACCGCTTCAAACAATGAGCATACAATTTCTGCATACACTAATGCAGAAGGAATTTTTGTTCTACACGGTGTTCCTGATGGAACCTATACTGTAACTATTGAACCCGAAGTAACCTCCGGATTTGAAATTATGGTGCTTGAGGATATAGTTGTTACTAATGGAGAAATAACCGCATTAGGAAGCTTAATGCTGCTTTAAATAATGGTAATTAAATAATCTATTTATACAGGCGGTGCTAAATAGCACTGCCTGTTATTTTTAACCAATTGTTAACAGCATATCTGCTTAGATTTTTTCAATTTGCACCCTCATTAAATTATGCTTAAAATAAAAATGTTATGGAAGATACTAGCTCAACAATTGACATTGGAGCATTAAATGAAAAAATAGAAAAAGAAAGTGCTTTTGTTGATATTCTTACCTTAGAAATGAACAAGGTTATTGTGGGTCAAAAGCATATGGTTGAACGTCTTTTAATTGGATTGTTAGGTCAAGGTCACATCCTTCTTGAAGGAGTTCCCGGTTTGGCTAAAACTCTTGCGATAAACACTTTATCACAGGCCGTTCATGGAACCTTTAGCAGAATTCAATTTACACCAGATTTACTCCCTGCAGATGTTATTGGAACTTTGATATACAATATGAAACTCAACGATTTCAGTATCAAAAAAGGACCCATTTTTGCCAATTTTGTATTAGCAGATGAAATCAACCGTGCCCCTGCCAAAGTACAATCAGCTCTTCTGGAGGCGATGCAGGAAAAGCAAGTAACCATTGGTGAAGAAACCTACATCCTTGACAAACCTTTTCTGGTAATGGCCACTATGAACCCTATTGAACAGGAAGGAACCTATCCCTTGCCGGAAGCACAAGTAGATCGATTTATGCTTAAAACGGTTATCAAATATCCTCAGTTAAACGAGGAGCAACTCATTATTAGACAAAACTTAAAGGAGGGGTTTAGCAAAATAAATCAGGTAGTAACCCTTGAGCAAATCAAACGTGCTCAAGACGCAGCCCGAGAAGTTTATATGGATGAAAAAATTGAAAAATACATCCTCGATATTATTTTTGCCACCCGAACTCCCGAAAAATACAACTTAGCTGAAATCAAACCACTCATCCAATATGGAGCTTCCCCACGCGGAAGCATCAACCTGGCTATTGCATCAAAATGCTATGCATTTATCAAACGCAGAGGATATGTCATTCCGGAAGATGTGCGCGCTGTAGTTCATGATGTGCTTAGACATAGAATTGGAATCACTTATGAAGCTGAAGCCGAAAACATTACCTCAGAGGACCTCATCAACAAAATTGTCAATCAAATAGAAGTGCCTTAATTAGTTAATAGTTATTGGTTAATAGTGGTTAGTAAATCTGTAAAATTAAAATGATTTGCAGTTTAGAGCCTAAACTTAAATCCCATTATGGATACTAAAGAACTTCTAAAAAAAGTCAGGAAAATAGAAATCAAAACCCGAAGGTTGAGTGACAACCTTTTTGGTGGTGAGTATCACAGTGCCTTTAAGGGTAGAGGGATGACATTTAGTGAAGTGCGGCAGTATCAATTTGGCGATGATGTGAGAAATATTGACTGGAACGTAACTGCCCGTTACAACGAACCCTTTGTGAAAGTTTTTGAAGAAGAACGAGAGTTGACCTTGATGTTGCTCGTTGATATTAGTGCCTCTGAAATTTTTGGCTCTACTGAACAATTCAAAAACGAAATCATTACAGAAATTGCAGCTACCCTTGCTTTTTCAGCATTACAAAACAACGACAAAATAGGTATTGCCCTTTTTACAGACCAAATTGAATTGTACATCCCTCCAAAAAAAGGAAAGTCTCACGTGTTGCGCATCATTAGAGAACTTATCGAGTTTCAACCCAAAAGCAAAAAAACCAATATTGAACAAGCGCTTAAATTTTTATCCAATGTGATGAAAAAGAAAGCCATTGCTTTTGTGATTTCAGACTTTATTACTGAAGAAAATTATGAAAGTTCCCTAAAAATTGCTGCAAAAAAACACGATTTAACCGGAATACGCATATATGATCAGCGCGAAGAACAAATACCCAACTTGGGTGTTATTCAAACAGAAGATGAGGAGACAGGCGAAACAATTCTTGTAAATACAAACTCAAAAAAAGTGAGGACCTCCTATTCAAAATACTATCTTGAAAAAGTGAGTTTTTTTCAGGAAACCTTTCAAAAAAGTGGGGCAGGCACAATGAATTGCAGTGTTGAAGAAAGTTATGTGAAAAAATTAATGGGGTATTTTAAGAGAAGATAAATGATCGCTAAAAAAAATAAAAAGATTGTTGCAAGTGCCATATTAATGAAATTTGGCAAACAACTCCTTTTTATCCTTATTTTTCTGATAAGCTTTTCCGGCACCTCCCAAGTTAAAGCCACACTAGATACAACTAACATTAAGATTGGTGAAGAGATTATGTATCACATCGAGGTGCTTGCTGACTCCACATCAGTAGTCATTTTCCCTGAGGGGCAGAGTTTTTTACCCCTTGAAGTCATTGAGTTTTATCCAACAGACACTTCATACGAAAATCAAAAAACCAAACTCATCAAAAAATATGGTCTCACTCAATTTGATTCCGGCAAATTTGTGATTCCAAGTCAACTTTTGCGCATCAATGAACAGGCATTTTATACAGACTCTTTACTGGTAGAAGTAGCTGATGTTGAAGTTGACACATTAAAACAAAAAATGTTTGACATCAAGCCCGCAATAGAAGTGCCTCCGGTTAAAACAGACTGGTTAAAATATTTGCTTTGGGGATTTCTTATTCTAGCAATCTTGGCACTTTTGATTTATCTTATTCTGCGGCAAAAGAAAAAAATTGAAGAGGCTAAAAGGCAATTACCGCCTTTTGAAGAAGCCCTTGTTGCATTAAAAACATTAGACACATCTGAATATTTAAAAGAAAACAGAGTGAAAGATTATTACTCCTCACTCACAGAAATTGTCAAACGTTATCTCGACCGCGAGGTAGATGAAGCAGCATTGGAAAGCACCACCGATGAATTGATACTCAAGCTGGAACTTCATAAGGATTCCGGGCATTTGGATTTTGACAGGGCAACCATAAACAGGCTAAGAGAAATATTGAAAAGAGCCGATTTAATCAAATTTGCTAAAATGCAAATGGAATCCGGACAAGCGCAACTGGATAGAGCAGATATCGAAGAAATCATCAAAGAAACACACGAATCTATACCAGAGCCCACCGAAGAAGAAAAATTAAAAGATGCTTTGTATCAAGAAGAACTGTTAAAGAAAAAACAAAAACAAAAACGCTTTTACATAGCCGGTGGTATTGCTTCTGTATTAATTATTGGACTTGCTTTATTGTCTTTAATTTTTGGATTTGATAATGTAAAAGATAAAATTTTTGGGAATTATACCAGATCTCTTGTGGAGCAAACCTGGATAAAAAGTGAATATGGAAGTCCGGCAGTCATACTGGAGACTCCCGAGGTTTTAGTAAGAAAATCAACTCAAGACGAATTTGTAATCACTAAAAACCTTGATGATATTTTTACTTTCGGAGACATACAAAAGAAAATTTACATCTATGTGGGATCAGCAAAAGCAAAAGATTCAACAGCTCAAAATTTAGAACTATTACTGGAAGAAAAAATGATTTTACTTGAAGAAGCCGGCGCGACTAATCTAATGGTGATGGATGAACCCTTTACAACTGAAAAAGGAGTTACAGGTATAAAAGCCGCAGGTGAGTTTAATGTCAGTTTAGGTGACAACAAATATAAAAAAGCAAAAAGTGAATATGAATTGGTCATTTTTTCTCAGGGTGGATTCACACAAGAAATATTGATAGTTTCAGAAAAAGAAGATATTTATGCCCAACAAATAAAGGAACGAGTATTAAATTCGGTTGAAATAGAAGTAATAAAACAACGATGAGCACCTTACAATTTGAATTTGTAAATCCTGAGTTTTTCTGGCTGTTTTTAGCACTGCCGGTAGCAATCGCTTGGTTTTTATGGAAGCGCAAAGAGTTGACTGCTTCAGTAAAATTATCCTCTTTAAAGGGATTTAAAACCTCATCAAATTGGTTGTCAAAATTTCGGCCTCTGCTTTTTGTGTTTCGTCTCATTGCCTTATCGCTATTCATCATTGCTATGGCAAGACCACGCTATGTTGACACTACCACAAGAATAAAAACAACTGAAGGTATTGATATTGTAATGGCAATGGATGTTTCCGGAAGTATGCTGGCTCGTGATCTAAAACCTAATAGACTGGAAGCTCTTAAAAAAGTAGCTTCAAACTTTGTAATGGATCGTCCCAATGACCGTATTGGGGTTGTCATTTATGCAGGTGAAAGCTACACGCAAGTACCCCTCACAACTGATAAAACTGTTGTGGTCAATGCCATCAACAGCATCTCTTATGGAAACACCATAGAAGATGGAACAGCCATTGGAGAGGGCCTCGCAACCGCTGTAAACCGTCTTAAAGACAGTTCCTCAGACAGCAAAGTGGTCATCTTGCTTACAGATGGTGTTAATAATACCGGCTATATAGACCCAATGATAGCCACAGAACTTGCGCTTGCTTTTAATATCAAAGTATATGGAATAGGATTAGGCACCACCGGAAATGCAATGGCCCCGGTTGCTATTAACCCAAATGGCAGCTTCAGATATGCAAATATCCCGGTTGTGATTGATGAAGATTTATTAAAAGAAATATCAAAAGCCACTGGCGGAAAGTATTTCAGGGCAGTAAGCACCTCAAAACTTGAAGAAGTATATGAAGAAATAAACAAGTTGGAAAAAACTGAAATTGAAGAGTTTCAATACACCAGTTTTGAAGAACTCTTCCGGATTTTTGTTCTATGGGGAGGCGCCTTTTTACTAATTGAACTCCTATTAAGATTTACATTATTTAGAAGCTTTGTATAAATGTATCAACTAGAAGACACAACATATTTCATATTATTGGCAGCAATACCGCTGCTAATTCTCGTGTTTCTATTATTAATGCTTTGGAAAAACCGTTCCCAAAAAAACTTTGCTCATAAAGAAGCACTTAAAAGATTAAGCCCCTCTAAATCCGGGTTTAAAAGCATTTTAAAACTTAGCATAGTCTGCTTGGCACTATTTTTATTAGTCATCGCTTTAGTCAATCCAAGAATTGGCACTAAAACCGAAGAAATCAAACGAGAAGGAGTCGATGTGGTTTTTGCAATTGATGTTTCCAAAAGTATGCTCGCTGAAGACATTGCACCAAACAGGCTTGAAAAATCAAAACAAATTGTCAACCAGTTGCTCAACAAACTTGGCGGTGACCGGGTGGGAATTATTGGCTATGCAGGAAGTGCCTTTCCGCAACTTCCCATAACAACAGATTACAATGCTGCAAGAATGTTTTTAAGTGCAATGAATACCGAAATGGTTTCGTCACAAGGCACAGCCATCGCAGAAGCAATTGAACTATCAAAAACTTATTTTGACCCGGAAAACCCCACCAGCAAAGTGTTAGTAATTATATCAGACGGGGAAGATCATCAGGGAAACACAATGACCATTTCTACTGAGGCTTCAAATCAAAATATAAAAATAATTTCAATTGCGGTTGGTAATACATCAGGCGGTCCCATACCCATAAAAAGAAATGGTATTCTTCAGGAATATATGAGAGACAGCAATGGAGACCGTGTAATCACCAGAATGGAAGAAGATGTTCTCAGAGAGGTCGCTACAAAAACAGATGGCTTATTTCTCTATGGCGAAATCACTTCTGAAGTAGTTGAGGAAGTTTCAAAATTCTTAAACACTTTAGATAAAGAAGCTTTTGACTCAGTTCAATTTTCTGAATTTAAAAATCATTTTCAGTGGTTTTTGGGTGCAGCGCTTCTGTTGTTATTTATTGATATATTCCTTTTAGAGAGAAAGACTTTCTGGCTTGAGAAACTGAACCTGTTTAATGAAAAGAAATGATGAAAAAGAAATTCCTTTTTATAGCACTTTTGATTTTCTCTTTTGCTTTTTCGCAAACAAAGGAGCAAATTGATCTTGCTAAAGAAAATCAGGAACTACTATCAAAAGCGCAAAATGATATCAAAGAAGGTGATTTAGCTTCCGCGGAAGCCAAATACAGAAAAGTAATTGGCAAAGACCCAAAAAATACCGAAGCAAAATACAACTTAGGGAACCTTTATTACAGAATGGGCAAAAGTAATGAAGCTCAAAAACGCTATATTCAAGCCATTGAAACCGCCCGGTCAAAATCTGAAAAACACAAGATTTACCACAATCTGGGAAATGTGTTTATGAATGAAAAACAATATCGCCCGGCAGTTGAGGCTTATAAAAATGCCTTGCGAAACAACCCAACAGATGATGAGACCAGATATAACCTTGCCTTAGCAAAAAAAATGCTTGAAGAGCAAGGTGACGACGGAGGGGGTGGTGATGACCAAAATGAAGAAAACCAAGACGAAAAGCAAGAAGGAGAAAACGAGGAAGAGCAAGACCAAGGAAACGATGGCGAGGACAATGAAGACAAAGGTGATGAAGGAGAAGACGAACAAAACAGTCCAGAAAAAGAGGAGGATGGTGAGCCCAAAGAACCTCAAGATGGAGAAGAAGAAGGAAACCCACAACCCAGAGAAGGAAAACTTTCTCCACAACAGATTCAAAGTCTGCTAGAGGCTATGAATAACGAGGAGAAAAAAGTGCAAGATAAAATCAATGCTGAAAAGCAAAAAGGAGCCAAAGTAAAGCCCGAAAAAGACTGGTAATAAACTTTTTATGAATATTTTTAATTTTTTTAAGTAAAAATTAATATGATGCTAACAATTTGAGTTTTACATTCGCAATTGCTCTCAATACACAATGAAAACAAAATTAATATTTACATCGTTGCTCTTCCTACTTGCAAGCCACTTGTTTGCCCAGGTATCCTTTGTAGCAAAAGTAAGTAAAGAAAAACTGGGCGTTAATGAGCGTTTGCGTGTAGATTTTGAGATGAATCAAGATGGTGACAATTTTCAACCACCAGAATTTAATGGTTTCAGAGTAGTTGCAGGTCCCAATCAATCTGTGAGCAATATGTGGATTAACGGTAAGCGCACCTATTCTAAAACTTTCAGCTACTTTTTATCTCCCACAGCCAGAGGTACTTTTACCATTGGGCAAGCCTCCATTGAAATTGATAACGAAATCTATAAAACGGTTCCCATTGATGTAGAAGTTGTTGCCGCAGTGGACATCCCAAAAGACGGAGACAATACAGACATCGCTTCCCAAGGCGACCTTCATCTGGTTGCTGAAATTTCAAAAGCAAGCCCTTATTTAAACGAGGCAATCACTGTTGTTTATAAACTCTATTTTTCACCTGAAACATCGATTAGTGGTTACCGAGTGATTGACAACCCCTCCTTCGCAGATTTCTGGAGTCAAAATATCGATAACAACCAAATAAAAGTGCAAGAAGGCACTTATCAAGGAAAGCCCTATTTATATACTGTTTTGAGAAATACCTTATTATATCCTCAAAAAACCGGAAAAATTCAAATTGAACCTCTATCTCTAGATGTACAATTGCAAGTGAGAACAAACAGAAGAGATATTTTTGGGCGCCCTTTTATGACCCGAACTAACAGAACACTTTCTTCACTCAATAGAACTGTTGATGTCAAACCGTTGCCATTGGAAGGTCAGCCGGCTAATTTTTCAGGCGCTGTGGGTACTTTTAATTTAGATGTAAAAACCAATAAAACAAAGCTTGATGCCAGAGAATCTTTAGAATTATCTGTTGAAATTTCCGGTAACGGAAACTTAAAACTTTTTAGACCCCCTTCAATTACTTCACCAACTACTTTTGAAGTCTATGAGCCTGAATTCAAAGATCGAGTCACCACAACAGAATCTGGCATGAGAGGTTCCATTTCTGAAAACTATACATTAGTACCTCAGTTTCAAGGAGATTATACCATTGACCCGGTTATTTTTAGCTATTTTGACCCAAAATCTGGCACTTATAAAACCATTACCTCTGGTGAACTATTAATTGAGGTGGAACAAGGTCCTGTTGCAAGCACCCCTGCTACCGGTTCTCAATCAACATACCGACAACCTGTTGTAATGGCAAATGAGCAATTTAAATACATTAAATTAGACTCAAACCTTGAAGCAATTGACAGACCCCGCTTTTTTAATTCAGTTGCGTTTTGGTCACTCTTTACAGGGCCAGTATTGCTTATCCCCTTATTTATTTTTATTGGAAGAAAACAGAAACACCTTCAGGGAGATATCGCTGGTCAACGTCTCAAAAAAGCAAATAGACTGGCTAAAAAATATCTTTCTGAAGCTAAGAAAAACAGAGGAAGTCAAACTCATTTCTATGAGTCTCTTGAACGTGCATTGCATAATTACCTGAAGGCAAAACTATCTATTGAAACCTCAGATTTCTCAAAAGAACGCATTGAAGGAATTTTACTGGACAGAAGCGTATCGCCTCAGGCAAGTTCAGAATTTATCAACATCTTGAAAAGTTGTGAATATGCCCGATACACCCCCACCACAGAGGGTGCAATACAACTTGATTATGATAATGCCGTTGAGGTTATTTCAACCATTGACAAACAAATTACAAAGGCATGAAAAAGATAATTTGTTTACTTTTTATTACAATGAGTTTCTTTGCCTTTTCGCAAAACGAATTAAAGTTTGATCAGGGAAAAGAGCATTACAATGAAGCCAATTATGAAGCAGCTATAACCTCATGGGAATCCATATTGGAATCTGGTGAACATTCTGCAGCTTTGTATTTCAATTTAGGAAATGCATATTACCGCATTGACCAAATTGCACCCAGTATTTATTATTATGAAAAAGCCTTAAAGCTTGCACCCGGTGATCCCGAAATAAAAAACAATCTGGCTTTTGCTCAAAACCAAACTATAGACATCATTGAGCCATTACCTAAAAACCTTTTTAGCACATGGATTGAGAGAACAACCCAGCTTTTTTCTTTTGATTATTGGGCAAAAACTGCTATCATCTTTTCTATTGGGTTTGTATTCTTATTTTTAGGCTACTATTTTTCAGTAGTTGCAATGAAGAAGCGTCTTTTCTTTATAGGTTCATTTCTTTCTTTATTCATCTCTTTGGGGTGTGTCTTTTTTGCCTTTTCTAATTATGCTCAAGTTAATAATAACAAAACAGCCATACTATTTGCGTCTAGCTCACAGGTGAGAAGTGAGCCGTTGGAGCGTGCAGAGCTTTCATTTGTCATCCACGAAGGCACCAAAGTAAAAATCATTTCTGAAGAAGCTGATTGGGTTCGTATTAAACTGGCAGATGGCAAAGATGGATGGATGCAAAAAGGAGACTTAAAAGAATTGTAGTCATTTAGAATTATTATTATTTTAACAATAAGATTTCTTTTCTTGTTTATTTTTACAAGCAAATAACTAAACGAAATGCGTCAACTAATTAGCCTATTTCTAATTTTACTTTTTAGTGCTTTTATAGCAACGCCTACTTTTGTTGTTTTATCAGGAAGTACAATAGACATTTCTTATTTACATTCATCTTCAGAGGAGGAGAAAACTCATAATGAGCGTTTTTTTGAAGAGAGTGAAAATAAAAAACTTAATAATTTCTACACTTTTGATTCTTCTTTACTAGATTCATACAAAAAACGCATTTTAGACACTCAAAATTCACTTTGGAATCCTATCTATTTTGATATCCAAATTCCGCCTCCTGAGTATTCTTAATTCCATTTAATCTTTATTTTCTTTGAGATTAGTTTTTCACTGACTTGCATTGGTTGATGAACTCATTAATAGCAAGCGTTAAAATTAAACTCAAATATTTTATCACAAATTTTTCAATTTCTAAGCAACTGTTTCAAAACAAAGTATGAAACAGGTTGATGAAGTGTTGAATTAATTTAATTCATATAAAATGAAAAATGCAACATTGTTTTTAATGCTTGTTTTAGCATCAAATATTGGTTTATCTCAAAGTAACGATACCGGAAATTGGTGGATCTATTTTGGGAACAAACAAATAAATGAAAAATGGAACTTACATCACGAGGTTCAATACCGAAATTTCAACTTTATAGGCAATACAGAACAGCTGTTATTGAGGGTTGGTTTGGGATATAATTTAAGTGAAAATAACAACAATTTATTGTTGGGTTATGGTTTGATTTATAATGAGCCTTACCTTGAAAATAGTGATGCAAAAACAAACTTTAACGAGCATAGAATCTATCAACAGTTTATCACACGTCAAAATTTTAACAAACTGTCTCTTCAACATCGTTATCGTTTTGAACAGCGGTTTATTGAAGATGATTTTAGGCTAAGATTAAGGTATTTTATAGGTCTTAACTATACATTGATTCAAAAAGAGACATTGGAAAAAACGTTTTACTTATCAGCCTATAACGAGATTTTTGTAAACACAGAAGGAAACTATTTTGATAGAAACAGATTGTATGGCGGATTGGGTTTCACATTTACAAAAAACATACGATCTGAAATCGGTTTTTTAAATCAAGCATTGCAAAATAGCTCTAGAAACCAACTCAATTTAATCACATTTATTAATTTTTAATAAAATCGGACAAGCTGAACACCGAAAAACAAAGTAGGCATCAAACGAAAAACTATTTAAAATGAAAAAGATATTATTTTTTGGAACATCAATTTTTGTATTAGCAACACTTATTTCTTGTAAGGAAGAAACTTCAAATAAGAGTGATGAATTAAAAGAATATGATCAGGAGGCCATAGTATTAACTCAGAAGCCTTTGGTTAATGAAGTTTTATCAAAGGAAGAACGCGATGCCTTGTCTCCAGATGATGTTATAAAAATGTTTAAAGAAGGAAATTCTCGTTTTATCAACAACGATTTAACTGTTAGAGACCATTCAGAGCAAGTAAGAAAAACTGCATCCGGCCAATTTCCAAAAGCGGTTGTATTGTCCTGCATTGATAGTCGTGTACCTGTTGAGGATGTGTTTGACAGAGGCATAGGTGATATTTTTGTAGGTCGAGTAGCCGGCAACTTTGTAAATGAAGACCTCTTAGGCAGTATGGAATTTGCTACTAAAGTAGCAGGGGCAAAATTAGTTTTAGTTATGGGACACGAACATTGTGGGGCAGTCAAGTCTGCAATTGATGATGTACAACTGGGAAACATAACAGCCCTGCTATCAAAAATTAAACCTGCAGTCGATGCTACAAGTTATGAAGGCGACAGAACCTCATCAAACCCTGAATTTGTTCATAAAGTCAATGAAAGTAATGTATTAAACACAATTGAACAAATTAGAACAAATAGTTCTATTCTAAAAGAAATGGAGGAAAATGGTGAAATAAAAATTGTAGGAGCTACCTATGATTTGGATACAGGCGTTGCTACGTTTTTAAACTAAGTAAAAAGTATTTTAAATTAAAATTGAAACCTGATGTTGGATTTTCAACATCAGGTTTTTTAAAAGAATCATAGTATCAAAACAAATTAAACATTACATTAAAATAATTGACAAAAATGACTTGGTGATGCTAATTTAAAAAAACCTTTAATTAATAATTTATTAACAGAATAAAAGGCAAATCAATCGTATTTTTGCAGCTTGTTTTTAAATAAAAAATGAGAGAATTCTACAGTATTTTCTTTTTATTGATTTTCACCGGTTTTTTATTGACTCCCACTTTTGTTGCTTGTTTTGACAATACTGTGGATCTATCCTATATTTTCTCAACAACAGAAGAAGAACAAAATGGCGACGAAAGAAATTTAGCAGATAAATCACCCAAATTGATTAGCAAATTTTTTTCATTCAATTTTAATTTTTCTGAGTTTCTAGGAAAAAGTATTCCCGATATTCATTTGGACAATTGGAATACTGTTTATTTTGAACTTCATTCTCCCCCTCCCGAGCTAGCTTAATTTTAAAGTGTAATTATTTATAAAAATTAAGTTTAACCTTGCTTTGAGTTGTTTTAACTCAAGTAGAATACTCATTTTGTTATGTTTAAACATTTAAAAAAAGACCTTCCAGCTAGTGTGGTTGTGTTTTTTGTAGCCCTGCCATTGTGTTTGGGTATTGCACTCGCCAGTGGTGCGCCCCTTTTTGCTGGAATAATTGCCGGAATCGTTGGTGGAATTATAGTGGGTTCAATTTCAGGCTCCTCATTAGGGGTAAGTGGTCCCGCAGCGGGTCTGGTGGTAATTGTGTATAGTGCTATTCAATCCTTAGGTTCTTATGAAGCCTTTTTACTTGCAGTTGTTTTTGCTGGTATATTCCAAATAGTTCTTGGAATTCTAAAAGCAGGAGTTGTTGGATATTATTTTCCTTCATCTGTAATTAAGGGAATGCTAGCAGCTATTGGTATCATTATATTTATTCAACAATTACCACATGCATTTGGCTACAACCGTGCTTATGCAGGTGATACCCGTTCTCTGTTTTCTGACCAAGAATCATTGACTAGTGCATTACAAAAAATGTTGGAATTTATCTCTTTAGGAGCAGTTATTGTTACCGCTGTTTCATTATTTATCCTTTTATTTTGGGAAAAGGTATTAGCAAAGAAAAGCCCGATATTTAAAATAATTCCGGGGCCACTTGTTGCTGTTATATTGGGAATTGTTTATCAGTTAACCTTTGGAAATTCAGGTTCCAATTGGGCTATTGAATCACACAATTTAGTGAGTGTGCCTATTCCTGAAGACATAAGTTCATTTTTTGCACAATTCACATTTCCCGATTTTGCATTTATTACCAACACAGATATTTATATTGTTGCAATTACTTTAGCAGTGGTCGCAAGTCTTGAAACCCTGTTATGTGTTGAAGCAACAGATAAACTAGACCCAAGAAAGCGAGTAACCCCCACAAACCGGGAGCTTGTAGCCCAAGGGGTTGGCAACACATTTTCAGGCTTAATTGGAGGATTGCCCATTACTCAGGTAATTGTGAGAAGTTCTGCAAACATTCAAAGTGGAGGTAGAACCAAATTATCAGCAATTCTTCACGGCTTCTTTTTGATGGCGAGCATCATTTTAATCCCAAGGTTTTTGAATTTAATTCCCTTAGCTGTTTTAGCTGCTGTTCTTTTAGTGATAGGTTATAAACTGGCCAATCCAAAACAGTTTTTTCAGATATATAAATTAGGAAAAACACAATTTGTTCCTTTTATATCAACTGTTATAGCAATAGTCGCTACAGATTTGTTGACCGGTATTATTTTTGGCTTAACAATTGGATTTATAACCATTTTGATTAATAGTTACAAAAATTCACATTTTCTTCATATCGAAGATGTGAGTAATGGGCAACATAAAATCAAAATGACCTTGGCAGAAGAAGTAACTTTCCTAAACAAAGGTGCTATTTTAAGGGAATTGAGCGCAATACCAAACAACACTTTTCTGGAACTTGATGTAAGAAAGACAAGGGTGTTGGATTATGATGTACTCGAAATTCTTGACGAATTTGCTATAAAGGCCAAAAACAGAAAAATTACCATCAAACTAATTTCTGAACGTGGCATTGTCGAAAACCCTAAAAGCTATAAAGAGTTTTTTGGATTAAAAGAATCGGCATAACCTATTTATCATTACAATTAAATCATAACTTTACTAACATTTAAAAATTTTTATTATGGATGCATTTTATAAATCACTTCTCGACAACAACAAAAAATGGGTAGAAAACAAACTATCTATTGATTCTGAATATTTTGAAAATTTAGCCAAAGGACAACAGCCACCCTTACTCTGGATTGGGTGTGCAGACAGCCGTGTGCCAGCAAATGAGATTATAGGCGCTCAACCCGGTGAAGTTTTTGTACACAGAAATATTGCCAATATGGTGGTTCATACCGATATTAATATGCTAAGCGTGGTTGATTATGCCGTGAATGTGTTAAAAGTAAAACACATTATAGTTTGTGGACACTACAATTGTGGTGGTGTGCAGGCCGCTATGGGTAATAAATCTTATGGAATTATTGATAACTGGATTAGACATATAAAAAACACCTATCGCCTTCACAAAGAAGAACTGGATGCAATTGAAGATGAGGGGAAGCGCTTTGATCGCTATGTGGAGTTAAATGTTAGCGAGCAGGTTTTTGACCTCGCAAAAACATCCATCGTTCAAAACGCCTGGAAAAACAATCAGGACTTGATGTTACACGGTTGGGTATATTCCATTAAAAGAGGAATTATTCAAGAAATTGTTTCAAAAGTGGCAAACAATTCAAAACTGGATGAAGTTTATCAGTTAGATTTCTAAATCTTCCTCTTCATTTACATACTCATTAAGTTCTTTAATTAACTTGGGAAGCACCATTGGAGCAAGCGATGCAACAGGCTTGTATAAAATGGATGCTTCCTTTTTTTCTTCATTCATAAAAGAAATTTTATTTTCAATTGAATTAATAAATAGAAGCAAGACACTCAAAAAGAAAGCAGTTTTTAAAATACCCATCAAAGCTCCCATAATCTTATTCACCAAGCCAAGAGCAACCATATCAGCTGTTTTAGTGAGAATTTTTGCGATGAAGGAAATAATCATCACAATCAATATAAAGGTGATTACAAAGGAAACAAGATTTAATATTTGCTCATCCCAGTTAGTAAAAGAACCCAAAAAGCCAGAAACAATATGGGAAAAATAAATAGCCCCCACAACCCCAAGAACAAGTCCCGCTAAAGATGCGAATTCTTTAAAAAAACCATTTTTCAACCCTTGTACCAATCCAATGACAAGAAAAATCCCTAAAATAATATCAAGACTGTTCATAAAATAGTGTTATACCTTGTAAATATAGTAAAACTTGTATAGGGTTTGTATCTTTGTAGACTTAAATTAATTTCCGCATTTTAATCACTATAAAAGAAAATTGATGTCCAGAGACGAAGCTTTAAAAACCCGGTGGAAAACACTTGTAAATCTAATAAGTAATAAATTTGCAGATGGAGATAAATTGGACCTCGATGCCATTATTTATTTGGTGGGTATTCAAGAATTGGGACGTTTTCAACGAAAATTTAAAAAAGATGAAAAACTGGACCTGATGCATATCGCAATTTGCAGACTCCTGGAACCTTATGGTTACTATGAATTTGACTATCAAGATGAAGAAGGCTGGCCTCACTACAAAGTGAAAGAACAACTCCCTCCCCTCAAAGCCGGTGAGCAATCTATTTTAATGAAAGAAGCCATTGTACAGTATTTCTTGGAGAAAAAACTTATTGATTAATAAAGCACCAAAACTGTCTGCCAAAGTTAGATTCCAAACAAAAAATAGATTGCACAAAACAAAGTTCCTAACTCACACACTCCCCATCTCCCAATCAAAAACTCAAAAAGTCAAACTTTGTACTTCTAACTTCTAACTTCTAACTTTATATTTTTTAAATTTGCCCACAGATAAATCGCATTAAGGATGTTGGATAAAATAAAAGAAGCTATCGCTGAAGCGGAAAAATTTACAGCTAGTTCGCTCCAGGAGGTAGAAGAATTTCGCATAAAATATCTTGGTAAAAAAGGGGTGCTAAATGATTTTTTTGCAGCATTTAAGGAAGTTCCAAATGAGCAGAAAAAAGAATTTGGGCAAACCATAAATACCCTCAAGCAAACCGCTCAGGAAAAAGTAGATGTACTAAAAGCAGAACTGGAAAGTAAAGTCGTTCAAAAAGGCATTTATGGAGATTTATCTCGCCCCGGAGACCCCATCACCATTGGCGGAAGACATCCCATATCCATAGTAAAAAATCAAATCATTGATGTGTTTTCACGCATAGGTTTCAACGTTTCAGAAGGTCCTGAAATTGAAGATGACTGGCACAATTTTACCGCACTTAAATTTACCAGAATACCATCCCGCACGTGATATGCAGGACACCTTTTTTATTCAAACCAATCCCGATGTACTACTTCGTACTCATACCTCATCAGTACAGGTGCGCTATATGGAAAACAACAAACCGCCCATTCGTACTATTTCACCAGGGAGGGTTTTTAGAAATGAAGCCATTTCAGCACGCTCACATTGTATTTTTCACCAAGTGGAAGGACTGTATATCGATAAAGATGTTTCATTTGCAGACTTGAAACAAACTTTGATTTACTTCTGTACAGAAATGTTTGGCAAGTCAAAAATTAGATTGCGCCCGTCCTATTTCCCTTTTACAGAACCCAGTGCCGAAGTGGATATTTACTGGGGACTGGAAACCGAAACTGACTACCGCATCACCAAAGGGACCGGCTGGCTGGAGATTATGGGCTGTGGAATGGTGGACCCCAATGTATTGAAAAACTGCGGTATCGACCCGGAAACTTACACAGGCTTTGCTTTTGGAATGGGCATTGAACGCATCGCAATGTTACTGTATCAAATTGGTGACATCAGGATGTTTTATGAAAACGATTTGCGATTTTTAGAGCAATTTAAAAGTGCGTTATAAGAATGCGTAAAGATATTGAATTTCCCGAAGTCAAAGAAATCTCCATCGTCGCCATCAAAGAATGGGACGAAGCCTTTTTAAATCAAAGCTGGAACATTTACCTCATCAACAACAGCCGCTTGACAATGGAAGTTACCATAGTGGTTTCCCGGGGAAGTGAAGGCGACAGAAAAACAGCCACATTGCGACACGGATTGGGAATTTTAGAACCCGAAACCCACCGAAAAGTCGAATTTATTGCTGAAGAAGTCTTGTCTTTTAAAAACGAATTTCTACTCAGTTTTTTTGCGAATGGCCAACTCTATGACCGCACATTTGTTTTTGAACCCTATAGTATTAAAGATGAAAATCTAAAAACCATACCATTACTCGATAAGGAGGGGGTTTTAGCAGATTAATCCAATTTCTCAGTTAATTTCTTAAATACCTTTTTTGGGTTTTTGTTTTCGTAAAGAATTTCATAAACCGCATTGATGATAGGAGTTTTGGCTTTTTTAGTTTGATTTAAAAGCCAAGCGCTTTTGGTGGCATAATACCCTTCTGCCACCATGCTCATTTCCATTTGGGCGCTTTTTACAGTGTAGCCTTTTCCAATCATATTACCAAACAAACGGTTGCGGCTAAAGGTAGAGTAACCGGTCACTAACAAATCTCCGAGATAAGCCGAGTCGTTGATATTACGCTTCATTTTATAAACCTTTCTGATGAACTTTTTCATTTCCCTAATGGCATTACTCATCAATACACTCTGGAAATTGTCACCATAACCCAAACCATGAGCAATCCCGGCGGCGATGGCATAAATATTTTTTAGCATGGCGGCATACTCAGTGCCAATCACATCATCACTGGTAGTTGTTTTGATATAATCACTGCTTAGATACTTAGCAATAAGTTTGGCTTTTTCTTCATCGGCACAGGCAAGTGTCAAATAAGAAAGTCGCTCAAGGGCAACTTCTTCAGCGTGACAAGGGCCGGTAATCACACCAATGTTTTCAAAAGGAATATTGTATTTTTCATTAAAGTGCTCGCCTACTATTAAACCGGTTTCAGGAACAATCCCTTTTATGGCTGAAAAAATGATTTTGTTTACTAACGAAACATTCAGTTTTTCAAGTTCGGCACTCAAAAATGCTGAAGGAATAGCAAAAATAACCACATCAGCATCTTTTATGGTTTGATTAATATCATTACTTAAATTGAGTTGGCTTGTGTCAAACTCTACAGAACTTAAGTAATTGGGGTTATGGTCTTCTTTTTTAATATGCTCAATGGCATAAATACTGCGCATATACCAGTTGACTTTTGGGAGGTTTTCACAAAGCATTTTTACAATGGCAGTTGCCCAGCTACCACCACCAATTACGGCAAAACTTGGATTTTCTATCATGAAGAAATTTTTGCATTGAGTAGTTCAAAAATAGGGATTTTAAACAGGAATCAAAAGTATTGTATAAAATCAAATAATTAAATCTCCGAGAGGTCTGTTTGTTGGATATTTTGAATTAAAAAATTTAACAACAGATTAGCATTTTAAATACAATTAAAAAAACAATAGTGTCGTTCTTGTATGTAAGAAACCCAAGTGAAACTTCTGTGTAAATAGAAGTTGAAGTAAAGGTTTTTTGGTTGGTTATTTAGTTTGAAAGCCGCTCTTGTTTCCCAACAAGGGCGGTTTTTTTTATTTTCTATAAAAATTCATTTCATCAATGTACTCCCAAACTTCGGTGGGCAACATGGGTTTAATGTTTTTTCCTTCTTTTATAGCATTTCTAATCTGAGTGGAAGAAATTTCCATAATGGGTGCATCAATATGTACAATGTCCGGATGGTTTGTAAATTGATTTTCGTGACCGTTGTTGGTTTTTCTGGGATACACATAAATGGGGTTCTGTTCAAGTATCAACTCATAGTTCTTCCATTTGTGAAAGGTATTGAGGTTGTCTTCACCCATTAACAGACAAAACAGATAATCAGGGTATTTCTCAGAGAGGTGAATAAGGGTGTTAATGGTATAGTTGGGTTGAGGCAATTTAAATTCAATATCGCTTGGTTTTAATTTTTCATAGCCTTCACATGCCCTACGCACTAACTCAAGCCGATGATGATCATCCAGTAATGATTTTTTCTTTTTAAAAGGATTGTGAGGGGTAACAACCAGCCATATTTCATCTAAATCACTGTTCTCAACAAGATGATTTGCAATCACAAGATGCCCAATGTGGATGGGGTTAAATGAACCAAAATACAAACCTATTTTTTTTGAAACCAAAACAGCTCAGGGTTTATTTGTTTATAAAATTTGCAACCAAATCATGTGCTTCCTCTAGTGCCACTTCAAGATCATTGTTTTCTATGACATAGTCAAATTGAGGTGCAGTAGCCAATTCAATAGAGGCTTTAGCGATGCGCATATTTATTTTTTCTTCGCTTTCTGTTTTTCGTTTTTTAAGTCGGCGTTTAAGCTCGTCAACACTGGGTGGTTTCACAAAAACAGCTAATGTTTCTTTGGGAAATTTCTTCTTGATGCGAAGTCCTCCCACTACATCTATATCAAAAATAACATGTTTCCCTTTTGCCCAGATGCGCTCTACTTCAGATTTTAGTGTTCCGTAGAAATTATCCCGATAGACTTCTTCCCATTCCAAAAAATCATCGTTTTTGATGTGTTGTTTAAACTCCTTGAAGGACATGAAATAATAATGATGCCCATGTTTTTCTTCCCCTCTTGGTTCCCGTGAAGTCGCCGAAATGGAAAACTCTAGATTGAGGTCTTGTTGTTTTAAAAGGTGTTGAACAATCGTTGTTTTTCCTGAGCCTGAAGGGGCAGAAAAAACAATAAGCTTTCCTTTTCCTTCCATTACAACACGTTTAATAATTGTTCTTTTATTTTTTCAAGCTCGTCCTTCATTTGTACAACCAATTGTTGCATTGCTGCATAGTTTGATTTAGAACCAATTGTATTAATTTCCCTACCTATTTCCTGAGTAATAAACCCCAGTTTTTTTCCATTGGAATCTGATGAGTTTAGTGCTTCTGTAAAATAATTCAGGTGATTTTCAAGGCGCACTTTTTCTTCAGTGATATCATATTTTTCAAGGTAGTAAATGAGTTCCTGTTCAAAACGGTTTTCATCCACTTGCTCTTTTAAGTCGCTGACTGCTTTTCTTAAACGTTCTTTGACCCCTTGAATGCGCTCCGGATCCATGGCAATTATTTTTTGAAGTAAATCTGCGATGTTTTGAATGCGCATTTTAAAATCATTCTTTAAGATTTCTCCTTCATCACTGCGATAGATATTGATTTCCTTTAACGCTTCTGATATAGCATCTGAGATTTGCTGAAATTCCTCTTCATCAATCTCATCTCGTTCAGTTTTTAAAGCATCCGGCATTCTAATAGCCATTTTTAGTAGTTCTGTGCGGTCACCGTTAACAATAAGACTTAATTGCTTGATGTATTCTTCTACAACAGGCACATTTACCTGAGAAGACGTTTCTTCTCCTGAAAGTTCAATGAACAAATTAAAATCAACCTTGCCTCGCTCTAGAGATTTTGCAAGCATATTTCTTATTTGAAGTTCTTTTTCTCGATATGCAGAAGGAAGACGAGTGTTTAAATCAAGGCTTTTGCTGTTGAGCGATTTAATTTCAACGGTAATTTTTTTGTTGGGAAGTTGTTTAATCGATTTCCCAAATCCTGTCATGGATTGTATCATGGCTTGCTTTTAAATTCTTGCAAAGTTAATTAAAAAAGTAGGAACGCCTCCTGCTTAGACATTGTTAAGGATGTTTTTAATATTTAAATTTGATGTAACACACAAAGAATGGTTTTTTTTAATTATTTTTGACCCCTCAATCGGGGATGTAGCTCAGCTGGCTAGAGTGCTTGACTGGCAGTCAAGAGGTCGTGGGTTCGAGTCCCATCTTCTCCACCAAATAAACCACAAGCCACTATGCTTGTGGTTTCTTGTTTAAAGTTTTGTCGTTTTGAAAAATGAACTCTCCTTTAAAAACATTCACCGTCTTGCCATACCGGCATTGATTGCAGGTATTGCAGAGCCTGTTATTTCTATTACAGACGCTGCCATTGTGGGAAATATTCCTGAAAATGGTACCGAAGCGCTGGCAGCTGTTGGGATTGTGGGTTCTTTTCTTTCAGCTTTAATTTGGATTTTGGGTCAAACTCGCAGTGCCATTTCCGCCATAATCTCTCAATATCTGGGTGCCGGAAAACTGGACGAACTCAAAACCCTTCCGGCGCAAGCCATTTATCTGAATGTGCTTTTAAGTATTCTTATTTTATTGAGTACCATCTTTTTTGTAGAAGGTATTTTTAAACTCTACAACGCAAGCGGGCTTGTACTTGAATACAGTGTTGATTACTACAACATCCGGGTTTGGGGTTTTCCATTGACCTTGTTTACTTTTGCTGTTTTTGGGGTTTTTAGGGGGCTGCAAAATACATTTTGGCCAATGGTAGTGGCACTTTTTGGAGCTGCAGCAAACATCGGTCTTGATTTTGCATTGGTTTATGGTATTGAAGGTTGGATTGAACCTATGCACTTAAAAGGAGCTGCCTGGGCGAGTTTAATATCACAAGGATTAATGGCTGTGATTTCATTAATTCTATTGCTTTGGAAAACTAATGTGAGTTTAAAATTGACGTTTCCACTTACACCCTGAAATGTACCGCCTTACAGGGAATGGCGTTGAACCTTTTTGTGCGCTCAATCGCATTAAATACGGCTATTTACTTCTCCAATGCCTTTGCAACAGATTATGGAACAGCTCAAATCGCTGCACACACCATAGCGCTCAACCTTTGGTTGTTTTCAGCGTTCTTTATTGATGGGTATTCTTCCTCGGGAAATATTCTTTCGGGAAAACTGCTCGGAGCTAAAGACTTTCAAGGCTTGTGGAAATTAAGCAAAATAGTTTCGCTCTATGGAATGCTCGTTGCATTGATATTAATAGGCGTAGGCTGGATTTTCTATGAACCTCTTGGAATTTTATTTTCAAAAGATCCTGATGTCATATTTAACTTTAAGCAAATCTTTTTTATCGTGATTCTTGTACAACCTATCAACGGACTTGCCTTTATATTTGACGGAATTTTCAAGGGAATGGGAGAGATGAAATATTTAAGAAACGTATTGCTCTCAGCTACATTTTTAGGGTTTATACCGGTGTTGTTTTTCTTTGATTATTTAGAATTTGAATTGTATAGTGTCTGGTTTGCCTTTGTTGTTTGGGCGTTGGTGAGATCACTATCTTTGATAATCAAGTTCAGGAAAATGATGTTGCCCAGATTGGAGCCAGGCACTTAGGTGACTTATAATATTGAATTGCTTTTTACAATGGTTTAACGCGTTTTCAACCAGCCGGTAATGCTCATTCTTTTTTGCTCAACAGGCTTGACCTCGTGTTCTAAAATCTGGCTTTCAAAAATGACCATTCTTCCCGGTAAAGGATAGATTGTTTTGGGGATTTCCTTTCCGTTTATGTTGAGGTATAACACGAGTTCGCCGCCATACTCCGGTTGCCAGTCCTCGTCGTTGAGATAACAAACCATTGATAATTTTCGGCGGTCGTCATTCTGGAAAGTGTCAAGGTGCCGCTTGTAAAAAGTCCCTTTTGGATAAAGTGCATAATGGAATTCCTTGAACAAGATGCCCATAAAACAGGTTTTGTTTAGGTAAGAAACCATATCGTTGATTCTGTTGAAAAATGCCTTTTCGGCGAAATTGGCTTCATTTTCATTTAACCAAAGAATGAAATCACCGCGAATCGATTTTTCAATGATTTCATTGACCCGGTTTCCAATGGCGGCTTTTTTAAAGGCATCTTCTTCAAACTTATCGAGCAGCGAATCGCGTAAAGCGAGGACTTCTTCTTCCGAAAAAAACCCTTCCACGATGCTGTATTGCTGCTCCATCAAATCATTGATGATGGATTCATACATCGGGTTTTCAACAAAATCGAGTTGCTCAAAGATTTCCTGCATAGTTGTGCTTGAGTGTTTAAAAAAAGCCCGCAAATATAGTTCAGAAAATCAATGGTTTGACAACTTCTATAAAAGAATCATTTTACCTTATCTTTGTCAAATAATTATTAGGAATGAGTACAATTAGAATCACCAAACAATTCAATTTTGAAACCGGTCATGCCTTATATGGATATGACGGAAAATGCCGCAATGTGCATGGGCATAGTTATAAGCTTTCAGTTACAGTTATTGGCAGCCCCATAACTGATTCAAACCATGTGAAATATGGAATGGTGATTGACTTCAGTGATTTGAAAAAAATCGTTAAAGAAGAAATCGTGGATGTCTTTGATCACGCTACGGTTTTTAATAAAAACACCCCACACGTGGAACTCGCCAAAGAGCTTTCAGAAAGGGACCACCACGTGATTTTAGTGGATTATCAACCCACCAGCGAAAATATGGTCATCGACTTCTCCAATAAAATCAAAGCACGCCTTCCTCAAAACATCCAACTCCATTCCCTGAAACTTCAGGAAACCGAAAGCAGTTTTGCAGAATGGTATGCTTCAGACAATCAGTAAAAAACTTCATTCATTTACTTATATTTACACCATCAAACCAACTGAATGAACATACCCGAAGGCAAAAAAATCTATTTCTCCAGTGACAATCATTTGGGCGCACCCACTGCTTCTGAGAGCCTCCCCCGTGAGCGCATCTTTGTGAGCTGGCTGGATACGGTAAAAGAAGATGCCGCCGCCATTTTCCTGCTGGGTGATTTATTTGACTTCTGGTTTGAATACAAACATGTAGTGCCCAAAGGGTTTGTACGGGTTCTGGGAAAACTCGCCGAAATAAGGGATAGTGGTATCCCCATTTACTTTTTTGTGGGTAATCATGATTTGTGGATGAACGATTATTTTGAAAAAGAGCTCAACATAACGGTTTACCATCAACCGCGGGAGTTTACCATAGGCAACAAGCTTTTTCTCATAGGTCACGGCGATGGGCTGGGTCCAAACGACAAAGGTTTCAAGCGTATGAAAAAGGTGTTTACCAATCCTTTCTTCAAATGGCTGTTTAAATGGATGCATCCTGATATAGGTGTTGCTGTTGCGAAACACCTTTCGGTAAAAAACAAACTCATCTCCGGTGAAGAGGACAAAGAGTTTCTAGGCGAAGAAAATGAATGGCTCGCACAATATGCCAAACGCAAACTGGAAACCAAACACTATGACTACTTTATCTTTGGCCACCGCCACTTCCCCATGGAAATTAAGGTGGGTGAAAACAGCACTTATTTTAACTTAGGCGATTGGATCACCCATTTTACCTATGGGGTGTTTGATGGGGAGCGGTTTGAGTTGAAGGAGTTTAAATAACTTAATCCCGGGTATTTTCTTTCCCGAAATCGCACCAAGCATTAGTGTACTAGTAGAGTGTATGCCAAATCTAATTTTTAATAAGCCTTTTGAACAACAAAGTTCTGTTTGTTTCGATTTGGATAAAGTAGTTCCCCGAGGCTAAATCTTGTATATTTATCTGTTGTGTATTCATTTGATTACCATCAACCTGCTTTACTACCTGACCTTGCATATTGAGAATGGTAATTGTCTCTATGCTATACTCACTTTTATTGTCTAATGTAAACACATTACTTGTAGGATTAGGATAGAGCTTAATATCGATTTGTGGATTATCAACTAATTGGGTTGATAACAAACTACAGTCAAATCCCCAAATAGGTTTATATGACTCTGGTATAGGACAGCTAGAGGCAAATTGTGATGGCTCATTCGGTATTTGTTCTACACACCATAATGAAATGTTTTTAAGAAAATTGTGAGCATTCCTAAACATTGCTTCCATATTTATAACATTAGAAACATCCCAGAGATGTATTTGTTGATTAAACGAATGTGCACTGGAAAACATAGTTGTCATGTTTGTCACATTGGATACATTCCAGTTATCAAGGGGTTGATTAAACGAATATGCGCCGGCAAACATTCCTTGCATAGTTGTAACATTAGAGACATCCCAGTCATTTAAAGGTTGGTTAAATGAAAATGCTCCCAACATTTCACTCATATCTGTAACACTAGACACATCCCAGTCATTCAAAGGTTGATCAAAAGAACTTGCTCTCCGAAACATTTCACTCATATCTGTCACATTGGAGACATCCCAATTATTAATAGGTTGGTTAAATAAGTTTGCGTATCGAAACATACCATTCATATTTGTCACACTAGAAACATCCCAATTACTTATATTTCCATTGAAATCATAATCCTCATTGTAACTGTAGATTCCAGAAAACATCAATCGCATATCCATCACATTAGAAACGTTCCAGTTATTTAGAGGTTGATTAAATGAGTGTGCATAATAAAACATTCCTGACATATCAGTCACATTAGAGACATCCCAGCTGTTTAAAGGCTGGTTGAATGTAACTACAAAGCGAAACATCCAACTCATATCTGTTACACTGGAAACATCCCAATTATTTAAAGGTTGGTTAAAATCACCGGCATATTCAAACAACGAGGTCATATTTGTAACATTGGAAACATCCCAATTATTTAAAGGTTGGTTAAAATTATGAGCTCGTCTAAACATCTCTGACATATCTGTCACACTGGAAACATCCCAATTATCAATGGGCTCATTAAATGAGCCTGCCTCGTAAAACATTCTTCTCATATTTTTTACTTGTGATAAATCTGGCACATCTGTAGCAGGCATAGTAAAGTTCTCAGCGTTTTTAAAGCTGGAATGCATTAATTGCCATTCTTGATCGCCCCAAGCCTGTACAGTAGTTAATTTTTCCACATTAGAACAACTATTGTACGGGTTTTCCGCAGGGTTTTTACACACCATAAAATAAGGATAAACTCCTAGAATACTAACTGTATAAGTCCCGGGAGAAGTATAAGTGTGGCTGATGCTCTGGGTGACATTTGTGCTCGTGGAGCCGTCACCCCAATCAACATCAAAATTATACTCATATATGTTTCTGGTAAAAAGATCAATAGTTAAATCATTGCCATCTACAGTCCATGTTGTAACAAATGGAGTTGTAGAGGGGTTGATTTCAGCTCCACACTCTACAATAACATCACCTTGTATTGACCAGCCATTATTATTAATTAACTGATCTCTTGTTAGAGTATCGCAATATCCCAACAGCTCTGCCTCTAAATTCTTGTTTTGAAGGTTTTGTGCAAGAAAGCTTTGAAGTAACAAGTCATAATTATTCACACTTAGATTCGCATTTGATAAAAAGGTTTCTAAATTCACACCGGGGTTAAATGTCCATGCAGACAAGTCTTGATTAAATGAACCTGCGTCCTCAAACATGCTGCTCATATCTGTCACATTTGAGACATCCCAATGATTAAGAGGACGATTAAACAAATATGCATTTCTAAACATCGAGCGCATATTTGTCACACTGCTTGTGTCCCAACTGCTTATATCTAAATTAAAAAAAGATTCATATGAAAACAAAGACTGCATATTTGTTATGCCGCTTGTGCACGAAGTAGATGCGTTTTCGGCTGTTATTTGTTCCCTGACTCTTTTTGTATAAGTTATTCCATTCACAACTCCCGTATCACCTATGGCTGCATCGGGACACATACACGTCACACCGTTGGGGGCTAAGTAAAAGTTCTGAGCATTCACTATTGGGTTCATTGCAAAGAGTGCAATTGTAATTAAGGTGGCGTAAATTGTTTTCATGGTTGATATTTTACAGTGATAATAAAGATAAGGAAAATAATATAAATATAAATCTCCTCTTCAAAACCCCTCAACCGGAACTGTTATGGTTGTAATGCCATTTAAGGTATTCTAGTCCATCGAAGAAACTACAATGCTAAAACACGTCTAATCGGGCGTGGCTTTTCCAAATAAATAGCGCTTCCTGAAAATTGAATTGCAGTCCACCCTAAAAACAACAACCAAAACACCACCGCATACAGCAAGGGCCATCGTGTTTTTTCAAGGCGGGTCAAAATGTAGGCTCACCTATAGATACTCCCACCTTACTCCCTACCAAAGCCTAGGATAAAGCCACCCTTGGCTTTTTTAGAATTATTCCAAATAACTAAAACGCTGATAATGTTTGGTTTATGTTTTTGAAGGCTACTCTACTGCTTGGATTCCAATCCAAAACAGGCTAAACCTTCACATCCCGCAACAACAACTGTATAGTCTTAGTTCCATTCCAGGTGTTTTCATCAAGAGAATAGACAGCTTTAAAGGGTTTTTTGTCTTTGATGAGTTTATACTGTTCGCCCATCCCAAATCCAATTCCCGTAAAAG
>JAGYJA010000008.1 GCA_018402385.1 Flavobacteriaceae bacterium
TATTTATTACATTTACTCTTATTAACTAAAATTTAATCATTATGAAAAAAATTACTTTATCATTGTTTTCAATAACAGTATTGACTTTTGCAAGTCAAATGACTGCTCAACAAGCAGAGGTGGTTTCTGATTACAACCAGAACCCTCCAGCCGCATCAACTGAAATCTCAGATTTCAGCAATAGCAATCAAGTGATGGGTGGCGTTATTTACAGTAATGGACCGGTTTTCAACGTTGCCGGAGGTGGCTTTGGTGGTGCCGACTTGAGTTTGCTAGAAAATGTTTCTGTTGGAAATACACTTTTAGGAGCAGGTCATGCAGCATCAACAGGATTTAGAATTGCAGATGATTGGGTTGTTGCAGAAACGGTTGAAGTTACTTCAATCGATTTTTATGCTTATCAAACAGGATCAACTACAACTTCAACGTTTATTGGAGGAACAGTTGTGATTTGGGATGGTGAACCCGGAGTTGGAACTGTAATTTATGGTGATCCTGATGTAAGTGTACTTACAGATACCGAATGGAGTGGCGTTTACCGAGCTTCTGAAACCACACCACAAGATAACTCAAGACCTATAATGAAGAACACTCTCCAAACTCCCGGCTTAACCCTAACTCCAGGAACTTATTGGGTTGACTGGAATGCAGATGGAACTTTGGGTTCAGGCCCGTGGGCTCCTCCAATCGCTGCACCTCTGGGAACAGGATCGACCGGTAATGGTCAGCAGTTTGACCCTAACACATTGGCCTGGGGTCCTTCACTTGATGGAGGAACTGGAAATCAACATGGCTATCCCTTTGACGTTACAGGAACAGTTCTAAGTCTTGTTGACAATTCTTTTGAAGGATTTAGCTATTATCCAAACCCAACTACAGAGATTCTTAATGTAAACGCAAAATCTAATATCGAAAATATTACTCTTTTCAATGTATTAGGTCAGCAATTATTAAGTGTTTCACCAGACAGCCTTTCTGCTAAAGTTAATATCGCAAACTTAAGTGCCGGTATGTATGTGATGAAAGCAACTGTTAATGGTACTGTGGGTAGTTTCAATATCGTAAAAAGATAAAAATCTGAACCCACTTTAAAATTAAACCCTCTGAGTTTTTACTCAGAGGGTTTTTCATTTGTTTAATAACCAACTTTTTTCCGAACTCTCTTTAAAACATCACCGGCAACCAATGATGCTTTTTTTGAACCCAATAGCAAAGCGTCTTCAAGTTCTTGTTTATTTTCCATTAGATAGGTGAATCGCTTTCTTTCTTTTTCAAAACGACTGAGCATCAATTCAAAAAGAGCTTGCTTGGCATGGCCATAGCCATAATTGCCTCCTTGATAGTTTGCTCGCATGCTTGCTATTTCCTCTTTTGAAGCTAGTAACTTGTAGATTGCAAACACATTACAGGTTTCGGTATTCTTTGGCTCTTCCAGCGGAGTACTGTCTGTTTCAATACTCATGATTTGCTTTCGCAACTGCTTTTCAGGTAAAAAGATGTTGATGGTATTTTCTTTTGATTTGCTCATTTTGGCCCCATCTGTTCCGGGAATGTACTTGCTTTCTTCTTGAACTTTTGCTTCGGGTAATACAAATGTTTCTCCATATTTAGCATGAAAACGTGTAGCAACATCACGTGTCATTTCAAGGTGTTGCAGTTGATCCTTACCAACAGGAACAAACTGGGCGTCATATAATAATATATCTGCAGCCATCAACATGGGGTAAGTGAATAAACCGGCATTGACATCATCCAGACGGTCTGCCTTGTCTTTAAAGGAATGAGCTAGAGTGAGCCGTTGATAGGGAAACAGACAACTCAAATACCAGGAGAGTTCTGTCACCTGAGGAACGTCGCTTTGTCTGTAAAACACAGTTTTATCGATGTCAAGTCCAAAGGCAAGCCAGGCTGCAGCAACACTATATGTGTTTTCACGTAAGGTGACAGGGTCTTTAATTTGGGTGAGTGAATGCATATCTGCTATAAACAAATAACTATCGTTTTCCGGCTGATTGGCCATTTCTATAGCGGGAACAATGGCCCCCAATATGTTCCCCAAATGTGGAGTGCCTGTACTTTGAATGCCTGTTAAAATTCGTGCCATGGTAATTTATATCTAAAAAAAGAATTGAAACAAAGGTACTTTTTTTGTTTGAACTCATCTTGACTTTTTTGATTGAAGTGAAAATTAGCTATTTTGAGCCTGATTGAGGAAATTTTGAGTTGCATAGCAGAGCTACGGAAGGAAAAAATGACGAAAAGCAGGCTTAAAATGGCAATTTTTTAACCAATTGAAAAAAGTCAAGATGAGTTCATTATATGGCTCAATACAATTGTGTATTTTTGAGGTCTATGATTTTAAAAAAGTATATATTCATTCCTTTGTGGCGCATTTGGTTTTATGTGTTAATCGCCCTGGCCATTATACTTCTTTTTCCATTTTTAATAGTGAGTATTCTAAGAAAAGAATGGTACCCTGGTTTTTTTGTCATAGCAAGACTCTGGGCTACAATTATTTTATTTGGAATGGGGTTTTTTCCTAAAGTGAGAAAAGAACAACTTCCTGACCGAAGAAAGAGCTATATGTTTGTAGCCAATCACACTTCTATGGCAGATATTATGCTAATGTTGTATTCTGTGAGAAACCCTTTTGTATTTGTCGGTAAAAAGGAGTTAGGTAAGATTCCATTATTTGGTTTTTTTTATAAACGAACTTGCATTTTAGTTGACCGGAACAATGCAAAAAGCCGTATGGAAGTTTTTGAAGCTGCTCAAGAACGGTTAAAAGCCGGTTTGAGTATTTGTATCTTTCCCGAAGGAGGTGTCCCGGAAGACGAAAATGTCATTTTGGACACTTTCAAAGATGGAGCATTTAGACTCGCAATTGACCATCAAATTCCAATTGTCCCTATGACTTTTCACGATAATAAAAAAAGATTTTCCTATTCATTCTTTAGCGGTAGTCCCGGCAAGATGAGAGTAAAAAGTCATCGGTTTGTTTTTACTAATCAGGTTTCAATAGAGAATAAAAGAAGCGTAAAAGATGTTGTGAGAAATATCATTCTTCAGGAATTAGAAAAGCCCACAATACATTGAAAATATAAAATCAAAAAAAGCTACTCTTTTGGCACAGCGAGCAGCTTTTCTTTCGTTTATTTATTGCTAAACATTACAAAAACAAAAATAAACAGTCAATAAAATTAAACTTAACTTAAACTAAAATCTGTAACTAAAACCACTGTAAACCCCCAGATAAAAAGGTTTAAAATCAATATTACTGTCTGAATATGGATTGAGTTGATATTTAAACATTGGTTCAAGGTTGAAGACAAATCTTTTTGATAATTTATAATCAAATCCTACGCCCACATTAGTACTAAAACTTAGATTGTTTAAATTATTGGCACTTCCAATTTCCGTTTGAAAACCATCAGATAAAACACTTACTTGGTTGCTGTTTAATAAAAGCGTGCTCACTCCGCCCACCAGGTTGAGTCCAAACCGCTTATTCAATAAACTGTATTTCAACTCTAAAGGAATCTCAAAATAATCTAAATCCTGTTGCATAGTTCCGGGAATGACGCCATTGCGCGGTACAATCACAGTGCCATCTTCACTTACAGTTGGAAGGTTTGAGGGAGGCTGTTGTAAACTTCCTCTTGTACCAACAGTAACAGCATATCCTTTGCTCTTAGAGTCTATAGATTGTAAGCCACCTGAAGCAGAAGCAATAGCAAACTCAATGTCATTTGTTGAGTAACTTAAATCCACTTTATTTATTCCTGTTCTTATGCTTAGTTTGTCATTAATAGCATAACTCACTTTTACCCCGTAGCTAATATTGACATCTCCAGATTTGGAGTTTTCTGAAAATTGAGGATCTATGGAGGAACCGTTCCCCAAAGAACTGTAATAAACAGGAGCAACATTAGGAGCTACTTCCCACCTATTTTCTGGAGTTGTATTTGAAACAGTTACAGCGGGTTCATTTTTTTCAGCGATATAATCAATTAATGATTTTTTATTTTCTTCCTTTAACTCAGTGGATGAATCAGTATCAGAAATTGTGGTTTCTATTTCTTTCTTGACAGGATCAACTTCATAAAGGTCATTTGTCTCTGAGTTTTGATTTGGCGCAACAATTTGTGCAATTATATCTTTTTCTGAAATAGTTTCAGAGGTTGAATTTATTTTTGGGTTTTGAGTATTTTCAGAAACTGAATTCGTTTTTTGATTAGATTTTACAATTGCTTCAGATGAAGAAATCGTTTTTTTAGTTTCTGGAGGGACTATTTTTTGTTGCTCTTTAGAATTGTCATTATTAATGGAAGAAGGATTTTCTTGACTCTCTTGAACGACCACTTCTTGTTGGTTTACATCAAAACTGTCTTTTTCTAATGGAGAATCAACTTCAGAAGGAACCGGAGTTTCAAAATCTTCTGAGGAAACTTCAGTTAATGAGGATGGATTGTAAAAGATACTTCCAAGGCTAAAAAACACCAAAAGACCTGCTGCAACACCTGCGAGTTTATACCATAAAGGAACAACGCGCTTGGTTTGCTTTTTCTTTTGAAGAGCAGTAGCAATGTTCTCCCACACAGCCGGTGGCGGTGCCACTTCCATATTTCTGAATTGCTCTTTGAAAAGCCGGTCTAATTGCTTTTTTGTGTTCATTTGTTAGTTACTCTTTGCTTGAGCTGGTTTGCTTTCTTCTATTTTGCTTTTTAAAATCATTCTTGCTCTTGCAAGATTTGATTTTGATGTGCCCACTGTTATTCCAAGCATTTCTGCTACTTCTTGATGTGAATAATCATCGAGGACATATAAATTAAAAACCAATCGATATCGATCTGGTAACTCCTGAATCAATTTTAATAAAAAATCAAGAGAGAAACTGTTTTCTTCAATTTCAATTTCAGGATCTTCAATTTGGTTTTCATTCACTATTTCAAAAAAACGCTCTTTACGATATTTTTGAAGCACGGTATTAACAGTAATGCGTTTCATCCATCCTTCAAAGGAGCCTTTGTGCTTGTATTGGCTCATACTTTTAAAAATTGTAAGAAATGCATCCTGAAGGTTATCTTGCGCTTCAGTTGCATTGCGAGAATATTTCAGACAGACAGCGAAAAGTTTACTTGAATAAAGTGTGTACAACTCTCCTTGTGCTTTGATATCCTCTTGCTTACATTTTTCTATGAGCTCATCTAAAGCCAAACTTCCTCTTTTTTAATTGTGAAAAAAACAGCTATGAACTGTTAAAAAAATGCATCTACAAGATTTCCACTTTAAAAACAAGGAACTTTACTTGTAGATGCAAATTAAGATGTTAGGTTGCGTTATTGTGTTTTTTTTAACTTTTCAATAAGGCAATAGCTTCTTTGATTTTAAGTTCCAATTCTTCAAAAAGTTCTGGGTTGTCCAGTAAAAGTGCTTTAACAGCATCTCTTCCCTGCCCAAGTTTTGTGTCTCCATAACTAAACCAAGAGCCACTTTTTTTGATGATTTCATAATCAACACCCAAATCTATAATTTCGCCCACCTTAGAAATACCGGTGCCATACATGATGTCAAACTCGGCTGTTTTGAAAGGAGGTGCCACTTTATTCTTAACGACTTTAACACGGGTTCTATTGCCTTGAACCTCACTATTACTGTCTTTAATTTGAGTTGACCTTCTGATGTCTAACCGCACGGAAGCATAAAACTTCAATGCATTCCCACCGGTGGTCGTTTCGGGGTTTCCAAACATAACCCCAATCTTTTCACGAAGTTGATTGATAAAAATCACTGTACAGTGTGTTTTACTGATAGATCCGGTTAGCTTTCGCAATGCTTGAGACATTAACCTGGCGTGTAGTCCCATTTTTGAGTCTCCCATTTCACCTTCAATTTCACTTTTTGGAGTCAAGGCCGCTACCGAGTCAATCACTACAATGTCAATGGCGCCACTACGAATTAAATTGTCTGCAATTTCAAGGGCTTGCTCACCATTATCGGGTTGTGAAATGATGAGGTTTTCAATATCAACTCCCAGCTTTTGGGCATAGCCTCTGTCAAAAGCATGCTCTGCATCAATAAATGCAGCTATACCACCTGCTTTTTGACTTTCGGCGATAGCGTGAAGGGTCAAAGTTGTTTTTCCTGAAGATTCAGGCCCATAAATTTCAATGACACGCCCTTTAGGAAGACCTCCTACTCCCAGTGCAATATCTAGCCCAAGAGAGCCCGTTGATATCGATTCCACTTCCTGAACTGCCTGGTCACCCAATTTCATGACAGCTCCTTTTCCATAGGTTTTATCAAGCTTGTCTAATGTAAGTTTTAATGCTTTTAATTTTGCGTCTTTCTCGTTGCTCATTTCTAATGATTTAAAGTAAATAGTTAACGCTAAAATACTATTTCTTTTTGTGCATCACAATAGATGAGCGCAACCTTTTCAATAATTTTTCATCTTCAATTTAAAGCACTATATTTAAAACCAATTGAGAACACTTAAACGCAATTTAATATTGAATACATCTGGCTTTGCTATTACCATTGCAATTTGCAGTAGTAGCAAAATTGATGGTGGCTAACGTCATTACAACTTTTCAACCGAGAAATTAAAATTTAGTAATAACGAATTAGCCATTCGAAAAAAAGCATCAAATCAAATTGATGCTTTTTTTGTTGAAGAAAATGTGAAATTCTGTTATTTTTGCAAGCTGTTCTTCCATTTAGAGCAGTAGTTTTATTCATACTTAAATCGTTTATAGCATGCAACTGTACAACACTTTAAGCGCAGATCAAAGAGCCGAGCTAATTGACAAAGCCGGCAAACAAAGACTCACTTTGTCTTTCTATGCGTATGCAAAAATTGAAGACCCAAAAGCCTTTAGAGATGCCCTGTTTATCGCCTGGAACCCACTTGAAGTTCTTGGCAGAATTTATGTAGCTTCAGAAGGAATAAATGCACAACTTTCGCTTCCAGCAGATCATTTTTATGAGTTTAAAAACCGCATAGAAGATTATGACTTTATGAAAGGCATTCGACTCAATATAGCTGTAGAACATGATGATTTTTCATTTTTAAAGCTTACCATCAAAGTGCGAAAAAAAATTGTCGCTGATGGTTTAAATGATGAAACTTTTGATGTTACAAATAAAGGCATTCACCTCAAGGCAAAAGATTTCAATCAATTACTTGATGATCCAAACACCATTGTAGTTGATATGCGTAACCACTATGAAAGTGAAATTGGTCATTTTAAAGGAGCCATCACTCCAGATGTGGAAACTTTTAGAGAGTCACTTCCCATCATTGAAAAACAGCTTGAAGCTCACAAGGAAGATAAAAACTTGCTAATGTATTGCACAGGAGGTATTCGCTGTGAAAAGGCCAGTGCTTTTTTTAAACACAAAGGATTTAAAAATGTATATCAATTAGAGGGAGGCATTATCGAATACACGCGTCAAATCAACGAGCAAAAACTCCCGAATAAATTTATTGGTAAAAACTTTGTTTTTGATCACCGTTTGGGAGAGCGCATTACAGAGGATATCATTTCAAGATGCCATCAGTGTGGTGTGCCTTGCGACGATCACACAAACTGTGCAAATGATGGCTGTCATTTGTTATTTATTCAATGTGAATCTTGTCAACAAAAAATGGAAAACTGTTGCTCATCTGAATGTTTTGAAATTATTCATTTACCTTTAGTGGAACAAATCAAACTAAGAAAAGGACAACAAGTGGGAAATAAAATTTTCCGAAAAGGAAAATCGCCTTCATTGAAATTTAAAAGCTCAGGACTGCTAGTTGATACCCCTTTAGCGAAAGCCGAAAAGAAAAAAGACAAAATCATAAAAGCTGCTGTAAAAAAAGAAATTGTTGGGAAAGGCCAGCATTATTACACAAAGTCAAAAGTGGGGATGTTTCTTATGGAACATGGAAATATAAAAATAGGAGATACTTTATTGATTGATGGCCCCACCACCGGAAATCAAAAAGTGACCATCACAACAATGTACGTTAACGGAACCCAAGCTCAAAGCGCCAAAAAATCTGATAAAGTAACCCTTTCACTTCCATTTAGACTTAGAATGTCAGATAAAGTTTATAAGCTTTTGTAAAATTAAAGAGAAAGGTTTTGTTGCATTATTAACTTCTTGTCAAAAATACTATCTTTACCCTTAAAGAAATTTTTTACAAGCAACGTGATTTAGTTCACATTCAAGACACACATTTTATGGGCTGTACAAGCTGTTCATCATCAACAAACGGTCAACCCAAAGGCTGCAAAAACAATGGAACTTGTGGCACAGACGGATGCAACAAGCTTACTGTTTTTGACTGGTTGGCAAATATGACACTTCCCGAAAATCAAGAGCCATTTGATTTTGTAGAAGTACGCTTTAAAAACGGAAGGAAAGACTTTTTCCATAACAAAGAAAAATTACCTTTGGCAGTAGGCGATGTTGTTGCCACGGAGGCTGCTTCAGGTCACGATATAGGATTAGTCTCCCTCACCGGAGAACTGGTGCGCATCCAAATGAAAAAGAAAAAGCATCGCATTGAAGAAGATAATTTAAAAATTTACAGGAAAGCATCTCAACGTGATATTGACATTTGGCAAAAAGCTAGAGACAGAGAAGAAACGGTAAAGGTTAGAGCCCGTCAAATTGCTATTAGACTAAATTTGAAAATGAAAATTTCTGATGTCGAGTTTCAGGGCGATGCATCTAAAGCTATTTTCTATTACACAGCTGAAGAACGAGTTGATTTTAGAGAACTCATTAAAGAGTTTGCACACGAGTTTAATACGCGCATTGAAATGAAACAAGTGGGCTTCAGACAAGAAGCAGCTCGTCTGGGTGGAATTGGCTCCTGCGGTAGAGAACTGTGTTGTTCTACCTGGTTGACTGATTTTAGGTCTGTGAACACATCAGCTGCTCGCTATCAACAATTGTCTCTCAATCCGCAAAAGCTTGCAGGACAGTGCGGAAAATTAAAGTGCTGTTTGAATTATGAACTGGATATGTATTTAGAAGCACTTCAACACTTCCCAAGTATCGAGACAAAACTCTTAACAGAAAAAGGAACAGCTGTTTGCCAAAAACTGGATATATTCAAAGGCGTTCTTTGGTATGCATATGAAGGTGAATGGATGAACTGGCATGAGCTCAAGGCTGAAAAAGCCAATGAAATCATTGCACTTAACAAACAAAATAAAAAAGCGGTTAGTCTGGAAGCTTTTGTTGCAGAGGTTGCGTTCTCAGAGGAAGCAGTCTATAACAATGTTGTGGGTCAAGATAGTTTAACCCGTTTTGATAATCCAAAACGTTCCAAGAATCGTCAAAAGAATCAAAAAAGGAAAAAAAGAAAACCCCAAAAAAATGATTAGAAAGGCATTCTTCTTTCTTTTTTCAGGACTCTTGTTAGGTTGTCAAACAAATGAGACTCATAGCGAGTTTGTCACTTTACCAAACCAGTGGCCACTTGATCAAACGCTCGAGTTTATAATCCCTGAAATAGACTCGTTATCAAGTTATAATTTGTTTTTCACAGTTAGAAACTCAAATGAATTCAAATACAGCAATCTATTTTTAATTGCTGCAATTCATTTCCCTAATGGGAAAGTCATTAAGGACACCCTAGAATATCAAATGGCCAATCCAGATGGTACATGGCTAGGAACCGGAAATAGAATAAAAGAAAACAAATTGTGGTACAAAGAAAACATACGTTTTTTTGAGGAAGGAAATTATGAAGTTAAATTGAGGCATGCAATGCGCAATAATGCCTCAATTATGGGCGTTAACGAGCTTGAAGGGATTACAGATGTTGGAATTATTGTTGAAAAGAGTCAGGCCAATAGAGAATAAGTTATGACAAAACACAAAACAAAAAAATCAACTTCAGAAAGCCGAAAATACATCAAATGGTTTTGGCTCACTGTTGGTGCGGGTCTTACATTTATAGTGCTAATGTTCTTATTGGCATCCTGGGGCGCTTTTGGTGCTTTACCAACATTTGAAGAACTTGAAAACCCTGAGACCAATCTAGCGACAGAAATTCTTTCTTCAGATGGTCAAACTTTAGGAAAATTTTACAGGGAAAACAGAACCCCAATTCAATATGAAGACCTCCCGGAACATCTCATTCAGGCAGTAATAGCTACTGAAGATGAACGCTTTTACAATCATGCAGGAATCGATGCCAAAGGCTTTGCAAGAGCCGTTTTTTTTCTTGGTAAAAAGGGTGGAGCCAGTACTATTACACAGCAACTATCTAGGCAATTATTTACAGGGGTACGTTCAAAAAATTTCCTCCAAGCTGTT
The DNA here is from genome assembly GCA_018402385.1 of Flavobacteriaceae bacterium. Taxonomy (GTDB): domain Bacteria; phylum Bacteroidota; class Bacteroidia; order Flavobacteriales; family Flavobacteriaceae; genus Planktosalinus. The sequence continues at coordinate 10,324 of JAGYJA010000008.1, forward strand.
ATCCAAAAAATGAAAGAATGGGTCATTGCAACTCGCTTGGAACGTCAATATACAAAGGAGGAAATTCTTACTATGTACCTCAATAAATATGATTTTTTAAATCAAGCTGTAGGAATACGATCAGCATCGCGCATTTATTTTGGCAAAGAACCTAAAGACCTCAATACAGAAGAGGGCGCCATGCTTGTGGGTATGCTAAAGAACTCATCGCTATTTAATCCCTTACGAAGAGAGGAAATGGTGCATCATAGAAGAAATGTTGTGTTAAAACAAATGGAAAAAAATAACTTTCTTACAACAGCTATCAAAGATTCACTTCAACAACGCCCATTAGAGCTGAAATATACTCCTGAAGGACATGATGAAGGATTGGCAACTTATTTTAGAGAATATGTGAGAGCTGCCATTCAAAAATGGATTGATGAAAACCCAAAGGCCGACGGGACAAAGTACAATATTTATCGTGACGGATTAAAAATTTTCACAACGATCGATTCCAAAATGCAAGAATTTGCAGAAAAGGCAGTTCATGCACACCTTGTAAACCTTCAAAGAGAGTTTGATAAACAAAACTTAAACAATAAAACAGCCCCCTTTAGAGGAATTACCCCAGAAGAAACAGAAAGTCTTTTGAACAGTGCAATGAAACGGAGTGACAGATGGCGTATTTTGAAAGATCAAGGAATGACTGATGAAGAAGTAAAAAACACGTTTTATAAAGAAACTGAAATGAGAGTGTTTTCATGGAAAGGTGATATAGATACTATTATGAAGCCCATCGATTCTATCAAATATTATAAATCTTATCTACAGGCTTCGATGATGTCTATGAGTCCGCAAACCGGCGAGGTAAAAGCATGGGTGGGCGGAATTAACTATAAGCATTTTAAATATGATATGGTAAAGCAAGGTAAACGCCAAGTTGGTTCGACCTTCAAACCCTTTGTCTATGCCACAGCGATTGACCAGTTGCATATGTCACCTTGTGACACTTTACCCAATACACCCTATACCATTGAAGAAGGAAAATATGGTTTATTAAAACCCTGGACTCCCAAAAATGCCGGAGATGAATATGGGGGAATGGTAAATCTAAAAGTTGCATTGGCAGAGTCCCATAACGTGGTTTCTGCAAATCTTATTGATAAAACAGGACCCGCTCCTGTGATTGATCTGGTAAAAAAGTTGGGTATAGACACCTCAGAAATGGCAACCGGACCCGCAATTGCACTTGGCACAACTGATATAAGTATGTTTGAAATGGTTGCAGCATACAGTGTTTTTGCCAATGAAGGAGTTTATGTAGAACCTGTAATGGTTTTTAGAATAGAAGATAAGAACGGAACCGTTTTGTTTCAACATGTCCCAAACACCCGCGATGTGATTAGTGCAGAAAGTGCTTATGTAACCACCAGTTTATTGGAAGGTGTTACACAAGGAGGATCTGGAGGACGTTTGAGAAGAACCTGGTCAAATGAGTTTTACGATAACGTAATGACAGGCTATCCTTATGCATTTACAAACCCCATTGCAGGCAAAACCGGAACAACCCAAAATCAAAGCGACGGCTGGTTTATGGGTATGGTTCCAAACCTCGTTACCGGAGTATGGGTGGGTGGAGAAGACAGATCTGTTAGATTTCCCACAATCACTTATGGTCAGGGCGCCACTATGGCTCTTCCTATATGGGGCTATTTTATGAAGATGTGTTATGAAAATGAAAGCTTAGAGGTTTCTAAAGAGGCCTTTAAAAAGCCAAGTGACCTTTCTATTGAAACAGATTGTAGCAAATGGAAAGAAGACCAAGAACGGGACGAGTTGTTGGATGAATTTAGTTTTTAAAACAAGAGTATGATACAAAAAACAATTTCAGGACTAGATGAAGCTTGTAAAGGTGTTAAAGACGGAATGACCTTGATGTTTGGTGGGTTTGGACTAAGTGGTATCCCCGAAAATGCGATAGCACATTTAGTGAAAAAAGGAGTAAAAAACCTTACGTGCATATCAAATAATGCCGGAGTTGACGATTTTGGCTTGGGACTGTTGCTTCACAAAAAGCAAATAAAAAAAATGATTTCCTCCTATGTGGGAGAAAATGCAGAATTTGAGCGACAAATGCTAAGTGGCGAACTGGATGTAGAATTAATTCCTCAGGGAACATTGGCACAACGCTGCCAAGCTGCACAAGCAGGTTTTCCGGCTTTTTATACACCTGCAGGCTATGGGACTGAAGTAGCAGAAGGAAAAGAAACTCGTGAATTTAATGGTAAATGGTATGTGCTGGAAAAAGCTTTTGAAGCAGACTATGCATTTGTAAAGGCCTGGAAAGGGGATACTGCAGGAAATTTAATCTTTAAAGGCACCGCAAGAAATTTTAACCCCAATATGTGTGGGGCAGCAAAAATTACAATTGCTGAGGTAGAAGAACTTGTACCGGCAGGAGAACTCGACCCCAATCAAGTCCATATACCCGGAATTTTTGTACAACACATTTTTCAAGGGTCAAACTATGAAAAACGAATTGAACAACTCACGGTAAGAAAAAGAAATTAATTATGGGACTATCCAAAGAACAAATAGCACAACGCATCGCAAAAGAAGTCAAAGACGGTTACTATGTAAACTTGGGGATTGGTATCCCCACCTTAGTTGCAAATTTCGTTCGTGACGATATTGATGTGGAGTTTCAGAGTGAGAATGGCGTTTTGGGGATGGGTCCCTTTCCTTTTGAAGGGGAAGAAGACCCTGATTTAATCAATGCCGGTAAGCAAACCATTACAACCCTTCCGGGTGCTTCTTTTTTTGATTCTGCAATGAGCTTTTCTATGATTAGAGGTAAACACGTTGATTTGACTATACTTGGTGCAATGGAAGTGGATGAAAACGGTGATATTGCCAACTGGAAAATACCCGGCAAAATGGTAAAAGGAATGGGCGGCGCTATGGATCTTGTCGCTTCTGCCGAAAACATAATTGTTGCTATGATGCACACTAACAGAGCAGGAGAATCCAAACTACTTAAAAAGTGTTCGCTGCCATTAACAGGTGTTAAGTGTGTCAAAAAAGTGGTGACAGACCTGGCAGTTCTTGAAATAACTGAAAAAGGATTTAAATTACTCGAGCGCGCTCCCGGCGTTTCTGTAGAAGCTATTCAAAATGCAACAGAAGGCACACTTTTAATTGAGGGTACTATACCTGAAATGAAATTCTAAATATTTTTCTTTCACATTATTGTATTTGAATGAACCTTCAGTATGAGGGTTCTTTTTTTGCTTCAAAAAAGCCAATTTGTAGGTAAAAAACTGCCGAAATGTTAAAATATAATGTATTTCATCGAATAAATATGTATTTAATCGTCAATATGTGATTTTTGTTTGCATATTAGCAGTCCCAAAATTAACCAGCTTACTTAACATAAGCTATGTAAGTTATAGAAGTAATAAACAAAAGGATTGAAAAGATGACAAAAGTCAAAAGAAATTTTCAAGCATTGCACATAAAAATTAAACCTACTTTAATTTTAGTTAATAGTGTGCTCTACATTTCCAAAAAAGTTTTTTTATTGATGTAACTAAAAATAAACCCCGAATCTGTTGACATTTTCAGATTTAAAGGTCAATCCCGCTCTTTGTGAGGTTAGAGCGGGATTTTTTTATTCCTAAAATTCAGAAAAACCATTAATAAATTTCAAATTAATTTCCCTTAGGAATTGCTTCAATCAGTTTTTTAGTATATGATTTTAAAGGATTTGCATAAATTTCATCTGCCTCTCCAATTTCCTCAATTTTACCGGCATTCATCACCATAAGTTGGTCTGCCATAAATTTCACAACTGCCAGGTCATGCGAAATAAAGAGATAGCTGAATCCATATTTTTCTTTAAGCCCATTTAAAAGATTTAAAACCTGTGCCTGCACAGAGATATCTAGCGCAGAAACAGATTCATCACATATAATTAATTTTGGTTCTACAGCAATGGTTCTGGCTATACCAACTCGCTGTCTTTGACCGCCAGAAAGTTGATGCGGATACCGATAATAATATTCTTCACTTAACCCAACCTGAACTAAAAGTTGGATGACTTTTTCCTTTCTCATCTTGTCGCTGTAATGCAGCTTATGAACCTTCATAGGTTCCAGAATTGATTCCCCAATTAACACTCGGGGATTGAGTGATGAATAAGGATCTTGAAAGATAATTTGGATTTCTTTTCGGTATTTTTTAAAGTCTCTTTCGCTTAAAGCGGAAATATTTTTACCTTTATAATAAATGCTTCCGGAAGTTGCTTTGTCGAGTTGAAGTAACGCTTTACCCAAAGTAGATTTTCCACAACCTGACTCACCCACAAGGCCTAGTGTTTCGCCTTCATAAATCTCAAAACTTACATCATCAACAGCCTTGGTGACCTTTTTATTTCTAAAAATACCAACTGAGGAATAGTATTCCTTTTTGAGGTTTTGGACTTTAAGCAATGGAGCTGTACTATATATTTTCTTATGCTTTGCTGCTCTTTGTATTTCTGAAATGAATGTCGAATTGACTTTGTTTTCCAAAAAATCTTGAATCGTTGACAGCTTTTCTTGTCTTTGTTTTAAGCTGGGGCGGGCATGTATCAAGGCCTTGGTGTAGGAGTGTTTTGGGGTGATAAAAATTTCCTGTACTGTTCCTTGTTCTACAATTTCGCCTTGATACATCACCAAAATTCTGTTAGCAATTTCAGAAACTAAAGTCAAGTCGTGAGATATAAAAATAATACTCATTTCTGTTTCTTTTTGTAATTCTTTTAAAAGCAAAATGATTTCCTTTTGAACAGTCACATCCAGGGCAGTCGTGGGTTCATCGGCGATTAAAATTTTGGGTTTGCATGCAATGGCCATAGCAATCATAACACGTTGCATTTGTCCGCCGCTTATTTGATGGGGGTATTTATTATATATTTCTTTGGGGTCTGGTAGCTTTACTTTTTCAAAAAGTAAGAGGGTTTCTTTTTTTGCCGCTTTGTGCGAAAGGGATTTGTGGTGCACTAATATTTCTGAAACTTGATTTCCACAACACATCGAGGGGTTTAAAGCACTCATGGGTTCCTGAAAAATCATAGAAATGGAATTTCCTCTAAGTTTTCTAAGGTCTTTTTCAGAAAGATTTTGAAGTGATTGCTCTTCAAAAATGATTTCCCCATTTTTTATTTTAGAAATATTTTTTGGCAGTAAACCCACTAAAGATAAAGTAGTTACTGATTTTCCGGAACCAGACTCACCTACAATACCTAAAATTTCATTTTTATCTAGGCTAAAAGAAACAGATTTCACAACCTCATTTTCCACTTTTCCTGAAAAAAAGGAAATAGATAAATCTTGGATGGATAAAAGAGAATTCTTATTCATTTACCAAATATACTAGTAATTAAAATGCTTTTCAAAGAAAAAATTAAGCATAGAATTAAGAGATAATTAATAAACTTATTAACAAAAAATGCATTTCAACGATAAAATTATCAATTGAGCAAGGTTTTTTTTAAATTTAAATCCACTTTAATATTTTATCTTGAAAGTTAAAGTGTAGAACAAACCCTTTATTGTTTAATTAATCCAATTACTTTATGAAAAATTTTGTCTCGATGAGTAAAATAGTCCTTTCCGTTTTACTACTTAGTTACTCTGTTGTTTTTTCCCAAACGAAGGAAGAACAGGAATTAATAACCTCACGTTATGATTTACAAACTTTAAATCAATTGGAAAGTTCATTTTCAAGCCAAGCTTTGCAGCAAAAGCAAACTGCTTTTCAATTTGCTCAACAAAGAGGTATTGAAACTACCATTACCCTTGAAGATGGTGGATTTGCAGAATTACAACGTATTGATTCTGATGGCAGTTTAATTTATTACCGAACATTAAATGTAGATGCAGCAAGATCCACCCGAACCAATCACTTGAATTCTGGCGGTTCATTAGGGCTCAATTTAATGGGCCAAAATATGAGAGCCCACGTTTGGGATGGAGGACACGCCAGAGCTTCTCATCAAGAGTATGATGGTGCCGGTGGCACAAACAGATATACTGTGGCAGATGGAAGTACTTCTTTAAATTTTCACGCAGCTCACGTGACAGGAACCATTATGGCTTCTGGAGTGGTTGCCAATGCAAAAGGAATGGCTCCTCACGCACTTGTTTCTGGCTATGACTGGAACAGTGATTTATCTGAAGCCACATCGGCTGCCGGGAATGGAATGTTAGTTTCCAATCATTCTTATGGTTTTCGTTCAGATTTAGTTCCAGATTACTATTTTGGGGCTTATATCACCGATTCCAGGGACTGGGATGCACTTCATTACAACGCACCATACTATTTAATGGTAGTCGCTGCTGGAAATGATGGAACGACAAATTATAATGGGGCTCCTTTAAACTCCAGTTTTCCTCAATATGATAAACTAACGGGTCATTCTACTTCAAAAAATAATATGGTAGTGGCTAGTGCGCAAGATGCCAATGTGAATAGTAACGGCGATTTGATATCTGTGAATATTAGCTCTTTTAGTAGTCAAGGCCCAACAGATGATTATCGAATTAAACCTGATATTACAGGTAATGGTCAAGGAGTGTATTCAACTTATCAAAACAGTGACAATGCATACAATACCATTTCAGGAACTTCCATGGCTTCACCTAATGTAGCCGGGTCACTATTACTTTTACAGCAACATGCCAATAATGTAAATGGAAACTATATGCGTTCATCCACTTTAAAAGGAGTAGCTTTACATACAGCAGATGATGCCGGTATGACTGGTCCTGATGCCATTTTTGGCTGGGGATTGATGAACGCAAAACGAGCCGCTGAGGCCATTTCAAACAATGGGAATGAATCTCTAATAAGTGAGTTAACCCTATTTCCGGGTCAAACTTATACCATTGAAGTTGATAGTGATGGAGTGAATGCCCTTATGGCTTCCATCTCCTGGACAGATCCTGCTGGAACTGCAACTACATCAACAAATAATACGACTCCGCGATTGGTAAATGATTTGGATATAAGAGTTACTCAAGGAGGAAATACTTATTACCCCTGGAGACTTACAGGCGTTAACACAAATGCAAATAATGGAGATAATAATCGCGATCCTTTTGAGCGAGTGGATGTAGCCAATGCATCGGGGACTTATACAATTACGGTCACTCACAAAGGAAGCCTTTCCGGCGGAAGCCAAAACTATTCTTTAATTATAACCGGAATTTCTAGTGAACCTGTTGCTTGTACTGCAACTGTTCCTTCCGGACTCACTCCTTCTGGTGTGGGAACCACTTCAGCTATATTATCCTGGAACTCTGTTGATGGAGCAACATACGATTTAAGATACCGTATTCAAGGAACAACAAACTGGACAACTTTAGCAGTTTCAAGCACAACAACGACGCTTTCAGGCTTATCTGAAAACACTTCTTATGAAGCACAAGTGAGAAGTAAGTGTTCTGATGGGACGAATTCAAATTACTCGGAATCGGTTACCTTTACCACACAGGAAGTTCAGCTGGAATATTGTAACTCACAAGGAACTAATGTGAGTGATGAGTATATTAGCAGGGTACAACTCAACACTATAAATAACCCTTCAGGTTCAGGAAATGGTTATTCAGATTTCACCAATATTTCAACTGATTTGACTAAAGGAGATGCCTATACCATTACTGTGACTCCCACCTGGACAGGGACAGTTTATGCAGAAGGTTATGCTGTTTGGATAGACTACAATAATGATGGAGATTTTACAGATGCCGGAGAACAGGTATGGTCACAGTCTCCAACAACTGCAAGTCCCGTAAGTGGGTCATTTACAATTCCTGCAGGAGCAGTAGAAGGACCCACTAGAATGAGGGTTTCTATGAAATACAACGGAATTCCTACAGCTTGTGAAACATTTACCTGGGGCGAGGTCGAAGATTACACAGTGAATATAGTGGGTGAAGGACCCGATACCCAAGCTCCAACAGTGCCAACAAATTTAACAGCTTCTAACATCACACAAACAACACTAGATTTAAGCTGGAATGCCTCAACTGACAATGTGGGTGTTGTGGGTTATGATGTATATATGGGGAGTACTTTATTAGGAACAGTAACAGGTACCACAGCATCAGTTACCGGTTTGACAGCAAGTACATCGTATAGTTTTACAGTAAGAGCTAAAGATGCTGCAGGAAATGTTTCAGCTGCAAGTAGTGCACTTAATGTAACAACACTGGCTCCACCAGATACTCAAGCGCCAACAGCTCCAACGAATTTGACAGCATCAAACATTACCCAGACAACAGTTGATTTATCTTGGGGTGCTTCTGCTGACAATGTGGGGGTTGTAGGTTATGATGTTTATATGGGCAGTACACTTTTAGGAACTGTATCAGGCACTTCTGCTTCAATTACGGGATTGGTGGCTGGCACCACTTATAGTTTTTCAGTTAGGGCCAAAGATGCTGCCGGGAATGAATCTCCTTCAAGTAACGTTGTTTCGGTCACAACTTTAGGAAATACCATAACCTATTGTACTTCACAGGGAAACAACTCCAGTGATGAATGGATTCAACGAGTACAACTGGGAACTATTAATAACAATTCTGGCAATAACGGTGGGTATGCAGATTTTACCAATATTTCAACTACATTGGTTAAGGGAACAAGTAATACCATAACGATTACTCCCGGTTGGTCTGGTAGAACATATAGAGAAGCCTATAGAGTTTGGATTGATTACAATCAAAACGGAAGTTTTGATGACCCGGGAGAATTGGTTTATAACAGAAGTCGCACTACAGCATCTTCTGTTAGTGGTAGTTTTACAGTTCCCACCGCTGCATTAGACGGCCCAACAAGAATGCGTGTTTCTATGAAATACAATGCTTCTCCGACCTCTTGTGAAACATTTACCTGGGGTGAAGTAGAAGACTACACTGTTGTGGTTTCATCAAATGGCAGTCAAAATTATGGACACATGAATTTTACAGGAGTAGAATCAGATTTCATTATTTATCCAAACCCGGTAAAAGGAAGTGTTCTAAACTTACAACTTAAGGAAGCCGTCGGCACAGAACTTAAAGTGTTGAATGTTTTAGGACAAATAGTAGCAATACAAGCTTTTGATACTACACTGAATGTTTCTCAATTAAATAGCGGAGTCTATTTTGTTGAAGTAAAAACAGAAGACGGACAAACTTTCAGAAAACGATTTGTAAAAGAATAATCATTTTGTTTAACCTAATAAAAAGCCCGCTAACAGCGGGCTTTTTTATTTAGACAGAAATTATTTCGTCTGAGGTTAAGATAACTTCATTTCGCAATCGAAGAAAAACCTGAGCGACTGCAACTGTGTCTTTTTCACAGTAACGTATAATGCGGTCGATATCTTTATCTTCATAATAAACCCCTCGCACTTCGCTTCCATCAATGTCATCTTTGGGAGAGGGAATGTCAAGGATATGAGTAAGTAACTTCAATGATGTGAAATGTTTATAATCACCAAACTTCCAAAGTTCCAGTGTGTCAAGATGAGGCACTTCCCATGGCTTTTTCCCGAAAAGATTTAATTTGGCAGGGAGGTCAATGCGGTTAATAATCATCCTTCGAGCAATGAATGGAAAGTCAAACTCTTTCCCATTGTGGGCACACAACACATGTTGAGGTCTGTTAAAATGAGTTTCAAGCAGGTTTTTAAAGTCTTTGAGTAATTGTATCTCATCACCTGAAAACGAAGTCACTCTGAAATTTCTAACGTCACCTTTCAATACAAAATAGCCTACAGAGATACAGATGATTTTACCAAATTCGGCCCAAATACCTGCGCGATCATAAAATTCCTCCGGGCTGTGTTCATCACGCCGCTGGTACTCAGTTTTCTTTTCCCAAAGTAGTTTTGCTGTGTCATCCACCTCTTCATAGTTTTCAAACAGAGGCACCGTTTCTATATCAAGAAACAGGATGCTTTCAAGGTTGATTTTTTGTAACATATTTTAGTGTTTAATTCAACATCTCAAACGCTTCTTCCATATAAATCATAAAATTTTTAGGATAGGTTTCAATGCCGTTTGTTTCTCCTTTTGAGTGGCCCAGACGCACAACAATGATGTTTTCTTTTGGGAAAACGATTACATATTGCCCCAAATGACCACGCATCGCAAAGTATTCTTTTCCTTGGCTTTTACCCAGCCAGAATCCATAACCATAGGGTTCCCCTTCAAATCTTGGTTGTACAGATTTTGCCACAAAAGTGGAGTCAAGCAGTTGTTTGTTTTGCCATTTACCGTGGTCTTTATACAGTTTTCCAAAACGGGCAAAATCACGCGCATTTGAAGCAAAACAACAATAGGATTTCACCATTCCGTTCTTTTCACTATCCACCTGCCAAAGCGCATCGTGTTCAGCGCCCAGGGGTTTCCAAAAGCTTTCAGAAAAGTAATCGGCAGTTTTCTTACCGGTTGCTTTTTCAATAACCATAGCAAGTAATTGTGTACTTCCGCTAAGGTATTTGAACTCTTTTCCCGGTTCTTCAACGATGTCAAGTTCGAGCATCATTTCGTCCAGATTGTCATAAAAGTAAGCTTTTGTAGTAATGGAAAATGGACTGTAATAGCGTTCATCCCAATCCAAGCCTGAGGCCATTGAAGAAAGGTCACCAACAGTGGTTTTGGTCCCTTCATATTTGGAAAAAAATCACTTAAAGGTTGATTTAAACTTTTGATATGCCCGTCCATAATCGCCTTACCCAATAATCCCGAAATAAAACTTTTGGCCATTGAAAAAGAATTGCTCTTACTAATTTCATCATAACCATCATAGTAAGCTTCATGCCAAATACTGTCATTTTTGATAATCATATAGGCCACTGTGCCTGCCTCATTGTGTGTGTTCAATAGTTTTTCTGTGGGTTCAACTGTATTGTAATCTTGGTGTATAGGCCAGGGAATGGTGTTTTCACTCGCGTTCACAGTTACATTGTCGAAAGCCTTGTAATCCTCCAGAAATGCGGTGGTGTGCCCTTTTAAATAAATGGTGCGTACAGCTTTAAACAAATAATCGACATTAAAAAGGTATGCAAGAAGGACAAGTAGTGTCAAAAGTCCGAGTAAAGTGAGTAGAATGCGTTTTAAAATTTTCATAAGAATGGAATTATTCTTATAAAAGTAACAAAAATTGTTTAGTTAAACCCAACTCTAAAATAAGGAAGTTTGAGCCGGTGGATTTTCATGCTCCAGCAACCACTTTTTGCGACTTAATCCGCCTGCATATCCTGTTAGTGAACCATCACTTCCAATCACTCGATGGCAAGGTATCACAATCCATAGTGGGTTTTTACCATTGGCAGCCGCAACTGCTCTAATAGCTTTTTCATCACCCAGCTTTCGCGAAAGCGCCAAATAAGAAGTCGTTTTTCCGAAAGGGATTTCTAGTAGTGACTGCCAAACCCGCTTTTGAAATGGTGTGCCCTGAGGATTTAATTGTAATTGAAACATTTTTCGCTCGCCGGCAAAATATTCCTGAAGTTGTTGAACAGCAATTTTTAATGAATCAGAAATTTTAGTTGAAATTTTCTGATTTTCATTTAAGATGGAAATGGAAACCAATCCCATTTCATCACCTTTAATTTCAGCAACACCAAGTGGGGTTTGAAAAAAAGCGTTTTCCATTTTTTAAAATTGTTCTAAAAATTGAATGCGTTTTTCAATGGGTGGATGGGTGGCAAAAAGTCCACCTAAAGAGCCAAAAAAGTTGGCAGAGGTGTCTTTTGGTGTGTTCTCAATAAACATTTGCTGGACTTCTTCACTTTTTGTTTCCACGTGGTGATTGGGAGCAATTTTTTTCAAGGCAGAAGCTAAAGCCCAAGGTTTTCGGGTCATTTCTGCGGCACCACTGTCTGCCATATATTCTCTTTTTCGACTTAGGGAAAACTTGAATAATAAAGAAAACAAATAAGCAACAGCAGAAACAATCAAGATGATGATCATCAGCTTGCCTGAATCGCGATTGTTTCGACTTCGACCCATTCCGCCATAAAGAAAACCTCTAAAGGCTATTTGAACTACAAAGGCAAAAATCCCCACAAAAATGATGCTTACCACCAGCAATCGCACATCTTTATTGCGAATGTGCATCAGTTCGTGGGCAATAACACCCTCCAATTCATCGTCATCAAGGGTTTCTATAATGCCTCTTGTAAGGGTTACGGTATAGTCTTTTTCTTTAAGTCCACTGGCATAAGCGTTGAGCGCCGGGCTTTCAATAATCTGTACTTTGGGCATTTTCATTCCCACACTCATACAAAGGTTTTCCACCAGATTATAAACACGCATGTTTGATTTTCGCTCCAGCGTTTTCGCACCTGTTGCCAGGGCAATCATTTTACCATGAGCAAAATAGGCGATGAGAAACCAAACCAGTACAATTGTTGTTACAAAGGGGATAGCATTAATGAAAAGGTCAGTTGCTAGCTGTTGGTTGGCATTTCCATACTCGTCAAAACTCAAAAAATAAACGACCGCAAATACTGATGCCAATACCAACAAAGGAAAGGCAATGAGCAGAAGAACAGATTTTTGATTGTTCTTTCTTATTTGTTGTGCAATACCAACAAATTTCATGTGTTTGAAGTTGTTAAAATTTTGAAAAACCGAAATTTACCTATAGGTTTAAATAGGTTACTAGCTGGATTAAAACTTAATTTCCGGGGCTTTATCCAGTTGTTCTCTCTGGGTGTCACCAAGATCAAACATTTTTTCAGTTTTAAAGCCAAACATTCCAGCAAAGATATTGTTGGGGAATTTTTGAACAGCAATATTGAGCTCTTTAGTAGCAGCATTAAAGAAGCGTCTCACAGCAGCAAGTTTGTTTTCAATGTCTGCCATTTCATTTTGAAGTTGCATAAAATTTTCACTGGCTTTCAGGTCTGGGTAGGCTTCAACCTGAATGTTAAGTCCTTTTAATGCAACACTAAGTTCTTGTTCTGCGTCGATTTTTTCATCAACACCTTGGGCATTCATTGCTCGAGTTCGGGCTTTTGTAATGGCTTCAAAAGTACCGCGCTCATGTTCCATATAACCTTTTACAGCCCCCAATAATTGTGGGATTAAGTCGTGACGTTGTTTGAGTTGCACGTCAATATCTGCAAAGGCATTTTCTCTGTTATTTCTTAAACTAACCAGGCTGTTGTACATGCCGGCAAGAAACAGACCTAGTACAACTACAATTCCAAGGATTACTAATAATGTCATTGTGATAAATTAATTGGTGAATTCAAATATAGAAAATTTTGAGTTAGCTTAAAGAACTATTTACAACTGAATGATTTAATTGTTATCAGAGTCGTTTTTTGGACTGATAATCCCCAATCGTTTTGCTCTTAGTTCCCAGTTTTTTCTGGCCATCGCTTGCATATCTGCGACATTATCACTTTCATCCATAATTTCCAGACCTAGCAAGGTTTCGATGATGTCTTCCATGGTGACGATACCAATGGGGTTTCCATATTCATCTGAAACGATGGTAATGTGAGTCCTTTTTTCGATAAGGATGTCAAACAATTCAGGGATGGGGGTGTCACTAGAAGTCGTGAGGACTTCTCTCTTAAGTGAGCTAAGTGGTTCAGGACCTTTTTGGTCAATCATCTCTTCGAGCACATCGTCTTTTAAAATAAATCCGGTGATGTTGTTTGAACGTTCTTTGTAAATGGGTATGCGGGAGTGTTTTAAGTGTTTGTTCTCTTCATAGAACTCCTCAATACTAGTGTCTTCGTCTTCGGTGATAACAACAGAAAATGGTGTCATCACATCTTTTGCTTGCACTTTTTTGAAGACTAAGAGGTTTTTGATAAACGCAGTTTCATTTTCTTCAAAAACACCTTCTTCTTCGGCGGTATCAGTCATAGCAATAAATTCCTCACGGCTGAACGTGTGAATATGTGCAGACTTTCCTATAAGTTTTGTTGTTAATGTTAAAAACCAAATGATACCGGTATATTTTAATGGAAAAATTAAGATTGTCAAAGTAACTGATGTAAAAGCCCCAAGAGATTTCCAATAGGATGCTCCAATAGTTTTTGGAATGATTTCAGAGAGCACCAAAATTAAAAAGGTCATAATGGCTGAAATAATCATCACCGAATTATTACCGCTTCCAAAAGTTTTTTCTGCTTGTACACCCACAAGAATGGCACCCACTGTGTGTGCTATGGTATTGAATGTGAGGATGGCCGTTAAAGGAACATCGATATCTTTTTTAAAAGCAATCAATTTATTTGCATAGGATTTTCCTTCGTCCATTTTCATTTTTAAGAAAGAAGGGCTAAAGCTAAGAAGTGCAGCTTCTAGAATGGAACACAAAAAAGAAAAGAAAATTGATACTGCTGCGTATACAATTAATAAGGCCATAGTTGTTTTAAAAGTTGGCACAAAATTACTTAATTATTCTTTGATGTTTCTAATTATTTTTATAAAATTTAAAATGTTCTATAAAGCAAGTTCGCTCTATTTTATTAAAAACCAAAGAAATAAGCGGGCTTTAAAACCCGCTTAAATTTATATTGCTAATTTAAATTCTTCTGTATCAAAGTCACCCAGCCTGATGCCTCATTTACACTTGCATAGGGCTCCATCCCAACTTCATCATCAAAGAAGATAATGTGGTGATTCTTTTTTTCTTTATTCTTAAAGATGAGCTCTATGGCAACCTTTTCAATAGTGGTAGCTTTTGGCTGACCCGATTTTGGCACCTCAAGTTTAAATAAATTACAGGCTTTTATATCTTTTAAGGGGAATACATCGATATGTTCTTCCTTAACAGGGACTGATGAAGTGACTAAATTTTTTGAGTTTTCATCAATTCCGATAAAAAGTGTATTAAAAATAGCTGAAGAGGTTAACTTTACAGCACTTGAACCGCAAAGGGTTTCTACTTTTTTGATTGTTTTCTTTTCTTTGCGGGATTGGTTGGTAACGGCATATACAATGGGCACAACAAATAATAATAGCATGCCAATGCCCAGTTCAATTGATACAATATCCATTTCTTTTAATTTTTAAATTGTTTGATTTTTATAAAGTAGGGTGCTGAAGTTCAGCAAGCTATGAAAGACATTTAGCCTTATTTACTTTACAAAAAGAAATGGAATGGAAAAATCTGAGTGCCTAAAACACTTCTGAAGTCGATGAGGTAATTTGAACTTGCAGAAACAACTTGGTCTTGAAAAGATTCAAGTTTATTCAAAAAAGCACTTTTACTTTTTGAAGCAGAAGAAACAACCAGATCAACAGAAGATACAGTGATTTCCTGAGAAGCAAGTGCTTTACTGCTTTTGGTCTTAAATGAAGTAAGTTCCTCCTGAGTATTTACAATCTCTGAAGAAAAAGTTGGAATAGTACCAAATGACATAACCGGCTGCAAAAAGACTAGCAGTAGGGTAAGGAAGGGAATCCAATTATTTTTATACATTTTCACACTGCAAGATTACGATAAAAAAGGATTCGTTGTGCAGAAATTTTAGCTAAAATTTAATCAAGAATAAAATAATATGTAACTTTAATAAATTTAACTGGAAGAGGATGAAGCATTTCTATTTTTTAGTATTGGTTGTTTTCCTATGTGGCTGCCAACCAACATTGAGATTAATAACGGGTGTAAAAAAACCAAAAATTGAAAATCAAGTAACCTTGGAAAAATTCATTGAAAAAAATGATTTGGATATTAATTTAAGTAACACATACTACCTGAAAAATAAAGAGGGTTTTTATGACCTTAACAAATTAAGGGAAAGGGGCTTGAGGTTCCCCGACGTTTATTTGTTTAATGAATCCGGGTATTTAATTGATGAGCAATTGGATAGTATTTGTTTTGGTGCCCGAGAAAAACCTACAGAAAATCATAAAAATTATTACGATAGACTGTTTTCAAATCCTACAAGTGAGATGGGCAGGACTTATCATTTAGATAGTTTAAAGAAATTTTTAACCGATATTAAAGGAAACGCGGTTGACTCTATATTGACAAACAACAAAAGAACCGCCATAATAATGTGGGCAAAATTTACAGGAAAAAGAATGAGTAGAAAACACGTTGAAAAATCTAAAGATTTACTCTTAGAAACTCAACTTGATTTGAATATTTACTATTTAAATGTTGACCCCCAAGAATTTTGGGAAGAAGATTCAATTTCAACTACTTACGAGTAATTTTTAAGAAATCAACCTCACCACATCCCTAGCAAAATAACTGGCAATAATACTCGCTCCGGCTCTTTTAATGGCGGTAACTTGTTCCATCATCACGGCATCGTGGTTGAGCCAGCCTTTTTCTGCGGCGGCTTTGAGCATGGCATACTCACCACTTACTTGATAGACTGCTACGGGCACTGTTACAGCATCTGCTATATCACGCACAATATCCAGATAACAAAGTCCGGGTTTTACCATAACAATATCTGCACCTTCGTCAATGTCCATCAAAGTTTCTCTTATAGCCTCCTCACGATTCGCAGGATCCATTTGGTACGTTTTTTTGTCTTTGGGAATATCTTTTAAATCCACGGGAGCAGAATCCAAAGCGTCACGAAACGGACCATAAAAAGCTGAAGCATACTTGGCACTGTAACTCATAATACCTGTATTGTGAAATCCTTCATCTTCCAGCAGGGTACGAATTTCAAAAATACGGCCGTCCATCATATCACTAGGTGCCACAAAATCGGCACCGGCTTTGGCGTGTGAAAGGGACATTTCTGCTAAAACGGAGTTGGTTTCATCATTCAAAATCTCACCGGCGTAAATAATACCGTCATGGCCATATACTGAAAAGGGATCCAATGCCACATCGGTCATAACAAGCATTTCAGGACAAGCGTCTTTTACGGTTTTGATGGCGCGTTGCATCAGACCGTTTAGGTTTAGTGCTTCAGTGCCTTTGTTGTCTTTCAGTTTGTCATCTACTTTCACAAATAGTAAAACAGATTTTAAACCTAAACTCCAAAGCTCCTTCACCTCTTTTGAAAGATTATCCAAACTTAAACGATAATAATTGGGCATCGAAGCAATTTCTTCTTTTACTCCTTTGCCTTCCACCACAAAAAGCGGAACAAGAAAATCATTGGGTGTTATGATGGTTTCACGCACCAAACTTCTGATGGTTTCGTTAGTGCGAAGTCTTCGGTTTCTTCTTAGTGGATACATAGTTTTAGTTTTCAGTGTTCAGTAGCAGTATTCAGTTATACCCAATCCTTAGGGTTCTTTAAAACTTCCAAGAGTTTTTCTTCCTCACTTCCCGGCTTGGGATGGTGGTCATATTTCCATTGTACGGTTGGAGGCAAGCTCATCAAAATACTTTCAATGCGACCATTAGTTTTCAATCCGAAAAGGGTGCCCTTGTCGTGCACTAAATTGAATTCAACATAACGGCCACGACGAATTTCCTGCCATTCTCTCTGTTCGGAAGTGTAAGGTAAGGTTTTTCTTTTTTCAACAATGGGAACATAGGCTTCCAAAAAACTGTCGCCCACTTCGGTAACAAAGTTATACCAGTCTTTCATTGTGAAATTCTCCTTTGCTTTGCAATAATCAAAAAACAATCCGCCCAGACCGCGGGCTTCACCACGATGGCTGTTGTAAAAATAGTCGTCGCATTTCTTTTTATATTCTGAATAGAATTTGGGATGATGGATGTCACAGGCTTTTTTACAAATGCGGTGAAAATGCTTAGCATCTTCTTCAAAGAGGTAATAAGGCGTTAAATCCTGTCCGCCACCAAACCAGCTATCGATAATAGCACCTTGGTTATCATACATTTCAAAATAACGCCAATTGGCGTGCACTGTTGGAACCATTGGGTTTTTTGGGTGCAATACCAGACTCAATCCGCAAGCAAAAAAATCGCAGTCATTCACATTAAAATACCCCTGCATCGCCTTAGGCAATTCACCGTGAACAGCTGAAATATTGACACCGCCTTTTTCAAAAACGTTTCCATTTTCAATGACTCGTGTTCTTCCGCCGCCGCCCTCTTTTCTTTCCCAAAGGTCTTCCTGAAATGTGGCTTTGCCATCTACTTCTTCCAGTTTGGAAGTGATGGTATCCTGTAATCGCTGTATGTAGTTGTAAAATTTTTCTTTCATTCCCCTACCCCCGCGAAGGCGGGGGTCTCGTTATTTAATTTCTAAATCCTCAATATAAACAAATTCACTTTTATTTTCCTTCATTTCATTTAAGGAACTCACTTTCACCGCAGTTTCTATTTTTTCTTTAAGTACGGTAATAATCTTTTCTTCCTCCATATTTTGCATTTGCTTTTCAACGAAAAGTGTTCTGCCGATTTCATTATTGTGCAAATCCATGGTCATTTCCATTTCATCATTTGGTGCCATTTTTTCGTGCAAATCAGTGATGGTTTTTGCCCATTCCACAGATTTCTCAACCGAATTGTTTTTTGCAAAACACTTTTTGGCAATCAACACATTCCACAACCCATGCCTAAATGCATTGGTCACATTGTTTTTATGATGGGCTTTTTTAAACAATCTATCACTAATCTGTACTGTTTTTAAAGTCGCCCTGTGGGTCGGGAAAAAATACCTTGGACGTTTTATAAAGGTGCTTGCCAGTAAAAATAACTGTTTGAAGCTTAGGTTTTTGATGCGATTCCAAACAGCCATATCAAATGCTAACCTTTATATTCCTTCACCGCTTCAATAAACGCTCCGGCATTTTCCAATGGAATATTGGGTAAAATACCGTGGCCTAAATTGACAATGTATTTGTCTTTTCCAAATTCATTAATCATTTGAGTGACCATACGTTTGATTTCCGCCGGGGGCGAAAACAAGCGCGTGGGGTCAAAATTTCCCTGTAAAGTAATGTTTCCTCCAGTTAAATAACGCGCGTTTCTGGGCGAACACGTCCAATCCACTCCCAAAGCCGAAGCCCCTGATTTTGCCATCACATCCAGCGCAAACCAGCAGCCTTTTCCAAAAGCAATCACTGGTGTTTCTCCTTTCAAGGCATCGATTATTTGCTGCATATATTTCCAGGAGAATTCCTGATAATCTGTGGGCGAAAGCATCCCGCCCCAACTGTCAAAAATTTGAACAGCGTTGACCCCGGCTTTTACTTTTTCTTTCAAATAGGCGATGGTGGTGTCGGTTATTTTTTGAAGCAACGTGTGTGCTGCAAGTGGTTGGGTGAAACAAAACTCTTTAGCGATGTCAAAGTTTTTTGAGCCTTGTCCTTGCACACAATAACACAAAATCGTCCACGGCGAACCAGCAAATCCAATTAAAGGAATTTCGTTATTGAGTTTTTCTTTAGTCATTTTGATAGCGTCCATCACATAACCAAGGGTCTCCTGAATATCGGGAACAATTACATTGTCCACATCTTTTTGCGAACGAATGGGTTTTGGCAACCAGGGTCCCACACCGGGTTTCATTTCAACATCAATATTCATTGCCTGAGGAATTACCAGAATATCGCTGAACAAAATCGCAGCATCCATCCCATAACGGCGAATGGGCTGCACAGTAATTTCGGAAGCAAGTTCCGGGGTTTGACATCGGGTAAAGAAATCATATTTGGCTTTTATTTCCTGAAATTCGGGCAAGTAGCGCCCTGCCTGACGCATCATCCACACAGGGGGACGGTCAACAGTTTCACCCTTTAAGGCTCTTAGGAAAAGATCGTTCTTAACACCCGCCCCCAAGTCTACTTGGGGGGTCTCGTTATTATTTGTACTATTCGTCATCATATTATCTATATCTCGCAAAGACGCAAAGGCGCAAAGCAATTTTTATTTTAATTTTTTCACCACCTGCACAATCACATTCTCTATCGTGGGTTTATTGGCGATGACAATTTTATTTGTGTGTTTTTCAGCTTCCGCAGCGGTGATCGTCCCAATACAAAAAGCAATGTTGTTGTCTAATGTATTTTCTTTTGTAAAACTTTCCACGGCACTTGGGCTAAAAAATAGTACACCGTCAAATGTGCGTTGAATTTTTTTGGGTTTTAAAACGGTATTATACACTTCAATTTCAGTAAAACTTACATTGTTTTCCAGCAATAGTTCCGGAAGTTCGTCCCGTCTCAAATTTCCGCAAAAAAAAGTAAATTCTGCTTCTGCAAACTCCTTAACAATGATTTCAGCAAGTTCTTTTCCGTAATTGGTCATTATTTTTACTTTATAGCCATTTTCCTCCAACAATGACTTTGTTTTTTCACCCACACAAAAACAATTTTCTATCTGAACTTTTTTGTCAACTAAACCTATTACAGTATTCTGACTGGTGATGATGGCGTTTTCAATTTTAGTTTTCACTTCAAAATCTACTGGGTCAATTGTAATGGCATCATATTCCACCAAACCGATACCGGCTTGCAATAAAAGGCTGCGCTGGCTTTCGGTGAGTTTTTTTGTGGACAATACTGTTGGCATACCTAACACCCCCGCAGAGGCGGGGGTCTTGTCATTTTTTAGTTCAACTCCTTTTTAATCTCCTCCATCAACTCCCTTCCTCCATTATTCAAAAGCTCTTTTGCACATAATTGACCCAACCCAGTACTTTCCTCAATGGTAACAGTTTTTTGAACTGAATACTTCTGTGTTCCGTCAAGGCTTAACAGATTGCCTTCAAAATGAATTTCATCACCATTTATCGTTGCCAAAGCACCAATAGGAGCAGTACAACCGCCTTCCAGAACTTTAAGAAATTCGCGTTCTATATGTACACAAGTTTCGGTTTCACGGTGGTTGAGTTTGGATAAGGCTTCTCTTATGAAAGTATCTTTTTCCATCGCAACCACCAGCATGGTACCTTGAGCGGGTGCGGGCAGCATCCAGTCTAAGTCCTCCCCAACCCCTCCAAAGGAGGGGCTTTGTATTTGTTTACCATTATTTAAAAACCCTAACCTTTCAAGGCCGGCTTCGGCGAAAATGGCACCGTTCCAATTATTGTCTTTTAACTTTTGCATGCGTGTGTTGACATTTCCACGCAAATCCACTACTTGATGATTGGGATATTTATTAAGCCATTGTGCCTTTCGGCGTAAGCTGCCGCTGGCAATAATTCCTTGTTCTTGTTTTAAAAAATCTAGGCCTTTATGAAGGAGTATGTCTTTGTGTGAGGCGCGTTCTAAAATAGCTGCTTCTACAATTCCTTTGGGCAATGTGGTGGGAACATCTTTCATGGAGTGCACGGCGATATCTACTTTGCCGGTAATCATCGCCACATCAAGTGTTTTTGTGAAAATGCCGGTAATCCCCATTTCATAAAGGGGTTGGTCGAGGTTGAGATCGCCTTCAGATTTTACGGGTACGAGTTGGGTTTTATAGCCTAAATTTTCTAATGCAGATTTGACCTTGTTAGCCTGCCATAGGGCTAGTTCACTGTCTCTTGTTCCGATTCTGATAGTTTCAGGCTTCAAGTTTTGGATTTTATGAATTGTCGGGGAATTAGACCTTTCTAGTTTCTTTTTCGTCAAGAGAAAAATCTTGAAGCTCAAAAATTTTATTGATTAACTCTAGGCTTTCGTTTGTACTTCCATTAGCATTCCTAAGATGGTTAGCAAAATGGGTAGTGATTTTTTGAATGACACGGCTTGTAATAATTTCTGCTTGGTATTCATCAAACCCGGTTATTTTTTTTCTTTGGTAATCCAGTTCAGCGTCTTTAATGTTTTTTAATTTCATTTTAAGAGCGCTAATGGTGGGCGCAAATTTTCTGGTTTCCTGCCAGGTGTTGAAGCCGTGTTTTATTTCTTCAATGATGGCTTCAGCCTGCGGAATAAATGCTTTTCTTTTTTCAAGTGTTTCATCGGTGACTTTTGAAAGGAAGTCAAGGTGAATGAGTTCCACATTTTCAAGTTCAGAGACATCATCTGCAACATTTTTTGGAATAGACAGATCCAGTATTAGTAACTTTTTATCTGAATAGATAAGTTCTTTTGAAACAGTGGGATTTTGAGCTCCGGTTGCGACAATCAGTATGTCAGACTTTCTTATTTCAGCTTGAAGGTCTGCATAATCTTTCACGTCAAGATTGAATTTTCCGGCAATTTTCTCTGCCTTATCCTTTGTTCTATTGATGAGTGTTATATGCGGATTCTTTGTATGTTTTATAAGGTTTTCACAAGTATTTCTTCCAATTTTTCCTGTTCCGAAAAGGAGAATGTTTTTATCTGCAACATTATCAATAGTGTTAAGTATATACTGAACAGAGGCAAAACTCACAGAAGTTGCACCCGAAGAAATTTCAGTTTCATTTTTGATTTTCTTACTTGCCTGAATAACAGAGTTTATAAGGCGTTCTAAAAATGGATTTGTAAGTTGGTGCCTTTTTGATCGTTTAAAAGCTGCCTTTAATTGGCTAATGATTTCAAAATCACCCAATATTTGACTGTCAAGGCCAGTACCTACTTGAAAAATGAAAGAGATTGCTTCTTTGTTTTTATATACATAAGCCACTTTTTCAAATTCTTCAACGGTACCGTTTGTATTATCACAAAGCAGTTTTATAAGTTGATAAGGGTGGCTTGCAAAACCGTAAATTTCTGTGCGATTACAAGTTGAAGTTATTAAAACAGCTTCAATGCCTTCCTTCTTAGCCTGGGTTAACAGGGCTTCTTTACCGTCATCATCAAGGCTAAATTTACCCCTTACTTCAGCATCAGCTTTTTTGTAGCTTAAGCCAATAGCATAAAATGAAGTAAGTTTTGCATTCCTGTTATCCATGAATATATTTTGCAATAGATGTGCAAATGTAAACGAACAATAAGTCAAAAAACAACGCTAAAAGTACTTTTTTTGTCGTTACACGTTAAAATCCCCTTAAATTGACCCAAACAATGATATTTGTCATATTTTTGCGGTAAACACTAGTGCTTTGAAGCTTCTATTTTAGAATCATTCTAAATAAAATCAAATACAAACAAATCATGATCATTGAGGAAAATAACGCTAAAAGTTCTTTAAAAACCATTGCCTTTGAGGATGGTTTTACAGTGATGTATTTACAGAACGAAACAACTGAAAAACAGCAAATTGCAAAGCGTGTTGACGCTAGTTTTATTCAATTTCACTTTTGTGTAAAAGGGAGTGCAATTTTTATATTTAACGAAGGTCGTTACACATTACCCTTACTGGATGAAAAATCATTATTACTTTACAATCCGCAGCGTGAATTGCCTATTAATATAACGGTTGCCCCAAAATCCTGGGTGGTATCTGTGCTAGTTTCCATTAAAAAATTTCACACGCTGTTTTCTGAAGAAGCTAGTTATGTCGATTTTTTGATGGATGAGAACACAGACAAGAAATACTATCAGGATGGGAGTATTTCTCCATCAATGGCAGTGGTATTGAGTCAAATATTGAATTTTAACCTAAATCCTTCAGTAAAACATATTTATTTAAAGGGGAAACTTTACGAGCTCATCGCGCTCTATTTCAACAGACCGGATGAGGTAGATGTAGAACAATGTCCTTTCCTTGCCGATGAAGACAATTTGAGGAAAATCAGAAATGCAAAAGAAATCATCCTTAAGAATATGGCTGAGCCCCCAGGGTTACAAGAATTGTCTGATGAGATAGGACTGTCCCTCAAAAAATTGAAAGAAGGTTTTAAAGAGGTTTATGGTGATACTGTTTTTGGGTTTTTGCTGGACTACAAAATGGAATATGCCAGGAAGCTGCTGGAAACCGGTTCACACAATGTAAATGAAGTGGGTCTAAAAGTGGGGTATAGCACCTCCAGTCATTTCATCGCCGCTTTTAAAAAGAAATTTGGGACAACTCCAAAGAAGTATTTAATGAGTTTAACACCTTCAACATAATATCAAAATTGTTTATGGAACTATGTTTTAAAACTGCACTGTATTGGTTACCGAAGCAGTATTAAAATTGTATTTTTGTTTTTGGAAAAGAAAATTATATGAAAAAAAAAGGAGCACTACTTGTTAATTTGGGTTCGCCAGAAAGCACAGACCCAAAAGATGTGAAAAAATATCTTGACGAATTTTTAATGGATTCTCGCGTGATAGATCTGCCTTACTTGTTAAGGTCATTTATTGTAAGAGGAATTGTTCTAAACACCCGCCCCAAAAAATCGGCAGAGGCATATAGTAAAATATGGTGGGATGATGGCTCACCGCTCATTGTGCTCTCAGAACGCTTGCGTAAAAAAGTGGATAATCAAACCAGTGTTCCAATTGCACTGGCTATGCGCTATGGTAGTATGACTATCAAAAAGGGACTGCAGGAATTGAAAGATCAAGGAGTCACGGAAGTTTTATTAGTTCCACTTTATCCCCAATTTGCTATGGCCACTACAGAAACTATAATGGTACTGGCCGAGGAATTGCGACTGGAGTTTTTTCCGGAAATGACTTTTTCATCCATCCCCGCATTTTATAACAAACCTGAATACATCGAAGTGCTTGCCAAAAGTATCTCAGAAAAATTAGAGGGTTTGGATTATGAGCATTTATTATTTAGTTATCATGGTGTGCCCGAAAGACACATAAAAAAACGCGATATCACAAAATCCCATTGTAAAATTGATATGTCTTGCTGTTCGACTCACTCACCTGCACACCAGTTTTGTTACCGCCACCAGTGTTATGAAGTAACTCGCCTGGTTGGTAAAAAACTAAGTCTTCAAGATGGAACTTTTAGTACATCCTTTCAGTCCAGGTTGGGATTTGACCCGTGGTTACAGCCTTATACAGACAGAACAATTGAAAAGCTGGGGCTTTCAGGAATTAAAAAAATGGCCATTGTAACTCCGGCTTTTGTGAGTGATTGTTTAGAAACTCTTGAAGAAATAGCTATGGAGGGGGAAGAGATTTTTCATGAGGTGGGCGGTAAAGAGTTTACAACCATTCCTTGCCTGAATGAGCGGGATGACTGGGTGCGTGTTTTAAGCGGCTGGATTGATCAATGGGCCCTTGTTGATGTCGAAACCGCTATTGCATAAAACTATTTTATCTCCCTCAAATAAAACTAGTGAAAACGGATTGATTATTTTAAATTTATTTGATTGAAACAAATATCCCATTCAGAAAGCTTAGGGAGCAAACCTATAGGAAAACTACTAATTCAGCAATCTGTGCCGGCTTCCATTGGGATTTTGGTCATGTCGCTGAATATTTTAGTGGACACCATTTTTGTGGGAAATTGGATTGGCTCTACCGCTATTGCAGCAATCAATGTGGTATTGCCTGTTTCCTTTTTTATTGCTGCATTGGGAATGTCAATCGGGATTGGCGGTTCTTCTATAATTTCAAGAGCGCTAGGAGCTAATGATAAAGGAAAAGCTTTAAAAACTTTTGGAAATCAGATTACCATTACCCTTTTATTAACCACATTGCTTGTGGGATTTGGTTTGTACTACATCAATGATTTAATACCCGCTTTTGGCGGAAAGGGGGCTATTTTTGAACCTGCAAAAATTTACTACCGTATCGTTCTATATGGTGTGCCTTTGCTCGCACTCTGTATGATGGGAAATACCGTAATAAGAGCTGAAGGCAAGCCCAAATTTGCCATGAACGCTATGATTATTCCTTCAGTGAGCAATCTGGTTTTGGATTACATTTTTATTTATCTCTTGGATATGGGAATGCACGGTGCCGCCTGGGCCACCACGATTTCTTATGGAATGTGTTTTGGGTATATTCTGTGGTTTTTTCTTTCAAAAAATTCTGAGTTGAAGATTCATTTTTCTCATTTTGGTCTGAATTTGCCAATTATTAAGGAGATTTCATCTTTAGGTTTTGTAACCCTTTCGCGTCAAGCGGTTGTGAGTATTACTTACCTGATTATGAACAATATTTTATTTGATTTGGGCGGTGAGTCATCAGTTGCTGTTTATGCGATTATTGGTAGAATGCTCATGTTTGCACTGTTCCCTGTTTTGGGCGTTACACAAGGGTTTTTGCCTATAGCTGGATATAATTATGGCGCAAAGCACCACAAGCGCGTGAAGGAAACAATCAATAAAGCTATTCTATATGCTGCTTTTTTAGGTCTTTTTGTTTTTGGATTTATCATGTTCTTTGCAGAAGAAATCGTGATGGTTTTTACAGATGATGCCCGAGTTATTGCAGACACTCCCAATGCGATGCGATTGGTATTTGCTGCGATTCCTATTATAGCAGTTCAACTTATTGGTGCTGCTTATTTTCAAGCGATTGGTAAAGCATTACCTGCTTTATTACTCACTTTGACACGGCAGGGGTTTTTCTTTATTCCGTTAGTTTTGATTTTACCAAATTATTTTGGACAACTCGGCGTTTGGATTTCTTTTCCAATAGCAGATATTCTCTCCACCCTTGTTACAGCATATTATTTAAATAAAGAAGTGAGATTAAATTTAAAATCACAATCTTCAACTGGTTAATAATTTGTAATTTTAACTTCCATACTATAAACATATTCTATGCTTTATAATTACTTAAAAGCCCTCCACCTAATTTTTGTGATTACTTGGTTTGCTGGGCTGTTTTATGTGGTAAGACTTTTTGTTTATCAAATTGAAGCTGCTCAAAAGCCTTCCCCGGAAAAAGAAATCATAGGTACTCAATTAAAGCTTATGACCAAGCGCCTTTGGTATATTATTACCTGGCCATCAATGATTCTTGCTGTGGGATTTGGGATTTGGTTGCTTTCAATCAGAGCCGTTTTAATTACTGATGTCTGGATGCAAGTCAAACTTGGTTTTGTGCTTTTTTTAATTATTTACCACTTTATTTGCCACCGTTATTTTAAACAACTACAAAATGATCTTGTAAAACACTCGTCTAATTTTATGCGTATCTTTAACGAGGGCGCCACCGTTGTTTTATTTGCGGTTGTTTTTTTGGTAAATTTCAGATACTCTATTGATTGGGTTTATGGTACTGTGGGGCTTATCCTTTTTTCAATTTTAATAATGATGGGTTATAAAATTTATAAATACATAAGAGAAAAAAATGGAGAATAGGCGTGGCTCATTCTTTGATGGTGTATTTTACATTCTAAATAATCTCAAATGCTTAAAAGTCTTTTAAAAAGTAAAAGTTCACTTCGAACAAAGATTTTTCTTTCTATGATAGTTCTCGTTTTGGGAGCTTCCATATTGATTGCTTTGGCTACCATCTATCAATACAATCAAGACTCCCTTCAATATCACAAAGAGCGACTGGATCGTAAAGAAGACCAAATAAGGGCAAGTATAAACTATGAACTTAGAAAAACTTCTTATGAGGTTGTTACTGAAAACATTCCGTTAATTTTTAAAGATAAAATTTATGAAATTCAGGATATTCATAACATGGAAGTATCCCTTTTTGATTTAAAAGGAACGGTTTTAAAATCCTCTCGAGCATCTTTTTTTGAAAAACCTTCAGGGGCAATTAATGAAGAAGTTTTAAATGCACTTAGAGGATCATCAACAAAAAAACATGTGGTTCGGTTTGAAGAAGGGGGTAAAAAGTATCGTTCATCATATTCTTATATAACTGACAATTACTTCAAACCACTTGCGATTCTCAATTTGCCTTATATTGAAGAAGACAATTTTATAACCCGGGAGCTTAGAAAATTTTTATTCCGTTTGGCACAAGTGTATCTTTTTATGATGGCAATCGCCATTTTATTATCTTACTTGTTATCTAAGCAAATTACAAAACCGTTAAAAACAATAAGTGAGAAAATAAAGAAAACCCGTCTTGACACCTCCAATAAAAAAATTGAAATTGGGCAGGCAAGTGAAGAAATTTCAACGCTTGTTAACGCATATAACAATATGATTGATGAACTTGAGAGTAGTGCTGCTGCGCTTGCTACAAATGAAAGGGAATCTGCCTGGCGCGAAATGGCTAAACAAGTCGCGCATGAGATTAAAAACCCCTTAACGCCAATGCGATTAACCGTGCAAAGCTTTGAAAGAAAATTTGACAATAGTGACCCCAATAATTCAGAAAAAGTAAAAGAATTTACTCAGTCTTTAACTCAACAAATTGACACGATGAGTGCTATTGCTTCTGCTTTTTCAACATATGCCAATATGCCTGCTCAAAAAGATGAAACGCTTGACCTTATTGAGATCACAAAGCTAGCATTGGATATTTTTAACGAAGAGTACATTATTTTTAATTCTAATGAAAAGGAAATCATTGTAAAACTTGACAGGGTACAACTTATAAGGGTTGTAACAAACCTTGTGAAAAATGCCACCCAATCTGTTGACGAATCGAACAACCCAAGAGTTGAGGTTAAAGTGTTTTCTAATAAAGAGTCTGCTATTATTGAAGTATCAGATAACGGAGCGGGAATCCCTGATGAAAATAAAGAGCGAATATTTGAGCCCAAATTTACCACAAAAAGCAGCGGAATGGGTCTGGGTCTGGCTATGGTAAAAAGTATTATTGAAAACTATAAAGGAAAAATTTCGCTGAAATCTGAAGTTGATATTGGCTCTGTTTTTACAGTAGAATTTCCTAAATTTAACAATTCAAACATAAAATAATAGGCGAATGAATTATGAAAATCTTCTTATTTCGACAAAGGATGGAATTACAACGATAACTATCAACCGGCCATCAAAGCTCAATGCATTAAACTCTCAAACCATTAAGGAGTTACATTCAGCTCTTAAAGTTTGTGAGCTTGACAAAGAAACAAAGGTGATCATTTTAACAGGGAGTGGTGAAAAGGCTTTTGTTGCAGGAGCAGATATCAGCGAATTTGCATCTTATTCAGTAAAGGAAGGAAAAAAACTTGCTGCTCTCGGGCAACAATTGCTATTTGATTTTCTTGCAAACCTTTCAACTCCTGTTATTGCTGCTGTTAATGGTTTTGCATTGGGCGGTGGTCTTGAACTGGCCATGGCAGCTCATTTTAGAATTGCAAGCGAAAATGCAAAAATGGGACTTCCTGAAGTCTCTCTCGGAGTGATTCCGGGTTATGGGGGTACTCAAAGACTGCCTCAGCTGGTGGGTAAAGGTCGTGCTTTAGAGTTCATTATGACTGCCGGAATGATTGATGCTAAACAAGCATTAGATTATGGCTTGGTCAATCATGTCACTTCACAAGAGGAACTGCTTCCACTCGCACAAAGCATTGCTCAAAAGATTATGAAAAACTCAACAGTAGCTATTGCGGCTGCAATAAGAGCAGTAAACGCAAATTATACTGATGGCATCAATGGTTTTGCAGTTGAAATCGAAGAATTTGGCGACTGTTTTGGAACTGCAGATTTTCAAGAGGGTACTACGGCATTTTTAGAAAAAAGAAAAGCAAATTTCCCGGGAAAGTAATTTTATTAGATTTAATAGCCTTAAAAATTTAAGATAAAATTAACTATATTTAGGCTTTATTTCAAAACAAGCCAATATGAAGTCTCACTATTGTTTAGTTAGTATTTGTTTACTTTTTTTGGTTTCTTGTACAAAAGACACCTCTTTTAAAAATCAAGTTTTTGGTACTGCAGACCTAAATCACGCTAACAGAACTCTTCTTGAGGTAGCTATGGAAGATACATTTCCGCCCCCGGTTGCCTCAAGAGTTTATGTTTACCCTCACATCGCTCAATATATCACATTGCAAAGGTTTTATCCAGATAGTCTTCAAGACATCAGCAACAAACTTAATGGTTTAGAATCCATTTCTGATATTGATAAAACACATGTAAACCCTGAACTTGCTGCAATACTTTCCTTCTGTATTATTGCAAAAAAGGTGGTCTTTTCAGAACATCTTATCGAGGAGTTAAAAAATGAGTTTATTGACAAAGCCAAAAAAGAAAAATTGAGTGAAACTGTTATAAATGCTTCTATAACTTACGCCGAGAATATATCAGGACATGTTTCAAAATGGATTGACAAGGACAATTATATTCAAACCCGCACATTTGATCGATTTACAAGCACAAAAAAACCTGAAAACTGGAGAGAAACACCTCCGGATTATATTGAAGCACTGGAACCCTTTTGGGATGAAATAAGACCTCTTGTGATTGATAGCGCATCTATTTATTTAGCAAAAGCACCACCTGTTTATCAAACAACTAAAGACTCAGAATTTTACAAAATGGTCTATGAAGTATATGAGGAGTCAACTCAAAGACTTGATAGCACAAAGGTTGCAACTGCTTGGTTTTGGGACGACAATCCTAATACAACTATTCATCAAGGTCATCTAGTAGCTGTTATTCACAAAATAGCTCCACCGGGCCATTGGTTGAATATTATACATCAAATAACTGAGAAAGAAAACAGTAGTCTCTTTAAAACTTCTAAAGCTTATACTTATACAGCTACTGCTATGTTTGATGCAATCATTTCATGCTGGCATGAAAAATTCAAAACAGACCTAGTGAGGCCGGTAACTTACATTCAAGAATACATTGATGTAGAATGGAAGCCGGTAATACAAACACCCCCTTTTCCTGAATATACTAGTGGTCACAGTGCAATTTCAGCCTCTGCTGCAGGAGTTTTAAATAATATTTTTGGAAAAACATTCACTTTTACAGACAATACAAATGAGCTTTTTAATGCCGGAACAAGAACTTATTCCTCTTTTGATGAAGCAGCTTGGGAAGTTAGTTTAAGCAGATTTTATGGGGGTATTCACTATATGATTGGTGTTGAAGAAGGAAACAAACAAGGTTACTTTATAGCCAATAAAATACTAGAAAAGTTTAAAAATTAAATGAATGAAACGATTTATATATTTACTTTTTCTTGCCTTCCTTTTAACTGGATGTAAAAAAAATGAAGAAAGATCATTTAGCGACACAAATGAAAAAACTGTTGCCCTTTTTGAATATTTGAACAGTTCTCAAACAGGTATCAACTTTGAAAACACAATAAAAGAGTCTGAACGTTTTAACTTTTTACTCTATGAATACTTATACAATGGCGGTGGGGTTTCCATTGGTGATCTTAATAATGACGGTTTACCAGATATTTATTTTTCAGGAAATATGTTCTCAAACAAACTGTATCTCAATCAAGGGGATTTCAAGTTTGTTGATATAACCGAAAGTGCCGGAGTTGATGGAGGCAGTGGGTTTAAAACAGGTGTCACAATGGTCGATATCAATAATGACGGGCTTCTTGATATCTATGTAAGCAAATCTGCCATTCCCAATGCCGACCTGAGGCGCAATGTACTTTATATAAATAATGGCGACTTGACTTTTACAGAACGTGCTGCTGAATATGGACTTGATGATGCGGGATACTCTGTTCAAGCCTATTTCTTTGATATGGATGGCGATGGTGATTTGGACGTATATGTTTTGAATCATCCCTCAGATTTTAGAGACACAAATTCAATTAAAATCACTCAAAATGAAAAAGGAGAGTTAGCTCTCGCAGAAGCAGAGACCTATGAGTTTTTTTCAGACAGGCTATACCAAAACAACGCAAATACTTTTACTGATATTTCCAAAGAAGCAGGAGTGCTTAATTATTCCTTTGGACTTAGTGCGGTAATTGGTGACTTTAACCAAGATGGACTGCCTGATATTTATGTCGCAAATGATTATGTGAAACCAGATCAGCTCTTAATCAACCAGGGAGATAATACTTTTGTAGATCAACTTGATGATTACTTTAGCAGCACTTCCTTTTCTTCAATGGGTTCAGATTTTGCTGATATCAACAACAATGGGTGTTTTGATTTGGTGACTTTGGATATGCTTCCATCTGAAAACTACCGTCGCAAAATGATGTCAATGGCACAAAACTATGATAAGTTTGAAAAAATGGTGACCTATGATTTGGGTGTCCAATACCCCACAAATGTTTTACAAATTAACTCATGCGTGGGACCTTTTTCAAACATCGCCTATATGAATGATGTGGCTCTTACAGAATGGAGCTGGAGTGTTTTATTGGCAGATTTTGACAATGATGGACTCAAAGATATCCACATAACAAATGGTTACACAAGAGATATCACAAACAATGATTACGCGAGGTATGAGATGGATCAATTACAAAAAAAACTCAATGCTGGTGAAATCACATTAACTCAATGGATAGAGGAAATACCAAGCAACCCTGTACCATCAGTTTTTTTTAACAACCTTGGTGAAAATAAATTTCAAAATGTATCATCAAGCTGGGACAGTGGTCCACCATTATTTTCAAATGGTTCTGCTTATGCAGACTTAAACAACAATGGCTATCTGGATCTTGTTGTGAATAATGTCAATGCACCCGCTTTTATAATGAAAAATAAGGGTGCTGAATTAATTAAAAATAATTTTCTTTCTATTGAGTTAAATTACAATGAAACGTCAACAAATATAGGTACAAAAGTAAAAGCTCATTTGTCAAACGGGACCATACTCACAGAGCAATACAATCCCACACGCGGCTTTTTATCTTCCTCACAACACCGGCTGCATTTTGGCATCAAAGAAGGGCTTCAAATTGATCAAATCGAAATTATCTGGCCAGATAAATCCTTGCAGACAATCAAAAATCCCGAGTTAAATCAAATTGTTAAAGTATCAAAAAGCCCGGCCGACACTTTTAAGTCTCCAATAACTGAATTCAGCTATTTTGAGGACGTTTCAAACAAGCTTCCAAAAGAAGCATTTCACATTGAAAATGATTTTATAGACTTTAAAAGGGAAGCCCTGTTATATCATAAATACAGTGAAGAAGGACCGGGTATTGCAGTGGAAGATATCAATGGTGACGGCTTGGATGATATCTATTTGGGAGGCGCGATGGGGTTTGCACCAAAATTATTTATTCAAAATAGTAACGGTTCATTCTCTCCAAAAAGAGTGCCTGATTTTGAATCAGATAAAGAACACGAAGACGTAAGCGCCGTTTTTTTTGATGCAAACGGAAACGGGTTTTTAGATTTATATGTGGTAAGCGGTGGCAACGAGCGATTGGCAAACGACCCCTTTTATCAAGACAGACTCTATTTAAACGACGGTAAAGGAAACTTCAAAAGAGCAAAAGATGCTTTACCAGAATTTTACTCAAGTGGTGGAATTGTAAAAGCTCATGATATTGATGGCGATGGTCAATTGGATCTTTTTGTGGGAGGAAGAGTTACACCCGGAAGAAATCCAGAAACACCGCCCAGTTTTCTTTTAAAGAATAACAATGGCAAGTTTACAGATGTCACTTCCCAATGGTCAGAAAACCTGGAGAGAATTGGAATGGTGACTGATGCAGCATTTGCTGATTTAGATAAAGACGGCATTAAAGAGCTCATCATAACCGGAGAGTGGATGCCGGTAACAGTATTTAAATTCCAAAATGGAAAATATCAAAACAGAACTCAAAATTTAGGCTTGGCTGACAAAACCGGATGGTGGTACACTTTGCTGGTAGAAGATGTTACCGGTGACGGCTACCCTGATATCATTGCTGGAAATAAAGGCTTAAACTCTATGATTAAAGCCTCATCATCACAACCTGTTTCAATTTACTATAAAGATTTTGACAATAATGGGAGTCTGGACGGTATTCTCACTCATTATGATGGTGGCGTGAGTTATCCGTTGCTCAATCGGGACAGGTTGCTCACTCAAATGATTATGCTCAGAAAGCGCTTTACTCGTTATGACCCTTATGCTCGCGCAACAATTAACGATATTTTTACAGCAGAAGAACTTCAGGATGTCAAGAAACTGGACGCTAATCATTTTGAGCACACCATTTTTGTGAATAATAAAGGAGCAGATTTTACACCTAAAACACTGCCCACAGAAACTCAAATTTCAGTAATGAAATCCATTCAGACAATAGATATAAATAAAAATGGTAAAAAGGATTTGATTGTGGGAGGTAATTTTTTTGGAACAGATGCTGAATTTGGTCGTTATGATGCTTCCATTGGCAGTTTATTGTTGGGTGATGGTACCGGTGCTTTTGATGCTGTAAATCCATCAGAGAGTGGACTCATTATACCCGGAAATGTCTATCATATTGTACCCATAACTATTGCCGGTGAAGCTCATTTTTGGGTTGTTAGAAATGATGATAAAAGCAGTTTGATTAAAGTAAAGTAGATTTAGACTTCACCTGCCCATTCACTATAAAATTGGTTTAAATAGCTTTCCATAAAAAGGTGCCTTTCTTGGGCAATTCTTTTTCCGGTTTCAGTATTCATTAGGTCTTTAAGAAGCAACAGTTTTTCATAAAAATGGTTGATGGTAGGCGCCGTTGAGTTCTTGTATTCTTCTTTGGTTAAATGCAAATTGGGTTTGATTTTGGGGTCATAAAGCTTTCGGTTTTTATAGCCTCCATAATGAAAGGCCCTTGCGATTCCAATAGCTCCAATGGCATCCAGCCGATCAGCATCTTGAACGATCGCAAGCTCAATTGAATAAAAGTTTTTAGGCTCATTTCCACCCTTAAATGAAATGTTCTCAATAATTTTTACCACATGTTCAACAATTTCTGATGGGGTATTTTCTTTTTCTAAAAATGCTTTCGCTACAGCAGGCCCCACGGTTTCATCACCATGATAAAATTTACTGTCTGCAATATCATGTAGCAATGCAGCTAATTCAACTACCAGCTGATTACAGTTTTCGCCCTGAGCAATCAAAATACTGTTTTTATAGACACGCTCAATGTGAAACCAATCGTGGCCGCCTTCTGCATTTTTCAAGGTTTCTTTTACAAATTGAATTGTTTTTTCAACAAGTGATGAGGTTTGTTTAGTGCGCATCGTTTTATTGTATAATGGCTTTTTTAATTTGAGTTTCTATAGTTTCAATTAGTTCCTGATGTGAAAAATCACTCACCTTCAAAGCCGGATGAATTTGAAAAGTCAAACGGGTTCCCAGAGGAATTGGGAAAACACCATAACGTTGTAGTTTCCAAGAATTACTTATAGAAACCGGTAGCACAAAAGCATCAGGAGCATTTTCAAAAAGTGTGAGCAACCCTTTTTGCTTAAAATGTTTGGGAATGCCATCTCTGCTGCGAGTGCCTTCCGGGAAAATAACGACACCTCTTTTGTGTTTTGAAATGTAGTGTGCAATATTTTTAATTTCTTGGGTAGCCTGTTCGGGGTTTTTGCGGTCAATTAAAACAGAGCCACCATGTCTTAAGTTGTAAGAAATAGTGGGAATGCCCTTGCCCAATTCCTTTTTTGAAATAAACTTGGGGTGTAAGCTTCTTAAAAACCAAATAATTGGCGGGATATCCCACATACTTTGATGGTTTGAAACGATGATTACGGGCTTGTTTACGGGCAAATTTTCAGGCAGGTTTACTTTATAAGTGGTGCCTAACACATGAAGGAATCTTAAAGCAAACCAGTTAAAGAGGGCAACGCTTTTACGATGTGCATTATAACCCAAAAGGTTTAGACACAGTCGTTGAATTAGTTCAAAAATAAGCAGAAAGAGCCCAAAAAGGAGAAAAAAAACTCCTGAAAGAAAATAGCTCGCAATAATTTTTAGTGCTTTCATTACAATCAAAAATAGAAAAACCCCTTCAAATGAAGGGGCTTTAAGAATGATATTTTTTAGCAATCAAATTGAATGCTTAACAATGCTGATTATAGGCATCCATTAAATTTTCTGCTATTAATTCTGCCGGGCGACCTTCAATGTGATGACGCTCAAGCATATGAACCAACTCGCCGTCTTTGAAAAGCGCCATAGAGGGCGAACTGGGCGGGAAAGGAATCATTTGAGCTCTTGCAGCATCTGTGGCCTCACGGTCAACACCGGCAAAAACGGTCACCAATCTGTTGGGCTTTTTACTGTTTTGAAGTGACATTTTTGCGCCGGGACGTGCATTGGCAGCAGCACATCCACAAACTGAATTGACTACGACAAGTGTAGTTCCTTTTTCACTTAATGCCTGCTCAACTTCTTGAGCGGTATGTAATTCTGCAAAGCCCTCTTTGGTAAGGTCTTCACGCATGGGTCTAACTAATTCTGGTGGGTACATAATTTCTTATTTAAACTTATTCTAAAGTACAAAGGTACTAAAAAATTCAATTTTTTTAGGATTGAATATCTAAGGTTTCGTTAAAAGTAAAATCTTATACTTCCTGATATATTGGCTCATTGCTAATTGCTATCTTTGCAGTTCTTTTAATTTTAAAAACAAGCTTTTGATTCGTTGGATAGCAGCCATAATTGGATTTATTTTTTATCGATTTATTGGAGCATTTATTGGTTATATTATTGGTGGTGCTATAGAGAGACTCTTCAGAAACACACGAGGTTATGCAATTTCAGGATCACAACAAGTGACACCGGCCGATTTTGAATTGAATTTACTTTCTTTAGCCTCATTGGTTATTAATGCAGATGGGAAAGTAAGTCCTCAGGAAATGCAATTTGTACAAAGCTATTTTGTGCAGGCATATGGTAAAGAAAGAGCCAATGCTACATTTAGAACATTTAACGAGGTGGTTAAAAAGCGTCAGGTTTCCTCACAAAAAATCTGTGAGTATTTAAGAATGCGCACACGCTATGAATCCCGCCTTCAAATCATCCATTTTCTTTTTAATATTGCTCAAGCTGATGGTCACGTTTCTCAACCCGAACTAGACAAAATAAGAGAAATTTCCAACTTTTTAGCAGTAGGGCATAGGGACTATGAAAGTATCAAAGCCATGTTTTTCAAAAACCCTGACAGCGCTTATAAAATATTGGAAATCGAAAAAAATGCAACTGTTGATGAAATCAAAAAAGCCTATCGCACTATGGCAAAAAAATACCATCCTGACAAACTACAACATATGGATGAAGCTTATCGCAAAGGCGCTCAGGAAAAATTCCAAAAAGTGCAGGAAGCTTATGAACAGTTACAGAAAGAGAGAGGATTTTAAAACATCTAAAACTGATACCTCACAGCCAGCTGAATATTCCTCCCCGGGTTTGCAATTTCAAAAGCCCTTAAGATAGACAGGTGGTCAACATAGTTTTTGTTGAAAATATTTTTTACCTGTATGCTGGTGTTTAAGGTGCCTTTTTCAAAACTAAAATCGTGTGACAAACCGGTGTGAACAAGTGTGAATGCCGGCGTGCTCATTTCATTAAAACCGGGTCTGTTTTGTTCTGAAGTGTGATTTATTGCTGCTGTAAACTGGGTATTTTTTGAAAAGGAAGGCGTGTATCTCAAATCAAAACCAAACTGATCAGCTGGAATAAAGGTCAAGTTTTCATTTTCCTCTTTTAATTCTCCCCTCACCATAGCAGCAGTAGCTCTAAATTGCAACTCATTGTTTTGAAAAGGTCGATAAGTTACCTCCCACTCGGTGCCATAAAGCAAGGCGTTTTCTTGTTGAAACTCCCAGATTTCGAGCCCGTCTTCGGGTCTTATTTCTCCAGTGTTTGTAAAAAAAATGTAGTTTGAAATATCATTTACATAAAGAGAACCACCAATTCCAATAGTGCTTCCGGTATAGGTATAAGTTAAATCAGTTTGCAGGCTTTGCTCTCTTTCAAAATTGGCGTTGCCCACCTCAAAACGGCTAGTGCCGGGATGAGGTCCATTGGAAAACAACTCCGCAAGATCTGGCGCTCTATAGCCTGTTGATGTATTCAGCTTTAATTGGTGCTTAGGCTTGAAGCGATAACTCACCCCCAGCGAACCGGTAAAACCGCTAAAGTCTGTGCTAAGTTTTCGGTTTTGGGGATTTCCGGGGAGGATGAAGCCATAATCAATGAGTGCTTGCGAATTGGCCAGTGCTTCGACATTTCGGTAGTCAAAACGAATACCACCTTGAATATAAAATTTATTGAGTTGCTTGCTGCCTAAATAATACACCCCCATATCATGTGTTCTGGCATTGGGAATTAATATTTCTTCAGCTTCTTCTTTATTTGCTGTAATCATCAAACTTGCCTGTACTCCAAAGGTGTGATTAAAACCCGAATCGGGAAAAAAGCTTATACGGCCAGTGAAAAAAGTATGGTTTTGTTTGATGCCCAAATCGAGTTGGTCAAACTCTTCTTCAATTTCATTTCGGTCATTAAAATGATGAGAGAGGTGCAAAAAAGTTTGAACCCTTTCGCGAAAGCGTTCTTCACTAAATGAAATCAAGTAATCGCTTACCTCTTGAAAAGGCAACTGCATACTACGGTCATTGCGGTTTGTGGCGAGTGATTCTAGCATTTCATTGTCATCAATAATTCCCAGATTTTGTTTTTGATAGGTAAATGACAGTTTGTTCTTATAATTTTCTTTGTCAATCCCCGCGTGTAACCTAATGGTGTTGTAATTAAATCGGCTATTACCAATGGTTCGGTTTTCTCCGTCTTTGTAGTCGGCATGATTTTCGTAAGCAGCATCAGTAGCGAAAAAGAGGTTATTTTGAAACTTTCTACCAACCGAGCCATAGGTCCTCAAACCATTTGATGCGCTATTAAACGTGGTGCCCACATTGCCTGTGATTCTATTAGAAGTTAAATAAGATTCATCATCTTTTACAATAAGCACCCCACCAATGGCACCTGAACCATAAAGAATGGATGCCGGCCCTTTGATTACATCAACGCTTTTTACCCCAAGACCATTTAAGCCCAGACCGTGGTCTTGACCCCATTGATGGTTTTCCAATTTGTTGTTTTGATACAAAGTAACCACTCTTGAAAAACCCAACCCTCGAATAAATGGTTTTACAATCCCCGGACCCAACTCGGCGCCACTAATGCCGGGTTGCTCTTTTAAGACGCCGGCAATACCTCCCGGGTTGCTGCTTTGTGAAATGTGTTGCATTTCCACCTGAGTCAATGCATAGGGCGTACGTCGTGTAAGGCCGCTTTGTTTATCGATTATGAGTATGGTGTTGAGGGTTTCGGGATTGACATCTAGATTGATATCAAAATAGAGGGATGTTTTATTTTCAAATGAAATGTCTTTTTCATTAGTAAGATAGCCAAGAGCCTGTATTTCGATAGTAAAGACTTTCAAAGAGGTTTGTATGCTGAACAACCCATTTTCATCTGCTTGCGTTCCTGTTGAGGAATTTTTGATGATAATGTTTGCAAAGGGAACAGGCCCGTGTTTATCAGTAATTTTTCCTTCTAATGTGTGAAGTTCTTGACTAAAAATAAATGGACTTGTTATGAAAAAAATAGTAAAAATAAGGGCTTTCATTGCTTTAATTTTCAGCAAATATATAAAATAAATTTAGACAAGACTAAAAAAGTAATTTGTATGATATAAATTTGTATTTTTGTAAACGAAAAAGTAAATTCTATGTATAGTGATTCAGAAGAAAATTATTTAAAAGCAATTTTTCATTTAGAGCGGTTTGCAGAGGAAGGAGTAACGACCAATGCCATTGCAGAGCAAATGCAAACCAAAGCTTCCTCAGTGACAGATATGCTAAAAAAGCTTTCAGATAAAAAACTGGTAAATTACATCAAGTATCAAGGGGTTACATTAACTAATCAAGGAAAAAAAACAGCAGCAGCCATTATAAGGAAGCACCGTTTGTGGGAAGTTTTTTTGGTTGAAAAACTTGATTTTAGTTGGGATGAGGTTCATGAAATTGCAGAGCAACTCGAGCATATTGAATCTGATTTGCTTATAGAAAAACTCGATAAACATTTGGATTTTCCAAAATTTGACCCTCACGGCGACCCCATTCCTTCTAAAGAAGGCACCTTCCCAGAAAGGGATAAAGTATTGCTAAGTGAAATGAAAGTGGGTGAAACAGGTGTGTGTGTGGGCGTGAAAGACACCTCTTCCTCATTTTTGAAGTATCTCGATAAAAACGGAATTGCTTTGGGTAAAAAAATTGAAGTACTGGAACACGAAGAGTTTGACGATTCATTACACATACAGCTTGGAAGTGCAACTATGGTTATTTCTCATATGATTGCTTCAAATTTATATCTTAAAACCAATTAATTTATGGATTCAATTATTGCTTATTTTGAACAATTAGATCCCATTTTGGCAGCTTTTTATGCCACATTATTTACTTGGGGTTTGACAGCACTCGGTGCATCTGTGGTCTTTTTATTTAAAACCATGAGTCGGGCAGCTCTTGATGGAATGCTTGGATTTACTGGAGGCGTCATGGTTGCGGCCAGCTTTTGGAGTTTATTGGCACCGGGAATAGAGATGAGTCCCGGGGAAGGTTTTGTAAAGGTGATACCTTCCGCTGTTGGCTTTTTTTTAGGAGCTGTTTTCTTATTTGGTCTGGATAAAGTTTTACCACATTTGCACATCAATTTTAAAGAAAGTGAAAAGGAGGGTATAAAAACTCCCTGGCATAAAACCACTTTGCTCACGTTGGCAATCACCCTTCATAATATTCCGGAAGGACTGGCAGTTGGTGTCCTTTTTGGTGGTGTAGCTATGGGAATGGACGGAGCAACCATTGGTGGAGCTGTGGCTTTGGCAATGGGTATTGGGTTGCAAAATTTACCAGAGGGTGTTGCTGTGGCAATGCCTTTGCGAAGAGCCGGAATGAGTAGAAAAAAGAGCTTTATGTATGGGCAAGCATCAGCAATTGTAGAGCCCATTGCTGCAGTAATTGGAGCATGGGCAGTCTTGACTTTTGAGCCCATTTTGCCTTATGCACTTGCTTTTGCAGCAGGAGCTATGATTTTTGTGGTTGTTGAAGAAGTAATTCCTGAAACCCAACAGGACAAACACACAGATATTGCTACTATGGGATTCATTGGTGGCTTTATCATTATGATGATATTGGATGTGGGTCTGGGTTAGAGATGTAATCCATTTTTTGTTTGAAACAAAAAGTACTCTAAGAAATTAAAATCATCGTTGCCTTTCCCAGGTTTGAGACTTCATCTTCATGGAGGCTTTTAAAATGTCTTTCTGGCTAATGAGTCCAATTAATTTTTTATCCTCAATAATGGGGAACCGCCTCCGTTTTGCGGTTAAGAACATTTTAGCGGCATCAAAAATTGAGGTATTTCCATCAATTGTTTCCACATCTTTAATCATACAGCTTTCTACTTTGATATTATCAATGGGCATGTTGTAATATTGACTATCTGAAAGCTGCTTAATGCAATCACCCTCAGAGATAATACCAACTAGTTCATTTTTTTCATTGACGACCGGCCCACCTGATATTTTATTTTTGATAAGCACCTCTATCACTTCCGGAATGGATTGCTCTGGTCTAAAAGTGGTTAATGATGTGGACATAAAATCACATACTCTTATACCCTCTGCAGGGGTTTTGTCTATACCAACAAACTTCCCTTGAAAACTTTTAATACCCATAATTACTTGATTTAATGCTATTAAGATACACAAAATAATTGGAATTTTTTTGATACATAAAAAATGTATCTTTAAACAGCCAAAAATACTCCCTTATGAAACTAAGTAATTTCTCCACTTTACTCGCATTTCTGGTTTTGATACTGCTGGTTTATTTCAGTTTTAAATCGTTAATGCCATCAAAAATTTCTGATCTCTCAACTCCAGAAACAGCATTTTCAACAGAGAGAGCTTTGTCTCAATTAAAAGTTATTTCAGAAAAACCTCACTACATTGGAAGTGAGGCCCACACTGAAGTGAGGGATTATTTGCTTTTGCAGTTGGAACTTTTAGGACTTGACCCACACGTTCAGGAGGGGTTTACGCTAAATAAAAACTGGGGTGTTTTAGCAAAACCAAAAAACATACTTGCGCGCATAAAAGGAAGGGAACAAGGAAAAGCACTGATGCTCCTCGCTCACTATGATAGTGCACCACACTCTAAAAGTTTTGGGGCCAGTGACGCAGGGTCTGGAGTGGTCGCTATACTTGAAGGGATCAGGGCATACTTGGCCTCTGGTCAAACCCCAAAAAATGATATAATTATTCTTTTTAGTGATGCCGAAGAAATTGGATTGATGGGAGCAAAACTGTTTGTTGAAGAACATCCGTGGGTGAAGGACGTGGGCATTGTGGTTAACTTTGAAGCCCGAGGCAGTGGTGGCCCCTCCAATATGATTTTGGAAACAAACCAGGGCAATGCTACATTAGTCAAAGAATTTATTCAAGCAAACCCCTCACATCCTGTTGCATCCTCTTTGATGTATAGCGTGTATAAAATGCTGCCCAACGATACAGATTCAACAATCTTTAGAGAACTGGCAGACATTGACAGCTATTTCTTTGCTTTTATTGACGACCACTACCATTATCATACGGCAGCTGATACGTATGAGAATCTGGATAGAAATACGCTGGAGCATCAGGGGACTTATGTGATGGCTATATTAAATCATTTTACAGAAAGTGATTTGGAAAACCTGAAGGCAGAGCAAGACCATATTTATTTTAACATGCCGTTTATCAAAATGGTAAACTATCCCTTTTCCTGGATTCTTCCTTTGCTATTTCTAGCAATTATACTCTTTATTGGACTTGTATTATTTGGGATTTCACGTCAAAAGTTGAATAGAAAAGAAATTTTAAAAGGATTTATACCCTTTCTCTCCTCGATGGCAATAAGTGGAATCATTACCTTTTTTGGTTGGAAATTACTACTTAGACTTTATCCCCAATATGATGAAATCTTACACGGTTTTACTTACAACGGTCACCTGTATATCATTTCATTTGTGGCTTTAACTTTAGCAATCACTTTTAGTTTTTATGGAAAATTTCATCGCAAAGAGCGTCCTGCAAACCTAGTAATTGCTCCTTTATTTATCTGGATGATTATTTGCACTTTACTGGCCATTTATTTAAAAGGGGGAGCCTTTTTCATTATTCCTGTATATTTTAGTTTGGTGATGCTTTTCATTCTTATTATTCAAGACAAACCAAACCTTATTCTGCTGCTGCTTTTATGTGTTCCGGCAGTTTTCATTTTGGGCCCGCTCATACAGTTTTTTCCGGTGGGATTGGGGCTTAAAATGCTAGTGATAAGTGCCGTTTTCACGGTGTTACTTTTTGGACTCTTGCTTCCTGTTTTGGCCTCATTTAGTAATAAAAAAAGTTTTGCCGTGTTGTTTTTACTACTTGGTTTTGTAACACTTTTTAGTGCTCATTTTGAATCAGATTTTTCTGAGGACAGGCACAAACCCAATAGTCTGGTCTTTTTTCAGGATGCAGACTTGCAGCAATCTTATTGGGTTACTTATGACAATTTATTGGATCCCTGGACCAAAAACTATTTAGGGGACGCCCCCTTAGATGCAAAAAAACATATTTCAAATGTGGCGAGCAGTAAATATGGAACCGGTTTTTCTTATGCGTTAGAAACTCAAAATAAAGAACTCCCTATGCCCGATATCAAACGTCTTAAAGACACTGTTTTGGGTGAGTTCAGAGAAGTAACTTTACTCATTTCGCCACAGCGAAAAGTGAATAGACTGGCCTTGTTTGCAGATGAAGAGGCCGTGTTTAAAGATTTTGAAGTCAATGGCTTATCACTTCCTAAAAATCCGGAAACTGGAAATGCTGTTGAAAGAAGAAGAAGCAAAATGCTACTCAGTTATTATGTGTCTGATACCGACTCCCTGGAAGTTAGATTCAGCTTTCATAAGGACAAACAGCAGCCTGTTACGTTGCAGGAAATTTCGTTTGATTTGTTGGAGCACCCTCAGTTTACTATCCCGGTGAGAGCAACATCTGAAATGCCCAAACCCTTTATTACAACAGATGCAATCATTCTCCAAAAGCTGATTGATTTAGAGGCCTTAGAACTTCCTCAAACCAATACTAACAATGAAATTGAGGATGCAACAGATTAGTATTTTAGGCTGTGGCTGGTTAGGGTTCTCTTTGGCAATTTCGCTACAGCGAAAGGGGTTTTCTATTAAAGGTTCTACTACTTCAAATGATAAAATCCCTTTTTTGAAAAATGAAAAGATTGACCCTTATTTAATCAGTTTAACCGAAAACACAGTTGTTGGCAACATCGATTCCTTTCTAGAGGGAAGCCAAACGCTTCTCATCAATGTACCCCCGGGCATGAAAGGTCAAAACGCCTTCCCTTTTAGCAAAAAAATACAAGCTTTGATTCCCCTTATTGAAAAATCTTCCATAAAGCAATTGCTTTTTGTAAGTTCAACGTCGGTGTTTAACGATTTTCAAGGGCAGGTTAATGAAGACACCCTCCCACAACCTGATACTGATTCAGGTAAGGAGTTGCTAAAAACGGAGCAGCTTTTGTTGAAAAATGATTCATTTGAAACCACGATAGTGCGTTTTGGTGGGCTCATTGGTGAAGACCGTCATCCTGTAAATTTCTTAGCGGGAAGGGTAAATCTTTCCGGAGGAGAAGCGCCTGTAAATTTAATTCACCGTGCTGATTGCATGGGTATTATTGAAGCGATTATTGAAAACCAGTTTTGGGGAAAAATTGTACATGGAGTTTCGCCGCAACATCCTTCAAAAAAGGTTTATTATACAGAAAAAGCTTTGCAAAAAAATCTGATACCACCTGATTTTAAACTTGAAGAAGCCCGGAATGATAAGTGTGTGTCAAGCAGGTATTTGTCAAATGAATTGAAGTATAGGTTTCAAAAAGAATTGTAGTTTTTGAAATTAAAGCTCATTTTTTGCATAAAAAAAGGGAGCCAATGGACTCCCTTTTTCTTTTTAAAATATATTTATTACCAGATTTTAATTCTGTCT
This sequence comes from Flavobacteriaceae bacterium, assembly GCA_018402385.1. Classification (GTDB taxonomy): domain Bacteria; phylum Bacteroidota; class Bacteroidia; order Flavobacteriales; family Flavobacteriaceae; genus Planktosalinus. The sequence continues at coordinate 54,891 of JAGYJA010000008.1, forward strand.
TCCGGAGCGAGATACATAGCGTCTCCTTCTTTTGTTGCAAAGGCTTCATGAAAGGCATCCAGGTTTCTAATGGGTACCCAGGCTCTGTAATTTCCGGGAGAGTGAGGCCCTAGTTTTAATTGACGCATCATGGCTTCCTCACGGTATTGAATTCTCCAGATGGTTCCCCAAGAGAGGAAGAATCTTTGTTCTTGAGTAAACCCGTCTATAAGTCCGGGATCGCCATGTTCAGCTAGGTACAATCTCAAACCATCAAGTGCCGCATTGGTTCCACCAAGGTCACCAATATTTTCACCAAGAGCAAGTTTTCCGTTGATGTTTTGGCCGGGCAATACTTCAATAGCACTGTATTGATCAGCAAGCCCTTCTCCTAAAGCTTCAAAAGCGGTAAGATCTTCTTCTGTCCACCAGTTATTGAGGTTTCCTTCAGCATCAAAACGAGAACCACTGTCATCAAATCCGTGAGAGATTTCGTGACCAATAACAGCTCCGATTCCACCAAAGTTTACAGCAGGATCTGCTTTGTAATCATAAAAAGGGGGCTGTAAGATTGCCGCCGGAAAAACAATTTCATTGAATGTCGGGCTGTAATAAGCGTTCACAATTTGAGGAGGCATAAACCATTCTGTTTTATCAACAGGCTTGCTTAATTTTTCCAGAGTGCGATTGTAGTTCCACTGTGAAGCAGCCATTCGGTTGTCAAAGAAGGTGGCATTTTCTTTAACTTCGAGTTCAGAATAATCTTTCCAAACGTCTGGATACCCAATTTTAATATTTATTTTATGAAGTTTTTCAAGGGCTTTCACTTTGGTATCTTCAGTCATCCAGGGAAGTGCTTTGATGCGTGTATCATAAGCTTCAACCACTTTTGCTATCATTTCTTCAGCGGTTTTCTTGGCTTCTGCCGGAAACATTTTATCAACATAAAGCTTACCAAGAGCTTCACCTAGCACACCATTTACAGTACCCAATGCTCTTTCATCAAGAGGCTTTTGTTTTTCAGCGCCGCTCATGGTTTTGGCATAGAAATCCCAATTTGCTTTTTCTATTTCCATAGTGAGCATTCCGGAAGCGCCGTTTAATCCGGACCATCTTAGGAATGTTTTCCAGTCCTCTACTTCATTTTCTGCAAAGATGTCTTTTAAAGATTCAGTATATTTCAATTCTGTTATAATGATTGTGTCAATTTCTTTGGCACCAATTCCTTCAAAATATTTGTTCCAGTTGATTTGTGGAACCATGCTTTGAAGTTGTTCAATAGATCTTGGATTGTTTCTCTTTCTGGCATCACGACGTTCTGCTCTGTCCATTCTGTGCGTAGCGAGTTTGGTTTCAAAGGCTAAAATGCGCTCAGCTTGTGCTGCGGCTTCTTCCTCAGTGTCTCCCAAAAATTGTAACATTCTGGTCACGTGTGCTACATACTTTTCCCGTTTCTCTTTAGAGTCTTCATCATCATTTAAATAGTAATCTTTATCGGGAAGACCCAAACCTGAAGCACCCAGATAAGCGACATTTTTATTGCTGTCATTTGGTGCCCCTGACACATAAAACCCAAAGAAGTCTGAGTTTCCTTTAGATTGCATTTCAGTTAGGTAGTTTTGTAAACCCTCTATGTCTTCAATGGCTTCAATTTTTTCCAAATAGGGATGTAATGGTTCGATACCTGCAGCATCTCTGGCTACCGTATCCATAATAGATTTAAAAAGATAAACGGCCTTCGCCTGGTCTGAACCGGCCTCTAAATTGGTATCGTCCATCGCGCTTTTTAAAATCGACAGGACGTCTTCATTGGTATTTTTGCGTAACTCTGCAAAGCTACCCCAACTGGTTTCATCTTCCGGAATGGGATTTTCATCCAGCCAGGTGCCGTTTACATATCTGAAAAAATCTTGAGTAGCGCTTGTGGTAGTGTCCATATAAGCCAGATTAATTCCATGAAGGGTCTCGTCTTGTTGCTCTTGTTTGTCTGTTTTACAAGCCACGGATACAGCTGTCAAGGCTATTATGGCAAGTAAAGAGTTTAATGTGTTGGTTTTCATTTGTTACTATTTATTGTTTTTAAAGTTAAGCGTGTACACTCATAAACAACTTTTAGTATATTTAATGAAAATTGAAAAGAGTGTTTTTTTTATTAATGCGCCAAGTTATTACTATTGTAACAGTTGTACTGTTAAAATAAAACTAAAATATAAGGTTTAATTAAAGTGAATCTTGTGCCTGACTGTTTTCTACTCGCTCCATATTTTCTTCCAAACGGGTCATTTCATCGATGCGTTGTTTCTCAAAAAGCTCATTAATTTGAATGATTAAGTTTGAAAAAGCGGCATTGGCTTCCTTTAGATTTTCTGCTATAACATCTGTTTTGACAGTAGGTTGATGCAGGTTTTCATCCAGTAGTTTTATTCTCACATTGAGTACGCGCATTCTTGATGAAATGGAATTTGTGTTCAAATATTCAGGGATGTTTTTTAACAAAGAGTCTGATACAGAAACCATTCTTTCAGTTTCAGCTCTGTAACTTCTAACATTCCCTTGGTTGATGCGTTTCAAATCATTTTCAAATTCTTTGAAGTATTGCCAGGAAGTAACTTGGTTTTGGGCTTCAGGCGAAAGAACAGGAAAACGGCTGTCAAGCTTTGGTAAATCCAAATCACTTTCATTGTTTGTTTGATTTTCCGGATTCTCTTTATTAGTGTTACAGGAAACAATAAATGCAATCAAAATCAAAACAAGGGCTTTACCAAATGGTTTCATTGTACAAAAGTTCTTATAGGAAACGAAAGTAACCATTTTTAAGAAAACACTCTGGAATCCGTTTAAAATAATTCCAAAAACCCTTTTATAAGAAGTTATATTTTTCAGAAGGAATGCCACTTGCCGCTTTGATTTTATATCTTTACGACACTAAATCCAAAATAAATGAAATCGAGAATTCTCATCCTGGGTGCCTGTGGTCAAATAGGCACTGAATTAACAACTGCTTTACGACAAAAATATGGCAACCACAAAGTCATTGCCAGCGATATAAGAGAAGGTGATGAAGAGATGATGAAAAGCGGACCGTTTGAAATCATTGATGCCACCAATTATGAGGCCATTGAAAATATAGTGATTCAATATGAAATCAATGAAGTTTATTTGATGGCAGCCATGCTTTCAGCGACAGCCGAAAAGTTTCCATCAAAAGCCTGGCAATTAAATATGAATTCTTTATTCAATGTTTTGAATTTAGCTAAGGAGAAAAAGATTGAAAAGATATTTTGGCCCTCAAGCATAGCAGTTTTTGGACCCACAACCCCACGGGTCAACACTCCTCAGCACACTATAATGGAACCCTCAACGGTGTATGGCATCAGCAAACAGGCCGGCGAACGCTGGTGTGAATACTACTTTAAAAAATATGGAGTGGATGTGCGCAGTATTCGATATCCAGGAATCATAAGTTGGCAAACACTTCCCGGAGGAGGCACAACAGATTATGCTATTGATATTTATCACAAAGCCCTGAAACATCACAAATACATTTGTTTCCTAAAGGCAGGAACTACACTTCCAATGATTTATATGGATGATGCCATCAGGGCAACGCTTGATATTATGGAAGCTTCACCGGAAAAAATAGAAATACGTTCTTCATACAATCTGGGAGCCATCAGTTTTGACCCCGAAGAAATCACCGCCAGTATCAAAAAACAACTGCCTGAGTTTTCCATAAGCTATGAGCCCGATTTCCGTCAGGCCATTGCAGACAGCTGGCCACAAAGTATCGACGATCAGGATGCCCGTGACCACTGGGGATGGCTTCATCAATATGATTTGGATGCTATCACTGAAGATATGCTCAAAAATTTAGGGCCAAAATACAAGAATTAATGTCTGAAGATACTGAAATACTTACAGCTGCCTCTCAACTTGAAATTGCAGCGGCATCAAAAATACCTTGCGATCCGGTACGGATTTTCATAGGAGAATCCTCACAAGAAAAAGCCTATGCCGTTCAAAAACTCATCACCAAAAGCCGAATCCTACAAGGCGCAAAACCCATCGGAAAAAAAATTGGCCTTACCTCGGTAAAAGTGCAACAACAACTGGGAGTTGACCAGCCTGATTTTGGGATGCTTTTTGACGATATGGAAATAGAAAATGGTGGAAACCTTTCCATTTCAGAGACTATGCAACCCAAAGTAGAAGCAGAAATCGCCTTTGTGCTTAAAAAGGACCTCCATTCAAAAAACCCATCCCTTGCTGAAATTGAGGAAGCCATCGACTATGCCGTGGCTGCAATCGAAATTGTGGGAAGCCGCATTGCCGATTGGGACATCAAAATCACAGATACCATTGCAGACAATGCTTCGGCGAGTCATTTTGTACTGGGAGATGTAAAAAAGCAACTCTCAGAAATTGACCTGATTGATTGCGAGATGCAACTCTTTCAAAACAACCAATTGGTTTCCCAGGGAAGCGGAGCCGCTTGTCTGGGATCACCACTTATCGCGGTACAATGGCTGGCAAAGAAAATGGTGGAAATGGAAACTCCGCTACAAGCCGGTGATGTTGTTTTATCCGGTGCTTTGGGACCTATGGTCAATATCTTAGAGGGAGATAAAATCAAAGCAACCGTGGAGGGTCTGGGACAAGTTAGTCTTGAATTTACAAACTAATAAAAATGCAAAAAACCAAAGTCGCCATCATCGGCTCAGGAAATATTGGAACCGATTTGTTAATCAAAATCATCCGCACCTCCAAATTGCTGGAAGTGACTGTTCTGGTGGGCATCGACCCAGATTCTGACGGACTCAAACGTGCCGAGCGATTGGGTGTAAAAACCACCCCAAAAGGAATTGACGGCTTGATTGAAATGCCCGAGTTTAATGACATCAAAATCATTTTTGACGCCACTTCCGCAAAAGCGCATCACTACAATTATGAAAAAATAAAAGCCTTCCCCGGCAAGAAAATGGTGGACCTGACCCCTGCGGCAATCGGTCCGTTTCTGGTACCTGCTGTTAATTTTAAAGGAATCAAAGACCTGGATAACGTCAATATGGTGACCTGTGGCGGACAAGCAACCATCCCTATGGTCGCTGCGGTATCAAGGGTTGCCAAAGTGCATTATGCCGAAATTGTCGCTGCCATCGCCAGCAAATCAGCCGGGCCGGGAACACGTGCCAATATTGATGAATTTACGGAAACCACTTCAGATGCCATCGTCAAAGTGGGTGGCGCTGCACGCGGAAAAGCCATCATCATCCTCAATCCTGCCGAACCGCCCTTGGTAATGAGGGATACCATTTTAACCCTAAGCAAACCGGCAGACCGGGAAGCCATTCGGCAAAGTATTAAAGAAATGGAAGCCGAAGTGCAACAATATGTGCCCGGATATACCTTAAAACAAGAAGTACAATTTGAAGACATTCCGGAAAGCGACCCGGTGTTTATTGAAGGATTGGGAAAAGTACACGGACTCAAAACCACGATTTTACTGGAAGTCATCGGTGCCGGGCATTATTTGCCTGAATACGCAGGGAATCTGGATATCATGACCTCAGCAGCCCTGGCGGCAGGGGAACGGATGGTGGCTTCGACAAGCTCAGCCACCGGGAGTTGAATGAGATGTGATTTCGGTTCCGCTCAGCCACCGGGAATAATTGAATAAAATTAAAGATTATGAGTAATAATAACGAGACCCCCGACTTCTCGGGGGTGTATATACAAGACGTTACCTTAAGAGACGGTATGCACGCCATTGGCCATCAATATACCAAAGAGCAGGTCTTTCAAATTGCAAAAGCACTGGATGACGCCAAGGTGGACGCTATTGAAATTGCACACGGCGACGGACTTGCCGGGGGGAGTTTTAATTATGGTTTTGGCGCTCATACCGATTGGGACTGGCTGGAAGGTGTTGCAGAAACACTTAACCACGCGGTTTTAACGACCCTTTTATTACCGGGAATTGGTACCATAGCAGATTTAAAACGCGCCGCAAAACTGGGAGTCAAATCGGTGCGCATTGCAACCCATTGTACGGAAGCCGATGTCGCAGCACAACACATCGCCGCCGCAAAAGACTTGGGGATGGATGTTGCCGGGTTTTTAATGATGGCACATATGAATCCGCCAGAGAAACTGGCAGAGCAGGCAAAACTAATGGAAAGCTATGGAGCCGATTGTATCTATGTAACCGATTCAGCCGGGGCTTTACTAATGCAAGATGTTGTGGACAGAATGAACGCCTTTAAAGACGTGTTAGACCCCAAAACCCAAATCGGTATTCACTGCCATCACAATCTTTCACTAGGTGTTGCCAATACCATCGTCGCGATGGAACACGGTGCCACACGGCTCGATGCCTCTCTGGCAGGAATGGGTGCCGGGGCGGGAAATTGTCCGTTGGAAGTGCTTATCGCTGTATTGAACAGAATGGGAAAAGAAACGAACTGTGACCTTTATGCCCTGATGGACCTCGCTGATGATGTCATCAGGCCGTTACAAAAACGACCGGTGCGTGTGGACAGGGAAACCCTTTCCTTGGGTTATGCAGGTATCTATTCCAGCTTTTTACTCCACGCTGAAAAAGCAGCAAAGACTTACGGACTCAAAACCGGGGATATTTTACAGGAACTGGGCAAACGTAAAATGGTGGGCGGACAGGAAGATATGATTGTGGATGTGGCATTGGATATGTTGAAGAGGGATAAATAGTTTTTAATTTGTGATTGATGAAAGTTTTGTTCAAACACCATAGTTAGAACAAAAAAACCCAACACTTTCGTGTCAGGTTTTTTGCTCCTCCGCCTTTGGCGTACTCGAACTTTGCTCCCCATCTTGGGCTTCCCGATAGGCATCGGGATAAACTTCTCGCCCAATAGTGTCCACAAAAAAACCCAACACTTTCGTGTCAGGTTTTTTTTGCTCCCCCTCTTGGGCTCGAACCAAGGACCCTCTGATTAACAGTCAGATGCTCTAACCAACTGAGCTAAGGAGGAAGGTAGTAATACCATTTATGCGTGCTTCGCTTTCGCTAAGCGGATGCAAATATAATTGAATTTTTAACTGTTGCAAAAACTAAATATAAAAATGTGCGTTTTTTTTGTTTCTTTGTCTGACCAACCCGCCCGGTATGCAAAATATTCTAAAACTATGTTTGCTTTTTGCAATTTTCCTTTCAGATATTGTATGGGCTCAAAATGACACTTTAGTACCCCCTGAAAACACCAAAACCGGATGGAGCTTTGGCCTGGTGCCCGCCGTCTCTTATAACAGTGATTTGGGTTTTAAATATGGTGGAGTGGTTAATTTCTTTCATTATGGTGACGGCTCTCGTTATCCAAAATACGACCACTCCCTCTTTCTGGAAATTTCTCGCTATACCAAAGGCTCGGGTATCAATCGTTTTTTTTATGATTCAGACCAATTGATTCCGGGCCTACGCACCACAGCAGATCTCAGCTTGCTCACAGAAAAAGCAATGGCCTTTTATGGTTTCAATGGTTATGATGCGGTTTATAATCCCCAGTTGGAAAACGATAACAATCCCGAGGAGTATATCTCCAGAATGTTTTACCGCCACGAACGACAAATTTTCAAATTCACTTTTGACCTGCAGGGAAAAATCAAGGGGAATCACTTGCGATGGCTCGCTGGCATTTCCCTGTTCAACACACAAGTGGGTGGAGTTGATATCAATGCACTCAATAAAGGGAAAGACGAGGAAGATTTGCTGCCAGATGTGCCGGGGCTTTATGACCGTTATGTGGAATGGGGAATTATTTCTGAAAAGGAAAAAGAAGGCGGCTGGAACAATCATCTAAAACTGGGAGTGGTATATGACACCAGAGATTTTGAGCCCAACCCTTCAAAAGGGTTGTGGAGCGAACTTATCTTTTTTGTCTCTCCTGATGTTGCCGGAAATGACTTTGGCTATACCAAAATGAGCATCACACACCGGCAATATGTCCCCTGCTTTCTGAGAAAAAACTTACCCTGGCACTGCGGGCACATTATCAAACCACCATCGCCGGGGAGGTACCATTCTATATGCAGCCTTATCTCATTAGTTCGTTTCACAATGCCGCCGACACAGACGCGCTGGGAGGCGCACGCACCCTTCGCGGTATCTTGCGCAATAGAGTTGTAGGAGATGGTGTGGTGATGGGCAATGCAGAGCTTCGGTGGAGAAGCACTCCCAGGATCATCTTCAAACAAAACTTTTATTTGGGGATCAACGCCTTTTTTGATACCGGAAGGGTCGTTGATAAAATTGATCTGAACCTTTCAGAAGTGCCTGAAGAGGAAAGGATGGATTTTTTCAAACCCGATAAAGAAGGATTTCACTCCTCCTTGGGAGCAGGATTGCGAATAGTGATGAATGAAAACTTTATCGTGGCACTGGATTACGGCAAACCCCTGGACGACCGTGATGGCAAAAACGGACTCTACATCGGTTTAAATTATCTGTTTTAATCAGACCTTGTTTGCATAGATTTTACCATGTTGTTAACAGTCAACCTGTTAAATGTTTTGTACTTTAAGAGTATGAAAAATCAAAGATACATATGGTTGGCATTGATAGTAATCGCACTTTTGACAATAACCATATTTGCGGCAATGAAACCGGTGTTTCCTCTTATTTATATAGCGTGGGTTGTCGGTATTATGCTGCTAATAATAGCAGTGCTTACTGTCTTAAACCTCAGGAGAAAATCCAACAAAACCTTTAAGGATTGGTATGAGGACCACCCCAGAAACCCAAAAAAATAAACCGACTCCCTTGAGATGATTTTTATCATTTTCATTCGGAAAATAAAAACATAACTTTCACTATCAAAAATAGTTAGGGTTATGAAAACATTTCTTGTGGTAGTACTTTTACTTCACGGAGTCATTCATAGTATTGGTTTTCTGAAGGGATTTCAATTGGCGAAAGTGAGTGCACTTGCTGCACCCATTTCAAAACCTATGGGCATTTTTTGGGGTATTACAACCATCCTTTTTCTCGTGACCTTGATGGGTTTGCTTATGAAAAAGGAGTTTTGGCCTTATCTGGCCTTTGCTGCCATCTTTTTTTCACAAATACTTCTTATACTTCACTGGCAGGATGCCAAATTTGGCACGATAGCCAACTTAATTATCCTTCTGTTGACCTTACCTTTCTTTGGAAAGCAGCAATTTGACAACCAAATCACTACAGAAAATACCGCTTTGATGCATTCATTTCAGACAGGCACTCAGGACACCCTCAGGCCGGATGAAATCGCCCACTTGCCTCCTATAGTTCAAGCGTGGCTAAATCATTCCGGGGTTGTTGGGAAACCTAAGGCATTTTCATTGCGCCTTAAGCAAAACGGGGAGCTAAGAACAAAACCGGATGCAGGATGGATGTCTTTTGATGCACAACAGTATGTTGATGTGAACAGCCCCGCATTTATTTGGAGCGCTGATGTCAAAGCATTTCCCGGCGTTTATTTAGCAGGGCGCGACCGCTTTGAAAATGGAACCGGAGAAATGGTCATTAAACTGGCGTCTTTGATTCCTGTAGTTGACGATAAAGACAACCTTCAAATCAATACGGGATCCTTGATTCGGTTTCTTGCAGAAATTTGTTGGGTTCCTTCAGCCGCTGTTCAAGAATACCTTGTCTGGGAAGCGGTGGATGCCCATTCCGCAAAAGCGACTTTGACGTGGAATGATCAATCAGTTAACGGAATTTTTCAGTTTGCCGAAAACGGCGAATTAATTTCCTTTGAAGCACCAAGGTATTTTGGCGGAAGCAAAGATGCGCAACAGTACCCCTGGAAAGTTGAAATGATGCAACACAGCGTTTTTGAAGGTGTCAACATCCCTGAAGTGAGTAGAATTATCTGGAAGCTTCCTGAAGGTGATTTTGAGTGGCTTCGGTTGACAATAACAGAATTGAATTACAACCCGACCAGCCTGTTTCCTTGATTGATAAAAATCTTGTAACTTTAGTGTATGCTTAAACTCTACATCATTGGTCTGACCATTCTGATTACTGCGATTTTGGCCAACTTACTGGCTTCCAAACTTGGATTGCTGTCCTGGTATGATTTTCTAAATTTACTTTCATCAAAAGGCGGAGAAGGATTTAAAACAGTGCGATTCATCGATTATCTTTGGTTGCTGTTGTTGTATCCATTCTGCTCTTGGAATGGGTTATTGGTTTGGAATCAAATTATTTCAGGCTATCTTTAGCTAAAAAACTATGGAAAAAACAGTTACTGAAGCCATTGCTTACCGGCGTTCCTGTCGGGTGTATAAAAACGAATCCATTGATGCTGAAAAAGTCAAGCATTGCCTTGAAAATGCAGCACTTGCTCCCACCAGTAGCAATTTGCAGTTATGGGAGTTTTATCACATCACCAATCCCGAAGTTCTTAAAAAACTAGCCATGGCCTGCTTTAATCAAAATGCAGCCAAAACCGCTCAACAAATGGTGGTGGTAGTGGCCCGAAAAGACCTTTGGGGCAAACGCGCCAAATCAAATTTGCATTTTCTCAATAAAGCTTTTGACAAACCCAATCTCACTGATCGTGAGCAGGGACGCAAAAAATGGCACTCAATTACTACGGGAAGTTAATCCCATTCACTTATTTTGACTTTCTTGGGATTTTTGGGTTTTTGAAATACTGGTTTTTTCAGGTGGTGGGCCTTTTCAGACCCATTTACCGGCAGGTGAGAAACAGTGATATGCGCATTGTGGCTCATAAGAGTGCAGCACTCGCCGCACAGAATTTTATGATTAGTATGGCAGCCATTGGCTATGATACCTGCCCCATGGAAGGCAGCGATACCCTGCGAGTCAAAAATATTCTTAACCTTCCAATGGGTTCAGAAATCAATATGGTGATTGGTTGTGGAATCAGGGATGAAAGTGGCATCTATGGACCGCGCTTTCGGGTGCCTTTTGAAACGGTTTATAAGGAAGTTTAAAGCTGTTTTAAAACTTCAATGATGAGCAAAGTCATAATTTAATTCCTTGATTCTCATTACTTTTATGGTTTAACCAAAACCATTAAGTCATGGAAGTCTCTCTCTTTTTAGCCAAATTCTGGGGATGGTATCTCATTCTCTTTTTTTTCATCCTTAGCTTCAATCCCAAACGTATCAAGCAAATCTTTGAGTTTCTCAAGGATCCAAAATTTGCCATTATCGTCTCTTTTCTCGCCATTTTTATTGGGCTCATCAACATTCTACTTCACAACATTTGGGAAGCTAGTTGGACACTTATTATCACTTTAATTGGCTGGGCAGCTTTAATTAAAGGATTGCTGATGTTTATTTCGCCTCAAACAGCGATTAAAAACATTGAGTATATCAATATAAAACTGATACAGGTGGTCTATGTTTTTCTCTTTTTTTGCGGGCTTTATTTGCTAAATATGGGTTATGAACTCATACCGTATTAGCGTATTAATCCATAGCCATCCCGCCATCTATCAAATGTTTGACTCCGGTAATGTATTTGCTGTCATCTGAAGCCAGAAAGAGGGCAAGTTGTGCGACTTCTTCATTTTCCGCATAGCGGCCCAGAGGGATGCCGGCTTCAAAAGCCTTTTGCATTTCATCGGGATTATCAGGGGCAAATCCGGCTTCAATGGAACGCATCATTCGGTTGTTGACCGGTCCGGGATTGATGGTGTTTACCCTGATGCCTCGCTGAGAAAATTCTGTTGCTGCCACTCTCATAATACCCTGTACCGCATGCTTACTGGCAACATAAGCTCCCAGATTGGGCGAACCCTGCACACCTGCGACAGAAGAAGTAATTATCACGCTGCCGCCATCGGTCATTTTGGGGAGAACCACGGCACAGCCCAACCAAACGCCTTTAACGTTAACATCCATTACTTTTTGGTACATGTCGTCAGGGTAGTCTTTAATGGGCATAGCCACTCCTTCTATACCCGCATTGCTAAAGAGAATGTCAATTTTACCAAAATGCTCTAGCGTTTTTTGTGTAAAACGTTCCACATCGGTGCGTTTGGAAACATCGGCAGAAGTAAAGGCTGCATGTTCTGATTGTAAAGCAGTAACAGCGTCTTTTAAATGTTTTTCTAATAGGTCAACAAGCATTACTTTTGCTCCTTCTTCCAGAAACAGTTTGGCTGTAGCCAGTCCAATACCTCCCGAACCTCCGGTGATGATGGCGACTTTGTTTTGTAGCTTTTTCATCTGTTCATTTTTAATATTTTGCACAAGATAACATCCATGAGAAGAACCGGCAATGACAATCGTCAACTGAAAGGAATAGTATAAAAAAGGGCGTTTAATTTTGTTTAAACGCCCTTTTCCGGAATTAAGTTACCTTCACTTTTTTGGGAGGAATGGCTTTAACATCTTCTTTTTTGAGAAGGGTGAGGTGCAAGATGCCGTCTTTATAGATAGCCTTTACATCCTTGTCTTCATCAATACTTTCAGGCAAAGTCATCGCTCTGTTAAAGCGATTGAAACTAAATTCCTTTTTAACATAGCCTTCTTTTTCTTCTTCAGACTTGTTTTCTTTTTCTGCAGTAAGATTGAGCATTCCATCTTTAATGGTGATATCAAAATCTTCTTTTGAAAAACCGGGAGCAGCCACTTCAATCTTGAAGTTGTTTTTTTGCTCCTTCACATTAACAGCCGGGGTAAAATCAATTTCCGGCAGTGAAAGTCTGTTAAAAAATGGGTCCATGTTTAACAGCTCTTTTGCGGGGTCCATCACATCATTTAATAGTGGATGCTGGAAAATAGAAGTGTTCCCAAAAACGGGCAACCTTCTTTTTTTGTTTGCAACGAGTGTCATGACTTTTAATAATTTAAAATGAATGAACTTAAACTATAATAGATACTACTTTGAGGAGTAGTTTATTTATTTTCAGAAGGCGATAAGACTTCTGAATATCCTGAATGTGCTTCAGGAGTGGATCAATGCTTTTTTAAAGGCAAAACCTAAGGAAATTTAAACTGCGATGTCCATATTTTTCCAATCGGGATACCTTTTTTCGAAATTAGCAACGGCTTTGTTAAACAACCTGACATCTTTTTTGGTGATTTTGTCTTTTTGCAAAAGCTGTTTGTACCGTTCTTTGTAGTTTAAAGGAATCATGGTACATATATTTTAATGAACGTTAATCACACAAAGTAGGTCGCAATGATATTTTGGATACTAAAAGTACAACGATCGTTTATAAAAAAATATGACTATTATCAGTTTTTGAACAAATTGTAAAAAAATTGAGGTGCTTTAATACACAATACTCCAAATCCCCCTCACTTCATTTTCCTCATAACCGGTTGCCAGGTCGTTGGGGTATAGCAATTTGATTTGTTGCAGCACATTAACGTCTATTTTCTCCGGTTTGCCGTGGCATTGCAGGCACATAGAGTTTGTGACGATGGGGTAGTAAAAGCGGGTGTTGTTCCCTTCGGGAAGGACCACCGGCTTGGGGTCTTTGCCTTCAGCAAGTTGCTCTTCAAAATAGTTGATATAATACTGCTCTTCTTCATTGGCTGCATTATCCGGATTGCGGTTTTTATCACTCACACGTTTAATGACCGCGCCGTGTTTTTCTTCCATTTGTTTGGTTAAGGGAATGGCTTCCACATTGCAAAACTCCAAGGCGTGGAGGGTCCCTTCATTTTGAATGGCGCCCATCAGGTTTTGACCTAAAAGTTGTTTGGTGGAAAGGGCATATTCCAGTCCAATTTCTGCCTTTTGTTCCAAAGTGGTCTCTATGGATTCGCTTTGTCCCATTCCTTGTTGTTTTCCCTTTCCTTGATGTCCCCGTGGCATTTCATCCAGCGGGTTGTGTTCATACAAATAGTCGGCTATTTCTTCTAAAACACCGTCGGGAAATTTTTGATAGGGCATCAAACCAAAATTACGTATCGCTCCGGGCATTTTGGCTTTGGCCTCTGTGGGTTGCTCCAGAAAGGAGAGAAAGTCTTTGGTAAATTCTTCTTTAGTGGTGCCTTCTTTGATGTAATGGTTCTGCACCATGACCATGGGCGGTGCAATGCGGTTTTGTTTTCCGGGTTTGATCCGGAGCGTGACACACATAACAATGGGTCTCCATTAGTTTTTTACCGGGATGTATTGCAACTGCAACTTCGGGATGTAATTCAATGCCTTCATAAGGCTCTTTGTTGTTCTTGCAACTCGCTAACAATAGGGTGAATACGACTATGAATAGGGTGTTTTTCACTTAGAAATTTTTGGTTCTTAAAATTACAAAAGCCCGGTAGTTTGTTTTGTAACCTTTGTTACAATAAGTAAAAAAATCAAGAAGCCATTATTTGCTCATTGCTTTTAGAAGTCTCCCCTTTCCAGTTGGGATTCAAATGTACATACGCTTTTACCGCTTCGTTAAATTCTTTGACCTCTTGTGGAGTGATTTTGTTTTTTTTCAGAAGTGACTTGTAGCGTTCTTTGTAGTTTAAAGTAATCATAAGAGCTGTGTTTTGGATGATTGATTGATTTAGCTTTTTCAAAGATGCAACAATATGCAGCTTGCAAACAAGGGGGTTTTTCCTGAAATCGAAGGGGGACTTTTATTTATAAAAGTATTATTTTTGAAAAATTCCATTATACAAAGACAGAGCAGTTGTCAATTTTTTAATAAAAAAAGTATTAATTTATGGGTGCAACGAGCATGATTATTTATTAAGCCTATGAAAACCCGGTATTTCATTCCCATTTTTCTTTTTGTGTTCAGTTTTGGATTTTCGCAAGATCGGGATGCGTTTTGTTTGAAGTTGTTTAAAATCAATGTGTTGCTTCAGAAAAACCATTACGCCCCCAAGGCGATTAACAACAGTATGTCGGAATATGTCTATACCACTTTTATCAACCAACTGGACCCTGATGAACTTATTTTTTTACGTCACGAAATAGATAGTTTGTCCAAATACAAACTACTGATAGATGATGCTATTTTTAATACCGAATGTGATTTTCTAAACAAATTTATTGCCTTATACAAAGGCGGATTGGAACGTCAGCTTCAGTTAGTGAATGAACTGCAAAAGGAACCCTTTCAACCTGAATTGCCTGATACCCTGAGGCATATTGAAAAAGGAATTTATTATGAAAACCCCGGCGAAATCAAAAACGTTTTTAGAAAACGTCTGGCCTATAGTGTGCTTGATAAGTATGCACGAACCGGAACAAACAAAGACTCCTTATACACCCGGCTTCCTCTGGTGGCTGAGGAAATGAGCAAGATCGAAATCGAAAACCTGAGATGTACCATTGAAAACCAGTTGAATCCCAATAACGGTCTGGACAATTATGTGCTGGATTTGTTTGCCAATGTGTTTTCGGGTTATTTTGATCCCCACAGCAATTATTTCAATGTGGATACTAAAAACGAGTTCTTTAGCTCCCTGACTTCAGGCACGCTTAGTTTTGGTTTGATTATGGAAATGGGGGATACTAACGAGGTCAATGTAAATGACATACTCACCGGGAGCCCCGCCTTTCGCGATACGCGCATAGAAAAAGGCGACCGGCTCATCAAGGTAGAACACAAAAACACGACCTATGAAGTCAATTGTATCAATATGAATGTGGTCAATACCATGTTTTATTCAGATACCTATAAAAACCTGCTGCTCACGTTCAGAAAGAAAAATGGGGTAGATTATGAAACCCGCCTGCAAAAGGAAATGCTCAAAAATTATGAAAACACGGTTTTCAGCTTTATTATTGAAGGGAAAAAAAAGCTGGGCTACATCAATGTGCCCTCTTTTTACAGCAATCTGGAGGGCAATACCACAAATGTGTATAACGACTTTTTCTTTGAGCTCAACCACTTAAAAAGTGAAGGCGCCAAAGGCTTTATTATTGACCTGCAATACAACAGCGGGGGCGATATGACACAAGCCTTTTATATGATTAGCCTGTTTGTGGATGACGGGCCCATCACGCTCTTAAAACACCGCCAAAACCATTACAATCTGGTGTATAATTTCTTTGAAAAAAAATCATTTAATGAACCCATGGTGGTGTTAATCAACGGGTTTACCGGCTCCGCCAGCGAACTTTTTGCCGGGGCCATGCAAGACCACAAACGCGGAGTGCTGCTTGGGCAACTCAGCTATGGAAAGGGAACCCTGCAAACTTTTTTCCCATTGGAAGAAGAAAACCCGGAGGGCGAACTCCTCAAAGTGACCATCGAAAAAATGTTTCGCCTGGATGGCAAAAGCCACCAACTCACAGGCATCGAGCCCGATATTACCACACCGGCTTTACTGGAACCTCTGTTTTACAGAGAAAGTGATTATGCACGGGCCCTGGAAGTTGAAGAACTGGGCGAGGTCTTTCAAATAAAGCACAAACTTCCTTCCTCTTACAGCAAAGCCATTGCAGCAGGAAAGCAACGCATTGCTTCTAGACCCCATTACAGTAAAATAAGTGCCTTCAACGCGTCTGTCAAGAAACAAATGACAACCCCAAGTACTTTTCCCATCAATTTTGAAGCAGTATTTCAAGCGATTGAAAAAGAAAATGTCCTTTTTACCGGGTTTTATGAACTTTATGAAACTTCATACCCATTGAAATTAAAAGTCCTCAAGAAAGACGAAAAGACCATGAACTATGACCCCTTGCTGCAACCCATGGTGGAAGCCAACAAACAACGCGTTCTCACCAACCCCGATGTGCTTGAGGCGGCTTATGTGTTGTTGGAGATGTTGTAAGGGAAGTTTGTTTTAAATACTTCGACAAACATCTTTTAGTTTATCCATAATTTTATTGAACCGAAGTTCTTGACTTTCATAAAAAAGATTTCCCAATATAGCTTCTTGCTTTACACTATCTTTCAAAATATCTTGAAAACAAGTTTGCAGGTATTTTTTAACCCCGGCATCTGCTGATGAAATAAGCTCGCCTAAATGGGATGTATAATTCAATATATAAACAATATCTTCAAAATCATGACTTGTTCTTGGATCCATAATTCCTCTGTCATAAAAGGCAGTAAATTTTGACGCTAAATAATAAGGTAAAGACAAGCACTTAATTTCTACGTCATCAATTTTAAATGTAATGATGTGTTGAAAGCCCGGTTCAAACCATGGATTTGCAGGAGCCCAACCAACGGCTTTTGTGGCCATCACATCCACTTTGATATCTTTATAGCGAAAACGGCAAATCACATCATCTTCACTTGATTGGGAAAATCCTTTTTGTGTTAGTTCTTCCCTTATTTTTTCCAATTCACCAAGGCTGGCAATTTCCATGCTGATATCAATATCTTTTGTTGGACGAACATCCTCAGCCGAAGGATCGTCGATATATAAACTAACGACAGCACCTCCCACATAAACAACCCGGTTGTTGAGCTCGCCCAATGCTAATGCAATAGTTTGTGTTGCTATTCTATTTATGAGCGTATTCTTTAACATAGTTTTTTTCGAAGTATTTCAATGGCTTTATTTTTTTCTCTTGTACGTCCAACACGTAAAGCATCACACAAAGCCATGTATTCATAAAATTCAGGATCTTTCAAACAAGCTTCCGGCACTTTTGGATGTAATGGTTCTATGGATTCACCACGAACTGTCCCTTCGCCATATGGCCACACGTAAGGCTCTTCACTCAGAATTTCCTGACTTAATGGTGGTGCAGCATGTGAAGTGGGAAGTCCTCTTACTTTTGCTCCTGGCTGTTGTGGATACACATATCGCAAACCATGCTCTAAAAAATCTAAAATAGAAAGTTTCATTAAGCGTTTTTTATCTTTAGCAATCAAACCCGCCAGAGAAGATCGGTGGAGACTTTCACTTACCTCGCTGCCACTAATGCCTAATTCTGTAGCTAAATCTTTCATTAACCATGGAGTATCTCGTTTAGCCGCAATTTTCAATAAAATAACGATATCGTGAGGGCGCATGCCGCTATGCTTTTTCATGGAAATCAAATTTGTCTATGCAAAGATAAGAATAAATTCGCAATTCGCAATTCGCGAATCACGAATTTATTCAAAATCGTTTCATTTATTTGATGAATGAGTTCATGCTATTGAGTTTGTTGCCTGCTTTGCTTAGAGGAGGTGATGATGGTGACTTGAATTTTTTGTGTCTATTTTACCCCTCAATTCAAATGGCTGAACTTCAATTTTATTAATGGCTCCTCTTCAGTAGATTTTATGATTTCAAATTTCTTTTGGGAAGCCGGTTTCAGACTTTTGAGCAACAGTCTTTTGCTTTGGGTTTGTATTTTATATCCAATGGAATTATTCAACGCATAAGTAGCACCAGTGACATAATTGTTTTCATCCAAAAAATACACCATATAATCTGCTGCATATTTGAAGTCCAGAAGGGTATTGATTTCATCGTGTTCAATCAACAATAGTGTGTTGACAGATTCAAAGGTACAGTCAGAAATTTTTAAGTTTGTTTCAGGGGTTTTAAATGTTGTGACTATAATTTCAGTTTGATTAAATAAAAAAGATGCGCGTTTGTCCGGAAAATGGAAAATCATTGAAGTGGGTTTCATACAAATAAGATAAAATTAAACGTCTGTATTTGTATCCCGACAAGACACTAAAAGGAAAGGCAAAAAACGTTAATTTTGACCTGCTGTCCGTATTGTTTGACCACCGTGGAGACTGCTCTCGGTTGGTACTCCGCCTGCGGCGGGTTCGGAATACAGCGTAAAGATACAATTTTTGATTA
>JAGYJA010000009.1 GCA_018402385.1 Flavobacteriaceae bacterium
CATACGCTTACAGCTCAATACCTCAACAATGAAAAGCAAATTGAAGTTCCAAAAGAGCGACGAAAAGGAAATGGTAAGTCTATCAAACTTACAGGTGCTACAGGCAATAATTTAAAAAATGTTACTCTTGAAATTCCACTGGGAAAAATGGTAGGAGTAACAGGTGTTTCCGGAAGTGGAAAATCAACACTCATCAATGAAACCCTCTACCCTATTTTAAATGCTTACTATTTCAATGGGGTTAAAAAGCCCTTAGCCTATAAAAAGATTTCAGGACTTGAGCATATCGATAAAGTAATCGATGTGAATCAGGCGCCCATTGGCAGAACACCACGTTCTAACCCGGCAACTTATACCGGTGTGTTTTCGGAAATTAGAAATTTATTTGCCAAAATGCCCGAAGCCATGATCCGTGGTTATAAACCGGGAAGATTTAGTTTTAACGTCAAAGGGGGTCGCTGTGAAACTTGTCAAGGCGGTGGTTTGAAAGTCATAGAAATGAATTTCCTGCCCGATGTCTATGTGGAATGTGAAAGCTGTCAAGGCAAACGTTTCAATAGAGAAACCTTAGAAATAAGATACAAAGGAAAATCAATTTATGATGTGCTGGAAATGACCATCAATGAAGCTGTTCCCTTTTTTGAACACATCCCAAAAATATTTCGAAAAATAAAAACCATACAAGATGTGGGGTTGGGATATATCACGTTGGGACAACAATCAACAACCCTGTCTGGTGGGGAGGCGCAACGCATCAAACTTGCCACAGAACTATCTAAAAGAGACACCGGAAACACCTTGTACATTCTGGATGAACCCACAACGGGGCTTCATTTTGAAGACATAAGGGTGTTGCTCATCGTTTTAAACAAACTGGTCGAAAAAGGCAACACTGTGGTTATTATAGAACACAATATGGATGTGATAAAAACAGTTGACCACATTATAGATATTGGCCTTGAGGGCGGAAAAGGTGGCGGTAAAATTATTGCTTCCGGTACACCTGAAGAAGTAGCCGGTCACAAATCAAGTCATACCGCAAGATTCTTAAAAAAAGAGTTATTTTAGCAAAACAGCATTAGGATAAATTCAGTTTAACTTGTTATAGTAATAGAAATTTATGAGAAAAGAAAAACACAGCAGAGAGTGGAATGAAGTAAAAACAAATGACTCTTGGGCCATCTTTAAAATTATGGGCGAGTTTGTGAATGGCTATGAAAAAATGAGCAGAATTGGGCCCTGTGTTTCCATATTTGGTTCGGCCCGCACAAAACCTGATAATAAATATTACCAACTCGCTGAGCGCATCGCTAAAAAAATCACTGAGAGTGGTTATGGAGTTATCACAGGAGGTGGTCCCGGTATAATGGAAGCGGGAAATAAAGGTGCACACCTCGCCGGTGGTACTTCCGTTGGCTTAAATATCGCTTTGCCCTTTGAACAACACGACAACCCCTACATCGATAGTGATAAAAGCATCGATTTTGATTACTTTTTTGTGAGAAAGGTGATGTTTGTAAAATATTCACAAGGCTTTGTGGTGATGCCCGGAGGGTTTGGAACACTGGATGAGCTATTTGAAGCCTTAACACTCATTCAAACCAATAAGATTGATAGTTTCCCAATCATATTGGTGGGAACCGAGTTTTGGTCAGGTTTGTTTGACTGGATAAAAACAACCCTTGCTGAAATGTCCCGGAATATTAGTCCGGAAGATATTAACTTACTTCACCTGGTCGATACTGAGGAGGAAGTTTTGCAAATACTCGACAGCTTCTATGGGGAGTACAATCTAAGTCCGAATTTTTAATTCAAAAAAAAATACTATGTTGTTAAGAAAATTTATTTTACTTTCATTTTTACTGTTATTTCAGGGTATCATCGCCCAGGAAACTATAAAAACAATGTTTTACAATGTTTTTGATTTTCCTTCAGCACCCCCTGCAAATAAAACAGAACGACTTAAAAATATCCTTCAAAATTATGAACCGGATATTTTTATGGTTTGTGAAATTGAAAATGAAATTGGTGCCGATTTGATTCTCAACAACTCCTTAAATTTTGACGAATCGCTCTATGAAAGGGCTCCGTTTTTTCCAAATCAATCAGGCGACTCTGAAATTCAACAAATGATTTACTTCAAGTCTTCAAAATTTAGCCTGGAAACTGTTGATGTGATTGAGACCACTGTGAGAGATATCAACAGATACCAATTAAAACTCAAGTCTGAAGATCAAGGATCAAACCCTTTGTTTATAGATATTTATGTAGCCCATCTAAAATCCAGTCAAGGAACTGCAAATCAACAATTAAGGCTGCAAATGGTCACAGAATTAATGAATTACTTAAATGATGTTGACCCGGAATCTTATGTGATTTTTGCCGGAGACCTCAACGTTTATACTGCTTCAGAACCCGCATACCAATTTTTACTGGATCAAAATAATTCCATCACTTTTAAAGACCCCATAGATGCACCCGGCTCCTGGAATACCAACCCCAACTTTGCTTTTTTACATACGCAAAGTACACGTTTGAGCAATGGAGGATTTGGTGGGGGTGCCGGTGGTGGATTGGATGACCGCTTTGATTTTATACTGCTGTCTGAAAATATGTTTGACAATCCCGAATTGACTTATATCGACAGTAGTTACAAAGCATTTGGAAACAATGGGAACTGCTTTGACAACCGCATAGATTCTCCTGATTGTGATGGCGATTTTGGTGCTGATTTAAGAAGTGACCTCTACTGGGTTAGTGACCACTTACCCGTTGTTTTAAACTTACAAACAGATAGAGTTCTCGCTACAAATCAATCTATCACTAACACTGAATTGATAAAATTCCCTGATGGAAATAGCACTCTTACGTACTTAAATATTCAGGTAGATAGTAGTATTCAATTTGAAGTTGATTTTAAGGTTTTTAATGTCCTTGGGCAGAAAATTCAATCCATCCCAAACAATGGACAAACAAATTACTCAATCGACATAAGCACCCTTTCGCAAGGAATGTATTATCTAACCACAACTAGCCACAATAACAAGACTTATAAGTTTATTAAAAAATAACCATTCCACTTTTTGAGGAATTCAATATGAAAAACGCTGTTACATCTGTTTTATGCCTGCTTTGTTTCTTGGTTTGTGATGGCTTGTTTTCCCAGCACGAAATAAGCATCAATGCTGAACTCGACACTAAGGAACACCTCATTCAAATTAAACAAAAAATTGTCTATCACAATACTTCAAATGCAACACTGGATACCATTTACTTTCTGGATTGGAACAATGCATTTTCAAAAAAAACAACTCCCCTGGCAAAACGGTTTGCAGAAAACTTTCAGAGTAATTTTCACTTTGAAAGAAGCCACAATCGCGGACGCACATTATTACACTCCGTTTCAAATGAAGCATTTGCTACCCTTCAATGGAAAAGAGGCGATGAACTGGACATGATAAAAGCAGTGCCTGATCAACCTATTGCGCCGGGCGAAAGCTATACCTTTCATTTAATTTATGAGGTAAAACTTCCCGATGCCAAATTTACCCGCTTTGGTCATCTAAAAAACGGTGATTATAATTTGAAGTATTGGTTTATAAGTCCGGCTGTTTTTGATGGTACCTGGAAGCATTACAGCCACAAAAACCTAAATGATTTGTATATGCCTCCTTCAACGATAAATATTCAGTTAAAGGCTCCGGAATACTATTATGTAACATCAGATCTGGATCTGGAAAATGAATCGTTTGGTAATGGATTTAAAACAACTTTTCTTCAAGGTGAAAACCGCAACGCTGCCACCTTGTACCTTCAGCAGGAAAACGCTTTTGAAGTAATCATTACTGATGATGTTGAAGTCCACACCAGCATTGATGACAAAGGCTTGTACCCCCCTCTCAAAGCCATTCAAATTGACCGAATTATAAAGTACCTTGAAAATGAACTAGGCCCCTATCCGTTTCAAAAAATGGTCATTTCTGATGAAGACTATAAATTAGACCCCGCTTATGGCTTAAATCAATTACCCAGTTTTATCAGGCCCTTTCCGGATGGTTTTCAGTATGATATCGAACAGTTAAAAACCATCACCGGCGTTTTTATTAAAAACACCCTAAATGTAAACCCCAGAGAGGAACACTGGTTTTTGAGCTCTTTGCAAATTTATCTGATGATGAAATACACAGATACCTATTATCCCGATATGAAAATTGTGGGTAATTTAAGCAGGGTTTGGGGTTTGAAATGGTTTCACGCTGCTCAATTAAATTTTAACGATCAATATCCCTTCTTGTATTTAAATTCGGCACGATTAAACCTGGATCAGGCCTTATCAACTCCACGGGATTCACTCATTAAGTTTAATTCTGAAATTGCATCCGGATATAAAGGAGGCACGGGCTTAAACTACTTGGATCAGTATATTGGTGAAGATGTCCTTTCTGAAAGTTTAAAAGAATTTTATCAGGAATACGCACTAAAACTGGCTTCCGCCGAAAGCTTTGAAAAAAATATTAAGTCAAAAACAGAAAAAAATCTGGATTGGTTTTTTGAGGAATATGTGGGTTCCAATAAAATCATAGACTACAAAATTAGTGATATAAAAAGGGAAAACGATTCCATACAGATTACTATTAAGAACAAGAGTGAAAATTCGATGCCTTTTCCATTGTATGGAATGAACAAAGACAACATCATTTATTCCACTTGGCAAGAAGGATTTGATAGTACCAAAACATTTACATTACCGGCTTATGGAATTGACCGATTTGCCATTGATTACAATCAAATGATGCCCGAATACAATAAAAGAAACAATTACAGAAAAGTTTCGGGTCTCTTTAAAAAACCACTTCAGGTAAGAGTCCTTCAGGATGTGGAGGACCCCAGATATCATCAAACTTTTGTGATGCCCATTTTTGAATACAACCTTTATGATGGTTTAACTGTGGGACCCAGACTGTATAATAAAACTGTGCTTACCAAAAATTTTCAATACAAACTGGATCCTCAATATGGACTTACTTCAAATACTATTGTGGGTGGTGGAAGCTTGAGATATACACTAAATTTTCAAAATCAAGAACTGTACTTGATTAATTTTGGAACTTCTTACAACCGCTTCTCTTACAATACCGATTTATTTTTCAACCGATTCAACCTTTGGAGTACCATTGCATTTAGAGAAAAAAACTTGCGAAGTAATAAAAGACGTTATATAAACCTCAGAAACGTTTATATAAATCGTGATATTGATCTCGACATTGTCATTCCTGAAGAACCCAATTACAATGTTTTAAATTTACAGTATGTCTATTCCAATACAAATTTGATTGATTACTTTAGATTTAAATTTGACTATGAACTCTCCGATAAATTTCAAAAAGTACACAGTACCATTGAATACCGAAAATTATTTTTAAGCAATCGACAACTCAATTTAAGGCTTTTTGCAGGTGCCTTTTTAGAAAACAACGACCGCTCCGGTTCTGATTATTTTAGTTTTGCTTTAGACAGACCCACAGATTATCTTTTTGACTATAATTATTATGGGCGCTCAGAGGACACCGGTCTCTTTAGCCAGCAGTTAATTATTGCAGAAGGCGGATTCAAATCAAAGTTTGATACGGCCTTTGCAAATCGATGGATTACCACTCTTAATGCCAGTACAAACATCTGGAGGTGGATACTTGTTTATGGTGATATGGGTCTTGTAAATAACAGGGATTTGGGTACACAAGCCTTTTTTGATTCCGGAGTAAGACTCAATCTGGTTGCAGATTTTTTTGAATTGTACTTTCCATTATACTCCAGTAACGGCTGGGAACCCGGTCTGGATCGTTATGACCAGAAAATCAGGTTTATTGTTACCCTGAGTCCCGATACGCTTTTGAAATTATTCACAAGAAGGTGGTATTAAACTTTATCGACCATCACTTTATAAGTAGGATCTTCTATAATGTTTACTTCGATGATTTCGTCTGCATTTTTTAACAACTTTCTACAATCTGTACTCAAGTGTCTCAAGTGAATTTTTTTGCCTTGTTTATGATACCGTTCAGTAAGTTTATTCAAAGCCTCGATCGCTGACATATCCACAACCCTACTTTCAGAGAAATCTATAATTACCTCTTCGGGATCGCTTAAAATATCAAACTTTTCATTGAATGCTGCTATGGAACCAAAGAATAAAGGACCATAAATTTCATAGTGTTTTATTCCGGCTTCATCTACATATTTTCTGGCACGGATGCGCTTGGCATTGTCCCAGGCAAAGACCAGTGCAGAAATAATCACACCAATAAGCACCGCGAGTGCCAAATTATGAATAATCGCCGTTACCAGTGTTACCAGTACCATCACCAACACATCAGACTTTGGCATCTTGTTTAGTGTACGAATACTTGCCCATTCAAAAGTTCCAATGGCCACCATAATCATCAGTCCTGTTAATGCGGCCATAGGTAATAATTCAATCACTCCGGAGCCAAACATAATAAACACAAGTAGCATCACAGCTGCAACAATCCCTGAAAGCCGGGCTCTTGCTCCCGAAGAAACATTGATCAAGCTTTGCCCCAACATCGCACAACCACCCATACCTGAAAAAAACCCTGAGGCTATATTGGCTGCACCCTGAGCAACACATTCTTTATTACTATGGCCGCGTGTTTCAGTAATTTCATCAATGATATTGAGTGTCAATAAGCTTTCAATTAATCCTACGCCGGCGACTATACCTGCATAAGGTAAAATCAACAAAAGTGTCTCAAAATTCAAAGGTACAATAGGGATATGAAAAGGTGGAAAACCGCCTTTAATAGAAGCAATATCACCCACTGTTTTAGTGTCCAAACCAAGAAAAAACACCACTCCAAAAACCACAAGAATGGAGACCAGTGATGCCGGTATTGCTTTGGTGAGTTTGGGCAATCCCCAGATAATCAACATGGTCAACAAAACAAGTCCTAATAAAAGATAAAGCGTGCCACCGGTCAACCAGTTACCTGCATCATCTTTAAACTGATCTAGCTGTGACATAAAAATAATAATCGCCAACCCATTCACAAACCCAAAAATCACAGGATGTGGAACAAGCCGCATCAATTTTCCTAACTTTAAGAACCCAACTATTGCTTGCAAAATACCCGCTAAAATCACCGTGGCAAAAATATACTCTGGACCGTGTGACAGAGAAAGACTTACTAGCACGACAGCAATTGCGCCGGTCGCACCCGATATCATTCCCGGTCTTCCTCCAAAAACAGAGGCAATCAATCCCACCACAAAGGCAGCATACAAACCGGTGAGCGGTGACAATCCGGCTATGAAAGCAAAAGCAACCGCTTCCGGAATCAACGCCATGGCAACAGTTAAACCGGCAAGAATTTCAATTTTATAATCTACTTTTTGAGAAAAGTCAAAGATGTTGATGTACTTTTTGTACCTCACCTTGTTATACATCCTTTTTGAACTGTCCTTTATTTTTGAATAAGCTCCCATAGCTATTGAATTGGTTTTAATTTAAACAGAGAAGATATTTACTTTATACATCTTCGCTGAAAAAAGGTGCAAAAGTACAAATAAAAGCAGCTTTTGAAAGTAGGTAATGTTATGAAATTTATAAAAGTTCGATACCATCTTCTTTGATAGCAATCACCTTGTCTTTATAAAGCGCCCCGATTGCTTTTTTGAATAGCTTTTTACTGAGTCCCAGTTGGTTTTTAATAGCTTCTGGGGTTGATTTATCGTGAAGTGGCAGGAATCCTCCTGCGGCTTTGAGCTCTTCATAGATAAACTCGGCATTGGGCTCGATACTTTTGTAGCCTTCCGGCTGAATGACAACATCTATTTTCCCGTCATCACGCACTTTTTTGATGTAAGCTTCCATTTGGTCGCCGGTGCGTATGTCTTCAAAAATGTTTTCGATGTAAATCAAACCTTCATGCTTCTGATTGATGATGACATTGGCTCCCTTTTCAGTTAAATGGGTTACCAGGATGTTTACTTTATCATATTTTTGAAGTGAACTATTTTCAATGGAAAGGTATTTTCTGGTTTTACTGGACCCCACCAAGCGGTTGGTTTTTTCATCTAAATATAGATAGACGATATACCAATTGCCTTCTTTCATTGGTCTGGCCTGTTCTTTAAAAGGAACCAATAGTTGTTTTTCCAATCCCCAATCCATAAAAGCCCCAATCTCACTAACGACCATACAGCGCAAATAAGCAAAATGATTGAGTTCAATATAAGGTTTTAAAGTGGTTGCTACCGGCCGTTCCTCGTGATCGAGGTAAACAAAAACATCAAGGGTATCCCATATTTTAAAGGATTCCGGGATGTATTTGTTTGGTAACAAGATTTCATTTCCGTCCTCATCTGCCAAATAAAGACCCTGAGGGGTTTCTCTTATGATATCCAGTTGATTGAATTGGCCAATTTTAATCATTTTATTTTTTGACAAAGGTAAACTAAAGTCATAAAAAAAGCGCCTTATAATAAGACGCATTCTTTTTTATGTTTTAATTGACTATTTATACACTGATTCTTTTTTGAAATGCTTGGCCAATAAATAATAAACCACTGCTCGGTATTTATTTCTGTTTGATTTGCCGTATTGTTCCATTACAGCATCAATGGCTTTGTCTAATTCCGGACTGTCTTTGAGACCTAGTTTACCAATTAAAAAATTCTTTTTTACAGTATCCAATTCACCTTGATCTGTACCGGAAACTGTTGATGCATCTGCATTGTAAATAGAGGGTCCACAACCAATGGTCACCTTTGTTAAGAAATCCATATCAGGATTCACATTGCATTTTTCTTTCAAGTCTGCTGCATACTTTGCAATTAATTCATCTCTTTTGCTCATTTTATGTTTTTTAAAGTTAATATTCATAAAAATACAAAAAAGTTTTAGTGCAGAAAATTATTCTACTTTAAGATTTAGTAAAATTTACTTCACTTCATTGAAGTAATTTAAAAGGATGGTATCGTTAGCTGTTCGGGGTGTTTTAATTTCCAATAAGATGGGTCCACTACTCTCAGAATAGAAGGTTTTTAATTGAGTGGTCACCTCATTTTCATTCACTGCCAATCGGTATTCTATTTGATGCATTTCACAGAGTTGTTTTGCTGTAAGATTGTGAACGGTTTCAAAATAAGTATCAAAATTTGGCGTGTTTTTATCTCCGGGAAGGATTCTAAAAATACCTCCCCCACTGTTATTGATGAGGATAATTCTAAAGTTGTTTGGAATGTAATTGTTCCAAAGTCCATTGGCATCATAAAAAAAACTCAAGTCCCCACTTATAAAAGTAACTGCACGTTTATGTGCAACTGCAGCACCCACAGCAGTTGAAGTACTTCCGTCAATGCCGCTGGTTCCTCTGTTGCAAAATACGTGAAGTGATTCATCAAGAGTAAACAACTGGGCATACCGCACGATGGCACTGTTGCTCAATTGTAAAATAGTGTTTTTTGGAACCTCATTGAGAATGTGTTCAAAAACTTTTAAATCTGAAAATGATATTTTCTTGAGATATTCCCGGTGTTTGGTTTCTCTTTCTTTTTTTATCGAAAGCCAGTTTTGTTGATAAAAAGACGATTTGGATTGTGTTTTAGGAAGCAAGGTTTCAAAAAAGATTTGCGGACGCACTTTAAAATGTTTGCTCAAATAAAAGTAAGTATCATATGCTTTTTTCTCATCAATGTGCCAATGCTGTTTTGCCGGAAATGTTCTCAAAAAGGCTTTAATTTTTTTTGAAATAACCATACCACCAAAGGTTACTAAGAGATCCGGTTGAAGTGCTTCCAATTGATCTTCAGTGAGTGGTGCAATGAGTTGATCGATGGAACAAATAAAATTTTCATGATGTAAGTTGGAAGTGGTTTCAGTTAAAACCAAAACGCTTTCATCATTTGCAAGCTCATTGATGAGGTGTTGTTCCAATGCGTTTGGTGGCAAAACACCAATGAGTATTAATTTTCGCCCTGAGCCATTCCATACATCAACCCATTCTGATAATGCTTCATCAATCACATCAGCACTATTTTTTACAGGCACGTTTTGGGGTGCTACTAATAACTGATTTGTTTTTTCATAAAGGGGTTCTTCAAAAGGCACATTGATATGCACAGGCCCCTTTAACTCAATGGAGGTGTTAAGCGCGCTGTTGATTTTGATTTCATTGTAATTTTGATGAGACTCCTCTGGTTTTAAATTAGCCGAATAAAGAATGTGCTTTTCAAAGATATTTTCCTGTCTAATGGTTTGCCCGTCACCAATATCGATGAAATTTGCAGGCCTATCGGCAGAAATCACTATCAAGGGAATATCACTGTAAAAGGCCTCTGCCACAGCTGGATAAAAGTTTAAAACTGCAGAGCCTGAGGTACAAACCACAACTGTGGGATTTCCGGTTTGCTGGGCCATGCCCATCGCAAAAAATGCGGCAGCACGTTCATCGACGATGCTGTAAACTTGAAAGTATGGATTTTCAGAAAATCCTATGGTGAGAGGTGCATTTCTGGAACCGGGACAAATAACAATATGCCTGATTTCTTTGAGGAAACAAAGTTGTGTAATGGTTTGTGCTAAGGGGATTTTTGAATACATCATAGGCATCACAAAGGTACCTAAGAATTTCTGCTTTCAATTAAAAATTAAGATAAAATTTGCATCATAGTTTCTGCTTTAATGACGGTTTCTTCCCACTCCTCATTGGACTTGGAGTCTATAGTAATTCCACCACCCACAAACAAGGTGGCAATGTCATTATTGATTTTCATACATCGCAAGTTGACATACAAATCTGCACTTGATTCCTGTACTACTGGTGTTTCTTCATAAATCTTTTCGTTTAGATGTATTTCACCCAGAAAACCCGTGTAAAATTCCCTGTCATAGTTTTCATTGGACTTAATAAATTGAAATGCTTTGTCTTTTGGCAACCCACATACAGCAGGTGTGGGATGAAGTCGCTTTATAAGACAAGGAATATCACACAAACGGGTGTTGATAGTACCTCCTATTTCAGTTTTTAAATGAATGACATTTCCTGCTTTAAAAGTAGCGGGTTTTGAAATCATCAATATGGGAACAACTTTTTCCAGGGTGTTTTCTAAAAATCGCGTAACAAGGGACTGTTCTTCTTTTTCCTTTTCAGTCCAAACCACTTTTGACTCTTTATTGTATTTTTGTGTACCGGCAAGCGCCATAGTGCGGAATGTTTTTTTCTCAAGTGAAAACAAACTCTCGGGAGTTGCACCCAGCCACAAGCCCACAGAGGGGTGATACCAGCAGTAAACAAAAGCAGTTGGATGCTGATTTATTAATTTTTCAAACAAGGTAATAATGGAGGCTCCTGTTGTTAATTCTTTTATTCTTACCTCTTCTTTTCTTGACAAGACTACTTTTTTCAAATCTCCATCACTGATCTCATTGATTCCTCTTTGAATTAATGCCAAATGATTGTCTTTAAACTCCTTGTTTTCAGGAGTTAAGTTTGAGACTTTGGGAGTATCTAGCGGATTGTTGTGTTGTAAATAAAAACCGGAGAGTTGCTCACATTTATCAATCGGAAACAAGATGGCATTCAAATCTGTGTCAAAGGGAGCAAAAACAAAACCACTTTCCTTGTAAGTTGAGGTAACATATAATTTGTCATCCTTTTGAAAGAGTCCCCTGATCATTTCTTTACCGGGCTTCCTATAGATAACAAATGGAAGTTGATCAGCAAATTGCTGCTGAACTTTTTGAAACAAGACGTCTAAATCCATGAAATCAAGATTTTTTGGCGGGGATGGTTATGGTTGTAAGTTTGACTAAAGATACTAATTCTTTTTTAGAATTTAAAATTTTGATTTGCCACAATTGTGTGGTTCTACCTTTGTGAATAATGGTGGCAACTGCATCCACATAACCATCTTTTACAGACTTCACGTGATTGGCTGCAATTTCGATTCCTCTTACGGCTACATCTTCAGTATTTAAAAAAATAAATGCGCC
Source organism: Flavobacteriaceae bacterium (assembly GCA_018402385.1). Classification (GTDB taxonomy): domain Bacteria; phylum Bacteroidota; class Bacteroidia; order Flavobacteriales; family Flavobacteriaceae; genus Planktosalinus. The sequence goes on from JAGYJA010000009.1 coordinate 12,014, forward strand.
GGCACTGCCCACACTTTCAGCAAGAGCAACAGAGGCACCACCGTGCAAGACACCATCCGGCTGGTGGACTCTTGAATTGACAGGCATTCTGGCTGTTAAAGAATGTTCATCAAAATCGATAAATGAAATGTCCAGTGTTTCCATTAAGGTATTTTTACACATCGCATTGCATTGCCTTAAAAGTTCTTCTTTTCTGTTTTCCATAGCTTTGAATTACCTTTGTAAAGTTACAAAAAACAAAAGAGTATGAACTTATCAGAAAAAGAAGTTTCTTATCAATCCACAAATAACTATTCCACCGCAAACAGCCTCACAAATACCACCGAAAACATCTGGATTACTTTTCACGGAATGGGTTATTTGAGTCGTTATTTCATAAACTATTTTGACGTTTTGGACACAAAAAAAAATTACATTATTGCTCCCCAGGCACCATCAAAATACTATCAGGGAAAAGGCTTTAAATATGTGGGTGCTTCCTGGCTCACAAAAGAAAACACCTTGCCTGAAACACAAAATATTCTAAACTACACTGCGGCCGTTGCTACAAACGAAAAACTTGCTGACAATCCGAATAAGCTTATTGTTTTTGGTTTTTCACAGGGGGTTTCCATTGCCCTTAGGTGGGTAGCCGCCTCTCAAATAACTTGCAAAGCAATTGTGATTCACTCCGGTGGCATACCCAAAGAACTCACTGCAGATCGTTTTTCGTTTTTACCTGAAACCACTCCCGTCTATCTCATCTATGGAACTGAGGATGAATACCTGACTGAAGAACGAATTCGTACCGAAAAAGAATTGGCTCAAAACCTCTTTGGATCCCGCCTTAAAATCCTTCCCTTTGAAGGGAAACATATCGTCAACAAAGACCTGATTCATAAAATATCCCAATTTAATATTGAATAAAATCTCTGTAAGTGAAATATATTCCTACTTTTTTGTGCATTTCATCGAATATATTTGCAATTAAGCTTCTAGGTATTGTACTTTCGTTTTAAACTTTAAGATTGAATCCCAAATTAATCTACTTATGAAAACACTAACCGCCATCATTGCTATCTGTTTTGTCTTTTCAGCAACAGCACAAATTTCATCAACTGAAAAACAAGCCCTCATCGATTTCTTCCACAGTACAAACGGTACCGAATGGAACAATGTATGGGATTTGGAAAAGCCTGAAAGCACCTGGTGGGGAGTCGAAATTAAAAACAATACCGTAGTTGGAATTGAGTTGGGTTTCAACAATCTTCAGGGAGAGCTACCCGCTGCGATTGGTGATTTAAAAAATCTGGAATCTTTAAAATTGTTTTTCAACCAGATTGGCGGCAGCTTGCCGGCGGAGTTGTTTACTTTAAAAAACCTGAAAACCCTTGACTTGAATAGCAACCTAATTAGTGGTACCATTCCTTCAGAAATTGGTAATTTAACAAACCTGGAAGCACTTTTGTTAAGCAGTAATAATTTAACCGGAACGCTTCCATCAGAATTTGGAAACTTGAGCCAACTAAATACGCTTGTTGTTTTTGACAATCACTTTTTTGGTGATTTTCCATTAGCGGTTTCCAATCTTAAAAATCTCAACGAAGTGGTCATTGCAAAAAACAACTTCAATTCTGAAACTTTAAAAACTTCAGTGGCTCAAATGATAGCTAAGGGGACTACGGTAGATTTTGACGAAATAAAAACACACTCTCAAAATACTGATTTTGCTACGCTTGTTTTGGATGATGAAAATTAGAAAGATTCCTTTTTCAAATAAAAAAAGGAGCGACTCATTTGCGTCGCTCCTTTTTTCTTTTTAAAACCTTCAATAAGTTATCTCACTTCTTCAAAGTCTATCCTTCAACTCCATTCAGAATAGGCTACTTGACTTCTTCGAAATCAACATCTTCAACATCACTGTTTTCTTTTTCAGTTCCGTTGCTGGATGCATCCCCTGAAGGCTCACCTCCCGGTGCTCCACCTTGTTGCTCTGCTTGTGCTTTGTACATTTCCTCAGAAGCTGTTTTCCAGGCTTCATTGATTTTGTCTAAAGCAGGCTGAATCAAAGCGATGTCTTTCGATTCAAAAGCAGTCTTTAATTCTGCCAAAGCGTCTTCGATGGGCTTCTTCTTATCGTCTGATAGTTTATCACCAAATTCTTTCAACTGACTTTCAGTTTGAAAAATCATCGCGTCTGCTTCGTTCAACTTGTCTGCTTTTTCTTTAGCCGCTTTATCGGCATCAGCATTGGCTTCCGCATCTGCTTTCATCTTCTTGATTTCTTCTTCGGTTAAACCGGAAGAAGCTTCAATCCGGATGTCCTGAGATTTGTTTGTCGCCTTGTCTGTCGCGCTTACCTTGATAATTCCATTGGCATCGATATCAAAGGTCACCTCGATTTGTGGTGTTCCTCTTCGTGCCGGTGGAATGCCGTCAAGGTGAAAACGACCGATGGTTTTGTTATCTGTCGCCATAGGACGCTCTCCCTGCAAAACGTGAATCTCTACACTAGGCTGATTGTCTGCGGCGGTGGAGAATACCTGTGATTTTTTAGTAGGGATGGTCGTGTTTGCTTCAATTAATTTAGTCATCACGCTTCCCATAGTTTCAATACCTAAAGAAAGTGGCGTTACATCAAGAAGTAATACGTCTTTCACATCGCCTGTTAAGACCCCTCCCTGAATAGCAGCTCCAACGGCCACTACCTCATCTGGGTTGACCCCTTTACTGGGCGCTTTTCCAAAGAATTTCTCAACAGCTTCCTGAACGGCAGGAATACGGGTTGATCCACCCACCAAGATGATCTCATCAATATCACTCTTTGAGAGTCCGGCTGCTTTCAAAGCCTTTTCACAAGGAGCAATCGTTCTCTTTACCAGGTCGTCTATCAATTGCTCAAATTTTGATTTGCTCAAGGTGCGCACCAAGTGTTTGGGTCCGCTTGCTGTGGCCGTTACATAAGGTAAGTTGATTTCAGTTTGTGTAGATGAAGACAACTCAATCTTTGCTTTTTCTGCAGCTTCCTTTAAACGTTGAAGTGCCATAGGGTCTTTTCTCAGATCCATATCCTCTTCTGTCTTGAACTCATCTGCCAGCCAGTTGATGATTTTTTGATCGACATCATCTCCACCCAAGTGGGTATCACCGTCTGTTGATAATACTTCAAAAACACCGTCACCCAACTCAAGGATGGAAACATCATGAGTCCCTCCTCCAAAGTCAAAAACAACGATTTTCTGGTCTGTTCCTTTTTTATCCAAACCATAAGCAAGTGCTGCTGCAGTGGGCTCATTGATAATGCGCTCCACTTTTAGACCGGCGATTTCACCGGCTTCTTTGGTTGCCTGACGCTGTGCATCGTTGAAATATGCTGGAACTGTAATCACTGCTCTTGAAACAGATTGTCCCAAGTAGTCTTCAGCAGTTTTCTTCATTTTCTGAAGCACCATAGCTGAAAGCTCTTGAGGAGTGTACATTCTGCCGTCGATATCCACACGTGCTGTGTCGTTATCTCCTTTTACTACTTTATAAGCAGCATTTTCTGCTTCCTTGACAGATTCAGAATATTTATTCCCCATAAAACGCTTAATAGAAGCGATGGTTTTAGTAGGATTTGTAACCGCCTGACGCTTTGCAGGGTCGCCCACTTTAATTTCTCCACCTTCCACAAAAGCGATGACAGAGGGTGTTGTTCTTTTTCCTTCGGCATTAGGAATAACCGTTGGCTCGCTACCTTCCATCACGGCTACACAGGAGTTGGTTGTTCCTAAGTCGATTCCAATTATTTTACTCATAACTAATATTTAAATTTACTGTTTATTCAATTTTTCAATACCAAATAGTCAATGATTGTGCCAGCGGAAAGATTCTGACAGGATGGCAGAAAATAGTGGGTGAGTTGATGAGTTAGTGAGCCTGCCTCTCGGCAGACAGGTTTTTGAGTTTGTTAGTTGTGAGCGGTGGCGGAGCGGAGTCGAAGCTTGAGCGGTTTCAGGTTTGAAGTTCAAAAGTTCAAAGTTGGAACTTAGTGCTTGGCATTATTTGCCCGCACCTGCCTGCGGTAGGCAGGGATCGCGCAGATGGGCGCAGATTTTTTGTGCAATCTAAATAATCGTTCTGCGAAAATCAGCGAAACCTGTCTGCCCGCCTTGCGCTTTAAAGCTTTAGGCGACAAAGCGATAGGCAGGTCTGCGGGAGATTATTTTTGCCCTTAGAATTCGCTGATTAAAGTAAACTATATCAAATTTTGGAATTTGGAATTTGGAATTTGCCTCGCCAACCGAAAGTTTACTGTAGGTTGGGTGCTTGAATTTTGGAATTTTATTTCTTCGGAATATTCTCCAATATTTCCAACACAAACTTCCAGTATTTCTGAGCTGAGGAGATACTCGCTCTTTCGTCCGGTGAATGGGCGCCTTTGATGGTGGGTCCAAAGGAAATCATATCCATCCCCGGATAGTTTTGTCCCAGAATTCCGCATTCCAAACCGGCATGGCAAGCGGCGATGTTGGCGCGTTCTCCATACATTTTAGTGTAAATATCGTCCAGTACTTTTAAAATGGCACTGTCTGGATTGGGTTCCCAACCGGGATAATCTCCAGACAATGTAACTTCACAACCCATCAGTTCAAAGCAGGAACGGAGACTGTTTGCCAAATCCATTTTTGAACTTTCCACTGAGGAGCGAGTTAAACAACCAATATGGATACTTCCGTCTTTGACAAGCACCCGCGCCACATTGTTTGAAGTCTCCACCAAATCAGCGATTGCCGGACTCATCCTAAACACCCCATTATGGGCAGCGTAAAGCGATTTGACCAATAGCTCCTGCGCATCGGTATTCATCACTGTATCAGGCATGGTTGTTTCTTTAAGTTCAAGCTTCAGACCGGGTTCCAGGGTTTTATATTCGGCTTGGATGTCTTTTGTCAAGAGTTGCATCTCAGCTAAAAAGGCTTCTTTGTGTGTGTTGGAAAGAGTAACCACCGCATTGCTTTCACGCGGAATGGCATTGCGAAGGCTGCCTCCATCGATGGAGGCTATTTGAGCATTACATTCTTCAGTAGCTTTAAAGAGCAGACGGTTCATCAGCTTATTGGCATTGCCCAGGCCTTTGTGAATATCCATACCGCTGTGCCCGCCTTGCAGGCCGGTTACGGTTATCAGGTATGCCGTGCTGTTTTCTCTGGTTGCTTCTGAAGTGTAATTTCTGGTGGCAGTGACATCAATCCCACCGGCACATCCAATACCGATTTCGTCATCTTCTTCGGTATCGAGGTTGAGCAGAATTTCGCCCTTGAGCAGCCCACCTTCCAGTCCCATCGCACCGGTCATTCCGGTTTCTTCGTCAATGGTAAAGAGGGCTTCCAGTGGTGGATGCTTGATTTCCTTGCTTTCCAAAATCGCCATAATGGTGGCTACGCCCAATCCGTTATCGGCCCCAAGTGTGGTTCCACGGGCTCTTACCCAGTCACCATCCACATACATGGCGATGCCCTGGGTGTCAAAATCAAAATGAGTATCGTTGTTTTTTTGGTGCACCATATCCAAATGCGACTGCATCACGATGGGTTTTCTGTCTTCCATCCCCGCACTTGCGGGTTTTCTGATAATGACATTGCCCACTTTGTCTATTTGGGTTTCAAGACCCAGACTTTCGCCAAACTGTTTTACAAAGGCAATGACACGTTCTTCCTTTTTGGAGGCGCGTGGCACGGCATTTAAATCGGCAAACTTATTCCAAAGGGCTTTGGGCTCTAAATTTCTTAATTCCTGACTCATATTCTTTTTGATTTCCACAAAGGTAAAGAAATGCTTTGGGATGCAAAGGGTGGATTTTATAGAAATAAGAGGTCAAAAAAAGAGTGAATTGATATTTACCGTTTCACTACTTTGAAAGTTTCCCTGTTATTTTGATACTCCACGGCAATAAAATATATTCCGGAGGCATACTTTTCCAGAGAAATTTTTTGTTTCTCCCGGGGGTGGCTTTCCAGTAAATACCCTGCGGTATTGTAGATTTGAACCCTTAGGGGTGTATCGTTTGGATTGTTGATAAAAACAATATGGTCTGTGATGGTGGGATACACAAAAAGCGGATATGAGGTCACTTCGGGGGTGTGCAACACTTCCCAGCGGTCTTCTGCTTCGGGGCCGTTCCATATTTGGGTAGCCAGGTAGGGGTTGTCTATAAAAGGGTTTCGGTTTCCCTGAATGGAACTTATATATTCATTGCGTTGGATTTCAAATGCAGAAACGGGGTCCTGGGCGTTCCATTCCAAAAAGATGTTGGGCATATCACCAAAGTCTGAATAAGAGGTTGAACCCACTCCCACAGCAGTTGCAGCACATTGTGTGGGGTATCTCACATACATATACATCATCATTCTGGCAACATCGCCTTTCCATTCATCCCCTGGATAAAAATGCCCCGCGGCTGTGATGTAAGAGGCGTTTCCTGAGCCTTCGGCAAAAGCCCTGTTGCTTCTTGCACTGTTCATTTGACTGTCTGCGGGTCGCAAGCTGTGTGCATCGGCGCCTGCATTTTGAAAACCTAAATTGGGTGTTCCCAGTGATCTGGGAAAAACGTGCTCCCGATTCCATAGTCCCTCACAACTCGAAGTGTGGCAGGAAAAATTCTTATTTCTGCTCCGGTCTGATTGGTCTTGACCATCTGCATCGTTGTACCCATATAGCAATAGGACGTTGTTATTGTTTTCAGGGTCTAAATCTGATACTTTGAGAACCTGCCATACCTCCGGGGTATAAATCAGGTTTACGGTGTGTGTGTCTGAAATTAAGTCGGTGAGCTGGAATTTTAAATCGTCACCGGTTTGAGTAAAATCAATGGAAATGTAATAATCCGGGATTTGAGCTACACAAAAGAACGGAATGAAGAATAGAATAACTAATCTTTTAATCATTGGGGAGTACTTTGGGGTTTGCTAATCTAGTAAATATTTTATTAAAAAAAGGATGTCTGAAAAAATTGCCTTAAGACCAAGAAAGGGAAACCGCTCCTTGTGGACAGCGTACTGATTTTAGTCTCAATGCCGGGCTTTTATTCATTTTATTTTCAGACATCCTCAAATATTCTATGTGATGTGCTTTTAATTAGCACCCCACTCTTTCAGGGAATCTTGATTCATTTTAACATAGTCTGCATTTCCTGCTTTTTGGGCTGCAGCCAGAGATTGTCTCGCTGCTGCAATAGCGCCTTGTTTGTCACCGGCTCGGGCATAAATCAATGATTTGTTTCTCAATTGCCAAAACGGCGGGCTATCATTTCCGGCCATTGCTTTGTCCATCCATTCTTTCGCTTTAGCGATGTCTTTCCCTTCATCATAGTAATACATCGCTGCCGTGTAATAATCTGATGAAGAAGGTCCGCTCATAGCTTTGTCTATGCTAGCCATAACAGCCTTATCTGTGGGTACTGTAAAGTTAATGGGTACTCGGGTTTTTTCCCAAAGCAAAAACAAAGTGGCGCCGCTGTTTGAAATGCTTGCAAGCTCCATCGTAAAAGTTTCTCTTGCCATAGAAGTGACTAAAGGAGACACTTTAAATCGTGCAGCTACTTTGCTGTCATCCAACTCACTGGGTGCGCCGTTTGCCTGGTATTCTGTGTAGAGAATAATCTCCCACTGTTGTTGACCGGGAATGGTAAACAAGGCATAGGTTCCTTTTTTAAGTTCTTTGTCGTGAATGGTAATATCTTCACTGAAAGTTATTTTGGTGCGTGCATTGGCACCTGTGCGCCACAATTTGTCATAAGGAACCAAATCGCCAAAAATGGTGCGCCCTTTCATACTGGGTCTTGAATATTCAATGGTGACATCGGTGAGGCCCACCTGTTGTTCAATTTTTGATAACGGACTCGCCACCGGAGCACTGATTTGTGCATAACTGAAAGCTCCTAAAAATAAAAGCGAAAATAGTAGTGTTATTTTTTTCATTGTTGATTGGTTTTTAAAGGTTTTAAATTAGCACACAAGTTAAGGAATTTGTAAAGTACAATATGTTAACAAAAACACAAATACACGTATTTTTGTTTAACTTATTTTTAGGTGTTTTAAACAATTATAAGGATTAAATTTGTCGAAATTCTATATGATGAAAATATACACCCTTCACACCAAACAAAACCTCCCTATCTCCTTGGAGACCGCCTGGGATTTCTTGTCAAGTCCCGGGAATTTAAAGACCATTACGCCGGAGTATATGGGATTTCATATCCTTTCAGGTGCAGACCGGCCGATGTATCCCGGACAAATCATTCAGTATATTGTCACCCCGATTTTAGGGATTAAAACCAAATGGGTGACTGAAATCACCCACGTTAAAGACCTTGAATACTTTGTGGATGAACAGCGTTTTGGCCCCTATGCGCTTTGGCACCACAAACATTTTATCAAAGAAATTCCGGGTGGGGTGGAAATGGAGGACATCGTGGACTATAAAGTGCCCATGGGCATTCTTGGCCAACTGGTGCACCCCTTTTTAGTTAAACCAAAATTGAACGAAATTTTTGAATACCGAAGAAAGAAACTCATTGAACTCTTTGGTGAATACAAACCCTCATTATGACACAAAAAAACATCCTCTTGATTGGTGGTTCTTACGGCATAGGAAAAACCATCGCAGAAACTCTGGCAAAAAACAACCACGTGATTGTGGCTTCCCGCAGCTCTCAAGGTTTTGATGCTGAAAACATCAAACACCTCACTTTTGACGCCACAAAAGATGACAGCTCCCAACTGGAACTCCCGGAACGCATTGACGGTTTTGTTTTTTGTCCCGGCAGTATCAACCTGCGGCCTTTTAAAAATTTAAGAAATGAAACCTTTGAAGAAGATTTTCAGCTTAACTTTATGGCGATGGTAAAAGCTTTAAAAGGTGTATTACCAAATTTATTAAAATCAGAGGATGCCGCGCTTGTGCTCTTTAGCACGGTGGCCGTGAAAATGGGCATGCCTTTCCACACCAGTGTGAGCGCCTCCAAAGGGGCGATTGAAGGGTTTGCCAAAGCGTTTGCTGCTGAATATGCCCCCAAAATAAGATGCAATGTCATCGCACCCTCTTTGACAGACACCCCGTTGGCTGAACGCTTGCTGGGTGACGAACGCAAAAAAGAAAACGCCGCAGAAAGACACCCACTCAAACGGGTGGGCGAAACAAAAGACATCGCCGCGATGGCCAACTTCCTGCTGAGTGATGAAAGCAGCTGGATTACCGGACAAGTATTTGCCGTTGACGGCGGGATGTCCACCTTAAAAGTTTAAAATGAGTGCTGAAAAAGTAAATATATTCTGGTTCAGAAGGGATTTGCGATTGGAGGACAATGTGGGTTTCTACAAAGCCCTCAACGGAAAATATCCTGTTTTACCCATTTTTATCTTTGACAGCGAAATTTTAGACCGGCTCCCTAAAGACGATGCCCGGGTCACATTTATTCACGACACCCTGCAAATGATGCGGGATGAACTTCAGAATACCTGCGGAAGCAGCATCGCGATTTATCACGGTTACCCTTTGGAAGTATTTCAACAAATCATACAGAACTTTGCCGTTCAAAACGTGATTACCAACCGCGATTATGAACCCTATGCACAGGAGCGGGACACCAAAATAAAAGACTTTCTTTCCGAAAAAGAGATTGGATTTTACACTTTTAAAGACCAAGTGATTTTTGAAAAAGAGGAAGTGGTCAAGGATGATGGCTCTCCTTATCTGGTTTATTCCCCTTATATGCGAAAATGGAAAGAACGATTTAAAGACCTTTCGCTAAAAGTGTATGAAACCAAAGCTTATTTAAAGAATTGTTTGGAACATTCCAGGCTTCCCAATCTATCGCTAAGTGACATCGGTTTTGAACGGTCAAACATGGAAGTGCCCGATTATGAGCTGAGTGCCTCCCTGATTCAAGACTATGAAAAAACCCGCAACATCCCTTCAAAAGCCGGCACGTCTTTTTTGGGAACGCACCTGCGGTTTGGTACTGTGGGCATCAGGCAGGTTGTTGAAAAGGCAATCGCCGAAAAAAACGAGACCTTTTGGAACGAACTCATCTGGCGGGAGTTTTTTATGCAAATACTCTGGCACTTTCCGGATACACAAACCGAAGCCTTTAAGAAAAAATATGACCGCATTGAATGGCGGAACGACGAGACCGAATTTGAAAAATGGAAAACCGGCACCACCGGATTCCCGCTGGTTGATGCCGGGATGCGCCAACTCAATGAGACCGGCTGGATGCACAACCGGGTGCGGATGCTCGTTGGTAGTTTTTTGTGCAAACACCTCTTGATCGACTGGCGATGGGGAGAAACTTATTTCGCTGAAAAACTGCTCGATTATGAAATGGCCTCCAATGTGGGCAACTGGCAATGGGTGGCCGGCTGTGGGGTGGATGCCGCTCCCTATTTCAGGATATTCAATCCCACCACCCAAATTGAAAAATTTGACAAAGACAAAGCCTATATCAAAAAATGGATACCCGAATTGGGCACGGACTCTTACCCCGAAGAAATGGTCAATCACAAAGAAGCCCGGGAGCGTGCGCTAAATACTTATAAAGAGGCAGTGAGTTAAAAAACCCTCTTTTATCTCGCTTATTTTATGCACTTTATCGAAAATAATAGTATTACATCGATGTTTTAAATATTTTAGCCTTTATTTGATCCTACCTATACGTTTTAACTGAGTCCATAACCCCAAATTATGAACCGCAATGGAAACCTATGAAAATGAATTCACCAATGGTGAAATCAAAGTGACTTACGACCCCAGAATTTGTATTCATGCAGAAAAGTGTGCGCGAGGACTCTCTGATGTCTTTCGCACAGACGTGATCCCCTGGATTGACCTGGATGGTGCTGAAACCGAAAAGATAGTGGCGCAAGTTAAAAAATGCCCCTCGGGAGCGCTTCAGTGTTCCTATGTGAAGCAAAAAGTGGCAGTTTAATCTCAAAAAAAATCGGATTCACACAATTATTCCGCAACAAATTTGTTGTATAGGGAAACCTATATTTCAAATTATTACCACCATGCTTCAAAAAAATACATTCCCCGTTTATCTCTTTTTATTGCTCTGCTCCCTTGGTTTTTCACAAACAGATAATAAGTTGGAAAACCAGTTTGATAAAGTATATAATCGCTCTAACAACTACCAGGAGTATAAAGTGGTCAAACGCACCGACTTAAATTCGCTCAAAAAAGTACCCTGGACAGTATCGCGGTGTATAAAAATGCACTGGTACAAATGCAAAGCGAACTCGAGTCCCAACAAATCCAGCTGGGACTTATTCAAACCAATTTACAAGAAACACAGGACAAACTTGCTCTGGCAGAAAAACGGGAGAATGACATTTCGTTTTTAGGCATTCAAACTTCAAAAACAGCTTACAACAGCATTGTGTGGAGCATCATTATCGCCCTGGCTGTGCTCCTCTTCTTCTTTCTGTATAAATTCAAAAACAGCAATGTGGTCACCCGGGAGACCCAAACAAAACTCGACGAACTCGAAAAAGAATTTGAACTCCATCGCCAGCGCGCCCTGGAACGCGAACAACAACTCAACCGGAAGTTGCTGGATGAGGTGAATAAGAATAAGGGGTAGTTATTGGTTTTGCTTCACCTAAAAAAGAAACAGGGGGCGGACGTTAAGGAAATGTCCTACAGTGGCTGAGCGGAGCGATGTACTGAGCTTGCGTTGCACTGAGCCTGCGTTGCACTGAGCCTGTCGAAGTGTCGAAGCCTAAGCGTTTGGATTTCGAATTGTGATTTAATGCTATACCACAGCGTTGCGCGGAGAAGCGCAGAGTTGCACAGAGAAATCCTCGCCGACGCGGGACCTAGGCTTACGAATGCGTTCCTGAAGATAATATTCACTAATAAGGTAAGGTTAAGAGATTTTCGACTAAACTTTAAAAATGATGCCAATTTCATTTACTTCTCATGTTCTTTTGTCTTGACACAAAAGAACCAAAAGGTCAAGGCTGACGAAAGCGTTCCTAAAAATTTCGTTCGCTGCGGCGTAAAAATAAAGGTTCTTCATATAATTATTATTTTGTAAACTTCACAGCACTCTTGTATGGCTTTACTGATTTGGAGTATCAAGGATTTTTACTTCTCCCTCCGCTCACTTCATTTTCTTAACGGAACACTTTCGTAGGCCGGGGGGAGTTTTAGAAATAAATTATACCGGCTCAAACAGAAGAAAATGCTTAACGACTCATTTTACAAAATGTCTTTACGGTTATTTTCTTAGGCCGGGGTGATTTGGAATTGCATTTAAAATTGCGAAGATCGAATTGAAAGTGCCTAAACCTTTGCTCCCAATCTCCCTATCACCCCCTCTCCCTTTCACAAAAACCGGTCATCGGTCAAACTGTTCTCCACGAACTGATAGACACCGACTCTCCCCATCAACCGCCATCTCCTATCTCCCCATCACCCACTCTCCCTAGTCTCCCCATCATTTATCCTCCGTAGTCATTTACCTATGGAATTGACACCTCACCTCTGCTCTCCCTATCTCCCTCTCTCCCTATCTCCCCATCTCCCACTCAACAATTCACAAACTCACAAACTCACCCCTTGGTTGCTGAGCCCAGTCGAAGCACACCTCCCACCTCTCAATTACTATTTTCACGGAACCCTTTCGTAGGACAAGGTTCATTTTGGGATTGCTTTTAAAATTGGTAGATATTTAAATTATGAATATCGCATCTCGCATCTCGATACATTTTGCTTCGTTCCTCAGCAAAACACTCGATGTGACAGGAATTGTCAGGTCGAGTGAATTTTGTTTTTACGAACGAAGTGAAGTGAAAATAAAATTTGTATCGAGACCCGAGACCCCCACCCTCAAATCAACCCCAAATCCTTAGCTTTAGCGATGAGTTGGGTAACGTTTTTAGCGTCAAACTGGGAGCGCAGGATGCCGAGGCGTTTTTCGATTGCGCTCAGACTGGCGGGTTTGACGTGGTGTTCCCTGAAATAGTCAGCTGATTTCGTCTTGAACGAATCCGTTGGCGAGTTGCTTGAGGAGCTCGATATCATAATCATCAATCTCCAGAACCGATTTTGTATGCAGAGCCGAAACCAGCTGGGGAGAGACATAGGTTTTTTCATTATACACATCCTCCACGGCTTCGGTGAGTTGTTGCAGTCCTTGCCTGCCTTTACAAACATAGCCGTTGATGTGGTGCTTTTGAATCAGGTTGCGCACAAACTGCGGCTTCTCCTCGATGGTATAGACAATGATTTTTAAATCGGGATACGTGGCTTTTACTTGAATGGCAAGTGCGTCGCCCGACTTGATTTTCTGTTCCCGGTGGTCGGTTTTGAAGGACAAATCGGTGATGAGGAGTTCATAGGGTTGGTTGTTTTGCTGTGCTGCGAGGATTTTTAACCAGGCATCGTCACAATAGTTCACCCGGTCGATGTGTGGAATGCCCAGCGGACTTAAAATGCTTTGAACACCGGTGTTGATGCTCACCAAATCGTCTGCTATGAGTACTTTTGAAAACATTATACGATTAGTTTTACTTTAAACCCCTTTTCGGGTTGTGTTTCAAAAGTAATACTTCCGTTTAAGGAAAAAATACGGTTTTCCGCATTTTGCAATCCGGTTTGCTTTTTTAACAGTGTTCCCACCCCGTTATCAGAGTAATTGATTTCCACTTTTTGACGGTTTTGGCTGAAGGTCACTGCCACTAAGGTGGCCTCACTGTGCTTTTTCATATTGGTCATCAATTCCTGCAGGACTCTGTAAATGGCGTTTTTCTTTACCGAAGAAAGGCCGTTCCAGTCGATGGGTGTGGTGTCGCGCCTGAGGATTTTAACCCGGTCTGACTGGTAAGACGACAGCAAATCACTGAGGATTTCGTCAAACGGTATGGAGGCGTCCAGTACCTGGTATTCTTTGGAGATGTCCCGCGATTTGTTGTAAATGTGTTCCAGGTCATCGAGGAGTTCTTCTCCTTTGTTGGTGTCGGTTTGCATTTTGACCATCACCTGATACACCTCATTGGCGAGCTCATCGTGTACTTTTTTGGAAATACGACTTTCGGTTTTAAACACCTCTTTTTGCCGGATGCGCTTGATTCTGCTCAGGATGAGTATGATTCCTAAAATCATTAAGAGCAGCACTAAAATACCGATAATTACTATGAAGGTTTTTTGACTGCGCTCCTTTTCCAGTTGCAGTTCTGCCCGTTGGGTATTGAGTACTTCTTTTTCGACATCAAATCGCATGGCCGCAAAGAGGTTTTGCTCTTGTTGTTTGGCGTTGTTGAGACTATCGGTGAGGGTTTTGTATTGGGAGACCAGCGTGTCCTTGTTCAGGTCCATCAGGATGGAAAGGGATTCCAGGATAAAAGTCGGACTGTTCAAGGCACGGGCTATGGTTAGTGTATTGGTGGCAAGAGCGTTTGCCGTTGCTGTGTCTTTTTCGCTTAAAGCGAAAAATGCCAGATGGCGGTTCCCGGAATACATACCTTCCAAATCGTTGATTTGCTGCCTCAATTGCAATGCATTGCTGATGGTTGCCTTGCCCTCACTCTTGTGCTGTTCCAGTTGCAAGACACCCAGGTTGTTGAGCGCACGTGCCCACCTTACGGTATCGCCAAGTTTTTGTCCTAAATCAATAGCCAACCGAAAGTCCTGTTCTGCCAGGGGATAGTTTTTCATATCCAGATACACATTCCCGCGATTGTTTAAAAGGCCAATGCTGTCTGTAATGGTATCCACAAAGGTCAATGCCCGGTTGTAGTAATCATAGGCTTTGTCAAAATGTTTTTTGTTGTGGTAAATCATACCCAGCAAATTGTAATAACCGGTATAGCGGCTTTTTATATCCTGATTAAGGGGATCGTTGTCTAAGGCATCCAGCCATTTGAGCGCCTGCACGGCTTTCGCTTCGCTCTCAACCAAACCCCCAGTTTGTAACCGGCAATCACCGCCATACGCTGTGCATCGATAGCCGCCAGGGTGTCTCCCTTTTTGAGATGGCTGTCTGCCAAATTCACATAATAAAAGTAGCCCGAGGGCAAATGATCGGGTTGGGAAGGGGTATTGACCCACCGGTAATACTGTTGTGTGCTGTCTGATGGCTGGGAAAATACAGCCACAGGCAACAACATACAAAACAGGAATAGGTATAATGGTTGGTTAAGCATTGCCTAAAGGTAGGAACAAAATGGGAAATGGAGAATGGGGATAGTTATTATTTTTTTTGTTCTAGTAGTGTTTGAATAAGGGGGCATCCTCTTTTGTAAAAATGAAAAATAGGTAGTGTTAAGTAAAATTTGGAATATCATTGTTATTCTTGAATTCTAATTCACTTCCTTTCTTTTTTACTCAAGAACTTGTTATTGTTTTTTATAGGATTTCGTGAAACCTTTAGGTTCAACGGAGTTAATCTCCTATGTCGATTTGCATCGCCCAAAAAAGAAACAGGGCGGAACGTTAAGAAAATGTCCTACGGTGGCTAAGCGGTGGCTGAGCGGAGTCGAAGCCTTAGCGTTTGGATTTCAAATTGTGATTTAATGCTATACCACAGAGTTGCACGGAGAAGCGCAGAGTTGCACAGAGAAATCCCCAAACCGCTCCCCATCTCCCCATCTCCCCATCTCCCCTTCTCCCTCTCTCCCCATCACCCACTCTCCCTATCTCCCTCTCACCACTCAATTACTATTTTAACGGAACACTTTCGTAGGCCGGGGGGAGTTTTAGAAATAAATTATACCGGCTCAAACAGAAGAAAATGCTTAACGACTCATTTTACAAAATTCTTTACGGTTATTTTTCTTAGGCCGGGGGTGATTTTGGAATTGCATTTAAAATTGTTTGTTAATTAAAATAGCGAAGATCAAATTAAAAGAGCCTGAAACCTTTGCTCCCTATCTTTTATCCTCCGTAGGTTTACCGAAGGAGGACACCCCATCTCCCCATCTCCCCATCTCCCCATCTCCCTATCTCCCCATCACCCACTCTCCCTATCTCCCCATCTTTTATCCTCCGTAGGTTTACCGAAGGAGGACATCCACTCACCTCTTAAAAACATTCCCAGCTTCCCCAAAAAAACCCGCAAACACCATAAAGTGCCCACGGGATTTTTCCATTACAGGTCTCCGTCTGGTGGCGGGGGGTGGCAGGTGGTGGTGGCAAAGGATCTAAATCACCACAACAAGCAACCGGGGTCAGGGTTTCCATACTTTGCGGGGTGCACGAATAAAACCCCATAAGCAGTGTAACCACACCAAAAACTAGTGCTATTTTTTTCATTGTTTATGAATTTAAGATTGAACAATAGGCATGAACCACCTGCTTAGAGGGCAGGCACTCATAAGCCGTTATAAAAAGGAGGCGTCCCTCCTGCGGAGAAGTGGGGAGCTTTCCGGCAGCCCACCGCTACCCCACTTCTCCGGAAGGGTTTTGGCCGACTGCTTTTAAAGCTCCGTTTAAAATCAAATCACTTGAGATCGCATTGCTGAAACCACTCGTGATTTGATTTCAAGACAAATATGGGAAGGACCCATTGGAAGTAATGGAAATACAGTGGAAAGAAACATGGAAAAGAATTTCCATATAGTTTCCACAGATATTTTGTAGTTTTAAGTCAGAAAAAAAAGGCTGTATAGCTTTTAATATTTTGATATAATATTGAACTATATTTAATAAAACATAGAAAGTTTAAATGCTAAATAATTATTATAATAGTAATCAGATTTTACCCCGGCCTACGAAAGGGTTCCGTAAAAAATAGGACCGAGCGTTATAAAAATGTCCAGCGGACATTTTTAGCGAAGGGGCCAGCTGGCGGGCAGGCCGGAGGAGCAAGTAAAAATCCTTGAGATTCCAAATCAATAAAGTGATACAAAAGTGATGTGAAGTTTACAAAGTAATAATTCATTGAAGAAACATTTATTTTTACGCCGCAGCGAACGAAATTTTTAGGAACGCTTTCGTCAGCCTAGGTCCCGCACCTGTTGCGGGATTTTGTTTCTTTTTTCATCAATGGAAAAAAGAAAGGAATTTAATCGCACATGTAAATTAAACATATGTATAGTCAACTAATCATCAAAGCCTTTGAAAAAGCCAAACATGACATACAAACCGACAAACCCACGCGTTTAGCACAACACCTGTCTGACTATATCCTGGAACAAAGCGGTGAACCTTATGGCGAAAAGAGCTTGAGAACCCACTACAAGACCGCCAAAAAAGGAGACCCCATCGACCTAAAGAAATTTGTGGCCAATGCGCTGAGTGTCTATTTGGGTTTTGAAAGCTTTGAAGATTTTGTAAAAGGCCATCCCTCCAAACCCGAACCCCCAAAACCCTTTTATAAACGTTACAAATGGCCTCTGGCCGGAGTGCTGCTTGTTTTGATTTTGGCTTTGGGCTACCACCAACTCACCAAAGAACGCTGGATGGTATGGCAGGATGATCATTATGTGGAAGCATCATTTGATGAAAAATTATTGCAGGAAGGCAAATTAAAACTCTATAGTGAAGAACGTATCTCAAACTTTAAGCAACTGCAACCTGATTGTGAAACCCGTTACAAAACAACGACCGGTAAACCCTTGGTATGGTATGGAAAAAATACAGTAGGTGAGCTGCAATACTTCACCTCTCCCGGCCTCCACCCGGAAACCGGTAAAACACTCAGGGAACTTTCTAATTATATGTTTGACAAATACGTCTGTCCCAAATAGTGCAATCTTAAAGGTTTAAGGCTCAATAATTGTTGAGTTTCATAATAAAATTCACCCTTTTTCCTTTATCTCAAATAAAAAATACTTCGTACTTCTAACTTCGTACTTCTACCTTTTTTCCCCAAAATGCGGAATCCCGTAAATTTTATAAATACCCCAATATTATCTTAGTACGATTCAATAATTAACTAAACCCAAATGCCTATGAAAAAAAAGAATCCTAATGTTCATTTTGAAAAACTTGTCTCCTATATAATAGTAAACGATATTGAAAAATTTTTTGATTTTTTCGACCGGTCATTTTTAACCGTTAACTCCCATGACAAAAGTGGTAGGATTTTTCTTCATTATGCGGCTCAATATAATGTTGTAGAAATCGGAAAAAAACTGATTGAAAGGGGTGCAGACGTCAACGCAAAGGACACAAACGGAAATAATGTATTGTGGATAGCAACTTTTGCATCACAAGGAAAAGGTGATTTCATAAAATTATTGCTGAGTAACGGTGCCAACAAAACTACTAAAAATCATTATGGAGTAAGTCCAGATGACCTCGCAAATAGGATTGATAATCACGATCTAAAACAATTTTTTAATGAAGAGTAAACAAATTAAACATGTGGCAACAACACATAAAAATAATACTTAATCCATTCTCAAATCAAAACTTTTGCTCGCCTGCTTAGCGCATTGTCCTTCGGACAGTAACACACACTACAATACCCCCTTCAAACGAATAATTGTTGAGTTTCATAATAAAATTCACCCTTTTTCCTTTATCTCAAATAAAAAATACTTCATACCTCTAACTTTTCCCTGTCTCTTTTCTCTTCTCTATTTTCTCTATTCTAAAAACCCTGTCTTATGTCCTAAGTCCTACAGTCTAAAGTCTTATTTTTACCTCCCCTGCCCTCCACCCTGAGACAGGTAAAACCCTGAAGGAACTCACAAAATACATGTATGATAAATACGTTTGTTCCAAATAATTCAATCTCATATCCTCCTCGTCACTACAAGTGAAGCGAAGGTAGGTTGGGTACAAAGAGATTCTTTAATTAAGACGTCCCCTCCGCTTTTCCCCTCCCTAAAGGGTGACGGAGGGAAATAAGATGAAGCATTGAAATCACTTTATAACCACTTCACCCTTGCTCCCCGTCTCCTTGTCACCTTGTCGCCTTTACTCCCTTCACTCCGATTGAAACGAAGGAGACAAACTCAAAAACTTAATTGACTTTAAATGGTCAGCCTGTATCAGGAAGTACATAAAAAACTTCGTACTTCTAACTTCGTACCTCTAACTTCGTACTTCTAACTTCGTACTTCTACCTTTTTTCACCAAAATGCGGAATCCCGTAAAATTTATCTCCCCCACCCCTGTAGGTTTGCAGAAATAAAGTAAAATCTATTGTGTAATCTACAAACAATTGCCTTAACAATTTTGATTTATTCACTGGACTACTAAATAAATCTTAAAATCTTACACTTACTGAAATGTGCTTGCAGTAACAATTGTTAGAATTGTGAAATCAAATTTCAGTAGTCTAATCTAAAGGAAACGAACATTAAAGTTATTAAACGCATTCACTAAATGATTTTTATGAAAAGCATAGGCGAATTATGTAATCTGTCCAACCTGTTAAATGCTCCTGTGCGAGAATCTCAAGCCAATCCAGAGATTAAACCTTTATCAAAGATTGTAATTTATCAATATTATTATTTTTTTAAAATTTATATGTTTTGATATATGTACTAATAGACTGCCTCCATAATTAATTTGTTAATAAATTTTAAAATGTAGAGCAAGAAAACTACAAGATAAACAAGGCGAAATCTGAAAAGCCATACGAGTAAGAAAAATTATAATTTTAAAATAATGAGAAAATTAATTTACACAGTTTTAACAGTAGCATGTTTGATAGGAACTACTCAAGCATACGCTCAAGAGTCGAACGAAGACTTTAAATATCGCAGGAGTTCATTATCAATGATTCTTATTGAATCTGAAAGTTTCCCTAACAAGGATGCAGTAATGAGTTCATGGAACAATTATCCGTTTCCTGATAAGTATAACAAGCATGATATTGATTTAAAATCATTTAATATTAATTCAATTGTATTATCAGAACAAGAATTACTTAGTGCAGGATTTTTGAAAGATACTTTAACTAATGCTCTTCAAATTGCAAAAGCAATAGTAAGTTTAAAACCTGTTAAATATCTAAATGCTGAAGAAAGTATTGCAGTTATTATGCCTACTGAGAAACAAGAATATCAATTAAAAATTGATAAAGTAATTAATGACAATAAATTAGCAAATAAGGTAGTAGAAAAATGGTTTAATAGGAGTGCTGACGGTAAATTCGATATGAGTTTAATCCAAGAACGAGGGTTTTATAACGCATCTGAATTGGAAGCAAGTATTGCACAAGGTCAAACAAAAGGATTGGCATCCCTTGGTGATGCTGGAGAAGAGTTAATCAGAAATTCTTTTGTGACTTTTACGAAGTTAGAGTTTATAGAAAATGAACCTGCAGCTGCTCTTGTTCGTGATGCAGCAAAAGCTCTGATAGCTAAATCTATGGCAGGAAAACCACAAATGCTAATAAATACAGCTCACAAAGCTGCAGATAAAGTTTATGAAAAAACCAAAGAAGGTTATTCCCTTTGGTCGAAAACATGGTTATATCAATTGAATTGGAATGAAGAAATAGCTGCAATTTTTTATAATGACTTGTGGTCTAATCCTTCTGCTTTTGACAAATCTGATTTATTTAGTCTTGAGTTTGTTGGCGTACAGTACAATCAAAGCTTAGTTACTTTCAAAATTGGAGAAACCCGCACACAAGAACAAATAATAGACCTTGCTTTAGTAAGAAATGTTGATAATGCTTTTGCTAAATTACAAAAGCAAAATGATGTGTTCAAACCAAAAGTACCTGTGATTTCAGTTAATCCAATTACTGCTCAAATTGGCATGAAGGAGGGATTAAGTGGAGGTGAAAAGTTTGACGTTCTTGAAATGACATTAAACCCCAATACTGGCTTAACGGAATACAAAAAAATTGGTTCTGTTACTGCAGATAAAAAAAATGTATGGGACAATAGATATAATGCTGGTGATAAAGCAGAGACGGAGCTATTGGATAAAGAAGGCAATCCTATCAATGGAACATTTTTTAAAGGAAGTAAAAAAATACAGTCGGGGATGTTACTAAAACAAGTAAAGTAAATATTGTTAAACAAAAAAAAATTATATGAAAAAGATACACATAGTAATGATGCTCTTCTCATTTTTGACTTCGCCATACATCTGTATGGCACAGTCAAAAAAGAAAGCTGACAAAGAAACTGCTGAGTGGAGATATGAAATTGAAGCAGTGGGCACGGGAACGCAAGGCACCTATCAAATTAAAGTCTGGTCATATTCAAAAAAACCGGAAACAGCTATTGAACAAGCAAAAAAAAATGCAGTTCATGGGATAATTTTCAAAGGATTTCCTAATAAAGACAGGGTTCCAGGGCAAAAAGCATTAGCACAAAGTCCAAATCTGGAGCAGGAAAAAGAAGATTTTTTTAAAGATTTTTTTCAAGATGGAGGGAAGTATCAAAAATTTGTGACTCTAACTAATAATGGTGCTATTGCCGCAGGCGATAGAATTAAAATCAGTAAAAAAGAATACAAAATAGGTGTTGTAGTCAATGTTAATAAAGACGCATTACGAAAAGATTTGGAAGATGCGGGAATTATCAAAGGACTTGGCAGTGGTTTTTAATAAAATAAATAGAAATGAAATATTTAATTTATACAAAAATACTTTTTGGAGTATCAATACTTTTTTTTTCTTGTAATTCTCAAAAGAGAATTGCCGGGAATTACTCCTACAAAACAGAATGTCTTGGACTTGAAATGGATGGCTCGCAAACTGTTAAGGCATGGGGTCCCGGCAAAAACAGAATGGATGAAATAGAACATGCAAAAAAGATCGCTGTAAAGGATGTACTATTTAATGGTATATATGAAGGAAAACAGGATTGTGAAAAAAGGCCTGTTATTGTTGAAGTTAATGCACGTCAAAAATATGAGACCTATTTTAATGAATTCTTTTCAGATAAAGGAGAATATAAAAAATTTGTATCATTAAATGATGGATATTTTAGTCAAAAAGTCTCTGGAGCCAATAAGAATGTTCGTTATGGTTTTACACAGGGAGTTGTTTTAAGGGTACTCCGTGCCGAACTTAAACAAAAAATGATTGAGGATGGTATTCTCAAAAATTAACAGTTAAAATAAAAAAAATGAAACATTTAATTTTAGCATTTTTATTGGTTTTATGCACAGCAAGTGCTTTTTCACAAGCAAAAAAACCAACAATTATGATTGTGCCAAGCGATGTTTGGTGTAATACAAATGGTTATATGATGGAGTTTGATAATCAAGGATTACAAGTTAAGGTTCCTGATTATAAAAAAGCTTTACAAGAAAATTCAGATTTGTTATTAGTTATTAGTAAAATAAACGAATTAATGGCAGATAGAGGTTTCCCACTTAAAAATTTGGAATCATCTCTTAAGTCATTAGAAAGTGAGGCTGCAGAAGATGCCATGTTAACCAGTAAAGGAGGAGGAGAGATTAATGAAAGTCCGATAGATGCATTAAAGAAAGTCGCAAAAGCAGATATTTGGATGCAAATGACATGGACAGTAAATACTACGGGACCTAAAAAATCAATTACTTTTAATTTACAAGGATTAGACGCTTATACCGATAAGCAAATTGCTGGGGCTTCTGGTACTGGCGAACCATCATTTACTGCCGAATTGCCAGTACTATTAGAAGAAGCCGTTCTTTCACACCTTGATAATTTTAATGTTCAACTTCAGAATCATTTTGATGATATGTTTACAAATGGTCGGGAAATTACGCTTCGCATTATGACATGGGATACATGGGATTATGATTTAGAAACAGATGAGTTTGGAGATGATGAACTTGGATTTTTATTAGAAGATTGGGTTGCTAATAATACTGTTGAGGGTAGATTCTCGACCTCAACTTCTACTGAGAATATGATGTTATTGGAACAGGTTCGGATTCCTTTGTATTACGAAAGAAATGGCAGGCAAAGAGCACTAGATGCTAGAGGATGGGCAAACGGATTAAGAAAATACTTAAAGGATACTTACGGAATTGAATCGAAATTAATGATGAAGGGTCTTGGTCAGGCTCAATTAGTTTTAGGTGAAAAATAAATTTTAAAATTAGAAATATGAAAAAAATAACATTAATAATAGGGGTTTTTCTTTTGAATTTTGTTTTGTTTGCTCAAAACAATCAAGGGAAAGCAGATGATGCAGGGCGTATAGCCCTTGCATCGGTAGTTTCTGATCAAATTGAAGGACTAACGCCTTCTGCTCAATCAAACTTACAGAACAAGTTAAATCGTATTGCTACAAAAAATGGTATGGGTGGCAGTTCTTTAAATAATCGTTTTATTATTACTGCCAATGTTGTTGTATTAACGAAGGATATTACTCCTACTGCCCCTCCTATGCAAGCATATACCTTAGAAGTAACTCTTTACATTGGAGATGGCATTGAAGGTACTTTGTTTTCAAGTACTTCAGTAACACTAAAAGGTGTTGGTAAAACAGAAACAAAAGCCTATGTGGCTGCACTAAAAAATCTAAAGGTTGCTGACCCGAAATACCAAAGCTTTATTGAGCAAGGAAAAAATAAAATAATAGAGTATTATAACAGTAAATGTGATTTTATTTTGAAAGAAGCCGATGCGTTAGTTAGTCAAAATGAATTTGACGCAGCCATTGCAAAATTAGTTTCAATTCCAGAAGTCTGTAAAGAATGTTTTGATAAAGCAATGGACAAAGTTGGGCCCATATATCAACAACAAATAGATCGCCAATGTAAAATGGATTTGGCAGAAGCAAAAAATGTGTGGAATGCTAATCAGGATGTTAGTGGCGCAAGTCAAGCATCCAATTATCTTGGCAATGTAGATCCAAATTCATCTTGTTATAATGAAGCACTTAACTTTTCAAATGTGATAGCGAAAAGAATAAAAGAATTAGATCAACGTGAGTGGAACTTTAAGTTAAAACAACAGCAAGATGATGTAGACATTCAGAAATCTACAATAAAAGCTGCGCGTGATATCGGAGTAGCATATGGGAATAACCAACCACAAAATGTTACTTATAGATATACGAGTTGGTGGTAGTATTGGATAAATTATGCTGAAAGAATAAAACTTTTTGATAATGTGATTGTTTTTCAGTTTTTTGTTTAATAATTGGTTATTGATAAAACTTGAAAGGTTATAAGTAGTAAAATGGCTCAATCGATTCAATTGTACTGTCGAAGGGGCCTTTATTTAGACAAAATGCGGAATCCCATGAAATTTATCAAAATCACATTAATTATTTAGTGATATTAAAATGTAACTAGTGACTTTTAATTATTAACTATATGCACTTTTAGAAGATTCTATCCTCATTAACAGCCAAATATTTTATAAATAACTTTTTCTAAGCTTCTTTATTCTCTCTATTTTATTTTCAAATTGGTGCTAGTATCTTTAGAATTTTTTTCCAAAAATGCGGAATCCCGTAAAATTTATCCCACCCACACATGTAGGTTTGTAGAAATAAAGTAAAATCTATTGCGTAATCTTCAAACAATTGCCTTAAAAATCTTGCTTTATTTACTGAATTACTAAAAATATCTTAAAATCTTACACTTACTGAAATGTGCTTGCAGTAACAAATGTTAAACTTGTGAAACAGTATTTCAGTGAGCTGATGCTAAGGGGAATGAACATAAGAGTCGTCATACGTTTACACGAAATGATTTCGCTGGAAAACACTGGTAAACCAAGTGATTTGGCAGACCTGTTAAACGTGTCTGAACGCACCGTCTATAACTACATCGCCTTTATGAAAGAAGAACTGAAAGCGCCCATCAACTACTCCCCTGTGAAGGAGAGCTACTACTATAGCGAACCCCCGGGATTGCGGTTTGTGGCTGAGAATTGATAAAAATAACAAATGGTCCTCATTAAAAAAATAGCTTTTGCACTTTTACTTAGTACTGCTTTTTCTTGTCAGGAACGTATGGTCCGTGCTGATGCTTCTGTATTCACAGAAACAAAATTTGAAACTCAGGACAGAAAATATGTAACAGGCAAAGTCACCCGCATCGCAGACGGCGACACCTTTGCAATGATTTTTGACAACGGCTTTGAAGTACGAGTACGATTAAACGGCATAGACAGTCCTGAAAAGAAACAAGCGTTTTCTAAAAGAGCAAAACAAACCCTCTCAGAGTTGATTTACAACAAAGAAGTAAAAGTGTATTATGATAGCAAAGACCGCTATGGACGTGTTTTGGGTGACATTTATATTGGCAATTTAAATGTTAACCATGAAATGATACGTCGTGGTATGGCCTGGCATTTCATCCGCTATTCAGATGATCAAACACTGGCAGCTTTAGAGAAAGAATCCAGAAAAAATAAAATTGGCTTGTGGGCAGACCCGAATCCGGTGGCGCCTTGGGAGTTTA
>JAGYJA010000010.1 GCA_018402385.1 Flavobacteriaceae bacterium
CCGAGTTGCCTTGCTTGACCACCACCCTGAGATGGCTTTTGTCTTCGCCCACCTGCTTACTCCAGCCGGTGTCTTGAAGGTTTTGAGTCATAAATACTGGGGTCATATTGCCGGGGCCAAAGGGGGCAAATTGCTTTAACACCCTGAAAAACTTAGGGGTGATGTCCTTTAAATCTATTTCAAGATCAACAGCAATTTCGGGGGTGAGTAGTTTTTCATCGATGGTTGCTTTGACCACCTCTTCAAATTTGTTTTTAAAAGCTTCAAACTGCTCAGGCAGTAAGGTAAGGCCGGCAGCGTATTTGTGTCCGCCAAACTGCTCCAGGCAGTCTTCACAAGCTTCAATGGCATTATACACATCAAAATGCTTGACAGAGCGGGCACTGGCAGCGAGTTTGTCACCACTTTTGGTAAATACCAATGTGGGACGGTAATAGGTTTCCGTTAAACGGGAGGCGACGATGCCTATCACGCCTTTGTGCCAATTTTCCTGATAGACCACAGTGGTGAATCGTTCTTCTTCCCCATTGGTTTTGATAAGCTCCAGGGCTTCTTCGGTAATCTGTTTATCGGTATCACGACGGTCCAGATTGTAGGCTTCGATTTCTTGAGCGTAGATTTTTGCTTGTTCCAAATCAGTTTCTGTCATCAGGTTGACGGCGTGTTGTCCGTGTTTCATTCTTCCGGCGGCATTGATTCTCGGGGCGATAATAAACACCACATCACTCACTTCCAGTGTGTCTTTTTTGAGCTGCTCAATAATCGCCTGAAAGCCCGGCCGAGGGTTACTGTTGATGACTTTCAGCCCAAAATAAGTCAATACCCTGTTCTCCCCGGTCATCGGGACGATATCTGCACCAATGGCCGTGGCGACCAGATCGAGGTATAAAAGCAAATCGTCAATGGTCTGACCGCGCCTTCCGGCGAGGGCTTGCACGAGTTTAAAACCCA
This sequence comes from Flavobacteriaceae bacterium, assembly GCA_018402385.1. GTDB lineage: Bacteria > Bacteroidota > Bacteroidia > Flavobacteriales > Flavobacteriaceae > Planktosalinus. Next base: position 952 of record JAGYJA010000010.1, read on the forward strand.
CACCACAACCACAGAGTTCGTCATAAGGGTAAGCGCAGTCATCCCTTTTGGGGTCGAGAACCGCCACGGCATCGGGTATCGTTTCTCCCGGACGGTGGTGGTCACAGATGATAAAATCAATGTTTTTTTCTTTCGCGTAAGCGACTTTATCAATGGCTTTGATGCCGCAATCCAGAGCAATGATCAATGAGAAATTGTTGTCTGCAGCAAAATCGATTCCCTGATAGGACACGCCATACCCCTCATCATAACGGTCAGGAATATATGTGGCGACATGAGGATAATAGGAAAGCAAATAAGAAGACATCAACGCCACCGAAGAAGTCCCGTCAACATCATAATCACCAAACACAAGAATGTTTTCTTCATTAGTGATGGCTTGCTCAATGCGTGCCACTGCTTTATCCATATCTTTCATAAGGAAAGGGTCGTGCAAATCCTCCAACGATGGACGAAAAAACTTTTTGGCGCCCTCAAAACTTTCCACCCCGCGTTGCAATAAAAGCGTTGCAATGATTTCATCAACCTGCAGATCTTTTGCGAGAGCTGTTACTTTTCCAGGTTCGGGTTTGGGTTTGAGGGTCCAATGCATTTTAGTAAATAGTGGTTAGAGGTGAGTGGTTAGTCAATTATAATCAATTTTCAATGTATTGTATTTCAATGGTGACATTTGCGAATTTTCTGAACATTTCCATGACGCCACAGTATTTTTCTACTGATAAATCTACGGCTTTTTTTAATTTGTCCTGCGGCAACTCATTTCCAAAAAACTGGTAAATAACATGAACGCTGTGGTAAAATTTAGGATGTTCTTCAGTGAGTTCGCCGGTGGTGATGATTTTAAAATCATCGACTCTAACTTTCATTTTATTTAAAATAGAAATGACATCCAAGCCCGAGCAGCCTGCCAGCGAGGAAAGCATCATGGCTTTTGGCGCTAAACCGCTGTTTTGTCCGCCGTTTTCAATAGAGGTGTCTATCAAAACTGTATGCCCTGAGGGATTGTCTGATTCAAATTGCAAGTTTTGTTTCCAGGTTGTGGTGACGGTGTGGTTCATATTTAAATTTTTTGTTACTTGTACATAACAAAAATACAAATTTAACTTTTCAATTATGCCATTAGTAACCCCACTTTCCCCCAATCACGACAAAGAAACCCAAGAGCTTGCCGCTTTTTTTAATGAGACCTTGGGCTTTTGTCCCAATTCGGTTTTGACGATGCAGCACCGCCCGGCGATTTCCAAAGCATTTATCAACCTCAACAAAGCCGTGATGGCCAATGAAGGCCGGGTGACTTCCGCCTTAAAACGTATGATTGCCTGGGTGAGCAGCAATGCCACCGGCTGCCGGTATTGCCAGGCACACGCCATCAGGGCTGCTGAACGCTATGGAGCTGAGCAGGAGCAACTGGACAATATCTGGGAGTACCGCACCCACCCTGCCTTTTCGGAAGCTGAACGGGCCGCGTTGGACTTTTCACTGGCCGCTTCACAGGTGCCCAATGTGGTTGATGAAGGTATCAAACAACGACTTTATGAGCACTGGAATGAAGGCGAAATTGTAGAAATGCTGGGTGTCATCTCTCTCTTTGGCTACCTCAACCGCTGGAATGATTCAATGGGTACCACTATTGAGGAAGGCGCTGTCGAAAGTGGTGAAAAATATCTGGGCAAACACGGCTGGGAAACCGGGAAGCATTTATAAGTTATGATTTTCCGGAAACTACTATTACAATCTCCCCTTTGGGCGGTTTAGCAGTGTAATATTCTACGACTTCTTTTATGCCTCCGCGAATGGTTTCTTCATGCAGTTTTGAAATTTCACGTGAAACAGAAATTTTTCGGTCTTCGCCGAAATAGTCAGCAAAGTTGGATAAGGTTTTCAACAATTTATGAGGGGATTCATAGAAAATCATGGTTCGGGTTTCTTCTGCCAAAGCCAGCAAGCGGGTTTGGCGTCCTTTTTTTACGGGTAGAAATCCTTCAAAAACAAATTTATCATTTGGCAGTCCGCTATTGACTAGTGCAGGAACAAACGCTGTGGCTCCGGGAAGGCAATCGACTTCAATCCCTGCTTCAATGCACGCACGGGTGAGTAAAAATCCGGGGTCGCTAATGGCTGGAGTTCCTGCATCACTAATTAATGCAATTGATTTTCCGGCTTTGATTTGGTTTACAATAGACGCAACGGTTTTGTGCTCGTTGTGCATATGGTGTGAATGCATCTGGGTGCCGATTTCAAAATGTTTGAGCAGTTTTCCACTCGTTCTGGTGTCTTCTGCTAAGATTAGATCCACTTCTTTTAGAACACGAATTGCCCTGAAGGTCATATCTTCCAGGTTGCCAATGGGCGTGGGTACAAGATAAAGTTTTGTCATAAGTGAGTTAATCAAATCGTTTTTCGAGGAGTAAATAGAACCGCTCGACATGGGCCTCTTTTCCCTCCCAATTGTAATCCGGTTTTACCTGAGTATCAATAAAATTATTTATTTCCTCAAAACTATTGAATGTTGTGAGTTGTGAAATGACTCTGTTGTAGTCTTCTGCATTTCCATTGAAAAGATGTTTTGTAAAAGCCAATCGATCATTGAGCCCAATTTGAATGTGCTTTGTTAACCGGTCATTGAGGGACTTTGGCTTTTGCGCACTTGAATCTTGTTCGGGTTTGACCGGCTCCTCTTTTGTGTTTTGGGGTTTTGATGGGGATTCTTTTCGCTCAAAAACAGGAGTTTGTTGATATTTTGACGCAAAATCGTCCAACTCACTTAAAGTATGTTTCTTTGTGGGCAGGATTTCCTCCAAAATTTCATCAATTTTATGTGTTTCTGATGGCATTTGAGCAACTATATCCTTGATTTTTTCAATTAAGGGTTCGGCGATATTATCAGAATGTATGGGTTGTTCAACGGGTTCAGGTTCTTCTTCCTGCCTTTTTTCATAACTGTTTGAGTCCATGGCGCCGGGTTTATTTTCCATTTCTTTTTGATTTTCTTCCAGATACAATTGGACAGTAATGGCGTCATACAATTTTTTTGTCTTTTCCTGAAGTTCTTCCAGAGAAGAAAACTCCTTATTTTCTAAAATTTCACCTGCAAGTTGCTTTAATTGCTCCTCAATCTTCTTCTTCATAACTTTTTTATTTTATTTCGATAGCGCGTTTTGTTTTTTATAAATTTACGTTTCCGTAATATAACGGTTTTCATATTAGTTTTCGCATTGAAAAATACAAAATGTTTCTCGAAAATACAGTAAATCACAAAGAGCAATTTGGCTGGATAGAAGTCATCTGCGGTTCTATGTTTTCCGGCAAGACCGAAGAGCTGATTCGCAGGCTCAAGCGCGCGCAGTTTGCAAAACAGCGCGTTGAGATTTTCAAACCCGCTCTTGATGTGCGGTATGATGATGAAATGGTCGTTTCTCATGACAGTAATGAGATTCGCTCTACACCGGTTCCGGCAGCAGCAAATATTCCCATACTGGCAGACAATTGTGATGTGGTGGGAATCGATGAAGCTCAGTTTTTTGATGATGAAATTATAAAGGTTTGCAACGATTTGGCAAACCGCGGTGTGCGTGTGATTGTTGCGGGTCTCGACATGGACTTTAAAGGCAATCCCTTTGGGCCCATGCCGGCATTGATGGCCACGGCAGAATATGTCACAAAAGTTCATGCGGTGTGCACACGAACAGGTAATTTGGCACAATACAGTTTTAGAAAAACTAAAAATGACAATTTGGTGATGCTGGGTGAAACTGATGAATATGAACCATTAAGCAGGGCTGCATATTATAAGGCAATGCTAAACGAAAAAGTAAAAAAGCTTAAAGTAAACGACCCGGAAATCATCCCTTCAAAAAAGTCCTCTTGATGTATGCCCATAGCCACTGAAACCACCCTGGAAATCAACCTGAAAGCATTGACTCAAAACTTTAATTACCTCAAATCAAAGTTACAACCAGGGGTTCAATTTATGGGAGTCGTGAAAGCCTTTGCTTATGGAAGTGATAGTGTGGTCATTGCTCAAAAACTACAAGAATTAAAAGCAGACTATCTCGCTGTGGCTTATGCTTCAGAAGGGGTTGTTTTAAGAGACGCCGGCAACAAATTACCCATTCTGGTTTTACACCCGCAAACTGTAAATTTTGACAAGATTGCAGAGCGTTGTCTGGAGCCGGGGATATACTCACCCTTAATGTTGAAGCGTTTTATCGCTTTTGCCGAAAGTTTAAACTTACAAGATTACCCCATCCACATAAAGGTTAATACAGGCATGAACCGAATAGGTTTTACACCTGAAGAGGTCAGCTCAATCCCCGAACTATTACAAAAAACAACTTCTGTGAAAGTGAAATCTATTTTTTCACATTTGGCTGCCAGTGAGGATGTTGCTAACAGGGCTTTCGCCGAAAGGCAAATCAGTTTGTTTAAAAAAACTTCTGATGAACTAATTGAAGCTTTAGGTTATGTGCCTCTAAGGCATACTCTCAATACTTCGGGCATACTCAATTTTCCTGAAGCACAATTTGATATGGTGCGCAGTGGCATTGGCCTTTATGGTTTTGGAAATGATGCCCTGGAAAATAAAAATTTGGAACCTGTAGCCTCATTAAAAACAATAATTTCTCAAATTCATCACATTAAAAAAGGTGAAAGTGTGGGTTATAATTTTGGGTTTATTGCCTCAAAAAATACAGTGACCGCCACGCTGCCTCTTGGCCATGCAGATGGCATTCATCGTGGTTATGGAAAAGGAAAAGGATTTGTTACAATAAAAGGAAATAAAGCGCCAATGATTGGCAATATTTGTATGGACATGCTTATGATTGACATCACCGGAATTGATTGTAATGAAGGAGACGAAGTGCTGGTTTTTGGAAAAACTACCACCGCCGAAGCATTTGCAGAAAGGATAAACTCCATTTCCTATGAAATCATTACAGCTATTTCTCAACGCGTTAAAAGAATAGTTGTTCACTAAATATTAATTTGTATTTTCGTAACTATCAAACTTTAAAACCCTATTAAAATGTTCAAAGAATTTAAAAACTTTATTATGACCGGCAACGTGATTGACCTTGCTGTTGCGGTTATTTTAGCCGGTGCCGTTGGGCTTGTTGTCAATGGATTTGTCTCAGACATTATGATGCCCATTGTAGGTCACTTTGCCGGCGGCATGGATTTTGCCGATTTAAAAGTTGTATTATCAGAGGCAGTTGTTCTTGCTGATGGTTCAGTTGAAAAACCGGAAAATGCTATTCGATATGGTGCCTGGATCAATGCGCTTATCAATTTAGTAATTGTTGGATTTGTATTATTTATGATTGTAAAAGCATACAACAAAACCAAAAAACCAAAAGTTGAAGCTCCTGCTGCTCCCAAAGGTCCTACCCAAGAAGAGCTTTTAGCAGAGATAAGAGACTTATTGAAGAAATAATACCGCTCACTATATATTCTAATTTAAAGCCACTCACCAAAAATGGGTGGTTTTTTTTATCCCATTTTTAACCTTTTTAAGATGGGTTCTTTTTAACTTTGTGCCACCTGTTGAGAAAATAGGTGGTTTAATTATAAAGTAGGATCTTAATTAATGAGACACCCGCCTATGCGGGTAATTGGTATGAGAATAGCAGTTGTAGGAGCCACCGGAATGGTAGGCGAAGTGATGCTTCAGGTACTTGAAGCACGTGCATTTCCAATTTCAGAATTGATGCTTGTCGCGTCTGAACGTTCTGTGGGTAAAAAATTAACTTTCAATGAAAAAGAACATACCGTTATTGGTTTGCAATCTGCCTTAAATGCAAAACCGGATATCGCGCTGTTTTCTGCAGGTGGCGAAACTTCAAAAGAATGGGCGCCAAGATTTGCAGCAACAGGAACCACTGTGATTGACAACTCCTCTGCATGGAGAATGGATCCTTCAAAAAAACTCATCGTTCCTGAAATAAATGCTTCACAATTAACAAAAGAAGATAAAATCATTGCCAATCCTAACTGTTCCACCATTCAAATGGTGCTCGTCTTAAACCCGCTTCACAAAAAATATGGTGTAAAACGTGTTGTGGTGTCAACGTATCAATCTATAACCGGCACCGGTGTAAAAGCTGTTCAACAACTGGAGAATGAAATGAAGGGTAAAAAAGGCGAAATGGCATATCCTTATCCCATTCATCAAAATGCCATTCCACAGTGTGATGTTTTTGAAGAGAATGGCTATACAAAGGAAGAGATGAAACTTGTAAGAGAAACTCAAAAAATACTTAACGACAGAACGATTGCTGTCACTGCAACTGCCATTCGCATTCCCGTAGTGGGAGGACATAGTGAATCTGTCAATATTGAGTTTAAAGAAGAATTTGATGTAAATCAAATAAGAACTTTATTGCATAACACTCCGGGAATAACTGTTCAGGACAATACAGACACAAATACTTACCCTATGCCCATTTACGCCAAAGGAAAAGATGATGTTTTTGTAGGTAGAATTCGTCGGGATTACTCTAAGGAAAACTCTTTAAATCTTTGGATTGTGAGCGATAATTTAAGAAAAGGGGCTGCGACAAATGCCGTTCAGATAGCTGAATATCTTTTAAAAGCCCAACTTGTCTGAGAATTAGGTTTTTGTGAGAAATTGTAGTTTGTAATCTAGCAGGAATTTTTTATCTTTAGAAAACAAAACTAACCAAAACCTTCCTCTTATGAATTCTACTTTCACTAAAATCATTCGGTTTTTATTGGCAGTTATTTTGATTTTAATTGGGCTTAATAAGTTTTTAAATTTTATTCCGGCACCGGCAATTCCTGAAGATGCTTCAGAATTTATGGGTTCTCTCAAAGCAACCGGCTATATTCTTCCGGCACTTGGGGTGATTGAAATTGTCATTGGTTTGCTACTTCTCATAAACAAGTGGGTGGCTTTTGCCGTTTTAGCATTGATCCCCATTTCAGTCAATGTCTTGCTTTACCATTTGTTTTTGGATATTCCAAGTATTGGAATTGCAGCATTGGTCGCTATTATAAACTTTATTTTGATTTATAAACTTTGGCCAAAATATAAACCCCTCTTTCATTAATACTTATCCTACATTTTAGTAAGTTTGTACTTATTTAAAATTTCTACAATGAAAAATATTTTATTAGTTGTTTTTTCTGCGGCTATCCTCATTAGCTGTAAAGAAGAAAACAAGAGAGCCACTATGAGTTTAGAATACCCTGAAACACAAAAAGTTGACACAATTGACACCTATTTTGGAACTGAAGTGCCCGACCCTTACAGATGGCTGGAAGACGATTTGTCTGATGAAACTGCTGCCTGGGTAAAAGCCCAAAACGAAGTTACTTTTGGGTTTCTTGACCAGATTCCATATAGAAAAGAAATCAATAATAGACTCACTGAACTTTGGAACTATGAAAAAGTAAGTGCCCCTTTCATTGAGGGCGATTACACCTATTACTATAAAAATGATGGTCTGCAAGACCACTATGTTGTCTATCGAAATAAAGAGGGTTCTGAAGAAGTTTTTCTGGACCCAAATACCTTTTCTAAAGATGGAACAACTTCATTAGACAATTTGAGTTTTTCAAAAAGTGGAAAATTGGCAGCCTATTCCATCTCTGAGGGTGGAAGCGACTGGAGAAAAGTTATTGTTATCGATGCAGAAACCAAAGAACAAATAGGAGATACGCTTGTTGATTTAAAATTCACAGGAATTGCCTGGAAGGGTGAAGAAGGATTTTATTATTCCACCTATGAAAAACCCAAAGGGAGTCAACTTTCTGCCATGACAGACCAGCACAGACTTTTTTACCACAAACTAGGCACAAAACAAAGTGAGGATCAAGTTATTTTTGGAGAAATTGACAGCCAAAAAGCGAGATATATCTGGGGAGGCGTTTCTGAAGATGAGCGTTTTCTCTATATTTCCAGATCAGTCTCTACCAGTGGGAACGAGCTTTATCTAATGGATCTTGAAAAAGGAGACAACAAAATTGTTCCTGTAATTACCGGTTTTGAAAACTCAACCTCAGTTCTGGATAATGATGGGTCTAAACTCTTTATACAAACCAATTTAAATGCCCCTAATGAAAAAATAGTGACCGTTGATGCATCTAACCCACTTTCAGATAACTGGGAAGAGTTCATTCCTGAAACCGAAAATGTGTTAAGTCCCTCAACAGGTAGCGGCTATCTATTTGCCCGCTATATGGTAGATGCTGTTTCAAAGGTTTTACAATATAATTTTGATGGAACTTTAATTCGCGAAATAGAACTACCCGGTGTGGGAACGGCAGGTGGTTTTGGTGGAAAAAAGGATGCAGAAACTATGTATTATTCCTTTTCAAATTACAATACCCCCGGAAGTATTTATACTTATGATGTGGAAACCGGTACTTCTGAGGTTTACTGGAAGCCAGAAATTGATTTTAATGCTGATGAGTTTGAGTCTAATCAGGTTTTTTATACCTCAAAAGACGGCACTAAAATCCCAATGATTATCACACACAAAAAAGGATTGGACCTCAATGGAAAAAACCCAACCATTTTATACGGTTATGGTGGATTTAATGTTAGTATGAGACCTGGCTTTTCTATTGTAACTGCCGTTTGGCTAGAGATGGGTGGTGTATATGCTGTGCCAAACATAAGAGGTGGTGGAGAATATGGAAGAAAATGGCATGATGCAGGAACGAAACTGGACAAGCAAAATGTGTTTGATGACTTCATCGCAGCTGCTGAATATTTGATAGATAAAAAATATACTTCATCAGATTATCTTGCCGTAAGAGGTGGGTCAAACGGTGGTCTTCTTGTAGGAGCAGTTGTTAATCAACGCCCAGATTTATTCAAAGTGGGTATTCCTCAAGTGGGCGTTATGGATATGTTGCGCTATCATACCTTCACAGCAGGAGCCGGATGGGCTTATGATTATGGAACCGCAAATGACAACGAAGAAATGTTTCAGTATTTGAAAGGGTACTCTCCATTACATAACATACGAGAAGGTCAAAATTATCCTGCCTTGATGGTTACAACTGCAGATCATGATGACAGAGTGGTGCCTGCTCATTCATTTAAATATGCTGCAGAACTTCAGGCAAAGGAAACAGGAGAAGCTCCCAAGTTAATTAGAATTGATGTGGGTGCCGGTCATGGAGCTGGAATGCCTGTTTCAAAAATAGTGGACTTGCACACAGACATATTTGGATTTGTTCTATACAATATGGGTTTTGATGAACTTCCTCAATAGATGACTTTAGAGAACTCTTTTTTACAAGAGTTCTTTTTGCTTGTTGATAAAATAAAATGACTGCTATTAATCTTCGTTTTGGTTTTCTTCAGGATATTCGATTTCTAAGACCTTATCAATCATTACATCTTTTTGAATGAGGATTCTATCATAGTAATCGCCTCCAAAAAGTTGTTGGGCGATGCTTGCCTTAAGATGTATTTTCATAAGGGGTTCATAGCCGTGAAGCTGAAAATTGGTCTCTATAAGTCTTGAGTAAAAGATAAATTCATCCAGTAATTCATCAGACACTTCATAGTTTTCAAAAAATTCTTCAGGAGTAAATGTTTCGTAAAGATTTCGGTTTTTATCGAGTTGTTCAAAAACAAAGTAGTTAAGTAATCCCGATTGTGAAATATAACTTATAATTTCACCTTCTTCAGTGAGGTCTTTCGCTACAAAAATATCGGGTAAGATTCCTCCTCCTCCATAGACAACTTTCCCCTTGGGGGTTACATAGCGCAAGGAGTCGTTGACCGCAATACTGTCTGCACTTATGAGTTCACCATTATTATAGCGTTCTTGATAGTTTTTAAAGTACGTTTGGTCTCCATTCACATAAGGCCGCTGGATTGATCTTCCGGTGGGCGTATAATATCGGGCTACAGTCAATCTCACTGCGCTACCATCTCCCAATGCCATCTCTCTTTGAACCAATCCTTTTCCATAGGTTCTGCGGCCTACGATGATTCCCTGATCATTGTCTTGCAATGCTCCGGCAACTATTTCACTGGCTGAAGCTGAGTTTTCATTAACGAGCACATACACTTTTCCATTTTCAAAAAGGCCATTCTTTTTTGACACAGTGTTTTCAACAACACCCGCTTTATTTTTAGTTTTCAAAAGAAGGGTTCCTTTTGGCAACAATTCGTCAAGCATACGCTCTGCCGCAAACACATAACCGCCGGGGTTATTCCGCAAGTCTAATATAAGTGTTGAAATTCCTTGATTGACAAGTTCCTTAAGTGATTCTCTAAATTCATCATTTGTTGTTTCAGCAAAGCGGTTTACCTTAATATACCCAAGCTCTTCATTGATTTTAAATCCGGCATCAACACTTTTAATGGGGACTTCTTTTCGCGTAAGCTTAAACTTCATTTCCTTTTTTTCGCTATTGCGAAAAATAGTGAGATTTACCCTTGAATTTAACTCCCCTCTTAATGAAGCGACAATGGAATCTCTATTGCTAAATTCACCAAAAAGTGGCTTATCATCAGCAAACAAAATGCGATCGCCGGCTTTGATTCCAGACTTTTCAGCTGGACCTTTATCAATGGTTGAAATTACAGAAACTGTGTCCTTGTAAATGTAAAAGCTAACACCGATTCCCACAAATTTACCACGCATATCATCTGCAACAGCTTCATAATCACTCACAGGTATATACACCGAATGTGGGTCGAGATTGTTTAGGATGCTGTTCACTGTCACATCAACAATACTATCTGTATTGATTTTGTCAACATATTCAAAATCAATATAATCGATGAGTCTGTTGAGTTTGTCCTTTTTAGAATTTGTTGCAAATATCTTTTCAGTGGTGTCGCCAAAGTTGAGTTTTGAGCCAATAAAAATGCCTGCTGCAATCGCAACAGCCATTAAAAGAGGAATGTATTTAAAAGATTTTTGCATTAAAATTAAGGTTCAACAGATTGTAAATGTTCCAAATCGACTCCGGCTTTTTCCAGAAAGCTCACACCAGAGTTATCTTTATAGGCCTCAAGATAAACCAAACGAGTGATTCCTGCTTGATGAATTAATTTGCTGCATTCTTTACAAGGTGACATCGTGATGTAGAGCGTTGCCCCTTTGCAGGATTGTGTTGAAGAAGCTACTTTTAAAATCGCATTTGCTTCTGCGTGAAGAACATACCACTTTGTGTATCCTTCATCATCTTCACAGTAATTTTCAAAACCAGAGGGAGTACCGTTATAACCATCTGAAATAATCATTTTGTCTTTCACAATGAGAGCTCCCACTTGTTTCCGTTTGCAATGGGATAGTTTTGCCCACTCCAGCGCCATACGCATATAAGCGATGTCATATTTAAGTTGTTTTTTATTCGGCATGTTGGAATACTAACTAAGCTGCGAAGATAAAATTTTATCAACGGATTAAATATGAATGAATCGTTAAATATTAGGCAGTGAACGATTTAAAATATCCAGTTGTTAAGTAGCAATGGAATGGCCAGACCTAAAATAATTGATGAAATCACCAACACCCAGTCTTTTTTATTAAACCGGAAAATAGTTTGAACAACCGTACCAATAATCAAAACAATTAAAGCCACGATAATTTGCCCTGCTTCAACACCCAAGGCAACTTCCAATAATGGAAGAATTTTACCTTTTTGACCCACAGCTTCTAGAAATTGTGGCGCAAATTCAAGCCCTCGTAAAAGTCCTAAAAAAATTGAAAGTCCAAACAAGAGCCCCAGCTTTTCACGTCGTTTTTCTTTTCCGGCGGTAAAAATATTAAAGAGTGCCGTAAAAATAATTAACATTGCAATGAGGAATCCCACCATACCCAGGCTCACTTTTACCACACCATAAGAAACCATTAAAACAGCCAGCAAATGACCCAATGTAAATAAAGTGATGAGCAGCAATAAACGCTTCCAGGCATTGAATTGATAGGCTACTGTAAGCAATATGACAAATAAAATGTGGGCATAATTAGACCAGTTGATCACGTGGTCAAGACCCATTTTGAAGTAAAACCAGAATTCAGTCATTGTTTTGGGGGATAAACTTGAATGAACCAAAGTTAGTAAATGTTGATTTAAATAAACCTCTTTTAAACAAAAAAAGCCTTAATCAAAAGATTGAGGCTTTATACTCAAGGTGGCCCCGAAGTCTCGGGGGAACCCACACTCTTTTTTCTGTCCACAAAAAAAGCCCCAATCAAAAGATTGAGACTTTGTACTCAAGGTGGGAATACTTTGTATGCAATTTCACTACATTTCAAAACCTCAACAAACAAAAGAATATCATTATAAATTGCAACAATAACAAGGCTTTACAAATGTAGTAAACTTTTGTTTTAAATTGCAATAGATATTAACAAATTGCATTTTACCGTACAAATGCCGTACAAAAACATTATATTTGTATTGTTCAAACAATAATACAATACAAATGGCAACTGTTAATTTCCTTTATCGGTCAACTAAAGACGAAGCACCCCTTAATTTAAGACTACTTTACAGGCACAATGGCAAAGACTATGTTTTTGGCGCAAAAACGAAGCTTAAAGTATCAAAGAACTACTGGAGCAAACAACACCAGCAATCGAGACCTAAAGACGTTGATATTTCAAACAAACAACTTGAAGTAAACAAAAAAATCAATAAAATTGAGAACTTCATTTTAAAGGCATTTGATAATGCAAACCCCGTTGAGGTTGACAAAAAATGGTTGCAAAATAAAGTTGAACTATTCTACAATCCTATTGAGGAAACAAGCGAACTGCCAAACGAATTACTCAATTACTTTGAACATTACATTCAATCCAAAAAAGCGAGATTAAAAAACCAGACTTGTAAAAATTACAATACAGTATTTAACTTGCTTTCAAGATACCAGACCCACAAAAAGACAACCTTTTTAATAAAGGATTTCAACCTAAAATTTCAATCTGACTTTGAGCAATACTGTTACAGTCAAAACTATGCTGTAAATACTATTGCCAAAGCTATTGCCGTAATAATTACAGTTTGCAGGGATGCAAAATACAACGGTAAAGAATTGAGTTACCAATTTGAGAAAATCAAAGCAAAGGGCAAAAAGACCGATAAGATTTATTTAACACAGGCAGAAATTGACACACTCGAAGCCAAAACCGATTTACCCGAATATCTGGACAATGCAAAAGACTGGCTTATTATAAGTTGTTACACAGGGCAAAGAGTTTCAGATTTTATGAGGTTCACACCCGAAATGATACGATATGAAAACGGCAAACCTTTACTGGAGTTCACCCAAAAGAAAACCGACAAACTAATGACAGTACCATTACACCCCAAAGTAATGGACATACTCAACAAAAGAGACGGCAATTTCCCTCGTCCGATTTCCTCACAAAACTACAATGATTACATCAAAGACGTATGTAAAGAAGCTGAGATAAACCAACTCACAAAAGGCAGTTTATTACAAAAAGTCGATAGTGAGAAAAAAGACAAAAAAAAGGAATACAGGAAAGTTTACGATACATTTGAAAAATACAAGCTTGTTTCCTCTCACATTGGCAGACGTTCATTTGCTTCAAACTTTTATGGCAAAATACCCACTACTTATTTAATATACATTACAGGACACTCAACCGAAAAAATGTTTTTAAACTACATAGGGAAAAGCAATAAAGATTTAGCGCTTGAAATAACTAATTACTTTTAAGAATTATGAAAAAAATCGACTCTTTAATATTTGCAAAAGACATTAAACCTCTTTATTTGAATGGTAAAAACATTGGCTATGAATTTAAATACGGGCAATATCTAAAGCCATACGAGGCAAAAGAACTGCCAGAATGGAATCATAACTTTAGCACTTGTGAAACGTGCGCAAATAATCAAAAGGAATTGATAAAAGACATTGAAAAAGAATTTCAAAAATTCCCTAATTGTTGCGACAATCACACAAAACTGATTTCACAAAATTGGTATAATAAAAAAGATTTTGAGGGTGTTCCAACTATGGTAGTAAACAAATATTTTTTTTGTTACTTTCAAATTCTTCAATACATAGACAAAGACAACTGGAATGAAAAAATTTTTGATTATTTAGATTACACAATTGATAGTTTCGGAATGTTTCCAGCTGAATTTGGCGAGCCATTTAAAGTCAATTGGTTTTTAGCTAAGCTTAAAGATTTATTAGAGCAGGATTTTAAGATAAGTACATTAAATCAAAAAGATTTACTTGTCCGTAAAAATGCTATATTAAAATATTTAAAAACCGTTTTTGAGCCACACGAACCAGATTTTTCAAGTTTAAATATATTAATCAAAACTTATGGCGATTGGCTAAAGGTATTCCCATTTGAAGTCGAAGAACTTAAGCATCTAAAAAAAGATTTTGAAAATAGATTGCCTATCATAAAAGGCGTTGACAGGGTGAATGAGTACTCAGGAAAAAAAACATACAAAATTTACACAAAGGAGACCTTAGTTGATGTTTTAAACATAATCACTAAAAATTTAATTTCAAAAGTAGATTTTCAAAGAATCATACAAGGCGGTGATTTAAAGCAATTAAATGAAGTTCAAATTCAGATTCTAAATGCTGAATTAAAAGCAAAAACAGAAAGCCTTGTTAGTGATTACTCCAAAGGTGAACTTAATTACATTAAAGTTCTGAAAAACTGGCTTAAGTATCATAAAGCATATTTTAATCAAATAAAGCCACTATTAAAAGAAAGTGAAGAAACCTGTTCAGAATATATTTTAATAAAAAATAGATATCCTCATATTTTCAAAGATGATTTTGGCTTCACTCTCTTTACAAAAATGTTTGAGTTTTATAAAGACGAGGGCAAACATCTGGCTAATTTTAGTTTTCTTTTTTACGCTATGGAAAAAGAATTTTTAGTATGTAAACAAGTTGATTTTATTAGATTATTAGAGAATGAAGAATATAATATTTTTATAGATAAAATTGATAGTCGTCAAATCGGAAGCCCAACTAAAACAAAGTTATACAACTCAGTTAAGGATAACATATTTAAAAAGCACAGAAAAAGCACAATTTAAGAACTTTTTCGTGCCTTTAAAGCATTGATTATCAAGTGATATTTGCAATATAAATCAATAAATATTGCAAAAATGGATTCACAAATTATTCTACAAGGCACGACCCCCAGCCAATTAGTTGACCTAATAAACGAGGGTGTAAAAACACAGCTGGAGCGGTTTAAAAAAGAACTACAAACCCAGACGGCAAATGACGACCTACTAACACGTGAACAAACGTGTGAACTTCTACAAATCAACGCATCAACTTTATGGCATTGGCAGAATAAAGGCAAAGTCAAAGGCTATGGCATTGGCAATCGTAGATACTACAAAAGGAGTGAATTACTCGAAAGTTTAACCCTCTTAAAGTAGTAGTTATGAGTTCAAACAACAATCAAAATACAGGCAAATTTGACGACCAGTTCAAAAAGGTATTTAACGCATTCTTTGAGTTTCCCAAAACAATGAAAGAGGTTGACAAGGAAACCAGAGTTATGAGAGAAAACATTTGCTGGTATGTAAGGACTTTAAGAGAATCAAACAGCATTGCACTTGTTGGTTATCGTAGATGTAAGGTTACTGGCTTTAATAAGGTTGGTATTTACACAACAAATCCGGATTTATTCCCAATGTCAAACCAACTTGAATTGTTTTAATATGGAAAGTAAAAGCAATTTTCAAACGTTCGTAGATAGCTGGAAAGCTGACTTCATTAAACGTATCAAAAGCGACACAGGAAGCCGTAAAATGATTTTTACTTTTAACGATGCAGTCGAACGAAGTCAAAGCAACCGCACCCAATTGGATGAGGTATTTATTGAGTACTTCAAATACATAAATTCAAATCCATTAAGGCACAACGATTACTTTAAATATCTGAATAGCTACAAACAAGGCAAACGGCTGGACGAGAAGTATTTTAGACACGATTTACAGTTACTTCACGAACTTTACATAAAAGTAGATGAGAATCCAGATTACAACCCTTTTTCATTACAAGTCTGGCAAAGGTATGTATTGTTTATGCTATTAAAATTTAAGGGAGTCTACACGGCTGAAATGGACGATGTATTTGGAGTTAAGATTGATGAGAACCGAGAGTACAACCCATTGAGCAACCTCTCACGACCTTTGAGAGGTATGTTACCAAAGTCGCTAAAGCTTAAAGAGTACGACATTGCCCGTGCTTATCCTACTTTTATAGATTTAGAACTTGGAATAAAACGAGATGAGGACGTTTACAGACTCATAGACAAGCTAAAATACAATAGACTACTAAACACCCATAGTGAGACAAAAGGCGCAACCATTGAAGCCGTGAGGGCTGAGTTAAAGTGTGTTTATAACGGCACGGCTGACAAGGTTATAACAAACGATCGGTTTTATAACAAAGGTCAAATGTTTAGGGATTTGACAAAATATGAAGCTGAGTACATTTACAAATTCATTGAGACAAACAATATAAATCTATTTGTAAGGCTTCACGATGCAGTATTTGTGCTGGCTGGTGTTGAGGTTTCACAAATGGAGTTTGGCACGGTTAAATTCAAATCTAAAGAGGTCAAACCCCCTGAGATTGTAAACGAGGTAAAAAGTTTTTACTCTTTTGACGAGGGCGGAACGGTTGTTACTTCACCAGTTAGTTATAAGGACTTTTTCGAGCAGGAAAATTTGATAAGAATAACCGAGCAGGACAATGACCGAATTACAATTTTCAAAGACACGAATAACGTAGTTAAGGCTTTTAATTACAAAACAGACACACCCCCCTATTTATCGTCAAACATCAATGAGTTTGACACGACCGATGTAGAAAATAAAATTGCTAAAGACAATCACAACACAATTTATGGTGGTTTCTTACTATTAAACCCAAAGCCGTTAAACTACTATGCAGACACCAAAGATACTTTTGGACTGCCTTTTAAAAATGGTTTCTTTTTATATTCCAAAGTTGATAACAAAGTCCACAGGATGCAGTATAAAGAGGTTAACGGTTTCTTTGCGCCACACCCAACGCAGGAACGGGATTTTGAATTTAATGAAAATACAGAAACAAGTGTTTTTGCTCAATTCCTTATAATGTCTTCAACTGGGAAAGACATTCTAAAGGACGAATTAACAGAACAAGACGAAGCCACAATAAGTTTATTTTTTAGAATGTTTGGTTATTTGATTCACACCTACAAAGACCCAGCCTTTACTCCAGCAATCATTTTATCTGATGAGGGTGCGGACGACCAAAGCCGAAAAGGTGGACGAGGAAAAACAATAATTATTAAAGCTATTGAACAAGTGCAGAACTCCATAATAAAGGGCGGTGATGAGTTTGACGGGAGTTATAGGCATAAGTTTGCAGACCTCGAAAAAGCGCACAAAGTTTACGCTATTGACGATGTTCCAGCGGGTTTTAAATATGATGACTTGTACACCAACCTTGTAAACGGCATATCGTGTGAGAGGAAAGGAAAAACAGCCCAGACGATACCATTTAAAGAAGCCCCGAAATTTGTAATTACAACAAATTGGGCGGTGCGTTACGATGCTGAGGCAACCTCAACCCATAGACGATTTATGGAGTTTAAATTGACTAAATTTTTCAATCTAAAAAACACCCCTTTAATGGTATTCGGTCATAGATTTTTTGATGACTGGGATTCTGAGGAATGGAATAGGTTTTACAATTTTGCTTTTACGTGTGTTGAGCTTTATTTAGAGTTTGGACTGGAAGCACCGAAATATGACAAAGACGAGGACAATTTTAGAGCCTACTTTTATAGTGATGTTTTACTGCAGGAATTTGAACGGATTTTCAGTATCGTATCTAAATGGGAAAACGGCTTCAATGTGAGTGATTTTCTTAAACAATACAAAGAGCCAACAAACGAACTCAGATTTGAAGGATTTTTTCACCAGAACAATGTGAAAATTTTGATTCAAACTTATATCAAATCCAAAAATTTAGATTTTGAATACAAAAGCGACAAAAAAAGATGGGTAAAAAAAGTTTAGGTGTAAGTTTTATGGCTGAAAACCCCAGTAAAATCGTTGGCGGTGTAATAGGTGTAAGCCAACTGACACCCGTTAAAATTGCCTTAAAGCCTTGTTTTTGTTGGTTGTCTGGCTTGTTACTTACACCCCTGACACCTATTTTACTATGTATGGGAGTGAGATTTAAAAACAAACATTAAAAACAACTCATATTTATTCTAATAATAAAAAGATATGAAAACAGGTGTAAGAGGTGTAAGTCTGGACTTAAATATACTGATATACAGATTGTTAAATTAAAATATAGGTGTAAGTGTAGGTGTAAGCGACATACACCTATGACACCTAAACCCAAAAATCAATAAAAAAATGAAAACAGAAAATCCAGTCTTAGTAAACGATTTAAGGCGAACTCTTAAAACTATGATGCAAAAGGAAATTGAGAGACTGCCTGAGTATCTGGAAAGCTTAGAGCCACAGGAACGCATCAATATTGTTATAAAATTGATTCCCTTTGTATTTCCAAAAGTCCAGCCAGTAGATGCACAAAAGGGCGAACCCCTCACATTTGATTAAATTAAAATTCCCTAAAGATTTAGGTTTATGGCAAAATTTCCTACTTTCCCTACCTTGTACGATAATGTACTGCAAATAAGCATTAAGAAGCTTAAAGAGTTTGGTTATTTAGAGAAAAATAAAGTAATAACAAGTTCACTACATTGGAGCAGAAACGGTGAGGAAACGGCGAGCATTTCAATTAGAGTTAACACCTTTACAGAACCTCATCACATTGAACTGATTTACAACACAAACGGCGAACCCCGAAACTACAAAGTAAGTCTGGTTACAATACCCTCAAATTTAGGTAAGGGCAAAATATGGTATTTCCTTTGCCCTCACACTCATAAAAAATGCAGAAAACTTTATTTAATTGGGGGTTACTTTCTTCACCGTGAAGCGTTCACAGGATGTATGTATGAGAGCCAAACAGTAAGCAAACATTACAGATTTTTAGAAAATACTTTTGGAGCAGTCTTTAAAACTGAAAGACTTTATGAGCAACTATACTCAAAACACTTTACAAAATACTACAAAGGAAAACCCACTAAAAAATATTTGCGTATTTTAGAGCAACTTAAAAAAGCCGAAAATATTGACGAAAGGGAACTGTTTAAAATGAAATATTTGTGATTTACGGGATTCCTCATTTTTAAGTAAAATGGTTTCTTTAAATTTGAAGTAAAATAAAATTAATTTAAACTTATTCAATTATGAGAATTTTATCATTTATAGTTCTATTAACCTTAATAAACCCATTATTCGCACAAAGGGATGAGGTAAAAACAACTCTTGAGCAGGATAAGTTCGAGGGAACTAATACCGTAACTACTGAAATGTGGCAAAATTTTGGAAAAGCATCATCTGGGTATAGGTTATCAGGTATGATAACAAAAAATGATAAAACAGATGTAATTTTTTTTAGAATATTTTTCACAGGCGATTTAGGTTGTTTATCACAAAGTAGCAGCAAGTTATCAGTAAAACTTTCTAATGATGAAATAATTGAATTTACTCAACTATCAAAAACAGATTGTAGTAAAGCGCCAATCGCAGTTTTTGTACCCTTAAAAGAAAGTGACTTAGATTTACCTGAGGAAGTTTATAACCAAATTGCAACAGATAATGTAGAACAATTGAAAAAATATGAATGGACTATTATTAGATTGTCAGGCAGTGAATATTATACAAATATTGAACCAGAACCCACAAGGCGAATTAAAAATCCTGAGCAGTTTTTTATAAAACACATTGAAGCAATTGAAAACCACGAGATTTTTAAAACAAAAGATGAGTAGAATTTATAGATGAGTAAGAAAAAAAAACATAACAACTTTTTTAATTAAATTATACCTCGTAGGTTAAAAGAAAGGGCTTTAAAGAGTATGCAAAAAATAAGGAAAATATTTAATATAAAATAGAATAAAAAGAGGGCAACCAGTTCGGAAACCCTCGTTTTTTGTTCAAACAACAATACACAGGCAATGCGTATTGTTACTTCAAAGATAAGGTATTCTTATGATAAAAAGAAAGCCAAAAAAAGACAAAAGATATAATAACTACTTTGACAATTACGCTGAGAGGTACAAAGACGGCTTTATAGGTGGTTTATTCATTCTTTTGATATACGGCATCATTTACGGCATTTACAAACTCATCAACTGGTTATTTTGACTTTATACGATTTCAATATTTTAAGTGATTTAGAAAAAGAGGACGCCGTATTTAGGCAGGGAACTTTTGTTGATGCAATTCAAGTGAATGAAGTCAAATATTGCCTCTATGCAATAGATATGTTTTTTGTTGAGATTGAATATGACACGAAGCTGGAAAAACTGCACAACCTTAAAAGCTTTAAAAAAGGTTACTTATTAGATAGGTATCTGGACAAGTTCCCAAACATTAAAATACCTTAAAAATACCTCAACCGTACATAAACCGTACAATAAGTCAAAAAGAAAAACCGCAACCAATTGATAAACAATATAGTTACGGTTTTTTAAAGTACTCAAGGTGGGAATCGAACCCACACTCCCGAAAGAACTGGATTTTGAATCCAGCGCGTCTACCAATTCCGCCACTTGAGCATTTAAGGACGACAAAATTATAAAAATAATTGCATATACACCCTAAATAAGAACTAATTATGCTTCCTTGATTGAAATTATTTTCTAAATTTGCACCTCGTAAAAACAAGCAGACAGCAAAACCCTATTTTACAACCAGTTAACCATGGCTAATCCAACACCAGAACCAAAGATTTTTGCCTGCTCACAGAGCATTGTACTCGCAGAAAAAATTGCCGAAGCGTTTGGTATGCCATTGGGGAATGTGATTACCTCTCATTACAGCGATGGTGAATTCCAACCTTCCTTTGAAGAGTCAGTTAGAGGAAGCAGGGTTTTTATTATTGGCTCCACCTTTCCAAACAGCGATAATCTGATGGAAATGTTATTGATGATTGATGCTGCAAAACGTGCTTCTGCAAGACATGTGACTGCAGTTTTACCATACTTTGGCTGGGCAAGACAAGACAGAAAAGACAAACCAAGAGTACCAATCGCTGCAAAACTAGTCGCTAAAATGCTGGAAACAGCAGGTGCAACGCGCATCATCACGATGGATTTGCATGCAGACCAAATTCAGGGATTCTTTGAAAAACCGGTGGATCATCTTTTTGCTTCTACCATCTTTTTGCCTTACCTGAGAAACTTAAACCTCGAAAACTTGACCATCGCTTCACCAGATATGGGCGGTTCAAAAAGAGCTTATGCTTATTCCAAATTCCTGGAAAGCGACGTGGTAATCTGTTATAAGCAACGTGAAAAAGCCAATGTGATTTCCCATATGGAACTCATTGGGGACGTTACCGGAAAAAATGTGGTACTGGTGGATGATATGGTCGATACCGCAGGAACTCTCACAAAAGCAGCAGATGTAATGATGGAAAGAGGCGCATTGAGCGTAAGGGCCATTTGTACACATGCTATCCTTTCAGGTAACGCTTACGAAAAAATAGAAAATTCAAAACTCGTGGAATTGATCGTAACAGATTCAATCCCATTGAAAAAAGAAAGCAATAAAATTAAAGTACTAACGTGCTCAAAATTGGTAGCCGATGTGATGATAAGCGTCAACACAAACAACTCCATCAGTTCAAAATTTTTAATGTAATAAAAGTCGCCCAAAACAATTTAAACATAAAGGAAAGATGTCAACAAGGGCGCATCATCTGACCTTTATAACAAATAAAAATAATGAAATCAATTACAATCAAAGGTTCTCAAAGAGAAAGCGTGGGCAAGGTAGCAACTAAGGCCTTACGTAATGCTGGAAAGGTACCCTGCGTAGTTTACGGAGGAGACAAGCCAATTCACTTTTCAGCTGAAACATTAGCATTTAAAGACTTGGTTTACACTCCAGATGTACATACAGTAGTAATTGCTTTAGAAGATGGCTCAAAAATAAATGCCATTTTACAAGACATTCAATTTCATCCGGTAACAGACAACATCATTCATGTGGACTTCTACCAGATTTTTGACGACAAGGAAATCACCCTTGAAATTCCTGTAAGAGTTGTAGGTAACTCTCGTGGAGTTAGAAATGGTGGAGTTTTACGCGTTCCAAGACGAAAACTGAAAGTGAAAGCAATCCCTGCAGACCTTCCAGATTTTATTGAGGCTGATATCACTGAACTTAGAATTGGCAGCAAGTTATATGTCACCGAACTTAACAGTGAAGGATACAAAATTATGCATCCAGACAACACAGTGGTTGCTCAAGTGAGAACTTCACGTGTGGCTGTTGATGATGTTGAGGAGGAAGAAGATGGTGAAGAAGGAGCTGAGGGTGCTGAAGGTGAAACTGCAGCAGCTGAAGGTGGAAACACTGAGGAAACTCCGGCATCTGAATAAATTTTAAATTCATTTTGAATTCAAAGTAAACCCCCACATAGTTGGGGGTTTTTTTATATTTTTACAAAAAAAAGATGCTACCATTTTTTGGACGACTATTATCAAAAAAGAAAAGCAACACCCTTGAAGATGATGACCCCATGAAGAAATTTCTAATTGTTGGCCTGGGAAACATAGGTCCAAAATATGAAAATACCCGTCACAACATAGGCTTTAAAATACTTGAGCGCCTAGCTTACAAGGAAGACCTAGCCTTTGAACCAGCAAAACTGGGCGATATTACTACATACAAAATTAAAGGTCGAAGTTTGCTGTTACTCAAACCCAGCACCTACATGAACCTAAGCGGAAAAGCCATTCTCTACTGGCTTCAAAAAGAAAAAATCCCAATTGAAAACCTGCTCGTCATTACAGATGACCTCAACCTGCCTTTTGGAACCATAAGGGTAAAAACTAAAGGCAGCGACGGCGGCCACAATGGTCTGAAAGATACTCAGCTACAATTGGGAACAACCACATACAACCGTTTCAGGTTTGGTATAGATAATGAGTTTGGAAGAAGAAGTCAGGTCGATTTTGTATTGGGTGAATGGGAGCCTGAAGAAGAGAACCAACTCCCTGAACGCTTGGATAAATCTGTTGAAGTAGTAAAATCATTCGCTTTAGCGGGAATAACAACCACTATGAATACCTTTAACGGAAAATAACCTTGTGAAAGTACACCACTCCATAGCTGAATATAAAAACGATACTCAATCTGTCATCACAATTGGCACTTTTGACGGAGTACACATCGGTCACAGGGAAATCCTCAAAAAACTAACTTCTGAAGCTAAAAAAGATCATTTAGAGTCCATCATACTGACGTTTTTTCCGCATCCGCGGATGGTATTGCAAAAAGAAAGTGACATCAAACTCATCAATACCATTGAAGAGCGCATCGCTATTTTTTCTAAAACAGACCTCAACCACCTCATTATTCACCCATTCACCAAAGAATTTGCAAATCTTTCGGCGGAAGCCTATGTGAAGAACGTTTTGGTGGACAGTCTGAATGTCAAAAAAATCATCATTGGTTATGACCATCGTTTTGGAAAAAACAGGACTGCCAATATTGAGGACCTCAGGAAATTTGGTGAAATCTACAACTTTGAAGTTCAGGAAATCTCAGCACAAGAACTTGACGATGTAGCTGTGAGCTCCACCAAAATAAGAAAAGCCTTAGACAGCGGTGACCTGGAAAAAGCTAACAGCTTTCTGGGCTATCCTTTTATGCTCAACGGAACCATCGTAAAAGGTAAAGGAATTGGCAAAACCATCAATTTCCCCACAGCAAACTTGCACATAGAAGAAACTTACAAACTCATCCCAAAAAATGGGGTGTATGTGGTGAAATCTGTTTTAGAAAATCAACCTGTTTATGGAATTATGAGCATTGGCACCAACCCCACCGTGGGTGGAACAAGCAGGACAATTGAAACCTATTTCCTAGACATTGAAAAAGACCTGTATGGCAAAAAAATTGAAATTGAACTACTCTCAAAAATACGGGAGGAAGAAACCTTTGACTCTTTGAAGTCTTTGCAATATGCGATAAAAAACGATGAGGCTTTCGCCCGAAAATTCATTGCGTCCTATGCTCAATAAATTTCTTTTTAAACACATCGATAACAGCGGCCTGATTGTGTTCAGGGTAGTATTTGGCTTCTTAATCACCCTTGAAGCTTTTGGTGCCATTACTACCGGCTGGGTTAGACGGGTTTTAGTAGAACCTGAATTTACGTTTTCCTTTATCGGTTTAGAATGGTTGCAACCCCTTCCGGGAAATGGGATGTATTTTTATTTTGCTGTAATGGGCGTGTTTGGCTTTATGTTGATGATTGGCTACAAATACCGAATGGCTGCAATTGCTTACACTATAATGTGGGCTGGGGTTTATTTTATGCAAAAATCGGCTTACAACAATCACTATTACTTAATGCTTTTGTTATTAGGTTTTATGAGCATATTACCCGCAAACAGGTGGTTTTCGCTGGACGCGAAATACAATCCGGAAATCAAAAACCCCTCCATGCCCCGCTGGTGTGCACTGGTCATTATCCTTCAGGTGTGGATTGTTTATACTTATGCTTCAGTAGCAAAAATCTATCCTGACTGGCTGGATGCTTCTATGGCACAGGTATTAATGAGCGGAAAGGCAAACTATCCCATCATAGGCGGGTTTTTACAACAAACCTGGGTGCATTGGTCCATCGCTTACACGGGTATTTTATTTGACTTGCTCATTGTGCCGCTCTTGCTTTGGAAACGTACCAGAATGTTGGGGTTTGTCATTTCTATATTCTTTCATTTATTTAACTCCATCGTGTTTCAGATTGGGATTTTTCCATATATGTCGATTGCTTTTGCCTTGTTTTTCTTTACACCAAAAACGGTTCAAAAACACTTTTTACCTAAAAAAGAATATTATGATAAAGGAGAGATCATAGTTCCTGCATACAAGAAGACGCTCATTACACTGTTTTCAATCTACTTTGTCATTCAGATTGCATTGCCGCTGCGCCATTGGGCCATTGAAGACAATGTTTTGTGGACAGAAGAAGGGCACCGCCTCAGTTGGAGAATGATGTTGCGAACCAAGTCTGGTTCAGTCAATGTAACCGTCAAGGATAAAGACACTCAGGAAGAATTTCGTGTGAACATTTACGAAGAACTCTCTCCCAAACAACGCCGCGGACTGGCAACCAAACCCGACTATATGTGGCAATATGCCCAACGCCTGAAAAAGCGCTATGCAAAAGAGGGTAAAGATGTAGCCGTTTATTTTGATGCACAAGTCAGTGTTAATAGAAGACCTCGAGCTCCACTGATAAACCCCGAAGTGGATCTCGCCTCAGAAAAATGGAACCATTTTAAACACCACGAATGGATATTGCCGGCACCGGAGGGGTTGAGGTGATTTTTGACGTCGAAACTTCTCTTTAGTTCTAATGTAATTAATTAACTTTACCCTTTCAAACAACCACTATGCTACAAGTAACAGACATACGCGACAATCAAGAGGCCTACATAACTGCATTGAAAAAAAGAAACATCGATGCGGCGCCACTTTTTGAGGAAGTCCTTCAAACTGACGAACTCAGAAGAAGTACCCAGGCCAAACTGGATAACATCCTTGCAGAATCCAACAAACTTTCCAAAGAAATCGGGCAGTTGTTTCAGTCAGGGAAGGCTCAGGAAGCCAATGCGCTTAAAGAAAAAACCACCCAATACAAAGAAGTAACCAAAACCCTTCAAGAAGAGTTAAACGCCGCTGTTGAACAATTGCAACAGTTGTTGTACAACATTCCAAATATTCCCAATGCACTTGTTCCTGCAGGAAACAGTGAAGACGATAACGAAGAAGTTTTTCGCGCAGGCGAAATCCCTAAATTAGCTGAAGGTGCTCTCCCCCACTGGGAACTCGCCAAAAAATATGATATCATCGATTTTGAATTGGGCAATAAAATCACCGGCGCCGGTTTTCCTGTTTATAAAGGAAAAGGGGCTAAACTACAACGAGCATTAATCACTTATTTTCTAGATAAAAACACTGCAGCCGGTTATACCGAATATCAAGTGCCGCATTTGGTAAATGAAGCTTCAGGCTTTGGAACAGGCCAACTTCCCGACAAGGAAGGACAAATGTACCACGTGGGAATAGATAATTTATATCTCATTCCAACCGCTGAAGTGCCGGTGACCAATATGTTCCGTGATGAAATCCTTCAGGCAAAAGACCTTCCCGTTTTGTGCACAGGGTACACACCGTGTTTCAGAAGGGAAGCTGGAAGTTATGGCGCACACGTGCGCGGACTGAACCGTTTGCACCAGTTTGACAAAGTGGAAATTGTAAGAATAGAACATCCTTCAAACTCACACAATGCTTTAGATGGGATGGTTGAACACGTCAAAGAAATTCTCAACGAACTCCATTTGCCCTACCGCATTTTAAGACTTTGTGGTGGTGATTTAGGCTTTACCTCTGTGCTCACTTATGACTTTGAAGTATTTTCAACCGCCCAGGACCGCTGGTTGGAAATTTCATCGGTATCCAATTTTGAAACTTTTCAGGCCAACAGATTGAAACTGCGCTTTAAGGACGAAAACAACAAAAACCAATTGGCTCACACTTTGAACGGCAGTGCTTTGGCGCTTCCGCGTGTTTTAGCAGGTATCCTGGAAAACTACCAAACACCAGGAGGGCATTAAAATCCCTGAGGTTTTGGTGCCTTATTGTGGGTTTGATGTAATAGATTAAGGCTCTTATCGCTTCACAAACTTTTTACTCACTCGCTCACCACTTTCATTTTCAAAAACAATAAAATACAAACCAGTATTTAATGCCTTTACATTGATGGTTGAGGTATTTGCTTCAATAGTATGACTTTGCAATAGCTTGCCACTCACATCATAAATAATTGCCGAGACACTTTGATTGGAAGTATTGTTGATGCTTAGGTTTTCTTGAACGGGATTGGGGTACATAGTAAAACTGTTTTGATGAAAAGTGGGAGTTGAAAGAAATGCTGTTCGATATAACAGCCAGTCACCTAATGAATTTGTAATAATTAAATCCATAACGGGAAAACCACCATCAGCCCATTCATAAGTAAATGGATTTTTTGGAGTACTGTTTGCATCAAATGGTAGCTCAAAATAAAAACTTTGGTAAAGCTCTACAGCTTCAATTTCGTCTGGGTCTGTATAATTACAAGAAATATACTCAACAATAGTGTCCAAATTAAAACTGTTTTGTGTCATATCAGTAAAAGAAACTTTTAAAGTTTCAAAACAACTGCCACCATAATCATGCTTAAAAAAATCATCTAAGTGTGGAGAGTAAAATCCGCCAAAATATTCGGTAGCAATTGAATTTCCATCTACGTTCGAATCTATTAAATTCCATTCAGAGTTCAATAAAATTTCAATTGTCTGGGCATTGACACTCTGCCCAAACCCTTGAAAAGTATCTGAGGATAGTGATCCAAAGGAGGGTAACAAAAAGAGTAGGGTTACAAACTTTATAAGTTTTATTTTAAAGTTGAATTTCGTTTTCATAACTGTTGATTTTATTGTTTAACTAAGTTTTTTGATCCTTGTAATTCACCATCACACACTAAAATGACTTTTAAAAATCAAGCTCTTTTCTATAAATGTACACAAAAGGCAATACAAAGAACTAATTTTCTCATAAGGGTTGGTATTTAGATGTTAATAAATTGAGTTGCTGTTCATCCAAACCAACTACTACAAAAGGGAGAGATGCTTTCTGTAAAGCTAAATAGTAGTGGTAATAAAAAAATAAACCGGTTTTAAAACCGTTTAATTTTCAGCAGTTTACCCCCCCCCTAAATAAATTTCCAAATATATTATGTTAATTTTATGTTAAACTCTTAACATAAGTATATGTATCAAATGAACACACATTTTCCTATCTTTACCCAAAAAGAATCAAAATGCGCATCACCTTATGCCTCCTTATCTTTTGCTTTGGCTTGGTTTCATTCTCGCAAAATGAAAACTTGGCTAAAAATTACTTTGATAGAGGTGACTTTGATAAAGCTTTACCCATTTATAAAGCTTTGTATGAAAACCAACCCAACCGCAATGATTATTTTCTATCTTACATTGCCACATTACAACAACTTGAAAACTTTGAAGAGTCACAAAAACTACTTCAAGAAAGGCTTACCTCAACCCGCAACCACCCTTTTTTCTTGGTAGAAATGGGAAGAAATTACCTCATCCAAAATCAAAATGAGGAAGCCGACTCTTATTTTCAACAAGCGATACAATCCATTGATGAAAACCCGAAGATTACCCATACCGTAGCCAATTCCTTTGAAAAATACAGCCTGCTAGACCTGGCAGTAATCGCCTATGAAAAAGGAGCTTCCCTGGATGAAAATCTCAATTTTGACAGCCAATTGGCGCGCATTTATGGGGAACAGGGCGAACTTGAAAAAATGTTTGACAGTTATTTGAGCATCATAGAGAGAAATCCTTCCTTTTTGATTTCAGCTCAGCGTAATTTTAGCCGATATGTCACAGATGACCCTCTAAACGAAGCCAATGACCTTCTGAGAAAAGCACTTTTGAGACGCTCTCAAAACAATCCCGATTTGTTTTACAACCAGTTACTCAGTTGGTTGTTTGTTCAGCAAAAACAATATGATAGAGCCTTTGTGCAAGAAAAAGCCATTTACAATCGCACTTTTGAAAGTTTAAATGAATTGATGGAGCTGGCTTTAATTGCTCTCGACGATGCCGATTACGAAATAGCAAACGAAATCTTATCATATATCATTGAAAACAGTAGTTCTGAAAGAGACCGCTTACAAGCCTTTCAATACAGCATGGAAATTGAAGTTAGAACAGCTGAAAAAGAAAACTTTGCAGAGATAGAAAAAAAATATGAAAATTTGATTGCTCTTTTTGGAGAAGATTCAAAAACTTTTGAAATACAGCTCGATTATAATCGGTTTTTAGCATTTCAAAACAATAAAAAACAAATCGCAATTGAAAATCTGAAGAAGCTAAGTCGTGAAAACTTAAGCAGATACCAAGAAGCGAGGGTTCTTATGGAGCTTGCAGACATTTTGGTTTTTGATGAAAAGTTTAATGAGGCTTTGATTTACTATTCCCAAATTCAAAATAAAATAAAAAATGATCCCATTGCACAGGAAGCCCGTTTTAAAGTAGCCCGCACCAGTTATTTTAAAGGAGATTTTGAGTGGGCGCAAACACAGCTTGATATCCTTAAAAATCAACTTCTCAACTCATTGCAAATGACGCGATGGAGCTCAGTTTACTTATTAGTGACAATTCATTGGAAGACACGCTTCAAACTGCATTAAAAAAATATGCCCGCGCAGACTTATTGGATTTACAAGGAAAATACCAAGAGGCAATATCGGTTCTTGATGATATTTTAAAAAATCACAAAGCAGAATCCATTGAAGATGAGGCGCTTCTCAAACAAGCGCAAGTGTTTGAAAAGACAAACCAATTTGAAAAAGCGATTGCCAACTACCTGATGGTCATTGAATTTCACAATGAAGATATTCTTGCAGATAACGCCTATTTTTATCTGGCAGAATTGTACAACAAAACCCTGGAACAACCTGAAAAAGCGAAAGAATTCTATGAGCAAATTATTTTTAACCATCAGGATTCCATCTTTTTTGTAGAAGCCCGAAAACAATACAGAAGCTTAAGAGGTGATGCCATTAATTAGCAAAACTCACCTCTCACCTCTCACCACAAAATACTATTAACTACCATGCATATTTACAACGTCACCATAAACATAGAAGAAGACATTCACGACCGGTGGTTGCAATGGATGGAAGAAGAGCACATCCCTGATATGCTTGCCACGGGAAAATTCACCGCTGCAAAAATGTGTCGTGTGCTAGTGGAAGAAGAAATGGGCGGCCTCACTTATGCCGTGCAATACACCACAGACAGTAAAGAAACTCTTGAAAAATATTACCGTGAGGATGCAGAAAGACTTCGCGCACAAAGCAACCCCTTTGAAGGCAAATTTGTCGCTTTCAGAACAGAGCTTCACATCATTAGTGAACACAATGCCCAATGAGAAAATTTTACAAAAAAGACCAGAGAGCAAAAAACACCTCAAGCACTTCAGAAAATAATAGCGAAAACGAAGTAAGTGCCAAAAAACATTTAGGGCAACATTTCTTAAAAGATGAACACATCGCCCAAAAAATTGCTGACACACTCAGCTTGCAAGGCTATAAAGATGTCATTGAAATTGGCCCCGGTATGGGCGTACTCACAAAATACTTAATTCAAAAAGACATCAACCTCATCGCGATGGATATTGATACAGAATCTGTTGCATACCTCAAAAACACCTTTAGCACCCAACATGCAGAACTGCTAAAAACCAAAAGCTTTCAAGTAGCTGAAGCCGACTTTTTAAAAATTGATTTATCAGATTATTATAGAGATACCCCATTTGCAATTACCGGAAATTTCCCCTACAATATTTCCACTCAAATCGTTTTTAAAACGCTGGAATGGAGGAAACAAATCCCTGAATTTACAGGTATGTTCCAAAAAGAGGTTGCAAAGCGCATTTGTGAAAAAGAAGGCAGCAAAGCTTACGGAATACTTTCGGTACTGGTACAGGCGTTTTATACGGCAGAATATTTATTTACGGTTCCGCCTTCGGTTTTTAACCCGCCGCCCAAGGTGGATAGTGGTGTTATAAGGCTCATTAGAAAAACTGATTTTTCACTCCCCTGTAATGAAAAATTGTTCTTTACTGTGGTGAAAACTGCTTTCGGTCAACGCCGAAAAACATTGAGAAACAGCTTAAAATCTTTCGCTTTAAGCGAAAATTTAAAAGAAGATACTATCTTTGACAAAAGACCTGAGCAATTGGGTTTTGAAGCCTTTATTGAGTTAACCCAAAAGATAGAAAACGATGCAGTTTCAAATTAGTCCGGAACTTATTGAAAAAATCGAACTACTTGTCGAGGAACAAAACGACAAGGAATTGCTATTGCATCTGGGAGACCTTCACCACGCCGATATTGCTGAAATTCTCGACGAGCTCCATCTGGATGAAGTCACTTACATCATCAAGCTACTAGACAGTGAGAAAACTTCTGAAGTTCTTATGGAGCTTGATGAAGACGATCGCGAAAAAATTCTCGACAACCTCTCCTCCAAGGAAATTGCAGATGAACTGGAAGAAATGGACACCGATGATGCCGCAGATATCATCGCTGAACTTTCTGAAGAACGTCAAGAAGAGGTTATTTCAAATATTGAAGACCGTGGCCACGCTTCAGACATTCAAGAGCTCCTGCGCTATGATGAAGACTCTGCAGGTGGATTGATGGCAAAAGAACTTATTAAGGTTAGGGAGACTTGGACCGTTGCCGGTTGTGTAAGAGAAATGCGACGGCAAGCGGAGAATGTTACTCGGGTGCATTCCATTTATGTTGTTGACAAAGGCGATAAACTCATTGGAAGATTGTCCCTAAAGGATCTTTTGACCGTTCCCCCACAAACCAAAATATCTGAAATCTATATTCCACGGGTTGACTTTGTTGATGTACATACAGAAGGAGAAGAAGTCGCCAGGATTATGCAAAAATATGACCTGGAAGCGATTCCTGTAGTTGATGAGATTGGAAGGTTAGTGGGTCGTGTTACCATTGATGATATCGTTGATTTCATCAAAGAAGAAGCTGAAAAAGATTACCAACTAGCGGCCGGTATTTCACAAGATGTAGAGGCAGATGACAGTATCTGGCAACTTTCACGTGCACGTTTGCCTTGGTTAGTATTGGGCCTTTTTGGCGGACTGGGCAGTGTTTACATTATGCAGGGTTTTGATGAAGCACTGGAAACTTTTCCTGTTTTATTTTTCTTTACCCCTCTTATTGCTGCGATGGCTGGAAATGTAGGGGTACAATCAAGTGCTATTATTGTTCAGGGACTTGCCAATGACAACATTAGAGGTAGTTTGTTTCATCGTTTATTAAAAGAAGTTGGGCTGAGTCTCCTCAATGGAGTCGCTCTGGCAGCACTCGTTTTTCTATTTGGGTTTATTGTAGGACAGGATCAATTAACCAGCTTGGCTATAGCATTATCAATGCTGTTAGTTATCGTTGTTGCAGCACTTGTAGGCACTTTTGTTCCCATCATTCTTGACAAACGCGGTATTGACCCTGCAATTGCAACGGGGCCCTTTATCACCACTTGTAATGATATATTTGGAATCTTTTTGTTCTTTTATATCTCTAAATTGATTCTCGGTTTCTAAACTTGAATCCATATTATAATTCAATATTTTGAATCACTTTAAAACAGAAATAAGCGTTTCTAAAACAGCTATTGATACACTAAAACATGTAAATAATGTTGTTTATTTACAATGGGTTCAGGATGTCGCAGAACAACACTGGATTGCAAGCACAGATGCTGCTTTACGCGAAAAACTTGTCTGGGTGGTGGTAAATCATTTTATTGAATACAAAGCCCCTGCATTTGAAAAAGATGTTTTAATCTTAAAAACTTGGATTGAAAAATACAGCGGTGTGACGAGTGAACGCCACACTGAAATCATTAGAAAAGAAGACGACAAGGTTTTAGTAAAAGCCAAAACTCTCTGGTGCCTTCTTGACAAAGATTCAGGTAAACCTATGCGAATTACTGATGCATTGAAAGCTAAATTTCCATAAAATGAAAATACTCCACTTAGATAAAAATCACCCGTTAATTCTAGCCCAACTTAGTGAACTTGGCTTTCAAAATGACGAAGATTATATTTCCTCAAAGGAAGAAATTGAAGCCAAAATAAACAACTATGAAGGCATTGTCATCCGCAGTAGGTTTGACATTGATAAAGCATTTCTGAATGCTGCAAAAAACTTAAAATTTATCGCCAGAGTGGGAGCCGGTTTGGAAAGTATAGATGTGGATTGTGCAAAAAATAAAAACATCACCCTTATTGCTGCTCCCGAGGGCAACCGGAATGCCGTGAGCGAACACGCGTTGGGAATGTTGCTTTCACTCTTTAACAAACTGAATCAAGCTGATAAAGAAGTCAAACAAGGTCTCTGGAATCGGGAAGCTAACCGTGGTGTGGAACTCGACGGTAAAACCGTGGGTCTCATAGGTTATGGAAATATGGGAAAAGCGTTTGCTAAAAAACTTCGTGGATTTGATGTGGAAGTACTTTGCTATGACATCAAAGAAAATGTGGGCGACCAAAATGCTAAACAGGTATCTCTTGAAGAGCTACAGGAAAAAGTCGATGTTTTAAGTTTGCACATTCCCTGGACACCACTAACAGATAAAATGGTCAACAAAATATTTATTTCTTCTTTCAAAAACCCTTTCTGGCTACTTAATACTGCTCGTGGTAAATGTGTTGTCACAGGTCACTTGGTCCAAGCTTTGAAATCAGGGAAGATTTTGGGAGCAGGGCTAGATGTCCTTGAATATGAAAAAAGCTCTTTTGAATCTTTATTTTCAGAAAATCACATGCCAGATGCCCTGAAAGAATTGATTCAAATGGACAATGTGATGCTGAGCCCACATATTGCTGGATGGACGGTTGAGAGCAAAGAAAAACTGGCACAAGTGATTGTGGATAAAATCAAAGAGTTGTATGGTTTAAATCCCAAAAAGGAGATACTTCCTGCGCAGGAGTTTGGTGTTTCCGGTTTGGGTGGTTTTTTCTTTAAAACCAAAGATCCTGATCATTTAAAGGTTTGGTATAAAAAACATTTAGGAATGAATACTGACCAATATGGATGGACATTTTGGTGGAAAGACAAAGAGGGCAACGATTGTTCTACACAATGGAGCCCGTTTAAGGAAGACACGAGTTATTTCGCACCAAGCGAAAAACCCTATATGGTGAATCTAAGGGTCAAAAACTTACATAAACTTTTAGAGCAACTTAAAAAAGATGGCGTTACTGTGGTGGGAGAAGTGGAAGAATTTAGCTATGGGAAATTTGGATGGATTCTCGATCCGGAAGGAAATAAACTAGAGCTTTGGGAGCCCAATGATAGGGCATTTTTATAATTATACTTGCCCAAGTTATAGTTAAAAACAGGTGTAAGAATGACGTTTAAAAAACAATCCGATTTAAAAAAAGCGTTATACATTGTATGGGGAATAATTGCTGTAATGGGGCAGGTTTTAGTTTTGATTCCCTTCTTCATAGATGAAAAAAAATTACTAAAATCAACCCCTGTTTGCTCTGCTACTCTTTCAGGAGAAGGCTCTTGTGTGTTTTGTGGTTTGACGCGTGGTTTTATAGCCTTGAGCAAGGGGTTGGTTGAAGAAGCTCTTTTATGGAATAAATTTAGCTTACTTATTTTTATTTTTTTTATCATAAATTTTATCATCTTCACAATTTCTTTAATATATTTGAAGAACAAGTAACCAACCATTAACAATCTTTTGTCTTGAATACAGCCAGTTTGGTCTTTGGGATATTAGCCCTTTTAGGAATGCTCGTCGGTTTTATTCCTTGTTTTGGAGCTTTGAACTGGATCAATATTCCCTTTGCTTTCATTGGTTTAATTGTTAGTCTTGTAGCATTGTCTAATAGTCGTGAAGGCAAGTCAAAAAATGGAGCTTTGGCAGGTTTAATTATGTGCTTATGTGCTATGTTTTTTGGATTGTTTAGGCTGTTTTTGGGTGGAGGTATATTATAAACAATTAATTTAATTTTTATGGAAGAAAACAAAAACTCTGAAAACCTTGGCGACGAAGCCAAAAAAACAGCCGATGAATTCAAAGAAAGCTGGAACAAATCCATCAATGAAAACAAAGAAAACAAAAAACTCATTGCCGGTATTTTAGCAATAGTCTTAGGTGGCTTTGGTATTCACAAATTTATTTTAGGCTACAACAAAGAAGGTATTATTCTTTTAGTTGTAACTATTGTATTAGGAATCATAACTTGTGGTGTTGCAGCATCAGCAGCTTGGATTGTTGGTCTTATTGAAGGAATCATTTACCTGACCAAAAGCGATGAAGAATTTTTTGAAACTTATCAGGCTAACAAAAAACCTTGGTTTTAAAAGTTTCTTAAAAATCACTCTTTATTTTCCTCATTTTTTGAGGCAAATTTTTGTTCCATTTCGGCTTGAAATTCTTCCAGAACCGGTTTGACTGTGCTTTCCGGCAAATCTGCTATGCGAATGTACATCAAGCCGTCAACGGCATTATTGAAAAGCGGATCCACGTTAAAAGCGACCACTTTTGCGTTTTGTTTGATGTATTTTTTAATGAGTACCGGCAAACGCAATTCCCCGGGTTCCAATTCGTCGATAATTCTGTCAAACTTGTTTAAATCGGCTTCGGTTTCGTCAAAAACAAAGTCTTTGTCGGCATCTTTTAATTTGACTTTAAAATCTTTTTTGGGATGAATAAATTGAGCAACATAAGGATCATAATAATTTGACTTCATAAACTCAATCATCAAGGATTTTGAAAATTCTGAGAAGCGGTCGCTTATTGTGACACCTCCAATAAGGTAGCGATGTTCAGGAAAACGCAAGGTGGTATGAACTATGCCTTTCCATAGCAAAAACAAGGGCATGGGTTTTTGCTGGTATTCTTTGATGATAAATGCACGGCCCATTTCTATGGACTGGCTCATCATTTTGTATAATTCCGGTTCAAATCTGAAAAGGTCGTGAAGGTAAAAGCCTTCAATACCATAAGCTTCATAAATTTTTGATCCCAATCCCATTCTGTAAGCACCTGCTATTTTTTTGGTCTCATTGTCCCAAAGAAACATATGGTGATAATAGGCATCATAAACATCAAGGTCGATGGCTTTATTGGTTCCTTCCCCCACTTCCCTGAAGGTTATTTCGCGTAAGCGACCTATTTCCTGAAGTATGTTTGGAATGTGTTCCGGATGAGAGAGAAATACTTCATAGTTTTTACTAATCAACAAGCGTTTGTCCAATTCCTGAAGTTTAAGCACTTCTTTTTCCAGAATTTGAGAGGCGACTGGAGTAGCAATGCTTTTTGGTGGCTTTGGAAACTTTAGCTTTTTTGGAATATTGTCAAGCAGTTTTTTCTTAGCAAATGTGTTTGCCAGCATATAGGTTTTCTTGCGAAGAAAGGCTGTAAAGTCTTGCAGAGATTCTTGTTCCTGCTGATCTTTTACAGAAATGGGGTTTCCAATTCTAATCTTTATGGTGCGGTCACTTTGACTCAATAATTCTGAAGGCAGTTTTGCTGTGCGAAAAGTGGGGCTCATCTTGGCAAGCTTATAAAACAACAAACTGTTTTTTGCGTGAAAATAAATGGGCACTACCGGTACTTCAGCTTTTTTGATGAGCTTCATAGCGGCCTCTTCCCAAGGTTTATCGGTGATACGCTTATCTTCTTTGTAAGTGGAAACCTCGCCGGCCGGAAAAAGACCCAGAGGTTGTTGTTCCTGAAGATGTTTTAGTGCATTTTTAAAACCACTCACACTTGATTTTATTTCTTTTTTGTTTTCAAAAGGATTTACCGGCATCACAAAAGGTTTCAAAGGGGCAATGCGGTGCAAGAGAAAATTAGCGATGATTTTATAATCGGGGCGTTGTTCTAAAAGGATTTTTAGCAGCAAAATGCCGTCAATCCCACCTAACGGGTGGTTTGAAATGGTAATAAACGCGCCATTTTTTGGGATTCTGCGCAGGTCTTCTTCAGGGATTTCAAACTTTACTTCAAACTCCTCCAGCAATGCATTTATGAAATCAAGTCCTTCCAGGTGTTTGTGGGTATCATAAATGCGGTTACAGGCAGATATGCGTAGTGTTTTCATCAAAGTCCACCCAATAAAAGTGCCTATAAAACCAAGTTTATGGACATTGATAGCCTGAGCAATTTCTTTTGGGGTAACTAATGGCATTTTTGAAATGTTGTTTTGGGTAAATATAGTGAAATAGTCTGTATCTCAAATCACCTTACAACCAGCTGCATGGTATCTCTGCTTTGTTGTTTCAAGAGTACTTCAAATCCGGTTTCCATTTTTTCTACTTCCTTTTCATTAAAGTGGCGAATGGTATAAAGGGTAACATTTTCGTTAAAACGAACTTTAAAATTTGACCGTAAACGCGTTAAAAGTTCCTCGAGTTTATTGTATTTGTTATCCACCACGACAGTAAAACTAATGGCCGAATTTTGTATCATATTGACTTTCATTTTGTATTTGTGGAGCCGTTTAAACACCTCGCCGATGTTATCTTCAACCATAAATGAAAAGTCCAGTGAGGAGAGTGAAATCAACACCTGCTCTTTTTTAACAATATAACAAGACACTGATGGGATCAAGTCTTTCCCTTTTGCAACAGAAGTTCCGGGTTTGTTTGGGTTTAAAAAGGATTTTACAAACAAGGGTATTTCCTTTCGCTGCAGCGGTTGAAGTGTTTTTGGGTGAATCACTGATGCGCCGTAAAAGGCCATCTCAATGGCTTCCCGGTAAGAGATTTGTTCTAAAAGAGTGGTGTTTTTAAATGTGCGCGGGTCTGCATTGAGCACTCCGGGTACATCTTTCCAAATGGTAACACTTTCAGCTCCCAAGCAATAGGCAAAAATAGCGGCGGTATAATCACTTCCCTCTCTTCCTAAGGTGGTGGTGAAGTTATTATCATTGGAACCCAAAAACCCCTGTGTAATCGTGAGCGTTTTGTGATTTACTTTTTCTTTGATTATGGCTTGGGTCAATTCCCATTCCACACCGGCATCTCTGTAATTACTGTCTGTTTTGATACATTCCCGGCTATCAATCCAGGTATTTTTTATGGCTTGATCATTTAAAAAACTGCTCACAATTCTAGTGGAGACCAATTCCCCATAACACACCACCTGATCATACACATATGCGTGATTAGTCGATTTATTATGATCTAAAAAATGTTTTAACTCTTCAAAAAGCTGATGCACTTCTTTATATGTGGCATGTCCTTTTTCAGGAAATAATTCCTGAAGTATTTTATAATGATAGTCAATCACCTCTGCTAGAGCGGCATCCAACTCTGGGGATTTTTGGAGGTAGCTTGAGACTACTTTCTCCAAGGCGTTAGTTGTTTTACCCATTGCCGAAATCACGACCACAAGATTTTCAAAACCAGTAGTGTGCAAAACGGTTTTCACGTTTTTTATACTTTCTACATCCTTGACTGATGCGCCTCCAAATTTAAATACTCGCATTAATTAAAATCTAAAAAATTAGTCAACCCTTGCTCATCCATATGCACCGTGCGCCAATCCTTTAGAATTTTAGCTCCGCTTCGTTCATAAAACTTTATGGCTCCCTCATTCCAGTCAAGCACCACCCATTCCACACGCTTCACCCCTTGAGATTTAGCAAATTTCAACACTTCTTGATACAAGGCACTTCCAAGACCAGAACCTCTCATTTTTTCTTTTACAATCAAATCTTCCAGATGTATGGTACGGCCTTTCCAAGTTGAAAAACGAAAATAAACCAAAGCCATCCCCACAATTTCAGAATCAACTTCGGCTACAAAACATTTAAACAAGGGGTGTTCTCCAAAACCTTCCCTTTCAAGTTCTTCCACAGTGACGACTACTGCTTCTGGTTCACGTTCAAAAGTGGCAAGCTCTTTAATGAGTTCTAAAACCTGAGCCATGTCAGCCTTTTTGCTTTCTCTAATTGTAAAGTTCATATCTAATTGAAATTTATTTCTGAAACCTGTCCTAATATTCACAAAAATATCGATATTTCCTCTGTATCAACTATAATTTGGATAATAAAAATCAAATTTATAGTCTCAGGTCGGGAAAATCAAAGAACTTTTTACATTTTGTTTATTTAGTTTTGATTGGGGAAAATTCATGTACTTTTGTATGAAATTCACAACTTTTTCAAAAAATGGCTGACCACAACAAAACTTTAGGCGAATTTATAATTGAAAACCAAAAGGATTTTGCTTATTCTTCAGGTGAACTTTCTCGTTTGATTAACTCGATAAGATTAGCTGCTAAGGTGGTAAACCACGAGGTTAACAAAGCGGGCTTAGTGGATATTTTGGGGGCTTTTGGCGACAAAAACATTCAAGGAGAGGAACAGCAAAAGCTGGATGTGTTTGCAAACGAAGCCTTTATTAAAACTTTGACTAACCGCGAAATCGTTTGCGGAATAGCTTCTGAAGAAAACGATGGGTTTATTACTATTTCCGGAAGAGAGAAAAACAATCAAAATAAATATGTTGTGCTTATTGACCCTTTGGACGGTTCTTCAAACATTGATGTGAATGTGTCTGTAGGAACTATTTTTTCAATTTACCGAAGGGTGACTCCGGCTGGAACACCAGTAACATTGGAGGATTTTTTACAACCGGGTGTCAATCAAGTAGCTGCCGGTTATATTATCTATGGAACCTCCACGATGATTGTTTATACTACAGGTCACGGGGTAAACGGTTTTACATTAAACCCTGCTATTGGAACTTATTATTTGTCACATCCCAATATGAGAATTCCACAAGATGGTCGAATTTATTCTGTGAATGAGGGTTACTACATTCACTTCCCTCAAGGTGTAAAAGATTATATCAAATACTGCCAGATGGAGGAAGATGACAGACCTTACACGTCCAGGTATATAGGGTCACTAGTCTCTGATATACATCGAAATATTTTAAAAGGAGGGATTTACTTCTATCCTAAAAGCTCAAAAGCATCCAATGGAAAACTGCGTTTACTTTATGAATGCAATCCGATGGCTTTTATTGTTGAACAAGCGGGTGGAAAAGCCAGCGATGGCTTTAACCGTATTATGGAAATTCAGCCCAAAGAGCTACACCAGCGTGTACCTTTTTTCTGTGGTAGTAAAAATATGGTCGATAAGGCAGAAGAATTTATGGCTAAAGCCTAATAAAAAACCCCGATAATAATTTCAGGGTTTTTTCAATATTCTTTACTTCTTATTCAAAAGGTATTCATAATCATAAAAATTGAGCCCTCCTGTAAATATTTCAATGGAGCGCTTTATGAGGCGGTCAGCTTCCTGCTCTTTAAATCCTAAAGTGATTGCATACCTATTGAGAAATGATGCCTCTTCTTGATCAATTTCCCCATCTGCAAAAATCATTCTAAAGATATCGTGTAACTGTTTCAACCTGATTTCTTGAGAATGAGTGGGGTAAATTGGATATTTATTGGAATTTTTAATTATTTCATTGTATTCCAACTCGTTAATATCAAGCCTTCTTGCAAAACGCAATAATAGAAGCTCTTCCTCAGGGGTTAGAGGCCCATCAACCATCGCAACATTCACGAGGGCTGAAAAGTGTCCTAATTTTCGCTTGTGGCTTCCGCCGCTAAATAAATCTTCAAATGACATGTGGTCTGTTGTTTTATGCAAAGATAGAATATCGAAAAGATTTTATGAAAATTAAAATTGCTTTTTTAATAACTTACCTTACCTTTAAATACTAGTACCTATCACAATGAAAAAACCTCTTCAAATCCTTAATGGACTTGCTTTTGGCAGCATGATTTTTATCAATTATTTGTCAAACACCGGGCTCATAAATAACAATACAAATGCTTCGGTTTCCAGAGAAGTTCAAAACCTATTTACCCCCGCAGGTTATGCTTTTTCCATTTGGGGCATTATTTATTTATTGGTTTTAGGGTTTGTGATTTATCAGGGACTGGGTTTGTTTCAGAAAAAACTGGAAAATAGTCTTGCCGAAAAAATTGGTCTTTGGTTTATCACCTCTTGTTTGCTTAATTCGCTATGGCTTTTCGCCTGGTTACACGAGCAACTGTTGCTTGCTGTTGTAATTATGACACTGTTATTAGGGTCTCTTATGCAGATTCATTTAAAAACACATAGTTTAAAAGACAAGGGTTCTATAAAATACAACTATTATACAAGGTTACCATTTTCCATTTATATGGGCTGGATATCTGTGGCGCTAATTGCCAATGTCGCCGGTTATCTAACCCAAATAGGCTGGGATGGCTTTGGAATGAGCGATGTTTTTTGGACCATCACCATGATTATTGTAGCAGGATTATTAAACCTTTTAGTCAGCAGGAACCACAATTTGCCTGAATTTGCTTTGGTGGGTGCATGGGCTTTGATTGCTATTGCTGTTGCAAATTGGGAAGAACAGCAAATTGTTTCAATTACAGCAATAGCCGTAGCGATAATTTTAATCATAAGTAGTTTACTGTTCACCATAAAAAAAATTGGGAACAATGATGCCGTTTATTCAGGACAAAATTGATGAATAGTGTTCTCTTAAGGGCTTATTTTTATTTTTTAATAAACTTTAGTTGAACTGTTTGACCGTTTATATCAAGATTTAAGAAGTACACTCCGGTATTGAGGCTTGACACGTTAAGTGAGTTGCTTTCCAGGGTATTTCTTAAAACTGCTCTTCCCATCACATCATAAATAACGACAGCAGCGCCTTTCAGGTTTTCGTTATAGTTTATTGTAATTTGATTTGTAGCAGGGTTGGGTGACAATGATATGTTTTTAATTGCATTTTCATTAATGCCTAATGTTTGTCCTTCGACAATAAGGTGAGCTGTATTTATGTCTGGGTTTGGGATGACATCTACAATGCCTGAAGGCCAACTTATAACAATTTCATCTATTTCAGTGTCAGTTCCAATACCAAAGTGAGTATTCAAGGTGCTCATATATCTAAAGCCTTCTCCGCTTCTTACATCTCTAATTTGAGTTCCCAAGGCACTTGTGATTTCAACTCGTGCTCCAATACCATTTCTGTTGCTTTCAACTCCTTGTGTGTTGATGACAATCCAGTTGTTGTCATTACCATCATTGTAGTGAATATTCCCTGCTCTAAAGGCATCTAAAAACCCGTCATTATTTAAATCAGCTATGGAGGCGCTTGAAAAAGGTGCTGAGACCGGTGTAAAAGTCATATCGCCATTATTCAAAAAAATGGTATTCGAATTACCCATAATATCTAAATACCCATCGTTATTAAAGTCATAAGTAGCATGCTCTGTGCTTGTTCCTCCAAAAATATCAAAACCAGAACCGGCAGTGATATCTATAAAAGTTCCGTCTCCATTGTTTTTCATGAGCGCATGCCCACCGTCTGAAAATGAACTTACTCCTACCATTAAATCCATAAACCCGTCATTATCAAAATCACCCGCAGCAGCAGACCAAGTTTGATGTGGATTGTCCAACCCGGCTTCTACGGCAACATCTGTAAATGTGCCGTCACCGTTGTTTTTAAACAATTGGTTAGTTCTTCTGTCGATACCTCCGCCGCATTTTGCCATAAACATATCTTGAAGGCCGTCGTTATTATAGTCAAACCATACAGACCCGTAGTGCCCTCCTGAAGGAAAATCACCAATTCCTCCTTGATTAAATTCAAGGTTGCCTTCGCCATCATTTATGTAGTAAACATTAGGAGCGACATCGTGGCAAACAAATGCATCAAGATGTCCATCGTTATTTAAGTCTATAAAATTGGTTCGTTGTGAGAAAACAAATTGTGGGAAAGAAACTTCTTCATATTGAGTGCCGTCATCATTAGCCATCATAAAAGTAACTCCAGATCCACCACCATATAGTAAATCATTGTAACCATTACCGGTTAAATCACCTGCGGCAAGACTCCAAGAAGGCATGTTTTCTGCGGGCGTAGTGGTAAAGTTTTGTTCTGTTAAAGTGCCATCAGGGTTTTGATAAAAAATCTGAATGTTTGTATCACTTACTGAGACAATGTCGTCGAGATAGTCATTATTCATATCTAAAGCACATATGCTGTACTGTCCAGAGGTTGCAACACTTTCAGTTGTGAAACTGATTTGTGAGTGAGCAACTATAGTGCAGAATAATGAAAGTATAAAAACTGTGCTTTTCATCTGTATTTATTTTTTTATAAACTTTAATTGAACTGTTTGACCGTTTATATCAAGATTTAAGAAGTACACTCCGGTATTGAGGCTTGACACGTTAAGAGAGTTGCTTTCCAGGGTATTTCTTAAAACTGCTCTTCCCATCACATCATAAATAACGACAGCAGCGCCTTTCAGGTTTTCGTTGTAGTTTATTGTAATTTGATTTGTCGCGGGGTTGGGTGACAATGATATGTTTTTAATTGCATTTTCATTAATGCCTAATGTTTGTCCTTCGACAATAAGGTGAGCTGTATTTATGTCTGGGTTTGGGATGACATCTACAATGCCTGAAGGCCAACTTATAACAATTTCATCTATTTCAGTGTCAGTTCCAATACCAAAGTGAGTATTCAAGGTGCTCATATACCTAAAGCCTTCTCCGCTTCTTACATCTCTAATTTGAGTTCCCAAGGCACTTGTGATTTCAACTCGTGCTCCAATACCATTTCTGTTGCTTTCAACTCCTTGTGTGTTGATGACAATCCAGTTGTTGTCATTACCATCATTGTAGTGAATATTCCCTGCTCTAAAGGCATCTAAAAACCCGTCATTATTTAAATCAGCTATGGAGGCACCTGAAAAAGGTATAATAAATGGTGAGAAGGTCATGTCACCATTATTAAGATATATAGTGTTTGAATTTCCTACAATATCTAAATACCCATCATTGTTAAAATCATATGTGCTGTGTTCAATACTCGTTCCGCCAAAAACATCAAAACCAGAACCAGCGGTAACATCAGAGAAAGTTCCATCTCCATTGTTTTTCATCAATTTGTGACTTCCATCTGAGAAAGAACTGGCACCTACCAAAACATCCATAAAGCCATCATTGTCAAAATCTCCCCAGGCAGATGACCAAGTTTGAATAGGGTCTCTCAATCCAGACTCAACGCTCACGTCTGTAAAGGTTCCATCTCCATTGTTCCTGTGAAGTTCGTTGTATTTTGCTGTAGCACCTTGTCCGCCGCCACTACATTTTGCGATAAATAAATCTAGATTACCATCATTATTGTAGTCAACCCATAAGGAGCCATAATGTCCTCCCACCGGAACGTCTCCAAGTCCTCCTTGGTTGTATTCTAAATTACCATCTCCATCATTGATGTAATAAACATTAGGAGCTATATCGTGACAAGCAAATGCGTCTAGATTTCCGTCA
The DNA here is from genome assembly GCA_018402385.1 of Flavobacteriaceae bacterium. Classification (GTDB taxonomy): domain Bacteria; phylum Bacteroidota; class Bacteroidia; order Flavobacteriales; family Flavobacteriaceae; genus Planktosalinus. The sequence continues at coordinate 45,076 of JAGYJA010000010.1, forward strand.
TTATCAATGTCAACAAAATTTGTTCGTTGTACAAAAACAAACTCAGGAAAAGAGACTTCTGTAAAGCCTGTACCATCGTTATCTGCATACATAAAAGTAACTCCACTGCTACTTCCAAACATTAAATCATTATACCCATTTCCTGTTAAATCTCCGGCGGCAAGACTCCAAGAGGGTAAATTATTTGCCGAAGTTGTGGTAAAGTTTTGCTCCGTAAAAGTACCATCTGGATTTTGGTAAAAAACTTGAATGTTTGTGCCACTAACTGAGACAATATCGTCAAGATAGTCTCCATTCATATCTACAGCACATATATTGTATTGCCCGGAAGTAGGAATGATTTCAGTAGTAAAACTAATTTGGGCATTGAATCCTTGGAGGCTTAGAGCCATAATAAGGATGGTAAATGTAATTTTTTTCATGGTTTAAAAAGTTTATTTATTATTCACAATTTCCTTCAAGTGAATTTATCCATTCAACAAGTAATGAAACTGCTTCTTCGTGAATTAAATTTCTGCCAATTAATGGCATTTTTATAGCGTCTTCTGTAGTATTCATTCTAAAGTAAATAACAGAGTTTTCAATATCTCCCGGGGCAATTAAATGAGAAGGGTCGTCTTCTATCCAGATGCTTATATCGCCTTCAGGCTCCACACAAATACCTAAATTTTCAGGATTTGATGATTCGTTAAACGAAAGTTTTATTGGTCTGTAATCACAATGACCACCCGGGGTGTGACAATGGGCACAATTTGCATCGAAATAAGAGCGCATTCTTAATTCCAATGGCTGTGAGGGGTCGTCCCATTTGACTACTGTTTGAATTGCTCCCGGATAATTGTTTTCTAAATAACCCATTTCTACCCATTTTGACATTTGGTTTTTACTTCCATCTTGGAAGTTAAAAATTGAGTTTATATTTTGTGGTTTGGGGCCAATGGGAATTGCATCGCTGACAGTTTTATGGCAAGTCAAGCATTCAGAAGCAGATGGTATTCTATAGTTTACTGTTCTGGCCTCGCCATTTTGAAGCCATTCTATGGGTACCGTTCTCCCTTCCATATCGTAAACAGCCTCAGTTTGCTCATCATTCCAAATGTACTCAGCAAAAATCCATTCTGTAGCTGTTTTTATTAACAATCTGGTTTCCAAAACTTTGGTTTCGTTTTCTGGCAGGACATTGTCATAATAAAAGTTTTTTATAATAATCGTTCCAACCGGAAAGTCAAAAATGGCCCCATCACTCACGTAACTGGAAGAAGCCCCTGTGGGCATCCATATAAAGCGTTTTTTTATAGCATAATCTGTAAATAAGGGTGTAATTAATTCATAAGGTAACACTCCATAAACAGGATTTAAATCTACCATGTTCCCATCATAAAAATTATACTCAGAAAGAGTTGAGTAAGGCATATTTTCTAAGTCAAAATTTACGGGTGATGCTTCAAGAACATTTACTGTAACTACACTTGTAGCACAATTTTCTGTTTCATCACAAATGGTGTATTCAAATGTAACTTCTCCCACAAAAGAACCGCTGGGGGTATATAAAACTAAGTCGTCGCTTGGATTATTAGGTGTGTTATTAGGGTCTAGTACTGTAACCTCACCATCGAGTGGAGCACTTAATGATAGAATTCCTGTAGCCGGGATGTTTTCATCGTTTGAAAGCACATCTATTTCTATGGTCATATTTCTAAAAACTTCTGCGGTGTCACTATTTGTTATAATGTTTAAGGGCACATAGTTATCATCATCTGAAGAACACGAAATAAAAAGCATTACAAATAAAAACAGAGAAATGGGGTATTTTAATTTTTGCATGAATTGAGAAATTTTAAACAACTGTAAATCAGAGGTACAATATAATCGATTTTTGTGAATTTTTTTCACAACGTTTAAAATAGTTTTATTTTTTGGTTAGTTCTGCAAGTTCTTTTCCTGTGAAGGATCCAATGGCTACTCCCATGCCTCCCAACCTAATACCACAACACACATTATTCGAAATTTGTTTTAGGATTGGCATTTTTTGTGACCCAACTCCCATAATGCCACTCCATCTTTGGTCTATTTCATAAGATTTATTTGGCAAAATCACTTCGCTCAAAAGTTGATCAAGATGTGTTTGAATGTTGGTTGTTATTCCAAATTTTGTAGTTTCTTCCTCTTTAAAATCAAGGTTTCTTCCTCCGCCAAGTAGAATTCTTCCATCTATATTTCTAAAATAATTATAACCCCTATCAAGATGAAAGTTTCCTTTTATATGAAGGTTTTTAATTGGTTTTGTTATGAGTACCTGAGCTCTTGCGGGTTGCATTTCCTCGTTTAAAATTTCATTTGCAAAGCCATTGGTCGCAATTAAGAGCTTGTTTGTGTCAAACTGAAAGTCATTGTTAATTTCAATAGAAACCCGGTTATTATAATCAGTGTATTTTGTTAAAGAAGCGCAATTAATAATTAAAATGTTTTTAGAAATTGCTTTTTTTACTAAGGCAATCATCATTTTTCCGGTATCAATTTGCCCTTCAAAGGGTGTTGAAAAAATCCTTTTATTAATATTTTTAAAGCCAAACTCATTTGTGGACTCCTTAAATGCTGCTACCTTAAATATAGGATTTAGTAATTTGTTGATTCCCTCCATTTTTGACATACAGTTTTCAAAAAGAGATAAATCATTTTTTCTAAACAATTCATACCCTCCAGATTGGTTATAATCAATCGTAGAATCACCCAGGTTTTTTCGGAGGTAATCCAAACCAAGTATTCTCATTTTAACAAGTCCATAGACTTCCTCTTCTGAGTGATGGCTTAGGTCCTCAACAATTTCTGAAAGACTTCCAAAACAAGCAAATCCGGCGTTTTTAGTACTGGCACCACTGGGAAGAATTCCTCTTTCTAAAACAAGAATTTTGCTTTTCGGGTAATTTTTTCGAAGAGCTAATGCGCAATTCAATCCCACAATTCCACTCCCAATCACTGTGAAATCAACAGATTGAAACCAAGATTTATTTTCCCAATAGCTTAATTGCATATCTAAAAAAAGCTCCGTTAAGGAGCTTTGTAATTTTATTCTTCTTCCGGTTCTTCCATTTTGAAAGACTCCATGAATTTGGTTGTATAATTTCCTGCTAAATAATCAGGATGATCCATCAATTGCCTGTGAAATGGAATGGTTGTTTTTACACCTTCTATCACAAATTCATCAAGAGCTCTTTTCATTTTATTAATGGCCTCCTCTCGTGTTTGAGCCGTTGTGATGAGTTTTGCAATCATTGAATCATAGTTTGGAGGAATGCTGTATCCTGCATAAACGTGGGTGTCTAGTCTCACACCGTGACCTCCGGGAGCGTGAAGCACTGTGATTTTACCAGGGGAAGGTCTAAAGTCGTTATAAGGGTCTTCGGCATTGATACGACATTCTATGGAGTGTAAATTTGGTGTATAATTTTTACCTGAAATGGGCACTCCTGCAGCAACGAGAATCTGCTCTCTTATTAAATCAAAATCGATCACCTGCTCTGTGATGGGGTGCTCAACTTGAATTCGGGTATTCATTTCCATAAAGTAGAAGTTTCTGTGTTTGTCGACCAGAAATTCTACAGTACCTGCTCCTTCATATTTTATATATTCTGCAGCTTTTACTGCTGCATCTCCCATAGCCTTTCTGAGCTTAGTTGTCATAAATGGAGAGGGTGTTTCTTCAGTGAGTTTTTGGTGTCTTCTTTGAACAGAACAGTCTCTCTCTGATAGATGACAGGCTTTTCCTGTTGAGTCTCCCACAACTTGAATTTCAATGTGTCTGGGCTCTTCAATGAGCTTTTCCATGTACATTCCGTCATTTCCAAATGCTGCACCGGCTTCTTGTCTGGCAGAATCCCAGGCTGCTTTTAGATTTTCCTTTTTCCAAACGGCGCGCATACCTTTTCCTCCTCCACCTGCTGTTGCTTTTAGCATTATGGGATAGCCCATTTTATCAGCTGTTTTTTCTGCATCCTCATAATCCTTTAAAAGTCCTTCGGAACCAGGAATGCAAGGAACTCCAGCCGACATCATAGTTGCTCTTGCTGAAGCTTTATCCCCCATTTTATCAATCATCTCTGGAGATGCGCCAATGAATTTAATTCCGTGATCTTTACAAATTGCTGAAAATTTTGAATTTTCAGCAAGAAAGCCATAGCCAGGATGAATGGCATCTGCATTAGTGATTTCTGCTGCAGCGATAATATTTGATATTTTTAGATAAGATAAATTACTGGGAGGAGGTCCAATACAAACTGCTTCGTCTGCAAACTTTACGTGAAGGCTTTCGGCGTCTGCTGTAGAATATACAGCGACTGTTTTTATTCCCATTTCTTTACAGGTTCTTATAATCCGTAAAGCAATTTCGCCTCTGTTTGCGATAAGTACCTTTTTAAACATAGTTAATTCGTTTAAAGATTAAAACTCAAAAAGTTTTGTATTCTAAATTTTGAAATTGTTAGTGTGAATTTGTGTTTTTAAGAAGGATCAACTAAAAACAAGGGTTGATCAAACTCAACTGGAGAAGTATCATCAACCAGTACCTTCACAATTTTACCTGAAACTTCACTTTCTATTTCATTGAAAAGTTTCATAGCCTCAATCACACAAAGAGGGTCACCAACTTTGATTGTACTTCCTACTTCGACAAATGCCGGTTTGTCTGGCGAAGGTTTTCTGTAAAAAGTTCCAATGATGGGTGATTTTATGGTTACAAACTTGTCGTCATCTTTAGCGGTTTCTTCAACATTGTTTTGTGAAGTCTGACTAGCTTGTTGAGGTTGAACAGCTTGCTGAGGTTGTTGTTGCTGCATAGGCACTTGCTGAATGTAAGTGGTGTCCCCTTTTGAGTCTTCACTGCCTGTTTTTATGGTGATTTTAATATCTCCCATTTCAAGCTTAACTTCGCTGGCGCCAGATTTGGCAACGAATTTAATGAGGTTTTGAATTTCTTTGATATCCATAATGTTTATTTTTAGTTTTGGTTTTGTTTAACTGTTATAGGCCCATTTGAGATAAATTGATCCCCAAGTAAATCCTCCTCCAAAAGAAGCAAAAACCAGGTTATCTCCTTTTTTGAGTTGTTTCTCATAATCGCTTAAAAGCAAAGGAAGTGTAGCCGATGTGGTATTTCCATAGCGATGAATATTCATCATTACTTTGCTTTCATCGAGTTTCATCCTTCTTGCGGTAGCATCGACTATTCGTTTATTTGCCTGATGTGGCACCAGCCAGTTTACGGTTTCATTTGTAAGATTGTTTCTAAGCATAATCTTTTCACTCACATCTGCCATATTAGAAACAGCAAATTTAAAAACAGTTTGACCGTCTTGAAAAACAAAGTGTTGTTTATTTGCAACTGTTTCTGCTGAAGCAGGAAGAATTGAACCACCAGCATCAATTTTCAAGGACTGCCTACCTATTCCGTCAGTTCTTAAAAATTCATCTTGAAGACCAAGCCCTTCCTCATTGGGTTCAAATAAAACGGCTCCACCTCCATCTCCAAAAATAATACAGGTAGTGCGGTCTTCATAGTCTATTATTGAAGACATTTTATCAGCGCCGATGAGCAATACTTTTTTATACTTGCCGGATTCTATGTAGCGTGCTGCTGTTGACATGCCAAAAAGGAAGCTAGAACAAGCGGCTATAAGGTCAAAAGAGAAAGCGTTCACTGCTCCAATTTCTGTGGCAACATAAGCCGAGGTAATGGCGACTGGCATATCTGGAGTTGCTGTTGCCATGATAACCATATCTATTTCTTTGGGGTCGAGATTTTTCTTTTGAAGTAGATCTTTAGCGGCTTGAATTGCCAGAAAAGAGGTGCCTTTGTCTTTATCTTTTAAAATTCTTCTTTCTTTAATTCCCGTTCTGGAGGTAATCCATTCATCATTTGTATCAACCATGCTTTCCAGCATTTTGTTGGTTAATACAAAATCTGGAACATAAGCTCCTACAGCTGAAATGGCTGCTGTGATTTTGTTCATAGTACTAAATTAAATTCACTAAAAAATTGACCAAAACACGTATAATTTGATGAAAATACGAAAATTAAGTCAAAAACTTGTGCAAATTAAGTTGTTTTTGAGATATAGAAAAGTTAAAAACAAAAAAACTCTCACTTGATGTGAGAGTTTAGTATTATTTTCTTTTAAGGAACTGTTTAAGCCTCTACCTCTTCTACTGCGTCAATAACAATTTGACCTCTGTAATAAAGTTTTCCTTCATGCCAGTGTGCTCTGTGATAAAGGTGGGCTTCTCCAGTTGTTGGATCAGTACCTATTTGAGGAGCTGTAGCTTTGTAGTGTGTTCTTCTTTTGTCTCTTCTGGTCTTTGATATTTTTCTCTTTGGATGTGCCATGGCAATATTTATTTATCCGTTAATAGTTTTTTTAGTTCGTCCCATCTGGGATCTATTTCTTTTTTTGAAGATTTCTCTTCGATTTCTTTAGGTGTTAATTCTTTAAGTTTATCAAGTATTTCTGAATTTAAAGTACCGTCTTCAACTCCCGGGTGTACTCTTTTTGCCGGCAAAGACAAGATTATGAGTTCATAAATGTATTGTTGAATATTAACTTCATAAGTGCCTTGAGGAACTACAAGAAGTGTGTCATCTTCATCATTATACTCTTCTCCAAAATTTACCACAAGATGGTGGTTTCCTTCAATGAGCTGGTCGTAGGGTTCATTTGTAACATCACAATTTACATTTACAAGACCATTTATGGTAAAGTTAAACTCCAGCGAATTTGATTTTTTAATTAGCAACGCTTTTGCTAAAACGTCAACATTATTAAATTCATCATACTCAAAATGTGTAAAGAACGTATTGTCAATTTTGTATTCAAAATGATGCTCACCTTGCTTCAATCCTACAAAAGGGATTGTAAACTCTTTCATTTGCTTCATTACGTCAATTATTTTTGCCAAATGTCTTTCGTCAAAGGCGGGTGCAAAGATAAAAAATTATTTCAAAGCATTGATACTTTATCAACCCTTTTTTGTGGATAACTTTTTAAGTGATACTTTAAGGGGATTTTTAGAAATCTCCCGATACTGTTTTCTGTTTTTATAAATCTGAATGGCCTTAAAGACAGCCTCCTTAAAGGAAGTAAAATCTGCAATGTTTTTCCCAGCAATATCATAAGCGGTTCCGTGATCTGGGGACGTTCTTATCTTGCTGAGGCCCGCAGTATAGTTGACTCCAGACCCAAAAGATAACGTCTTGAAAGGTATTAAACCCTGATCGTGATAAGCTGCTACAACAGCATCAAAGTTTTTATAATTACCGGAACCAAAAAAACTATCGGCCGCATAGGGGCCATAAACAACTTTACCGGACTGATTGATTTTTTCTAATGTAGGCCTTAATATTTTATCGTCTTCATCACCAATAACTCCATTGTCTCCTGTGTGAGGATTAATTCCTAATACAGCTATTTTTGGAATAGTAATTCCAAAATCCTGTTTTAATGCTTTATATATGGTTTCAATTTTCTTTTCTATCAGTTGTTTTGTAATGAATTTTGAAATGTCTTTAACCGGAACATGGTCTGTCAATAAGCCCACTTTTAGGGTGTCTGTTACCATAAACATAAGACTTTCACCTTCAAGTTCTTGTGCAAGATAATCTGTATGCCCAGGAAATTTAAATGTTTCAGACTGTATGTTGTGCTTGTTTATGGGGGCGGTCACAAGGACATCAACAGCGTCTGTTTTTAAAGCTTTCGCGGCTGCTTGAAGTGATTTAATGGCATAATCGCCCATTTTGATATTTTCCACACCAAAGACGATATCAACAGAATCCTTCCAAACATTCAATACATTTACTTTTCCGGGAATCAATTGATTGATATGATCAATCCCATGAATTGGAGTGCTAATCTCTAAAGCCTTTTTTATAAATGATAATGATTTTACGGAAGCAAAAATTAAGGGGGTGCAAAATTCAAGCATTCTGGGATCCTTAAACGTTTTTAAAACAATTTCAGGGCCAATGCCGTTTAAATCTCCTATTGAAATTCCTACTATAATAGTTTCCTGCTTGCTCATTGTATTTTGAGGTGATTTTTTAGGTAAGGTTTAGCAATTAGCTTAATTTTACAAGCGTTATTTTAAAATACAAATTTAACCAAATAAACGGAATATGTTTACAGGAATCATTGAAGATATGGGCGAGATAACAAACCTCGAAAATGAGGGCAATAACCTGAACATTTATATTAAAAGTACTATTACCTCAGCGTTAAAAATAGATCAAAGCGTTTCACACAATGGTGTTTGTTTAACGGTAGTGGGCATCAATGAACCAATTTATAAAGTGACTGCCATCAGAGAAACGCTTGATAAATCAAATATCGGTCATCTTCAGATAGGTGATTGGGTAAATCTTGAAAGAGCGATGAAGCTTGGCGATCGGTTGGATGGTCACCTTGTGCAGGGTCATGTAGATCAAACAGCGGTTTGTACAGAAATTAAGGAGGCCTCAGGAAGTTGGTATTTTACATTTCAATATGATCCCGGCTTTGGAAACATTACTATTGAAAAAGGATCTATCACTATAAATGGCGTGAGTCTCACAGTTGTGAATTCAAAAAATGATTCTTTTTCTGTTGCGATTATTCCCTACACCTACGAAAATACAAACTTCAAAAAAATAAATGTGGGTTCAATTGTTAATCTGGAATTTGATCTTGTAGGAAAATACTTGAAAAAGCTGGCAAATCTTTAATTACGCATTTTTCTTGTTTAACAAAAAATAAAAGCCCAGCAGTAATCCTACTACTAATAATATTAAGATAGAGTTGTCTATTGGAAGGCCTGGGGGGTGTTCCAGTTCTTGGTGGCGGTGGTGGCGTCTGTTGCCCCAATGCAACCGCACACACAAAAAAGTGTATAAAAAGAAGTGATATTTTTTTAACGATTTGGGGTCGCATATTTGTATTGATTCAGCTAATATAAAAATGTTTTAAATAATACCAAGCTAAACGACAAACATAAACAATAATTGTTTACCATGTGTTAAGCAACAATCAATTTTCCCAAAATCAATTTGTTATTGTGTATTGTACTTTATTATGTGAGGAATATCAAATATAGATAAATAAAGCCAATCTCCAAAAATTTATTAAAAAGTGGTCCCACATGGAACATAATATACTAAAAATGTAATATTTTAAATTCTATAACATTGATTATTAGTTATTCAATTTTTTAAGATTGTTTAAATAAAAGTTGAGCAAGGTGTTTTGCTCAACTGATTATTCAACTTTTTAAGTGATAATTTTGTATATTTGAAAGTAAATAAAAATGAATGAAAGTTTCAGCTGTCCTATGGCATACGCCTAATAAAAACGGACTATACCCTATAAAGATTAAACTCTACAATAGTAATACAAGAAAGAACAAATATATAGTAACAGGATTAAATATCCCAAAAAGAAGTTGGAGTTCAAAAAACAATAGAGTTTTAAAAAACTTCAATCTATATGAACAATACAATATCATTATTCAAAACCTCTTATCATCTTACAATGTTATTGAGGGTGAATTTGAAACAAAGGAGGCTGAAATTGAATTTGGTTCTTTCGGAGATTTGATATTAGAAAGAATTAAAGATTTTAACTCACAAAATAGAATTTCCGCGGTTAAGAGATATACAACTATTCTGAATCACTTGAAGAAACTGAAACTTGAAAAACTTCCTCTTCAAAATCTGAATAAAGAACACGTAAGATTAATTAATCACTATTTACTAAATGAGAGAAAATTAACTAATGGAGCTCTAAAGAATTACCATAAAGTAATTAAGACTGCCTTGTCCTATGCTGAGGACAATCCAAAATTTATGATACCTACTAGCAACCCCTACCATAGGTTCCAAAAATAACCGATGACGGAGGAACCAAAAGAACTTTGACTTTGGAGACAATGCATTATTTGGATGAGAGTTTACATTTTGATTTAAAGCCTAATTCCCCCGAATTTAAGGCGATATCATTTTTCCTCTTCTCTTTCTATTTAATGGGAATGCGTTTTCAAGATTTTATTCAGTTAAAGTGGGAAGATATACATTTTAAAGAAGTTGTCTATAAAATTTCTAAAACATCAAAGAGACATCAATGTTATCTCAATGACAAAGGGTTAAATATTTTGAAGTATTACTTACCTCAAAATTTATACCCTCGAAATCCTAACCAATACAAGCAAACAAAAAATAACGACGCTAAAATAATCTACACACTCGAAGCCAAGTATCGTCAATATAGGGATGTTATTAACCAAAGAGAACTAACTGAAAGTGAAGGCGAAGAATTCAAAATAATTATATCCAACCGAGACGGTTTATTGCGAAAAATAATTTATTCTTACTCTAATAAAAATAAGAAATATGTCTTTGGAGAAGAACTTGAAGGTATTAGTGACGTGCAGAAACAATACAATAAAATATCTTCAATACGTGCAGTTGTAAACAAACAACTTAAGAACATAGCCTTTTCTTTTCAAATTGAACCTTTTTCGTTCGGTTCGGCTCGACATACCTTCGCTTATACTTTTAAAACGGCAACAGGTGATATCCATAAAGTTTCTAAAGCATTGGCGCACTCTAATGTTAGCATTACAGAAAACTATCTAAAAAACTTTAAATCAGAAGAGCTATATGCTGATACAGACAATTTCTTCAACGAAATGAATTCTCTTTATAAGATTTAAGCCGCTCGAAGTATGTCGAGCTGTTTTAAAGAAAATACTCTGAAATCAAAAGAAGAGTTTTTGTTTATTATTTTTTTTATTTCATAAATAGCTTCGGGAATAGATATTTCAAATGAATCTAATTGATTAATTATTTGATTAAATAAAAGAGTATTCAACTTATGAAGTTCTATTAACATCTTTTTCAGTTCATAGTATTCTCGCAGATGTTTTACGCCTCCAAACAGGATTGTTCTGATAGCCTTTACAGCTATTGAAGCGTTTTTAGACGAATACTGACTCAGGCTATATTTTTCTTCGAATAGTTCTAATATTATTATCTTTTCTGAAGGTTTTAAATTACAGATATCAACCTTAAAATTCAATTCTTCTATTATGATTATTTCAACGGCTTGTATGTTTAAGTCAATCAAGGCTTGTAATCTTTTATTCCCGTCTAACACACAAAGGTCTTCATCAACTATAATAGGCTTTTGCTGACCATACACACTAAGATTGTTTAAAAAATTAGAATAATCCCAATCCACAGATTTATAGGAGCTGTAGATTGGGTTAAAACTTAATTCCAATGGATTTATTCTTTGAACTTCCATTATGCGGCTTCTTTGAAATTAAGGTGTTCACTTAACCTAACCTCAGACGCCATTACGAACTGAGGGTTGAGCTCATAACCTACGTACCGTCTATTGGTCAACAGGGCGACCTCACCTGTGGTTGCGGTTCCTGAAAATATATCTAGTACGGTATCCCCCGGTTTTGAGGTCGATAGGATGAATATCGATGGCAGGCTCAACGGGAAGGTCGCGGAGTGTTCCATTTGGAATCCATGCTCTTTACATTTTTTTCTCAGCTCATAGGTGTTGCCACCTATATTTTTAAGAATGTTGTCTCTAAAGTCCATTCCTGAGACCAACTTAGGTTCCATGGCGTCCACTGTACCGATGGATATTCCATTGTCCATGTCCCCCACCTGTTTCAGCCATTCCCTGTCAAAGTAGTAGTCCTCTGACTTCACGAAGTGGAAGATGGGCTCAAAGTTCCTGACACTGCCCCTGTTAGGTGTGTACTGCGGGTTGGGTTTTAGCCAAAGGTATTTGTCGACATACCTCCAACCTCTTTTCACCATTTCGATAAGGAACATTTCCGGTACCATCTGGTACTGTCCATCCTCTATCTTGTCGTTGATGTTGACAAATAGAGAGCCATTATGCTTCAAAACTCTATTCACCTCGTCAAAATAAGGAACCAGTTCGTCTATGAACGCCTGAGCTGTGTCTTGGTGACCCAATTGGTTTTTACCGATACCATAGTCCCTCATATCGAAGTATGGGGGTGAAGTGACCACTGTCTGAACCGAATTATCTTCAAGTTCTGAAAGGTCGATGCAGGACTTGTTGTATATGTGCACGTTCTCGGTATGGAACTCATAGAAGGAAGGGACGTTTTTCTTGTTCATTCTCTTGTTGGACTCCCTCTCCAGTTGTTCGTTCACCTTGTTAAGAGATGATTTACCACTTTCCACAGACGATAAAAGTTCATCGACCTTGGTGTTGCCCTCACCATAGAGTTCAACACATTTTTTCTTGATGGACTTGAGAGTGTTCACTCTGTATCGTCCTATTTGTCCGAGTGCTTGGTCCTTTTCCTCCTTGACCTGTGCAGCCTGAGGACAAAGGTCGGTCCTTCTGCCCTTGCCCACTGAATAGTACTGTTCGTAGAACTCTATCTCACGTAGGATTTCAAGGTTTGATTTTTCCCTGAACTGGTTGGTGGATACCGATACCATGTCCATGCGTTGTTCCTCCACATCAAGGAACACCACAGGCAGAGTTTCCAGTCCCAGTTCAAGGGCAACCCAGAACCTTAGGTTACCGGAGATTATCTGTAGGTCCTTGGTGACCAAAAGAGGGTTCAGTAGCCCCAATTCGGCGATGTTCCTCTTGATGTCATCATAGTTGGAAGGTACCTTATACAGCGTTGCGGTCGTTAGGTTCTCCTTCAGTTCTGCGGTGGCGACCATTACCACCTTGTTGTAGTCTCGAAAGTCGTTCATAATAAAAAAGTTTTTAGAATGAACATTGACGCAGTTCTCACGGGTTGTTGTCGAGTTATGTCCTCTCGGGAAGAAGGGTTTAGGGACAGTTACCGTTGTCCTCAAGTTGTTTTTCCGACGGTTTCTCGTCGTGGCATTCGAAGAGTAGGATAGGGGACCTTGTGGTGCCCTATCTTATTTTGACGAGACAAATATATGACGCTAAAAAAACATACGCAAATAAAATGGTATGTTTTTTTGATAAAAAAAATATACCCCTAGATTTGATAGGGGTTTCCAGAGTCATCCAATAGTTCTATCGGAGCATTTTTGTTGATGTATTGGTATATTTTATCCTCTGCGAAGTATTTAAGGTTTGGGTCCTTGAGACCCTTTGGGAATTTTGTGGTGCTGGCAATGAATACGCTGATGTATCCATATTTGCGGTATTCACCCTTGATTTTGTAGGGCCACTTGACCTTTGCGATGATGGTGTCGTTGGTATTTCTGTTCTTGGCTATGGACAGGGTGTAATGTATGTTCGACCTGTACTTGAGTTCTTCTATCTTTTCCTTGTAGAATTCGGAAAACTCGATTATCCTTTTGTTCTCCTCCTTGTTCCTGAAGGCCATGTAGGCTTTCTCTATTATGGGTATAATGTAACCTTCAAGGGCATTTGGAGAATCAGCACTTTCGCTAAGGTCTCTGAAGTCAAATTTTTCAAGGTCGAGGTTCTTTTTTGCCATATCCATAATTTTCCTCAAATATAAGCATAGATATTGGTTGTCATATGTTTTTATTGATTTTTTATGTCTTTTCCGGAAAACTATACTATTTATAGTTAAATAGAAATTATGAGTAAAAAAGAATTCGAATTTAGATTGGATGTTGGCGATTTCTCAAGTGATGAGGATGCCATCAACGCCCTTAAAAATGTCCTGAAATTGACAAATGACGAAAAGTTCCTCCAAAAATTGGAAAATGACCTTGAAGATGAGCAAGTTTCAATAAGTAAAAGAAATGTCAAATTGACCATCTCGAAGATAATAAATACCGATTTACCCTTCTGATTTATGAGTAAGATTCCCGAAATAATGAATAAAGGAAAGTTGAGCAAAAAAAACGGGGAATTGATAGTTACCCTTGATGACTTTCCCGCTGTCCCGACCACGGACAAGAACATTGATTATCTTTTTATTATGATGTCTTTGCAATCTATAATACTGATGGAAGAGGATATAGAGTTCCCTTCGTTTTTGGAGCGGTGGAGTATTGATATCACACCCAATGAAAACAATCTTAACAACAATAAGTTCTCTTTGGAGGGGATTCGCGAGATTGTCACTCAATTAAAGACTAGGATATTAGAAGGTAAGACCTTCATAAAGACTCAGGTCATTTACGAGGATGGAGACCCATTGCCAACGATAAGGATTCACTTTTTCCAGTTTATCAAGAAAGGAGAATATATAGCTCGCTTCGAATCGTCCCTTTATCCATTTATTTTTTTCGTCTATGAGGAGAACTTCTTCAGTGATGAACGAATTAAGATTATGTGGGATAACAGTATTCATTTTGGATTTATGGAGGTGCTACCCATTATGAACCTATGCAGGGTTGAATTCGATGAAAACGGACGCTTAAAACCCTTGAAAGAGTTGGAGCGGTATTGCCATAATTGGGCATAAACTTACCATTAACTCCCTTTTTGTCTGGGTTTTATCTTTAGTAAAACCGACCTGAACCAACATAATGACATAAAAAAGGGGAATTTGATTATCCCCCTTATAAAGCAAAACATTAAAAAAATGAAACTCGACACTACACAACTTCAAGTGGAAATGAAGAAATCCACACATAAATTAACAGACCCCGTAAGTATATTTACATTAAAGTATGATTATGAAAAGTTTCTTGCACACATTGAATCACCAAGCAAATTCTTCAAAAAACTCTCTAATTCCAAAATGGCCATACCGGGACTCGGGTCTAACCGCGAGTGGTGGAAAAACCATCAACCAGAGGGGATTTACCGCTATAAAATATCCGATAATGAGATTATCATTAAGTTTTTCGTAGAAAGTAAAAAACCCTTGAATGAAAGGGAACTTAAGTTAAGGTTATACAAAATACTAAAACCTATAGAAATGGAATTCCACCTCAATGATTACAATTATTTCATTGAATCCATATCAGATGTAATAGAAGAGATAAGCGAAGGTATGGAGTTCTTTGGCGGTATGAAAAAAAGTGATTTAGATGAACTAAGGAACCTGAACGACCTAATCAATATGGACTATGTAAAGAGTCTAATAGATACTGATGAAGCATAAATCTTACTGTGATTAAACACAAATGGCAACACTAACTTGAAAGAATATCAAAAAGTTGGTGGTTAATGTAATAATTGGTAACACCCATTTTCCTTTTAGTAAGTATTCCATCATCAGCCAGAGCGTTAAGGTAGTTGGCGGCAGTTATTCTTGATACACCTAAGTCCCTCTCTACAAATTCTATTTTAGTGTAAGGGTGCCTGAAGAGATTGTTTAGTAAATCCTGACTGTAGAATTTATAATTCTTTCTTATGGTATGCTTTTGACTTAGGAGTAAAGATTGGATTCTTGAGATGGTTTCAATAGTGTCCTTTGCAGTCTGTTCGACTCCATCCAATATAAATAAAATCCAGTCTTCATAGCTTTTAGAGTCCCTTACGGCTTGAATCTTTTTATAATAGTCACTTTTGTTTGATATGATGAACTTGCTAAGATACAATATGGGTAAATCCAAAAGGTCCTGAAGGACAAGGTAAAGCACATTTATGATTCTGCCCGTTCTTCCATTGCCGTCATAAAATGGGTGGATGCTCTCAAATTGGAAATGGATAATGGCCATCTTGACCAAGGGGTCCAAACTGCAAAATTCATCATCGTTTATATACTTTTCAAGATTATCCATTAGAGCATCGATGGATGCCCTGTCCTGTGGAGGGGTATAGATAACCTCTCCCGTTGTGTCGTTCTTGAGGGTGGTTCCGGGAACCTTTCTAAACCCAGCATCGTTCTTTTCAAGTATGGACTGAATTTCGACAATCATCCTATTGGTCAGTAACTTCTGTTGGCTGATAAGTTCAAATCCACTTTTAAGTGCTTCCACATAGTTTTGGACCTCCTTTGATGCAATAGAGTGAATCCTATTGGTGTTAAGCTCTGCCTTGTACAGGTCGTCATGCGTTGTGATGATGTTCTCAACTGCAGAACTGTCCTTCGCCTCCTGAAGTCCCAAAGTGCTGATTAATATGCTTTGGTTGGGGATGCTTTTGGACATACCCTTGAGTTCTGCCAATGACCTGTGTGAGGTTGTCAGTTTCTTGAGGACTGCCTTGGTCTCAAGCTCAATATCCAAAGGGAGATAACTTAGTTCAAATGGTGGCATATGTAAAGAAAATCAAAATATCTTTACAAATATAGGTTATTATGTATAAAAAAATCGATTTTCTTTACAAAAGGAAATCTGTATGATAAGAAAACAGGGAGAATCTTATCAAAAGAGTTTAACCTAATAATATTTCTGATTAGATAAATTGAAACAAAATCAATACATCAAATGCTGTTTGGCTTTGTTTTTCCACCCAGCTTGATTCTCATAATTGTATGGGGCGGAAGACCTAACCACTCAAAGCGTATGATTTGAACCATTTCATTTACAACTCTAAACAATAACGATACAAAGAGTTATTGATAATTTATGGCGCTCATTTTCATCGGCTGCGGGTGGTATATCATAACCGTTTTTTGCACTTTGCTACTAACTATCGTTAAAGAAAAATATTTTTCATACTATTAGAGTATACCCTAAATTGGGATAATCAAATTCTTAAAAAACCAAGTAATAATGCGGCATAATCTAAAAAAAGCTTGCATTTTAGCCTCAACCACATACTAACTTAAAAATGTGAGAAATTATGAGGGTACTTTACGTAAGAAAATCAACTATAGAGCAAAATACGGATAGGCAAAAAGTAAATGTCAATGATTTTGATTATTTGATTGAAGATACTATATCAGGCAATGTGCTATTCACTGATAGACCCGGAGGTAAAAAAATAATAAAACTTACTGATGATGGTATTATTAAAGAATTAAATGTATGGAGTATTGATAGGATGGGCAGAAATCTAAAGGATATCCTTCTCACCATTGAATATTTCAATATAAATAAGGTTCCAGTCCGATTTATAAATCAAGGGATACGTACTCTTAACGAAGACGGAACGGAGAATAGTATCGGTAAGCTCATAATTAATATTCTTGCAAGTGTTGCGGAAATGGAGAGAACACAAATCCGCGAGAGACAGTTGCAAGGGATTGAATTGGCAAAGGCTAGAAAAATTTATAAAGGACGAGCAAATGGGACAAAAGAGGATACCCTGACTTTCCTTTCAAAGCCAAAAAATAAAAAGGCGATTGATTTAATAAAAAAAGGATATAAGAATATTGAGGTTTCACGAATTGTCGGACTTCATCCCAATACCGTAACCAAAATAAAACGTAAAATACAATTAGATATTGAAAAGTAATAGAAAAGGTTACCAATTAGAATACCGCACAATAAACAAGCTATTAAACCAATTCATCAAAAAAGAGTTCGGCGATGGCATTTGGGTTAGGCTTTCAAGTCTTTTGTACCTGTCCAATAGAGATGGTCGTGTAAGGTTGACGGAAAAGGTATATATCAAATCGAATAATACACTTGATAATAAAACATTTAATCTTATTAAGACTAACCTTATAACAAATCTAAACAATTTATATCTAATGGTTTCAATTAGATTAAATATCAACGTAAAAAGGATAATAATGGTGGTTAGGTAGGGGCTACTCCACTACCTTCCTCGTATCCTTCCTGCCCTTAATAGAAGGTGGGGGTTCAAAACCTTGGGATAGAGGTTTTTGTGAAATCCCCGAAAAAAATCCAGGCAGAAAAATTTCAAGAAAATAACTCTATAGCAATCTAAATTTCACGTTCAGTTGGGTAGAGCATTTAAAGTGAACTCAAAAAACGGAAAATTCTGAAACATTCAATTTTTCATAAGTGGCGGTTTGATAATAATATATGACAATTCACATTTTAAATTAAAACCTATGGATATAACAAATGTATGTTGAAAGAATTGTCTATGAAGATAAATTTGGAACTGTTCGAGAAAAAGAAACGAAGCGAATTAAAGTTGACTAATACTTTTTTTATCCTTTATAATCCCTCTTCTGTAAAACTATAATATCCAACTCGAGTCACTATAATGTGGTCGATAAGTTTAATATCCAATATTTTACCTGCGGATTTAATCTTTTCTGTGATATCAATATCGCTTGAACTCGGAGTCAATTTCCCCGATGGATGATTGTGAGAGATGATTATGGCTGTAGCATTAGCCTTTAAAACAACTGAAAACAATAATCTGACATCTACCAAACAACTGGTAATTCCACCTTTTGATAACGGTAAAATTCCTAAAACTTGATTGGAATTATTTAATAAAATGACTTTGAATTCTTCTTGTAGTTCAATTAAATTTTCGCCCCAATTATCAATCAAAAGTTTAAAAGCGTCATTAGATGATTTAATAACAGGTTTAAATTTTGGAGTTGATTTATAATAAATCCCTATTTCAGCTACTTGATTCATAAAGGCTAACATACAGCGAAAAGACCATAAGTTGGCGCGTGTTTTTCTATTTTTTTGAGGCGATAATTAAATTGATATGTTATTTATTGAAAAGAGGATGTTTTTATATTTAGTCTTGTTATGATAACCTAATCAGGAAATCATAAGAGGTTGCAAAAAACGGTTAAAATGAACCAATGAAAACCGAATTTTTTAAGCAACATAAAAACTCTTTTTAGTCTAAGCAATTAAAAGGATTTGTAATAATAGTTGCTATGCTCACTTTAAGCCGCTGTAGGTGGTGCTGACCCGTCCTATCCACTTGTGGCAGCTTTAGCTGGTATTTAGTTATAAAAATAGACAATCAATTATTTTTTAAAGTACTCGATATGCTTGAGCCCATTACTTACATAATGAGAATGATATGTTTTACCATATGGACTACCTGTATTGTGAATTCTGAAGGCTTCTTCAAATTTATTATTTCTCAAATAATCCCCATACTCTTTATTAATCCAATAAACGCCCCAAAATAAAGCGTTATCTCCTCTAATATCACTCACTTTTATACCTAAATCTAAACACTTATAACCCATAAGTTGAAAGGGACCCCAAGAACTGGCAAGATTTTTAATAGCAGCATCTGATGCATTTTTTAGGTGATGGGACTTTAATGTTTCGTATTTACTAATTTTCCCTTCTCTTAAAGCTATAAGTTTTTTATACACGTGTTTTTCAAATCTTGAGGGCACTTTTTTTTTGCCTGAGCTTTCTAAAATTATCAAAGATTTAAGATATTCTGATGGAAGATTAAATTCTAAAGCTAATTCTTCCAATTTTTTTCCATAATTTTTTTCTAATCTATAATAATCAGTTTGTTGACAGCTTATTAAAGTTATAAAGAACAAAATGATTAAGGTCTTAAAATATTTTAAGTTAAATTTTATATTAGTAATATCGAAATAGCTAATTATCATAAATAGTTTTTAAATAAGTTAAATTTAATATTAAAGCACGATATATAACTTTTTTTGAATAACTGAAGATACATAACAGGTATTGTCTTTGCTATAAATAATACTTAAACGGCTATGTTTCTTAAATTGAGTCAATTAGTATGGGATTACACTGCGAGGATATTGATGTTTAAAAAATAATATTTCCATTTTCATAGCTCATGTTTTGATTGACTTGAAATAATTTGAATTACAATAACAATTATGGGCATAAATTGTTAGGTATTATTCATGATTTTGTTAGGTTAAAGTACTCCTGAAAATAAGTTAGTGCCTCTATGTTTACATTGCTTTCATTGTTGTCTAACTTTATCAATATGGCTTTGATATTCTCATTCGCTAAATCCTTTTCATTTATCTCATAAAGTACCTGTGCTTTTATTAGCTCATAAACTAATCTAATATTTAAGTTCTTTGGTTCTTTTTTAATGGCCTTGTCTAAATACTCAAACACGAATAGGGGTTGACTGTAATTCTCCATTGCTTTCATATAAGAATAATAGAGCAGTTCGGAAGCTGAGGCATTCCATAGAAAAGCTGTGTATTTACCGCCGAATTCACTTTTGTAATTTTTTGTTTTGATTATGTGGTTTCTGTAAACCTTGCTATTGGTATTATTATGGTTCCAGCCCAATGCATTTATCACGGCAAGCTTCTCGGCTTGTTGGTTTTCCTCATCTGTAAGGAACCCCAAAATCTCTGAAGTTATTTTCCCTTTAGAGACAGCGGCTTTTTCAATCATGGGGTTTCCTAAATACGCCCTGTAAAACTCTATGCTCGTTAAAGGAGAGTCCGCCAACACAACCTGTGAAAAAAGGATAAATAGTACTGACAGGCTTTTAATTGTAGAACTCATATTTTTTGAAAGATGGGTAGTCTATTTGTTATTCTTGGCTTGGAATTCTTTAATGTCAACTCTGTCCAACTTTCAGCGTAATCTTTAGGTGATGGACAGATGTCTGGGTTCCACTTGTTGAGCTCGACGCCCTTTTGGTATTTAAGTTCGTAATATTCCTCAATGCTTACCCAATAATCCTTGCCCTTTTCGTGGTAAAGATATTTATTCTCTACAACGCAGGATGTTAAAAGCCCCGCTGCTATTAATGTTAAAATGGTTTTTTTCATATATGTCTGTCTTTAATAATTAAAATTAAAGTGTTTATCCGTTAAAGTTCCGTTTGAAGTTGATGCTTCTAATACCTCAGGAACTTTATAAGATACGGTGGAAGTTAATGGACTATCTGCAAAGGTATATTGCGAGATTAGGAGAATGATGATAAGGGATTTATTCATATATTGATTAATTTTCAAAAATTATTCTTTTAACTTATTGAATTGAATATATATTATTTTTTTGTGCTAAAATCATTGTCTAATAACCTCAATTTTCTTCTTCATTAATTGATTTAAATACAGAATATGTTATCATCTTGGTTATTATTAACGAAATTATTCCCAATACTATCATACCAATTATTCTGTTTTCAAAAAAATCAATCAAATCGAATTTCTCCATTAACAAACCCCATATAACAGTAGCAAGTAAAAAAAAGAAAAAATAATAAATATCTCCAACAACTTTTTTATTAATTTTTCCGAAAATTATACTGTATATAATTGTTGCAGGTATAAAAAAAAGAAAACAAATCATAACAAGAGATTTGAAAAAGAACTCAAAATTTCCCTCATCAAAATCTCTCATATAATTAGTGAAATAGACAACTGCTGTTAATGTTAAAATAATTGAAATTAAAGATGTCCAAAATATTGTTTTATTATAAGAATTTTTTTTCATAAATTATGTCAATTGATTTTGCGCTTTTAAAATATTTAAATTAAATAGTAAAAACAGAAAAGGACATTCTTTATTATTGAATACATTATGCTGTTAGTTTAAATTAATGATAACCCCAACAATAATCATCAGCACAAGCCCAACTACAAAAAACTATTTCTGAAACATCCCAATCTTTGTGATTGTGTATATTCATATCATAGCCATCAAAACCTAAAAACTTCATTGTTATTGAATCCTTTGTTTTCATAATGCTATCTCTAGCATTTTGCATACCAATAGATACTAAATCCATTGGACTACTTAAAATAGCTAAAGCTTCTTCTGGGTTGTTTAAGTCGGGTTTGTAAGACGAGCAGCTAATGCCATAATTTCCTTGCTCGTCTCTTATATTGTCATTCCCACAAACATATCCCCATCCATCAAAAAGTTTATTACAATAAAAACATGTTCTATTAACTGGGGCATAAAGTTTTTTACTGCATTTTTTACAAGTTTCTGATAGTATAATACCCATATTATTGTTAGTTGGCTCTTCAAATAAATAATCAAATGAATCGTCTGAAATTTTTTGGTTTTCAGCTTCATCACTACTGTTGTTAATGTGGTTAAAAAAAATCAAATCATCGTTAACAGTTTGGTTGAGATTATTGAATAGAAACCAAAAGCCAATACCTATAATGAAAATACCTAATAAAATTTTATAAAATCTATTTAATTTTAGCCCAATTTTTTTTGAATTTGTAGGCTTAAAACTTCTTTTTTTTTTATTGTTAAATGGGTCTGTGTATTTTTCTTCCATAAATAACTCCTATTTATATTTCACTAAAATATCGTGCCCTTAATAGATTTTTATATATCAATATTAGATTTTTTATTTGTTGAAAATAAATCTTTAAAAAAATCAAAGTAAGTATTGTAATAAGTGTATTTTCTGGTTTCTTGTTCCATATCAAGAAAATTTGGCAACTCATTTTCGGGGACTTCTATGATATTGTTTTTTTTATCTAGTGTCAAACTGTAACTCTTGTTAGTATCTCGAACTTTAAGGTTGTATACTGTGCTATCATGAGTAGTTAAAAAATCATAAACTTTATCATTATCATAATCAATATAATTAATTGAAGGTGTTTTCAAACTATACGAATATTTAAAAATTCTGATTGGGAGTTCATCATCAGCATCTAAAAAATATTTGTATTCTAAAAGTCTATTATTATTTATATAACTATATTCATCTATATCGTTAATGCTCCCACCGTATTTTCTAATTAAATTGTTATTTAAATCATAATCGTAATTATAAACTAATTCTTCATCCAATTCTGGGTTTTCAGGCCATTCCCTTTTAATTATTTCTTTTGTGACATTTTTAAAGTTATTAAAGTGGATAATCTGAGTTTTTAAGTGATAAACCTTTGAATCTACAAATTCGCTTTTAACAGTTTTAGCTTCTTTTTTAGTTATTTGTAAAACAGTAGTATCAAATATCTCATTATTATAACTTTCAGTCAAGCTGATTGAATTAGTATCACTAATTGTTTTATAGTGAAATTTAGTAATTGTGACTCCTTCTCCTTTTTCTATTATAGAATCTAATCGGACACCATTATAGTAAAATATACGTTCTTCTGTATTACTGACCTTTCTGATAACTTTACCAGCTTTATCAAAAACATAAAAAATGTTGCCCTCGAAATTATCATTAAAAGCTAAACTCTTAATTATCCCATTTAGCTTACTGTTTTTAATAGGACTTAAGTTTACTCCAGGTATTTTAATTAAATTAAAAATAGGATTGTTTTTGTTAATAATCTCATATTCAGTTACTAGTTGGGAGTATGTGATACTCTTTGAGTTATTAAAATAAAAGAAGCTAATTGTTGAAACAACTAGTATTGCAAAAACTAAGGCTGGCTTTAAAGGGTTCTCTATATTATGAGTTTTGTTTTTACCTATTTCATCAAAGTAGGTCGATGTTTTATGTAATGTAAAGTTTTGTGGTGGTCCATATTTATTTTCATTGGCATCACCGTATGAAAAAAGCTTAATTAAATTATAACCAGGTATTATTAAAGCAACCCCAGCCAAATTACTATCTTGTAGTCTAAAAATAGACAATACAATAAGCCATATTATTAAGAGAATGGGTAAAATGTTGTAATGGAAGAGACTGTAATAATGAAACCACTTGATAGATTCAAAATCTGTGGTGTGCATTAAATGATTTGCTTCAAAATAACCAATTATAAAGTGTTGAAATAATACAGAGATAAAAAAAACAGCAACAATTAGGCTTAGTTTTTTTAGATAATTACTGAGACTTAACCTTTTTTTAATTAATTGTTTTTCTTTAACAAAAAGATTTGTTTCATTATCTTTTAACCTATGAAAAGTGTTTGAATTGGAATCATCACTTTTTTTCACTTTATATTCATTGTCTTCTTCTTCTTCATAGGTATCCATAATTACTTGTTTAGTGGTAGCTTCTGGAACAACGTTATAATTAAAATTATTGATAAATAATTTTGAAGGGTCAACCCAAGGGGCTTTACCGTATTTATTTTCGCCTGACTGACCTTTTTTGAATAGCAACCAAAAAAAATAGAAAGGTATTAATTGCCACCATCCACTTTTGCCAATATCATGGCAACGTTTAGCACTTTGAGATGCTATAAACCAGAATAAAAGAATATTTAATAAAGAAAAAGAAATTATAGAATGAACAAATTCTAATAATAAATTGTAGAAGGCTAAATACAAAAAATAACAAGCTAAATACAAAAAATAACTAACTATATATTCTGTTCTACTAATTCTACCTTTGAATGAAAAAATCTTTTTAATCATGTCTTAATTTTCCTTTTAGCTTTTATCTTTTTTGCTAGTTGTATTTGACTTTGATTCTAACTTCTCATTGGTTTCACCCATGTTAGAGTTGAGTTTCACAGAAGTAGTATCTGTATTTTCTTTAGGTTTTTTAAACTTCTTTAAATCTTTCTGTTCTACCTTCTCTTTTTGAGGAGGTATTTTCTGTTCCTCAGATTTAAAAAGAGAAAAGTAAACTACAGAGAAAGAAAGTGCAATAAAAAGAATACTTATTAAGACTCTGTAAAACAATTCTTTCTTTTTAAAGGCTTGTCTTAAACTGAAGTAATCTTGTTTTAACTCTGCGTGTCTTTGTGTTAAGTCGTCGTAATCTATTTTTAAACTTATAAAGTCACTATTAGTATTTTCTGTTGTTTTAATTTTTGGAAGTTCAATAACCTTTTCTTTATATTCTTTTAGGCTGCCATTATCAACAATAAAAAGTGGGAATTTACTTTTGTCCCATTTTAATTGAGTTCGATTTAGATGTTCTATATCACTAGAGAAATAAACCTTATTAAATAGGATTTCATGTTTGTCAATACTTTCTATAGATTCATAGAAATCTAATTTAATTCCAATTGATTTGGGCTTTATTTCTTTGGGATAATTATCATATCTTATATTTTCCAATAAGTTTTGTCCATTATTGTTGACAATGGCTTTCCATATTTTATGAACATCAACATCAAAATTAGATTTATTAAACTTTTTTTTGGAAATTGATAGTTTTTCAAAATTATCTTTAGCAACTTTTAGCAGTTTTAAATTAGATTTACACAAGCTGATGTTTTCTTTTGAAAGTAACCCAACTCCAAAAATACTTCCTGAAATTCTTGAGCCATTGGCAGCCTGTGCAAATGAATAAAGCTTTAGTAAAGAGTGTTCTTTATTTTGATATTTGAAATAGTATTTTGATAATATTTCATCATTATTTATGTCATCTACAGTGAAAACATTTGATTCAAGAAGGTCAAAATCTTTTATTACTAAATCAAAATTTACAATTTTCGACTCCGCATCAAAATAGACTGACTTAAAGTCTTGAGATTTCCCAAAAAATATTAAATAAGTTTTCATTTTTTAACCCCAAAACTTTTCCCAAAATCCTTTTTTTTCTAAATCCAAACCAGTAGAAAGTTGATACAATTTTCGCCACAATCTAGCTGGGTAATCAATATTTTTTCTCACTATCTCAACCATTTTGATACCATTATCATTAGTTGCCAAAAGCTTGCCAACCGAATAATTCCCCCAAGTCACATTGGCATTTTTTACATAATTAAAAATAGAAGGCCTATATTTTTTTATGTAGTCTTCAGCGGTTAAACTCTCATCGTGATTTAAATCCCATTGTGATACTATAATAACAAAACTGGCGTTTCTCATTATTCTAGATTGAGTTGTCTCTAAATAATTGAGAAAATCATAATGCAAACTGTCTTCCCTTCCGTGAGCATCTGCTATTGTTTCATTGTCGTTTAAAGGTGGGGAAAATGGTGTTATAAGAGTAAAAATTATTGGTGAATTGTCAATTTGAAGACCATTAAAAGCAGCATCTATTTTATCTGTAAACTCTCCTTTTTCAGATACTTTTATACTTTTAATATCTTCGCCAGCTAAATCTAAAAACGCCATTTTTAAATTTGGCATTTTTTTGTTTATGGGTTTTATGTCTAAACCTATCAAATCGAGTGTCCCTTTTGAGGTTGCTTCGTAAGGTTTTCCTTTATCAAAATACTCTACCATTTGGTTAAATGCCAAACGCCCTTTTTTGTAGAAATTTTCTTGAAGTACATTTACTCTAAAATAACTGTCAACCCCTTGTCTGCCATAGTACATAAGTGAAGACAATAGCAAAGATTTTCCTGCTTGAGGGAACCCTATAGGAATAACACAAACTCTATTTTCAGCACTTATTTCAGTAAAAGCCCTTGATATTTCATGTTTTGTAAGGTCTGCTAAAAACTTTTCTTGGTCTGAATTATTAGATGAAATAGGTTCGATGTTGTCATCAGCCCCTTCAATATTTAGATTTAAATCTTCCATACTTTTATTTGATTGAATTTAAAATGATGATGGCTTTAATTTTTTCTTCTTTACATCTTCATTTTCATTTTCTTTCTTCTTAATTAGTAGATATATTGAAAGCGGGACGATGAAATCAATTAAAAGACATAAGAAAATAATTGCCCAAGTATCGATTTCATTAATTCTTTCAACAATAGATGTAATTGTATGTTTAATTTTTCCTAGCTTATTCGCTCTTGGATGAGCATCTTCATCTAGTCTTTGTAAAATATTCTTTTGTTTATTATTTCCTTTATTTACCTTATCAATTGCAGTGTTAAATTCTCCAACAAACTTCACTATATTATTAACGTTCTTATATTCCGTTATAGAATCAAGTTTATAATTGGTTGAATTATCTGAACTAATACTATTTAGAATTACAGTATACTTTTTCTGTATTTCACCGAGTTCTTTAGTTCCCTCTCTGAATAAACCTGGGTCGTTTACATTCAGAATACCTTTAAGCATTAGAGTAGAGAGTGCCTGCTCGAACAAAGGCTCTATTTGTTCCCTTTGGCGCTTAGCATCATCTACGTTGTTAGTTACTTTTCCAAATGATGGTTCTTCAATTGCTGTTACCGTATATTTTGAAGATATTTCATTAAAATCATTGGTTCGTGCTCTGGCTTTTGGACCGTACCCTTTATTGTTGATTTCAGTTATTATTTGGTCTTTAAGACTTATTAAGTTTAAATAGTCTGAAACAGCTGCTGAATTTTCAGAATCTTGGATTGAAGATGTTCCATTTACGTATTTTTGGAGTATATCGTTTAATGTGCTGGCCTCATTTTGAATTAGTGTTTTTGCCATGTAGGCTGGATAAAAATAATT
Organism: Flavobacteriaceae bacterium; assembly: GCA_018402385.1. Classification (GTDB taxonomy): domain Bacteria; phylum Bacteroidota; class Bacteroidia; order Flavobacteriales; family Flavobacteriaceae; genus Planktosalinus. Next base: position 72,086 of record JAGYJA010000010.1, read on the forward strand.
AAGGTTTAATACTAAAAAGCTAAAAGCACAAAAACTGTAAAATATTAAAGCTGTTTTTTTACCATTAACAGCAAACCAATAAGTGATTAAGGTTAATAATAAAATTATAGCAGCAATTAACAAACTACCATATTCAGACTGAAATGGTTTCATTTCTTTCATACCAAGATGGGCATGCCAAAAGCCTACAGCAAATACTATTAAGCTTAGCAGCCACGAAGCTATTTTAATAATTGGTGGTGTGTTATTGTTTTTGCTCATATTATAATTATGTTAGTTGTTTAATAAATATTTTAAGCCTTCTATGACTATATACTCCTGTAGTTCTTTATTATACTCTTCGTTTACACTTGGGCAGTTTGATTCAAGGTATTCTTCCATTTTTTCCAAATCATCAAAAAATTTAAATTGTTTAAAAGCTTTTTTAATGTCAGAATCTTCATATTCTTGTTTGCCAAGCAATTCCATCACTTTAGGCATATTGTTTTTAATAAGGTCCAAACAAGCAGTTTTAATCTCGGCACAAGATGGTTTTTGTTCTTGTTGTTGTTTTATATCGTTGCAGGAAAAAACCAGGAAGCAACATAACATTAATAAGTTGTTTTTAAAATGTAGGTTATTGAACATAATTGTGGCACATTATAAATAAGTTATAAATTAATGTTAAAAATTTCGAACAAAAACCACCATTTACTCAGCGTATAGGTTTTGTTATTAAACGCTTTGTCAAAGAACCCCCAAAAGAATTTTAACGGACGTTCCCGTAGTATCGGATGTTATCTCCAACCTGTTCTCGGGATGGATGAGTTTTAGGTGTTCCTCGACCAGTTTAAGGCCTTTGGACTTTGCCCTTACAGTGTTTTTGATGCCATGGCCCGTATCACGCACCGTGATTTCCAAAAACAGTCCCTTAAGCTCAAAGAAGAGGTTGATTTTAGGGGTTTTTATAGAATCATCAAATGCGTGCTCAAAGCAGTTCTCCACAATAGGCTGTAAAAGCATCGGAGGGATTTCCATGTGGTTTTTATCAATAGTTTTTTGAACTCTAATGGTAAATCGCACTTGGTTGCCGAACCTCAGGTTCTGTATTTTTACAAATAATTTCAAGAAATCCACCTCCTCTTGTATGGTTATGCTCTTTTTGGAAGAGTAGTCCAATGTCTTGCGTATCAATTTTGAGAAACTGTTCATATAGTCCAGGGAACTGTCGGTATCATTGTCTATAACGAAGTTCTGTATCGCCCCTATGGCATTGAACACAAAATGCGGGTTCATCTGGCTTCTCAGGGCTTCCATCTTGGCCTCGGCAATGCGTTTTTCAATCATTGATTTTTGCTTTTGGCGTTTGTTCAAAACCTTAAAGCGCCACCTGATTAAAATAAAGACGATACTGATGATAATGAGGACGGCCAATAGGTAAAACGGTATGGTGTTCCAAAAAGGTCTTTCAATAGTCAGTCGAACTATCTTTGAACAGCCCACCTGACCGCTGAAGTCGTCCCTGTATTCCAGTTCAATGTCAAAGTCCCCTGCCGGAAGATAGGGGATGCCAAAGTGTTTTTCGTCGTGCCAACTTTTCCAATCCGTCCAGTAGGCATTGTCAAGGCCAACTATGCGATATCTGTAAAAGACTTTTTTAGGGTATTTGATGTTCTTGCCTTTTAGGGAAATGTCCAATCGGTTCTGGTCATGGTTCAACAAAAAACTATCCGAATCGGGACGGTTTATGTCATTCCCGTTCACCTTTAGGTTGTCTAAGTCAATGGATACCACTTTGGTGTGGTTGTCCAGTAATTTATTAAGGGCTATGTCATAAACTCCCTTTGTCGAGGTCAAAATAAGTGTACTGTTCCATACTTGTATGTCCTTTATACCACTGGCAACAAACCCTTGTTCTTGGTCAAGGAATCTTTTAATGCCAGTGTGCAAATTGAAAAAATTTAGCCCTCTGTTAGAGTTGGCAATGATGTAATCCCCATAAGTCTCGACTGCCGATATAGCGTTGCCTGTCAAGTTTTTATTATCGACCACTTTTTCAAAGTTAATCGCTCCATCATAGGTCAACCTATATATGTTTCCCCTATAATCCGCCGCTAAGAAGGAACTATCGGACACCTGCCTTGCCGTCACAAATTCACGCTCTGTAATACTGCCATTTTGAAGCAGTGATGTGATTGCTCCATTTTCGTAAAAGAAAATACCTTTAAATCGACTAACTGCAAATAGTCTGTCCCCGAGCTTTATAAAATTTATGATATCCCGAGGGCTGTTTGGGTCGTCGAGTTCAAACCTTTTTATCTGTTTGGGATGGTTGGGCACATCAAACATAATGACATTGCTATAAGGGTATTGAAATATTAATCCCAGTTCAGTCCCAATGTAAAAGCGATTGGCTGCCGATATTGGGTAAAAGTCATTGATTTCAAATCCATTCCCTTTTTTATCAAGTCGAAAGATGCCTATCTGTGTACCCACATAGATGCTACCTTCAAATTCCGATATACTGTTAATCTTAAAAAAACTATCGAACCTTTCCTGTTTTAATGAAAAGTCCCTAAAGTGTCCTTTTTGTGGAAACCTCGTTTCGAGTGTGCCATTGGCAATACCTTTTTTAACAAAGCCCATAAAGTCCCTTTTAGAAATTATCGAGATATTAGTTTCCGATTGTATTTCCAGGTATTCTTCAAAACCGTAAAGTACGTCACCGTCCACAGTGGTAAGTGAACACTTAAGGTTGTCCTTTGGGTATAGGGCGACCATGTGCTCCAGGTCCAGTATTTGTATGCCATTGTCAAGAGTGGCTAACAACAACTGGCGAGTGTCGGGAAGGTGGAGCATGGAATATACCTTTTGGGAATTGATACCATATCTCTTATTCAAGGGTATCAGACCATTCTGTTTCACCTCAAAGAACCCACCGGATTCAAAGTTCACACCCCATGCGGCGCCATAGGTTCTACCTTCAATAGACTGAAGATGCCAGAAAACAGAGTCCCCAAAATCCCAGTAGTTTCTTTTGTTAGACAGGAAATTATCCATACTGGTTTTGTGTATACTATTGAGCCAGGTTGGGTTACCATCCTTTGATAAGTATAGACTGTCATTTTTTACCATGGCACTGAAAAAGGCTTTGTCGTCGTTTACCTTAAAGATTCCGTTTCTGTCAATACGGTAACTACCTGTTGTAAAGGTGATAAAGTAGATCTTTCCTTTATGTTCGAAAAAATCCATGACCTGCAACTTCTGTTCACTCTCCTTAAATGATTGTACGGCTTTGGTCTTGGTATTGATTATTGACACCCCATTCTGTGTCCCCACATAAAGATTAGGGCTTCGGTAATAAAGTTTTCTTATTCTATTGTCAGCAAGCCCGTTGTCTTGATTGATGGTGCCAAAAGCCTTTCCATTGTAGTAGGTAAGCCCACCTCCAAAAGTACCCACCCATACAACATTACTGTTATCCACCACCACCTGCCAACAATTGTTATGAGGTAGTCCATCGTTTTCGGTGAAGGTTGTCGTATTGGAACCATTTATTACCGCAAGACCGCGGTTTGTTGCTATCCAGAGTGTACCCGAGCCGTCCATGGCCATATCATAGACGGTATTGCTTGGCAGTCCATCGTCCATTGTGATGCTCTCGGTAGGGTAAACTTGTGTAAACCCTTGGAAGCACACCAAAAGGAAGAAGCAGAATACAATATTATCTTTCCAGTATCCTTTCAATGACCTCAGCTTTTTTCCTGCTCGCTATGGGCAGGCGTTCGTTGTTGGCAATCGTGACATAATTGCCATCTGAATTGCCGTATTCCTTGATACAGTTTAGGTTGACCAGATAGGACTTATGAATCCTTAGGAACAAATGAGACGGTAATTGTTCTTCTATTTTTTTTAGTGTCCTAGCTAAAACGAAAGAACTGCCGTCTACTTGATAAACCTTGGTGTAATTACCATCGGCCTTACAGTACTGTATGTAATTAGCTCTAACGAGTTTGTAACCATCGCCAGACGGGAATGCAATCTTGGAATGAAGGCCATTGCCATTGTCGAGGTTCTCCAATAGCAGGCGAATCCTATCTAGTTCGTTTCGGTATTGCGTTTTTTTCTCATACTTTTTGATGGCTGAACCAAGTTCAATTTGGTCAATGGGTTTCAACAGATAGTCGAGTGTGCTCTGCTTGATGGCTTCTAGGGCGTACTCTGAGTAGGCTGTTGTAAAGATTATTTCAAAATCAACAGTATCAAAGAGCTTCAAGAGGTCGAATCCTGAACCGTCCTGCATCCTAATGTCAAGGAACACTAAGTCTGGTTTGTGTTCTTTTATGGATTCAAAGCCATGGTTAATATTGGTGCATTTTTGAACAATGGCGAACTTGTTAGGGAAATACCTTGTAATGAGTTTCTCGAGATAGTCCCTTGCCGGTTGTTCGTCGTCTATGATGATTGTTTTTATCATAGGATAAATTTAATGAATTAGACGGAATGTAAACCCAACGGTTTATCCAACGTAGGTGTTTTGTTATTGAACGTAAGGTTTGCTCTATTGCGCAGGCTCAAGAAACCCATACGGCAAGTAAATGGCCAAAAAAATTTTGTGGTTTTTGTTTTGCTTTGGAAAACTAATCTTAAAATTTAAACATTATGAGAAAAACTTTACTGTTGTTTAGTGCCTTATCGGTACTTCTCACTACCAGTTGCAAATCAACTTTGGCCAGTGCCACTTCCACGCCACTTGCCGTTACGGAAAATATCAGACCATTGGATGCTGATATTACTGTAGATACAGAAAAGGAAATTTCGGGCCAGTCAAAGACATTATATTTTTTGTTTTTTAGGCTCAATGGGGATTCTAAGTATGCCGAAGGTGTTGACTACTCGACCAAATCAGGCCTATTTTCAACCAAGGTCAATAGAGCCAAAGCTGCCGCTGCCTATAAAGCTGTCAAAAGCTCAGGTTGTGATGTTATAGTTCATCCTAATTACGAGGTTAATATTGAGGACTATGTTTTCTTTAAAAAAATTCATGTTAAGGTAACCGGTTATGCTGGCACCATAAACAGTATTTACCAAAGAGAATACTGCTCACCTTGTAGTGATGATTATAAGGGATTTGAAATTAAAAACTAAGGAATTATGAAAAAAATAATAACACTTATTTGCCTTATGACCTTTATTGGGACTCAGGCACAGGATATAAAGGGAGGTTTAAAACTATCTGTTAACCTACCAATGTTCTCAAGCGATGTTGATAACGACACAACAGGTAAAATAGGTTATAGCATTGGCTATTTTGAGAGCATGATGCTGACAAATGATATTGCTCTTGAGGGAGAAATAAACTATACACACATTGCATACGAAACCGGTGAAGGTGACTTCAAGTTTGAGGATGATACCAACTTCTTTGAGATACCATTGATGGCTAAGTACGTAATCAATGATTTTCACATTGGTGGTGGGTTTCAGTATTGTTTTGGTTCTATTACTGATTTTGGACCTCTTGTAGACTTGACTTATTATAACGACAACCTAAGGTTTGGTGCCAGAGCATTTCTTGGTTCTGATAAAAGTTTTTCTGGAAATTCTATGACTAATATATCTGCTTACATTGGGCTTGTGATTTTTTAATCCTATTCCAGTCAAGTTAACTAAGGGCATTGGGAACAATGCCCTTTTTTTTCAAACCATAGCAATAATTTATTTTACCTTTTGGTTTTTTTCCATTATCATTTAACCAGATTAATATTCAATTATAACAATTAGACGATATGGAAAAAGAGAGAATCATCAAACAGATTACCATTACCGAGAGGGACATCATTGACCTTGTCCAGTCAGAACTCTACAATTCAGGTCTATTGGAAGGTATAGACATCGAGGACATTAAGCGGTTAGAAGAGATAGCTTCCTTTGAACTTATCCAAAATCATTGTGACAATAATATAGAAACTGTTTTAAGTGGTTTTAAGACGGGTCTGAATGATATGGAACTGGAAGAATTCGAATATTGGTTTGGCTTCAATAGTGACGATTATTTGGAAGAACTGAAAGGGTTTTTGAAATAATTTAAACTTTTTTGGATTAAGTCTTTCCTTTTCCCAATCTTACTATATTTATTAGAGTAAGAATAAGTATTGATATTTATGGGTCATACCTTATGACCGGCAAAGCCAACCATGAGAACAAGTGGATATGAAGTTGGCGAAGGTGTTTTCAATGTTTATAAATAAAAAATCCCTCTCCGAACGCCGTTGGATAGGAAGGGTAGGCAAGTTGCCTTTAAATACTCGTGGGGCTGAGACATCAGTTGAGCAACCAGGACATCTTTTAAGGTGTTGTAAGCTAAAATCCTAGCTTGCCCCAGCCCAGCGGCTTAAAAGAAATAGGTTTTAATCTTTAATTAACTTAATAATTACATTCAATTAATTTATATTTTAAGACTTGAATTCAACAGATAAATGCAACTTATAGATTTGAAATTTTAATCAATTTTACAAAGGATATGATAGAAATAGTTAATTATATTAGGATAATTAGTGCTGTATCTGAACCGAATAGTAATAAAGAAGCTCGAATTTATTCAGGGTATTATGATATATCCATCAGGAGAAGGTACTCAGATAATATAATCAATGAGAACACTTATAGATATCAATTATTCAAGTAAGTTGATTTATTTAACTTAATCATAAATATAATTAGGTTAAAAACAGCAATTAAAACATTCAGTTTATAACTAATTTATTCTGTTGCGTGGGGGAAAGAATGTTTATTTTATCAAAATATAATCAATAAAATATAGAGTTTGAGCAGTTGAGCATTCAGTTTTGCTCAACTTTTTGCTCAACTTTTAAATAAGAAACCCTTGTAAATATTGAAACTTACAAGGGTTTAGTTGTGGTCCCACATGGGCTCGAACCATGGACCCCCTGATTATGAGTCAGGTGCTCTAACCAGCTGAGCTATAGGACCGTTTAAAATATTTCAGTATTTCAATTTGCTTCTGTAAGTATTCACTGAATACTCTTGAGCCGGCAAATTTATAATTAGTTTGCTTATGGAGCAAACTTTTTTAAATATTTGTGTTTTCCTGACAAAGCTCAACCAAAACTCCGTTTGATGATTTTGGGTGTAAAAAACAGACAAGTTTGTTATCAGCACCTTTTTTTGGGGTTTCGTTGAGAACAATAAACCCTTCACTTTTTAATCGCTTGATTTCCTTTTCAATATCATTTACATAAAAGGCGATATGATGGATTCCCTCTCCTCTTTTTTCAATAAACTTTGCAATAGGACTATCTGGGTTTGTTGCTTCCAGAAGTTCTATTTTACTTTCACCCACTTTGAAGAAAGAGGTATTGACCCCTTCCCCTTCAACGGTTTCTATTTTATAATGTTTTTTGCCTAAAAGCGCCGCATAAACTGCATTGGCTTTTTCCAGGTTTTTTACAGCGATGCCAATATGTTCTATCTTATTCATCTTTAGTATATCTTTTGTCTCAGTAAAAGTAAGATAATCTTTAAATATAGTACTTTTGCAAGATGGAAAGTAACAGACAAAAAAAAATAGCCGGCGTTTTACAGAATGATCTTGCATCTATTCTTCAAAAAGCCTTAAAGAATGCCGGTCATACCGGAATTTTAATTTCTGTATCAAAAGTACAAGTCACTGTGGACCTGTCAATAGCTAAAGTATATGTAAGTATTTTTCCTTCAGAACACGCCATAAAAGTTGTCGAGGAAATAAATCAGGTTAAACACACCATCAAACATGAGATGGCTCAACTCACTAAAAATCAGTTGAGAAGAATGCCTAATTTGTACTTTTATAATGATGACTCTCTGGATTATATTGAAAAAATAGACAAAGCTGTAAAGGGAAAAGAAAACCCGATTACAAACTCTGATTTAATTGAAAAAAGAAAAAAATCCTAGAAAGTGAAATTTTCCCTTTACATCGCCAAGCGTTATTTATTTTCAAAAAGTACCAATAACGCTATCAACATTATAACAGCTATTGCGGGTATTGGTGTTGTAGTTGGGGCTATGTCATTATTTATTGTGCTCTCAGGATTTTCTGGGCTTAAGGATTTTAGTTTGCAATTTAGTTCTGTTTTTGATTCAGATTTAAAGGTTTATCCCGAAAAAGGAAAGACACTTATTCTCACTGAAAAACAGGAGCAAATGCTTCATCAAATCAACGAAATTGAAGCCTTTTCAAAGGTTATTGAAGAACGAGTTTTTCTCACTTTTAAAGGGAAAAACAGTATTTCACACATCAAGGGTGTTGATCAAAATTATCAACGTGTAAATGCCATTGACAGCACTCTTTTTCACGGGGGGTGGTTTGAAAGCGATAATACCGCTGTTGTTGGGGCTCAAATTTCAAGAAATTTAAATCTCGGGGTTTATGATTATTCAGAGTTGTTAGAAATCTATGTGCCCATTCCCGGAAGTGGTCAAATTACAGATGTCTCTCAAGCTTTTAATAAAGAGCATGTGGTCGTCTCTGGTATCTATCATGTTAATGAAGAGCTCAATTCAAAATATGTGTTCACCCCCATTGAATTAGCAAAAACATTGCTTTTATTTGATGACAATATAATTAGCTCCATTGAAATTAAACTCATTCCTGAAGCGAATGAAGAAGATGTAATAACAAAGGTTTCTGAAATTTTAGATCAAAATATTGTCTTTAAAAATCGGATGCAACAAAATGACGCCCTATACAAAATGTTGAATACAGAGAATCTGGCTGTATATCTCATTTTTACTTTGGTTTTAATTATTGCGATTTTTAATGTGATTGCCAGCATTATTATGATCATTTTGGATAAAAAACACAACATTAAGACCTTAAAAAACCTAGGGGCGACCCTTAAAGAAATAAGGCAAATCTTTTATCTTCAGGGAGTATTAATGACTGTTCTAGGCGGAATAGTGGGAATATTTTTGGGTATCATTGTCATTCTTTTGCAACTGCAATTTAATTTAGTGATGATAACGGCTACCCTGCCATATCCTGTAAAACTGGAGTTTTCTAATGTAGTATTAGTCTTTATAACAATCCTTCTTTTGGGCATCATTGCCTCCCGTATTGCCTCAAGCAGGGTACGCGAAGGTTTAATTGATTAAACAAATTGAAAGTCGTGAAATAACTCCAGCGCTTCTTCAAAAACAGCAAAAACCGAATCTGCATCATCGCTGGTTACCATTTTTGTTCTGAATTCTTTGAAATTTGGAATCCCTTTGAAGTAGTTGGTATAATGTCTTCGCGTTTCAAAAACACCTAATTTTTCGCCTTTCCAATCGATAGCCATTTGAAGATGCCTTCTTGCGGCATCAACACGTTCCTGCATTGTGGGAGGTGACAAATGATTTCCGGTTTCAAAATAATGCTTTACTTCTCTAAAAAACCAGGGATATCCAATGCTTGCTCGCCCAATCATAGCGCCATCAAGTCCATACTTATCGCGCATTTCCATAGCGCGTTCAGGAGTGTCCACATCACCGTTGCCAAAAACCGGGATATGCATTCTGGGATTGCTTTTTACCTCGGCAATGGGAGCCCAGTTGGCGTCTCCTTTATACATTTGTGCACGGGTTCTTCCATGGATAGATATAGCTTTACAACCCACATCCTGAAGTCGCTCTGCAACTTCTACTATCTTAATAGAGTTTTCATCCCAGCCCAAGCGTGTTTTTACGGTAATGGGGAGATTGGTGTGTTTGACCATTGCTTTGGTTAAAGAAACCATCAAATCAATATCTTTTAAAATACCTGCTCCTGCTCCTTTTGAAACAACTTTTTTAACAGGACAACCAAAATTTATATCAATAATATCCGGGCCTGAAGCTTCTACAATTTCAACACTTTGCAACATTGATTCCAGGTTGGCGCCAAAAATTTGTATGCCCACAGGGCGTTCTTTTTCATAGATATCCAGCTTCATAACACTTTTTGCTGCATCCCGAATGAGTCCTTCACTGGAGATAAATTCAGTGAAAACAACATCTGCACCCTGCTCTTTGCAAAGCGCTCTAAAGGGCGGGTCGCTCACGTCCTCCATGGGAGCAAGCAGCAACGGAAATTCTCCAACATCAATGGATCCAATTTTTGACATACACCAAGTTTGGTGGCAAAGTTAGGGGTTTTTTTGAGAAAATTGATGAAGACAAATTTTGTCTCTTTAATCAATGCGATTGCGTTCCTCATTCCTGATTTGATTGGCATTTTCTTTCAATCTAAAATTGCCAAAATTGTAAATAAAGCCTAGAAGTAAATATCTTGATTCTGTTTTAGCAAAATAGCTGTTTCTCTGGTTAAGGAAATTTGATTCTAATTTTCTGTCAGTGGTGTCAAATATATCATTTACTGTTAAAGTGAACTCTGCTCGATTATTCCAAAAAGTCTTTCGGGCACTAATTGAAACAGTGGTAAAGTCATCCATTAAATAATTTCCTGTTGCAAGCCCGGATAAGTGAACCAATGTTAGATCTGCTTTTAACGTTTTGTCTTTGCTTATTGTAAAGGAGTTTAAAAATTGAGTAAAAATTCCGCTGGAACTTACGGTCACAAACTCGTTGTTGCTTTCGATGGCAAAAAAAGAATTTTCTTCATAAAATAGCGAATTATAATTATAAAAAAACCACCAGTCTTTAATGTATGTGTAGTACCTAAATTCAAACCCATAACCTTGCTTGTCCTCAATATTTGTTGAAACACTTCTTAAAAAGCGATTTTCATTGTTTTGAAAACTTAGCACATCAACCGCTCCCTGTGTAGTTCTGTAATAGAACTCAAAGGTGTATTTATTTTCTGCTACATACTGCAAGCTGTAACGGTCTTGGATTGCAGGTTGCAAATCTGGGTCTCCCGTTGTAAAGTTATTTTCATTAATAAAATAACTGAATGGGTTTAACAGACTATAATTCGGTCGCTCTATACTTCTTTTGTATGCTAAAGTAAAATCATGATTTTGGTTGGGTATAAAATTTAAACTTAGGTTTGGGAACCAATCCATGTAATTTGTTTCTGTTTCTTGAACTAAGGTGACTGAATTTCCGGTTGTTTCGGTATATTCCCCTCTTATTCCGGCTCTTACTTGCCATTTTTCCCAGTTTTTTGAGAAACTAAAGTATCCTGCAAAAACATTTTCTTCATATTTAAAATTATCAGAGAGAAGTGGGTTGAATTGCTGAGATCCATTAATATTATCAAAAAAGACTATTCCATTTTCTGAGTTGATTGAAGATACCTTGGCTCCTAATTCAACAGGCATTTTGAATAACTGAGTAGTAAAATCAAGCTGCCCCACATAAATATTTATATCTTGATTAGCATCAGTCAAAAAAGAATTGTTTCTTAAAAAAGTTTGATCTGGTAAAAAATAATTAGTGTTAACATCTTGAAGTCTCGATTGATCAAAATTAGTGTAGTGTGCATTAAACTTAAGTGACGTCCCTTTTGTATTGAATTTGTGATTCACACCAAAATCAAATGCCAAATTGTTTTTATTTGAGTCCAGACCACTTTTTGTGGTAAACAATGAGTCCAATTGCATTTGGGGATTAAATATTTCGGCTAACTCATTGTTTGAATAAGTGGTTTTTGGGTTTAAAGAGATTAGAGAAGATAAGTTCAATATGGTTTTATCGCTTAAAGAATAGTCAATAATTGCATTTATTGCGTGTGTTTCAGACCTGGTTATTCTTTGAAAATCTGTTTCCCAAAAAGAATTAATTGTGTTATCTGGTTCAAAGAAAGTTATTTCACTCAGGTCGTTTTTGTGTTCTTTTCGCTTTCTGAAATTGTAATTAAGAAATAAGTTGAGTTTTTCGTTTTTAAAATAGTGACTCGTTCCTGCGCTATATTTTGGGAAAATGGCTTGTTCAAATCCTCCCGAAACACTTCCTTTATAACCGGGAGTAAGTGCCCTGCTTGTGACTATATTTATAATGATACCACTGTCAGCATCATACCGTGCTCCCGGGTTGGTAATTACTTCTACACTCTTAACATTTGATCCGGCAAACCCTTCAAGTAAACTTTGAATCTCAGAAGGTGAAATATTGACTTTGCGATCATTAATATAAACTGTAGCCGATTGATTTTGAACTGTTATCCCATTTTGTTGAACAATAACACTGGGAGTTCTTTTCAAAATATCCATAGAACTACCATTTGAAAGCGAGGTATTTTCGACATTAAAAATAAGGCGGTCAATCTCCCTTTGAATTGTAGGTTTTTTGGAGTGAATATTAACCTCTACCAAATCCTCAGGAATTTCATGGAGTATAAAATCTCCCAAATCTAAATCAGAATTTACTTCAGCAGGAATAAATAAATCCTCAAACCCAATGAAGCTCGCCTTTAACACAAAAGCCCCTTGAGAAATTGTATTGAATACAAATTGACCATCAACTCCGGTTGAAGTTCCGGAAACAAATGTTGAGTCACTTGCTTTTAATAAAACAACTGTAACATAAGAAAGCGAATTTTTCTCCACATCTACAATTTTGCCTGAAACAGTAAATTGTTGCGCATGTAGCGATGTCGCCAAGAAAAATATAAATATAAAAACCTTATCCATTAAAAAAGAATTAGTGGAGGTGAATATTCAAGGCTTTTTGTTTTGGGGAAACGAAAGCGGCAACTTTTATATCTTACAAATTTGTTAAAAAAAACCTAATAATTAACGGTAAATAGCATTTTTTTTTGTTAAAGTGTAAATATGCCGTTTATCTTTGTTTTATGTAAGGGATGATGCCTAAATAAATTATATTTGCAAATTCAAAAGATTGAGAGGCAGACCCCTATGAAAAACATACGAAATTTTTGCATCATTGCACATATTGATCACGGAAAGAGTACCCTGGCTGACAGGCTTTTGGATGCCACTGGTTCTGTTACTTCACGTGAAAAGCAAGAGCAACTGCTTGACAACATGGATTTGGAGCGTGAGCGTGGTATCACAATAAAAAGTCACGCCATCCAGATGGAATACACTTACAAGGGTGAACATTATATTTTAAACTTAATAGACACCCCGGGCCACGTTGATTTTTCTTACGAGGTTTCCAGGTCCATAGCTGCCTGTGAAGGAGCTCTTCTTATTGTTGATGCCGCTCAAAGCATACAGGCTCAAACCATTTCAAATTTATATTTGGCTTTAGAAAATGACCTTGAAATCATCCCAGTTTTGAACAAAGTGGATTTGCCGAGTGCTAATCCTGAAGAGGTAACTGATGATATTGTAGAGCTTTTGGGCTGTGCACACGAGGATGTTATCCCTGCAAGTGCAAAAACTGGAATTGGTATTGATGAAATTCTAGCCGCAATCATTGAACGTATACCTGCGCCAAAAGGAAACCCCGACGAACCACTTCAGGCATTAATTTTTGATTCTGTTTACAACCCTTTTCGTGGGGTGGAAACCATCTTTAGGGTAATTAACGGAAGCATCAAAAAAGGACAAAAAATTAAATTTGTTGCTACCGGAAAGACTTATAATGCCGACGAAGTGGGCACTTTAAAATTAAAGCAAGCACCAAAAAATGAAATAAAAGCGGGCGACGTGGGTTACCTCATCACCGGAATCAAAGATGCCCGGGATGTTAAAGTGGGGGACACGATTACAGATGCACTCAATCCATCCAAAAATCCCGTTTCTGGTTTTGAAGATGTAAAACCCATGGTTTTTGCCGGCATTTATCCCGTCGATACCGAAGAATATGAAGAATTGCGTTCCTCTATGGAAAAATTGCAACTCAATGATGCTTCTTTGGTTTTTGTTCCGGAAAGTTCAGCGGCACTTGGTTTTGGTTTTCGTTGTGGATTTTTAGGGATGTTGCATCTTGAAATTATTCAGGAACGATTGGAACGTGAATTTGATATGACGGTCATTACAACGGTTCCCAACGTGTCTTATCACGCCTTTTCCACAAAGCACCCCAATGATAGTATTATTGTTAACAACCCTTCAGACCTGCCAGACCCTTCCAGTCTGGATCGTGTTGAAGAGCCTTATATCAAAGCAACCATCATCACAAAAGCTGACTTTGTTGGAAATGTGATGTCACTTTGTATCGAGAAGCGCGGCATGATAACAAATCAAACTTATTTAACTCCGGAGCGTGTTGAATTAACCTTCGATATGCCACTTGCCGAAATTGTATTTGACTTTTATGACCGCTTAAAAACCGTTTCAAAAGGATATGCTTCATTTGATTATTCACCAATTGGTATGCGCGCTTCCAAACTTGTGCGAGTTGACATCCTATTAAATGCCCAAACGGTCGATGCCTTGTCTTCTTTAATTCACGTTGACAATGCACACAACATAGGTAAAAAAATGTGTGAAAAGCTTCGTGAACTTATTCCAAGACAGCAATTTGATATTCCTATTCAAGCAGCTATTGGTTCAAAAATTATCGCCAGAGAAACTATCAAAGCGCTTAGAAAAGACGTTACTGCAAAATGTTATGGTGGGGATATTTCGCGTAAGCGAAAACTGCTTGAAAAACAGAAAAAAGGGAAGAAACGTATGCGCCAAGTGGGTAATGTTGAAATCCCACAACAAGCGTTTATGGCTGTTTTGAAGCTGAATGATTAAAAAAATACACCCAAACTTTATATGTTGATAAAAGTTTGGGTGAATATTTAAGTTTTGATTTGAAAAGGACTACAGTTGATTCCTCCTTTAATCTCTAATTAGCACTCTAAAAGTTCCAGAACGGCCTCAAAAGATTCCGCATCCTCACAATCTTTATTTATATAAGCTTCAATGGCTGATCTTAAAGCATTGCAGTTTGCCTCAGATGGGTCTTCCCCAAATGCCTCAGTTGCAGCCGAAAGTTCAGTTGTTAATTGTTCACAGCTTTTTCCGCCACCATCATCATCGCTTGAACAAGAGGTAAATCCAATAACAGCAACGACGGCTAATGATAAAAATAATTTTTTCATGACTTGATTGTATTTATTTAGTTAATTTTCGACAATATGAAAACAATCTTAATAAAATCAAAATAAAACCCTACTTTAGAATCATTCTCAATTACAAGAGGCACCCTCAGCAATCAATCCATCAAGATAAACAGCATAACTCACTCCAGTATCTTCTCCATTTACTGAAGCATTGCCGTTGCTTTCTTTGCAAAGTTCAAATGAAGTTGTAATCTCTGAGCTACACGTTCTGCAATCTGCCGCGTCATCATCTTTACATGAGGTAAACATTAAAATCGAAATCCCCACAAAGGCTAAAGTTTTTTTCATAATACTTATTTCTATTGCTTCAAATATAGGGAACGTTTTATAAAAGTCTTTTCGTGTGAAACGAGTTTGTTAAAAATCATACAAATCATAACAATCTTCTAAAAGAAGTGAAAGCCTTTTCTTAATTTGCAGACTTTTAAAAGTTCATTATGACAATCTATCCAATAGAAGCCGGAAATTTTAAACTCGATGGTGGTGCTATGTTTGGCGTAGTACCAAAATCGCTTTGGAACAGAACCAATCCCGCAGATGCCAACAACATGATTGACATTGCCGCCCGCTGCTTGTTAATTGAAGATGGCGATAAACTTATTCTCATTGATAATGGAATGGGTCATAAGCAAAGCGAAAAGTTCTTTGGCTATTATTACCCGTGGGGAGAACACAATTTGGATAACTCTCTTAAAAGTGTTGGTTTTCATCGAAATGACATTACCGATGTTTTTTTAACGCACCTTCATTTTGACCACTGCGGCGGAAGCATTCAATGGAATAAAGACCGAACTGGCTACGAGCCTGCATTTAAAAATGCAAAATTCTGGACCAATGACAATCACTGGCAATGGGCAACAATCCCCAATGCAAGGGAAAAAGCCTCTTTCCTTAAAGAAAACTTATTACCAATGCAAGAAAGCGGGCAACTTAACTTCATTCAAAGAACGGGCGAACCATTTCAAGCTAAATCTGAATTAAACTTTGGAATATTTTTTGCTGATGGTCATACAGAAAAACAAATGGTCCCAATGATTCAATACCAAGAAAAAACCCTCTGTTTCATGGCTGATTTATTGCCCACTGCCGGTCATGTCCCACTCCCGTTTGTGATGGGGTATGACACGAGACCTTTACTAACTTTAGATGAAAAAGCTGCCTTTCTCGATAAAGCTGCAGAAAATAATTATTATTTGATTCTTGAACATGATGCCCATCAAGAAATAATTACTGTTCAACACACCGAAAAAGGTGTGCGCCTCAATGAACGATATACTTTTAACGAACTTTTCAATTCATAACAATGCAAACATTTAAATCAATTGCTTTTGCCTTACTGGCATTTACTTTAGTTGCTTGTGGTAGCACAGCGGCACTCATTTCTACTCCCATTGAAAATATTGACACCATGCCTCTCAAAGTCAAAGAACTGACAAAAGAAGAGCTTAAAAACTGGTGGCATTTAGACCTAATTAAAGACACGGTTCCCGGAATGAGTGTTCATAGAACTTATGATGAAATCATCAAAAAGCGAAAAGGACAAACCATTATTGTAGGAGTAATCGACAGCGGAATTGATATTGAACATGAAGACCTAGAAGGTGTCATTTGGGTTAATCCTAATGAAATTCCAAACAATGGCATTGACGACGACGGTAATGGATATATCGATGATATTAACGGCTGGAATTTTCTGGGTGACATTGTTGGAGAACAAATGGAATATGTGAGAATTATGCTAAGGCTTGCTCCAAAATTTGAAGACAAACCCGAAAGCGCCATTAGCACAGCAGATCGTGAAGAATATGCACTCTATCAAAAAGCCAAAGCAGAATATTTAAAAGAAAAACAAGAGGCCTTAAGCACAAAGGTGCAATATGAATCAATGATTGAAGTCATCAGACCGGCCCACGAAAAAGTAGCTCAAAAATTAGGCAAAGAAGACTACACTCGGGATGAATTGAAAACGCTTGAAGAAGATGCGTCATTTGGAAGAGAGGTGTTTATGCTGGACCAAATGTTTGAGTTTGACGACAACATCCCTACTATCCTCAAGGAGATTGACGAGGGAGTCAAATATTTTTCAAGTAGATTGGATTATCATTTTAATGTAACTGAAGATTTTAGAGCAACCCTTGGTGATGACCCATATGACATCACTGATGTACCTCACGGCAATAGCCAGGTGAGTGGTCCTGACCCTAAAAAAGAAGATGCCAAGCACGGCACTCACGTGGCGGGAATCATCGCCGCTCATCGCAACAACGACCTCGGTATGAATGGTGTAGCTGAAAACGTGCAAATTATGGCATTAAGAGCTGTTCCGGACGGCGATGAGTATGATAAAGACATTGCACTGGCAATTCGCTATGCAGTAGATAACGGCGCTAAGGTGATCAATACCAGTTTTGGTAAATTTTATTCACCAAACCCTGAGTGGGTCTATGAGGCCATAAAATATGCATCTGAAAACGATGTATTGATTGTCAATGCAGCAGGAAATGACGGTTTTGACCTTGATGAAGACGCTATACAAGTCTATCCCAATGATCAAACAACTAATTTTGATGAGATTTCTAATGCATTTTTAACTGTTGGAGCGCTTGACACGCGTTATGGTTCAGAAATGGTGGCTTCCTTTTCAAACTATGGAAAAAACCAAGTAGATGTCTTTGCACCGGGAGTCGAAATTTGGTCATCCACACCTAATAATGACTATGAATTCCAAATGGGCACCTCTATGGCTGCCCCTGCAGTTGCAGGTGTTGCCGCGATGTTGCGCTCTTATTACCCACAATTAACTGCCGCTCAAGTCAAGCAAATCATTATGGAAAGTGGATTGCCTTCAAAACAAGTTGTTATTTTAGGCGGTGAACCTGATAACAAAAAATCTTTTTCTGAAATTTCAAAATCAGGGAAAATGGTAAATATGTATAATGCCTTTATAATGGCGGAAACGCTCTCAAATCAACAACAACAATAAAATGAAAAAATCATTAGTATTAATTTTTACTTTATTTTTTATAACAAATGGGTTTTCCCAACCTTACCACAATTATCTTGACCAATTAAACCGCCCAAACTACTGGCAACAACATGTCGATTACAAAATGGAAATCGATATGGATGTTGACAACTATCAATACAAGGGAAAACAGGAGCTGGTCTATACAAACAACTCATCAGACACTTTAAAGCGCGTGTTTTATCACTTGCATTTCAACGCCTTTCAGCCGGGAAGCGAAATGGATGTGCGTTCAAGAACGATTGCAGACCCTGATAGTCGCGTGGGTGACCGTATTTCTAAACTCAGCCCTGATGAAATTGGTTATATAAAAGTCAATAGCTTACGCCAAAATGGTGCACCAGTGCAAAACAAAACCGTGGGAACTATTCTTGAAGTTGACCTTAATACTCCCATCTTGCCGGGTGAAAAGGCCACTTTTACAATGGATTTTGATGCGCAGGTACCGGTGCAAATCCGTCGTAGCGGAAGAAATAGTTCTGAAGGCGTAGCTCTTTCTATGACTCAATGGTACCCAAAACTCGCTGAATATGACTTTGAAGGATGGCACGCAGACCCTTATATTGGCCGCGAATTTCATGGTGTTTGGGGAAATTTTGACGTAAAAATTACCATCGACAATCAATACACCCTTGGCGGAACCGGTTATTTACAAAACCCAAACGATATTGGCCACGGATACCAAGACGACCCCACCAAAGAAGTAAAACACAGAAAAGGACGCAAACTCACCTGGCACTTTATCGCACCGGATGTGCACGACTTTACCTGGGCCGCAGATGATGAATACTTACACGATCGCATTGAAGGTCCCAATGGAATTTCATTACACTTTTTATACAAAAACAATCCGGACATTCTTGAAAACTGGAAAAACCTCCAGCCTAAAACTGTTGCCATGTTTGAGTATTTCAACAAGCAACTTGGCGACTATCCTTACAAGCAATATTCTGTGATTCAAGGAGGCGATGGTGGTATGGAATATGGCATGTCAACACTCATCACTGGAGAAAGAAATTTTAACAGCTTAGTGGGAGTAACTGCACACGAAGTAGCTCATAGCTGGTTTCAGTTTGTTTTGGCGTTTAATGAATCAAAACACGAGTGGATGGACGAAGGATTTACCGTTTATATCAGTACACTGGCAATGAACGAAATCATGAATGAAAACAAACAGTTTCCACACGACCGTTCTTACAGTAGCTACCTAAGCCTTGCTCAAAGTGGCGATGAACAACCACAATCCACTCACGCAGATCGTTTTCACAAAAACTGGATTTACAATGCTTCTTCATACTCAAAAGGAGCGGTTTTTCTTGCGCAGCTTGAGTATGTAATCGGAAAAGAAAATGTCGCCAAAACCCTGAAACGTTTTTATGAGGAATTTAAATTCACGCACCCCACCCCCAATGACTTTATTCGCACAGCCGAAAAGGTATCAGGATTTCAATTGGGTTGGTACTTGCTGGACTGGTCACAAACTACCAATACCATCGATTATGCAATTGAAAATGTAGAAGAAAAGGATGGTAAAACTTTGGTTACACTTACTCGAAAAGGACTCATGCCAATGCCAATCGACATCTATGTGGTTTATAAAGACAATACAAATGAGTCCTTTTACATCCCGCTTAGAATGATGCGTGGCATTAAAGACAATCCGTTTCCAAACTTAAAGCGTACGGTTTTAGAAGATTGGCCCTGGGCTTTCCCAACATACACTTTTGAAATTGATGCTCCAAAGGAAAACATCGTTGCCATGATTATCGACGCCACAAGACATATGGCCGATGTGAATTATGATGATAATTTGTATGAATCGGCCCCCAGCCCCTCCGAAGGAGGGGAGTAAAAAACCCCTTCAACACGTCAACAGAGCTCAGTGCAATTGGGAGGGGGTAAAAACACTTTACTCACTCCCCTTTGGGGAGGTTTGGGGTGGGGATTTTCACTACCTTTACCACTATGAAATTCAGCTATTCAAAAGTAGAGAAGCTCAAAAGCAGAAAAGTCATCGAATCTCTTTTTACCGAAGGGCAATCGGTGGGTGTTTTTCCTTTGCGCCTGTTTTATATTGAATTGCCAGAAACAGAAACAACCATCACAAAAACTGCAGTTTCTGTCTCCAAAAAAAACTTTAGGCTTGCGGTGCATCGCAATAAAATTAAAAGACTCCTCAGGGAGACTTTTAGGTTAAACAAACACCTTATTTTAGATAACGCTTCAAAAAAGTATGCGCTACTATTTTTATATGTAGGGAAAGATATGCCTGATTTTGACCTCTTGAATAAAAGCATCAAAAAAGTGATGCATAAATTCATAGAACAAACTAAAAATTAGATTGGTACGTTAATTGTATTTAGATCGCTCTAATAAAATATGTTCATTATGAAAACTCTATCTCTTTTTTTATTCAGCATGATTTTAGCGTGTTCAAACACGTCAAATGATTCAAGCAGTGTGGTTTATGATGAGTCTGAAGTTTATGGAGATTATGCTCCTGAAGCTTCGATGGAAATCTCTGAAAAATCGAGCATACCACAGGCAACACAAGAACAAAAAATCATCAAAACGGGGAATCTGCGATTTCAAACCCGTGATTTGGAAAAAACCCATGGTAAAGTAAAACAACTTGTAAACCGGTATAATGGGATATTACAAAGTGACCGATCAGGAAAGGGATATAATGAAGAGTTTCGTAATTTAACCATTCGCATTCCAGCAGAACACTTTCACACTTTGATTGACTCCATTTCTCAAGGTGTCGCTTATTTTGATCAAAATGACATTACCCAAAAAGACGTTTCAGAAGAATTTGTTGATTTGGAAGCACGCCTCAAAGCAAAACGCGAACTTGAAAACCGCTATCTCGAGTTGCTTAAACAAGCTAAAAACGTCAAAGAAATGCTTGAAATCGAACGTGAGTTGGCAAATATTAGAGAAGAAATAGAAGCTAGACAAGGCAGGTTAAATTACCTTCAAAACCAAGTGTCATACAGCACGCTTCAACTCTATTTTTACAAAACCACAACAGACAAAGGAATCACAACTTCCTATGGTCAAAAAATGTGGAATGCCATTAAGTCCGGTTGGAATGGAATTTCGTTATTTTTCCTTGGGCTCCTTCATATTTGGCCGTTTTTTGTTATCTTGTTGCTCGCTGTTTTCGGTATAAGAAAGTATATCAAGCGAAAAAAGAAATAGCAATTATTCATTTGAAAATTGCTATTGCGAAAGGAAATCCAAGCCTTTCAGATTTAAATTAATTAAAACAATGAAAAAGAAAATAATAATACCTCTTGTAGCTGTATTTATAGCCCTGGGGACCTGGAGTTTTAAAAGTGATTTTTTTGAAATTGCTAAACAAATAGAAATCTTCACGACCCTATACAAAGAGGTCAATATGAATTATGTGGACGAAACTGTTCCTGCTGAATTGATGGACAAAGCTATTAAGGGCATGCTGGAACACCTCGACCCTTACACCATCTATTACAACGAGCAGGACGTGGTAGAAGCCAGAATCAATCAAACAGGCTCCAACACAGGAATTGGTGCCAATGTGCGCGCCCAAAAAGAAAAACTCATCATCATGGAGCCCTGGAAAGATGGTCCCGCAGATAAAGCCGGACTCAAAGCAGGAGACGAAATTATAAAAATTGGCGATGTAACCGTTGCCAGTTTTAATGACAATGCAGGTGAATTGTTGCGCGGTGCTCCCGGCTCAAATGTGGCTGTAACTTTTAAACGTCAAGGAAAGACTGAAAATACTACCATCACAAGAGCAGCACTTGCAGAAAAGGCAGTCCCTTTTTACACCTTAATGGAGGGCAATGTGGGCTTTATAGTGTTGAGCGCTTTCAATCCCAGAACCACTACCGAAACCCGAGCCGCACTCGTTGATCTTAAAAAACAAGGTGCCACTAGCATTTTACTTGACTTGAGAGGAAATCCCGGCGGACTCATGCGAGAATCCATCAATATTGTCAATCTTTTTGTGCCTAAGGGCGAGATCATTTCAACCACTCAATCAAACATCGAAAAATACAATCAAACCTTCAGAACCTCTTTTGAGCCTGTGGATACAGAGATTCCGTTGGCGATTTTGATTAATGGAAGAAGTGCTTCGGCAAGTGAGATTGTTTCCGGGGCTATTCAGGATTTAGACCGTGGTGTGGTTGTAGGTGCGCGTAGTTTTGGAAAAGGACTCGTGCAACGTCCACAACGAATGACTTATGGTACACAGTTGAAAATTACCATCTCAAAATACTACACGCCAAGCGGACGATGTATTCAAGCCGAAGATTATTTTAACCGCGATGAATTTGGAGACCCCATTCGTGCTACTCCTGAAACCTTTAATGAATTTAAAACCAGAGGCGGAAGAACCGTTTATGACGGCGGCGGCATATTGCCGGATGTAGAGCTGCAAACAGCTGTATTTAGCCCAATCACAACAGCGTTATTGAAAAACAACAGTATTTTTGATTTTGCGACGGAGTTTTATTACAAAAATCAATACACTGACTGGAAAGATTTTCGCTTTAGCGATAAAGATTACGATGACTTTTTAAGTTTCCTGAACCGCACCAATTTCACCTTTGAAACTGAAACCGAAAGTTTACTAAATTCCGCCATTAAAAAAGCCGATGAGGAAAATATTAAATCTGATATTCAACAAAGTTATAATACCCTTTTACAGGACATCACCAAGGCAAAAGAACGCGAATTGCGAGACAAGAAAGCCGAGATTATGTCTTTGCTTTCAGATGAGATTGTGAAGCGCTATTTCTACCGTGAAGGCCTTTATAAATATCAGGTAGTGAATAACCCTGAAATTAAAGAGGCGGTTGCAATCTTAAAAGATGCAAATAGATACCAACGTATTCTAAACTAAAGGTATTATGAGCTCCTTTCTCCTCTTTTTTGAAGAAATGCCTATCTGGATGCGATTGATCTGGGTGGTGTGTGTCTTGGCTGTTTTTTGGGTATTGGAAGGCTACTATGCCCTTGTAAAAATCAACTACAAAAAATGGAAACACGCTAAGGTTAATTTTACTTTTTTAGTTTTTACAATGTTAATCAATGTGGGTTTTGGGGCGCTCACCCTTGGAGTTTTTTACTGGATTGAAACTTCTCAATTTGGGTTATTGCATCTTGTGGACTGGCCGATTTGGGCCGAGTTGCTTTTGGCGCTTTTGGTGCTCGATTTTATTGCGCAATATGGTGTGCATTATTTGCTTCACAAAGTGAAATGGATGTGGCGTTTACACATCATTCACCACAGTGATACCAAGGTAGATGTCACCACCGGCACCAGACATCATCCTCTGGATTTTGTAATAAGAGAAACTTTTGCGCTTTTTGCTGTTTTGATAATGGGAATGCCCATTGCCTTTTATCTTGTTTATCGCATTTTGAGTGTATTTTTTACTTACTTCACACACGCCAATATTAACCTGGGTAAAATTGATAAATTTATAAGCTATGTGTTTGTAACGCCCAATATGCATAAATTTCATCACCACTGGGAAATGCCTTGGACCGATACTAATTTTGGAAATATGTTCTCATTTTGGGATCGCATTTTTGGGACGTTTGTTTATGACGATACTAAAAAAATAAGATATGGAGTCGATTTAGTAGATGACAGCACTGATGAGGATATTTTGTATCAGTTGAAGATTCCTTTTGATAAAAGGATAAAAACAAAAGGATAATTTACTCCCCTCCTTGTGGGTCCCGATAACTATTGGGGGGGGAGGACTTTTCCATACCAATATGAGGTATTCCGTCTTCCAGATACCCTTCACCCACTTCTTTATACCCGTGAGCGTTGTAAAATTTAACCAAATATTGCTGCGCTGAAAGATGGATTTTTGTTGAATTAAAATGAGTTTCAACAGCAGTGTTGGCGGCTTTCATTAATTGATGACCATATCCAAATTTTCGTTCGTTTTCTTTTATAATAACCCTTCCAATACTTGCATCTTTAAAATAATCACCGGGTCCAAAAAGACGAGCATAAGCCACAAGAATTTTATTTTTAAAAGCAAAAAGATGAAGTGCTTTTTCATCCTTTCCGTCAATGTCTTGATAGACACAATCTTGTTCTACAACAAAAACCTCGCTTCGCAGTTGGAGTATGTCATACAGTTCAGTAATGCTAAGTTCTGAAAAGCTTTTTAGTTTAAAATCGAGCTTCATAAATAGAAATAATTGAAAGCTAAAATAGGTATTTTGAACGCAAAAAATCTATCTTTATAAACTGAAATCATACTCCCTATGAAAAAATTGATTGTTTTTCCGATTTTACTCTTGCTTCTTTCTACTTCTTGCAAAGACACTTCAAAAAATTATTTTACTGAAAGTTCGCCGGAAATTGACACGATGCGACAAATGATTAAAGACTATGAAGCCGGTGAGTGGGAATCCTATATTACTCATTATAAAGAAGATGCAAAAATCTACCACAACCGGGTAAATAGCAATCCCAGGTCCATACAGGAAGCGATTGAAGAACACAAAATTTTACTTTCTCAAATGGATTCTTATAACTATTCAACCACCGAAAACCAGACTGTTGAAATGATTATTGATAGTAAAGGAACGACTTGGGTGAGTTTTTGGGGTGTTTGGACGGGTATTTTCGCTGAAAGCGGAAATAAATCTGAAATCATCGTTCATATCACTTCAAAGTTTGAAGATGGAAAAATTGTTCAGGAGCATATGTACTGGGACACTGCGCCTTTTGTGTTAGAAAGTATTTGGGTGGACAATAAACTAGAAATGGTAAATGATTAATCCTGTACTATTACTTCTTTGCTTTTTTCCTTTTTTTGGAATTCCGGTTGAATAGTGATGTGGTTGATTCCAAAATCATCGAAGTAAAAGCTCTTCCAGCTCTAAAAGTAAACGATCAAATTCAGAAATTTTTACATCTTTATTAAATTCTAAATGTGCTTCAAGATGCACTTCATCCTCATTGAGTTGCCAAATGTGAATGTGGTGGATACTTTTGATTCCGGGCAAGTTATTTACTTTCTTAGTAATTTCTTCAACCTTCACGTCTTGGGGTGTATAAAGCATCAAAACTTTAAAAGATTTATTTAGTAAATCATATCCCACATAAATAAGATAGAAAGCGATAATTAAAGTCAAAACTGCGTCGATCCACCAAATTTCATAAAATTTCATCAACAAACCACCAATTAACACAGCAACTGACGAACCTAAATCAGACAACATATGTAGGTAGGCTGATTTCATATTCATATTCTTATCAGAATCTTTTTTAAGCAATAGCATACTAAAACCATCAACAACAATCCCGAGTAATGCCATCCAAATAACAATATCGCTACCTATCTCTTGTGGCTCTATAAAACGTTGAATCGCTTCATAAATCAAATAGAAGGCAACAATTACAATGGTTGCTGAATTGATAAAAGCGGCCATAATTTCGGCGCGTTTATAACCAAAAGTACGTTTATAAGAAGCTTCTTTTCTTATAAGTTTATTAGCAAAATATGTTATTGATAATGAAATAACATCACTAAAGTTATGAAGGGTGTCTGAAATGAGTGCAAGGCTTCCTGAAATAATTCCACCAATTAGCTGAGCTACTGTGAGAAGTAAGTTTAAAACAATTGAAAACAATACTCTGCTTCCCTTAACCTGAGAAGACTTATGCTGGTGATGGTCGTGGTTCAAAATTGAAAATTAATTACAAGCTATTTTATTTACTCGGTTTTGATGTCTTCCTCCTTCAAAAGATGTATCTAAAAAAGTTTTCACCATTTCAAGTGCCTGAGGCTTTGAAATAAACCGTGCAGGAAGACTTAAAATATTTGCATCATTATGAAGTCGAGCCAGCTCTGTTATTTCTTTTGTCCAACAAAGAGCAGAACGAACATTTTGATATTTGTTTGCGGTCATTGATGCACCGTTACCACTACCACAAATAATGATTCCAAAATCAACTTCATTATTTTCGACAGCTTTTGCTACAGGATGAACAAAATCGGGATAATCAACACTGGATTCTTCATCGGTTCCATGATTGATAACTTCAATGCCTTTTTCTTTTAACAAGTTTAAGATTGCAAATTTATATTCGGTTCCTGCGTGATCATTTCCAATGGCTATTTTCATGATATTTTTAGCGTAAGCAGCTAGCTATTAAGTTAAATATTGATAAGACAAAAGTACAAAACCCTGCTTATTAACAACTAATAAATGGATTGTTAATTTCTATTTACAATAGCTTAATAATAAGGTGATTATTAGTTTATATAATTTGTTTATAATTACAGATTGAAAAAGAAAAAAAGTTCTTGCTTCTTAAAATAGAATTTTCAATATGCTTTTTTTTATTGTTTAACCTAAAAAAGAAATCCTATTTTCTTATAAAGTTATACGCATCAATTAAAGAGTTATAAACCACATTTTTAATTATAAATTATTAAAAAATTATAGTTAATATAGTTTATTGACAACTGTTCATTTTTATTTTAAAATAGCTTATTTTCAATATATTTAAGGAAATTTAAGTTGTTTATAACAGGTTTAAAATTGGTCATAACTAAAAATCAAATCATATTTCTAAAAAGTTATACTACAAATTAACACACTATAATAGTCATCATTTTCTTTTTAAATTTTAAAATATAAAATAATAGATATATTATAGTTGTTGATAATCTTAAACAATATGAAGATCTTTATTGTGTTTTAAATCGTCTATAATTTGATGGACTTCTTCCAAATCATTTTCATGGACCATTAATCGAATTCCTCCAAGGGCATGAGAATGAAAAGGAAGCACACTTAACATAGTTTCATTTTGAAAAAAATGAGAAATTTCTTTTTGTTCAAGAATCAATCTTAATACAGCAAATTCGTGTGCATAGGTAAATATAGCAGCCACTACAAAATTTTTCATCTCTCAAAATTAAATTTTAAAAATAGATTGGTTTTTACTAAGATACTAAATCTTTAGTGTGAGAATGAGATACTTTCACAAATATGACGTAATTTTAACATCTAAAAAAAAACAATGCATGTCTGCAAAAAAGAAAAGAAAACATTCCTCAAATAAGATTCCCAATCTCTCAGAAAGTATCTTAAAAATACTTCTTTTAAATCCCACAAATACCTTTAATTACAAACAAATTGGCGCTAAACTTGGCGTAGATGATGCTAGTAGTAGAAATCAAATTATAAAAAAATTAAAAGATCTTCAGGGAAAAGAACAAATAGAAGAAATTGAACGAGGAAAATACCGCATTAAAAAAGGCAACCAATACCACACAGGAAGACTAGACATGACCGCCAGAGGACAAGGTTATGTGATTGTAGAAGGTCTGGAAGATGATGTATTTATAACCAATAAAAATATAAACAAAGCCTTACACGGAGATGAAGTTGAAGTCTATATTTTTAAACGTAGAAAAAACGCCAAACTCGAAGGAGAAATAACAAGTATCATTAAAAGAAATAAAACAGAATTTGTGGGGGTCATCGACATCCAGAAAAATTTTGCATTTGTAGCGACTTCAGATGGAAAAATGTACACTGATATTTTTATTTCAAAAGACAACATTGGTGAAGCTCAACAAGGCGATAAAGTTTTAGTAAGAATGGATGAATGGCCTGAGAAGGCAGATTCACCTTTTGGTACCGTAATAAAAGTGCTTGGAAAACCGGGAGAACACAATACAGAAATCCACTCCATCCTTGCACAATATGGACTGCCTTATGATTTTCCTCCAGAAGTTGAAGCTTTCGCTGAAAACATTGACACAAAAATAAATACAGATGAAATAAAAAAACGCAGGGATATGCGTGAAGTACTTACTTTCACAATTGATCCCGCAGACGCAAAAGATTTTGATGATGCATTAAGCTTTCAGGTGCTGGAAAATGGAAATTATGAAATTGGGATTCACATTGCAGATGTGTCTCATTATTTACAACCCGATACCATTTTAGACGATGAAGCTTATGAACGTGCCACCTCAGTTTATCTGGTGGATAGAGTGGTGCCAATGCTACCAGAAGTGTTATCAAATTTTGCTTGTTCGCTAAGACCAAATGAAGAAAAGTTTACTTTTTCTGCGGTTTTTGAAATCAATGAAAAAGCTGAAGTTAGAAAAAATTGGTTTGGAAGAACAGTCACATACAGTGATGCCCGTTTTGCTTATGAAGAAGCACAACAAATCATAGAAACCGGAAAAGGAGAAATGCCTGCAGAAATTTCGCTCAGTGGCGAAACCTATCACGTAAAGGAAAATATTGTTGATGCTATAAAAACGCTCAACAAACTTGCTAAAACCATGCGCAGAAAACGTATGCAAAACGGTGCCATCTCCTTTGATAAAGTGGAAGTAAAATTTATCTTAGACAAAGAGAATAACCCCGAAGGCGTTTTCTTTAAAGAAAGTAAAGAAGCCAATCACCTCATAGAAGAATTCATGTTACTTGCTAATAAAAAAGTAGCTGAATTCATAGGAAAACAAAACCCAAAAAAGACTTTTATTTATCGAATACATGACGAGCCTAATGATGAAAAATTAGCCGCCCTGGGTAATATTATCAAGCAGTTTGGGTACAAAATCAATACCCGAGACAGAAAAACTACAAACTCTTCTTTAAATAAACTTTTAGTAGATGTAAAAGGAAAAAAAGAACAAAACCTGATTGATACCCTTGCAATTAGAACGATGAGTAAGGCAGAATATTCCACACACAATATTGGTCATTATGGACTTGCTTTTGATTATTACTCACATTTTACTTCGCCTATTCGGCGTTATCCAGACGTAATGGTGCACCGTCTTCTTCAAATGTATCTTGATGGAAATCCATCACAAAAAGAAGAAGTTTATGAAGAAAAGTGCCGTCATTCCAGTGACATGGAAAGCCTGGCGACCAATGCAGAAAGAGACAGCATCAAGTACATGCAGGTAAAATATATGGTGGATCATAAAGATGAAAAATTTTTAGGAGTCATCTCTGGAGTAACAGAATGGGGTATTTATGTTGAAATCATTGAAAATAAATGTGAAGGAATGGTGAGTTTACGAGAACTTAGAGACGATCATTACACCTTTGATAGAGAAGAATATGCTGTTGTTGGTAGTAAAACTAAAAAAGTTTATCAGCTTGGTGATGAGGTATATGTAAAAGTAAAACAAGCCGACTTGGTTAAAAAACAACTTGATTTTACACTCATTGGAAGCAAGCAGGAGGTAGATAATTAAAATTATTTTTATGTCAAACAAGAATATGTAGTTTTGTTTAACAGCATTTAAAACCATGATTGAAGATTTACTCACAGCAATTCCTTTAGGTTTTTTTCTTGCTTTTTTAATTGGCCCTGTTTTTTTTGTCCTTCTTGAAACCAGTGCCGTCAAAGGAGCAAGAGCAGCAATTGCATTAGATCTGGGAGTTGTTTTTGCAGATATTGTTTTTATTTTGATTGCTTATTTTAGCACCAATCAGCTTTTAGAAAAAATTAAAGATGATCCTGCGTTATATATTTTTGGAGGCGCTCTTTTTGTAACTTATGGGATAATCTCGCTTATAAAAAACAAGAAAAGTTATCTCAACCGTGAAGACCCCACAATCCTCGTAATTAAAAAGAATAATTACATAGAATTATTCATCAAAGGATTTTTCTTAAACTTCATTAACATTGGTGTTTTAGGTTTTTGGCTGGGTGTTTTGATTGTATTTGGCCCTCAACTTGACATGGAAACTAAGCGTATCACTTTCTTCTTTGGGTCCATACTGGGTACTTACTTATTTATCGATATTTTTAAAATTCTTGCCGCAAAAAAACTCAACAAAAAGTTAACTCCTTTTCGCATTTACAAGGTAAAACGCATTATAAGCATCATCATCATTATTTCAGGAGGTGTTTTATTGGTAAAAGGTATTTTTCCGAAGCAAATTAACGGAACCATTGAAGATCAGATTGAGAGAAGGATACCAACTATTTAAAAACTTTTTAAGACCATCTTGCACCTCGCAGTTTCACGGGAACCGGTATAAAAAAAACCTCCTCATATTTTTATGAAGAGGTATTTACTTTTGAGGCATCGTCCGGATTCGAACCGGAGTAAACGGTTTTGCAGACCGGCGCCTAGCCACTCGGCCACGATGCCCTATACCCGCGAAGGCGGGTATCTCATAATCCATAGTTCAGAATTAGAGTTTGCAAATGTAAAAAAATTTAATTTCAATTACTATCTAAATGATTGATTTAGCGTTTCGCTTTCATTGACACAATAACTTCTGCAACATTTCCACCAATAGGAGGATTCACCTTAGAAACCTGAACCTTGATTTCATTCACAAGTAAAAGTTCTTTAAATATTCTGTTAATAATGCGCTTACCCACATGCTCCAATAGTTTTGACCTTTTAGCCATTTCCTCTTTGACAATTCTGTTTAAATGAACATAATCAACAGTATCTTTCAGGCTGTCAGTGTTAGAGGCTTCGGCCAGACTCGCTTTTACTTTTAAATCCACAAGATAATCAGATCCAATTTTTTCTTCCTCAACTAAACAGCCGTGATAAGCATAAACCTTTATTTGCTTTAATCTTATACTTCCCAAAACTAAAAAATTATATATCTAACAAAGATATAACTTGTCACGAGTAAGCAACAACTTAAAACCATAATTTTAATACCTTTGTGCTTCAAAATTCAACTATGTCAACAGAAGAAAAATCACTCAATTTTATTGAGCACATTATAGAAGATGATTTAAAAGCAGGCTTTCCAAACAACAGCTTGCGTTTTCGCTTTCCGCCAGAGCCTAATGGATACTTACACCTAGGGCACGCCACTTCAATTTGTCTCAATTTTGGTTTGGGCTTAAAATACAATGCGCCTGTTAACCTGCGTTTTGATGATACAAATCCCGCAAAAGAAGAGCAGGAATATGTAGATGCTATTAAAAGAGATGTTGAGTGGTTGGGCTACAAGTGGGATAAAGAGTGCTATGCTTCAGATTATTTTCAGGAATTGTATAACTGGGCCATTCAAATGATTAAAAACGGCAAGGCTTATGTTGACTCCCAGACATCACAAGAAATTGCAGAACAAAAAGGGACACCCACACAACCCGGTAAGGACAGCCCTTTCAGAAATCGCAGTGTAGAGGAGAATTTATCCCTTTTTGAAAAAATGAAAAATGGCGATGTGAAGGAAGGTGAGCACGTGTTAAGAGCAAAAATAGATATGACGGCTACCAATATGTTGATGCGTGACCCCGTTATGTACCGCGTACTTCACAAACATCATCACCGCACAGCAGATAAATGGAAAATTTACCCAATGTATGATTGGGCACATGGCGAAAGCGATTATGTAGAACAAGTTTCTCATTCACTTTGTACACTTGAATTTCTTCCCCACAGAGAGCTTTATGATTGGTTTTTAGACCAA
Organism: Flavobacteriaceae bacterium; assembly: GCA_018402385.1. Lineage (GTDB taxonomy): Bacteria > Bacteroidota > Bacteroidia > Flavobacteriales > Flavobacteriaceae > Planktosalinus. The sequence continues at coordinate 103,558 of JAGYJA010000010.1, forward strand.
ATTATAGACCCAAACAAGGTTAGACCCAAACAACGTGAGTTTGCCCGCAGAAACGTAAGTCACACGGTTGTGAGTAAACGAAAACTCCTCAAACTGGTTGAAGAGGGTGTGGTTTCAGGATGGGATGACCCCAGAATGCCCACCATTTCTGGTCTAAGACGAAGAGGATACACACCTGCATCCATCAGAAATTTTGCAGACAGTATTGGTATTGCAAAAAGAGACAACTTGGTTGATGTTTCTCATTTGGAATTTTGCGTAAGAGAAGACCTTAACAAAGTAGCGCCCCGCGTAATGGCCGTTCTTGATCCCGTAAAACTTGTTATTACAAATTATCCTGAAGATAAAGAAGAGTGGCTTGATGCCGAAAACAACCCTGAGGATGAAAGTGCAGGAAACAGACAAGTCCCTTTTTCGCGTGAGCTATATATCGAAAGGGAAGACTTTAAAGAAGAAGCCAACCGAAAATTCTTTAGGCTAACCATCGGGAAAGAAGTGCGACTTAAAAATGGGTATATTATTCAGGGGGAAAGCGTCGTTAAAGACGCAGATGGGAACATTACAGAAATCCATTGTTCTTATGACCCCGATACCCGAAGCGGAAGTGGCACAGAAGCGTCACAACGCAAAGTAAAGGGCACACTTCATTGGGTTTCCATACAACACGCCATTCCGGCAGAAATAAGAGTTTATGACCGTCTTTTCCTAGTGGATTCACCAGATACAGACAAGGAAAAAGATTTTATGGAATTTATAAACCCAGACTCCCTCCATTTGACAACAGGGTATCTGGAACCCTCTTTAAAAGATTCCGCGCCCGAAGAAGTATTTCAGTTTCAACGCATTGGCTATTTTGCAGTTGACAAAGAGAGTAATCAAAGCAAACTTGTTTTTAATAAAACTGTAGGATTGCGTGATTCTTGGGGGTCAAAAGGGAATTGATTTTGTTAAATTTTTAAGATTAGTTCAAAAATTATTAACCGGTTATTAACAATGATGCGGCATTATTCTTCGTATCTTGTGTTATAATTAAATTAATAACATTTAAAAATTTACAACTATGTCAAATAACACAGGCCAAACACTCTTAGCACTATTAACCGGAGCAGCAATTGGTGCCGGAATAGGAATTCTTTATGCCCCAGAAAAAGGATCAAAAACAAGAGACAACATTAGCAAGGGAGCAAAAAAAGCTCAAAAAGAACTCACTAAGAAATTAGAAGACACAACAAAAGCATTGGGAAAAAAGGCTAGCGTTGCCAGATTGAGTTTTGAAGAAAAACTTGAAGACACAATTTCTAATGCAAGCTATAAAGCTGATGATGTTTTGAAAGCCTTGGAAGAAAAACTAGAGGAATTGAGAAAACAAAACTCAAAACTTCAGAAGAAATAAGCCATAAAAGCAACTAGTACTAACCAAAATTAAATACTGTGTTTGAAAAACTAACTGATAACGTAGAAGATGTTCAAGAAAATCTGGAGTCCTACATCAAAAACTCGATAGATTACCATTCCCTTAAAATTTATAAGAAAACAACGAAGCTTTTAATATCAGTATTCAGACTTTCGATATTGGGCGGTATTGCTCTTTTGTTTCTGTTTTTTCTTTCCTTTGGTGCAGCTTATCTAATTGGTGAAAACATTGGAAACATTGGCACCGGATTTTTCATTGTAGCGGGATTCTATGTTTGTATTTTTATTTTGGTTGCTATTTTTGGAAAGAAACAAGTGGAAAAAATTATTTTAAATAGCACATCAAAATACTTTTTCAATGACTAAAATTAAAACATATAACTCATTTAGCGAAATCGATAGAGAACTTGAAATTTATAAACTTCAGGCGCAGATTGACAAAGAGAAAATCAAACAGAATGTAGCTTTTATAAAAGACGCTGTTTCACCGACAAACCTGGCATTGGATTTTGGCTTGTCTGTGGTAAGGAAAATTCTTTATGGAAGGGTACTTCACAAATTACTTCCTTTTGGAAGAAAATAAAAAAAGCCCGAATTTTCGGGCTTTTTTGTTTTAACAAATTTTTTGTCTTATTCCTTTTTAGGTTTTGAACCGCTTTCCTTTTTGCTTTGAATTGTTTGGTCCTTTTTCATTTGTTGTCCAATCATATTAGAAGCCGTGAATGATGCCACCATATTGTTCAACATATCACTTCCGGCCTGCGGTGAGTTAGGTAATAAAATTAAATTGGAATTTGTTTCTTCACCCAGTGATTGTAATGTATCATAATGCTGTGTTACAACAATTAGAGCAGAAGCTTCTTGGGAATTGATACCCACATTATTCAACACATTTACACTCTCTTCCAGACCGCGGGCAATTTCGCGTCGTTGGTCTGCTATTCCTTGACCCTGCAATCGTTTACTTTCTGCTTCGGCACGCGCTTTTGCAACTATTTTGATTCGCTGTGCTTCTGCTTCAAACTCGGCGGCAGTTTTTTCTCTTTCTGATGCATTAATGCGGTTCATCGCGTTTTTCACTTGCTGATCGGGATCAATATCAGTGATTAATGTGTTTATGATGTCATATCCATAGCGAGTCATCGCCTCATTGAGCTCCTTTTTAACGGCATTTGCAATGTCGTCCTTTCGTTCAAATACATAATCAAGCCTTAACTTTGGTACTTCAGCTCGCACCACGTCAAAAATATAGGAGGTAATCTGGTCATGAGGGTATTCTAGTTTGTAAAATGCATTATATACATTTTCTTCAATCACCTTAAACTGAACAGAAACCTTTAGTTTTACAAACACATCATCTTTTGTTTTAGTCTCTACAATGACGTCAAGTTGTTGTACTCTTAAATTGATCCTTCCGGCAACTCTATCAATTAAAGGAATTTTGAGTTGTAAGCCAGATTTTCTTACACTTGTAAACCGGCCAAAGCGCTCCACAATCCCTGCAGTTTGCTGCTTCACTATAAAAAAGGTTCCTAGAACCAATAAAAAGAGGATAATGAGTCCTACAATTATTAAAATGTTTCCCATAATTTGATAATTTATTTTTGAACCCTCAATTTACGAAAATTAAGTTTACTTTTGAACGCATTTTAACACATTCCTTTTGAAAACATATTTAACGCTCGCTCTGGCAATACTATTTATTAGCATCTCACAAGTTCAAGCTCAAAGAAACTTCAAAGAATTCAATGTGATAGGCGTCTCAGGAGGTCTAACACTTTATGACATTAATACTGATGACTTCATCACTACAAGCCGCGAAAGTTATATGCTGGGCTTTCAAATGAGGGGCAATGTCTATAACAATTTTGATATGATTTATGGTATTGCTTTCTATGATACCAAAATAGGGATTTCTGCGAGTAGTCTCCCTGTTGTTGGCAACAAGGAGGTACTTGACTTTAATATGCAATCTGCACAGATTTCTATATTAGGCGGCTATAAAATAATTAAGGAACACCTAAGCGTTGAAGTGGGGCCCATTTTAAATGTAAACGGAAAACTGACATTAAAAGATACTCCTTTTGAAAATTACATTGTGGAGGGTTATAACACCCTTAGGGCTATCGATCTTGAAGATGTTTCTAAAGTGAATTTTCATCTAGCAGCAGGGCTAACAGCCGGTTTTAGAAATTTTAGAGTTTTTGGTCAATATCAATATGGCGTGACCAATGTGTTGAATAAACTAAACAGTCAAAACCTGGAAAAAGACAATTTTAAAGGCAATAGTAGTTTATTGACGGTAGGGGTAACTGCTTATTTTTAACCTAGCTTACTAATCGCATTTTTATACGCTTAATGGTTTCTTCTTTACCCAGTATTTCCATAATTGCAAAAACATCCGGTCCCTTCATTTCGCCCACGAGCGAAAGTCTTAAGGGCTGCATGACCCTACCAAATCCAATACCGGCGTCTGTAATCCAAGATTTTACTTTATCTGATAAATGTTCTTGAACAAAAGGGGACGTCTCTTTTAAAATCATCATAACAGCTTCCATTACTTTGTCTGTCTCTTCATGCCAGCATTTATTGGCAGCTTTTTCATCATAGGCAATCGGAGCCTTGAAAAAGTAGTGGCTTTGCTCCCATAAATCAGTTATAAAAGTGGCGCGTTCTTTTACCAAACTCACGATGGTTTTTAAATTTAATGAGGTAGTAACCCGCTTGGAGTCCAAAAGATTTTTAAAACCAATCACCAATTGATCATCTGTTTGAAGTTGCAGATAGTGATGCTGAAACCAGTTTGTTTTTTCAGGATCAAATTTAGCTCCGGCTTTATTGACGCGCTCAAGCTCAAAGGTATCAATCAATTCATCAAGGCTAAAGATTTCTTGTTCTGTTCCTGGATTCCAACCAAGAAGTGCAAGCATATTAACAACAGCTTCAGGAAGGTATCCATCTTCTCTGTAACCTGAAAAGCGTTCTCCATCACCACTTCGCCATAAAAGCGGGAAAACCGGAAATCCCATTTTATCACCATCCCGCTTACTTAATTTTCCTTTTCCAACGGGTTTCATAATCAAAGGTAAATGAGCAAATTGTGGAGCTTCCCAGCCAAATGCGTCATACAATAATTGATGAAGTGCCAAAGAAGGCAACCACTCTTCTCCACGGATAACATGAGAAATTTTCATTAAGTGGTCATCCACGATGTTTGCAAGATGATAAGTGGGCATGCCGTCACTTTTGAATAAAACCTTGTCATCGAGTATGTTTGTGTCGATTTCCATCTCACCTCTAATGATGTCATTTAATACAAGCTTTTGGTTTACAGGTGTTTTAAACCGAATAACATAGGGATCACCGGCGCTCAATCTTTTTTGAAGTTCAGATTCACTTAGCGTAAGGGAGTTGTCTAATTTTTCCCTGTTATGATGGTTGTAAATAAAGGTTTTTCCTTTTTCTTCATGATCTTTTCGGTGGAAGTCCAGACTTTCATTGGTGTCAAAAGCATAATACCCATGACCTGATTGGATAAGTAGATTTGCATATTCATTGTAAAGATGCTTTCTTTCGCTTTGGCGATAGGGGCCAAAACCCTTTTCTTTTCCAGGACCTTCATCAAAAGGAATTCCGCACCAGTTTAGAGCTTCAATAATATATTCTTCTGCGCCCTCAACATATCGATTTTGGTCTGTATCCTCTATTCTTAAAATAAAACTTCCCCTATGCTTTTTTGCATAGAGATAGTTAAATAAAGCAGTTCGCACCCCGCCAATATGTAAAGGTCCGGTGGGACTCGGTGCAAATCGCACCCTCACATTCCCGCGCAGGCGGGAATCTTGTAATGAAATATCCAAATCTCTTGAATGATTGTCCATGTTGTCAAAATTTTGAGAGGTCAATTTTTTTGTCTGACAAAGATACGATTAAAGGCTTATTTTAAAAGCGATTCAAGCGTTATTCCTATTGTTTTTAATCATATCTTAAGCTAGGCTGTTAAAGTTTGTTTAAGACGCGCTCAAATTTTAGTTTTGAACGTCTTTTATTCCTATTTTTATCGGTTCAGAATCTTATAACGACTTGAATACTTTTGAGAACATACTATCTAAGTTAGAACAGTTTATTAGAAAATATTATAGTAATGAATTGATAAAAGGAGCTATATTGTTTTTTGCGATAGGGCTGCTTTACTTTATCGCAACGCTTCTTATTGAGCATTTTCTTTGGCTTTCACAAACCGGGCGCACAATTTTGTTTTGGATATTTGTAATAGTAGAGGTTGCTCTTTTTGCAAGGTTTATCGCTTTTCCTTTGGCAAAATTATTCAAGCTTCAAAAAGGAATTGACTTTGCACAAGCTTCAAAAATTATTGGAAACCATTTTCCTGAAGTGAGCGATAAGCTTCTTAATCTGCTACAATTAAAGCAAAATAAACATCAATCTGAACTACTTCTTGCCAGTATTGAACAGAGGTCACAAGAGATGCAGCCCATACCCTTTGTTAATGCGGTTAACTTTAAGCAGAATCTTAAATATTTGAAGTATGCAGCGATTCCGGTGATTATAGTTATTCTTTTTGCTGCCACAGGTAATAGTGGCATATTCTCAGGCAGCTATGAGCGTGTTGTTAATTACAATGTGGCTTATGAGCCTCCTGCACCATTTACATTTTATGTGCTAAATGAATCTCTTGAAGCATTAGAAAACAAACCTTTTGTCTTAAATGTTCGTGTAGCAGGTGATTTCATTCCCGAAACGGCTTCCATAGTTTACAATAACGAAACCTACTTTCTACAACAAACCGCAACCGGCCAATTTCAATATACTTTTTCACAACCCACAACTCCTCTAAACTTTAGATTACAGGCAAACACAGTGACCTCAAAACCATATGCACTAAACGTGGTTAAAGTCCCCACACTTGTTTCATTTGAAATGGAACTCGACTACCCCGCTTATACCAAAAGAACAAATGAAACCTTGAAAAGCACAGGAAATGCTACTGTTCCCGAAGGAACCAATATCAATTGGAAATTAAATACCCGTGAAACTAACAATGTAAAACTAAACACACAAGACACGGTTTTGTTTTTTAACGAAAACAACCCTCTGTTTGAGCTTTCGAAGCCTGTGTATTCAAAATTTGACTATTCCATTTCAACATCAAATGAGGTACTTGATGATTATGAAAATCTTGCATTTTCAATAAACGTTATTAAAGATCAATTTCCGGAAATAACATTGGAAGCTAAACAAGACTCTCTCAATAGTCAAGTTACCTATTTTTTTGGAAGAGTCTCAGACGATTATGGATTGTCAAAACTCCAACTTGTTTATTTTCCAACCGGGAATGATACAAAAAAGACTCAAGTTTCTCTTTCTGTCAATAAAGGAAATTTTGATCAGTTCTTACACGTTTTCCCAGGTGATTTAACCCTTGAAGAAGGTCAAGAATACAGTTATTATTTTGAAATTTTTGACAACGACGCCATCAATTCACCTAAAAGCACAAAATCTACAACATATTCCTTTAGAAAATTGACTCAGGATGAATTGGAAAAACAGCAATTAAAAGAACAACAAGAAACCATTCAGGGGTTGGATAACTCTCTTCAGGAGATGGAAAAACAAAATCTTGACCTTGAGGAACTTTCGCGGATGCAAAAAGAGAAAAATGAACTCAATTGGAATGACAAGCAAAAACTGGAAGAATTTCTAAAGCGCCAAAAACTTCAGGAAGAAATGATGAAAAAGTTCTCTGAAAAAGCAAAAGAAAATCTGGAAAATTTTCAGAAAGAGAACAAAAAAAATGACCCGGAAAAGGAAAAGTTACAGGAGCGATTTGAAGAAAACGAGGAGCGTTTACAAGAAAACGAAAAATTGCTTGAAGAATTAGAAAAATTACAAGAAAAAATTGCCGAAGAAGAGCTTTTTGAAAAGCTTGAAGAGCTTAGTAAACAAAACAAAAAACAACAACGAAACTTGGAGCAACTACTGGAGCTAACCAAGCGATATTATGTTGAGAAAAAAGCTCAGAAGCTCTCAGAGGAATTAGAGAAATTGGCTGAAAAACAAGAAGCGCTTTCAGATGAATCAGAAGAAAATAACACTAAGGAAAAGCAAGAGGAGTTAAACAATGAATTTGAGGACTTCAAAGAAGAAATGGAAGAGCTAAGGGAAGAAAACGACCAATTAAAAAGCCCTATGGATATCCCTGATAATTCTGCAAAAGAAGAAGAGGTAAAACAAGAACAGCAAGAAGCCGCTCAAAAACTGGAACAGCAACAACAAGAAGCCGCTCAGGAAAAGCAAAAAAAAGCCGCAGAAAAAATGAAAGAGATGAGTCAACAAATGCAAATGCAAATGGCGGCAGGAGCCAGTGAGGGTCAAGAAGAGGACATTGAAATGCTTAGACAAATTCTCGATAATTTGGTCATATATTCTCTGAGTCAGGAAAATTTAATGGATCAATTTAAAGAATCCCGCTATGGAAATCCATTATTTGGACGAAAGCTTGTGCGTCAAAGCGAATTAAAACAAAACTTCCAGCATGTTGATGACAGTTTGTTTTCTTTAGCACTTCGTAACCCAATGGTTGGCACTACAATTAATGATCTCATAGAAGAAGTACACTATAACATTGATAAATCCACAGAAGAACTCGCAGAAAACCGAATTAGAAATGGCGTAGCTTCCCAACAATATGCATTAACCGGGGCCAATGACCTGGCGGTTCTTCTAGGAGACGCTCTTAACAATATGCAAATGCAAATGCAGATGGGCATGGGACAAGGAGAGGGAAGTCAAGGAAAAGGATTTCAGTTGCCTGATATCATTAAGCAGCAAGAGAGTTTAAATGAAAAAATGGAACAAGGAACCGAATCCGGGGAGGAAGGAGATCAAGGCGAACAACAAGGAGAACAACAAGGTGAAGGAGAGGGTGAAGGAGAAGGACAAGGCAATAGCGGTTCAGAAGGTGAAGGTGAAGAAGGTGAAGATGGTGACAGTGAAAAAGAAGGAGAAGGAAGCGGTACAATGGAATCGGAACAAATGAATGAAATGTTATTTGAAATTTACAAACAACAACAACTTTTAAGAATGCAACTTGAGGATAAGTTAAGACAAGAAGGACTTCCTTCAGATGCTCGTAACTTAATTAAGCAAATGGAGCAAGTTGAACAAGAGTTGCTAGAGAGAGGGTTTAATCAACAAACACTTAGAAAAATGAATGACCTCAAACATCAATTGCTAAAACTTGAAAAAGCTGCCTTTCAACAAGGTGAAGAAGAAAAAAGACAAGGAAGAACTAATGAAAAAGAATATCAAAAGCCTGTTGACAATCTTCTTGAAAATGCAAGAAAATATTTTAACAACGTTGAAATTTTAAACAGACAACAGTTGCCATTACGACCTGTATATCGTCAAAAAGTTCAAGATTATTTCAATACAACAAATGATTGATTTTTTTTCTGAAACAAATTTTCAAGTACAGGATGAAAATTCTTACTCCTTATGGATTTCTCAAATAATTGAGAGCGAAGACTTCTCTTTGGGTGATATCAGTTATATTTTCTGTGATGATGCAGCGTTACACAAAATCAACCTTGAATATTTGCAACACGATACACTCACAGACATCATTAGTTTTGACTACTCTTTGGGAAAACAATTACACGGTGAAATTTTTATTTCCATTGAAAGAGTCAAAGAAAATGCTAAAGAATTTGATGTTGCATTTGAAAACGAACTCTTACGTGTCATGATTCATGGGATTTTACATTTTATGGGTTATAAAGACAAAACACCTTCTGAACAAGCGCAAATGAGAGAAAGAGAAAACCTTGCAATTTCAAAATTTAGCTTTAACAACTAGCATCTCTTTGATATTCAGAATATTATATTATAATTTGTTGATATTCTGATATTTAGCTTATATTTGCAACCTTAATTTAACATCATTTGTTCCACGTGGAACAAAAATAAAGATACAATAGAATGTTTGAAAATGAATATGATGTAATCGTAGTGGGTGGAGGACATGCTGGCTCTGAAGCTGCTGCTGCTGCTGCCAATATGGGCTCTAAAACTTTGCTGGTAACGATGAATCTTCAAAATATAGCCCAAATGTCTTGTAATCCTGCTATGGGAGGAATTGCTAAAGGTCAAATTGTTCGTGAGATAGATGCATTAGGCGGATATAGCGGTATTGTTTCTGACAAAACAGCCATTCAATTCAAAATGCTTAACAAGTCAAAAGGACCTGCTATGTGGAGTCCAAGGGTTCAAAGCGACCGTATGCGATTTGCCGAAGAATGGCGATTGATGCTGGAACAAACTCCAAACCTTGATTTTTATCAAGAAATGGTTTCGGGATTAATTGTAAAAAATAACAAAATTTGTGGCGTTAAAACTTCACTAGGAATTGAAATAAAAGGAAAATCTGTCGTATTGACAAACGGAACATTTCTAAATGGTTTAATCCATATCGGAGAAAAACAATTTGGCGGAGGTCGAGCAGGAGAGAAAGCCTCAACCGGTATTACAGAGGATTTAGTAAAACTAGGTTTTGATGCAGGAAGAATGAAAACCGGAACTCCACCACGGGTGGATGGCAGATCACTTGATTTTTCAAAAATGGAAGATCAACCGGGTGATGAAAAACCAGATAAGTTTTCATTTACCAACTTAACAAAACCTTTAAAAAATCAACGCTCCTGTTATATGACTTATACCAGTAATCTCGTCCATGATTTATTGCGTGAAGGTTTTGATCGTTCACCAATGTTCAATGGAAGAATTCAAAGTATTGGGCCACGTTATTGCCCATCTATTGAAGATAAAATAAATCGTTTTGCCGATAAAGACAGGCATCAATTATTTGTTGAACCTGAGGGTTGGAATACCGTAGAGTTTTATGTCAATGGCTTTTCTACTTCTTTGCCGGAAGATGTTCAATTTAAAGCTTTGCGTTCTGTTGTAGGTTTTGAAAACGTGAAATTTTTCAGACCCGGTTATGCTATTGAATATGATTATTTCCCCCCCACTCAATTAAAACACACCTTAGAAACAAAACTCGTTGAAGGTTTGTATTTCGCCGGACAAATAAATGGAACAACCGGTTATGAAGAAGCGGCTTCACAAGGTTTAATGGCCGGAATGAATGCGCATTTAAAAGTCCACGAAAAAGACCCTTTTATTTTAAAGAGAAATGAAGCATACATCGGCGTTTTAGTTGATGATTTGATCACTAAAGGAACTGAAGAACCATACAGAATGTTTACTTCAAGAGCTGAATATAGAACTCTTTTACGACAGGATAATGCAGATTTTAGGCTTACGCCAAAATCATTTGAAATAGGTTTAGCCGGAAAAGACAGAATTAAACGTATGGAAGAAAAGCAATCAAAATCTGAAGATTTTGTACAATTTTTTAGAGAAACAAGCTTTTCACCAGAAGTAATGAATCCCATTTTAGAAGAAAAAAATTCTGCAATTGTAAGTCAAGGTGATAAAATGTTTAAAGTTTTTTCAAGGCCAAACATTACTCTTGAAGATATGCGAAAAATCCAAGAAGTAGAAGACTATATATTAAACAATGATTTGGATAATGAAATTTTAGAGCAAGTAGAGATTCAAGTTAAATATTCAGGATATATAGACAAGGAAAAAAACAATGCCGACAAACTAAACAGACTTGAAGGAATTAAAATTCCAGACTCCTTTGACTACAGCGCTTTAAAGTCGCTTTCCAATGAAGCTAGGGAAAAATTAAACGCCATTAGACCCACCACAATTTCGCAGGCATCACGCATTAGTGGTGTATCGCCTAATGATATTTCTGTTATGTTAGTCTATATGGGAAGATAATGTTCCACGTGAAACAAATTAAAAAAGCAGCATTGAATTCCTCTAAAAAAAAGCATTTAAAAATAAAAGACTACCTGGTTTCTGGTGAAGAATTTACGTTGGTAGAAAATGAGTTTGGGGATTTGCTTCAGACAAAGCCGGTACCTGAAATAGAAAAGTTGCCGGAGTACTACAAAAGCGAAAAATATATCTCTCACACCGACACCAAAAAATCTTTCACTGAAAAAGTTTACCATTTTGTAAAAGGAATTGCCCTAAAACAAAAAGTTTCATTGATATCCTCCCTCAATAAAGGCTCTGGAAAACTTTTGGATATTGGTTCTGGAACAGGAGACTTTTTAGTAACCGCTAAAGAAAATAATTGGGATGTCTTTGGTATTGAACCCAACCAAGATGCAAGAATACTTTCTGAAAAAAAGGGAGTGAAAGTTTTAAAAGATTTAAATGAAGTTTCAGAAACAAACTTTGATGTAATTACCCTCTGGCACGTTTTAGAACATGTTCCGGATTTAGAAAATTATATTCAGCAAATTTCATCCAGATTAAAACCCACGGGCACATTAATAGTGGCTGTACCCAATTTTAAATCAAAAGACGCTAAGCATTACAATGAATTTTGGGCAGCATATGATGTACCCAGACATTTATGGCATTTTTCTAAAACCGGAATTGAACGCCTTTTTTCAAAACACGACTTTCAACTTATAAAAACAAAACCCATGTGGTTTGATGCTTTTTATGTAAGTCTCCTTTCAGAAAAATATAAAACCGGAAAAAGTAATTGGGTGAAAGCAATCTTCATGGGTTTATACTCAAATTTTTCCGGGTTGAGTACAAAAGAGTATTCTTCTCACATTTATATCATAAAAAAGAATTAAAACAACAATTTTAGTCGATTTAAGCTAATTTTAAGCACAAGTCAACTTGATGGCTTAAGAAAATACTTTTCGCTTTCAGCGCTTAATTATGAGAGGGATTTTTCATAGTAAAAATAAATGCTGTTTTATTTTAAGATAAGAAAAATTTATTTTAGACCTGTCAGGTTTTAAAACCCGACAGGTTTGGTTGAATTATTCTTTTTTATGAAGTAGTCGTGTCAGCTGAAAAGAAAGGTCTGTAAAAATAATTTTTGCATTTCCATTTCTTTCGATGTGATAATTTGCAGTCTCAACGGCATCTATAATTTCCAAAACATTACCTCCGTGAATAAATGGAGCAAATTTTTCCAAAGCAAAGTTAGAATCCAGAATTTTTAGATAAACTAAAGAAGGTGACTGATAATTTAAAAGCATGGCTTGTCTAAAAAAGGAAACACAGTAATCCAAAAACTTTTTCTGAACTTCACGACCCATCGAAGCAATATGTTCACTCCAAAGCAATAGCTCCTGTACAACTGCTTTATTTCCTTTTGCCCTGAAGGCCGCACGCACCCATACAATCATCCATTTTTCAAAAGAAGCATCTTCGCTTTGGTTTTTAAGAAATTGCAGCGCCTTATTGTATTCGCCAGAAGCTTGTCTGGCAAATCCTTTTGAAATATCATAAGAAGCTCCTTCTCTTTGCATCAACCCCTGTGCAATAGCTTCCTCTGAAAGTAATGGAATTCTAAGAATTTGGCACCGAGAAGTAATTGTAGAAAGCAATTGCTCATCATCTTCGGTAATCAGTATGAAAACAGTTTTATCAGGTGGTTCTTCCAAAAGTTTCAGTATCTTATTGGAGCATTCAAGGTTCATTTTGTCTGCCATCCAGACAATCATTACTTTATACCCTCCTTCATAAGCTTTAAGCGAAAGAGTTTTTAACATGTCTTGAGCTTCATAAACACTTATGAGCCCCTGTTTTTTTTCGATCCCTATTTTTTGATACCATTCAAAAATGTCAGCATAAGGATTCTCCAATACAAATGCACGCCATTCTTCAAGAAAATGAGAAGAAACAGGGTGCTTTTTAATCTGGTCGTTACTAGCAACAGGATAAACAAAATGCAAATCGGGGTGGGAAAGTTTGTTGATTTTTAAGTTACAATCAACCGAGCCTCCATTGTTTTCAGCCCCAGAATTTTCACACAAAAGGTATTGAGCATAAGCAATTGCTATGGGCAATACACCATAACCCACAAAGAGTTGGGCGTGAGGCACGCGACCATTTTGCACACTTGTTATGAGGTGGTTTTTTATGTGATCAAGCCCTAAAACTTCAGAAAAAAGCATAAGCAAATATATACTTTTTATAAGCAAATCTAGCGGTTCAATTCTGAGAAAAAAGTATCTTTGTTAATCAAGAAAAAAATAGATGAAAACCTTAAACGATTTTAATTTCAGCAATAAAAAAGTACTCATTAGAGTCGATTTCAATGTGCCGCTCGATGAAGCACATAAAGTTACAGACGATACCAGAATAAAAGCGGTAAAACCTACTTTAATTAAAATACTTGAAGACGGGGGCAGTTGTGTTTTAATGTCTCATTTGGGTCGTCCAAAAAATCAAGAAGAGGAGTTTTCACTCAAACACATTGTCAAAAGAGTTTCAGAAATTATAGGTGTTCAAGTAAAATTTTCTACAAACTGTGTTGGAGAACAAACAAGCCGGGATGCGGCAGAATTAAAGCCGGGCGAAATATTGCTTCTCGAAAATTTAAGATACCACAAAGAGGAAACCGAAGGAGAAATAAATTTTGCAAAACAATTGGCATCCCTGGGCGATTTTTATGTCAACGACGCTTTTGGAACTGCACACAGGGCTCACGCTTCCACAGCAATAATTGCAAATTTTTTCCCTAAAAACAAATGCTTTGGAAAACTTTTGGAGCGCGAAATCGAAAGCATCAATAAAGTTTTAAAAGACAGTCAAAAGCCGGTAACAGCCATCATAGGAGGAGCTAAGGTGTCCTCAAAAATTACAATAATTGAAAATATATTGGATAAAATTGATCATTTAATTGTGGGCGGTGGCATGGCATTTACCTTTATTAAAGCACAAGGGGGCCAAATTGGAAACTCCTTAGTGGAAGATGATAAAATGGATTTGGCCCTTAGCATTCTTAAACAAGCAAAACAAAAAAATGTTGAAATTCACCTTCCTGTTGACGCAATCATAGCAGATAGTTTTTCTGAAAACGCAAACACAAAAGAGAGTCCCATTGATAAAATTCCTGATGGTTGGATGGGATTGGATTCAGGACAAAAGACAAACGCCCATTTTGCTGGAATCATTAGAGAATCTAAAACAATCTTATGGAATGGACCGGTGGGTGTTTTTGAAATGAAGCCCTTTTCTCACGGAACCATTTCGATGGGAATCGCTATCGCAGAAGCTACTAAAAATGGTTGTTTTTCGTTAGTGGGTGGTGGAGACTCAGTGTCAGCAGTGAAGCAATTTGGATTTGAAGATAAAGTGAGTTATGTTTCAACGGGAGGTGGTGCAATGTTGGAAATGCTGGAAGGAAAAACCTTACCAGGCATAGCTGCAATACTTGATTAAAGCAATAGATAATAGCTACGTGCGTTTCTAATGTAAAATTTTATTATTTTGCAGCTTTAACTTAACATAAAAATAATGAGTAAAATACTAACGCCCCTGCTTTTTACCTTGTTTTTTTCATTTGCATTTGCTCAGGAAAACAGTTTAGAAATTCAACAACCCCCGGTTTCAGAAATTGAATCATCAGAAATTACTGAAATTGAGCCCCTATCCTTGATTGATAGCATAAAAGCGGCTTTTCAAATCCATCAAATAAGTTCAGAAATTGACAGTTTGTGGAAAAAAGAACTCTACAATTCAGAGCTTTATGATGAGATGCATGCTTTCATTATAGAAGCAGATACCCTCCAAGAAGAAATAATACTTGAAGAACTATCTACTGAGGTTTTAAAAGAAAGATTAGCGCTGCTTGACGCAAAAACCCCATTTAACATAGCCTATTCCCCTTCTCTTGAAAATATCATAAAACGTTATTTAAAGAGCAGAAGAACTTCTTTGCAGCGCCTTATGAACCTCAGCAATTATTACTTTCCCATGTTTGAACAGGAACTGGATAAACACAACATACCTTTAGAACTAAAATACCTTGCTATTGTTGAATCTGCATTAAACCCAAGAGCAAAATCAAGAATGGGAGCCACCGGCTTATGGCAGTTTATGTATCCAACAGGAAAAATGTATGGAATGGAAGTCACTTCTTATGTGGACGAAAGGTCAGACCCCTTAAGAGCGACAGAGTCTGCTGCAAAATATCTGAGCTTTTTACATTCCATGTTTAATGATTGGGATTTGGCCTTGGCATCATACAATGCCGGGCCGGGCAATGTTTCAAGAGCCATTAGACGGTCAAACGGTGAAACAAATTATTGGCTCATAAGAAATAACCTACCCAGAGAAACTGCCGGTTATGTGCCCGCATTTTTAGCAACCATGTATATTTTTGAGTATGCGGAAGAACACGGTTTCAAATTACCAAAAACAGGCATTCCTTATTATGAAACAGATACGATTCATGTAAAGCAAACGCTTGCTTTTGAGGATATCACTGAATTGATTGACATCCCCAAAGAAGAATTACAGTTTTTAAATCCTTCCTATAAATTGGACGTCATCCCATTTATTGAAGGTAAAAACTACACGCTCAGGCTTCCACTGGATATCTTAGGTACTTTTGTGAGCAACGAGGAATTGATTTATGCGTATGTAAATAAAAAAGCAGAAGAAAACAAAAATCCATTACCGGAATTTTATGCTCAAGAAGAACAAATTACATACCGTGTAAAAAGCGGCGATTTCCTTGGAAAAATAGCTAATCAATATGGCGTGAGTGTAAACAACATAAAAAACTGGAACAACTTGAGAAGCAATAATCTGCGTATAGGACAACGACTTGTTGTTTACCCAAAAGGTAAAAAAACCACCTCTCAGGCAGTAACGCAAACAAGTTCAAACTCAGAATATGTTGTAAGACAAGGAGACTCATTATGGAGCATTGCGCAAAAATTTCCCGGTGTAAGTATTGAAAATCTAAAAAAGTGGAACGATATTAGTGGTACAAAATTAAAACCCGGAATGAAACTCAAGATTTCAAGAGGTTAATATAACTAAAACCACACACACTTAAAACTTTGACATGAAAAAAGTATTGTTTCTAAGCCTTATAATGGCCACTCTGCTTTCCTGTGAAGACACTAAAGAAGAAAAACAGGCTATGTTACCGGCTTCTTCCGGGAACATTAATAACCTACAGGTAGTCATTGAGGATGAACTCTGGGAAGGAGAAGTGGGAGAAACTATCAGGAAAAATTTTGCTGCGACAGTCCTTGGTCTTCCACAAGAGGAACCCCTTTTTAGCATCAACCAATTACCACCAAGTTCTTTTGATGGATTCACTCAAAAGAACCGAATGTTTATTTATGTAAAAAAAGGAGAAGAAAAACAGTATCGAAAAGCAGAAAATTTTTATGCAAAACCTCAAAACGGCATCTTTATAAGTGCTAATTCAAATCAAGAACTCATAAATCTTATAGAAGAAAATGCCGATGAAATGATCCAAAGTTTTCAAAAAACCGAAATCAAAGAAAAGCAAAGGAGAATGTCGCTTTCGCTCTTTGATCCCAAACCTGTTAAAGACAGTCTTGGAGTGAGTTTTATTGCTCCTTCAGTGTATCGCATTGGTAAACTCACACACAATTTTGCCTGGCTTAGAAAAGACATCCGATCAGGGGATTTAAACATACTAATTTATGAAATGCCCATAAACTCCTTTCAAAATGATTCAACGCGCATAAGTGATATAATAAAAATGAGAGACTCCATAGGGAAAACTCATATTCCCGGCCCTGTTGATGACAGTTATATGATTACAGAAAAAGCATACTCCCCTTACCTTTTTGAATCTGAAGTTAACGGAAAATTTGCTTATCAAACAAAAGGAACCTGGGAAGTGCATAATTTTTTTATGGCGGGTCCTTTTGTAAATTATATCATTAGAGATGAGAAGAACAATAGAAACCTGGTAGTAGAGGGCTTTACTTTTGCTCCATCAATAAACAAAAGAGATTACCAGTTTGAACTGGAGGCCATAATTCAATCTCTTAAATTTAAGTAAAAAAAAATCCACAGAGATGTGGATTTTATAAGTTTAAATAAGGGATTATTTTTTATCAATCTTGTTTGGGTCCTCTTCAGGCTTATCTTCTTTAGAAGCATCTTTAAATTCTTTGATTCCGCTTCCCAAACCTCTCATTAATTCAGGGATTTTCTTTCCACCAAACAACAAAAGTACAATTACAACAATCAAGGCGATTTGCCAAGGACCAATGGCTAAGGGAAATAGAACAGCATTCATAGTTAATATATTTAAGCAACAAAGTTAACAAGAAAATTCCAATACCTTACTTTTTTCGGTATTTTCTTCCATTTCTTTATACGATTTCCCTTTTGTTTTTGTTTTATATTTGCTGAAGAACTCAAACAAGGATGCAAGAGGATAAAAATCGAAAGAAAATAGTAAAAAAATTACTACACAAGTATCGGCTTGTTATTTTGAATGAAGATACTTTTGAAGAAAAAGCTTCTTTTAAACTCAACAGGTTGAATGTTTTTGTTTTTTCAATGCTATCTGCATTATTTCTTATTGGAATCACCACAGTAATCATTGCTTTTACTCCCTTACGAGAATATATTCCCGGATACTCTTCTACACAACTCAAACAACAAGCCACAGAGCTAGCATATAAAACAGACTCCATTCAAAGGGTTTTACATTTAAATGAACAATACCTCGCATCAATAAAACAGGTATTAACAGGAGATTTAGATATAGAGCAAATTAACAGAGACTCAATTCCTGATGTTAATAGAACTGAGCAAGAAAATATTGATTTATCACCCTCAACAAAAGACTCCCTCTTAAGAGAACGTGTTGCTCAGGAAGACAAGTACAATATTTTTGAACCCTCATCAAATTTGATTACCAGTGTCCTATTTCCACCTGTTAATGGCTCCATTTCTGAATCTTACAGCCTAAAAGATAAACATTATGCGGTTGATGTCATTGTTGCAGAAAACACCCCGGTAAAAGCAACAGCAGATGGAACGGTTATTTTTGCTGAGTGGACAGCACAAACAGGTTTTGTAATCATTATAGAACATCCAAACAATTTAATCTCTGTATATAAACACAATTCAAAATTGATAAAAGAGCAAGGAGATTTGGTGAAAGCGGGGGAAGTGATTGCCAGTGCAGGTTCAACTGGAGAACTTTCAACCGGCTCCCACCTTCATTTTGAACTATGGAGCAACGGTTACCCTATAAACCCTACAAATTTTATAGATTTTGATTGAAAAATTTAAAGTCTTCAATGCATAAATAAATCAATATGTCGATTAAATCATTTGCAGCAAAACTTTTTGCAAATTACATCAAACATAAAACCTACAAATGGGCTGCAAAACCGGTGGAGTCACAACAAAAAGTCTTTAAGGAATTGCTGTCCAAAGGATCTCAAACAGCCTTTGGAAGAGACCATCATTTTGAAAGGATTTATACTTATTCTGATTTCCAAAAACTAGTACCCATCAGGGATTATGAGGAATTAAAAGGTTATGTTGACAGAGTGGTTTCAGGCGAAAGCGATGTATTGTGGCCTGGTAAACCCCTTTATTTTGCAAAAACTTCAGGAACAACTTCCGGCGCTAAATACATTCCGCTTACTAAAGAGTCTATGCCAAACCATATTGAGGCAGCACGCAATGCCATCCTACTTTATATTGCTGAAACAGGAAACGCCCATTTTGTGGATGGTAAAATGATTTTCCTTCAAGGAAGCCCTGAGATGGAAGAAAAAAATGGAATAAAAGTAGGAAGGCTTTCAGGCATTGCAGCACATTATGTGCCTTCCTACCTTCAAAAAAACCGTTTGCCAAGTTGGGAAACCAACTGCATTGATGATTGGGAAACCAAAGTAGATGCTATTGTTGAAGAAACCAGACACAAAAACATGACCGTCATTAGCGGCATTCCTTCCTGGGTACAAATGTATTTTGAACGCTTACAGGAAAAAACAGGCAAAAAAGTGGGTGATCTTTTTCCGGGATTTAACCTTTTTATTTACGGTGGGGTTAATTATGAGCCTTATCGCGCAAAATTTGAAAATCTCATTGGTAGAAAAGTGGATAGTATTGAACTTTTCCCTGCTTCAGAAGGGTTTTTTGCTTATCAGGACAAACAAAATGAAAAAGGCATGCTCCTTTTGCTCAACGCGGGCATCTTTTATGAATTCATAAAGAGTGATGATTTTTATACCGAAAACCCAATACGATTGACCATCGGCGAAGTGGAAACAGGCGTGAATTATGTCCTGATTATTTCCTCAAACGCCGGCTTGTGGGGGTATAATATTGGCGATACCATACAGTTCACTTCCTTAAAGCCTTACCGTGTTATAGTTTCGGGGAGGATTAAACATTTTATTTCAGCATTTGGTGAGCACGTGATTGCCAAAGAGGTCGAATCAGCTTTGCAAGAAGCGATTGCCGCATTTCCCGAAGTGAGAATCAATGAATTTACAGTCGCTCCACATATTACCCCAGAAGAAGGAGGACTTCCATACCACCAATGGTTTATAGAGTTTGAAAAGGAACCTGAAAACTTGACCGCTTTCGCGAGAGCTATCGACGAAGCGCTACAGGGTCAAAACAGTTATTATGAAGACTTGATTAGAGGCAAAATATTGAAGACACTTCAAATTGTTTCAGTAAAAAAAGACAGTTTTAATGACTATATGAAAACCCAGGGAAAGTTGGGAGGTCAAAACAAATTACCCCGACTCTCAAATGACAGAAAAATTGCCGAAATGCTTTTAAAGCTTAATAGCCAATAAACCCTATATTTGCGGAAATTTATGACAAAAATTACTTCACATAACAGAACGAGAGCACAGGAAAGTTCTAACGCCATTGAGCGGATGTACATCACTATGCGCCATCTGTTTAACAGAGGGTTTTATAAACCAATGGGTGTTTCCGGTGAAACCTTAAGAGATTCCTTGCTCACCTTACGCCCTGAAATTTATGGCTCGATTGCTGAAGATAAACTGGAGCTTCAGGGTTTGCTGTATGTGATAGAACGACTTCCAAATGGCATTGAAGAGTGCCGCTACATCAATTTGACCAGTGATGAAGGGTATTCAAAATCACATTTTAAAGTCATCATTCCGCCAAAGCGAAGAAGAAATTGCTATCGCATAGACGATGAACAAATGAATATTGAAATTACCCGCGGTCGTTCAGAAATTTATGATATCCTCACCCACCTTACATTTTTATATGTAGAGTCTCATAAAATTATTAAACGTGTTGTAATCGACGACAATGGAGCCGTAACACGCGACTGGCAAAAACTGCAAGAAGCTGTTCAAAAAAACAATGAATTAACTGAAAAGGATAAAGAAGTTGCTGTCACCCATACCGCAAACATACTGGGAAGAACCTTTGCAGAGGTAAGCGCCATATATCCGCAGTTTGCTACTAAAGAGAATCCAAATCGATTTTTAAACATTATTTATCACCTTGGTAAAATAGCCATTCAGGAAGTGGTGGATGACAACAAGCGGGTCATTACTTTTAGTCCTGTGTTAAGAGAACGCTTGGGTCATCATATTCACGGTGAGATTTGGGCAAATACCATTAAAAAAGTCTTACACTCAAAAAATCTTTTGGAACGTCCCATTCATATTATTAGTGCCAACATGCACAGTGTAATGAATACCCTTTTTGCACCACAGGCATTAAAGAATGAACTTAAAAAGGGGACACTTTTACAGGTTTTTGAACAACTGAGTAATAATGAGAATGTATTGCTTAGAAACAAGGTCGAAAAACTTGCAAAAGAGTGTGGGATGCTCTTTATTGAAGATAGTAGCGGGACAAACATCGATGTACAGATTTTTGACGCAACCCAAATTGATTGTTCGCATCTAATTAAAGATGCCAATTCATCCGCTACAGAAGAGCAAGCGCCTTTGATTTTAGTGATGGATTATGCATTTGGAGAGCAGGCTTATGAAACCATGGATGAGTTGTTAAAACCCTATAAGTGTGAAAAAAAACAGACACATTTGCTGAATGTGAAATCTATTTCTATAATGGGAAAAGCGGGAATACTTGAAGGAGGAAAAGGAGATATCATGATTCCTAACGCACATTTATTTGAAGGCACAGCAGATAACTACCCCTTTAACAACCAATTGAAGAAAGCCCAATTTGAAGGGCACAACCTTCAGGTTTTTGAGGGAAGTATGATTTCAGTCTTGGGTACCTCACTGCAAAACAAAGACATTTTAAAGTTTTTCCACGATTCTACCTGGAATGTAATTGGGCTGGAGATGGAAGGAGCCCACTATCAAAAGGCCATACAGGCAGCATCAAAAATTAGGGGCAGTATTCAAAGCAGTGTGAAGGTGAGATATGCTTATTATGCCTCAGACAACCCACTTGAAACAGGAAGCACACTAGCCTCCGGAGGCCTGGGAATGACAGGGGTAAAACCCACTTATTTGATTACCGAAAAAATATTACAACAGATATTAAATTAAGCATCATTACATTATGAGTAATACGCCAACAACAAATAACCATCAAGAAGAAATTGATTTAGGCTATTTATTAAACAAATTCAATCAATTGTTTAAGAAGACCGTTAAACTACTTTTTGAAATGCTTAAAGTATTTCTAAAGTTTAAATTAGTTACAATAAGCTTGCTATTACTTTTACTTTTTTATGGCTTTTATTTAGATAAAAACACAAAGATGGTGTATGAAAATAAGATTATAGTAATTCCTAATTTTGAAAGTGTTGATTACTTATATGAACAAGCTATATCACTTAACCAAAAGCACCAAGTTGGAGATTCTACGACACTTAAATCAATATTTAGTGACAACTTTAAAAACTTTAAGGGTTTAAAGGTTGAGCCCTACGTTGATATATATGATTTTGTTTCAGCTTCTCGAGAAAACGTTGAAATTTTCAAGGTGTTTGCACAAAACCACGATCTTGCTGAATATATTAAAGATGTGACCAACAGTAAATACTATAAATATCATTTAATAAAATTTAGGGCATCGGGAAAACAAAGCTCAGAAGAAATTAAGGATAGCCTGATAAGTTATTTTAATAAAAATCAACATTTTAAGGATTATAGGGAAATTTTTAAAGAGAATACAATTTTTTCTATCCAAGAGAATAAGGAAATGATTAACCAAATTGACTCTATTGTAGCTGCGTCCTTTAAATTAAAATTAAACGATGTCCCAAATCAATCGTTTTTTATGAATGACAACAGTAATTTAAATGGATTGATTCACACCAAAAAGATGCTAGTCGAAGACCGTTTAAATTTATTATTACGCCAAAATGATGAGGTTTCAACAGTAAAAGAAGTAAGTAGTAGCTTTAACTTAATGGAAGAAGGTAAAATAAAAGTACCAAATAAAATTAAATATCCCCTCTATTATCTAATTCTTTTTGGCTTATTTTTTATTGCATTCAAATTCATTAAAAAACTTAAATCCATAGCGAAAAGTTAGCTAATAGATACTTGACAGTCAAAATGAAGAAAAATCTAATTGTTTTTGGAACAAGACCCGAAGCCATTAAAATGGCGCCACTAGTTAAAGCACTTTACCAAAAAAAAGGATTTGAAACCAAAGTGTGTATTACCGCTCAACATCGCGAAATGCTTGACCAGGTTTTAGAGTTCTTTGAAATCAATCCTCATTATGATCTCAATTTAATGCGACCCAACCAAAACTTGTTCACCCTTACGGCAACAATTATTGAAAATATGAAGTCGGTTTTAGAAGATTTTAAACCTGATTACGTCTTTGTCCACGGAGACACTACGACCACGATGGCAGCAGCACTTTCTGCCTTTTACAGTGGCGCAAAAGTGTGCCACGTGGAAGCAGGACTTCGAACGTTTAATAGAAGGAACCCATTTCCGGAGGAAATAAACAGAAGTATTGCGAGCCGACTTACAGATTTTCACTTTGCGCCGACAGAGGCTTCAAAAATGAACTTGTTGATGGAAAATATACCTGAAAAAGACATCATAGTCACTGGAAATACAGTTATTGACGCCTTGCTTTTTAGTGTTAAAAAACTAAAAGCTAAGAATTATACAGACCCTGAAATTGAACAATTAAAGCAGCGTATTGATTATTCCAAAAAACTCATCCTCATCACCGGCCATCGACGGGAAAATCACGGGCAAGGATTTATCAATATATGTAAAGCTTTAAAAGAGATTGCTCTGAACCATCCTGAAATACAGCTCGTATATCCGGTACATTTAAACCCCAATGTGCAAAAACCGGTATATGAATTATTGGGTGGTATTCCCAATATAAAATTGATAGCTCCTTTAAGTTATCCTGCCTTTGTTTGGTTAATGGAAAAGTCATATATCATCATAACTGACAGTGGAGGAGTGCAGGAAGAAGCCCCAAGCCTTGGAAAACCTGTTCTTGTAATGCGCAATACAACAGAACGTCCAGAGGCTGTGGAAGCCGGTACAGTCATACTGGTGGGAACAGACACAGAGAAAATTGTTTTTGAAACACAAAAGTTATTAGAAAATAAAAATCATTATCAGAAGATGTCTAAGACTCATAATCCTTATGGTGATGGCAAAGCGTGTGAGCGGATAATTGATTTCATAAAAATTGAATAAGACATGACTAACAATAAGCCAACAGTTGTAATGATTGGTTTAGGCTATATAGGCCTTCCCACAGCAGCTTTAATCGCGGGTAAAGGACTTCAGGTGATTGGAGTTGATGTAAGTAAAGAAGTGGTCAACACCATCAATAAAGGTGAAATACATATAGTTGAACCAGATTTAGACGGTTTGGTACACCATGTAGTCAAAAAAGGTCGCCTAAAAGCGGCAACAAAGCCCGTGGAAGCAGATGTCTATCTCATAGCAGTACCCACACCATTTAAAGAAAATTATCAACCTGATTTGAGGTATGTCAAAAGCGCTATAACTTCTATAATACCTTTCTTAAAAACGGGAGCATTGGTTATAATTGAGTCCACCAGTCCTGTGGGGACGACAGAAAAGATGCAGGAAATTATTCTTCAACAACGTCCTGAGTTAAAAGGTAAGTTTTTTATGGCTTATTGTCCGGAGCGCGTTTTGCCTGGTAACATTATTTATGAACTGGAGCACAATGACCGTGCGATTGGTGGAATTAATGAGCAGTCCACGCAAAAGGCCATATCATTTTACAAACATTTTGTAAAGGGAGAACTCCATGCCACCAATGCCCGCACTGCAGAAATGTGTAAGCTGGTTGAAAACGCCTCCCGTGACGGGCAAATTGCATTTGCAAATGAGCTTTCTATGATTTGCGACAAAGCCGGTATCAATGTGTGGGAGCTAATCACACTGGCCAACAAACACCCTCGTGTAAATATTTTACAGCCCGGTACCGGAGTGGGAGGTCACTGCATCGCTGTGGATCCTTGGTTTATAGTTTCTGAGTTTCCCGAGGAGAGTAAATTAATGCGATCTGCACGGGAAATCAATAATTACAAGACACAATGGGTGATTGAAAAAATAAAAAATAAAGCCCTGGCATTTGAAATTGAAAACAAACATAAACCAATAGTGGCTTGTATGGGCTTAGCTTTTAAACCCAATATTGATGATTTACGTGAATCGCCTGCAGTTACAGTAGTTGAGACATTGGAAAAGGAAGATCTTGAGCTGTTAAAAGTCGAGCCCAACCTGCAAAATGGACGTGCAGAAGGATTAACTGACTTTAACGATGCCATTAAAAAGGCTGACATTATTGTCTATCTGGTAGCTCATAAGGAGTTTTACCTGCTGAAAACCGATAAAGTCATTTTAGACTTTTGTGGCATCATAAAATCTTAAAAATATTCAGAAAAGAGAATGAATGAAAAACAAAATTTTGACAATAGCTCAACAGAACATTTCATTTCTCTTAATTGCTTTTGGAGCCGGATGTAACTTTCTATTAATCCTTTTTTTAAAAAAGTTTTTACCGGATACTTTTAATGACTATTCTCTGTATCTGACATTTCTTGGAATTATTGCATCCTTCGGATTTTTTGGTATTGACCAGGTGTTTTTAAGGTTATCATCAAATCAAAAGGGAAAAATCTCAATTGGTAAAGATTTGTTTATTTTGATGCTTATTTCATTTTTTTTGATTCCGGTAGTAATAGCTTTCTATTTCGCTTTCAACTATTCAACTTTAAGTAATATTAATTTGATTCTTTCCGGAATAAGTATAAATGCAATTATTTTAACTTACAACGTTTTTAGATTACAAAAAAAGTTTGTGATTTCTCAACTATTCAAAAGCGGTTATAGAATTGCTTTTTTTATCGGTATTTTCATTTTGTTCTTTGCAGCTCTCGGTACTCTTGAAAACATCATTTTTTATTCAACAATGGCGCTATCTGTGATGGCAATTTTTGCTTTAATTTTAATTAAAAATAAAATAATTGTAAACAATCTTAAGACAGCCTCTTTATATAAATTTATGCTCTCGTTTAGTTTAAATCTGGCAGTGCTGACTTTGATAGGTTTTGGTGAACGCATCTTAATTGCAAATGAAATAGATAAAGATACTTTTGGAAAGTATTTTTACTATTCAACAATATTTTTGTTTCCATTGACATTAGTACAGCAGTATGTAGGCTTTAAAGAGCTTGTTTTTTTCAAAGAAAAAATCGACAAATCACTAATTGTAAAAAAAATAAAAAAAATAATTTCTATTGGTATTTTTATCTTGGCTCTAATTTTTTTAACAGTGATGATTGACAACAATTATTTATTGGAAATTGATTTAATAGCTGATAAGCATTTAATTGCGCTTCTTTCTGCTTTGGGCTTAATCAAACTTCTGTATGGCTTGTTTTCAGCAATTTTAGGAGCAAAAGGCAATTATAAAGACATCTACATATTAAATATTTTATCTGTAGCCACAATCCTTTTAATATTGCTTTTCTTGTTTAAAACCACAATTACCTTAAATGGAATTGTTGTAGGCTTAATATTAATTTATCTTTTGAGGTCAGTTTTTATTTTTATAAAATATGCTAAATAAAATCAATCTAAAATATCCAATTGATATGATAATAGTTATCTTATTATCATTAACCTATGCCGGTATTTCCAGCAATATAATTCTGGGGTTTCGCATAGTGGATATTTTACTCATTGCTTTTGTTTTTTATAAAATAGGTAGTGGTTTTAAACCTTCTTTTTTGTTATTGATGCTTTTGTGGATTAGCAGTATAGCCATCTCAACTTATTTTGGCATTAAAAGCGAAGCGCCATTTATATTAAGCGATGTCAGGTTTTATACCATTCTTGCATTTGCGGCATTTTTGGGTTATGCATTGGGGAGAAAGTCAACAGTACAGATGGAAAAGTTATATTATTCATTGGTGATATTAACGGTGTTGTTTTTTGTGGTAATCTATTTGTTGCCATTTTTGAGAACCTACTATGTGCCTGGAAGCTTTTTAAAAGATGAGCACGCCAACACCATTTATGGGCCCAGTGTTGTCATCATAAACTATCTCTACGTTTATCTGGTTATTCAAAATAGAAAACGACCCGCTTATTTCTTTTTGACCTATTTAATTTTTGCGCTTTTTATTTACAGCCTTAGAATTTCCAGACAAGACCTTGTAATTATGGTCCTATTTTTTCTATGGTCAATTTTTTATAGTGTAAAAGATAAATTAAAACTTAAACACTTGGTCATAGGAGTAGTAATCTTGTTGGGTTTTGCAGTGTTTCTGTATTTTAATCAAAACGAGCGGATTCAAGGTATTTTAAACCCAAAAGAAGACACTTCTTTTGTTTACAGAATCATGTCTAATGAAGCCTTTTTAGAAAAATTTGACCAGGCACCCATTGAAAAAAAAGTATTTGGATTGGGAATGGGCACATCCATTTCGTTCTTTTTCAATGAATGGTTTGGTAAAAGACACTTTGTGTTATTGGACAATACACCCTTAACACTCATCATGAAAGTAGGCTTTTGGGGATTGCTTGTATTTTTGGCTATGATTTTTTACCCCTTAAGGGGCCTCTCCTGGCACAAAAAGCTGGTACTTTTATTTCCAATCCTTTTTTCAATGTTTCTTTTTAGCCATTTGATTTATAACTTGTTATATATTTTTGGACTTTACTTTGTTTCTTATCAAATAAAACAACTTAAAACCAGCGAGAAATGAAAGTTTATTACTTAACCCTTGAAGGTATTTCATCAACTGTTTTTGAGTCTCAGGTATGGGCCTTTAAGAACAGGTTAGAACAACAAAACATTCAGGTAAAACTTATTATAGGACAAAAACTTAAAGCAAGGGTAAAGATTAAAAAACTACTATCATTAATAAAAAATCAAAACGTTAAGTTTATTTCATTACCAGAAACAATAAATTACCTTAAAACGGCCAAAAAAGTAGCCCTTCTTCTTAAAAATGAAAGCAATATCATTTTGCACTGCAGGAATATTGAAGCCGCCTATGTGGGGTTATTGGTTAAACAAGAACTTTCTAATAAAACTGTTCAAGTGCTTTATGATGTAAGAGGACTTGTTGAAGGTGAGGCAGACTTTTTTAATAAACCCATAAAAAAGAATATGTATGAAAAATTACACAGCAAACTATTTAAAAGCAACATCTACTTCAATTTTGTGTCTAAAGAATTATTTGACCTCTACAATCAAAAATATTCAGTTTCTTTAGATAAATCAATTTTTTGCAACAGTGCTTATGACGACACTATTTTTCAGTTTATTCCAAAAGAAAAGGATGATCTGAATACTCCATCAAAAGTATTGTATGTGGGAGGCAATCAGGCCTATCAAAAAATTGATGAAATTGTTAATGTCTTTTCAAAAAGAAAAGATGTTGAGTTAACGGTTGTAACATCAAAAAAACTTAAAAAAAAGGTTGGTGCAGCAAATATTCAATTTGAACATGGTTTAACACCTTCACAAATCAACCATTTAGCAGACTCTTTTGATTATGGGATAATTTATAGGGATGATGAGCTTTTTAATCAAATAGCAACTCCAACAAAAGTTTCAGAGTATTGGGGCAAAGGATTAAAGGTAATAGCCATAAATTCTGCCGGGGCTTATACAAATTTAATCAGACAAAATAAAAGATTAGGTGTTTACTTAGGATCTATCGAGGAAGTTGAAACTGTAGAACTTTCAAAAATTTTGTTCAATGACCGGCAATATATTGCCAGGTATGCCAAAGACAATGTTTCGCAAACAGCTAATTTAAAAAAATACCTGGCTCATTATAAAAAAATGACAGAATCGATAAGGGAATGAAAATTATAAGTCTATATACAGGGTTAAACACTGTTGGAGGCGCACAAAATATGTGCTTGTCAATACATAGCGGGTTGACTCAAAAAAAAGAAATTAAACAAGGCTTTGTCTCTAGTTTTACAAGCTATCAACAACTTGACCCAATATATAATGACCAAATACAAAAAAAAGAATACTTAAAATTTAACCCCGTAAAGCTTATTTTAAACCATCCCGATGCAATTTTCATTTCACACCATAGAAAAGTCACCACACTTTTAATGTTAACCGCAAAACTACTCTTCAAAAAAGTTAAAATTGTTCATGTAGCGCATAATGAGTTTAACAACTTAAGGTTCGTTAGCTTATTTCCTAAGCAAATAATTTCTGTGTCAAAGCGAGTGAAAGAAAATCATAAACTTTATTTTAAGCTAAAAAATATTCATGTTATATACAATGGAATTGTTTCAAGCTTCAATTTAAACGATAAAGTTTTTAACTCAATAAAAATTAAAATACTTTTCCCAGGAAGAGTTACTGATGTAAAACAACAGCTTAAAATAACAGCACATTTAAAAGGCCATTTGCCTGAAAACGTGACCATTCTTTTTGCCGGTGACGGGCCGCAACTGGAAATGCTTAAAAAAGAAACTGAAGATGACCCTCAATTCAACGTATTGGGCTATGTAAAGGACATGGAAGCGCTTTACAATGAGGTTGCTTTTGTTTTATTATTTTCTAAAAATGAAGGCCTGCCCTTAAGTCTAATAGAGGCCATTTCTTATGGTGTGCCTTGTATATGCAATGATGTGGGAGGAAATGTGGAAGTAATTCAAAACGGTAAAAACGGGTTGATAGTTTCTACAGTTGATGCGCTTAAAAAGACGCTACAGATGCTTCCGGCAATGACAAATGAAACGTATGCTGAATTGAGCATGAATGCGATTGAAGTGTTTAAAAACAAGTTTAGCTACGATAAAATGATTGATAATTATTACAAGTATATTGTTGATGAATTTAAAGAATCTTAACATAGAGCGCATCTATCAAATTTTATTGATTGTGCTGGCTTTGAGTTTATCACTGCCGGAGCGCATATTGCCCCTTGTGATGATTCTATTGGCGCCACTGTCGTTATACTTGCGGTTTAAACATAAATTAAACTATTTTAAAAACAAAGATTCCTGGTTTTATGTTTTGATATTTCTGCTGTATGTGTTGGGATTATTGTGGTGTGACCAAACAAAAGAAGGCTTAAAAATTATTGAAAAAAACCTATCATTTATAGTGATGCCTTTGGTAATCATTCCGCAGCTGCTTCCTCATAAAAAAAAGATACTCAGTGCATTTGTAATTTCATTTATAATCATTGCTTTATATACTCTTGTTGCTACTCTTATTAATATTTTATTTTTTGAAAGTGAGTTAAGATGGTACTTCCAAGAGATAGATAAATTTGGGTTTCACCCCACATATATGGGTCTCTATTGCTTGCTCGCAATAGTAATGATAACACGTGAAAAGCTTTTTGAAAACAATAAAAAACTAAATTGGATTTTACTCTCATTTTTAATCTTGTTTTTATTCTTTCTAGCAAGTAGAATAGCCATTTTAGCATTGGTATTTTTATTGATTTTAAGGCTGATAACTTCGTGGAAGAAAGAATATTTTATTGGCCTTATTTCCATTTTTGTTATTGGAGTGGGGTTGTTTTTTGCGTCAGATGATTTTAATTACAAAACAAAACAGCTACTTGATTTCAAAGGCTTAACATACTATGATAATAATAATTATGGCAGTGTATCTGTTAGGGTTGCAAAAATTAAAGCCTCTTTAAAGGTTTGGTCACAAAACCCTTGGTTGGGCTCAGGAACAGGATGTTTAAAAGAGGATTTGGTGACAGCTTATAGGTCAAAAAGCATTGAGTGTTGGCCATGTTCAAGGCAGCAATACAATCCACACAATCAATATTTAAGTTTTTTGGCCGGACATGGGGTTGTGGGACTGGTTCTTTTTTCAGCTCTATTGTTATTTTTAGTTTATAGGGGAATTAGATCTAAAAATAACATCTTGTTGGAATGCCTTTTACTATTTATGATTGTATTCTTAACAGAATCAGTATTACATCGACAAAGAGGACTTACAGCTTTTTTGTTTTTTATGATTCTTTTTTATGGAATACATAATCAACGTAAAGAATTAAATAGATGAATCGACTTGAAAACAGTATCAATAAGAATGCACACACCATTTTTGTTGTGTTTTGGGCTTTAAGTATTTTAGGAACGATTGTTTATAAATACAATCTTTCTATAAGAACTTTTGATCACACGCAGTATACCTGGATACCGGATTTTATATTTCTTTCTATTATACTCATTTGGGCTTTAAAAAGAAAATACTACTTTTTGCCACTGAGTTTAATTGTCTTATTAATACTTAAGACAATCGGTTCACTAACAGTTCTTGGAGAATATTCAGAAAAAATAGACTTATATAAAGATGTTGTCAAAACAACTATTGGCTATACGTTTATATTTTTTGTTTTTGCTTTTTTGAGAACTTTTGATGCAAAAAAACTAAAGAAAACTTTTGATTTTTTTAAAATACTTTCACTTTTAGTTTATGGTTTAATTTTTATAGGAGCCCTATTTTCAATTTCTTTTTTTAAAACTTATTTAGGTGTTAGGTTTGGTTATTCAGGATTTTTATATCCATCTTCTTATACAAGTTATTTTATAATCATAAGTGTTTTGATACATTATTTTTACAGTATTAAAATTGAAAAGCAACCAACAGCTTATTTGTTGCTAGCATCTATTGCAGGATTGCTCGTTGGCACTAAAGCGGTCTATTTATTTTTATTTTTATTTTGGGGGATTTACTTTATTAAGTATAAACTTTACAATTTTAAAACTTTCTGGGCTTTTATTACAATATGCATTCTTTCTTTTGTTTTGTTTTTTGATGAAATTTTCTCCTTTTTAAAGGAAAAGTTTGCAGTATTGTTTGAGCTTTTTGAAAACAATAGCATCTTGACGTTTGTTCTCTCCTATAGAGATATTTCCTTTAAAAAAGCAACCAATTTTATTTCAGATAATTGGGGGTTTTACAATTTTATTTTAGGTGGAGTAAATAGGAAAGAACTACTTGTGGAAATGAGCCCATTTGATTTGATATTAAACTTTGGTTTATTTGGGTCAATTCTTTTTATAGGGTTCTATTATTTAATTATTATTAAGGACTTACAAAGAAATCCCAGTATATATCTGTTAATGGGCTCACTTTTATTAATTACAATTTTAAGCGGAAACTTTTTTGATAGATTTTATTTGGCGTACCCGTTAGCCTTTTTATTTACAATATGCTTAAAATTAGATAAAAACTATGATAAGGTGTGAATTTGAAAAAAAACATTAAATTAGAAGAATGAAAATAAAACCAATTTTTATTCTAATCATCTCATTATTATTTCTTTCGTGTGATAATGATGATGATTCTTCAAATAGCACTTTTGTTCTTAAAACTCAACAAGAGGTAAATGATTTTGGAAGTCAAAATCATACAATTATAGGAGGCCTAATTATAGGCCCAGAAGAGTTATATAGTAACCTTGAGCCTATTGTTGACTTGTCTCCTATAAATGGACTTGTTCAAACCCAAGATATAATAATTAGAAACAATCAACAATTATCAAGCTTAAATGGACTGGAAAGCATAAATAGTGTAAATGGGGACTTTACAATTCACGATAATACAACAAATAATTATTGTGCAATACAAAGCCTAGTAGAAGAAAATGGAATAGGAGGAGAATTACAAATTTATTATAATTTTTATAATCCTGATGTTGAAGAACTAATAGAGAAATGTCACTATAGTCAGGGGGGTAATTATGTTTTATCTACACAAGAGGATGTAGAGGAACTTGGTCAAAAATCATATTCTAATTTACTGGATTTAACTTTAAACGGAAGCGCTGTTGATCCCATTACTGACCTGATACCCTTAAATACAATTAAACAAGTTAGGGCGCTTACAGTTAGAGACCAGACTTCTTTGGTAACCTTGGAAGGGCTAGACTTAATTGAAGCTAGAAACATAAGTATTAGAAACAACGCTATTTTAGAGAATATTGATGCCATAGCAGATGCTACTATGGTATATGATATTAGTATGTCAAGTTTTCATGGTAATATAGTAATTGAGGACAACAGCCAGCTTTTGAGTATAAATGGGTTTGATAATATATTAGCAACGAGAGATTTTATTGTAAAAAACAACGCCTCTCTACAAAATATTGATGGCTTTACAAATTTGCAAGAGGTGAGAAATTGGTTTCATATTGGGTACAATCAAAGTCTTACTTCGATTCTTGGGTTTAATTCTATGACTTATACCGAAAAATATGTAAGAATTAATTTTAATAATAGCTTAGAAGAGATTAGTGGTTTTGAGGAACTCAATACTATTGATCGGGACCTTGAAATATCAGACAACCCTTCATTGCAAACAATACCCTTATTTAACAATTTAGAATACACAAGTAGTTTGACAATTTCATCAAACTTAAACTTAATTTCTTTTAGTGGGTTTGAAAACTTAATCCAAATAAGTGCACTAACAATTTCAAACAACCAAAATTTACAAGAAATCCCTCCGTTTAATAGTCATTTTGAGGCAATATCGAATTGTGGTGGAGATGGAGGTGGCGGAATATTTATCACAAATAATGATTCATTGATTGAAATTAATGGATTTCTTAACCTTCAAAATAATGACAATTTTATTTGTAATATCATAATTTATGACAATACCTCATTACAGTCAATTACCGGTTTTAGTAATGTTTATGATATATTGTCACTAGAAATAAAGAATAACACAAACCTAACAACTATCAACGGTTTTAACTTGTTTGAAAGAAATGCGGACTTTAATATTTCAGGAAATAGTTCAATCTCCAATATTACCGCTTTTGAAAATCTTGAGGAAATTAATTACTATATTATCTTTAGTGATACAAACCTATCCAGTCTTGACTTTTTCAACAGCTTACAAACTTTACCCGTTATTTCGTTTGCAATAACAAACAACAGTTCTTTAACTGATTTTTGCAGTTTGGTTGCTGCTGTACAATCAAACTTTCAACCCGCTTATTATGATGTTTACGACAACGCATACAATCCCACCCGTCAAAACTTAATTGATGGAGATTGTAGTCTCTAGTCATTTTCTTTTTTATATTCATTTCAATTAACCTACTTTTGCCGGTGAGTGTAAAAAAGTTCCATGAGCCCTAAAATCAGTTTGTTAAAAACCAATATTCACAACCTCTCCATGCAGGATACGCTTGCATTGGTGGAGCAAGCCATTGTTGAAAACAAACAACTGCACCACATGGTAGTAAATGCAGGGAAACTGGTAACACTTCAAAAAGACGATGAACTTCGCGAAAGTGTCAACAGCGCTGATATCATCAATGCAGATGGGCAGGCTGTGGTCTGGGCTTCAAAGTTTCTGGGTGTGCCCCTTAAAGAGCGTGTAGCGGGGATTGACTTAATGGCAAGCTTAGTTGAACTAGCCCACAAAAAAAACTATAAAATATACCTGCTTGGAGCAAAAGAAGAAATCGTATCTAAACTTGTTGATATTTACAAAGAAAAATACAATCCTTCCATCATTGCCGGCTATAGAAACGGTTATTTTTCAGTAGATGACGAATGTCAAATTGTAAATGACATAGTCAATTCAGAGGCTCATATGCTCTTTGTGGCCATCACCTCCCCAAAAAAAGAAAACTTTCTTCACAAACACAAAAAAGTGCTTTCTTCAGTCAATTTCATTATGGGCGTAGGTGGCAGCTTTGACGTCTTTGCCGGTAAAACAAAACGTGCCCCACAATGGATGCAAAAAAT
The DNA here is from genome assembly GCA_018402385.1 of Flavobacteriaceae bacterium. Taxonomy (GTDB): domain Bacteria; phylum Bacteroidota; class Bacteroidia; order Flavobacteriales; family Flavobacteriaceae; genus Planktosalinus. The sequence continues at coordinate 138,126 of JAGYJA010000010.1, forward strand.
CGGGATGGAATGGTTCTACCGTTTTCTGCAAGAGCCCAAAAGAATGTGGAAAAGATACCTCGTGGGCAATACAAAATTCTTATTTTTGGTGCTGAAAGAAAAATTCAAAAAATAAAAACTGATTTTTCCGTTTTTCAATTATAGATTTCTTTGTGCCCTTTTGTGTAAAAACATTGTGCACTTTGTAGTTAAAAATAGGCAGCTCCTGCAGTTGACTTTAAGAAAATCGGAATTTTAAATAACGAGATACCTCCCCAAACAAATTTGGGGACGGGCATAAGTTTATGAAAATAGCAGTAATAGGAACAGGCTATGTTGGCCTGGTAACAGGTACTTGCCTGGCAGAAACAGGAAATGAAGTAGTGTGTGTCGATATCGACGCAAACAAAGTGGAACGCATGAAAAACGGGGAGGTACCCATTTATGAACCTCATCTCGATGTACTTTTTGAACGCAATATTAAAGCCGGAAGATTGAGCTTTACGACCTCACTCGATGAAGGCTTAGCTCACGGCGAAATTATTTTTCTGGCACTTCCAACCCCCGAAGACGAAGACGGCTCAGCCGATCTGAAATATGTTTTGGGCGTAGCAGACGAAATCGGAAAAAAAATTACATCATACAGAGTCATTGTTGACAAAAGCACCGTGCCGGTTGGAACATCTGAAAAAGTTCATCACGCCATAGCAAAAAATGCTAAAAGCGAATTTGATGTAGTTTCCAACCCTGAATTTCTCAGAGAAGGCTTTGCAGTTGATGATTTTATGAAACCTGAACGCATTGTGGTGGGATCAAGTAGCGATCGGGCTACCTCATTAATGAAAAAACTCTACAGCCCCTATGTGCGCTCCGGAAACCCAATCATCATTATGGATGAAAAATCTGCTGAGCTGACTAAATATGCCTCCAATGCTTTTTTAGCTACAAAAATCACATTTATGAACGAGATTGCCAATTACTGTGAACTCGTGGGGGCAGACGTTGATAAAGTGCGTATTGGAATGGGAACTGATTCCCGCATAGGCAAACGGTTTCTTTTTCCGGGGATTGGTTATGGAGGATCTTGTTTTCCCAAGGATGTGAAGGCGCTTCATAAATCGGGTAAAGATGAAAATCACGAATTTAAAATATTAAATGCCGTTCTTGAAGTCAATAAAAATCAAAAAACAATCCTTATACCCAGAATTGAAAATTATTTTGATGGCAACTTAAAAGGAAAAAAAATAGCCATCTGGGGGCTGGCCTTCAAACCGGAAACTGATGATATCAGAGAAGCTCCGGCGCTTGATATTATCCATGCCCTTTTGGAAAAAGGAGCCTCTATGGTTGCTTTTGATCCTGAAGCTATGCCCAATGTTCAAAACAAACTAGGCAACCAAATTGATTTTGCTGCATCTATGTATAAAGCCATTGAAGGAGCAGATGCTTTGGTAATCTGTACTGAGTGGAGTATCTTTAGAACACCTGACTTTGAAAAAATAAAAACTTTGCTAAATAATCAGGTAATTTTTGATGGAAGAAATCTCTATGAAACTCAAGATCTAAAAGATTTAGGATTTACATATTTCTCAATTGGTCGTCCCTAAACGCCCTCGAAAATGGGAGTTTCAGAAATAAATTTATATTGATGAGATTAACTCAGAAAATATATCAAATAAGGTTTAAGTTTTGAACAAAAATGAACAATAATCGAATAGTAGAAAATGATTCCCGCCTCCGCGGGAATGTTTTAATTACAGGTGCTGCAGGATTTCTGGGTTCTCATCTATGTGATAGATTTATCAATGAAGACTATCAAGTTTTTGGAATGGACAATCTCATTACCGGTGATTTAAAAAACATTGAACATCTATTTAATTTGCCGCAATTTGAATTTTACCACCACGATGTCACTAAATTTGTTCACGTTCCGGGAAAGTTGGACTATATCCTGCATTTTGCATCTCCAGCCAGCCCCATCGATTATTTAAAAATTCCGATTCAAACACTTAAAGTGGGATCTTTAGGCACACACAATTTGTTAGGTCTCGCTAAAGAAAAAAATGCAAGAATCCTTATAGCATCCACTTCAGAAGTGTATGGTGACCCTGAAGTCCACCCACAATCTGAAGATTATTATGGCAATGTAAATACCATTGGGCCCAGAGGAGTTTATGATGAAGCCAAACGCTTTCAAGAGTCCATCACGATGGCTTATAATCGCTTTCACGGTCTCGAAACTCGTATTGCCCGTATATTTAATACCTATGGCCCCAGAATGCGCCTGAATGATGGACGCGTTATTCCGGCGTTTATTGGTCAGGCATTAAGAGGAGAAGATTTAACCGTCTTTGGTGATGGTAAACAAACTCGTTCCTTTTGTTATGTTGATGATCAGGTAGAGGGTTTGTATAGGCTTTTGTTGAGTGATTACTCAGACCCTGTAAACATTGGTAACCCAGATGAAATCACCATCCTTGAATTTGCTGAAGAAATCATAAATTTAACGAGAACCAATCAAAAAATTATTTATAAACCTTTGCCTCAAGATGACCCCATGCAAAGGCAACCCGATATCTCAAGAGCAAAAAAACTATTAGATTGGGAACCAAAAGTTTCCAGAACTGAAGGAATGAAAATCACGTACAATTATTTTAAAAGCCTTTCAAAAGTGGAATTAGAAAAAAGTGAACATAAGGATTTTACAAAACACATCAGAAAATAAATGCTTTTTAAAAGAGGACGCTATTCGGGGCTTTTAAGACCCATTTCATATACCATTGATCTTGTTGTAATTCAAGCAATGGCATACCTCCTTTTTTTTAATAAAGAAATCAATCTCAATTACATTGTATTTATTTCAGCGGTTTGGATTTTTGTTTCATTAAAATCCAATTTTTATGAAATTTATCGCTTCACTCAGGTTGTAAAAATATTCAATCTCTTGGGAAAACAAATGGTGTTATTTATATTGGTCGTTTTTGCTTTTTTTGGATTTTACAATGAAATGAGTATTCACCCCAACACCGTTTTTAAGTATGTTCTCTATACATTCCTTTTAATTTCAGCATTTAAGTTGACTATTTACTACTTGCTCAAAAAATATAGAACCTTATTGGGAGGGAATTACAGAAATACTATAATCATTGGAAAAAATAAAAAAACCGAACAACTGGAAAAGTTTTTTAAAGACAACCCGGAGTATGGCTACCAACTTCAAAAATCATTTGACCTAAGAGGCGACCAAAAAGTTGAAATAGAAGATTGTTTTGAATACATTCAAAAAAATGAAGTAGATGAAATTTATAGCTCCGTTGCAGAGTTAACAAACAAAGAGATTTTAATGCTCATCGATTTTGCAGATAACAATCTAAAAATCCTAAAGTTTTTACCTGACAATAAAGAGATTTACACTAAAAAGCTGGAGTTTGATTACTATGGCTATTTACCTATTTTATCACTTCGAAAAATACCCATTCAAGAGCCGTTTAACCTTTTCATAAAACGTGTTTTTGATATTTTTGTCTCACTCGCAGTAATTGTTGGTGTCTTATCCTGGCTCACACCCATTTTAGCAATTTTAATCAAACTTGATTCTAAAGGCCCTATCTTTTTCAAGCAAAAGCGAAATGGCTTGGATTACGAAGAATTTTTCTGTTATAAGTTTCGCTCTATGAAACCAAATCCTTTAGCAGACTTGTACCAGGTAACCAAAGGAGATGAACGCATCACAAGAATGGGGAAATTTCTTCGAAAAACAAGTTTAGATGAACTACCTCAATTTATCAATGTGCTCAAGGGAGATATGTCAGTAGTGGGCCCACGTCCTCATATGGTTAGCCACACACATATGTATGCAGAGCGTATCGATAAATTTATGGTGAGACACTTTATAAAACCCGGAATCACCGGTCTTGCACAAGTGAGTGGTTATCGCGGCGAAGTGGAAACAGACGACGATATTATCAACCGTGTGCGACTCGATATTTTTTACCTTGAAAACTGGTCACTATTGCTTGATTTAAAAATTGTATTTCAAACAGTTTATAACGCTCTCAAAGGAGAAGAAAAAGCTTATTAAATGACTTCCAGCCCTCTTGTTTCCGTTGTGACACCGGTTTATAATTCGGCTTTATTCTTAGAAGAAACAATTCTTTCAGTTATAAATCAAACTTATCCTCACTGGGAACTCATTCTGGTAGATGATTGTTCAACTGATGCTTCTTTTGAAATTGCAAAAGCATACAGCGAAAAAGATTCCCGAATAAAACCTTTTCAACTTAAACAAAACCAAGGTGCCGGTGTGAGTAGAAATTTTGGCATCAAAGAAGCCTTAGGATCTTATATCGCTTTTCTTGATGCAGATGACCTATGGACTCCAGAAAAACTTCAAAAGCAGTTGGATTTTATGACAAAGAATAACTGCACTATTTGTTATTCCAGTTACCAATTAATGAATGAAGACGGAAGCTTACAACCCAAAATAATCGAAGCGCTTCCAAAACTTACTTTTAAAAAACTCCTCAAATCAAATTACATTGGCAACCTCACGGGAATCTATAATGCAGCTGCTTTAGGTAAAATCTATGCACCTGTTATAAGAAAAAGACAAGACTGGGCCTTATGGCTTTCTGCACTTAAACTTGAAAACAAAGCGATGGGAATTCAAGAGCCGCTTGCTTTTTACCGGGTGAGAAAGAATTCAATTTCCAAAAATAAAACAAGCTTACTGAAGTATAATTTTGCAGTTTACAATAAAGTTTTGGGTTACAACACCCTAAAAAGCATATTTATGATGTCAGCTTTTTTATGGGAACATTTTTTTGTGAAATCAAATCAAATCAAATTACTGTCTAACTAAGAACAGAAGTAAATTGCTTTAACTTACCTCGACGACTTCTGTCTAAAGAATTAACGCGTTCTAAGTTTAAATTCAAACCCGGTTCTAAGTAAATTTCCAGGGCTTTTTTGATTTCAGCTTCTTCATTTGATGTCAACGTTCTTTCAGAAGTATATTTGATTTCAAAAGTGTCTTTTTCTGTTTGAACAACTACAAACTCTTTGACGTTACCATCATCTTCAATAATGCTTTTAGTTACATAATAAAAAGTCAATCCGGGAACTGATTTTCCACTGGGCAGTAACGCCACATCATTTGTCCTCCCGATGAGGTTCTTTAAAATGGGCTTCTGAAGAGTACTGCTTTCACATAATACACCGGTATCACCAATATCATATCGAATAAAAGGATGGGCTTTGTTGTATAGAGAACTGACAACTATTTTTCCAGACTCACCCTGGGGAACAGGCATGTTCTTGTCATCAAGAATTTCAACAAAAAGGGTTTCACTATTGACAATAAATTGATTTTCGATATTTGTATAAGCAATTAAATCCAGCTCAGAAGCACCATATTCATTCACTACCGGTACACCAAATTGCATTTCTAGCAGCTTTTTATCAGTTTCAAAAAGCATTTCAGAAGTAACCATACATACTTTTAAACTGGGACAAACCTCTTTTAAAATCACTTCTTTCTTTTGTAAATATTTAGCGAAAAGCACAATCGAACTTGTATAACCATTGATGTAATCAAAAGGTGTTTTTTTAAATTTTTGAAAAAATTGCTCTAGTTTCTGGTCAGAAAGATCAAAAATGGGAAAACGATAGCGGCGGCTGAGACGGTCTTTTAACCGTTCTTTTTGATACCCGATAGCATCCAAAGGAATTCCATAAAACCGAGCTTGGAGCGAGGTGTTCAGGTCAATATCATGCCAGGAAAAGCGGTTCTTGATCATCGCCCAGGTGAGCGCGTGTGAAAATTTGTCTTTTGCAAAAACAAAAGGATGCCCTCCGGAACCGGAAGTCTTATTAATATAAACAGACCTCTTTGAATACCCTTCTGAAAGCCTGATAACAAGTGGTTGCTGTAAATCATTTTTCGTCAAAACAGGTAGTGAATTCCAGTCTGAAACGGATGCATTTTTAGTTAGTGAGCTATAAAATGGATTGTTTGCCAGATGAAATTTTGTAATTTCCTTTTTTTGCCTTTCAAGATATTGATCAAAATCAAATGTGGACAACTTCTGAATTTCTTCTAAATGCCGTGTGGCCTCCCTGATGGGAAAACCTTTTATTTGCAACGTAATATCAAATAAATTCACAGTTAAAAATTAGTAGGACAATTTACAAACAATTATTTTTGAAGTCACAATTCAATCCTTAAAAATAGTAATATGAATATCCTCATACTTGGCTCCGGCGGAAGAGAACACGCATTTGCTTATCAAATCGCTAAAAGTCCCAACTGCAACCAACTTTACACAGCACCCGGCAATGCAGGTACAGCCCAACTTTCTGAAAATGTTGCCATAGGAGTCAATGATTTTAAAAAAATAAAGGAATTTGTAATTGAAAAACAAATTGAATTGGTGATAGTAGGTCCTGAAGACCCGCTTGTAAATGGGATTGTCGATTTTTTTGATTCAGATAGTGAGTTAAATAAAGTGATGATTATCGGTCCCTCCATGGAAGGCGCTAAACTGGAAGGAAGTAAAGAATTTGCCAAAGAATTTATGAAGGAATTCAATATTCCCACAGCTACTTATCAAAGCTTTACCAAAAACGAAATCATCAAAGGCTTGCAGTATATTGAAAGCACACCCCCTCCTTATGTACTAAAAGCAGATGGTCTTGCCGCCGGAAAGGGTGTTGTTATTCTTGACAATGCTAATGACGCCAAAGCAGAATTACAGCATATGTTGGTGGAGGAAAAATTTGGTGCAGCAAGTAAAACAGTGGTTATAGAACAGTTTTTAAAAGGAATTGAACTTTCAGTTTTTGTGCTGACTGACGGAAAAAATTATAAAATATTACCAACTGCAAAAGATTACAAACGCATAGGAGAAGGCGATACAGGTTTAAACACAGGCGGCATGGGAGCAATCTCCCCGGTACCTTTTGCAGACGAAATCTTTATGCAAAAAATTGAGGAAAAAATCGTAAAACCCACCATAACCGGCATTCAAAAGCGAAAAATGAATTACAAAGGTTTTGTGTTCATTGGGTTGATAAAAGTGGATGACGAGCCTTATGTGATTGAATACAACGTGCGCATGGGTGACCCCGAAACAGAAGTCGTCCTGCCTCGTATAAAATCTGATTTAGTTAGCTTACTGTGGGCAACATCAACACAAAGTCTTAATAGAGCGCTTCTAGAAATTGATCAACAATCATCGGCAACAGTTATGCTGGTTTCCGGAGGCTATCCGGAGGGTTATGAGAAAGGAAAAGAAATCAAGGGAATTGATACTACTGAAGGATCTATTATTTTTCATGCTGGAACCAATGAAAAAGAAGGAAAAATTCTCACAAATGGTGGAAGGGTTATCGCCGTAACAACACTCAATGAAAACTGGAAAGAAGCATTAGAAAAATCCTATCAAAACGCTGAAAAAATCAATTTTGAAGGGAAGTATTTCAGAAAGGATATAGGCTTTGATTTACAAAGCAACTAATAATCCCCCCACCGGTCACTGAGCGGAGTCGAAGTAAGGAGGGGGTTAGGGGAGGACTCTACCCCAAATAAGAATGAGAAGTGGAAGAATAATCTTCATTACCCTCTTGATTATATTTTTTAAGCTCTTTTAACCAATAAATAAGGGCAGCAAAACCAATAATAACAAACAACCAGTTTAAACCATTAGCCATAGCCCAACTGGATAATTCCAACTCGCGAATACCATCAAGTGGATTCAATAAAATGGCCTCAGTAATTGATTGGATTCCTTCAAATAAAGCTTTCATAATAGAAGTTGTTATATTTACAATGCAAAAATAGAAAATTAAAAGATGCTAACAAGTTTTTTTAGCAAATCAAAACCGGTAAATTACTTATTAGTTGCCATTTTTATGGCCTTATTTTTCGTGTTACATCATTTTTTATCCGCAAAAACAAATTTTGCCTTTGGAGATTTTATTTTTCAAATTGTGATGTTGGTTGTTTTTTTGATTTCAATGTTGCTAGTTGACTTTATATCCAGAAAAAACGGTTTAACGAAAAGCAACACTTTCAAAATCTTTTTATTTTCCCTTTTTGTAACAACATTTCCAGTAGCATTTCTCACATCAGAGGTGTTGATTGCAAATTTTTTTGTTTTACTTGCCCTTAGAAGAATCATTAGCTTAAAAACCAAAAAAGACATCCAAAAAAAAATTCTTGATGCTGCACTTTGGATTGCTCTAGCTTCTTGTATTTATTTTTGGTCTATTTTATTTATTGTGGTTTTATATATAGCAATAACTCAATATGCAGGGACAAATTTTAAAAACTATCTCATACCCTTTGTGGGAATGGCAGCAGTGATTATTTTGGCAAACACTTACACTTTATTCGTTCAAAATGCTTTTTACCTGCCGCTCGATTGGGTAAAAACATCAGAATTTGATTTTCGGGCATACCATCAATTGAAACTAGTACTCCCTTTGAGTTTTGCTTTAGGAATCTTGCTTTGGGCAATTGTTGATTTTTATTTAGACAAAAACAATAGAAGTAAAAAAAAGAAGCATACAACAAACTTAATTGTCATCATACTAATTTTAGCAATAAGTATCGCAGCAATAACAGCAGATAAGAATGGTTCAGAACTCCTTTTTATAGCGATGCCCTTTTCGGTGCTAACCGCAAATTATTTTGAGAAAAAAAGGGATTTTATTTTTAAAGAAGTAATCCTTTGGTCGTTCTTAGTTCTGCCTTTTATCATTCTTTTTTTATGATGAACAAGAACTGGAGAGACATAGAAACCCAACTCAAAAAACGCTGGCAGTATAAATACAAATGGCTCAAAAAACAAAATGACCAATGGGATGCCTACACAAATTTCATTTATACCACTCAAAACTGGGAGGATTTAATTAAGGAAATTGCAGCTGTGGTTGAACTATATAAGCTCAATAAAGAGGAGGCCTTTTACTATGCCATTAATCGTTGGTATAATTTCTGGAGCTCGGTGGCGGTAGAGGGATTTTTTTGTTCACTTCCTCAAGTGATTCCAACCAAAAACAATAAAGAAAAGCTAACAGATTTCTCAATCCATAACATTCCATTTGACCACAAAACGTCTGTTTTTCCCAAAGGTTTTGGAAAGGGTTTTGCTTACGCGAAAGCATATAAAGAACAACTACTCTACTGGCTTTATAACAACCAAAGTCAGCAAGGTAGAAAACATCTAGCCAATCGTTTGTTTATTATCGTTTATGACAAAAACGGAAATCACTGGAAACTCAAAGCAGAAATTTCCCTTTTACAGCAAGCAATTAATAATTATGTAGCTACTTTTGAACCAGATCAACTCACAACATTGAAATTTTCTGAAAACCAAATGGCGCTTTCAGATATTATTTGGGTAACACAATGAATTACATCGGCTCCAAACACAAACTCAACCCCTGGATTTTAGAATGCATTTCTGAATCTGTAAGCATACCTTTAGAAAATAACGTTTTTTGTGACCTCTTTGCCGGTACCGGAGCGGTGGGAAGAAATTTTAAACCTCTCGTTAAAAAAGTCATTGCTAACGACATTGAATTTTACAGTTACATCCTATTGAAAAATTATATTGGAAACCATGCTTCTTTAGGCTTTGAAAAATTCATTGAAGAACTCAATCTGCTTCCGGGGAAAAAGGGATTTATTTATGAAAATTATTCTGAAAACGGTTCCGCCGGAAGACTCTACTTTTCTGAAGAAAATGGTCAGAGAATTGACGCTATGCGCCATCAGATTGAACGTTGGAAGATGGAAAAAAAAATTCAAGAGGAATTGTATTATTTTCTTTTAGCCTCGCTCATTGAAAGCGCAGATAAAGTGGCCAATACAGCTTCCGTTTATGGAGCTTATTTGAAAAAAATAAAAAAATCTGCTGCAAAACCCATGGTTCTTGAACCTGCTATTTTTACAACAACCTCAAGCTCCCATCTTGTTTTTCAAGAAGACGCCAACACCTTGATAAAAAAAATAAGCGGCGACATTCTTTATCTTGATCCACCCTACAACGCAAGGCAATATGGCGCCAATTACCATCTTTTGAATACCATTGCAAAATATGATACCTTTGTGCCACAAGGCAAAACCGGTTTGCGCTCCTATGAAAAAAGCAAGTATTGCAAAAAAGGCGAAGTCACAAAATCCTTTGAAGAACTGATAAAAAACGCACAATTTCGTTGGGTATTTTTAAGTTATAACAATGAGGGCTTGATGACTGAAGAAGAAGTAAAAACCATTATGAAACGCTATGGTAATTACAGCTTAAAAACAAAAAAATACCAACGCTTCAAAGCCGATAAAACCGAAAACAGAAACCACAAAGCAAACGCCACTTTTGAGTATTTGCATATTTTAGAAAAAACAAACCTCCCCTCTAAAAAGAGGAGATCGAGAGGTGTGTAAATACAGCAATTAATAAAACAGAGAAATCATTCGTGCATTCGTGGCAGCCAATTAACAAATAACATTTAACTATCAACAATACCATCCATGTTCACACAAAGAGCCAACAAAATATTCCAGGAAGTCATCAACAAATACCACATCATCAACACGGTTGATCAAAACTTTGTAAACCCATATGATAAAAACGCACAGCTCATAGAGCATTTACTCTATAGAAAATGCTGGATTGACACGGTGCAATGGCATTATGAGGACATCATTCGCGACCCCAATATTGACCCTGTTGCTGCTCTAAAACTAAAACGACAGATTGATGCCTCCAACCAGGACAGAACAGATACCGTGGAATATATTGACAGCTATTTTCTGGACAAATACAAGCATGTGGAAGTAAAGAAAAATGCAAAAATCAATACTGAAAGTCCGGCGTGGGGAGTGGATCGACTTTCTATCCTCGCTTTAAAAATCTTTCACATGGATGAAGAAGCAAACAGAGCCGATGCATCACCCGAATATCGCTTGAAGTGCAAAGAAAAACTCGATGTCCTTTTGGAACAACGCATCGATTTGTCCACCGCCATTGACCAATTGCTGGAAGATATCGCTCAAGGCGAAAAATACATGAAGGTTTATAAACAAATGAAAATGTACAATGACGATGAGATGAATCCCGTGTTGCGAAAAAAATAAACCTCCCCTCTAAAAAGAGGGGATTGAGGGGTGTGTAAAAATAGTAATTATGAAAATCTACTACAACCCAAAACTAAAGGAACTAGCTAGACAGCTTAGAAATAACGCTACTAAGTCTGAAATAAAACTTTGGCTTTGCCTAAAGGGTAAGAAAATGTGTGGTTATGATTTTCATAGGCAGAAACCAATTGATGAATACATAGTGGACTTTTTCTGTAACAAACTAAAACTTGCTATAGAGTGTGATGGTTATTCTCATCAAATTGTTGAAGTTTGGGAAAAGGACACCAAGAAAACCAAAAGGTTAAAAGAGCTAGGAATAGAAGTTTTACGATTTTCTGACGAACAAATAAAGAAAGATATAGACAATGTTTTACGAGTTATAGAAGATTACATAGAACGATTTGAAAACAACAATACACACCCCTAATTTTGAGAAGCAAAAGCATCCCAAAATTTCTCCCCTCTTTTTAGAGGGGACTATGCAAAAACAAAAAACTTGAAACAAGAAACCACAAACCTGAAACACCTCCTCGTCATCCGTCTCTCAGCGTTGGGAGATGTGGCAATGTGTGCACCGGTATTGCGAGTTTTGTGTGCTACGTATCCTCATTTACGGGTTACCGTTTTGTCAAAACCTTTTCACAAACCGCTGTTTGATGAATTGCCCAATGTAAACTTCTATCCCGCTGAGGTAAAAGAGAAACACAAAGGATTCACCGGCCTTTTAAAGTTGGCCAGCACATTAAAAAACGAAGGCATTGACGGCGTAGCTGACCTTCACAATGTGCTGCGTTCAAAAGTGATAGGTACTTACTTTAAGCTAAAAGGTATTCACGTTGCCATAATTGACAAAGGCAGAGCCGAAAAAAAAGCACTCACGAGAGCAAATAACAAACAATTCAAACCCCTGAAATCCACTTTTGAAAGATATGCAGCTGTTTTTGAAGAGTTGGGCTTTCCAATAGATTTAGAACAGCACCAATTTCCATTAAAGAAAGAGATTCCAGGAAAAGTAATACCACTTTTTGACAATACTTTTAAAAAACATTTGGGCATTGCTCCTTTTGCAGCACATCAAGGAAAAATGTATCCTTTGGATTTATTGGAACAAGTCATTGCTAAACTTGATGCAGAAAGAGAAACACAAATTTTTCTTTTTGGCGGAGGAAAAAACGAAGAAGCGTTGCTAAACACACTTGCTCAAAAATTCACAACAACTACAAACTTAGCCGGGACACTTTCATTTGACCAAGAGCTGGCGGTCATTTCAAACCTTGATGGAATGTTAGCAATGGACAGTGGCAATGCACATTTAGCTGCGATTTATGGGGTCCCAACAATAACGATTTGGGGAGTCACTCATCCTTATGCCGGGTTTTACCCTTTTGGGCAACCGCTGGAAAATGCGCTCCTGGCAGATAGAAATCAATTTCCGTTGATTCCCACATCAGTCTATGGGAATAAACTACCTAAAGGCTATGAAAACGTAATGAAAACCATTTCACCGGCTCAGGTTATTGAAAAGATTAAAAAAGCACTTCAATGGGAAAAGACACTTTAATTATTTCTTAATAAACTTTTTACTCACCTGCTCCCCGGTTTCACTTTCAAACACAACAAAATACAAACCCGCTTTAAGCAGCTTTACATTTATTTGCGACTGCCCTGCATTTAGTTGGTAGCTTTGCACGAGTTTACCATTTAGTTCATAAACTGTCGCATTCACTTCTTGTTGAAAACTGTTTTTGACAAACAGGGTTTCTTTAGCGGGATTGGGGTACATAGCAAAACTGTTTTGATCAAAAGTGGGTGTTGAAAGAAATGGTCTTTGATACAACAGCCAGTCTCCATTAGCATTTGTAATAATTAAATCCTCAACGGGAAAACCACCATCAGCCCATTCATAAGTAAATGGATTTTTTGGAGTACTGTTTGTGTTAAATGGTAACTCAAAATAAAAACTATGATAAAGCTCTATAGCTGCAATTTCGTCTGGGTCAGTATAATTGCAAGAAATATATTCAACGATTGCGTCCAAATTAAAACTCGTCTCAGTCACATCAGTATAGGTCACTTTAAAAGATTCAAAACAACTATTCCCATATAAATGTATGAAATAATTTTCTGTGTGAGGAGAATAAAAAAATGGAACACCAGAATTTTCAAGAGAAATTGAAACACCATTCACACTTGACTCTGCCATATACCATCCAGAGTTTAGCAAAACATCATTAGTTTGAGCATTGACACTCTGCCCAAACCCTTGAAAAGCATCTGGGTTAAGTGATCCTAAGGAGGGTAACAAAAAGAGTAGACTCACAAACTTTATAAGTTTTATTTTTAAATTGAATATCGTTTTCATAACAATTGGTTTTACCGCTTCACAAACTTTTTACTCACTCGCTCACCTCCCTCATTTTCAAAAATCACAAAATACAAACCTGTTTTTAATGACTTTACATTTATAGTTGAGGTGTATGCTTCAAGAGTATAACTTTGCAAGACCTTACCATTCACATCATAAATAGTTGCTTTAACACTTTGATTGGAAGTATTATTTATGCTTAGGTTTGCTTGAACGGGATTGGGATACATAGTAAAACTGTTTTGATGAAAAGTGGTTGTTGACAGCAACACGCTGTTATACACCGCCCAGTCACCCTCGCCGTTTGTTATGGTGAGTTGTAAATAGTCGTTTATAGGTTCTATTAAATAAGAAAAGGGGTTATTTGCAATTCCTGAGATTTGAAAATCTCCATAAAATAAATTATGCTTTTGCATTAACAATAATTCATTTTCATGGTCTGGAAAAAAACATTCATCAACTAAAAAAAATACGTCTCCTAAAATCTCAAAAACTTCATTAATGTAATTTATTTCTTCAAATGTTGCACCCCGCTACAAAAAGTGTAACCCACACCAATGAAATCATCGATAAAAACCAATTCTGGTGTTAAGTTTTGTGTTGGAAAAAATGCTTCATCATTTAATTCTCCATTCACAAAATACCAAGTATGTTCAAAAAGTTGCTGGTCTTGAGCGTAAAGTCCTCCTCCTATCACTCCAAAGGACGAGAGGAACAGAACTAATGTAATTATATTTACATAGAATAGTCTAATAATAGTAGTTCTCAGTAGTTATAAATTGCTAAAATTCAACTACTAAAGTAATAAAATAAAGTCTATTAATCTGTTTGATTAAAAAGTAAAAATGAGAAAAAACGATTAAACATCATCATAATCCACTTTCAAAACAGGAGTAGTAGGCTGTGCCTGGCAGGTTAAAATCAATCCTTCAGCCACTTCGCCATCTGTAAGGATTTGATTTTTGCGCATTGTGGCGGCTCCTTCTTTAATGCGGGCAATGCAAGTACTGCAGATACCTCCCTGGCACGAATAAGGTGCATCGAGATCTTTCTCCAGGACCACTTCAAGAACTGTTTTGCTTTGAGGCATCACAAAACTAGTTTCTTCATCATCCAGAAAAACGGTAAGCGTTGTAGTGCCGTTTTCCGAGCTTACTAAAGCTTCAGGTTCAACAGAGCTTGTAAACAATTCAAAATGAATACTATTTTCAGCGACACCTTTCTCAATTAAAGTTGATTTCACTTCAGCAATCATTGACTCAGGACCACAAAGAAAATAAGATGAAGGGCTTAATTCTTTGTATTTATTTTTTAAAAAATAGTTTGTAATAGCTTTACTTATTCGGCCAAACTGGTAGTCATCAACTTCTTTTCTACTAAAGACAAACTCCAGAAAAAACCTGCTTTGATATGTTTGTTGCAAATCCATTAAAGCCTTCATAAAAATGGTGTCTTCAGGGGATTTATTTCCGTAAACCAGTAAAAATTTACTTTCAGGCTCTTGTTCTAAAGCGGTTTTTATAATCGATATGATTGGGGTAATTCCACTTCCGGCGGCAAAAGCAACATAGGTATTTTTATTGTTTGGGTGTGGTTCAAAAATAAAGTTGCCTTCCGGCGGAAGCACATCAATAGTATCTCCCTCGCGCAAACCTTTATTGGCATAAACAGAAAAGTGACCACCTTGAACTTCTTTAACGACTACCGAATGGAAATCACTCTCCGGAGTAGAACAAAGCGAATAAGCCCTTCTCACTTTTTTTTCCTCAAGGGTTGTCTCTAAAGTGAGGTATTGTCCTGCTTTAAAGCGAAAAGTGTCTTTCAATTCTTGTGGAATTTCAAAATGTATTGAAACAGCATCGGGAGTTTCCTTTAGGATTTTTTTGACGGTAAGTGTATGAAGTCTTGACATGCTTTTTTTTGCAAAAATACAATCTTGATTGAATATGAAGCATTACTTTAATAAACTTTATAATTTTAATCAAACCGGCACTATCTTCAAATTTTAAGCTCACATTTCTAATATTTTCAAAAAGAAACGTATTTTTACACCTCGCTAAAATTTTTACATACTAAAGACTAAGATTTTTAGTTAGTTATCATATAAAAAACACTATTTGATTTGAAGGGCATTTATAAATTTTCAGCAGTACTTCTTGTCTTGATTTTGGTAGCTTCCTCTTGCTCCAGAAAGAAAAGCACTTTTATGACAAGAAATTATCGGGCAGTCAATGCAGAATTCAATGCGTTATACAATGGGAACATGGCCTTGGAACAGGGTAAGCAAAGTCTCGCTCAAACCATGAAAGACGATTATTTTGAGATTCTTCCGATTGAACTCATTCAGGTTAAAGAAGAAATTCAACTTCCGGGCGAAACAAGAAACACAGATTTTGAACGTGCAGAAGACAAAGCCGTTATCGCCATTCAAAAGCATTCTCTTTACTTTAACGGAAAAGAACACAACCCTCAAATTGATGAGGCATATATGCTACTTGGTCAAGCACGCTATTTTGAATCCAGATTTATACCAGCCATTGAGGCGTTTAATTTTATACTGCACAGATATCCCACAAGTAACAGTGTGAATGCTGCTAAAATTTGGCGTGAAAAAACAAACATCAGACTTCAAAATGAAGATGTAGCCATTGAAAACCTTAAAAAGTTATTTGAGGAAGCAAACCTTGAAGATGAAGACTTTGCAGACGCCTCTGCAATGATGGCACAAGCCTATATCAATCTTGAATCGCCAGACAGTGCAGTCGTTCATATAAAAAATGCTGCAAATTTCACTAAAAATAATGAGACAAAAGGAAGGCTCCTTTACATTAAGGGGCAACTCTACAACCTTTTAAATGAAAAGGATAGTGCAAATTTGGCTTTTGATGAAGTAGTTGCCCTCAATAGAAAATCTCCCAGAGGGTATATGATTAACGCTAAAATGGAAAAAATCAAAAACTTTGATTATGAAAAAGGAGATAAGGTAATGCTTGAAGAACACCTTGAAAAACTCGCTGAAGACAGAGAAAATAGACCTTTTCTTGACATCATTCATCACCAAAGAGGTGAATTTTACACACAAACACAAGAAATTGATTCAGCTATTGCTGCTTACAATACTTCAATCAAAGAGTTTAGACAAAATCAAAAACTTCAGGCTTATAATTATGAAGCTCTGGGAGATATCTATTTTGATAAAGCTGAATATAAAATGGCGGGCGATTACTTTGACAGTACCCTTCAGCGTCTGGTAGAAAACACTAAAATACACCGCCAGATAAAAAAGAAAAGAGACAATCTAGAAGATGTCATCAGGTATGAAACGGTTGCTAAAGTCAATGACAGTGTGTTGAATATTGTCAACATGAGTGAAGGAGAGAGACTCGCTTATTTTACAGCATATACGACTCAGTTAAAAGAAAAGGCCATTGCAGATTCTTTAGCCTTAGTAAAAGAAGAAGAAGGATTTAGAAGCAATGAGTTTTTTAAAGGTCGAAATAAAGGGGATTCAAATGAGGAGGGTGGAAGCTTTTATTTTTACAACACAACTGCGGCAGCATATGGAAAACAACAATTTAGAAGGCAGTGGGGTGATCGAAAGCTGGAAGATGATTGGCGCAGGTCAAATAAAACAGTAGTATTAGATTCCAGTGATGAACAAGATGAACTCTCTGCCGCATCAAAAGAATTTACAACGAGCGAGGCCTTTTTGCCTGAGACTTATCTTGCACAAATCCCTACTGACCAAAAAGTAATTGACAGTATTACAAGAGACAGAGATATGGCCTATTACCAATTGGGACTCATCTACAAAGAAAAGTTTAGTGAATACAACCTGGCAATTAACCGTCTTGAAACGTTGCTTTCATACCAGCCCGAAGAACGACTTGTTATTCCGTCAAAATATCATTTGTATAAAACTTATGAACTTCTCGGGAATAACGCTAAAGTAGAACAATACAAAAATGACATTGTATCAAACCACCCTGATTCCCGCTATGCAGAAAATATAAGAAATCCCAGCGCACAACTGGGAGCCGATGAAACAAGTCCGGAATTTAAATATTTTGAACTATACCATCTTTTTGAAGACCAGCAGTATGGTGAAGTGATAACTATGGCAGATCGCTATATCAATATGTATGTGGGAGATCCATTAGTGCCAAAGTTTGAATTGCTTAAAGCAACGGCAATTGGAAAACAAGATGGTTTTGAAGCATATAAAAATGCAATCAACTTTATTTCACTTAATTATCCCAATTCTGAAGAAGGAAGAAAAGCCAATAACATTTTTCATGCGCAGTTACCCAAAATTGAAAAGTTTGACTTTGAAGCAAATAATGATTCTGAACGATGGAAACTCATTTATGAATTTGAGGTCTCATCCAGAGAAGATGCAATGGCTCTCAAAGACAAATTAGACACTGCAATTGATGAATTAAAATTCAATTACCTTGACACCTCAATTGACTATTACAATGCATCTAAAGTGTTTGTTGTTGTTCACGGTCTTTACAGTAAAGAGGGTGCAAGAGGATTTGCAGAAACCCTAAAAGAAAACAAAAAATACAAGTTAAATCAACCCTATATTGAAATATCCTCACCCAATTATGCCGTAATTCAAGTGCATAAAAATTTGGAATTGTATAACGACAAAATCAATTAAAATGTTCACAGACAAAAAATCCAAAGCCCCCGCCATTGTTGGAAATCAACAAAATAGAATTACTGAAGGAACCTCAATCACAGGCGATCTTGTTTCAAAATCAGGTATGCGAATTGATGGAAATGTTCAAGGCAATGTGAAAACACCCTCAAAAGTTGTTCTGGGTGAAACCGGTGTTATTAAAGGGACATTGGAATGTGATAATGCAGATATTGAAGGAAAATTTTCCGGAAATATGACTATTTCGGGCACCTTAACTTTAAGAGCTACTGCTCAAGTTGATGGTGATGTAGTTGCAGGAAAACTCGCTATTGAACCCGGTGCTGCTTTTAATGCAACTTGTGTAATGAAAGGCTCTGTAAAGCAAATGATTGAAAAGAAGGAAGAAAATGAGGAATCGATAAAATCTCAAAACCACCTTTTTGAAAGACAAGAAAGAAGCTCAAAGCAAAAAACAGAGCAAAGCGTTTAGCAACTATGCCATTTACTCAGGGATTGCATTTCAAATGATTGCGATCATTGGTGTGGGCACTTATTGTGGAAGCCTCCTTGACGATTATTTTGAAACTAAAAAACCCATACTCACAGCCGGACTTTCACTGCTTTCAGTTTTAATCGCTATTTTTGCTGCTATTAGGCAACTTTTATCCAATTCAAAAAAAGATACTCAATGAATCCATTATTCCTAAAAAGGGAAGTTACCTTTGTGATGCTTTTACTTCTCTTTACTTTGTTGTTATTTGCAATTCATTGGTACATATCTTTCCACTTTTTTGAAGATGTTGAACTCATATTGCCGCTTTTTGCTATCTATGGATTTCACTTTATCACGGTTTTGATTGTTTATACAATTGTAAATTTTAAACACGCGGCAGGTAAGACACAAATCTTTCCTCTATTTATGGGGGCGACACTTTTTAAAATGATTCTATGTATTGTTTTTTTACTTCCGGTACTGTTAAAACCTAATGAAAATGCAACCTTGGAAGTGTTTAATTTCTTTATCCCTTATTTTCTTTATTTAGCTTTTGAAATTGTCAACATCACACTTTTTCTCAAAGAGAAATAAACCTGTATTTTATTGTTTGACAATTCATTTAGTATTACTACATTTGCACCGATTTTCAGAAACGCATTATTACCTTAATGATACCCATGAACTTAAGTGCTATAAGAACACTGTTTTTAGGAATATTTTTAGTTACTTCATTTGCTTCCTATTCGCAAAACGAAAGCTCTGCATTAGAGGAAACTCTATTAGAGGAAAATGAAAAGGAAAATAAATTTGACCCAAAGAGCATGATTATGCATCACGTCAAAGATGCTTATGGGTTTCATATTATTGACATAGGCGAAAAGAAATATTCTATTTCACTTCCCATAATTTTATGGACAGACAATGGCCTCACAACCTTTATGTCATCTGCATTTGATCACGATTATTACGGAAATGTTGTTGTTGAAAGTAACGGCGGAAAATTTGTGAATTACAAAGAGAAAATCTATCAACTCAATCCCGGTGAAGATACATTGGTAAAAGGCGAAGACGGTTATCCGGCAAATACCACCAAGCCGCTTGACATCTCCATCACTAAAAACGTCTTTATGATGTGGGTTTCAATGTTGGTATTGTTCTTAATATTTATTGGAGCTGCCAGAAAATACAAAAAATCTGAAAATTTTATTCCTAAAGGGATTGCCAGTTTTGTAGAACCATTAGTCCTGTTTATTAGAGATGAAGTTGCCATACCAATGATTGGTGAGAAAAAGTATGCACGTTATATGCCATACCTTTTAACGGTCTTTTTCTTTATTTGGCTAAATAATATTTTTGGGTTAATCCCAATCATAAATGGAGCCAACCTTACCGGAAATATTGCATTTACATTAACAATGGCGACGTTCACTTTTATCATTACAACATTTAGTGGAAACAAAAGCTACTGGAAGCACATTTTCTGGATGCCCGGCGTTCCGGTACCAATGAAAATATTTTTAATGCCCATAGAGATTGTGGGAATGTTTACAAAACCCATCTCTCTTATGATTCGTCTTTTTGCAAATATCACTGCAGGACATATTATAATTCTGGCATTAATGTCGCTCATTTTTATTTTTAATACGGTTGCAATTGCGCCTGTATCTGTGGCTTTTTCATTATTTATTATAGTAATTGAGATTGTTGTTACAGCAATTCAGGCTTATATATTTACCATCTTGTCAGCCCTGTATTTTGGGATGGCAACAGAAGAACATGAACACCATTAATTAATTTAAATTTTATACTATGACTATTACAGGAATCGCAGCTATTGGAGCTGGTTTAGCAGCTATTGGAGCTGGAATGGGAATCGGACGTATTGGTGGGTCGGCTATGGAAGCTATGGCTCGTCAACCTGAAATCCAAGGTAAGATTCAAACATCTGCACTTATTCTTGCAGCCTTCGTTGAGGCGGTTGCATTATTTGGTGTTGTTGTTGCCTTGTTACAAGGTTAAAAATCAAAAAGCGCAGAAGTAACGGTTGGTTGCTTCTGTGTTTTTAAAAATTTAAATGATTAAAAAAAATTAGAAATGGATTTAGTAACTCCCGGATTTGGATTGGTATTTTGGACGGCAATCACCTTCCTTATACTCCTTTTTATTTTAAAGAAATTTGCCTGGAAACCTATTCTAGGCGCTGTAAGCTCTCGTGAAGAATCTATTAAAGACGCCCTTGCTGCTGCTGAAGCTGCTCGTCGTGAAATGGAAAACCTTCAGGCAGACAATGAAAGAATATTGCAAGAAGCCCGTGCAGAACGCGAAGCGATGTTGAAAGACGCACGCGATATGAAAAATAAAATGATCGCTGACGCGAAAGAGGACGCAAAACAAACAGCAGACAAAATGATTGCTCAGGCTCAGGAAGCCATTCAAAGCGAGAAAAAAGCTGCTATTGCCGAACTGAAGGGTCAGGTAGCATCACTTTCTTTAGAAATTGCAGAAAAAGTTGTAAAGCAAGAATTATCTAACAAAGGCCAGCAAGAAAAACTTGTAGAGGATATGTTAGGAAAAGCAACACTAAACTAAGCAACTCATGAGCAGAGCAGCCATAAGATACGCAAAAGCAGTTTTAGACCTTTCCTCAGATAATGGTTCTTCAAAAGAGACCTTTGCTGAAATGAAAGACGTTTTGAACACCCTTCAAGGAAGTAAAGAATTGCAATTGATGTTGAAAAGCCCTTTGATAAAACAAGAAGAAAAACGTGCTGTTTTAAAAGAAGTGTTTAGTAATTCCTCTGAAGCTGTTTTGAGTCTGATGGACATCTTGATTGACAACAAACGAGGAGGTCTTTTGGAAAAAGTTGCCGAAAATTATATTTCACTTTACAACACAAGCATCAATGCAGTTGAAGCAGTTGTAACATCAGCAATTCCTCTTGACAATGCTTTGGAGCAAAAAGTCTTAGCTAAAGTAAAAGAACTTACCGGAGCAACAGAGGTGACCTTAATCAACAAAGTAGATCCGGCAATTATTGGAGGATTTGTTTTACGCGTAGGCGATACTCAATATGATGCAAGTATTGCAAACAATTTTGAAGAATTAAGAAAAGAATTTAAGCAAGCATATAATTAAAAAAGCGTCTTAGACGACTTTAACTTTATATTTTAATACAATGGCAGAAGTAAAACCGGCTGAAGTATCAGCAATTTTAAAGAAACAACTTTCAGGATTTGAAGCATCAGCTTCCCTTGATGAAGTAGGAACTGTTTTAACTGTGGGTGATGGTATTGCCCGCGTGTATGGACTTTCAAATGTTCAATATGGCGAACTTGTAGAGTTTGGCGGTGGATTAGAAGGAATTGTACTTAACCTCGAGGAAGACAACGTTGGGGTGGTACTTTTAGGACCTTCAAAAGCAATTAAAGAAGGCTCTATCGTAAAACGTACACAACGCATCGCTTCTATCAAAGTGGGAGAAGGAATCACAGGACGTGTTGTGGACACACTTGGTATTCCAATCGACGGAAAAGGTCCTATAGTTGGTGAAACCTATGAATTGCCTCTTGAGCGCAAAGCGCCCGGTGTAATTTACAGAGAGCCGGTAACTGAACCCCTTCAAACCGGTATCAAAGCCATTGATGCGATGATTCCTGTGGGAAGAGGACAGCGTGAATTGGTAATTGGTGACCGTCAAACCGGTAAAACTACCGTTTGTATTGATACCATTATCAATCAAAAAGAATTTTATGATGCCGGTGAACCGGTTTATTGTATCTATGTAGCTATCGGTCAAAAAGCATCAACCGTTGCCAACATCGCCAAAGTCCTTGAAGACAAAGGCGCTATGGCATACACCACTATTGTTGCTGCAAACGCGAGTGACCCTGCCCCAATGCAGGTTTATGCTCCTTTTGCCGGTGCTGCAATTGGTGAATATTTCAGAGATACAGGTCGTCCCGCATTGATCATCTATGATGATTTATCAAAACAAGCAGTTGCATACCGTGAGGTATCCCTTCTCTTAAGAAGACCTCCGGGACGTGAAGCTTATCCTGGTGACGTTTTCTATTTACACTCAAGATTGTTAGAGCGTTCTGCTAAAATCATCAATGATGATAGTATTGCTGCAAACATGAACGACCTTCCTGAAGTTTTAAAAGACAAAGTAAAAGGGGGTGGTTCTTTAACGGCATTGCCAATCATTGAAACACAAGCAGGTGATGTTTCTGCATATATCCCTACCAACGTAATTTCGATTACAGACGGTCAGATCTTCCTTGAATCAGATTTATTTAACGCAGGTGTTCGTCCGGCGATTAACGTGGGTATTTCAGTATCACGTGTGGGTGGTAACGCTCAGATTAAATCGATGAAGAAAGTAGCAGGCACATTAAAGCTTGACCAGGCACAGTATCGTGAACTGGAAGCTTTTGCCAAGTTTGGTTCAGACCTTGATGCTGCAACAATGAACGTTATCGAAAAAGGAAAGCGCAACGTTGAAATTTTAAAGCAAGCGGAAGCAAGTCCGTTTACCGTTGAAGATCAGGTGGCGATTATTTATGCAGGTTCTAAAAACTTGTTGAGAAGTGTTCCTGTTGATAAAGTAAAAGAATTTGAAACTCAATACATCGAATTCCTGAACGCTAAACACAGAAACATCCTTGACGATATCAAAGCAGGTAAATTAACCGATGAGGTGATGGACACACTTGCAAATGTTGCAAAGGAGCTTTCAGCGAAATACAATTAGATTTGAGACCTGAGTATTGAGAGATGAGATACGTCTCAATACTCACATCTCAATACTTGATACTAAAATAAAATGGCAAACTTAAAAGAAATACGCAACAGGATTACATCAGTATCTTCAACGATGCAGATTACCAGTGCCATGAAAATGGTATCTGCTGCAAAACTGAAGAAAGCGCAAGATGCCATTACAGCAATGCGTCCCTATGCTGATAAATTAACGCAATTATTACAAAGTCTTAGTGCCACACTGGAAGGTGACAGCGGAAGTAAATATGCCGATCAACGCGAAGTAAAAAGTGTCTTGATTGTTGCCATTACTTCAAACAGAGGGCTTGCCGGCGCATTTAATTCAAACATTGTTAAGGAAGCAAAAACAATAGCTGCCGGTTTTCAGGGCAAAAAAGTTGATTTTTTCACCTTGGGTAAAAAAGGGAATGACATTTTAAAGAAAACCCATACGATCGCTGAAAACAACAATGAAATATTTGAGGATCTGAACTTTGAAAACGTGTCTATAATTGCTGAAAAGTTAATGGAATCGTTCACTTCCGGAAAGTATGACAAGATAATTTTGGTCTATAACCAATTTAAAAATGCGGCTACCCAAATTGTGGCTAAAGAGCAATTTCTTCCTATTGTTCCGATGGAAACGACAGAAGAAGTGCCTTCAATGAAAAATCAGGATTATATTTTTGAGCCTTCAAAAGAAGAAATTGTTGAGCAGTTGATACCAAAAAGTTTAAAAACACAATTGTTTACCGGAATAAGAGATTCTGTAGCCAGTGAGCACGGTGCCCGTATGACGGCCATGCACAAAGCAACAGACAATGCTACCGAGCTTAGGGACGCACTTAAATTGTCTTACAACAAAGCACGTCAAGCATCGATTACCAATGAGATTCTTGAAATTGTTGGTGGAGCGGAAGCGCTGAACAATTAGGCGGAGCCAAATTTTACAACAGCGAAGCGCTGAACAATTAAGTGAATCTAAATAGTTAAGATTTATTCAACCCTCTCAGATTTCAGAACTTTGAGAGGGTTTCTTATTTACAAGAACTAAAGGTGATTTTTTCAATACCTTTATGGCATATCATTTGAGTTATGCTGACTAAAAACGAAACCTATGCGCCTATTCACATTTACAATCCTATCCATTTTCATTTTTTCCTGCAACAGCAATAAAATGGTACTTCAGGAAAACCCTCCCTTTGAAATTGAAGCGGCAAGCTTTCAGAAATGGTATGGGGGCTCCCCCGAAGCCGGTAAGGGAATTCATTTTAACCTTTCCTTTTCAGAAATCTCTGAGGATGTGCTTATCCAAAAAATATACTTCCTTGGAAAAGAAGAAATTCTGAAACAAAAACCACAAAATCTAAAAGAATACCTAGCGACCTTCGTTGACAAACCAAAAGTAGATGTTGTTTTAGACAGCAACCCTGTTAAGGAAATGGACAATCCCAGACCGTCACTGGTTTCGGAAATCCCTTTTGAGCTAAAAGCCAATGAAGCAGTGATTCAATACCAAAAGGATAATAAGATTTTCTATTTCAAAATCGAAAACATTAGTGAAAAAGATGAAGTCGCCTATCCGTCTTCAAAACCGGGTGATAACTAATCCATAAAATTTTGCGGAACTAAGTCGTTTTAAATACATTTATCGTTTCTAATAATCCTTGCTTTTGACGGCTTTAAAAAAACTCTTTCAACACACTTTTATTTACGGTCTGGCAACGGTATTGCCCAGAATGCTGAGTTTTCTTTTGGTGCCGCTTTACACTGCAGTGCTTCCCACAAGTGAATATGGTGAAATCTCTATCATTTTCTCGTGGATTATTCTCTTTAACGTTATCCTGGCGTATGGAATGGAAACGGCCTTTTTCAGGTTTTTCACCAAAGAAGAAGATAAGAAAACGGTTGTTTCAACAGCAACCATTTCACTCATCTTTACTTCGCTGCTGTTTTTAGTTGCTGCGTTTACTTTTAGAAACGGACTCTCTACACTTTCAGGTATTCCTGTGGAGTATATCACATTTACGATTTTTGTGCTCACGCTTGATGCACTGGTGATTATTCCTTTTGCGTGGCTGCGTGCCAACGAGCAACCTGTGCGCTATGCGATTATTAAAATCTTCAATGTAGCTGTAAATCTTGGATTGAATGTGTTCTTTCTAGTTGCGCTACCCCGTTTGGCATCTGATGGATTTTGGGGGAAATTATACCTTGAGGATTATCAAATTTCATACATATTCCTCTCCATGGTGGTGGCTAGTGCCGTAACCTTTTTGTTGTTACTTCCGTTTTACTTTAAGACCATATACAAGTTCAGCAAACCGCTTTGGAAAGAGATGATGCGATATGCGGTTCCTGTTTTAATTGCCGGGGTTGCTTTTGCCGTAAATGAGGCTTTCGACAGAATTCTTTTAGGATGGTTGCTCCCCGCCGATATCGCTGATGAAGCTGTGGGCGCCTATGCCGCTTGCTATAAACTGGCCATATTTATGACCCTTTTCGCGACAGCGTTCCGGTTGGGAATCGAACCTTTTTTCTTCAGTCAGGCAAAAGAAAAAACGCCCCTGAAACTTATGCGCTCATAACTCGCTATTTTATTGCTTTTGGCTCCATTATTTTAATTACCGTGGTTGTTTTTGCAGATGTATTGAAAATCATCCTCATTCGCGACAGCGATTACTGGGTAGCGATGCAAATTGTCCCATTGATTTTACTGGCCAATTTTTGTCTGGGAATTTATCACAACCTTTCCGTTTGGTACAAAGTTACTGATAGAACAAAATTTGGGGCCTATATTTCAATTGTGGGTGCAATCATTACACTTGCGGTCAACTTTATCCTTATTCCCACCATGAGTTTTATGGGCTCGGCCATAGCGACTGTGGCGGCTTACGGTACCATGATGTTCCTTTCGTTTTATTATGGACAAAAGTATTTCCCTATTCCCTATGCGATTAAAAAAATAAGTTTGTATTTCTTCGGTTCTATTGTTTTATCTGGAGTTTGTTTTTATATTTTCAGAAATACTTATGAGTTCACCATCCCATTATGGATTGCTTTTTTAACTTTGGTATTTATTCAGGAAAAGCAAGCTGTTCAGCAACTTTTACGATTTAAAAAATAAAACGTACTTTTTTGAGTACTTTAAATTATCTTTGCAAGATGGAAACAGTAAACTACACAGATTTTAGAGCAAACTTAAAACATTGGTTTGACAAAGTTGTCAATGATGTAAGCGATGTTGTTATCAAGCGAAAAAAGGGAAAAGACTTGGTTTTGATTTCATTAGATGAATACAATTCATTGAAAGAAACCACTTATTTGCTTACAGGCAAAAACAGAGATGTTTTGTTAAGCTCCATTAAAGAACTTGAAGAAGGAAATGGTATTCAAAAAGATCTTCTTGAAGAATGAGATTAATTTGGTCATCAACTTCTTGGGAAGACTATCTTTATTGGCAAAAGGTAGATAAGAAAATTCTAAAGCGCATAAATGAATTAATAAAAAGTTGTATGCGCACACCCTTTGAAGGTATAGGAAAGCCAGAAGCCTTAAAAGGCGATTTACAAGGATACTGGTCAAGAAGAATCACCGCAGAACACAGACTGGTATATAAGTACAAAGACGAACAGTTGTTAATTGCTTCTTGCAGATATCATTATGGAAAATAATCAAAGCTGTTTAACAATATTTACCAATAAAAATGAACATAAAAATCATCAATAAATCAAATCACCCCCTTCCACATTATGAAACCATCGCTTCAGCTGGAATGGATTTACGGGCCTTTATTAAGGAAGCTATCACCTTGCAACCATTGGAACGCGCCATAGTAAAAACAGGGCTCTTTATAGAGCTTCCGGTGGGCACAGAGGCACAAGTAAGGCCACGCAGTGGCTTGGCAGCAAAAAAAGGAATAACGGTCTTAAATGCTCCCGGAACGATTGATGCAGATTATCGTGGTGAGATTGGAGTAATACTTGTCAATCTTTCAAACGAAGCATTCACCATTGAAAACGGCGAGCGCATCGCCCAACTCGTCATCGCAAAACACGAGCGCGCCGAGTGGACTGAAGTGGAAGCGCTTTCTGAAACATCAAGAGGCGAAGGCGGATTTGGAAGCACCGGAGTAAAATAAAAGTCTTATGTCTAATATCTCAAATCTAATATCTTAATAATGAAAATAATAGTACCAATGGCAGGCCGCGGAAGCCGTCTTCGCCCACATACACTCACAGTACCAAAACCATTAATTCCTGTAGCGGGAAAACCCATTGTCCATCGTTTGGTGAAAGACATCGCCAAAGTGTTAAATAGAAAAATAGAAGAAGTCGCTTTTATCATTGCTGAAGATTTTGGAAAGGAAGTTGAAGATAACTTATTGGATATTGCAAAAACAATGGGCGCCAAAGGCACTATTTATTATCAGGACAAACCTCTGGGCACCGGTCATGCAATTATGTGTGCTAAAAATTCCTTGAGCGGCCCCTGTGTAATTGCTTATGCTGATACGCTTTTTAGGGCAGATTTCCAGTTAGATGAAAATGCTGACAGCGTCATTTGGGTCAAGGAAGTGCAAGACCCTTCACAATATGGTGTGGTAAGCTTAAACCAAAACAATCATATCACCGGCTTGGTTGAAAAACCAAAAGAATTTGTTTCTAATCTTGCAGTAATTGGTATTTATTACTTCAAAGATGTTTCGGTTTTAAAAGATGAGTTGCAAAAAGTGCTGGATGCCAATTTAACCCACGGGGGTGAATATCAAATCAATGATGGCATCAAAGCAATGATGGAGCAGGGAAAAGTTTTCGTTCCCGGAAAAATTGATGAATGGATGGATTGTGGCAATAAAAATGTCACCGTTGAAACCAATACCCGCATGCTCAATCACCTTTCAAAAGAAGGGGTTCCGTTGATTTCAAGCAGTATCAACGAAAACAATTCAACTATTATTGAACCCTGTTATATTGGTGAAAAAGTGACTTTAAAAAATGCTACTATCGGTCCTAATGTTTCTTTGGGCGATGGCTGCATTGTCGAGAACAGCACCATTAAAAATAGTTTGATACAAAGCAACAGCTCAATAAAAAACGCCAGCTTAGACAATGCAATGATAGGGAATCACGTTATCTTTGACGGGAACTTCACTTCTGTGAGTTTGGGTGATTATTCCGTGATGGAATAGTTCCTGTTTTAGTTATTAAGAAACACTTTTTGAAAACAAAAATTACATACCTGATCCTTTTATACCTTGGAATTTTATTCATTCCACAGTTCACTAATGCTCAAGACGAAAAAGAAAAAGTAGAAGAGGGAATTACTGATGAACTTGGTGTGGTCACAGACCGTTTTCAAGAACACTTTTTTGAAGCACTCAAACAAAAAGGGATTGAAAACTATGATCGCGCACTCAAATCTTTAGATAAAGCTGCAGAAGAATCTCCTAATGAAGTGGTCATTTACAATGAAATGGCAAAAAATTATGGTTACCTGAAACAATGGGATAAAGCCGAAGAGAATTACAACAAAGTCCTTCAAATGGAACCGGGGAAACCCGAAGCTTATGAGGGATTGTATGATGTGTATTACAATACCAATGATTACCTGAAAGCCATCGATGTTGTTAAAAAACTCATTCCTTTTGATAAAGAATACAAAGAAGACCTGGCAAATCTCTATGAACGAACTGAACAGTATGATAAGGCGTTGCAGCTTTTGGACGAATTGGATCAGGAACTGGGAAACAACGACTACAGAAACCAATTGAGGCAACAAATCTATTCGAAAAGCGACGATACCGGAAGTCAGATTTCAGATTTGGAACAGCGCATCAATCGCACGCCGGCAAACGAGCAGGATTTTCTCAATCTCATTTATCTTTACAGTGAGCAAAATAACAAAGAAGCGGCTTTCGCTACAGCGAAAAAATTAATTGAAGTCAATCCCGGTTCCCATTTGGCACACCTGGCCTTGTATAAATTTTACCTTGATGACGGAAAAACCGCTGAAGCAATAACCTCAATGAAAAAGATTTTTGCTTCAGATGAAATCGATGAAGAAAACAAATTTAGGGTTTTGAATGACTTTTTGCTTTTTGTAAATGAAAATCCGGCTTTTGAAAAAAACCTCGAGGAAATGGTCTCGCTGTTCTCACGGGAATCAAACAACAGTCAAGTCTTTGTTAATTTGGGAAATTATTACCTGGAGAAAGAAATGAAAACGGAAGCCTTGCAATATTTTGAACTTGGTTTAAAAAGTAAATCCGGTGATTTTAATTTGATCAAAAACGCCCTTTTATTGCAGATTGACTTTGAGAAGTTTAAGGAAGCTGAGGAATTAAGCAAAAGCAGCTTGGATTTATTTCCCTCACAACCCTTATTGTATTTACTCAATGGCGTTGCAAACCTCAATCTCGAAAATACCTCAAGAGCAAAATCGATGCTGGAAACAGGTTTGGATTTCTTGATCGATGACCCTAAAATGGAACGGGACTTTTACCTGCAACTAAGCAAAATCTATGAGAAAGAAGGAAATACTTCTAAGTCAACAGAATATCTGAACAAAGCAAAGCAACTTGTAGAAAAAAACTAAACTCTGTATGAACTTTTTAAAATTGGTCTCGTTTCTTTTCTTTAGCACACTGTTATTTTCTTGCGGAACAACAAAAAAAGTCTCCTCAACAATTGATGCCAGAATAAGTGCAAAGGAACTAATTGACCTTCATAAAAAAAGTGAAGCTCGCTTTAAAACAATTGCTTCACGTGTTCAGGTAAACTATGATGACGGTGAAACTTCACAAAGTGTCACTGTGAGTTTGCGAATGCAAAAAGATGAAACTATTTGGGTAAGTGCTTCCATTTTAGGAATTACTATGGCAAAACTACTCATTACTCCAGAAAAAGTAAGTTATTATGAAACCATCGACAAGTCCTATTTTGATGGGGATTTTAGTTTGTTGAGTCGCTGGCTGGGCGTGGAGCTGGATTTTGAAATGGCACAAAATATTTTATTGGGTAACGCCGTTTTTGAGTTGAATGATGATAATTATTTGGTATCAGTGACAGATGTGAATTACAGGCTTACGCCAAAAAAGCAACAGGAATTATTTCAACACATCTTTTTATTAAATCCTGTAAACTTTAGGATGGCATCACAACAAGTGGCACAACCCAATGAGCAACGTGTTCTCACAGTTGATTATGTTTCTTATCAAGAAGCCGGTAACCACGTGTATCCAAAAGAAATAAGGCTAAACGCTACAGAAAAAAATAAGCAAACAAGAATAATACTTGATTACAGAAATATGGATGTCAATCCCGAGGTGACTTTCCCATTTAATATACCCCGGGGCTATCAAGAAATAACTTTAGATTAATGTTTAAAAGTAGTAGGGCTTTATTGATTTTCGCAGTACTGTTATTGACAGGGCAGCTTCTTTTTTCTCAAAATGATAAGCAAGCCGAACTTGAGCAAAAACGTCTCCAAATACAAGAGGAAATAAAACAAATCAACAATTTACTGTTTTCCACAAAAAAGAAAGAAAGATCTGTTTTAACTGAAGTTGAAAACATCTCCAGCCGCATACAAGCCAGAGAAAATTTGATAAAAGTGACCAATCAACAAGCGAATCTCATCACACGTGAGATAAATTCAAACATGTCTAAGATTGATCAATTGCGAAAGGACCTTCAAACCTTAAAAGACGATTATGCTAAATTGATTGTGAGAACTTATAAAAGCAAATCTGATCAAAGCAGGGTGATGTTTTTACTCTCCTCCGAAAGTTTTTTGCAAGCATACAAGCGGGTTCAATACATGCAACAATATGCAAAACACAGAAAAAAACAAGGTGAGGAGATTCAACAAAAAACACAAGAACTTCAAACATTGAATCAAAATCTGATAACTCAACAAAAAGAAAAACAAACGCTTATTGAAGAAAACAGAATCGCCCGCAATCAATTACAGGAAGAAAGAAAACAACAGGAATCCTTGATGAGTACTCTTAAAAAAGATGAAAGCAAATATACTTCACAGATAAGAGAGCGACAACGTGAGGCGGCCGCTATCGATAAGCAAATTGAAGATTTAATTAAAGCAGCAATTGCAGAATCAAACAAGGCAACCGGGGTTACTAAGAAAGAAAGAACAAGTACAAAGTTTGCTATGACTGCTGAGGCAAAAGCACTTGCAGCAAATTTTACCGGCAACAAAGGAAAACTTCCCTGGCCGGTGGAACGTGGTGTTGTTGTCACTCGTTTTGGAACCACACAACATCCCACACTTCCAAATATCAAAACGTACAGTAGCGGTGTAGAAATTGCCACTGATGAAGGAGCCAAAGCCCGTTCAGCCTTTGACGGCGAAGTGCTGGCAGTTACTGTAATTAGAGGTGCCAATAAAGCGGTGCAAATTAGACATGGTGATTACATCACGGTCTATCAAAATGTGGATGAGGTGTATGTAAAACGTGGAGACAAAGTGACTACCAGACAAGAGATAGGAAGGGTTTATACAAATCAAACCACCGGTAAGACCATACTCAAATTCCTGATTTTTCAAAACACAAATAAATTAAACCCGGCAGATTGGGTTTATCAAATGTAATTTTACACAAATAAAGCTTTCAGTTCTGTGGCATCTTTGGGTTTCATTTTTCCGGCAAGAACAAGGCTGAGTTGTTTTCGCCGCAAGGCTGCTACAAAACGTTCTTTTTCTAAATCGGTTTCAGGAATTATTTCAGGAACTTCCATTGGTGTGCCCATTTCATCAACGGCAACAAAGGTATAAATCGCTTCGTTTGCTTTTGATCTGTTACCACTTTCGCGGTCTTCAATCCAAACATCCATATAGACTTCCATAGATGTTTTAAAAGCGCGAGATACTTTAGCCTCCACGGTAACAACGCTACCCACGGGAATCATTTTATTAAAGGCAACATGATTAACAGAAGCGGTCACCACTATGCGACGAGAATGTCTTCGGGCGCTAATACTTGCAGCACGATCCATTCGTGCCAGTAATTCGCCACCAAACATATTTCCAATTGGGTTAGTTTCACTGGGAAGGACCATATCTGTGAGTATGGTAAGTGTTTCTTTGGGAGTTTTGGATTGCATAGTTAATTTTTATGCAAAGATACTGTCTTTTGAAGTTTGGTAATAAAAAAGTAATAGAAATTAAAATGAATAATTGGTAAAATTAATCCAATACCTCAACCAGCAACCAAGCATCTTGATTGTCCTGAAGCTTTACATTGCGAAGTGATTTGAGTGCTTCCTCTTTATTTTCATAACTGGCATATACCACTTGATGAAGCCCATATCTGTTGGGGCCAATAGTTCTTGCCGGATACCCTTTTTCTTTAAGTTGTTCAATTTTGCTAAATGCATTTTCCTCCAGTCTGAAAGCTCCGGCGATGAGGTGAAAATTGCCAGTCGGTTTCTTAACCTCAACACTTAGAGATGGGAGCGGGGTGTTCATTACAAAAGTAGCTTGCTGAATTTGACTTTCAACCAAAGAGTTTGCCTTTTGTTTTTCAACAATATTGTGCTGGTTTACTTGGGTGTTGTAAAGATACACACCACCCATACTTGACAAGCCAATAGCAAGCAACCCAATAGCGGCATATTTTAGATAAGGAATGTTTCTTTTTTGGCGTGTAAAGAGTAGCGTAGGTTGTTCCGCTTTTTTGTTTTGTAGCTCTCTTTTGACTTTTGAAGAAACAAATGAGCTTAAACCAAAAGCTTCGGTAAGAAAATTTGATGACGATTCAGGTGTAAATTCAAGAGAGTTATTCTTGGTAGTTTTAAGTGAACCAATATTTGGAATGGAGATTGTCTCCCCTTTTTCTAAATTACTTTTCAACGTCTTGACTTCTGCTCTCAAACGTATCAGAGCTGCTTCATAAGGAATACTTTCAGTTTTGGCAATATGATTTGCCAACAAACCATCATTGGTCTGTAAATGACGGTTGAAAGACAAGGTTTTAGAAGGAGGAAAAAACGTATGGGTCTCCGTATCAATATAGGCCGGTTTATTTTGGGTTAAAAACGCACCCAATCCGGGCAGTATGACACATTCATACCGGTAAAGCAAATCGCTTATGTAATTAGATAAATTCATCTCAAACAAATTTACTATTTTTTTTCACTTTCAAAATTTTATCTCACATAACTTTTTAACAATTATTTCTATCATTAATTTACGAATATTTTTTTTAGGAATACAACAGATTCCAAAAAGTATTAGTGCCCCGATAACTATCAGGTAGGCTTTTTTACCTAAAACAAATTACTGATTAGTTGTTTTTTTAATCTCTAAATTCATAAATAATTTATAATTTCACAAAAAGAACTTCCTCAAAAAAAATTAGTGCATTCGTGGCTTTTTAGATTCCACTAATGATTTATCAATTTTGAATTAATATATCAATCATTTTTTAAGCTTGAAATCGTGACAAAAGAAGAACTATTTTACACCCTTGTTTTACAAAAAGTACCCAATCTGGGAGATGCTTCTGCAAAGAAATTGATTCAAAAAGCAGGAAGCCCGGAGGCTGTTTTCAAGGAAAAGAAAAGCAATTTACTTAAAATTGATGGGATTGGGACTTTTAAGTTAAGAGATTTGGGATCCAAAGATTTTTTTGCTGCAGCGGAAGAAGAAATCCAATTCATTGAAAAAAATGAAATTAAAACTGTTTATTTCAAGGACGATGAGTACCCTGAAAAATTGAAACACTGTATTGATGGTCCCATTCTCTATTTTCAACGCGGCAACATCAATTTAAATAAAAACCGAATTATTAGTGTTGTGGGCACACGAAAAGTCACAAGTTATGGGAGTTCATTTTGTGAACAATTGATGGAAGAATTAGCACCACTTGACCCCATTATTGTCTCGGGGTTTGCCTATGGAGTTGATATAACAGCACATAAAGCTGCAGTTAAAAATGGATTACAAACCATTGCCTGCCTCGCCCACGGTTTGAATCAAATATATCCTAAAACTCATCAAAAATATGTCAAAGAAGTAGCCCATCATGGAGGTTTTATTACTGAGTTTTGGAGTAGCGACGCTTTTGATAAAACCAATTTTTTAAAACGAAACCGCATTATTGCAGGTATTTCTGAAGCAACAATCGTCATTGAATCTGCAGAAAAAGGAGGAAGCCTGGTCACAGCAGAGCTGGCTAATTCATATAACAGGGATGTTTTTGCCGTTCCCGGAAGGGTAAATGACAGCCAAAGCAAAGGCTGCAACAACCTTATAAAAACTCAAAGAGCAAATTTATTGACTTCTGCAGCAGATTTGGTTTATATTTTAAACTGGCAACTGGAAGGAAAAAGACCCAAAGTAATTCAAAAACAGCTTTTTGTAGAGCTAACAGACGATGAAAAAATAATTTTTAACTTTTTGAAAGAACATCCCAAAGCACACTTAGATGTGATTGCTTATGATTGCAAAATGCCCATTTTTAAAGCTACTACATTACTTTTTGATCTTGAGATAAAAGGGTTAATTAAGCAACTTCCAGGCAAAATATTTGAATTAAATTAATAAAATTAACAAAGAATACAAA
>JAGYJA010000011.1 GCA_018402385.1 Flavobacteriaceae bacterium
TTTAGGGGATTATTAGGGGATTTAAGTCATAAAAAAGAGCTAAATAGTTTTAAATCAACCATTTAGCCCTCTTTCTTAGTAGCGGGAACAGGACTCGAACCTGTGACCTTCGGGTTATGAGCCCGACGAGCTACCTACTGCTCTATCCCGCGATATGGGTTTAAAAGAAAAAATGTTTTTAATGCCAACCATATATTGACCATCTTTCCTTTTTGGATTGCAAATATACAACAGATTTCTATTTCTGCAATACATCTGTCAATTTCTTTATAACCATTTATGAATTTCTCTTTTTATACCAGTATGTTTGAGCATAGGAAGCTGTTTGAGCCACACGTTCCCGGTTTTGAAGTAAAAGACGGTTTTGGTTTATTGTTTTACTTCGATATCCTAGTAAATGAAAAAGTGGTTTGGCAAGAAAACGGGCAATTTTTAAATTAACGATAAGTGTTTCTCTGTCATTTTTATCACGATTAATTCCCGGAAGGATAACCAACAGACTCTCAACTTTTAGTTTTCGTAAGATTGAAGAAAGCTTTAAAAGGAATTTTGGGATTGCTCTTATGATAAAGAAACCATCTGTTCCCTGCGTTTGGTATAAAGGCATAAATATCAAACCGCTGTATGGAGAAGAAATAGTTTGATTGCCTGAAATTGCCAAATTATCTCCTTTATTGATGCTTTGAAAACTTCTAAAATTGGGAAGCATTTTAAAAATTTCATTCTCTTGAATGGAATAACGGTAAACAACTTCAAAAGTATTTTTAAGTCCACCATTGTGCTTTTTTAAAACACTTAATTCATTTTCAAAATTGGTCAAGTACTTTTGGTCTATGATACCACTAAAAACGAGTGACAAACAGCAAAAAGCATAAGCATTTTTTACAGCTTCTACCTCCTCGTGTTGACCGGACTCAAAACCCAGAGAAACATAACCCAATTGATTGATATAACTCAATAAAGGACCTTCAAGATATTCTTCAATCCCCAAAACGACAGGAACTGGAAAGCACTTTGCAAACCAACGGTTAATAAGAGCATCATTGATTGTTATGAAAGGAAGTGTTTTGCTGGAGGTTGTGTGGAAATCAATAAAATAAAATGGGCCTTTGTTTTGACTCAATATGGTTGTGATACAATTTAATAGTTGCTGCTGTTCTAATTGTTCGTTGTTAAATTCCTGATGTTTTTTTTCTTGAAAAGAAAGGACATTTTTTTTTGTAAACATCCGGTTTAAATCTTCATCAATGAATCTTTTATTTTGTTCGACTCCTTTAATGTTTCCTACAATTCCATAAATGCTTCCTTGGAGATACTTTTTATGTGTGGACAACAATTTTTTAAGTTTTAAAAGTGCTTGGATACCGGCAGTTTCATTGCCGTGAACACCGCCAAAAAAAACAAGCGTTGGTCCTGTTTTCTCACTTTTAAATTGAATAATTATTCTTTCGTTTTTAATAGTTTTTTCGTTTTGGAGCTGCGTTTTCATTTATTATTTTAAATCATTTGAAGTGATGAGTCCAATTAACTTTGAACCTTTTACGACCGGCAAACAATTTATTTTATGTTTTTTCATGAGTTGGCGGGCTTCGTTCTCTGATTGGTTACTAGTGATTGTAACTATTTTTTCTTTCAAAAGTGATTTTACAGACTTTAAAGCATTGCAGTTGTCTTCCAAATGGTTTTCAACATCTTCCCAAGTTAGTAAGCCAATTAGAGTGCGATCGTGAGATACCACAGGCATGTGATGAATGTTTTTCCATTTCATAATGTGCAAAACCAATTCAAGACTGTCTTTTTCATCTACAGAATAAATATCTGTACTCATAAGGTGTTTCACTTGTTTTTTAATGTGAAATGTTGAATGAGCTTTTGATTCCACTGCTTCCCAATTTGCAACGGGTATTCCGCTCTCTTGTCTCAAATACATTTGTGCTGTAAGCACTTGAGCGGCTTCTTCCGGTTTTTTAATTTCCAGTAAGTTGCGATAACTTTGAATGGTCCATTGACTGCCGTTTTTGTTTTGAACCCGGTCACTAATTATGTTCATATAACGGTCTATATCGTTTTGATTGACTCCCATTTTTGCCAATCCCTTTTTTGCCATTGGAATTAATTCGAGGAGGATTAATTGTTGAGCGGGAATTGATTTTCCCATCCAGTTAAACTGTGTTGACAGACTATACCGGGCCGCACTAAAAAAATTGGATTTTACATCCTTAAAATTCATTTTCTCGTGAATATTTTCATAGTTCTTTGGTTTTCCAACCATCACCCCAATCCAAAAAGCACTGTTTGCAATTTCATCTGCCACTGTGGGCCCTGATGAAATATACCGGTTTTCTATACGCAAATGTGGTTTTCCACCTCCCACACCATAACACACTCTGTTCCATTTATAAACGGTTCCGTTGTGCAAGTTCAAGGCTTTTAACTTAGGAATTTCGCCACTTTCAAGTGTCTCTAAACTGGAACCTTTAAACTCTGAGGTGACCAAGCTTTTAAATCTCGAGATATTGTCTTTAAAAATAGCTGAAATTGAGTCTGTTTCCCATTTGTTTCCAAAGCTCACCCGTGAAGGACTCTCGTTGAGTGTAAAAGTATTGGTGCGAGTATCAACGCTTTGAGTAAATAAAGCGATGCGTGTTTCACTCCATAATTCTTTACCAAATAAAAGCGGCGAGTTACAACAAGCACTCAATACAGGCCCTGAAATGGCTTGTGCCCAGTTATATTGAGCAACAAATTCATCAGGATGTATTTGAAGGTGAATCTGAAAACTAGTGTTACAAGCTTCAAGTAAAACAGAATCGTGAAGGATATTGAGCTCATCAACTCCTTTAATGTGAATGTTAAAATGTTGCTTTCGCGAAGCTGTTATTGCTTCATTTAAAACATAATATCGTTGCATTGGGGTCATATTTTCTAGATGAATATGATCCAGTGAAAGCGTTGGTAAAATACCAGTTAAAAGTATTTTACTTTGTTGTTTTTCAGCAACTTCTTGTGCTTTTTTCAGAAGGCGTTCAGTGTTTGCTTGAAGTTGAGAAAAACAATCACCTGATAATTCAAGTGGGTCTAAATTGATTTCGAGATTAAATTTTGCAATCTCAGTTGTAAAATGGGGGTCATTGATTTCTTCCAGAATAGTGAGCGCATTTTGAGCGGGTAAAAAGTTTTCATTAACTAAACAAAACTCCTGCTCTGCACCAATTCTTATTGGGGCTTTTTCTATCAAATCATCTGCAATCATTTTTTCTAACGCCTCAACATCTTTAATGAGTTGATTAACATAATTTGCAGTTTCCTTCTTTTTTATGAGTCGTGTAACATTTAGAGTTCCCATAAGCCCTTATTTTAAAATAATAAAGGGTTAAATTAAAGGTCAACAATTGAAAAAACTATGACAAGTGTCATACAATAATGTATCCTACATCAGTTAAAAATTGATGTTGAAAAAGATGATTTCAATATTAAAATAATCCGGAAATGTTTCCTAGGTCATCAATATCAATATTTTCTGAAGCCGGATGAGCAGGCAATCCCGGCATACGCATCATGTCTCCGGTAATGGGAACTAAAAATCCGGCACCGGCGGCTATTTCAATTTCTCTGACAGTGATTGTAAACCCGCTGGGTCTGCCCAACAAGGCCGCGTTGTCTGAAAGTGATTTCTGGGTTTTGGCAACACATACAGGAAGATTGTCCAATCCCAAATTGGCAATTTTTTTCAAATCTTGTTTGGCTTTAGCCGCATATTCTACTTTAGCCGCACCATAAATTTTGGTGGCAATGATTTCAATTTTTTCCATCACAGGAGTTTCCCATTTATAAAGTGCTTTAAAGTTTGATTTGTTTTCTTCAACAGCGGCAACCACTTCATTAGCTAAGTCTATGGCACCCTTTCCGCCTTTAGCCCAAACCTCGGCTAATGCCACACGAATGCCCTTTGATTTTGCAAATGCTTTGATTGCTTCAATTTCTTCATCACTGTCTGTGACAAACTTATTAATAGCAATGACTGGTGTTAATTGAAACTGAAGAATGTTTTCAAGGTGTTTTTCTAAATTGGGTAAGCCCTTTTTGAGCGCTTCAGTATTGGGCGTTTTTAAATCGTCAAGCGCAACTCCTCCATGATATTTTAGAGCCCTAATTGTGGCCGTTAAAACAACAGCTTTAGGTTTTAAACCGGCACTTTGACATTTGATGTCAAGGAATTTTTCTGCACCAAGGTCTGCTCCGAAACCGGCTTCGGTAACAGTATAATCAGACAAACTCATTCCCATTTTTGTAGCAATAACCGTATTAGTGCCCTGAGCAATATTTGCAAATGGCCCACCGTGAATAATGGCAGGGTTTCCTTCTAATGTTTGAACAAGGTTAGGTTTTATAGCGTCTCTTAATAAAACAGCCATAGCACCTTCTGCCTTTAAATCTCTTGCATAAATGGGTTTTTTGTCAAAGGTGTAGCCAACAAAAATTGCTCCTAAACGTTTTTTAAGATCGCTCATATCATTAGAAAGGCAAAGAATGGCCATAATTTCTGAAGCTGCTGTAATATCAAAACCTGATTCACGTGGAATTCCTGAACCGGTTCCACCCAAGCCAATAATAATATTGCGCAAAGAACGGTCGTTGACATCCATTACTCGTTTCCAGGCAACAGTGCGGGCATCAATTCCTATAGAGTTTGTTTTGCTTTGAATGTTGTTGTCAATCAAAGCAGCAAGTAAATTATGCGCTTTTTCTATGGCCGAAAAATCACCCGTAAAATGTAAATTGATGTCTTCCATTGGTATGACTTGAGCATAACCGCCACCGGTTGCACCGCCTTTAATTCCAAAGACAGGTCCTAAAGAAGGCTCTCTCAAAACGACCGTAGTGTTTTTACCCACTTGGTTAAGACCCTCAGAAAGTCCAATAGAAATGGTTGTTTTTCCTTCACCGGCAGGTGTGGGTGAAATAGCAGAGACCAAAATTAAATTACTTTGGTCTGATTTCGATTTGTCAATAAGGGAAAGGGGCAATTTAGCCTTGTGTTTTCCATAAAGCTCCATCTTATCAGATTGGATACCCAGTTTTTTCCCAATTTCTGTGATGTGAAGTGGTGTAGCTTTTTTGGCAATGTCTAAATCAGTCATAGTATCAATTTTTTAGTTTGGCATCCTCAAAAATATGGTTTTTTGGACGTATTATGAATGATAATTGTCAATGAAAAGAATTTAATCTCTGATGTTTATCTTCTCCTTGAACTATTACGTTGTCCTGCACCTCTTGAACGCTGCTGACGTTGTGGTGTTTTTTCCACGTGGTGGTTCACCAAGGGGAAGTTGTCATTTTCCAAAACAGGAATTTGTTTTCCAATCAGTTTTTGGATGTCTTTTAAATACGCTTTTTCTTCAGCATCACAAAAGGCGATGGCAATCCCGTCAGATCCTGCTCTTCCTGTTCTTCCAATGCGATGCACATAAGATTCAGGAATGTTGGGAAGTTCATAGTTGATTACGTGGGTAAGATCATCAATGTCAATTCCTCTTGCGGCAATGTCTGTTGCGACAAGCACACGGGTTTCTTTTGTTTTAAAGCTATTCAAGGCACGCTGACGTGCGTTCTGGGATTTGTTTCCGTGAATGGCTTGTGATTTAATTCCGGCTTTGACCAGGTCTTTTACGACCTTGTCTGCACCGTGTTTGGTACGCGTAAAAACAAGTGCTCTGTCAATGTTTTTATCTGAAAGCACTTCTTTCAATAAGTGCTTTTTATTTTCCTTGTCCACAAAATACACCGCCTGATTGATGGTGTTTGCGGTGCTGGAAACCGGTGTTACTTCCACTTTGGAAGGATTCACAAGAATGGTATTGGCCAGTTTCACGATAGGGTCCGGCATGGTTGCTGAAAAAAACAAGGATTGTCTTTTCTGCGGAATCTTGGTGATGATTTTCTTTACATCATTTAAAAAGCCCATATCTAGCATGCGGTCTGCCTCGTCTAAAACGAAAAACTGCAGTTGGTTTAACTGAACAAACTTCTGACTGATTAAATCCAGCAGTCGTCCCGGTGTAGCAATTAAAACATCAACACCTGATTTTAATGATCTCACCTGACTGTTTTGACTTACGCCACCAAAAATCACTTCATATTTTAGATTGGTTTTTGCACCATAGTTTTCGAAACTTTCGGCAATTTGTATGGCGAGTTCTCTTGTGGGGGTTAAAATTAAAGCTCTGATGGGTCGTTTTCCGCTATGGTGCCCACGATCCTGACTCATCAACTGAATGATGGGAATGGCAAAGGCGGCGGTTTTTCCGGTTCCGGTTTGAGCACAGCCTAAAACATCTTTGCCTTGAAGAGCAAGAGGAATGGTTTGTGCCTGTATGGGTGTGGGTGTTGTGTATCCTTCCGTTTTTAAAGCCTCGAGGATGGGGGCTATTAAATTTAAATTTTCAAATGTCATTGTAATATAGTTTAAGACCGAATAAATTGAAAAAGGCTCACTGTCTCGGTCTTTGTGACAGGAATTCTTTTTTGTACTGCTTAAACTTTAAATGTAATCTGGAGGGTTATTTCCGAAACTTAGGAAAGAAAAAGAGTAGTGATATCAATTTCTCGTTTCAATTAAAAACGATGATATCGGGGGCAAAGCTACTTCTTTTTTTTGACTCTGTTATTTTTTCTTTTAAAATGACTATATATTATAACCCAAAGGATGATAAGAAATCCAAATATCACGATTGCCCAAATAGAATATACCGATTTTTTTTGTTCCTCTTCCAAAGCTCCATAATAAACAAATCCGCTCCAGTAATAAGGGGATTTTTTGGCATTGGAGATGTCAGGGTTTTCCAGATACTCAAGCTTGGAATGCCGGTTGGCCATAAAAGCTGAATGCTGTTTGCTAAAATGCCCGTAAAAGGAATTCATGAGTTGCGAAGTCGAGAGGTCATTGACTTTCCACAGGCTGAAGAGCAGGTTTTGGGCGCCCGCATATTGAAAGCCACGTGCCAGGCTCATAGCACCTTCACCGCTTTGAATTTTACCAATACCCGTCTCGCAGGCACTCAAAACAACTAGCTTTGGATTCAAATTGAGGCTGTAAAACTCTTGTAAAAGCATCACGTCATCATAAAACTCCATAGCGGCAGGGATGGTGAAACTGCCACTGTGTGCGTGTGTGGAAAGGTGCAATATGGTATGCGCTTTCGCGAAAGCGATAAAATTTTCCTTACTGGCTTCCTGATGCATCAACAAGCGGGAATCCATCAAAGAGTTCAGGTTTTCAGCTTCGTCCAGTGAATAGGTCAACGGTTGTGAACTGTCTTCAAATACCGGAAAAATACCTAACACCGAATTCTTTGTATCTGGTGTTTTGGCGTCGTGGTACAAGGAAGCCGAGGTGTTGTAAGTCACACTGTTTTTTTTGACCAGAAAGGGCATGCTTGCAAACGATGTACTTTGAGAGGGTTCGGTTAACAAAGCTTCAAAAGGAACAAAATGCAACAACCCATCAGGGATAAGAATGAGATTTTTGTTTTTCGGAAGGTTTTTCGGAAGAATCTTTTTGTATAACGAATGCGCCTGTGCCTTAAATCCATTAACATCATTAGTAATGGCAGAACTGTTTTCAAAATAATTGATAAACCGGGAAATCTCTTGGCTGAGGTTTTCATCAACGACAGATTTATGGAAGCTCACCTCTTTATCTGAAATGTCAAAGCGGTACAAACCCTCTTTACCAAAAAAGTAGGAGAACTGTACTGCGTTGTCTTCTTCTACTTTGGATTGTAATGAATCCAGAGTGATAATTTTCGAAAGCGCATCCGGGTACTTTTGTGCAATTGCAGACTGAAGGTTTTTGAGTTCCAAACTTATTGTGCTTAAAGTTTCATTGAGCACCCGAAGTTTTTCAGAGTCAGCAGTAGTCAATTGCTCCCTGATCAACACATTTATTTTTTGTTCCTGAAGTGTGGAATGCTGTTCCCTTTTTTGAAGTAATGTGTCATTAGGATAGGATTCTAAAAGGGATCGTTGGGAAACCATATCGCGCAGGACTGCTGCTTTGCTTTTTTCGGCGTATCCAAATGCCCGGGTTAAGACACTACGCTCTTTGGTTTTTTGATAATGTTCATAAAGGATTTCAATACACGCTTCGGTGCGTCTTTTTAAAGCCGCCTGATGAATGATTTTGACTTCCTGGGCTGTATATTGTTCTTGCAACAAATCGGAAACATAAAAACTGAGGTCATAATAGCGCAACGCCTCAAGCCGATTTTCCTGCAATAGCGCTAGGCCATCAAAAATGGCTAAGAAAGTATTTTCAGCATAAAGAAGCTCTTGTCTAGGAATCTCTGAGAAGTTGGTATTTGGAATCAAAAAGCGCAGGGCTTTATGAAAGTTCTCCACAGCTTTTTCAGTTTCTTTTTTTAGTGTATACACTTTTGCTTTTTCAACATAAAAACGGGCGATGTCGCGTGCTAATGGATTGCTTTTAAATAATTGCTTTTCTGCATTTTCTAGCAAAGTCAGAGCGGTTTCATAATCATTGTTCTTCACGGCCAGTTGGGCAGCGTTGCGCACTTTAAGCAGGTCATATGTATGCTGAATGTTTTCACCAAGGGTGGACTGTGCTTCTTCATACCTTTTAAGAGCCATCAGGTTGGTGGCAAGATTGTTCTCCAAAGCTGTTTTCTGTTGAGGGGAAATCCCTTTTACGTTAAGACCCTCACGAATCAATTCGATCGCCGTATTGTGCTTTCCGGTGTTGTGATATACCACAGAGAGGTTGATAATGCCGGCAATGATTTGGGGGGTATTGTTTTGTTTTTTTGCTAACCCTAAATACCTTACGATGGTGTTTTCGGCATTGGAGAAATCTCCGATGATGGTATAGAGGTTGCCCAGAGGTTTTAAACAATATTCAATGATATCATAACCCTCCAGCTGCTTTTCGCGAAAGCGTTTCAAAGCCTTTTCATAATTGCCTATGGCCTTTTGATTGTTGCCAAACTGCCGCTGGTAATAGCCCATATTGCTATTTAGAATAACCAATGCCAGGTGTTCCTCTTCTGTCTTTGCTTGCGCGGAAAAGGCAACTTCTTTCTCTTCCAGTTGCTGAAGGGTAGTGGGTGTGGGGTTATCGATAAAACCGTCAAGGGCATTGTAAACAATATCTTCCATCCCCTGGCCAAAGCACGGGGAGACACTCAGAATAAACAGGATCACAAGAAGTTTTGGAAATTTCATCCGGAGTGCATTTTAAAATTTCCAGATGGCATACAACTGTATCTGGCTGTTGGGGGCATTGAAATTATAGACATAGCGCACACCGGCACTGGGACCAATGCGGGCAATACCGGCATTAAAGCCCACAAATACCCCGGTCTGGAAATTGTCAAAACCTGTATTGGTGGTTTCAAACGTGGTAAAATCCTTGGTATCATCCCTGAATGTAATCCCTTCTGAAGGAATAAACAGGCTGTACTCACCGGTGTTTTTTTCACACACCTCACTGCTCAGGTCGATTTTTAACTGAACCCCTGTGCCCACTGCCAGGAAATTGTTCAGGTTGTACCGATAAGAAGCAGGCACCAGATACAACGAAATGTTTTGATGCTCCCTGAGCTGTTCGATGTCATAGGTTTCCACAAACCCATTGGCGATGGTGGTTTCTTCCGTGAATGATTTTAATTCGTCAAAGGAATTTGCCGAAATCATCAACTCTGCCTGTAAATAGCCACGATAAGACTTGTATGGTGATATGGTGGCGCCCACAAAATATTCCCTGTGATTATCCAAGTCTGGTGTAATCATATAGCCGGCTTTGGCGCCAATGGAGATGCCGGGCACAAAGCGTGTGGTCGCATAATTGGTGATGATGGGTTCATTCTTGTCAAAATAAATGGCTGTGCGGCTGCGGGTTTTCTTTTTGTGAAAGTCTTTAACGAGTTTGATATTGTATTTGACAAAACCTTTGG
The DNA here is from genome assembly GCA_018402385.1 of Flavobacteriaceae bacterium. Classification (GTDB taxonomy): domain Bacteria; phylum Bacteroidota; class Bacteroidia; order Flavobacteriales; family Flavobacteriaceae; genus Planktosalinus. The sequence continues at coordinate 9,972 of JAGYJA010000011.1, forward strand.
TGGAGTCATATTCCTTGACATTTTTTTGTTCGCTGCCGGGTAGGTAGATGTTTTTGAATGTAAATATGGCTTTGGTATCAGTAAACGTGGTATCGATACAGCTGTAAATCACTTCTTCTTTTGGGCAAATGGGGCACTCCGGATAAAGGTCTGTGATTTCAATAGTACTTTTGTCAAACATTTCGGGGATTTCGGTTTCCAGTCTAATCGTTCGTGCGGGGCCTTCTCCGTTATTCTGGAATTTGGTTTTAAACTTAAAGGTTTTAAAACGCACCAGGCGGTAGTTCATTACCGTGGCATTGGAGGACATTTTGTTGGGGTCGTGTGAAGTGACAATTTCCATTTCCATTTCCTTGACTTTGTGGTTGTCAAAATTGGCGTCGGGCACATAGATGCTTCTTACGGTGACGATAGCACTGGTGTCTTTGAGCATCTCTGGGGTGGTGCGCAAAGTAAAAAAGATGTTGCGTTCTTCACCGGGCTCCATACCGTCAAACTCCAACAGGGTGTGTTCTCTATAATATTCTTGTGACTCCTCCAGGGTAAGGGGCAGGTTGGTTTTTTCTGTGGTGTCAGTCCATTTTTTGGTGAGGTGCAGGATTTCGTTTTTCGCGGAAGCGATTAAGGTTTCTTGTTCTTCTGTGTTTCCTGTAGAAGCAAAGAGGAGGTCTTGGCGTTGTTTTTCGCCGTGATAGGTTCGGGTATCAGTGAGTTCAAAGTTATTGGCTTTGTATTGTTTTTCGTTGTAAAACAGATAGAGTTTACCTGAAGTGATATAGTCTTTTGGGTTTTTATAGCGCATCACCACAACAATTTCTTCTTCAGGGATGGGCTCGCGGTTGCGCAACAGTTCGAGATCCTCTGTCATGGAAACTGTTTCACTATAGACTGTTGTGACCTTATCCACTTTTACTTTTTGGGGTCTTGTAGCGGGAGTTTTACCGTTGTCATAGTGGTTGGTAGCCCAAAGTTGCACCTCATATTCGCCTTTTTTTTCATAAAGATGTTGCGGGTTTTTCTCTTTGCTGAAATTACCATCTCCAAACTCCCAGTAATAAGAATAAAATGCTTTGGGTGCCCCGGCTATTTGAATGAGTGGAGGTGTCTCCGGTGAGAAATCAATTTGATTGCCCAGGATGTCATAACCAAATGTAGCCGTGCGTGTGAGAGTGTCTATAACGGTTGTTTGTTGAGCTACAACCGAAAAAGAGCACAAACCTAAAAGGAATAAAATGATTTTGCAGTTCATTTTGATTTTTTGGTTAGATGAATTAAAGATATGAAAAAGTGATGACAACGTTTGTTGCCATCACTTTTATTGGCTAATCAATATGAAATATTAAGGTAAATTATTGATGATTTGGGTCAATTCTTCTACAGTAGCGATGGCGGTTTCTTCCATTGTGAAGGTAACTTGCTGTCCGTCTACCACCGTGATGGTTTGTATGGCATATCTGAAATCGCCTTCGTGTTCTGATAAGAAAATGATGTGTGCTTCCAGTCCAATGGGGAATTCTCCGTAAAGAAAAGCCAGGCTGCTGCTTTCACCCACTCTTGCCAGATAAACAGAAGCGTTACTGTTATCAAAACCTTGTGGGACTGCGATTTGAATTTCGGTTTTGGGATCGGGATCTGCAATAAAAACATCACAGTTAAACCATCCAAAGTTTTCTACAAAAGCATTGTATGACGTTCCATTTTGCTGGTCTATCCAAAACTCGGTGTTTTGCGGTAGCCAAACCAAGTTGTCGTTTTCATCAATCTCGCCTACAAAAGGACCCATTCCGGGTACTTCACCGCCTGTTAGGTCAGCTGGCACGCTAATCATCATACCACAGTCCAGGGTGAGTTCTTCACCGTTTTGGTATGCTTTGATATGAAATTCACCACCTGAGATAAGTTGTCCCAAATCATTGCTTTGGTCTTTACCCACCGTGGTTGCATTGGTGGTGAGCATATTGCCACGTTCAAAGACTTCTACATATTCCAGTTCAACTGCTCCTGTTACCGGATCGCCGTTCAAAGACAGGCAATTCGCCCAAATAGCAAGAGTGACACCGGCTGCAGATTCAAAAGTAATTCCGTCTTCTGCATTAAAAGTGGCATTTTGTTTTAAACTGTTGAAGGCATCTTCCTGAAGCCCTTTAAAAGCGGCTGCAGTGGGAGGGGTAAATGGAATTTCTTCAATGGGCTCTATGCCGTCATCGTCTTTGCTACAGCTTGTGATTAAAAAAAGTGTAGCTACTAAAAGTGTGAATGTGTTTCTTAAATTTTTCATGATTTCTAAATTTTAAAGGTTTAAATTTTTATTGTTTACATCCTTATATCAACTGGGTTTAAAATTTGTTACCCTTAAGTTTTATTTTTTTTCAAAAAAATACCCTGCAGAGTATGCAGGGTAGTGGAATTAATAAAAACTTATTTGTAAATTTTTTACGGTAATGCAGCAATAAGTGTTTGTAACTCTTCAAGTGTTGCCGTTTGTGTTTCGCTATGTGCGATGGTAACAAACCCATTTTCAGTTATGGTGACGGGCTTGATGGCATAGCGCCAAAGGTTTTCCTCCGCTGTTACAAAAATTAAATGCACCTCTAGTCCCAGGGGTAGTTGTCCGTAATGCTCTGAAAACATATGTGTATCTGGATTGAAGGTGTCAAGATGGGCAAGTCCGGTTTCTTCGCCGTCAAAAGAAAGATATATAGAAGCATTTTGAGCGGTATAGCCTTCGGTTACCAATACCTGCAGGGTGGTTTTCGGTCGGGGATCGTTAAAGAAGCGGTCAATGTTTGTCCAGCCAAATTCATTAAAAAATGTAAAATAATTATCACCTTCTACAAAGGCTTCTCCATTGAGGGTGGGCTCCCAGGTGAGGTTGCTGTTGTCGTCAATCACTCCAGTCCAAAGCGACATGTCTTCATCAGGGCCACCAGTTAAAGCTGTGGGCACAATGAGTTGAATACCACAAACGGGGAGCACGTCCTCACCATTTCGTGTAATATTAGTGTAAAAGGCACCGCCGGTCAGTAACATGGCCTTGTTTCCATCCGTCATGCGTCCCATGGTGGGTTTGTTGGGTCCCAACATTTCATCCCGGCTGTAAAATTCTATAAATTCCAGATCTACTTCGTCGAGAATGAGTTCACCGTCAAGAGTGGTTAAACAGCCCGGAAAAATCTGGAGTTGGGCGCCGTTGCTGGATGTGAAATCAATGCCTTCTTCAGCGATAAAAGTTTCGTTTTGAATGTTTTGCTCAAGGGCTTGCTGTCTCAATATATTGAAACTTTCTGATGAAGGTGGCGTAAAGGTTATTTCTTCTATCGGGTCGTCACAACAGGTTTCACTATCACAACTTAGTGATGTGAATATAAAAAGCAAGGTGAGAAAAAAGGAAGTCTTCTTTTTCATGATTGAATTTCTATTTAAAACCGGTCTTTATCAAATGTACAAAAAATCAATGGATTGTCATTTAAAATGAAAACCCCGCTATAGACCAACAAAGCACGGGGTTTTCGACACTAACAAACAAAACAAAGCAGGTTTTCAATATGTGATTACCTTGTTTTCACCCTTAGATACAATTTGGTTACTTTTTGTTACCCCTTTTTTAAATTTATTATTTTTTGAATTGGGATTGCTTATTTTAAAGCGGATTAGGTATTCCTGAATAAAAAATCTTTAGTACTTTCGTTTGGTAAATACAAATCCATGAGTGCATCCAACATTCACGAAGACCAAAAATATATTGACGGACTTGCCCAAAACAACTCCTTTGTCATTCGGGCAATCTATGACAAGTTTGCCCCTAAGGTCATCGGGTATGTGTGTAAAAACAGCGGGGACAGAGAGCAGGCAGAGGATCTGGTGCAGGAAGTGCTTCTTGTGATTTATGACCAGGCAAAAACTAAAAATTTACAACTCACTTGTCCTTTTGATGCTTATTTCTTTTTGCTGTGTAAGCGAAAATGGCTCAATATTTTGAAGAAATCTTCACTGCAGGAGGTAACAATTAATGAAGAAATTGTATCTGCTAATGAACCCGTGCAGGAACCGGTATTGGAAACCGAAACCTTTGCAACCCGGCAAAGCCTTTATGAGCATATGTTTCAAAAAATTGGAGATGTTTGTAAAGAATTGCTGACCAAAAGTTTTGAACTGGATTCTATGGAGGAGGTCGCCAAGGCACTCAATGTCACCTATGGCTACGCCCGAAAAAAGAAATCCCTCTGCATTGGTAAATTAACCAAAATGATACAGGAGTCTCCTGTGTACCAAAACTTAAAAACTTAATGCGATGGAAGATCGTGACTACATTTTATTTGAAGATTATCTCTCACATTCCCTCTCTGAAAGTGAACGTGAAACCTTTGAAAAAAGGATGAAAGAAGACGAAGATTTTCATGAAGCTTTTCAACTTTACAAAGAAACTTCGGCATTTTTAGAACATAAATTTTCAGATAAAACCGAACGGGAAGCTTTTAAAGCCAATCTTTCAAAAATTAGCAATGCCCAATCTGGCAACACAAAAACATCCGCTAAAAAAGTAAAACTTTTACATCCGTGGAAATTGGCTGTTGCCGCTTCCATAGTGGTGGTCGTTGGATTTTTCTATTCCCAGTGGTTTACGACACCGGTTTATAGCGACTATGCAGATTATCCCCAGATAAGTCTTGCCGTGAGAGGTGAAGTAAACGAAATGGCAGCCGAAGCCGAAAATGCCTTTAATACCCAAAACCATCAGAAAGCCATACCGCTCTTTAAATCCTTGATGGAAAATGAGCCCGAAAATCGTGAAATCCAGTTATTTCTTGCTGTATCCCTTGTTGAAGAAAACGCTTTCGCGGAAGCAGATGCCCTGTTTGATTCCCTGTTAAAAGAACCTTCAGCTTACTTAAACCAAGCTAGATGGTATGCTGCTTTAAGCAAACTTAAACAAAAAGAGTATGAGGAAACAGAAGCCATTTTAAGACTCATCCCCGAAGAAGCTGAGGAATATCCTAAAGCACAAAAATTACTTAAGAAACTAAAATAGCCGTACTTTTGCAGTTCAAATTCTTGGTATGCAAAAGCACAAAGCCGGTTTCGTAAACATTATAGGCAATCCCAATGTGGGGAAATCCACCCTGATGAATGCCTTTGTGGGCGAAAAACTCTCTATCATCACCAGCAAGGCCCAAACCACAAGGCATCGTATTCTTGGTATTGTAAATGGAGATGATTTCCAAATGATTCTAAGCGACACGCCCGGTATTATTAAACCTGCTTATCAGTTACAGGAATCGATGATGGGGTTTGTGAAGTCTGCCTTTGAAGATGCCGATGTGCTGATTTATATGGTTGAAATCGGTGAAAAGGAACTCAAGGACGAAGATTTTTTCAATAAAATCATCCACTCAAAAATTCCGGTGCTGTTGCTTATCAACAAGATTGACAAATCCAATCAGGAGCAACTGGAAGAGCAGGTGCAGCTCTGGGCTCAAAAAGTGCCCAATGCTGAGATTTTTGCTATTTCAGCGCTGGAAGGTTTTCAGGTAAAGGAGGTATTTGACAAAATCATAGAACTCCTCCCGGAATCACCGCCTTTTTACCCCAAAGACCAACTCACCGATAAACCGGAGCGTTTTTTCGTCAACGAAACCATCAGGGAAAAAATCCTGATGCACTACAAAAAAGAAATTCCGTATAGTGTTGAGGTAGATACCGAAGAGTTTTTTGAAGAAGAAAATATCATCAGGATGCGTGCCGTCATTATGGTGGAGCGGGATACCCAAAAAGGAATCATTATTGGCCACAAAGGGGAAGCGCTGAAAAGAGTGGGAGTAGAAGCTCGAAAAGACCTGGAGAAATTTTTTGGCAAGCAAGTGCACCTGGAGCTCTATGTAAAAGTAAACAAAAATTGGCGTAGTGATGCCAGGCAGTTACGACGGTTTGGATATGATTCATAGTTAATAGTGGTGAGAGGTAAGTAATAGTTTCAAAGCACCAAAATTCAAGCACCAAATACCAACTGCCAAATTTCAAATTACTTTTTAAGTGTGATTGATTACCCCTTCATCTTAGTGTAAAGTAACATAGAGATTCACGGAGGTTGAGCAGAGTCGAAACCGTTTTTACATTTGGAATTTTCCCTGTCAACCGTCCCCCAGCATTTCTTCCATCACCTTCTCTAGTTCGTGTGCTTGCGGCATTCCTTTTTTTCGGTTGCTGCGTGCTGTGAAGTAAAGACTGAACCAGGCAATGATCATCAATAGCATGATGGTAATGTGTATCCCTGAAGGCTGCCCCAATGACCAGTTAGAATAAGCAAACACTCCAAAAATGATAAAGATTCCCGCTACGACAAAATGTAGAAACATAAACATCGTCCAGAGTGCAGGTTCCGGGCCAAAAAGGCCTTTAACTTTAGTATTGCCGTTTTCCAGAGCTTCTAACTCCAGATGGAGATGTGGTGAGTATGTTTTTTTATTTTCATTCCCAATGTAAATCCAGATATGGTCGTCCAAAAGATTGATGATATAACTGGGCTTTTTGCTACTTTTCAAACTTTCGGCACTTTCTTTAATAGCGTTAACCGGTTTAGTTACAATTTTCTCAAAACGAGGCCTGAGCTGAATTTGTTTTTCAATTTCCATAAAGGATTTATTTAGAAGTACCTAAAATACTAAGTTGGTGTAAAACTAACAACAAAACAACTACCTTTGCAAAAAATTAAAAACTTGTCATGTCAAATATAGTTGCTGTTGTCGGAAGACCAAATGTAGGGAAGTCCACCTTTTTTAACCGAATGATCAAACGCCGTGAGGCTATTGTTGATGCGGTGAGTGGTGTGACGCGTGACAGAAATTACGGAAAAAGTGACTGGAACGGTAAAGAATTTTCACTCATAGATACCGGAGGCTATGTGAGAGGAAGTGATGATATTTTTGAAGCTGAAATTGACAAACAAGTAGAACTTGCCATTGAAGAAGCAGATGCCATTATTTTTATGGTAGATGTGGAATCCGGTGTGACAGGAATGGACGAGGTTGTTGCAAAACTTCTTCACCGCACCAGCAAACCCGTATTTCTTGCTGTAAATAAAGTTGATAATGCAAAAAGAGGGGAAGACGCAGTTGAATTTTATTCTTTAGGATTTGAAAAAATTTATCCCATAGCTAGCATCAACGGTAGTGGTACAGGTGATTTGCTGGATGACCTGGTAAATGCACTTCCTGAAAAGCCGGAAGTAGAAGAAGAAGAATTACCACGTTTTGCTGTAGTGGGAAGACCCAACGCCGGAAAGTCTTCCTTTATAAATGCGCTCATTGGAGAAGAGAGATATATAGTGACTGATATTGCGGGAACCACACGTGATGCCATTGACACTAAATACAATCGTTTTGGGTTTGAGTTTAATTTGGTCGATACGGCTGGGATTAGACGCAAGTCTAAAGTAAAAGAAGATCTGGAGTTTTATTCAGTAATGCGTAGTGTGCGTGCTTTGGAGCATTGTGATGTGGCCATTTTAGTGGTTGATGCTACACGCGGATTTGAAGGTCAAGACCAGAATATTTTTTGGCTGGCACAACGCAACAACAAAGGGATTGTCATATTAGTCAACAAGTGGGATTTGGTAGAAAAAGACACCCACTCTGTAAAACATTTCGAAAAAATGATTAGAGAACGCTGTGAGCCTTTTACAGATGTGCCCATTGTTTTTATTTCGGTGTTAACCAAACAACGCATCTTCAAAGCCATTGAAACGGCTGTTGAGGTATATGAAAACCGAAGTAGGCGCATTCCAACAAGTAAATTTAATGAGGTGATGCTTCAAATCATTGAGCATATGCCACCGCCGGCATACAAGGGGAAATATGTAAAAATCAAATATTGTACACAATTACCCACACCACACCCCACGTTTGCTTTTTTCTGTAATTTACCACAATATGTAAAAGATCCATATAAGCGATTTTTAGAAAATAAGCTTCGCGAAAAGTTTGATTTTACAGGGGTACCAATCACTATTTATTTTAGGAAGAAGTAGGTGTAGTGCCTAAAAAATTCTAAATTTTTAATCACAAATTGTCTTTTAGTTTTAATAACTCTGCTTTCACATTTTCCAGTTTTTGAATAATTTCAAACCGGTCCAGTGATTTTTTCTTATTTTCTTTTAAATGAATTTTTGCCCCCTCAAGGGTGAATCCTCTTTCTTTGACTAAATGAAATATTAGCTCCAGATTTTTGATATCCTCTGGTGTGAATTTGCGATTGCCTTTCGCATTTTTCTTGGGTTTAAGTACATCAAATTCTTTTTCCCAGAATCGAATAAGTGATGTATTCACATCAAATGCATTGGCAACTTCACCAATACTATAGTATCGTTTTTCCGGAAGGTTTACTTTCATAGTGTTGACCGCAAAGGCGGTTATCTAGTTAAATTATTAAGACCTTATTTTTGATATTTATTTAGGTATGCATAACATTTAAACTCCTTTTCATTTTTTTGATCAAGACGAGTTAAATTACAAAGAATTTCTTGGTTTTCATCTTCATCATTGATGCAGCTCAAACACAATTGAGGCTTTGGAATTAAATCCGGGTTGAAGGGCGTGCCATCATCATGAAAATAGCCTGAAATATGTTCCATAACAAATTAGTATTAATCCAGTGATTGATTTTCCTGTTGTGATTTTCTCAATAGGATTTCAAATTCTTCCGCTGTCAAGTTACCATAATAGAAATTAATCGGGTTGATGCGTGCACCAGCTTTAATTACTTCATAATGTAAATGGGGAGCCTGTGATCTTCCGGTACTACCAACAAATCCAATAATATCGCCTCTTTTTACCTGTTGACCTGCTCTAATGTTGTATTTGCTTAAATGAGCATAAAGAGTTTCAAAATCAAAACCGTGATCGATTACAATATGATTTCCATAGCCCGTAGCTCTGTTGTCTGCTCGAATCACTTTTCCATCTCCAGTAGCATAGATGGGTGTGCCTGTGGGGGCTGTAAAATCCATTCCGTGGTGAAATTTTCTCGCTTTTGTAAATGGATCTGTGCGCCATCCATAACCGGAGGCCATTCTTGATAAATCTTCATTGGCAACAGGTTGTATCGCCGGGATTGCTGCAAGTAACTTTTCCTTTTCACTTGCTAAAACTGTAATTTCATCAAGGGATCTGGATTGCACTACAATTTGTTTTGTTAAAATATCCATTCTACGGTTAGTGGATATAATCAAACGTGAGTTGTCAAATCCTTCAAAATCACGATATCTGTTTACGCCACCAAAACCGGCTTTGCGTTGTTCTTCAGGGATGGGGTCTGCCTCAAAATATAAGCGGTAAATATTATCATCTCTTTCAGAAACATCTGCCAGTACTTCCTCAACTTCAGTCATTTTTCGGTTTAGAAGTTCAAATTGTAGTTGCATATTTGCAAGCTCTCTGCTTAACAGTTTTTCTCTTGGTGTTTCTAAAGCGGGTACACTTAAATATATTAATAACAATAAAAAACCACTTAGAAATACACCTAAAGTGTACAAAAGAATAAAACCAATACGACGGCCTTTTTTTGACTCAATTTTACGATAGGATAGCGTCTCGCTGTCGTAATAATATTTAACCTTTGACATAAGTTAAAATGTGCTATTTTTGCAATAAATTGTTGAGAAATATTAGAATTACTAGTATTCTTAACGAACAAATATAAAAAATAGTTTTACATCAGCTTACATATTAATACTCCTTTAGCATTTATGAAGTCACAAGACATCCGAAACCAATTCTTAGAATTCTTCAAATCCAAAGAACACGCCATTGTTTCATCAGCACCCATGGTCATTAAGGATGACCCCACGTTGATGTTCACCAATGCAGGGATGAACCAGTTTAAGGAGTATTTTTTAGGAAATTCAATACCTAAAAGCCCTCGTGTTGCAGACACCCAAAAATGCCTGCGAGTTTCCGGTAAGCACAACGATTTGGAAGAAGTGGGTAAAGATACATACCACCACACCATGTTTGAAATGTTGGGTAACTGGAGTTTTGGGGATTATTTCAAAAAAGAAGCAATTGAATGGGCGTGGGAACTACTTACTAAAGTTTACAAAATTGACAAAAGCATCCTTTATGTTACCATTTTTGAAGGTGATGAAAAAGAAGGTTTAGAGAGAGATACAGAAGCATTCAACTTTTGGAAACAATTTTTACCCGAAGAACGCATTCTTAACGGAAATAAAAAAGACAACTTCTGGGAAATGGGCGATCAAGGACCCTGTGGGCCGTGTTCAGAAATTCACGTTGATATTCGTTCGGCTGAAGAAAAAGCAAGAGTTCCCGGAAAAGATTTAGTCAACAATGACCACCCACAAGTTGTGGAAATCTGGAACCTAGTCTTTATGCAATTCAACAGAAAAGCAGATGGGTCTTTAGAAAAACTTCCGGCACAACATGTCGATACCGGAATGGGTTTTGAACGCCTTTGTATGGTACTTCAAAACACCCAAAGCAATTATGACACCGATGTGTTTACACCACTCATCAAAAAAATTGAAAGCATTACAGGCACAACATACGGCAATCCCGAGGCTTCGGGAGAAGAGACAGATATTGCCATTCGTGTCATTGCAGACCACCTGCGTGCAGTTTCTTTCTCCATTGCAGACGGTCAATTGCCAAGCAATACCGGGGCAGGATATGTGATAAGAAGAATTCTGCGTCGTGCCATACGTTATGGTTTTACATTTCTGGAAACCAAAGAACCTTTTATTTACAAACTGGTTGATACCTTAAGTGAGCAAATGGGAGCCGCTTTCCCCGAACTCAAATCACAAAGAAAATTGATTTCTCAAGTCATTCAAGAGGAAGAAAACTCCTTTTTACGCACATTAGACCAGGGTCTCCAACTTTTAGAAACCGTTATTGAGCAGTCAAAAGACAAAACCGTTTCCGGAAAAAAAGCCTTTGAATTGTATGATACTTTTGGATTCCCCATTGATTTAACGGCATTAATTTTAAGCGAGAGGGGCTATTCTTTAAATGAAAAAGAATTCAATCAAGAGCTCCAAAAACAAAAAGACCGCTCTCGTGCCGCTTCTGAAGTAGCCACTGATGATTGGACGATACTCTCAGAATCCTCAAAACACCCTTTTGTGGGCTATGACCAAACCGAAAACGAAGTAAAAATCACCCGTTATAGAAAAGTAGATTCCAAAAAAGACGGAAAACTTTATCAAATCGTTCTCGACAGTACCCCGTTTTACCCTGAAGGTGGCGGCCAAGTTGGAGACAAAGGAAAATTGATAAACCAAAGCGAAACAATTGATATCCTTGACACTAAAAAAGAAAACAATCTAATCCTTCATATCACTAAAAAACTTCCGGCAGATTTGAATGGTATGTTCACTGCAAAAGTAGATACAACGTTGAGAAGTAAAACCGCAAAAAACCACACAGCAACACACTTGCTGCACCAGGCGTTACGCGAAATTTTAGGTACTCACGTCGAGCAAAAGGGTTCTTTAGTTAGCCCAGATTACTTGCGGTTTGATTTTTCTCACTTTTCCAAACTCACTCCTAAAGAATTACAACAAGTTGAAGCTTTTGTCAATGACCGTATTGAAGAACAATTACCACTAGACGAAAAACGAGACATCACTTACAACCAAGCCCTAGAAGAAGGCGCAATTGCTCTCTTTGGAGAAAAATATGGCGACACCGTGCGCGCCATTAAGTTTGGAAAAAGTATGGAACTCTGCGGGGGAATTCACGTAAAAAACACTTCAAACATTTGGCATTTTAAAATAGTAAGTGAAGGTGCCATCGCTTCCGGAATACGCCGCATTGAAGCAATTACCGGCGATGCAGTAAAAAAATATTTTGAAGAACAAGAGTCAAACCTTTCCTTGATCAAAGAAACACTTAAGAATCCGCAAGATTCTTTGAAAGCTGTAAAAATTTTACAAGAAGAAAACACCGAACTCAAAAAACAACTGGAGCAATTACTGAAAGAAAAAGCGAAAGGACTAAAAAGTGAATTGCAAAACGAACTTCAGGAAATCAATGGGGTTCAGTTTTTAGCAAAACAAGTGGATCTCGATGCCAACGGTGCCAAAGACTTAGCGTATGAATTAGGGAATTTGGGATCAAATTTATTCTTGCTTTTGGCAACAGCACAAGATGACAAACCTATGCTCACCTGCTACATTTCCAAAGAACTCGTTGCAGAAAAAGGATTGAATGCCGGGCAAATTGTTCGCGAATTGGGGAAATACATCCAAGGAGGCGGTGGCGGACAACCATTTTTTGCAACTGCCGGAGGGAAAAACCCTGCTGGAATTCCTGAAGCGCTTGAAAAAGCACAAAAATTTATAGTCTAAATTTCTCGCAAAGGCACAGAAACGCTAAGAAAAAATGAAATTATGACAGAAAATGAAATTTCAAAAGGATTGTTGATGCTTCCTATAAAATTCATACACAATTAGGACCAGGTCTTTTAGAATCTGTCTATGAAACGATTTTATATTTTGAACTAGTGGAACGGGGTTTTAAAGTAGAAAGAAAAAAAGCCATTCCTGTATATTGGAACGAATTTAAAATGGAATTGGGTTTTAGAGCCGATTTGATTGTAGAAAATAAAGTAATAATTGAAATTAAATCTGTTGACCAAATTGCGCAAGTTCATCCAAAACAATTACTTACTTATTTGAAGGTTTCTGGAATTAAGTTAGGACTATTGATTAATTTTAACGAAACCCTAATTAAGAATGGAATTACACGGATTGCAAATAATTTATAAATTTAACACCAATCCAACTTTGCGCCTTTGCGCCTTTGCGAGAAACCCATGAAGTTATTTTCAAACATACCCATACCAAAAAGCAATCACCCCATCGATTACCATTCACACATCATGGCATTTGGTTCTTGTTTTGCTGAAAATATGGGAGAAAAGTTTCATTACTATAAGTTTCAAAGCACCACCAATCCTTTCGGAATTTTATTTCATCCCCTGGCAATTGAAAAAGTGATTCATTTCGCTTTAAGCGAAAAATCATTCACAGAAAATGACATTTTTTTTCTCAATGAACGCTGGCATTGTTTTGATGTCCATTCCCAAATGAGTCATCCTGATAAAGAAGTGTTGTTGCAAAACCTGAATGACGCCCTTCAAATCACAAAACAAAACCTCACAAAAGCCAGTCATTGTATTATAACACTTGGTACAGCTTGGGTTTATAAACATATTGAGTCTAACCATATTGTTGCCAATTGCCACAAAGTCCCGCAAAAGCAATTTGAAAAACAACTGCTTTCCATCAGGCAAATTGAGGAAAGTTTAGTGCAAATCGTCAGCAAAGTCAAGAAGGTAAATCCAAACATTCATTTTATTTTTACCGTTTCGCCGGTAAGGCATCTCAAAGATGGTTTTGTAGAAAACCAACAAAGCAAAGCACATTTAATTGCAGCTCTTCATAGTTTTTTAAATAAAGAAAGTTTCCAGAAGAGGGATTGGGGAGAATATTTTTTTGCTTATGAAATTATGATGGACGAACTGCGCGATTACCGGTTTTATGCAGATGATATGATACATCCAAGCCAGTTGGCAATTGATATTATTTGGCAAAAATTTACAGAAGTCTATTTTACAAAAGCTACTTTTGAAATAATGAGTGAGGTCAAGAGCATTCAAAATGGATTACAACATAAGCCTTTTAACCCATCAAGTGAAGAGCACCAAAAATTTTTAAAACAAGTAAATATTAAGATAAAAGCTTTACAAAAAAGGTTTCAGCACATTCAATTCCAGACTTTACCTATCTTTAGCTAATGAAAATCAAAATAACCATCCTATTGTTTTTTTTATGTTACTCTATTTTTTCACAAACTGAAGAGAAATACCCCATCGTTTTTGTTCACGGAATGCTGGGAAGCGGTGATACCTGGGTAAAGCCGGTTCAACAATTTATCAATCAAGGGTATCCTGAACATTATTTGGATGTCCTCGACTGGAATACACTCTCACCTCAAAGGAACTCTTCTTCAAGTCAACTGGATAGTATTATCAATCAACTCATACAACTTACCGGAAAACCAAAAGTCAATCTCGTGGGACATTCTGCGGGTGGTGGACTGGTTTCCAATTATATCTTAAGCGATTCTATAGCAGAAAAAGTAAATAAATTTGTCTTAGCGGGGAGTTATTTGCAGCAAATTTCAAAGGTGCCCACACTTAATTTGTATTCTGAAGATGACTTGATTGTAAAAGGCTCAGATATTGATGGCGTTGAGAATGTGAAGCTACAAGGCTTAGATCATTATGAAATAGCAACAGATTCATTGGCATTCGCTGAAATGTTTCGTTTTTTTCATAAAGAAAACCCCAGGCCGTTCCCAATTCCTGAAGCTACAAAAAAGGTAACCATCAGTGGGAAGGTTTTGGTGATGGGTGAAAACAGTGTTCCAGAAAATACTATGCTCTCTATTTATCCCTTCAACCCCAAAACCGGTAAACGGCTTCAAAAGGAACCTCTTTCAAAACAAGCCATTTCTAAAGACGGAAGATGGCAAGCTTTAGAAGTCAATTCAAAAAGTCATTTGGAATTTGTCATTGCTCCTGAAAGTGGTAAGGCTATTCATTATTTCAGAGAACCATTTACAGTTTCCAATCCACTGGTTTATTTGAGAACGTTACCAACATCAGGAATGGCAGCGATGCTTTTTTCAGGTTTACCTGTAAATAATGAAGAATCGGTTTTAGTGATATTTAGTGCTAACAAAGCCACAATTTCAGGTAGAGATTTTCTCTCTGTTAACGAGTTTGAACTCACCACACCCGAGTTGACACCGGCACAAACCACAACAATAGCACATTTTGTTTATGACGACAAGAATGACAAAACATCTACAGGAAATGCCATCCCCATTTTTGGGATGATGCCATTTATTAATGGAGTAGATGTCCTTTTAGAGGTGAAAAACCCAATAAAATTAAAATACCAAAACAGAGCGATGACTCTCCCGGCTTTACCGGCTTCCAAATCTATACTCGTTGCAGTTTTTGAATAATACTGTTAAGAAAATCAAAATATAGGGCAACTGCCTTATTGGATTGAAATGCTTCATCTTTCATCTTTGTATCAACAAAATAACTAAAAGATGAAACAGCTTTTTTTTACACTTTCAATTCTTGGAGTTTTACTATTTACAGCCTGTAGTAGCGATGATGAAAACAAAGACAATAGTTCTTGTGACACAACCTGTTCAGTACCTGTTGCCTCGAGTGAATTTCCTGCAACTGTTCCTGCTGGCATCGTTGGAACATACACACTCACTTACACTGAAATTAATCCCGGAGGGCCTTTTTCTGATGGAGACATCGCTGAGTTTGAATTGACTTCAGACAATAAACTTATAGTGACTTTTGGTTCTGAATGTGTAACCATTGAAAACCCCATTCTTTTTGCAGAAGGAACTACTGAATCAAACTTTAGGGACAACTGTGTTTTTAATGCTTTGTTTGGGGCTTCAGATGACGTAAATGGTGATTTCAATGAGATCAATGTGGGAACTTTACAATTTCAATTTTTAGGACAATTTAAATAAATTTAATTCAAACAATAACTTAAAAACCAATTAATTATGAAAACAATGAAAAACACAATGTATATGATGCTAATTGCTTTAACGTTAGTTTTTACAGTCACCTCTTGTAGTAAAGATGATGATGGCGGTGATGGCGGTGATGCAGCTTCCGGGATTGTAAAAGGCAAAGCTGATGGCGTTTTAGTAACTTCAACAAAACAATTAACTAGTGCCACAGTAATTAATGCAGGAGGAACATCAACAGTAAGCATTCAAGGAACAAATATGGACGGGAAGGGATTCAATTTTACTATTAATGGTTTTGAAGGAACCGGCACCTATAATATTGGCGGGGGAGCAAATGTATTTGTTGTAGCAAATTATATTGAAGGAAATGCTTCAAACCCTGCTGCAACAAAAATTTGGACTGCACCTTTTGATGACACTGTTGCAGGTGAAATTAATATTTCTGAATCTTCAGATACTACTATTAAAGGGACTTTTGAATTTACAGGTAAAGATGCTGATGGTACTTTCAAAGAGATTACAGAGGGTTCTTTTAATGTAGATTTCTAATAAGGATTGGAATTAGCAAAAAGCCGAAAATTAATGAAAGTTTTCGGCTTTTTTGTTTCAATATAAGTCAATTGCCTTATTGATTGAATGATTTTAGTTACTGAATTTAGTGCCATTGTTAAAACTAGGAATTCACAATCAAAAATTGATATTAAAACTGGTTAAAACAGTCAAATGCAAATAATCTAAGTAAAATATTTCTAATCAAAACCTGTATCGAAATGAAAAATACAAATCTTTTAATTGCTGCTTGTAGTTTATTGGTTATTTCCTTCAATGCAATAGCCCAAAAAACATCAGTTGATTACTCTTATGACTTAGGAGGAAAAATCAATGAAATGCAACTCACCGAAGCTGGTATTCTGGTAGTTGCTACCAATGATGGTCTTGCCGGAATAAAACCAAAAGGGACGTCACTTCACTTTAAGTTTACAGACTATGGACGTGTAAAACCTGAAGAATACTACTTTGTGCCAAACTCCCCTTATATTATCATTTCTCAAGGTGGTTTTGCAAGCTTAAGTTCTAAAAAGGCTGTCATTGATTACGTTTCAGGACAAACGCTCTTTAGTTCAGAAAAGGATAATTGGAAACAAGTCTATACAGAAACTGTAGCAATGCCTCAAAACAAATTGATTATAAGTGGTCTTCAAAAAGGCGGTGGTATGGCTGAAAACAATACGCCAAAAATTGCTGTGTATGACTTAGGAACCGGAAAACTCGATTTTTCCTTTTTTATGTTTAAACCGGGAAAAACTGTCGCTGGAAATTTTTCAGTTACAGGCGATTCTTTTCTACTGGATGACAAAATTTTAATTCCTACCTCACGTGGCATTATTGCAAAATCACTCACAGGAGAAACCTTATGGGAAAACAAAATTAAAAATGTAAACTGGATGACAGTAGATGAAAGCGGAAAAGATATTTATGCTTTTGAAAGTAATCTTTCAGGTACAAATACAGAAGTGTATAAAATTAACCCATCAAACGGAAATGAAATTTGGAGTAAAGCTGCCAAGGTAAAAGGAGGGGTCGTCAATTTTGAAATCACCCCAAAGGGTTTGGCAATAGTTAGCAATAAATCAGGTGGAAATGGCATGCTTGGCGCAAAAAGTGAATCTGAAATAGGATTTTTAAGTGCACAAACAGGTGAAGATTTATGGGAAAAAGCACCAAAAACCAAGGGATATGTACAACATTTTTACATAATGGAAGATGGTATTTTATTTGGAATTCAGGAAGGGGGTATCAATAAAATCTCTTATGATGGAACGCCATTATTTAAAAAACCTCTTAAGACCGGAGAAAATATTCACGTGATGGCAAAAACACCTCAAGGTTTAATTTACATTACTGAAGAAGATGCAAATATTGTTGATCTTACAAATGGTGAAACTATCTGGAAAAAACCCTTGAAATTCAAACGCACCAACGGAGTAGAATCAACTTATGCTGCAGATTATAAAAAATATTTAATTGCTACAGACAGTGAAGTAATTGCAGTTGATGAAAACACAGGAGAGTTTAGCACTTTAGCAACTTTAAAATTTCAGGAAAAAGAAGGCCCCACCAGCATGGAGAATAGAAATGGCGGAGTTTTTATAGGATCAAGTCAAAATATGTTTAAAATGGACCCACAAGGAAATGAAATTTATAACTCTTATTTCAAATCACCTGGTATAAGTACCTTTGGTAAAATAGCAATGGGAGTACTCGCAGTTGCATCTACGGGTCTTGCCATGCAACAGGCTGCAGTTGCGGGCGCAAACAAAAATACACTTGGGCAATACAATGATTTTGGTGCTCAAGCAAATAGAAATGCTGAAATGTTTTCAGCAATTGGTACTGCTTCATTCAATGAAATGGCTAAGCGTTTTAGAGCAACCACTGAAACGAGGGATTCGCAGTTTATTTTGACCAAAACTGAAAACGGAGTTGGTCTTGTAAAAGTAAATAAAGATACCGGTAAAGTTGAAAATGAAGTGGTGTTAAATGATAAAAAGCCTGTTTATGAAGTTGATGAAATTGAAGGAATTCTTTATTATCAGAACAAAGACATTATTGAAGCCTTTTTAATTGATTGATGGCAAAATAAATTTTAAACGCCTAAAATTATGGGGATGATTTTAGGATTAAAAAACCCCGGAGAATTTTTCCGGGGTTTTTGATTTTGAACTTAATTAATCTTCTTACTAGTGATTAATTTAAAATCTAAATTGTCTCCTTTATTAAAAGCAGCAATCATCTTATTTGCGTGTTCCTCAGAGGTTGACACTCCTTTTGCATAACCGTTTTGAGTTTTAATTTCCCAACTGTAAAGACGTGTTTGTTTTTTTTCATCTTTTAATTCATTGGTTTCTTGACTTTTTTGTTCTTTTTGATGGTTTTCGGCCTTTAAACCTAAGGTTACGGTCAATAAAAAGGCAGATGTCAATAGAATTGTTTTAATTTTTTTAGTTGTTTTTAAAATTTGCAGGACAAACTTATTGTGATTTCACTTTTTTTTGATTAAAGAATATGCTGATGGTGCATTTGGGTTGACAGATGGTTTTAAAAGGTATATACGACAATTGTCTTATTTCAAATGCTGCTATAAATGGTTAATTTTGAGATTGAATTTATATAATAATTAATTATTGTCTTTATGTGGGTTTCCATTGGCCTTTTCTTAATCTCAAGCAATCAAGAATTCACTGCTGAAACGGAGCATCTCTTTTTTTTAATGGTTGTTTTTTTCATGACAATTACCTTCTCTTTAATACTCAAAGTGTATTTGACAATTCAAAATGAAGAATTAATCCATAAAATTCTAATTGACAACTATCACCAATTGCTTTATACAGAAAAAACAAAAATTGAAAAAGAAAGATTTAAAGAAGTTAGATTTATTAAAAAACAACAAGATTTAATCAATGACATTTTTGAAGTTAAAAATCAATATATATCCTTGAAGCTAATTTTAAACTCATTGAAAAATTAATAATAATTATAAAATAATTTAATTTAAAAAATGAGAATATTTAAAAAATTAAAGTTGGTTCTTTCTTTTTTTATAAATTTATAACAACCTAAAAGTTAGCCAACCATTTTCAACTAATGTCAAAAATAAAATTCCTTTCAAAGATTTTCTTGCTTTGTTCAGTTTTAGCACAAGCGCAACAACCCAAAACGATTGATAGCTTGATAGGGGTCATTGAGACTACTCAAAATGATTCTATAAAATTGAGGTTGACAAACCAGGTTTCCTTTTACTTTATTTTTAATGTTATTGAACGTGCTGCTTCACTTTTAAATAATGGAATTACTGAAGCTCAAGAAAAGCAATTTCATTTTGGGGTGACTGAACTATCCAATACCAAAGGAATTTATTTTGATGTTTCAGGACAAAAAGACTCGGCCAGGTTTTATTTTGAAAAAGGACTAGACATGAGCCGAAGTTTTCAGTTCAAAAGCATTGAGCAAATGTCTTTAAGTAACCGGGGAATGTTCAATTTGAACAATGGTAATTTTCAAGAAGCACTGGATTATTTCTTTCAGGCACTAGAGATGAATAGTGTTCACAAACCTCAAAATATTCAAGAAGAGTCAGTTTACTTGAGCGGTACATTAAAGCTAACGTCGGTTTTGGATAAAGGGACACGTATTCAAATTGTTGTTCCTTTTGAAATGAATATAGAAACTAAAGAAGATTCTTAAAAATGAAAAAAGTAATATTATCTTTCCTTTCAGTATTATTTTTTATTGGATTTCCTTTCAGTCAGGAACAATCTAAAAACATAGACAGCCTTTTGGTAGCATTAAAAAATGCCAAAGAAGACACTCTCAAAGTGAACCTCTATCATGATATTTCAAAACATTTTATAATTAATGAAATTGATACAGTGCCCCACTTTTCACAAAAAGGAATTGCATTGGCTCAACAACTTGGTTTCAAAAAAGGTGAAATGACAAACCTGAATGTGCTGGGAAACTACTATGAAAACAAAACAGATTATGAAAAGGCACTGGAAACTTATGACAAAGCCCTCAACATCGCCAAAGAAATAAACAGCACAGAAGGATTTGCAATGTTGTATAACAATATTGGAATGGTTCACATTCGGCAAGGAAAATATGATGTAGCATTACCCTTAATGTTTGATGCTTTAAAAGCAGAAGAACAATTGAGAAATCAAAAGGGAATCTCACAGTCATACAATAACATTGGGGTGATTTATTTCTACCAGCAAAATTTTAACCGGGCTACCGAATATTTTGAAAAATCCCTTGCCATGGAAGAAAAAATTGGCGAACCTGCAGCAATTAAACAAGCAGTCAACAATCTGGGAGTCATCTATGATTATCTAAAAAATTATCCAAAAGCTATTGAACAATACCAAAAAGCATTTCAGTTAAATGCATCTCAAAATGACAAACGTGAAATGGCAACAAATCTGCACAATATCGCGGTGGCATATTACAATATGGAAGAATTTTCAAAGTCTGAAGACTATCACAATCGGTCACTGGAAATAAGAGAGGAAATTGGAGACACAAACGGAATTGCACTTGCATACTTTAATTATGGGGAGCTGCTAAGAAAAAACAACAGACTTTATGAGGCAAAACTTTATTATGAAAATGGGCTTCAAATAGCTCAGGAGAATGATTTGCTAAAAGTAAAACAACAAATTTATGGGGCTTTTTCAGCGCTCTATGAACAACAAAATAATCACAAACTGGCCAATGAGTTTTTGTATAAATTTATAGCCGTCAAAGATTCAATTCTTAACAGAGAAAACAATGAAATAATTGCCGAAGTAGAAACCAAATACCAAACTGAAAAAAATGAAAAAGAACTTCTGGAATCCAGGGCAGTAATTGCTGAAAATGAACTGAAAATAGGAAGAAAAAACACCCTTATTTATGGCACCTCAGCCTTAGCTCTTTTGTTGGCAATTTTAGGTTATTTACTTTACCAACAACAAAAACTCAAAAACAAACAACTTCAAAAAGAGAATGAACTCAAGGAAGCCCTCAATCAGATTGCTACCCAAAATAAACTTCAAGAACAACGCCTCAGAATTTCACGTGATTTGCACGACAATATTGGCGCTCAGCTCACCTTTATTATATCTACTTTGGATTCAATTAAATATGGATTCAAACTTCAAAATGACAAACTAGGTGAGAAAATTCAAAGCGTTAGTAACTTTACCTCAAATACAATTTTTGAACTTCGCGATACTATCTGGGCGATGAACAAAACTCAAATCACCTTTGAAGACCTTAACGCCCGCATTTCAAATTTCATAGAAAAAGCCAGAGAATCAACTGAAAAGACAGCGTTTAATTTTAATATTTCTGAAGGTTTAATTGATAAATACCAATTTACATCCATTGAAGGGATGAATATATATAGGGTTATTCAGGAATCTGTTCACAATGCCTTGAAATATGCAGATGCCCATAATATATCAGTTAAAATTAAAGATCAAAATCAAAAAATTTCAATTATCATTCACGATGATGGCAATGGTTTTGATTTGGAAAATGCCTCCTTTGGAAATGGTTTAAACAATATCAGAAAAAGGGCCAGAGAAATTAAAGCAATTGTAGAGATAGCAAGTTCTCCTCAAAATGGGACAAAAATAACTTTAGATGTAATGAAGCATCCTTTTCAAGTAGATAAAAAAGCATCCTAAATAAGGCAATTGCCTTATGAACCTAGATAAAAATTAGTTGTAAATTTATTTCCAGAAAAAACAAAATTATGTCAATTAAAATAGCCATTGTTGACGATAACACCTTTTTAATTCATAGCATCAAAGAAAAACTGTCCTTTTTTGATGCTATCGACTTAAAGCACACTTCCCTTAACGGCTCAGAATTACTTACAAAACTTGAAGAAAATCATAACCTTGATGTAATATTAATGGACATAGAAATGCCAGTGCTCAACGGCATTGAAACTACTCAAATTGTTAAACAAAAATACCCTCATATCAAAATCATTATGCTCACTGTTTTTGATAATGATGAAAACATTTTCAACGCTATCAAAGCAGGTGCAGATGGTTACCTCTTGAAAGAAGTAAACCCTGAACAATTGCACAATGGCATCGTTGAAACTTTAAATGGTGGCGCAGCTATGAACCCATCTATTGCTTTGAAAACCTTGAAATTGCTTAGAAACCCCATCGATATTGACAACCCAAGAGACAAAGAAGACATTTCGCTAACCACACGAGAGGTAGAAGTTCTGGAACAACTCAGTAAAGGACTTAGTTATACCGCCATCGCAGATAACCTTTTTCTTTCGCCCAGCACTGTAAGGAAACATATTGAGAACATCTATAAAAAACTACAAGTGCATAGTAAATTGGAAGCCGTTCAAAAAGCAAAAAGACATAATATCATCTAAAAGTTTTACTAAATACTTCAAAATTTAGGAATCAGGGGTTAGAATTTGATTATTTTTACAAAAATGGTTTTCTATGCGTAAAATAATCGTAGGTGTGATTCTTACTCTCATTTTTGTATTTGCTTTTCATTATTGCGAAAATAAGAAAGACAAAGAGCAACAACTTTCTGAAACATCACAACTCATTCAGCTTCAGCTACAAAACGTAGGTAAACTCATCGTTACTGAAGGAACATTTTCTCAAGTCTTTACTTTTGAAGATTCACAAAAAGATTTTTGAGTTGATTTCGTTTAATAAAAAAGCCCTCGTAGTTGTCAATGCAAAAGTTACAATTGGTTATGATTTAAGCCAAATCGAAACACATATAGACGAAGAAAACAAAACAGTGAGTATTCTTTACATTCCAGAAGAAGAACTCAATATATATCCCACTATTGAATATTATGATGTTACTCAAGATTACTTTAACCAGTTTTCAGCAAAAGATTTTAACACCATAAAAGGCAGAATCAACTCCCTTCTTGAAGATAAAATTAAGAAGTCAGACTTGAAATCAAATGCCAAAAACCGACTGATTTCTGAACTTCAAAAAATTTATGTTTTGACAAACAATTTGGGTTGGACCCTAAGATTTAATAGTGAGGAAATTCGCTCAGAAGAAATACTTGAAGAACTTAGTTTTTAAAAAATCTGGAGATGCTTAAAACAACAAGAAAAAATGAAATTATTTCCAAAGCTGCAAAACTTTTTAAAAAACGGGGATACAGTGCAGTAACCATGAGAGACCTGGCAGATGCATTAAATATCAAAGCAGCAAGTTTATACAACCACATCAATTCCAAACAGGAAATCCTCGCTACAATTATTATCGGTATGGCCGAGGCTTTTACAAACGAAATGGAGCAAATTAAAAATCAACCAATCTCTACACAAGAAAAACTAAAAAAAATTATAGAATTGCACATTGACCTCACCGTCAAAAGCCCTGATGCCATGGCTTGTCTTAACAACGACTGGATGCACTTAGAAGAAAAATTGTCCTATTTTGTCAAAATGCGGGCCGATTATGAAGAAAATTTTCGCATTATTTTAAAAGAGGGAATCGCTCAAGGCGAAATCGCAGACAGGGATCCTGAGATTATGCTGTTTTCGATGCTTTCGACCCTAAGAACCCTATATATTTGGTACACAAAAAAGGACGGGGTCGATGCCAAAACCCTAAAAGAACAAATGCCCGCCACACTTCTCAACGGTATTAGAAACTAGATTATTTTTTATATTTTTAAACCCATATTTTTAACAAAAAAATTAAATAGCAAATGGAAAACAATTTTGAACAACACCAGCAACCAAGGGTTTTAGTAGCTCAGGCAGATCAGGCCGAAAGAGCCGGGTTTTACAGAAAGACATATCAGCATGTTGCTTTATCTGTCTTATCATTCATTCTGGTCGAAATGATATTTTTAAAAATTGACCCTCTTGTTGATTTTATGTTATCCCTTACACAAGGCTACTTATGGCTGGCATTATTGGGTGCATTTTGGCTGGCAACCAGTATGGCAGATAAACTGGCACATGACCCAAGTCAGACCAAACAATATCTTGGTTTAGGGGTTTATGTTGTTTTTTATGCCCTCATTTTTATACCCCTGCTATACATTGCGATGTATTATACAGAAGGTGGCATGATGATGATTAATCAGGCAGCTGTAGTGACTCTGGGACTCTTTACAGGACTCACAGCCGTGGTATTTATGACCAAAACAGACTTTTCATTCCTTAGAACCGCCATAACTGTTGGTGTGTTCATCGCGATGGGACTTATTGTTGCGGGTATTGTATTTGGATTTGACCTGGGCCTTTGGTTTTCTTTTGGTATGGTGTTGCTTGCAGGAGCCGCTATTTTATACCAGACTTCCAAACTGAAATATGAATATGAAACTACACAATATGTGGGCGCTTCACTTGGACTTTTTGCATCTTTAATGCTCCTGTTCTGGTATATCCTTCAGATTTTTATGAGTAGGGATTAAAATATTTTTTTAAAATAAGCTCCCCTCTCCCTGGGAGAGGGGTCAGGGCCACTGACGCTCAAAAGCTTTAGCGACGGAGCGGTGAGGACGACTTGCATATTAAACTAACAATCGTTAGTTTTGTAAAACTTCAGCAATAAGCTGGCAATTAATCTTATGGCAAAATTCCACAACATACGCGTTAAAGACGTTTATAAAGAAACCAAAGACTGCTCGGTCATCACTTTTGATGTACCTACAGCATTGCATCAGGAATTTAAATTCCGGCAAGGGCAGCACCTCACACTGCGTAAAATGATTGGCGGCGAAGACGTGCGCCGCACCTATTCGCTTTGCTCAAACCCTTCAGAAAAAGAATGGAAAGTAGCCGTAAAACAAATTTTTGAAGGTAAGTTTTCCACTTTTGTCAATAAGGAACTCAAAGCCGGTGATGAACTTGAAGTGATGGCACCCAGTGGGGAGTTTGGTGTAGATTGTGACCCATCAACACCAAAAAATTACATCGCCTTTGCAGCCGGAAGTGGAATCACGCCCGTGCTTTCGATGATTAAAGCACACTTAAGCCAGGAGCCGGAAAGTACATTCAAACTCTTTTATTTGAATCGTAATTCAAAATCCATTATCTTTAAAGAGGAAATCGAACAGCTTAAAAATAAATACTTTGACCGTTTTCATATATTCTATTTCCTGACCAAGGAAAAGCGTGATATCGAGTTTTTAAACGGTCGCTTTGACAAACAAAAAATGGACGTGCTCACCAAAACGTTCATCGACATACAAGACACGGCACATTGCTTTATTTGCGGACCTGAGGAAATGATTTTCCTTATCCGTGATGAGTTGCAAAACGCCGGACTGGACAAGAGCAAAATCCATTATGAACTCTTTGTTACCGGACTTACAGAAGCCGACAAAGAACGCGCCCAAAAGGCAATGGAAAGCCGTGTGCAGGGAACACAAGTCACCATAATAGACGGCGGAAAAGAATTCCACTTTGTGATGAGTGATGAATATGACAATCTCCTCGACGGAGCCCTCGCTGCCGGAGCTGATTTACCCTTCGCCTGCAAAGGCGGTGTATGCAGCACCTGCAAATGCGAAATCAAAGACGGCACTGTAGCGATGAAAGTCAACTATGCACTCGATGAAAAAGAAGTTGCCCAAAACTTGATATTAAGCTGTCAGGCAGTGCCAACATCAGATAAAATTGTATTAGACTTTGACGTCTAACCAATTCCCGCGAAGGCGGGAATCTCGTCGGTAACTAGACGAAATTTTAATTCATAAAGAGTACATAATACTCACTACTTAATACCAAAAAGCTATGAGCGAAAAAGAAATAAAAAACCTGGAACAAATTTTCGAAGCCAAAATAGCGCGCGACGAAAAAATCGAACCCAAAGACTGGATGCCCGAAAAGTACCGTCAAACGCATATCAGGCAAATCTCACAGCACGCCCATTCTGAAATTGTAGGGATGCTCCCTGAAGGCAACTGGATTACCCGTGCGCCTTCCTTACGCAGAAAAGTAGCCTTGCTCGCCAAAGTGCAAGACGAAGCCGGCCACGGACTCTATCTGTATAGCGCCTGCGAAACCTTAGGCATTTCCAGAGACGAACTCTACGAGCAACTCCACAGCGGGAAAGCCAAATACTCCAGTATCTTTAATTATCCCACATTAACCTGGGCAGATATGGGAGCCATTGGCTGGTTGGTTGACGGTGCCGCCATTATCAATCAGGTGCCGCTGTGTAATACTTCATTTGGGCCGTATGCCCGTGCGATGGTGCGTGTGTGTAAGGAAGAAAGTTTCCATCAACGTCAGGGTTACGAAATTATGCTCACCCTTTGCAACGGCACGCCCGAGCAAAAGGAAATGGCACAGGACGCCTTAAACCGCTGGTGGTGGCCTTCATTAATGATGTTGGGTCCCACAGATGACGAATCTGTTCACACGGCGCAATCCATGAAATGGAAGCTAAAGCGAAAAACCAACGACGAACTCCGTCAGCAGTTTATCGACCAGACAGTACCCCAAGCAGATATACTGGGAATCACTATCCCTGATCCTGATTTAAAATGGAATGAAGAAACTGGTCATTATGATTTTGGCCCAATCGACTGGGACGAATTCTGGCAAGTGGTAAAAGGCCACGGTCCCTGTAACAAAGAGCGTATTTCAGCAAGAGTAAACGCATGGAACAATGGAGAGTGGGTGCGTGATGCTGCAATGGCTTACGCCGAAAAGCAGGAAGCGAAGAAGGTTGAAAAAGCTTCTTAGTAATTAGTAGTGAGTATTGAGTATTGAGAGTGGATTTGAGTTTGCTAATAAGGTGATGATTTTATTTACTTTTTTTTTAAAACAGATAAATATGCATATTTTAGAAGATTTGAAAGTATGGAATAAGGCAATAAATATTGCTGAAGAGACTTATAAACTTTCTGCTTCGTTTCCTGTGGCAGAAAAATATGGTTTGACAAGTCAAATTAGGAGAAGTGCTGTTTCTGTTCCGTCAAATATTGCAGAAGGAGCCGGCAGGAACAATCCTGCTGAATTTAAAAACTTTTTGGGAATTGCTAATGGTTCGTCTTACGAACTTTATACTCAGTTAATACTTGCTTACAGACTAAAATTAGTTTCAGAAGATTTAGTTCAACCAATACTAAAAGAAGTAGTTGAAGTTCAAAAAATGAATTTTGCATTAATAAAACATTTAAATCTTAACAAATTGGATTGATATTGTGTTTTTTAACTCAATACTCAATACTTAATACTAATACTATGACAGAAAAGA
Source organism: Flavobacteriaceae bacterium (assembly GCA_018402385.1). Taxonomy (GTDB): domain Bacteria; phylum Bacteroidota; class Bacteroidia; order Flavobacteriales; family Flavobacteriaceae; genus Planktosalinus. The sequence continues at coordinate 37,346 of JAGYJA010000011.1, forward strand.
AAAACTGGCCCCTCTGGGAAATCTTCGTAAGAAGCAAAAACGGATTGGAGCATCGTCACTTTGGTAGCCTGCACGCCGCCGATGCCGAAATGGCCATGGAAAATGCCCGCGATGTCTATACCCGCCGCAATGAAGGCGTTAGCATTTGGGTCGTGGAGTCCAAACACATCACCGCCTCCAACCCCGAAGAAAACGGCGAATTCTTTGAACCAGCCGCAGATAAAGTGTACCGTCATCCCACTTTTTATGAGTTGCCGGATGAATTAAAGCATATGTAACACAATTCCCGCGAAGGCGGGAATCTCGTCAATCAAAACACGAGACTTTTTAAGCTAAATCAAAACATTCATGAACGACAGGTTCGATAATAATAACAACAAGACTCCCGCCTTCGCGGGAGTATGGGTAGTCTACATAATGACAAACAAACCAAATGGAGTTCTCTATATTGGCGTAACAGATGATATTGAATCAAGAATACAAGAACATAAAAATAAGCTTTATAAAAACTCATTTACTGCAAAGTTTAATTGTGACAAATTGGTTTATTTAGAAGAATTTGATATTGGTGCAGAAGCTGCATTTCGTGAAAAGCAATTGAAAAAATGGAACCGCCAATGGAAAATTAATTTGATTGAAGAAATCAATCCGGGTTGGATGGATATAAGTATGAATTGGAGGAATGAAGACTTGATTTATAAAACAAAACTTTCCCGCGTAGGCGGGAAACTCAGCAATTAAAATACCAAATGATTTGTATTTAAAGTGCATTTAAAATTTGAAAGTTCATAAGACGTTTTTAAAACAAGCGCATTTAAGAATAAATTAAAATTATGGAATTTAAAAACCAAGATTCCCGCCTTCGCGGGAATTATATGACTAGAAATCGCCGACAACTCCCTCATCCTAGGCCAACGCTTAGGTGAACTCTGCGGTCACGGACCCAGTTTGGAAACTGATATTGCCCTCACCAATATGTCGCTCGATCTTTTTGGGCAGGTGCGTAGTTATTACCAATACATCGCCCAACTTTCCGGAGAAGATAAAACCGAAGATGACATCGCTTTTTTGCGTTTGGAACGTGATTACAAAAACGTGCTACTGGTAGAACAACCCAATACAGATTTTGGTTATGTCATTACACGCCAATATTTCTTTGATGTATTTCATCTTGATGCTGATGCAACAATTGCAGCATAGTAAAGATGAAACCCTTTCGGCGATAGCCAAAAAGGGAATCAAAGAAGTGAGCTACCACAAACGCTTTTCAGGCGACTGGGTAAAACGTCTTGGAGATGGAACTGAAGAAAGTCACCAACCGTGTTCAAAAAGCCATTAACGATCTGTGGCCATACACCAACGAACTCTTTGAAATGACCGAAGCCGCAAAAGCTGCCGTAGAAGCGGGAGTAGGTGTAGATGCAAGTCAGTTAAAAGAACCATATTATAAAGAAGTAAGCGAACTCTTAAGAGAAGCTACACTTGAAGTTCCCGAACGCAAATATTTCCACAAAGGAGGGAAACAAGGTGTCCACACTGAACACATGGGCTACATCCTTTCTGATATGCAATTCATGCAACGCACCTATCCCGGAATGAAATGGTAACCAACTCCCGCGCAGGCGGGAGTCTCGTTATTCAAACGACAAAAACATAAACCTTGAACGAAACACAAACACATATCAACCCAAAATTTCTCGACATCCTAAAGTCGGTTCCCGATCCTGAAATCCCGGTTTTGACGATAGTTGATCTGGGTGTGGTGCGTGAAGCTGAAGTTTTAGATGACGGAACGGTAGAAGTAAAAATCACGCCCACATACAGCGGTTGTCCGGCGATGGATGTGATAGGCGATGATATAGTAACCGCTTTCGCGAAAGCGGGAATGAAAGCCAAAGTTAAACTCGTCCTTTCCCCGGCATGGAGTACAGATATGATTTCGGAAGAAGGCAGGGCAGCCCTTGAAAAATATGGAATCGCCGCACCTCTTGACGCTACAGCAGACAAAGAAGCTCTTTTAGGAAATAAAAAACTGGTAAAATGTCCTCAATGTGGCTCAAAAAACACCGAATTAGTAAGCCAGTTTGGCTCCACGGCTTGCAAAGCACAGTTTAAATGTAATGATTGTTTAGAGCCGTTTGACTATTTTAAATGCTTAACATAATCCTCGCGAATGCGGGGATCTCATCATTCAAATAATAAAATTGGATTAAGAAATATGAACTCAATTACCACTCATCAAAAAAACAACCTCGCCATCATCACCCTCAACCGTCCGGAAGTGTTTAACAGCTTCAACCGCGAGATGGCTTTGTCATTGCAAAAAGCATTGGATGATTGCGCTTCAAATCAAGAAGTGAGAGCTATCCTCCTCACCGGAAGCGGTAAAGCCTTTTGTGCCGGTCAGGATTTAAAAGAAGTCACCAGTCCCGAGTTAAACCCGGGGTTCAAAGCGATACTGGAAGAACATTACAATCCCATTATTTCCCGTATCAGAAATATTGAAAAACCCGTTGTAGCAGCCGTTAACGGTGTCGCAGCAGGTGCCGGCGCTAACATTGCACTCGCTTGTGATGTGGTGGTTGCTTCAGAGGCAGCGGCTTTTATTCAGGCGTTTAGTAAAATTGGGTTGATTCCTGATAGTGCGGGTACGTTCTTTTTACCACGATTGATTGGTTTCCAAAAAGCATCGGCATTAATGATGCTGGGTGATAAAATTTCAGCTGAAGAAGCTGAAAAATTGGGTATGATATACAAAGTATTTCCTGCCGAAACCTTTATGGAAGAAGCCGAAAAAATAGCCGAAACCCTTTCTCAAATGCCCACACACGGACTCGCATTGACCAAAAAAGCATTAAACGCATCGATGCAAAACAATCTGGAAAACCAACTCGCATTAGAGTCAAAATACCAGATTGAAGCTGCACAAACCCACGATTACAAAGAGGGGGTAAAGGCATTCATAGAAAAAAGAAAACCCAACTTTATCGGGAAGTAAAGGCGTAATATATTACGCCACAACCAAAAAAAATAACAATGAAAATCGCAATAATAGGAAGTGGAACAATGGGAAGCGGCATCGCACAAGTAGCAGCCACTGCCGGATGTACCGTAAAAGTATATGACACCAGTCAACAAGCCTTGGAAATGAGCAAAGTTGCTTTGGAAAAAGTGCTCAGCCGTCTGGTAGAAAAAGGAAGAATCGATGACGCAGAAAAAAACCGCATTCAAAACAGTATTTCGTATGTGGAAAACCTAAAAGAACTTTCTAATGCCGATTTGACCATCGAAGCCATCATTGAAAATACCGAAATCAAACAAAAAGTGTTTGCCGAACTGGAAAGTTACTTATCTGATGAAGCCATTATTGCTTCAAACACATCTTCGCTTTCCATCGCTTCACTGGCAGCATCTCTAAAAAAACCGGAGCGTTTTATCGGAATCCATTTTTTCAATCCCGCGCCTTTAATGCCTTTGGTGGAAATCATACCGGCGATTCAGACTTCCGAAGAGGTGAAAAATAAAGTGGTGCAAATCATTGAAGACTGGAAAAAAATTGGCGTTCTGGCCAAAGACACTCCCGGGTTTATCGTTAACAGAGTGGCGCGTCCGTTTTATGGAGAGGCACTTCGTATTTATGAGGAAGGAATTGCTGACTTTGCGACCATTGACTTGGCAATGAAAGAAATTGGTGGTTTCCGTATGGGACCTTTTGAACTGATGGATTTTATTGGTAACGACGTCAATTACACTGTGACTGAAACGGTTTTCACAGCGTTCTATTTCGACCCAAGATACAAACCTGCATTCACTCAAAAACGCTTTGCCGAAGCCGGATATTTGGGAAGAAAATCAGGCAGGGGGTATTATAATTATGCTGAAAACGCTACCAATCCCGAGCCCAATAGAGATCAAAAATTAGGACATGAAATAGTTGAACGCATTCTAGTCATGCTCATCAACGAAGCCGCCGATGCACTGTTTTTAAACATCGCTTCTGCGAAAGATATTGACCTGGCTATGACAAAAGGAGTCAATTACCCAAAAGGATTACTCGCTTGGGCAAACGAGAAAAGCATCGACTGGTGTGTCGAAAAAATGGATGCTCTTTATGATGAATACCGAGAAGACAGATACCGATCCAGTCCGTTGTTGCGTAAGATGAGAAGAGAAAGTAAAATATTTTAGTTGGTGAGCTTGTGAGTCTTTGAGTTTGTTAGTAATTTTTAAAATTTAAAATATGGCTAGTAAACTTCATTTCAAGTTTGAGGATTTGATTATGTATCAAAAAGCTCTTGATTTTGCTGATTTTGTTTATGAGCAAGTAAACAAATTTCCTAAGGAAGAGACTTACAGATTGTCTTCTCAGTTTATTAGAGCTGCTGACGCCATAGCTTTGAATATTGCGGAAGGCTCATCAAGTACAAAACCAAATTTTAACAGATACCTGCAAATTGCTTGGGACAATGCTCACGAATGTGTCGTGTGTAGTACAAAAGCCAAAAGAAGAGGTTTTATTGATGAGGAAACTGATGAAAAAAATCGTGAATGGGTAACCGAGTTGTCAAAAATGATCACATCTTATAAAAAATATCTAAATAAAAGATAAAAGACACCTCATAAACTTAAAGACAAAATAAAAATGGAAGATAGCTCACAAACTCACAAACTCAAAGGCTCAAAGACTATTCCTCACAAGATGCTCTCTCTCGATGCTTTCAGCCAATGGTTGGGTATTGAGATTTTGGAATGTGAAATAGGGCGTTGTAAAGTGGGTATGACTGTACGAAAAGATATGTTGAATTCTATGAACAAAGCCCATGGCGGTATTACCTACTCACTGGCAGACACCGCTTTTGGGTTTTCGGCCAATACGTATGGAAAATTTGCCGTTTCGATAGAAACTTCCATCAATCATATTGAGGCACTTGAAGAAGGTGATTACATCATAGCAGAATCCATCATAGACGAAACCCGAAACAAACTTGGTTTTCATATCATCGAGGTGAAAAAAGGGGAAAAATTGGTAGCTTTGTTTAAGGGGGTTGTTTACAGAACAAGTAAGGACTGGGAATAAATTTCCGCGAAAGCGGAAATCTCGTCAATAAAAAGACAAAATATAAATCCCAACCTGAAACCTAAGTAACTTGAAAATGATACAAGAAAAAATTAAAATAGTAACTTAAAATCACGAGACTTCCGCTTTCGCGGAAGAAATAATTATGTACATAATCGACGGAATCAGAACACCCATAGGCAGTTATCAGGGCACACTTTCATCGGTTCGCACCGATGATTTGGCAGCTCTTGTCATTGCCGAAATCGTAAAAAGGAATCCCAATATCCCAAAAGAAGCTTATGACGATGTCATTTTAGGCTGTGCCAATCAAGCAGGAGAAGACAACCGAAACGTTGCCCGAATGGCCTCGTTACTGGCCGGATTGCCTTATTCAGTGCCGGGAGAAACCGTTAACCGACTTTGCAGCAGCGGTCTTTCAGCCATCATTCACGCAAACCGTGCCATCAAAGCCGAGGATGGTGATGTATTTATCGCAGGCGGCGTTGAACATATGACCCGCGGCCCTTATGTTATTGCAAAGCCTTCAACTGCTTTCGGAACCGATGCCAAAATGTATGATTCCAGTTTTGGATGGCGCTTTGTTAACCCCAAAATGCACGAAATGTACGGCACAGATGGTATGGGGGTAACTGCTGAAAATCTTGTGGAAAAATATAACATCTCGCGCGAAGACCAGGATGCGTTTGCTTACCATTCCCAAATGAAAGCCACAAAAGCGCAGCGAAACGGGCGTTTATCAAAAGAAATTGTAACGGTGGAAATTCCGCAAAGAAAAAAAGACCCAGTACTTTTTTCAGAGGACGAATTCATAAAACCCAAAACATCAAAAGAAGTGCTTGCCAAACTACGTGGAGCATTTAAAAAAGACGGCAGCGTCACCGCCGGAAATTCATCAGGATTGAACGACGGTGCAGCCGCAACAATCATCGCTTCAGAAGCTGCGGTAAAAAAATACAATTTAAAACCTTTAGCAAAAATTGTTAGCTCAGCAGTAGTGGGCGTAGAACCAAGAATAATGGGTATTGGCCCGGTGGAAGCTTCTAACAAAGCACTTCAAAAAGCCGGATTAAGGATGGAAGATATGGACATCATCGAGTTAAATGAAGCCTTTGCTGCACAATCACTGGCGTGTATCCGAGAATGGGGTTTAGCTGATGACGACCCAAGAATCAACCCCAATGGTGGCGCGATTGCTATTGGTCACCCACTGGGAGTAACCGGCGCCCGCATTTGCTACTCCGCCGCATTAGAGTTATCTTTGACAGGGAAGAAATATGCTTTGGTGACGATGTGTATTGGAGTTGGACAAGGTTATGCTGCAGTGATTGAAAACATTTCCGCGTAGGCGGAAATCTTGTCTAATATCTGACGAAAGTATAAGATTCATTTAAAACACATCATTGTATGTATATTCAATTGGGTTACTATGTGTAAAGGGTTAAAAATAATTGTAATGTGTGCGTTTTTGTTTTTTGTTAACATTGTTTTCGCACAACAAATAGTATCCTTAGATGAAACATATTTATCGGATGATAATTTAGTTTACAGTACTCTTTCTGACAAACCATTTTCAGGCAAGGTTCAAAGAAAAAGGAAAAATGGACATTTGGTGTATGAAGAAGAATACAAAAAAGGATATATTATTGAAAGCACTCTTTTCTATAATAGGACAGAAGTGCCTACCCCGGCTACTAAATTCTTATATGATGAAAAAAATAATTTTAGGGCTATCAAGAAAATTCACTTTGGCTTAAAAAAAACACAAAAATGATAACTCATTTCGATGTAAATGGAAAGAAAATTTTTTTTGAAAGTTTTCTTGATGGAGATTTAATTTACAGTTGTGAGTTTAAGAATAATAGAAAACATGGAAAAGAGTTCTGTGTTGTTGATGGTGAAGAAATAGTAATCGAGTATATCAACGGCAAAAAAGTCAAATAAACAACAAGATACCCGCCTTCGCGGGCATATGATATGAAAACACAACACTACATACTAGGCAACTGGACACAAGGCCAAGGCGAAGGAACACCCATTCAAGACTCTGTAACCGGTGAAGTTTTTACCAGCGTCACCACAGAGGGGCTTGACGTTCCAACCATCTTGCAATATGGTCGTGAAAAGGGAGATACATTACGCAAAATGACCTTTCAGGAGAGAGGTAATATGATTAAAAGTCTCGCGCTGTATTTAAACAAACGCAAACAACAGTTTTACGAAATCAGTTACCGCACCGGTGCTACAAAAATTGACAGCTGGATTGATATTGAAGGCGGTTTTGGAAACCTGTTTGCCAATGCATCTTTACGGAAATTATTCCCCAATCAGTCCTATCACGTAGAAGGCGAACCCATCGATCTTTCCCGCGGAGGCCGTTTTATGGCACATCACATTATGGTGCCCAAAGAAGGAGTTGCCGTTCATATCAACGCCTTTAATTTCCCGGTTTGGGGAATGCTTGAAAAATGTGCTGTCAACTGGATGGCAGGAATGCCCGCAGTAGTGCTCCCTGCACCACAAACTGCATACCTTACTGAAGCTGTAGTCAAAGAAATCATCGCCTCAGGAATTTTACCCGAAGGCAGCCTGCAACTCATTTCCGGAACAGCTAAAAATATACTAGATACCGTGCAATCACAGGATGTGGTGACTTTTACAGGTTCGGCCAAAGTAGGCAGAATGCTGAAAGCTCATCCGCAATTGATAGAAGAATCAGTTCCATTTACGATGGAAGCAGATTCGCTGAACGCGTCTGTTCTCGGTGAAGACGCCGCTCCCGGCACACCTGAATTTGATTTATTCATCAAAGAAGTACGCAACGAGATGACCGTAAAATGCGGACAAAAATGTACCGCAATCCGTCGTATTCTTGTTCCTGAAAAGTATATGGAAGATGTGCAAATTGCATTGGGCAAGGCATTGGATAAAGTTACTATTGGTGACCCACGTCTCAAAGAAGTGCGCATGGGGGCATTGGTAAACCACGCACAAAGGGAGTCGGTGAAAAGTCAAATACAAAAAATAGCTGAAACCGCTCAGATTGTCTATGGCAGTTTTGATGATTTTGAGGCCATAGGCGCAGACTCTAAAAAAGGAGCATTCATCCGCCCGATTTTATTGCGTGAAGACAATCCATTACAAAACGAAGCTGCACACGTGACCGAAGCTTTCGGTCCTGTGAGTACACTGATGCCTTACAACACAATAGAAGAAGCAATCAAAATTTCCAAATTGGGTAAAGGCTCTCTCGTGAGTTCCATTTTTACCAATGATAATGCCATTGCAAAAGAATTTACCATTGGCGCAGCTTCCCATCATGGCCGCATCTTAACCATCAACCGCGAAAGTGCCAAGCAAAGCACCGGACACGGTTCGCCATTGCCGTTGCTCGTACACGGAGGTCCCGGTCGTGCCGGTGGGGGTGAAGAAATGGGAGGAATGCGTGGTATCAAACATTATATGCAACGTACAGCTATTCAAGGTTCGCCTACAACCTTAACGGAAATCACCGGTATTTACCAACCCAAATCCGATTATAAAGAAGCTGAAAAGCATCCTTTTACCTACCACTGGGAAGACATCCAACCCGGAATGTCACTCAAAACCCATAAACGCACATTAACCGATGGTGACATCGTCAATTTCGCTAACCTTACCTGGGATCATTTTTATGCCCACACAGATATCACTTCGCTCGAAGGAAGTATTTTTGAGCACCGCACTGCTCACGGCTATTTTATCATTTCAGCCGCAGCGGGCTTGTTTGTCTATCCCAACAAAGGTCCCGTGGCGGCCAATTATGGACTTGAGGAAATCCGTTTCTTGCGACCTTTATATCACAATGACACGATTTATGTGCGCCTAACGTGCAAACAAAAAGTAGATCGTGACCAAAAAGGGAAAGAACATCCATCAGGTATTGTAAAGTGGTATGTGGAAGTGTTTGATACAGAAGACGAAATGGTAGCTTTTGCAACTATTTTGACTATGGTTCAGAAAAAACAGACGACTTTCGTCGAAATGACTTCAGAAAGCATTCCGTTTTACCTGAGCAAATTATCAGAATCGACCCAACCAAAATGGGGGACGATGACACCGCAGCATTTGGTGGAACATCTGGAATTCACTTACCGTATTGCCTCGGGCGAAATGCAAGATTTTGACATAGCAACACCAGAGGAATACATTGAAAAAGTGCAAGCTACCTTGTGGGATTTCAACCCAATGCCACAGGGATACAAAATGCCATTGATGAATGACAATGAATTGGAAGACCTGAACCACCCCGATTTAGAAACCGCTAAACAAAAAATGCTGGAAGCCCGCGAGGAATACCTGGAATATTTCAAAGAAAACCCCGATTCGCTTCAAAAAAATGCCGTGTTTGGATATTTAAATCGTTATGAATGGTATTTGGTGGAGAGGAAACACCTTAACCACCACTTTAATCAATTTGGGTTGCTATAAGCAACACAAATTGTCAATGCGCATTTATTGCGCATTCGCTTAAACTATAGTTCAAATCATTATTGATATGACCAATGCCCAAAAGGTATTACACATATATCCTTACCCACAATCGGAATCATATTTTTTATGTGGGAATAACAAACAATATCGAAAGGCGAATGTTTGAACACAAAAACAGTACTTTTAAAACACATGTTGGGAAATATAATATTAAAAAATTGGTTTATTTTGAAGAGCATAAAGATGTAAGAATTGCAATTAGAAGAGAGAAAACAATTAAGAAGTGGAAAAGAGAGTGGAAGATGAACCTGATAACAGAAATGAATCCTGATTGGAATGATTTAAGTGCTGGGTGGGATCTTTCTATGTACGATAAGAAAATCGATTAAACGAATCCGCAACAAGTGCGGATTGACTATTAATGAAAATTATGAAACAACAACCTTACGTAAAACAACAAATAAACAACCATATCGCCACGATAGAATTTTTCCATCCGGCACATAACAGTCTGCCGGGTGATTTGCTAGCTCAATTGGCTGAAACCATTAACAAAGCCGGTCAAAACGATGAAGTAAAAGTCATCATCCTGCAAAGCGGTGGCGACCGTACTTTTTGTGCCGGTGCCAGTTTTAGTGAACTCATTTCCATCAATGATGAAAAAACTGGTGAGTTCTTTTTCAGTGGCTTTGCCAATGTGATTAATGCGATGCGCAAGTGTCCTAAATTTATTATCGGCCGTATTCAGGGTAAAACTGTGGGTGGAGGCGTTGGCCTAGCTTCGGCGGTAGATTATTGTATGGCGACTAAATTTGCAGCGATTAAACTAAGCGAACTCAACGTGGGCATTGGTCCGTTTGTGGTAGGTCCTGCGGTGGAGCGTAAATTAGGCTTAAGTGGATTTTCACAAATAGCCATTGATGCCAATTCCTTTTACGATGCTGAATGGGCGCGAAGTAAAGGAATTTATATGCAAGTGTTTGATGATATTTTGGCTTTAGATGAAGCAGTAAAGGCTTTCGCCGAAAACCTTTGCACTTACAACCCCGAAGCCATGACAGAAATGAAAAAAGTATTCTGGACAGGCACTGAAAACTGGGACGAGTTATTAAAAGAACGCGCGAAAATTAGTGGAAGGTTGGTGTTGAGTGCGTTTACGAAGAAGAAGCTTGAAGGGTATAAATAAAAATTAATCATTATAAAAACGAGATTCCCGCCTTCGCGGGAATTAGGCTTATGATTTACAGTTTCAAAGGACATATACCCGTTATCCACGAAAGCAGTTTCGTCCACCCTTTGGCAGCTGTGACCGGCAATGTGATCATTGGCAAAAACTGCTATATTGGTCCGGGAGCGGCCATTCGTGGTGACTGGGGTGAGATTATACTGGAAGATGGTGTCAATGTACAGGAAAACTGTACCGTACATATGTTTCCGGGGAAATCAATTGTGTTGAGGGAAAGTGCACACATTGGTCACGGAGCAATCATCCATGGCGCCAACATTGGCCGAAATGTGTTGGTGGGAATGAACACCGTGATTATGGATGATGCCGAAATTGGTGATGAAAGCATCATCGGTGCGATGGCGTTTGTAAAAGCAGAAACGGTGATTCCTCGACGCAGTTTGGTTGTGGGCAACCCCGCAAAAGTCATTAAAGAAGTCAGTGACGAAATGATCGCTTGGAAAACAGCCGGAACAAGATTGTATCAACAATTACCAGCCGATTGTCACGAGAGTTTACGGGAAGTGGAACCATTGAGAGAGATGCCCGCAAATCGACCGAAGCAGGAGGATTTTTACAAGACTTTGGAAGAATATAGAAAAGTGAACAAAGAATAAAGAAAATAGAATATAGAATAGAGATGTCACAGACAGAATTTAAATTGCCCAGAATGGGAGAAAGCATCACCGAAGGCACCATCATCAATTGGATGGTTCAGCCCGGAGAATCGTTTGAAGAAGGCGAGATTATTGTGGAAGTGGGGACAGACAAAGTGGATAATGAAGTGCCGGCGCCTTTTTCGGGAACGCTTATCGAAACCAAATACAACGCGAAAGATGTTGTGAAAATTGGGGAAGTGATAGCTATTCTAAAGGCTTCTGAAGGAGCTTCAAAAAAAGCCGTTAATAAAAACCAAGAAGAAGCTGTAAAAACAACTCAAACTTCAGATAAGTCTAAAAAAGTTGCTTCAAAACCGCCCAAATCAGTTTCATCCACTTATCAAGTGCCGGTGAATCGGACGAACAAATTTTATTCACCGTTGGTCGAAAAAATTGCCAAAGTGCACCACATCAGTTATGAAGAGTTGGCACGCATTCCTGCAACAGGGAAAGAGGGGCGACTACAAAAAAGCGATGTGTTTAAATACATTGAAGAAGGCCGCCCCGCGCAATTTGTACAATCGGTGGCAGAAGCTGGATACAGCATCCCGCAATTGAATCTTGACAAAGGCAAAGGAAAAATCGTGGAAATGGACCGCATGCGCCAAATGATTGCCGATCACATGGTGTACAGCAAACATACTTCTCCGCACGTTACCGCATATGTTGAAGCCGATATGACCAATATGGTGAATTGGCGGAACGCTAACAAGGAAGCTTTTCAGAAAAAAAATGGCGAGAAACTGACCTTTACACCCTTGTTTGTAGAAGCTGTCGCGAAAGCAGTGAAAGACTTCCCGATGATCAATGTTTCGGTGGATGGCGCGAATATTATCGTGAAAGAACACATCAATATAGGTATGGCAACAGCATTGCCCAGCGGCAACCTGATTGTTCCTGTTGTGAGAAATGCCGATCAAAAAGATTTACCAACGCTTGCAAAAGAAATCAACGAACTGGCAGAAAAAGCCCGCACCAATAAATTAAAAGCAGACGATACCAAAGGAAGCACCTTTACCATCAGTAATGTGGGGACCTTTGGCAGTTTAATGGGAACACCAATTATCAACCAGCCTGAAGCAGCAATATTAGCAACCGGAATTATCAAGAAAAGGGCAGAAGTTATTGAAAAACCGGAAGGCGACACCATTGAAATCCGGCAAATGATGTATTTGTCCCTGTCATTTGACCATCGCATTGTCGATGGGTTTTTGGGAGGTAGTTTCCTGAGAAGAATTGCCGATTATTTTGAGCAATTTGATAGTAAAAGAATTATATAAAACTCTTAGTGGTCCTTTGTGCTTCTTTGAGCAACTTTGTGGAATAGCTACCGCAGAGTTTCGCGAAGAAGCCCGAAGTTTCGCAAAGAAAACATTTAGAAATGAGCCATAAAATAAATAAACAAACCTTCAAAAAAGCATTCAAAAACGTCTGCACCGCTAAGGCAATGGCAGAGTTGTATGAAGAAAACTTCAAAGTCGTTTCCAAATATGTACACGCTACTTCGCGCGGACACGAAGTGATTCAGACCGCATTAGGGATGCAATTGTTGCCACAGGATTATGCTTATCCCTATTACCGCGACGACTCTATGCTGTTGAGTTTTGGTTGTACACCAAAAGATTTGATGCTACAATTACTCGCCAAAAAAGACGACCCTTTTTCCGGTGGAAGAACTTATTATTCCCATCCCAGTTTGCGGGATGATGACAAGCCCAAGGTGCCGCATCAAAGTAGCGCAACCGGAATGCAGGCGATTCCCGCGACTGGTGCTGCTTTGGGATTCCATTACCGCGAAAGCGGTAATCTCTTCAATGAAGAAGAACAGTATGGTTTTTTAGTTCCGGAATCTGAAGGCCGAGATTCCCGCCTTCGCGGGAATTTGCCGATTGTGGTTTGCTCCATGGGCGACGCCTCCGTCACCGAAGGTGAAATCGCTGAAGCCTTTCAAATGGCAGCTTTAAAGCAATTGCCCATTTTATATTTGATTCAGGATAATGGTTGGGATATTTCAGCCAACGAGGCTGAAACCCGTGCACAGAATGCCTTTGAATATGCCAAAGGATTCCACGGTCTTGAGGCGATTTCTATAGATGGAACTGACTTCATTGAAAGCTATACGCAGGTACAGAATGTCATAGAAACCATAAGAAAAGAACGTCGGCCATTTTTGGTGCATGCTAAAGTTCCGTTGTTGAATCACCATACTTCAGGAGTTAGGATGGAATGGTATCGGGATGATTTAGAAGAGGCACGTTCTCGTGATCCTTATCCGAACATTAAAAAACAGTTGTTGGATAATGGGTTTAGTGAAAAGGAGCTGAAGGAAATTGAGACTTCCGCCTCTGCGGAAGTGAAAAAGACTACGAAGAAGCCCTCAAAGCCGAAGATCCAAAGCCTGAAGACTTATTCACGCACGATTTTGCGCCCACCCCCATCACTGAAGAAACCGGGACCCGAAGTCCTGAAGGCGCAGAAAAAGTAGTGATGGTAGATTGTGCCCTTTTTGGGATAGAAGAATTAATGCAAAAGCACAAAGAATGTTTACTCTACGGTCAGGATGTGGGTGGACGATTGGGTGGTGTATTTCGCGAAGCAGCTACACTTGCGCAAAAATTTGGTGACAACCGCGTGTTTAATACACCCATTCAAGAAGCATTTATTGTTGGTTCTACAGTAGGAATGAGTGCCGTGGGACTAAAACCCATCGTTGAAGTACAGTTTGCAGATTATATCTGGCCGGGACTGAATCAATTATTCACCGAAGTGAGCCGAAGTTGTTATCTTTCTAACGGTAAATGGCCGGTGTCGATGATACTTCGCGTGCCAATTGGCGCTTATGGAAGTGGCGGGCCTTACCATTCTTCTTCGGTGGAAAGCATTGTGACTAACATTCGAGGAATTAAAATTGCCTACCCCAGCAACGGAGCCGATTTAAAAGGATTAATAAAAGCAGCTTATTATGACCCCAATCCGGTGGTGATTTTGGAGCATAAAGGATTGTACTGGAGTAAAGTACCGGGAACTAAAGGGGCCACATCAGTTGAGCCTTCTGAAGATTATGTGTTGCCTTTCGGAAAAGCATGGTTATTACAGGAAATTTGGAAACAGGAAGATGTGGAAACCGCAACTATTGTTTCCTACGGAATGGGCGTACATTGGGCGATGAACGCTACTAAAGGCCTTCGTGACCGTGTTGAAATTATTGACTTGCGTACACTTTTTCCGCTGGATGAAGAAACCATAATGAAATCTGTTAGGAAAACAGGTAAAGTGTCTGGTGGTGACTGAAGAGCCTTCAAATAATAGTTTTGCAAGGGCTCTTGCCGGAAAAATTCAGGAAGGATGTTTTCAGTATCTCGATGCGCCGGTTTTGACAATTGGTTCTGAGAATATGCCGGCCATTCCGTTGAACTCAACTTTGGAGCAAGCGATGATACCTAGTACAGAAAAGGTGAAAGCTAAACTTGAAGAACTTTTGGATTATTAACAGATAAATTTTCAATTAACTATCTTTACGCCTATTAAAAACAAAAAACAATGAACAAATTATCCTTTTTAACTGTATTTTCAGTTTTATTTATTTTCGTTTCCTGTAAGGATTCTGAACAAGAAAAAGAAGTCTCACAGGAGTGGGACGTAAGTGTTGAACACCTTGAAAGACACATTAAAGAACTGTCATCAAACGCTTTTATGGGTAGAATGCCTATGACTGTGGGAGAAGAATTAACAGTAGCTTACCTAGAAAAAGAAATGAAAGAAATTGGAGTTGCTCCTGCTAATAATGGTTCTTACCTTCAAGATGTTTCGTTAATTACAGTAAATTCGGTTGCTGATGACGAAATAACTGTAACAGGAGGCAACAGTTCTCTTACATTAAAAAAAGGTGAAGATTTTGTAGCTTATTCACAACTCATTCAAGATGAAATAAAAGTTGAGGATGCCGAATTTGTATTTTGTGGTTTTGGTATCGTTGCCCCGGAATATGGCTGGAATGACTATGAAGGTATTGATATGACAGGAAAAATTGCGGTTGTAATGGTAAATGATCCCGGTTATTATCTTCAAGACGAAAATATGTTTACCGGCAACGCTATGACTTACTATGGTCGCTGGACCTATAAATATGAAGAAGCTGCAAGACAAGGAGCTGCAGGAATTGTTATTATTCATGAGGATGCAGCAGCAGGTTACCCTTGGGGAGTTGTTCAAGGCTCTTGGTCTGGAGCCAAATCACAACTTGATATGCCTGAAGGTTCAGTGAATTTTGCACCTATGCAAGGATGGATAACATCAAATGTTGCACAACAACTTTTTGACCAAGCCGATAAAAATCAGGAAGAATTGTTTGAAAGTGCTAAAAGTGCCGATTTTACTCCAATACCTTTAGGTATCAAAACAAGTGTTACAATGAAAAACACGTTTGAACGTGGAACTTCGCCAAACGTAATTGGTATCATCGAAGGTTCAGTAAGGCCTGATGAGTATATCATTTATACAGCTCACTGGGATCATTTGGGAGGTGAAGACCCTAATGATAGCAGCACAATTTATAACGGTGCAGTAGATAACGCAACAGGTACAGCCATGCTACTCGAAATTGCAAGAGCAGTAAAAGAACGCGAAGAACCATTGGAAAGATCCATGGTATTCTTGTTTGTAACGGCTGAAGAACAAGGATTATTAGGTTCAGAATATTATGCTACAAACCCTGTATTTCCCACTAATAAAACTGTAGCAAATATGAACGTCGATGCCGTATTTCCTTATGGTCCAACAAATGATGTGCTCATAGTGGGTCACCATCAAAATGACTTAGCTGACTGGGCTGAAGATATTGTAGCCGGTCAAGACAGATACATCTTGCCAGACCAGGAAGCTGAAAAAGGATTTTATTACCGTTCAGATCATTTCAACCTTGCAAAAGTGGGTATTCCTGCAATGTATGCAAGTGGAGGTGCAGACTTAAGAGACGGTGGAAAAGAAGAAGGTAAAAGACTTCGTGCAGAATACAACCAAAAATACTACCATAAACAAGGTGATGAGTATAACCCAGAGACTTGGAACATGGGAAGTATTGCCCAGGATGCTGAGTTTTATTTCAGACTGGGGGCTAAAATTGCTAACAGCCAAGACTGGCCAAAGTGGAGTGAAAACTCTGAATTTAGAGCTATAAGAGAAAAGGATTTGGAAAAAAAATAAAAGCCAGTTCCTGTTTATTGGTTTCAAATGCTTAAAAATTAGGTTTGCATTTTAGGATCTAAAACTTCTTGTATATTGACTTTTAAAACTTAAATATTTTTATAATGCATAGAGTACCAACCTTATTTATTTTCCTTTTTACCTTTCATTTTGCTTTTGCACAATGGACAATAGATACTGATGTAAATACACTTGTGGCAGATTCACGCGGTGAAGACCTGCAGGCTATAGGCACCTCAGATGGTAAAACATTTGTCGTTTTTTGGAAAGTGGTTCCACCACCAACAAATTACGAATTGCGGGTACAACTTCTGGATGAAAACGGTGTCCAACAATTTGGACCAGACGGGATGTTAGTTAGTGATGCTATCCCAATGAGTACTTTTACAGTGATTAGGTCTACTACAATTGACGACAATGATAATTTGTACATAGGTGTTACCGGCACTCAGAACTCAGATGCTTTTGCATTTAAAATGGATGTGGAGGGAAATCACTTATGGGGAGAAAATGGCGTTCAACTTGGAACAGGAAATGTGGTGAAAATATTACCACTTTCGACCGGTGAAGCCATTGTGAGTTGGTACCCCAGTCCACAGGCATTGTTGCAAAAACTGGATGCTTCCGGTAATACAATGTGGGCAAACCCGGTAGCTGTCACAAGTGGTGGAAACAATACTTTAGCAGCTGAGCTATTTGAAATGTCCAATGGCGACTTTACCTTGGTATTTCATCATTTGCTTGGGGGTATAAATTCGTTCTTATATGCACAACGTTATAACAGTGGTGGAGCCTCTCAATGGACAAGTTCAACACAGCTTTCAGATAGGGCAACAGCCTTCATCAGAAATTATAGCAAGGTACAAGACGGTGATGTTGTCTATTTGGGTTATTTTGCGTCTGTGGGTAATAGGTTTGATTCTTATTTACAACGCTTGAATCCTGATGGCTCTTTACCCTGGGGAATTAACGGTTCAGATTTTGATATAAATGAAACCGACTATGAAACCGATACCAGTATTGCTTTTGAACAGGGTTCAGATTATATTTGGTCTCTTTGTACATATACAAACAATACCCAAAACCTGAGTGGGGAATATGTACAGAAGTTTGATAAATTGACTGGTGAACGACTTTTTACGGAAAATGCCAAGCAAATTTATCCACTTTCTAGCGAGCCAAATGTACATGCTGGTAATTTGCAACTCATCAATGACCAACCATTCTTTTTAATAAAAAGCGGTTTGGATACCGGAGTGTCACCTGTTACTCTTCACTCTGTTTATCTGAATACAAACGGTGATTTTGCTTGGCCAGAAGAAACACGTGATGTGGCTACCTTTCAGGCAAATAAAAGCAGGATACACTTTACAAAACCTATAAATGGCCAATCTGTTGCTGTGTTTATCGAGCAGAAAACAAGTGATACCGAGCCTAAAATTTATGCGCAAAATGCTGTTGAGGATGTTCTTTCAATAGCAGATTTTAATGGTTTTGACGTGAAATTTAACAACCCCTTGGGAAATATTTTGCAAGTGGAATCTTCTAAAGCTTTGAGAACTGTTTTGATTTTTGACCTTACCGGAAAGTTACTGTTTCAAAATACCCTGGATGGCGTTGATAATATACTTGTAAATGCTACCCAATGGAATAGGGGTGTTTATTTAATGCAACTGGAGACAATTGAAGGTAAAAAACAGACCTTTAAATTGTTGAAATAATCTTATCAAAAAAAACTAAGGGGCTTTTAAGCCCCTTTTTTAATTCCAATATAGAAAATATTAGAACAATTTATCAACTTTAAAGATATAATGAGCTTAAGTAAAAATAGGTTGTAATCATTAAAAAGTTGAAAATTTTATTAATAGTATATTTGTAAAAAATGCTATTATGAGAAAGCTTTCACTGATATTTATTATAATTACCTTTATATTTTCTTGTGCCAAATCCACAAAAAATCATTCTCCTGAAGAAGTGTACCCTCAAACACTAAAAAGTCTCAATGAAGCTGAGACTTTTTATTTTGATGCTCAAATAGTTTTTGGAAATCAACGTGTGGTCAATCATACATACAAAATCCAAAGGGCAGGATATGAGCCTCACCTCAATTATTTTTTTTATAAGGAAATGGATGAAGTGACACAAATCTATTACAAACTGGCATCGCTTGCTGTGGTAGAGGATCACAAAGAACGTATTACCATTTTTGATTACGGCAATGACCGCTCCATTCCACGTTATCTTGAGGCTTATACACAGGATGAAGATAATTTGGTGACTGTGGGGGAGCTACTTGAAGAGCATAAAGAGTCATATACTTTTTTAGGCGAAAGCCAATTTCAGGACAAAACAATATTCAGCTATAAAATTGGAAACAGGGCAATCTGGATAGACGCTGAAACCAAAATGCCGGTACAGCTTGCTTTAAACCCCACATTTGACAATACGGGAAACCTCATAGGACAAACCCGGCTTTTTAACTACAGTAATATCGATTTTGACATAGCACTCACAGAAGAAAACTTTACTCATCAGGAAAAAGAAGGCTATGTCTCTTCTGTTTATGGAATGAAAGCAGAACCTCTTTTAAATTCACAGGCAAAAGACTGGACGCTCCAAGATTTAGATGGAAAACAGGTATCGCTTGCAGATTTTAAAGGACAAAACATGTTTATTGAAGCCTGGGTTTCCAGCTGTGATCATTGCATTGCATCAATTCCTAAAGTGAAACAGATTGAAAGTGAATTTGGAAATCAAATGAAAGTCATTACCATCAACTTTGATTATGATTTGGAAGAAACCAAAAAAGTCATCAAAGAACACCAAATAGCTTATAAAGTATTATTGGGTAACTCACAGTTTGATAAAGACTATGATATTCGCTCTTTCCCATCCTATTATGTGATTGACAAAACCGGAAAAATTGTCTATACAAACAGAGGAGCTATTACCGGAGTAAAGGAAAAAGGACTTTTTGAAGCCCTGAAAGGACTAAAATAACCTAACATTAGTGATAAAGATTTAACATTAATACTATTTAAAACAGTTCTAAATAACTATATTTGCACTCCAAATTAGAAATCTCAGCAGGATGAATAAGATTGTCTTAGCACTTGTGGCTCTAGTGCTTTTTTCGTGTAAAAGTGAAACAAAAAAGGAAATATCAAATGAAGTCAATGTCTATACTCACAGACATTATGAATCAGATCAAAAGCTTTTTAAACTTTTTGAAGAACAAACAGGGATTAAGATAAATGTCATCAACGCCAGTGCAGATGAGTTGATTCAGAAGATGAGTCTTGAAGGCAGCAACTCTCCTGCAGATGTGTTGATTACCGTTGATGCCGGAAGGTTACATAGAGCTAAAACATCTGATTTATTACAGTCTATTTCATCAAAAACTTTAGATTCAATCATTCCTTCTCATTTAAAAGATGAAGATAACCATTGGTTTGCTTTGACAAAACGTGCTCGTGTTATCGCTTACGCGAAAGACAGAGTAAACCCGGGTGAGCTTTCAACATTTGAAGCCTTGACCGAAGAAAAATGGCAAAATAAACTACTCATCCGTTCATCTGGAAATATTTACAATCAATCGCTTTTGGCCTCAATAATAGCAAACCATGGAGAGGATTATGCCAAAGAATGGGTCACCGGAATTGTAAATAACATGGCAAGAACGCCTCGCGGAAATGACAGAGATCAAGTAAAAGCAGTTGCTGCAGGTGAGGGCGATTTGGCAATCGTAAATACTTACTACATTGGCTTGATGGAAAATTCAAGCAATCCTGAAGAAGTTCAGGTAACACAATCTATAGGGCTGTTTTTCCCTAACCAAGAAACCACAGGGACACACATCAATGTGAGTGGTGCAGGAGTGGCAAAATATGCTCCCAATAAAGAAAACGCCATTAAATTCATTGAATTTTTAGTTTCTGAAGAAGCCCAAAGTGTTTTTGCACTTACTAATTATGAATATCCTGTAAATGAAAATGTCGAAGTTTCTGAAACTCTAAAAACTGGGGCAAATTCAAGGAAGATAAAATCAACCTATCATTACTGGGTGATAACAATAAAAATGCTGTAATTCTATTTGATGAGGGAGGCTGGAGATAAAGAAATATTTTCCATAAAAAACAGATTGCTACGACTGAAAAGGGACAGCAATCGCTGGTCTTTAATCACACTCTTTGTGGTGTTTTTAATTGCCCTGCCAATACTCACCATTATATTTGAACTCTTTGAAGGACCCGGTGAATCTTGGGTACATATTGTCAAAAATCTTCTTGGGCAGTATGTTTCCAATTCAGTTTATCTTTTAGTTGTTTGTAGTATACTGGTATTGCTTTTTGGTGTGACAACATCCTGGCTTGTTTCCCGATATGAATTTCCTTTTAGAAAACAACTGGAATGGTTGCTCATTTTACCGCTTGCGATTCCTTCTTATATTGTGGCCTATGGGTATGCCGGTGCATTTGATTACGGCGGAAGCCTCGAGCTCATACAACGATATTTTGGCATGGAATTTACACGTATTGATGTGATGAATCGTTTTGGGCTGGCTTTTGTATTGAGCATTTCACTTTTCCCTTATGTGTACGTTAGCACACGAGCCTTTTTCTTAAATCAGGCAAACAACTTGTTGGAAGCGTCTAGATTGCTTGGGGTGGGGGAGTTTCGCACATTTTTTAAATTAATTTTGCCACTTGCCAGGCCCGCTATTATTGCCGGGATGATTTTGGTTCTCATGGAAGTCCTCAATGATTATGGCGCGGCACAATACTTTGGTGTAAATACATTTACTACCGGAATTTTCAGGTCGTGGTTTTCACTGGAAGAGCCGGAAACTGCCATATATCTATCAGCTTTATTGCTGGTTTTGGTATTTGCTTTGATTCTTTTTGAAAAGTGGCAACGCAGAAAAATTCAATATACCAATGAAAGAACCAATACTGAGCGCATTTACCGAAAAACCACTTCAAAAAGGAAGCAGTTTCTCATATTTTGTATCGTCATCACTCCGGTACTTTTTGGATTTTTTATTCCGGTGGCACAACTTATTTATTGGGCGATTTTGACTTATAGTTCGGTGTTTGACTATTCCTTTTTAATGCTTTCGTTGCAAACATTTGGTATTGCATTTTTAACGGCAACAGTTACGGTTGTTTTAGCCACCTTACTTATATTTTCGGCAAAATGGAATCGCATTGGGTTTATTAAAAACCTTTCAAGGTTGGGAGTACTCGGATATGCAATACCGGGAGCCGTTGTTGCCATTGGAATTATGATTCCCACTTTAGCACTTGACAGATGGCTGATGGGCGTGGTTGCATCCCTTTCCGGGAACACGACTGGTTTTATCATTCATGGGACTTTGTTTGCGCTTGTTTATGCTTACGCCGTAAGATTTCTTGCAGTGGCATACAATCCCATAGAATCTACCACACTAAAAGTAAGCAATGCCATACCTGATGCTTCAAAAACTTTAGGCGTGGGCAATTTTAAAACATTTTTTAAAATTGAATATCCACTCATAAAAACCGGATTGCTCAGTGCTTTTATACTGGTTTTTGTAGATGTCCTAAAAGAATTACCGTTAACACTTATTTTAAAACCATTCCAGGTAAATACACTTGCGGTGAGTGCCTTTGAATATGCCAGTGATGAACGGGTAATGGAGGCGGCAATTCCGTCGTTATTTATTATCTTTACGGCCGCTGTTCCTGTGATATTTTTGAATAAATTGCTTGTAAGTAAGGGGTAGCAGCTTCCCTTTTTTTATTCATGTCGATTCAACCAAAGCTCTTGCAATACTTCAATAGTTTTGGCTTTTCCTTCAACTAACAAACTACCATCAAAAGCATCAAAAAGCTGCCACACATCCTCTGTTTTGAGCGCACAACCCCAGGTATAATCCAGATGCATAAAATGTAACTCGTCGTAAACAGGTTCTTTAATTAATTCAAATTCCGAATTGTAGTAACCTACTTTGCCGTTTTTCCAGACTTCAAAGGTTTCCGGGTTTCGGTGGCGTTTGATGTTGTCATATTTTGAAGGAATTGTTCCTGATACTTCGCTTTCACCCATAAAAAGTCCATATAACTTGCTCTTTTTATCCCTGCCTTTAAAGTAATAACCGTGTTCATCTAATGCAACCAACAAATCCACATTGTATTTTTTACGAATCTGTTCCATCATTTCCAGTTGGTCACTATTGAAACCTGTTGCGGTGGGTAACTCATCCAGAGTATTGTATAAAAAATTTCGGCTTACATAGAATGAGGGTTCATTATATTCGCCGGGTTCGATAACACCCCATTTTTCTCCAATCTTAACAGCTATTCTTTCGATAATTTCTACTTCATCCGAAAAATTATCACCAATGAGCGTATCAATTTTAGTGGCAAAAACAACTTCATCAAAGGCCATTTTGCTTTCAATTATTTCGCTTTCAAAGTTGACCCAATAGGTTTGGTTTTTTCGTGTGGCTAAGGTCATATTTAAGCTTTCCTGTAGTTTTGTTGGAAATTGAAAGCTGTATTGTTTTCCTTTTTTTGGCATAACAATGCCGTTATTACCAGACCAATCATCTACATAAAGCACCCAATTCCCTTTTTTACTTTTTAACCTAAATGGATAACTGGAAATTGAGTTGGGGTTGAATTCAATGGCAGTGGCTTTATGCTCTTTCAAAAACGCATTGATGATTTCGTCATCGGTTTCTCGGGTAATTTGATAGTGTTCTTCTGGATTGCCGTGGTAGAATTCTATTTGGGCGTGGGTGTTTGAGACAAGCAAAAAGAGTAATGAATAAAGTACCAATTTGAATTTAATCTTTGTAAATGAATAGAACATAAAACTGATATTAAGAATTAATTTTTATTAATATTGTAATATTTAAAATTGAAAATTAATTGGTAAATAAAATGTGGATAATGTGGGCTTGCCCTCCTTAGTACCAGGTATAAACTTTGGAAAATTCTTAACTAAACGTATAGCTTCTTCATCACAACCATACCCAATACCTTTTACTATTTTAATGTCTGAAATGCTTCCATCCTTGTTTATCACAAAACCGATAATCACCCTTCCTTTAATATTTTTTTCAATGGCTTCGGTGGGATAATTGATATTTTCCCGTAAATAATTCGCCAAAGCTTCCTTGCCTCCGGGAAAATGGGGAGGTGTGGATTTCTTACTTTTTATTTTTTCGTCAACAACGGCTATGTACCTTAGCATTTCATTGTAGCTGGGACTATTTTCGTTGGCCGACTCAAAATAGGTGTTCAAGTGTTTTTGCGCAGCAATAAAATCGTTTTGATTGATGAAGATTTTAACGAAAAGTGCTTCAATCTTTGGATTGGTGGCATTGAGATACTCCACCGTTTTGTTTAGATTTTCCAAAGCACTCGAGTTATTACCTTCGCTATACTCTTCTTGGGCCTTTAAGAAATAGGATTGAGCCAGCACATCGTTGCTTTGGGCATTGATGGCTAAGCTAATGGTCAATGATAGAAGTAATGTCAATAGATTTTTCATGTTATATTGCTTAATTGGATTTTTACTTTTTCTTAATAATGAGATACGAGTCACTATTGTTTGGTTATTCTCCTAAATACTCTCCCTTTAAATTTATAAATGACCATTTGTCGAATTTTTTTACCAAAACCAAACTCTCGTCTTCATCGTCTAAAGCCGCATAGGTTTTATGCGAAATACCCGACTTTATGTCATCGAACACGATAGGTGCAATTACTTCTTCCTTCAGATTTATCAAGCCCCAAAGACCATTTTTCTTTACAGCAATGACCTCTGGCAATAATATCTTGATGGCTTCATATTTTCCAAAGGGAATGATTACCTTAGCATTAATGTTTAAAACGCCAATTCCTTCAGTGTTTTTAGCCCATACCATACCATATTTAACATTTCCTAATTTCTTATAATTGAACGGAATTACTTCTTTGCCTGAAGTGTTGATAATACCATATAACGCATAATTATTATTTACTATTTTACTTAATGATGTAGTTAAATATCCTTCCGAAAAATTCACATACAGGTTGTTTATATAGTATTTATAATCTGTTAGTCGTTGACCGTCTTTATTAAAAAGAGCATGCTTATTCCTACCTTGACCTGGAAAATACATAGACTCTTTTTCGGTCTTCCTTTCGTTAGTTAGTAAGATAATTCCGTCTTTGACCTCTTTTCCGATGGGTGGATTAAATCCTAGTGGTATGACGAAATTACCTTCGGTATTTATAACACCATAATATTTTGCAACTGTGCGAGGGATGCGCTTAATGCCATCATTGGTATAACCGCCGTTTATTTTTTTATAATTTGTTACAAAAGCTAATCCATCAGAAAAATCATAAGCGTAATCATACTCGATAGGAGTGACTATTTTTCCATTAATAAAATCATAATGTCCCCATTTATTATCTACTTCTACCGCTAAAATTCCATCTTCCATATCTCCATGCAACCTTTGAGCTCCTGCCAATGTCCACTTGCCAGCCTTATTTATTAATCCCCACTCATTATTTTTAATACCCACAGCAAAACCACCATGAAACTCCATCATATTATACTCGTATATCGCAGGAATAGTTAATTTACCTAAAGAATTAATAAAACCCCATTTATCGTTAATTTTTACAGCTGCTAAGCCTTCATTAAAACGTCTTGCATCTTCGTACTTAAAATAATTTGCTTTGCTTCTTAGTTGTTGTAATTGGTTGTTCTGTTGCTCTTTTTGTGCTACTTCAGCCAATTTATTTTCTATATCAGCAACAAACCGCAACATTTCCATGTAGTCTGGATGATTTTCTTCAGCCAAATCAAAATAGGTGTTCAAATGTTTTTTTGCCGTCGCATAATCGTTTTGATTGAACGTAATTTTCACATACATACCCTCTATCCTGGGATTGGTGCTGCCGAGGTATTCGACCGTTTTGTCTAAATTTTGTAGGGCTGAGGCATTGTTTCCTTCACTGTATTCCTCTTGTGCCCTTAAAAAATGGGACTGTGCCAACACATCTGTGCTCTGGCAATAGCTATTTATTCCAAAGCTAAGTATAATAAATAGTGTCAATAAATTTCTCATATTCATTCTAATTGTTCCAAAAATCATCTGTTTTTTTGGATGTTGGTTTTTTCTTTTTTTCACCCCAAAAATCTTCCTGACTACTGTTTGTCTTCGTTTTGTTATTTTGAGGAGTTCCATATTCAAAGCGTTTGATCTCACTTATTGAGATATAGCTATTTTGTGCTTGTGTGCTGAGCTTAACAGCAGCACTTTTAAATTCTTCAAAATCATTATAAACCCCATAAACGTAGAGATTTTTGAGATTTCTATCTTTTTCCAAAGCATTAATTACATCTCTTTTATATGGCAATTGATTGTCTGAGTTTTTATGAAGTAGTGTAGGAATGAGCAGCAATCCCTCCGAATTTGTTTTGGAAATAAAGAGAACATACGCTATGTGTTGGTCAAAGAACAAAGGTATTTTTTGGTCAGTGATGCTTTGAATAAAACTATTTTGGGCATTACTGACTCTTCGTTGCTCAGCTGCTTCCCTCTCACGCTTTTCTCTTTCAACCCGCTCACGTCTTTCTCTTTCCTCTCTTAGGCGATTTTGTCTTGCATATTCACGTTGTTCTGCTAATTGACTTTCGCGCATTTGCCTGTGATCTTCTTCAATTTCACGTGAAATATTATCTTGGATGTCATTAAAGGTATTCTCCCAGGTTTGTTTTGCTTGTTTAATGGCATTTGTTCGCGTTTCACCTTGTCGGATAACTTCATCAACCTGTTCTTGTTGCTTTCTGTAATGTTCTCTTTCCCGTTGCTCTCGTTCTCTCGCTTCACGTTGTCTCTTTTGGTAAATTGATTCTTCTTGACGTTGTGAAGAATTGTTATTTCTACTTTGATTCGTAGAGCCTATAAGAGATTCATCATCCCCCCATTCGTTTTGGTTTCCTTTGTCATTACTTGATGAAGTGCTAGCTGATTGTTGATCAACAGGCACTACTTTTGTAACTCTAATAGAGCCATTATTTTCTGTAACATTACAAAACTCGACTCTTTTTTTAGAATTCCCGTTTATGACAATATTTTTTGTTTTGTACCAGGAAATATTATTATCATAACGAGGACCTGTGAATTCATAAAAAACCTTTACTTTTTCAGTACAATTATTTGTGATGTATGCTCTGGCATTATTGTTTTCAGTAGCTAAACAATAGGGTCCAAATTCAGTCATACCTGTTCCTATGCATTCAATCCAATTTACTTTTTCGCCTTGTTTGGTTTGTGAAAACCCAACAACAGAAAAGACTAATGCTATGATAATAGATATTGATTTAATTTTCCTTTTAAAGTTCATATTCTTAATTTTTAATACACCTCACAGAAAATCCTAGCTCTTTTGATGATGGTGTTTCAGGACTTGCACCAGCACGAGCATCATTTTGATCTGCAATACCAATATTCCTTGTTCCATATCCAATAGTAGCATGAATTGCTTTATCACTTGTAAATTCAGTGCTTGTCCACCAATAAGATGATTCTTTTAGTGCAATCCAACCAATTTTTCCATTTATTAAGCCAGCCCCATTCGCATTAAAATTTAAGCTATTGGTATTGTTTTTGGAAAGGTAGGCTGGTCCATCAAACCATTGATCACCTTCAGTTCGAAGATTTTGGGCATAATTACTACCAAGATATTTATGTAATTTGTACCAATCATTTTGTGATGCGACTCTCCAACCCTCTGGCGCCAATCCACGATCATCATTTACGGCATACCAATTGTATAGAATGCCGTATTTGGCTTCGTTTTCTTCTTTATTTTCATAATAGGACCAAGCAGGTGTTTTATTTTCTCCCGCTTTTAACCATTCTTCTTTGGTTTTTGCATGGAGTATTTTATCACCATTTCTAAAGGTTTTAACTCGAAGATTTTCTGCCATCCAAGTTTGATCGCCAATTTGGGTTGTTTTGAAAGTATTGCCATCGTGGTCTTGGACTTGTGTATATCCTAGAGTTACGGTTAAAACAAAGGCTGTAAAAAGTATTTTTCTCATAATAGTTTATTTTTTAAAAATCGGTATCAATAACCCATTCTTGTTCTTTGGATTCTAAATTGTATAGGACTATTTCAAAGTTTCTGTTTACAAGAGCATAATTATCGTTATAAATTAATGCATACGAGGCATTAGGTATTTCCATTTTTACCTTTTCTAGTTCGTCATCTTCAAAAATAGTGATGCTGCAGTTTTCCGGATTTGTAGCCTTATCTTGCCATTCCTTTAGTGCTTTTTGATGTTCGTTTTGTTTCTTCTCCATCTCTTCTTCCCATGCGGCTATTTTCTTTTTAGAATAACCACTTGGTTCGCCAAAATCAGGCGGTGTTGGCATAGGACCTGCATCGCAAGTTTTATCAGCAAAAAAATAGTTGGTTGTATTTTTATAATATAAAGGATAAGTAGATGTCGTAGCCGATTCATACTCCTTATAGTATAGCGGCTGATTAGTCTCGGTATTAAACAAAATAAACACACCGCCACCCGTTAAGACTGTTGGATCAAAAAATGTAAAGGACAAGAGATTTTCTGATAATACTGCAGGTGCCGAATGAGGTAAATTTTTCAGTTCTGGATATTGCTCAAACAACCCAGAAGCTGAGCGTTCTTTCACAACTTTTTGACTGTTCATATCAATAAGTTTTATGCTATAATTTGATTTATCATAAAACATGGCCATATCTTCATCTAAACCTATAAATTGTTCTTCATCCATATGGAATTTACCATAGAGTTTTTTTGATTTTGAGTTAAAATCAGCTAAATAAACTTCACTCGTTTTGTTTAAGAGGAGTATCTTATTTGTTAATTTATCTATATTTTTACTTAAATTATTTACTTCTTCTATGGACGCACCTTCCATTTTTTCAAGTAATTCTTGTTGTTGTACATTAAGTTCAAAGAGTTCAGAGTTATAAACATATGCTGCTAAACCATCTTTGGTAACACCATATGGCATGATATTAAGGTTCGGATCAATATCATTTTCTTTTTGCTGTTTCATAATCTCCATATATTGGAATTTTTCTAAAATCTCACCAGTCTCAAGATTGCCCTTGTAGATGCTATGGCGACTCTGTGCAAAAAAAGTGTTTTTATCTTCGTTTAAATTTAAGCCCCAAATAGGTTCATCTAAAATTGCAAAGCTTTTTATTTCTCCAGCGTCACAATCAATAAAAAAGATATTATTGCTTTGGTGGTTGTAAACTGGTAGTATGCCAATGTTTGCAATGGATTGAGAATGTGCTTTTCCAAAAGAAAGCACTAATACTGTAAAATAAATTGCTAAATAGAATACTGTTTTTTTCATTTTATTATAGTTTAAATTTTTAAAAGTCTATATCAACCGTCCATATAGTTGATTGATCAATAATATCGTAAAGTGAATATTCAAAATTATTCATAACCAAGAGATGCCTGTTATTGTACAAAACACCGTTTTTTGCATTGGGTACTGTCATAATTAATTCTTTTAATTTATTGTCTTTGTATAAAAATAGAGTGCACTTATCCTTGTTAGTTAAGTCCTCGGTGTATTCTCCAAGTTTAACACTCCAGTCATTCATCAATGAGTCTTGCACATTTTGCCAAATCGCAATATCTTCCCAATATTTATCTAAAGCTTTTTGTACTTGCCTATTGTTTTTATATTCGTCAGGATTTATTTCCTGAGGAGGCGTTGTTTCCTTTAATTGAGGCGGAGAAATTTGTGTACAAGAAACATCACCATATACTAAATCGGAAGTATTTATATACTTCAAAGGGTACAAAGATGAGAAAGGACTCTGACTTATCTCTTTCTTGATAACTACTGACTTATTTTCTGTGTCATAAAGGATAAAGAAACGATCTAGACTACTTACATTAAAAAAATCCAAAGAAAGCAGTCTTTCAGATATAGGACGGACATTAGTGTACTCATATCCATCAACCAAAGAACTCTCTATTAAACTATTAAAAGAAATTTTTCTTTTGACTTTAAAAGAATTTATATCTCTATAAATCAGTTTGTTATTTGCTCTGTCTAAAAATAATAGTTCCCTATCCTCCATGTGAAGTGTGAAATTTTCACTGGGATTAATTGGGGTGTCAGTAAGTTTATTAAAAGACAAGTCTGAGATATTTGCTAAATATAAAGTACTTTGAGGAAGAGGGTTTTTCTCTGATAATTCAGTTAAACGATGAAATAGATTATTGTCAAAATTATCTGATTCTCCAGCTATTTGAATTTTCTTTGATAGCTCCATCATTTCATTATAATCTTCGTTATATGCTATTATTGCTTTCCCATCTGAAGTAATATTTAAGGGGAAAATTGAGTTTTGACTTGGGTAAATAGTCTTGTTGCCAACTTTAGTATTTCCTAATTTTTCAGAAAAATTAAAAGATTTTAGAATATTTCCGGTTTTAACGTCTCCTTTGATTATATGGTTCTTTGTTAGCGCAAAAAAATTGGCCCCTCCTTCAGAAACTGAAACATTATAAATGGGCTCTTTAAAGGTGGCAAAACTTTTAATTTCACCCTCATCTGCATCCAAAAATAAAACCGACTCGGTTGTACCTGATATTACAGGTATTACACCAATATTTGATTTGCTTGTGTCTTGACTCATTAAAGTAAAACTTATAAAAACAGTAACAAAAACAGGATGTACTTTTATCATCTCTATTTACTTTTATTGATTACTTTTAAGTATTTTTCTCTACTGATTTCTGCTCCTTGCTCATTGTTCATGGCTAAGTGAATTTCTTCTTCTAATGCATAAGCTCTTGGGCTGTTGGGCTGTTTTTTTTGTAAAATTTTTGTTGCCATCAGTGCGCCATTATAATCTTCAGTCTTAAATCGTATATAAGCATTTATAAAATCTAGATTGCTATCTTCTTTATTAAACACGGTACTATTTGCAATTGGCAATCGTGATTTAGTCTTAATTTCTCGTGAAATGTCTCTTGCTTCTTCATAGTTTTCAAGATTGACCAATATTTCTAATTTATTATACAAATACCATAATTCATACTTTTGAAAAATCATTTCTGGAGCATCTTTATACATGCTTATAGCTTCATTAATCAGGTATAAAGCCTGTTCGTTATTTCCATTTTTAGACTCGACAAATGCTTTGGCAGCTTGCATCATAGCTTTACTACGAAGCATTTCCAGTCGGAATTCTTCATTAGATAGACCAAATGCTTTCTTTCTTGCTTTTTTATCTTTGTAACTTTCATAAGTTGTTTCGAATGTATTATGAAAATTAATCAGTGCATCAAGAGCCAGGTTAGCTTGTGTCAATTGATTGGATTTGGCATAAGACAGCACCCCGAGTGTCATTAAATAATTGATGTCAGAACGGTATAGTCCTTCAAAGTTGAAATTAACACTCATTAAATCCGGATACATTGGCAACACATAACTTTCATTCTGGAAATAGTCTTGTATCACTTGTGCGTATTTAGTATGTGGCATAAAAGTCCTTTTGATCATAAGCTTCCAGGGTAAGCTTTATAGCATCATTTATGGGTACATTAAATTTCAGGGTTTTACGTAGCTGCTCAGCCATTTTTTTGTCACCTGTCTTTTCATAACATCGCGCCTTATACAAGAGTGATTTTATTCTCTTGTCCCGGCAAAGCCTCTGTCTGCATTTGTGATATGTGGAATATTATCTGTTTTGTAGTTGCTTTGAATAGAGGCAACTTCTGCAACAGCTTGACTATTACTCATTGTGTTAATTTTGTTTTGAATGCTATTCATTTCTTCAATAGTTGGATACTCTTCCATATCAATATAAGTAAAATAGATAAGTCGTAGCTTTTGCTGTTGCGGACTCATAGTTTAGTGTCCGTTGTTCCAGTTCTTCCAGTTGTTTTAAGGTTTCCTCATTAAATGTGTAATAAAATGGGACGGCAGCCACTTCATCATATATGAGCCGAAGTTTTCTGCTTAATGCTCCCATATTTTTTCTCACGGCTTCCTGAGATGGAGATAGTTGAACTTCTTGTTGTTTGTTACCTCCAAAAATTGCTTTGCCAATGGAAACGGCTTGCATCACATTTTCGGCCATATTCAGAAATTCAATGGATGACTGATCCAAAGGGCCAAATATTGAAGCATCTGCTTTAATTTGGTCAATTGACTGTTGGTTTTCAGCCATTTCATTAGCTAGGGCAACTAATCCGGGATTATTTGTATCTTGAGCTAAAGCGCCTATAAATGTGGTTAAATCATTACTTAGTTGATCTCCCGTCATAATCTCCCCAAAATTTTGTTTGCTTAAGGGCTTATTTAAGTTTCCATAATTAGCACTACCTTCCACTATATCACAAGAATTCAATGGTTGTGTGCTTAATGGTGGAGTTGCACCTCTGAAATCGGTAAAGCTTTTGTGATTGGCTTGCATTGTAGCTACAAGTTGATCGGCATATTCCTTACTCGGTACACCATTTTCACACTCACAATAAGCTACAAAAAATTGAGCCGCATAAGCAGACAATTGACCGTCTAGTTCACTTAATCTGGAAGCTTCTGAGGCACAGTTGGTGCCGCTTTCTAGAGTCATACCGCCTGTACTATTATTTCCTTTTAAACACCAATTAGGATGAAAAGAAGTAAAGGGAGGCTCTAAATCTCCAAAAACACTTAAATCCTTATCATAAAATGTACCATCACCTTGCAAAATTGAGGAAGGCGTGCGACTTAGAAAAGCTTTATTGCTTAGTTTTTTGGCTTCTTCAAGTGTTGCCACGCCTTTTTTGCATTTGCAATCTGCCACCCAATAGCCCGCAATTTTTTTGAGTTCTTCTTGGGTGAGTTTGTCCTTTCCGGTATTTGTATTTCTTTTACTTAATTCAGCTACAATTGCGCTTTCAGAGCCATTGTATTTGCAATTGCTTTGTGCCAAGGCTGTGGTGTTAAAAGCAACCATTAAGACTATTAAGCGAATTATTTTTTTCATTCTTAGGTGTTTGTTTTGTTAATACCTCTTGCTTTTTTCTTTATATTAAAATACTCAAGATTAAAGTATTAAGAGCCTTTAAACCAGTATTCCATAGAATCATATAATACCTTGCCACTTTCTGAGTTTGCAAACATGGTTTCAGTATTCCGAAATTTTTTACGCACCGTTAATCCATTTTTATCTTTTTCGGAATCTTTAATTTTGAGCAGAAAGAATGATTTATAAGCACTATTAGTCACATTAATATTATTACAATTATTTAATGCAAAATCCACTGCCCAATGAAGCAAAGTGCCGCCATAAGGTTCAAAAACTTTGTGTGAAGAGTGACCTACATGATCTAATATTTTTAGCATTAATTTCGCTCTTGCCTCAGCATAGCCATCATCTTCATAAATGTTTACATCCGTAAACTTCTTTATTTCAAAATCTGGTAGTTTTGCTAATAACTCAAATTGCTTTAATAGGACTTGATCTGAGACTTTAACGTTATACTTATAAAATTCAGGTACAACAAAAAAAGATGCTCTTAAGAGGTTATTGAAGAAAAGCTCCTGTTCACCTTTGTTAAATGACATTTCAAGTTTATTATATATTGTTTTAAATAATGTAACATCATTAATTTGTAAAGCAATAGCAGCTAAGTGATTATGTTGATTAAATACTATTATATCAGTGAAATCTTTATTATACTTAAAGTAATTAGCTACATCATCACTTGAGTAAGGAAGCCCTAAGAGGATGGCATATTTTAGGTATACATTTTTTATAAGTCGATACTTTATGCTATGCTCTGATTCTAAGCTATTTTCAGTTAATTTCCCATTGGAAAATTGATTCTCGGTTCGGCTTATCTCGCTTTCCAAGTTCTTCCAACCCATTCTTTTCATTTCTTTTAATCCATCAATGTAGTTTTGAATTTTATTATCCATTGAAATCTTTTCATTAGATGCATTGTTTATAAAATGAACTATATATTCTTTTTTAATCACCTGATTGACAAAACCTGATTTTAACCATTCAAAGAACTCTAAGTTTAATAAAGCCCGTTCGTTGTTTGTTAGTGATTTACTATTTAACAGGTACTTATCGTACTTGGTGACATAGTTTAA
The DNA here is from genome assembly GCA_018402385.1 of Flavobacteriaceae bacterium. Classification (GTDB taxonomy): domain Bacteria; phylum Bacteroidota; class Bacteroidia; order Flavobacteriales; family Flavobacteriaceae; genus Planktosalinus. Next base: position 71,143 of record JAGYJA010000011.1, read on the forward strand.
CTGATCACTACTCGCATTAGCATATTGAGAATTTCTTAGTTTACGCAGTTCTTCTTCGTTTTTTAGATATTTAATCTTTTCTTGTAGATTTAGTGGCTCAACTTGTTTTGATGGTTGTGAACCTGACATTTTAAGAAGATCAACTATGGTTGGGAAGGCAGTATTGATTTTGATAAGGTTGTGTTCAATAACTAGCGATGCCTTGCTTTCTGAAGGTGTTTTTTTTAGTTCTGACAGCAAGAATTGACTTGTTAAACTTTCAAAGTACGTGTTTGATTGAATTTCAGATTTTAGTTTACTAGATTCAAGAATAGTATGGAAATACCTTGAGTCGTTAAGTGACCTTTTTAAAAGTTGGTTAGTTAAGGATGTGATTTTTTCTGGTTCATTGATTTCATCAATGTATGATAGTGATAATTCGGGATTAATTGAGGCAGTATAAACTATGAAAGGAATCGATAATCTGTATTTGCTTTCATAACTAGCTCGTTTTGGCGAAAGTTTGAGCAAAACGGACAAAGCTTCCGAAGAATTTGATTCCACTGCAATATCGATTGGGCTTTTATTTTCAATTTTAAATTCCGTAGAAACCCCTAAATCAGAAAGTCGTTTTATGGTTTTAGGACTATTTTCAGCTGCAGAAAGCATTATAACTTGTTCTGATTTTTTCAAAACTTCAGATTGATTTAAATCCGAAACATACTGGTTAAGAATTACTTGTACTGCATCGGGATTATCTAAACTTATAGCCTGATGAAGTATAGATCGACCGTCGATTTCTATGTCCCTATCCAAACCTGCTTTAAAAAAAGCCTTAATATAATCGATATCATTGTTCATTAAAGCATCATTGATTTCATCAATTGCTTTCTTTCTAATTTGGTCAAAATATCGTGTTTTTTCTTTGTCAAGATATTTAGAATCAATTTCTTTAGCGGTTGTCAAAGCCACGTAAGCAAGCATACTGCTATTTAATTCGTATAATTCTCCAAGATAAAAATAGTTGTCTGCGGTAGGGTTTGCATTACTGAGTTTTGCAGCGTAGGCAATTGCAGCCTTATGAAATACTTTTAAACCAGTTTGTTCAAAGAGATTAAGTTTTCTGGTAATTACTTGTTTAAGCTTCGCTTCTGATGATAATAAATTATTAGGAATTGAGGCTTCAGGTTGTACGGGTTTCGAGCAGTCATTTACCATCCAGTTGGTATTATCAACACTAAACTCATTTCGAATCTTCCAACTGAAGCATAGCAAATGATTTACATACTCTAAGTTATATTTTTCGTCATACTCGCTTTCAGAATATGCCGCTCTCTTATAAAACTCTACAATCAAGTTATAGTTAGCCTGATAAGCTTCTTTCTGAATTGCTGAAAATTTTGATAATTTTTGATCTTCTAAGGCCCTTTTCCTGGCAGCGAGTTCTTTATCGGCTTCATTTATGTCTGCTAAAGTTTCTAATGTATTTATAGCATTAATGAAGCCTCCTAAGTAATCTTTTGAGTTGATTTGTTGAGCTAATTCAGCACCTCTTTGTGAGCCATACTCAAAAGAATTTTGGACAAACTGAGCTTCCAATTCTTCAATATTCTGTATTTTAGATTGGAAATCAGCTAAAATATCATTTGGGTTACTTGAAAGAATTAGTTCTGAATAATCATTGAGCTGGTTTGTGATTCCTTCGACTAATGATTTCCCTTGCTGCGTTACCCCTTTATTATAACTATAATACGCATAACCCTGTGGATCATATTGATCCATGATAGTTTCCTGCAAGTTTTCAGGTGGGACTGTATAATTGGATGCCACCGAATTATTTATTTGGCTGCTATTTCCTTCTATAATATCACAAGAAGTCAGTGGTTGTGTACTTAATCGTGGAGTTGCACCTCTGAAATCATCAAAACTTTTGTGTGTAGATTGCATTGTAGCAACCAGGTTATCAGCGTACTCCTGAGAAGGCACTCCATTAATACATTGGCAATAAGCCACAAAAAATTGACCGGCATAGGCAGAGAGCTGGCCGTCTAACTCGCTTAATCTCGAAGATTCCTGGACACAGTTGGTGCCGCTTTCTAGAGTCATACCGCCTGTACTATTATTTCCTTTTAAACACCAATTAGGATGAAAAGAAGTAAAGGGAGGCTCTAAATCTCCAAAAACACTTAAATCCTTATCATAAAATGTACCATCACCTTGCAAAATTGAGGAAGGCGTGCGACTTAGAAAAGCTTTATTGCTTAGTTTTTTGGCTTCTTCAAGTGTTGCCACGCCTTTTTTGCATTTGCAATCTGCCACCCAATAGCCCGCAATTTTTTTGAGTTCTTCTTGGGTGAGTTTGTCCTTTCCGGTATTGGTATTTCTTTTGCTTAATTCAGCTACAATTGTACTTTCAGAGCCATTGTATTTGCAGTCGCTTTGGGCAAATAGATAACTACTTGAAATAAAAAGTCCTACTGTAATGATTATAGTTTTCATATTCCATTTGTTTTTAAGTCTTATAATTTAGTCAACACGTTTTCCGGTTTTGTCAATAAAAAAATATTCACCCTTTCGTTTCACCTGTGCCTTACCTTCAGAAAAATTATCTATCCAATCATATTCAAATGGAATTACTATTTCACCTGTTGCATCTATACAGCCCCATTTTGTACCTTTTTGAACTCGAGCCAAGCCTTTGTAGAAACCTCTGGCGCCTTTAAATTTCAAATGAATAACTTCTTCGCCTCTTTTATTTATATAACCATACTTACTACCTTTTTTTACTACGGCTAAACCTTCCGAAAAATTTTCAGCGCCATTATATTTTGGGGGAATCACTTCTTTGCCTGTTTTGTCCACATATCCATAATCACTAAAATATAATACAACGGCCAAACCTTCACTGAAATCTCCAACAAATCCATATTGTAGAGGTACAATGTAATCCCCTTTTTTATTTATGAAACCATATTTATTATTTACACTCACACCTGCTAAGCCTTCTGAAAACTCCCATGCATCGTCAAATATTAACGGAATAACCTCTATGCCTTCGGGGTTTATATAACCGTATTTATTGTCATTCATTACTTTAGATAAACCCTCAGAAAAATCACCAACTAAATCATATTGCGTTGGAATAACCTCATTGCCTTTTTTGTCAATAAAACCGAATTTTCCATTATGCATTTTTATTTGAAGATCTTCCCCTCCAAATATTTGCTTACCCTTTGATAGTAAGTGCTCTTGCTTATTAGCTACTTCAGCTTTTTCTTCATTTATAATATTTTCTATATAGGGTGTAATTTGTTTGTTGGCATCTTTAAAAAAAGGGTTATTTATTCTATCAAAGTTTACATAATTATTATAGCGAACAAGACCATTTAAAGACAGCTCCATTTCAGTTCCCAAATATGGATCATCTTTGCTTTCGATAAAATAAGAGATCTTGGGATAGTATGTATTTTCTTCACAATGGTTAAATGTTATTGTACTCTCAAAGTCTTTTGGGTTTAAACTAAAGTTATTTATAGAAAGAATAACTTCATTTTTTATTTCAAACTCCCCTTGATCTAAAGGAATTAAATAGCAATCCCAAATTTCACCGTTCCCTTTTAAATGCTTTATGGTTATCTGATCATCAGTTATTTTTACAGTAGTTTTTGATTTTTTTGGTTGAGATTCAATTATTCGTTTTATGTAATCACGCGTTTTTTCAACCTTAAAGTCTTCAAGACCGATATAGCTGCTTAAATAGTAGTCTGCTATTTCATTATGTCCAATATGCTGGAAATAGAGCGTTTTAGTGAGTTTAATTTCATCATAAGCTTTGCTGAAAGCTTGATTTTTATTTAGAACATAGGGAGGATGCTTAATCTCTGTATATTTGTCCTTTAAAAACTGAATTTCACTAAGCAATTTATTTAAGGTATATTTCTGTATTTTTTGAATTTCAGCATTGTAATCTTGAATATTACGGTCGGTATCCCAAGAGGTAACGTACCAAAAATACATATAACGATCAACAGCAGTAAAGGCATTATACTTTTCAAATTCTTGTTCTTTTTTAAAGAGCTTCTCAATATACCCTGAGTTTATATTGGAGGATAATTCAATGATAGCAATTTCGTCAAAGAGCACTTTTAAATTTTTAACACTAGCTCTTATAGCTTTTAGCACCTGTTTTTGTTCATCGGTGAGTTGCTTTTCTTCAGTTTTTCCAAAAAGTGATTTTGCAACTGCAACACCAATATCTATGGCTTGGGATACTTCATATATTTGCATTGCTTCATTGTCTGCCGGATTCACACCAAAAATTCCAGAAATTTGATTATTGAAACCTCTTAACTCTCCATATTTTTCTTGAATTTGCCCAACTTCGTTAGATAGGTTTTTTATTTTGGGGTTATTTGAAAATTGAGCTATCTCATGTATAAAACCACCCGCTAAATCGCTGATTTCTCCGCCAATTAACATGTTGCCAAAGTTTCTTTCTAATGGTTTGCTCCCATTACCGTATTCAGATCCGGGTACTACATCACAAGAAGTCAGTGGTTGTGTACTTAATCGTGGAGTTGCACCTCTGAAATCATCAAAACTTTTGTGTGTAGATTGCATTGTAGCAACCAGGTTATCAGCATATTCCTTACTCGGCACTCCATTAATACATTGGCAATAAGCCACAAAAAATTGACCGGCATAGGCAGAGAGCTGGCCGTCTAACTCGCTTAATCTCGAAGATTCCTGGACACAGTTGGTACCGCTTTCTAGAGTCATACCGCCTGTACTATTATTTCCTTTTAAACACCAATTAGGATGAAAAGAAGTAAAGGGAGGCTCTAAATCTCCAAAAACACTTAAATCCTTATCATAAAATGTACCATCACCTTGCAAAACTGAAGAAGGTCTACGACTTAGAAAAGCTTCATTGCTTAGTTTTTTGGCTTCTTCAATTGTTTCTACACCTTTTTTACATTTGCAATCTGCCACCCAATACCTTGCAATTGTTTTGAGTTCTTCTTGGTTGAGTTTGTCTATGCCGGTATTTGTATTTCTTTTACTTAATTCAGCTACAATTGCGCTTTCAGAGCCATTGTATTTGCAGTCGCTTTGCGCAAATGAAGAAATATTTAAAGCGAAAACAGCTACAAATAGGATTGTGATATGTTTCATTATACAAAGAGTTTGTTAAGGTTTAACAAGGGTCAAAGTCGATTTGAATATATTTACCATCCCTGTTAAATTCTTCCTCGGTATCAAAGTCTCTATGCACCATATCAAAATCAAACCTGAGTTGCTGAAAATTTTCTCTGGTTATTTCATCTTCAAAAAATTGACCGCCTACTAAAAATTTAGCATAGTCAACACCATCAATGGTTTCAGTACTTATAAAAGTCAAAATGGGCTCTAAATTCACAGAAGTATTGTTGTAAAAAATAATAAAATCAATGTTGTCAAAACCGGATTGAAGTTCTTCTGAACTGGGAATGTAAACATTGAAAGAATAAGTTTGGAGAAATCCTGTGGGTAAATTTTCAAAACACACCAAATCACGTATAAATGTAGAGGTGGTTTCAATTTCGGAAGTAAGAATATCATCCCCATTGATACGCGTATTTCCAAAAAGAAATTGATTTACCCAAACAGGGTCTCCGGAAAAATCTAGGTCATCATCCTCTTCTTCACAAGAGGAAAAAGAAAAACTGATTAAAATAAGTATTGGTATTATAAAGAGTTTTTTCATCGGTTTCAGAATTGTTTGTTTTTTCATCATGATATTTTTTAAATTGTTAATTATTATTTCTACCAGTATCCTTTTTCTCCTTCAAAAAAGACCTTGTCTATAACATATGACTCATTACCACCTCCATTTTTTTGTGCACAATTGTAGCAACTTGCTTTGTGAGTTTGGCCAGATTTTACATTGGTGCTCCCTTGGGTGATCTCTCCATTTTTATGGTATATTTTAAACGAGAATCTCACATGTTTGTCGTAGTTATTTTTAAATTGGTAATACCCCGAATCACCGGAGTCATACTCACAAAGTTTTACATATAGGTGTTCATAAGTGCTTGGAGAATCCCACTCTGTACATTGATCAACTGTCTTTACAAGTGGATATTTATTTACTTCTAAGGGAGAACTATTTGTAAGTGTAAAAATGAAAATAAACAATGGTAAAACAAGAAATGAAGTAGTTGATTTCATGATTCATTGATTTTTAATGTTGACCACTAAACTATAGGTATGGTAGTAAATACCCTAATTTTATAAGTATTTTGTCATGAAATGCATAAAAAGCAACACGAATAACAATTATATTATAACCCGTGATTTATTTTTAAGAAATTGAAGTGTAGTTGTAGGAATAGATTTCTAGAGTTGAAGAACTTACTGAAACAAAGTTTGATTTTCTTCTTCTTCTTTGAGTTTCTGTTTAAAACTCCTTGAAAGTGGTATTTCAATATTCTTTTCAAGCAGGATGCTTGTTGAATAAACGGTTTTTATTTTTTCGGCATTTATAATATAAGAGCGATGTGTTTGTACAAAATTACAATCTCGAAGTTCTTCAAGGCGATTTTTTAAACGGTTGCGTTCCAATATGGGTTGTTCATTTTCTAAAAGGTAGTACTCCAGATAGTGGCCGTCACTTTTTACATACGCCAATTCTTCACATTTAACAATGCGACCCGACTTTAATGTAAATTGCTTTTTTGATTGATTGTTTTCTTGTGAATTGGTGTTGTTTCTATTGCGTGATGATTGAAAGCGATTGTATAAAAAAATTAGGAGCATTACTGAACTAAGAGTCAAAACACCGGTGATAATTATGGATTTTAAAGAGGTGTCTTTAGATGCCAGAGCAGCTTGAAGTTCTATTTCTTTTTCGGCTAATTCAAATTCAGAGACAATTCGTTGTATTGTTGCTGCATCTTGAAACCTGCTAAGGCTGTCTTTTGTCCTGTTGTATTTGTCAAGAGCAATCACCGCTTTTTCAAATTTGCCCAGTTCTTTTAAGGCTTCAGCTTTATCGAGGTAAATGGGAAGTAGTTTGTTTGGGATATTTGCACTCTGTATCATTCCAATCAGGGAATCTGAAATTGCTAAAACTTTTTCGGCATTGTTTTTCTTTCCTTTTTCTATTTGAAGCAAGACTGTCAATAGCTCGACTTTTCTTCTAGGATTTTGTCCATTATTGACCACTGGTTCAGCTTTATTATAGAAGTAAATCGCTTTTTCGGGATTGTTTGCTCTATTATATAAATCTGCCAAGTTTTGATGTAGTAAACTTCGCTGGGCACTTGCTAGACTCTTTTCGTTTTTAAGAAGTTTGTTAAAATAAAATAAACTGGAATCTGTATTTTTTTGAATTTTAAAATAATTGCCAAGATTATTTATACTTCTAGTTATAATTGTAGAATCCTTGAATTCCTGTGCACTTTTATATGCTCTTTGAAACCAAATGAGAGACAAAGAATCTTGTTTCATTTCTGAATATGCAACAGCAATGTTTGTATAAGTATAGGGGAGCTGTGGAAAATTATTTAGCTTTTGAATTTTACCTGCGGTAGTATATTTATTAATGGCATTATTGAGATCTCCTTTGTTTTTAAAGATAACACCTTCTTGATTAACAGCTAACGCAAAAGCTAAACTATCACCTTTATCAGAAGCCAAATCTTTCATTTTTTTTGAATAGAGAAATGCTTTCTCAAAATCACCGGCATGAGTTGCCGTTATCGAAGATAATCTGGCTATTCTTGACAAATTAGTATAATCATCCTTAGAAGTATAGGTGCTTGATTTATCAAAATAAAATAGTGCGCTATCAAGCTGCATTTTATTTCTAAAGGCATAGCCTCTTGCATAATACCCTTCTTCTTTAGCTTTATTGTTATCAAACTGTAATAATAAATTACTGTAATGAAATAAAGAGTCTGAATTGCGAAAATTTATTTCACACTTTTTAATATATTCTTCAATTTTGTTGTCTTGGGTATGGCCTGTTGATACAGATAAAAGGAATAGGAAAAGAAGAAAATAGGGATTAAAAAGAAACATCTTAATGTTTTAAAAACTAATAACTTATACGGTTGATAGTAAAAATATTATTTACTTTTTTTTGTTTAAACTCTCTTCTAAAATACAAAACAATTTTAAAATGCCCTTGTTTTTTTCTAAGGTATTTTTCATCCAATTATTAACATGAAGTCTTAAAATATTGATAAAGTGTAAGTTATGTAAGCATTTATTTAAGAAACACATGGTTATTTAATCTCATTAAAAATTGTAATTTTACAACCATTGATCTATTGAAGAAAAATTAAAACATGCTTAAAGTAGAATCCCTTTCCAAAAGCTTTGACAAAGGAAAATCCTTTGCGTTAAAAGACGTGAGCTTTCAATTGAATGAAGGCGATGTCTATGCCATTGTGGGCGAAAGCGGAAGCGGGAAAACCACATTAATACGACTCATCGCTGGACTTGAATCTCCTGATACAGGAACGATAGAAATAAATGAAAAACTTGTTTCTTCCATTAAAAAAAATGTAGCACCGGAGAAACGAAACATCGGTTTTGTCTTTCAGGAATATGCGTTATTTCCGCACTTAAAATTGGAAGAAAATATCCTTTACGGAATTTCAAAATTAAAAAATAAAAAGCAGCGTGCTCAAGAAGTTTTGGATTTAGTTGGGCTATCAGAAATGAAAGACCGCTACCCACATCAACTTTCCGGCGGTCAACAACAACGTGTGGCATTAGCAAGAGCTCTAGCGCCAAACCCCTCTTTACTTATACTCGATGAGCCTTTCAGTAATCTAGACGCTATGTTGCGAGCCCAGTTGCGCAATGAAGTTTTTGACATTGTAAAAAAATCAGGTGTAACCGCCATTTTTGTGACTCACGACACCCAAGATGCTCTCGCCGTAGCTGATGAAATCTTAATCCTTCAAAACGGAAAACTTGTTCAAAAAGATGCAGCAGCCAATTTATATACCAAACCCAGCTCGGTTTATGTTGCTTCTCTGTTTGGAAATACCATTCAGCTTAGCAAGGAATTACAAACAGCTTTTGAATGTCCGCTCAAAACAGATTGCTGTCACGCCATCAGAAATGAAAACATTGCCATCAATGATGAATGTGAATATGTAACAACAGCCAAAGTTTTAAAGAAAACTTTTTTAGGTTCAGACACGCAGCTTTATATCAAACTTGATAATGGTGAACATCTCACGGTAGTTACAAAGCATAACAATATTGATGAACACATCACTATAGGGTTTAACTCGAGGGATGTTCTTGAGTTCAGGGAATAAAAAAAGCTGACTTACAATTTATTGCAAATCAGCTTTCTAAAATAAGAACCTTGTTTATTTTTTTACAATTTTCACTGTTTGTTTTGATGAACCTATTTCAACTTTAGCATAGTAAATTCCGGTAGTTAAAAAAGAAAGGTCAATACTTTGTTTATTCTTTTCCAAAGAACTTTCTGCTACCAATTGACCAAGGCTGTTGAAAATTGAAACATTTGAAATGATTTCTGCCGCTTCAATATGAACTTTATCAATGACAGGATTTGGATAAACTGATACTGCAAATGGAGTTACATCAACCGTACTTAGGCTTGGGTCATAAATCAATAAATCAAAAGTAGCATTCTCAGGCATTGCAGACTGATCTTCGGTATAAATCGCCCAATTATCACCATCATACCACACTCCCATCGTTTTATCTAAAATAATATTTGAAGATTGACCTGAAACCCCCCAGTTGTGTGAAAATACCAAAATAGCATCTGGGTTATTATTTAATAGCGGGTGATCAATAACAGTCCAATTAAGGGTAATATTTGCTCCTGTTGCTTGATGTCTCATAGATGCAACGTTAGGATTTTCTGTAGCAATAAAAAATCCGGCATTTGCAGGTATTGCATTAAAACCTTCATTGTAAATAATCCATTCATCAGCTCCTCCGGCATTATCATACCAAAACCCATAATTAGCATTGTTCCAAACTCCGGAGGGATTCCAGTAAGTTGTCATTACTGCAATAGCGTTAGGATCTCCATTTAATACCGGGTGATTTACAATTGAATAAACTGGATCTGGATGGATGGCATCACCACTATGTAAGTGAGTGGTGGCAGCATCGTTTGCAATATAAATATTGTAAGATGTGCCTTCAAGCATATTGGTTTCATCCTCGTTAAAGACAGCCCACTTATTTACTGCACCTTCTTCATAATAGACGCCAGTGGGGCTTTGATTGTAAACACCTGCACCTCCAGATGGATTCCAGTTGTGAACAGCAATAATTCTTGCAGATGGATTGTTGTTTAAATCCGGATGGTCAATAAATGATGCAGAAAAAGAAATGTTATCGACAGTAGCCGTATGAACGATAAATGTGTTTTGAGCTTGGCTAAAGCCAAACCAAAACAAAACGAGTAATAAAATAAATTTTTTCATAATGGTTGTTTTTATAGTTATACCAAATATAAAACATAAAGGTCTAACAGTCAGTATTTAAACCCTATTTTTTTTAAAGGGTTTTTCCTGTTATTAAAATAAGTGTAGCCATTTTAATAAAAAAAGCCCCGCAATTTAATGCGTGGCTTTCTAATTAATAAAAAGTTTTAAAATTCTATTTGGGTGGATACCTTTCAAGTATTTTTGAAACAACTTCCTGAATCATTGCTTCTTTTTTCTCCATATTTCTACTTAAAGGAGCCGTGCCAATTCCTTGCCAAATTAATTCATTGGTTTTTGCATCAATAATGTCAATATAGAGTGTACCTTCTGTGGTTTTTGAAACGGTGGTGCCTCCTCCCCAAGGATGTCCCCAGCCCCAGCCCCAATAGCCACCCCAACCATAATGGTTTTGATAAACGTCAACACGTTCTTTGGCCTTGGTGAAAAAACTAATCAACAAGCTGGGAGTTTCCGATTTTTGAAGTCCTTTGGCACTCAAATTTGCATCAATTGCTCTAAGGATTCTTCTTTTATCAAGGTCTGAAACCTCGGCCTTATCAATTCCGGGTTTGAAAAAAGCATAGGTAGTGTAGTTGTTAAAATTTACTGAGGTATCATAGTCTGATGCCACGCGCACACTGCTGCAGGAAGCAAACAGTAACAGCGCAAAAATGGGAATAAGTAGTGTTTTCATAATATCAGGTATTTTAGAATATTTTTTTAAATAAGGCTTCATCAATCAGATTTGGTAATGTCACCTTGAACTCAGGATTTTCTTTCATTGCTCTTTTTATAGCGAAAATAGCCTCATCGTTTCGAGCCCAACTGCGTCTTGCGATTCCGTTATTGACATCCCAGAAAAGCATTGATTTTAAGCGCCTTGCCGCCTCTATGCTACCATCAAGAACCATACCAAATCCGCCGTTTATAACCTCTCCCCAGCCCACGCCGCCGCCATTGTGAATGCTCACCCAAGTAGCACCCCTGAAGCTGTCACCAATCACATTGTGTATGGCCATATCTGCTGTAAAGCGGCTTCCGTCATAAATGTTTGAAGTTTCTCTGTATGGCGAATCGGTTCCGGAAACATCGTGGTGGTCACGGCCTAATATCACAGGGCCAATTTCGCCTTGAGCGATGGCGTTGTTAAATGCTTCGGCAATTTTAATGCGACCGTCACTGTCTGCATAGAGAATTCTTGCCTGAGAACCCACAACAAGTTTGTTTTGCTGTGCGCCTTTGATCCACGTGATGTTGTCCTGCATTTGCTGCTTGATTTCGTCAGGTGAATTTTTCATCAGATCCTCCAAAACTTGACAAGCAATGGCATCTGTTTTTTCAAGGTCTTCGGGTTTTCCCGAAGCGCAAACCCATCTGAAAGGCCCAAAACCATAATCAAAACACATCGGTCCCATAATGTCCTGCACATAGGAGGGGTATTTGAATTCCTGTGGTTTGAGTGGGTTTTTGTTTTCAGTGCTCATCACGTCTGCTCCTGCTCTGGAGGCTTCCAGTAAAAAGGCATTTCCGTAATCAAAAAAGTAAGTGCCTTTTGCGGCGTGTTTGTTTATGGCAGCTGCCTGACGGCGTAAACTTTCTTGCACTTTTTCCTTAAAAAGCGTTGGGTTGTTTGCTATCATCTCGTTAGACGCCTCATAAGAAAGTCCGGCAGGATAGTAACCGCCTGCCCAGGGATTGTGCAGCGAAGTTTGGTCACTTCCCAAATCAATTTGAATATTTTCCTTGTCGAAAGTTTCCCAGACATCAACCACATTTCCATCATAGGCAATGGAGACGGTCTCCTCTTTCGCTTTAGCTTCTTTTACACGCTTGACCAGTTGATCTAAATCTGATATCACTTCGTCCACCCAGCCTTGAGAGTGACGTGTGTGTGTTGCTTTGGGGTTGACTTCGGCACAAACTGTGATGCAACCGGCAATGTTTCCGGCTTTGGGTTGTGCGCCGCTCATTCCGCCCAAGCCGGAAGTGACAAACAAGCCGCCTTTGGGTGATTTTTTAATTTTTCTAAAACCGTTTAAAACGGTAATCGTGGTACCGTGGACAATGCCTTGCGGACCGATGTACATATAACTTCCGGCGGTCATTTGGCCATATTGTGAAACGCCCAGTGCATTCATCTTTTCCCAATCATCGGGCTTTGAATAATTGGGTATGACCATCCCGTTTGTCACTACAACACGCGGGGCTTCTTTGTGAGAGGGGAACAATCCCATAGGGTGACCGCTGTACATAACCAGAGTTTGTTCATCGGTCATTTCGGCGAGGTATTGCATCGTCAACAGATATTGCGCCCAGTTTTGGAAAACAGCCCCGTTGCCACCATAGGTGATGAGCTCGTGAGGGTGTTGCGCCACAGCATAGTCGAGATTGTTTTGGATCATTAACATAATTGCCTTTGCCTGCTCACTTTTTCCGGGATAATCTGAAATGGGTCGTGCAACTATTTTATAGTCAGGCCGAAAGCGGTACATATAGATGCGGCCATATTTTTCCAGCTCTTCTTTGAATTCGGGTAGGAGGGTGGCGTGGTGTTTGGACTCAAAATAGCGTAAAGCGTTGCGCAGCGCTAGTTTTTTTTCTTCTTCAGAGAGGATTTCTTTACGCTTTGGTGCGTGATTTATGTTGGTGTCAAAAGGTTTTGGAGAGGGCAATTCTGAAGGAATGCCTTGTAAAATACTTTTTTTAAAGTGGATATCTGTGTGTGTTGGCGTGTTCATAAAATTAAAAATTGCGTAATTATCCTTTCACAACAAAGTTACGAAAAATAGACGGCGAACTCTTTGGGTTTTTTCTGAAATGCTTTTGTTATTTTTGTACGAAATGGTGTATCTTAAAACTTTAAAAATCCTTTATGGCAAAGAATAAAATATTAATCCTTTTTGCGCATCCCTTATTTGAAAAGTCACAAGCACACAAAGCTTTGGTTAATCAAATACCGGATTCAGAACAGATAAGCTTTCACGATTTATATGAGTTGTATCCTGATTTCAATATTGATATCAGGAAAGAACAGGAAATTCTGGCGCAACATGATATTATTATTCTACAGCATCCTATGTATTGGTACAGTTGTCCACCACTTATTAAACAATGGATAGACCTGGTGCTTGAATACAACTGGGCTTATGGGGCAAAAGGCACCTTTCTTGAGGGAAAATTCCTTTTTCAAGTAATTACAACAGGAGGAAAAAAAGAAAATTACAGTTCGTTGGGAAAAGACCGCTTTACAATCTATGAATTGCTGGAACCGTTTAATCAAACTGCGCAAGTTTGTAAAATGATCTACCTGCCACCTTATGTAGTTCACGGGACTCACGAGATGAAAGCAGCCGATTATTTGCGGGAAGCAAAAGAATACAACACCCTTTTAAATTATTTAATGAATAACGAGTTAAACTTCAAAGGCATTTTAGAAGAAAAATATCTGAATGACTGGTTTCAAAGGCAAAAACAAACATAATTATGGAGACAAATTTTTTACTTGAAGCCATTATTTACCTTTCTGCAGCTGTCATTTGTGTGCCTATTGCAAAGCGTTTTGGGTTGAGTTCGATTTTAGGATATCTTTTTGCAGGGATTGTCATCGGGCCTTCTCTTTTAGGTCTTATTGGCGAAAAAGGGCAGGATATTATGCACTTTGCAGAGTTTGGCGTGGTGATGATGTTGTTTCTCATCGGTTTGGAATTAGACCCCCATAAGTTTTGGAAAATGCGAAAGTTTATCCTGGGTATGGGTTCATTACAAGTGATAGGAACCACTGTGATTCTGTTTTTTGGTGCTCAGTTTGTTTTGGATTGGAACTGGCAAACAAGCCTCACCATCGCTTTGGCTTTAGCACTTTCCTCAACGGCAATTGTTTTGCAGACTTTAAAAGAAAAAGGAAATTCAAACACCAAGGTGGGGCGTTCCTCTTTTGCAGTTCTTTTGTTTCAGGATATTGCAGTAATTCCTATTTTGGCAATCATTCCATTATTGGCATCAGATTTTGCTACGGCTCAAGCTGATGAGTTGAACCACTCGGTGATTTCAGAATTTGCGGGCTGGATTCAAACCCTGATTGTTGTGGGTACCATTGCGGCTATATATTTTATTGGAAAATACATTTTAGTACCCTTGCTTCGCATTGTTGCCCGAACCCGTTTACAGGAACTTTTTACTGCTTCAGCTTTGCTTGTTGTCGTTGGTGTTTCTTTTTTAATGGAATTGGTTGGGTTAAGCCCGGCATTGGGTGCATTTATGGCAGGGGTGGTATTGGCAAATTCTGAATTTCGCCATGAGCTGGAAGGTGATATAGCTCCCTTTAAAGACTTGCTTCTGGGATTGTTTTTCATTGGTGTTGGGGCATCCATTAATTTTTTACTGATATGGGAAAATCCCGCTTTTATCATCCTTTTTGTATTGGCTCTTACAGTAATTAAGTTCTTAGTGTTGTATGGAGTGGGTCTTATCTACAGAAAAAATGTAGATCAAAACCTTCAATTTTCAATAGGTTTGAGTCAGGCAGGGGAATTTGGTTTTGTGATTATGAGTTTTTCTATGCTTCTCAATATTGTTCCAGATGACCTGGCAAATAAGGTTCTTGCCATTATTGCTTTGAGCATGTTACTAACGCCTTTTTTAACACTAATTAATGAACGTTTGATTTTACCTAATGTGGGCGTAAAACGTAGGGATGATGACCCTGACGATCCGGTTATTGACGAGGAAAATGAAGTGATTATCGCCGGTTTTGGACATTTTGGGAGTACCATAGGTCGGTTACTTCGGGCAAACAAGTTGGATATAACGGTATTGGACCACGACTCAAACAGGGTAGAGGTGCTGCGAAAAATGGGATTCAAAGTATATTACGGTGACGCTACGCGACTGGAGTTGCTGAAAGCAGCAGGAGCTGATAAAGCCAAACTATTTATTGCCGCCATTGACAATCCGGAAACCAACTTGAAATTGGTTGAACTTGTTCGGAAACATTTCCCCAATTTAAAAATACTCGCCCGTGCCCGAAACAGAGTGGATGCTTATGAATTGATTGATCACGGCGTTGAAAATTTCTACAGAGAAACCCTTTACACAGCCGTCCATATGGGTGTAGATGCTTTAGTAGAATTGGGTTTCAGGAAATATACGGCCAACAGGCAGGGACAGCAGTTTATAAAATATGATGAAGAGACCACATTAAAACTCGCAGAAAAGCGTCACGATAAAATGGCTTATCTGGTGACGGTTCAAGAGGAGGTGGAACTTCAGGAGGAATTGTTAAAACGCGATCTGTATGCTCAGGATCAGGGCAATGACCACGCCTGGGACAGTGAACATTTGAAAAAGGACAAGACGAATACTAATTTTAGATAGTGTTAGTTTTTTTGTCATACCCATAAGGACAATGACGGCAACCGCTCTGGCAGCAATATCCACGTTTTAAGTGATATTGTTCTGTAAAGCATTTATAGCCTTCCGGGGTGAGGTAATAGTCACCGTCACCCAATAGCTCAGGTATATTTCTTTCTGAAGACGATTTTTTATTTGTTGTGCCTTCAGAATCTGTATTTTTTGTGTTCTTTTTTCTAAATAAATTCACGTTGTAAAATTACAAAATACTTTATCAATTGTAAATCGATGATTGTTGTAATCCCTTTTTTATTTTCCAAACGATTTGCCGGAATAGCCTTATGGCCGATTATTTTGGTAAAATCCAAAGCTTATAAAAGCAATGCGGTTTTTATCAACCACGAGCGCATCCACTTGAGACAACAACTGGAACTGCTGGTGTTGCCTTTTTACCTTTGGTATGTCATAGAGTTTTTAATAAGATGGATACACTATAAAAACAGGAATTTGGCCTACAGGAACATTAGTTTTGAGCGGGAGGCTTATGGTTGTGAAGCAGCGTTGACCTATTTAAACCACCGCAAACTCTGGGGTTTTCTGGCTTATCTATAAATGAATAGCCGCCCGTAGCAGCGGGCGGCTAAATTGTAATAGCTATTTATTAACCAATTCTAAATTTCTAATTACGAGGCAAATATACTACAAATGTTTCATGAATATGTGATATTTATCATAAAATAGCAGATGACCGCATCTTTTTATCGTTTATCTGTTATGCGTGAATAGTATTAAACGGGTTATTAAATGGGAAGAAGGATGACTTTATGAGAATAAAAAAAGCTTAACCGGGTGGGTTAAGCTTTTAGGAATGTTATTTAAAATGGGAATTAGTTTTTGTTCATTAATTGATTGACTAATGCTTCCAGTTTTGCAATACGGCTCTCCTGATTATCTATAATTTCTTGTTGTTCTTGGATTGCTTGAGTTAAAATTGGAATCAAACCGATGTAATTTACAGACTTAAGATCAATTTCACCTAAGCCTTCGATATTTGTCTTTTTTTCAATTACTAATTCAGGAAGAATTTTCTCTAACTCTTGAGCAATAAAACCAAATTCGTAAAAAGGTTCAATTTGAACTTCATTATTTTTTTCATTTTTAATGGAATTTGATATATCAACTGAATTACTATTAATTAATTTAGATTCATTATTATTTTTTTTCTTTGAAATATTTACACTCCTATTAACAAGATCATTCCTTTTTAAATATTTTTTTGGTTTTAAAGAATTAATTACATCTAAACCATTATTAATGTTATCAATATTTGATTTTATGCGAATATCTGAAGGGTTAGTGAAAGTCCCAAAAACTGTTAAATCGTCTGTATTTGTGTTGCTTAACTCTGAAACACCCCAAAGTGCAATAATATCTCTATCTACCCAATTATCCCTGCTTATAATATCACCATTGAAAAAACCTGCCCAGCCTAATGCAATGTCTGTTGTATTTCCTCTAACTCCAAAGAACCCTGTACTAGTCATTCCTGAACCTCCTGCTATATTAGGATTATATGTTTCAATTGCAGACCAATTAGAATTTGTTACTGTAATTTCAGAATATATACCAGGACCTCCAATTGGAAGTGCACCTTCAAGAGGGCTTGAAAGGTGCATATATCCCAATGGAGTAATTTGATTAATACCAATTCTTCCATTTGCAATAATTCTCATTCTTTCTGCACCATTTGTTGAAAATGCTAAGTTATCTGCAGCAGGTCGAAAGATTCCAGTATTGTTATCGTCATTCCAAGAATAAGTGGGCTGTGCCGCATCACCATTCACAAAGGCTCTTAGTCTGCCGTTATTTGTAAAATTGAATCTTTGGGCATTATTAGTTCGAACTCTAAAGTCAATATTATCTGTCGTACCAATAAAATTAGTGCCTGCTGTCGTGCCGGCATTTCCGGTTAACGACCAGTCTGTGGAAGCTCCGGAGGCCATACGCTCCCAGGCTGAGCCATTCCAATAGTAAAATCCTGGAGAAACATCGTTTACTGCTGGGGCTGAATTATAAACCATTAATCCAGTAACAGGAGTGGGACCAATTATAGGCGCTTGATCTGTAGTTTCAACTAATTCCACTCGTGGTATAACAATTCCTCCATTATCACCATGGATATCCAGTAAGGCACCTGCAGCCGGAGTCGTGGTTCCAATTCCAACTTGTGCTGTTAAAAGTGTTGTACATGCAAACAGAAGTAGAACACTTAAGGTAATTTTCATATTCATATTTTGACATTTTTTGATCTAAGGGAAATGTAAAGTAAATGCAAAATCCTTTAGCATTTTACCAAATCCTTAACAATTCGTTAAACATTTAAAAAACACCGACAAACAGCAAATTAATTACTGTAATTGAAAAGAAAATGTAAGAAAAATAAAGCCCAAAGCAGAAATTTGCTTTGGGCTTAAGAAATCAAAAATATGGAAAAACTTAATTTTGAGCTGTGGTCAATTGGGGTTTTTCAACCGGGTCAATATTTTCTGTTTGAATTGATTTTGAGTCATTTGCGGTCTCCTGTATTTTATCAGGCGCATCCGGGAAACGTAATGATTGATAAACGGTGCGCTCACCATTCACCATTTCATCAGCCCTGTTTGCCACTATGTGCCAGGAGAATGAAACGTTTGAAGAACCGCCTTGTAATTCTTTTACGGTAAAACCGTTTGCAGATTTATTAGTGACAAACACACCATTACAATCACCTTCCAGTTGGATAAATACTTTCAAAGGTTTTTCATCAGACACGTAAATGTTTCTTGAAAAGATGGGGTCAATTTGAATGGTTGCTGTACCGTTTACGAGTTGGCCGGTGCCATAGTCTTCAAAGAGGACTTCAGGAGCTTCAGCGGCAAACATGGTTTTCTTTTCGTTGGGGTTTAAACCGGCTACTATTGTAGAAACTGTTCCGTTTCCGATAATCTTATAATTAGTAGTGTTTCTTCTTGCGCCCACATAAGCATAACCACCGGTGGCATTACCTCCACTGTAAAAATAGCCACCATAATAAGTGTTTCTGGTTTGCCCTGAAATATTTACATTAGGTTGATAGCCCGCAAGTCGTGCTCTTGGGTCATTGGAATCAGCATCATTTGCAGCACCAGTGTAATTTGATTGAAAGCGTGCGGCCTCTGTACTTATTCCGGTATTTGCAGAAATTGGTCTTTCAGTTAAAACATAAAGTCCCAGGTCTGTAGCATTGGCGTTGATAGCAACATTGAGAATTTCTGAAGAACTGATAGAAGTACTACTTCCTGAAACGGCTCTCATCCCAAAATTTGAATTTGTCATTGCCGGTTCTGTTGCAAATGCCAAAACACCATTTGCGCCATTTGCGCCATTTCCAAAACCAACGGCACCACCTGTTAAGAAAGCACCTCCAGTAAATGCAGATTGTCCCCAGCTACCATGACTGTTATTTGATAAACCAAAGGAGCCAATGCTATTCTGAGAAAACCCTCTAACACCGTGACCGGAAACACTTTCACCTAAGGTACCAATACCATTACTGGTGTTGCTTCCAAAAACAGCTGATGTGTTTGCTCCAATTCCATATACAGCAAAGTTATTTGTACCGGCATCTACTGTGATTCCAACATTGTTAAATGTATTGTGATTGATGCCCACATTTCCGGTAGCGGCAATACGCATTCTTTCTGTATCATTTGTTCTAAAACGAAAATCTTGTGCGTCGGTTGTTCCAATAAAGTTTATAGTTGCATCGGTACCCGAATTACCAAGTAGCGACCAGTCTCTTCCTCCGGTACCATCCATTGCAATCCATTCACTTCCATTCCAGTGGTAAAAACCGGGTGAAACATTATTGGGTGCAGTTCCAGAAGTATTGGTGTTGTAAACCAAAAGACCTGTGGCAGGAGCTGTTACTGGTCCGGCAACATCACGACTGGTTAACTGTACCCTGTTGATAAGCAATCCGCGATTATCATTCACTAATTCAAGTGAGGAGCTTGGATTGGGGGCATTTGTTCCCAGTCCCACATTATCGGTAATTCCGTTTACAAAAAAGGTGTTGGGCTCATTGTCTGTTTCAATGCGAAAGTGCATCACATCAGAAGTTGGGTTGATACTAAATTCTCTAATAGCACTGTTTGCATTTACATTAAAGAAGTCTGTTGCATCAACTGATAAAGTCATTTGGCGGTTTCCGGCTCTCCAGAACCCCATACTGTCATCATCTTCCCAGGAATAAAAAGGCCTGGCCCTGGAACCATCATCAAGTGCATACACTTGATTTTGATTTCCGGGTACTTTGAATCTGGGGGTGTTGTTGGTTCTAAATTCAATATCTCTATTGTTTAAAGTTCCAAGGAAATTTATGCCGTTGATGATGTCGTCATTACCATCAATTTTCCAGTTAATTTCCTCACCTTGAATGCGCACCCATTGTGTTCCGTCCCAATAGTAAAAGCCTTCTGTGACAGCAGTCGCTCCTGCTCCGGCTGTTGCAGTGTTTAGTACAAGAAGACCAAAGGAAGCAGCAGGAGTGATGGTGGTAACATCGTTTGTGCCTGTTAAAGCTACACGAGGGATTAAAATACCCTTGTCATTGCTTTCAATGTCCAGCATAGAGCCCGAGGCGGGGTTTGTTGTGCCAATCCCCACCTGAGCATTTAAAGAAGTTAGTCCTAAGAGAATTAAGAGCGCATACAAAAATGCAACTCTCGAAGTAGTTTTTGATTTCATAGTTTTTGATTTAGGGACCACTAAACTATATTAAATTATTTAAAATATAGATTAAATACCTAAAAATTCGATGAAATACAATAATATAAAGAAAATACTTACAAATTTATCAAATAAAACCAGAAAACATTAAGTGAATCAAACAGCTATACTCCATGAAATTATCTATGAACAGAAATTAACAATCGGTCATTGTTACTTTCTCCAAAAGTTAATCTGTAGCTATGTGTACCTGCACCGCCACCAAATCCGAGTACTCTCAATTTAAGTTCATGTGTGCCTGCGGGAAGCTGGATATAGCCATTACCATTAAGATAATAGTTTTCATTTGCGTAAGGACCGGTTAAATTGTTATTGTTGTATGTTCCGGAATCGTATGCAATGTGAGTAGCAGCACCATTTACTTCTACCCAGGATCTGTACAATCTTGTAGCACCATCTGTTATATGAGTACCGTCGTGTCTGGTTATATCCACACTCATTTGATAGTTCACTTGTACTAGAGATTCCTGGGTCAAGTTGATCGTAACCGTTTCAATATCTGCAAATACCCCATCACCGGCATCTGATTGTATTGAGATAGCAGGATTGATAAAATCAACCAAATTGATTGGCGCAAAGTTTTGTACCAATGATGGTTGAAGAGATAAGTCACCATTCGTATTCACATAAACCGGCATAAAATCGCTTGTTGTATAATGCACATTATTTGCCTGGTTGAGCTCATCAATTCTTAAGGTTTGATTGTTTCCTGCTATGTGAACAGCCGTTTGTGGTGTATTGGTATTGATTCCAATTCTGTTGTTTGTTCCATCCACAAAAAACATGTTGGCATTGCCTTGTGTTTCAATGCGTGTATCAATCTCTGCTCCACCCTCATTAATTGTCAATTCATTTGTTGAGCCATTAATTCTCAAGAATTCACTACCACCGGCACTTAGTGCCAGTTGATTATCACCGGGACGCCACATTCCAACATCGGGATCGTTTGTCCAACTGTAAAATGGGTTTGTATTTGAACCATCGCCCATCGCCTGAAGTTGATCTGCATTTCCCGGAATTCTCATTCTACCCACATTATTGGTTCTAAATTCCAGGGCGATATCGTTTGTAGTACCCAAAAAATTAACTCCCTCAACAGCATCATCATTACCGTCAAGTTTCCAATAGTCGGTAGCAGTTTGTAAACGCACCCATTGACTTCCGTCCCAATAATAAAACCCTTCACTAACGGCCGTTGGACCGCTTCCTGAAGTTGATGTATTGAACACAAGTAAACCGGTAGTTGGAGCCGGTGTGATTGGAGCAGCATTGTTTGTACTGTTTAATGCAATCCTTGGTATCATTAATCCTTTGTCTGAACTTTCAATATCAAGCATAGAACCGGGAGCAGGGGTCGTTGTTCCAACACCCACTTGTGAAAAGCAATGTGCTGTTATTCCCAGAAATATGGAAATGTATAAAACCCTATTGTAAATTGATTTTTTCATAATTTTAAGTTTGTTCAAAATTTATTTATGTTTTTTAACCGGATGTTTGCTTAAAACATCCGGTTTATTTTCAATTATTCAATAACAAGTCTTTTAATGACTTTACCTTGCTCAGCATAGAGTGTTACCCAATACACCCCACCGGCCAATTTAGAAACATCATATTGTTTGATGTTTCCGTTCAAGCCTATCGTTTGAGTAGAAACTAACCTGCCTCTTAAATCAAATATCTCAAGCTTTTTCAGGTCAAGGTTTGTATTGTACTGAATCATAAAGTAGTTATCTGCCGGGCTTGGATACAATATAATGTCATTCAAACTCAAAGCAGGGTTTTCATCAGTTAAGTTGATATCCACCTCTAGAAAGAAAGAACATTCACTTGTATTACCGGCATCATCTGTTGCAATCAGTGTAATTGTATTGATACTACCTTCAGTGAATACAGTTCCCGGTGCTGGAATTTGTGTTACCAAAGGATTCAATGTACAATTGTCAAGTGCAATAGCATCTATTGTTAAATCAGGTAAAGTGTAATTTCCATTGGCATCCGGAGTAACTAAAAGATCTTCGGGACATTCAATCACCGGAGCTAACATATCTTCTACAACAACATCAAAGGAAGTCGATGTAGCATTGCCTGAAGCATCAGTTACAGTTAAAACAACTTCTATTGTTCCTGCAAAAACAGTCCCTTGAATTGGAGTTTGTGTCACCACTGGTGCAACATCACAATTATCAGCTACAACAGCTAAAGCTGTATAGTCTTCAACTATAGCTTCACAATTTAAATCAGCACTCACTATTTGATCAGCAATAGGTTCTATCGTAGGATCTAATGTGTCCTCTACGGAAACATTAAATGACGTGGATGCAGCGTTACCGGATGCATCCGTAGCTGTTATTGTAACTAAAATTGTGCCTGTAAATACAGTTCCCGGAGCTGGTACTTGTGTTAATACAGGATTTACATCACAATTATCCGAAACAACTGCAAGTGGAGTGTAATTTGGAAGAGTTGCTTCACAATTCACATTACTTGCTACTGTTCTGTCATTAATTGAATCTATTATCGGCGCTGTGGTATCTTCCACAACAACATCAAAGGAAGTGGAAGCATCATTACCTGAAGCATCAGTAACTGTAAGAGTCACCAAAGTCGTTCCACTAAAAGTCGTTCCAGCAGCAGGTGATTGCGTCACCACGGGGGCAGCATCACAATTATCGGCTATGACAGCCAATGAAGTATAGTCACCCACAGTACCTTCACACGAAGCGTTTCCACTCACCGTTTGGTCAGCGATGGCGTCGATAGTTGGCGCTGTGGTATCTTCCACAACAACATCAAACGAAGTGGAAGCATCATTACCTGAAGCGTCAGTTACGGTTAAAGTAACCAAAGTCGTTCCACTAAAAGTCGTTCCAGTAGCAGGCGATTGAGTTACAGTTGGACTGGCATCACAATTATCGGCTATGACAGCCAATGAAGTATAATCACCAACAGTACCTTCACACGAAGCATTACCTGAAACAGTTTGGTCAGCGATGGCATCGATAGTTGGGTCTGTGGTATCTTCCACAACAACATCAAACGAAGTGGAAGCATCATTACCTGAAGCATCGGTCACTGTAAGAGTCACCAAAGTCGTTCCACTAAAAGTCGTTCCAGCCACAGGCGATTGCGTCACCACCGGAGCGGTATCACAATTATCAGCTATGACAGCCAATGAAGTATAATCTCCCACAGTTCCTTCACACGAAGCATTACCGGAAACCGTTTGGTCAGCGATGGCATCGATGGTTGGCGCTGTGGTATCTTCCACAACAACATCAAAGGAAGTCGAAGCGTCATTACCTGAAGCATCGGTCACTGTAAGAGTCACCAAAGTAGTTCCACTAAAAGTCGTTCCAGCCGCAGGCGATTGCGTCACCACCGGAGCGGCATCACAATTATCGGCTATGACAGCCAATGAAGTATAGTCACCCACAGTACCTTCACACGAAGCGTTTCCACTCACCGTTTGGTCAGCGATGGCGTCGATGGTTGGCGCTGTGGTATCTTCCACAACAACATCAAAGGAAGTCGAAGCGTCATTGCCTGAAGCATCGGTCACTGTAAGAGTCACTAAAGTCGTTCCACTAAAAGTCGTTCCAGCCACAGGCGATTGCGTCACCACCGGAGCGGTATCACAATTATCAGCTATGACAGCCAATGAAGTATAATCTCCCACAGTTCCTTCACACGAAGCATTACCGGAAACAGTTTGGTCAGCGATGGCATAGATGGTTGGCGCTGTGGTATCTTCCACAACAACATCAAACGAAGTCGAAGCGTCATTACCTGAAGCATCGGTCACTGTAAGAGTCACCAAAGTCGTTCCACTAAAAGTCGTTCCAGTAGCAGGCGATTGAGTTACAGTTGGACTGGCATCACAATTATCGGCTATGACAGCCAATGAAGTATAATCTCCCACAGTACCTTCACACGAAGCATTACCTGAAACAGTTTGGTCAGCGATGGCATCGATGGTTGGCGCTGTAGTATCTTCCACAACAACATCAAACGAAGTGGAAGCATCATTACCTGAAGCATCTGTTACGGTTAAAGTAACCAAAGTTGTTCCACTAAAAGTCGTTCCAGCCACAGGCGATTGCGTCACCACCGGAGCGGTATCACAATTATCAGCTATGACAGCCAATGAAGTATAATCTCCCACAGTTCCTTCACACGAAGCATTACCTGAAACAGTTTGGTCAGCGATGGCATCGATGGTTGGGTCTGTGGTATCTTCTACAACAACATCAAATGAAGTCGAAGCATCATTACCTGAAGCATCAGTCACTGTAAGAGTCACCAAAGTAGTTCCACTAAAAGTCGTTCCAGCCACAGGCGATTGCGTCACCACCGGAGCGGTATCACAATTATCAGCTATGACAGCCAATGAAGTATAATCTCCCACAGTTCCTTCACACGAAGCATTACCGGAAACAGTTTGGTCAGCGATGGCATCGATAGTTGGCGCTGTGGTATCTTCTACAACAACATCAAATGAAGTCGAAGCGTCATTACCTGAAGCATCAGTCACTGTAAGAGTCACTAAAGTCGTTCCACTAAAAGTCGTTCCAGCCGCAGGCGATTGCGTCACCACCGGAGCGGCATCACAATTATCGGCTATGACAGCCAATGAAGTATAATCACCAACAGTACCTTCACACGAAGCATTACCTGAAACAGTTTGGTCAGCGATGGAATCGATAGTTGGCGCTGTGGTATCTTCTACAACAACATCAAAGGAAGTGGAAGCGTCATTGCCTGAAGCATCGGTCACTGTAAGAGTCACCAAAGTCGTTCCACTAAAAGTCGTTCCAGCCACAGGCGATTGCGTCACCACCGGAGCGGTATCACAATTATCAGCTATGACAGCCAATGAAGTATAATCTCCCACAGTTCCTTCACACGAAGCATTACCGGAAACAGTTTGGTCAGCGATGGCATCGATGGTTGGCGCTGTGGTATCTTCTACAACAACATCAAATGAAGTCGAAGAATCATTACCTGAAGCATCGGTCACTGTAAGAGTCACCAAAGTAGTTCCACTAAAAGTCGTTCCAGTAGCAGGCGATTGAGTTACAGTTGGACTGGCATCACAATTATCGGCTATGACAGCCAATGAAGTAAAGTCACCAACAGTACCCTCACACGAAGCATTACCGGAAACAGTTTGGTCAGCGATGGCATCGATAGTTGGCGCTGTGGTATCTTCTACAACAACATCAAATGAAGTCGAAGCGTCATTACCTGAAGCATCAGTCACTGTAAGAGTCACCAAAGTAGTTCCACTAAAAGTCGTTCCAGCCGCAGGCGATTGCGTCACCACCGGAGCGGCATCACAATTATCAGCTATGACAGCCAATGAAGTATAATCTCCCACAGTTCCTTCACACGAAGCATTACCGGAAACAGTTTGGTCAGCGATGGCATCGATGGTTGGGTCTGTGGTATCTTCTACAACAACATCAAATGAAGTCGAAGCATCATTACCTGAAGCATCAGTTACGGTTAAAGTAACCAAAGTCGTTCCACTAAAAGTCGTTCCAGCCGCAGGCGATTGCGTCACCACCGGAGCGGCATCACAATTATCGGCTATGACAGCCAATGAAGTATAATCTCCCACAGTTCCTTCACACGAAGCATTACCTGAAACAGTTTGGTCAGCGATGGCATCGATAGTTGGCGCTGTGGTATCTTCCACAACAACATTAAACGAAGTGGAAGCATCATTACCTGAAGCATCGGTCACTGTAAGAGTCACCAAAGTCGTTCCACTAAAAGTCGTTCCAGCAGCAGGCGATTGAGTTACAGTTGGACTGGCATCACAATTATCAGCTATGACAGCTAGGAATGTATAATCACCCACAGTACCTTCACACGAAGCGTTTCCACTCACCGTTTGGTCAGCGATGGCGTCGATGGTTGGCGCTGTGGTATCTTCTACAACAACATCAAACGAAGTGGAAGCATCATTACCTGAAGCATCAGTTACGGTTAAAGTCACCAAAGTAGTTCCACTAAAAGTCGTTCCAGCCGCAGGCGATTGCGTCACCACCGGAGCGGCATCACAATTATCGGCTATGACAGCCAATGAAGTATAATCACCCACAGTACCTTCACACGAAGCGTTTCCACTCACCGTTTGGTCAGCGATGGCATCGATAGTTGGCGCTGTGGTATCTTCTACAACAACATCAAATGAAGTGGAAGCATCATTACCTGAAGCATCGGTTACGGTTAAAGTCACCAAAGTCGTTCCACTAAAAGTCGTTCCAGCAGCAGGCGATTGCGTCACCACCGGAGCGGCATCACAATTATCGGCTATGACAGCCAATGAAGTATAATCTCCCACAGTTCCTTCACACGAAGCATTACCTGAAACAGTTTGGTCAGCGATGGCATCGATGGTTGGCGCTGTGGTATCTTCCACAACAACATCAAACGAAGTGGAAGCATCATTACCTGAAGCATCGGTCACTGTAAGAGTCACCAAAGTCGTTCCACTAAAAGTCGTTCCAGCAGCAGGCGATTGAGTTACAGTTGGACTGACATCACAATTATCGGCTATGACAGCCAATGAAGTATAGTCACCCACAGTACCTTCACACGAAGCGTTTCCACTCACCGTTTGGTCAGCGATGGCATCGATAGTTGGGTCTGTGGTATCTTCCACAACAACATCAAAGGAAGTGGAAGCATCATTACCTGAAGCGTCAGTTACGGTTAAAGTAACCAAAGTCGTTCCACTAAAAGTCGTTCCGGCCGCAGGCGATTGTGTCACCACCGGAGCAGCATCACAGTTGTCAGCCACTACGGCCAATGAAGTATAATCACCAACAGTACCCTCACACGAAGCGTTTCCACTCACCGTTTGGTCAGCGATGGCGTCGATAGTTGGGTCTGTGGTATCTTCCACAACAACATCAAAGGAAGTGGAAGCATCATTACCTGAAGCATCAGTTACGGTTAAAGTAACCAAAGTCGTTCCACTAAAAGTCGTTCCGGCCACAGGCGATTGTGTCACCACCGGAGCGGTATCACAATTATCAGCTATGACAGCCAATGAAGTATAGTCACCAACAGTTCCTTCACACGAAGCATTACCGGAAACAGTTTGGTCAGCGATGGCATCGATAGTTGGCGCTGTGGTATCTTCCACAACAACATCAAACGAAGTGGAAGCATCATTACCTGAAGCATCAGTCACTGTAAGAGTCACCAAAGTAGTTCCACTAAAAGTCGTTCCAGCCGCAGGCGATTGCGTCACCACCGGAGCGGCATCACAATTATCGGCTATGACAGCCAATGAAGTATAATCACCCACAGTACCTTCACACGAAGCGTTTCCACTCACCGTTTGGTCAGCGATGGCATCGATAGTTGGCGCTGTGGTATCTTCTACAACAACATCAAATGAAGTGGAAGCATCATTACCTGAAGCATCGGTCACTGTTAAGAGTCACCAAAGTCGTTCCACTAAAAGTCGTTCCAGCAGCAGGCGATTGCGTCACCACCGGAGCGGCATCACAATTATCGGCTATGACAGCCAATGAAGTATAATCTCCCACAGTTCCTTCACACGAAGCATTACCTGAAACAGTTTGGTCAGCGATGGCATCGATGGTTGGCGCTGTGGTATCTTCCACAACAACATCAAACGAAGTGGAAGCATCATTACCTGAAGCATCGGTCACTGTAAGAGTCACCAAAGTAGTTCCACTAAAAGTCGTTCCAGCAGCAGGCGATTGAGTTACAGTTGGACTGGCATCACAATTATCGGCTATGACAGCCAATGAAGTATAGTCACCCACAGTACCTTCACACGAAGCGTTTCCACTCACCGTTTGGTCAGCGATGGCGTCGATAGTTGGGTCTGTGGTATCTTCCACAACAACATCAAAGGAAGTGGAAGCATCATTACCTGAAGCATCAGTTACGGTTAAAGTAACCAAAGTCGTTCCACTAAAAGTCGTTCCGGCCACAGGCGATTGTGTCACCACCGGAGCGGTATCACAATTATCAGCTATGACAGCCAATGAAGTATAGTCACCAACAGTTCCTTCACACGAAGCATTACCGGAAACAGTTTGGTCAGCGATGGCATCGATAGTTGGCGCTGTGGTATCTTCCACAACAACATTAAAGGAAGTCGAAGCGTCATTTCCAGCGGCATCAGTAACTGTAAGTGTTACAGTTGTTGTTCCGCTAAAGACGGTTCCTGCTATTGGGTTTTGAATAACAGTTGGGTTTGCATCACAATTGTCTGACACCACTGCGAGTGCAGTAAAATCGGCAAGAGTAGCCTGACAGGACGCATCTCCTGC
Organism: Flavobacteriaceae bacterium; assembly: GCA_018402385.1. Lineage (GTDB taxonomy): Bacteria > Bacteroidota > Bacteroidia > Flavobacteriales > Flavobacteriaceae > Planktosalinus. Next base: position 100,076 of record JAGYJA010000011.1, read on the forward strand.
AGTGGTTTGGTCAGCAATTGGTTGAATGGTTGGGTTAGTTGTGTCTTCAATAATGACGTCAAATGATGTCGTGGCAAAGTTGCCAGAAGCATCAGTTGCAGTAAGGGTTACTGTGGTTGTTCCGCTTATGATTGAACCCGGGATAGGGCTTTGGGTAATTGGCGGAGTTCCACAGTTATCTGTTGCCACAACAAGTGATGTGTAATCTGCCAGGGTTGCCTGACAATTACTATCACCACTAATTGTTTGATTTGAAGCTGATCCGATATTTGGTATAAGATTGTCTAAAACAGTGACCGTTGCTTGAGCGGTACTTATATTTCCTTCCGTGTCAGTAACAGTTAAAGTAACAATTTGATCTCCTAAAGTGGAACAATTGAAGAAATTGGGGCTAACAGACATAGAATCTATAGCACAATTATCGCTTGATCCGTTATTGATATTTGCAGAAGTTATTGTAGCCTGACCATTTATGTCAAGAAAAACTGTAATATCTTGTGCAATAGCTATCGGAGGGATATTGTCTGCTGAAGCTGTTGCTTCGGCACGAGTACCCGTACATAAACTCGCAATGTTATATTCTCCAATGACATTCATAACGTAGTGAACATTGGGAAAGCCGACAGAGGCAAGAGTTGATGGCTGAGTTAGTCCGCAATCTGCTGCAGATATGTAAGAGTTGTCTGTTTCACCACTCCCATTTGATCCAGGAAAGAATGCGGTTGAACCATTCGCAGGAGTTAATATTTCCATCACCAATATACTGCCGGAGGGTATAGTTGTAGAAAATGGTGCTGAAACTACATTCCCATTATTTGCAGGTGAGACGGGGACATTAATACTACCTAAAAGAGTTAAATTGGAGGTGTTGAATGCTCCATTTAGCGTATGAAGTCTAACTGTTAATGTATAATTATTACTGACTGACTGTACACCAAACTGGACCTGGGTTACATTAAAATCTTCACTAATTCCAAAATCATTTTGTAAGTTAAAAACTCTCCAATGACTTGTTGTAGCGTGTGATCCAGATGAACCAGATTGACACCAAACACTACCGGGCACAACATTCTGAGAGTTTGAATGTGTAATAGTAGCAGCTGTTGGAACCGGGTCTAAAACTTCTTCAGCATAGACACTGGTTGTCTCGGCAGGGTTAAAGGTGTATGAAGGTCCTGTAAAAAGAAGCGTTCCACCAGTAGCTGCGTCATACCATTCAATTATATTTCCAGGGTCATTTGGTGTGGCTGTTAAAGTAACGCTGGCTCCACTACAAAAATTATCATTTGTTACTGAAGGCGCATCAGGTGCTTCAGTTACATTAATAATAATGTTTGCTGTACCTCCACAAATGCTTGTATAAGTCACCGTGTGATTTCCAACTCCGGCATCATTGGGGTCAAAAGTGTATGTATTTCCATTTCCATCATCTGTAACACCCGGGCCTGAGTAAGCGCCGCCGCCGGGAGCACCACCTGACAATCCTGATTGAACTCCTTCAGTTACACAAAATGATTCTGAAGCTGCAAATGTAGTGGGGGGTAAGTCAAATGCTTGTATATTATCTGCATTACTTCCCGATGTTCCTTGTGATGCACTGAATCCGAGTCCTCTTTTTGCAAATGCATCCCAAATAATACATTGGTTGGCACCACCATAGAGCGCCATATCTGCTGCAAGGATAGCATCTCTTCCATCAACAAATCCCGGAGAACAAGGTTGCATTTTAAGCCCTTCAGTTACAAGCATCATGGAAATGTTATTTCCTCCTGTGCCATTGTAAAAGTCAGTATCAAATCCATATTGGTCGATGAGACCCCAGGTCATTTCCCAAAGCATCATAGCCCAAACAGAGCCCACTCCGTGAGGAGCTACAGCAGTTTGAGTTCTTGCATAAGTGTGAGAATTAACGGCCATATTGGTGCTGTAAGGAAATTCTCTGATACCAGGTCCATTTCCGGCTTGACCAACTAGCCATGTACCTATAGGTCTTGCTTGTGCACCATTATCTCCGGGGTTCATAGTTAACAACAAAGCATAATAATCACTCCAGCCTTCACCCATTTGTTCTGGTGTACTTCCGGTATTAAGACATCCTGAATTAAATCTTCCTCCTGTTAAACGGGTTGAAATACCATGACCATATTCATGTATGATAACCCCGTTGTCAAGGTCTCCATCTCGGGTTCCACATGTGTACATTTGCATTCTTGGTAAACTTCCATCGTTTGGTGTCGCAAAATTTGCGTTACATGTACCTCCACCGTCTTGAGCTTCAGCCCTCACATAATCATTTGCTGAGCCACCATTGCCATAATTGTTTTGTTGAAAATTTCCACTGGCTTCATCAAATCCATAGAGATAAACCACATCGTGAACAATATTACTCCAATAAAATAAATTTGTTATTGCTGCAGGTAGTGATCTGTTGGCAGTACTCCAGTTTGTATTGATTGGAAAATCAAAGTTTAATGCAGCGCCTCCTTCAGCATAAGTGCCTGGCGAATTATTACCATTGATATCATCATAAGCTCTAACATTATTTCCACGGGTATTTGTGTGTTCCACACCAGATGCACCATTTGTGTCGTGCCATCCAAATGGGGAAGCAGTTAAGTTTTCAACGCCTGTTACAAGGGTTCTTCCGCCATAATTAGGACTTTCAACAGGCATAGCATACACTCGGTAACTTCCACCTAAAAGTGCTCCAAATTCTGCAATGGACTCTTCCATTGTTACAACATCTGTGTGATAATCTGACTCTTGATTGTCTTGGTCTAAATCGTGATCGTGATCACTATGATGTGTTTCACAAACATGTTCAAAACCACAATTGGATTGCCAATCTATTTTTTCAATGATTTCACCAGTTTGAGCATCAACTTTGAAATTGTAATAGTTTTTTCCCTCAATATCATCAATGGCTAAACTCCACGAAAGGACAATTTCCCCTTTACTATTTTGAATATACATCAATTTCACAGGAATATCAGAATTTGAAATTCCTCCTTTACTTATAATGTATTCTTGTTTTGATAAATCTACAACATCAAGTACAGTAAGGTTTTCTGAAAGGCGATAATTTTCGCTGTTTGCTGCAGCAGAAACAGCCTGTAATGGGGTTAATGAAGGAGATTTACCTCCTTTTATTTTTTGACTAATATCTGCAATAAAATTGTTGTTTTTTGTAACAATCTCGCCATTTGAAGCAATATGGATACTGGCTTCCGCACCATAAATTTCTATATCATTGACTGTTTGTCTGTAATAAATGTGATGTACACCACTTGTGCTACTAACATGCTCACTGGTAATAACCCAGTTTGCAACATCTTCCTCTTTAAGATTTTTACTATCTTGAGTTTGAAGTTTATTAGTTAATGAATTGTGGTAAGCATCAATTTTGATTGTCGCTTCATTTAAGTTTTGTGTGTAGGTTATTTGAGATGCAAATAACAAACACATTAAATAGGGAATAATGTATTTGTGGTTCATAAGTTTGGGATTAACGTTGCACTAATATTTGAAATCGTTCGTGTTGTGTGTTTGCAAATTGAAAGCGGTAACTTTTTCCGGTTCCGGCATAAGTGTGGGCTACAATCTGAAAAGTATGTGTTCCTGCGGGTAGTAATATGGAACCTTTTCCGGCAAGGTAAAAGAATCCCCCTGCATACGCACCACCTGCTGATCCAGATAAATTTGTAAAATAATCTGAGTCAAAAGCTATTTTTTCGGTTGTGCCATTAACTTGTACCCAAGAACTATAGTGTCTGGGAGCCCCATCATTTACTATTTCATAATCATTTGGGTACGGTCTGGCTGAAGGAGTGTTTGATGAAGCCCTTACACTAAATTGATAATTAACATGAACCACTGAGGCTTGTGTTAATGTTATGGACTGTGTTGAGCCAATGTTTGTATCTACAGCTTCACCATTATCGCGTCCCACACTAATACCTCCAAATTGACCTCCAATTGGGTAAAAGTCAATTGATTCTAACTCCATAAAATTTTGAACTAATGATGGTCTTAAAATGAGGTCACCATTAGTATTTACATAGACCGGCATAGGATCAGCACTCGTGTAGTTAGTATTGTTTGCAAAGTTTAATTCATCAATCCTCAAGGTATTGTTGTCTCCTGCAATGTGAAATAATGTCTCAGGGTTATTGGTTTTTACACCCACTCTGTTATCTGTACCATCAGTAAAAAACATGTTTTCATCGTCTTGGGATTCAATTCGGGTATTGATAGTTTCACTAGAGTTATTTATTAATACCGTGTTTTGGGAGTCTTCAGTAAATCTTATAAATTCTTTATTGTCAGCACTCAATGCAAGAAGATCTACAGTTGGGGACCACATACCTAAATTTGTATTTGTCTGAAAGGAATAAAACGGTAAATCAATGGAACCTCTTGATAGACCTCTCACACTAGTAGAATTTCGGGGAACTCTCAATCGATTTATATTATTAGTTCTAAAATCGACTCTTCTGTTATTTGTGGTTCCTAAAAAATCTGTTCCTGAATTTACATTGTTATTCCCTGAAATACTCCAGATTCTATCGTTTGAACGGATTCTTGTCCATTGACTTCCATCCCAATAGTAAAAGCCGGGGGTCACAGCTGAGTCTCCGACTCCTGAATTAGCTGTATTAAAGATTAACAATCCTGTAGTGGCAGCTGGCGTTATTGTTGTATTATCAAGTGTATTTAGAAGTGCAATCCTTGGGGTTAATATTCCTTTAGAATCACTTTGAATATCCATTAAAGCACCATTCGAAAAATTTGTTGTACCAATACCCACTTGCGAAAATGAGCTGTAGGTTAATAATAGTGCAAAAGGTATAAATAAACTTGCAAATTGAGTAAGTTTGTTCATTTAGTTTGATTTAGGGACGGTAAATGTAATGTGAATGAATTCTAAAATGCAAATAAATGACGATAAAAAGATTATATTTTCGATAAAACGTATAAAAATGTAGGAAAAATATTATAAAAACATATTATTCAACATGATAAGTGTCTCAAATCAACTTATAAACATCTATTTTCAAGAGTATCTCAACTTGAAAGATTTTCCTGAAATTTCCTTAAAAAGAGAAGATCAAATACATCCTTTTGTTTCAGGTAATAAGTTCCGTAAACTCAAATACAACTTGAAAGCCGTAAAAGATCAAAACAGGCATACTTTACTCACTTTTGGTGGTGCCTTTTCAAATCATATAGCAGCAACAGCTTCGGCAGGCCGGGAATATGGTATCCAAACAATAGGTATTATCAGAGGAGAGGAACTCGAGGATAAAATAGATAAGAATCCCACGCTCGCTTTCGCGAAAGCGCAAGGTATGCAGTTGCAATTTATTTCAAGGGAAAAATACAAACTCAAAGATACTCCCGATATACTAAAGTATTTCAAAAAATGTTTTGGAGATTTTTATTTATTACCGGAAGGCGGAACAAATTCTCTTGCAGTGAAAGGATGTGAAGAAATTTTAACTCCTCAGGATACTATTTTTGACTACATCTGTGTGCCTGTTGGTACCGGAGGCACAATGGCTGGGATTGTAAATAGCAGTAAACCCCATCAAAGAATTGTGGGTTTCTCTGCTTTAAAAGGAAATTTTTTAGAAAAAGAAATTAAAAAATGGACTACGAAAACAAATTGGGAAATCACAGATGCGTTTTGTTTTGGTGGATATGCCAAAGTCAATGAGGAGCTTGTTGATTTTATAAATGAGTTCAAAACAAAAACCAATATTGCACTTGACCCCATATACACCGGAAAGATGTTATATGGTATTTTTGAGCTGGCAAAGTCGGGTTTTTTTCCAAAAAATTCTCGTATTTTAGCCATTCATACCGGAGGTCTTCAAGGAATTCAGGGTATGAATTTACAATTGAAAAAGAAAAATTTACCACTTATAGAAATTTAATATGCGGCTCACTAGTATTTTTATAGTCTTATTTTCTATGTTTTTAATTAGCAGCTGTGGTTCTAAGAAACGTGTTGCTAAAAAAATCCCACAAAAGCGTGAAATTATCAAACCTCCAGCAATAGAAACTCCTGTGGTTGTTGTTGATAAAGAAGATAATCTATCATCCACTGAAGTTGTCACTCCAGCCCCAAATGCTTCTTATACTGAAGTTGTTTCTGTTTATATAAATAACTTCAAACACATCGCCCAGGAAGAAATGTTACTTTATGGAATTCCTGCGAGCATAAAAATGGCTCAGGGAATACTGGAATCTGGAGCAGGTAGAGGTAATTTGACGATGCGATCTAACAATCATTTTGGAATAAAATGTCATACCGGCTGGACTGGTGAAAGTGTGCGACACGATGATGATGCGATTCAGGAGTGTTTTAGAAAATATAACGACCCAAAATATTCATTTAGAGACCATTCTCTTTTTCTTACTTCGAGGCCTCGTTACAGCGACTTGTTTCAACTTAAGAAAGATGATTATAAAGCCTGGGCCAAAGGTCTTCGAAAAGCCGGCTATGCTACAGATCCCAAATATCCTGACAAACTCATAAGTATCATTGAACGCTATGAGTTATATAAACTAGATACTGAAGTGATGGGCTCTGAAGCAAACATTGCAAACCCTGATACTTCCAAAGTAAATACTTACACTGTGAGAGCAGGTGATACATTGTATTCCATAGGAAGACGATTTAATATTCCTGTTGAGACTTTAAAACAATACAATGGTCTTTCTTCAAACGATATTAGTGTGGGTCAGGTGATTTACTTACATCCAAAAAAATAATTTCAAATGATTTACAAACGAAGTAGTGCTTTATTTTCTGAAGCCGAAAAAGTAATTCCCGGTGGGGTAAACTCACCTGTAAGAGCTTTCAAAGCGGTGGGAGGCACACCCATTTTTGTCGAAAAAGCCAAGGGTGCCTATTTGTATGATGTCGATGGAAACAGACTAATTGACTACATCAATTCCTGGGGCCCCATGATTTTGGGGCATGCTCATGAACTTGTTGTGAATGCGGTTATCGATAAGGCAAAAAAAGGAACTTCTTTTGGAATGCCCACCAAAATTGAAACAGAAATTGCACAATTGGCAGTCTCAATGGTGCCAAATATTGAAAAAATAAGATTTGTAAATAGCGGAACTGAGGCTTGTATGAGTGCAGTGCGATTAGCTCGCGGCTACACCGGAAAAGATAAAATAATCAAGTTTGCCGGCTGTTATCATGGTCATAGCGATTCTTTTTTGATACAAGCGGGTAGTGGTGCTGTGACTTTTGGTTCGCCAAACAGTCCCGGTGTTACCCAAGGAACCGCAAAAGACACCTTGCTTGCCCAGTTTAATAACTTGGAAAGTGTTGCTCAGCTTTTTGAAGCAAATAAAAATGAGATAGCTTGTATCATTATTGAACCCGTTCCAGGAAATATGGGGTGTATTCCTCCAAAAGCTGGATTTCTCGAGGGATTGAGAACCCTTTGTGATGCCCACAATGCACTTTTAGTATTTGACGAAGTAATGACTGGTTTTAGGCTTGCAAAAGGGGGTGTACAAGAACTTTTAAACATCAAGGCAGATATTGTTTGTTTTGGCAAAGTGATTGGAGGTGGACTCCCGGTTGGCGCATTTGCTGCTCGTAATGAAATTATGAAACACCTCGCTCCAGAAGGTCCTGTCTATCAAGCAGGAACTTTGAGTGGAAACCCGCTGGCCATGGCCGCAGGCCTTGCAATGCTCACTGAACTAAACAACAACCCATCAATTTTTAAGTCTTTAGAAAATAAAACGGCTTATTTACATAAGGGTTTGAGTCAAGTTCTAATTCAAAATAATATTACTCATACAATAAACAGGGTGGGTTCAATGATTTCTGTCCATTTTTGTGAAGAAGAAGTAGTGGATTTTGAAACCGCAGCAAGCGGTAACAATGAAAAATTCAAACAGTTTTTTCATGGGATGCTTCAGGAAGGCATATATATCGCTCCAAGTGCATTTGAAACCTGGTTTTTATGTGATGCTCTTTCTTATGACGATCTAGACCAGACGATTGCCTCTTGTGACAAGGTTGTGAAAAAATGGTAATAAAAAAAGCCGGATAACTTCCGGCTTTTATTTTTTTAACACCACTTATTTTTCGATGGTTGTTAGATACTTTTTATATTGTTCAGCAGTGAGAATTTCTTTTATATCTTTTTCAAAAGTCGCTTCAATTTCTTGAGTTGATTCTCCAGCTTTTGCTATTGCAGATTCCTTCTTTACTAAAACTCTCCATAGTGAACGTTGTTGCTCTCCATTTAATTCAAGGTCTTTGCTAAGTTCTGCAACTTTAGCTTTAGCAACCTCTTCAGGGCGTTGTTGCGCATTTGCATCTTGAACAGTAAATGTGAAGGCACAAGCTATTAACAGTAGGGTTATTAATTTTTTCATTGTTTTCATTTTAAATTTAGATGACCAAAATAGTTATATATCTTAAATAAAACAATAATCAAGCCAAAAATAGATTTGAAATTTTCATTCTATCTTTGGCTTTTTTCACAATAGAGGCTAATTGCTACTGTTTTCTTTTTTGCATGTAATTAGAACGTTTGTCTCTCTTAGATTTTTCATTATTTTCTATCCATTTGGAATATTGGTCAGCAGTTAAAATTTCTTTCATTTGAGCTTTATAGTTACTTTTAGCGGTTTGATTATTTGCTCTTAATGCAGTTCTTTTTGCCATTCTTTCCTTGGCTTTAATAAGGTGAATTAATCTAACTCTTTCTTGTTGTGCATCTGTAAGATTTAGTTCAGAGGTCATTTTTTTTGTTTTTTTCTCTGCCATTTGTTCGGGGGTCCAATCCTTTTTTATTTTTTCTTTTTTGTCCTGTGCATATCCTATAGCTGACACAAGAACAAGGGCTATCATTATTAATTTTTTCATAATTATTGAATTTAAGGTTTATTTATATACTTAGGACTTCAGATTTACCTTGTGGTTTAATTTATTATCTAAACTTTAAGTATTGTTTAACCTTTTATAATGTAAAAAGGAGCTCCATTTAGAAACTCCTTTTTATATTTATATTATGTCTGGTTGTATTATTTTAACTCGACAAATAACCCATCATCTGACTTTTCTACCCTGGCGACTTTTTTTGAAGTGAGTCCTTTAATGGCTATATCCCATTTTTTGTTGGAAAGTTCAGCCTGATTTTTTAAATTATCCAGAGGCATTTTTTTGTTTGGCTTTAAAATATCCAAAACTATTTTTTCTTCTTCTGTTAGTTCTATTTTTCGCTCGGGTTTCATTTGTGGGAAAAACAATACTTCCTGAATCGAGGGGTTATTTGTTAAAAACATGATCAATCTGTCCATTCCAATTCCGAGTCCGGAAGTTGGTGGCATTCCATATTCCAGTGCTCTTACAAAATCGCGATCGATGAACATAGCCTCGTCGTCACCCTTTTCGCTTAAGCGCACTTGTTCTTCAAAACGTTGAAGCTGGTCAATGGGGTCATTGAGCTCTGTGTAAGCATTGGCAATTTCTTTACCGCAAACCATCAATTCAAAACGTTCTGTAAGTTCTGGATTGTCGCGATGCTCTTTACACAGCGGGCTCATTTCTTTTGGATAATCAGTTATAAAAGTGGGTTGAATAAAATTCCCTTCACATTTTTCGCCAAAAATTTCATCGATCAATTTTCCTTTACCCATTGTTTCATTTACTTCGATGCCCATTTCACGGGCTGCCTCTCGAAGCTCTGCTTCATTTTTTCCTGAGATATCAAATCCTGTGAATTGTTTGATAGCATCAGTCATTGTGATGCGTGGGTATGGAGCTTTAAAATCAATTTGGTGTTCTTTGAAAGTTGCTTTTGAGGTTGCGTTAACGGCAATGGCACAAAATTCAAGAAGTTGCTCTGTAAATTCCATCATCCAGTTGTAATCTTTGTAGGCCACATAAATTTCCATGGCAGTAAACTCAGGATTGTGAGTGCGGTCCATACCTTCATTTCTGAAGTTTTTAGAAAATTCATAGACACCGTCAAAACCACCAACAATCAGTCGTTTTAGATACAATTCATTTGCAATTCTTAAATACAACGGAATGTCAAGTGCATTGTGATGGGTGATAAAGGGTTTTGCTGCAGCACCACCGGGTATGGGTTGTAAAATGGGTGTTTCTACTTCAAAGTAATTTCTTTCATTGAAGAAAGAGCGCATTGCGTTGAATAATTTAGTGCGCTTGATAAACACTTCTTTTACTTGCGGGTTTACTACCAAATCAGCATAGCGTTGACGATATCTCATTTCGGGATCATTGAACTCGTCAAAGGTGTTTCCTTCGCTATCTGTTTTTGGCAAAGGAAGCGGTTTAAGGGACTTACTTAGTAAACTAAAATTTTTCACCATCACTGTTTTCTCACCTACCTGAGTGGTGAATAACTCACCTTCAATTCCTATAAAATCACCAATATCGAGCAGTTTTTTATACACTTCATTATAAAGTGTTTTATCTTCTCCCGGACAAATTTCGTCACGGTTAAAATAGATTTGTATTCGTCCTTCAGTATCTTGTAATTCAGCAAAAGAGGCTTTGCCTTGAATGCGTCTTGACATCAATCGCCCAGCAATAATTACCTTTTTCCCTTCTTCAAATTGTTCTTTAATTTGTTTTGAATTATGGTCAAGCGGAAAAAGAGCCGCCGGGTAAGGGTTAATATTCAAGGCACGTAATTGAGCGAGTTTTTCTCTTCGCACTTGTTCTTGTTCTGAAAGTTGCATATTTTACTGAGTTTTGAAGGCGCAAAGATACGTTTTTGTTAAAAATATTTGTAAAAATTGATGAACTATGTATTCTAAAAATCAGATATAAACCCTATTTTTGAATTAGCCGACAAAGTTTTAAAAGTTTATAATTTAAATATGAGCATTTGGAGAGTTATTCTTGCGATTATTTTTCCACCACTTTCAGTGATTGATAAGGGCTGTGGCTCCATTGTAATTGTTTTAATTTTAACCCTTCTTGGTTGGATTCCCGGTGTCATTGCAGCTTTAATCATTTTAAACAATCCTAAAAATTAATACTATGAGAATTTTATTTCTTATTTCTATGTCATTGTGCTTGCTCCTTTTTTCTTCTTGTGAGTTTACTGAAACCCTCGTGTTAAATGCCGATGGAAGTGGAGAAATGAAAGTACAAATGGACGCCTCTGCTATGATAGCAATGATGTCTTCAATGGGGACTGAAGAAGAAAGTACACCTATAAATGACAAAATAGACACCACTTTTTATTTTAAGGATATACTTGCGAATAAAAAAGATAGTATTGCTACATTACCAATTGAGCAACAAGAGCGACTCAAAAAATTAGAGGCATATGGAGTTCATGTTGAAATGGATACTGAGGCAGAAAAAATGGTTTATGATATTTTTATAAATTTCAAATCAATTGATGAGGCAAACAATCTTTTTGATGCATTTAATCAAATAAACAATACGGGTGTCAATACCGCCTCAGAATCTGAGAAATCTCCAACTCAGGAGAGTGTAAAAGTAAAATATTCCTTTGAGAAAAATATCTTTAAACGGGATGCTTATATAGCTGACGCTGAATTACACAAAACAGAAATGGATAGTTTAAAGAGTATGGAAATGATGTTGGGTGGCACTTTGTATAAATTGAATTATACATTTCCTACAAAAATTAAATCAACCTCTCAAGAGGATGCTACTTTTAGTGGTGATAGAAAAACTCTTTATTATCAAGTTGAGTATGTAGAATATTTGAAAAATCCGGACCTAATGGATCTTGAGGTAGTGCTTGAAAAATAGCATACCTAAAAAAATCTAATTATAGTAGTTAATTGTGTTATTTTTGAAATTGTTTTTAGGCAGTTTCTCTAATTGGTCTATTTAAAATTAAGTCAATGTAATTATTGATGTTCTTTTTTAAATCTTTTCTGTGAGAGATAAAATCAAGGAATCCATGCTCAAGAAGGAATTCTGCAGTTTGAAATCCTTCCGGTAATTCTTTTCCCGTGGTATCTCTTACTACTCTTGGACCTGCAAAACCTATTAAAGCTCCTGGCTCTGAGATGTTTATGTCTCCAAGCATTGCAAATGAAGCTGTTGTTCCTCCTGTTGTGGGGTCTGTACATAAGGAAACATAGGGTATGCCTGCATCAGAAAGTTGAGCAAGCTTGGCAGATGTTTTTGCTAATTGCATTAATGAAAACGCTGCTTCCATCATCCTGGCACCACCACTTTTAGAGATTATGAGCAGAGGGATTTTCTTTTTAAGAGCATAGTCTGCTGCACGCGTAATTTTTTCTCCCACAACAGCCCCCATAGAACCGCCAATAAATGTAAAGTCCATACAGGCAATTACAAGGTCTTTTCCCATTGATTTTCCAACAGCTGTCCTTACAGCGTCTTTCAAACCTGTTTTTTCTTGTGCCTCTTTTAATCTGTCTAAATATTTTTTAGTATCTACAAAATTAAGTGGGTCTTTAGAGCTAAGGTTTTTATCCAATTCTTTGAATTTATTGTCATCAAAGAGTAATTCAAAATATTCTTTGCTGCCAATACGCACGTGGTAGCCATCTTCAGGACTCACATAAAAATTGAGAGCGAGTTCTTCTGCATCGACAATTTTTCCGGTGGGGGATTTATACCACAAGCCTTTTGGGACATCTTTTTTGTCTTCGGTTGCAGTCTGAATTCCTTTTTTTGTTCTTTTAAACCAGGCCATGGGATTTATGATTTAAGTTTAACGATTTGTATTTTTTTTTATAAATAACAATTAACCAAGTGTGTTGACATTATTAAGGTCTTTAAAAGCTTGCTCAAGTCGGGATTTGAAAGTCATTTCGCCTTCGCGCAACCATTTTCTGGGGTCATAATACTTTTTATTGGGCAATGCGTCTCCGTTAGGGTTACCAATTTGTGTTTTTAAAAAGTCTATGTTTTCAATCATATAATCTCTAATGCCTTCTGAAAAAGCAAATTGCAAATCGGTGTCTATGTTCATTTTTACTACACCATAACTAATGGCTTCTCTAATTTCTTGAACAGAGGAGCCACTACCACCGTGAAAAACAAAGTCAATGGGATTGTGACCTGTATTGTATTTTTTCTGCACATATTCCTGAGAATTTTTCAGAATGATGGGAGTCAATTTAACATTTCCTGGTTTGTAAACACCGTGAACATTTCCAAAAGCTGCTGCTATCGTAAAACGATCACTCACTTTTTTTAATTCTTCATAAGCATAAGCGACTTCTTCCGGTTGGGTGTAAAGTTTTGATGAATCAACATTTGTGTTGTCCACTCCATCTTCTTCACCACCTGTGATGCCTAATTCTATTTCGAGCGTCATACCCATTTTAGACATACGTTCAAGGTAACGTTTAGAAATTTCAATATTCTCTTCGATTGATTCCTCAGAAAGGTCTAGCATATGTGAGCTATAAAGAGGTTTTCCATAGACTTTGAAATGTTCTTCACCGGCATCAAGAAGCCCGTCAATCCAAGGAAGTAAATTTTTAGCACAATGGTCTGTATGTAAAATTACCACGGCACCATATGCTTTTGCAAGCTCGTGAATGTGTTTTGCACCGGCTATTCCACCGGCAATGGCGGCTTTTTGGTTTGTGTTAGGAAGACCTTTTCCGGCATTGAAATGCGAACCACCATTAGAAAATTGAATAATCACCGGCGAATTTAAACCGGCAGCAGTTTCTAGAACTGAGTTGATTGTATTTGATCCCACTACATTTATTGCAGGGAGTGCAAAACCTTTCGCTTTGGCTAATTGATGGATTTCTTGTACTGTTGCACCGGTTGCTACACCAGCTTTAATATGATGATTTGACATAATAATAGCTCTTGATTCAATTAACAAAGATAAAAAATATAAGCTTAAAAAGGATAGTTAATGCCAATGTTTAGTGTTGTGTTATTAAAATTGTATTCTTTAAACCAGCGCCTTCCTTCAGACCTAGCGGGGTTGTATGTTTTGAAGCCTAAATCTCCTCTTAAAACAAAAAAACCAAAGTCATATCTCAATCCAAAACCTGAACCAACAGCTATGTCTTTAAGGTCGGAAAGGCCTTCAAAGCTAGATTTTTCATCGGTTACATTATCAAGTGCATTCCAAATGTTTCCCGTATCGACAAAAAGAGCTCCCTTAAAAGAACCCAGTATGGTAAATCGATATTCTATATTGGCAGCAAGTTTTAAGTTTGCTTCATTGAACTCATCTCCTCTGTCACTTGCCCCGGGACCCAGCCTGAATGGCAGCCAACCTCTATTGTCATTTGGACCTCCGGCAAAATAACTTCTCGTGAAAGGAATACTGTTTGAATTTCCATAAGGCACAGCAAATCCACCAAATAGCCTTAGTGCAACTTGTGTTTCTTTATTGATTTCCCAATAGCGCACATACTCTGAATCCAGTTTTATATACTGAGAAAAGTTGACACCAAAAACTTCATAATTGTCATTGCTGTTTTTTTCAATTCCGGCAAGTGAAGAAACTCCGGAGAGTAAATTTCCGGCAAATTCAAGTTTTAATCTTATTCTTGAAAACTGATTGTCAAACACACTTTTTCGTGAGTCTCTAATCCATGTAATATTTGATGCAAAAATTAAATTGTTTTCAGTGAGTCGGTCTTTTTGTTGATTGATGTTTCTTATGTTTTGAATATCATCTGCATTAAGGCCATCAAGGAGGTTTTGATTAAAATCGTCTAGGAAATTTGATGTTCCTTCAGGAATAATTAAATCAATGCGATTGTTATTTTCGTCTAAATTGAAGTAAGAATCACTAGCATTTGTGCCTAGTGCAATGTCATTTAGTCTGTCATAAGAATTTTCATAAACATTGAAATAGTTTTCTGTATTGAGATTCCTTACATACTGAATGTTCATTAAATCGAGCCTGTATGTGTGCATTCTGGTTGGATTCCATTTGTAATTCCAAATAAGACTTGTTGTTTGTTTGTCAAGCCCAATGTTTTTTTGACTACTTGCACCCAGACTAATATTAGTGTATGGTGACATATATTTTGGAATGATCTTTTCTGTATTGAAAGGGAAAAGTATTCTGGGAATACCAAGTTTGATATCACCACCAATTTCTGAAATATTGAAAAATCGGCTGTCACGGTCTGCAACATCTTTTGAAGACCCCAGGCTACCACGCCCAGAAATTTCAAGTATTTCAGCTCCTTTAAATACATTTCTTGTTAAAAATGATGTGCTAAAACCTAAACCAAACTCTTGAATATTTGAAGTTGAAGCATCAACATCAAAGCTAATTCCATATTTTTTTCTCGGGGAAAGTAATATGGTTGTTATCAATTCTGTTTGTGTGGTGTCTGCAGGATTGAGTTCATAGTTGATATTGGGATACCTAAAAACCCTCAGTTCACTCAAATGAGTATAAGTGAGGGTTCTGTCTGTATCTTTAAATATAGAGTCTTGGTTTATAAAAATAGCATCAGTAATGGTTTTAGGTCTGTATTTGATTTTATCATAACCATAAAGAGTGAAACCATTATAGTCAATCGAATCAGAAAACTTTTTATTACGATTTTCATAAGAATAATCAGTTACCACTTTGATTTTTGAAATTGTATGTATTTTAAATGGTTGTTGAGCAGTGGAGTCTTCCTCTTGATTGTTTCTGTTTCCAATCAAATATTCTATGTTTGCTTTGTGACCGGTATTTACAGTATCTGCAATAAACGAGATGTATTCTTGATTAAAGTTATAAAGACCTGAATTTCGCATCAGTATTGTCACTCGGTCTCTTTCATTTGCAAATTTGTTTCTGGAATATTGTTCACCAGACTTTACCAGAGTGCGATTTTGAGAATGCTTAAAAATGGAATCGACCACAGGCGAATCAATAATAACTTTAATAGAATCAACAAAATATGGTTTTTGACGTTCTACAGTATATTGAATTGAAGCCCGTTTTGGCTTAAGGGTGTCTTTAATTACTTCATAACTAGCCTTGGCATTGAGCCATCCATAACTTTTATAATATTCCTCTATGCGTTCTTTTGTTCTTTCAGCTCGATCATTTCTTATAATTACCGGGGCTTCCCCATTGTTTTTGAGCCAGTTGTTAAAGCCAACCTTGTAATTGACAATTTCATCAACCTGCTTTTGAGAAAAGATATTTATGAGCTTTCGTTTTTTTTGAGGGGTTTTGTATAATTGTGAGTAATAAACAGAGTCTGTTTTTTCGCTTGCTAAATTAAAAAAGTGAAGGGCAATGGGGATTCCTAATAGTTTTGTATTGGGTTCTTGAATGATTTGACTGTAAACACCGCTTTCATTTATTTCATTTCCATCTACTACAATTGTATTTTGTGTGAGAAATAATTCATCTTCATTGACTTTCTTTACAGCATCACAAGAACTTAGAATAATAGAAAATAAGAATATATATGGTATTTTTGTATAATGCCTGAAACATTTATTGACTATTGTGAGATTCTGTTTTGTTTTGATGGGCATTTCAAAAAAGTACATTTATTATAATTCAAAAATACACGTTTTGCATGGTTAGCAAAAGTCAAATAAAGTTAATAACGTCTTTACAACAAAAAAAATATAGAATCAAGCATGATTTATTTTTTGTCGAAGGTACAAAAGTTATTCAGGAGTTTTATGGAGCCGGTTGGGAGATTTATGCTCTTTTTTCAACTGAAATGTTGGATTTTGTTTCCGAAAACAAAGTTACATTGATTTCTGAAAATGAATTAAAAAAAATAAGTGCATTAAAAACACCCAATAAGGCACTGGCAGTTTTCAAATTACCAGCACCGAAACCCATAATTTCAGTCAATTTTTCAGTTGCACTTGATGGCATTAGAGATCCCGGAAATCTGGGTACTATCATCAGGTTGTGTGACTGGTTTGGGGTAAAAACACTACTTTGTTCTCACGATACTGTTGATTGTTTTAATCCCAAAGTAATTCAATCATCGATGGGTTCACTGGCTAGGGTTGAGGTGCATTATTTAGATTTAGAAAATTATTTTGAAAAAAATCAACTTCCGGTTTATGGTGCTTTTATGGAGGGAGATAATGTGTATGCGGAAAAACTTCCGCGCCAAGCGATTTTACTTATGGGTAATGAGGGGAATGGGATCTCTACAAAACTTGAAAAGTTTCTTTCAAAAAAAATTAGTATTCCACAATTTGGTGTTGACCATAAAACAGAAAGTCTCAATGTGGCCATGGCAACCTCCATTTTATTAAGTGAATTTCACCGAACTATTGAAAAGTAAAATTGATAAAAACACCTCTTGAAGAAAGTTTGTCGATGTTTGAGGTGTATGGACTGTTTGGGTCATTGTCTCTAACGAGCTCATCACTTATTGCAAAAACACCTCTTATGGAGGGAGTGAATTTAAAAAAGAAGAGATAGAAATCAATTCCAAAGCCTAGTTCATAATAGTAAGTATTTTTTGTCATTCTAAACCTGCCCACAAGATTGTCTTCCGGGTTGGTTTCATCACTGGTTAAGTTTATAGATGTTGAAAACCCACCAACTATAAATGGTTTAAAGTTGTTGAGTCTTTTTGTTGAAATTTTTAATAGTAGAGGAATGTGAATGTAGGTAGATTTTGACTCTCTCAAGAAATCTCGTTCTTCTTCAAAACCCGGAAAAATTAAATTTCGCTCTGTGTAATACAGGCCGGGCTCCAGTCTCAGATTGAAATAATCATTTATTCTTAAATCGCCAATCAGCCCCACATTAAAACCGCCACTTGTCTCGACGGCAATGTCTGGTTGCCCGGTTTCATTAATGTAATCAAACTTAAAATCATAGTTGTTAAACCCCAAAAAATAACCCCAGCTCCAGCGTTGCTTATCAAAGTTTTCAAGATTTGCCAAACGTTCTTTTGAAAAAAGCTGGGCTTGAGCAGTTTCTGCTAAAAATAGCAGGGCTATTATCAAAAAAATATTCTTCATAGATTTATTTTGAAGCTAAATAAATACTTGCAACCCCAAAGGTTTGGGGTTTATTTTTCACTTCTTTAAACCCAATATTTCTCAAAATATTGTTGAAGTTTTCACCATAAGGAAAAACAGAGGCACTTTCGCTTAAATAATTGTATGCCACTTTATCTTTTGAGAATAATTTACCTACCAGGGGAAGTATGGATTTTGAGTAAAAGAAATATCCTTGCTTGAAAGGAAATTTTGTGGGGACTGATGTTTCTAGAACAACAAATAGTCCGCCGGGCTTTAAAACCCTGAGGATTTCAGAAAGTCCTTTTTCAAGATTTTCAAAATTGCGCACTCCAAAAGCTACAGTAATAGCATCAAAACTATTGTTTTCAAACGGCATCTCTTCAGAATCACCTTGAAGAAATTCAATTTTATCAGCAATCTTTTGAGTAGCTACTTTTTTTCTGGCAATGCTAAGCATACCTTCAGAAAGGTCAAAGCCAACAATTTTTGGAACATCAAATTTTGCAAAGCTTATTGCAAGATCACCGGTGCCTGTTGCAATATCTAAAACGCTTTTTGGTTTCTTGGCTACCACTTGTTTGACAACTCTCTTTCGCCACTTCTTGTCAATCCCTAAAGAAATAACCCTGTTCAATCCATCATAATTTCCTGAGATGGTATCAAACATTTGTTCAACTTGCTTTTTTTTGTTTAAATCAGATTCTTTATAGGGCTTTACCTTTTCGCTCATTTCAAAAATTTGTGCAAATATAATACATTCACTTTGCTTTTATTCATAATAGAAAATTAAATCAATCGCTTTTAAAAGCCTAAAATTGTAGTAACTTTGTTTTACTTTTCTTTAAAAAAAGAAGATGTCTTTTAACAATTTTGACTTATCACTCAGAAAATATTTTTAAGACATTACTTGTTAAAATTTAATCTAGGTGGAACTGGATCTTTGATTTCCACTTAACAAATAAAAATGAAGATTAGATGAAAATAATCATTGCAGGTGCCGGTGAAGTAGGGTTTCATTTAGCAAAACTATTGTCTTTTGAGTCTCAGGATATCACCTTAATTGACACTGTGAAAGACAATTTATCTTTTGCAGAAGCCCATCTTGACATTCGGGTATTAAAAGGAGATTGCACCTCTATTTCTATTCTTAAAGAGGCTCAAATTGAAAAAGCAGATATGCTCATTAGTGTCACCTCAAGTGAAACAACAAATATTACTTCCTGTTTCATAGCAAAGCAGCTTGGCGCAAAAAAAACAATTGCTCGTATTTCAAATACAGAGTGGATTAAAAATAAAGAAGAAATTGGATTTGCTGCTTTTGGAATTGATGAATTAATTTCGCCTGAATCATTGGCATCAGCCGAAATAGAATTATTGCTTAATCAAAGTGCCTTTAGTAATTCATATCAATTTGAGGACGGGGCTTTAACGATGGTGGGTATCAAGCTACCCAGAACAGCATCCTTTGTTGGGAAAACAGTCAAAGAAGCAGCAGAGGTTTACCCCGGAATTGAATTTATTCCCATTGCTATTCAACGCTTTGGAACACAATACACGCTTATTCCCAGAGGTGAAACCGTCTATAAAGAAGGTGACCAGGTGTATTTTTTAACCACATTAGAAGGAGTAGAAGAGGTTTATCAACTTACCGGAAAAATTCGCGAAGACATCAAAAGCGTGATGATTCTTGGCGGAAGTAAAATTGGATTTAAAACTGCCCGCGAACTCTGTAAAAGTCACTTTAAGGTCAAACTCATTGAAAGCAATAAACAAAAAGCTTTTGATCTTGCAGATGCCCTCCCCAATATTTTAGTAATTAATACAGATGGAAGAAATGTGGAGCTACTTGAAGAAGAATCCTTACAAGATATGGATGCTTTTATTGCGGTAACCGGAAACAGTGAAACAAACATTATGTCCTGTCTTGTTGCCAAATCAAAAGGAGTGAAGAAAACCATTGCATTGGTTGAAAATATGGATTATTTTCAACTTTCTCAATCCATTGGGATTGACACCCTCATAAATAAAAAACTATTAGCTGCAAACGATATTTTCAGATACATAAGAAAGGGAGAAGTGGTTGCCATGACTAAACTAACCAATATGAACGCAGAGTTGCTTGAATTTGTGGTATCCCCAAAGGCTTATGTTGTGGGTAAATCCATTAGAAGTCTGGAGTTTACACGCTCAGCAATTATTGGTGGTGTTATAAGAGATGGTTTGGGTCTCATTGCCACGCCCGATTTTGTCATTAAAAGCGGAGATCGGGTGGTTGTGGGTTGTTTGCCTCACGCCATTTCCAAAGTTGAAAAATACTTTAATTAGAATGTCTTTTTTAAACAGGATAAACTTAAAAATCATACTCCATTTTATGGGGTTGCTTTTGTTGTTTAACGGTTTTTTTATGCTGGCAGCTTCTGGAGTGAGTCTTTACTTTGATGATGGGGCAGTTTTTGGAATTACACAGGCGTCAGTGTTTACCATCATAACAGGACTAATTGTTTTTGCAGTCACCAAAAACCATAAAAAAGAAATTAAAAAAAGAGAAGGTTATATCATTGTCACATTCGGTTGGTTGATAATGGCTTTCAGTGGAACATTGCCTTATGTCTTTACCGGTGCCATACCTTCATTCACCAATGCTTTTTTTGAAACAATGAGTGGCTATACCACAACCGGCGCCACTATTTTAAACGAAATTGAAATTTTACCTGAAAGCATTCTCTTCTGGAGGAGTCTCACACACTGGTTAGGGGGAATGGGGATTATTGTATTGGCAATCGCTATATTACCACTTCTTGGAATTGGTGGAATGCAGCTTTTTGCTGCAGAAGCTCCCGGTCCTAGTAGTGATAAACTTCATCCAAGAATTACAGATACAGCAAAACGATTGTGGCTCATTTATTTTGGATACACTTTAATTGAAACTGTATTATTAAATCTTGCAGGAATGTCACTTTTTGATGCAATAAACCATTCAATGAGTACATTGAGCACGGGAGGATTTTCAACAAAAAATGCAAGCATCGGCCACTGGAATGATAACCCAATGATTCAGTATATCATCATCTTTTTTATGTTCATTGCCGGAACAAATTTTGTATTGAGTTATTTTGCTTTTAAAGGAAGAATCAGCCGGATTTTTCGCGATGAAGAATTTAAACTCTACACTACATTTATTCTTGTTTTTTCAGCGCTTGTCATGCTTATTACTTATTTTCAAGCTGATTGGTCAATTTCCACTTTAGAACACAATATGGCTTATGGTGAGCTTGAAAATTCAATAAGGCATTCATTGTTTCAGGTGCTTGCGATTGTAACAACAACTGGTTTTGTGACAGCAGATTATACTTTATGGACACCCTTTTTGACTATGTTCTTTTTTGGTTTAATGTTTTTAGGTGGTTCAGCGGGTTCCACTTCAGGAGGGATGAAAATAGTGAGACATTTAATAACAATCAAGAATGGAATTTTAGAGTTTAAACGTTCATTCCACAGTAATGCTATTTTGCCAGTTAGGTACAATCAAAGAGCTATACCACAGAGCATTGTTTTCAACATACTTGCCTTTTTTATTTTGTATATACTAATGTTTATTATTGGGGTAGCAGTTTTTTCCTTTTTAGGTCTTGATTTTATGACTGCATTGGGTGGTGCCGCATCAAGCCTTGGTAATGTGGGGCCTGCTTTAGGAAATTTAGGTCCTGTAAACAGTTATGATGCTTTGCCAGGTTTGGCAAAATGGTGGGCTACATTTTTAATGCTCGTTGGAAGACTGGAATTGTTTACCGTTTTAATTTTATTGACTCCGTTCTTTTGGAGAAACAGGTAGCAATAAAGATTTGTGCATAAAAGGAATTTCAATTTAAAAGGTTTAAACTTAAGTCAACAAGTCTTTAATTCGCTTTAGAGCTTCCATAATTTCATTTTCTGATGCTGCATAAGATATTCGGATGCAATTTGCGTCACCAAAAGATTCTCCTGAGACAGTGGCAACAAGGGCTTCTTCAAGGAGTAACATAGAAAAGTCTTCTGCAGTGTTGATTTCTTTTCCTTTTATGGTTTTTCCAAAAAAGCTTGAAACATCGGGGAAAACATAGAAAGCACCATCAGGGGCGTTATTTTTTAAACCGGGTATTTCAGCAAGTAAATTTAATACTAAAGTTCTTCTCTCCATAAAGGCATCTACCATATACTTTATTGAATCTGGAGATGCTTCTAGAGCAGCAATGGTTGCCATCTGTGCAATGGCATTAGCGCCACTTGTTATTTGTCCTTGCATTTTATTGCAGGCACGTGCGATCCAAGCCGGAGCACCCATATATCCAATCCTCCAACCGGTCATAGCAAAAGCTTTTGATACTCCGTTGACAACAATGGTGCGGTCATACATATCTTCAAATTGTGCCATGGAGAAATGACCTTCAACAAAGTTGATGTGCTCGTATATTTCATCAGAAACAACATAGATGTTTGGGTGTTTTTGCAAAACATCTGCCAGTGCTCTGAGTTCTTTTTCACTATAAACCGAACCACTTGGGTTGCAAGGTGAGCTGTACATCACCAATTTTGTTTTTGGGGTAATGGCAGCCTCCAGTTGTTGTGGTGTGATTTTAAAGTTGGTATCTATAGTTGTAGGTATTTCAACAGGAACACCTTCTGCAAGTTTTACAAGGTCGCTGTAACTCACCCAATATGGTGCGGGTAAAATTACCTCGTCACCCTGATTAAGCATAACCATCACAATATTTGCCAGGGATTGTTTTGCTCCGGTTGAAACCACAATTTGTGAGGGTTCATAAGTGAGGTTATTGTCTCTTTGGAATTTTTTAATGATGGCATTTTTCAGTGCTGCATAACCGTCAACTGGTGGATAAGCGTGAACATTATCATTGATGGCTTTAATTGCGGCATCTTTTATAAAATCTGGGATATTGAAATCGGGTTCTCCTAAACTTAAACCAATAATATCTTTTCCTTCATTTTTCAATTCGCGGGCTTTAGCTGCCATAGCAAGTGTCGCAGAGGTAGCCATATTATTGACTCTGTTTGATAAATGTTCCTTCATAAAATAAGGTTGGTATATTTTAAGCGCTTAAAGCCGGTTTCATTCCCATTTCTTTTAAATGCGAAAAGTGAGATAAAATGGCTTTGCGGGTGGTTTTATATTCGTGATATGGTAAATTAAATTCCTTTGCAGTTTCTTTTACTATTTTTGAAATCTTGGTATAGTGTACATGGCTTATATTAGGAAAAATATGGTGTTCAACCTGATGATTTAATCCTCCTGTAAACCAATTTACTATTCTGTTTTTAGTTGCAAAGTTTACTGTGGTAAACAATTGATGTATTGCCCAGGTGTTTTTCATGGTTCCGGTTTCATCCGGAAGTGGCATCTGGGCCTCTTTTACCATATGTGCCAATTGAAAGACAACACTCAATATAACTCCGGCAACATAGTGCATTACAAAAAAGCCTATGAGGACCTTCCACCAAGCAATAGATAAAATGAGCATAGGTATAACAATCCAGATAGAAATGTATATAATTTTAGAAATGACTACAATACTCCATTGTTTTACCGGGTTTGGAAATTCTCCATATGAAAGTTTTCGCTTTAAGTAGTTTCTCGTTTGTTTAAAGTCTGTTGTTAGTGCCCAGTTAAATGTCAAAAGTCCGTAGAGCAATACTGAATACAAATGCTGGTACTTATGAAAGCGTTTCCATTCAGAATGTTTGCTGAAACGCATAATTCTTCCTGCTTCCATATCTTCATCATGGCCGTGAATGTTTGTGTAGGTATGGTGAAGAACATTGTGTTGAACCTGCCAGTTATAAACATTTCCTGCAAGTATGTAGATGGTACTTCCCATAAATTTATTTACCCACTTTTTTGAGGAGTAAGAGCCGTGATTTCCATCGTGCATGACATTCATGCCTACACCTGCCATTCCTATGCCCATTATAACTGTAAGCAGCAATTGAGCCCATCCGGGGATGTTAAGTGTCAACAATAAAAAGTATGGGGTTAAAAATATTGCAAACATAGCTAGGGTCTTCAAATGAAGTTTCCAGTTGCCTGTTTTCTTTAAGTTTTTTTCTTTAAAATATTCGTTAACTCTGGTGTTTAAGGTTTTGAAAAAATTTGCGGGATCTTTTCTGGAAAAACGGATTGAGGATGTATTCATAGTTTAAATTTGACTGATAACGTTTTGCGCGAAAATTAAGTATTCGCAAATATAATTAATATTCAACTCGTTCTACTTGTTAATAACAAAAAATTACAAGTTTATTGCCTATTTTTGTGCTCATACATATTACTATGGATTTGATTATTAAGTATTTCTCTCATTTAACTGATGAGCAAAAAAATCAGTTTTCACTTTTGCAGGAATTGTACAAGGATTGGAACTTAAAAATAAATGTTGTCTCAAGAAAGGATATTGATGAATTGTATTTACGACATGTTTTACACTCTTTGGGGATAGCAAAAATTATTGATTTTAATACGGGTGCATCTGTTCTTGATGTAGGTACCGGCGGTGGTTTTCCGGGAATTCCCCTTGCTATTTTATTTCCTTATACTCAATTTCATCTGGTAGATTCCATTGGAAAAAAAATAAAAGTTGTTGATGAAGTGGTTGCCGGCTTGGGGTTGTTAAATGTGCAATCTACAAACGATCGTGTCGAAAATATTAAAGGAAAATATGATTTTATAATTAGCAGGGCAGTAGCTGCAATGCCCACTTTTGTTCACTGGGTGGATGGAAAAATAGCTAAAAAGAGCAATCACAAAATGCATAATGGGATTCTCTATCTTAAAGGTGGGGATTTAACTGAAGAGTTGCAGGATTTTCCACAGGCTCAAGTTTTCAAGTTAACAGATTATTTTCAGGAGGTGTTTTTTGAAACAAAAAAAGTGGTTTACCTTCCGTTATAGAAAAAAAAGCAATTATTTTCGATATAAAAAATAGGTGTTTACCGCTTCAATATATTCTTTTTTTGCTTCGTCTGGGGAAAGGTTTCTGGTTTGAAACAGAGC
Source organism: Flavobacteriaceae bacterium (assembly GCA_018402385.1). GTDB lineage: Bacteria > Bacteroidota > Bacteroidia > Flavobacteriales > Flavobacteriaceae > Planktosalinus. The sequence continues at coordinate 125,086 of JAGYJA010000011.1, forward strand.
ATTTGCTTTAAAGGCATTGATGAGTGGCTTTTTACTGTTTGGATCATCTTTGTTTTCGTTAGCCCTCTTGTAGTATGCATAGAGTCTCAAAAGTAAATCTGCCGGAAAGGGTTCCGTGTGATTATTAATTCTCTCTACGGCTTCTTCAAAAGCGATTTGAAGTTCTTCAGGACTCATTTTTACTTGCTATGATTGTGATTCCGCCTTTTACTTTTTGGTTTAGTTTTACATTAATTTTTGCATCTAAAGGTAACAAAACGTCCACTCTGGAACCAAATTTTATAAAACCACTATCGCTTCCCTGGCTAACTTTCACTCCCACTTCAGCATAGTTAACTATACGCTTAGCGAGTGCACCGGCTATTTGTTTATGTAAAACTTCTCCAAAAATTTTATTTTTCACAACAACTGTTGTTCTTTCATTTTCTTCAGAAGATTTGGGATGCCATGCGACGAGGAATTTACCCGGGTGGTATTTTGAGTAAACAATTTCTCCACCCACGGGATATCTGGTGACATGCACATTAATGGGTGACATAAAAACTGACACTTGGAGTCGTTTGTCATTAAAATACTCTTTATCAAATACTTCTTCAATAACCACAACTTTTCCATCAACAGGAGAAAGTATTTGATTTTCACTAGTTTGAATGTCTCTATTTGGGTTTCTAAAAAACTGAATTATGAGCAGAAATAGTATTATAAAAACACTCATCAAAACTTTTTTCAGAATTTCATCCTCAAGAAAAAAATGTGAAGACAGGGCAAGAACGATAAGTATTACCAGAGCTGCAAGAATAATTTTATGACCTTCTCTATGAAACATAATTTGCTAGTATAAAATAGGTGTATATAAATGGGCTGGCAAAAATAACACTATCAAGTCGATCATAAATGCCCCCGTGTCCCGGTATAAGTGTTCCACTGTCTTTTACACCGGCTTGTCTTTTAAATTTTGATTGTACAAAATCACCAATGGGTCCAAATAAACTTATTAAAATGGCTAACCCAAGCCAAAATATGGGATTAAAGATAGCCAGATATTTAAAAATAATAAAGCTTGCAAGTGATGTTGCAATCAGCCCACCCAAAAAACCCTCAAATGTTTTATTTGGTGAAATGCGTTCTAAAAGTTTTCGCTTGCCAAAACTTTTCCCAATCAAAAAGGCAAAGATATCATTGGCCCAAACTAAAATAAAAACAGCAGCAATGAGATTTGGGGAGTATTCGTAATTGTAAAATGGTATAAGAGTTATAAAAACAAAACCACTAATGAGGTAAAGAATTGTTACAATGTATTTTTTCTTTTCAAACATTGGAATCATGCTTACCCACAATAAGTCTTTGACTAAAAAGAGGTTTATAAAGCCAGTTAGTATAAGTAATAGTTTGGTTGCATAAAAATCAAATTGAAGATAAGAAAACAGATAAATAAACAGGATCAAAACTCCATAAAGCACAAAAGATTTAAGGTGAATTAATCTTAAAAATTCGTGAAGACAAATAATACCGAGTAGCGTGAATAAAACAAGAAAAGAAATTGGTGAAAGGAAAGTAGCGGCAAGAAGGATAAAGACATATATTACGCCAGACAATGCTCTAATAAAAAGTTCCTTCATGTTATAAATCTTCCAGAAGGAGCAAATATAAGTTTTTTGAACTACTTCCGTAAGTCATGAAATCATTTTCTTTCTTGCTTTCAAAGTTTTTAATGGTTGTAATATTTGAAGGTATATTATTTCTATTTGTGTTTTTAATTTTACGTAAGCCCTCTCCAATAGTATCGACCAATTGGCTAGTTGTAGCAAAAATCACAAAGTTATCTGGTAATTCTTTAAGTTTTTTTTCTTTGATTTGATTGGAGGAAATTAAAATGGCTCCAACATCTGCAACAAGTGATTCACATTGAGAAAAGAAAAATGCAGCCTGAACATTATTGCCAAATTCAAGGTTGTAAGTATTGAATTTTGATTTTAAGTTTTCATTGGTACAAAAAACCTCCTTTTCATACCAATCATTTTCTAGCAAAATATTATCAAAAGCTTCATCGAGCTCATCATAATTTTCGCAGTAGAGAAATTTTCCGCCGTTTTTTCTGAAGTTGTAGGTGAATTTTTCGTCAGTAGGTAGAGGTACTTCCGGTAAATATTTACTTCTTTCTTCTTTTGGGGACTCTTTGTCTTTAGATTTATTAAATAATTTTTTAAACAAACTCATTAATTACTTGATTGAATTGAGGTGTTTCTTTTTAAGACTCGCTCCAAATATAAAAAAAACTTAACCCAAAAGCGAATTAAGTTAAGTTTTATATTTTAGTGTTGAAGATTAAGAAGTGGGCTTGTCTAGCTTGTCAAAAATGACATCTGTGTTTTTAAAGTCTCTTTTGCCAAATATGGTTTCTAAATTGTCTTTAAAAATTACTTCTTTTTCAAGCAATACATTAGCAAGTTCAATGAGTTTATCCTTATTTTTTTGAAGTAATTCAATGGCTCTTTTATATTGTGACTCAATGAGGTTTGAAATTTCCTTGTCAATCATCTCAGCTGTTTTTTCACTGTATGGTTTTGTAAAGTTGTATTCAGATTGACCAGAGGAATCATAATAAGTAAGGTTTCCAAGCTTATCGTTTAATCCATAAATAGTGACCATTGCACGTGCTTGTTTCGTAACTTTCTCAAGATCACTTAAAGCTCCTGTAGAAATTTTATTGAAAATCACTTTTTCTGCGGCTCTTCCTCCCAATGCAGCACACATCTCATCGAGCATTTGTTCAGGTCTAACAATGAGTCGCTCTTCAGGAAGGTACCAGGCAGCACCCAGTGATTGTCCTCTGGGGACTATGGTTACTTTTACAAGTGGTGCAGCATGTTCCAGCATCCAGCTAACAGTTGCATGACCTGCCTCATGAAAAGCAATGGCTTTTTTCTCATCTGGAGTGATGATTTTATTTTTCTTTTCAAGTCCTCCAATGATTCTGTCAACAGCGTCGAGAAAATCTTGTTTACCAACAGCTTTATTACCTTTTCTAGCGGCAATTAGTGCAGCTTCGTTACAAACATTTGCAATATCTGCACCAGAGAATCCTGGGGTTTGTTTGGCAAGAAAATCAAGGTCGAGATTTTCCTCTTTTTTGATGGGTCTTAAATGTACCTCAAATATTTCTTTTCGTTCTCTTAAATCAGGTAAATCCACATAAATTTGACGGTCAAAACGTCCTGCTCTCATCAAAGCCTTATCAAGAACATCTGCACGGTTTGTTGCTGCCAGTACAATCACATTTGCATTAGAGCCAAAACCATCCATTTCTGTTAACAATTGATTCAGTGTGTTTTCTCGCTCATCATTTGAACCTGAAAAATTACTTTTTCCTCTGGCTCGACCAATAGCATCAATTTCATCAATAAAGATTATAGATGGGGATTTTTCTTTAGCTTGTTTAAATAAATCTCTAACGCGGGAAGCTCCCACACCCACAAACATTTCCACAAAGTCTGAACCTGAAAGTGAGAAGAATGGAACTTTTGCTTCACCGGCTACAGCTTTTGCAAGCAAAGTTTTTCCAGTTCCCGGAGGTCCAACAAGGAGTGCTCCTTTAGGGATTTTCCCTCCTAAAGCAGTATATTTATCAGGGGTTTTTAAAAAATCTACTATTTCTTGAATTTCTTCTTTAGCACCTTCTAATCCTGCAACATCTTTAAATGATACTTTTATATCTGTTTTTTGATCAAATAATTTTGCTTTAGATTTCCCAATATTAAATAATTGTCCGCCGGGTCCACCACCTGAACCACTTGACATTCTGCGCATAATGAAAATCCAAATAGCAATGATGATAGCAAAAGGAAGTAACGTGATTAGTATATCTCCCCAAACATTGGATTCTGTATCATAAACAACCGCTGTGGTAAGATTGTTTTCTTGTTTTGTTTTTCTTAAATCGTTTTCAAAATTTTGGAGGTCTCCAAATTCAAATTGATAGGCTGGAACATTTGAAGTGAGGGATTGATTTCCTACTTTTTTGGTGTGTACCTCTTTTGCTTTTGCTTCACTGGTAAGAAAGACACGGGCTTTATTTTTATTGACAATGACCACTTTTTCAACATCACCGTCAACCAAAAACTCCTGAAATTCTGCCGGAGTAGTCTTAGCAGGTTCTGTCCATCCGCCACCACTAAAAAAGTTTATTGCAAGAAAAGCCAAAGCAATCATTCCATAAATCCATAACGGACTAAATTTTGGCTTTTGGTCTTTATTTTTATTACCATCTCCTTTGGGAGATTTGTTGTCTTTATTTTTATTTTCTGTATTGTTTGCCATTAATATGGTTTGATTATTTAATAACTAGTCTGAATTTTTACTGTTTTTGCGTCTCCCCAGAGGCTTTCAATGTCATAATATTCCCTGATATGCTTTTGGAAAACATGAACTACAATGTTGATATAATCCATCAATATCCACTCGGCATTGTCTGAACCTTCAATATGCCAGGCTTTTTCTTTAAGCGATTTACTCACGGTTTTTTCAATGGAATTTACAATGGCGTTTACCTGTGTATTTGAGGTCCCATTGCAGATAATAAAGTAGTCACAAACTGTATTTTCTATTGCTCTAAGATCAAGAATTTCAATATCTTGTCCCTTTACTTCTTCAATGCCTTGAATTATTTGCGTAATTAATTGATCTGCTTCGTTTTCTTTTTTGGTCATTAAAACTATTTTTGCAAAGTTATTACTTTTTTGGTTTTCTGTAACTTTCTATTTTATAAGATTAACTCAATTTTTACATTTATTTATGTTAATACTCAAAATCAATGCCACTAGCTCAACAAATAGTTACCTCAAAACACTATTGGAAGAAAAAGGGACAAATGACGCGCTAGTTGTTATTGCAGAAGAACAAACTCAGGGCAGAGGACAGGTGGGGGCATATTGGCATTCTCAGAAAGGTAAGAGCTTGACATTCAGTCTTTATAAGCAGTTTAATGGGTTCAATGTAGCTCACCAATTTTATCTCTCAATGGGTGTTTCTAATGCAATCAAAGAAACATTAGATTTCTTTGATGTGCCAGATATAAAAGTAAAATGGCCAAACGACATTATGTCAGCAAATAAAAAACTATGTGGTGTCCTTATTGAGAACTTGTTGCATACCAACAAAATTAAGGGAAGTATTATTGGAATTGGTTTGAATGTAAATGATTCATTGTATGAAAATTTACCAAACGGGACTTCAATGAAAATTGCATCAAATAAACTTTTTGACCTTGAGCAAGTATTCAATAAGTTATTGGAGGTTTTATTTGAGAAAATCAGTTTAATTGAAAAAAACCAGTTTGAATTAATAAAAGCAGTTTATCTAAAAAATCTTTACAGAATGCATCAAATTAGCGTTTTTGAAAACTCTCAAAAAAAGAGTTTTAATGGCATTATAAGAGGCATTTCAGAGGATGGGAAATTGTTAGTTGAGACAGAAGCTGATGTCATACACCCTTTTGATTTAAAAGAAATAAAACTTTTATCTGGTTTAAAGTGAACTCAAATTGGTACTGAGGGTTTCCAAAAATTTTGAAATGGGACCTTTAATCATCATTGCCATCATCGCATTAAATTCTCCTTCAAAATGCAATTGAGCCGTTGATGTATTTGCACTTACTTCTTCAATTTGTGCTGAAAGAGTAAAGGGCAATTTGTCGCTTATTGCTCCCAAAACAACTTTATTTGGAGGAAGGATTTCTTTTAACTCGAGAGCGATTTCGGGCATTCCTTTGAGTGCAAAAACAAAGGCATTGTCTCTGATTACCTCAAATTTGCTAATGTTTTCAGGCATTAGCTGTTCAAAGTTTTTTACATCACTTAAAAATTCACACAATTCCTGTGCTGATTTGTTTACGGATACTTTATTGCTTTCGAGATTCATAATTTATGTATTGGACCATTCTGCCGGATTTTCTCTCCAAGACTTAATGGTGTCTAATTCTTTATTTGATATGTAATTCGCTTTTTCGGCTTGACCTAAAAGATGGTCATAATCGCTTAATGTATGAAGTGCAATATTTTCTTTTTTGAAATTGTCCTGAGCAATCTGAAAACCATAAGTAAAAATGGCAATCATTCCTTTGACTTTCACTTGGGCCTCGTTTAATGCTTTGACGGCATTCAAACTACTTTTTCCTGTGCTTATGAGGTCCTCAACAACAACAACGCTTTGGTTTGCATCCAGTTTTCCTTCTATTTGATTTTGCCTGCCATGACCTTTAGCTTCCGGTCTTACATAAACAAAAGGAAGGTTTAAGTAATCTGCAACTAGCATTCCAATGCCAATGGCCCCTGTTGCAACTGCCGCTATGACATCAGGCTTTCCATAAAGCGTTTCAATTTGCTGGGCAATATGTTCCCTTACATAGTTTCTTATGGGTGGATAAGACAAAATTACACGGTTATCACAATAGATGGGAGACTTCCAACCGGACGCCCATAAAAAAGGGTTTTGTGGTTGTAATTTTATTGCATTAATTTGCAATAGTAAGTCGGCAGTTTTTTCTGCCGTATCTTTATTTAAAATCATACTGCAAATGTATAAAGTTTTTGTCAATGATAAACCCATTTATCTCACAAGCGAGATGGTTTTTCATAAAGATGCTAAGTGTCTTAGGCTTAAGGATGTTGATTTGGAGGAAGTTGTGAAAAAAGTCGCAAAAAATAAATGGCCTTTGGTTTATTTATATTATCCCAATGGGGAACAACTCATTCAAAAGCTAAAAAAGAAAATACCGGTTGTAGTTGCAGCGGGAGGCCTTGTTAAGAATGACGACAATGAGATTCTATTTATAAAAAGAAATGGAAAATGGGATTTACCCAAAGGCAGGGTTGAAGATAAAGAAACTATTGAAAATGCTGCTTTACGCGAAACCGAGGAGGAAACCGGTGTGACAGGCCTTGAAATTGTTAAACCACTTCAAATCACCTATCATTTTTTTAACCGAAATGAAAAACTCAAACTTAAGGAAACTTATTGGTTTGAAATGAAAACTTCTTTCACTGGAAAACTTGCTCCGGAAAAGAGTGAAGGTATTCAAAAAGCTGTCTGGAAAAACCCAAAAAAACAGCAAAAGCACTACATAAATCCTATGCAAACATTAGGGAGCTGTTCTATCAAGAGGTTAATTTAAAACCCTAAGAATAGGATACCTTAAGTGGGCTTTTTCATAATGTTCAGATTGTTTATGAAGCCAATTCAATTGAGCATATCCATTATCTTTGAAGGTGTTATCTTCTAGTTTTTTTGATTCAAACCTTTGTTTTATTTCTGGATTGTTTTTGAGGAGCTCTTCAGCTATTTCCTCAAAGACATAAGGCGAAAAACCTTCTTTTTGCTGAAGTATCGTGTCAAAAAAGTTCCAGTTAAAAAATGAATCGACTGCCTCTGGTTCTAGAGTTTCAAGTAAATATTTCATACCGGGTTGATCTGTCATCACTAGATAATCACCTTGAGGTATAAGGATTTTTTCTTGTTGTTTTGAAATCGTTGTGTTGTAATGCATATAATGCCCTTCATATGGGGAAGTGTGCGTTTTAAAATCTTCTATACGATACATCTCGATATTTATTAGAGTGTCCTTTTTTAATTGCTGTATTTCAATTTGATTGATTTTGAGCAATTCAATTACATTCCACCAACCTTGGGGTATGATGTATGCTTTGGGAATAGTGATTTCAAGTTTGGGTTTAAAATAATTGTAATAATTGACTTTTTTTGTGAAGGGTTCTTTTCGATTGTAAAAAAGACGTTGCTTGCCTGTTACAACACTAGTTTTATATTCGGCTTCAAAGCCTTTAAAATTTAATGTGGTGACTTTAGTACTATCTATTTCCCATTGAACTGGGTAGCTTCCACCTGTTTTAATTTGATTGTTGGCATTTTTACGCAGTGTTTTAATGGTTTTGTAATTAGCATCAGTTACTTCCAGCAAACTTTTCATAATAGCATAAGTCCCATTTACCCTGTCTTCATAGGGTTTTAACATATGAGTTTCCACCATCATCCCAAGTGTGTTAAACAACGTTGTATAACCGGTAGAGTATCTGGGTGAATCCATAAATTGAGTAAACCCCTCGTCTGGTGGTCTGTTAAATACGTTTACATAGGGAGTGATATCCCATTCGTTTTGTTTTAAGTTTTTTTCAACTTCAGGAATAAATGTTTTGTGAAGATAATCGCCCAATTCACCACCCAGTTTGTTGTGTTGGGTGAACAAATGTGTTAAGGTATATTGATAATCTGCACCGTTACTCACGTGGTTATCAATAAAAACATCGGGATTTACATAATGGAAAATTTCGGCGAAAGCCTTTGCATTTCTTGAATCACTTTTTATAAAATCACGGTTGAGGTCATAATTTCTGGCGTTTCCGCGAAAACCATATTCTTCAGGACCGTTTTGATTTGTTCTTGTTGTACTGTTTCTATTCAAAGCTCCACCAATGTTGTAAACCGGAATAGTGGTCACTATCGTGTTTTTTGGCAATTCAATGGTTCCATTTGCCAAATCACTGAAGAATTGCATAGTCGCTTCAATGCCATCAGGCTCGCCGGGATGGATGCCGTTGTTAATAAGTATAACTGCTTTTTCTTTATTGATAGTATTGAAATCAAATGTACCTTCGGGGTTGTAAGTGACTAGGTGAAGTGGATGACCACTATCTGTAATACCCATTTCTTTTACCTCTAATTTATCAGGAAACAAATTTTCTAAATCAATATAAAATTCAATAATTTTTTGATAGGTTCTTGAGGGATATTTAATTTCAATCTCAAGCTCCGGTTTGGTGTTGGATGTTTGTGATTTTTTAATAAAATCCATACTTAGTTTAGCGTTAATACTGAATAATATGATTATTTGTAGTAGAATTAAATTCAAAAATTTCATTAGCAATACTTGTTTTAAAACTAAATATATATATATTTGCTAAATTAATAACTAAAATATTTAAATCATGAAAAAAATTATTTTATCTCTGGCTGTATTTTCTATGGCCTTTGTTTCAAATGCCCAAGAAGACATCACACACTCAGCGAGTACTGATATCGTAGCAGGTTCTGTTGCTTGTGGAAATGGTGGTATTACTAGTGATAATGTTTATTACAGAGCATTCAATCTTAATGATTTTGGTATCACTACAGACTGGGAAGTAACAAATGTTCAACTTGGTTGGGAAACTGTATCTGGTGTTCCAGGAGGGTATCCTGCTGTTATCACAATTTGGGAAAACGACCCAGCTTTCCCTTTTCCTGACACTACACCAACTATGATTGCTGAAATTCCAGTAAATCTTGATGATGCCATGACAGGATTACTAGTTGATTTTCCAATAACTGGTGCTATTGTTGCTGCAGACACTGAGTTAATTGTAAGTATTGGATGGGCTTCTGATGTCATCGATGATGGTGGAAATGGAGTTGCTAGTATTTTTATTGGTTCAAACCCTGCTGGTCAAACTGGCCCAACTTACATATCTTCTAATGGATGTGGTTTAGTTGCTCCTGGTGATATTGCTGACATAGGTTTCCCTGATATGCACCTTGTTATGACAGTTACTGGTCAAGAGCCATTATCTGTAGGTGATAATCTTGCTGATGCTATTTCAGTTTTTCCAGTTCCTGCAATTGATGTATTAAATGTAAAAGTTCCTTCTAATATTGAAGTAACTGAAGTTACATTGCACGATCTTTTAGGAAAAAATACTGGTGTTGTTTATTCAAATGGAACAATCAATGTATCTGACTTAAGCAGAGGTGTTTATATGCTAACAGTTAAAACTGCTGAAGGTACTTTAACTCAAAAAGTAGTTAAGAAATAAATAACAATTTAATTTGTTGTTAAAAACCCTTGCAAATCATTGCAAGGGTTTTTTTATTGATTGAAACAATAGTATTTTAGAGGGCTACAAATAGCTGTAATGATTATAATCTCTTTTAAAAAAAACTACTTGTTTCTTTTTGTATTTGTGAGCTTTTATTTTTGCCAAAATTTATTTTCACAAACCGTCAAAGATACCACTGCTCTCTCAGAGGTGGTTTTAATTAGTTCTCAAATAAATAATACACTTCAAAATAAAGCTACTTCAGTATCTGTTCTTTCTGCAAATGACCTGATGCAAAATGATGGGGTGATTCTTACATCAACCTTGAATAAAGTTCCCGGTTTGTTTATGCAACAGGGAGCAATCAACACAAACAGGATTACGATTAGAGGAGTGGGTGCCCGTTCTCAATTTTCCACCAACCGTCTGAAAGCTTATTTTAATGATATTCCTTTGAGTAATGCCGAGGGCGAAACCATCATTGAAGACATTGACCTGGAAACTATCGAGCGTATTGAAATTATCAAAGGTCCCAATGCTACCAGTTTTGGATCAGGACTGGGAGGGGTAATTTCCATGTATGGGAAAGAAATAAACCCGGAGAATTCATTTGCAAAAGCCGGAACAACCCTTGGAAGCTTTGGGCTCTACAAACAAACGCTCACTGTCGCTCATGGGATGGAAAAAGCAAGCGTTTTTGCAAACTTCAGCAGTCTTGAAAGTGAAGGCTTTAGGGACAACAGCTCTTATGACAGAAAATCATTTAATCTAAACGGGAATTTTCGCTTAAACGAAAAAGGAATGCTCTCATATATTGGAATTTTTACCCGCTTAAAAGCCTTTATTCCTAGTTCGTTAAACGCGGAAGATTTTGCTCAAAACCCTGAAATAGCTGCTTCAAACTGGGCGGCTGCACAAGGGTTTGAATCTTATGACAAATTGTTGTTGGGTCTGGGATATCGCCATCAATTCTCAGAAAAGTGGGATTTTACTTCCGGCGTTTTTTTTAATTTAAAAGAAGCTTATGAACCGCGTCCTTTTGATATTTTAGATGAATATACTTCAAGCATAGGCTTTCGCGGAAAACTCAATTTTAAAGATCAATTTATAACCTTTCCTATTGAACTAAGTCTGGGAACTGAAGTGCTTGTTGAGGACTATACTTTTTCCCTTATTGAAAACCTATACCAAGCCCAACCCGGGCAGGGAAGTGTCCCCGGTGAAGCATTTGCAGAGGTGGATCAACAACGCAATTATGCTAATTTTTTTCTTCAGATGAACACACGGCTATCAGAGAAACTGCTGCTTGAGAAAGGAATCTCACTCAACGCCACTCGATATACTTTGAAAGATATGTTTACAGGCGGCAATACTACTCAGGACGGTGCTTATACCTTTAACAATGTGTGGTCACCAAGCATTGGGCTTTCCTATCAAATTGTCCCGGGTAAAAATGTTTATACTGCTTTAAGCAGGGGATTTTCAATACCCTCAGTAGCTGAAACATTAACTCCTGAAGGCGAAATCAACACAGATTTAAAACCCGAAGTTGGTGCCAATTATGAAGTAGGTTTTAAAATGAACTGGCTTTCAAATGCACTTTATACTGAAGTGTCTTTTTACTCCACACAAATCAAAAACCTGCTGGTTGCCAGACGCATTGCCGAAGATCAATTTGTTGGGAATCAATGCCGGTGAGAGCAGTCATAAAGGGATGGAGTTTTATGTCAATTACAGGTTGTTCTCAAACTCAGGATTTCAAATAAATCCATTTTTGTCAGGAACTGTTACCAAATTTAAGTTCAAAGATTTTGTGGATGGCGAGTCAGATTTTTCAGGAAACGAATTGACCGGTGTTCCTGATTTTCAATGGAATTTTGGTATTGATTTTAAAAGTGAATTAGGATTTTCTTTATATGGTGTGTATAGAAATGTGGGGGAAATTCCACTTAATGATGCAAATACATTATATAGTGATGGGTATCAAGTTGTGGATATTAAATCGTCCTATGTTTTTAAAATAAAAAACGTCTTTGAAGCTGAGCTCTTTTTTGGGATAAACAATTTGCTTGATGAAAAATATGCCGCTAGCATTTTACCCAATGCTGTGGGTTTTGGTAATGTGCCACCCCGTTATTTCTATCCGGGGAATCCAAGGAATTACTTTTTAGGGATACAGCTCAACTATGATTTTTAAATACCTAAAATCCTATTAAATAAACTAAATATCCCAGATAAAGGCTTATTAAAATAACACCTTCCCATCGGTCAATGCTACGGTATTTTCCTGTAAAGACAAAAAGGAACAGTAATATTCCAGCAAAAATATTCACAGCAATATCAACATAAGAAACTGAAGCGACTACCACGGGTGTTACCACTGCAGAAACACCTAAGACAAAGAAAATATTAAAAATGTTTGAGCCCACTACATTGCCAATGGCGATGTCCACATTTTTTTTTCGCACAGCTACAATCGAGGTTGCCAGTTCAGGGAGAGAAGTTCCAATAGAGACGATGGTGAGACCTATAATACGTTCAGATAAGCCAATTAGCTGAGCAATGGAGGTAGCGCTTTGAACAATCAAATGACCACCGATTACTAAACCTGCCAAACCGATTAGTATAAAAAGCACAGCTGTGCCAGTTTTCTGTTGTTTTGCTTCGGTTTCCTCATTTGAAATTTCGTTTTTTGATACCGCCACATTATACACTAGAAATAGGGTAAAAAACAACAACAGCACAATGGCATCACTTCGCGAAATAATATTTTGTGTGCTTTCGCCTAAAAATACATCTGCTGTAATAGCCAGAACAACAACTGCGGCGAGTAAACTCAATGGAATTTCATACCAGGTAGTATTGCTTTTTACAGCCAGAGGATAAATAATTGATGAAATACCCAATATCCCCAATACATTAAAAATGTTGCTGCCCAACACATTGCCCAAAACCATTTCAGTGTTGTCATTCACCGCAGCAATAACATTCACTACCAGCTCAGGCGCAGAGGTGCCAAAAGCCACAATAGTAAGTCCAATTACAATGTTTGGGATACCAAATTTTGCCGCTAAGCCAGAAGCAGCATCCACCAATTTGTCTGCCCCAAAAATGAGCGCGACAAACCCAACGATTAATAGTAAAATATCAATCATAATGTAAAGGTTTTATAATTAAAGGTTTATTTGATTTTTACGCTATCAGGGACTAAAACGGTATAATCACCTTTGTTGCGAATGACATCACGCACTATGCTCGAGCTTATATATGAAGTGCTGGAGGCGGTCAATAAAAAGACTGTTTCAATTTTTGAAAGCTTTCGGTTGGTATGGGCAATGGCTTTTTCAAATTCAAAATCAGCCGGATTGCGCAGCCCTCTTAAAATAAAATTAGCTTTCAGTTTTTTACAAAGGTCAATAGTGAGTCCTTCATAGCTTATGACCTTTATTTTAGGTTCATTTAGAAAGGCATCTTCAATAAATTTTTTTCGCTGTTCCAGTGAGAACATATATTTTTTTTCGGCATTAATGCCTATAGCAACAATCACTTCATCAAAAAGATAAATGCCCCTTTTGATGATATCAAAATGTCCCAATGTGATGGGATCAAATGAGCCGGGAAATAGTGCGCGTTTCATTAATAAATTTATTAATATTCAACTAAGATACTTTTTTTTTATCTAAAGCTTGTTCTACCAAATTTCCAAAAAGCTCCTCAAGAGTTATTCCGGCGGCAAGTGCTTGTTTTGGGATGATACTTTCTGAAGAGAGTCCGGGGTTTGTGTTCATTTCAATAAAATGAGGAACCCCATCCTGGATAATATATTCACTTCGTGAAAGTCCTTTCATATTCAGGAGTTCATAAATGCGTTTTGCTTCGGCCTTTACCCGCTCCCTTTCCTCTTCGGGGATGCGGGCGGGTGTAATTTCTTGTGATTTACCAAGATACTTGGCTTCATAATCAAAAAACTCATTTTCTGAAACAATTTCGGTGGCAGGTAATACCACCACTTCACCCTTATATTGAATGACTCCCACTGAGATTTCAGTGCCAACGAGACAGCTTTCGATTAAAATTTCCGGGTCTTCTTTATAGGCCATTTCAATGGCTGCAGGCAATTCTTCAATGGTTTTTACCTTGGATATTCCGAAACTGGAGCCAGACCTGCTGGGCTTTACAAAACAGGGGAGTCCCACTTTTTTGATAATGTCATCAGGTTTAATTTCATCGCCTTTATTGAGGTAATATGCGTTTGCACAATGCACGCCATAACTTTTTAGTACCGACAAACAATCTCTTTTATTAAAAGTAAGCGCCGCCTGATAATAATTGCAAGAGGTGTGTGGCATACCTATTAGTTCAAAATAGGCTTGTAAAAGTCCGTCTTCTCCCGGAGTACCGTGAATCGCGTTAAAAACAATGTCTGGTTGGATGGTTTTGCTGCCGTTTGAGAAACTAAAATTAGCTTTATTGATTTCAAAAGTCTCATCCATTTCAGATTTGTAATACCATTTCTCTTTTGTAATATGGATAGCATAAACATCATAAACTGTTTTAGAGAGTGAATCAAGGACTACCTGGCCACTTTGAATTGAAATTTCAAACTCGCTGGAGTATCCACCCATTACCACAGCTACAACTTTTTTTTGCATACCAACTACTGATTAAAAACGTTAAACAAAAGTAGGATTAATAAACCGAATCCAAAAAATAATATCTTAGCAATTTAAGCATTACCTTTGCTGAAATTTTTTTATTTTAATCATTCATTAATCAAGAGTTATAATAAAGAGAATATGAGTTTAATCAAGTTTATTTTTTCAAAGGCATTTGTAAAGCAGCTCTTTATTGCAGGTATCGTGTTGCTTATACTGGTTTTTTTAATCTTATATTGGTTAAAATTTACAACTAATCACAACACTCAAATTGAAGTGCCTGATCTTGATAAAATGTCATTGGATGATGCCCTTTTAAAACTTGAAGAAAATGATTTGAGGTTAGAGGTTTTGGATTCCGCCAACTTCAATCCAGATTATCCTAAGTACTCTGTGATTGAACAAATTCCCGCTGCCGGAAATATGGTAAAAGAAAACAGAAAAATATATATAACATTAAATCCCTCAGGATTTCGATCGGTTGAAATTCCGCCGCTTGCAGGAAGGACTAAAAGACAAGTTGAGCCCACATTGAGAGCTTTGGGGTTTGAAATTGGGCAAATTACTTACAAGCCGGATATGGCAAAAGACAGAGTGCTTGAATTGCGCCACAAAGGGAAAACAATCGCTCCCGGCGAAATGCTTCAAATCACCTCTGTAATTGACTTGGTACTTGGTGATGGAGAAGAACGCTATCGAGGAGATTTTGAAGAAAATGATGAAGCACAAACTGACGGTGAACAAACAACAAATGACGACACAGAATAATGACATTGAAGAAAACGATGACCTCTATGAGCACCATCGTTTTGTAGCTGATAAAGGACAACAACCACTGCGTGTCGATAAATATCTAATGAATTATATTGAGGGTGCCACCCGAAATAAAATTCAAACTGCCGCAAAAGACGGAAATATTTATGTCAATGACACCCCCGTAAAATCAAACTACAAAGTAAAGCCGGGTGATATCATAAGGGTGATGTTTACTCATCCTCCTTATGAATTTTTGCTGGTGCCAGAAAACATTCCACTGGATATTGTTTATGAAGATAAAGCCCTGCTTGTGGTGAATAAACCCGCAGGTATGGTTGTACATCCCGGTCACGGAAATTATTCTGGAACCTTAATCAATGCACTGGTATATCATATAGAAAACCTTCCGGTAAACAGCAATGAACGCCCTGGTCTTGTTCATAGAATTGACAAAGACACCAGCGGTCTTCTTGTGGTTGCAAAAACTGAAGCCGCCATGACGCATCTTGCCAAGCAATTCTTCAATAAAACCAGTGAGCGCGAGTATGTAGCATTGGTTTGGGGTGATGTGTTGGAAGATGAAGGAACTGTTGAAGGTCACATTGGAAGGCATCCAAAAAACCGCTTGCAAAATATGGTTTATGAGGACGAAAGTCAGGGGAAAGAAGCGGTTACTCATTATAAAGTGTTGGAACGCTTTGGATATGTAACCCTAGTTGCGTGCAAACTGGAAACAGGGAGAACGCATCAAATCAGGGTACATATGAAACACATTGGCCACACGCTGTTTAATGACGAAAGGTATGGTGGCGAAAAAATATTAAAAGGAACTACTTTTACAAAATACAAGCAATTTGTAGAAAACTGTTTTAAAGTCCTTCCGCGGCAAGCATTGCATGCAAAGACACTTGGCTTTAAGCATCCCGTTACCGGAAAATTTATGTCTTTTGAAACACCTCTCCCTGAGGATATGGAGCAATGTATTGAAAAATGGCGCAACTATGTAAAGCACCAGAAAGACTTTGAAAGTTAATTCCATTATATTCAGTTTTTTAGTTTCTACTAAATCATAAATATTACTTATTGCTTAATTTAAACAAGCTTTATTTTCTCAAATAGAATTTATGCGCTTTTTTGTAGATTTGAAGTAAAATTTAATTCTTATGAAATGCCCATTAACCCATTTTGGTAAACCAATCGCCTAGCGCTTCAAAGCTTTAGGCAAGGAAGCCGATATGTTCTTAGGGCATTCCATCTGACCTATTAAAAAACAAATAAAAAAGACCAGATGAAAATTTTATTATCGCCTGCAAAGTCACTTGATTTTGAAAGTAAATTACCCACTGAGAAGACTACGCAACCTGATTTTTTAGCCGAAGCTGAAAAGTTGAATGCTGTTTTAGAAAAAAAATCAAAAAAACAATTACAAGATTTGATGAGCATTAGTGACAATCTTGCTGAACTCAACTATCAACGGTACAAAGACTTTTCAACTCCTTTCAATGCTGAAAATGCACGTCCGGCCATTTTTGCCTTTTCAGGTGATGTTTATGTGGGATTGGACGCATACTCGATTCCAAAAAATAAAATCGACCTTTTACAGGATCGCGTTAGAATTCTTTCCGGTCTTTATGGTGTTTTAAAACCTTTAGATCTCATACAACCATACAGACTTGAGATGGGAACCCATTTAAAAATCAATACAAAGAAAAATCTCTATGAGTTTTGGGCCAACAAAATAACGGAGGCTTTAAATGCTGAACTTAAAGAAAATGATATTGTTTTGAACCTTGCAAGCAATGAATATTTCAAGTCTGTGAATACAAAGAAACTAAAAGGCAAATTAATCAGCCCGGTTTTTAAAGATTACAAAAATGGAAAGTTAAAAATCATTTCTTTTTTTGCTAAAAAGGCTCGTGGTTCCATGGCTAGATTTGTAATTGAAAATAATGTGAGTAGCTACGAAAAGTTGTTAAATTTTGATCTTGACGGGTATCATTTTAGCAGAAATGAAACTAAAAATGAGAATAAACCGGTATTTATAAGATAAAAATTGGATTAATTTTATTAATCTAAAAAAAAATCATAATTCTTGATAATTAAAAATTATGAATTTTGGCGACTATTTTGTGTATTTTGTCGGATAAAAAATAAAAAAATAAGATATATTTATTTTAAATGTTAAAAAGCAGATAATAAATCTGCTTTTTTTTTTGAAAAATGTAAAATCAAAAGGTTTTTTGATTAATTTTAGTTAACTCAATTTTAACATTTTAAGGTTTAATTAATTAACTTATCAATTATGAAAAAAATTACACCAATTCTATTAATCTTTTTTGTTGTGTGCATAGGGACTGTGTATGGACAAAAAATCAAAACTTTCGATGAATCAAGTGTATTTCGCACTAACCAGACTATCGATTTTTCTCAATTATTAAATAACAGAATGGTAGCTTGTGATGGTAACTTAACAGAATATCAAAATACTACAGCAT
Organism: Flavobacteriaceae bacterium; assembly: GCA_018402385.1. Taxonomy (GTDB): domain Bacteria; phylum Bacteroidota; class Bacteroidia; order Flavobacteriales; family Flavobacteriaceae; genus Planktosalinus. The sequence continues at coordinate 142,852 of JAGYJA010000011.1, forward strand.
CTGGTAATGGCGGGCCATCTCAAAATTTTGAACCAGCAAACGCTGCGTTTAGTTCTTTAATGGCAGACGATTTTTTAGTTCCAGGCACAAACCCTGCTATTATATGCGAGATTGACATTATAGGTACTGGCTCAGGACTTCCATTAGATCCTTCTCACGTTGTTATTTTAAAGATTTATGAAAATGCAGCTGGTTTACCCGGTACAGAAATTTTCAGTGAATCTTTTCAAGGAAGTGTAGTTGATCCCGGAGGAACAGGGTCATTCACTCTTTCACCTACTGATGCACCATTACTCACTGGAGGTAGTACATATTGGGTAAGTGTGCAAGTAGACATGGCTTTTGCAACCGGTGGGCAATGGTTTTGGTCAACTGCAACTGACGGTAATGATAATCCTTTTGTTTGGCAAAACCCTGGAGGGGGATTTGGAATTGGGTGTGCTACTTGGACACCAGGACAAGTCTGTGGAGTTGCCGGTGGTACTGGTCCGGACTTATTAATGAACGTTCGATTTAACGAAGTCTTGTTGTCAAGTTTTTGCGCCACAGACAATCCACAACCGTTAGGTCCCGGAAGTGGTGTGACTACTTTTTCTAATGCTAATGTTGCACTAATGGGTACTGTTGGAGCTGGTGGTGGTCAATTTTCTATAGATCAAGTTTCAATGGAAGTTATTCACACCTGGGCTTCAGATTTAGAAATAATTTTAATTTCTCCAAATGGAACAGAGGTTGCGTTAACAACTGACAATGGAGGTTCTACTGGTCTTGATGTTCAATCAACTTTAATTTTTAGAGACGATTCACCAAACAATGTAACTACTTGGACAGCTGGTGCTCCTCTTGCAGATTACCGTGCAGAAGGTGGCGCAACAACGCACCCGGTAGGTGCTGGTGCAGGTCCGGGAGTTGATATGAATACTGTATTTGCGGGTGAGCCTGTCAATGGTAACTGGACGCTTAGACTCTATGATGATGCCGGAGGAGATGGTGGTACTATTTTTGATTTTTGTATTGATTTTGTTGAAAACCCTCCAGTTGGCGATCCACCTCAGATTGTATGTCCACTAGATATAATAGTAAACACGTCAGATTTTCCCGGGGATGATTGTGGAGCTCAAGTATTCTTTGCAGACGCTCAGGCTTTTGACCCTGAAGATGGTTTGATACCTGTTACCCAAACTATGGGTCCAGGAGCTGGTAGTATCTTTCCAGTTGGTGATACTATTATAGAGTTTTCTGCAACCGATAGTGATGGTAACATCTCTACTTGTCAATTTACAGTGACTGTTCTAGACGATGTAGATCCTGTTGCAGCCTGTCAAGCCATTACTGTAGAGCTTGATGCTTCAGGTACTGTTATGATAGATGCAGTGGATTTAGATGGCGGTTCATCAGATTTATGTGGATCAGTAAGCTTCAGTTTTGATGAAGACGGATTAGAAACCACCATGATGTTTGGTTGTTCAGACTTAGGAGAAAACACCATTACATTATATGTGACAGATGAAGGCGGCAATGTAGTTTCATGTGAAGCGATTGTTACCGTTGAAGACAATATAGCACCTGAGATTGTTTGTAACAATGCAGGCGGTTTGACAACTATATTAGAAGACTTTGAGGGCGGAGTTCCTGCAGGCTGGTCAGCAGTGACTAATGCGGGTCCTTGTGACTGGGCAGTTGGAGATTTACCTTGGGCAGGCTTTGAACTAGGGTCTAACGGGATGATATTCAATGATGATGCTTGTGGCTCTGGTGCAGACCCTAGTAATGCTAACGTATTTTCAGATGTATATGACACTACAGGCGCGACCTCATTAGATTTGACTTATGACGTAGCCTACAGACATCTGGGAACTTCTTCATTTACTGTTGAAGTATTTGATGGAACAGACTGGCAAAATGTGGCGACTTATACTGCCAATACCAACACAACAACAGAAGGTCCTTTTGATTTATTGGCATTTGCCAATTCAGACTTCCAGGTGAGATTTACCTATGACGATGGTGCCGGTTGGAACTGGGGAGCTGGTTTTGACAACTTCTTGTTAGAATATGAAACTCCTGCAGGAGCTGTACCACAGTACTTCTTAGATATGAATGGTGAGGTCACTGTTCCAATTACAGATTTATATTCCAGTGCTACAGACAACTGTTCAGTAGTTGTTAGTGCCGGTGGTGCATCTGGTGGAGCAGATGAAACCCTTGATGTTGGATTCGCAGCTGGTAATGGAAACTTTGGGACAATGTTTGATGTAGTTGCTGTTGAGGATGTAACTATAAAGTCCTTTGATGTGAATGCTGAGACAGGAGCTGTCCTTGATGTAGTTGTTTATTACAAGGACGGAACTCACGAAGGTTTTGAAAACGATGCAGCAGCTTGGACGCTTGTTGGTGAAGCTCCCGGAACTGTGCCAAATGGTTCAGGAAGTCCAACACCTTTGGATCTTGATATGGGAGTAACTATAAATGCAGGAGAATCCGGATCATTCTATGTGAGTGCTGAAGTACTTAATGGAGGAAATGGTTTCCAATATACCAATGGAACCGGAGTTGGAAATGTTTGGGCAGAGGATGACAATATCCAAATGCTAGAAGGAAAAGCACAAACGCTTTTGTTTGATGGATCACTCTTCCAGCCTAGAGTATTTAATGGAAACATTATCTACACTACAGGAGGTGGAACCACAAGTGATTTGACATTTACGTGTGCTGATTTAGGACTTGTAAATGTTGAAGTAACAGCGACAGATTCATCAGGTAATTCAACCACTTGTATTGCTCAGATAGAGATTGTTGATGCCATAGCGCCAATAGTAGCTACAGAAGATATCACCGTAGAGTTAGGACCAGACGGCACTGTATGTATAGAGCCCGAGGATATATTTGGAATACTTCCTCCAACTTTTAATGTGATTACTATAAGTAGTGACAATGCTTCAGGAAGTGAAGGATTCACAGATTTATTAGTGGATGTAACAGAAGATGTAAACATCTCTTTCGACTGGAGTTATACAACAGCAGACGGTCCTGGATTTGATAGTTTTGGTTATTTAGTAGATGGTGTTTATACAGAATTGACAGATCCATCGGGAGCTAATAACCAAACTGGAAATACAACTGTACCGCTAGTAGCCGGTCAGGAATTTGGATTTAGATCGCTATCTGTTGATGGAGTATTTGGTCCTGCAACGACGACTATCAGTAACTTTATGCCTGGATTTGTTGGTCAATTTGATCCTTCAAACTGGTCTGAGGTACTTACAAACTCAGATGGTTCAGCAGTGTTTGTTGAAGTGTCACCCGGTAGTTCATCTACGTTTGATAACTGTGGAATCACAGTAAGTGCGATAGATATTAGCTGCTTTACTTGTGCAGACATAGGAACTCCTGTAACTGTTACCTTATTTGTTTCAGATGCCAGTGGAAACATAGCATCAGGAACAGCTGTAGTAACAGTAGTTGATGCGTTGGCACCGGTTATTGAGTGTCCGGCAGATCAGACAGTAGATACCGATCCAGATTCAGTTACTTATACGCTTCCTGATTACTTTGGCGAGGAACTTGCCACAGCGACAGACAATTGTACAGAACCTGTGACAATATTGAGTCAAGATCCTGCTCCTGGAACCTTGTTAGTTGATGGTACTTATACCATCACGTTAACGGCAGAAGATGAGTATGGTAATGTTGGAGAATGTTCATTTGAATTGACAGTTGAGACCATACTTGGTGTTGATGACAATGCATTGTCAAATGCCGTTGTGATGTATCCAAACCCTGCGGCGTCTTATGTGAACCTAAGAAACAATTCAGAAATTGGATTGACAGAGGCGAGCATCTATGACATCAATGGTAAATTAGTTTCTAAATTTGACTTGTCACAAATGGGTGGCGAGCAAAGATTGGATGTGTCTAATTTAGCATCAGGCGTTTATATGGTAAAAATCAGCAGTGCTGATGCCACAACTGTAAAACGATTGATAAAGAAGTAATTCTTAACAACATATAATTAATAAGAACCCCCGAAGTGAAAGCTTCGGGGGTTTTATTTTCATACTATTTTGTTTCATAAATATTAATAAGTTTTCAAGAACTACTTGTTTAAAAGTATGTACTTTTGTAAATAGAAAATTTCTTAAAAATTTATAATATGTCAGAGAATATTGAAAGAATAAAATGTCTTATCATTGGGTCTGGACCTGCCGGTTATACGGCAGCTATTTACGCAGCAAGAGCAGATATGCATCCTGTTATTTATACTGGTATGGAACCCGGAGGGCAACTTACAACGACTACCGAAGTCGATAATTTCCCAGGTTATCCTAATGGAGTTGATGGTCCCACAATGATGGTTCATTTACAGCAACAAGCAGAGCGTTTTGGAACGCAAGTTAGAATAGGAATGATTACTGCTGTTGAATTAAGTAATGAATTGGGAGGTCTTCATAAAGCTACTGTAGATAATTCCAAACAAATTGAAGCAGAAACTGTTATTATTTCTACAGGAGCTACTGCAAAATATTTAGGTTTACCCAGTGAGCAAAAATTAAGAGGTGGAGGAGTTTCTGCGTGTGCTGTGTGTGACGGGTTTTTCTATAAAGGCCAGGAGGTAGCCATTGTTGGAGGTGGTGATACAGCTGCAGAAGAAGCAACCTATCTGGCAAATATTTGTAAAAAAGTTACAATGCTCGTAAGGGGAGATTCTATGAGAGCCTCAAAAGCAATGCAACATCGTGTTACATCAACAACAAATATCGATTTGCGCTATAATACAGAAGTTGATGAGGTTTTAGGAGAACAGGTGGTAGAAGGATTGAGAATGCTAAATAATGAGACCGGTGAAAAAGAAGAAATAGAAATTACCGGTTTGTTTATAGCCATTGGACATAAACCCAATACAGATATCTTCAAAGGGCAAATTGATATGGATGATATGGGATATATCATTACCAAAGGGAAATCTACCAAAACCAATAAGCCCGGGGTTTTTGCTTCAGGTGATGTGCAGGACAAAGAGTACAGACAAGCAGTAACCGCTGCAGGTACTGGCTGTATGGCGGCTCTGGATGCAGAACGTTATTTGTCAAGTATAGAGAAGGAAGTAACTGCTTAAATTGCAAATTTCAAAAAACAAAGAGCCGGAGAAATCCGGCTTTTTTTATTTTTTAGGAGTACTATCTCCGACCTTCTTAGGTCTAATGTTGAATTTTTTTCTTTTAGGTCTTAGTTTTCCAAAAGTTCCTAAAATTATTTTACCTCTTCGTGTTTTTATATCTCCTTTTCCCATAATGATAGATTTTTGTTAATAAAACCAATATAATAAAAAAGACCCATATTTAAAAAAAATGGGTCTTTAGATTTTTTAAAACCTGAGTCTTAGAACTTCAATGTAACATCCAATTCAAAATCATCATAAATAGTATTATCACCTAAATTATCAAAAAAGCTTCCTGAGCCATATCTTACATTGAATTTAGTTCTATCAATTTTAAGACTTGCTGTGGCTGTGTTGCCATCCATTTTAAGTAAAAATGAAATGGGCTCTGTGATTCCTTTGATGGTGATATCACCATTTATGTAATATCCTTCAGCTGTCTTGTTTCCACTTTTAATGATTAGCGTTGAAGTTGGGTGATTTTCAATTCCAAAAAAATCATCAGATTTTAAATGTCCTTCAAGTTTTCCTTTGCTATCACCTTTCAAATCTTCGACAACGATTGATGTCATATCTATAACAAATTTTCCACTAACAATTTGTTCTCCGTCTAGAGTCATTGAACCTTCTTTCAGGTTTATTGATCCATAATGTGAACCGGTGATTTTCTTTCCTTTCCAAGTAATTGTACTTTCTTTTACTGTCATTTCTTTTTCCATAGGTTTTGTAAATGCTACTGTTGTTAAAATTAATACGGAGGCTCCAATGCCTTTAAAAATGTTTGTTTTCATAATTTCGAATTTTATTTGTATATACAAATGTTAAGTTAAAAAAATAGTTATTTTAGTTTATCTAATAGTGTGTTCAAAGTATTTAATTCATTCATTGAAAAGTCTTTTAATATTATATTGTTGTTTGACAATGTTAAAGGATCTATTTCTCTTAACAAATCCATTCCATCAGGAGTTATAACGATTTCAACTTTTCTTCTATTGCTTTCACAAATGCTTCTTTCTGCATATTTCTTCTCAATTAATTTATCTACAAGCCGAGTCGTATTACTCATTTTGTTAATCATTCGCTCTTGAATAGTTGATAAATTTGCCGGCTTTCCTTTCTGACCTCTCAAAATGCGTAAGACATTGTATTGTTGCATAGAAATTCCAAATGGCTTGAGAATTTCTGCTACTTTTTCCTCAACAATCCGGCTTGAATACATAATGTTTAAAACCGTTTTGGTATGCGGATTTATAGGAGTAGTCGATTTAATTGCTTGTTCAAGATTCATAATAGTATGTACAACAATTGTTGGTACAAATATAACTAATTTTATTTGCTTTAAGCATTATTAACAGAAATTTAATAAGAGACACTAAGTTCTAAATATGCTAAAGTGCTGTTAATACTATACTAATGGCTCATGAAAATTATTAAATTTATAATTAAATTTCTTTATGAATAGTCGGATGAAATCAAGTATATTGGTATTAATCATTTTATTTTTTTCTTGTAAGAAACAATCTGAACCAAAAACAGAACTAAAAACAGAAAATGAGATAAATGTAAATGAGAAATCAATTCCCATTTATAACTTTGATGAATTTGAACACATTCTTCATTTTGAAGATGAAAAAACTTATATCGTAAATTTCTGGGCAACCTGGTGTAAGCCTTGTATTAAAGAGCTACCCTATTTTGAAGAAATTAAAGAAAATTATAAAAATAATAATGTTGAAGTGATTTTAGTAAGTCTTGATTTTTCCGAAAACATAGAAACTCATCTACTTCCTTTTATAGAAAAACACAGTTTAAAATCCAAAATTGTTTTGCTTGATGATGTAGATAGCAACAGGTGGATTCCCTTAGTCTCTGAAGAATGGAGCGGTGCAATACCTGCAACAATCATTTATACTAAAAATAAAAGAATTTTTTATGAACGTACATTTACTTATGAAGAATTAGAAACTGAATTAAACAAACTATTATGAAATGTCCATTAACAAAATCGTAAACCAACCGCCTTGCGCTTCATAGCTTCAGGCGACGAAGCCGAAAATTGTTATATGGGTATTCCATCAGACTTATTTAAAAAAATAAATATATGCAGATGAAAAATCAAAACAACTTTTTTATGACTATTCTAGCACTCGTTATTATAAGTACTGGATTATTGAGTTTTTCAACAACCAATGATATGGAGGGTTATGACATTGGTGATGTTGCTACTGATTTTAAATTAAAAAATGTAGATGGCAAAATGGTATCCCTTGCAGATTATAGTGATGCAAAAGGCTATATTGTCATTTTCAGTTGTAATACTTGCCCATATGTGGTTGCTTATGAAGACAGAATGATTGAATTGCACAATGCTTATGACAAAAAGGGATTTCCGGTTATTGCCATAAATCCCAATGACCCGGAAGTTTCTCCGGGAGATAGTTTTGAAAAAATGCAGAAGCGCGCTAGAGAAAAAAACTTTCCATTTGCCTATGTTTTTGATGAAAAACAAGAAATATTTCCTCAGTATGGTGCAACAAGAACGCCACATGTGTACCTTTTAGAAAAAACGAAAGAAGGGAACATAGTAAGATATATCGGTGCGATTGATGATAATTTCAAAGATGCTTCCGCAGTGAAAGACAGGTTTTTAGAAAACGCTATCGATGCAATTCTAAACAAAAAGAAGTGCCAGTAAAGACTAACCAGAGCAATAGGTTGTACAATTAAAGTGAAGTCTTAAACTTTATTTCATATTTATCCATAACCGAAAACTGAAAGGATTTCGGTTTTTTTGTGTTTATAATAATCAAATCAGTTAATTTTGTTTAAAATTTTTAGCAATGCAAGAAATAAATTCAACCCAGTGGCAAGAAAAAATTGATGAAGATAAATATGCTGTTATTTTAGATGTAAGAACCAATGAGGAATGTGAGGAGGGTATGATACCGGGTTCTAAACAATTGAACATACTGGATCCTGCTCTTTTTATGGAAAAAGCTCAGAAGCTGGACCCAACAAAAAATTATTACGTCTATTGCCGCTCAGGAGGCAGAAGTGCTCAAGCCTGTGCTGTCCTTCAATCATTTGGTATTAAAAACACCTATAATTTAATTGGAGGAATTACAGACTGGGATGGTCCATTAGAATAAAATTTTTGGAAATCTCTTTGAAGCTAACTATTCTTATCCCTAATTTTCTATAAAATGAAGTGTATTTTAATAACAATTTTGTTGCTAACTAATTTGATAGTGCACCCAAACGATATAAAAGATTGGGGGCAAACCGGACACCGTGTTGTGGGCGAGGTAGCCTCAAAACATTTAACAAAAAAAGCTAAAAAAGAAATAGACGCCTTGTTTAATGGAATGTCGCTTGCGGTAGCATCCACTTATGCAGACGAAATAAAAAGTGATTCCCGTTATCGAGAATTTGGTCCCTGGCACTATGTCAATGTGCCATTTGATAAAACGTATAAAGATATTAAACCAAGTGAGCGAGGCGATATCATTATTGGAATTGAACACTCGATAGCGGTTTTAAAAGATCTTAATGCCTCAGAAGATGACAAATCATTTTATTTAAAAATGCTCATTCATTTAATTGGCGATTTACATCAACCAATGCATTTAGGACTTGAAGATGATAAAGGGGGTAATGACTTTCAAGTGAGATGGTTTAATGAAGGGACAAACCTGCATCGTGTTTGGGATTCAGACATGATTAACAGTTACCAAATGACTTATACTGAATTGACATACAATTTACCAAGAATTACAAAAGAAGAAAAACAAAAAATTCAGGAAGGAACTTTACAGGAGTGGGTGGAAAAAGAGCGCGAGTTAACTAAAAAAGTTTATGAAAGCGCAACCAGCGGCGAAAAGTTAGGCTACCGTTATATGTATGACCATTTTTCGACAGTTAAATCCCAACTACAAAAAGGTGGCTTGCGATTGGCAAAAATTTTAAACGATATTTTTAGCTAACGCTTCGAAATTTTATTGCCCGAAATTTGTTTTTGACGACTGCACTTAAATCTTTTCGCAGCATCGTTTCTCAATTTTCGATGTTTAGTAGCCCTTCCCTGAACACGTTCCCGCCACATTCTGAAGCTGGACGATTTCATTTCTTTTCGCATAAGCGCAATCACATCCTGTTCACTCAAGCCAAACTGGATAAGTAATGGCCTCAAAGGGCGTTCTATCTTCCCAGGCCATTTCAATGACACGGTCGATTTCAATTTCTGAAAGAGTTTTTTCCATAGCAGCCCGAAATTAGAAAAGAATATTTATCTATTCAAAATTTTATCATTTTATTAACCGAAACGTCAAATTGATTCGAGGTTCTACTTTCCGGGCAGTTTTAGCTAATTGATGTTTCCAAAAATGCTGAGTGCTTTCCTGCATTAACAGTAAACTTCCGTGAGCCAATTCAACTTTTGATTTTTGAAGTTTGTCTTGTTTGTGCTTTAAATGAAACCATCGAGCTTCGCCTAAGCTCAAGGAAGCAATCGCCGGGTTTGATGCCCAATTCTTTTTCATCATCACTATGCCAGCCGTTTGAGTCACTGCCGTCCCGGTATAAATTTAAAAGTACTGTTGTAAATGATAAACCTGAAACTGACTCTATGTCTGCTTTAATTTCTTTTAGCAACGGTGTAAACGGTTTTGGGAACATTGTGATATTTGAATACGAATACGGCTTTTCATTTTCTGCATACAGCGCCGTAAGTCTCGGTTGTTTGTATGTTTTTCCGAAAACTTTTATGTCATCCTGTTGCCAAAAGGTCTCTTTCATCAGCGTTTCAAACATTTTTGAAGCAGTCACAGAGTCATAAAACTTTGGAAAGTAAATTACACTTGAATCGGGTAGATTTAAATCAATTTTTTCCATTGTGGTTGACTATTAAGTATATTGAAAAGCCCACCAAATCAATCCAAACTGCAAAGGAATCCTCAAAATCAACACCCATTTGGGCAATTTCATAGAAGCGCGTTCATCCTGAAGCATATGAATGTGCACCGTAAAGAAAATAAGTAACATCAAAATGATTCCCCAGGCGGCGATGGATTGGTTTTCAGGAATGAGAAGCATCATACCTAAAATCATTTCGGCAAGACCACTAAAAACTACCATATTTTTATGTGCAGGAATGTAAGGAGGCATGATGCGTTCATACATTTTTGGTTTTCTAAAGTGATTCACACCGGCGAGAATAAAAAGAACCGCCATTAGATATTGATGCCAAGGAAAGATCATAGTGTTTTTTTCAAAAGTAATAAATTCCAATCGACTATTCTTATCGAAATATGTAACTTTGCAATCGCAAAAACTAACTATGGAGTACGCTGAAAATATACTTGGAACCATTGGAAACACACCTTTAGTAAAAATCAACAAACTAGCCGAAGAAATTCCCGCTTTGGTGTTGGCTAAATATGAAACTTTCAATCCCGGCAACTCGGTAAAAGACCGCATGGCGGTTAAAATGATTGAAGACGCAGAAGCCGACGGCAGACTAAAACCCGGCGGCACCATTATTGAAGGCACATCCGGCAATACCGGAATGGGACTTGCATTGGCAGCCATTGTTAAAGGATACAAAATGGTTTGTGTCATAAGCGATAAACAAAGTAAGGAGAAAATGGATATCCTAAGAGCAGTAGGCAGCGAAGTGGTGGTATGCCCAACCGATGTTGCGCCAGACGATCCACGTTCCTATTACTCCACCTCGGCACGATTGGCAAAAGAAACCCCAAACAGTTGGTATGTCAATCAATATGACAACTTGAGCAACGCTCAGGCACATTATGAATCTACCGGCCCTGAAATTTGGCGACAAACCGATGGAAAAGTGACTCATTTTGTAGTGGGTGTGGGTACCGGAGGAACTATATCAGGAGTTGGAAAGTATTTGAAAGAGCAAAACCCCAATATCAAAGTTTGGGGAATTGATACCTATGGAAGCGTGTTTAAGAAATACCACGAAACCGGTATTTTTGACGAAAAAGAAATCTACCCTTATGTTACCGAAGGTATTGGCGAAGACATACTTCCCAAAAATGTGGATTTTAGCATTATTGACGGCTTTACCAAAGTAACCGATAAAGATGCCGCGGTTTATACACAATTACTTGCCAAAAAAGAAGGTTTTTTTCTAGGCAACTCTGCCGGGGCTGCTATGAAAGGACTCCTTCAGTTAAAAGAACACTTCACAAAAGATGATGTAGTAGTCGTCCTTTTTCACGACCACGGAAGCCGCTATGTGGGTAAAATGTACAATGACGAGTGGATGAAAAAAATGGGGTATATTGATTAAATTTTAATTAGTTTAAAATTTTATTGTACCTCAATTTTGTCTATTTCAAGGGCAAAAACTTCCTGCTTGCCATTCCCTATCAAGAAAGCGATTTCCTCTAAAATCTCCCCGGGGTAATTAGGCAGGTTTACCCTTCGTCCTCTAAAGGAAGGAACCATTTCAGAAAAAGGAATTTCAATTGTTTCCCATTTTCCCATTGTTTTAAAGGAGTAAGTGTAAGAGTAAAAATCGGCTGAATTTGTTTTTACCCTAAATTGATAAATCTTTCCATCTCCTTTTACTCGCAATACAATTTTTTGATGAGTACTCACATCTGTTTTGGGTAAACGGTGTCTCACAGAAGAAAAACCGCCATTGTTTTCGAGCAAAACCTTTCCGCTAAAAAGGGCGTGACCATTTTCATTCATTATTAGTGTTCCTTTTGAGAGTCCACCCATCACGCCGTCATTAACAACGCTCCATTGTTTTATGTCTGTTTCGGAGTTAAAATCAAATAGTGTCATTGAGGTTGGATTAGAAAATATAAACATAAGTAAGATTAAAAACATCGCAGCATTTTTTTAGAAATATAAAATTAATAACAACTGAATTACATTCCGCTTATTTTGTTTTATTTTAACAGATAGCTCTTTAAAGAAAGTACTTTTCTTAAAATTTAGTAATTTTATGTAATGCAAGAGGATTTTCTACACCATATCTGGAAGTTTCAAAAATTTTCAAAAGTAGCTCTAAAGACAGAAGAGGAAGAGGCTATTGAAATTGTACATCAGGGAAGTCATAACCTGCATTCCGGGCCTGATTTTTTTAGTGCACAAATCAGAATTGGAGACCAGCTTTGGGTGGGAAATGTAGAAATACATTTAAAATCTTCAGACTGGTATGCCCATCATCATGAGATTGATAAAGCGTATGACAATGTGATTCTACATGTGGTTTGGGAACACGATGTAGAGGTATTTAGAAAGGACAATACGGTGATTCCCACTCTTGTCTTAAAACATAGAGTAGATAATTTTGCTCTAGCGAAATACAATACACTTTTTTCAAACAAAAGACAATGGATTGCCTGTGAAGAGGATTTCCCGGAAGTTGATGACTTCCTTCTAGAGAACTGGATGGAACGACTTTATTTTGAACGATTGGAAAACAAATCAAATGTTATCCTTGAACTATTAAAGACGTCTAAAAACGATTGGGAAGCTGTCTTTTTTCAAATGCTGGCCAAGAATGTTGGATTAAAAAACAATGGTGAAGCCTTTTTTTCTATGGCTCAATCATTTGATTTTTCTGTGCTTAGAAAAATTCAGAAGAATCAGATTCAAGTTGAAAGTTTGTTTTTTGGTCAGGCAGGTTTACTCGAAACAGCGATTGAAGACCCTTATGTGAATCAATTAAAAAAGGAATATGGTTTTCTAAAGAACAAATTCAAACTTCAAAACAATCAGGTAGCTCCTGTTCAATTTTTTAGGTTGCGACCGGTGAATTTTCCCACCATCAGGCTGGCGCAATTAGCTTCGGTTTATTCAGCGAATGAGCAATTGTTTTCAAAAATCATTTCGGTGAAAACCAAAGAGGAAATTTATGCTCTATTTGATGTAAGTGCATCCAATTTTTGGGATACCCATTTTCATTTTAGTTCGGTTTCTGCACCACGCAAAAAACGACTAACAAAGGCATTTATCGATTTAATGATTATTAATACAATTGTTCCGTTGCTTTTTTGTTACGGTAAACACACAGGAAAGGAAAATCCAGAGACTTTAATTACTTTGATGACAAGTATTAAAAAGGAAGAAAACACGATTGTTTCCAGATACAATACTTTAAATCCTGTTGCAGAAAATGCTCTGCATTCACAAGCGCTCATTGAATTGAAAACAAATTATTGTGATAAAAAGAAGTGTTTGCAGTGTGCGGTGGGCAGTCATTTGATAAGAAAATAAGATTGAAAAATTATTTTTTTAAGAACTTTAAAGATTTTGAGTTGTTATTCTCATCCTTTACTTCCAAAATATAATTACCTGACTTTAAATTAAGAATGTTTTCAGCTACAATTTCTAATTTTTTTGAGTGAAAGAGTTGTTTTCCATTCAAGTCAAAAACGATATAGTCACTTATGTATTCGGCACTTGAAATATTAAATTTATCTTCAATGGGATTTGGGTAAATGAAGATATGATTCCACACAAAATCATTTGTACTCATTGTACAGTCAGTCGTAGAAACAACTACATTATTTGGGTCATAACCACTTTCAGATAATGCATATTCTTCACCGGGATCGATACATATAAATTGTAAGTTTGGTAAGTCATAAAAGGCAAATCCAAAGTACAACATATCTGGATCTGCACTTGAAATAGCACCATTCTTCATATTGATGTAAGTTAAATTGGGATTGGATTCACAATGAAGTTCAATAAAATTTGGATTAAGACTTCCATCGATTTCTTCAATTAAGTTGTTTCCTATGTAAAGTGTAAAAAGATTTACAAGGTTTGAAATTGATATTTCTTCAATTTGATTGTTTTGGCAATAAAGATATTCTAGTTCGGTGAGATGGTTTACTTCAATTTCAGTTAAAAAATTTCCTGAAACATCCACATAATTTAAGTTTGGGGTAGTGGTGAAATCAATTGCAGTTAAAGAATTTCCGGAAACATCCATATAATTTAAGTTTGGTGTAGGGGTGAAATCAATACTAGAAATTTGATTATTAGCTATTTCAAACGCTTCAAGAGTATTTAATCCGGTTAAATCTATTTGATCTAAATTATTGTTGCTAACCCATATCCACCATACAGTATCCAGACCACTTAAGTCGATTTCAGCTAAGTCGTTCCCTCGTGCCCAAAGTCTTGTTAATTGGCTTAACCCGGTTATATTTAGTGAAGTGATTTGATTGTTATTACAATGCAGAAACTCAAGATTTGTCAATGGGGTTACATCCAGTGAAGAAATTAAATTGTTTGCACACCTTAACTCGATAAGATTAGTAAAGTGTTGGATACCTTCCATATTTTCAATTTTTATGGGTGTGCCAGGTGAATTTACATTCAAGTGAGTGACGGCAAGCGCTTCACTAAGTTGAATTATTCCATCTCCATTGGTATCAAATCCTTGACTTATTAGTTTGTCTAAAAATACAGCATCAGGGATGTCTATGTTTTGAGAATAGGTATAAACCGAGAGTGAAAGAAATAAAAATAGAAAGGAAGATTTCATTTTCTTAAAAAATTACTTTACAAGATACAAAAATTTATGGACGTCCTATTTTTGCAATTTATATATTTGTAGTTGTATACACAAAACTTATGAAATGCTAAATTTCATTTACAACATCCGTCATTTTTTTGAGAAGTATGGCTTTGCTGTATCTTCTCGCGTTGCAGATAAACTGGGTATGCGTGCAAAAAATGTTCGCTTGTTTTTTATCTATGTTTCTTTTGCAACTATGGGAATGGGATTTGCGATTTACCTTACGCTTGCTTTTTGGATAAAATTAAAAGACCTAATCTATACAAAACGAAGTTCTGTTTTTGATTTGTAAATTATCGGAACACTTAAAATTGATTTTAATTCTAAAAAAAATTTGAATTCGGGTATTTTTTTAGCATCTTGCTTGCTGTTTTTGAAATTAAAATTATCAACCAACTACTTTTCTCTATGAATACAAGATATATTGCCGCACTGTTATTTCTTTTTTCAAGTGTCGTTTTTTCTCAAGAACTCACTGTAAAAGAAAGAATTACAAACCCCTCAAGTATTATTAATGATGGTGTTATTGAGGTGAGCGTTGAAGGTGGGGTCCCTCCTTATAATTACAAATGGAGCAATCAAGACACCCCGCTACATTCAAATAAAGCTGTAAATCTCGTTGAAGGAGTTCCATATACCCTTACAGTTACCGATGCTGCAGGTACTTCTGTAAGTAAAGAATTTACAGTCCCCGCTGATGCAATTACAGAAAGATTTAATGGAACGTTTGCGCCCATTGTTTCAAGCATTGGAAGTGTTTTGTTCTGGGATCCTTTTTCTGCTATTGGAATATATGACCCGGTTGTTTATGCAGATGAAAAGTTAATACCTGCTCCACGGTGGGAACCCGGTATTGAAGGTGTATTTACTATTAAGAGATGGTTAAAAGAAGACGGAGCTAAAGTTCAAGAAGGAGAACCCATCGCGATAATTGATAAAGATGGCGAAGATCTTGAAGTGGTTGCTCTGGCAAATGGAACTTTAAAACACTTAACTAAAGAAGGGAACACGATTTATGATTCAACAAGAGGTACTGATATCATTGAAGCGGGAGCGCATAATTTTGCTTCAGTAGTGTATGATGAAAAAGTGCCCATCCTTCATTTAAATGGAGACAAACAACAAAAACCCATTCCATTCATCGTAATTTGGTTAGTGATTGGAGCCATTTTCTTTACAATAAGAATGGGCTTTATCAACATAAGAGGCTTTAGACATGCGATAGATTTAGCTCGAGGTAAATATGATGACCCCAATGCACCCGGTCAAGTGACACACTTTCAAGCATTGACAACTGCAGTTTCAGGAACTGTTGGTTTGGGTAATATAGCCGGAGTTGCTGTGGCAATCTCTCTGGGTGGGGCAGGAGCCACCTTCTGGATGATATTGGCAGGTCTTTTGGGTATGTCTTCAAAATTTGTAGAATGTACACTGGGTGTTAAATATCGTGAAATTGCCCCAGATGGTCGTGTGTTTGGAGGACCAATGAGCTATTTGAGAAAAGGACTTGAAAAGCAAAATAAAAAGAAATTAGGAAAAGTATTGGCTGCAGTGTTT
The DNA here is from genome assembly GCA_018402385.1 of Flavobacteriaceae bacterium. Taxonomy (GTDB): domain Bacteria; phylum Bacteroidota; class Bacteroidia; order Flavobacteriales; family Flavobacteriaceae; genus Planktosalinus. The sequence goes on from JAGYJA010000011.1 coordinate 159,141, forward strand.
GCTGTGCTTTGTGTTGGAGCCTCTTTTGGTGGAGGTAATATGTTCCAGGCAAACCAATCGTTTGAAGCTGTAAGCGGACAATTTCCGGCCATTGCTGAATATGGAGCCATCTTTGGTGTGATTATTATGATTTTGGTTGCAGCAGTTATTATTGGCGGAATAAGAAGTATTGCAAAAGTTACCTCTAAAGTGGTTCCCTTTATGGCAAGCATTTATATTATTGCCTGTATCATAGTAATTGGTGCCAATATTGAAAATATACTTCCGGCATTTTCTGCTATCATTGATGGTGCTTTTAGTCCATCTGCACTCAAAGGTGGTGTGATTGGAGTTTTAATCTTAGGATTCCAAAGAGCTGCGTTCTCTAATGAGGCAGGTATTGGTTCTGCTGCGATCGCTCATAGTGCTGCTAAAACAAACAATCCGCCCTCAGAAGGTTTTGTTTCTCTGTTGGAACCATTTATAGATACTGTTGTTGTTTGTACTTTAACTGCTCTGGTTTTAATCTTCACAGGAAAGCATGAAGTCTCAGGTATGGCAGGAGCTCAATTAACCTCTGATGCTTTTGGTACTGTGCTTACCTGGTTTCCATATGTTTTAACAGGTGCGATATTTTTGTTTGCATTTTCCACAATGATTTCATGGTCTTACTACGGTATGAGAGCCTGGACTTATCTGTTTGGAAAAAGCAAAAAAACAGAAATGGCTTACAAACTTTTATTCCTTATATTTATAGTAGTTGGAGCCTCAGTAAGCCTTGGAGCGGTTCTTGACTTCTCAGATATGATGATTCTTGCGATGGCATTTCCTAATATTATAGGTCTTTATTTAATGTCTGGAGAGGTGCGTCAAGACTTAAGAGAATACATGGCTAAACTTAAAGCCGGGGAGTTATATAAATCACCCGGTAAAGAAAAATAAACATTTTTTCTATGAAAAAATTAAAATCCCATCTCCGATTTTCTAAAAATCAACGAAATGGGATTTTGTTTTTGGCATTATTCATTGTCGTCCTTCAATTAATTTATTTCAATATTGATTTTTCTAAGGAGCCCGTGTTGGATGTGAATTCTAAAGAAATTGTTGCTCTGCAGAGTGAAATAGACTCATTAAAACAAATTGCATCAAATTCAAAACAAAGGGAACCCAGAAAATTTAATCCAAATTTCATAACTGAATACTCGGGCTATACATTGGGTATGTCACCTGAAGAAATAGACCGGTTACACCAATTTAGGGCAAAAGACAAATGGATCAATTCTATAGCAGACTTTAAGCGTGTTACACAGGTTTCAGATTCGATTTTAGATGAAATAAGTCCTCGTTTTCAATTTCCCGATTGGGTCACAAACCCAAAACCCAGATCAAACAACTGGGCATCCAAAACTGAAAAATCATTTACACAAAAAATCGATTTAAATAAAGCTACACCAGAGCAGCTTCAGGAAATTAATGGAGTGGGGGAAGTTCTCTCAAATCGAATTATCAATTTTAGAGATCGCCTCAATGGTTTTCAAATAGATGAACAATTACATGATGTCTATGGTCTTGAGTATGGTGTCGTAAAGAGAATTTTAAACGAGTTTACTGTAAAAGAGAAACCTGAGGTGGTAAAAATTAATATCAATACAGCTTCAGCTTCAGATATTGCAACCCTGCCGTTTATAAGTTTTAATCTGGCAAAAGAGATTGTGGATTACAGATTGCTTCGTGAGGGAATAAAAGAGATGGATGAACTTAAAAACATCAAAGGCTTTCCTGAACAAAAAATTGACAGATTTGCCTTATATTTGACACTCAAATAATAATTGAATATCACGCCTCTTTTTAGGCATATACCATCAACAAAAAATTTATGAATATCACATACTTTACTGAAGAACACGAGTTATTTCGAAAAAGCTTTCAAGAGTTTTTACAAAAGGAAGTTGTTCCACATATTGAAAAATGGGAAAAAACCGGAACCATAGACCGCTTTATCTGGGAAAAGTTTGGAGAGATGGGTTATTTTGGTCTCAATTACCCTGAAAAATATGGAGGAATGGGACTTGATTTGTTTTATACGGTTATATTTCTGGAAGAATTGCAAAAAATTAATTCAGGTGGTTTTTCAGCAGCTATGTGGGCACATGCATATCTAGCAATGACGCATTTGAATGCTGAAGGCAGTGAAGAAATAAAACAAAATTATCTTACCCCAAGCATTCATGGAGAAAAAATTGGTTGTTTGTGTATCACAGAGCCTTTCGGCGGAAGTGATGTGGCCGGAATGAAAACGACCGCAGTCAAAAAAGGAGATTCCTATATAATTAATGGATCAAAAACTTTTATAACAAATGGTGTTTATTCAGACTATCTAGTTGTGGCAGCAAAGACAAACCCCGAACTTGGAAATAAAGGAATGAGTATTTTTGTTATGGATCGTGATACTCCCGGAATTTCTGCAACAAAACTTGACAAACTAGGATGGCGTGCTTCAGACACTGCAGAAATTGCATTTGATAATGTTGAGATACCGGCATCCAATTTAATGGGAGAAGAAAACAGAGGATTTGCATATATCATGCAACATTTTGCTTCAGAGCGATTGATTATGGGAATCAATGCGCACGCAAGGGCAGAATATGCTATAGATTATGCTCTTGATTATATGGCAGAGCGTAAAGCATTTGGGCAAACAATTAATAAATTCCAGGCATTAAGACACAAAATTGCAGAACTGGCCAGCCAGGTTGAAATGTGTAAAGTCTTTAACTACAATGTAGCCGCTCGTTTGAATAACGGAGAATATGTTGTTAAGGAAGCCACTATGTCAAAACTGCTTTCAACAAAAATTGCTGATGAGGTCATCTATGAATGTTTGCAATTTTTAGGCGGATATGGCTATATGGAAGAGTACCCAATGGCCAGGCTTTTACGTGACAGCAGACTAGGACCCATTGGAGGAGGTACTTCAGAAATTTTAAGAGAAATCATTGCTAAAATGATTATTGAGAAGAAAGAATACAAGCCGGCAACTTAATTTTCTTCTAAAAGATTATTTTTTTATTCAAATTTTTAATTAAATTTGCCGCGCTAAAAGAGAGGAGGTGCACATCTTATGCTAATTATACCAATAAAAGACGGAGAAAATATAGACAGAGCGCTGAAGCGTTTTAAAAGAAAGTTTGATAGAACTCAAACAATGCGTCAGTTGAGAAACAGACAAGCTTTCACAAAGCCCTCAGTTTCACGAAGAGCGCAAATACAAAAAGCGCAATACATTCAGAGATTGAGAGATAATGAAAACTTTTAAATTTCAAAAAATATTTAATTAAAATCCCGAGCTATCGGGATTTTTTTTTGCTGACAATTATCAGTTATATTTCTTTTAAGTTTCGTAAATTTACCTTTCAACGATTTAACTATGCAAGTTTCGGCCTATTTAAACTACCTGGCTTTAGAAAAAAAATATTCTCCTCATACTGTTTTGGCTTATAAAAATGATTTGGAATCTTTTTTGGCATTCATTGAAGAAGAGTTTAAGTGTAAAGAAGGTGACTTAGTTAATTATTCAATGATTCGTTCTTGGATTGTGACCTTGGTAGAGAAGAAAATAAATAACAGGTCCATCAACAGAAAAATAGCTTCCTTAAAATCTTATTTTAAATTTCTTTTAAAAACAAATCAAATTTCTGAAAATCCTCTGGCAAAGCACAAGGCCTTAAAAGTTGCCAAAACACTTCAGGTTCCATTTTCAGAAAAAGAAATAACTTCAGTCATCAATAATTTTAGCACTCATGAAGATTTTGAAAGTGTTAGAAATAAAGCAATTGTAGAGCTTTTTTATGCGACAGGTATGAGAAAATCAGAATTAATAGGGTTGAAGGTTACAGATCTTGATTTTCAAAATAAGGTTGTTAGGATTTTGGGTAAGAGAAACAAAGAACGCATTGTTCCCTTGATTCATTCAACAATGAATACATTAAAGTCCTATTTATTGAAAAGAGAAGAAATAGAAAACACACAATCAGAAAATTTTCTTTTCTTATCAAAAAATGGAGTTAAATTGAATCAAACACTTGCTTACAGAATTATTAATAATTACTTTAGTAACATATCATCAAAAGAAAAAAAGAGTCCACATATTTTAAGACACTCTTTTGCAACACATCTTTTAAATGAAGGAGCAGATTTGAATTCTATCAAAGAATTGTTGGGTCACTCAAGTTTAGCTTCAACACAAGTTTATACAAACAACAGCATTGCCGAATTAAAAAAGGTGTATGCTAAGACACATCCTAGAAATAAAGATTAAAGAATAAATTTAAAACTACAGCCTATGAAAGTAAATGTGCAAACTCCGGGTTTTGATGCAGACATCAAATTGATTAACTTCATCGAGAAGAAATTAAGTAAGCTTGAACAATTTTATGACAAAATTATTTTTGCTGATGTTTTTCTAAAATTAGAAAATACTGCCAGTCCTGAAAATAAAATAGTAGAAGTTTTATTAAGTATTCCTAAAGGAGATTTAATTATCAAAAAGGAATGCAAACGATTTGAAATTGGAATTGATGAATGTGTTCAATCTTTAGAAAGACAACTTAAAAAGAGAAAAGAAAAACAAAGAGCACACTTATAATTTTTTTTTCAAAAAAGTTTTTTTAAAAACAAAATTTATATACATTTGCAGTCCGTTAGAAATAGCGGACTTTTTTATGTTCAAAAAAGTAGTAAAAGCCGATGTAGCTCAGCTGGCTAGAGCAGCTGATTTGTAATCAGCAGGTCGTGGGTTCGAGTCCCTCCATCGGCTCTTAATGTTCTAAAAATTAAAGGATTACCAGCTTTGAATTGTTGGTTAAGACTTTGGGGAGATACTCAAGCGGCCAACGAGGGCAGACTGTAAATCTGCTGACTACGTCTTCGCAGGTTCGAATCCTGCTCTCCCCACAAAATATTCGCGAAAGCGAAGACGCAAATTTTAAAACTTGTGCATGATCATTAAAATTTTGAAATATCAAATTTGAAATAATAAATTTCAAATGAATAAGCGGGAGTAGCTCAGTTGGTAGTCCGCCAGAGGCGGATCCAAGCTGAAACTCGCAATAATAAGGTCTTTAAAATTTTGAAATATTAAATTTGAAATAACAAATTTCAAATGAATAAGCGGGAGTAGCTCAGTTGGTAGAGCGTCAGCCTTCCAAGCTGAATGTCGCCGGTTCGAACCCGGTCTCCCGCTCAAAAAAAGATTTTAAATTTCTGGCAATACATAATTTAGTATTAAAACCGGAAAATTAAAAGCTGACACGAGCGCAGCGAACTGTGCAAAGCAAAACTTGGAACCCATTCCTGCCGACGTAGCTCAGGGGTAGAGCGTTTCCTTGGTAAGGAAGAGGTCACGGGTTCAATTCCCGTCGTTGGCTCAAAGTTGTAAATACATTGAACACTAATATATAACTAAGATTAAAATTTTTTAAACATGGCAAAGGAAACTTTCGATCGTTCCAAACCGCACTTAAATATAGGTACAATTGGACACGTTGATCACGGTAAAACAACTTTAACAGCAGCTATTACAAGAGTATTGGCAGCAGCTGGACTTTCTGAAGCAAGATCATTTGATCAAATTGATAACGCTCCGGAAGAAAAAGAAAGAGGTATCACTATTAATACTTCTCACGTAGAATATTCTACAGCAAATCGTCATTATGCTCACGTTGACTGTCCAGGTCACGCCGATTATGTGAAAAACATGGTTACCGGTGCAGCACAAATGGACGGTGCAATCCTTGTGGTTGCTGCTACAGATGGGCCTATGCCACAAACTCGTGAGCACATCCTTCTTGGTCGTCAGGTAGGAATTCCTAGAATTGTAGTATTTATGAACAAGGTTGACCTTGTTGATGATGAAGAATTACTTGAACTCGTTGAAATGGAAATCAGAGATTTATTGTCTTTCTATGAATATGATGGAGATAATGGTCCTGTTATTGCCGGATCTGCACTTGGAGCTTTGGAAGGAGATGAAAAGTGGTCACAATCAGTTCTTGAATTAATGGAAGCTGTTGACAGTTGGATTGAAATGCCAACACGTGATGTTGATAAGCCTTTCTTAATGCCTATTGAAGATGTATTCTCTATCACTGGTCGTGGTACTGTTGCAACCGGAAGAATAGAAACTGGTGTTGCAAATACTGGAGACCCAGTTGAAATCATTGGTATGGGAGCACAAAAATTAACATCTACTATAACTGGTGTTGAAATGTTCCGTAAAATATTAGATAGAGGTGAAGCAGGTGATAACGTTGGTATTCTTTTAAGAGGTATTGAGAAAACTCAAATCTCAAGAGGAATGGTAATCGTTAAGCCGGGTTCAGTTACTCCACATAAAAAATTCAAAGCTGAGGTGTATGTTTTGAAGAAAGAAGAAGGTGGTCGTCACACTCCTTTCCACAACAACTACCGTCCACAGTTTTATGTACGTACAACTGACGTTACCGGTAATATTTCACTTCCTGATGGAGTTGAAATGGTAATGCCCGGTGATAACTTAACAATCACTGTTGAATTAATTCAACCAATTGCAATGAATGTAGGTTTACGTTTTGCAATTCGTGAAGGTGGTAGAACAGTTGGTGCTGGTCAGGTAACTGAGATATTAGACTAATTAAAGTTTAAAATGATAGTCTTAAAGGTATCCGCTATACGCGGGTGCCTTTAAGTATTTATCAACGGGTTTAGCTAATCCCAAATCAGTTTTAGGAAGAGCAAAACTTTGAGAAACGGGTTTAGCTCAGTTGGTAGAGCACTGGTCTCCAAAACCAGGTGTCGGGAGTTCGAGTCTCTCAACCCGTGCAATATTAATTAAACAAATAACGAGAAAGAATGCTAAATTATATTCAAGAATCGTTCAACGAATTAAAAAATCATGTCACCTGGACTTCCTGGTCTGAAGCACAACGATTAACAGTTATAGTTGCGGTGTTTTCGATTATCCTTTCGCTTGCGATTTGGGGAGTAGATACGATCTTCAGTGACATTATTGCTCAGTATTTTATTTGGATAAAATCCTAAATACAGAAACATGACGGAGACAAAAAGCACTAAAAAATGGTATGTTGTTCGCGCAGTTAGCGGACAGGAGAATAAAATAAAATCCTATATTGAAAGTGAAGTCACACGATTGAACTTGGAGGATTCTATTGACCAAATATTGGTGCCCACAGAAAAGGTTATTCAAATAAGAAACGGTAAAAAAATTAATAAAGAAAGAGTTTATTTTCCAGGTTATATAATGGTTCAGGCAAATCTCGCAGGAGAAATAGCTCACATCATCAAGTCTGTTAACGGTGTGATTGGTTTTCTAGGAGAGACAAAAGGAGGAGATCCTGTGCCGCTCAGACAATCTGAGGTCAATAGAATGCTTGGTAAAGTTGATGAATTATCAATCAATGATGAGAATGTAAACATTCCATTTACCATTGGAGAAACTGTAAAAGTTATTGATGGTCCTTTTAATGGTTTTAATGGAACCGTTGAAAAAGTAAATGAAGAAAAGAGAAAACTTGAGGTAATGGTGAAGATTTTCGGAAGAAAAACACCACTTGAGTTAAGCTATATGCAAGTAGAAAAAGTTTAAAAAACTGTTACGCTATATATATCAGGTATGAGCTTTTGCTTCCACTGAAGTGATTACCAAAATTAAAAATTAAGAAATGGCAAAAGAAATTAGTAAAGTTGTAAAACTTCAAGTTAGAGGAGGCGCTGCAAACCCTTCTCCTCCGGTTGGTCCAGCATTGGGTGCTGCCGGTGTGAACATTATGGAGTTCTGCAAACAATTTAATGCTAGAACTCAAGATAAACAAGGAAAAGTATTGCCTGTGGCAATTACTGTTTACAAAGACAAATCTTTTGATTTTGTTGTAAAAACTCCTCCTGCTGCAGTTCAGGTTATGGAAGCCGCTAAGATCAAAAAAGGATCTGGTGAGCCACATATCAGAAAAGTGGCAACTATATCTTGGGATCAAATTAAAACAATTGCAGAAGATAAAATGCAAGACCTTAATGCTTTCACAATTGAATCTGCCATGAAAATGGTTGCCGGTACGGCAAGATCAATGGGTGTTAAAGTTAGAGGAAACGCACCTTTTTAACCTGATAATTACAAAAAAATAATGGCAAAATTAACAAAAAAGCAAAAGGACGCTCAAGCAAAAGTAGAAGCCAATAAAGCCTACTCACTTGCTGAAGCATCTGCTTTAGTAAAAGAGATTACTACTGTAAACTTTGATGCCTCTGTAGATTTAGCTGTGCGTCTAAATGTAGACCCACGTAAAGCAAATCAAATGGTAAGAGGTGTAGTTACCCTTCCTCACGGAACCGGTAAAGACGTTAAAGTTCTTGCTCTAGTAACTCCAGATAAAGAAGCTGAAGCAAAAGAAGCAGGCGCTGATTTTGTGGGCTTGGATGAGTACCTCGATAAAATTAAAGGAGGATGGACAGATGTTGATGTCATCGTAACAATGCCTAGTGTAATGGGTAAATTGGGACCTCTTGGACGTGTCTTAGGACCACGTGGATTGATGCCCAACCCTAAAACTGGTACAGTAACTATGGACATCGCTAAAGCAGTTTCTGATATCAAATCCGGTAAAATTGACTTTAAAGTTGATAAGTACGGAATTGTTCACGCTAGTATTGGAAAAGCATCTTTTGATGCAGAAAAGCTAACAGGAAACGCAAAGGAATTATTAACAACATTGGTAAAGTTAAAGCCCTCTGTGACTAAAGGTATTTATATAAAAAGTATCCACTTGTCTAGTACAATGAGTCCCGGAGTTCAGATCGACGCTAAAAAATTTACTGAGTAGTCAAATACTTTAAATTATGACAAGAGAAGAAAAAGCAAAAGCTATAGACGTTTTAACTACCCAGTTAGCAGAGAATTCAAATATCTATTTAACTGATATTTCAGGACTTGATGCACTCACGACCTCAAATTTGAGACGTGCTTGTTTCAAAGCCGGTATCAAACTAACGGTTGTTAAAAACACACTGCTTGCAAAAGCAATGGAAAGTTCAGAAAGAGAATTTGGTGATTTAAAAACCATTTTAAAAGGGAACACCTCCCTTATGTTTTCTGAAACAGGTAACGCTCCTGCCAAGGTAATCAAAGAATTCCGTAAAAAATCAGAAAAGCCTGTATTGAAAGGGGCTTTTATTGAGGAATCAGTTTACATTGGCGATAATCTATTAGATGACTTAGTAAGCATCAAGTCTCGTGATGAGATGATAGGTGAAGTGATAGGGTTACTTCAATCTCCTGCCAAAAATGTTGTTTCAGCACTTAAATCAGGTGGTGGAAAACTTGCAGGAATTATCAAAACGCTATCTGAAAGAGAAGGATAGTAAATTTTTAAACAACGAATATTCAATTATTAAATATTAAAATTAAATTATTAAAACGATAGAAAATGGCAGATTTAAAAGATTTCGCAGAACAATTAGTTAACTTAACTGTAAAAGAAGTTAATGAGTTAGCTACTATTTTAAAAGACGAGTATGGTATCGAGCCTGCTGCTGCAGCTGTAGCTGTTGCTGCTGGTGGAGGTGCTGCTGCAGAAGCCGCTGAAGAAAAGACTGAATTTGATGTAGTCCTTAAAGCAGCAGGAGCTTCTAAACTTGCAGTTGTTAAACTTGTAAAAGAACTTACAGGCCTTGGTCTTAAAGAAGCAAAAGAAATGGTTGATGGTGCACCAAACACAATCAAAGAAGCTGTTTCAAAAGACGAAGCTGATAGCTTAAAAGCTTCTTTAGAAGAAGCCGGAGCTGAAGTAGAGCTTAAGTAATATTCGCCCCGATTTATCGGGGTAAGTACCTAAGGTTTAGACTGTTGGAGTGTATTCAAATTTGCTCCAACAGCCCTAAACCATTTTGCGTAAAAAATAGTTTCGTTTAGATTTTACGCCAGTTTCATTTTATTTTAATTAAAATTCATTCCATTAATGTCAGCAACGCAAACTGAAAGATTGAATTTTTCCTCTGTGAAGAATACACCAGACTACCCCGATTTTCTGGATATTCAAATAAAATCCTTTCAGGATTTTTTCCAGCTGGAAACTAAGTCAGACGAAAGAGGTAATGAAGGACTTTATAAAACCTTCATGGAAAACTTCCCCATCACTGATACCCGCAACCAATTTGTATTAGAATTTTTAGACTACTTTGTAGATCCCCCAAGATACTCCATTCAAGAATGTATCGAAAGAGGTCTTACATACAGTGTACCTTTAAAGGCGAGACTCAAATTATATTGTACAGACCCTGAACACGAAGACTTTGAAACCATCGTCCAAGATGTATATCTGGGTACAATTCCTTATATGACACCCAGCGGTACTTTTTGTATCAATGGTGCAGAACGTGTTGTTGTTTCTCAATTGCACAGATCTCCGGGAGTATTCTTCGGTCAATCTTTCCACGCAAATGGAACAAAATTATATTCTGCAAGAGTAATTCCATTCAAGGGTTCTTGGATTGAATTTGCTACCGATATCAACAGCGTCATGTATGCCTATATCGATAGAAAGAAAAAATTACCGGTCACAACCCTATTCAGAGCAATTGGTTTTGAAAGAGATAAAGATATCCTTGAAATCTTTGATCTTGCTGAAGAGGTAAAAGCATCAAAAACAGGATTAAAAAAATATTTAGGTAGAAAACTCGCTGCCCGTGTTTTGAAAACATGGCATGAGGATTTTGTGGATGAAGATACAGGTGAAGTTGTTTCTATCGAAAGAAATGAAATTATTTTAGACCGTGATACAGTTCTTGAAAAAGAACACATCGAGGAGATATTGGACTCTGGAAGTAAAACGATTTTACTTCATAAAGAAGACAATCAATCTGCTGATTATGCCATCATACACAATACACTTCAAAAAGATCCAACAAACTCTGAAAAAGAAGCTGTTGAACATATTTACCGTCAACTTCGTAATGCAGAACCACCCGATGAAGAAACTGCACGTGGCATTATCCACAAATTATTCTTCAGTGACCAGCGTTACAACTTAGGAGAAGTAGGTCGATACAGAATGAACAAAAAGCTTGGTTTAGACCTTGCTATGGACAAGCAGGTATTAACTAAAGATGATATTATAACAATCATTAAATACCTTATTGAGTTAATCAACTCAAAAGCAGAAATAGATGATATTGATCACTTGTCAAACAGACGTGTGAGAACTGTTGGTGAACAACTTTCACAGCAATTTGGTGTTGGACTTGCCCGTATGGCAAGAACCATCAGAGAGCGTATGAATGTGAGAGACAATGAAGTGTTTACACCCATTGATTTAATTAATGCAAAGACCCTGTCTTCAGTAATTAACTCATTCTTTGGTACAAATCAGTTGTCTCAATTTATGGACCAGACAAACCCCATTGCAGAAATCACGCACAAACGTAGATTCTCAGCATTAGGGCCAGGTGGTTTATCAAGAGAACGCGCCGGTTTTGAGGTGCGTGACGTTCACTATACACACTACGGAAGACTTTGTCCAATTGAAACACCTGAAGGACCTAACATTGGTTTGATTTCTTCTATGAGTGTGTTTTCTAAAGTGAATAATTTAGGATTTCTTGAAACACCTTATAGAAAAGTAGAAAACGGAAAAATTGATTTTAAATCAAAACCAATTTACCTTTCTGCAGAAGAAGAGGAGGGCCAGTTGATTGCTCAGGCAAATATACCAATTGATGATGATGGTAACATCACCAAAGATAAAGTTATTGCTAGAATGGAAGGTGACTTCCCGGTAGTTGACCCCAATGTGGTTAACTACATTGACGTTGCACCAAACCAAATTTCATCCATTTCAGCATCGCTTATTCCTTTCTTAGAGCATGATGATGCAAACCGTGCCTTGATGGGATCAAACATGATGCGTCAGGCAGTACCATTGTTAACTCCAGAAGCACCCATTGTTGGAACCGGTCTTGAAAGACAGGTTGCCAGTGATTCAAGAGTTCTTATCAATGCAGAAGGTGAAGGAGTGGTTGAATATGTTGATGCAAATGAAATTAGCATTAAATATGACCGCACTGATGAAGAAAACTTGGTGCGATTTGATAGTGCAGTAACCACATACAATCTTGTTAAATTCAGAAAAACAAACCAAGGTACAAACATCAACCTGAAGCCTATTGTTAAAAAAGGCGACCGTGTTGTAAAAGGCCAGGTTTTATGTCAGGGTTATGCTACCGAAAATGGAGAGCTTGCACTTGGTAGAAACATGAAAGTTGCCTTTATGCCCTGGAAAGGATATAACTTTGAGGATGCTATCGTGATTTCTGAAAAAGTAGTAAGAAATGATGTATTTACATCGATTCATATCGATGAGTACTCATTGGAGGTTAGAGATACCAAACTGGGTAATGAAGAATTGACAAACGACATTCCAAACGTTTCAGAAGAAGCTACAAAAGATCTTGATGAAAATGGAATGATTCGCATTGGTGCTGAAGTAAAACCAGGTGATATCCTTATCGGAAAAATCACTCCAAAAGGAGAAAGCGACCCAACACCCGAAGAAAAATTACTTCGTGCGATATTTGGTGACAAAGCCGGTGATGTAAAAGATGCTTCTCTAAAAGCCTCTCCATCACTTAACGGAGTTGTAATCGATAAAAAACTTTTCGCCAGAGCGATAAAAGACAAGCGAAAAAGAGCAAAAGACAAAGAAGACATCGCAGAACTAGAAATTCAATATGAAGTAAAATTCAATGAATTGAAAGATGTGCTTGTCGAAAAACTGTTTGCAATCGTAGGTGGTAAAACCGCTCAGGGTGTGATGAATGATTTGGGTGAGGAAATTTTCCCTAAAGGAAAAAAATTCACACTAAAAATGCTAAACGCTGTTTATGATTACACACACTTGACACAAGGAACCTGGACTACAGATGATGATACAAATCGTCTTGTAGCAGACTTGTTGCACAACTATAAAATCAAAGAGAATGACCTTCAGGGTAACCTGAGACGTGAGAAGTTTACTATCTCTGTTGGAGATGAACTTCCTGCAGGAATTTTAAAACTGGCTAAGGTTTATATCGCTAAAAAGCGTAAACTAAAAGTGGGTGATAAAATGGCAGGACGTCACGGTAACAAAGGTATTGTTGCCAGAATCGTAAGAGAAGAAGACATGCCATTCCTAGAAGACGGAACTCCGGTTGATATCGTATTGAACCCACTGGGGGTACCTTCACGTATGAACATTGGTCAGATTTATGAAACTGTTTTAGGTTGGGCAGGACAGAAGTTGGGTAGAAAATTTGCTACTCCAATTTTTGACGGAGCAACACTAGACCAAATCAATGAATTGACAGATGAAGCAGGAATTCCAAGATTTGGACATACTTACCTTTATGACGGTGGAACAGGAGATCGATTTGATCAACCGGCAACCGTTGGGGTCATCTATATGTTGAAACTGGGTCACTTGATTGATGACAAAATGCACGCACGTTCTATTGGACCTTACTCGTTAATCACTCAGCAACCACTTGGTGGTAAAGCACAATTTGGTGGTCAGCGTTTTGGAGAAATGGAAGTTTGGGCACTTGAAGCTTATGGAGCATCAGCAACACTTAGAGAAATTCTCACCGTGAAGTCTGATGATGTAGTAGGTAGAGCAAAAACCTATGAAGCAATTGTTAAAGGTGAAACGATGCCTGAACCAGGCCTTCCGGAATCATTTAATGTATTGATGCACGAGTTAAAAGGACTTGGTCTGGATATTCGTTTAGAAGAATAGTAGAGCTCCCTCCTAATTTATTAGGGGGGAATCTTAATGTCGTTATTTTCGACCTTAGGGAGTGTAAAAACTCCAAAATAACTTAAATAGAATTTTTTTTCAGCATTATGGCAAGAAATAAAGATAATAACACAGCACAGAAATTCAATAAAATTTCTATTGGTCTGGCCTCACCGGAATCTATTCTGGGAGCGTCAAGAGGTGAGGTATTAAAGCCTGAAACAATCAACTACCGCACACACAAACCGGAACGTGATGGTTTGTTTTGTGAGCGTATTTTTGGTCCGGTTAAAGACTATGAGTGTGCCTGTGGAAAATATAAAAGAATACGCTACAAAGGCATTGTTTGTGATCGATGTGGTGTTGAAGTAACAGAGAAAAAAGTGCGTAGAGACAGAGTGGGTCATATCAACCTGGTTGTTCCTGTGGCTCATATCTGGTATTTCCGTTCTTTACCAAACAAAATTGGATACCTTCTTGGATTACCTTCTAAGAAACTGGATATGATTATTTACTATGAACGTTATGTAGTTATTCAACCGGGTATCGCAAAAAATGAAGAAGGAGAACCACTTCAAAAAATGGATTTCTTAACTGAAGAAGAATATTTAAATATCTTAGATACCCTTCCCCAGGAAAACCTTTATTTAGAAGACTCAGACCCAAATAAGTTCATTGCAAAAATGGGAGCAGAGTGTTTGATAGATTTATTACAACGCATCGATTTGGATGCTCTTTCTTATGACTTAAGACATAAAGCAAACAATGAGACTTCAAAACAAAGAAAGACAGAAGCACTAAAACGTCTTCAGGTTGTTGAAGCTTTAAGAGAATCAAATTTTAATCGCGAAAATAAAGCCGAGTGGATGATTATGAAAGTAATCCCAGTAATTCCGCCGGAATTAAGACCCCTTGTGCCACTAGATGGTGGTCGCTTTGCAACTTCAGATTTAAATGATTTGTACAGAAGGGTAATTATCAGAAACAATCGTCTTAAGAGACTTGTTGAAATAAAAGCCCCTGAAGTAATTTTACGTAACGAAAAGCGTATGCTTCAGGAATCTGTAGATTCATTGTTTGACAATACAAGAAAATCTTCAGCAGTAAAAACTGATGCTAACAGACCTTTGAAATCACTTTCAGATTCATTGAAAGGAAAGCAAGGACGTTTCCGTCAAAACTTACTTGGTAAACGTGTGGATTATTCAGCGCGTTCAGTAATTGTTGTTGGACCCGAATTGAAAATGTTTGAATGTGGATTGCCTAAAAATATGGCTGCTGAACTTTACAAGCCTTTCGTTATTAGAAAACTAATTGAAAGAGGTATCGTAAAAACAGTAAAATCTGCAAAGAAAATTATAGATAAAAAAGAACCGGTAGTATGGGATATCCTTGAAAATGTATTGAAAGGACATCCGGTATTACTAAACCGTGCTCCAACCCTTCACAGATTGGGTATACAGGCTTTCCAGCCAAAATTGATTGAAGGGAAAGCAATTCAGTTACACCCATTAGCGTGTACTGCATTCAATGCCGATTTTGATGGTGACCAGATGGCGGTACATTTACCGTTGGGTCCAGAAGCAATTCTGGAAGCACAATTGTTAATGCTTGCGTCTCACAATATCTTAAACCCTGCCAATGGATCTCCAATTACGGTTCCATCACAGGATATGGTTTTAGGATTGTATTATATGACAAAACACCGCATTTCAACACCTGAATATAAAGTTGTTGGTGAAGGCTTGACTTTCTATTCAGATGAGGAAGTGATTATCGCTTACAATGAAAAAAGAGTAGAGCTTAACGCCGGTATCAAAGTAAGAACAAAAGATTTTAACAATAAAGGGGAATTAGTCAATCAAATTTTAGAAACAACTGTTGGTAGAGTATTGTTTAACAAAGCAGTACCTGAAAAAGCAGGTTTCTTTAATGAGGTTTTAACCAAAAAGTCATTAAGAGATATCATTGGAAAAATTCTAAAAATAACAGATGTTCCAACAACATCAGCATTCTTAGATGATATCAAAGACATGGGCTATGATTACGCCTTTAGGGGTGGTCTGTCCTTCAGTTTGGGTGATATAATCATACCTCCTGAAAAACATACAATGATTCAAGAGGCCAACGATCAAGTTGATGGTATCATCATGAATTATAACATGGGTCTTATCACAAACAATGAAAGGTACAATCAGGTAATTGATATCTGGACTTCAACAAATGCCGCTTTAACTGAACTATCAATGAAGCGTATCAGGGAAGACAAGCAAGGTTTCAACTCAGTATATATGATGCTTGATTCTGGTGCTCGTGGTTCAAAAGAGCAAATTCGTCAGTTAACCGGGATGCGTGGTTTGATGGCAAAGCCAAAAAAATCAACTGCAGGTGGAGGAGAAATTATTGAAAACCCAATTCTTTCAAACTTTAAGGAAGGACTCTCAATTCTTGAATACTTTATATCAACACACGGTGCTCGTAAAGGACTTGCCGATACAGCATTAAAAACGGCAGATGCCGGGTATTTAACCAGAAGACTTGTAGATGTTTCTCAAGATGTTATTATTCAAGATCACGACTGTGGTACCTTGAGAGGTGTAGAAGTAGCTGCATTGAAGAAAAATGATGAAGTTGTTGAATCACTTTCTGAGAGAATTGTGGGGCGTATTGCACTCAATGATGTAATTGACCCAATAACAAGAGAAGTATATGCAAAATCTGGTGACCTAATTGATGAAGATAGTGCAGACAAAATAAATGAGTCTGCTTTAGAAACTGTTGAAGTACGATCAGCTCTTACTTGTGAAGCAGAAAAGGGAATTTGCACATTGTGTTATGGAAGAAACCTCGCTACCGGAAAAATGGTACAGAAAGGTGAAGCTGTGGGTGTAATTGCTGCTCAATCTATTGGAGAGCCTGGAACACAATTAACACTTAGAACATTCCACGTAGGTGGAGTTGCCGGAGGGGTTTCAGAAGAAAATAAATTATTAGCAAAATTTGACGGTATCGCCGAAATTGACGAGTTAACCACTGTAAAAGGTGAAAACTCTGAGGGACAAGCTGTAGATATTGTTATTTCCAGAACTTCAGAATTAAAAATTGTTGATAAAAAGACGGGGATAACTTTAAGTACAAATAACATTCCTTATGGTTCTCATATAGCAATAAAGAGTGGTGATAAAGTTTCTAAAGGCGATGTGATTTGTAAGTGGGATCCATACAACGGTGTAATTATTTCTGAATTTACCGGGAAAATTGCTTATGAAGACATAGAGCAGGGTGTATCTTATCAGGTTGAAATTGATGAGCAAACAGGATTCCAGGAAAAAGTAATTTCAGAATCTAGAAATAAAAAATTGATTCCAACATTACTTATTCAAGACAATAAAGGAAATACATTACGTTCTTATAATTTACCTGTTGGAGCTCATATTATGGTTGATGATGGGGAGAAGATTAAGACTGGTAAAGTACTGGTAAAAATTCCTCGTCGTTCTGCCAAAGCGGGTGACATCACAGGGGGTCTCCCAAGATTGACAGAATTGTTTGAAGCGCGTAATCCATCAAATCCAGCTGTAGTGAGTGAGATAGATGGAGTGGTTTCTTTCGGAAAAATTAAAAGAGGTAACAGAGAAATAGTCATTGAATCAAAACTTGGTGAGGTAAAGAAATACCTTGTTAAATTAACAAACCAAATTCTTGTTCAAGAAAATGACTATGTAAAGGCAGGAATGCCTCTTTCTGATGGATCTGTAACACCGGAAGATATATTACGAATCAAAGGACCTTCTGCAGTTCAGCAGTATTTGGTCAATGAAGTTCAAGAAGTATATCGTCTTCAAGGTGTTAAGATTAACGATAAACATTTTGAAGTTATTGTTAGACAAATGATGCGTAAGGTGAGAATCAACGACCCGGGCGATACTATTTTTCTTGAAGACCAATTGGCTCATAAGCTTGACTTCATCATCGAAAATGATAAAATATTTGGGATGAAGGTAGTAGAAGACGCCGGAGATAGTGAAACCATGAAGGCAGGACAGATAATTACAGCTAGAGATTTGCGTGATGAGAATTCAAGCTTGAAGCGCTCTGATAAAAATCTTGTTGTTGCGAGAGATGCTGTAGCAGCTACAGCAACACCTATACTGCAAGGTATTACAAGAGCATCACTTCAAACCAAATCCTTTATCTCTGCAGCATCCTTCCAGGAAACCACTAAGGTATTAAATGAAGCCGCTGTGAGTGGTAAAATTGACTACCTTGAAGGGCTAAAAGAGAACGTAATTGTTGGACATAAAATCCCAGCAGGAACGGGTCTTAGAGAGTATGATCACATTTTAGTGGGTTCAAAAGAAGAGCTCAGAGAGATGACAGAAGAAAAACAAGAAGTAAATTATAATTAGCAAATTCCCGCGAAAGCGGGAATCTGTTTTTTCATCAATACCATTTTTACCCATGGCAGATAATCAAAACAAACCAAAACAAGGTCAAATAAACATTGAACTTGATGAAACTGTAGCACAAGGAATTTACAGTAATCTTGCAATCATCAATCACTCAGTATCTGAGTTTGTAGTTGATTTTGTAAGAATAATGCCTGGTACACCTAAAAGCAAGGTAAAATCCAGAATTATTTTGACCCCTCAACATGCTAAACGTTTTTTAAAAGCCTTAAATGAAAACATCAAACGCTTTGAAAATACCCACGGTGAAATCAAAGATTTTGAACAACCACCCATTCCATTGAATTTTGGTCCCACGGGTGAGGCATAAAAAAAATCCAGCTATTATTGCTGGATTTTTTTTTAATAACTTCTATTAATTATTTTTTTGTTTTCTCGGCCTTATCAAATTCACTCACAAAATGTAATTTTACTTTAGGATATTTTTGTTGTGTCATTTGGAGTGTAAACTGTGAGTCTGCAAAAAATACTAATTGACCTCTTTTGTCTTTGGCAAGAAATTTATTCTTTACCCTTAGAAATTCTTTATATTCTTCACTTTTAGAATCTTCAGGATCTACCCAACAAGCCTTGTAAACATTAAGATTTTCATAACTACACTTGGCGCCATACTCGTGTTCTAGACGGTACTGAATGACTTCAAACTGAAGTGCGCCCACAGTTCCAATCACTTTTCGTCCATTCATTTCAAGCGTAAACAATTGAGCAACACCTTCATCCATTAACTGGTCTATTCCTTTTTCCAGTTGTTTGGTTTTCAAAGGGTCTGCATTGTTAATATACCTAAAAAATTCTGGCGAAAAACTAGGGATACCTTTATATTGAATCAATTCGCCTTCAGTTAAAGTGTCACCTATTTTAAAGCTTCCGGTGTCATGAAGCCCCACAATATCACCGGGGTAGGAAAGATCCACAATTTCTTTCTTTTCAGCAAAAAAAGCATTGGGACTGGAGAATTTCATTTTCTTGTTATTTCTCACATGAAGATAAGACTTATTACGTTCAAATATTCCTGATACTATTTTGACAAATGCTAAGCGATCTCTGTGCTTTGGATCCATGTTTGCGTGAATCTTAAAGACAAATCCACTAAACTCTTTTTCATCTGGTTTTACGAGTCTAGAATCGCTTTCTTTAGGCTTTGGAGTTGGAGCAATTTCTATAAAACAATCAAGTAGTTCACGCACACCAAAATTGTTTAATGCCGAACCAAAAAATACAGGCTGTAAGGTTCCATTTAAATAGGACTCTTTTTCAAATTCAGGATATACTCCTTCAATAAGTTCAAGCTCCTCTCTTAATCTTTTAGCTGGTTTTTCTCCAATTAATTGATCCAGTTCGCCTGATTTTAAATTAGAAATCTCAATGGTATCTTCAATATCTTTTTTTGGGTCACCGGTAAATAAGTTTACGTTTTTTTCCCAAATATTGTAGATGCCTTTAAAATCATATCCCATACCAATCGGGAAGCTAAGCGGCGTGACTGTTAATCCAAGTTTTTGCTCTATTTCATCAAGAAGTTCAAATGCATCTTTACCTTCTCGATCCATTTTATTAATGAATACAATCATCGGGATGTTGCGCATTCTGCAAACTTCAACTAGCTTTTCAGTCTGCTCTTCAACACCTTTTGCGACATCGATTACAACAATAACACTATCCACAGCTGTAAGTGTTCTAAAGGTGTCTTCAGCAAAGTCCTTGTGACCGGGAGTGTCCAAGATGTTTATTTTTATGTCTTGATATTCAAAGGCAAGCACGGATGTAGCTACAGAAATTCCTCTTTGGCGTTCTATTTCCATAAAGTCACTGGTTGCTCCTTTTTTTACTTTATTTGATTTTACAGCACCGGCTTCCTGAATGGCGCCACCAAAAAGGAGTAGCTTTTCAGTTAAAGTAGTTTTACCGGCATCAGGGTGAGAAATGATCCCAAATGTTCTTCTTCTCAATATTTCTTTTATAAAATTCATTCAAAAAATTTTGGCAAAGATAGACTTAGTTTTTAGTGATTTCAAATCGAAAAAGGAATATTTAATATTCTATATTTCTGACAATTTAAAAGTTGGTTAAGTACTGAAAATACGTATATATGCGTATAAATAAGATTGTTTTTCCTACATAAAAACTATTTAAAATTTAATATTTTATGTTGTTTAACGATACAATTTGTCATTTTGTCTAATAGTTGCTTTTTGGTAAATCCTTAACATATTTTCCTGCGTATATTTGACATCCCAAAAACTGTGTAGTTCAAAATGTGACATTTTTAAACAAGCAGTTTCTAAAGGGTCAATGTTAAACAAGAAAAATAATAAATATGATCTTAACTACTTTTAATAACTATGAGTTTTTCAAGAAAAATTCTAATTTCAAACTAGGCAGACTTGTTATTTTAGTCTTTTTTTAATTCTTTCATCTACATTTTTAAATGCTCAAGACAAAGAAGGTATTGAAATATATAGTATTGAACAACTATCGCAAAATACTACTCTTAGATCTGTATTACCAAATTATGTTAAGCCAGAAAATATTATTCCATTGATAACTGAATTAAAGCCCTCTATTTTCTTGAATGGGGGTGTTTTAAAAGTTCGAGGAGAAAAACCTGTGAGAGCTTATTTAGATTTAAACTCACTTTCAAAACCTATTTCCAGAAATGTTGCATTTGACAATGTAGAATTAGTCGTTATAAATATTGAAAATCAAAGTGACTTGTTTTCAAAAATTAATCTAGATAATCTTTCTGGATTTACAAAACTCAAGTACATTCAAATAGTTTGTAGAGTTGACTGTAATCAAAATCAAATTTCAAACGCTTTAATAAGTTCATTAAAAAATTATGTAATTATATATAGTGTTGAAAAACAATCATAATTACACTTCCAAAATAAAACCGACATAAGATGAGAAATAATTACAATAAACTTAAAATTAATAATAAATACTTTTCCTTTTTATTATTGATTTCTCTAGTTTTAGGAAACTCACTACTAACTTTTGGGCAAGTTAGAGTTGACTTTGAGCCAAGAACAACACCTGCAGTTTTCAATGTAAAGGGTGATTTTTCCATGATTGGAAATACAAACCTTACATTGGTAGATTACTCTGATAACGGTACCAATGCTGCAGATATGGAGTATGTAGATATCGATAATGTGTCTGATACTTTTAATTCATCCTCTGCTAATTTAACTTTTTCTACTGAAAATGGTGCAGACCCAAATTGTTCAAGCATCGTTTATGCCGGTTTATATTGGACAGGTAGAGCTTCAGATGGAGCTTCAAGTCCAAATATTTTTGATGTAACAAAAGATGTTCCCGGCAATCCTGTTCCTGTTAATAACAATCAAACTGTCGGACACAATGACAATATTGATTTTTCAAATTATGCACTAAGTGTCTCTCGAGAAGGTGGTTTTGGTAATCGTTATCCCAGATATACATTTACCGGTAATGGAAATACATATAGGTTTAACTTTACAAATAATTCCGGTTCAGACAGAGTACAACTCTCTGTCAATGGAGGTGGTTTTGTAAATGTGCCAGTGAATTATTCTACTTCAGGAACTACAGGTATTGCTGTCCTTAATACACCTTATGAAATAACTGACGGAACGGTAACAATTACTATTTCTGAGCTAAGAAGGCCTACTTCTGATAGTGGAAATACAAATTTGTATTTAAACAATTCTTTTGCTGAGGTTAATGTAAGCGGTACTGCAATAAGTACAACAACAATTACAAAGACTTTTGATAAGAGAAAAGTAAAATTTAAAGGGCCAAACTCAGCTAATTATACTGAAATTATAGCAAATCCAAGTGATATTTATTATCCAACAAATTCAGATGGTTTTATGTATTCAGGTTATGCAGATGTAACTAGTTACGTTCAGCAAAATGGTTTAGGTGAATATTTTGTTGCTGATATTGCGCTTGTAGAAGGTAATGGTGGTGGTACCGGTTATTACGGAGGATGGGGACTTGTTGTGGTTTATGAAAATGACTTGATGAACTATAGAGACGTAACTGTTTTTGACGGTCATTCTTATGTTGCAGGAAGTATCACTGCTGATTTTGAAATTCCTGTATCAGGTTTTAATACAGCACTTGCCGGCCCTATTAATATGAAGTTAGGTATGATGGCCGGTGAAGGTGACCGAGGTATTTCCGGAGACTTTTTTCAAATCAGAAATGCAGCAGATAATGCTTGGGAAACATTAAACCACGGCGGTAATTCTTCAAATAATTTTTTCAATTCTTCTATATTTACTGGAGGTAACACTAGAAATCCCAATTTGTTAAATAATACAGGGATGGATGTGAGTATGTTTGATGTTAATAACCCCGGAAACACTATAATTGGAAATAATCAAACATCAACTAAGTTTAGATACGGAACTACACAAGACACTTATGTGATTTTTAATATTACAATGTCGGTTGATGCCTATGTTCCTGAAACAGAGGCTATAATTTCAGCCACAAATATTAATGGTGTTCCTGCTTCATTACCACTTGAGGTTGAGCCGGGACAAGAAATGGAATTTGAAGTTGATTTACTTAACTTAGGGACAGAGCCTATAGATAATTATCAAGTCAAAATACCAATACCTTTTGCTTCAAGTTATGTGCCTGGAAGTGCAACTTCTTCTATATTCTTTGCTCCTGCACCATCACCAAATTTGATTTCTTTTGATCCAAATATGGGACCTAACGGTACACTAATATGGGATCTTGGAACTTTACCACTTCCTGTAAATACAGATGATGTTTTAGGTACGTTAAAATTTAAATTAAAAGCAACTGAAGATTGTTTGTTGTTACTGAATCCTGGATGTATCACAAATATTCCTGTAAATGGAACAGTTACCGGAGTCGGAGGTATTACAGGAGTTCCATTAAATAGTCAGGAGTTTATTCAAGGTTATGAAGATGGAACTTGTTTTGGGCAAACTATTTCAGCTCCTGTATTAATTGATGTGTTACCCGGTGATTTTGTAGCTCAAAATTGTCAGCAAACTTCAATTGAAACAGCTTTTACATTATGCTCTCAAGATTCAAGTGTTCCTGTATCTGTCATAAGTGACTCATTTCCTTCAGGATCAATATTTTATGATCAATTCCCGGGAGGTTCTCCCATAACAAGTTTCCCTGTAAATCAAAATGTTACAACATATTATGCGCTTCCTGCTGGAGGTGCCCCGAATAGCTGTGTATTTGAATTTACAATAGAATTTTTCTGCGGTGATCCGGAAATAGAGTTATTAAAATCCGGTGCCTATGTTGATACTAACAATGACAACATAGTGAATGTTGGAGATCAAATTGAATATACTTTCACTGTCGAAAATACGGGGAATTTATTAGTTACTAATATTGTAATTAATGATGCAACTATTGGCGTTACAAACTTAGCTATCACTCCAAGTGATTTAGCTCCAGGCCAAACAGGCACAGCTACCTATTTTTATTCAATTACTCAAGCTGATATTGACGCAGGAGGAGTTTACAATATAGCATTGGCAACTGGTCAGGATCCTAACGGCGATGATGTTGAAGATGAATCTGAAGATCCAAATCCACTAGATCCTGGTGATCCAAATTATGACCCTGATTGTCCTGATTGTACATTTACTGAATTACCTCAGTCTCCCTCGATAGAAATCATTAAGAGCGCCGACCCAAGCACTTATAGTGCAGCGGGCGATGTGATCACCTATACGTTAACGGTTACCAACACCGGAAACGTGACCTTGACTGATGTAGCAGTGAATGACCCCTTAACCGGCTTCACTACGACGATAGCTGAATTGTTACCTGGTCAGGTAGAAGTGTTCACCACGACCTACACCATTACACAGGCCGACGTAGACGCAGGCAGCGTATTGAACACCGCCACCGCGAGCGGTACCGATCCGAATGACAATCCGATAGAAGATGAAGACGATGAGACCATTACGGCGAATCAGAACCCATCGATAGAAATCATTAAGAGCGCCGACCCAAGCACTTATAGTGCAGCGGGCGATGTGATCACCTATACGTTAACGGTTACCAACACCGGAAACGTGACCTTGACTGATGTAGCAGTGAATGACCCCTTAACCGGCTTCACTACGACGATAGCTGAATTGTTACCTGGTCAGGTAGAAGTGTTCACCACGACCTACACCATTACACAGGCCGACGTAGACGCAGGCAGCGTATTGAACACCGCCACCGCGAGCGGTACCGATCCGAATGACAATCCGATAGAAGATGAAGACGATGAGACCATTACGGCGAATCAGAACCCATCGATAGAAATCATTAAGAGCGCCGACCCAAGCACTTATAGTGCAGCGGGCGATGTGATCACCTATACGTTAACGGTTACCAACACCGGAAACGTGACCTTGACTGATGTAGCAGTGAATGACCCCTTAACCGGCTTCACTACGACGATAGCTGAATTGTTACCTGGTCAGGTAGAAGTGTTCACCACGACCTACACCATTACACAGGCCGACGTAGACGCAGGCAGCGTATTGAACACCGCCACCGCGAGCGGTACCGATCCGAATGACAATCCGATAGAAGATGAAGACGATGAGACCATTACGGCGAATCAGAACCCATCGATAGAAATCATTAAGAGCGCCGACCCAAGCACTTATAGTGCAGCGGGCGATGTGATCACCTATACGTTAACGGTTACCAACACCGGAAACGTGACCTTGACTGATGTAGCAGTGAATGACCCCTTAACCGGCTTCACTACGACGATAGCTGAATTGTTACCTGGTCAGGTAGAAGTGTTCACCACGACCTACACCATTACACAGGCCGACGTAGACGCAGGCAGCGTATTGAACACCGCCACCGCGAGCGGTACCGATCCGAATGACAATCCGATAGAAGATGAAGACGATGAGACCATTACGGCGAATCAGAACCCATCGATAGAAATCATTAAGAGCGCCGACCCAAGCACTTATAGTGCAGCGGGCGATGTGATCACCTATACGTTAACGGTTACCAACACCGGAAACGTGACCTTGACTGATGTAGCAGTGAATGACCCCTTAACCGGCTTCACTACGACGATAGCTGAATTGTTACCTGGTCAGGTAGAAGTGTTCACCACGACCTACACCATTACACAGGCCGACGTAGACGCAGGCAGCGTATTGAACACCGCCACCGCGAGCGGTACCGATCCGAATGACAATCCGATAGAAGATGAAGACGATGAGACCATTACGGCGAATCAGACCCCATCGATAGAAATCATTAAGAGCGCCGACCCAAGCACTTATAGTGCAGCGGGCGATGTGATCACCTATACGTTAACGGTTACCAACACCGGAAACGTGACCTTGACTGATGTAGCAGTGAATGACCCCTTAACCGGCTTCACTACGACGATAGCTGAATTGTTACCTGGTCAGGTAGAAGTGTTCACCACGACCTACACCATTACACAGGCCGACGTAGACGCAGGCAGCGTATTGAACACCGCCACCGCGAGCGGTACCGATCCGAATGACAATCCGATAGAAGATGAAGACGATGAGACCATTACGGCGAATCAGAACCCATCGATAGAAATCATTAAGAGCGCCGACCCAAGCACTTATAGTGCAGCGGGCGATGTGATCACCTATACGTTAACGGTTACCAACACCGGAAACGTGACCTTGACTGATGTAGCAGTGAATGACCCCTTAACCGGCTTCACTACGACGATAGCTGAATTGTTACCTGGTCAGGTAGAAGTGTTCACCACGACCTACACCATTACACAGGCCGACGTAGACGCAGGCAGCGTATTGAACACCGCCACCGCGAGCGGTACCGATCCGAATGACAATCCGATAGAAGATGAAGACGATGAGACCATTACGGCGAATCAGAACCCATCGATAGAAATCATTAAGAGCGCCGACCCAAGCACTTATAGTGCAGCGGGCGATGTGATCACCTATACGTTAACGGTTACCAACACCGGAAACGTGACCTTGACTGATGTAGCAGTGAATGACCCCTTAACCGGCTTCACTACGACGATAGCTGAATTGTTACCTGGTCAGGTAGAAGTGTTCACCACGACCTACACCATTACACAGGCCGACGTAGACGCAGGCAGCGTATTGAACACCGCCACCGCGAGCGGTACCGATCCGAATGACAATCCGATAGAAGATGAAGACGATGAGACCATTACGGCGAATCAGAACCCATCGATAGAAATCATTAAGAGCGCCGACCCAAGCACTTATAGTGCAGCGGGCGATGTGATCACCTATACGTTAACGGTTACCAACACCGGAAACGTGACCTTGACTGATGTAGCAGTGAATGACCCCTTA
Organism: Flavobacteriaceae bacterium; assembly: GCA_018402385.1. Lineage (GTDB taxonomy): Bacteria > Bacteroidota > Bacteroidia > Flavobacteriales > Flavobacteriaceae > Planktosalinus. The sequence continues at coordinate 185,760 of JAGYJA010000011.1, forward strand.
ACCGGCTTCACTACGACGATAGCTGAATTGTTACCTGGTCAGGTAGAAGTGTTCACCACGACCTACACCATTACACAGGCCGACGTAGACGCAGGCAGCGTATTGAACACCGCCACCGCGAGCGGTACCGATCCGAATGACAATCCGATAGAAGATGAAGACGATGAGACCATTACGGCGAATCAGAACCCATCGATAGAAATCATTAAGAGCGCCGACCCAAGCACTTATAGTGCAGCGGGCGATGTGATCACCTATACGTTAACGGTTACCAACACCGGAAACGTGACCTTGACTGATGTAGCAGTGAATGACCCCTTAACCGGCTTCACTACGACGATAGCTGAATTGTTACCTGGTCAGGTAGAAGTGTTCACCACGACCTACACCATTACACAGGCCGACGTAGACGCAGGCAGCGTATTGAACACCGCCACCGCGAGCGGTACCGATCCGAATGACAATCCGATAGAAGATGAAGACGATGAGACCATTACGGCGAATCAGAACCCATCGATAGAAATCATTAAGAGCGCCGACCCAAGCACTTATAGTGCAGCGGGCGATGTGATCACCTATACGTTAACGGTTACCAACACCGGAAACGTGACCTTGACTGATGTAGCAGTGAATGACCCCTTAACCGGCTTCACTACGACGATAGCTGAATTGTTACCTGGTCAGGTAGAAGTGTTCACCACGACCTACACCATTACACAGGCCGACGTAGACGCAGGCAGCGTATTGAACACCGCCACCGCGAGCGGTACCGATCCGAATGACAATCCGATAGAAGATGAAGACGATGAGACCATTACGGCGAATCAGAACCCATCGATAGAAATCATTAAGAGCGCCGACCCAAGCACTTATAGTGCAGCGGGCGATGTGATCACCTATACGTTAACGGTTACCAACACCGGAAACGTGACCTTGACTGATGTAGCAGTGAATGACCCCTTAACCGGCTTCACTACGACGATAGCTGAATTGTTACCTGGTCAGGTAGAAGTGTTCACCACGACCTACACCATTACACAGGCCGACGTAGACGCAGGCAGCGTATTGAACACCGCCACCGCGAGCGGTACCGATCCGAATGACAATCCGATAGAAGATGAAGACGATGAGACCATTACGGCGAATCAGAACCCATCGATAGAAATCATTAAGAGCGCCGACCCAAGCACTTATAGTGCAGCGGGCGATGTGATCACCTATACGTTAACGGTTACCAACACCGGAAACGTGACCTTGACTGATGTAGCAGTGAATGACCCCTTAACCGGCTTCACTACGACGATAGCTGAATTGTTACCTGGTCAGGTAGAAGTGTTCACCACGACCTACACCATTACACAGGCCGACGTAGACGCAGGCAGCGTATTGAACACCGCCACCGCGAGCGGTACCGATCCGAATGACAATCCGATAGAAGATGAAGACGATGAGACCATTACGGCGAATCAGAACCCATCGATAGAAATCATTAAGAGCGCCGACCCAAGCACTTATAGTGCAGCGGGCGATGTGATCACCTATACGTTAACGGTTACCAACACCGGAAACGTGACCTTGACTGATGTAGCAGTGAATGACCCCTTAACCGGCTTCACTACGACGATAGCTGAATTGTTACCTGGTCAGGTAGAAGTGTTCACCACGACCTACACCATTACACAGGCCGACGTAGACGCAGGCAGCGTATTGAACACCGCCACCGCGAGCGGTACCGATCCGAATGACAATCCGATAGAAGATGAAGACGATGAGACCATTACGGCGAATCAGAACCCATCGATAGAAATCATTAAGAGCGCCGACCCAAGCACTTATAGTGCAGCGGGCGATGTGATCACCTATACGTTAACGGTTACCAACACCGGAAACGTGACCTTGACTGATGTAGCAGTGAATGACCCCTTAACCGGCTTCACTACGACGATAGCTGAATTGTTACCTGGTCAGGTAGAAGTGTTCACCACGACCTACACCATTACACAGGCCGACGTAGACGCAGGCAGCGTATTGAACACCGCCACCGCGAGCGGTACCGATCCGAATGACAATCCGATAGAAGATGAAGACGATGAGACCATTACGGCGAATCAGAACCCATCGATAGAAATCATTAAGAGCGCCGACCCAAGCACTTATAGTGCAGCGGGCGATGTGATCACCTATACGTTAACGGTTACCAACACCGGAAACGTGACCTTGACTGATGTAGCAGTGAATGACCCCTTAACCGGCTTCACTACGACGATAGCTGAATTGTTACCTGGTCAGGTAGAAGTGTTCACCACGACCTACACCATTACACAGGCCGACGTAGACGCAGGCAGCGTATTGAACACCGCCACCGCGAGCGGTACCGATCCGAATGACAATCCGATAGAAGATGAAGACGATGAGACCATTACGGCGAATCAGAACCCATCGATAGAAATCATTAAGAGCGCCGACCCAAGCACTTATAGTGCAGCGGGCGATGTGATCACCTATACGTTAACGGTTACCAACACCGGAAACGTGACCTTGACTGATGTAGCAGTGAATGACCCCTTAACCGGCTTCACTACGACGATAGCTGAATTGTTACCTGGTCAGGTAGAAGTGTTCACCACGACCTACACCATTACACAGGCCGACGTAGACGCAGGCAGCGTATTGAACACCGCCACCGCGAGCGGTACCGATCCGAATGACAATCCGATAGAAGATGAAGACGATGAGACCATTACGGCGAATCAGAACCCATCGATAGAAATCATTAAGAGCGCCGACCCAAGCACTTATAGTGCAGCGGGCGATGTGATCACCTATACGTTAACGGTTACCAACACCGGAAACGTGACCTTGACTGATGTAGCAGTGAATGACCCCTTAACCGGCTTCACTACGACGATAGCTGAATTGTTACCTGGTCAGGTAGAAGTGTTCACCACGACCTACACCATTACACAGGCCGACGTAGACGCAGGCAGCGTATTGAACACCGCCACCGCGAGCGGTACCGATCCGAATGACAATCCGATAGAAGATGAAGACGATGAGACCATTACGGCGAATCAGAACCCATCGATAGAAATCATTAAGAGCGCCGACCCAAGCACTTATAGTGCAGCGGGCGATGTGATCACCTATACGTTAACGGTTACCAACACCGGAAACGTGACCTTGACTGATGTAGCAGTGAATGACCCCTTAACCGGCTTCACTACGACGATAGCTGAATTGTTACCTGGTCAGGTAGAAGTGTTCACCACGACCTACACCATTACACAGGCCGACGTAGACGCAGGCAGCGTATTGAACACCGCCACCGCGAGCGGTACCGATCCGAATGACAATCCGATAGAAGATGAAGACGATGAGACCATTACGGCGAATCAGAACCCATCGATAGCAATTGTAAAGACATTTAAAATCGAGGGAGATGATCCTTGTACAGTTTTAGGTGGTATTATCACTTATAGAATGTTTGTTACTAACACAGGTAATGTAACTTTGAGTAATATTGTAGTTTCAGACCCTTTACTTGGTGGCGTTATTCCAGGACCTGTAATTGGAGATACAAACAATGATGGATTTTTAGATTTAAATGAAGAATGGACTTATACTGGAACTTATATAATAACGCAAGAAGATATAGATGCGGGCGAAATAGTTAACCAGGCTACAGTTACTGCTGAAGCTCCAAACGGAGATGAAGTATCTGATGAATCTGGAACAGCAGTTGATAATGACGACCCTACTATTACAGAGCTTTGTCAGGAACCAATTATTGCGATTGTTAAAGAAGGCGAGTTCACCGGTCAGGGCGACTGTACGGTAGTAGGCGATGAGATTGTTTACACCTTTACAGTAACCAATGAAGGGAACGTAACCTTAAGCAATGTTGACGTAACCGATCCGTTAGCCGGTTTATCTGCTATCACTTTTGTAGGAGGCGATACCAACAACGACGGTAACCTGGATATCGATGAAGTATGGACCTATACTGCAACCTATGCAGTAACCCAGGCCGACATCGATGCAGGCGAAGTCGTTAACCAGGCCACCGCTACAGCAGATGCTCCAAACGGAGACGAAGTAAGCGACTTGTCAGGAACCACGATAGAGAACGACGATCCAACAGTAGTTGAGTTATGTCAGGATGCACAGATTGCGATTGTTAAAGAAGGCGAGTTCACCGGTCAGGGCGACTGTACGGTAGTAGGCGATGAGATTGTTTACACCTTTACAGTAACCAATGAAGGGAACGTAACCTTAAGCAATGTTGACGTAACCGATCCGTTAGCCGGTTTATCTGCTATCACTTTTGTAGGAGGCGATACCAACAACGACGGTAACCTGGATATTGATGAAGTATGGACCTATACTGCAACCTATGCAGTAACCCAGGCTGACATCGATGCAGGCGAAGTCGTTAACCAGGCCACCGCTACAGCAGATGCTCCAAACGGAGACGAAGTAAGCGACTTGTCAGGAACCACGATAGAGAACGACGATCCAACAGTAGTTGAGTTATGTCAGGATGCACAGATTGCGATTGTTAAAGAAGGCGAGTTCACCGGTCAGGGCGACTGTACGGTAGTAGGCGATGAGATTGTTTACACCTTTACAGTAACCAATGAAGGGAACGTAACCTTAAGCAATGTTGACGTAACCGATCCGTTAGCCGGTTTATCTGCTATCACTTTTGTAGGAGGCGATACCAACAACGACGGTAACCTGGATATTGATGAAGTATGGACCTATACTGCAACCTATGCAGTAACCCAGGCTGACATCGATGCAGGCGAAGTCGTTAACCAGGCCACCGCTACAGCAGATGCTCCAAACGGAGACGAAGTAAGCGACTTGTCAGGAACCACGATAGAGAACGACGATCCAACAGTAGTTGAGTTATGTCAGGATGCACAGATTGCGATTGTTAAAGAAGGCGAGTTCACCGGTCAGGGCGACTGTACGGTAGTAGGCGATGAGATTGTTTACACCTTTACAGTAACCAATGAAGGGAACGTAACCTTAAGCAATGTTGACGTAACCGATCCGTTAGCCGGTTTATCTGCTATCACTTTTGTAGGAGGCGATACCAACAACGACGGTAACCTGGATATTGATGAAGTATGGACCTATACTGCAACCTATGCAGTAACCCAGGCTGACATCGATGCAGGCGAAGTCGTTAACCAGGCCACCGCTACAGCAGATGCTCCAAACGGAGACGAAGTAAGCGACTTGTCAGGAACCACGATAGAGAACGACGATCCAACAGTAGTTGAGTTATGTCAGGATGCACAGATTGCGATTGTTAAAGAAGGCGAGTTCACCGGTCAGGGCGACTGTACGGTAGTAGGCGATGAGATTGTTTACACCTTTACAGTAACCAATGAAGGGAACGTAACCTTAAGCAATGTTGACGTAACCGATCCGTTAGCCGGTTTATCTGCTATCACTTTTGTAGGAGGCGATACCAACAACGACGGTAACCTGGATATTGATGAAGTATGGACGTATACTGCAACCTATGAAGTAACCCAGGCCGACATCGATGCAGGCGAAGTCGTTAACCAGGCCACCGCTACGGCAGATGCTCCAAACGGAGACGAAGTAAGCGACTTGTCAGGAACCACGATAGAGAACGACGATCCAACAGTAGTTGAGTTATGTCAGGATGCACAGATTGCGATTGTTAAAGAAGGCGAGTTCACCGGTCAGGGCGACTGTACGGTAGTAGGCGATGAGATTGTTTACACCTTTACAGTAACCAATGAAGGGAACGTAACCTTAAGCAATGTTGACGTAACCGATCCGTTAGCCGGTTTATCTGCTATCACTTTTGTAGGAGGCGATACCAACAACGACGGTAACCTGGATATTGATGAAGTATGGACCTATACTGCAACCTATGCAGTAACCCAGGCTGACATCGATGCAGGCGAAGTCGTTAACCAGGCCACCGCTACCGCAGAAGCTCCAAACGGAGACGAAGTAAGCGACTTGTCAGGCACCACGATAGAGAACGACGAGCCAACAGTAGTTGAGTTATGTCAGGATGCAGAGATAGCCATTGTTAAAGAAGGCGAGTTCACTGGTCAGGGTGACTGTACGGTAGTAGGCGATGAGATTGTTTACACCTTCACAGTAACCAATGAAGGCAACGTGACCTTGAGCGATGTAGAAGTAACAGATCCATTAGCCGGTCTGTCAGCCATCACCTTTGTAGGTGGCGATACCAACACCGACGGCAACCTGGATATTGATGAAGTATGGACGTACACTGCCACTTATGCAGTGACCCAGGCCGACATCGATGCAGGCGAAGTAGTTAACCAGGCCACCGCTACCGCAGAAGCTCCAAACGGAGACGAAGTAAGCGACTTGTCAGGCACCACGATAGAGAACGACGAGCCAACAGTAGTTGAGCTATGTCAGGATGCAGCTATTGCACTTGTGAAAGGTGGTGTATTTAATGGAGAAGGAGATTGCGCAGAAGTAGGTGACACAATAACTTATACTTTTGAAGTAAGCAATCAAGGTAATGTACCACTTAGTGATATTGTATTAAGTGATCCGTTATTTGAAGATCCAAACCCATTAGTTGATATAGAATTTGTTAGTGGTGACACTAATAGTGATGGACTTCTTGATATTGATGAATTGTGGGTTTATACTGCAGTCTATGTAATCACACAAGAGGATATTGATGCAGGAGAGGTTATAAACCAGGCATTTGTTGAAGGGTTGGATCCTAATGGAATACCAGCAAGTGATGTTTCAGGAACTGCAATTGATAATGATGAGCCAACAGTAGTTGAGTTATGTCAGCAGATGGCTATCGCTCTTGAAAAAGTAGGTGTTTGGGATGACAACAATGGAGATGGTTCAGCACAAGTAGGAGAGACCATCACTTATGCCTTTACAGTTTACAACACAGGAACAGTGACACTCTATAATATTACTATAGATGATCCACTTGTACCGGTACAAGGAGGTCCAATAGCAAGCTTAGCGCCGGGAGAGTCTGATAATACAACATTTACTGCAGTATATGTGATTACACAGGAAGATCTAGATACAGGTGAAGTGGTGAATCAAGCTACAGTATTTGCTGAAGATATCAATGGGAACACTATCGAGGATTTATCAGATGACCCGAATGATTTAACTGATATTGATATTAATGGAAATGGAAACCCTGATGATCCGACTGTGGTAGTATTGCCGCAAGTTGCACCAGCTTGTGAATATATTATTTACAACTATGTAACTCCAAACGGAGATGGTAATAATGATTACTTTAGAATTGACTGTATCGAAGATTTTCCAAATAACAATGTTCAAATATTTAACAGATGGGGGATTCTTGTCTTCGAAACTGACGGATATAGTAATGAAACCAATGACTTTAGAGGAATATCTGATGGTAGAGTAACAGTGAAGCAGGATGATTTATTACCAACGGGAACATATTTTTATATCATCAGGTTCACTGGTGATGAGAATCCAGGGAAGAGTAGTTATTCAGGATATTTATACTTAAACAGATAAAAATATAACACTGCGGTGTTTAAACACCGCAGTGTTATTCATTAAATATAAAATACAATGAAAAAAAGTTACATAGCAATAATCGTCTCAGTTTTATTTGGGAGTATATTTACAAGTTCTGCACAACAAGACCCGCAGTACACTCAGTATATGTACAACACTCAAGTTGTGAATCCAGCATATGCAGGTTCGCGAGAGTCCCTTAGCATAGGTGGATTATACAGGTCACAATGGGTTGGTCTTGATGGAGCCCCTAAAACTTTCACTTTATCTGGTCATTCACCATTAGGATTCAGTAATTTAGGTTTAGGTCTTTCATTAGTGAGAGATGAGATTGGACCTTCAACTGAGACTTGGGCAAACGTAGATATTTCTTATACCATACAGACTTCAGATAATGGAAAATTAGCATTTGGAATTAAGACAGGAGCCAGTTTTCTTAGTATTAATTATAATGAGTTAACTATAGCAGATCCTAATGATATTCCTGAAAGCAATATTGATAATAATGTTAATTTTCAAATAGGAGCAGGAGCATTTTATTATACCGATCGTTTTTATGTAGGTCTTTCAGTACCAAATTTTGTTGAATCAAGCCATTTTGATGAGGCAAGCATTGAAAACTCAAATCTAAGTGCCATTGGAAAAGAACGATTGCATTATTTCTTGATTGCAGGTCATGTTTTCGATTTATCAGAGAATGTAAAGTTTAAACCGGCAGTGATGACAAAATTAGTAACAGGGTCTCCTTTACAGGTTGATGGTTCCGCTAATTTTATGTTTTATGACAAGTTTGTTTTGGGCGGAGCCTATCGATGGAGTGCAGCCTGGAGTGCAATGGTAGGCTTTCAAATGACAGATGAATTGTTCCTTGGCTTTGGCTATGACAGAGAGACCACAGATTTGACCAAATTTAATGATGGATCATTTGAGGTCTTCTTACGATTTGAACTATTTAAGAAACCTGAACGCATATTATCACCTAGATTCTTCTAACCCAGAAAACTGTAAAAGATGAAAATAATATATAGAATTAGCATGGTATTTTTAGTGGTATTTTTAAGCACTGAAATAAGCTATGGACAAAGAACACAATTGAAGAAAGCAGAAAAAGCCTATGAAGAATATGCTTATATAGATGCTCAAGAAATTTATTTAAAAGTAATTTCCGATGGGTACCGTTCTGCTCAGATATTAAAAAGACTGGGAAACACTTACTATTTTAATGCAGATTACCCTAATGCCGCCAAGTGGTATGGGGAGCTTATTAAAGATTTTCCTGAAGAAACAGAACCTGAGTACTATTTCAGAGCTGCTCAAAGTTATAAGAGTACAGGCGACTATAAAAGGTCTGATGAATTGATGGATAGCTTTGCAACAAAAGGAGGTCTCACCCGTGTGATTCAAAACTATAGAGACAATAAGGATTATTTAAGTGATATTCAAAGCAAGTCAGACCGCTATGTGTTAGAGTCTGTATCTGTAAACACTGCAAACTCAGATTTTGGGCCTTCGTTTTTTATGGAAGATAAGATTGTATTTGCTTCAGCTATGGATACTGTTGTAGATGGAAAATTAAGATTACACGATTGGAATAATCAGCCCTTTTTGAATTTGTACATGGCTGATAGAAGTGAAGACGGTAAACTTTCAAATACAACTAAACTTACAGGTGATATCAATACAATTTTTCACGAGTCTTCAGCGGTCTTTTCAAAAGACGGAAACACTGTTTACTTTACAAGAAATAATTATGTAGAAGGAAAAAAGAGAAGAGATAGTGACAGAAACATAAGGCTGAAGTTGTTCAAAGCAACAAAATTAGGTGATAATTTTTGGTCAAATGTTCAAGAACTTCCTTTCAATAGTGATGATTATTCAGTAGCCCACCCGGCTTTGAGTCCAGATGGAAAGCGACTTTATTTTTCTTCAGATATGTCTGGCACAAACGGTATGTCAGATTTGTGGTTTGTTGATATTATGGAAGACGATTCTTATGGTACACCAGTAAATTTGGGAGCAACCATAAATACTGAAGCAAGAGAGAGTTTTCCTTTTATAAGCAAAGAGAATGTTCTTTATTTTTCAACAGATGGTAGAGCCGGATTGGGAGGTTTGGATATTTATTACACAGAACTTGATGAAGAAGGAATGCCCACAGTAATTAATTCTTTAGGTTCACCGGTGAACAGTAATAAGGATGATTTTGGGTTTATCATTGATGAGGAAACAAATTTAGGATATCTATCATCAAACAGAGATGGAGCATCTGGAAGTGTGGGTGATGATATCTATTTGGTGATGCGCATTTGTGAGATAACAGTTTCAGGCTTAGTAACAGACATTGATACCGGGGAATTATTGCCTAACTCCATTGTTATTGTTTTTGATGAAGAAAATAATGAAGTTGCCACTATGACCGTAGGTTCAAATGCACGTTATAGTTTTAATTTAGAATGTGATAAGCAATATACTGTTAGAGGAGCGAAAGAAGGCTATGAACCCACTGAAAAGGTAATTAATACCCCTAATGAGTCTTCAACGATAGATTTACCACTTGAGTTGAAATCAAGTGATGAGTGTCCTCCAAATGATTTGGGATGCAGACTGGCGCTTCAACCCATCTATTTTGATTTTGACAGATACAACATTCGACCTGATGCAGCAATTGAACTTGCAAAAATACTAGCAGCGATGCGTGAGTATCCAGAGTTGATTATTCACATAGAGTCACATACAGATAGCAGAGGAAGTGATACTTATAACGAGTTGCTTTCTGAAAGAAGAGCTCAATCAACCCTTGAATGGTTAGTGAGTAATGGAATAAGCAGAGATAGACTGAGCGCTAAAGGTTATGGCGAATACAGATTGATTAATGAGTGTGCCGATGGTGTACAGTGTACTGAAGAAGCACATCAACTCAATAGAAGATCTATGTTTATTATACAAAATTAAGTTTAAGTTTTAAGTTAGATTTTAAGCGTCCCGTTCTGATAAAATTCAGTTAATGGGACGCTTTTTTTGTTAAAACTAATTCCGATTTTGTATTTTTGAGAAAAAAAATTGCTATGCTCGAAGAAATGGTCATCCTTGTAAATGAAAAGGATGAAAAAATTGGCTTAATGCCGAAACAAGAAGCTCATGAAAAAGCACAATTACACAGGGCATTTTCTGTTTTTATATTTAATAACAAAAATGAATTGATGCTGCAGCAACGGGCATTAGATAAGTATCATTCACCTGGATTGTGGACAAATACCTGTTGTAGTCATCAACGTGATGGTGAGAGCAATATTGATGCCGGGAAGCGCCGCTTGCAGGAAGAAATGGGATTTATTACAGAACTTAAAGAAACCATTTCTTTCATATACAAAGCACCTTTTGACAATGGATTAACCGAGCATGAATTTGACCACATTCTCACCGGGCATTACAATAGTGTGCCTAGCCCAAATCCCACTGAAGTAGCAAACTGGAAGTGGATGACAATTCCAGACATTAAAAAAGATATTGTTTTAAACCCGCAGAGCTATACAGCCTGGTTTAAAATTATTTTTGACAAATACCAAGAACACATATAATTATGCCACTAACAGTTTATAGAAAAGCACACTTCAATGCTGCTCACCGCCTTTACAGAAAAGACTGGAGTGATGAGAAAAACGATGCTGTTTTTGGGAAATGTAACAATCCAAATTTTCATGGTCACAACTATGAACTCATTGTTGGCCTTAGTGGCGAAATTGACCCGGAAACAGGATACCTCATTGATTTAAAAATTTTAAAAGACCTCATTTATGAGGAAGTTGAAAAACCATTTGATCACAAAAATCTTAATCTGGATGTGCCTGAGTTTAAAGATTTAAATCCCACTGTTGAGAACATAGCAGTTGTCATTTGGAAAAAGCTTAGAAGCAAACTTGGTGATAAATATAAAATCACCGTGACTCTATATGAAACCCCAAGAAACTTTGTAACTTATTCTGAAGATTAACTATGAGTATATCAATTGGTGACACCATACCGGATTTTAAACTGACAGATCAAAACGGAAACGAATTTGATAGTACTTCAGTTAAAGGCAAAAGTAAACTAGTAATTTATTTCTATCCAAAAAACTTCACTCCCGGTTGTACAAAGGAAGCGTGTAGTTTTCGTGACAATTATGAAGATTTTAAATCCCTTGGAGCAACAGTTATTGGAATTAGTGGAGATACAAAAGAATCTCACGAACGATTTGCAAAAAAATACAACTTGCCCTTTATATTGCTTTCAGATGCTGCCGGAAAAGTAAAAAGAAAATTTGGAGTTAAAAATGACCTATTTGGTCTTCTTCCCGGTAGAGAAACTTATGTAGTGGGTAAAGACGGGAAAGTATTGTATGTTTTTAATTCAATGAATGCAACCCGGCACATCAAAAAGGCACTTGAAGTCCTAAAAGATTCAGAATAACAAATGGATTTACCAGTTTATCCCATAAAGTTTCAGCCCATTTTAAAAGAAAAAGTTTGGGGAGGTACCAAGTTAAAGAATCTCCTCAATAAGAACGCAGCGACCTCTGTAATTGGTGAAAGTTGGGAGATTTCAGATGTTGAAAATAACATTTCAGTGGTAGCAAACGGGAAATTAAAAGGTCAAACAATTTCAAGTCTTGTTCAAAACTATAAAGAAGCTCTGATGGGTCATTACGTTTATAAAACCTATGGAAAAAAATTTCCGCTTTTATTCAAGTTTATAGACGCAAAAGAAAATCTTTCAGTTCAACTACATCCCGATGATAAATTGGCTAAAGAGCGCCATAACTCTTTTGGTAAAACCGAAATGTGGTATATCATTCAAAATGATAAAAATGCAGAATTAATCATTGGATTCAATAAAAAGGTTTTAGTAGAAGAGTTTGTTCAACATATAGAAAAAGGTACAATTGAGACCCTTCTACACAAACAAAATATTAAAAAAGGAGATGCTTTTTATATCACTCCCGGACTTGTTCACGCCATTGGCGCAGGCACCTTACTGGCAGAAATTCAACAGACATCAGACATTACATACCGCATATATGATTGGAACAGACCCGACACTTCCGGGCAATTAAGAAAGTTGCACAATGACCTTGCCATTGATGCCATTGATTTTGAAGCCAATTCCAAAATAAAAGATTTATGAAGCGACCCAAAGAAGGTTTGCTTGTAGAGTCTCCTTATTTTTCTGTGAGTGTTCTCAATACCAAAGAACAAAAACCCGAGATGTTTCAAAAATTGATTCCTTTATAGTGTATATGTGTGTGGAGGGTAAAACATCTATATCAGTCAATGAAGAAAGAGAAACTCTTGCGATGGGTGAGACAGTATTAATTCCTGCCAGTGTTGAAAAGGTTCATTTTCAAGAACATTCAGCCAAAGTTTTAGAGATATTTGTTCCATAAAGCCAATTAAAGTAGTAATTTTGCAGCCAAATAAAATAATTATGGCAAGCGTAAAAAATTTAAAGAAAGATATTAACTATGTTCTTGGTGACATCATTGAGGCTGTCTATGTTTGGGAACTGACAAATTCAGATAAAGAAACTAAAAAATCTGAAGCAATCATAGATGAAGCTATTGCAGTTTTTGATGAATTGGTTGAAAAAGTAAATCAAAAAGATGTTGAAAACAAAAAGAAACATTTTAAAGCTATCAATAATGAACTTGAAGAAAAAGCTTCAAAACTCATTGAAAAAGTAAACAAACTTTAAAAAAAAATCCCTCGAAACTTCAAGGGATTTTTTTTATTCATTATTCTCAAGTGCTTTCCGTTCACTAATATAATCCTCCAGTTGTTTGCCATACATTGATTCCTGAATGTTTGGTGCAAGGTTGTTATAAATAGTATCGAGATATTTTACATTTGCATCATATATTTCGCTTAATGCTAGATATGGAGCTACTTCAAAATCTTTGTGATTGATAGCAAAATTGATAGTAGCTATATACTTATTTTTTATAAGTGATTCATAACTTTGATTGATTTCAATTTTTTTGACCTCATTTCCATCTTTATTAGCTTGAAAAGTTTCAGCAAATAATTCAAGATTTCTGTCATTATATCGTTGCATTAGTTTTTGATAATCCACAAATTTATTGTGGTTTATGGAACCACTAACCTGAGCACTTCCCTCAAAATCATTTAAGAAGGTTTTAATGTCAATTGTGCCCGGTTCTACAAAAAACGCGATACCATCTTCAATAGGAACACCATCTGTTTTTCTTAAAAATAAATACAACATTTCAGGACTCTCTACTTGTGTTGAAAATGAAAAATCCTCCTGACCACTCATTACAAGTGAGTCAATAGTTGTCATCAAAGAATCTTCTAATTTTTCAAGATACAGCACCCCTTTTTTAAGCCCTTGAATGTTTCCGGTGATGAGGGTGTTATTTTCTTCTTTTTTTGCACAAGAAAAACACAAAAATGCCATAGCCAAAACAAAGAATCTCGTTTTCATAATTTAATTTGTATAAGGCCGCAAATATCTCATATTTCAGCTTTACAGCGAAAGTTTTTCTAAATTATTTAATCACCTTTTATCCCACAGTATAGTAAGTGGGAGAACCGGGTCCAACAGGCATTTCTAAAACAAAAACCCACAGATAAAATAATAGCATCCAGCCCAGATAGAATAAAATACTGTATGGTAACATCATACTAATGATGGTTCCTATTCCAATATCCTTTTTATATTTCGCCGCAAAGGCAAGTATCAACCCAAAGTAACTCATCATGGGTGTGATAATATTTGTTACAGAATCGCCAATGCGGTAAGCTGCTTGAATCACTTCGGGACTATACCCAACATACATTAACATAGGCACAAAAATGGGAGCGGTTACTGCCCATTGTGCAGAAGCTGAGCCAAGCATCAAATTGACCATAGCAGAAACAGCTATAAAACCTATGAAGACTTCAGGGCCGGTAAAACCAATGTTGTTTAAAAATTCAGCACCTTTCACCGCAAATATTTGCCCTAAATTACTCCAGCCAAAAAAGGCGACAAATTGTGCAGCAAAAAATACAATAACAATATAAAGGCCAAGGGTTGACATCGCATTTGCCATCCCGTCAATGACCCCTTTTTCACCTTTCATACTTCCGGTAATCTTACCATAAACAAAACCGGGGATAAGGAAAAATATAAAAATAAAAGTCACAATGCCTCTAAAAAAGGGCGAATTCAAAATATCTCCTGTTTCAGGGTTGCGCAAAACACCGTTTTCTGGAACAATGGTGAGTGCCAGTAATGCAATAATTCCTAAAACAACAAGACCGGTAATTTTTAGCCCCTTTATTTCCAGAGGAGTAAGAGGATTCATCATCGATTGGTCTGAAAGGTCTTCTGAAGCCTCTTTTACATTGTATTTGCCCAGTTTTGGTTCAACAATGTAAAGCGTCACAAATGTTCCCACAATGGTGATTAAGAAGGTACTGATGAACATAAAATAATAATTGACCGCAGCGTGAACAGTATATTCCGGGTCAATTAGATTTGCCGCTTCTTGAGTCAAACCGGCAAGGAGTGGATCGATAGTTCCTATGAGTAAATTGGCACTATATCCACCCGAAACACAAGCAAAAGCACAAGCAAGACCGGCAAGTGGATGCCTGCCCATAGAGTGAAATATCACGGCTGCCAGTGGCACTAATACCACATAACCCATTTCTGAGGCTGTGTTTGAAATCACAGCAGCAAAACAAATAGCAATCGTGACCAGGTTTTTTGGGTTGATAACAAAGTTGATGGGTTTCATCAAGAATGCACCAAATCCTTTACCTGCGGGTAGTGGTTTAAAAGAAGCCGCTTTTAAAACCAAACCTCTTATACATGCAGTAATTAAACCAGATCGTTCTGCAACTCCAACACCCAATAATGCTACTAAAACTACTCCAAGAGGGGCGAAGCTGGTAAAGTTTGTCACCAGGTTTGAAACAACTCTTCTCAGTCCCTCGCCATTTAATAAACTTACCGGTTCTATAATCCCTCCGGGAGCTCTCCCAGGGGAGCCTTCAGGTCTTGGATCAATTGCGTTCCAACCCAGCCAGTCTGCTAGACCACTTGCTAAAATGACTCCAAAAGCAAACAGTGCAAAGAGTGTAACAGGGTGGGGTAGAAGGTTTCCCAACCATTCAACAAAATCTAAAAAGCGGGTAAAGAAATTCTTTTTTTGAGGGGTATTGTCTGGTTGTGGTGGATTACTTAGTTCTGTTGCCATATAATTTATTTTAGCTGCAAATTTTTATTGAATAGAATTTGAATTAAAGGCTAGTCTTTGTTTTCAAACAGGCAGCTAAAATATAAAAATTATATGGAATTTGTATGGAGTGATTTAAAGTAAAAAACCTGTCAGGTTTTTAAAACCTGACAGGTTTAATAGTTTTTAAAATTTAAAGTAAGAAGGTTTTTAAAAAAATCCACCACCGCCTTCTGCCTCGTTATCGTCACGTTGTTTTCTTGAAAGTGCTCTATACTTTCCTCCTCCAAAAGTATAGTTAATTCCCACAAATACAGTTTGGCTTTCCCAGTTCCAGTTACCTTCTTGTCTAAAAGGTCTTTCACCGTCAAATTGCGCTTTCATAGTATCAAAAATGTCGTTTACGTTTAAAGAGAATGTTCCATTTTCTATAAAGTTGTAACGCATTCCAAGGTTTACCATTCCCATAGCTTTAGAATTGAATTGAATTCCATCCTGTGGTCCTCTGTACAATCCAAATGCTGAAAATGAAAGTTTATCACTTACTTTAAAATTATTGAAAAGGCGAGCATTAAATGCAAGGTTATCAACAGTAACTGTTTCAACAATGATGTCATCAATAGTGGCTTCACTAGTGGGAACTGTGAGTCTTTCTGCAATGCTTTTTTGAGTTCTTGAGAAGACATCCATACTCGCATTCAGACTCCACCATTTTGTGGGTCTAATGTTAGCTGATGCTTCAATTCCAAAGGCGGTTGAATTGTCAAAATTTCCAGAACTCATGATGATTCGATTTAAATCATCTCTGTCAATAAATATGAATTCATTGATTTCATCTTGTATAAATCTATAGAATACACCGGCTGTGATGCTTCCTTTTTAATTTGTCTGGTGTAATTTGCCTCAACAGAATTTGTAAATTGTGGTTGCAGTTCAGGATTTCCAAATTGTGATACCAATGGCGTGGTCCATTGCGGAAGTGGGTTAAGTTGGTCTGCTCTGGGTCTATCAACACGACGGCTGTAACTCACTTGATAAGTCCCTTTTTCTGAGGGTGAATAAGTGACAAATGCTGAAGGATAAAGTTCAAAATAGTCATTTGTAAAAGTTGCTAAGTTTTCTGTATTAGCGTCTAAATCGGTTTCAATGGCTATGCCTGTTTCCTCTACAGTTTCTGCACGAACACCTAATTGATAAGTCCATTTTTCAAGTTTTTTGCCAAAAGTGGCATACGCTGAATAAATATCCCTCTTGAAATCAAATTCTGTTGATGAAGGAATAAAATCACCCAAATCGTTTTGCGAACGGGCATCAGAAAAATAATTGGTCAATGAACCAAGTAAGCGTGCTTCAAGGCCCAATTCTAATTTGATACTTTCAGAAAGTGGGTTTACATAATCTAAATTTATTGTAGTTTGATCACGGGTTACATCTGTTTCCTCAATATAATTGGGGCGAGTAAAACTTCCTGAAAATGTGTTATTATTGAAAGAATCTGAGTCAAAGATGTTGTGATCTGCCTCAAGTTCTAGGGTATGATCATCTTCATCAATATTTAATTTGTAGGATAAATTGTATTGCTGAGAGTAATTTTCATCTACGGCATCAAAATTTTGATTGATATCAAGAGAGGGGTTATTTAAATTAAAAATATTTGTATCTCCAATGATATCACCTTCAAAAATATTTTGATTTGTAAAAACAGAAAGGGTGTTTTTCTCATTGATATAAACATCAACTCCCACTTTGTAAAGCTGCGAATAGTTTTTGAATAATAAGTCAAACTCTTGATCGATAGCATCATCAATTCGTTGGAAGCCTCCAAAATTATAACTTCTTGAAATATTGTTGCTTAGATTGGTGTAAAAGTTAAATTTTCCTGTTCTGTAGTTCATATTTAGAGAACTATTGAACTTGGGTTCAACTTCATAGGCGAGTCCCAGGTTTAAACTTCCATTAAACCCAACAGTTACATTTTTGTGAAGAATGATGTTGATTATTCCACTCATCCCTTCAGGATTGTATTTTGCTGAAGGATTTGTGATTAATTCAATTTGTTTGATTGCATTTGATGGAATCTGTTTCAGAAGTTGGGCTACCGGTACACTTGAAATTTTACCATCCACCATCACAGTCACATTTTCATTTCCTCTAAAACTCAATGCACCGGATTGTTCATCGACAGTCACAGAGGGCAAGTTATTCATAATATCAGAAGCAGTAGGACCTGCTGTTGTAAGATCTTTTCCAACATTAATGACTCTTCTGTCAACCTTTTGTTGAATGGTTGAAACCTCTGCCACAACAACAACTTCATCAAGACTGGCAACATCTTCTTCAAGAGCAATTGTTCCTAGATTTAATGCCGGATTACTTTTTGTAATTTCAATTTTTCTAGAGTAGGTTTTAAATCCAATGTATTGAATCTTCACATTGTAAGTGCCTTCTGCTAGGCTATTCACTTTAAAATTGCCATCATTATCAGTAATGCCTCCAGTCAATGTCTCCCCGGCATTATTTTCAATAATAACAGTTACATAAGGTAATGGCTGGTTTAACTTAGCATCAATGACAAGGCCTTGAACAGACCCGGAATTTTCTGAATACCTGTGAGTTTGTGTTGAAATGTTTTCGGCTGATGGTTGGGCTAGAACTCCCAAAGATGCAATCAAGATGCACAGTGTTACTAAATTTTTCATTTTTTGATTGAATTTATTGATTAGATTGTTTTGTAAAATACCTTGTTATACCTAATTGCTTGATGAGTGCAATAAAGATTTTTCAACAAGATTTGTTTGTAAGACTGCTTAAGTCTTTTTTTGTTACAATTATTTTGAAATTTAACATTTAAAAACTCGGAGTTTTTAAACTCCGAGTTCTTGACTTCCTGATTCAAATTAACACTAACCATCAACGTAAATAGAATCGAGTAAAGCCTGAAAAAATATTTCTACTTCAAAGACGATTTTAATTTATTTCTGTTACAGTTGTTTTTATTTTTTAACTTTATAAAATGAATAAAAAAACATTAGTAATAGGTGCCAGTACAAATCCGTCTAGATATTCTTATTTGGCAATCAACAGGTTAGTGGAGAGAAATCACTCGGTGGTGGCTGTAGGGATTAAAGAGGGCACAGTTGCCGGAGTTGAAATTTTAACAAACAAACCCCATTTTGAAGGAATTGATACCATAACGTTGTATGTCAATTCAAAAAATCAAGTGGAATATTATGATTATATCATCAATTTAAAACCTAAAAGGGTGATTTTTAATCCCGGCACAGAAAATCCTGAATTGTATGAACTGCTTCAAAAAAATAATATTGAAGTTGAAGTGGCTTGTACTTTAGTGCTTCTTGGCACGAATCAATACTAATCCCATAAACGCTAGAAATCCATTTACAAGTAAAATTTCAAAACCAAAGGAGTAGTATAATTCTTTTGCAATTTCTCCAGATTCAGTCCAAGAAACTGATTCACTATAGCACTTATAATAAACATAAATTTGAGATGAAAAACTAATAATTACAGTTATTATGGGCGACAAAATAGCAACTATCGGGACAAACCTATCCTTAACCTGGAGTTTTGTAAACAACCCAAAAGCATACAAAGCTAGCAAAGGTCCATAAGTATAGCCTGCAAAAACAAACAAACGTTCAATTACACTCTCATCTTTTATGATGTACTCAAAAATGAGCATTGTAAAAATAAAAACCAAAGCAACCCCTTTATGAACCTGCTTTCTGATTTTTTCTTGTCTTTCTATATCATATTTCTTTTCTATATCTAAAATATCAATACAGAACGAAGTTGTAAGTGATGTCAAGGTTCCATCAGCACTGGAAAATGCAGCAGAAATAAGGCCTAAACAGAAAAATACTGCCATCACCATTCCTAAGCCACTTTGAGTGGCAATTACAGGAAATAATAAATCAGGTCGATCAACTGCAATGTTATTTTGTTGTGCAAACGATATCAACAAAAGTCCCAAAACCAGAAAAACAAGATTTACCAATACTAGTACAATGGTAAACCAAAACATGTTTTTTTGAGCATCTTTCAGGTTTCTGCAAGTGAGGTTCTTTTGCATCATATCCTGGTCAAGACCTGTCATCACGATGGTAATAAAAGCACCACTTAAAAATTGTTTCCAGAAAAAATTAGCACTTTTATAATCTTCAAAAAAGAACATTTTTGAAAGTTCACTTTCACTTACATACCCAATTAAATCGGAGCCGGCAATACCCAAACTTGTAGATAAATAATAAATTGCAACACCGGCAGATGTAAGCATAAACAACGTTTGAAGCGTGTCTGTCCAAACAATTGTTTTGATACCGCTTTTAAAAGTATAGAGCCAAATAAATAAAATGGTAATAGAAACTGTAGCCCAAAATGGAAATCCGGCGGCATCAAAAATTAATGTTTGAAATACAACAGCAACCAAATACAACCTGAAACTGGAACCAATTAATCTGGATAGTAAAAAAAAGGAAGCACCTGTTTTATAAGAGACATTTCCAAACCTCCCTTCAAGATAGGTGTAAATTGAGGTAAGGTTGAGTCTATAATAGAGGGGAAGCAGCACCAATCCCACAACAAGGTAGCCCAAAATATACCCTAAAACGACTTGGTAATATCCAAATTGGGAGGCTTCCACCCATCCAGGAACAGAAATAAAAGTCACGCCACTCAATGAAGCACCAATCATCCCAAATGCAACAAGATACCAAGGTGATTTTTTTCCGGCTTTAAAAAAATCGGCATTACTTCCCCCTCGATTTGTGAAATGAGAGATTAAAAGAAGCGTTCCAAAATATCCAAGAATGAGAAAAATGATGTGGGAGGCTTGCATGATTTGCTTTGATAATTAAGGCATAAAAGTACAAATAATGTTTACTTATGAGAATTATTTTTTTATTTTTGGTCAAAACTTTTTGCCATGAAATTTTCCCTAAAACTTTACTTATTCACTTTTATTCTATTCATCTTTTCAATCGAAATGCATTCTCAAGCAGACTACTTATTGATGATTGATGAGGGCACCCACAAAGTTTCTGATGTTCAACAAGCAGCCGAATCTTACTTTCAAGATAAGCCTCAAGGAAAAGGTTCAGGTTATAAACAATATAAAAGATGGGAATATATGGCCCTTAGAATGATGGATGAGCAGGGCTATCTTAAATCTTCAGATTTTTATATCAATGAATTAAATCAATTTAATGCAGAACTAAATTCCAATGCAAATAACCGTGCGGCACTCAATGATAATTGGGAAGAAATGGGACCCGTTAGCTGGAATGCCACTTCAGGTTGGAATCCGGGTGTGGGAAGAATCACAGCATTTTCTATTGATGAAAATGATGAAGATCACATAATCGTGGGAGCTCATACCGGTGGTGTATGGAAAACTACAGATGGCGGTCAAAACTGGCAACCACTTTCAGACTTTTTCTCAAATTTGTCAATTTACGCAACTGCAATGGAACCCGGCAATTCAAGTGTTTATTTTTTTGGTTCCTCCAGTGGAAGAATTTATAAATCCATTGATGCCGGTGCTACCTGGAATCAAATTGGAACCGCAGGGAATTCTTTGGTAAATAAAATACTCATTCATCCCTCAAATACCAATCTGATGTTTGCCAGCTCTCAAAACTCAGGAATTTATCGTTCCACAGATGGTGGTGAAACCTGGGCAAGTATAGTTTCAGACAATCGCGGATATGATATTGAGTTCAAGCCGGGTGATTTAAACACTGTTTATGCTTCAGGTGATTTTTTTCATAAGTCAACTGATGGAGGAGCCACTTTTACAACCATAACAGGATTTGATAATACCGGTGCAAAAATGATGGGAGTTTCAGCAGATGACCCCAATGTTGTGTATGTTCTTGAAGCAAATAATTCTCTTTTTAATGGTTTTTATGTTTCAACAAATAGTGGAGACTCATTTACCAAATTAAACCATTCTGGTTTGAATTATTTTGGTTACAGTTTAACAGGTGAAGACAATTCTGGTCAAGCTCCACGAGATATGGATATTGATGTAAATCCTTTTGATGTTAACGAAGTACATATTGCTGGAGTTCATACTTGGAGGTCACTTGATGGAGGTGTTTCATTTGTGCCAACCTCACATTGGGTTCCCGGTACTGCTGAGGCAAATAATATTGGCTACAACCACGCAGATGTGGATATCATACAATTTTATGGCTCGACACTCTATACAGGAACAGATGGTGGTATCTTTAAAGCAACTAATACTACCAATTTAAACAGCACCTACTTTACAAACATTACAGAAGGGCTTGGAATTCGTCAGTTTTATAAAATAGGTATTTCACAAACAGACCCTGTCATTGTTTCCGGTGGTTCTCAGGACAATGGTACTTCCTTTTATACAGAAACAGATGGCTGGAGAGATTGGCTGGGAGCAGATGGAATGGAAACCTTTATTGATAAAAATAATACAAATACCATGTATGGAACAACACAGTTTGGACAACTATACAGAAGTACAACAGGAGGTTTGTCTTATTCCGGTCTCAATGAACCTGGTCCCGGTGAGGGAAACTGGGTGACCCCTTTTGAGCAAGATCCTATTGTAAATAATACGATCTATGTGGGGTACAATCAAGTTTTTAAATCAACCAACTCTGGTGGGAGCTGGACAGCCATTTCACAGGTTTTTGCAGGAAATTTAAACCACCTTAAAATAGCACCATCAGATAATAATGTGATGTATACATCAAGAGGGGCGCAATTATTTAAAACAACTACAGGTGGCGGAACTTGGCAACAACTTTCAGGTTTTTCAGGAGGAATAAATTCAATAGCTGTGCATCCCACAAACCCAGATAAAATAGCATTAGCTACAAACGGTCCTTCAAAAGTTTATGTTTCCGAAGATGGCGGACAATCCTGGCAAGGTGTTTCTGGCGGTCTTCCATATTTTGAGGCATTAGCACTTGTTTGGCAAGACAACGAGCTAGATGGACTTTATCTTGGTATGAACTATGGTATTTATTATATTGATAATACCTTCTCTGAATGGCAGGTTTTTAATAACAATTTACCCAATGTGATTGTCAACGAGCTTGAAATAAACTATGCTCAGGATAAAATATATGCAGGTACTTACGGAAGAGGCCTGTGGGTTTCTCCTGTTTATAACGGAACATTAAGTGTTGAGAATAACAATTTATTCAATTCATTATCAGTTTATCCTGTTCCTGCTGAAGACATACTCAATGTAAAATGGAATGAAAATTACAATTCTGATTTAAGGTTGTTTGATAGCTCTGGAAAACTGCTCTATTTTGAGACAGAAAAAGTACTGAATAACACTCACCAAATTGATATTTCAAACTACAGCTCCGGAATATATTATTTGAGAATAAACAATGAAAAAGGAGTTGCAACTAAAAAAATAACTATCAAGTAGCCCATTTGCCTATGGATTTTTCTTCCAAATTGCTTGAAAATGCTGTTCACGAAATAGCGCAGTTACCAGGCATTGGAAAACGCACTGCCTTAAGGCTTGCACTTCATTTACTGAGAGAACCCCTGAGTAAAACCACCTCCCTTTCAGAGGCATTGAACGAGATGCGTACCCAAATAAAATTTTGTAAAAATTGCCATAACATTTCAGATATTGATCTCTGTGAAATTTGCAGTAATACTTCACGCACAAGTGAAATTGTATGTGTTGTAGAAGATATTAGAGATGTTTTGGCTATTGAAAACACAAGTCAATACAGAGGGTCACTATCACGTTTTGGGTGGAAAAATTTCACCAATGGACGGTATAGGCCCCAATGATTTAACCATTCATTCACTCATTGAAAAAGTGAAATCGGGTTCTGTGAAAGAAATTATTTTCGCGCTAAGCTCTACTATGGAAGGTGATACCACCAATTTTTACATTTTCAAACAAATTGAACCTTACAACATTGTGACCACAACCATAGCAAGAGGAATTTCTGTGGGTGATGAGCTTGAGTATGCAGATGAGATTACACTTGGCAGGAGTATCCTTAACCGAATCCCATTTGAAAATTCCTTGAAAATTTAAACTGTTGATGCTTTAACCAGCCAAAATGAAACTATCTGTCATAATTCTCAATTACAATGTGTCTTATTTTTTAAGACAATGCATCCTCAGCGTTCAGGAAGCACTGGCGGGAATAGAGTCAGAAATAATTATCATTGATAACGACTCATCTGATGATAGTTGTGAGATGGTTAAAACACATTTTCCAAATTTAAAACTCATTGAAAATAAAGAAAACGTCGGGTTTAGTAAAGCAAACAACCAAGGCGTAGCAATTGCTAAAGGTGAATATGTTTGTATTTTAAACCCAGATACCGCTGTAGCGAAAGCAACATTTAAAAATGTCCTTGAATTTGCCGAAAGTAAATCAGACTTGGGCGCTGTGGGAGTTAGACTCATTGACGGTACAGGAAATTACCTCCCTGAAAGTAAACGAAATATCCCAAATCCAAAAGTAGCATTTTATAAGATTTTGGGAATCAATTCTAAATCAAACAATTATTATGCAACACACCTTTCAGAAGATGAAACAGGTGAGGTAGATGTGCTGGTTGGAGCATTTATGTTTTTAAAAACTAGTGTTTATAAACAAGTAAATGGTTTTGACGAGGACTATTTTATGTATGGTGAAGACATTGATTTGTCTTATAAATTGCTAAAAGCAAATTTTAAAAACTATTATTTAGGGAAAGAGACTGTACTTCACTACAAAGGAGAAAGTACTACAAAAGATGCTACTTATTTAAAGCGATTCTATGGCGCCATGCACATCTTTTATAAAAAGCATTACACATCCAATAGTATTTTTAAAACACTTGTTTTTGTGGGAGTTTCGATAGCAAAAGTAATGAGTATTTTTAAAATGAACAATTCCCAAAACAGACCACAAAATATTGAAAATTACTTTTTGTTAAGTGACAATATCAGCTTCCTTAGAAAATTAAGTGATGCCACAAAAATTGAATTTAAATCACTTTCAAAAAGTGCCGCCTCAGACGATAAATATTTTAATTCTCACTTTGTTTTTGATGCCAATTATATTTCCTATGAAAAAATATTCAAAACAATGGAGGATCACAAAAACAGAGAAAATTTCTTTAGAATAAGGCCTGTAAATACAGATTATGTAATTGGAAGCGACAGCAGCAACAGTAAAGGTGAGGTTTTTGATTTTTCCTAAGAGAAGAACTAGCCAGTTTTAAACCCTCAAATCAGAATAAAATCTAAAAACCTCTTTGAAGGATAAAAAAATAATTAATTTTGCAGTCGCATAAACAAATGTACTTTCTAAAAAGATTATGGCAAAATTTGAATTAAAATTACCCAAAATGGGTGAAAGTGTCGCTGAAGCAACCATCACAAACTGGCTTAAAAACGTGGGTGATGCGATTGAAGCAGATGAAGCAGTTCTTGAAATAGCAACAGACAAAGTTGATTCTGAAGTGCCGAGTGAGGTGGATGGTGTCATAGCAGAAATTCTTTTTCAGGTGGATGATGTTGTGCAAGTGGGTCAAACCATTGCAATTATTGAAACTGCTGGAGACGGGACAGACAGTTCTTCAGAAAAAACAGAAATCAGTATATCAGAAAGCCCATCACCAGAAGTTGTCACAGCAGTTGAAGAAAATTTAGCTAAAGCGAAAGAAGTAACGGAGTCCTTAGTTCAAAGTACTTCAGAAAGATTCTATTCGCCCTTAGTCAGAAGTATCGCTAAGAATGAAGGCATTCAACAAGCTGAACTTGACTCCGTTCCCGGAACCGGAAAGGACGGAAGAGTCACTAAAAACGATATTTTAGAATACATTAAAAACAGAGGCCGGCAAACAGCCTCTCAGCCTCAAACTACTCCTCAGGCAAGTATGCAGCAGCCCCTTCAAAAAGCTGCTCCGGTTTCAGTTAATGGTGGAGATGAAATTATAGAAATGACCAGAATGGGTAAAATAATTGCTCATCATATGGTCGAAAGTGTTCAAACCTCTGCACATGTTCAGTCTTTTATCGAGGTGGATGTTACTAATATTTGGAACTGGAGAAATAAAATGAAAAATGAGTTTGCTAAGCGAGAAGGTGAAAACCTTACGTTTACACCCATTTTTATGGAAGCAGTAGCAAAAGCCATTAAAGACTTCCCGATGATCAATATTTCTGTTGACGGTGATAAACTTATCAAACGCAAAAACATCAATCTTGGTATGGCAGCTGCATTGGCAGATGGAAATCTTATCGTTCCTGTTATTAAAAATGCAGACCAGCTCAACCTTTTAGGAATGGCAAAAGCAGTAAATGACCTCGCAGAAAGAGCCCGAACCGGAAAATTAAAACCAGACGACACTCAAGGCGGAACTTATACAGTAACAAATGTGGGAACCTTTGGAAGTATTATGGGGACACCCATCATTAACCAACCCCAAGTCGGTATTTTAGCGCTGGGTGCCATCAGAAAAGTGCCGGCAGTGATAGAAACACCTGAAGGTGACTTTATTGGAATAAGATTTAAAATGTTCTTGTCACACTCATATGATCACAGGGTTGTGAACGGGGCACTTGGAGGACAATTTGTAAAAAGGGTGGCCGAATATCTAGAAGCCTTTGATACAAACAGAACCATTTAAATGTGTAAATTGTTCACAAACGATTTAATTAATAAAAGACCCGGATGCTCAGTGTTCGGGTCTTTACCTTTAAATAAGTCTTCTTTTTTGAAGTCTTTCTGGCCAATTAACTTTGCTGTTTCCGCTTGAGTTATTTTTTTGTATGCCATAGACCAATCTTCAAACACTCTTTTATCGGAAACACCATCAATCAATAAAATAACATCCTGATGTCTTTTGTCTTTTGAAATAGTTGCAAATAGAGGTTCGATATTTTCTTTTGGACCCTCTAAAAACTGAACAAAAGTGCCATCAAAATAAATCAACATTCCCGTGATTTCATTTCGTGTATTTTTTGTCCTACAGGTAATCAAAAGATTAGAAATATCCTCATCAGTTAAAATGAAAGATTGCCGACTCACATATGCGATATATTTAAACAAGGTAGTTAGGTTTAGGTTCTAAATTTAGCGAATAAAATTCATTTTACACAACTATACTTATTGGACTTGACTTAGGAAAATTTATAATCTTTTTTAAAATTGGGTCAGCCATATCAATGATTAATAGTAATTTTGCCAGTGAAATAAAAAAATTAAAATGGAATTACACCTCGACAAGCCCATCTGCTTTTTTGATCTTGAAACCACAGGTACTAATATTGCCAGCGACAGGATTGTCGAAATATCCATCCTTAAGGTTTTTCCAAACGGAAATAAAGAAAGTCATACCTGGAAAGTCAATCCTGAAATGCCCATACCACCAGTTGTTTCAGCTATTCACGGAATTACAGATGAAATGGTAGCCAATGAGCCAACATTCAAAGAACTCGCTCCAAAAGTGTATACCTTAATAAAAGATTCAGACCTTGGTGGGTTTAATTCAAACCGTTTTGATATACCGCTGCTTGCTGAAGAAATGCTTAGAGCTGGTGTTGATTTTGATATGAAAAATACGCTTTCTGTTGATGTACAAACCATTTTTCATAAAATGGAAAAGCGCACATTAAGTGCAGCGTTTAAATTTTATTGTGACCAAGACTTAACAGATGCTCATAGTGCCGAGGCAGATACAAATGCAACTTATGAAGTGCTCAAAGCTCAACTTTCAAGATACAATGAACTCGAAAATAACACCAAATTTTTAGCTCAATTTAGTGCTCATAAAAAATTTGCAGACTTTGCCGGATTTATTGGTTATGACAAAAATGGAGAAGAAGTTTTTGCATTTGGCAAGCACAGAGGAAGCAAGGTAGAAGAAGTATTAGACAAAGAACCAGGTTATTTTGGGTGGTTGCTCAATGCAGATTTTCCTTTGTACACTAAGAAAATACTAACAAGTATTAAGTTGAAAAAATTAAATAACAAGCTGGATTAATTACTGGAAAAGATGAAACTCATATGTATTGGCAGAAACTATACAGAACACATTGAGGAATTGAAAAATGAAAGGCCTTCAGACCCTGTTATTTTTTTAAAACCTGACACTTCAATTCTTCTCAAAAAACAACCCTTTTTTATTCCAGACTTTTCTGAAGATGTTCACCACGAAGTTGAGGTTTTAGTGAAAATAAAAAAAGTAGGGAAACACATTGAAGAAAAGTTTGCACATACCTATTATGATGAAATAGGATTGGGTATCGATTTTACAGCCAGGGACTTACAATCAAAGCTCAAAGAAAAAGGGCTTCCCTGGGAAAAAGCAAAAGCTTTTGATGGAGCTGCTCTCATAGGTGATTTTATTCCAAAAGCAGCTGTTGCAGACATTAATAATATAAACTTCCATCTCGAGAATAACGGGAAAGTGGTGCAGCAAGGTAATACTTCATTTATGTTGTGGAAAATAGATGCTTTAATCGAATATATATCAAAATATTTCACTTTAAAGATTGGAGATATTATATTTACGGGTACTCCTGCAGGTGTGTCAAAAGTAAACCCCAACGATCAACTTGAGGGGTATTTAGAAAACAAAAAAGTCTTTTCAGTAAAAATAAAATAGACAATAATGAGCAAAACATATTCCTTAGATAGCCTTCAAGAAATAGCCGGTGGCGATGAAGAGTTTATGGCTGTAATCGCCAAGACATTTCTCGATGAAATTCCACCAGATCTTGATGCTTTGATTCAAGCCGTTGATAATAACAACAAAGCTCTAGCTTATCAGTTTGCTCACAAAATGAAACCCAATCTTGAAATGCTGGGACTCAACCTTACAAAAGATGTTACAGCGATTGAGTCTTGGACTAATACTTCAAAAAACAAAGCAGCAGTTGACTCACAAGTCCAAAAAATAAACACGACTTTAAAACAAGTTTTTAAAGAACTCAAAGCAGATTTTAACCTGTAATGCTTGCAGAAATAATTACCATAGGTGATGAAATTCTCATCGGTCAAATTGTGGATACAAACTCAGCCTATATAGCAACTGAGCTTAATAAAATTGGTGTTCAGGTTGTCCAGATTACTTCCGTTCAGGACGAAAAAAATCACATTCTTGAAAGTTTAGCAAATGCTGAAAAGCGAGTTGATATTGTATTGCTAACAGGAGGTCTTGGTCCCACAAAAGACGATATAACCAAACTTACCCTCTGTGATTTTTTTGATGACCAACTAGTATTAAACGAAAAAGCACTCCAAAACATTTATGAGCTTTTTGAAAAACACCTTAACAGGACGCCAAATCAGCAAAACCTGCTGCAGGCGCATTTACCCTCAAAAGCCATTGCTTTAGAAAACAAGTTTGGAACAGCTCCGGGAATGTGGATTGAAAAAGACAACACCCTCTTCATTTCAATGCCCGGTGTCCCTTATGAGATGAAAGGCTTGATGCAAAATGAAGTGTTGCCCAAACTTCAAAAAAAATTTAAAAGACCCATTATTGTCCATAAAACAATATTAACAACAGGTATGGGCGAAAGTGCCATTGCTGAAATTATAGAGGATTTTGAAAACAAACTACCACAAGAAATCAAATTGGCATATTTGCCATCACTAGGTAGAGTGAGACTGCGTCTTTCAACAAAAGGAATCAATGAAGCAGTTCTTCATTCAGCGATTGATAATCATGTGAAGCAATTGCAAGGCCTCATAGGAGATATTATCATTGGGTATGATGAAGAAACCTCTATTGAAGAAGTTGTTGCAAACTTGCTCATCAAAAACAAACAAACAATGAGTCTTGCAGAAAGTTGTACCGGTGGGCAAATGGCAAGAAAAATTACAAAAATGAGTGGAGCATCACAATATTTTGTGGGGGGATTTGTGACGTATGCAACCTCAAGTAAATCAAAAATACTGGGGGTACCTAAAGAACTTATTGACAAACATACAGTCGTTAGCGCTCAGGTAGCAGAAGCTATGGCGATTAATGCAAAAAAAATGTATGATACAGATTATGCCATTTCTACAACCGGAATCGCCGGCCCCACAAAGGGAGATGCCAATGAGGATGTGGGAACAGTATTTATTGGAATTGCTACACCGCAAGGTGTTTTGACAGAAAAATTTAATTTTGGAAAAGACAGACAGCGTGTCATTACAAATGCAGCAAACAAAGGGTTTGAACTTCTTAGAAAAGAAATTTTAAAAAACTAAGATGGTTTTGTTGTGCAACATATAAAAATGTATTAAATTTGCAGCCTGTTTTAAAATAACGAATAAAGATTATAGAAATGTCAAGAGTTTGTGAGCTTACAGGAAAAAGAGCAATGGTTGGAAACAATGTTTCTCACGCAATGAACAAAACGAAACGCAAGTTTCAGGTTAATTTGCTAAAGAAGAAGTTTTACATCCCAGAAGAAGATAAATGGATTACCCTGCGTATATCTGCATCTGCTTTAAAAACAATTAATAAAAACGGAATCTCTGCCACAATTAAAAAAGCAAGAGAAAAAGGTTATTTAACGAAGTAATCTTCTAAAAATATTTCACAGAAATGGCAAAGAAAAGTAAAGGAAATAGAATCCAAGTAATTTTAGAGTGTACTGAGCATAAAGAATCAGGCGTAAACGGGACTTCTCGTTACATCACTACTAAAAACAAAAAGAACACTCCAGACAGAATGGAATTGAAAAAATTCAATCCCATCCTGAAGAAAATGACCGTTCACAAAGAAATTAAATAATTAGAGATATTCATCTCAAAAAGAAATAAGTCATGGCAAAGAAATCAGTTGCAACGTTACAAACAGGATCAAAGCGTCTAACAAAAGCAATCAAAATGGTAAGATCTCCAAAAACCGGAGCTTACACTTTTGTTGAAACCATTACAGCTCCAGAGCTAGTTAATGACTGGCTTAGCAAACAAAAATAAACTCTTATTTATCATATAAAAGCCGTCCACCTTTTGGTGAGACGGCTTTTCCTTTTTATGTATCTTTGTATCCTAAAAACAACACAATATTGTAAGCTGTTAGTAATGTGAACCATTAACAAATAACAATTAACTATAAAACTAACCATGAGTTTTTTTAAAAAAATATTTTCTTCAGAAAAGAAAGAAACCCTCGATAAAGGACTTGAAAAATCAAAATCCAGTTTTCTTGGTAAACTGAGCAAAGCGGTTGCAGGTAAATCTAAAGTAGATGATGAGGTCCTCGATAATCTTGAAGAGATTCTTGTTTCTTCAGATGTGGGAGTGAATACTACCTTAAAAATAATTGATCGCATTGAAGCCCGAGTTGCTAAAGATAAATATTTGGGTACAGACGAACTCAACCAGATTCTAAGAGAAGAAATCGCCGGTTTACTCTCTGAAGTGGATGCCGGTAACGCCACAGAATTTGAAGTGCCTGAGGGTAAAAAACCCTATGTTATTATGGTAGTAGGCGTTAACGGTGTGGGCAAAACTACCACAATTGGTAAACTCGCACATCAATTCAAAAAAGCCGGAAAGAACGTTGTGCTTGGTGCAGCAGATACTTTTAGAGCAGCAGCGATCGATCAACTCCAAATCTGGGCAGACCGTGCTCAAGTACCCATTGTAAAACAAAGTATGGGTAGCGATCCCGCCTCTGTAGCTTTTGATACTTTGCAAAGCGCAGTGACAAACCAAGCAGATGTTGTCATCATCGACACCGCAGGCAGGCTTCATAACAAAGTCAACCTGATGAATGAACTCACCAAAGTAAAGCGCGTGATGCAAAAAGTCGTGCCTGATGCACCTCACGAAGTCCTATTGGTGCTCGATGGCTCAACAGGGCAAAATGCTTTTGAACAAGCCAAACAGTTCACCGCTGCAACTGAAGTCACCGCACTGGCAGTCACTAAACTCGACGGAACCGCTAAAGGAGGCGTTGTAATTGGAATCAGCGATCAGTTTCAGATACCGGTAAAATACATCGGCGTTGGGGAAGGGATGGAACACCTTCAGGTATTTAACAAATTTGAGTTTGTTGATTCATTCTTTACCTCCGCGTAGGCGGAGGTCTCGTTATTGAAAACTCCAAAATAACTTTTTAAATTAAACCCCTTCATAATTCAATACCCTGAAAGGGTTAAAAAAAATATATGAGAACAAAATCCCTCAAAAAAAACAAAATCAACGTAGTCACCCTCGGCTGCTCAAAAAACGTCTATGACTCTGAAGTATTGATGGGTCAGTTAAGAGCAAACAACAAAGAAGTGGTTCACGAGGAGGAAGGCAATATCGTTGTCATCAATACCTGTGGTTTTATCGCTAACGCGAAAGAAGAAAGCGTAAACACCATCCTGGAATATGTTCAGAAAAAAGAAGACGGTATAGTCGATAAAGTTTTTGTCACCGGATGCCTTTCTGAACGCTATAAACCCGATTTGCAAAAAGAAATCCCTTCTGTGGATCAATATTTTGGAACAACAGAACTTCCCGGCTTGCTTAAAGCACTTGGTGCCGATTACAAACATGAACTCATAGGAGAGCGTTTGACCACCACTCCAAAAAACTATGCTTACCTTAAAATAGCTGAAGGCTGTGACCGTCCGTGTTCATTTTGTGCCATTCCTATTATGCGTGGCAAACACCGTAGCACCCCGATTGATGATTTAGTCAAAGAAGCTGAAAACCTAGCGGCAAATGGAGTCAAAGAACTCATTTTAATTGCTCAGGATTTAACTTATTATGGGCTTGATTTGTATAAGAAAAGAAACTTAGCTGAATTACTTCAAAACTTAGTAAAAGTAGAAGGCATCGAGTGGATTCGTTTGCATTATGCATTCCCCACCGGTTTCCCAATGGATGTGCTTGATGTGATGCGAGAGGAGCCTAAGATTTGTAATTATATTGACATTCCGCTGCAGCATATTTCAGATGCTATATTGAAATCGATGCGCCGTGGAACCACACACGCAAAAACCACAAAATTATTACAAGACTTTCGGGCAGCAGTTCCTGAAATGGCCATCAGAACAACATTGATTGTAGGGTATCCCGGTGAAACCGAAGAAGACTTTCAAACCCTTAAACAATGGGTGCAGGATATGCGCTTTGAACGATTGGGCTGTTTTACCTACTCGCATGAAGAAAACACCCACGCATACAACCTGGAAGACGATGTGCCGGAAGAGGTAAAACAAGAACGTGCCAATGAGATTATGGAAATCCAGTCTCAAATTTCCTGGGAACTCAATCAGGCAAAAATTGGTAAAGAGTTTAAAGTGGTCATTGACCGAAAAGAAGGCAACTATTTTGTGGGCCGCACCGAGTTTGATTCTCCTGATGTGGATAATGAGGTGTTGATTGATGCTTCAGAACACTATTTAAAAACAGGTGATTTCACCAAAGTAAAAATCACCGAGGCAGCAGATTTTGATTTGTATGGGGAGCCGCTATAAAACTTTAACTCGATGAAAAATCTAATTTTCTTTTCATTTTTTGCACTAGTATTGCTTGTGTCTTGTAAACAGAAACAAGATGAACCGCAACAAATAGAAACAACTACTTTTACCGAAATCCATCTTCCCGAAATGGAAAACAGCTCCTTGCCCTATCTCTTTTCAGACGGTAAAGATTTGTTGCTTTCTTTCGTTTCAGAAAAAGATAGTCTGTCAACACTTTACTATTCAAAATTGATTGATGGTAGTTGGTCAACTCCAGAAGCAATTACCTCAGGTACAAACTGGTTTGTCAACTGGGCAGATTATCCGCAGATTGCTAAAAACGGTGAGAATTACATTGCTCACATCCTTCAAAAATCAGATACTGCGACTTATGCTTATGATGTGATGGTTACTCAAAAACATGAGGGAGGTGAGTGGTCAACTCCTTTTAAGATTCACAGCGATACCACTAAGACAGAACATGGTTTTGTTTCTTATACACCTTTCGGCGAAAGCAAATTTCTGGTAAGCTGGCTGGATGGTAGAAATACTTCAGGCGGGCATCACGATCATGAGGGTGGGGAAATGACTCTGAGGGCTGCAATTGTGAACCCTGACGGTAGTTTAGAAAATGAATTTTTATTGGATGAAAGTGTGTGTGATTGCTGCCAGACTTCATCGGCAATGACTGCAAATGGCCCGGTGGTAGTGTATAGAGACCGTTCAGAAACTGAAATGAGAGATATTTCAATTGTTAGGTTTGATGGAGAAAATTGGACAAAATCTGTTACAGTTCACAATGATAATTGGGAGATAGCCGGTTGTCCCGTCAATGGGCCTCGGGTAGATGCTGTTGAAAATACTGTAGCAGTGGCTTGGTTTACAGCAGCTAGAGGGGAGAGTAAAGTAAACTTGGCGTTTTCCAATAACAACGGGGAGCAATTTGATAATCCTATTAGGGTTGACTCTGGAAATCCTTTGGGACGTGTTGATGTTGTTATGATTGATAAAAACAGTGCGTTAGTAAGTTGGGTCGAAGAAATTGAAGGTGAGATTTTTGTAAAATTTAGGAGGGCTCAATTTAATAGTGAATTAGGCGAAGTGATGACACTCACCACAACAGCTGCCACCAGAGCTTCCGGCTTTCCCCAAATTACAGTTTTAAACGAAAATGTGTATTTTGCCTGGACAGCTTTAAATGATGGTAAACTTTCGGTTAAAACAAAATATATATCACAGGAGAGTTTCCAGTAGTATTTTTACATAGTGAAACTTTGTGACCTGAGTATCCTAGTGGTTTAAATTTAAGTGCTCTCATGCAAAAACTCCTTATAATCGGTTATACCTGGCCGGAGCCAAAAACCACCGGCGCCGGAGTGCGGATGATGCAACTGATTCAAGCTTTTCTAAAAAATGATTTTCAAATCACATTTGCTTCAACAGCTGAAAAAACATCCTATTCAGAAAACTTAACTTCACTTGGAATTAAGGAGCAATCCATAAAACTCAACGATCCCTCTTTTGATAATTTTGTATCAGAATTAAGTCCACAGGTGGTGATTTTTGACCGCTTTTACACTGAAGAACAATTTGGTTGGCGTGTGGATGAGGTTTGCCCCGAGGCTCTCCGCATTTTGGATACTGAGGATTTACATTTTTTAAGAAGTGCCAGGCAAATTTCGCTTAAACAAAACAACAAAATTGATTTATTGAACGGTGATATTACAAAAAGAGAACTAGCGAGTATCTTTAGATGTGATATTTCATTGATTATTTCAAAAATTGAAATGGAGTTACTTCAAAATGAATTTAAAGTGGATGCTTCTCTGTTGCATTACTTACCATTTCTTGTGGACCCGAATACATCTATAGCTAATGAAACCCCAACTTTTGAGGAAAGAAAGCATTTTATTTTTATAGGGAACTACAAACATCAACCCAATGCAGATGCTGTTTTAGAACTAAAAAATACCATTTGGCCCCTTATCTCAAAGAATCTTCCCGAAGCAGAGTTGCATTGCTATGGCGCTTATGCTTCAGAACAAATCAAACAATTGCATAATACCAAAGAGCGATTTTTTATATCAGGATGGGTTGAAAATTCAGAAATTGCAATTGGAAACGCTAGAGTGATGCTCGTCCCGCTGCGCTTTGGTGCCGGATTAAAAAGAAAGCTATTTGAAGCGATACAATTTGGCACACCTAGTGTTACTTCAAAAATAGGAATTGAAGGTATTTCAGACGGGAAAAAGTGGAATGGTTTTATTCAGGATGATGTAGTTGACTTTGCTGAGAAAGCTGTGCAATTGTATTCAAACAAAAGTTTATGGCTGAAGTCACAAAAAAATGGATTTGAAATACTTCAAAACTTTAATACTTCGAATTTTGAAGGTGAATTTTTAGACAAAATTACTTCAACCAAAAAAAACTTAGAAAGGCATAGAAATTCAAATTTCATTGGTGCGCTTTTAATGCATCAAAGTTTACAAAGTACAAAGTATTTGAGTAAATGGATTGAAGAAAAGAACAAACCTAAAAACTCACTCTAAAAGTGATATTAGGCGTAAATCCAAGACCTGTTTGTTCAATTTTTTCGATTTCAAAATCGCGGTCAAGTCTATAAAATTTATTATACACATTCTTGTTATCTAAGAGATTCCAAATTGAAAACCCGGCAAACCCTCTAAGTTTTGATGAAAGTTGAAACGTGTAAGTAGCAGAAAAATCAATTCTGAAGTATTCATCCAATCGAGAATTATTAGGAAAATCATATTGAATCTCTTGATTAGATACCACCTCATTTTCAACAAGCAATGTTGTGGGTCTTCCAGAATGCCAGTTAAAGCCGGAAGAAAGTTTGAACCGATTGAAATCATAAGAAAGCCCCAGAGAGACAACATTTGTAATATCAATATTGTTGTGAAAATTTTGTGGGGAAAACTCCTCAAAGTAATAGTTGTTTTCTGAGAGGGAATAACTCAACCAACCAGTAAAACCATTGAATTCCTTGTTCAATAAAAAGTCAATTCCTTTTACTTCATAGCTTCCGTGTGTTCTTATAAACTGAAATTGATTTTGAAAACCTTGACTTTGAGAGGTAATTCCGTCAACTTTTTTGATGTAAGCTTCTGCATTAAGAAGCAATCCTTTTTTTGTAGTTGAGGCCAAGTGATATTTGATTGCTTGTTATTATGGGTATATCTTCAGGATTTGAAAGAACCCATCTTCGGTTTTCAACTCCAAGAAAATCTGTCTGAAAATCAATTACTTGAGATGTGGTTTGACTTTTAAATTCCCCGAGAATATCAATTGAAAAATAGTTAAACACTTTTTGATTAACACTTACTCTGGGTTCAAAAAGAAATGTATTAAATTCACTAATGTGATTTAATCTGCTACCCACTGTTAAATTAGTTTTATTTGAATTTGATTGAAATTGTATTTCAGAAAACACACTATTTGTTATCAGAGCCTCTTTGATTGATCTTCTAAAAAATGGGTTGTTTATTTCTTCAAAATTGGTTATCCCGGTTTCATTAAATTGATAACCACTTTGCAATGTGAAGTTTGGGTTAATGAAATAATTTGAAATTAATTTGATTCCATATTCTTTGACCTCGTTTTCTTGAATGAGTTTTTGTTGATTGATAGCATTTTCGTTTGAAGCCTCAATAGAGTACATAGAAGAATACACTTGCAGCGTGCTAGTTAAATTTCTACTCCAGTCTCTTTCATAAAATATTCCTCCACCCAAATTTGTTTGTTTTAATGTGCTGATCCTTGAATCTGTATGATTATTTCTAAATTCATTTTCTTGAAAAAAGAGGTCATTGTTTGTCAACATAAAATTTACTCTTATAAAATCCTTAGGTGAAATTCTGTTGTTCCAGCGCAGGGAGGTGTCATAAAATAAAAATTCTTCTTTATTGGTTGTTTGATGAATCACACTGTTTGTAATCACTGTATTTTGAAAAACTTTGTT
Source organism: Flavobacteriaceae bacterium (assembly GCA_018402385.1). Taxonomy (GTDB): domain Bacteria; phylum Bacteroidota; class Bacteroidia; order Flavobacteriales; family Flavobacteriaceae; genus Planktosalinus. Next base: position 222,969 of record JAGYJA010000011.1, read on the forward strand.
GAAATATTCATTATAGGTGGGTGTTTTTATAAAATTATTAAAGGACCTTCTGGCACCAACTTGTAGTGATGAATATTTTGATGTGGGGATATCTAAAAGAGCATCTCCATTGATCATATTAATGCCAACACTTGCTGTAAAATTTTTATTGATTTTATTTGATGTGTTCATAGCAATTACACTAGAAACCCCATCGCCATAGGTAACACTTGTACCATTTTTTATCAATGAAACTTCTTCTGTTAAATAGGGATTAAAAGCAGAAATCATCCCAAAAAAGTGAGCAGATTGGTACATTTTAATTCCATCCCAAAGAATTAAGTTTTGATCGTGAGTGCCTCCCCTAACATTCAGATAAGATACTGTTTCATTTGCTGAAAGTATTCCCGGGAGTGCTAATATGGTTTGAAGCACATCAGGTTCAACAAGACCGGGAAGAATACCAAAATTATCATAGTTTATTTCAAAAGCACCTGTAGAATTTTTGGATATACCCTTAGCAATAAAATTATTAAATACTATTTCTTTAAGTGGTTCTACTTTAGGGACTAAGGTTATTTTTTGACAAGGCTTTTCAATGAAATCTAAAGCAGAAAGGGTTAAGGTGCGATAGCCAAATAAACGTATGGTTATAATTTCCTTTTTATCTGAAATAAATAAAGAAAACTCCCCGTCACTATTTGAAATTATACTTTGCAAACTGGTTTCAATTGTGACATATGAAATAGGTTTGTTTGTGTGAACATCTTTAATTTTACCACAAATAGTAAAGCGGTTGCCTTTTGGAGCAATAGTAATTGTATTACCTGAAAGTATATTGTAAATAAATGGGGTATTTATTTCTAAATATGAGATTGCTCCCTTTAGTGAGTTAATTGAATCGGGAGGTACAACATAGATTTCTTTTATATCATTATCTACAAAGGAAAACTTACAGTCAAAGGCATCTTCTAAATCTTTTAAAATATAAAGAAGCTTTATTTTTTCACTACCTGATTGACTTAACAACGTTGAGGAAGAGAATAGAATAAAAAACAAAAATAGAAATCTAGTTAAAATCACTTTTTAAATAATATTACTTTATTTTCATCCTTTGTAAACCCTAATTGCAAAGGTAAAGTAATTGACTTTAAAGCAGTATCTAAATCGTTTAAAGCAAAGCTGCCTGTGAAAATAATGTCAGTATTTATATTTTCGGAAATGATTTGAATATCATAATGTCTCTCAAGTTCATTTAAAACATGAATAAATTTTACACTTTCAAAAACTATTTTATTATTAAGCCAGGAAGGCTCTGTATATGTAATTTCTTCAGAATGGATAACACCATTATAGACTTTATAAATATTTAAGGCAGGTAAATTTATAGAAGTTTGATCATGGGCAACATTTACTAAACCTTCATAACAGCTTATCTCAAATAAATCCTCTCTACTTTTAACATTGAAAGCAGTACCTAAAACTGTAACCTTACCTCTTGATGTTTCAACTTCAAAGGTTTCTCCTTTGGCTACTTTAAAAAAGGCTTCTCCATCTAAAGTCACTTTTCTGGAAGTATTCCATTTTTTAGAATTAAAGCTTAAAATAGACTTTGAATTTAAGATTACAGTGGAATTATCAGGGAGGGTGATGGTTTTATTCTGGGCAATTTCTGTTTCTATTGTTGTAACAGAGGAATTAAAAAAAGTGAAATACAAACCGATACCTAAAATTAAAACTGCAGCAATGCGTATAGCATATCTTATAAACTGGGCCTAAACTTCTTTTGCTTTTAGCTGCATATTCACTTTTTATATCTTCATAAGTTGCTTCGGAATCAAAGTTTGGTGCTTTAAAATGCTTGGCATTTTCTGACAATTTCATAAAAGAACTGTAGGCGTCTAATTTCTTAAACGCCTCAAGTTCCTCTTGGTTAAGCTCAAAATTTAACCACTTTTTAACCAATTCTTCTTTTTTCATAGCAACTTCATCAATTATTAGACAACTATAGACCAAAAACTCCTACCATAAGTTTTATTTTAGTTCTTCGATTTCTTTTCTTAATTGTTCCAAAGCACTGTAAATTCTTTTTTCCACAGCTTTTCTAGAAATGTTTAGCAATTCCGCAATTTCTTGATGTTTTTTTCCCTCTACACGATTTAATAGAAAGGCAACTCTTTTTTCTTCAGTTAATTTAGATAATGCCTTTTGATATTTTTCCAGATATTGCGCTTCCTCTAAAAGGAACTCGGGATTTTCATTCGTTTGATTAGGTTGGGAATTTTTTGTGTAATTAAGCTTTACCTTTTCATGTTTGATTGCATTAAGAGTTAAATTATTTGCTACTGAAAAAAGAAAGCCCTTAGCTTTTTCTGGGGTTATTTTATTGCAGTTCTCCCAAAGTTTGATAAATGCTTCTTGTACCTTATCTTTTGGATTAAATTGTTCACCATATTTATAATAAATAAAATTGTACAGATCTTTTGAAAATTTTTCATAGATCCTAGAAAAAACAACCTCTTCACATATACTTTCAAAAAGCTTTTTTTTCATAAATTATTTATTGGTATTTTTATAATTCTAACAGCTAAGGTAGGAAAATACCCTTTTGAATTGTTGTATAGGTACATCAAAAAAAAATAAAAAGTTGAATATTTTCAAAAAAATTTTTCTGGTTTCACTCTTTTCCCTTTTTATATCTTGCTTTGAAAAGGAAGTAGAAATTATTGATAGTGAGCAAGAAAATATATTACATAAAGATTCCCCACTTTCAGATTTAATGAAAGCTGTTACCTCTCATGACGCCTCTTTTGACGATCGCATTGACGGCTCAGATTGCTTTAGCTTAATTTTCCCTTACAATATTTTGGTTAACGGACAATTTACTACGATTTCAAGTATTTATCAAATCAACCTGATTGGTGACCAAGATGAGGTAGAGTTACTTTTTCCTGTTACCATTGCTTTTGGAAATTATGAGACCAAAGTTTTGAATAATGAATCTCAGTTTGATAAAGTTTCTATAGCCTGTCAAAATGGTGAGTTATATAATTTGCATATAGATTGTGCCGAATTTGTATATCCATTTTCTTATGCTAAATACAATTTAATTAGTAGGAATTTTGATACCGAAATTGTTCTTTCTAAAAAAGAGTCATTTCAATTTTTAGTAAGTTTAAAAGAAGGTGATATTTATAAAATAAATTATCCCTTAAACATTATACTTTTTGACACTGATCATATTACTGTTCACGAAAATCAATTTCTTCACAATCATATTTTAACAGCTTCTCAAGTTTGTGATTAACTTTTATTATAAGACCGATTATCTTTCCTTTTTAAACCCTATTTGTAGGTGTTTTTTGTGTTAAATATTTACTAAAGTAACAATTGCCGGTAGTAATTAGCTTTTCGTAGTTGTCCTTACTGTAATTAACAACTAAAAAAATTAATATGAAAAATCTAGTAAAAATTACATTTTTAGCTTTGGTACTGTTTGGGTTTACATCCTGCTCAAATGATGATGACGGGGGCACCCCCACACCTGATGGAGTTACAATTTCAGATTTTGTTGCTTCAAATGCTGATTATTCTTCACTTGCTGCAGCACTTGATGCCGCAGGTTTAACTGCTACGCTTTCGAGTCAGGGAGAATTCACCGTTTTTGCTCCAAACAATGCTGCCTTTACTGCTTTTTTAAATGCAAACGGGTTTGCATCCCTAGATGATGTTCCAGTCGATGCTTTGAGAGAAATTTTACTCAATCACGTAGTTACAGGAACAAATCTATCCAGTGATTTAACCACCGGATATATTACTTCTCTGGGAACCGGAGCAAGTTCCTCAGAAAATTTAAGTTTATTTATCAATACCACATCTGGCGTTGAAATCAATGGCGTTTCTGAAGTAACCCAAGCTGATATAACTGTTGATAATGGAGTTATTCACGCAGTAGATGCTGTGATTGGTATTCCAAATATTACCACACAGGCATTAGCAAACCCACAGTTTTCAGTTTTGGTAGATGCTTTGATTGCTGGCTAGTGATTCAAACATCAATTATGTTGATTTACTTTCAGGAACAGCTGCATCACCATTTACTGTATTTGCTCCCACAAACGATTCATTTACAGCTCTACTTGCTGGATTGGGGTTGAATTCTTTGAATGATATCCCACAAGACTTATTGCAAATTGTATTAAATTATCACGTGATCGCCGGTGCAAATGTTCGTGCAGAAGATTTGGTCAATGGAGGAACAGCAACCACATTTCAGGGTGAAGACTTAACCTTTGATTTAACCGATGGGGCTAAAATTATCGATGCAACAGGAACCCCCACAAACATCGTAGTGACGAATGTTCAAACTGGTAATGGTGTCGTTCATGCAATTGATAAAGTATTACTGCCGCAAGCAGCTATTGATATTGTTGACCCTACAATCGCCGGTCTTGCCATGATGACTCCAGATTTATCAACGTTAGCAGAAGCTCTTCAAATAACAGGTTTAGACTCCAGTGCTCAATGACAGAGATGCTGAGTTTACTGTATTTGCTCCCAATAATGAAGCATTTAATATCTTTTTAGGAGGTGCATCTCTCAATGATGTGCCAGTTGATGTCTTAACTCAGGTAATTTTGAACCATGCATTAACGGGTACATTTTTATCAACCGATTTGTCAACTTCATACACAACAACGCTTGCAACATTTGATGGAACAGATAACAATTTAAGCCTTTACATCAACACAGACAGTGGTGTGACACTAAATGGAATATCAAATGTAGCGTCAGCAGATATACCAGCAGCAAATGGAGTTGTACACGTTGTAGATGCGGTCATTAACTTACCCACAGTGGTTACTTTTGCAGTAGCAGACCCCACTTTTAGCAATCTTGTTGCAGCATTAACACGACCAGATCAGCCTGATTTTGTCAGCATACTTTCAACTCAAAACGGAACAAGTCCGGCACCTTTCACCGTTTTTGCACCAACAGATCAAGCATTTGCTGATTTATTAGTAGAATTAGGAGTTGGTGGTTTAGATGATATTGATGGACCCACATTAACAGCGGTTTTAAATATGCATGTAATAGCCGAAGCCAATGTTAGAGCAGAAGACCTCGTCAATGGTCCGGTAACCACCCTGGGAGGTGAAATAATTATTGATGCCGGAAATGCAACAATTACAGATCCAAATGGACGGGTTAGTAATATTGTTGTAGTAAATGTACAAGCTTCAAACGGCGTAATTCACGCATTAGATAAGGTAATACTTCCATAATTTGGTTTTATTAAATTTTAGTTAATTAGAAAAGGCTGTCTGGAGAGGCAGCCTTTTGTTTTAAAATTATTCCTAAAAACCATCTTTGATACTCAACAACATATCCTTATCTTTGTACTCCTTAAAATGAAGTAAATACTATGTTTGATAACCTAAGTGAAAAGTTAGATAAAGCACTACACGTCCTAAAAGGACACGGAAGCATTACAGAGGTAAACGTTGCAGAAACACTCAAAGAAGTAAGAAGAGCTTTACTTGATGCCGATGTTAACTTTAAGATAGCCAAAGAATTCACCAATACCGTTAAAGAAAAAGCACTGGGTCAAAATGTTTTAACAACATTACAACCCGGTCAACTGATGGTTAAACTCGTCAAAGACGAGTTGACAGAGCTCATGGGAGGGGATGCCGAAGGAATAAATCTAAGTGGCAACCCCACAGTCATTTTAATGTCAGGTTTGCAAGGTAGTGGTAAAACAACATTTTCAGGAAAACTGGCAAATTACCTAAAGACAAAAAAATCAAAAAAACCACTTTTGGTTGCTTGTGATGTGTATCGCCCAGCGGCAATCAATCAGCTGCATGTTGTGGGAGACCAGATTGGGGTGGAAGTTTTTAGTGATGAAGGAAATAAGAATCCGGTACAAATAGCACAAAATGCGATTACACACGCCAAACAAAATGGTTTTAATGTAGTCATTATCGATACCGCTGGACGACTTGCGGTTGATGAAGAGATGATGACCGAAATTTCAAATGTACATAAAGCTGTAAATCCACAAGAAACACTTTTTGTTGTGGATGCTATGACCGGTCAGGATGCTGTCAATACCGCAAAGGCATTTAATGAAAGATTAAATTTTGACGGAGTTATATTAACAAAGCTAGACGGTGACACTAGGGGTGGTGCGGCCATTTCTATTAAAAGTGTTGTCAATAAACCTATTAAATTCATTGGTACCGGTGAAAAAATGGATGCGATTGATGTGTTCTATCCAAACCGTATGGCTGATAGAATTTTGGGTATGGGAGATGTGGTTTCCCTTGTTGAAAGAGCTCAAGAGCAATATGATGAAGAAGAAGCCCGAAAGATTCAAAAGAAAATTGCCAAAAATCAATTTGGTTTTGATGATTTTTTAAGTCAGATTCAACAAATCAAAAAGATGGGGAGCATGAAAGACCTGGTTGGTATGATTCCCGGCGCCGGAAAAGCACTTAAAGATGTTGATCTTGATGATGATTCATTTAAACACATAGAGGCCATTATTCACTCGATGACTCCAGAGGAAAGAAGCAATCCAACTTTAATTAATTCAAGCAGGAAAAAACGAATTGGAAAAGGAAGCGGAACCTCTGTTCAAGAAGTGAATCAATTGATGAAGCAATTTAACCAGATGAGCAAAATGATGAAAATGATGCAAGGTGGCGGAGGTAAAAAGATGATGCAAATGATGGGGAAAATGCGATAGTTATAAAGATTTTAGTCTTTTAAAAAAAGAATCCACGAATGCACTAATAATTTTCTATTCGTGTGGCATCTAAATATAGATTATGCCAGATCTTATTCTTAAAAAAGAAAGTTATTCACTTCTAGGTGTTTTATTTGATGTTCATAATCAACTAGGGTCTGGTTTTTCAGAAATTGTTTACAAAGATGCTCTTGAGTACGAATTTAAGGCCTTAAACATTCCTTTTGAAAGGGAGAAAGAATATAAAGTTAAATATAAAGACGTAGTTTTAAAACACAAGTTTTATGCTGATTTTGTTGTCTTTGAAAAAATAATCCTTGAAGTAAAATCTTGTGAAATATTTACAGATTCTCATATCGCTCAATGTATAAATTATTTAAAGATTTCAAACAATAAATTAGCTTTATTAGTAAACTTTAAACAGGACAAATTAGATTATAGAAGAATAGTTTTATGAACGTCCTAAACTCCAACTTTTGGAAGTTTTTGAAAGTGAAAAGCTAAAACAAAGAAAATCATTTGTGCATTCGTGGCAAATCCTTAAGTAATTAAATGATATTGCTAGAGTATCTACAAACAACAATACAATAATATAATTGATAACACTTTTGATAATAATTTATAAAATTTCCTCAAAATGACAATCCTCGACGGCAGAAAAGTATCAAACGACATTAAAAATGAAATTGCGGCAGAAGTTGACCAGATGAGAGCTCGAGGCGAAAAAGTGCCTCACCTTGCAGCCGTGATTGTGGGAAATGATGGAGCTAGTTTGACTTATGTTGCCAGTAAAGTAAAGGCTTGTGAGCGAGTGGGTTTTGAATCAACCATGGTTAGGCTTCCTCACACAACAAGTGAGTTAGAATTGCTTCAAAAAATCAAAGAACTCAACTTAAATGATGATATAGATGGGTTTATTATTCAATTACCACTTCCACCACAAATTAACACTCAAAAAGTTTTAATGGCAGTTGACCCCTCAAAAGATGTTGATGGTTTTCATCCGGAAAATTTTGGTAAAATGGCATTGGATATGAGCACTTTTATTCCGGCTACACCCTTTGGAATATTAGAACTTTTAGAGCGTTATAAAGTAGAAACCAATGGAAAACACACTGTGGTAATTGGTAGAAGTCACATTGTAGGACGTCCCATGAGTATCCTTATGGGAAGAAAAGGATGGCCTGGCAACTCCACGGTTACACTAACTCATAGCCACACAAAAAATATCACCCAAATTACCTCTCAGGCAGATATCATCATATCAGCACTTGGAGTGCCCAATTTTCTAAAAGCTGAAATGGTTAAAGATGGTGCGGTAATAATTGATGTGGGAATCACCCGTGTTGAAGATGAAAATCATCCCAAAGGCTATGTGATTACAGGTGATGTTGATTTTGAAAATGTGAGTAAAAAAGCTTCATTTATCACACCGGTTCCGGGAGGAGTTGGCCCAATGACTATCGCGATGTTGCTTAAAAACACTTTGATAGCAAGAGATCAAAGAAATAAGAAAGACTAATTAAAAGTCAAAATTTACCTCACTACAAACTCTTCTTTGTAAATTCTTAGCACAACTAAAAATAGACTTATCAATAAGGGACCAAAAATTAGTCCAATAAAACCAAAAAGAGGTACACCTATAATAACTCCAATGAGGGTTATAAGAGGGTGAATATTTGCAAGTTTTTTTTGAACGATAATCCTAAATAAATTGTCTGTACTGCCCACAATTACAATTCCATAAATAAGAATACCAATGGCCTCAAAATTTTGTCCTGTTGAAAACAAAATGATAACAACAGGCACAATGCCAATAGCTGTTCCAATAAACGGAATCATCGACCCAACAGCTGTAATTACAAACCAAAACCACGGATTGGGTACTCCAAAGATAAAAAAGCCAAGCAAGGCTACAAATCCCTGAATAATTGCAATTAAAGGAATACCAATTGCATTTGATTTTACGACACTATTCACTTCTTTACCAATAATGCTAATATTTTCAGGGCGCATGGGGAAATAGGTGTAAATAGACTCTATAAATTCTTTTCTGTTGACGAGCATATAGTAAAGCAGAAAATACATTATACTTAATGCAATAAATATATTAAAAGTACTTCCTAGAAGATTTTGAATGTTATTTGAAACCCAATCTGCAGCTTCTTGAGAGTCAAAAGAATTTAGAAACTCAATGTTGAATTGATTTTCTATAATTGAAAAATTTTCTTTTAACATAGAAATCAAAGATTCAAGTTTGTTCAAAGCATTTTTAACCTTATTTGAAAGCATCAAAACAATCAAACTAATTGGTATCAATATGCCAACAAAAGAGATGAGCATAATTAGGCTTGCAGCAAGAGAAGGGTTCCAACCTTTTTTTACTAATTTTGCCATAGAATTCTTTGACATAATATAGAGCGTAATCGCGCCTAAAAGTCCACTTAAATAGGGAGCCAGCTCCAAAAAAATCAATAAGCCAAGTAACAATATTAAAATAAGTGTAAATACTTGCCTGATGATGTCTTGGTGAATTCGTTGCATCTTTATTTAAGAATTAGGTAATGAATACTAACAGTAGCTATGTCAGAATCAGGATATTTCGTAAAATTTTTCTTAACACTTTTTAACCCTATTTCATTTATAACTTTTAAAAAGACATCAAGTTCAACAATGTATTGGTCTGAAAAACCGTGTGTAGCATCATAAGCAGTGACTGCAGTTTTACCAATATTTTTTGCTGCAATTTCCGGGGGTAGCGTGTGAAGTTCAATGAGGAGTAAACCAAACTTACTAATATAGGGCTCCCATTTCATAAAGTGCTCTTTTAAATTGAGTTCAACTTCCAAATTTGAAAGTTTTCTGCCCCTGTAAGCAAAAGCACCTGTTGAGGATGATGTGTTTTTTGTGACCTTTTTATTGGGTTCAGACCACATTCTGTTGTGGTCTAAAAAGGTTCTTACGTTGAGTAAATCATTTAAGTGAATGGCATAATCTTCAAAAATATCTTTTTCAAGTTGTTCCGGTTTGCCAATATCTCCCCAAATTACTTTAGCCCATATATCGGCATTCACAAGATTTGCACGCGTTACTTTTAAGGCTTCTTTGTTGTAATCTACACCAACCAAAAATAATGGGTAATCCTCTAGTAAGCTTCCTCTTAATGTGCGTTGTTCAATTACATCAAAAAGGTGAATTAAAAAGGCACCATTGCCACATCCCATATCAAGAATACCTTTAGGTTGTTCTTCGATGGGTTTGTTAAATATTTCAATGACGATAGTGTCAATTTGTCTAAAATAGGTAGTGTGAGCTCCTCCACTTCCCCAAACATTCATCACACGGTCAACATGAATTTCTGCCTTATTCTTTGATGTATTTCTCAACGAGGAAAAGTCGCCAAATAATAAATCCTCAATGTTGTTAAAAGTGGGTATGTAAGAAACGGTAACACCATAAGCACTGGCTCTTTTGGCAAAAAACAATCCTTTTTCAGTAAACCTGTAGGTGTTTTCTTTTTTGGTAAACCATTCCAGATGGGTGTAAAAGTCAAGAATTTTACTAAAACTTTCAGGGTCTTCATGGTATTCATCTGCTTTGAAGGATGCTTCCATAAAATATTTATGAAAAAAACCATTCATAGCTAAAGTAACTGTTAATGGACCAACCAAAGCTCCCTCTATATGTTTTGTTATTTGATTTTGGACAGAGGAGATTTCAGTATTTTCATTTGTATTAAAGAAAGGTTTTTGAAACTCATCAATGATTTTTTGGATTTTATAGAAATCTGCAGGATTTGATTTTCTGGGATGGAAATTTCTTGATACTTCTAAAAATTCAACAGCAATTTGATATTTTTCAAAAAGCGAAAATGCAATTTCACTTTTTGAATTTATTTGAATAAAAACTTCATCTTTAAAGTTGTCTGATTGATAGTCAAGCCAACCTTGAGAGGCAAGCATTCGCAAAGCAACATTCAAATAACCATCATTGGCCTGGCTTGATTTGTTGAGTTTTTTGAGAGTTGTGTTTTTACTTGATATAAGTTCTTTGGTAATCCCTTTTTTATAGAATTGATATGCAACCGGTGCAATCGCAATGCCGTCTAAATGCCTGAAAAGCTCTTCACGAAAAGCAGATTTCTCCTTATTGGTTAACATTTTTTAATTTAATGGTTGTTGTAAATATACAATTAAGTTAAAAGAATTTTACAACTTTTAAAAAAACCAAAAAATCCTCTTAGAGATTTCTAAAAGGATTTTGTGTTTATTAAAGAGAGAGATTTCTATTCTTTTGCTTCCCAATCTAACATAAAAAATTTAAATTTTGTTTGATCAGGAATGTCTGATGCTTGAATATTAACTCCGGGTTCATTTAAAGAAGCTGGAAGGTTGGTTTTGTCTATGGTTATATATACATCTGTTTCGTCAAGTGAAACTATAACAGAACTCATCGTGTTTAGTATCGATTTGATGGTGTAGTTTTCTTTAACTTCTTTAAATGTACTATTCAAATGAATACCTTTTTCGGTTTTATACCTTTCATCAAAAAGCTGAATGTGAGTGATTTTAGATTCCGGGTCCTGTCCATATTTTGGCGTAAGCAAAAGCAGTTTTTCGCCTCCTTTTTCATACACTTCAATTTGTTCAGATTTAGAAAAAAGGTTTGAATCTGCATCTAATTTTACTATAGAATCTTGAGCAAAAATGGAGTCGAGTTGTTTCACTTTTATTTCTTTGGTCAAATGACCAATAGTATCTGCTGTGATTAAAAAGGGATCTTTTTCCTTTGAACAGCTGGCAAGGAATAAACTTAAAATACTAACAGCAATGAGTGTGTTTTTCATAAACGGGAGAATTAATTTTTTAATGGTTTTTATTTTAACATTTTTCCTAAAATACCCAATATACTTCTGATAACTGTGGGGCTTGACAATACTTTTGTAATTGGGTTTTGTGTAGTTCTTCTTCGGGTGGTGGTTTGTCTTCTTTGTGGTCTTGTAGTTGTTGATTTTTTGACTGCCTCTCTTTCTTTTCTGGCTTTTTCTTTTGCATCTTCGGCTTCAGCCCGCTCAATTTTTTGGTTTAATAATTCATAAGCACTTTCCCTGTCAATAGTTTCATTGTATTTTTTTACAAGTTGTGATTCTTGGACCAGTGTATCAATTTCAAAGGGTTCAAGAATATCCATTCGGCTCATTGGAGCTCTCAACATAGTAGCTGCCAGAGGAGTGGGAATCCCTTTTTCATTTAAGGCAGAAATCAATGCCTCTCCAATTCCTAATTTTGTTAATACCTCATCAGTTTTATAATATTCAGAAATGGGATAGTTTTCAGCAGAAAGCTTGATTGCTTTTCTGTCTTTTGCAGTGAAAGCCCGCAATGCGTGTTGCACTTTTAAACCCAATTGGCTTAAAACAGCTTCAGGAACATCGGTTGGGTTTTGTGTGACAAAAAAGATACCCACACCTTTTGATCTAATGAGTTTAACAATCGCTTCAATTTGATTGTGAAGAGCTTTTGACGCCTCGTTGAATATGAGATGTGCTTCTTCAATGAAAATAACAAGTTTTGGCTTATCACTGTCACCTTGTTCTGGAAAGGTCGCATAGATTTCAGCAAGCAGGCAGAGCATGAAAGTTGAAAACATCTTGGGTCTATCTTGAATGTCTGTCAATCGAATAATGTTAATGTATCCATTTCCATTTTCATCTTTTCGAAGTAAATCATCCGGTTCAAAAGAGCGTTCTCCAAAAAACAAATCACCTCCCTGATGTTCTATTTCAACTATTTTTCTCAATATGGCGCCAGTGGAAGCAGATGATATTCTTCCATATTCTTGCTCTAATTCAACTTTACCTTCATTGGTGCTAAACTGAAGTATTTTTTTTAAATCATTTAAGTCTAAAAGCGGCAAATGGTGGTCGTCACAATATTTAAACAAGACCGAGAGTATGCCTGATTGTACATCAGATAAGTCTAGAATTCTTGAGAGAAGCACAGGTCCAAACTCTGAAACAGTAGCTCTCAATCGGGATCCTTTTTCTTCTGAAAGCGTTAATAACTCTACAGGGAATTTTTTTATTTCATATTCCAAACCAATTTTTTGATGTCGGTCTGTGATGAAAGGTTTTTCCTCACCGGGTTGAGCAATTCCGCTTAAGTCTCCTTTGATATCCATTAATAATACAGGCACTCCTTTATCTGAAAGGTTTTCAGATAAAACCTGAAGTGTTTTTGACTTTCCGGTTCCTGTGGCTCCTGCAATTAAACCATGTCTGTTCAAGGTCTTCAAAGGAATTTTCACATGTGCATTTGTGATGGTTTCCCCGTCAAGCATCGCTGCTCCCATAGTGATAAAATCACCTTTAGTTGTATAACCTTCTTGAATGTGTCTGAAAAAATGATCTCTTTTTGACATTGTTGGAAATTTACTGTAAAAATAGGAATTGTATTTAATGTGCAGGACTATTTAAGAAAGAAATAGTCACACTTATAAAATTTTAAAGTATTTGAAATAAGAGTGAAGTTATTAAAATGTAACATAATCAACCACGCTTAATCTTGTGGATATCATTAGTAAAAATTAGAAATCTGATTTGTTTTAAAAACCTGACAGTTTCAATTGTGAACCCACACAAAAATAAAATTTTAATTCCTAATTTATTATTTAACAATCAAATTAAAAATTTAGCACTTTTAAATATGCTAAAAATATTCAGGAATATTCGCAGAAATTACCTCTTTAAAGGAAAGAATTCATCTTATTTGAAGTATGCTATTGGTGAAATATTTCTCGTTGTAGTGGGTATTCTTATTGCTCTTCAAATTAACAACTGGAATGAAACCCGAAAGAAAACTATAAGTGAACATCAGATTTTAAAAACAATAAAAAGATCGCTTGTTAATGATACTCTTATGTTTCAGGGTGCAGCAAAAAATGCCCAAAGTAGCAATGAGGCTATTAAATATTTACTAACAAAACCTCCTTTTAGTGATACCCTAACAGCCACTTTTGTAAGAGCATTGTCTGCTACAACCATTCAGGCAAATACCAGTGCCTTTGAGCAACTTAAATCACTGGGTTTGGAAATGGTGAAAAACGACAGTTTGCGAGACCATTTGGTAAAGCATTATGATTTTAATCTGGTTAGAGGCATTTTTAGAAACAAAAACAATCTTGGAGATTTTAATGCCAATGTTTTTTACCCATTTTACAGAAAACACCTCTTTTTTACATCTAGTGACACCACTTTTCAGGATTTAAAATACCTTCCAAAAGATTTTGATGAACTAATCAAAAATCAAGAATTTGTTTCTCTTTTATTGGAAAAGTGGCTTTACAACACCCAAACTGCTGATGACATTATTGCCAACTTAAACCAGCAAACAACAGCCCTTATTAAAGCAATTGATATTGAACTGAATTCCAAATAAAAACGCCCCATTAATTTGGAGCGTTTTAGTGTTATAGATAAAAAAACCTAACAGTTTCTATTTTTCAGGACTGATAGGGCTTATTTGAGTTCTTAAAAAGGATATTTATTTTCCTTAATTACTTTGTCTGCAATGCTGCGTCTAAGGGCAATAATATCAGGGTAGTTAGTGTATTTTGTAAAACGTTTTAATCCCATCATCATCATTTTGAGTTCGTCGCCTTCGGCAAAGGAGATAATCCCTGTTTTGGCAGCGGTGGTAATTTTCTCTACGGCATGGTACAGGTTCAGTTTTGCCATCGCGATTTGCTCTTTTTGGTTGTCCTCACCAAAACGTTTTGCGTTCTTCTCGGCTCTCAATATAGCTGATTCAGCCATATAGATTTCGATAAGAATATCAGCAGCGTTAAGAAGCAATTGTTGGTGTTCTTCTATATCTTGACCATACTTTTTCACTGCTGCACCAGCAACCATTAGAAATACTTTTTTGAGCTTGCCAATCATTTCTTTTTCTTCGGCCATCGATTCAGAATAATCGGGCGTATCAAAAGAAGGGATACCCAACAATTCTTCGCCAACGGCAGTAGCAGGACCCAAGAGGTCCACGTGGCCTTTCATCGCTTTTTTAACGAGCATACCCACAGATAACATCCGATTAATTTCGTTTGTTCCTTCGTAAATTCTCGCTATTCGTGCATCACGCCAAGCGGCTTCCATAGGTGTATCTTTTGAGAATCCCATTCCGCCAAAGATTTGTATTCCTTCATCAGAGCAGTTTTGAATGTCTTCTGAAACAGCTACTTTCAGGATTGAACATTCAATGGCATATTCTTCTACACCTTTCAATTCAGCTTCCTGGTGATCGTTTCCATCGGCTTCGCGCAAGGCGATGCGGTCTTCGATGTTTTTTCCGGCGCGGTAAGAGGCACTTTCGCCCACATAGGCGGCAGTGGCCATTTCAGCCAACTTTTGCTTGATGGCTCCAAACTGAGCGATGGGAGTTTTAAACTGAACACGTTCATTTGCATATTTTACAGCATTTTCAGTTACTCGACGTTGTGCGTCCAAACAAGCTGCGGCTAACTTAATGCGACCCACATTGAGTGAGTTCATGGCGATTTTGAAACCGCCATTGCGCTCGCCTAAGAGGTTTTCAGCAGGCACTTTGACATCGCTAAAAAACACCTGGCGTGTGGATGAACCGTGAATACCCAGTTTGTGTTCTTCTTCGCCAAAAGTCATCCCTTCGGCCTTATCGCGCTCAACAATAAAAGCAGTGATGTTTTTGTCGTCTTCAATACGTGCAAAAACGATAAAAATACTTGCAAAACCGGCGTTAGAAATCCACATTTTTTGTCCGGTAATGCTGTAATATTTTCCGTCATCAGAAAGGACTGCTTTGGTTTTACCGCTGTTAGCGTCACTTCCTGCTCCAGGTTCAGTTAAACAGTAGGCACCAAACCATTCGCCTGAAGCTAATTTTGGAACGTATTTTTGTTTTTGCGCTTCGGTTCCGTAAAGGGTGATGGGTAAGGTCCCAATTCCTGTATGTGCACCAAAAGCCGTACTAAACGAACCCGTAGCTCCCGAAATGTAGTCACAAACCAACATCGTGGTTACAAAGCCCATTCCCATACCGCCATAAGCTTCAGGTACAGCAATGCTCAACAAACCAAGTTCGCCGGCTTTGCGCATCACTTCTTCGGTGAAGTCATAGTCTTTATTTTCAAAGCGCTCTTTGTGCGGCCATATTTCTCTATCGACAAACTCTTTTACAGAGTCGCGCATCATCTTTTGTTCCTCACTGAAATCTTCAGGAGTGAATACATCTTCGCAGTCAGTTTCTTTTACTATGAATTGGCCGCCGCGGAGGAGTTGTTTATTTTCTGTTGTTTCCATAACTTTTTTGACTTAGGACTTCAAGACTTATGACGTAGGACATTTTACTTTTCCAGACCGTCTATAAATTTTGAAATCATTGCTTGAATTTTATTAATTTTTGATTCTAAATGTTTAAAAGTATCTTCTGAAATGTACTCGATTTCAAAAGAAATGATAAGTTGAGTTTCCCATTCATAGGCTGAACCAAGAGCATTTTCGAGGTATTGTATGAAATGTTTATTTGTACTGCGAGCTGTGCCTTCTGCTATATTTGAAGGAATCGAAACAGCAGAACGTTGCAATTGACTACTTAAACCATAAGCCTCTGTTTTTGGAAATATTTTTGTTGTGGCATAAGTTTCCTTTGCTATTTCTATTCCCTCTTTCCAAATAGTCAGTTTCCTAAAGTTATGAGTTGATGCCATTTTAATTTTTTAAATTAATAACTTAGTCTTACGTCTTATGTCTTGCAGTCTTAAGTCTATTTAAGAAACTCATAGATTCCAGCTGCTCCCTGCCCGGTTCCCACACACATCGTCACCATACCAAACTTCCCGTTGAGGTTGCGTTTGCGCATTTCGTCAAAGAGTTGAACGCTTAGCTTTCCTCCTGTGCATCCCAGTGGGTGGCCCAGAGCGATGGCGCCTCCGTTGACATTTACAATGTCATTGCTTAATCCCAATTCACGTACAACCGCTAAGGATTGTGAAGCAAAGGCTTCATTCAATTCAATTAGTGCCAGGTCGTCTTGTTTTAATCCGGCTTGTGCTACTGCTTTTGGAATGGCTTTTACAGGGCCAATTCCCATAATGCTTGGTTCTACACCGGCTGCTGCAAAACTTACCAGACGGGCGATGGGCTCGAGGTTGAGTTCTTTTACCATTTCTTCACTCATTACCAGTACAAATGCGGCTCCGTCACTCATTTGTGAGGAGTTTCCGGCAGTGACGCTTCCGCCATCGGCAAAAACGGGACGTAGTTTGGCCAATGCTTCAGTGCTTGTTCCGGCTCTTGGGCCTTCATCTTTTTCAACTGTATATGATTTTGTTTCTTTTTTTCCTTTTTCGTTGACAAACGTA
The DNA here is from genome assembly GCA_018402385.1 of Flavobacteriaceae bacterium. Lineage (GTDB taxonomy): Bacteria > Bacteroidota > Bacteroidia > Flavobacteriales > Flavobacteriaceae > Planktosalinus. The sequence goes on from JAGYJA010000011.1 coordinate 240,097, forward strand.
TGTTCCACATTAATGGGAACAATTTGGTCTTTAAAACGATTTTCACCTTGAGCCTTTAAAGCTTTTTGATGAGAGTTGAATGCAAACTCATCCTGATCTTCTCGAGAGACGTTGTATTTATTGGCAACAGCTTCAGCGGTGAGTCCCATTCCCCAGTAGTAATCTTGGTTGCCTTCTTTGGCCACTCCATAATCGGGAACCGGTTTGTAACCGCCCATTGGAATATAGCTCATACTCTCCGCGCCACCAGCAATGATACAGTTAGCCATACCGCTTTGAATTTTAGCAGTGGCGATAGCGATGGTTTCCAGTCCTGATGCACAGTAACGGTTCACGGTCATCCCCGGTACGTCCACCGTTTTTAGTCCCATCAGGGAGATGAGTCTTCCCATATTGAGGCCTTGTTCTGCCTCGGGCATGGCGTTACCCACGATAACGTCATCGATGCGTGTTTTGTCCAATTGTGGCATTTTGTCCATCATAAATTGGATGGTTTCTGCTGCGAGTTCGTCTGGTCGCTTAAAGCGAAAGAGTCCGCGTGGTGCTTTGCCCACGGCGGTTCTGTATGCTTGTACTATGTATGCTGTTCTTTTCATATTGTGTTCTGTTTTTCTTCTCTTTGGTTGAGGCGCAAAATCTTGCGCCTTTACTGTTGTTTTGTTTGAGGCGCAGTATCTTGCGCCTTTACGCTTCCCAGTTTTTTGGGTTGTTCATGATGTATGATTCGATATGGTTATGTTCGATTTCGTTTTTTATGATATGGTCGTGATATCGGCTTTGCCATGCAAAGTTTGGTTCTATTTTCCGAGCGTTCTTAGTGACTCCAACCTTGAAGCCTCTGATGATAGATGCAAGGTTTTTGGACTGGGGGCCGAAGGTGTTGTTCGGTGGCGCAAAGGGAGGTTCAGGTGTTGACTCGGGGGGAGGCGTAAAGGGATGCGCAAAGTGAGGCGCAAAATCTTGCGCCTTTACTGGTGGACGACTCACAAGATAGTCATCTTTTTCGTGTCTTGATTTGTTGATGATGATGACACCGTGTACATGGTCAGGCATCACAACGAACGCTCCAAGGTCAACGAAAGGAAAGTGCTCCGGTATTTCTAACCAGCAGTTTTTTGTGATATATCCGATTTCTGACAGTATCATTTCTCCTTTTTTGATTACTCCAAAGTAGTTTTTGCGTTTATATGCATTTATTGTCACAAAGTAAGCTCCGTTGTTTCCGTAGTCCCACCATTTGGCTCTGGTGGTGTCTGAGCGGTATTTTCCTTTGTATTTTTTGTTCATTTTTACAGAGGCGTAAAATGTTACGCCTTTACTTTACAGAGGCGTAAAATGTTACGCCTTTACTTCTATATCTTGCGACTTACTAGTTACGTAAGGGTTTCCCCGTCTTCAACATATGCTGTATTCGTTCCAGTGTTTTTCTTTCGGTACAAAGTGACAGGAAGGCTTCGCGTTCCAGGTCTAGGAGGTAGCGTTCACTAACTTCTGTTGCTTCCGAAAGATCTCCACCTGCCATTACATAAGCGAGTTTATCGGCGATTTTACGGTCATGCTCGCTAATGTATTTTCCGGCAACCATTTGGTCTGTACCCACGAGGAACATACCTAGCGCTTGTTTACCGAGTACTTTGATATCAGTTCTTTCAATAGGTCTTGTGTAACCGGCTTCTGCGAGTAACAACGCGTGTTTTTTCGCTTCAGCTAGTTGGCGGTCTTTGTTGACAACCACAACATCTTTTCCTTTTTGGAGGATACCCAAATCATAGGCTTCATAAGCTGAAGTGGCAACTTTGGCCATTCCGATTGTTAAGAAATATTCTTGCAAAACATTTAATTCTACATCATTTTTTCTAAAGGTATCTGCAGCACGAACGGTCATTTCTTTTGAACCGGCTCCTCCCGGGATGACACCAACGCCAAATTCTACAAGACCGATATATGTTTCGGCGGCAGCCACTACTTTATCAGCGTGCATACTCATCTCACAGGCACCTCCCAGCGCCATTCCATGGGGAGCGACGATGACCGGGATAGAGGAGTAGCGTACACGCATAATGGTGTCTTGGAAGTATTTAATGGCCATATTGAGCTCGTCATATTCCTGCTCTGCTGCCATCATAAAAATCATCCCAATGTTGGCGCCCACAGAGAAATTAGAAGCCTGATTGCCAATTACAAGTCCGTTATATTCTTTTTCAGCCAGGTCAATGGCTTTGTTGATACCGGCGAGAACGCCTTCACCGATGGTATTCATTTTTGAATTGAACTCCAGATTGATGATTCCATCGCCCAAATCCTGGATGTTTGCTTCTTTGTTGCTCCATACTTTTTTGCTTTCGCGGATGTTGTTCAGGATAATAAAGGCGTCCTGACCGGGGACTTTGGTTTGTTTTTTTGATGGGATATCATAATAATAGGTAGCTCCATCTTTTACAGTGTAAAATGTTTTATTACCTGAAGCCAGCATTTCATTTACCCAGTCTGCTGCCTGAAGGCCTTCGGCTTTGATGAGTTCAAGTCCTTTTTCTACACCAATGGAGTCCCAGATTTCAAACGGACCGTTTTCCCAGCCGAAACCGGCTTTCATCGCGTCGTCTATTTTGTAGAGTTCGTCTGAAATTTCAGGAATTCTGTTGGATACATAAGCAAACATACCGGCAAAGTTCTTGCGATAGAATTCGCCTGCCTTGTCATCTCCATCAACCAATACCGGAAAGCGGTCAATGGGCTTGTCGATGGTTTTGGTTTTTTCAAGGGTGGCGAAGTTTGCTTTTTTGGTTGCTTTATATTCAAAGGTATTTAAGTCAAGTTCAAGTATTTCTTTCCCTTCTTTTTTATAGAACCCTTGACCGGTTTTGCTTCCCAGCCATTTGTTTTCTACCATCTTTTCAATGAAATCAGGTAATTTGAAGAGGTCGTGTGCTTCGTCGTTTGGGCAATTTTCATAAATACCGTTTGCTACGTGAACCAGTGTATCTAGTCCAACCACATCCACTGTGCGAAAGGTGGCTGACTTTGGACGACCAATAACCGGACCTGTGAGTTTATCGACTTCGGTGACAGTAAGCCCCATTTCTTTTACCTGATGGAAAAGGCTCTGGATACCGAAGATACCGATACGGTTTCCGATAAAGGCAGGGGTGTCTTTAGCTAAAACTGATGTTTTACCCAAGAATTTTTCACCATATTCACTTAAAAAGTCCAGTACTTGTTGAGAAGTATCAGGTCCCGGAATGATTTCAAAAAGTTTCAAATAGCGCGGCGGATTGAAAAAGTGGGTGCCGCAGAAGTGTTTTTTGAAATCTTCGCTACGGCCTTCATTCATAAACTTGATGGGAATACCCGACGTGTTTGAAGTGATGAGTGTGCCATGTGTGCGGTGTTTTTCCAAATTATCAAACACTTGTTTTTTGATGTCTAGTCGCTCAATGACTACTTCAATTATCCAATCGGCATCTTTTACTTTGGCGATGTCGTCTTCCAGGTTTCCTGTGGTGATGCGGTTTACAAAACTCTTGTGGTACACCGGCGAAGGTTTTGATTTGACAGCGCTTTGCAGTGACTCGTTTACGATGCGGTTTCGAACCGCTTTGTCCTCAAGGGTCAGTCCTTTTTTCTTTTCGGTGTCAATCAGTTCGCGTGGAACGATGTCAAGCAAGAGCACTTCCACACCAATATTGGCAAAGTGCAGTGCTATACCGCTTCCCATAATTCCGGAGCCGATGACAGCTACTTTGTTAATTCTACGTTTACTCATATTTTTTAAATACTAAATCGTTTGTATATATTTTTTTATTGGAAATCATTTCGTTGATGGCTTCAGTGACTTCAAAGAAGTGTTTCAGTTTTTCATCAGAAACTTCTTTTTTAATGGCTTCATTGAACTTAAGCACCCGGTCTTTTGAGAACTCTCTTTTTTCTTTACCAAAATCGGTTAAGTAAATAAGCACACCGCGTCCATCTTCAGGATTGGGTTTGCGAATGATCAGACCACGTTCTTCCATAGTTTTTAAGGTGCGCGATAAGCTGGTGGCTTCCATTCCCATTCTCGGGCCCAGTGCGGTAGATGGTGTACCTTCTTCAGGATCGATACTCAAAAGAGCAAAGCCGGTTGCCATGGTGCTTTCAAATTTTGTGGCTTGTTCATTATACATACGTGTAACGGCTTGCCAGGTGGTACGTAATGCGTAATCTATTGTGATATCTTTCATTCTTAATTTCTAGTAAAAAATCATGTTTTGTAATGTTACGGAAGCAGTAATTTCAACTATTTTTCTTTCCGAAATGTAAAGATACAAAAATATACTATGCGTGCATAATAAATAGGTATTAAATTTTTGAAATCAAAAAAAACTCCTCTGGAGGGAGGAGTTTGAGTGAATTAAATACTTTTTCTATCCAAGTTTTCCGTTAATAGCTCCCATGATTGCACCAATAATTGCGGAGCTAACTATAGTTATAATTAAATCTAAAGCTGCCAATTCATATGTTGTTTCGGGCATCATGGCCATATTAAAAAAATTATAAAACAAGCCTAGAAATAAGCCAATCATGGCTCCTGCTTTTGCACCTGTTCCTGCTTTAGTAATTTGAGCCCATTTATTAAAAATATAGGCAATAAACAGACCATAGGTTAAACAACCCAACAGGATATAAATCATCACTTGAGATGATGCTTCAGGTTGTGGGAAGAAATCTTTGAGGAGTATTCCATAAAACAACCATCCCAGGAGGTAATAAACGATTCCTCCAACAATTCCGGAAACTAAGAAATTTTTGTTTTCATTTTTTAGACATTTTTTGATTAGTTAACAATAAATGTACTAAAAAGATGATTATAAATTAATTTATGAAACCAAATATTGAAGATATGATTTGTGTTAGTGGATTGTGAGACGTGTTAAAACCGCTTAAAATAGAATTAATTGTAAATTTTTTCATACAAATCTTTATACCGTTCTTTAACAACCCTGCGTTTTAATTTCATAGTGGGAGTGAGGTGACCGGCATCTACGGTCCACAACTCAGGGGTGAGTTCAAAGCGTTTTATTTTTTCCCATTTCCCAAAGCGTTCATTAAAGGTATCAACTTCTTCTTTAATACGTTCAATTACTTTTTCATTAGTACAAAGGTCTTCGAGGGAATTTCCTATGTCAATTTTTTTGCGTTTTGCCCATTCTTTTACGAAATCAAAACTGGGCTGTATAAAAGCAGCCGGCATTTTTTCACCATCACCAATCACCATTATTTGCTCAATAAACAGCGATTGTTTCATGGCATTTTCAAGCAACTGTGGAGCAATGTATTTTCCGCCGCTGGTTTTGAACATTTCTTTTTTTCGATCGGTAATTTTTAAGAAACCATCAGAATCTATTTCGCCAATGTCGCCGGTGTGAAAGTAATCACCAGTCATGACTTCAGCCGTTTTTTCCGGGTCTTTGTAGTAGCCCATCATTACATTGGGTCCTTTGCAGAGGATTTCACCGTCTTCTGCAATTTTAACTTCTACATTAGGAATTTTTTTCCAACAGTTCCTATTCTGAACAATCCGTTTCGCATATCATTTACCGAAATTACAGGAGAGGTTTCTGTGAGTCCATATCCTTCCATCACGGGTATTCCTGCAGCAGCAAAAACACGTGCCAGGCGGGGTTGAAGAGCCGCACTTCCAGAAACCATTACTTCCAGTTCCCCACCCAAAGCTTCTTTCCATTTACTAAAAATAAGTTTGCGAGCGAGTTTGAGCTTGGTTTCATACCACCAGCCATTGGCACCATAGGGTTCATATTTTAAGCCCAATTCAACTGCCCAGAAGAACAGGCTTTTTTTAATGCCGGTTAAATCGGTTCCTTTTGCATATATCTTGTCATATACTTTTTCGAGCAATCGTGGTACAACTGACATTACATGAGGATTCACTTCTTTTAAATTGTCGCTTATTTTTTCAATAGACTCTGCAAAATAGATAGAAACAGAATGGTATTGATAGATGTACAATATCATACGTTCAAAAATATGACAGACAGGTAAAAAGCTCATAGCACGGGCTTTTCCTTCTTTTACTGGAATGCGCGGCGCACTATCAATCACATTTGAAACGATATTTTTGTGGGAGAGCATTACACCCTTGGGCCTTCCTGTGGTTCCTGAAGTATAAATGATGGTAGCAAGATCCATTTCAAGTACCTCTTTTTTTCTGGACTCAACTTCTTCCTGATTGGAATCATCACTGCCCAGTGTGACAAGTTCTTCCCAGTTTTTACATCTGGTAATTGTGTCAAAAGAAAATACCTCTTTTAATTTAGGCACATTGTTTTTTATGGACATTACTTTGTCATAAACTTCTTGATCTGAAACAAAGCAATACATGGATTCAGAGTGATTTAAAATATATTCATAGTCTTCTTCACTAATGGTGGGGTAAATGGGAATGGATTGAGCCCCTGTTTGCAATATGCCAATATCCATAATGCTCCACTCGGTACGATTGTTTGTGGAAATGAGTGCGATTTTATCGTTTTTGTTGATTCCCATTCTTAATAAACCTCGGGAAATTGCATTGGCTTTATCAATAAATTCCTGAGTTGAAGTTTTTACCCAGCTTGTACCATATTTGGTGACAAGGCAATCAGGCAGGTTGTTTTTTGACAGTTGGTAATAGGGGAAATCAAAAAGGCGGGTGATTTTATTCATGTGTTTCTTATTTGTAATGCAAAATAAGAAAATTTGATGGAGTTTTAAGTATATTGAAAAAAAAGTAGTTTTCTCTATGGGTTTGTTTGCATGGCCTCAAGGAATGATTCTTTTTTTGCTCTGGAGATACTCACAATTTCATCGTTATTCATTACTATATAGCCGCCGTCTGCTTTTACATATTTTTTTACTTCTTTTAAATTGATGAGGTAACTGTTGTGCACTCTCATAAATTGGTTTTCTATCAATAAACTTTCATATTCTTTTAAATGTTTACTCACTAACAGTTTTTTATGATTGTTTAATACAAATGTTGTGTAAGAACCTCCGGCTTCACAGTATAAGATATCTGAAGTGTTTACAAATTCAAACCCTTCTGAGGTTGAAAGGCAAATTTTAGAAAGACTGGGTTGTTTGATATTTTGTAACAGAGTCAAAAAAATACCTCCTAAAATAAATTTTATAAATGATCTACAGCATACTTGGAGTTTTATTATTTTCATTTAATAATGTCCTTTGGAAAAAAAACTTACAAATTTCAAATGTTTTTTTTTAGTAACCTACAGGGCTTTTTTTACAAGTAGTTTTTCATTTTTAATAATTTTATTTTATTACAAAATACAACACTTTAATAATTCGGATATACTTAAAATTACTTTGGGCTCTTTACTGGGTGTTTTAGGCTTATTTTGTATGTTACATGTTTTAAAAAAAGAGTCACTACAGTGGATTGGTGTTTACAATTTGATAGGGGTTGTGTTTACTTCACTATACCTTTGGATTTTTGAAAAAATAAATTTATCAGAAACTCTTATTGGCATTTCTATAGTCATTATTGGGTTTGTTTTTTATATAGTTTCTAATCTAAATGGAAAAATGAGAATTGCTTTAAAACAACATTTGTTGTTACTGTTGATGATTTTATGTTTTTCACTTTCTTCAATAATCCATTGGAAAAATTTAACCAACGAAATAGCACCTGTCTTTATTATTGCCAATCAAGAGTTACTAGTTTTTACAGTAGGTTTAATTTTTACGTTAACGAAGTATCAAAAAAATGAATTTTTAAACTCAATTAAAAGTAAATTTTATAATGTTATGATAATGAGTGTTGTTATTCTAGCAGCCATTTTATGTACCTTTTTAGGATTAAAAATTATCAACCCATTACTATCTGGATTGCTATTTTTAGCGAGTCCATTGACTACTATTTTATTTAGCTCGCTTTTTTTTAAAGAACAGATTTCCCTTAAAAATTGGATTTCAATAATTGTAATTTGTATAGGTGCTTTTATGATTTATTTACAAGGGTCATAACAGTACCAATGCCAAAACTTGTTCTTGTAATAACATAAAGGTTATCACTTAAAAAAATGGAATCAATCAAATTGAAAACTTTGACTTGACACCATTGACTTATGATTATAAAATAGCTAAAGCTTTTTTTGATCAGGAACTACAAAAACGTTTTGGTGTAACTAAAAATATTAATAACGAAGTGTATGATATTAAAATAGAAATGTCACCTGTATTAGCTGGTTTTATCAAAAATCATTTTTGGCATCCTAGTCAAAAATTTTCAAAAAAGAATAACAATTATAGTATGCACATTAAATGTGGTATTAATAGAGAATTGATGGGATGGTTGTTTCAATGGATGTACAACATAAAAATTATTCAGCCCCCCATTCTTATTGATTACTATCAAAAAACATTGGAAGAAATGCAAAAGAATAGTCTTTCAAAAAAACGACTGATGTACCGCAATATTTTTGAGACCAAATAAATTTTAAATTACTTGTATTTCTTGATAAATTTGAAATTTAAATAAGAAAAACTGATTTGCATTTGATTTTTTTCAGGCAATTATTATTCCTTGAATCATTAGCGTCCTAAACATTTTGTAAAGTTTGGGCAATGTATTGGTTTTATAAGCTCTTTTAGAAGTATTGATTATTTTAGGATTTTAGGACGCTGACTTAGGACTTCAAGACATACGACTTAGGACGCTCACTTTTTTTTAATTTATTGATATTCAGCGTTTTTATTTTTTAGTCTTACGTCTTAAGTCCCTCGGCCGCCATAGGCTTGCACGCTGTCGCAGAAGCTTTAGCGTAGGCGCCCGACGGCGATGCTTGTAATCTTAAGTCCAATATATAATTAGGACGCTATTGTCCTTGAAGATCGATTATTGACATCCTCATTTGTTTGCTTAAATTGTTTTTGAATTTAACTTCAAGAAAAATATTTTATCAAAATATATATTTTTCTATTTCTTCTCAATCCATTCCCTCGCATTCACAAACGCCTCCAGCCATGGAGAAACTTGATCATTACGGTCTTTTGGGTAATACCCCCAGTTCCACGGGAAAGTGGAGCGCTCTAAGTGGGGCATCATCACCAGATGCCTTCCGGTGTTCGTCTGTCATGATGGCGGTGTTGAAATCGGAACCGTTGGGGTTAGCGGGATAGCCGTCATAACCGTAAGTGCCCACAATGTTGTATTGTTCTTTTCCATAAGGAAAACTGAACTTCCCTTCACCATGTGCCGCCCAGATGCCGAGTTTGCTGCCGGCCAGGGTGGATAGCATCACCGAGTTGTTTTCGGCTATCTCAACAGAAGTAAAGGTACATTCAAACTTATGGCTGTCGTTATGGAGCATTTTGGGTTTGTGTTCGTGGTCTGGGTTGATAAGCCCCAGTTCAATAAACAACTGGCAACCGTTACAGACGCCCAGAGATAAAGTATCCGGTCTGGCAAAAAAGTTTTTGAGGGCTTTGTTGGCTTTTTCGTTGTATAGAAAGGCACCTGCCCAGCCTTTGGCGCTGCCCAGCACGTCACTGTTTGAGAAACCGCCCACGGCAGCTATAAACTGTATGTCCTCCAGCGTTTCACGGCCTGCAATCAAATCGGTCATATGCACGTCCTTAACATCAAAACCGGCGAGGTACATGGCGTTGGCCATTTCGCGCTCGCTGTTGCTACCTTTTTCACGGAGGATGGCAGCTTTGATGCGGTCCTCGACTCCCGGTGTCCTCACCCCCGGCCCCTCTCCCAAGGAGAGGGGGGTTTAGTTTTCCAGTAAAATGCTTTGGAAACTTATACTCCAAGGACTGATTCTTATAATTCTCAAATCGTTCATCGGCTTTTTGTATGCCGCTTTGTTTGCGGTCGAGCAGGTGGGAGGTTTTGTACCACGCATCCCGCATTTCTGAAATGATGAATTTTTCAGTTGTAGTTCCTTGAGTGATGGTAAGGGTATCACTTTCAGTTACTGTACCTATTTTTAGGGCTTCAATATTCGCTTTCGCGAAAGCGTTTTCAACTTCATCATCATTGTTTGCTTGAATCAGGACACCGCTGTTTTCAGCAAAAAGTATTTTGATGAGGTCGTTTTCGCTTAAAGCGGAAAGATCAACCGAAGCCCCCAGGTTGTTGTCTGCAAAACACATTTCCAATAATGCGGTCAACATACCGCCCGAAGAAATGTCATGACCTGCAGCGATTTGACCGTTGCGAATTAAAGATTGCAGCGTGTTGAAAGCGTTTTTAAAATAAGCCGCATCCTTCACTGATGGGGCTTCATCACCAATTTCGTTTAATATCTGCGCAAACGATGAACCCCCTAATTTGAAGGTGTCTTTGCTCAGGTTGAGGTAATAGATGCTTCCTTTGTTTTTTTGTAAAACCGGCTCTACCACTTGTGTAATGGTATCACAGTTTCCTGCTGCTGAAATAATTACGGTGCCGGGAGAGATCACATCGCCATCAGGGTATTTTTGTTTCATCGAAAGTGAATCCTTACCCGTGGGTACATTGATGCCCAACGCAATCGAAAACTCTGAAACGGCTTCTACAGCAGCATACAAGCGCGCGTCTTCACCAGGATTGTTACAAGGCCACATCCAGTTGGCTGAAAGCGAAACCGATTGCAAGCCGTCTTTTAATGGTGCCCAAACAATGTTGGTTAAGGCTTCTGCGATGGAGTTTTGTGAGCCTGCCACGGGATCTATCAAGCCCGAAATGGGGGAGTGCCCAATGCTGGTTGCAACGCCTTCCTTGCCGTTGTAATCGAGTGCCATCACCCCACAGTTGTTTAGCGGAATTTGCAAGGGTCCCACACATTGCTGTTTGGCAACACGTCCTGTTACACATCGGTCTACTTTGTTGGTCAACCAGTCTTTACAAGCCACGGCTTCCAGTTGGAGTACCTGAGTGATGTATTCTTTGATTTTATCTGAAGTATACTTGAGCGCAGGATAGTTTCTTTCAATGGTTTTGTCTGTCATGATGGTTTTTGGCGAACTGCCAAACATATCGGCCAGTGCCAGGTCCATGGGGTTTTTACCGTCTTTTGCTTTGAAAATAAAACGGTGATCGCCGGTCACGGTACCCACTTCATACATCGGTGAACGTTCACGCTCGGCAATGCGTCGGAGGGTTTCAGTATCTTTTTGGCCAATAACGAGTCCCATGCGTTCCTGGGATTCGTTGCCAATAATTTCTTTTGCCGAAAGGGTAGGGTCACCCACTGGCAGTTTTTCCAAAGCGATTTCGCCACCGGTTTCTTCTACGAGTTCGCTCAAGCAGTTGAGGTGTCCACCGGCGCCGTGATCGTGAATGGAAACAATGGGGTTGATCTCACTTTCTACCAAACCACGAATGGCATTGGCGGCACGTTTTTGCATTTCGGGGTTGGACCGTTGAATGGCATTGAGTTCAATACCGCTAGAAAATGCTCCGGTATCTGCTGAAGAAACCGCAGCACCACCCATTCCAATTCTATAATTATCACCACCCAGAATAACGATGTCATCTCCCACATTGGGTTTGTCTTTAATGCTTTGGTCTTTTTTCCGTAACCAATTCCGCCGGCTAGCATTATTACTTTGTCATAGCCTAACATGCGGTCGCTGAGCGGAGTCGAAGCGTCCCCCTCCGGCTCCCCCAAAGGGGGAGTGTTTTCTTTATGTTCAAAAGTAAGCACAGAACCTGCAATCAACGGTTGTCCAAATTTGTTTCCAAAGTCTGAGGCACCGTTGGAGGCTTTGATAAGAATATCGAGCGGGGTTTGGTACAACCATTTTCGGGCCTTTATATTTTGCTCATATGGGCGGTTGCTTTCCAGGCGTGGATAAGAGGTCATATAGACTGCTGTTCCGGCCAGGGGTAGGGAGCCTTTTCCGCCGGCGAGACGGTCGCGTATTTCTCCGCCACTTCCGGTTGCTGCTCCGTTGAAGGGTTCAACTGTGGTGGGGAAGTTATGGGTTTCCGCTTTCAGCGAAATCACACTGTCAAAGGGTTTCTTTTGGTAAAAGTCGGGCTTGTCAGCACTTTTTGGTGCAAATTGTTCCACTTTGGGCCCTTCAATAAAAGCGACATTGTCTTTGTAAGCTGAAACGATGGTATTTGGGTTTTCAGCAGACGTTTTTTTGATGAGTTTGAATAAAGATGATGATTTTTCTTTTCCATCAATCACAAAGGTGCCATTAAAGATTTTATGACGACAATGTTCAGAGTTTACTTGTGAGAAGCCAAATACTTCAGAATCGGTGAGGGGTCTTTCTAAACGTTTTGATAATTCTTCGAGATAGATGACTTCTTCGTCATTCAGAGCCAGACCTTCTCGTTTGTTGTATGCAGCGATGTCTGTGATTTCTTTGATGGGTTCCGGCTGAATAGCAATTGTAAAGATATTTTGATCGAGCTCCGTATATTTTTGAAGCAACATGGGGTCAAAGTTGGCTTCTTTTTCATTTTTGATTTGAAACTCTTCAATTCTTGTAATGCCCACGATGCCCATATTCTGAGTGATTTCAACAGCATTAGTGCTCCAGGGAGTGACCATGGCGGCTCGGGGTCCTACAAAAAAATCCGTCGCGGGAAGTGCCAGGACGGATTCATTTTTTAAGGTGGCATTGCCAAAAAGCCAGTTGAGTTTTTGTATGTTTTGGTCGTCAAGTTTTTGATGAGTCGCTACTGCGTAAACCGTGTTTTGTTTAGAGAAAAAGAGGATCATAAATTGTGATGTTTGTTTGATAAAAACAAAGCACAAAATTACTAATTTTTATTCTAAAATGATGGGGTATTTAAGTTTTGAAATGAGGAATGTTTTAATCTTTTAATTTTTTGTAATTGATACTAATAAAACTGAATTATTTTTTGTTAAACTAAAGATGAAATTAATTTTTTTAGAATGAAAAAGGTATCTTGTATGCCTAAAAATCAAAACTATTATGAAAAAAAGAGTACAATTACTTTGCCTATTTTTTGTGGCTTTTGCTTTGAGCTTATCAGCTCAAGAGGGGCCGGAATCTATTTCACAAGGGGTTTTTCTTGGTAAAACGCCTCCTGTAAGTGAAATGCCCGCAGCCGGTATTCCACCAGTAAGAGACAATACGGAAGCAAGAATTATTAAAAACAGGTTGAGAGGCCAAAGAAAATTAGATCCCACAGGGCTACCACTTTATGGGGAAACACAGGTTCAAAGTGAAATGGGAGGTATAGCTTCTTTTGCCCTTGAAGAAAATTTTGACGGTGCAACAGTTGCAGAAGGTGGCGCATTGCCACCAGATCCAACAGGAGCTGTTGGTCCCAATCATTATGTTCACGCTTTTAACCTTGGGGTTAAAATTTTTGATAAGTCGGGTAATTTGCTATTTGGTCCCATTTCTTTGGGTGACTTTTTTCAGAATGGTGTAAATTCTGGAGATCCAATAGTCTTGTATGACCAGCTTGCTGATCGATTTTTTGTGAGTCAATTTAGAACCTCAAACAATGCTCTCTTAATTGCCGTTTCTGAAACACCCGATCCTACCGGATCTTATTTTCTATATGAATTTCCTTTAAATTCTTTTCCAGATTATCCAAAATATGCTGTTTGGCCTGATGGCTATTATATGACAGCAAATAAATTTACTGGAAACACCACTTATGTTTTGGAAAGAGATGTTATTTTAGCCGGTGGTGCAAGCCCACAGATTGTTGGGTTTGATTTACCGGGTATTGTAAACAATCCAAACTCTGTAAGAAGCCCCAATCCTGCTCACTTGCTGGGAACCAGTTTTACTCCCGGATTACCGGGTCAAATTGTTTATTTTCAAGATGATGGTTGGAGTGGTGCAATCACCTTTGATCACTTGAAAATATGGGAAATAACTATGGATTGGAACAACACATCCAATTCTTCCATCTCTTCAGCACTTGAAATTCCCACTTTACCCTTTGATTCTGTTTTTGCTCCTTTTGGAACAGGTGATGTGAATCAACCGGGGACAAGTCAAAAAATTGATATTATTGGAGGGGTAATATCATACATGGTTAACTATCGCGAATTTGGAACTCACAATTCTATGACTGTTACTTTTAGTGTTGATATTGATGGTAACGATACCAGCGGGATAAGATGGATTGAACTTCGTAACAACGGTTTGGGTGATCCCTGGACAATTTTCCAAGAAGGCACTTATGCACCCAATGATGGATTAAACCGTTTTATGGGGAGTTTAGCTATGGATGCTGCCGGAAATATGGGTATGGGTTTTCAAGTTGCCAGTGGGACTGTACCGGCAGGAATGAGATATACCGGAAGGTTTGACGGTGATCCATTAGGAACAATGACCGTTGCAGAAACGACTATCATTGACGGAATAGGGGTGCAAACCACTTCCAACCGTTTTGGAGATTATACTCACCTAACAATGGATCCTGATAATTTCACATATTGGTTTACCGGAGAATACTTTAGTGCTAATAATTTTTGGAATACAAGAATCGCATCTTTCAGTTTGTCTGGTGGTTTTGGAGATGATGTGGGTGTAAATGCCATTACTGAACCAAACGATGGACTACTTTCAGCAGCAGAAACTGTTGAGATTTCTATTAGGAATTTTGGGTCAAATACACAATCAAATATACCTGTCGAGCTTCTTGTTGATGGAGTTGTTGAAGCTTCAGAGATTTTTACGGGAACTGTTAATGCTAATGAAACTGAAACTTATACATTCACGCAAACTGTTGATCTTTCAACGCCCGGTCAAAGCTATACTATTGAGGCAAGAACCAATCTCTCTGGTGATGAGTTTCCTAGTAATGATAGCTTTACAAAAGAAGTAACAAATATTTTTCCAAATGATGTTGGGGTTACTGAAATAATTAGCCCTGTTTCAGGGGAAGGACTTGGTGATGAAACAATTACTATTAGAGTAAGAAATTTTGGAGCTAATTCGCAATCTAATTTTGACGTATCTTATAGCATTGATGGTGCGGCACCAGTGGTGGAAACGTTTACCGCTACTATAAATGCTCTTGAAGAAGAAGTCTTTTCCTTTAGTCAAACTGGCGATTTTACAGCACTTGGAAGTTATGAACTTTCTGCTTCGACCTTATTGACAAATGACGACGTTCCCTCAAATGACACGATTGAAACCACTATTGTTAATGAGCAATGTTCGCCTATAGGGAATTGTTCCCTGGGAGATGGACTTACGCGTTTTGCAATTGGAACGATAGACAATTCCAGTGGTTGTTCCTCAAATGGTTTTGGTGATTTCACTAATTTAAATACAGAACTTGATATCGATACAGAAGTTGATGTCACTGTGCGTTCCGGTTTTGCTGATCAATTACTTTCAGTTTGGATAGATTACAACGATAATTTTGTTTTTGAGGCCGACGAATTGGTAATTTTTGATTTTCCACTTCCCATTTCAGGAACGAATTATACCACTACTTTTAATATTCCTAATGACTTAGGCCTTGTGGGAACTCACTTACTGAGAGCCAGAGTGGGATGGGAAACCTCTGAGGGAACCATAAATGATCCTTGTGTAGATTTTACCTGGGGAGAGACTGAAGATTATACAGTAACTATACTTGACGGTACCTTGTCAACTGCTCAAAATGACTTTAACACTGCTGCTTTTATGGTATATCCATTAGAAAATAAAATGTATGAATTGTTATTTCAGCCTAAAACAGATTTAGGTGATATGAAGGTTACGGTTTTTAATACATTAGGGCAACAAATTATGATGTCAGAAATGAGATTTCAAGGTAATGCATATAAAACTCAATTGGATTTTGAGGGTACCGCAACCGGCACTTATCTTGTAAAAGTTTCAAACGGAAACTACAGTACGGTCAAAAGGGTGATTGTAAAATAAAGTCTGAACTTTTCAAAAACTAAAAAGCGGGGATACTTCCCCGCTTTTTTAATTTCTATATTCTAGAAACAATTTTAGTATTAAAATTGATACAGAAAACAGTTCTTTTTGAACTATCAATTTTTTAATAATTAACTACCAGAAAAAACTTCCAACCGAAAGTAATGTACAGACAGCTAGAAGTATTACACTAAGTAGTGCTAAGAAATCCCTTTGATTGTTTAATACATATTTAATCCCCAGTACCAAGAAAACTAGTTGCGCTAAAAGAAAAGGGATAGTAAGAATTTCTTTTAAGACACCGATAATGACTAAATCAATTTTAAAAAAATCAATCAACCAAATAAGAATAAAATAAATTACAATTATAAAGTTTGTAATAATTATTCTCTTTCTGGGCATTGTTTTTAGTATTTTAACAATAAAAACCTGCTTAATTTATTATCACTTTTTTTGTTAATGTTCCCTGTGGTGAAAAAAGTTTTACCAGGTAGAATCCATTTTGTAGTGAGTTGATTTCTGTTTTGTTTTGGTTTTGCGGTTGCATTTCCATTACAACTTGACCCTGCAGATTGTAAACTATTAGTTTTTCTATAGTTTCAGTTGAAGTAATAGTAACAGCTTTACCGTTTGAAGGGTTGGGATATAATGCCCAATCTAAATTTGAAATATCCTGTGTACTTAAGAGATCCCATCTGTCTTCTGCAACTGGACCGCCCCAAATTATTGTTGCAAGCGCAGGGTTGTCGATAAAGGGGTTGCGGTTTCCATAAGCACCTTGAAGATATTCGTTTCTTTGATCTTCATATTCATTGACAGGGTCGTCTGCATTCCATTGTAAAAAAGTTTCCAGCATTTGTGTGTCACCTTGTAATGTTCCAACACCGGCCAGGTTTGGCAAACATTGATTTCCATAACGCGTGTACATATACATAATCATTCTGGCGACATCTCCTTTCCACTCATCGCCAGGATACCAGTTGCCACTACCCACATTACCGGCATTTCCGTTGCCATCTTGAAATTTTTTATCTCCTTTATTGTTGTTCATTTGCTGGTCACTTGCTCTTAAGTTGTGAGGATCTGCTATTATTCCTGTAGCAGGATTGCTGGCACTTCCCATTGGTGGATTGGTTAAAGAACGCGCAAAAACATGCTCTCTATTGTATTCACAAATCAAACCGCCAAAATCATTCTTATCCCTTGAGCGGTCTGTGGTGCAAATTCCATCATTATCATTGTAACCATAAATCAATAAAACAGTTGAGGTATTATCAGGATTTTCATCTGTAAATACCAAAACATCTCTGGCATCACCATAGGTGAAATTTTGATTGTGTTGTGCTATTTTTACTTGTAATTCATTGTATAAGTCCTCACCAGTAAGTGTCAAGTTCACATCATTATAGTAGGGTTGTTGTGAGAATGTAAATTGGAAAGCCAATAATAATAGGAATGCTAATTTTTTCATTATAAATATTTAAATTGTTTTTTCTAATAATGCCATATAAAACCCGTCAAAACCTGATTTACTAGGCAGTATTGTTTTTTCTTTGACAAAAGTAAAGCTTTTTCCGGTTTCAGACTTTAAGAAATTTTTAATTTGTTTTTCATTTTCTGAAGGGAGTATAGAGCAGGTCGCATAAACCATTTTCCCACCGGGTTTGACTATTTTTGAATAGTTTTCAAGAATTTCGGCCTGGGTTTTTTTAATGTTTTCGATAAAATCGGGTTGGAGTTTCCACTTGGCATCAGGATTTCTCCTCAAAACACCCAAGCCAGAACAAGGAGCATCAATCAAAAGTCGGTCTGCTTTTTCATGAAGTTTTTTAATCACCTTTGTACTATCAATAGCTCTGGTTTCAATGTTGAAAGCACCGGCTCGCTTTGCTCTTCGTTTTAGTTCATTGAGTTTATTTGCATAGATATCCAGAGCGATGAGCTGCCCTTTATTTTCCATTAAAGCTGCAAGGTGTAATGCTTTGCCACCGGCACCGGCACAGGCATCGACAACGCGCATACCGGGTTTTACATCAAGATATTCACCCACAAGTTGTGAGGAAGCATCTTGAACTTCAAACCAGCCTTCCTTAAAAGCCTCTGTTTGAAAAACATTGGCGCGTTCTTTAAGTTTTAAAGCATCAGGATATCCTTTAATTTCTTCTGTTTCCAAATCAAGGTCAAATAAGGTTGCCTGAAGTTTTTCTTTTGATGTTTTGAGTTTATTGACTCTTAAAATAACATCGGCTTCTTGATTGAGTGCTGCTATTTCTGCATCCCATTTTTTACCTAATTCCTTTTCGCCGAGAGCATCCATCCAATCGGGGATAGATTCACGAAGCTTTCTGGTTTTTGAAAGTTCGTCAAATTTTCCTTTGATACGCCTTGTGGGGGTGTCTTCCAGTTGTTTCCAGTCTGGAAGTGCAATTCCTTTTAAGGTAGCCCATACTGCAAAAAGTCTGAAGAGTTTTTGACGGTCAAAAGGCTCTTTGATTTCGGCAATTTCAGCATAAAGTCTTTTCCATCTCACAACGTCATAAACCAACTCAGCAATGAAGCCACGGTCTCTGGAACCCCAGCGTTTGTCTCTTTTTAAAGTGCCTTGTAATGCTTTGTCTGCATACTTATTTTCATTAAATACCTCGTGCAAGGTATCAATTGCAGCTAAAACTAAATTTCTATGTAAACGCATTGTGGTTTCTTGTTTCTTGTTTGGGGTTTCTTGTTTTTTTCTGAAATTAAGTTTTATTGATATATTTTAATTGAAATCTAAAGAATCTTAAAAACTCAAAAACTCACCCCTCACAACTATTCCGCAAAGGTATTACAAACTCGGCGAAATGTTTTTATATTTATCCAAAAATACAAGGCATGAGAATTATTGGCCCATTATTACTTCTATTTTTATTTTCCTTTTGTTCTTCAGATAAAAAAGATACAAAACGATTTTTTTCCAAAATTGAAAGTACACTCGTTTTTGCTGATACAGTAAGTATAAGGGCGATTGTACCTGTGAATGAAAATCAGGTTTGGTTTGCCGGCGACAGAGGAAAAGTGGGGCTCATTGATGGAAAAACTCCCAAGATAGCGGTCATTAAATATGAAGACAGTCTGTTGCATTTTCGTTCGATAGCAAAAACTAAAAATGCTGTTTTTGTATTAAGTATTGCAAATCCGGCGGTGTTGTATAAAATAGGGTTTGATGGATTGGAAGCGACCTCAATGGAGGAAGTCTATTTTGAAGAAGGCGAAGATGTTTTTTATGATGCCATGCAATTTTGGGATGATCGGGAAGGTATTGCTATGGGTGACCCCACAGGAGATTGTTTGAGTATTATAATTACTCGTGATGGCGGAAATAATTGGGAAAAACTTTCATGTGAATTCCTCCCCAAAACGGAAGTTGGTGAGGCCGCTTTTGCTGCAAGCAATTCAAATATTGCAGTCTTTAAGGATCATGTTTGGATCGTGAGTGGAGGTAAAAGGGCGCGGGTTTTTCATTCACCGGATAGGGGCAGGAACTGGGAAGTTTTCAACACACCCATTATAGAAGGTGGGAGAATGACCGGTATTTTCAGTGTCGATTTTTATGATGAAGCTACCGGAATTATATTTGGTGGAGATTGGGAAAATATGGAAAACAATACTTCAAACAAAGCCATTACAGAAGATGGTGGAAAAACTTGGAGACTTCTCAGCGATGGAGAAGGACCCGGTTACCGGTCTTCAGTGCGGTTTATTCCCGGTGGAGAAGGTGACGAAATTGTGGCTGCGGGATCACAGGGAATATCTTATTCTAATGATCGTGGTGAAAACTGGACAGAACTTAGCAAGGAAGGGGTATTTGCAATAGAGTTTGTGAATGACAGTGTGGCTTATGCCTCCGGAAATAATAAAATATTAAAACTGATTTTAAGAGAGTAATTTTAATATTAGGTTAAAATAAAAAGAGACTACCTTGGTAGATAGTCTCTTTTATTTGAATAAGATTTACTTTAAATTATCTAACTAGTTTGAAAGTTTTATTTTGTCCTTCAACAGAAACAATCGCTAGATACACACCTTGACTCAAATCTCCAAGGCTAATGGTTCCTCTTAGACTGTTTAAATTAGTCTGAATGATGCTCTGTCCTGCAATATTGTATATAGTCACATTATCAATTACAGAAGATTGAGATTGAAGATTTAAAATGTTGTTTTGGTCAACAAATTGAACAAACCCTTCAAAATTATTATCTTGTGCACTTAATGCTTCTCCAGCTAAAATGCCTTCACCTGGTACAGTATTAAAAGCATAATCTTTTATTGTAATGCTAGAAGCATCAGCTGGAATATCCATTCGGACCCATCCATAATGCTGATTTCCATCAACATTTATTCGAAGACCCATGTATTTGTCAATTTGACCATCACACCATTGGCTATTTGTGTAAGCACACCCTTGCCAGTTTAATGTTTGATAATTGGGGTCGGTAATCCAAGTTGTTGCATCAGCATCAATTGCTTCTCCTTCAAATAGAGTATAGGGGTAATTGTAATTACCACCCGCATTTAAGCCCAAAATTGATTGTGAATTTTCAGTATATACTCTTGCGGTAGTTTGAGGGGGTACACCAGAGAAAACTCCATCATTGGAAATTTCATAATCTGTAATGCCATCGCCATTTAAGTCTAAAAGAAACCGTGTTCCTTCAAGAACCTCATCGGGATCGACATCAGTATATTGAATTTGTCCTGCCACATCAGAAACACCAGCAATTGCAACTGCTAATGCACTATATGAAGCCATTCTTTTGTTAAAACTTTTTGAGGAAATTTTTTTCATAATAAAATTTTAATGTTACTTGTAGTTAATGTGTTTAATCACTTAATTTGCCTCTAAGGTAATTTTTTTATTTTGAAACCACAAATACACATGACTGAAAAGGATAATATTAATGATTTAAAGGGTGAAGTAGTAGTAACTGAAAAGGGCTCGCTAGGTCTGCTCGCATTGGGAGATATTGGTTTGCGAAAATGGAGAGAAGTTAAAAATAAAATTTCAAAAGAAAATTATGAAGAAGAATAAATTATTATTGATAGGATGGGATGCTGCAGATTGGAAAATAATTGGGCCCATGCTTTCCAAAGGAGAATTACCTGCATTACAGCGTTTAATTAAGAATGGAGTTTATGGCAATATGAGTACCATGAATCCTGCATTTTCTCCGATGCTATGGACTTCTGTAGCAACTGGAAAAACACCGGATAAACACGGGATTTTAGGGTTCATTGAAATTGCTCCAGATTTAAAAGGAGTTCGACCAGTTACAACGAATTCAAGAAAAACGAGAGCTATTTGGAATATTTTACATAACCAGGGTTTCAAAAGTAATTTGGTGGGTTGGTGGCCCAGTTTTCCAGCTGAACCTATCAACGGTGTCGTTGTTTCAGAAAAATTTCAGAAAATTCAAAAAGACCCCAAGAAAAAAAACCCAATACATCCGCAAAGCATCCATCCCAGAGAATTCACCTCACAAATAAGAGATTTAAGATTAAGACCTTATGAAGTAACTGATCAACACATTCTTCCCTTTATTCCAAAAGCAAATGAAGTTGATCAAGAAAAGGATCAGTCATTATCAACTTTTTCAAAACTCTTTGCTGAAAACGTCTCAGTTCACGCAGCATCAACATATGTAATGCGTAACACAGAATGGGATTTTATGTCAATTTACTATGATTTAATAGACCATATGTGCCATGCTTTTATGAAGTACCACCCACCTAAATTAAAAGAGGTTCCTACCAAATATTATGAATTATATAAAGACGTTGTAAAAGGGGCATACAAGTTTCAAGATATGATGTTAGAAAGGACATTAAATCTTATAGACGACGATACAACTGTGATGGTTGTTTCAGATCATGGTTTTGAGGCTGGAGCCAATAGAATTCTTCAAATGCCAAAATATCCCGCTGCACCGGCATTAGAGCATAGACAGTTTGGTATTTTTGTAGCGGCAGGACCCAATATAAATAAAAATAAAAAAATCTTTGGATTGGGTTTAATTGATGTTGCTCCAACCATTTTACATCATTTTGATCTTCCTGTAGGAAAAGATATGGATGGTAAAGTAGCATTGGATATATTTAAAACTTCAAAAGAAGTTAAATATATAGATAGTTGGGATAAAGTAGCCGGAGACTTCGGGGAATTGGAAAAGGACCTTGATGATGACCAATTAACAGATAACGAAACTATGGAGCAACTCATAGAATTAGGCTACATAGAAAAACCAGAAGAGAAAATTGAAGATGCCATTTTAAAAACTAAATGTGATTTAAGACACAATCTTGCCCGGGTTTATTATGGAAAGAAAGATTATCAATCTGCCAAAGAAATTTTACTTGACCTCCTCAAAGAAAAGGAACCTATTGACCCCATTCCTTATTATATGGATTTATTAGCTATCGAGCTCAAATATTCAAATTTTGATAAAGCAGAAGAGTATTTAAATAAATTAAAAGAGCTGGATGAAATTTTTAAACGCACCTCTTATTTTGCAGAATCACAGATAGCTTTAGGAAAAGGAAATTTTGAAAAGTCTTTGAAAATTTTATATGATGTAATAAAAGTAAAATCCACTCCAGAAATTTGGTTTCAAATAGGTAAGGTTCATAGAAGGATAAGTGAATATGACAAAGCAAAAACTGCATTTGAAAATGCTATAGAACAAGAAACAGATAGAGCAAAATATCACAATGCGCTAGCCGAAGTTCTTCTTCGATTGGGTGAATATGAAGAGGCAGCAGAAACGGCATTAACCGCTATTGAACTGGTAAAATACTTTCCATCTGCACATTATACCTTGGGAGAAGCACTTGAAAAATTGGGTGATCTTGAAAATGCCAAAATCGCTTATGAAACAGCTGCAAGCTTAAAGCCAAAAGATTTTCACAGAGCAGAGAAAGCATTGGAAAATGTAAATGAAAAAATTCAGGAAGATTTAAACCTTCAAGACAAGACAGCATATAAATACAGAGACAATCAAATTGTTTTAGTATCAGGTCTGCCACGCTCAGGAACAAGTTTGATGATGCAAATGCTTAATAAAGGAGGTATAGAGCCTTTAACAGACGACAAAAGAAAACCTGATGATTCTAACCCCAAAGGGTATTATGAATTTGAACCAGTTATGTCTTTACACAGAGACAACTCTTGGCTTGGAAAAGCCCAAAACAAAGCTGTGAAAATTGTAGCACCTTTATTAAAGCATCTCTCGCCGGAATATAGATATAAAATAATATTTATGAATCGCGATTTAAATGAAATAGTTAAAAGTCAACAAAAAATGATTGGCAAAGATCCTGAAACAATTCCTGTAACATTATACAACTCTTACCATCAACAATTACAACAAATTGAAGTTTGGAAAGAAAGAGAACCCCATGTTGAATTGATTTATGTAAACTTCAAAGAAGTGCTTGAAAACCCTGTTGAAACTTCAAATAAAATAGAAAAATTCATTGGAGTTCCCCTTGAAAAAAATGCGATGGCAAATTGTGTGGACTTGAATCTTTATAGAAATAAATCAATAAGTTCTAAAGAATCATAAAATTGACATGTCTTTAATGAGAATGTAATATAAATGCCCCTCTTGGCTAAGCTGGGGCATATTTTTTTTAACTTATATTCTGAACACAAATGATTACTTCATTGAATAACAAGCTTTAAAGAGGCAATCTGTTTTAGTAATTGAATCACAACTGTAATTTAAAGCTTGCATATGGTTGCGGGGGAAGTTGCGTTCTTAAAGTTGTCTTAGGTTTATCCAGTCTGGAATTTGAAGATTTATGATTACCAATTCGTTTTTTTCTATTCTCCTTGCTTGTATTTTTTCAAAAGTTGCATTTTAAAATCGTGTTCAGCTTTTCTGAGTTTAAGTAGTTTTACAGGACTTAGCTGTTTGAGAAGTTCTGCCTCCATTTCTTGTTTCAGCTCTTGTTCTTCCTTATTCAAAGTGTTCATTTTTTTCAACACATCACTTGCCTGTGCGTCATTCAAAGATTGAATGTCATTGCGCAAAACGTTTCTTACCTCTTCACGCTCCCTTTTTTTTATTGCTCCCAACTGGTTGTCATATTTATTGTAAATGGGCCAGAATTTTTCAGCCTCAGCTTGAGACAAATTGAGTTCCTGAGTGATAAATGCGGTTTTCATTGCTTTTATCCTCTCTCCTTTTTGGCTTTGGGAAAAGCCAGAAAAGGTGAGACAAAATAAGTAATAACAGGGTGGGGATTGATTTTTTCATGGGATTAAGTTTAATCATTCATAAATTGTGATTCGTCAATGTTTTCAGATAAATAATCATAGATTGCCTCTTGATCAAGGGTTGAATAAAAGGAAAAGTCTTCCGTCATCTCTTCTGTTAATAATATTTCAAAATCAATAGTTGATAAATCCAGATGACCGCTTTCTATATAATTTAAAATTTGTGCTATTGAGTCCTCATTTTGATTTTCAGGTTGTTGAAAATGAAAAACAGAGACAAGAATTAGAACAACTGCGGTCATACCTGCTGCATATTTAAATGTGGTATTTTTGAAAAGGGAAATGACTTTGGGTTCTCTGTTACCAAAAGTTGTTTTTTGATTACCCGGCTTTCAAGCTCTTCAAAGTATTTTTCAGGAACCTTGAATGCATTTTTATTTGAAACCTGAGAGGCCATCACAGCCTTATCCATTATTTCACTTTCTAATTTGTCAAAATAGTTTTTTGGAGTTGTAAAGCCCGGTTCTTTTATATGAAATTTGTTTTTATCCATTCTCATTATTAAGACTTAAAAATTGACTCAAGGTTTAATTTTCAGTTAAATAAGCAGTGATTTTTTTTACAGCGATGTGGTAGGAGCTTTTTAAAGCACCCACAGAAGTTTCCAGAATTTCTGAAAGTTCTTCATAAGTGGTTTCATCAAAATATTTCAAATTAAATACCAGTTGTTGTTTTTCCGGTAAGGTGGCAATGGCCTTTTGAAGTTTTAACTGAATTTCATCCCCTTCAAAATACACATCTGTCTCAAGATTCCTGATAGCGAGTTCCCTTTCTTTTTCAGTTGAGTTATTATTTCGCTTTGCTTTTGCCTTTAAAAAGGTGAGAGCTTCATTTGTTGCTATGCGATACATCCAGGAATAGATTTTACTTTCGCCTTTAAAGTTCTGAATATTTTGATATACTTTGATAAATGTATTTTGTAGAACATCGTCTGCATCATCGTGATTGAGCACCATTTTTCTTATGTGCCAGTACAAACGTTCTTTGTAAAGTCTAAGTAATTCTTTAAACGCAAGTTCCTTGTTCTTCTCAGATATAAGTTTTTTTATGAGTTGCTCTTCTTGGATCAATGATTGATTTTTATATTAGACTAAAAGTACTTTAAAAAGTTTGATGAGTGTTTCAATTAAAATATAGAATTCTGCGGGATTTATATTTATAAAACAGGTGAAAGGCAAAATAATTCGATAAAGTGTAAAAATTATTTTTTTGTAAGAAAAATCTTATTATCTTTAGCACATCTTATGCGGTTATGTTTACTATTATATGCCCCAATTATAATAGTTAACAAGTTTGGGAAAGGCAGGTCTTTAAAGGCCTGCCTTTTATTTTATCATCAATAAAGGATTTTTAAAAATAACCAATTTTAAAAGTGTTAAATTTGTAGGAATATAAATTTTAAAAACTAAATAAAAATCGATTAAAGACAAATAAAAACGATAAAATGCAATTTTAATTTGTTTAATTCATTCAGCTATATTACATTTACATTGTATTTATATGATATTTTTGCTGTTATGAGCCCCAAATATAGCAGCAATAAAAAAGGAAAGCGAGCCAATTGGTTCGCTTTTTTTTATAAACTATTTCTTATTTAATCAAAGGATTGCATTTCAATCAGTCCAAAATACACACCTTTATTAGTTAAAAGTTCTTGATGAGTTCCTTGTTCTACGATATGTCCTTTAGACAAGACAATAATTTTATCGGCATTTTGAATGGTTGATAGTCTGTGTGCAATAACGATTGATGTTCTGTTTTGCATCATTTTTTCCAAAGCGTTTTGAACGAGTCGTTCACTTTCAGTATCTAAGGCAGAGGTTGCCTCGTCAAGGATCATTATGGGTGGGTTCTTCAATACGGCACGAGCGATACTTAAACGTTGTTTTTGTCCGCCGCTGAGTTTGTTTCCACTGTCACCAATGTTTGTGTCCAGTTGATTGGGTAATGTTTCCACAAATTCCCAGGCGTTGGCTATTTTTAATGCTTCAATGATTTCTTCATCAGTTGCATTTTCTTTGCCCACCAGAAGGTTTCCTTTTATTGTATCGTTAAACAGTATCGAGTCCTGGGTTACCAGTCCCATCAACCCTCTCAATGAGTGCAGACGTAAGTCCCTGATATCTGTACCGTCAATTTTTATGGCTCCTTCACTCACATCATAAAAACGGGTAAGTAAATTGGCAATGGTGCTCTTTCCGCTTCCACTTTGTCCCACCAGGGCAATGGTTTCTCCTTTTTTCACTTGGAGCGAAAAGTTTTTCAATACCAACTCCTGCTCATATTTAAAGGAAAGGTTTTCAATGGAAAGGCTGTTTTCAAAGCTGTTTTTTTCGATAGCATCTGGTTTGTCCTGAATGTTATTTTCAGTTTCCAATATTTCGAGGACACGTTCTGCGGCAGCATTTCCTTTTTTGACACTGTAGGAAGCTTTGGATATGGCCTTGGCAGGTGTGAGTATTTGATAAGCCAGTCCCATATATGCAATAAATAGTGCCGGGTTTAATGTTTCATCAATCAATACCATGCGCCCTCCATACCAAAGTAAAATGGCAATCACAGTAATACCTAGAAATTCACTGGTAGGAGAAGCCAGGTTTTGCCTGTTGAGTAGTTTGTTTGAAAAGTGGTAAAATTTATCTGTGGAAGCCCTGAATTTTTTTGTAAAAATGTTTTCAGCATTAAAGCCTTTTATGATTTTGAGTCCACCGAGGGTTTCTTCAAGTATAGACAGGAAATAGCCTTGTTCTTTTTGCACCCGGTCTGATTTTCGCTTGAGCGATTTACCAATCAATGAAATGATAAACCCGGAAACAGGGATAAATATAAAAACAAAAATAGTAAGTTCTAAACTTATCAAAAGCATACCTCCAATTGTAAAAATAATGGTGAGCGGTTCCCTTACTATCAATTCTAAAATAGAGAGAAAGGAATGTTGAATTTCAAGAACATCATTTGTAATCCTTGCTATGGTGTCGCCTTTTCGTTTTTCGGAATAGTGGGAGAGGGGCAATTCAACTGTTTTTTTATAAAGGGCATTGCGCAAATCTTTTAATACACCATTTCGTAAAAAAGTGATAAAATACATAGCCAGATAGTTGAATATGTTTTTCATAAAAAACATGCCTACAACTAGAGCTACCATTATAAGCAGCACATCATCCACCCCTTCATTTGATTTTTGAGTAATAAAATAGTTGAGGTAATCTTCAACGAAATCAATTGACTTATTGAGTCCAGCCCATTCCGGTTTTGTGGTCAATGGTTCAGTGTTGCCAAAAAGCACATTCATCATCGGGAAAAGGGAGAGCATAGAAAGTGTACTGAAGAGTGCATAAAAAATATTAGCGATGATATTTAAAATCGCATATCTTTTATAGGGTTTCGCAAAGCGAAGGATTTTTTTGAAGTATTTCATTTACCGGTAGAGAATTAATAACAATTCAAAGGTAGGTTTTTTGTTTAAATGCCTAATGATTTCAATATGGTTTCAATTTTTTTATCCAATTTACTTGAAACATCTTGAAACGCTTCTTTAGATTCCAATGGGAGGTTCACACTTATATAGAATTTGATTTTAGGTTCGGTGCCACTGGGTCTTGCAGCCACTTTTGTGCCGTCTTCTGTATAGTATATCAAAACATTTGAAGAAGGAACGTCAATTTTTTCTTCTGTGTTTGATTTTAGGTTTCGGGCAATACCGGAAGCATAGTCTTCAATTCTTACCACGCGGGAACCAGCAATTTCCATTAATGGGTTCTCTCTTAAATCAACCATCATTTGTTTGATTTCTTCACTTCCTTTAATCCCTTTTTTTACTAGCGAAACGAGGTGTTCTTTAAAGAAACCATGTTTTATAAAGAGTTCAATAAGGTAATCATAGAGCGTTTTTCCTTGTTCTTTTTGTTGGGAAGCCATTTCGCAAGCCAATAAAGTTGCAGTAACAGCATCCTTATCCCTCACAAAATCACTCACCATATAACCAAAACTCTCTTCGCCACCGCCAATAAATTGTTGCTCAGGGTGGTCTTTGATCATTTTTGCAATCCATTTAAAGCCTGTGAGTACTACTTTACACTCTGAGTTGTATTGTGCAGCAATTTTTTCCATCATTGGGGTAGAAACAATGGTGGAGGCAATAAATGCGTTGCCATGCAGGCTGTTATTTTTTGAATGAAAGTTGAGCAGAAAATCACTCATTAACACCATCGTCTGGTTGCCGTTGAGAATGACCATCTGTCCTCCAGGGTTTCTAACAGCAACTCCAAGCCGGTCGCCATCTGGGTCAGTGCCAATAACGATGTCTGCATTAATTTTGTCAGCCAGTTCGATGGCCATTTTTAAAGCTTCTGGTTCTTCGGGGTTGGGGGAAACGACCGTTGGAAAATCGCCGTTGGGTTCTGCTTGGTCTTTTACAATGTGAACATCAGTATATCCCGCCTTATCAAGTACTTGCGGATTGAGCATAATGGAAGTTCCGTGAAGAGAGGTGAAAACAATTTTGAGGTTTTCCCTGGCTTCTTTTGAAGTACCAAAGCTTCCGTTTTGAACTGATTTCTTTAGAAATGCCTCGTCCACTTCTTTATCGATATATTGAATAAGATTTTCTTTTGCTGTAAAGTGGATGTCTTCAAATTTCAACGAATTGATTTCCACAATAATTTCTGCATCCTGTGGCGGAACGAGTTGTCCGCCGTCATTCCAATAGACTTTATAACCATTGTATTCCGGTGGATTGTGAGAGGCTGTAAGGACAATTCCGGCGTGACAATTTAAATGGGTGACAGCAAATGAAAGCTCTGGTGTGGGTCGCAAATCTGAAAACAAAAAGACTTCGATGTCATTTGCCGAAAAAACATCGGCGACCACTTTGGCGAGTTCTTTACTGTTGTGGCGACAGTCATAAGCAATGGCTACTTTGTGTTGCTCTCCCGGAAATTGTGTTTTGATATAGTTTGAAATTCCCTGGGTGTTTTTGCCAAGGGTGTATTTATTGATGCGGTTGTCACCCACGCCTACGATACCTCGCATACCTCCGGTTCCAAACTCAATGTTTTTATAAAAACTTTCTTCCAGCTCTTTTGGGTTAAAAGAAATTAAATCTTTGATTTGATTTTGAGTTTTTTCATCAAAAGTGGGTGTGAGCCATTGATTGACTTTCTCGAGTATTTCGGGTTTTATATAAATCATTTTGAAGCAAAAATTAAAAAAGCAAAGGTAAATAAACTAGCGGAGACTTGGATGTTAGGGAATCGTTAATCCAAATTGATTTCTTCACTTATTTTGTAATTTTCTTTGTGTTTGTTGTTTCTGAGGATGATTTCGCCAAGAAAACCGGCAAGAAAAAGTTGTGAACCAATAATCATTGCTACAAGTGCAACATAAAATTGAGGTCGTTCTGTGAGTAATCTGCCATCGGGATGGAGGAAGAGTTTGTCAACACCCAGATAGACAGTTAATACAAAGCCCACAAAAAGTATCAAAGCACCCCAGGCACCAAAGAGGTGCATAGGTTGTTTGCCAAAACGGCTTAAAAACCAAATGGTTATTAAATCAAGAAAGCCATTCATAAAACGATTGACACCAAATTTTGTACTACCATATTTACGAGCCTGATGTTGAACTACCTTTTCACTTATTTTAGAAAAACCTGCATTCTTTGCCAGCACCGGTATGTAGCGGTGCATCTCACCGGTAACTTCAATATTTTTAACTACATCTTTTCTATAAGCTTTGAGTCCGCAATTGAAATCGTGTAATTTCACTCCGGATGTTTGTCGCGCAGCATAATTAAAAAGTTTGGAGGGCAGGTTTTTTGAGAAGGTGTTGTCATATCGCTTCTTTTTCCAACCGGAAACCAGGTCGAGGTTTTTATTCTTAATAAGGTAATATAATTCAGGAATCTCTTCGGGATTGTCTTGCAGGTCGGCATCCATCGTGATAATTACTTCGCCTTGGGCCTTTGCAAAACCAGCGTGGAGCGCCTGTGATTTTCCAAAATTCCTCAAAAACCGAATGCCTTTTACATTGGGAGAGTTTTTTGAAAGAGAGGATATCACTTCCCATGAGCCATCAGAACTGCCATCATCAATAAAAATCACTTCGTAAGAAAAACCATTGGACTGCATAACGTTTGCAATCCAATGGTATAATTCTTTAAGTGATTCCTCTTCATTGAGAAGGGGAATAATGATGGATAGGTTCATAAATTACATTTGGTTTGGATCTGTTCTTTTAAGAATAAGTCCCGAAACTAAAGAAATAATAAAACCAAAAAATAGACTTCCAATCAATGAAAAAGTTGACATCATAAAAGGAGTGGTAAATGATTTGGTAAAACCAATTGCTTGTTCCATTTGTTCCTCTGTCATTCCTTGGCTTTGTTCTGCCATTTGATCTCTTGCTTCATTGATAACAATATCTATATACTCAGGGTATATAAAAGTGTAATGTATATAGGAGTAAAAGGCACTTACAATTCCGGCGATTAAAGCAGTCGCTAATCCCACTTTTAATGCTTCACCAAGACTTAAAAAACCTCCATTCCCGTTTTTGAATGTTTTAATGGCAGTGAATAAAAGATAAATAGTTATGATAAAGCCTAAAGTGCTTAACATCCAGTTTTGGGAGATGTTTGCTACATACATCACAACCAATAATAGAATTGAAACAAGCGCTAATAATAAACCATAATTAAGAGCAATTTGTTTTAAAGAAGATTTTTGATTTTCCATAATGAGTTTATTTAGTTTGGAAAGTTAGTACACAAATATAGAAAATCGTTACAGATAATTCTCACGAAGCTGAGAAACTCATCATTAAAATTTTAAATCTCCGATTTTTTCTAAAACTTTTATTGTTCATATCAAAAATATACTTAAATTTGCAACCTCAAAATAGAGACGATTTTAAAGCAATATACCATGAAACAAGGAATTCACCCGGAAAACTATAGATTAGTAGCATTTAAGGACATGTCTAATGAAGATGTATTTTTAACTAAATCTACTGCAGACACCAAAGAAACGATTGAAGTAGATGGTGTTGAGTATCCTTTAGTGAAATTGGAAATCTCAAGAACTTCTCATCCATACTACACCGGTAAATCTAAATTGGTTGATACCGCAGGTCGTATTGATAAATTCAAGAATAAATATTCTAAATTCAAGAAATAAGTAACTGTTTTCATTTACTAAATAAAAAAAACTGCCTTGTTCAAAGGCAGTTTTTTTTATGTCTATTTAAATGGTTTTATAAAATGAATTTATAGAAACCAGGCGTGAAACTCTATTTTCGTTTCATTACATGCAGTACTTTTTGAACGATTGCTTCAGCGTTCAATCCATACTTTTCCATCAATTGAGCCGGAGTTCCTGATTCACCAAACGTATCTTGTGTAGCGACAAATTCCTGAGGTGTTGGGTGGTTTTCAGCCAATACACGCGCCACACTTTCTCCAAGACCACCTAAATAGTTGTGTTCTTCAGCAGTAACAATGCAGCCGGTTTTTTTACGCTATTGAGGATGGCTTCATTGTCAAGCGGTTTGATTGTGTGTATGTTTATTACTTCAGCGCTGATGCCTTGTTTATCTAGTGTCTCTGCAGCAAGAATGGCTTCCCAAACTAAATGCCCGGTAGCAACGATGGTAACATCAGTACCTTCAATTAAATGCACTGCTTTTCCTATATCAAATGTTTGGTCTTCAGGTGTGAAATTGGCGACGCTGGGTCTTCCAAAGCGCAAATAAACCGGACCTTTGTGCTCGGCTATAGCGAGAGTAGCAGCTTTGGTTTGGTTGTAATCACAGGTGTTGATCACGGTCATACCCGGAAGCATTTTCATCAAGCCAATATCTTCCAGTATTTGGTGGGTGGCGCCATCTTCTCCCAGAGTAACTCCTGCGTGAGATGCACAAATCTTTACATTTTTTCCGCTGTAAGCGATACTTTGTCTTATTTGGTCATAGACTCTTCCTGTGGAGAAATTGGCAAATGTTCCGGTAAACGGAATTTTTCCACCAATGGTTAATCCGGCAGCGATTCCCATCATATTAGCTTCTGCTATTCCAATTTGAAAAAAGCGTTCCGGGTGATTTGCCTGAAATTCATCCATTTTCAGGGAGCCGGTTAAATCTGCACAGAGCGCTACTACATTTGGGTTGGTTTTACCTAATTGGGTCATTCCTGCTCCAAATCCGCTTCGGGTGTCTTTATTTCCTGTGTTTGTAAATTTTTTCATATCGTGGTTTCGCTTTAAGCGAAAATCTTTAAAGTTTTATACTAATAATCGCCTAAAGTCACCGGGTTTTGAGCCAATCCTTTTTCCAGTTGCTCATCATTAGGGGCTTTTCCGTGCCAGGCGTGGGTGTGCATCATATAATCAACGCCATTGCCCATCACAGTGTGGAGTAACACACAAATGGGTTTTCCGTTTCCGGTTTTTGATTTGGCTTCTTTCATTGTATTTAATGATAGCTTCCAGATTGTTGCCTTCTTTGATGGTTAAGACTTCCCATCCAAAGGATTCAAATTTCGCTGTAAGATTTCCCAATGGCAATACAGTATCTGTTGCACCGTCAATTTGCTGACCGTTGTAATCGATTGTTACGATGAGATTATCCACCTTATTACCTGCAGCATACATTATGGCTTCCCAGTTTTGACCTTCCTGAAGCTCACCATCACCACACAGCGTATAAACAATTTTGTTGTCGTTGTTGAGTTTTTTGGCAAGCGCCGCACCAATAGCAACTGAAATTCCCTGACCCAGAGAACCTGATGCTACCCTGATTCCGGGTAAACCTTCGTGGGTTGTTGGATGGCCCTGAAGTCTTGAGTTAAGTAACCTAAATGTGTTTAATTCTTCAACGGGAAAATAACCGCTGCGGGCAAGGACACTGTAAAAAACAGGTGAGATGTGACCGTTTGAAAGAAAAAAGAGATCTTCGTTTTTTCCGTCCATATTAAAATTGGTATCGTGCTCCATCAATACATTATAGAGCGCAACAAAAAATTCTGCACAACCAAGGGATCCTCCCGGGTGGCCTGAATTTACTTTGTGAACTTGTCTCAGGATATCACGCCTAACTTGGGTTACAAGATTTTCCAGTTGATTGATGTCTGTCATAATAGTGGAGTAAAATTTATCCGCCAAAAATAAGATTTTATATGCCCCCGTCAAAGGAAATAAAAATGAGTTTTTAACGAAGTGATGTTAATTGTTTTTGTAGCATCAATTCGCTTCTTGTCCTGTTTTGTTTATTTCAATACATTAGCAAGAACTTCCAATCCGGAATTTTAAATTGTAAACTATGAACAAAACCATATACCAGGTAGATTCTTTTACTGACGTCCCTTTTAAAGGAAACCCAGCTGGCGTGATGTTGCTCGACACAGAATTGACTGAGGAGCAGATGCAAAACATTGCCATGGAGATGAATCTTTCAGAAACAGCATTTGTTATTGCTGTTGATGATTATTATAAAATACGGTTTTTTACTCCAACAAGCGAAATAGCCCTTTGCGGCCACGCGACCCTGGCGAGTGCGCACATACTCTATGAAAGCGGACACGTAAATCCTCAGGATGGTATTCGTTTTAAAACCACTGAAACCATGTTGAATATCATCAAAGTAGATGACCGTATTCAAATGGGCTTGCCGGAATACTCCCTTGAAAAAACCACCCTAGACTTGGATTTTCAAAGCATACTGGGCTGGGTGCCATTGGAAACCTATTACAGTAATAAATGGTCAATCGCTGTGGCCGAAACAGAAGCGCTCATACAAAACACCCAACCTGATTTTGCCCTGATGAAGACCCATAATCTGGAAAGCCTTATTATCACGTCAAAAAGTAGTGCAGAGGATGTAGATATTGTGGCACGATGTTTTGTTCCTGAAGTGGGCATCAATGAAGACCCGGTAACAGGCTCTGCGCACTGTGCCCTTGCGCCGTTATGGTCTGAAAAATTAAATAAAAGAGAATTAAAATCAAGACAACTTTCTACCCGCGGCGGATTGCTTGACTTGAAACTCAGAGAGGGCGTGATCGAGATTACCGGTAAGGCAGTAACCATCTTTAAAGCAACACTTGTAATTTAATGCTTGTGGTTTAAATCCATAGCACATAAGAAACCAAGCCGAAGGAATGATTTGTTTTAAATAAAATTAATGTGATAACTGCCGGGACTTTTTTTCACTTCTATTAGTTACCTTTGCCGCTCATTTGATTTATGAACTATGAAGTTTGAATTAAAAGCCAAAGACCCCAACAGCCAGGCAAGAGCAGGCGTCCTCACAACCGATCACGGTGTCATTGAAACACCTATTTTTATGCCTGTTGGAACAGTGGGTACAGTTAAGGGCGTGCATCAACGAGAGCTAAAAAACGATATCAATCCTGATATTATTTTAGGAAACACCTACCATCTCTACTTAAGACCTCAAACAAAAATATTGGAGCAAGCCGGCGGTTTGCACAAGTTTATGAATTGGGATCGGAATATTCTAACAGACAGTGGAGGCTATCAGGTGTATTCACTTTCGGCAAACCGAAAAATCAAAGAGGAAGGTGTGAAATTCAAATCGCACATTGATGGTAGTTACCATTTCTTTTCGCCTGAAAATGTGATGGAAATTCAACGGACAATTGGTGCAGATATCATTATGGCTTTTGATGAGTGCACACCATACCCTTGTGATTATCGGTATGCAAAACGCTCGATGCACATGACACATCGATGGTTGGACAGATGTATTTCACATCTTGAAAAAACACCTTTGAAATATGATTATGATCAAGCATTTTTTCCAATTGTTCAAGGAAGCACTTATAAAGATTTAAGGCAGCAATCAGCAGAATATATTGCCTCTGTAGATGCTGTGGGAAATGCCATTGGAGGACTTTCTGTGGGTGAACCAGCAGAGGAAATGTATGCTATGACGGAAGTTGTAACGGCTATTTTACCTGAAGATAAACCACGCTATTTGATGGGTGTGGGAACACCAATTAATATTTTAGAGAATATTGCGTTAGGTATAGATATGTTTGATTGTGTAATGCCTACGCGAAATGCAAGAAACGGCACCTTATTTACTGCCCACGGTACCATCAACATCAAAAACAAAAAGTGGGAAGATGATTTTTCTCCGCTGGACGAAATGGCTTTTACTTTTGTGGATACAGAATACAGTAAAGCTTATTTGAAGCACCTTTTTTCAGTGAATGAATTGCTTGGAAAACAAATTGCGACTATTCATAATTTAGGATTTTACTTATGGTTGGTTCGTGAAGCCAGAAAACATATATTAGCAGGGGATTTTGCCAATTGGAAAAATACCATGGTTAAGCAAATGGATAAACGATTATAAAGATAGGATACAATATAGATAATTATTAATTATCAACTCAGGTAAATTATATGTTTACAATACTCGACAGGTATATCTTAAAAAAATACATAGGTACATTTTTGATGTTGCTTTTGTTGTTTATTCCCATTGGTATTACTGTAAATTTAGCTGAAAAGATTGGAAAGATACTTGAAAATGAAGTTCCACTTATTGAGGTCTTGATTTATTATGGTCACTTTACTATTTATTTTGCCAATTTGTTGTTTCCATTGTTTTTATTCCTTTCTGTGATATGGTTTACTTCAAAAATGGCCAATAATACTGAAATTGTGGCTATCTTGAGTAGTGGGATTTCTTATTATAGATTTTTATTGCCCTATTTTGTGGGTGCCACAATTGTATGCATCGGTGCATTGATATTAGGGATGTATCTCGCTCCTGCAGCCAGTAAAGGATTCAATGAGTTTACTTATGACTATCTTAAAAAGGGAAAGTCAGACAGGGAGCAGATTAACGTGTATAGACAAATCAATGAAAATGACTTTATTTATGTGAGTAATTTCAACGCTGCCAGTAGCACGGGAACTTATTTCACTTTGGAACACTTTGAAGAGAACGAGTTAAAATTTAAAATTTCAGCAAACAGAATAACTTATAATGAATCAGATTCTACTTATACCTTATTCAATTATACAAAACGTAACATTGGTAAAGAAACAGATATCATTACTTCTCAATCAAAATTTGATACGATTTTCCCTTTTGAATTAGATGATCTTACACCCGTAAACTACATAGCTGAAACATTGAATTACTCTGAATTGAATCAATTTATTGAAAAAGAGCGCTTGCGGGGCTCCTCAA
The DNA here is from genome assembly GCA_018402385.1 of Flavobacteriaceae bacterium. Lineage (GTDB taxonomy): Bacteria > Bacteroidota > Bacteroidia > Flavobacteriales > Flavobacteriaceae > Planktosalinus. Next base: position 276,494 of record JAGYJA010000011.1, read on the forward strand.
ATATTAATAGATATGAGGTGGTGAGACAAAAAAAATGGAGTCTTCCTGTGAGTGCATACATATTGACATTGATTGCGGTGGCAGTTTCCTCAAAAAAGCGAAGAGGCGGTATGGGTGTGAACCTTGCTATTGGTATTTTAATTGGGATGATTTTTGTATTTTTTGACAAAGTTTTTGGCACAATGGCAGAGCAATCAGATTTTTCGCCGTTTGTTGCAACTTGGTTCCCCAATATGATTTTTGGTGCCCTTGCAATATATCTACTTTATGGTGCAAAACGATAAATTACTCAACTACCTTCACCTCCATTTCATCGTTTTTATATGGGGGTTTACCGCTGTTCTTGGAGCACTCATAACACTTGAAGCAACCCCACTTGTGTGGTATCGAATGATCATCGCTTGTGGTTTAATTTATCTGTATATTGTTTGGAAAAAGATTAAACTAAAGTTTAAAACGCTCACACTATTAGGATTCTCAATTGCCGGACTCATCATTGCTTTGCATTGGATTACTTTTTTTGCAGCTATTAAAGCTTCAAATGTCTCTGTTACTTTGGCGGTATTATCAACTGGCGCCTTTTTTACTTCTTTACTTGAGCCTCTTTTTTATAATCGAAAAATAATCTGGTATGAAGTACTCTTTGGACTATTTGTCATCCTTGGATTGTATATCATTTTTGATGTCGAAACACACTTCTTTCTCGGGATAATTCTTGCTTTATGTTCTGCTTTTTTAAGTGCTTTGTTTTCTGTTATAAACGGCAAGTTTGCTGTAAAATATCCCGCGACTTCCATTTCATTTTGGGAATTGCTTTTTGGCACACTTTGTATTACTGTTTTTCTATTTGCTTCAGAAAGCTTTGAGTTGTCATTTTTTGATGTCTCAAAAACAGACTGGTTATACCTATTTATATTAGCTTCAGCCTGTACTGCATATGCCTTTATAGCATCTGTACACGTAATGAAATGGATTAAGCCATACACTGTGATGTTGACCATCAATTTAGAACCTATTTATGGCATCATACTCGCCCTTATAATACTGGGCGATACAGAACATATGAGCAATCAGTTTTATTATGGTGCGTTGATTATTCTTGCAACAGTAATTCTAAATGGAATCATCAAAACGCAAAATAGAAGAAAATCCAAAAATATAATGGGTCACTAATCAAACAAAGTTTTTATCTTTGTGCTACTTTACTAAAAACAAAACCAATGGAATATCTTGATTTTGAACTTCCCATTAAAGAACTCAATGAACAACTGGAAAAATGTACTTTAATAGGCCAGGAAAGTGATGTTGACGTAACCGAAACCTGTAAGAAAATTGAAAAAAAGCTAGCAGAAACTAAAAAGGAAATATACAAAAAATTAACTCCTTGGCAACGTGTTCAGCTTTCCAGACATCCAGATCGACCCTATACATTAGATTATATAAGAGCAATCTGTGGAGACACATTCTTAGAACTTCACGGAGACCGCGGAGTGAAAGATGACAAAGCCATGATAGGTGGTTTAGGAAAAATTGGTGATCAAAGTTTTATGTTTGTGGGTCAACAAAAAGGATACAACACAAAAACACGTCAATACAGAAATTTTGGAATGGCAAACCCTGAGGGTTACAGAAAAGCACTTCGTCTTATGAAGTCTGCTGAAAAATTTGGAATTCCTGTAGTAACCATCATTGACACACCCGGAGCATACCCCGGGCTGGAAGCAGAAGAACGCGGTCAAGGTGAGGCCATCGCACGAAATATTCTTGAAATGTCACGATTAAAAGTGCCAATTATTGTCGTAATAGTTGGTGAGGGAGCTAGTGGAGGCGCTCTTGGAATTGGGGTGGGTGACACCATTTTAATGCTCGAAAACACTTGGTATTCTGTAATCTCCCCTGAAAGTTGTTCTTCCATACTATGGCGCAGCTGGGAATTTAAAGAACAAGCCGCAGATGCTTTAAAACTCACAGCAAATGATATGAAAAAGAATAAACTCATAGATGTGATTGTGAAAGAACCTCTTGGGGGAGCTCATAGCGACAGAGAAACAACTTTTAAAACGGTTTCCAAAGAAATTTTAAAGTCATTTGAACAATTAAAAAACTTATCCCCAAAAGATTTAGTTGAAAAAAGAATGAATAAATATTTTGAGATGGGGGAGTACAAAGGCTAAGTAGCTCTACTTTCAAACTTTTACAAAAATCCGGTTCAAATGAATCGGATTTTTCTTTGGTTATTAACAATATTTTTAAGTTATTAACAGTTAAATTGTTGATGACCTGTTAAGAGTTCTGAATTTAAACAAAGACAATTATCTTAACATTTTATTTACATTCGCAACATGGAAAAAGTACAGCCTCACATAGAATATTCTTCAAAAAAATCCCAGGTGATTTCTTTGGAAAAAGGAAAGATACCACCTCAAGCTGTTGATTTAGAAGAAGTTGTACTTGGAGCAATGATGATTGATAAAAAAGGGGTAGATGAAATCATTGACCTCATTAACCCTGATGTTTTTTATCGTGAAGCGCATCAACATATTTTTGCGGCCATTTTTCAACTCTTTAAAACCGGGCAACCCATTGACTTATTAACCGTTGCTTCCCAATTAAAGAAAGATGGGAATCTCGAAATCGTGGGAGGTGAATTTTATTTAATTCAGCTTACCCAAAAGGTGTCCTCATCGGCTCACATTGAATTTCATGCGCGCATCATTTTACAGAAATTTATTCAACGAAGTTTGATAAAAATTTCAAATGAAATTATTGAAGATTCCTATGATGAATCTACAGATGTATTTGACCTGCTGGATACTGCAGAATCAAAACTTTATGAAATTACACAAGGCAATATAAAGCGTTCATCAGAAACAGCTCAAAACCTGGTAATTCAAGCCAAAAAGAAAATTGAAGAAATTGCAAATAAGAAAGGACTTTCGGGAGTACCATCAGGGTTTGATAAACTCGATAAACTTACTTCAGGTTGGCAACCCAGTGATTTAGTCATAATTGCTGCACGACCGGGTATGGGTAAAACAGCTTTAACATTATCCATGGCAAGAAATATTGCGGTTATGAACCAAATTCCGGTGGCTTTTTTCTCTCTTGAAATGTCTTCAGTTCAATTAATTACTCGTTTAATTTCGTCTGAAACCGGGTTGAGTTCAGAAAAATTAAGAACCGGACAATTAGCAAAACACGAATGGGAACAACTCAATGTCAAAGTAAAAGATCTTGAAAAAGCGCCTTTGTTTATTGATGACACCCCATCCTTATCCATATTTGATCTTAGAGCAAAAGCAAGAAGACTTGCGTCCCAACACGGGATAAAAATTATTTTTGTAGATTACCTGCAATTAATGACCGCCGGCGGAAGCCAAAAAGGTGGTGGAAACAGAGAGCAAGAAATTTCAACCATTTCCAGAAACCTAAAAGCACTAGCAAAAGAACTTGATATTCCTGTTGTAGCACTTTCCCAGCTATCTCGTGCTGTTGAAACACGTGGAGGTTCAAAAAGACCGCTTCTATCAGACCTTAGAGAATCCGGGGCCATTGAGCAAGATGCCGATATCGTTTCATTTATATACAGACCCGAATATTACAAAATTGATCAATGGGATGATGATGAACAATCACCCACTGAAGGCCAAGCAGAATTTATAGTCGCAAAACACAGAAATGGAGGTCTTGATGAAATACGATTAAAATTTGTGGGTCACCTTGGTAAATTTGAAAATCTGGAAACGTTTGATTCACCTTTTGAGTTTCATTCAAGAATGAATAGTGCCGCAAACGATGACACCTTCAAGCCTGATAATTTACCACCACCAAACCAAGCCTTTGGCCCTGATAGTTTTGATGAACTTCCACCGGAGGATGATGATAATGGCATGCCGTTTTAGTTAATTTCTACTAAAGGCCTATAGTTGATTTCAAAAACTTTTTTATCTTGCTGAGATGAAAAAATTCACTCTTATTTTAATATTACTTTTCAGCCTTCAAGGTTTTGCTTCATATATTCTTATCCCAATGGATGCTGAAAGTCAACAAGAACACCTCAAAGCTTATGGGATTACTTATTGGGCTCTTGAAAAACAACAAAAAGTACAATGGTTACTCAATTACAGGGGAGGTGCTTTTTTATTGCCCGATGTTGAGGAAATAAGAAGAGAGTGTCAAATAAGAGGGGTGAGTTTTGAAGTGCTTTCAACGGCACGCACAGAGCAAATACTGGAAGAAATAGAAAGTCCTTCTAAAAACATGAGTGCTATATTGCTTGAGAAAGCCCCTCGCATTGCCGTTTATTCACCAAAAGGAAACTTGCCCTGGGATGATGCTGTAACTTTGGTTCTCACTTATGCAGAAATTCCTTATGATATTATCTATGATGAAGAGGTGCTTGAAGATCAACTACTTTTATATGATTGGCTGCATTTACATCACGAAGACTTTACAGGACAGTATGGTAAATTTTACAGAGCTTATCGTAATGCTCCTTGGTATATTGAAGAAAAACGAAAAGCAGAAGAGTTGGCAACCAAATTAGGCTACAACAAAGTTTCTGAAGCAAAGTTGGCAGTGGCTCTTAAAATTAGAGATTATGTAGTGGGCGGAGGTTTTATGTTTGCTATGTGCAGTGCTACAGATTCCTTTGATATTGCTCTTGCTGCAGAAGGTGTTGATATTTGTGAGCCAATGTTTGATGGTGACCCCAGTGAGTCCAATTACCAAAGTAAAATAGATTTCAATAGCACATTTGCATTCACAGATTTTATTTTGGAGCGCGACCCAATGGTTTATGAGTTTAGTTCTATCGATATGACTACAAAACGAAACATTAAAAAAGAAGTAGATTACTTCTCATTGATGGATTACTCAGCAAAATGGGATCCCATACCCACCATGCTTGTGCAAAATCACACCTCCTTAGTTAAAGGTTTTTTTGGGCAAACAACTTCGTTTGACTCCAGCCAAATAAAATCAAATGTTCTTGTAATGGGTGAAAATAAAACAAATCGGGAAGCAAAATACATTCACGGTATAAAAGGAAAAGGTTTTTTTACATTTTATGGAGGTCACGACCCAGAAGACTATCAACATCGGGTGGGAGATGCCCCCACTGAATTGGCTTTACACCCTTCCTCGCCCGGATATCGGTTGATTTTAAACAACGTTTTATTTCCCGCAGCCGAAAAGAAAAAGCAAAAAACTTAATTACCCGCTTTGAAAAAAAACCTTCCATTCCTCATTGCAGAAATAGCACAGGCTCATAGCGGAAGCATTGAAAAAGCACATGATTATATTGATGCCGTGGCGACAACAGGTGTACAGGCCATCAAATTTCAAACCCATATAGCTGCTGCCGAAAGTAGTATCCACGAGCCCTTTCGCATCAAAATGCAAACTGAGGACAAAACACGTTTTGATTACTGGAAGCGAATGGAATTTAGTCTGCCTCAATGGAAAGAACTTAAAAAGCATTGTGACAAATTGGGCTTGGAGTTTATGTCATCGCCTTTTAGTAATGCTGCCGTTGATTTACTTGAGGAAGTGGGGGTGAAGCGCTATAAAGTGGGTTCGGGCGAAGTGAATAATTTTTTATTACTTCAAAAAATAGCTTTAACAAAAAAACCGCTCATCCTTTCCAGCGGCATGAGCTCCTATGAAGAATTAGATAAAACAATTTCCTTCCTTAAAGCCCACCGGGTTGGTTTTTCAATTCTTCAATGTACCACTAGTTATCCCACAACACCAGAGAATTATGGGCTCAATGTTATTCAGGAATTAAAAGATCGGTATAAAGTCCCTGTGGGATATTCAGACCATTCTGCAAAAATTGAAACAGGAATAGCAGCCGTTTCTCTTGGAGCAGAAATTTTGGAATTTCATGTCAAATTAAATAATCAGGAAATAGGTCCAGACGCTTCATCTTCACTAACCATTGAAGAAGCATCAATTTTAGTTAAATCTTTGGGTAAAATCATAAAAGCTACTTATCCTCCCGTAGATAAAAATGACAATTCACAATACCTTGAATTAAAAAACATCTTTGAAAAATCACTGGCAGTCAATAAAAATTTAAAAGCCGGTAATGTTCTAACATTTAATGATTTGGAAGCCAAAAAACCAAAAGGATATGGAATCAATGCCTCTGAATTTCAGGAAGTTATTGGAAAGAGATTGAGACGAGATAAAAACCAATGGGATTTCTTAACTTTGGACGATATTCTATTTTAACCCCTTTATGTTATCCACCTTTCAAAAGCACCTTGATAGCAGGTTTTCATTTCTTAAAAATGAAAAATTATTGGTAGCATGCAGTGGTGGTTTAGACAGTGTTGTACTCACACACCTGTTAGTCAAAAATGGTTATGAGGTTTCTCTGGCACATTGTAACTTCTCTCTCCGCGGAAATGAAAGCGATACCGATTCCCAATTTGTTATCCAGCTTGCAAAAAAACTAGAACTTCCCATTTACACAGAAACTTTTGAAACAGAACAATTTGCTAATGATCAAGGTTTAAGCATTCAAATGGCTGCCCGCACTTTAAGATACCAATGGTTTGAAGAACTTTCAGAAGAATTAGAAATAAAATACATACTCACTGCCCATCATCTCGACGATGATTTAGAAACATTTTTGATCAATTTCTCTAGAGGAACCGGTATTAAAGGGCTCATGGGAATTCCACAGTATAACCATAAAATTATAAGGCCGCTTCTTGAGTTTTCAAAGGAGGAAATAGTGGCTTTCGCCGAAAGGCAACAATTGAACTGGAGAGAAGACAGTAGTAATTTTTCAAACAAATACCTTCGAAATGCTTTGCGACTTGATGTCATACCAAAATGGAAAGAGGTAACTCCAGATTTACTTCAAAACTATAAAACAACTCGTGAACATCTAAAAAACAGTCAGTTGTTAATTGAAGATTATGTTGCATTGATTTTTACTTATGTTGTAGAAGAAACAAAAGAAGGCTACAGGCTTTCAGTTTCAAAGATGAAAAAACTTCCCAATTCAAAAGCACTTTTGTATGAGCTTTTAATACCATTTGGTTTTACAGCCTGGGATGATATTCACAAGCTTCTGGATGCTCAAGCTGGGAAGCAAATTGCTTCAAAGACCCACATACTTTTGAAGGATCGTGATTTTTTAATTCTGGAAACAATTTCCAAAACCAATTCAAAAAATGAGCTAAAAGAGTTTCAAATTTCAATGAATTCTAAATCCATTAAGACGCCCATTAAATTAACTTTTGAGACGGTAAATTCATTTGAAAATGTGTCTTCAGAGGTGATTTTTGTAGATGCCGACCTTTTGAGATTTCCTTTAAAATTAAGGAAATGGGAAGAAGGAGATGTTTTTTACCCTTTTGGTTTCAACGGAAAAAAGAAATTAAGTAAGCTTTTTAAAGATGAAAAGTTATCTTTGCTAGCTAAGAAAAAAATCTGGTTGCTTGTTAGTGATGATAAAATTGTTTGGGTAATTGGACTGCGAGCCGACAATAGATTTAAAGTAACATCAAAAACCAATACTATTTTAAAAATTCAGCTTCAAAAATGAGTAGATTCTTTTTAGCCCTTCTATTTTTGTGTTTATTCCACACATCACACAGTCAAATAATAAATCCCATTAAATGGGAAACATCTTTAGAAAAAAGTGACAATGAAAATGTCACCTTGTTTTTTAAAGCTGTTTTAGAAGAGGGTTGGTATCTCTACTCGCAGGAGGGCTCTGGAGATGAAGGACCCATCCCCACTGAATTTGCATACCTCAATCTGGAAACAGGTGATTTTGAATTGATGGGCAATACAATGGAACCCGAAAAAGCTCCAATGTTTGACCCCATTTTTAAAATGGACATCAAAAAATTTGAAGGGGAAGTAATTTTTAGTCAAAACGTTAAAATTACAAATCCTTCATTAGCTCAAATCAAAGCAGAGGTTTATTACATGGTATGTGATGACGAGAAATGCTTGGCACCAGAGCTTTTAGAATTTACTTTTCCGTTAGAGGAAACCTCCAATCCGGAAAATGTAAATGACACACTGGGTCAACTATTTGAATCAGAAGAGTTTATAAACCCTGTGAGTTGGACAGGTCAATTGGTAACCATTAATGATGATGTTTATACGTTTGTTTTTGATGCTGTGATTGATGAAGGTTGGTCGATTTATTCTCACAAAATGGACCCGGATTTGTTAGGGCCACTCCCCACCGAGGTTGTTTTTGATAATGAATCAGGTTTTGAAATTTTTAAAGAAATTAGCGAGAGCGGTTCAAATATTTTTTCCGGTTTTGACAAGTTGTTTGAGATGGAAACAATCAAACTCAGAGAAGATGGTCGTTTTGAAATTTCTGTAAAAGTGCTTGACAAAAGCAAACCCATTTCGGGTTTTCTTGAATTCATGGCGTGTGATGATGAAAAATGTTTACCACCCACAGGGCTAGATTTTACTTTTAATCCTGAAACCGGGGAGTTTACTTTTGAAGGTGAGGGATTGAAAGCATCCTCAGATAGGGTAACCGGAGAAGGAACACCAGTTTACTTTGAATTTGATTACACTGATGCAACTTCAGATTGTTCAGGGACTTCTCAGGAGGAAGAAGATTCAAGTAATTTTTGGTGGGTATTTATAGCTGGATTTTTAGGAGGGCTTATTGCCTTGCTTACACCTTGTGTCTTTCCAATGATTCCGCTTACGGTAAGTTTCTTTACCAAAAGCAGTACAACCAAAGCAAAAGGACTTAAGAATGCGGTCATTTATGGGTTGTCTATCATAGTAATTTATGTAATTCTCGGTTTGTTAATCACAGGTTTATTTGGTGCAGATGCTTTGAATTTACTTTCAACAAATGCTTGGTTTAATATTGGTTTTGCAGTATTATTTATTGTTTTTGCCATTTCATTTTTTGGTTATTTTGAAATTACACTTCCCAGTAAATGGATAAGCCAAACTGACAAGGCTTCAGATCAGGGAGGTTTGGCCGGTATTTTCTTTATGGCATTTACCTTATCTCTGGTGTCGTTCTCCTGTACCGGTCCTATTATTGGAACCTTATTAGTGGAGACTGCTGTGGGTGGCGGGCCCACAATTTTAGGGAGAATTCCACTTGGTCCACTTGTTGGTATGTTTGGTTTTTCTTTAGCTTTGGCATTGCCATTTGCGCTTTTTGCTGCCTTCCCTGGATGGTTAAATTCTATGCCAAAATCGGGTGGCTGGATGAACAGTGTAAAAGTGACTTTAGGTTTTGTTGAAATTGCACTTGCATTAAAATTCTTATCGATTGCAGATATGACAATGGGGTGGAAAATTTTACCTTATGAATTGTTTCTAGTTCTATGGATTCTATGTGCATTAGGTATGTTATTATATTTTATGGGTTATTTAAAATTTCCTCACGATTCACCCGTAAAAAAAATAACACCAGCAAGATGGGCACTTTCAATAAGTATGCTGGTTTTAATTGTTTATTTTTCAATGGGTTTCAAAGTAAGTGATCAGTCAAAGGGCTTTATAACGCCCAATCTCTTAAGCGGATTGGCACCACCGGCAGGTCATAGTTATATTTTTCCAAACTCTTGTCCTTTGAATTTAAACTGTTTTAAGGATTTTGATAAGGGAATGGAATATGCTAAAAGTTCAAACAAACCAGTATTGATTGATTTTACAGGACATGGTTGTGTAAATTGTAGAAGAATGGAGGACCAAGTGTGGAGTGATCCTGAAATATATAATCTGATAAATAACGAGTATGTTTTAATCTCCTTATATGTTGATGAAAGAGCAGCACTTGACGAGCCTTACACATCGGCTTTAAGTGGCAGACAAATGAGAAATGTGGGCAATAAATGGGCCGATTTTCAAGCGATACATTTCAATCGAAATTCCCAACCTTATTATGTGCTTTCATCTCCAGACGGAAAAATTTTAAATAGACCGGTAGCATATACGCCCGATAAAATTGCTTATAAAGGTTTTTTAAATTGTGGGTTGGAACGTTGGTCTTTAATCAAAAAAGCGCAATAGAATCTTTCTATTGCGCTTTATCTAAGCTTAGTAAAAATCTTAATTTATCTGGCAAAACTTAAAATTAAATCATCATCCCCACAATAATTTAATTGTATTTAGTTTAGCCAATTTTACTAAATTGTATTGCCAAATATACTTTATTTCAAGAATAAATTCAATAAGTATATACACGTAGTTTTATTTAATCAGATGAAATAAAATTCATTTAAAAATTAATTTGGTTATTTAATTTAACTTTAACCAAATGTTATAATTAATTTAAATTTATTAAATTAGCAAAAAAAATTGTAATTCACTTAATTTTAAAATCATGAAATTTTTTACAAAAAGCATTTTATGCCTTCTTGCATTTGTATTCTCTTTTAATGCAAATGCTCAAACCCCAGAAGAGCGTGAACAAATCAAATCAAATTATGATTTGAACTATTTAAACCAACTACGTGTCCAGATAGAAGAAGATTATCAAACTCAAAGACAAAGAGCGTTAGAGCAAGCAACTATTAACGGTTGGTTAGAGACATACGAGTTTGAAGATGCAGGAGTTGGTTTTCTAATAGATGTTATTGATGGTCAGCCAATTTATTATGAGACAATGAATAGAAATGCTGGAGTTACTGCTAGAGTTGACCGTATTCATTCTGGAGGTAGTGCCGGTTTAGATGTTAATGGTGAGAATATGCTTGTTGGAGTTTGGGACGGTGGTCTTATTAGGGAGACTCATCAACTTTTTGAAGGACGTGCTACCCATATCGACACAGATAATCAATTGAGCTCACATGCAACTCACGTTACAGGGACTATCATAGGTTCCGGTTCTCAAGATTTCTTAAACGGAAATGCAAAAGGCATGGCCCCACTAGCTGAATCTTTAAATTATTCATTTAGAGTGGGTAGTGACGCAGCTGAAGTACTTGCCGCAATAGCTAACCATGGATTATTAGTGTCCAATCATTCCTATGGTGTGCCACCAGACGGAGGTTCTGGTCCTGCTCTTCCGGTTCATCTTTTAGGAAAATATTCAGGACCATCCAGGGTTTGGGATCAAATTCAATTTGGTGCTCCTTATTATTTGCCTGTTTGGGCTGCTGGAAATGCCAGAAACACACAGCACAATAATCTTGATGATGGAGGTTATGATATTTTAACTAATCAAGCCGTTTCTAAAAACAATCTAGTTGTAGCTGCGTCATTTCAAGTGATAAGTTATACAGGACCAGGTAGTGTAAACATGTCTAGTTTTAGTAGTTGGGGTCCTACTGATGATGGAAGAATAAAGCCAGATATTACAGCAAAGGGAGTTAATACTTTTTCTTCGGTAGCAACAAATAATTCAAGTTATTCTGGTTTTTCTGGTACATCTATGGCCTCCCCCAGTGTTGCAGGTGCAATTTTACTACTACAACAACATTACAGGGATTTGAATTCTGAATATATGAGAGCATCCTCTCTGAGAGGATTAGTTTTACATACAGCAGATGAAGCTGGAGTAGCGCCTGGTCCAGATTTTCGTTTTGGATGGGGATTGATCAATGCTGAAAGAGCTGCAGAAGTCATCACAAACGATGGAAATACTTCTCTAATACTGGAATACCCTCTTCAAGATGGAGAAAATGTTGAAATTACTGGAACAGCTATTCCCGGAGAACCTTTAGTGGCTTCTATAACTTGGTTAGACAAACAAGGAAATATAACCGGAGGACAAATTGAGGATGATGAAACTTCTATGCTTATCAATGATTTGGATTTGAGAGTTTTTGATGAAAACGATGATATGCATATGCCTTGGATTATTGAATTTGACCATGCAGACCCTGCTTCTTATGCTACCCCTGCAACTAGAGGAGATAACACAAAGGATAACATTGAAAAAATAGAAATTGATGATGCAACAGGAGAATATACCATAGTAGTTTCTCATAAAGGAAATCTTGATGGAGGAGAACAAATGGTTTCAATAATATTATCAGGTCTTGAGAATATCGATGCACCATTAAGCAATCCTTCCAATGAATTTTTTAGAACATCTATATTTCCCAACCCTGCAAATAACGAGCTAAATGTTCAGGCCCTTAGCCAAATTTCTGAGGTAGAAATCATTAATCTATTAGGACAGACAATTGGAACATATCAAGTGAATGCAAATTCAACTAAACTTGATATTGCAAATCTTAAAACAGGAACTTACTTTTTAAGAGTGACTATAGACAACGCTTCAAAAGTTTACAAGTTTATAAAAAGATAAACTCAACAATTTTTATTAAATTTAAACCTCCCCATTAATTTGAGGAGGTTTTTTTATGGAGACCTCCTTGACGATTCATCATATTAACTAAAATTATTTTTATGCTTGCAAAAGTTTATGGGAGTGCTTTTTTTGGCGTTGAAGCAACAACAATAACAATTGAAGTAAATGTCGCCGGTAAAGGAGTGGGATACCACCTTGTGGGACTTCCTGATAACGCTATACGCGAAAGCAACCACAGGATCGCCGCCGCCCTTCAAAATAATGGTTTCAAAATTCCGGGAAAGAAAATTACGCTCAATATGGCTCCGGCAGATTTAAGAAAAGAAGGCTCTGCTTATGATTTACCCTTGGCTATTGGCATTCTCGCTGCTACAGAACAAATTCAATTAAAAAATAATCCCGAAGACTTTATCATAATGGGAGAACTCTCACTTGATGGAAATTTACAATCAATCAGAGGTGCTTTACCAATAGCCTTTAAAGCCAGAGAGGAAGGGTTTAAAGGGTTTATTCTTCCAAAAATAAATGCGAAAGAAGCTGCCATTGTGGAAGGACTCGAAGTTTTTGGTGTGGACTCCATCTCTGAAGTGATTGACTTTTTTGATAAAGGCAGCCCTTTGGAACAAACCATCGTTGATATCAAAGCCGAGTTTTATGAACATTTAAACCACCCGGAGTTCGACTTTTCTGATGTGAAAGGACAAGAATCTATCAAGCGCTCCATGGAGATTGCTGCAGCTGGAGGCCATAACATTATTCTAATTGGTCCACCGGGTTCAGGGAAAACCATGTTGGCCAAACGATTGCCATCTATCCTGCCACCTATGACATTAGATGAAGCCTTGGAAACAACAAAAATTCACAGTGTTGCAGGCCGCACAAAAGAACATTCAGGAATTATGACTCAACGACCCTTTCGAAGCCCCCACCACACGATAAGCGACGTGGCTTTAGTCGGCGGTGGTGCTTATCCGCAGCCCGGTGAAATATCTCTTTCTCATAATGGTGTCCTTTTTCTCGATGAACTTCCGGAATTTAAAAGAGGTGTTCTTGAGGTGATGCGGCAACCATTAGAAGACCGGGAAGTGACGATTTCCAGAGCAAAATTTACAGTTACTTACCCAAGTAGTTTTATGCTTGTAGCAAGTATGAACCCCAGCCCCGGTGGATATTTTAATGATCCGGATGCACCGGTAACTTCCTCTCCGGCTGAAATGCAACGCTACCTCAGTAAAATTTCTGGGCCCTTATTGGACCGCATTGATATTCATATTGAAGTCAATCCGGTGCCTTTTGAAAAGCTCAGTGAAGAACGAAAAGGAGAGAGCAGTGTCATCATAAGAGAGCGTGTCTCAAAGGCAAGAGATGTGCAGACAAAACGTTTTCAGGAATATGAAAGCATTCATTATAATGCTCAAATGGGTGTGAAACAAATCAGGGAATTTTGCAAATTGGACGAAGCATCACTTTCCTTATTAAAAACAGCAATGGAACGATTAAACCTTTCGGCAAGAGCTTATGACAGAATTTTAAAAGTAGCCCGCACCATTGCCGATCTGGAAGAGAGTCCACAAATTAATGGAAACCACATTTCTGAAGCTATTCAATACCGAAGTCTCGACCGCGATGGCTGGTTTGGTTAATCGTTAAAGTGGTATTAAAAAATTTTAGAATTCACATTTTAGATTATATTTAGGCTACACTTAAAAACAGTTATGGAAATTTTAGACCAGTCACCAAAAATTGAACTTAGAAACCTCTTGGTTTCAGATTATATCGAATTGAAAAAATCGATGATTGAGTCTTACAACGGTATGCCTGAAGATTACTGGACCGAAAAAGAAATTAAAAGTTTACTCAAAAAGTTTCCGCAAGGCCAGTTGTGTATAGAAATTGATGAACGCATTGTGGGTTGTGCTCTTAGCATTATAGTTCAATCTTCAAAATATGATGATGATCACTCATATACTGAAATTACAGGTAATTTTACATTCAACACCCATTCTGAAAACGGGGACGTTTTATATGGCATTGACGTGTTCATTCACCCCGAGTTTAGAGGTTTGAGGCTGGGAAGGCGATTGTATGAAGCACGCAAAGAGCTTTGTGAGCAACTCAATTTGCGCTCCATTGTTTTTGGTGGAAGAATCCCTAATTATAGTAAATATGCAAAAGAGCTTACGCCCAAACAGTATATCGAGAAAGTGAAACGCAAAGAAGTAGAAGACCCTGTTTTGCTTTTTCAGTTGGCCAATGATTTTCACGTTAGAAAGGTTTTAAAAGGCTATCTCGATGGAGACAAAGAGTCCATGGATTATGCCGTCTTGATGGAATGGATCAACATCTACTATGTAAAATCAGACAAAATTTTAGATTCTCAAAAAAAGGTTGTTAGATTGGGGCTTGTACAATGGCAAATGCGATTGTTTAGAGATTTTGATGCCGTGGTGAATCAAATAGAATTTTTTGTGGATGCCATTTCAGATTATCAAAGTGATTTTGTTCTGTTTCCTGAGTTTTTCAATGCGCCCTTAATGGCAGATTTCAATAATTTAAAAGAATCTGAAGCCATTAGAAAATTATCTGAATATACAGAGCCCCTCCTGGAAAAATTTAGGGAAATGGCTATTTCATACAATATCAATATCATCACCGGGAGTATGCCTTTTAAGGAAAATGACCATCTCTACAATGTGGGCTTTGTTTGCCGAAGAGACGGAAGTTATGAACGCTATGAAAAACTCCATATCACTCCTGCAGAGGAATCTGCCTGGGGTATCAAGGGTGGAAACAAAATCAAAGCCATCGATACAGATTGTGGAAAAATTGGTGTTCTTATTTGTTATGATGTAGAGTTTCCTGAAATTCCAAGATTGCTTGCAGATGAAGGAATGAATATTTTATTTGTACCTTTTATGACAGACACTCAAAATGGATATGAACGCGTGCGCAATTGTGCCAAAGCACGTGCTATTGAAAATGAGTGTTATGTCGCTATCGCAGGAAATGTGGGCAATCTGCCCAAAGTAAACAACATGGATATTCAATATGCCCAAAGTGCTGTGTTCACACCTTCAGACTTTGCTTTTCCGGTAAACGGAATCAAAGCAGAAGCCACACCAAATACGGAGAGTACTCTTATTGCCGATGTTGATATGGACCTCTTAAAAGAGTTACACAACTTTGGAAGTGTGAGAAACTTAAAAGACAGAAGAAAGGATTTGTATTCTTTGGTAAAACGAAAAGCGGCTAAATAAAGCCAATTAGAAAAACCTCTTAAGCCACCTAATTTTATTCTTATAAGGTGCATATCTCAAAGGAATATCCAGCCAGTTGGCCCTTTTTGTGATGGATTTTTTATGTGAAAAAGTATCAAAGGTGTACTTGCCATGATACCCACCCATACCACTGTTGCCCACACCACCAAAGGGAAGCTTTTCATTAATAAAATGCACTAAAGTGTCATTAATAGTACCACCACCAAAGGAATATTTTTGAATCATTTTTTCAGCAAACTTTTTTCTTGTACTAAAAATATAAACAGATAGAGGATTTGGGAATTTTTTCAGAACCAGGTCGATATCATTTTCTGTTTGGTAAACCAAAACCGGCAACAGAGGTCCGAATATTTCATCCTGCATAATTTTACTATTCAAAGAAGGGTTTACAATTACTGTGGGTGAAATATAGTGATCATCAGGATCCATCTCACCTCCAATTACAATTTTCTCCTGGTCTATTAATGAAAGCAATCTGTTGTATTCCTTTTGATTAATTATTCGGGCAAAATCTTTAGATGACTTAGGGTTGATCCCATAAAAGCGAGTAATTTCATCTTTAAGTGCCGTTATAAATGTGTTTTTGATTTTTTCGTGAACCAGCACATAATCTGGAGCTATACAGGTTTGACCGGCGTTGATGAATTTCCCAAAAACTATGCGCTTTGCAGCCAATTTTACTTTTGCAGTTTCATCAACAATGGTGGGGTTTTTACCGCCCAATTCAAGTGTGCAGGGTGTGAGGTGTTCAGCAATAGCTCTGGCAACGATGCGACCCACAGGAACGCTTCCGGTAAAAAAAACATAATCCCATTTGTGGTAAAGCAATTCTTGAGAAACAGCAACATCTCCTTGAACAAGAGCTACATGATTTTTTAGAAAAACGCTATTGATAATTTCTTCCAACAATTGAGCAGTATGAGGTGCATGCTCACTGGGCTTAATTACAGCAGTATTCCCGGCAGCAATAGCCCCTATCAATGGGGAGATGACCAATTGAAATGGATAATTCCAAGGTGCGATGATAAGAACAGTGCCATAAGGTTGGGAATAAATCCAATCGCTAGAGGGATAATTTAAAAGGGAAGCCGGTACACGTTTTGGTTTTGACCAATGTTTAATATTTTTGATAGCCAGTTTAAGTTCTTTGATAACAATAGCCGTCTCTGTAGCAACACTTTCAAATTTTGGTTTCTTAAAATCCTTGTAAAGAGCCTCACAAATTTTATCCTCTTTTCTTTGAATGGTTTGTAATAGTTTTTTTAACACCTGTTTTCTGAAGTCAACATTTTTTGTTTTTCCGGTTTGGAAAAAATCGTGCTGGCTTTTCAGTAGTTCAGGAATTTGATACACCTTTTCTGTTTTTAGATTTGCATTCTTTTGCTTAGCTTTAGCTAAAATAAGAAATTAAAAAATTGAAATCGATGATAAAAAAACAAATGCTACTTTTTCTGATAATTAGCTTTATGGCTTGCGCCGAAAAAGAACAAAAAGCAAATGAATCAACACCTGAAATTTCTTCAGGAATAATAGAAAATATACCTCCAAAATTCAATCAAAAAGAAGCAGCAAATCTTCTTGAATTACCCTTAAAATGTTATGACCAGGAATACCCTTATAAGCCCGGTACTGTATTAGAAAGCAAAAACGACGTAAGGCCCCCTATTGAAAATTTCCCAATTTTTTACGGTTGTTTTGACTGGCATAGTTCCGTACATGGCTATTGGTCAATGATAACTTTGGTAAAGAATTTTCCTGAACTGGAAGAAGCTGCGCGTGTAAGGGAAATACTAAAAAACACACTCACAAAAGAGCATATTGAAGTTGAAACAGCCTTTTTCAGTCGAATGGTAAATACATCATTTGAACGCACTTATGGTTGGAACTGGTTTTTAAAACTCGCCGAAGAACTTTATACTTGGGAAAATCCATTGGGTCAAGAACTCTATCAAAACATAAAACCGTTAGCAGATTTGTTTGTGGAACGTTATAAAGAATTTTTACCAAAATTGGTTTATCCCATTAGAGTGGGAGAGCATACAAATACTGCTTTTGGGCTTACTTTTGCTTATGATTATGCCGTTACAACCGGCGAAGATGAACTGCGTGACTTGATAAAATCACGCGCAAATGATTTCTACTTCAATGATAAAAATTGTCCTATCGGCTGGGAACCCAGCGGATTTGATTTTTTATCCCCCTGTTTTGAAGAAATCAATATTATGAGACGAGTCCTTGATGAAAAAGAATTTTTGACTTGGCTGGATCAATTTATGCCCCAATTGAAGGATAAAAATTATGAATTGGAAGTCGGTGAAGTGAGCGACCGTGAGGATGGAAAACTAGTGCATCTGGATGGATTAAATTTTAGCCGTGCCTGGAGTATCTATGCTTTGGCCAATCAATTTGAAGAATATGCGCATTTAAAAAATGTAGCAAATGAGCATATGAACTATTCGTTGCCCAATCTTGTTGATGATAGTTATGAAGGGGGGCACTGGCTGGGTAGTTTTGCTATTTATGCGCTTTTACAACTCAACGATGAAGTTTCTCAATAAAATTGGTCCCGGGCCTCTGGTTGCAGCTGCCTTTATAGGACCTGGAACTGTGACCGTTTGCACCCTGGCAGGAGTGGAGTTTGGTTTTACATTACTTTGGGCGATGGGGCTTTCCATTATAGCCACATTAGTACTTCAAGAAATGACCGTTCGTTTAGGACTTGTTCACGGAAAAGGATTAGCAGAAACTGTCAAAAATCAAATCAAAATTCCGGCATTAAAAATTATCGGAATTACGTTGATTATTTGCGCTATCGTTATTGGAAATGGTGCCTATGAAGCTGGAAACATCAGTGGTGGAGTGCTTGGTTTGGAGACATTTCTTGCGAAAAGCACCTATTCCTTTCTAAGAATTGAAATTAATTTTTTAAGCATTCTTTTAGGATTCATTGCTTTTATAATTCTCTTTCTTGGAAAGTATAAAATTATTGAGCGAGCTTTGGTGAGTTTAGTGATTTTGATGAGTATCTCATTTTTGATTGCTGCGATACTAACAAAACCCGATTTACTATTACTTTTAAAAAGTGTTTTTATTCCAAAAATACCAGATGAAGGATTCCTTACCATTATAGCCTTGGTGGGAACTACTGTTGTACCTTATAATTTGTTTTTACACGCTGCACTTGTCAGGGAAAAGTGGACCACAGTAAGAGAATTGAGAACAGCTCAAATCGATAGTTTTATTGCTATCATTTTGGGCGGTATAGTATCTATGGGAATTATTGTTTGTGGTGCAGCCATTCAAGGTGCAAGTGTCAATAATGCAGCCGATCTTGCTTTAGGACTGGAGCCCCTTTATGGCGAATTTGCGACCTATTTTTTAAGTATCGGATTGTTTGCTGCAGGGATCAGCTCGGCTATAACAGCTCCTTTGGCCGCTGCTTATGTTTCCAAAGAATGTTTTAACTGGAAAGGCGGAATGAAATCCAAAAAGTTTAGAATGGTTTGGATGCTTATTCTCCTATTAGGAATTTTAATTTCGTCGCTGGGTTTCAAACCCATTGAAATTATCAAATTTGCACAAGTAGCAAATGGGATTTTACTCCCTGTAGTTGCAGGATTTCTACTATGGGTAATGAATAAAAAGGAGCTTTTAGGCAATTATAAAAACTCACTAATTCAAAACATATTTGGGATTTTAATTGTATTAACTACTTTAATTTTAAGTATAAGAAGTTTGGACCGTGTTTTTCAATGGAATTTATTTTAAAATGAACTACACCATCGATATCAATGCAGATTTGGGTGAGGGTTATCCTTATGATGAACAAATTATGCCCTTGATTTCCTCTTGCAGCATTGCTTGCGGCGGTCATTATGGTGATAAAAATTCAATGAGAAAAACGATTCAATTGGCCAAAAAATACAATGTGAAAGTGGGTGCGCATCCTTCGTTTCCCGATAAAGAAAATTTTGGTAGAAAAGTAATAGAAATGGAGGAGGCAGCATTGCAAAAAAGTTTAATCAATCAAATTCAAAATTTTATTAGAATTTGTAATGAAGAACACGTAAACATCAATCACATTAAACTTCATGGAGCCTTGTATAATCTTGCCGCTGTTGATGAAAAAATATCAGATTTGGTTATTCAAACGGTGCTTATTGTAAGCCCGAAAACCACACTTTATCATTCCCGGAAAGTCTATTTTTTATGCTAAAGCGAAAAATAAAATTCCCTTAAAAAAAGAGGCGTTTATTGACCGAAGCTACACAGATGATGGTTTTTTAGTCGCTCGCACCCATCCCAAGGCACTACTTGATTCTCCGAAAAAATCTTTTGAACAACTTATAGAAATACTTACCGAAAGCAAAGTGACAAGTATTTCAGGTAAGAAAATCGCACTTAAAGCAGAAACTTATTGCATTCATGGAGACCATCAAATTTCAGTTGAAATTTTGAATTATTTACATCAAAATTTAAAGAATTACGCTATAGAAATTGAATGAGTATGTATCCTAAAATTAAAGACTTTGGTGATCAAGCCCTACTACTGGAATGGAATAATGAAATTTCATTATCCATACATAAAGAAATTATGAGGTATAAGCATACCATCGATTCAAGATTTCAATCAATCGTTATTGAAACAGTCCCTACCTATGCTTCATTGGCTATTTATTTAAATAAAGGTGCAAACAAAGAAGCCTTTATTTCTGAATTAAATTCTGACTTATTACTTTCTGAAATAATTCAAAAGAGTCAACGAATTGTTCATATACCGGTATGTTATGATATTGAATATGGATGGGATTTACCAGAAATGGCGCACAAACTCAACATACCAATTGACGAAATTATATCAAGACATATTGACCAAGAATATCCAGTCTATTTTTTGGGTTTTTTACCGGGATTTCCATATCTGGGAGGTCTCGATTCAAAGATTGCTTTTCCACGTAAAGCAACACCTAGAAAACAAGTAGATAAAGGTTCTGTGGGAATTGCAGGAAGTCAAACGGGAATTTACACAATGGATTCACCGGGAGGTTGGAATATTATTGGTCGCAGTCCACTTGATTTTTTTGATGCATCCCAAGAAAACCCTTGTTTGCTGGTGCCTGGTGATTTGGTGAAATTTTATAAAATTTCGCGGAAGCTTTATGAAGAGATTTATTTTCAAGTTAAAAATCAAAATTATAGCTTAAGAATGGAGGTGAGGGATGTTTAGCGTTTTACAAACGGGAATTCAAACGACTTATCAGGATTTAGGAAGATTAGGTTTCAGGAATATGGGTGTGCCTTTAAGCGGTGTAATGGACCGGCAGATGGCCCAATTTGCAAATACTCTTCTTGGCAATCATTTAAATGCAACCGTCATTGAATTTACTTTAGTAGGTCCCATACTTGAGGCGTTGGAAACTGTTGAAGTTGTTATTGCAGGCATTGGTTTTTTGTCGAGTGTTGGGGGAGTGGAGGTTCCTTTAAATGAAGTAGTAAAAATAGAAAAGGGAAATGTTTTAAAAATTGGAACTTCTTCACAAACTATGCGAGGATATCTTGCAGTAAAAGGAGGATTTGATGTGATTGAAGTATTGGGGAGCTCTAGTTATTACAAAGGGTTGCCAATTCCTGAGATTGAAAAAGGAACTACTTTAAAAATAAAAAAAATAAAAAACACGCAACCAAACTTTCATTCTTTTCATACCTCTTTATATAAAAGCAGTGATTTAAAAGTTACCAAAGGTCCTGAATTTGAGTTGCTGGATGAAAGATTAAAACAGGAACTTTTTAATTCCTTTTTTAATATCAATCCACAAAGTAATCGTATGGCAACACTTTTTGATAATTCGGTTTCTAAAGGGTTGAAGGAAATCATAACGGCTCCTGTACAACCGGGGACGGTGCAATTAACTCCTTCAGGTGGTCTGGTGGTTTTGATGCGTGATTCACAAGCCACAGGGGGTTATGCCAGAATTCTTCAATTACAACCTGAATCTTTTTACCTTTTGTCTCAAAAAATACCGGGTACATCAATTGGATTTAAATTGATTTAAAACAATCTGTTTTCTTTGTTGTATTCTCTTTTTATGGCTTTGATAAAATAAACTTGAATAATAAATGAATTTGAGAATAGGGTATTTACCATTTGTAATAGGATTTTCCCCTTTTTTTAGATTTTTAGTAATTTGAATGTTTCATTTGATTAGATTTGAAGTATAACTAATAAAATCAATTATTATGTCAAAACCTACAAAATGTGTATCAGTTGAAACTGCAAGAGATTTACAAAATAATTGGGTAGCTACCCGTCAACCAGAGATTGATAGAACACTAGGATATGAAGATACACGTGAATTTTTTTACAGTGTAGAAGAACTAGAAGAATTTTTGAACTATGTAAAAGATGAATCTAAAAAGCAAGGCATTACTAACCCGGGCATTCGTATATATTTTGGGGCTTACAATAATCAAAAATCAAACAAAGCAACTGTGTTTTTAGCTCCCACTAACGGTGATGATAAAAATTCTGATAACAATTACAACATAGACCCTTTCAACTTAAATCAAGCAGGATGGCCACCAAAAAACTATTAATAGTTGGATTTTTTTTATAAATTTATACTACCCGTTAGTATTCTTGAAATCATTGCAGCCTCGGTTGGTACCTATCTTTTTTTTAAAAACAAAATAAAAAAACCACATACCTGGGTGGTTTATTATTTGTGGCTCGTAATTGTTGTTGAAAGCTATGGTTTTATGGTGGGGCTTTCAAAACAGACAAACTATGAATATTTTGGATATTTAAGAGATACTTTTTTTGAAGACGGCAGATGGGCAACCAATATTTTTAGTGCTCTTTTTACAGTATTATTTATAAAATATTTTTTAAATTTTATTAAAAATATAAGGGAAAGAATAATCATTCAAGTATTGACATTATGCTATATAGTATTGGCTTTGATTTTATTTTTTGATTTAGAGAATTTACAACTTCCTGTAATACCCACTTTGTTAATAACCGGTTCGTTGTTGCTTTTTATTACCATACTTTTATTTCTTCTAAATTTACTTAAAATTGATCAAGTAATAGACTTAAAAACCTACTTTCCTTTATATGTAGCCTTGGGATATTTGTTTTTTTTATTAAGCACCACCCCCATAGATATTTATATTAAATGTATTATGATTTAATAGAAAAAGTTGTTCATTTCACTGATAATCAGTAACTTGTTTTAGCCATAAAACATTTACAATGAACAACTTGAATGCAAATTACGAAAGAATATTGGAAGTATTGAGAAAAATATCAAAAGAACAACTTTTAACCTATCAAAGACGTCAGCCCAAGCTTAGTGACTTAGAACTTGTTAGTTTGAGCCTAACGGCTGAATTTATGGGTATAGATAGTGAAAATGATTTATTTAGGAAACTTCCTGAAGCATTATCAATTAAGATAGAGCGAAGTGTTTACAATAGAAGAAGACGAAAACTTGCAAGTAGCCTCGATGCTATTCGTTTAAAATTAGCATCAAATTTTAATGAGTTTGAAGACTACTTCGTTGTGGATAGTATGCCCTTGGAGGTTTGTAAATTATCTCGCAGTTCTCGTTCAAGGATTTGTAAAGAGGATGCCTTTGCATTTCCTGATAAGGGCTACTGTGCCGCACAAAGTTCTCATTATTATGGTTATAAATTGCACGCAGTATGTTCGATAAATGGTGTTTTTCAAAGTATTGATTTGAGTCCAGCTTCTGTACACGATATAAATTACCTTAAAGACATTAAGATGCAAATAAGCAATTGTACATTAATTGGTGATAGAGGATACTTATCAGCAGAAATACAGCTTAACCTTTTGAATCCTGCAACATAACACTAAACACACCCAGAAGAAGCAACCAAAGTAATTACAAGAAACAGCCTTTTGTTTTTAGAAAAAAAAGAAAAAGGATAGAGACACTGTTTTCACAACTATGCGACCAGTTTATGATAAGGCGTAATTATGCCAAATCTTTTGAAGGATTTAAGACAAGAATATTAGCTAAGATAACTGCATTGACAACTGTACAGTACATCAACAAGTTTATATTTAACAGAAATATCAATAATATTAAAATCAGTATAATTTAAAATTATTATGATATAGAGCTTAATGAGTCCTATGTTAATTTAAGAGCAAGTATTTATCTTTACATCAATCTATTTTTATATTCCACTATAACTTTAGGATTTATTTTATGCTTTTGGAAGAAGAAGTCTTATTAATATTTTATTTCATATCGGTTATTTTTATAGTAATCGTTTTTGGATTGTTGTTTTTCTTGGTATTTCAAAAACGAAAGAATAAAATTTTGAATGAAAAAATGATGTTGGAGGTCAGGTATAAAAATGAAATTGCAAAAACTAAAGTCGAAATCCAAGAACAAACACTCAAAAATGTAGCTTGGGAATTGCACGACAATATAGGTCAGTTATTATCTGTTATCAATTTGCAATTGAACTTGATGTCAGGAAACGACTTTAAAAACATAACTGAACATTTAAAGGAAACAAAATCTCTTGTACAAACGACCGTGCAAGAAGTGCGTTCACTTTCAAAAACACTTAACAGTGAGATTATAAAAATCAATGGGCTCATAAGGTCAATAGAAATTGAAATGGAGCGCATTGAACGCTTAAACTATGCCAAGACTACATTTGATATTATTGGTACACCAAAAGAGATAAAACACACCGATGAAATTATTATTTTTAGAATCATTCAGGAGTTTTTGTCAAATACCATAAAATATGCAAAAGCAAAAAAAATAAACTTGTTTCTTAAATATACAGAAGATTTTCTTTATCTTTCCATAAGTGATAATGGTATAGGTTTTGACACCTCACTAAAAACCGAAAGCTCTGGTCTTCAAAACATGAAAAACAGAGCTGAACTCTTAAAAGCAGATTTTTCACACACATCTGTTATGGGGGGAGGTACCCAACTAATTTTAACCTACAAGCTGTCAAAATGAGTGTTGTTAATGAACATAAGATTGTAATTGTCGATGATCATTTGCTTTTTGCCAGTTCTCTTGAAAAGCTCATTCATACTTTTGGTGGGTTTAAAGTGCTTTATAAAGCAGGTAATGGAGCTGAGTTGCAAGAGCATTTTGAATTAAACAAACCAAAACCCGATATCATTTTATTGGATGTCAATATGCCGGTCATGAATGGCCTTGAAACTGTTGTCTGGCTTACTGAAACACATCCAAATATCAAAGTATTGGTACTTTCAATGGAGGATGACGAAGACCATATATTGAAAATGATTCGGTCTGGTGCTAAAGGGTACCTTCTAAAAGATATTGATCCTGAAAATTTAAAACACGCTCTTCTAGAAGTACTTCAAAAAGGGTTTTATTACACAGAGAAAATCAACGAAATTCTACTTGACATTGTTCAAGGGAAAGGAAAGCCAAGTGAGAAATCTCTTTTAAAGGAGAATGAAATCACCTTTCTAAAACTTGCATGCACAGAAAAAACTTATAAAGAAATTGCAGATATTATGTGTCTCAGCCCCAAAACTATTGATGGCTACCGGCAGGAATTGTTTTCAAAACTCAACATCAAAAACAGAGTGGGTCTGGTATTATATGCCATAAAAAATAATTTTGTTGACGTTTAATTAACAGAATCCCAAAGTGGATCTTTTGGAAGAGGTGCTTCAAGATTAAGCAACTCCTTTTTTACGGGATGATAAAAACTTAACCTTCTGGCGTGCAAATGAATGCTTCCATTTATGTTACTTCTGTTAAAACCATATTTCAAATCACCTTTAATGGGGCAGCCAACAACTGCCAACTGACTTCTAATTTGATGATGCCTACCGGTGTGTAATTGGATTTCAAGTAAATTATAATTGTTTAGCTTTTGTAAGATTTTATAATCCAGGACTGCTTTTTTACTTCCCGGAATTTCCTTGTCATAGGCATAAGATTTGTTTTGTTTTGGGTTTCTTTTTAAAAAATGAATAAGCGTGTCTTGTTCTTTAGGAGGTTGATTTTTGACAAGCGCCCAATAGGTCTTTTGTGTTTCCCTTTCCTTAAACATTTTATTTAAACGGGTTAATGCTTTAGAAGTTTTTGCAAATACAACGATTCCCGTTGTGGGTCTGTCCAAACGATGCACAACACCCAGATAAACAGCTCCGGGTTTGTTGTATTTTTCAGCAATGTATTCTTTGACAATATCGCTGAGTGGGGTATCACCGGTTTTATCTCCTTGAATGATATCTCCTGCTCGCTTATTTATGACAATTAAATGATTGTCTTCATAAAGCGCCTGAAGATTATTTTTATCTGAAATTGTTTTCAAAAAAGAATTTATTAAAGAATAGTTGAATTATTTACATTCTAAATCTCAATACTGCTCATTTTCATTAGGAAAATTGCCAGACTTAATATCATTGGAATACTGTTGTAAGGCTTGTGTCATTTGAGTGTGCAAATCAAGGTAGCGTCTTAAAAACCGGGGGCTAAACTCTGTGTTCATACCAAGCATATCATGGATTACCAATACTTGTCCATCAACACCACCACCGGCTCCAATACCTATGATGGGAATGGTTACACTTTGAGCAACCTCTTCAGCCAGTTTTGCGGGAACTTTTTCCAAAACAATAGCAAAACAGCCTAGTTTTTCAAGCAGCAAAGCATCTTCTTTAAGTTGTTGGGCCTCGGCATCTTCTTTGGCCCTCACTGTGTAAGTTCCAAATTTATAAATCGATTGTGGCGTGAGACCTAAATGTCCCATCACAGGAATTCCGGCATTTAAAATGCGTTTAATAGATTCTTTAATTTCTTTGCCGCCTTCCATTTTTACGGCGTGACCGCCACTTTCTTTCATAATTCTTATAGCAGAACGCAAAGCTTCTTTTGCGTCGCTCTGGTAGCTTCCAAAGGGCAAATCTACCACCACAAGACTTCTGTTTATAGCCCTTACAACCGAAGCAGCATGGTAAATCATTTGATCGAGTGTTATGGGAAGTGTGGTTTCGTGTCCCGCCATAACATTTGAGGCAGAATCTCCCACAAGAATCACATCGATCCCGGCACCATCTACAATTTGTGCCATCGTAAAATCATAAGCGGTAAGCATAGATATTTTCTCACCGCGCGATTTCATATCAACCAGTGTCTTTGTGGTGATGCGTTTGTATTCTTTTTTTGCTACAGACATACAGAAAAATTTGAGTGGTAAAGGTAGTAAATAAGTCAACTACTTTCCAAAAACCTAGGTGTTTTCAACTTTTGCTTTTAACCTTTTATTCAATCCTTCTAAGGGTGTCTTTTGTTATTTTAAGATTATTAAAATTGAAAAGTTGTGAAAGTCTTAAAAATTGTTTTAAATTTGAACATATCCCCAACAATCACGCCCCCATTAATTTTTTTAATTTTTAAAATATGATGCGTAAGTAATGTTTTTATTTACAAAGGGTTTTCTGTTATTTTTTTTAGTTTTTCACATCACTTTTTTATATGGACAATCTCAAGATTCCAATGAAGAGAATTTTGATTTATTAACTGTAGGATATGATATAAGAACAATTGACTTATTAAACATAGATAAACCAAGCTTGGTGACAAACCAATTTCTTCCCATCCTTAAACTCAAGTCAAAAAACAAACACAAACTTGAAAACCGAAATCAAGAGACTTATTATGTTTCTTCAGCCTTTGATTTTGAAAATCAAATTTTAAAGACAGATACTACATCAAATTTATTTTTAAGCAGAAATAGCAGTGCTTTTAATTATCAAATATTGGAGAGTAGTTCAAAACCTATTTTAGTTTATTCTATTCAAAAAAGAGAATTGTTTAAAGAATCAATAACAACAGATGCTATTGAGCTTGACTCTTTATTTATTGAGGCAGTTTCCAGAGTTTTTGAAGACAAGAGTATCCCGGGACTTGTACATCGTTTTGGCACCCATTTTCCATTACAAATAAAGTATGGTGGTTATTATATCAATCGATTCTCAATTGATAACGATGAATTTCATTTTTCTCCGTATGATGAAAATTTATTCAAAGAAAAAGTAAATCAACACATAAAAGCTGTTGAAGAAGGGTTTGAATTTTCAGATCCGTTTTTAAATATAAAAAGCCAAGAAGCTTTTATTAAAGGAGGAAAAGAAGAAGTATCGACTATTCAGCAATGGGAAAATACACTTCAAACAAACCCAAAACCCATCTCCATAGAGTTTCAGCGCATAAGCAAATTACTTACTAAACAGAATTTTCCAAATGATTCTTTAATAGATCGAAAAAGAATTGCGCTTGATCTTTATATCAATTTCATTGAATCAAAAATAAAAGAAGAAATACAACAACCTGTAACATCAGAATTTTTTAAGAAATATGCCATTCCATTTAAACAACGATTGATTTCCATCTTAAAAACCAATTCAGGTAAAGATACAGATAATACATCTGCTCATAAAGGTGATTTGTTTTTTGGAGGTTTCGCAGATTCCCAAACAGTTATCACATCTACTTATGCGTTAGACCGTCGAGAAATCGAATTGCAAACTTTAATAACCGATGAAAAAATTGAGGTTAATAAATTGTTGGAATATATAGTGCCCTATGAAAATTTTGAAGAAGGATATGCTAACGTATGGGATGAATCTGAAAAATTAATTAAAGGGGTGGGCAGAACAAGCTTAATTGTTTCGGGAATTGAAGAAAATAGAATCTATTTTAAAGAAGCGCTGAGAAAAAAAGTTGAAAAGAAAATCCAATTAA
The DNA here is from genome assembly GCA_018402385.1 of Flavobacteriaceae bacterium. Classification (GTDB taxonomy): domain Bacteria; phylum Bacteroidota; class Bacteroidia; order Flavobacteriales; family Flavobacteriaceae; genus Planktosalinus. The sequence continues at coordinate 304,840 of JAGYJA010000011.1, forward strand.
GAACCATAGATAGTGACGAGTTTGAAATAGTTTTTTCACTTGAAAGTGTAAAAGTTGCAAATGAAATTCAAAGATTAAAATCAAGACATACTTATGTTATGCCATCAGAACTTATTGCAGCTGCATCAATTGGTGATATAGAATTTCTGGAAAACAAGCACTACAATAAAATTAACATCATTACAGACGGACTCTTACGAGCAGCGATACTTACATCACAACCGGTTAACTTTTTTAACCGTTTGTTTGACCTGGGAGTTACCCCAAAAACCAACGATTTAGATTTATTATTTGACACGGCAAATTATAATGAAGAAGTAGCTATTGCCTTCCTTGAGAGAGGGGCCATACCAAAAAATAATATGATTTATAAAGCAGTGGCATATAGATCTCTCAATGTTATCAAGGCGCTCATAAGGGAAGGTGCGCAACCGGCAAACAATGATCTTGAGTTTGCCATAAAATTAAATGACCTCGCTTTGGTAAGTGCTTTGACTGGTAAAGAGGTTGTTGAAATCAAAAATGAGCAACTTGTTTACAGAGAAAACAATCAAATTATTGAACCTGTCAATACCATTGAAACTTATGTAGTAAAGAAGGGTGATTATTTAGGTAAAATAGCCAGACAATACAATACCACTGTAACAGATTTGATAAAATGGAATAATTTAAAAACAAATACAATATTTGTAAACCAAAAATTAAAAATATTTCTAAATAATGGAAGAGATACTTCAGTGACCAATACTGAAACTATCAATGAAGTATCTATAAAAGAACCATTAACCAACAAAGCTGAAAAAATTTACACAGTGAAAAGTGGGGACTTTTTAGGTAAAATAGCCAACGACCATCAACTTTCAGTTTCTGAACTCAAAAAGTTAAACAACCTCACATCAAGTACAATCAAAGTGAATCAAAAGCTTGTAGTTGGGTATGAAAATAATGATAATTATGTATCTCAAAATAATGAGAATGCAATTGAAAATAGTATAACAGTAGCAGACCAAAGCTCATTAATGATTGGAGAACAAGAAGATGAAAACCAAGTAAAACCAAGTGAAAGTGAGGCTGTTGAGATTGAAGATTTTATTGCTCAACAAGGACAGACAGAGCAAGATGCAGTCGATGCTTTACTTCAAAAAAATGAAAATTTAGCTGTAAAATTAATTGAAAATCTAAAAATTAAAAATGAGAATATATTGCGAACGGCAGTGAGAGAGGGTCAATTAAATGCTATCAAGGCTTTATTAAAAAACAATACAGCACCCGACAGTGGTATAGAAATAGCTATTTTTTATCGTCAACTTGAGATATTTAAAGCACTTGTTGAACAAGGTGCAGATATAGCACCACATCATTTAATACTCACAATCAAAACTGATTATTTGGATGGATTTAAATTTTTGATAGATAAAGGGGTTAATCCACATACTCAATTAAATTCTGAGACATCCATTCACCAATTGGTTATGACATTTACCCAAAACAGGTACCAAATGCTTCAATATTTAGTAAACAAAAATGTAAACTTGAGAACAAAAAATGATAAAAAAGAGACCTTGCTCCATAAAGCAGTCATCGTTGGAGAAGAAAATCTTCCGGTAATTCAATTATTATTAGATAACAAAATAGATACTGAAGCTAAAGATAATTTTGGAAAAAAGGCCATCGATTTGACAAACAATAAGAAAATCATAGACTTAATTTCAAAATACAATTAACAGTCACTCAAGTTTACCCTTACAGCTAGGCCGCCCTCACTGGTTTCCTTGTATTTTGTACTCATATCAATTGCGGTTTCCCACATGGTTTGAATCACTTTGTCCAAGGGCACTTTTGCTTTTGAAGCATCTCCATCAAGAGCCATTTCACAAGCGTTTATAGCTTTGATAGCGCCCATAGCATTTCGCTCAATACACGGTATTTGTACGAGTCCGGCGATGGGGTCGCATGTGAGGCCCAAATGATGTTCCATGGCTATTTCACTGGCCATCAAAACCTGATCAGGGGTTCCGCCCATTAATTCAGTTAAGGCACCGGCTGCCATAGAGGATGATACACCAATTTCTGCTTGACAACCACCCATCGCAGCAGAAATGGTGGCTCCTTTTTTAAATAGACTACCAATTTCTCCGGCAACTAATAAAAATTGTTTTACATCATCAAAATTGGCATCGTGATTTTCAATCACCATATAGTACATCAATACAGCAGGGATGACACCTGCACTTCCATTTGTGGGGGCAGTGACAACTCTTCCTAAAGCAGCATTCACCTCATTTACAGCAAGAGCAAAACAACTCACCCATTTTAAAATTTGCCTGAATTTCACTTCTGTATTTCTAATGGCTTCTAACCATTCTTCAGGGGTGGAATAAGCAGCATCTCCAATTAAAGATTTATGTGAATTAAAGGCCCTTCTCGTTACATTTAAACCTCCCGGAAGGGTGCCTTCTGTGTGACAGCCGGTGTACATGGACTCCAGCATTACGGCCCAAATGGCTTTTAAACCCGCGTCAATTTCCTCCTCAGAACGCAAAGAGCGTTCATTTTCCATTACAATTTCAGATATTTTTTTATTGAATTGATTACAATGTTCAATAAGCTCAGTTGCTTTTGTCACGGGATGAGGGAATCTTCCAAAAGCTTCTTTTTTCTTTTTGGCATTTTTTCGCTCCTTTTTGACAACAAAACCTCCACCAATTGAGTAAAAGGTAGAAGAAATTTTTTTTCCATCCTTCAAAATAGCTCTAAAGGTCATTCCATTGGGGTGAAAATCCAGAAATTTTTTATGAAATAGTATGTGCTTGTTTATTTCAAAATCTAGAATGCGTTCACCATTTAAAACAATGTGCTTGTTATTTTTTACAAGTTCAATTTCAGAATCTATTGTTTCAATTGGAATGGTTACAGGGTCATACCCACTTAAACCCAAAATTGCCGCGAGGTCTGTAGCGTGGCCTTTTCCTGTTAAGGAAAGAGAGCCATAAAGGTCAACATATACCTCAGATATTAAATCAAATTGATGAGCCGTTTTTAATTCATCTATCCATCTTTGAGCTGCACGCCAGGGACCTAAGGTATGTGAACTAGATGGGCCCACACCAATTTTTAACATATCAAAAACGCTTATGCTTTCCATATTTTTTGCTTAAAATTCAAAGATACTAAGTTAAAAATCAACAAAGATATTTTTAGCTGTTTTTTAAAAGGGGTAAGAATAAAGTTCATTTTAATTTATCTTAACTTTGGCAGAAATAAATTCAAGCCATTTAGAGATGTATATCAAGCGAATTTTACTCACTATTGTTCTCGCCGGTGTTGTTGCGGCAGGTATTTTTTCTTATTACGTTTACAAAACCGTTTTTTTACCCAATACCGAATTTGAAAATGAAACCGCTTATATTTTTGTGAGCAGTGAAAAATCTTATGAAGAAGTGCGTAATCAATTGCAACCTTTACTAAAGAATATCGAAAGTTTTGATAAAGTAGCTCAAAAAAAAGCCTATATGGCAAATGTAAAACCCGGAAAGTATGCGATTAAAAAGGGAATGAATAACAATGATATTGTAAATAGTTTGCGAAGTAAAAATATACCCATAAAAATTTCATTCAACAATCAAGAGACTTTAGCAAATTTGGCAGGTCGTGTTGCTGAACAAATAGAAGCTGATAGCACTTCCTTAATGCAAAAAATGACAGAGGAGCAATTTTTATCTCAAAATGGATTTAACATTGAAAATGCTTTGAATATGTTTATACCAAACACCTATGAGTTTTATTGGAATTCTTCTTCTGATACTTTTAGAGACAGAATGTTAACTGAGTATAATCGTTTTTGGAATGAACAAAGAATAGACAAAGCCTCAAAGCTAGGAATAACTCCACATAAAGTAATGAATCTTGCTGCGATCGTTCAAAAGGAAACAGCAAGAGTTGATGAAAGACCCCGAGTAGCCGGTGTGTATTTAAATCGATTGCGAGTGGGAATGTTACTTCAAGCAGACCCCACTGTGATTTTTGCTATTAAAAAGCAAACTGGAGATTTTGATAGGGTTATAAAACGTGTTTTATTCAAGGATTTAGAAATAGATTCTCCATATAATACCTATAAATATCCCGGAATTCCTCCGGGGCCCATCGCTATGCCCGATATTTCATCAATTGAAGCTGTACTAAACCCTGAAAATCACGATTATTTCTATTTTGTGGCAGATGTCTCAAACCCCGGTTATCATCTTTTTGCTAAATCACTCACACAACACAATAGAAACAGACAACAATATATAAACTGGATTAACAAACAAGGAGTAAATCGATAAATTATTTGATTTATTGTTAGTGTTTTTTCTTTTTTGGTTATAAAGTGAAGGTAAAATCACACTACTTTTCTTAATATATTCTTAAAAAATTCATTTATTTTTAACTGAGCTAAAATCAGCTAAGCTTTAATAAAAATAGGACTTCACGAGAGTCTTAAATAGGAGTAATTTGTGATTTATGATTCTTTAATGTCTTGATTTCCATTTTTTTATAAAAAGTTGTATATTTGCACCCGATTTTGAGAGGTAAGAAAATTACTTCAAAAAAAGCAAATTACAATGAAAAAAAGACTCATTCTATTAATCGTTTTCCCAATGGCTTTACTAAGTATAAGCTGGGGATTTTTGTCTAAAAGCAATGTAGATTTTTCACATTACTCTACTTTTGGACTTGACCTTTACTATGATGTACCGGATGAATCGAGTATATTCATAGAAGACGATGATTTTATTGCATACCCTTTGCTAGGAAAAACATTTATGGGCTTTAGAGAGGCATTAGCTTTTAAAGAATCCCGAGGTGATTATACAATTATTAATGATTTTGGATATATGGGTAAATATCAGTTTGGTCGTGCAACACTCCGGATGATAGGTGTCAATGACACAGATTTATTTTTAAAAGACCCCATACTTCAAGAATCTGCTTTTAAAACCTATGCAGCCAGAAATAAATGGGTTTTAAGTCGATACATAAATCGTTATTCCGGAAAATATGTCAATGGTGTGTTAATTACTGAATCTGGAATTCTTGCCGCGGCTCATCTTGCCGGTCCCGGAAATGTCAAGAAGTTTCTCAGAAGCGGTGGAGCAGAGGTGTTTGAAGATGCCTTTGGTACTTCTGTGAAATATTATTTAAGAAAGTTTTCAGGATATGATACATCTCATATTGTACCCAATCAGAATGCAAAAGTAGTTTACAAAGGGTAACTCAAAACTCTTTATGAAATAAAAATAAGGTTGGTCTTTTATGAAGGTCAACCTTTGTTTTTTTCCATTCTTCTGCAGTTTGTGTTTTTATATATTCTGAGGGTAAAGTAAGATCACAAGCAACACAAATTTTTGTATGCTTTGATCAAAGTGCTTATTAAATCACTTAAAAAACCATCATTGCGATAAGGGGTTTCAATAAACAATTGTGTTTGATTTGCATCCAGTGAAAGTTTTTCTAAACGTTTTATTTCTTTTTTTCGCAAGTCCTTGTCAATGGGTAGGTATCCATTGAATGCAAAGGACTGACCATTTAAACCGCTTGCCATCATAGCGAGTAAAATTGATGAAGGTCCCACAAGGGGAACTACTTTTACATTTTTTTGGTGTGCATATTTTATGACTTCCGCACCGGGATCTGCTATACCCGGACAACCGGCTTCAGATAAAATTCCAACATCATGACCTTCTAAACACGGGTCAATCAAATCAGGGATTTCAAGAGGGTCTGTAAACTTATTTAATAAGGAGATATGCAGTTTGGGTTGTGATTTTCCGGGGCTGATGCTTTTAATAAATGCTCTGGCAGACTTTTCGTTTTCAACGATGTAAAAGTTCACCTGTTCAACAATCTTTTTAACAGAAAGGGGTAATACTTCTAGAGGATTGGTATCTCCTAAAGTAGTGGGGATTAAATAAATAGTTCCTTTATTTGGGGAGTGGTTCACTATTTAATGATGAATTTTTTATAAACAGGCTTCAAATTATCAGAAAGTATCTTGATTAGATAAAGACCGGAGTTCATTCCGGTAACATCTATTTGAATAGTTTTATTGCTTAGAGATTTAAAGGTTTCTATTACATTGCCCGCGATACCCATAATTTCAATAGTTTTTAAATCTTCAGCGTCTGAACTGATCGTTAAAAAGTTATTTGTTGGGTTAGGGTAGATGCTTATGGAATCAGAAAAATCAAATTCAGGATTAGAGATTAACGAATTATCAATGACTTCAAAAATGCTACCACCGCCAAAAGCGACCACATACAATTTTTGATTTACATCAAGACCAAAGCTTGTAATGGTTGTGGCTCCCAGTGGCCCCCATAAAGTTAAATTGCCATCTTGGTCAACGGTACCAATGTCATTGCTACATAAATCGGCAAAGAAATAGAGTCCTTCAATCCCCGGGTAGTCGGGCCCTCTGTAAACATACCCACCGGTAATGGAACACCTTCCGGCAGTACGACTGTATTCAGCAAAAGGGAAGGTGAGTTCGCTTTGAGGCGGGCAACCATTGGTATTAAAAGGTGCGTTGCCTTCATAACATCTCCAGCCATAGTTCAAACCGGCTGCAGTTGAAGGTTCTTTATTTATTTCTTCCCATGAGCCCTGGCCCACATCTGCCATCCATAAGTCTCCGGTTTCACTGTCAAAAGAAAACTTCCATGGGTTACGCACACCATATGCCCAGATTTCATCAAGCACAGCAGAATTATCGACAAAAGGATTATCTGCCGGGATATAGGGAGCAGGTAAATCAACATCAATGCGTAATATTTTTCCTAGAAGAGTGGTTAAGGTTTGAGAATAATTTTGAGGATCACCACCACTACCTCCATCGCCACTGGCAATATATAACATACCATCGGGTCCAAAAGCAATATGACCCCCGTTGTGGTTTGAAAATGGCTGGTTAAAGGAGAGCATTTGGAGTTCAGAAGATGGGTCTGCTATATCTGGGTCACCACTCACCGAAAATCTGGATATTTGAGAATTACCTGCCGGATTTGTATAATATACATAGAAAAAACCATTGTTTGCATAGTCAGGATGGAATGCCAGTCCTAGAAGTCCTCTTTCGCCGCCTGAAGATATGTTTGAGGATATATTTAAAAAGTTTGTTGGATTGACTGTACCGTCAGAATTTAAAATTTTTATACGACCTCCTTGCTCAACTACAAAAAGTCTGTCATCACCGGCGTGTTTTAATTCTAATGGGGAGCTAAAACCATTGGCGACAAGTTGTAGTTCAAGTTCTTGAGAAAACGAAATTGTAGTAATAAGAAGTGAAAATAGAAAGGCATATAATGTTTTCATGGCTTTTTTTTAGATGAAGTTACTAAAGTAAGTAATATTCAGGGTAATTAAAATTTTAATTAATGGTTTTAACGATAATTTAGAGTAGAACTTTAAATTTTCTTAGATATCAATTCTGAAGCCTCATTAAGCAGTTTAAAAACATGTTCAAAGTCGTTTTCACCCCCATAATAAGGATCTGGTACATCCACATTTTCATTTTCAAAGAGTTCGTTTAAAATAAGGCGTACTTTTTTTTTTGAAGTTTCGTCCGGAGCCAATGCAAGAACATTGCGTTTATTATCGTTATCCATCACATAGATGAGGTCAAAGTCATTAAAATCAGTTGAAGAAAACTGTCTGCCTCTTTGATTGGAGATGTCTATACCATATTTCTTTGCAACTTTGATACTTCTGGGGTCTGGTGCATCGCCCACATGCCAATGGCCGGTACCGGCAGAATCGATGGTGAATTTCTCTGGATTGAGTTTGGATTTAAGAATGCCTTCAGCTAAGGGTGACCTGCAAATGTTACCAAGACAGACCATTAAGATTCTTGTCTTCATAGGAAACTATTTTACAGTGTCAATTTTTTGTTGAGGTCTTCCACATATTTTCTAAACTGCTTATCTGTTGAAGTGAGATTGTCAACAGTTTTACAGGCGTGGAGAACAGTCGCGTGGTCACGTCTTCCAATTTGTGAACCAATGCTTGCCAGGGAAGCTTTAGTGAATTTCTTAGCAAAAAACATAGCAAGCTGTCGTGCTTGAACGATGTGTCGCTTTCGGGTTTTTGACTGAAGTGTATCCACATCCATCTGAAAGTAATCTGAAACCACTTTTTGAATGTAATCTATAGAGACTTCCCGCTTGGTATGCTTTACATAATTATCGACAATTTTTCTTGCCAGATCGATGGTGATTTCTCTTCTGTTGAAAGAGGAGTGTGCAATCAAGGAGATGATGGCGCCTTCCAGTTCACGAATGTTTGTTTTGATATTATTTGCCAAAAACTCTACAATATCTTCTGGCATTTCCACACCATCGCGATAGAGTTTGTTTTTTATGATGGAAACTCGGGTTTCAAAATCAGGGTGTTGCAATTCTGCAGAAAGTCCCCATTTAAATCGGGACAATAAACGTTGTTCAATATCAATCATATCCACGGGAGCCTTGTCACTGGTTAAAATAACCTGTTTTCCGTTTTGGTGTAAATGATTGAAAATATGAAAAAAGACATCCTGAGTCCCTGATTTACCTGATAAAAACTGAATGTCATCCACAATGAGCACATCCATTATTTGGTAGAAATGAATAAAATCGTTTCGGTTGTTTTTCTTTACAGACTCAATGTATTGCTGAGTGAATTTTTCTGCTGAAATATAAAGAACCGTTTTTTCCGGATATTTATCTTTTATGTCCACACCGATAGCGTGCGCCAAATGGGTTTTTCCCAAACCAACACCACCAAAAATCAATAAAGGGTTAAAAGAAGTGCCACCGGGTTTATTAGAAACGGCCAAACCGGCAGAACGTGCCAACCTGTTTGAATCGCCTTCCAAAAAGTTTTCAAAACTATAATTAGGATTGAGTTGTGATTCAATTTTTACATTTCTTATACCGGGAATTACAAAGGGATTTTTTAATTCGGGATTTTTATTTTTTAATGGGACATCAACCTCTTGTGATTTTACCTGCGACCTGTTTGAACTGGGAATCTTTTCGGTAAAGGGTTGTTTGTTTCCATAGGTGTTTTCCATTTTGATTACATAAACCAATTTGGCATTTTCACCAAGCTCCTTGGTTAATGAAACTTTTAATAACTTCACGTAATGCTCTTCCAACCATTCATAAAAAAACTTACTGGGAACTTGAATACTAAGTGCGTTTTCAGTTAGCTTAACTGCCTGTATGGGCTCAAACCAAGTTTTGTAAGCTTGTGGGGAGATGTTATCCGCTATAAAAGACAGACAATTTGTCCAAACTGATTGCGCAGTTTTACTCATGCTTAGATTGAAGTTTTTAAATATTAGTTAGTTATGAAAAAAAGAGAAAATGATTTTCTCTTGGATTTTACTTACGCAAATATGTGAACAAATTATTTAAAAAAAAAACGGAAAGGGTATTGAATTTTCAATTTTTTTTTCTCATACTGCGAGTGTATAAACATACAAAAAAAAAGTACCCTTTCAAAAAAAAATTATCGTGAAAAAGGATTTTTTACAAGTGAGAGTTAGATATGGTGAAACGGATCAAATGGGGGTTGTTTATTATGGAAATTATGCCCAGTATTTTGAGATGGGACGCACTGAGTGGCTTAGAAAATTCGGGCTTTCATACAAATGGATGGAAGATAATGGTATTATGCTTCCTGTAATAGATTTAAATGTGAAATTTAAACAACCTGCGCTTTATGATGACCTTTTAACTGTGGTTACAACCCTTCAGAAACTTCCTACAATTAGGATTACTTTCAATTACGAAATTTACAACGAAAAAAAGGAGCTCATAACCACCGCATCAACTACTTTGGTTTTTATCGATAAAGAGACAAAAAAACCCATGATGGCTCCGGAATATTTATTGGAAAAATTACGAAAAATCGATTTTGATTCTTAACCAATTTCTTTTACTGAAACTTCATAAATCGAATCAAAAATCCCTTCAATTTCAGTTGCCAATGATTTCCTCACCGAAATATAAATTTTACAGTCCAACTCCAGTTTTTGATTCAGGATGTTGAGGTTTTTTTCTTTAATGACCCGCATCACCTTATTCATATTTTTATAATCAAAACCAATTTCGAATTTGATATCGATGGTCTTTTCAATGATTTCGGACACTTCAAGGGTCATTTTTGCACTGGTTTTATAGGCGCTTATCAATCCACCCACACCCAGTTTGGTGCCGCCAAAATAACGCACCACCACTACAAGAACATCTGTAATGTCAAAAGATTGTATTTGACCATAAATGGGCATCCCGGCGCTATTAGATGGTTCACCGTCATCGTTTGCACGAAAATAAACCGGGTCTGTTCCCAGCTGATAAGCATAACAAAAATGACGGGCACTTTTATGTTTCTCTTTAACAGTTTCAAGACATATATTTACATCTTCTTCATTTTTTACCGGAAATGCATATCCAAAAAACTTGCTTCCTTTTTCCTTAAAAAGGGTTTCTTCTGAAGGTTTTGTGATGGTTTTATAGGTGTCTTTTCCTTCCATATTAGGTATAAATAACTAAAAAGATACTAATAATCGCAAGTCCAACCCCAATCCAGTTTTTTAACAACAGTTTTTCTTTAAACACAAGCAGTCCCACTAATGTGGAAAGCATGACAATACTTACATTGTTGACAGTAAACACCATGGAGCTCTCCAGGCCTTCAGTGGCAAGTGCCTCAAGTAGAAATACAATCGAAAAATAATTGGGGATGCCCAATGCAATTCCGCCCAGAACACTTCTCCAGTTAATTTTCCAATTTCCTTTAAAGAACATAAACAGGGTTCCAAACACACCGGCAAATCCAAATATTGTTGTGGAAAATATCGAAATTTGTGAACCATCAACATAATTGGTCTCCAGAAATTTCAACGCTGTGTCAATGGTTCCTGACCCTAAAAACAAAAGAACAGGAAAGAGGATATTGCGCCATTTGAACCCTTCCTTACTTTTCACTGAGGCCAGATATACAGCAACCAAAGCTAGAATAATACCCAGAATCTTTAAAAAACCCGCACTTTCCTGATAGACCACAATTCCAAATACCACAGGGATCACTACAGACATTTTAGTTGCTACTGATGTGACCGCCACACCACTGCGTTGTGCCGTGATGCCCATGATGTTGAAAATGATAATAAAGAGCATTCCAAGAAAAATAGTGCCGATAAACCAGTGAGTCGAGGTGACTTCGCGTAATGTCATTTTTGATTCTGACATGAAAAAGCCAAACACAAATGCTATATAATAATTGATGACAATAGCGTGAACCGTATTGACTTTAAATTGTTTGAACAATTTAAAAACAACATACAGAAAACTGGATACCAATATGCTAAATAGCAGGTAGATCAAAATAGATGACTGTGTTTGGTGAATAATTCAGTGATGTCTTCAGTTATAGGATTGATGTTCCAGATGTGGATGCCCAGTTCTTTGGCGGCATCAGTATTTGCTTTGGTGTCGTCAATAAAAAAAATATGTTCAGGATTTAAATTATTGTCATTCATTACAAACTCATAAATTGAAGCATCGGGTTTTCTAAGGTTGATTTCGTGTGAAAGGTAAAATTTTTCAAAGCAGAGTTTAAAACGTTCAAAATAGGGAATATTCTCTTTTACCCAGTCGATGTAAATTTCATTGGTGTTACTTAATAATAGCAATTGGTAATTTTTTGATGCAGCAAGTTCTTCTAAAAATTGAATGCGGTATTCCGGAAAATCAAGGAGTATGGCATTCCAGGCGTCAATGAGTTGTTGATTAGTCACATCCGGAAACCATTTTAGATATTCTTTCACAAAATCTTCTGAAGTAATTTCGCCTTTTTCATATTGATTGTTGATGAGTTGCATTTCTGAAGTAAATTCTTGCGCGCCAAGCTTTTTCAGCTCACGGGCTGTGGCTTCCTTGTCCAGGTTTAAAAAAACATCCCCAAAATCAAAAACTAGCGTTTTAATCATTATAATACAGGCTTAGTTGGTCTTCAGCTACTTGAAATGTTTGACTTGTATTCTTTTTAAATTCCGGCGATTCAATACCTAATTTTAAATTTTTCTTTCCTGTAAAAACCCGTGCTTCATCCCAGAGATTTGCATCTATAAAAGTTTGTAAAGTTTGGGCTCCACCTTCAATAATAACTGATTGTATTTGATGTTTGTAAAGCACATCACAAAGGTGTTTGGTGAGATTTTGGTCAAATTCAATATGTTCAAAATGGACATTTTTTATTTCGGGAAAATCTGATTGATTTTTTGAAGTAAGAATAATAGTTTTTAAAGTTCCGTCAAGAACGGCGGCTTCTTTGTTGATTTTAAGATGTTGGTCGAGAACCACCCTCACGGGGCTGTTACCTTCCCAAAGTCGGTTTGTCAACTGCGGATTGTCTTTTAAAACTGTCGTGGTTCCCACAAGAATCGCTTGCTCTTCACTGCGCCATTTGTGCACGAGTTGTTTTGATGCTTTGCCGGTAATCCAGAAAGGGTGTCCTGAAATCTGTTCCTTTGGGGCGATAAAACCATCAGACGTTTTTGCCCATTTTAAAATGACATAAGGACGTTTTTTTTGATGGAATGTAAAGAATCGCTTGTTAAGTTTTGTACACTCATCTTCCAGGACTCCAACAGCCACTTTACATCCTGCTTCTAAAAGTTTTTTTACTCCGCGTCCGGCCACTTTGGGATTGGGATCCAAACAACCCACAACAACTTTCGGTATTTTGTGATGAATGATCAAATCAGCACAAGGAGGGGTTTTTCCAAAATGACTGCAGGGTTCCAGGCTCACATAAATTATGGCTTTTTTTAAAAGAGATTTATCCTCAACACTGTTAATGGCATTCACTTCTGCATGGTGGTCGCCGGCTTTTTGATGCCAGCCTTCACCGATGATTTTGTCCTGGTAAACAACTACACTTCCCACCATAGGGTTTGGGTATGTTTTACCCAGCCCCATTTGGGCCAGATCGATGCAGCGTTGCATGTATTTTTGGTGTTTAGACAAGAAAAATTGCATTACCTTTATCCCACAAAAATAGCACAATTTAATCGAATGAACGATTACATTATTCGCCCGATTGAGGTTAAGGACAATCTGCATATTGCACGGGTAATCAGGAATGTTTTATTGGAATTTGGAGTTCCCAAAATTGGCACCGCTTATGCCGATAAAAGCCTTGATTGTATGTTTGAAAATTATGGTACTGATAAAAGAGCTTATTTTGTGGTTGAGGAGAACGGAGAGATTATAGGTGGGGCAGGTATCAGTCAATTGGATAATTTTGAGGGAAATGTGTGCGAACTACAAAAAATGTATTTTGCGTCTCAGGCGAGGGGTAGGGGAATTGGTTCCAAAATGATGGAAATCTGCCTTAACAAAGCAAAAGAGTTTGGTTTTGAACAATGTTATCTGGAAACCATGCCCTATATGGATGCTGCCCGAAAATTGTATTATAAATCTGGATTTACACACCTTGAAAAAGCAATGGGTGATACCGGTCATTATTCTTGTAATGTGTGGATGATAAAAAAAATATGACTTTAAAAGAATACAGGAACCATTTCAAATCCAAACTAAAAAACATTTATCCTGAAGAGGAAATAGGCTCTTTTTTTTATTTGTTATCTGAAAAATATCTTCTTTTACCAAGGTTCGAAGTCACCTTTCAAATGGATTTAAAATTATCCATTGATGATATATCAAAATTTGATGAAGCTTTGAATCAACTTGAGAAGGAAGTTCCCATACAGTATATTTTAGGGGAAACAGAGTTTTATGGGCTTCCTTTTAAAGTGAATTCTTCGGTGCTTATTCCCAGACCGGAAACCGAAGAACTTGTTGAATGGATTATTAAGGATTGTGTTGAAATTAAGCAACCCATAACAATTCTTGATATTGGAACTGGTAGTGGATGTATAGCCATTTCTTTGGCAAATAAAATTCCATATTCAAAGATAGATGCGTTGGATATTTCGGCGAAAGCCATAGAAATTGCTAAGGAAAACGCAAAGTTGAATCAAGTGCCAATAACTTTTAGTGAACAAGATATATTGGCTCTCAACAAGCTTGATAAAACCTATGATATTTTTGTGTCAAACCCCCCTTATGTCACGATTTCTGAAAAACAAAAAATGCAAGCGAATGTTTTGAATTATGAGCCCCACAAGGCACTTTTTGTTCCAGATGAAAATGCTTTATTGTTTTATAAAAGCATTGCAGAAATCGCATTAAAAAGCTTAAAGCGAAACGGAAACCTTTACTTTGAAATCAACGAAGCCTTTGGTCCCGAAATTGTTGGTATCCTCAATGAGTTAGGTTATGAAAATGTAACTTTAAAAAAAGATTTATTTGGAAAAGACCGAATGGTTAAAGCTACAAATCTCAAAATAAATTAATCCTTTTTTTTGTAAAAATCACGATGAGGTAAAACGATTACTTCCACTCTTCGATTAAGTTGCTTTCCTTCTTCAGTTCCATTTGTAGCTCTTGGTTTAGAAAGTCCATAAGCCAAACTTTCATAATCATAGATTCCTTTTTCACCCAGCAAGGACTTTAGTTTTGTAATCACACTTTGAGCTCTTCTTTCAGAAAGTCTTAAATTGAGTAATTCACTTCCATCACTGTCTGTGTGGCCTTCAACTATAATTTTTGCCATACCTAATTGTTTGATTTGTTTTGCCAAACTATCAATAGAAGCATTCGCATTGGGCTTAAGGTTGTATTTGGCTGTGTCAAAAAGTACATCTGCACTCAAGTTTATTTTCATGACACCACTGATTGTTCCTACGGCATCTATATCTACTCCTGCAGTGTTTCCTGTACAAATATCTTTTTGATCGGTGATTCTCACAAAATAAAAAATATCTCTTATATCTGTAACTACTTCTGCAATGTCTATATAAGATTTACCTCCCTCAATAATTCCGAGATTCAGCCAGTTTTTCGCGTCTTTGGATATTTCAAACAGAAAAGATTCTTCAGAGGGACCCACTTCCCAAACATACAAATCTGCACCTTCCATATCTACAAATCCATTGTCTGTAAACTCTAATGTGAGTTGACCGCCACAACCCAGCGACACATAACGTGGCACCCTGTAATGAATATAATTGGGCTCACCTAGAGCCTCTTCAGGGTTAGTGAAGTCTGTTTGAGCCTTTGGGTTTCCCTGAATGAAATCAACCACACGATCTGCAAAAGAAATTTTCCCAATGGGCATATAAATGGGCTCACCTTTAGTAGAACTGTAGATTTTCCCTTCTACGACTGCATCCTGAGCAAACATAAAAATGGAAAAGAAAAGAAAAAAAACAAACAAAAAAGTGTTTTTCATACTTCATTTTACTGTTAAAACAACTATGAATATAATATATTTTAACTAAATGTGTTGAAAATCAGGGGGTTTTTTGAAAAATATTATATTCCCAACTCAACCTGAAACCTAAAATACCAGCTGTTTTGAACAGGATTTAAACCTATCGTACCATATTCATAAGTAACTTCACCTTGTAGTTTTAAAGCGTGTTCCCAGATGTATTTGGTGACACCTAAACTGAGTTGCTCAGATTCAAGTAAAAAGTTTTGGATTTGATTTTTGGGAGTGCTGTATGAGTACCTTCCGGCCACTTCCAGATTGTTTAAAAACAAATAACTTAATTGTGCGTCAAAACCACTTCCGGCAAGCACAAAACGTTGTTCAGTGTTATCATCTGGGTTTATTGTAATAGCATTGTCTGTATCTCTTTGCAAAAAGGCAGTTTGAAATGCCCATCCATTGTATTTAAAAATGGCATCCAATAAAATAGATGTTAAGTCACGTGGCTCAAAAAGCAAATTCCCTTGTTGTCCCTGAGCTCTCAGGGCTCCATGATTAAAATGATAGGTTCCGGAAAGCATTAACTTTGGTGTAGGCTCCCTCATTAAATCACCTTCAAAATAGGCTCCTCCTTTCGTAAAGTTACCAAGAGGATACAGCTCAACACGACCGGTATAAGCCATTTTGTTATCTGAAGTTTGTGTCCAGTTTCTTCCTTCACCGGTTGAGATGGCTGTTTTGATTTCATAACCAAAACGGTCTGGATTGTTATTTAAATAATAAACTTGTAAACCAAAGTCCCTGTCGATGTTAAACCGGGCATTGTTGATGGTTCGGTCTGTAAATTGAAGCGCCCCGGAGGAGTTGATACGTTGTCTGTTCCCGGGAAGTTTTGTTTGACCAAAACCAATGTTCCAGTTTCTATTGGGTCTGTAAAAAACGATGGCATCTCTTATCACATTGATGTTTTGACCCTCTTGTATCACACCCACGTCACCAGCTGCAAATGAAAGTTGAATGACATAAGAAAATTTGGGGTCACCTACAAATCCATCAAAGCGCAGTCTTAATCGCCTCACTTGAGCAGAAAATTCACTTTCTTCTTCATCTGAAAAACTCGCAGTTGCCCTGTTTTGCATCCTAAATCGAATGTTGAATTGAAATAGACTATCGGCTGAGGTCAAACCTAAACCCTTACCATAACTGTAATAAGGAAGTGCTGAGAGTTTAATGTCGTTGTTTTCTATTACTTTTGCTATGGAATCAGTTTCTGTTTGGGCTGAGGCTCCAAGTATTGAAAAAAGAAATGTACAAAAAAGCAGTTTGAAAGGTTTCATTAAATCCCTGTGTAATTGGTTGGTTTAATCTTTAAAAGCTCTTCTTTTATTTCTTCGGAAATATGAAGTGTTTTTATAAAATCTGCAATCGATTGTTGGTTGATTTTTTGATTGGTTCGGGTGAGTCCTTTTAAGGATTCATAAGGATTTGGATACCCTTCTCTTCTCAGGATGGTTTGAATGGCTTCTGCCACAACAGCCCAGTTATTTTCAAGGTCTTCAGCGATTTTTGTTTCGTTTAATACAAGCTTTTCCAGGCCTTTCAAGGTTGAATGTAAAGCAATGAGTGTGTGTCCCAGAGGTACACCAACATTCCTTAAAACGGTACTGTCTGTCAAATCACGTTGTAAACGACTGATGGGTAATTTAGCTGAAAGGTGTTCAAACAATGCATTGGCAATGCCCAGGTTTCCTTCAGAATTTTCAAAGTCAATGGGATTTACTTTATGGGGCATCGCTGATGAACCTACTTCGCCGTCTTTGATTTTTTGTTTGAAATAATCCATAGAAATATAGGTCCAAAAGTCACGATCCAAATCAATGATAATGGTATTGATGCGTTTGTAAGCATCAAATAAAGCTGCAAGATGGTCATAATGTTCAATCTGGGTAGTTGGAAAGGAGTGATTTAAACCTAAGGTATTTTCAACAAAAATTTTTCCAAAATTTTTCCAGTCAATAGAAGGATATGCTACAAAATGTGCATTGAAGTTTCCTGTTGCACCACCAAATTTAGCTGCATTTTTAGTTTTTTTTAGAATATGAAGTTGTTCTTCAATTCTTGTCACAAAGACCTCAATTTCCTTGCCCAATCGGGTAGGGGAAGCAGGTTGCCCGTGGGTTTTCGCCAGCATGGGAATGGACTTCCATTCTTCAGAAAGACTTTTTAGTTTGGAAATTAATACATCAACAAGTGGTACATACACTTTTTCAGTCGCGTCTTTTATCGATAACGGAATTGCCGTATTGTTAATATCCTGAGAGGTTAATCCAAAATGGATAAACTCTTTAAATTTATGTAAACTTAAAGCATCAAACTTTTCTTTTATGAAATACTCAACAGCTTTTACATCATGATTGGTTACTTTCTCGATGTCTTTGATTTTTTGGGCATCTGCTGTTGTGAAATTTTGGTACATTTCGCGTAAAGCGGAAAAATGAGAGTGGTTAAAACCCTCTAACTGTGGCAATGGAATTTCGCAAAGCGCAATAAAATATTCAATCTCCACCAGAACTCTGTATTTGATGAGTGCCTCTTCAGAGTAAAACGGAATGAGGGATTGGGTTTTGGACTGGTATCTTCCGTCAATGGGTGAAATTGCCTGTAATGCGTTGGTTGCCATAATGTTTTGAAATAAGCAGCAAAGATAAGGATTTCTCTTAATTTGATTCCAATAAAACAAGGAAGGATTCAGCTTTATTGAAATTGCAAATCTTTAAGGATGTGCCTTGCTCGTGCCTTGAATGCAGGTTGCTGGTTATGAAAATCTTTGTCCAGAATGATTTTTAATTCAGGATGAATCCATTTATATTCTTGGCCTAAGAGAAACAAAGATTGCATAGCATAAGCTTTTACAGCCACTTTCTGGTTTGTAATCAACCAGTCAAAACAGATTTCAGTGAGTTGCTCGCGATGTTTTTTTTCGAGTACAAATCTCATAGAAGGCATTTTTTTGGTATAATATCTTATTGTAATTTCTTCACAAATCTTTGCCAGTGGCCTTACAGCTTGATGTTTATAAACTTTGGGTAAATTTTCTAGAAAAGAGTCCAAATGAGGAACGAGTTGCGGGATATTTTTAAAACAAACTATTTCCAAAACCCAGGCGGCTTTATAGGAAATATCTTCATCAATTTTAAAGCAAGTGTTTAGCAATTGCTCAAAATTATCAGAATTATTAAGAACATAGTTGGCAAGCATTTCCCGGTCTTTACGGTAAGCTTTTAACTGCATTAATTGCTGAGTGAGTATGTCCAAAACGGGCTTACAGATTTTTTAATTTTTCAATAAAGACAGGAACTCCCAGAGTTGCGGTAGCAGGAATGATTTCGACTTTGTTTTCCATTCCATAAACAGGGGCCGGTTTTGGGTCGATATAAAAAACCGTGGAATTAGAAGGTGCATAATTCATCAGTCCGGCGGCAGGATATACTTGTAAAGAGGTGCCAATGACCACGACAATATCTGCAGTTTCGGTAATTGCTATGGCTTTTTCCATAGCGGGAACGGCCTCGCCAAACCAAACAATGTGTGGTCGTAACTGACCGTTTTTAGGACAGCAATCCCCCAAAATAAGATCATTTTTCCATTCTAAAATATAGTTTTCATCCTTTATGCTTCTCACCTTGAGGAGTTCGCCGTGTAAATGCAAAACCCTTTTGCTTCCGGCACGCTCGTGGAGATCATCTACATTTTGAGTAATAATATGAACTTCATAATCATTTTCCAGTTCAGCAATTGCCAAATGAGCAGCATTGGGTTTTACTTCGAGTAGTTGTTGCCTTCTTTTGTTGTAAAAATCCAGGACAACATCAGGGTTTTTTTGCCAACCAATGGGTGAGGCCACTTCCATAACATCGTGTCCCTCCCAAAGCCCGTCTGCATCCCGAAAGGTATTGATGCCGCTTTCAGCACTCATTCCAGCTCCTGTGAGAACAATAAGTTTCTTTTTTTTCATTTAATTATATTTACCCCCTAAAATAAAACATTGATGATAGATTACCAATTATTGGTTCATTTAGAAGCTTATTTAACTGAAAGGCGTCAAGCACTTTTTAAAGAGGTTTTGTCTCAACGCACAAGACATTTTACAGTAGTTACAGAAGATGTGCACCAGCTCCACAATACCAGTGCGGTGATGCGCACCTGTGATATTTTTGGAATACAAGACCTTCACGTGGTTGAAGAAATTGAAGGTAAACGTATTGATAAGGAAATTGCCATGGGTGCACAAAAGTGGGTCGATTTACACAGATACAATCATATTGACTCTTGTATTTCTGAACTTAAAGAAAAGGGATATCGCATCATAGCAACCACTCCTCATAAGGATTCGCAATTTTTGGACGATTTTGATGTTACTCAAAAAGCCGCATTTTTCTTCGGGAAAGAATCTACGGGACTTTCAGATAAGGTATTTAATCAAGCAGATGGATTTTTAAAAATTCCTATGTATGGTTTCACTGAAAGCTTAAATATTTCAGTATCTGCAGCGATAATTTTACAAGATGTAGTATCAAAACTTAAAAAAACAGATGTTAGCTGGCAACTTTCTGAAGAAGAACAACTAGAAAAGCGTTTTGATTGGGCAAAGAAAACAATTAAAAGTGTGGATACGATTTTGAAACGTTATGATGAAATTAAAAATGATTAACTTTGAAAGACTACTAAAACCCATCTTATGATTTTTTTATATATACTCGCCGGTATCCTAATTTTATTTTGGTTTCTTTCAATGTTGGCACCAAAAAATTATCACGTTTATAGGAGTGTGGATGTAAACCGTCCTTTGCCTGAAGTGTTCCGGTTCATTCAATATGTCAAAAACCAGGATTATTGGTCTCCTTGGGACAAGAAAGATCCTGAAATGAAAAAAACATACACCGGAACAGACGGTTCTGTTGGGTTTGTTTCTCACTGGGTAGGGAATAAGCAAGTGGGTGAAGGCGAACAGGAAATTACTAATATCGTTGAAAACGAAAGAATGGAATCTCAACTACGTTTTTTTAAACCTTGGAAATCTGAAAGTGATGCTTATATTAAGGTTGAAAAAATTAATGAAAATAGTACTAAGGTAACGTGGGGGTTTTCAGGGGTGAATAAACCACCTGCAAATATTTTTATGCTGTTTTTCAATATGGATAAGACAGTGGGAAAAGATTTTGAGGAGGGATTAAAAAGGCTTAAAAATCACCTTGAAAATTAAGTGTGATAGAAAAAGGAATTCACCTTTATTTTAGCAATCAATTTTTTCTTCTGTTCAACACCCGGTATTCTTCATAACATTCACTCATTGCATCTAGGATTTGAAGGTCATTTGCTGTGCGAATAAAAGTTTCTGAGTAGTTGCAATTATTGAGAATTTCGTCGATATCTACTTTTTCAAGTTGTAGTACAACCATTAAAGTCTCCCGGTCAAATTTACTGCTTAATAGATTCCTGATGTTATCATCGGTTTTCATTTGTCGCAGTTTTCTCATTTGTTTCGGTCGTTTACCAAACACATTGTATAAAAAATCTGCGGGATTAAATACAGCTCCCAGTACTTTTGAAACAGCATTGGGTTGTGTTTGACCTCCTTCATAACCGGTATTCAAACCTGAAATGCTGTATCTGTAATTGTCATAAATAGGGATGATTTTTGCATCAACCTCCAAATAGCCGGTGAGTTGAACCGGCCTCAAAACAACTTCCTCAAGTGCAATTCCCAGTTCGGTCATTTTGATTTTTATATCGCCATATTTAAACCAGTCATTGGTAACCCTAACTCTTATGGATTTAAATCCTAGATAAGAAAAATACAAGGTATCATTTACTTTAGCCGGAATAGAAAATGAACCATCTTCTTTTGAAATAGAACCTTTCACTTGATTCATATTAACAATGTGCACATTTTCAATGGGAGCATCATCGGCATCATTGAGAACTTTGCCTTGAATGGTTTGGTTTTCATCTTGAGCAATAGCAATTACAGAGAACCAAAATAAAGTAAAAAGTAAGCCTATTTTTCTCATAGCATTTAACGATGGCTAAATATATAAATATAGCCGTTAATACAGAATTAAACAGAGAATATTATACAAAAATTAACAGGACTAAGATTTTCTTCTACGACGTCCACCAGTACCTTGTGGCTTTGAATCACTGCTGCGACGTTTTCCACCTCCGGCAAATTTTGAATTATCCTTGCTTTTGTAATCTCGTTTTCCTTTATCTCCAAAAGCACCGGAACTGGGTTTATCATCAGTTCTTTTTTTGCGAAATCCACTTTTGTCATCTCTGCGTCTTCGGTTGCCGCGGTCTTTGCCGCCTCCGTCTTTAGAGACTTCAACATTGACGTGTCTTCCTTCTAATTTAAAATCCTCAAATATACCGAGAACGAGTTCCTGATGTTTAGTGTCTGTATTAAAAAAGGAGAAGCTGTCTTTTACATCAACGCGATAGACATCGTCTTTGCCAAGATTGAGCAGGTCTCTTAAAAAGTCTTTTAAGCTCATCCAATCGAATCCATCTTTGCTACCCACATTGAGAAAATATCTTGTGGTGTCTTCGTCTGCGTGATCTTCTCTTTGGTTTCCTTCACTGACGTTTAATTCTTTTGCATTTTTGTAACGACTGTAAAAACGACTGAATTCTACTGAAAACACTTTCTTGATTAAGTCTTCTTTACTCAATCCATCAAGGACTTCTTCAATATTGGGAAGGTAAGAGTCGATATCGTGATTGATCTCTGTATTTTTGATGCTATTTGCCAGGTGAAACAGTTGAATTTCACAGATTCCCATACCGTTTGGAATATCTTTGGCAACAAATTTTTGTTGGATTATTTTTTCTATACTGCGAATTTTTCTCACTTCACTTTTTGAAACAATAGTCATGGACACACCATTTTTTCCGGCGCGACCGGTGCGGCCACTGCGGTGCGTATAGATTTCAATTTCATCTGGCAATTGGTAATTAATCACGTGTGTGATATCATCCACATCAATTCCACGAGCTGCCACATCTGTTGCAACCAGCATTTGAATTTGACGATTTCTAAATGACTTCATCACCAAATCACGTTGATTTTGACTCAAGTCGCCGTGAAGTGCCGCAGCATTGTAGCCGTCTTCAATTAAATTTTCAGCAACTTTTTGAGTATCTCTTTTGGTTCTGCAAAAAACCACAGAAAAAATATCGGGATTGGCGTCTGCTAAACGACGTAATGCTTGGTAACGATCACGTGCGTTTACAGTGTAATACTCGTGTGTTACATTTTTTGTACCTGTATTTTTTGTTCCAACGGTTATCTCAACCGGAGTATTCATAAACTTTTTAGCGATGGTTGCTACTTCTTTGGGCATAGTAGCCGAAAATAGCCAGGTGCTTTTGTCTTTTGGTGAATGAGAAAGAATTTCTGTTATGTCTTCATAAAAGCCCATATTGAGCATTTCATCTGCTTCATCGAGTATGCAATACGCTATTTTTGAAATATCAATCATTCTGCGACTGATCATGTCTTTCATTCTTCCGGGGGTAGCTACAATGATTTGCGCACCTCGTTTGATGTCTTTTGCCTGGTCGTTGATACTGGCACCACCATAAATAGCAACGATGTTCAATCCGGAGACATACTTGCTGTAATTTTTCAATTCGTTTGTGATTTGCAAACACAATTCTCTGGTTGGAGAAAGGATTAAACCTTGGGTGGTTCTGCTGTTTGCATCAATTTTTTGAATGAGTGGAAATCCAAAAGCGGCTGTTTTTCCTGTTCCTGTTTGCGCCAGGGAAACCATATCGGTTTCTTTTGATAGAAGAATGGGGATTGTTTTTTCTTGTACTTCAGAGGGGGTTTCAAATCCCATATCGGCCACTGCCCGCAGTAGTGCCTCATTGAGGCCTAAATCTGTAAATTTTGTCATATAATTTTTTAAATTGGGTGCAAAGGTACGCTTATTTATTTGTATTCATATTTAGTAGTGTATTAATTATTTGTAAGTTAATGGCTTAGTGGTTGTTTGATGTGGGTTTAACTTATTTTATTTAGGTATTCAATGAGTTTTTGAACAGCTTTGCCTCGATGTCCTATTTTGTTTTTTTGTTCTATGCTCATTTCGGCGAAAGCCAATTCATAACCCTCGGGTTGAAAAATGGGATCATAACCAAATCCTTTATCTCCTTTTTTTTGTTCAAGGATTGTTCCTTTACAAATTCCTGCAAAAAACAGTGTTTTACCATTTAAAATAAGTGCAATTACTGTTTTGAATTGCGCTTTTCGATTGGTTTTACCATTTAACTCTGCTAGGAGCTTATTCATATTCTCGTGGTCATTTTTTTGATTTCCTGCATAACGGGCACTGAAAACTCCCGGAGCACCATCAAGTGCTTCTACTTCAAGGCCGGTATCGTCTGCAAAACAATCATAGCCATACGTTTCTTTGACATAAGTTGCTTTTTGAAGGGCATTGCCTTCAAGGGTTGGTGCTGTTTCGGGAATGTCCTCAAAACAACCAATTTCCTCGAGACTTAATAGCTTGATGTTTTCAGGAAGTTGGGCTTGTACTTCCTTTATTTTATTGGGGTTATTTGTAGCAAAAACGATTTTCATGGGTTTGTGTGTTTTATCCTCCCCCTAAATCCTCCTCCAAAAGAGGGGGACTTTCAAAGGATTTTTGGTTTGAGCCGTAACTCATTATGGCTGTACTTTATATAATTTGAAATTTTTCATTGATGATGATAAGGTTCATTTTTTAAAATTGTAAAGCCTCTATAAAGTTGTTCAATAAAAAAAAGACGCACCATTTGATGTGAAAATGTCATAGAAGAAAGGGAAAGCTTTCCATTTGCACGATGATAGATTTCCGGACTAAAACCATAAGGACCACCAATGATAAAAACGAGTTGTTTGATTCCGCTGTTCATTTTTTTTTGTAAAAAATCAGAAAAACCTAGGGATGTGTAATTTTTTCCATTTTCATCAAGAAGAATGACATTATCAGAAGGGTCAATTTGCTTTAAGAGGAGTGCTCCTTCTTTCTCTTTTTGTTGTATTTCTGATAATGATTTTGAGTTTTTAATATCTGGAATGATTTTTAGTTCAAATGAAATATAAAATCCCAGCCTCTTGGTATAGTCATCAATCAATTGCTGCAAATATTCATTATCTGTTTTTCCAATGGCGAGTAATTTGATTTTCATAGTTCAAAAATAGTAAATAAAACCGAGCATTATTGATGGTTAATTCTCAACGAATTACTTATTTTAGCTAAAAATAAAATACCTATGATTTCTGAGAAACAGTTTGAGAAAGAATTAAGTATCATCATCGCAAATGCTATTAGAGAAGATGTGGGTGATGGCGATCACAGCTCTTTGGCTTGTATTCCATATGACGCAGTGGGTGAAGCAAAACTTTTGGTAAAGGACGGGGGGATTATTGCGGGAGTGGATTTTGCAAAACAGGTTTTTGATTTTGTAGATTCAACACTCGAAGTTGAAGTTTTAATTCCCGATGGCAACAAAGTAAAATATGGGGATATTGTTTTTTATGTTTCGGGCTTATCTCAGTCTATATTAAAAGCAGAACGGTTAGTTTTAAATGCGATGCAACGAATGAGTGCCATCGCAACAAAAACAAATAAATTTGTCCAACTACTTGAAGGCACAAATACAAAAATACTCGATACACGCAAAACAACTCCGGGAATAAGAGCACTTGAAAAATGGGCAGTAAAAATTGGTGGAGGGGAGAACCATCGTTTTGCGCTATATGATATGATTATGCTGAAAGACAATCACATCGATTTTGCCGGAGGCATTACTAACGCAATTAAAGCGACTAAAGCCTATTTAAAAGACCATAAACTACATTTAAAAATCATTGTAGAAGCCCGCAACTTAAATGAAATTGAAGAAATCCTAAAAAGTGGGGGAATACACCGAATCCTTATTGATAATTTTAATTTTGAGGACACAAAAAAAGCGGTGGCGCTTATTGGCGACCATTGTCAAACAGAATCGTCTGGAGGAATAACGCTTGAAACCGCCAGAAAATATGCTGAATGTGGAGTAGATTTTGTTTCGACTGGAGCCATCACACATTCTGTTTATAATATGGACCTAAGCTTGAAAGCAGTAGAATTCTAAAAAGTAAAAGATGTCAAAAAGCATAGAAGAAAGCCTTTCAAAAATACCGGTAATCAATGTTTTGGTAACTTTTACTAAAAAAATCAATCTCCCGGGTTTTGATGGTTTCACGCTTTATGACTTGTTAGAAACTTATATTATTGGAATTGCAAAAGGTACTTTTTCATCTCGTGCCGGTGCCATTGCTTTTAGTTTTTTTATGGCTTTATTCCCTTTTATTTTATTTGTCCTCAATTTGATTCCCTATGTGAGAATTGAAAATTTTCAAGAGGAGTTTTTAATGTTAATTGATGAAATGTTACCTCCACAAACTGCAGAGTTTTTTAATCCCATCATGCTCGATATTGCTGCAAATCCAAGGGGAAGTCTTTTGTCTTTTACTCTTCTACTCGCCATTTTTTTAATGTCAAATGGTGTGAACGCGATTTTCAGCGGATTTGAATATTCATTTTATGTAAAAAAAAAGCGAACAGTATTAAGACAATATGTAATTGCAATATTGGTCTCAATCTTTTTAGCCTTGGTGCTTTTTGCCGCTGTGATTGGTTTATTGATTGGACAATACCTAATATTAAATTTAAATGAAGAAGCACGTTTGCTTGACAATATGGCCTGGATTTCAATTTTAAGATATATTTCTTTTGTAATTTTAATCTATGTCATCATTGCCACCTTATACTATTTTGGAACTAAAGAAAGTCGTTCCTATCGGTTTTTCTCAATGGGTGCTGTCATCACAACTGGATTGTTTTTGTTGACTACTTATTTGTTTGGAGTTTATATCGAAAACTTTTCAACTTACAATGAACTTTATGGTTCCATAGGCGCGCTGCTTGTGATGATGTTGTACATTTGGATTAATTCAAATTTGCTTTTACTTGGTTTTGAACTCAATGTGACATTACACAGACTCAAAAGCAGAAAAAAATTCGTTGATTAAAATATGAACTATTTCATTGATGTCATTATTCCCATTCCCATTCAAAACCTTTTTACTTACAGCATCAATAAAGAGGAAGCATACTTTTTAAAACAAGGTATGCGAGTGACCGTCCCCTTTGGAAAGTCAAAAGTCTATACTGCACTTGTTTATCAAGTTCATACACAAGAACCCGGCAACTATAAAACCAAAGAGATTGAACAAATCCTAGATGAAAAGCCCATCGTAACTCCCATACAAATCAAACACTGGGAATGGATTGCTTCATATTATATGTGTACACTCGGCGAAGTAATGAGGGCAGCAGTTTCCCGCGCTTTTTTGCTTGAGAGCGAAACAGTAATCTCAATAAATAATGAAACGGTCATTGATTTAAATACACTCAATGATGATGAGCTCCTTGTAGTTGAAGCTTTTCAAATGCAAAAAGAACTCAGAATTCAGGAAATTCAGGACATTATTGATAAAAAGGCCGTTTTGCCATTGCTACACAGGCTCGTTGATAAGGGAGTCATCACGACAAAAGAAGAGGTTGTAGAACAATACAAACCCAAGCTGGTTAAGTATGTGAAACTTCAGCAAGAGCATACTACCACTGAAGGCTTAAAAAAACTACTTGAGGAACTTTCTTCAGCTAAAAAGCAACGCGAAGCAGTTATGCACTTTTTCACAATGACCTCAAAATCAAAAAAACCGCTATCAGTTAAAGAGCTAAGGGATCATAGCGGCGTTTCTAGTGCTGTGATTAAAGCCTTGATCTCTAAAGGTATTTTTGAAGAATTTGAAATCCAAAAAGATAGAATCTCATATCAAGGGGATGCGCCAAAAGCAATCAAATCTTTGAATAATTCTCAGCAAACAGCCTTTGAAGCTATCAAAGAAAATTTTAAAACACACGATGTTAACTTGTTACACGGAGTCACAGCAAGTGGAAAAACCGAAATTTATGTCAAACTCATACAGGAGGTAATTAACCAAAGCAAACAAGTTTTGTATATGCTTCCTGAAATAGCATTAACAACACAACTTATAGGAAGGTTACAGCATTATTTTGGCGAAAAGGTTGCTGTTTATCATTCTAAATACTCAGTAAATGAACGGGTAGAAGTGTGGCACAATGTTTTGGAAAAAAAATCAAAAGCCCAAATTATCATTGGTGCACGCTCCTCTTTATTTTTACCCTTTCAGGATTTAGGACTTATTATAGTTGATGAAGAGCATGAGCCGTCTTTTAAACAGTTTAGCCCTGCTCCAAGATACAATGCGCGTGATTCAGCTATTGTATTGGGAAACCTTCACAAAGCAAAAACCTTGTTAGGTTCAGCGACCCCTGCTATTGAAACTTATTTTAACGCAAAAGACCAAAAATATGGGTTGGTATCATTAACAGAACGATTTGGTGAGATACAATTGCCTCAAATTGAACTGGTGAATTTGCGCGAAAGCTACCACAAGAAAAAGATGAAAGGTCATTTTTCTCAGGCACTCATAGATGCTATGGAAGAAACATTATCTATGGGGGAACAAGTACTCCTTTTTCAAAATCGAAGAGGTTTTTCACCCACGGTTGAATGTATGACTTGTGGGCACTCACCTCAATGTCCCAATTGTGACGTGAGTTTGACATATCATCAACATAAAAAGCAACTGAGATGTCATTACTGTGGGTATCACATCGCGATGCTTGATGAATGTATGGCTTGCGGAAGTGTGCATCTGGATACCAAAGGGCTGGGTACTGAACAAATAGAAACTGAACTTAAATCGCTTTTTCCGTCAAAAAAAATTGCCCGAATGGATCAAGATACTACCAGGGGTAAACACGCTTATGAAAAACTGATAGAAGGTTTGGAACAGGGAGAAATTGATATTATGGTGGGAACACAAATGCTGGCTAAAGGTCTTGATTTTAGGAATGTAAGCCTTGTGGGAGTTATGAATGCAGACAACCTGCTTAATTTTCCTGATTTTAGAGCTTTGGAGCGCAGTTTTCAGTTGTTATTGCAGGTTTCCGGTCGTGCCGGTCGCACCCAGAAACAAGGTAAAGTAATTATACAAACCTTTAATCCAAAACATCCTGTTTTACTGCAAGTGGAGCAACATGATTATATGGGAATGTATGATTTTCAAATACAGGAGCGGTTTGATTTTAAATACCCCCCGTTTTTTCGCCTTATCAAAATGACGGTTAAGGATAAAAAATTTGTAAAAATGCAATCGGCTGCCGGCTGGTTGAGCCAATCATTGCGAAACGTTTTTGCGGAAAACATATTGGGTCCGGAACAGCCACCGGTGGGACGTGTTAGAAATGAATATATTACCCATATCTTAATCAAAATCCCTAAAAATCAGTCTCTCAAAAAAACCAAAGAAATCATCAGGAAAATAGAGCGCAGTTTCCTTTCCGTGAAAGAGTTCAGGAGTGTGAAATTAGTAATAGATGTTGATAATTACTAAGAATTAAATGAGGAACTTAACGCTTCAACAAGGACTGTTTTCTTGTTTCTACTCAAGGGGAGAAACTCCTTTTCAATTTCAACAGATTTGCTATTGTAACGTTCCACTCTGTCAAGGTTGACAATATAAGACTTGTGGATTCTCATAAATCGGTCTTGAGGAAGGAGGGCAGCAAAAGATTTCATGGTGGATAAGACAACAAGAGATTCATGATCAGTGACCAGCTTCACATAATCTCCCAATGCTTCAATATATTTTAACTCATTTAGAAATACTTTTCGTTTTTTAAGATTGCTTTTAACAAAAATAAAATCTTCATCGTCAAAACCTTCATCATTTTTGAGTTTGAAGTTTGTAATGGCTTTATGAACAGCATTAAGAAAGCGCTCTTTGGTTATGGGTTTTCTTAGGTAATCAACAGCATCATAGTCAAAGGCTTTAAAAGCATACTTTGTTTTTCCTGTAATAAAAATAATTTGTGGTTTTTGATTTAAATCATCAAGTAAATCAAAACCTGAGAGAATAGGCATTTCAATATCCAAAAAAACGAGGTCAATTTTGTTATTTAATAACCCCATTTTTGCTTCAATAGCATTGTTATATTCTGAGACGAGATTTAATGATGGATGGCTTTGAACAAGTCTAACAATAGACAGGCGTTGTAAGCTTGAATCATCCACAATGACACAATTAAGTACTACTTTTTCCACAAATTCCCCATTATTTATTAGGACAAAATTAGTTAAATTATCGATAAAGTGCAACTATTTTTAATTTTTAACGCACTAAATTTCAAAAATATAAGAAAAAGTGTAGGAAGAAATAGAGTATTAAAAGCTTTTGTAAATTCTAAATAAAACACTATTTTTGCACCCTCATTTATCAAAACGAAAATTGATGGGTGAATTTTATTATAACTATTTAAACAAATTTTTATGAATCATTATGAAACTGTTTTCATCTTAAATCCCGTTTTATCTGAAGATCAGATAAAGGAAACAGTTAAGAAATTTGAAGATTTTCTTGTTTCTAACGGCGCTAAGATGATATCCAAAGAAAATTGGGGCTTGAAAAAATTAGCTTACCCAATTCAACACAAAAAAAGTGGTTTTTATCACTTATTTGAATTTACTGCTCCCGGAGAGATTATTACTCCGTATGAGTTAGCATTCAGAAGAGACGAACGCATTATGCGTTATTTAACTGTTAAGTTAGATAAACACGCGATTGCCTGGGCTGAAAAGAGAAGAAATAGAAACAATGAAAAAGCAACTGCTTAATTATGGCAACACTAGAACAACAATCAAAAGGTAAAAAAGACGGAGAAATCAGATATTTGACTCCGCTTAACATTGATACCAGCAAAAACAAAAAATATTGTCGATTTAAAAAATCGGGTATCAAATACATCGATTATAAAGATGCAGATTTCTTATTGAAATTTGTCAATGAGCAAGGAAAATTATTGCCAAGAAGACTTACCGGTACTTCATTGAAATACCAAAGAAAGGTTGCCGTTGCTGTGAAAAGAGCTCGTCACCTGGCACTAATGCCTTATGTAGCAGATTTATTAAAATAAAAAATAGCACGACATGGAAGTTATATTAAAAAATGACGTTGAAAATCTAGGATTTACAGACGACTTAGTAACTGTAAAAAACGGTTATGCTAGAAACTTTTTGATCCCGCAAGGGCACGCTATTTTAGCGACATCATCTGCTAAGAAAGTACTTGCTGAAACTCTTAAGCAACGTGCTTACAAGGAGCAAAAACTCGTTGACGATGCTAAAAAGCAAGCAGCTAAGCTAACTGATTTAGAAATAAAATTAACTGCAAAAACAGGCGAAGGAGACAAGTTATTTGGTTCTATCTCAAATGCTGATGTTGTTGCAGCTCTTGAAAATGAAGGAATCACTTTGGAAAAGAAATACATTACTGTTCCCGGTGGTTTGATTAAAAGAACAGGGCAATATGAAGCGGCTGTTCGTTTTCATAGAGATGTGATAGCAACACTACCTTTTCAGGTAATTGCTGAAGCAAAATAATACTATCAGTTTAAATCATTCAAAGCCTTTTGATATTTTCAAGAGGCTTTTTTATTTGCAAATTTTATTTCTTTATGAAATACAGCAGACTCACAAAAGAACAATTTGAAGAACTTCACCAGGAATTCGCCCGTTTTTTAGCAAGCCAATCCATCACTGCTGATGAATGGGAAAAAATCAAACAGGATAAACCAGAAGTAGCAGAAGATGAACTGGATGTGTTTAGTGATTTGATTTGGGAAGGAACTCTCTCCAGGGTGTCTTATCTTGAGAATTGGAGCAAAAATCAAGTGTATTTGTTTTTTTTCGGCGATAGCCAAATTGAACTTCTAGCCATAAAAACCAGCAATCAATCAATTGATTTTACAAAACAAGAGGGAATCGATTGGCTGGAAAAAAATATCGGTTCAGATGAAGTGGAATTATTTGAAGCCACAAAAGATTTTACTAAAGAGAAAAACCTTGAAATATTTCAACTATATAAAACAGGGTGCCATCATAACAGAAGGTGTGTTTTTCAACACCCTTAAAAATTTATTTTAATAGATTATTCATACCGCAATGATTCAATGGGATCCAGACCGGCTGCTTTTGCTGCAGGATACGAACCGGCAATCACGGCTACCACAAATGAAATAATAGCGGCCGCAATCATAGCAGCCCAGGGCAAGGAATAATCAAACTTTAAAAAATAAGCAAAGAGAAATCCGCCAACGACGCCAAGGAAAATACCCAATGCTCCACCCATTTGACCAATTAGCACCGTTTCAATGATAAATTGATTGGCAATTGTTTTTCGTTTGGCTCCCAGTGATTTTCTCACGCCTATTTCACGAGTGCGTTCAGTCACTGAAACTAACATGATATTCATCAAAGCAATTGATGAACCAAAAATGGTAATGATACTGATGATCCAAGCAGCAGCTTCCAAATAGCCGGTTATGCTGGCGATGCGGTTGATCAAATCATCACTGCGCACCATGCCAAAATTATTTTCTTCAACAGGACTCAAACCGCGTATGTTTCTAAAAGTGATAATCGCTTCTTCTTGTGCGCTGTCAAGCATTTCAGTATTATCAACCATAACACTAATGTTGTAATTGATATTTGGCTGGGTAAACAGGCCACGGGCAGCTTGAATGGGAATCATCACACGCAAATCCTGGTTGTTACCAAATGTGGAACCCTTCGTTTTTAAAACACCCACAATCTTGTATTTTGCTCCGCGCACACTAATGACCTTATCAATGGGGTTTTCGTCTTTAAAAAGACTCTTGACAATGTCTGAACCAATGATGCAGACATTGTTATTGTTTGAGATGTCAAACGAATTGAAATTGCGTCCCAAATCAATTTCCAGTCCGGAATTGTTTAGGTAGTTTTCATTGATTCCTAAAACCTGAACCTCAGGATCTGTTTTGAAGTTTTCATATTTGATTTCCGCAGAAGCAGTTCCTGTAAAGGATACAGCCGTTCGGGTCAATGGAAAATTATAGGTTTCTTCAAATTCTTTAATGTCCCTGTAACTCAAAATGGGATTCACTTTTTGCCGTTCACCAGAGCGTTGTATGTCAAAATCATATCGCTGAAGCGTAAAGGTATTGGAGCCCATGGAAGCAAAATCACCGGCAATGGTATTTTCAAGAGATTTTACAGCGCTCAAAATCATGACCAAAGCAAAAACACCAATAGCAATAATTAGGATTGTAAGAATGGTGCGTAAAAGTTGTGTACGGATTGAATTTAAAGCAATGCGTATGTTTTCTCTAAGTAGCTTAAACATAAATCCCCGGTTTTTACAATAAGTCTGTTTTAAACATATAAAGTTACAAAGATTAAAGATATTAACTGAAAATTCTTTAATATGAAGTATCAAAACGAAAGCACCAATCCCGATAGCTATCGGGACCAAGCATGAAATTTGAAAGCACCAAATTCCAAGTCATTGTACTAATTGTAAATATTTAAATGAATTGCTCTGCGAACCTCTGCGGAACCTCTGTGTAACTCTGTGGTATAACCAGGTAATAATCTTGTTTTTTTATCAAGCAACAAATTCCAAGTACCAATTTCCAAATTGAAGACTCACAAACTCATAAACTCACAAACTAGAAAGCATGTCTTGCATTTTGGGATTTATAATCAGATATTTGTGCTTTAGATACAAACAATGGCAAAAAAACCATCAGTACCCAAAGGCACCAGAGACTTTTCCCCTCAAGAAGTGGCAAAGCGCAACTACATTATGGAAACCATCAAAGGGAGTTTCAAGCTTTTTGGTTTTCAGCCCATTGAGACACCTTCCTTTGAAAACTCAGAAACCCTTATGGGAAAATATGGGGAAGAAGGGGACCGCCTGATTTTTAAAATTTTAAATAGCGGCGACTTTTTAAGTAAAGTAGATGATGTCGCTTTAAGCGAAAAAAATAGCAATCAGGTTGTTTCTCAAATATCAGAAAAAGCCTTGCGTTATGACCTCACCGTTCCCTTTGCTCGTTATGTGGTGCAACACCAAAATGAAATCACATTCCCATTTAAACGTTACCAAATGCAACCCGTTTGGCGTGCAGACAGGCCCCAAAAGGGTCGTTTCAGGGAGTTTTGGCAATGTGATGCCGATGTAGTGGGCTCCGGCTCCTTGTGGCAGGAAATAGAACTGGTGCAGTTGTATGATGCCGTGTTTGCTAATCTGGAACTCCAAGGAATCACCATAAAAATAAACAACCGAAAAATACTTTCAGGCATCGCCGAAGTCATTGGTGCCGAAGACAAATTGATTGATTTTACGGTAGCATTGGACAAACTTGACAAAATAGGCGAGGAGGGCGTGAAAAAAGAAATGCTGGAAAAAGGAATTTCCCGGGATGCCATTCAAAAATTACAGCCCCTTTTCAGTTTTAACGGTTCCAATGAAGAAAAATTAAAAAGCCTTTCATCTCTTTTACAAACTTCCGAAATCGGAAAAAAAGGAATCGAAGAAGTGCAGTTTGTTATTGAAACGATTCAAAATTTAGGTTTAAAAGTCGCCCAACTTGAACTGGATGTTACTTTAGCAAGGGGTCTTGATTATTACACCGGGGCCATTTTTGAAGTGGGTGCACCCAAAGGTGTCCAAATGGGTAGCATTGGCGGTGGCGGTCGTTATGATGACCTCACCGGAGTTTTTGGTTTGAAAGGCGTGAGCGGAGTAGGAATTTCATTTGGTCTGGACAGGATTTATCTGGTGCTGGAAGAGCTGAGTCTTTTCCCAAAAACCGTTCAAGAAAATACCAAAGTGCTATTTATCAATTTTGGAGAAGCTGAAGCCCTCTATGCGATGCAAGCCATCTCAAACCTCAGAGTGAAAGGAATTGCAGTCGAACTTTACCCCGATACTGCCAAAATGGGCAAACAAATGACTTATGCCGATAAAAGGGAAATTCCCTTTGTTGTACTTGCAGGTGGAAATGAAATTAAGGCACATACCTATACCTTAAAAAACATGAAAAGCGGGGAGCAGGAAACTGTTGATCTGGATGGGTTGATTGAGAGACTTAAACAGAATTAAATCATACTAATTAGGTTTTGAAAAACCTGCTAGCTAATATTTTTTAAAACATTTTAATCTCATGGAAAAGATAAATGAGTTTATTAATGAATATTCTTTTGAGTCTGGGATAATCTCAATTGGATTGTCTTTGATATTTTTAGTTTATATGGTAGATAAAAATGAATCTGCTAGAATGTCTAATCACGGACTTAACTCCTGGAATCAGTATGTAAATTCTTGGGTAGTCATAATATTATTAATGGTTAAGGGAATTTTTCTTTTATTCTTGTAATAAATAAAATTAAAAAATCCCCTTAATGTAAGGGGATTTTGTGTAGCGAGAGGGGGGCACGATCCCCCGTCCGCCTCTGGCGGATATGAATCCTCCGTTTATTCTTTATATAGTGGGATTATTTTTTCCTTGATAAATTTTCTTCCAACCCCAGACTTGAGCCATTTTTCTTTTTTCATAGCTTCATTTTTATTTTTAAAGAACTCAGTATAAACAAGAATCCAGGGTCTGTATTTAACAGTAAAGCCTTTATTTGAAAATGTGTTATGAGAATAGAACCGTTGTATTAATGAAGAGGAATATCCAATATATATTTTATTGAATTTTAAAGAGTACAATACATATGTCACAAACTCCTGCATTCTATAAAATTAAAAAATCCCCTGAATGTAAGGGGATTTTGTGTAGCGAGAGGGGGGCACGATCCCCCGTCCGCCTCTGGCGGATATGAATCCTCCGTTTATTCTTTATATAGTGGGATTATTTTTTCCTTGATAAATTTTCTTCCAACCCCAGACTTGAGCCATTTTTCTTTTTTCATAGCTTCATTTTTATTTTTAAAGAACTCAGTATAAACAAGAATCCAGGGTCTGTATTTAACAGTAAAGCCTTTATTTGAAAATGTGTTATGAGAATAGAACCGTTGTATTAATGAAGAGGAATATCCAATATATATTTTATTGAATTTTAAAGAGTACAATACATATGTCACAAACTCCTGCATTCTATAAAATTAAAAATCCCCTGAATGTAAGGGGATTTTGTGTAGCGAGAGGGGGGCACGATCCCCCGTCCGCCTCTGGCGGATATGAATCCTCCGTTTATTCTTTATATAGTGGGATTATTTTTTCCTTGATAAATTTTCTTCCAACCCCAGACTTGAGCCATTTTTCTTTTTTCATAGCTTCATTTTTATTTTTAAAGAACTCAGTATAAACAAGAATCCAGGGTCTGTATTTAACAGTAAAGCCTTTATTTGAAAATGTGTTATGAGAATAGAACCGTTGTATTAATGAAGAGGAATATCCAATATATATTTTATTGAATTTTAAAGAGTACAATACATATGTCACAAACTCCTGCATTCTATAAAATTAAAAAATCCCCTGAATGTAAGGGGATTTTGTGTAGCGAGAGGGGGCACGATCCCCTCGACCTCCGGGTTATGAATCCGACGCTTATTCTATACCATACTGAGATTACTTCTGCCTTGATAAATTTCTTCCGACGTAGGCTTGAGCCATCTTCTTTATCATATCTTCAAAGTTATTAAATAAAGAACTCAGTATACTCAAGACATTCAGGTTCTGTATTTGATAGTAAAGCCTCTGTCTGCCAATCTGTTGCGAGATATAGAACCGACGCTACTAACCAACTGAGGCATACCTCACTATATATTTCACTGAACGTTAGAGCGTACAATACATCATGTCATATACTCTTACAATGTATTAAAATAAAGAACGTTACTCAATATTCATTAGGATTTTCATAGTGTGTGGACTTGACCCGTCCGGCCTCTGGCGGATATGAATCCGACGCTCTAACCAGCTGAGCTACCACGCCATGCATTCCCGCGTATAATGATTGCTATTAGACGGGAATCTCAATCATTAATTTTGAGAGCGCAAATATAAAAACAATTTACACCAGCACAAAGCTTTATTTTGATAAAATAAATTTTAAAATCTTTTCTATTTTCAATTTAATATCTATATTGTGCATCAACTAACTTTTAAGAAAATGGAAGCCAAAGAAAAATTTGAGATGGAGTTTCCAATACAGGTGTCCCCAGCTCTTCTCTATCAATATATATCAACTCCTTCAGGATTGTCTGAATGGTATGCTGAAAATGTGAATTCACGTGGTGAAATCTTTACCTTCATCTGGAATGGTTCTGAAGAAAAAGCAAAACTGATGGGCAAAAAAAATGAAGAGCGCATCAAGTTTAAATGGCTGGAAGATGAAGAACAGGATACCTTCTTTGAAATGCGTATTCAGGTGGATGAAATTACAAAAGACGTTTCATTAATGATAACCGATTTCTCAACAGAAGAGGAACTGGAAGAAAACAAAATGCTCTGGGACAATCTGGTTTCAGAATTAAAACACATTTTAGGTTCTACTTAAACTATCCAAAAATAAACCTTGTATCTTTGCCTTGTTTTACATAACGAGGCTTTTTTATGATTAATTTAAACGGAAAACTACACACTGAAGAAGAAGCTAAAATTTCGCCTTTCAATCGTGGCCTTTTTTATGGGGATGCAGTTTTTGAATCCCTGCGCATTTCAACAGGGAAGATTCTTTTTTGGGAAGACCATTATTTGCGGTTAATGGCATCGATGCGCATTATGCGAATGGAGATTCCCATGCTTTTTACAATGGAATATCTTGAGAAGCAAATTTTAAATACAATAATAGCTGCACATCCAGATGCACAAGCAACAAAAGCTAGACTCACCGTGTATCGCGATGAAGGTGGTTTATATACACCCACAAGCCCGTCAATTTCTTTTTTAATTACCACTGAAACCCTGGAAACTCCTTTTTATCTCCACAATTCAAAACCCTATGAAATCGAGTTGTTTAAGGATTACTATCTCAACTCGGGTTTGCTTTCAACAATAAAATCAAACAACAAATTGCTTCATGTCCTTGGGGGTATTTTCGCAAAGGAAAATAATTATGACAACTGTTTGTTGCTTAATGAGAACAAAATGGTGGTAGAAGCCCTTAACGGAAATTTGTTTTTGGTTTCCGGAAACACAATCAAAACACCTCCCATTACTGATGGTTGCTTACGCGGAATTCTTAGGAAACAAATTATTGAATTGGCAAAGCAGTTGCCCGATTATACTTTTGAAGAAACTACAATTTCACCTTTTGAACTACAAAAAGCTGATGAACTTTTCATTACCAATGTAATTACAGGAATCCAGCCCATTTCAAAATATCGCAAAAAGGAGTATGGTACTCAAGTTTCAAAGGACTTGATTACAAAATTGAATGTAAAGATACGGTTGGCTTAATTGAAGTTTGGGTTTTCCGGTGCGTTGGACCAAAGCAAATAATCGCCACCAAACTCACGCATTTTTTTTCCAAAACGTAGCATTGTCTTTGGAAAAAATTTCTTGTTCATAATTGTTTTTAACAACAACCCAACTATTTAAAGCAAGTTCATCTTCCAGTTGATTTGCATCCCACCCAGAATACCCTAGAAAAAAACGGATGTCATTTTCAAAAATCAGATTGTTTTCCAGTAAACTGCTCACTGTTTCAAAATCCCCACCCCAGTAGATACCATTTGCAATTTCTATGCTGTTTGGAATTAGGTCAGGGACTTTGTGAATAAAATACATATTGTCTTGCTCAACGGGGCCTCCATTAAAAACGATCATAGGAGAGTTAATGGAAGGTATAAGATCTTGAATGCTATATTCAAGAGGTTTGTTTAATATGAAACCAATAAAACCGCTTTCATTTTCTTCAGCAATTAAAACCACAGATCTATTGAATGAAGCATCACCAATTATGGAGGGTTCAGCGACAAGTAAATATCCTTTTGTAGGTTTTAATGAAGTCATATTTAAAAATAAGTAGATTAAAACTAGTTAATTTTTAAATGAAATAAAAACAAAAAGTCAAAATCTTAGGAATAAAAAAAGCTCTATTCGAAAATAGAGCTTTGCAATAAGTTAAAAGGGGGTAATTTAGTTTACTGATTTTTGAAGATCAGCTCCTGCTTTGAACTTTACTACATTTTTAGCAGCAATTTTGATAGTTTTTCCAGTTTGTGGATTTCTTCCCTCTCTTGCAGCTCTTTTAGAAACTGACCAAGAACCAAAACCAACTAGAGATACTCTGTTGCCTTTTTTTAGAGATTTTTCAACATTTCCTAAGAAAGATTCTAGTGCTTTTTTTGCAGCTGCTTTTGTGATTCCGGCATCCGCTGCCATTCCATCGATTAAATCTGATTTGTTCATAAAATTTGTTTTAAATTAAATTGTTGGTTAAACGTAAATTATTTCGCTTTACAAATTTAAACGGATTATCGTTTCACGCAAGCATTCACGCGGTAAATCGGGGTTTTTGTTAATAACTTACGCTCTTTGTTAATAAACTTAGCCTTTTTTTGTTTTTTTAATGAGGTCAACAATAGTAAGACTTTAGCGCATAGTTGCACCATTTTCAATTTTTAAGCCATTTAAAAGGGAAACCACATCCATCTTTTTTTTGCCCGGAAGCTGAATTTCTTTCACCTGAATATATCCACCTTTAACTGCTACTTTTAGTTCTTTTTTAGAACTTATAATAGTTCCTGTTTGCTCACTGTGATTTGTAATTTCAGGAAGGGTGGAATAGATTTTAACAGTCATTTCTTCAGTTCCATTTATAAAGTGGGACCAGGCAGAGGGGTAAGGACTTAACCCTCTAACCAAATTATGAATTTCCTCAATTGGCTTGTTCCAGTCAATTTTTGTGTTTTCAGTATGGAGTTTGTAAGCTGTTTTTAAAGGTTCACTGTTTTGTTGCTTTTGAGGGTAAACTTTTCCTGAAGCAATTAAATTGACTGTTTTTAAAACAAGTTCGCTACCGGTGACCATTAATTTATCGTGAAGACTCCCTGCATTGTCTGAGGGTGTGATGGGTACTTCCATTTGTTTTATGATTTCTCCGGTATCAATTTTATCATCTATAAAGAAGGTGGATACGCCTGTTTTTGACTCCCCATTTATAATAGCCCAGTTGATGGGAGCTGCTCCTCTGTATTGTGGTAACAATGAAGCGTGCAAATTAAAAGTGCCTAGCTTTGGCAAACTCCATACAGATTGTGGTAGCATTCTGAAAGCAACAACAATTTGCAAATTTGGATTGAGTTCTTTTAATTCTTTATTGAATTCTTCACTTTTTAAATTGGTGGGCTGGAGCACTTTTAAATTTTGCGTAAGCGCATATTCCTTCACAGCAGATTGCCTTAAATTTCTGCCTCTTCCGGCGGGTTTGTCTGGTGCGGTAACGACACCCACAACATTTTTATTGTTCTCTACAAGGGTTTTAAGGGTGGCAACAGCAAAGTCTGGTGTTCCAAAAAAGACGATTCTTAAGTCTTGCATTAAATTAAATTGTATTTATTATTTAGGTTCAATTTGATTTTATTAGCGTCAAGTAATTGTTGAAGTACAAAAATCACTTTGGCTTCTGCAAAGGTAAGCCTTTCGCAAATTTCTCTTGAAGTAAAGGTGTTTACTTCTAAAAGCACTAAAATTTCCCGGGAAATGAGTGTGAGTTCCTTTTTTGAGGGCAAGCTTTGTTGATTTGCACACACGCTGCAAATTCCACAAGGGGTGTCAGAATAATCACCAAAATAGTGGAGTAGTTGGATACTTTTACACACGGTATTATTTTCAATATAAGCCATTACAGCATTCACCTGTTTTTTCTTATTTGAATTGAGTCGTTCTACTGTTTTTGCAATTCTGTTGATGGTCCTGTCGTCCTCTCTGGGTTCAATAAATGTAAGTGATGTGTCTGTAGTGGCTAGTTGTAATGAAATCACTTTGTCTTTTTCAAATTGCTTGAGGGTATCTATAAGCTCTTTTGTGCTTTGCCCACTTTTTGAAGCGATGAGTTCTAAGTCGATGGCAGTTAGTTTTTCAAAAATTCCTGTATAAATTCTTAAAATTGTTTTACCAATAATGGCATTTTTCAAATTAGAATCTAGATACGCAATCACCTGTTTTGACGGGATTAGAAACTGCACTTCCGTTTTTCTTCCAAACTCAAAAGAAAGTTTGATAATACTTAGTCTGTCCAGCGTCTGGATGGCATTGTATGTCTTCATTGTGTGAAGCTCATACTGCAGGCAAAACTTTTCAAAATTAAAGGAATGAGTTGTAAACTCACCTTCACCATATGCGATATAAAAATGATTGCACAACCTTTTGTAGATGTGTTTTAAAAATTCAGTTGTGGGTAAGGTGCTTATAAACTGTCTTTTTACCTGGGCTTCATCAGCTTCATTATAGAGCAAAATCGTTTTAGAATAGGCACTATCCCTTCCGGCACGACCGGCTTCCTGAAAGTAACTTTCTAAACTCTCAGGTAAATCGATATGAATGACGCTACGCACATTTGGTTTATCAATTCCCATCCCAAAAGCACTGGTAGCAACCATCACCGGAGTAGTCTCATTGAGCCAGTTTTGCAGCTTTGTTTTTTTATCATCAGCAGAAATACCTCCGTGAAAAAAGGTGGATTGAATGCCTTTGAGATTAAGGTGTTTACTTATTTCTTCTGTGCTTTTTCTGTTTCGGGTGTAGATAATCGCCGGTTCATTTTCTTTTAATAGGTCTTTAAGGCGATAGAATTTATCTTGCTCCTTCCAAACCTGATAAGACAAATTTTCTCTAAAGAAAGATTTTTGAAAAACGCCGGGATTGTTGAGCTCCAGTTCGTTGATTGTATCTGTTAAAACCTCTGGTGTGGCTGTGGCAGTCAAAGCAATAAAAGGAACGTCTGGTTTGATAGACTTTAGTAAGGAGATATTTTTATAGGCGGGTCTAAAATCATTTCCCCATTGCGATATACAATGCGCTTCATCAATGGCGATGAGGTTGACCTGCATTTTTTCTATGCGATATTGCACGAGCTCCTGTTGAAGACGCTCCGGCGAAAGGTATAGGAATTTGTAATTTCCATAGATACAGTTATCGAGCAAGCGGTCTAAGTCGTTCAATGAAATGCTGCCGGTGAGCGCCATACTTTTAATTCCCATTCTTGTTAGGGCGTTTACCTGATCGTTCATCAAGGCAATTAAAGGAGAAACAACAATGCATATCCCGTCTTCAACAAGGGCCGGAATTTGAAAACACACAGACTTGCCCCCACCGGTAGGTAACAAAGCGACCGTGTCTTTTTTATCCAGAACATGTTGGATAATTTCCTCCTGTAAGGGCCTGAACTTTGTATAACCCCAATAGTGTTGAAGAATGTCAAGGGGTTTATTCATTATTAAAGATTCAATTTATTTATGATATAAGCAATGCGCTCTTCTATGGTCCCTTTTGGAACGCTAATGGGGTTGTAGTTGTAGCTTTTGTAAGCACTTTCCAAATAATAGTGAATTTTATTTGCTTCTTCAAAGCTTTCATAACGCTCGTTATCTGAAGTATATATTTCTTCCCAGGGTGGTAAAATAAAAATGTGATCATACCTGTGCTTATTGCAAATGAGTTGCATTTCTTCGGGATACTTTTCATCCACATAGTGCAAGTATGCTACCACATCGTGAAGCCCACGGTCATAGAAGAGAAATTTATCTTTAAACTCCTCTGCCGTTTGGTATTGCTTGACCCTTCCTTTTAAAAGCAGTTCACTAAACAAAAGAGGCTTCTCTAGAAATAACTGTTCATAGCCATCCTCTCTGGCTTGAAGAATCACTTCTCTTGAAATTTCGTGTAAACAAGGGTGTCCTTGAGCTTCCAGTTCTTTGATTAATGATGATTTTCCGGTTCCTGGGGCTCCGGTAATGACGATGCGATTTGGTTTCAAAGGATCAATTTTTTTAAAATACAAAATACGGAAAAAGAATTGAATTTGAAATGGTATCTTTGCAGTGAAAATATTTTGCAGAAAATCAATGCCCTTTATGAATCCTGATAAAAAAACGGAGGAATTT
Organism: Flavobacteriaceae bacterium; assembly: GCA_018402385.1. Lineage (GTDB taxonomy): Bacteria > Bacteroidota > Bacteroidia > Flavobacteriales > Flavobacteriaceae > Planktosalinus. The sequence goes on from JAGYJA010000011.1 coordinate 347,335, forward strand.
TACAAAAATCTGAAAGAGAAATTAAACAACGATACCCTCTGGCCATCAGAGTATCTTTATAAATTTATTATTCCTTCAGACGATACTAAAGTTTCACAAATTGAAACTGTTTTTGTGGATATGGACGCAAAGATTCAAACCAAATCTTCTTCAAAAGGAAATTTTACCAGTGTTTCCGTTTTAGTGAAAATGAAAAATCCCGATGCTGTGATTGAAAAATACCTTCAAGTTTCATATATTGAGGGGATAATTTCGCTTTAGCTTAACAATTAAGAAACTTTTTTTTACTACTTTGCGCAAAGCAAAAAATTATAGTACTCTTCAAATAAAACACATATCATTTTGTTAGACCAATTAGAATACAATACAGAAAGACCCAAGCTTATCATCCCTGAATATGGACGTCACATCCAAAAAATGGTTGATCATGCGATTACTATTGAAGACCGTGAGGAACGCAATAAAGTAGCAAAAAGCATTATTGCGGTTATGGGAAATTTGAATCCGCATTTGCGTGATGTCCCTGATTTCCAACCCATGCTTTGGGATCAGCTTTTTATCATTTCAGACTTTAAGCTGGATGTGGACTCCCCTTTTCCGATTCCTACTAGGGAAGAATTAACAGAAAGACCCGATCCTCTAGGGTATCCCCAAAACCACCCCAAATACCGTTTTTATGGAAACAACATCAAACGTATGATTGATGTAGCCAATGAATGGGAAGAAGGTGAAAAAAAGGAAGCACTGGTGCTTACCATTGCCAACCACATGAAAAAATCCTACCTCAACTGGAATAAAGATACTGTTGAGGATGATGTGATATTTGGACATTTGTTTGAACTTTCTGAAGGGAAAATTAATCTGAAGGAAAGCGATGAGGATTTATCAAATGCTTCTGACTTGCTGAAAAGTAAAAAGAAATTTACAAATGGTGGTTCTTCAAATAAAAAGAATTACAAAAGCAACAGCAGACCTCGAAAGCGTTATTAAGAACAGGATTGTTTATGGGACTATTTAAAATTGAAGGCGGTCACAAATTAAAAGGTGAAATTCAACCGCAGGGTGCAAAAAATGAAGCACTTCAAATACTTTGTGCTGTATTGTTAACTCCACAAAAAGTAGAAATAAAAAACATTCCTGATATCATTGATGTCAACAAACTCATTGCTGTTTTACGCAATCTGGGGGTCAAAATTGAAAAACTTGCTAAGGGCCACTTTTCTTTTCAAGCCGATGAAATCAATCTCGACTACTTAGAATCTGAATTGTTTAAGCAGGAGGGAAGCTCTTTGCGCGGCTCTATTATGATTGTTGGACCTTTGTTGGCAAGATTTGGCAAAGGATACATTCCACGTCCCGGCGGCGATAAAATTGGTCGCCGAAGACTCGATACCCATTTTGAAGGATTTATCAACCTGGGGGCAAAATTTCGTTACAATCGAGAAGAGCGTTTTTATGGAGTCGAAGCCCCAAACGGATTAACGGGAACTTATATGTTGCTTGACCAAGCATCAGTCACCGGAACGGCAAACATCGTGATGGCAGCTGTCTTGGCAAAAGGAACCACTACTATTTACAATGCCGCTTGTGAACCCTATTTACAACAGTTGTGTAAAATGCTCAACAGTATGGGTGCAAACATTTCCGGAGTGGGTTCAAATTTGTTGGTCATTGAGGGTGTGAAATCTCTTGGAGGTTGTAATCATACGGTATTACCTGATATGATTGAAATTGGTAGTTGGATTGGCCTTGCAGCCATGACACGAAGTGAAATCACCATTAAGAATGTGAGTTGGGCAAATTTAGGGATTATCCCTGATACCTTCAGAAAACTGGGAATTACCCTTGAAAAGCGTGGAGATGATATTTACATACCCGAACAAGACCATTATGAAATCCAAAGTTACATTGATGGTTCAATACTAACAATTGCCGATGCACCCTGGCCCGGATTTACGCCCGATTTATTAAGTATTGTTTTGGTGGTTTGTACACAGGCCAGAGGAAGTGTTTTGATTCATCAAAAGATGTTTGAAAGCCGTTTGTTTTTTGTAGATAAATTGATTGATATGGGTGCAAAAATTATACTTTGTGACCCGCACAGGGCAACTGTTATTGGACACGATTTTCAATCGATGTTAAAGGCTACTACAATGGTCTCTCCTGATATCAGGGCAGGAATCTCTTTGCTTATAGCAGCGCTCTCTGCTTCTGGAACCAGTATTATTCACAATATTGAGCAAATTGACCGCGGCTATGAACACATCGTCGAGCGTCTCCAGGCAATAGGCGCAAAAATTTCCAGAGAGGAATAAATCTTTTTGTTTTAAAAGTAGGGTTGTTTGTAATTGAACTGTTTCAATAGTAAATAACTCAAACTTTTAATTATGAAAAAAACAGCCTTTTTACCCTTTATTGCCATCTTTAGTTTTCTATTCCTTCTTTCCTGTTCTTCAGATGATGGAATTGTGATAGATGACGCTCAAGAAACAATCACCAATGACTCTCAGCTTTTCAATTTAATAAACCGAATTCCTGAAAGCCCTAACACGCCCAATTCTATTTCCTGTATTGATTTTCAATATCCCATTACCTTTTTGATTTTTGACAGTAACAATCAACAAACAGGTTCTCAAACGGTAAACAATGACGTGGAACTCCTATTGTTTATTACGAATATTGAGCCCAATACAACCATAAGTATTGAATTTCCCATTTCTGTAATTCTTCAAAATGGAACTGTGGTTCAGGTAAACAACAATCTTGAATTGCAAAATCTTATTCTAGACTGCGATTTGAGTGGTGGAGATATCCCCGCAAATTTTAGTGAAATACTCACGGAAGGTGTTTGGTATGTATCTTATTATTTTGATGATACTGACGAAACATCAGATTTTGCCGGTTATGAATTTGATTTTGCCACAGACAATACAGCAACTGCCACAGTGAATAACTCAACCACAAACGGTACCTGGAATATTACTACAGGCAGTACTCCGGATTTAGTTTTGTTCTTTGGTGAATCTGACCCCTTAGATGAATTGGATGACGATTGGGATATCATTGAGGCCACAAACGAAATTATTAGATTAAAAGACGTGAGTGGTGGAGATGGTAGTACAGACTTGTTAACCTTTACCCGAACTCCCACAACCGGAGGCGGTGGTGGAGGTAACTCTGCCAAGCTTTATAGAAAACTTAATCACAGATGTATGGTATGTGAATCTTCTTGAAGACGATGGAGACAATGAGACTTGTAATTATGCAGCTTATCAATTTACATTTGATTCCAATCAAAATGTTGTTGCCACCAGCAGTACAAACACCGTAAATGGAGTATGGGAAGTAACAAATAGCAGCAGTGGTCTTGACCTTGTTCTTGAATTTGATATTACAGGTGATGATGACCCTTTTGATGATTTAAATGACGACTGGGATGTTACCTCATTTTCAAATGCCCTCATTGAATTGATAGACATAAGTGGAGGAAATGGTGGAACAGATTTCTTAAACTTTGGAAGAAACCCTTTCACAGATTGTTCAGGAGCTAACCCTCAGGATTTAATTAATGTGATGGTAAATGGTTCTTGGTTTGTAGCCTCATACCTTGATGATGGCAACAATCAAACGACCAATTACAATGGCTATGAAGTAACTTTCAATGCAGACGGTACAACTGTTGCAACAAATGGATCAAACACTTTTAATGGTAGCTGGAATGTTGTTAACAGTGGTAATGGACTGGACGTTATACTAGAATTTGGAGAAAATCCACCTTTTGATGAATTTAATGACGACTGGGATGTATCAAACTTTTCTGATTCACTTATTGAGCTATTTGATATAAGTGGCGGAGATGGAACAACAGACAATCTTGTCTTTCAAAAATTATAATTAACCTGAATTATGCTAAGATGAAATGCCAACTGCTTTTTGCAGTTGGCATTTTTTAATTATTGATTTTAGTTGCCTGCCAATTCACTACCTGCCAACGTCCCTCGCTATTTAAAAATGTACCGCTGTTGAGGTAGTATTGTACTTCAACGCCTGTGGTTCCTTTCATTTTAAAGGCCACAATAGCCATATCATCATAGAGGTTGATTTGGATTTCTTCTGCCGTATAGATGGTTTTAGGTGTATCTGAAACCTCCGTTTCGTTCTCAAATCCAGCCATTATTTGGGCTTTTCCAAAACGTGTTCCGTTTGAACTGGTATAGATGAGGTCTTCTGCCCAAAAGTTCTCATGAGTGTCCTTGTCATTATTTGAAGCGCCTTCCATAAAGTTGTGGAGCATTTCAGTTAACTGTTCCCGATCCTCAGTATGCTGACTTACAACAGATTGAAATGAGAAAAGAATGCTTACTATGAGTATAAGAAAAAACTTGTTCATTGAAATAGAATTTTTATTAAATAGTTATTTGATAGGTATT